>NZ_CP078077.1:0-649529 GCF_023101185.1 Microbacterium galbinum
ATCCGCTCCCGCGACGTACACGGTCGCCGCCGGAGACACCCTCTTCGCCATCGCCCAGCGCCACGGCATCCCGCTCGACGCCCTCCTCTCCGCGAACGGGCTCGACAGATCCTCGATCATCTATCCCGGGCAGAGCCTCTCCGTCTCCGCATCCGCCCCGGCAGCACCCGCTGCCGCGCCGGCACCGGCCCCCGCGCCGGCTCCCGCCACCGCGCCCGCCACCTACACGGTCGCCGCCGGAGACACCCTCTTCGCCATCGCCCAGCGCCACGGCATCCCGCTCGACGCCCTCCTCTCCGCGAACGGGCTCGACAGATCCTCGATCATCTACCCCGGCCAGAGCCTCTCCGTGGGCGCCTCGGCCCCGGCAGCGGCGCCCGCACCTGCTGCGGCTCCCGCGACCGTCGACGCCGCGCCCGCGCAGAAGTCCGCCGACCTCTCCCCCGAGCAGGCGGCCAACGCCGCACTGATCATCCGCATCGGGCGCGAACTCGGCGTCTCCGATCACGGCATCGCGATCGCACTGGCGACGGGGATGGTCGAGTCCGACCTGCGCAACCTCGACTGGGGCGACCGCGATTCGCTCGGGATCTTCCAACAGCGACCGAGCACCGGCTGGGGCACGCCCGAGCAGATCCGGGATGCGGAGCGCAGCACGCGCGTCTTCTACGGCGGCCCGAGCGATCCGAACGGTCGGACGACCCGAGGGCTTCTCGACGTTCCCGGCTGGGAGTCGATGGCGTTCACGGACGCCGCCCAGGCCGTGCAGATCTCGGCCTTCCCGCTCCGCTACGGACAGTGGGAGACAGCGGCCCACCGTTGGCTCGCCCTGTATCAGTGACCGCGCGTTCTGAAATCGGGTTGCCCTCAGGGGTGAGGCGCTCCCCGGCCTTTCAGGCAGTTCTCCATAGAATTCTGACGTGACGTCCAACCAGCAAGCCGACCCCCTCATCGGGCGGCTTGTCGACGGCCGATACCGCGTGCGTGCGCGCATCGCCCGCGGCGGCATGGCCACCGTCTACGTCGCGACCGATCTGCGCCTCGAGCGCCGCATCGCTCTCAAGGTGATGCACGCGCACCTCAGCGACGATTCGGCGTTCCAGAGCCGGTTCATCCAGGAAGCCCGGTCCGCCGCTCGGCTGGCCGATCCGCACGTCGTGAACGTGTTCGATCAGGGGCAGGACGGCGAACTCGCCTACCTGGTGATGGAGTACCTTCCGGGCATCACGCTGCGCGAACTCCTCCGCGAGCAGAAGCGTCTGACGATCACGCAGACGATCACGATCATGGATGCCGTGCTGTCCGGGCTGTCCGCCGCGCACCGGGCGAACATCGTCCACCGCGACGTGAAGCCCGAGAACGTGCTCCTCGCCGAAGACGGTCGTATCAAGATCGGCGACTTCGGGCTCGCTCGTGCGACCACTGCCAACACGGCGACGGGTCAGCAACTCCTGGGCACGATCGCGTATCTCGCTCCCGAACTCGTCACCCGGGGCACCGCCGACGCGCGCAGCGACATCTACGCCCTCGGCATCATGCTGTACGAGATGCTGGTCGGCGAGCAGCCGTACAAGGGCGAGCAGCCGATGCAGATCGCCTTCCAGCATGCGACCGAGTCGGTTCCGCGCCCCAGCGCCCGCAACCCCGGCGTGCCCGAGCAACTCGACGAACTGGTGCTGTGGGCGACCGAGAAGTCCCCCGACGAACGCCCCGACGACGCGAAGCAGATGCTCGACCGCCTGCGCGAGATCGAGCGCGAGCTCGGCGTCTCCCCCGCCGCGGCGACCACCTCGCCTCCGGTGCGATCCGCGAGCGACTCCGGGGATCTCACCAAGGTCATGCCCGCGACGGTGGCCGTCACCGATCCCGTCGCCCCCGTGCCGCAGACCGTCGACAACGCCACGCTCCTGCGGCGGCGCGCGTCGCGACGGCGCGCACGCGGCGCGTTCCTCCTCACTCTCGTCCTGCTGCTCGCGGTGCTCGCCGGCGGCGTCGGCTGGTGGTTCGGCTCCGGACCCGGCTCGCTCGTGGCGGTTCCCGGCGTCGCGGGTATGACCTACGACGAGGCGGCGGACGCACTCACCGCCGACGGCTTCTCCCCTCGACAGGAGGACCGCTTCTCGCTCGACGTCGAGCCGGGCACGGTGATCGAGACACATCCCGGTGAGGGCCAGCGCCTCGACAAGGGAGCGGTCGTGTCGGTGATCGTGTCCGCCGGACCGACTCCGCACACGGTCGAGACTCTCAACGGGCGAGCGGAGGAGGATGCGCGCGATTATCTCGCGAGCATCAACGTGAACGTCGCGGAGACGACCGTCGTGCTCTTCTCCGATGCCGCCGAGGGCATCGTCATCAACGCCTTCGCCACCCCGCGTGCCGGCGGCGAGGCCTACGCCTGCGCTGAGGGCTGCGACCTCTTCGAGGCCGACACGATCGAGCTCTACATCTCGGCGGGCGCCTTCCCCGATGTCTCGGGGATGTCCGTCAGCGAAGCGAGTTCGACCCTGACCGAGCGTGGCCTGATCGTGGGCGAGTCGTCGTACGTCTTCAGCTCGGACGTCGATAAGGACATCGTGATCGGCGTCTCCGACCGCGCCGAAGAGGGCAACTGGCGCCCCGGTGACACCGTCCAGCTGATCGTCTCGAAGGGGCCGGAACTGTTCCCGGTTCCCGATGTGACGGGGATGACCCGTGATGAGGCCGCGCAGACCCTTCGGAATGCTGGGTTCGAACCCACATGGAACGTCATCTGGAATGCGTTCCCGAATGACTTCACGGAGGTGTCGGGGACGGACCCCGCACCCGAGTCCGAACGCCGGAAGGGCGCTCAGGTCACTCTTCAGATCAAGAGCAGCGGTTTCTAGATCCCCGGCCTCGGCATCCGCCGTTCCCTGGACGAAGGTACACGACGACGAAGGCCGCACCACCGGAATCCGGGGTCCGGCCTTCGTCGGTCGAAGATGCGGTGTCAGCGCTTCTCGAGCTCCTCGGCGACGAGGAACGCCAGCTCGAGGGACTGCATGTGGTTCAGGCGGGGGTCGCAGAGGCTCTCGTACCGGGTCGCCAGTGCGGCCTCGTCGATGTGCTCGGATCCGCCGAGGCACTCGGTCACGTCGTCGCCCGTGAGCTCGACGTGGATGCCGCCGGGGAACGTGCCGACGGCGCGGTGCGCCTCGAAGAACCCGCGCACCTCGTCGACCACGTCGTCGAAACGACGCGTCTTGTATCCGGTCGGCGTCGTGATGCCGTTTCCGTGCATCGGGTCCGTGACCCACAGCGGGGTCGCGCCCGAGTCGCGCACGGCCTCGAGGAGAGGCGGAAGCGCATCACGGATCTTTCCGGCGCCCATGCGCGTGATGAAAGTGAGGCGTCCCGGCTCGCGGTTCGGGTCGAGCTTGTCGATGAGCTCGAGAGCCGTCTCGGGCGTCGTCGTCGGCCCCAGCTTCACCCCGATGGGGTTGCGGATCTTCGAGAAGTAATCGACGTGCGCACCGTCGAGGTCACGCGTGCGCTCCCCGATCCAGAGGAAGTGCGCCGACGTGTTGTACGGCGTGTCGGTTCGCGAGTCGATGCGCGTCATCGGGCGCTCGTAGTCCATGAGCAGACCCTCGTGGCCCGTGAAGAACTCCACGCGCTTGAGCTCGTCGAAGTCGGCGCCGGCCGCCTCCATGAACTTGATCGCGCGATCGATCTCGGCCGCCATGCGCTCGTAACGCTGGTTCGCCGGGTTCTGCGCGAAGCCCTTGTTCCACGAGTGCACCTCGCGCAGGTCGGCGAACCCGCCCTGCGTGAACGCACGGATGAGGTTCAGCGTCGATGCCGCCGTGTGGTACCCCTGCAACAGGCGTCCCGGGTCGGCCTGGCGCGAGCCCTCGGTGAAGTCGTAGCCGTTGACGATGTCGCCCCGGTACGCCGGCAGCGTGACATCGCCCCGGGTCTCGGAGTCGCTCGAGCGGGGCTTGGCGAACTGCCCGGCCATACGGCCCATCTTGACGATGGGCATCGAGGCGCCATACGTGAGCACGACGGCCATCTGCAGCACCGTCTTGATGCGGTTGCGGATCTGCTCGGCGGTCGCACCGGCGAACGTCTCGGCGCAGTCACCGCCCTGGAGCAGGAAGGCGCGGCCGGAAGCCGCGCGGGCGAGACGGTCGCGGAGGTTGTCGACCTCGCCGGCGAAAACCAGCGGCGGCAGGGCCGCGATCTGTCGAGAGACCTCGGCGACGCGCTCGGCGTCGGGCCACTGCGGCTGCTGCTTGATCGGGAGCGAGCGCCACGCGTCCAGGGCGTCGATATCGTGCGGGAGCATCCTCCCAGCCTAGTGGTCCTGCGGCGCGTCGTCGGCGTCAGGAACGTCGTGTGACGCGGACCGGAAGACGGTCCTTCACGGTCGACGCGTAGACGTCCTCGTACTTCTGCTCCCCGAGCCGCTGCAGCGCGACCATGATCTCGTCGGTGACGGAACGGAGGATGTACCGATCGTTCTCCATCCCCGCGTAGCGCGAGAAATCGAGCGGCTCGCCGATCACGATTCCGACGCGCACGATCCGTGGCAGCCTCTGCCCGATCGGCATCGCCGTATCGGTGTCGACCATGATCACGGGCACGACGGGAACCTTCGCCTCCAGCGCCATCCGCGCGATGCCGGTGCGTCCGCGGTAGAGCGTTCCGTCGGGGCTGCGCGTGCCCTCGGGATAGATGCCGAGCAGGTCTCCCCCGCCGAGCACCTGGAGCCCCGTGTTCAGTGACGCCTCGGAGGCCTTGCCACCCGACCGGTCGATCGGGATCTGTCCGGTGGCGCTCATGAAGAACTTGGTCGCCCATCCCTTGAGACCGCGCCCGGTGAAGTAGTCGCTCTTCGCGAGGAACGACATCTTCCGGTCGATGACCAGGGGCAGGAAGATCGAGTCGGCGAAGGAGAGGTGGTTGCTGGCGAGGATCGCCGCACCGCTCGCGGGCACGTTCTTGCGGCCCACGATCCAGGGACGGAAGATCGCCTTGACCACGGGGCCGATCACGACGTACTTCATCAGCCAGTAGAACACCGTCGTGAGTCTAGCGCCGTGATCGCTCTCCGCCGGAAACTTCCCAGGAACAAGCCTCGGGAAGCGACCCAGTTCCACCAGGTGTGCGACCCGGTGTCATGCCCTAGACTCGGGAGGAACCCGTACCCGACCGGTACCGAAGGAGCTGCCGTGGTCCAGTTTGAAGTTCCCGCCGTCGTCCCCGCCGACCCCGACGCGAACGTCGCCGACCTCCTGGTCGAACGCGTCCGCGCCACTCCCGACCGCGCTCTGTTCGCCGTCCCCGACCGGGACGGATGGCGCGACATCTCGGCCGCCGACTTCCAGACCGCCGTGATCGCGCTGGCGAAGGGCTTCGCCGCCGCCGGCATCCAGCCCGGCGAGAAGGTCGGCTTCCTCGCCCGGACCACGTACGAGTGGACGCTCGTCGACTTCGCCCTCTTCTACGCCGGCGCCGTGATGGTGCCGATCTACGAGACGAGCTCGCCGTCGCAGATCCAGTGGATCCTCGAGGACTCCGGAGCGATCGCCCTGATCGTCGAGTCGCCCGAGCACTTCGCCCGCGTCGACGAGGTGCGCGGCGACCTCCCGCTCATCCGCGAGGTCTGGCAGCTGCACCTCGGCGCCATCGACACCCTCACCGCCCAGGGCGCGTCGGTCGAGGATGCCGAGATCGAACGTCGCCGGTCGCTCGCCGTGGGTTCGGACATCGCGACCCTCATCTACACCTCGGGCTCGACGGGTCGCCCCAAGGGTTGCGTCCTCACCCACTCCAACTTCGTCGAGCTCTCACGCAACTCCGCCAAGGCGCTGGACGAGGTCGTGCAGGTGCCGGGCGCCTCGACACTCCTCTTCATCACCACCGCTCACGTGTTCGCGCGATTCATCTCGATCCTCGACATCCACGCCGGCGTGCGCACGGGTCACCAGCCCGACACCCGCCAGCTCCTTCCGGCGCTCGGGTCGTTCAAGCCGACCTTCCTGCTCGCGGTCCCCCGCGTGTTCGAGAAGGTCTACAACTCCGCCGAGCAGAAGGCCGAGGCCGGCGGCAAGGGCAAGATCTTCCGCGCGGCCGCCGATGTGGCGATCGAGCACTCCAAGCTCGTCGAAGAGGGCAAGAAGATCCCCTTCGGCACGAAGCTCAAGTTCGCCCTGTTCAACAAGCTCGTCTACAGCAAGCTGCGCGAGGCGATGGGTGGCAACGTCGCCTACGCCGTCTCGGGCTCCGCCCCGCTCGGGCCGCGCCTCGGGCACTTCTTCCACAGCCTCGGCGTCGTCATCCTCGAGGGCTACGGCCTCACCGAGACGACCGCCCCCGCGACCGTGAACCTCGCGGACAAGTCGAAGATCGGCACGGTCGGCCCGGCGCTCCCCGGGGTGGGCGTCCGCCTGGCCGACGACGGCGAGATCGAGGTCCGTGGGATCAACGTGTTCAAGGAGTACTGGAACAACCCGGAGGCGACGGCCGAGGCGTTCAGCGAGGGCGGCTGGTTCCGTACCGGCGACATCGGCAGCTTCGACTCCGAGGGCTTCCTCACCATCACGGGTCGCAAGAAGGAGATCATCGTCACCGCCGGCGGCAAGAACGTCGCCCCGGCGGCCCTCGAGGACCCGATCCGCGCGAACCCGATCATCGGTCAGGTCGTCGTCGTCGGCGACCAGAAGCCGTTCATCTCGGCGCTCGTCACACTCGACTCGGAGATGCTGCCGACGTGGCTCGCCAACAACGGCCTCGCCGCTGACATGACGCTCGCGGATGCCGCGAAGAACGATGCCGTGCGTGCCGAGATCCAGCGAGCGGTCGATGCCGCCAACGCCCGTGTCTCCCGCGCGGAGTCGATCCGCAAGTTCACCGTGCTGGAGTCGGAGTGGACCGAGGCATCCGGCCACCTCACCCCGAAGCTCTCGATCAAGCGGAACGTGATCATGAACGACTTCGCGGACGAGATCTCGGCGATCTACGACGAGCCGGTGTCGACGACGAACGTCGCGATCGGCGGCTGAGCTCTCCCGAGATCGCCCCTCCGGAACCGGAGAGCCCTCTGCGCACGTCGCGCAGAGGGCTTTCTCGTTCGGAGAAGGAGGTACCGGCGTCAGAACCAGTCGCTCTCGCGCACCTGGCGCATCGCCGTGCGCCGCGTCTCGGGATCGAGACGCGAGAGGTAGAGCTTGCCGTCGAGGTGGTCGGTCTCGTGCTGCAGAGCCTGCGCGAGCAGTCCCTCTCCTTCGAGCACGACCGGCGCGCCGTCGAGATCGATGCCCTCGACGCGAGCCCAGGGGTACCGCAGCGCGTCGTGCCAGAGGCCCGGCACCGACAGGCACCCCTCCCCCGTGGGCACGGGCTCTCCGCGCACCTCGGTGAGGACGGGGTTGATCACGTAGCCGATGTCGCCGTCGATGTTGTAGCTGAACGCCCGCAGCGCGACACCGATCTGCGGCGCCGCGACGCCCGCGCGCCCGGGCAGTTCCACGGTCTCGACGAGGTCGGTCACGAGAGCGCGGACACCGTCGTCGATCTCGTCGATCGGTGCGCACACGGTGCGCAGCACGGGATCGCCGAAGATCCGGATTTCACGGACGGTCATGCGGATACCTCCGTCCGCAGTCCTTCGACCAGCAGCGCGGCGAGCTGACGCGCTGCGAGACGCGTCTCGGGCTGCAGGTTCGCGAACACGATGGCGCCGCCGGCGGCGAGCTGCGCGTCGTAGGGCATCTGCACCACGCTGCGGACACGGGAGGCGAAGTGCGCCTCCAGCTCGTTCACCCGCACGAGCGGCGTGCCGGGCGTGGAGTGGTTGAGCACGACGATCGCCTCATGCGCGCGATCCTCGAACCCGTTCGTCTCCAACCAGGTCAGGGTCTCGGACGCCAAACGCGCCTCGTCGACGCTGAGGCCCGAGACGATGACGATGCGGTCGGCGAGATCGAGCGTGGCCGCCATCACCGAGTGCACGATGCCCGTTCCGGTATCGGTGAGAACCAACGAATAGTAGTGCGCGGCCAGATCCGCCACGTCGCGGTAGTCGGTGTCGCTGAACGCTTCGGCGATGCGCGGATCGGTGTCCGAGGCGAGCACGTCGAGCCGCGTCGCATCGCGTGCGACGACCGCCGAGATGTCGTGGTACCCCGTCACCTGATCGTGGATGCGCACGAGATCGCGCACCGACTTCGTGTGCTGCGGACGCACGATCCGATCGGCGAGCGTTCCCCGGTCGGGATTCGCGTCGATCGCGATGACACGGTCGTCACGAGCATCCGCCAGCGCCATGCCCAGCAGAGCCGTGATCGCGGTCTTCCCCACCCCGCCCTTGCGGGAGAGCACCGGGACGAACCGGGCTCCGCCGGGCAGCGGAGCGGCGATCCGAGCGGAGAGCGCCTTGCGCTCGCGCGCGCGACGCCCGTCGCCGATGTTGATCCGTCGGCCGGAGATCGAGTACAGCAGGTGGCTCCAGGCGCCCTCGGGTTCGGGCTTCGTCACGCGATGCGGATCGAGCAACCGGTCGGTCGTGAGCAGATCGGCGGATTCGCGATTGGCGCCGCTCAGATCGCCGAGACGCTTGGACGTCAGCGTCACCTCCGGCGGAGCGGTGCGCGGTGCGACGGACTTCTTCGGGCTCTCCACGGGAGCGGTCTCCTTCACGGGGGTGGGAGCAGGCACCACGACGGGCTCGGGCTCGGGCTCGGGCTCGGGAGCGGGCTCAGGAACGCGGGCGGGCTCGGGAACGCGGGCGGGCTCGGGCTCGGCGACGACCTCCTCGACGGCGGCGGCGATCGGTGCGGAGGACACCGCGATGACGGCATCCTCCAGCACGATGTCAGCGATGACGGCCTCGTCGACCTCGCCGTCGATGACCTCTTCGTCGGCGAGATCGTCATCGTGCTCCTGCGGCATGACGACGCTCACCTGGGCGGTTCCTCCGAGGATGCCGATGCCGGTCGTCGCGACGGACGCGGCGTCGTCGAGCACCCCCATCGCGTCGTCCTCGCGGTGATCAGGGGTGTTCTTCGGGGTCACTGTCTCGCTCCAAGCATGCGCAGGCGAGGGCGCGCCGCATCGTGCGCTGCCCCCGCCGGACAAGGTTAGTGCGCGGGACGGATGACGACCAAAAGATCGCCGGCGTCAACCTGCTGCGTCGACGAGATCGCGTGGCGCTCGACGACACCGTCGACGGGCGCCGTGATCGCTGCCTCCATCTTCATCGCCTCGATCGACGCGACGGGCTCACCGGCTCGGACCGTAGCCCCGATCTCGGCCTTCAGGGTGACGACTCCCGAGAACGGAGCGGCGACCTGACCGGGAACGGAGGTGTCGGCCTTCTCGACATCGTGGGCGTCGACGGTGATCGCGCGATCTCGCACGAACACCGGTCGGAGCTGGCCGTTGAGAGTCGTCATCACGGTGCGGATGCCGCGGTCATCGGCGTCGCCGATCGCCTCGAGTCCGACGTACAGCTGCACTCCGCGGTCGATCTCGACCAGGTGCTCCTGCCCCGCGACGAGGCCGTACAGGTAGTCGCTGGTGTCGAGCACCGACAGATCGCCGAAGAGCTCGCGCATCTGGCTGAACTCCTGCATCGGCGCCGGGAAGAGCAGGGTGTTCAGACGCGCCCGCCGCGTCGCGCTGTCGCCCGCGAGGGCCGACTCGTCGTCGGCCGTGAGGTCGGTCAACCCGACGCGGACCGTGCGTCCCGCGAGCACCTTCGATCGGAACGGCTCCGGCCACCCGCCCGGCAGGTCGCCGAGCTCGCCCGCCATGAAGCCGACGACCGAGTCCGGCACGTCGTACTTCTCGGGGTTCGCCTCGAAATCGGCCGGGTCGGCCTTCACCGCGGCGAGGTGCAGGGCGAGATCGCCGACCACCTTCGACGAGGGCGTGACCTTCGGCACGCGACCGAGGATCCGGTCGGCGGCGGCGTACATGTCCTCGATCAGCTCGAAGTCGTCGGCGAGGCCGAGCGCCTTGGCCTGCTGACGCAGATTCGAGAGCTGACCACCCGGGATCTCGTGGTGGTATACGCGCCCCGTGGGCCCCGGGAGACCCGACTCGAACGGCGCGTACTGGTGCCGTACGGCCTCCCAGTACGGCTCGAGATCCGAGACGCCCGCGAGATCGATGCCGCTGTCGCGGTCGGTGTGCGCGAGCGCGGCGACCAGCGCCGACAGCGAGGGCTGGCTCGTCGTGCCCGACAGCGGAGCGGATGCGGCATCCACCGCGTCGACACCGGCGGCGCTGGCGGCCAGGAGCGTGGCGAGTTGCCCGCCCGGGGTGTCGTGCGTGTGCAGGTGCACCGGGAGATCGAAGCGCTCTCGCAGCGCGGAGACGAGTTTCGCGGCGGCTGCCGGACGCAGCAGGCCCGCCATGTCCTTGATGGCGATGATGTGCGCCCCGGCATCGACGATCTTCTCGGCGAGGCCGAGGTAGTAGTCGAGCGTGTAGAGGTCCTCGGCCGGATTCAACAGGTCGCCCGTGTAGCAGAGCGCGACCTCCGCGACCGCCGTTCCGGTGCGCCGGACCGCCGCGATCGCCGGACGCATCTGCTCGACATCGTTGAGGGCGTCGAAGATGCGGAAGATGTCGACACCGCTCGCGGCGGCCTCGGCCACGAAGGCATCGGTGACGGCCGTCGGGTACGGCGTGTAGCCGACCGTGTTCCGCCCGCGGAGAAGCATCTGGATCGCCACGTTCGGGAGTTCCGCACGCAGCTTGTCGAGGCGCTCCCAGGGGTCCTCGCCCAGGAACCGGAGCGCGACGTCGTAGGTCGCCCCGCCCCATGCCTCGACCGAGAGCAGGCCCGGTGTCAGTCGAGCGACGTAGGGAGCGGCCGCGACGAGGTCCTTCGTGCGCACGCGCGTGGCGAGCAGCGACTGATGCGCATCGCGGAAGGTGGTCTCGGTGATCGCCAGCGCGCTCTGCGCGCGCAGTTCGGCCGCGAACCCTTCCGGTCCGAGTTCGAGGAGGCGCTGACGCGAGCCGGGCACCGGCTCGGCGGTGAGGTCGATCGCCGGCAGCTTCGTGCGGGGATCGACGGCTCCCGGGTGCGCACCGTTCGGCTTGTTGACGGTAACGTCGACCAGCCAGTTGAGGATCTTGGTGCCGCGGTCCTTCGACACCCGTCCGCGCAGCAGTTCGGGACGCTCGTCGATGAACGAGGTGCTGAGGTCACCGGCGACGAAGGCGTCGTCGTCGAGCAGCGCCTGCAGGAACGGGATGTTCGTCGAGACGCCGCGGATGCGGAACTCCGCCAGCGCACGACGCGCACGAGCGACCGCCGCGGGGAAGTCGCGCCCGCGGCAGGTCAGCTTCGACAGCATCGAATCGAAGTGGGGGCTGATCTGCGCTCCCTGGTGCACCGTTCCGCCGTCGAGACGGATGCCGGCGCCGCCGGGCGATCGGTACGTCGTGATCTTCCCCGTGTCCGGGCGGAAGCCCTGCGTGGGATCCTCGGTCGTGATCCGGCACTGGAGGGCCGCACCCCGCAGCTGCAGGTTCTGCTGCTGCAGGCCGAGCTCCGCCAGCGTCTGACCGGAGGCGATGCGCATCTGGCTCTGGACGAGGTCGACATCGGTGACCTCTTCGGTGACCGTGTGCTCGACCTGGATCCGCGGGTTCATCTCGATGAAGACGACCTCACCCGCCCGCTCACCCGCGGTCTCGAGCAGGAACTCGACCGTGCCGGCGTTCTCGTACCCGATCGACCGTGCGAAGGCGACGGCGTATCCGTGCAGGGCGGTGCGGATGCCGTCGTCGAGGTTCGGCGCCGGGGCGATCTCGACGACCTTCTGATGACGGCGCTGCACCGAGCAGTCGCGCTCGAAGAGGTGCACCGTCTCACCGGTCTTGTCGGCGAGGATCTGCACCTCGATGTGACGGGGACGCACCACGGCCTGCTCGAGGAACATCCGCGGGTCGCCGAAGGCGCTGTCCGCTTCGCGCATCGCCTCGGCGAGTGCGGGGGCGAGCTCGGCGGCGCTCTCGACGCGACGCATTCCGCGCCCTCCACCGCCGGCCACGGCCTTCGCGAAGAGGGGGAAACCGATATCGGCGGCCTGCGACACCAGCGCCTCGACGTCGGCGGATGCCTCGGTCGAGCGCAGCACGGGCACGCCGGCCTCGACGGCGTGGCGCTTGGCCTCGACCTTGTTGCCGGCCATCTCGAGCACGGCGGCGGGCGGACCGATGAACACGATGCCGTTGGCGGCGGCCTTCTCGGCCAGCTCCGGGTTCTCGGACAGGAAGCCGTAGCCGGGGTAGATCGCGTCGGCGCCGGACTCGAGCGCGACGCGGATGATCTCGTCGACGTTCAGGTACGCGCGCACCGGATGCCCACGCTCGCCGATCTCATAGGCCTCGTCCGCTTTGAGGCGGTGCACGGAGCCCCGATCCTCATGCGGGAAGACCGCGACGGTCCTGGCTCCGACTTCGTAGGCCGCGCGGAAGGCACGGATCGCGATCTCGCCGCGGTTGGCCACAAGGATCTTCTGGAACATGCACACCTCTGGGAGCTCGATGTGCGCGTGGATGCACGCACATGGGGCGGGGCTGAGTGTCCCCCCAGACTAGGGCAAGGTAACGTGGAGTCCGTGCACGTACTCAGCGTCAGCTCTCTCAAGGGAGGCGTCGGCAAGACGACCGTGACCCTCGGCCTGGCCTCAGCGGCCTTCGCCCGGGGCGTCCGTACTCTCGTCGTCGACCTCGACCCGCAGTCCGATGTGTCCACCGGCATGGACATCCAGGTGGCAGGACGACTCAACATCGCCGATGTCCTGGCGAACCCGAAGGAGAAGGTCGTCCGCCAGGCGATCACCTCCAGCGGCTGGGCGAAGGTGCACCCCGGCACGATCGACGTGCTCATCGGCAGCCCGTCGGCGATCAACTTCGACGGCCCGCACCCCAGCGTGCGCGACGTGTGGAAGCTCGAAGAGGCCCTCGCGGCGGTCGAGGCCGACTACGACCTCGTTCTCATCGACTGCGCGCCGTCGCTCAACGCCCTCACGCGTACGGCCTGGGCCGCGAGCGACCGTGTGATGGTCGTCACCGAGCCCGGCCTGTTCTCGGTGGCCGCGGCCGACCGCGCCCTGCGCGCGATCGAAGAGATCCGCCGCGGACTCTCCCCCCGTCTGCAGCCGTTGGGCATCGTCGTGAACCGCGTGCGCCCGCAGTCGATCGAGCACCAGTTCCGCATCAAGGAACTGCGCGACATGTTCGGACCGCTCGTCCTCTCCCCCCAGCTCCCCGAGCGCACGTCGCTCCAGCAGGCGCAGGGCGCCGCCAAGCCGCTGCACATCTGGCCGGGCGACTCGGCGCAGGAACTCGCCGCCGACTTCGATCAGCTCCTCGATCGCATCATCCGCACGGGGCGCATCCCGGTCCCCGAGACCGGACAGCAGGCGTAACGCCTCGCAGACATGAGAAACGGCCATCCTCGACGAGGGTGGCCGTTCTTGTGTCCGGTCGGACGGCGAGTCAGGCGGAGCGCTTCGAGCGGCGGCTGGCCAGCTCGTCGACGGGGTCCGGAGCCGTGGGGTCGAACTCCACCAGGGTGGACTCGACCTCGCGGAGCACCTTGCCCACGGCGATGCCGAACACGCCCTGGCCGCGGCTGACGAGGTCGATGACCTCGTCGTTCGACGTGCAGAGGTACACCGAGGCTCCGTCGCTCATGAGCGTGGTGCCGGCGAGATCGCGGATGCCGGCGCGACGCAGTTCTTCGACCGCGGTGCGGATCTGCTGCAGCGAGATACCGGTGTCGAGAAGGCTCTTCACGAGCTTGAGCACGAGGATGTCGCGGAAACCGTAGAGACGCTGCGAGCCCGACCCGCTGGCGCCGCGGACGGTCGGGACGACCAGTTCCGTGCGCGCCCAGTAGTCGAGCTGGCGGTAGGTGATGCCGGCGGCACGAGCGGCGACCGCTCCGCGGTATCCGACCTCGTCGTCCATCGCCGGGAGACCGTCGGTGAAGAGGAGTTCGGGCACGAACCGCGGGTCGCCTGTGAGCTCATCCGCATTCATTTCAAATCCTCCCTGGAACGGTTACCTCCACGCTAGAGCAGCACCCCCGGGGCGGCAACGACATCCGCGACACCGCGAAGGTGTGTCGCAATCAGTTCGTTACGAAAGGACGCGCGTGAGCGCTTCCTTGACGAAGAGCCCGCGGACCTCGTCGATCTTCGACGCCAGTTCCGGCGCCAATTCGCTCGCCTTGGCGCGCGATGCGGCGTCGGTCCGCCGCAGCAGCGCGGAGAGCGCGGACTCGATGAGAGCGACCTCGCGGTCCGCCCCCTGACGCAGTGCGCGCAGGTGCCGCGGCTCGATGCCGTGGCGGTCGAGGGCGACCAATCCGCGCAGCAGGGCGACCGTGGCTTCGGGGTATGTCTCCTGCGCGGTGATGACGCCGGTGCTGATCGCGTCGTTCAGCAGCTGAGGGCCCGCACCCGCCGCGGAGAGCAGCTCGGTACGGCGGTAGCGGCGCGGCGTCGGGGTGATCGACGGCGGAGGCGCGATGGCTGCGGACTCCGTGCTCGCCTCGTCCAGCTGCTCGCGGATCACGCTCAGCGGAAGGTAGTGATCGCGCTGGAGCGTGAGACCGAGACGCAGGCGCTCGATGTCGGCCTGCGAGAACTTGCGGTAGCCCGACTCCGTGCGCGAGGGGGTGACGATCCCCTGCACCTCGAGGAACCGCAGCTTGCTGGAGGTGAGATCGGGGAAATCGGGCGTCAGACGTGCGAGGACCTGACCGATGCTCAGAAGACCCGCGGACGCAGATCGTTCGCGGGCCGGGGAAGCCGCCATCAGGCGTTGGCCGCTGCGCGGTCGACCGGAGAGGCGAAGAAGTTCAGCCGGAACTTGCCGACGCGCACCTCTGCTCCGTCGACCAGGGGGCTACGGTCGAACCGCTCGCCGTTGACGTACGTGCCGTTCAGCGACCGCTGATCGATGATCTCGAACGCCGCGCCGTTCCGAGTGACCTCGGCGTGCCGACGTGAGACCGTCACGTCGTCGAAGAAGATGTCGGCCTCGGGGTGACGCCCGATCGTGGTCACGTCGGTGTCGAGGAGGTAGCGTGCACCCGCCAGCGCGCCGGAGCGCACCAGCAGCAACGCGGATCCGGAGGGAAGCGCGGCGATCGCCGACTGCTCGACCTCGGTCAGTTCCACGCCGAAGGGAACGAACGACAGGTCGGAATCGTGCCCGAACGTCTGCGTCACGTCGTGCTTCTGCTCGCCGGATCGGTGAATCGCCGCTTCTGCGGCCGGTCGGCTCTCGCTGTCTGTCACTTTGCCCTCCTGATCGTCCAGACTATCGGATGCCGAGCCCCCCGCGGGAGCCGCATCCACAGTCGATTCCCACATTCAGGCATCGCACACCGGATATTCCTAGGGTGGTGGGGTGCAGACCACCATCATCCGGCGCTCGACCGCGCCCTTCGCTCTCGCCGCGGCCCTTCTCGCCGCCTTCCTCGTGCTCTTCGCGCCCCTGTCGGCTTCGGCGCATGACGACCTGATCTCCTCGTCTCCAGCGGCGGACTCGACGATTGATGTGCTCCCTTCGGAGATCGTCCTGACGTTCAGCGCTGACCTGATCAGCGGCGGGAACGGAACTGAAGTGCGGGTTCTCGACGCGAACGAGAATCTCGTGTCCGACGGGGACCCCATCGTCGAAGGTGCGACCGTAACCCAGCCGTTGCTCGCCGAGGCTGCCTCCGGCCTGTACCGCGTGCAGTGGCGGGTGGTCTCCAGCGACGGGCATCCAACGGCGAAGGAGTTCACCTTCACGGTCACGAACAGCACCCTGCCGACCACCGAACCGACGCCCGCCCCTACTGAGTCGTCCTCCTCGTCGTTCGCCCCCGCCCCGACCGCAACGCCCACCGCGACGCCGACCCTCACGGCCGACGAACCCGCGGACACCGCATCCTCACCGGCCTGGATCTGGATCCTCGTCGTCCTCGGCATCCTGGTGATCGCCGCGGGGATCACGCTCGCCGTCATCCTCTCCCGGCGTCGCCGGAGCGCCTCGCCGGCCGGTTCCGACGACTCCGCGGCGCGATAGGCTTAACGCATGCCTCATTACGACGTCGTCATCCTCGGTGCAGGTCCTGGTGGATACGTCGCTGCGGTTCGCAGCGCGCAGCTCGGCCTGTCCACCGCCATCATCGAGGAGAAGTACTGGGGTGGTGTCTGCCTCAACGTCGGCTGCATCCCCTCCAAGGCCCTCCTGAAGAACGCGGAGATCGCCCACACCCTGAAGCACAAGGCCGACTTCTTCGGCATCTCGGGCGAGTTCTCGCTCGACTACGGCAAGGCGTTCGACCGCAGCCGTGTCGTGGCCGACGGCCGCGTCAAGGGCATCCACTTCCTGATGAAGA
This sequence comes from Microbacterium galbinum, assembly GCF_023101185.1. Lineage (GTDB taxonomy): Bacteria > Actinomycetota > Actinomycetes > Actinomycetales > Microbacteriaceae > Microbacterium > Microbacterium galbinum. Next base: position 16,391 of record NZ_CP078077.1, read on the forward strand.
AGAACAAGGTCACCGAGTACGACGGCCGCGGCACGTTCACCGGCCCGAAGGCCATCTCGGTCGCCAAGTCCGACGGCACGACCGAAGAGGTCACCTTCGACAACGTCATCATCGCGACCGGTTCGACGGTGCGCCTGCTCCCCGGCGTCACGCTCAGCGAGAACGTGGTCACCTACGAAGAGCAGATCATGAGCCGCGAGCTCCCCGAATCGATCGTCATCGTCGGTGCCGGCGCGATCGGCATGGAGTTCGCCTACGTCATGACGAACTACGGCGTGAAGGTCACGATCATCGAGTTCCTCGACCGTGCCCTCCCCAACGAGGACGCCGACGTCTCGAAGGAGATCGCCAAGCAGTACAAGAACTACGGCGTCGACATCCTCACCTCGACCAAGGTCGAGACGGTCGTCGACAACGGTTCGTCCGTCACGGTCACCTACACCGGCAAGGACGGCCAGTCCGGCTCGATCGAGGCCTCGAAGGTGCTCATGTCGATCGGCTTCGCCCCGCGCGTCGAGGGCTTCGGCCTCGAGAAGACCGGTGTCGAGCTCACCGAGCGCGGCGCGATCGCGATCGACGACCACATGCGCACCAATGTCGAGGGCATCTACGCCATCGGCGACGTGACCGCCAAGCTGCAGCTCGCCCACGTGGCCGAGGCCCAGGGTGTCGTCGCCGCCGAGACCATCGGCAACGCCGAGACCATGACCCTCGGCGACTACCGCATGATGCCGCGCGCGACGTTCTGCTCGCCGCAGGTGGCGTCGTTCGGCCTCACCGAGCAGCAGGCGAAGGACGAGGGGCGCGACATCAAGGTCGTCAGCTTCCCGTTCATGGCCAACGGCAAGGCGCACGGCCTCGGTGAGCCGGTCGGCTTCGTCAAGCTCATCGCCGACGCCGAGCACCTCGAACTCATCGGCGCCCACATGATCGGCCCCGACGTCTCGGAGCTGCTGCCCGAGCTGACGCTGGCCCAGAAGTGGGACCTCACCGCGCTCGAGCTGGCGCGCAACGTGCACACGCACCCGACGCTGTCGGAGGCACTGCAGGAGGGCTTCCACGGCCTCGCAGGACACATGATCAACTTCTGATCACCCGCGCGCCTCTCGAAGGCGCCGCCCACGAAGGCCCGGTCCGCGCTCGCGCGACCGGGCCTTCGTGCGTATGGCGGCCGTGCCTGCTCAGCCGAGCGGATGCTCCCACCGCAGTTCGAGCCGAGCCGGCAGCGCCGATCGCACGCGCCACCCCTCGGTGGTCACCGCGTCGAGCTCAGCCGCGGTGTAGGAGCGGCGGATGCTGCGCAGGCCGTCGATCCGGATGAACGAGTCCGCGAGGAGGTTCTTCGCGAACAGCGCCGTGCCCGCGGCGTAGAGCGCATAGGCGGCGCGTCCCCGCGCGATGTCCTGATGTGCGACGACGCCACCCGGCTCCACCAGCTTCTCGCTGTCGCGGAGGAGAGCCGTGAGTTCGGCGGAGTCGAGGTGGTGGAGCAGATGGTTCGAGACGACGATATCGAACCGCTCTCCGGCATCCGCGAGCGTCGCGCTGTCTGCGCATCGGTACTCGACCCCGGCCGTGCCGTCATGGGCGCGCGCCCAGTCGATCGCCCGCTCGTCCGGGTCGAGCGCCGTGATCCGAGCCGACAGCCCCTCTCGTCGAAGGCGTCCCGCCAGATACCGGCAGAGGTCTCCCCCGCCCGCCCCGATGTCGAGGATGCGCACCTCGCCGCGTCGTGCGCGCGGTCGTACGTGCCGCCGATAGAGCAGCCCCGGTCGCGACACCAGCGCGTTGACGACCGCGAAGCGCCGATACGTGCGCTCGAGCATCCGCAGATCGGCTTCGGGGTCGTCCATGAGCTCTCGCAGGCCGACCGCCCGCTCCCGGAGGTCAGGCGCCATGACCGCGCGGCGTCTCGACCGTCATCAGCGCGCTCTCCGCGGTGAGCCCCGGGCCGAAGGCCATCGCCGCGACACGATCTCCGCGCTGCGCGCCCTCCTCCTCGAGGATGCGCTTGAGCACGAACAGGATGGTGGCGCTCGACATGTTGCCGTTCTCGCGCAGCACGGCGCGCGCCGGGTGCAGCTGTGCGTCGCTCAGATGGAGACGCTCCTGGATCCGGTCGAGGATGCTGCGTCCCCCGGGATGGATCGCCCAGTGCGCGACCCGCTCGCCGATCGCGCCCTCCTCGAACGCGATCGACATGTCGTGCTCCCCGACGTACAGCGGGCGCAGCGCTCCGAGAATGGTCTCGCCGATGATCTGCGGCACAGCGGTCGAGAGGATCATCTCGAAGCCCTCGTCACCGATCGTCCAGGCCATGTCCTTCTCGCCCTCCGGCGCGATGGCCGTGTGGAAACGGTCGAGACTCAGCGCCGGCACCTCCGACGGCAGCTGGCGGGCCGTGACGATACCGGCCGCCCCTCCGTCGGCGAACAGCGAGGTCGCGACGATCGTGTCGGGGTCTTCGGAAGACCGCAGATGCAGGGTGCAGAGCTCGACGCTCACGACGAGGACGACGGCATCCGGATCCGCCGAGCAGAACTGGCTCGCCGCGCGCAGGGCCGGCATGGCGGCGTAGCAGCCCATGAAACCGAAATGGAAGCGCTGCACGCTGTCGGCCAGTCCGAGGGCGCGCACGATCTCGTACTCGGGTCCCGGGGCATGGAAGCCCGTGCACGAGACGGTGATCACGTGCGTCACATCGGATGCCTGAAGGTCGGGATCCTCCTCGATCGCCCGCTGCGCGACCTCCACGAACAGCCTCGTCGACTCGCGCACGTAGATGTCGTTGCGCGCCCGGGTGCCCGGCGCGAGCAACTGGCGCGTCGCCGGGGCGAAGAACACGGGCTCGTCCGTCTCGTGCAGCGGCGAGAACTCCTCGATCACGGTGTGTCGGGTGTCGATGCCGGAGCCGTCGAAGGATGCCGTGACGATCCGCTGCGCGAGCCGCCCGAGACCGGGCTGCTGCGCGAAGACGTCTCTCACCGCGTCCTGCGCGATGACGGTGTCGGGAACGATCGTCTGCAGCGAGCGCAGGACGGCGGGACGGCTCATGGTGTCACTCAAGCACGCGGCCTGTTCCCGGGGGAAGGGGGTTGTGCCGTGTCGCGACCTCTGCGAAGGCTCAGAAGCCGAGTGCGCGGGCGAGCTTCGATCCGGAAGAGGCGTCGCGCCCGCCGGCCGTGCGCACCGCGGCCTCGACCGCGGAGAAGAAAGCCTCGCGACCGTCGGCGTCCGCGGGCGCGGCCGGCCCCAGCTCCATCTCCCACTCGCGCCACGCGCGCTCGACCCCCTGGCGGAGGTCGGTGGCGCGGACCCGGTCGTCGACGAACTCGGCGATCACGCCGTCGGGTCCGGTGAGGAGATACGCGGTCCGGTCATTGCGGATGCGCGCCAGGGGCGTCAACGGGTCGGTGGCCCAACGAGCGACCGTGGCGGCGACGGCATCCGGGATTCCCTCGCCGTCTCCGAGCGGCCATCCCAGCTCGAGCCGGCCGTCGCCCTCGCGCGGACCCTTGACGTGCCAGCCCGCATCGGGACCGCCGGTGCGTCGACGCAGCGCCACTCCGGAGCGCGACAGCGCCCCGTCGGCCGTATCGAAGTACTGGGCGTCGAGGTCGCGGGACTCACCGTCCGTGACGGTGTCGACTCCGGGGATCGCGTCCCAGCGAGGGAGCGGCGTCGCATCGTCGACGTCGAACTTGCGCTCGACCTCGACGGTGCGAGACGGCTCAGTCATCGTTGGACGTGAGGTCCTCGAGGGACTCGTCGTACCAGTAGTCGATCTCGGTGGGGCCGTCGTCGGAGCCGGTGTTCTGCGGCTCGCCGCGACGGTTGTACACCACCTGCGTCTCGCTGTAGGGGACGATCAGCTTGTCGTCCGCGTCGCCGAGGGGAATGATCTGCCCGTCCAGCGGGCCGCCGTGAAGTCGTGCGAGTGCCATGCCCTCACCCTATCGCCGCGCTCCGACCTTCGGGCGGAGAACCGGCGGGTCCGGGTCAGACGGCGAGGACGCCGAGCACCGCACCGACGATCATCCAGGGACCGAAGGCGATGCGCGTGGTGCGATCGGCCCGCCGGAGCGCCATGAGCCCCAGGGCGTACAGCGCGCCGAGCACGAAAGCGGATGCCGCGCCCACCGCGAGGGCCGTCCATCCGTGCCAGGCCAGCACCAGGCCGATCACGGCCGCGAGCTTCACGTCGCCGCCTCCCATGCCCGAGCGACTCAGCAGACGCAGCAGTGCGTAGAAGCCGCCGAGCACGATCATGCCCAGGAGCGCGCGGATCGACGGCGCCCGGTCGCCGGTCGCGAGTGCATCGACGAGTGCGAGCAGCAGGAGTCCCGCGAGGGTCGGGAGCACGATGCGATCGGGCAGGCGGTGGGTGCGCGCGTCGATGACGAGCAGCCACCCGCCGATGCCGAGCAGCATGAGGTGGACGAGCCCGACGAGGGCGAAGCGCGTATCCATCCCGGAAGGCTAGGAGATTCCGGTTCCGTCCCGCGGGGCGCTGTGGATAACCTCGGCCTGCCGCCCGGACGCCCGTTCGTGCAATGTCCGATGTACGAATTAGCATCGACTCCATCACTTGATTAATTCGAATATTCGTTCGAGGATGGAAACCATGGGGATCGGGCTCGATGCGGTGACCGCGCTCTCTCCGAACAGCGATGCGCGTGCGGGAGAGGTGCTTCGTCTGCGCCGCGAGATCAGTCGGATGCAGCGCCGCCGCAGCGACCAGGCGGTGCTGCCGCTCGACCCCGCCCTCTCCTCCATCCTCCCCGACGAAGGCCTCCTCGCCGGCACCGCGTACACGCTCTCCCCCTCGCCGAGCCTCGTCCTCGCCCTGTTGAGCGCGGCATCGCAGAAAGGGCACTGGTGCGCCGTCGTCGGTATGCCGACGCTCGGCGTCGAGGCGGCCGCGGGCTTCGGAATCGATCTCGACCGGCTGATCCTGGTGCCCGATCCCGGCGATCGCTGGTTCGCCGCGACCTCCGCCCTCGCCGAAGTCGTGCCGCTGATCGCCGTGCACCCCGGAACACGGTTGCGCGACGCCGACGTCTCCCGGCTGAGCGCCCGGCTGCGCGATCGTGGCTCCACGCTGCTCGTCACCGGCGTCTGGCCGCAGAGCGAGGGGTCCATCCGCGTGCACGACCCGCAGTGGAACGGCCTCGGCGCGGGCTGGGGGCTGCTGTCCGACCGCACGGTGACCGTGACCGCGCAGACCCGCCGACGTCCGCTCGCTTCCAGCGTTCGCGTGCGACTGCCCGGGCGTGACGGTGCGCTCGAGTCCGTGACGACCGAGCTCGCCGCGCTCCCCTCTCTGCCCGCGCGCACGCAGAGCCCTGCGCCGGCGCCCGAGCTCCTCCGTTGGGCGGAGGCCGGATGAGCGCCCCTCTCCGCGTCCTGGTGCTGTGGTTCCCCGACTGGCCGCTGCGCGCCGCACTGGGCGACGCGCTCCCGCACCCGCCGACGGCCCTGATGCAGGCGAACATCGTCGTCGCCTGCACCGCTTCCGCCCGCGAGCACGGAGTGCGGGTCGGGCAGCGCCGTCGCGAGGCGCAGGGGCGCCTCTCCTCCCTGCGCGTACTCCCCCACGACCCCGACCGCGACGAGCGTGCTTTCCTCCCCGTACTGCAGCTCATCGAGGAGCACGCCCCCGGCGTCACGCTGCTGCGACCGGGACTCGCGGTGCTCCGCGCTCGCGGGATCTCCCGCTATCACGGCGGCGAGGAGGCTGCCGCGGCCTGGCTCGTGACGCAGCTCACGGAGGCCGGGTTCCCCGAGGTGCGCATCGGCGTCGGCGACGGCCCCTTCACCGCGGAGACCGCCGCCCGCGGGCCGCAGCGCTGCACCGTCGTGCCGCCGGGTGAGGCACGGGAGTTCCTCGCGCCGTTCCCCGTGCAGGTGCTGCGCGACGAGCAGATCACCGGCCTCCTCCTCCGCCTCGGGGTCCGCACCCTCGGAGAGTTCGCCGCCCTCGGCCCCGTCGACGTGCGCGATCGCTTCGGCGAGCGCGGCGCCCGTCTCCGGGCGCTGGCCGCGGGCGCGGACTCGCAGCGCCTCGCGCCCCGCCCTCCCGACCCCGAACTGATGCGGAGCGTGGAGTTCGAGACCCCACTGGGTGGCGCGGATCAGGTGGCCTTCGCCGTGCGGCAGACGGCCGATGCGGTAATGCTCGCGCTGGGCGAGGCATCCGTCGTCTGCACCGAGGTGCGCATCGACCTGACCGACGACAACGGGCAGGTGTTCTCCCGACCGTGGCTGCACCCCTCGTGCTTCGACGCCTCCGACCTGGTCGACCGGGTGCGCTGGCAGCTGGAGGCGCTGGCGGCGCAGACCGCGAAGGATCCCGTCGACGAGGCACGGGCGTTCGGCGGGATCTCGGCGGTGCGGATCGTGCCGGTCGCGGTCGATGACGCCGCTCACCACCAGCCGGGGCTCTTCGGCTCCGGCACGGACGAACGCCTGCACCACGCCGTGTCTCGCGTGCAGACCATGCTGGGGCACGAGGGCGTGGTCACCGCCGCGCTCGCCGGCGGACGGTGGCTCGCCGACCGCCAGGTGCTCACTCCCTGGGGTGAGCGCGCGGTCGCTCCGCGCGACCCCGCATCCCCCTGGCCCGGGAGCCTGCCCGATCCGCTTCCCGCCGAGGTCTTCCGCCCGCCCCGTCCCCTCGGGGTCACCGGAGCCGACGGTGCCGCGATCCGCATCGACGAGCGCGGAGCCCTCTCCTCCGATCCCGCGTTCATCGACGGCACCGCCGTGCACGCGTGGGCAGGCCCCTGGCCCGTGCACGAGCGCCGCTGGGCATCGGGCGGAGGCAAGAAGGGACACCGCTTCCAGGTCATCGACGACCGGGATCGCGCCTGGCTGGTGTTCTGCGCCGGTGGGCGCTGGTGGGCTGAGGGGCGTTACCGCTGATGGGTTTCCACAACCCGCCTCTGAAGTGGGGCGAGCTGGCTCGCACCCTGAGCGGCGAGCCACCGCCCGCGAGCGCCGAGCCCTCCGGGGCGCGGGCCGATCCGGGCCCGGTGAGCAGGCGACGCAAGAGCATCCCGCCGTCGTCCGTGCCGCGCCCCGATGACGCCGTGCCCTACGCAGAGTTGCACGCCCACTCCTCGTACTCGTTCCTCGACGGCGCGTCCTCCCCCGAGGCGCTCCTGATCGAGGCCGAGCGCCTCGGACTCAGCGCCCTCGCGCTCACCGACCACGACGGCTTCTACGGTGCCGCGCGCTTCGCCGAGGTCGCCGAGCTCATGGACGTCCGGCTGCAGACCGTCTTCGGAGCAGAACTGTCGCTCGATCTCCCGGCCCCGCAACGCGGCACGCCCGATCCGGCCGGCGAGCACCTGCTCGTCCTCGCCCGCGGGATGGAGGGCTACCACCGGCTCTCCGGAGTCATCACCGCCGCGCAGCTGCGGGGCGGCGAGAAGGGCCGCCCCGTCTACGATCTCGACGAGCTCGCGGCGAGCGCCGGAGGCCACTGGACCATCCTGACCGGATGCCGCAAAGGTGCGGTGCGTCAGGGGCTCGAACGCGGTGACGCCCGGGCGCCGTTGCAGCACCTCGTCGACCTCTTCGGCGCAGAGCACGTCGCCGTCGAGCTCTTCGACCACGGAGATCCGCTCGACACCCGCCGCAACGACGTGCTCGCGGAGTTGGCGGGACGGATGCACCTCCCCGTCGTCGCGACGAACAACGTGCACTACGCCGCCCCGCAGCAGGCGCCGCTCGCCGAGGCCGTCGCCGCGGTCCGGGCGGTACGCAGCATGGATGAGCTCGATGGATGGCTCCCCGCGCACGGGGGCGCGCATCTGCGCAGCGGCGCCGAGATGACGGCGCGCTTCCGGCGGTACCCCGGAGCCATCTCCTCGGGGCTCGAGCTGGCCGCGGCATCCGCCTTCCCCCTGCGTCTCGCCCGCCCCGCCCTCCCCCGGCAGAAGGTCCCCGAGGGTCACACCCCGATGAGCTGGCTGCGCCGACTCGTCTGGGATGCCGTGCCCTCGAAGTACCCCCGCATCGACGACGCCGGGCGGAGTCGGATCGAACGCGAACTGAACGTGATCGAGGAGAAGGACTTCCCCGGCTACTTCCTCATCGTTCACGGCATCGTCGCCGAGGCCCGTCGCCGAGGCATCCTCTGCCAGGGGCGCGGGTCGGCCGCGGCGAGCGCGGTCTGCTACCTGTTGGGGATCACCGCCGTCGACCCGATCCTGTACGGGCTGCCCTTCGAGAGGTTCCTCGCCACCACCCGTCAGGAGGAGCCCGACATCGACGTCGACTTCGACTCGCGACGCCGGGAGGAGATCATCCAGTGGGTGTACGCCGAGTACGGCCGGGAGCGCGCCGCACAGGTGGCGAACGTGATCCAGTACCGGCCGAAGAACGCCGTGCGCGACATGGCCAGGGCGCTCGGGCACTCCCCGGGACAGCAGGACTCGTGGTCGCGGCAGGTCGACGGCTGGGGTGCCGGGCTGGAGCCCGCAGAAGGGCACGACATCCCCGAGAGCGTTCTCGCCTACGCCGGTGAGCTGATGAAGGCGCCGCGCCACCTCGGCATCCATTCGGGCGGGATGGTGCTCACGGCACGTCCGGTCGGCGAGGTCGTTCCGGTCGAGCACGCACGCATGGAGAACAGGACCGTCATCCAATGGGACAAGGACGACGCGGCGTTCATGGGCCTGGTCAAGTTCGACCTGCTGGGTCTCGGGATGCTGGCGGCCCTGCAGCACTGCTTCGACCTGATCCACGAGGCGACGGGCGAGCTCTGGACGCTCGAGACCCTCCCCAAGGAGGAGCCCGGCGTCTACGACATGCTCTGCCGCGCCGACTCGATCGGTGTCTTCCAGGTGGAGTCCCGGGCGCAGATCGGGTTGCTGCCCCGCTTGCAACCACGGAGCTTCTACGACCTCGCGATCCAGATCGCCCTCATCCGTCCGGGCCCCATCCAGGGCGGGGCGGTGCACCCGTTCGTGCAGCGCAAGATGGCGAAGGACAGGGTCGACGAGGAGAACAGGGAACGCGCGGCCCGAGGTGAGGCGCCCGTCGACTTCCCGATCCCCTATCCGCACGCGGATCTCGAGCCGATCCTGAAGCGCACCCTGGGCATCCCGATCTTCCAGGAACAGCTGATCCAGATGGCGACCGCGGTCGGCGACTGCACCGCCGACGAGGCCGACCTGCTCCGTCGGGCGATGGGATCCAAGCGGGGCCTGGAGAAGATCGAGAAGGTGCGCGAGAAGCTCTACGCGGGCATGGCACGACGCGGACTCGATGAAGCGGCATCCGATCGCATCTACGCGCAGATCCAGGCGTTCGCGAACTTCGGCTTCGCGGAGTCGCACTCGCTGTCGTTCGCCCTCCTCGTCTACGCCAGCTCCTGGCTGAAGCTGCACTACCCCGCTGCCTTCCTCGCCGGCCTCCTGCGTTCGCAGCCCATGGGGTTCTACTCCGCGGCGACGCTGACGGCGGATGCCCGTCGGCACGGCGTGGAGGTGCGCCGCCCCGATCTGCAGGTCTCCGGGGCCACCGAGACGCTCGAACCGCTCACCGGAGCAGAGGGCCGGATGCCGACGGGCCGCGACTCCTGCCGCGTCATGCCCCAGCCGCCGACGCTGCGCTTCGACCGCGATGCCCCGGACGAATCCGAGGCCCACCGTCGCGATGGCGGCTACGCCGTGCGGATGGGGCTCAGCGGGGTGCGTGGGATCGGGGTGCCGATGGCCGAGCGGATCGTCGCGGAGCGCGAGGCGCACGGCCCGTATCGCGATCTGAACGATCTCGTGCGGCGCACGGATGCCACGGCCGCGCAGCTCGAGGCGCTCGCGACCGCCGGGGCATTCGCCTGCCTCGGTCTGGAACGCCGAGAGGCCATCTGGCTCGCGGGGGCGGCAGCCGATGACCGCTCCCGCTTCCTGCCGGGGACCAGCGTGTCTGTGCAGCCTCCCCTCTTCGCCGATCAGAGCAGCTACGAACGCCTCTCCGCCGATCTGTGGGCCACCGGGGTCTCGACCGACGACCACCCGATGCTGCACTTCCGCGCGGCATTGGGCGAGCGCGGCGTGCTCACCTCCGCCGATCTGCGCACCCACGAGACGGGCCGCCGTGTCGAGGTCGCCGGCCTCGTCACCCACCGCCAGCGACCGGCGACCGCGGCGGGCGTGACCTTCGTGAATCTCGAAGACGAGACGGGACTCGTCAACATCATCTGCTCGGCGGGCGTCTGGAACCGCTACCGCCGGGTCGCTCGGGACTCCCCCGCACTGATCATCCGGGGAATCCTCGAACGATCCGAGGAAGGGGTCATCAATGTGCTCGCGGATGCCTTCGACGATCTGCGCACCGGCCTCTCCCACCGCTCGCGGGACTTCCGATGAGTACCCATGCGCCGGAGGGTCGTCCACTTACCAGAAGCGCTCGGACTCCTCGACGGGCGGCGGGCGATCGGATCCGCCCCAGCGGTCGGCTTCGGCTTTGGCGGCGTCGGCTGCGGCATCCGCCTCGCGCAGCGCGACCTTCGCGCCGACCGGACCCGGTCCGCGGACATCCAGACGCAGCTCCGTGCGCGAGCCGGTCGACGACACGCCGATCGTGCAATCCAGCACCCTGCCCAGCCAACGCACCTCATCGACGCCGGCAGCCTCTTCGACGAGCCAATAGCGGATGTTCGTCTCGAGATCGCGAACGGCGATCGCGAGCGTCTCGCCACTGAGCGGATCGAGCTGCTCGGTCACCTCGACGCGGTGGCCCTGCGCGATGGCGATCTGCCCCGGAAACACGATCGATCTGTCCATGACTCCACCTTAGGAAGCATCCGCTCGAGGCGGTAGGGACCCCGGAAAATCACGACTTTCAAAAAAGTTTGTCCCCCAAATGGCGGACAAGACAATTTCGGGATATTCTGATATGCGTAGCGGGGGCTACAGGGGCTGAGGACTGGGGAATCAGCCCCAAGAGAGAGCAGCGAGTTTTCATCGCCGCCTCCCCACCGTCCGGGAGGACGGTGAAGCCCTCTCGAGAAGACCTGCGTGGGGCAGACGACTCGAGAGGGCTCATCCCCCGTCGCGCTAGATCTCCTCCTGGAGCATCCGCTGACGGACGTCCTTCCGGAGAACCTTCCCGATCAGCGACCGGGGCAGATCGTCCATCGGCACGATCCGTCGCGGAACCTTGTAGGCCGCGAGGCGGGTGCGGCAGTAGTCCCGGAGCGCCTCCATCTCGATCGCCGCCGAGGCGTGCAGCACGACCGCGGCCGCCACCATCTCGGCACCATCGCCGCGCGGGAGAGCCACGACCGCGGCATCCTCCACGTCCGGGTGCGACCGCAGCGCCTCCTCCACCTCGCTGGGCGAGACGTTGAATCCTCCAGTGATGATGAGCTCTTTACGGCGATCGACCACCGTCACGAAGCCGTCCTCCGACACGGTGACGATGTCTCCGGTGCGCACCCAGCCTCCCGGCAGGAGGGTCTCGGCCGTCTCCTCCGGGCGCCCCCAATAGCCCGAGAACACCTGCGGCCCGTGGATGAGCAACTCGCCCGGATCGCCGGCTGCCACGTCGATCTGCGGATCGTCGGGATCGACCACCCGGATGGTCGTGCTCGGGAACGGGACTCCGACGGTTCCGGGACGCCGCGACGGGCCGACGGGGTTGCCGAGGGCGACGGGCGAGGTCTCGGTCATCCCGTAGCCCTCCACGAGGAGTCCGCCGGTGACTTCCTCCCAGCGTGCGACCGTCGACACAGGCAGGCTCATCGCCCCCGAGATGGCGAATCGCACGGTCGAGAGATCGAGGCCGTCGCGGGATGCCGCGCGCGTCAGACGGTCGTAGATCGGCGGCACTGCGGGGAGGAACGTGGGCGGAGACTTGCGCACGGCCGTCGAGACGAGGCCGACGTCGAACGTGGGGAACAGCACGAGCTTGGCTCCGATGCCCATCGCGAACGTCAGGCAGAGCGTCATCCCGTAGGCATGGAACAGCGGCAGCACGCCGTAGACCGTCTCCTCGCCCTCACGGAGGCCGGGCAGCCAGGCACGACCCTGCATCGCGTTCGCGCGGAGGTTGCGATGGGTGAGCATCGCGCCCTTGGGCTCGCCGGTGGTTCCGCTCGTGTACTGCAGCAGGGCGATGTCGTCGAGTTCGGGGCCGGGTGCGCGCCGCGGCAGCGGCCGGGAGCGCTCGATGCTCTCCCAGTCGCGGATGCCGCGACCCCGCGGTGCTTTGGCGGTCAGAGCCGCGCGCGCGTCGCGCGCCCGTGGGACCGGCAGACGCAGCGCCAGGCGTTGCGCGGCCGGCATCGCCCGCGTCAGATCGACGGTGAGGATGTGCGCCGGGCGCACGTCGGACGGGAACGCCGCAACGGTGTCGGCGACCTTGTTCCACACGATGGCGAACGTCGCACCGTGATCCTCGAACTGATGGCGCAGCTCGCGCGGCGTGTAGAGCGGGTTGTGCTCGACGACGATCGCGCCGAGTCGCAGCGCCGCGTAGAAGGCGACGACGTGCTGAGGGCAGTTCGGGAGAACGAGAGCGACCCGGTCTCCCTTTCGCACGCCGAGGCTCCGGAGACCGGCGGCCGCGCGCCTGACCCGCTCGTCAAGATCGGCGTAGCTGGTGCGCGCGCCGAAGAACTCGAGCGCCGTACGCTTCGCGTGCTTCTTGGCGCTCTGCCGGAGCATCTCGGGGAGGATCTGAGTCACCTCGTCGATCTCGTGCGGCACGCCCTCGGCGTAGGCATTCAGCCAGGGCTTGGCGTCGGAAAGTGATTCGTGGTCCATCCGGTCCTCCTCGGCACGGGCGCCGTGCTGCCCAGTCTAGAAGCGGGAGGAATGGGGATGCTGAGTCCGTGAGCGCGGGAGCGCCCAGGTCACGATTGAGTGGTCAGTTCCGCCCGGATCGGGAGCATTGATATATCGGTGATAGACAGGCGGGAGGTGCCGACCTGTTGACCCCCGTCGATGACGAGCCCTCCTGAACGGAAGGAACGTCATGTTCCCCTCGCGTAGACCCGCCATCATCCTCGCGGCGGCCGTCGCCGCCGTCCTTCTCGTCTCCTCCCCGAATGCGGCATCCGCCGACACGACGATCGACGGCCCGATCGACCTCGGTACCGCAACCCCGTTCGCCGTGCTGGCAGCCGCGGCGGTCACCAACACCGGACCCTCGGTGCTCGACGGCGATCTCGGACTCAGCCCCGAGACCTCGATCACCGGCTTCCCTCCGGGAACCGTGAACGGCACTGTGCACCAGACCGACGCCGTCGCCGCCCAGGCGCAGGTCGATCTGACGACGGCATACGATGTCGCAGCCGGCCTGACGCCGACCGTGTCCGGGCTGGGCGATCTCGCAGGGGCCGCGCTCACCCCTGGCGTCTACGCGGGTGGCGAGCTCTCGCTTTCGGGTGCACTCACGCTCGAGGGTACGGCAGAGTCCGTCTGGGTCTTCCAGGCCGCATCCACTCTCACGATCGGGACCGGCGCGACCATCATCCTGACGGGCGGTGCGAGCGCCTGCAACGTGTTCTGGCAGGTGGGGTCGTCCGCCACGATCGGCTCGGCAGCTCAGTTCATCGGCACCGTCATGGCAGACGTCTCCGTCACGGCGCAGACCGCCGCGACCGTCGAGGGCAGGTTGCTGGCCCGCACCGGAGCCGTGACACTCGATGACAACGTCATCGTCGCTCCGAGTGGCTGCTCTGCTCCCGGCACGGTGAGCACAAGCCCCGAGGTCACCTCCGGCGCACCGGCGAACGGCGAGACCGATGTGGACTACACGCACACGATCACCGCCACCGGTACCCCGGCTCCGACATACGCGATCGCCGAGGGCTCCCTGCCTCCCGGACTCGCGCTCGATGGGATCACCGGCGTCATCATCGGAACGCCGACCGCACCCGACACCTTCCCCTTCACAGTCGTGGTGAGCAACGGGACCTCGCCCGATGTCGTGGTCGCGTATGAGATCACGATCGCGCCCGCGGTCGTCGCCGCACCGCCGGCAGGACCGGTCGTCGGAGCACCTCAGGCGCCGGTTTCACCAGAGCTCGCCGAAAGCGGACTCGATCTCGGTGCCGGGCCGTTGGCCGGCGTGCTGCTGGTTCTCGGAGCGACCGCGCTTCTGCTGCGAAGGCGTCCGCGCATCGACGCCTGATCCGCACGACATCGGCGATGCGCGGTCGCTGCGTATGGTGACCGCGGTGCAGAACGTGCTTGCCGGATGCGGGCCGCAGACGGCCGTCGTTCCGGCGCTTCCGGACGACCGCCCTGCCACACCGGCATCGCCGACCGATTACTACATCACGAAGTACGACGGGACGATCTGGGCGGTCACAGGCACATCCATCACCGCCCTCACCTCCGCGCAGTGGAAGACGGCGGGCACTCCCACTCCTCGACCGGCACCGACCAGCTATGTCAAGTACGCGTGGTCGCCCACCATCAGCGCCGTCACGATCTTCGGCACCGACAGGTCGCGCTGGATCTGGAAGCACGTGAGCGCAGCCGAGTGGAAGAAGGCGGGCAACCCGAAGCCGCGCAACGCCGGGTGGATCGAAGGGTCGACCTACTATCAGTGGGCTGGATCCTCGCAGATCTTCGTCCAGGATGTGGGCGGAACCAAGCATGCGCTGACCGGCCCGGAGTGGGTGGCAGCCGGAAAGCCGGCCTTCGAGAAGCGCGCGAACCAGGCCTTCGTCAAGCTCTCCTGGAACTCCAGCATCGGCTTCCTGACCGATTACGCACAGGGGTTGGGCTCGCCCCGTGAGCGCGGCGCGCTGGAAGGCGGAGGGAAGCCCGACGCCGGTCGTGCGCACGCGCTTCCCGAACGACAAGGTCTGGCAGAACTACGGCAGCGGCACGATCTACTACTCCGGCCCGACGGTTTCGAAGGCGCTCACGGCCGCTGAGTACAAGGCGCTGGGTTCACCCCGCCCGGAGATGAGGGGAACGCCTCCGAAGCCGACCACTCCCCCCAAGCCGACCGCGCCGCCGAAGCCGAACTTCGACAAGAACTGCTCTGACTACCCTTCGCAGGCGGCCGCCCAAGCAGATTTCGACAAGTACTACCCGTGGTACGGGGATGTGTTCGGGCTCGACCGTGACAAGGACGGAATCGCCTGCGAGTCCAACTAGACGCGGGATGTTCGGCGGCTCGTCAGCAGGAGGCGGACGAGCCGCCGGGCACGAAAAAGCCCCGGAGCTCCGCGTCGTTCAGCGGTTCTCCGGGGCTTCTATCTGGTCGGGCTGACAGGATTTGAACCTGCGACCCCTTGTCGAGAAACGGGGGTATGACACACTTAGACACTTGCGGACAGTGACCCTATTTAATGCTGCTCCATCAGGTACTTTCGCCCTTTCACCGCCGACACCGGCAGACACTGATATACACTCGCGAACTTCGCCATGTGAGACGAATATGAGACGTTAGTCGGGATCTGCGCCACCCGAACGGCTCTCCCTGTCCGCACGCTCGGAGTCACGTCGCGCGAGGTTCTCGAGTATTCGCGCGGCGATGTCTCCCGCACGACGCCATGCAGCATCCGAGGGCTCGTTGCGAGCAATGAACTCAGCACTCAACGGAACTCCCTCGCCGCCCACTCGCGTACATCTTCCGGGCGGTACCGGATGAGTGCACCCCGAGAAACCGCTTGCGGACCTTCGCCCCGGCTTCTCCAATTGCGCAGTGTTTGCTCCGCGATCCCGAGCATGCGGGCCGCTTCGCCGGATCTGAGGAGCACAGGGGCGACCGCCCCCTCTGGATTTGCAGTGTCCGGAGCCCCTACCATCGCCGCGACCCTGACGGCGATCGCGTCGACTAGGGGCTCCAGATCAACGCTAAGTCTCATCGGGCAGCCTCGAGGATGCGGTACACCTGCATGCGCGAGAGCCCGGAGGCGCGCGCGATCTCGGTTGGGCTCATGCGCGGGTCGCCGGCGGCCGCCGCGCGGATCGCTTCGTCGCGCTCGGTGCGCCACGTCTCGAGCTGCTTGACGGCCTCGCGGATGCGCTCGGCGGGGTCAGCGGCCACGGCGTGCACCTCGGATCGCGACGATGAGCGCAGCGATGCTGAGCGCGAGCGCGGCGATGCTGATGGTGCCGATGAGCAGTTCCATCTCGGTCCCCTTTCGGTATGGTGGAGGGAGTCGGCCCCGAGGTACTTGGTTTACCTCGGGGCCTTCCTCTGTCAGTCGCGGCGTCGGTTCCGTTTCGCTGTCTGCCAGAGGATTACCGCAGTGATCATGTTGATCAGAGCGGTGAGGATGCCGATGATTTCCATCGGTTCCTCCCTCCTGCCGGGCGCCTTGCCCGACACAAGAAGTGTAACACGACGTGACACCAGAGTGCAACATCATGTTACAGGGCAATCGTGCCTCAACTCCCCGCCGGGCGCATCGCCCATCCACGCGGAAGCCCCCGATCGCCACGCTCCTCCGCGCAGGTCGAGCACTCCGTCGACCCGCTCGTACTCTCATTCCGAGAGCGCATCGTCCACGTCGCCATCCTCCCGCACCCGTTCACGCACGGCCGCTCCACCACCCGTCCACCAACGACCCCGGCGACGCGGTTCGTCGCGACACCGAGCAGCGCGCCGACCACCGGCACCGGGACATCGGGATAGTCCCAGTACAGGACTCGCGCGAGATCTCGATCGGCTGCACCCCCGGCCGAACGGCCAGTGATCGCCCCCGCGACCGCACGCGCCGCTTCGGCGACCCGATCCTGCGCGGCGTCGCGCTCGGCCTCCGCCACGCTCAGGCGATCGAGCGCGCGATCCAGATCCTCACCCATGCGCCCAGTCTGCACGACATCGGCACCCCACGAGCCCCAAACGCACAATGTGCGCACCGAATCGACGATGGATAGGGCCTAGCCTTCACCATCATCGACGATTGCGGCATCCACTACGTCCTCATCTACCAGTTCGATCCGATCGTCGCCGAGATGGATCGCCCATGTTTCTAGACCAGACTCTTCGTGGAGACCAATGGATTCGAAGCCAGCACGTTGAAATAGCTTCTTGCTCGCTGAGTTCTTTTCATGGATCTGGCAGAAGATGTCGCGATACCCATCTTCGACATACTCACGCTCGAGAGTGATCCTGTTGATCACGAAAGCAAGCAATTCGTCAGCAACATGGTTCTGGGAGACACGTTGCGCCCGGGCAACAGCCCTGATGTAAAACGCTTCTTCTTCATGACGAGGTTCGTACATGCCCACCGCTGCGAGGCCACCGGAGTCGTATCCGACTATCAGGCGGTGCGTCTTCAGCGGAGGTCGCAGACCTCGTAAGCCTGTCTGCACTCGCATCTGCCAGGGCTGTGGATGCTTTGGCTGATGTGTTACTGGGTCGCGGCTAGCCTTCGGCGGGTCGGTGCAAACGAATCGTTGGAGATGCTCGCGGTCAGAGTGCGAAGCTTCCCGCCAATTAAGCGGCACGCTTACTAGCGCGCCAGGACGCAAGGTGTGACTTCGCGGGTTCGCCCGGATCCTGCATGAAAGATTCCTCGATGCGAGAGCGTTCGTAGTCGGTGAATCCATCGGATCCAACAGTCAGGCGCCGCAGAGTCACCTGACCAAGTTCGAAAGCTGCAGTGGAGGACATCTTGTGAGTCTAACGGTCGCTACCCCTCGAGGGGTAGCGACCTACATCAGTGATGTGTCCGGGGCTCGACATAGAATCGAATCCTCTCGGCCGGAGGAAGGAAACTGCCGGCTATGGGGAACCCTGGGGCCACGCTCTCCGCGTACCGCGACATGCGCTCACAGCACGACGTCATCCTCTCCGCCGCGAAACGCGGCCCGCTGCAGACGCTCACCGAGCGCGAGCTCGACATCCGTGAACAGCCCGTCACGATCTACCCGCGGCCCGCCTCGGTGCGCGCGTGGGTGCGGTTCGGACCTGAGGCCGTGCGCGTCGACGCGAAGGTGATGCGCTCCACTCCCCTCGCCGCAGGAATCGAGTTCCGCGCCGGCGACCAGACCTTCCGCTGCTGGGTGTGGGGTAATGCCGTACAGCCGATCCCCGACGTGTGACGCTGTCAGAGCTGAGGGATCGCCCCTCCGAAGAAAACCGCAACGGCCGCAGACAGTGCGGCGGCGAGACGGACTCGAACTGCTACGTTGCAAGAGTGATCCCGACGAACAGCAACCCCCTGTCTGCGAACGCGCCCAGAAGGACGTCAACGTCGGGTCTGAGGTACGCGCTCGGCGCAGCAGTCACCGTCTTGCTCGTTGCGCTCACGGGATGCGCTGCCGAAGAGATTAGCCCGACACCAAGCCCTACGGAATCACCGCGCGAGTCTGCGAGGTCCACGGAATCACCGCGACCCGCGTCCACGTCAGAGGCGACGCCCGACGCGGCCTTCACGTCAGAAGAACTCATCGAGCTCTGCATCGAGAAGACCGAAACCAACTTCCCCGACGCCCCCGAGTTCCTCACCGCCGAAGCCACCATCGAATCCGTGGAATCCGACCACCCCTGGTTCATCCTCGTGCCCGTGGGAGGTGACTTCGAGGGCTGGCTCACGTACTGCACTATCGGTGGAACCCCCGTCGACCCCTCGTACCAACTCCACGGGGCGGCCATTGCATCGATGGAGCAAGAGATCCGCGAATGGGCCGGGGCAGCGCCGAAGGAGTAGATCGGTATACGGTCGACGCGACGTCGCTCACCCGGCGCCCCGCGGCCCGCGGCCCGCGACGTAGCCGTTCAGACGACCAGACCTTCCGCTGCTGGGTATGGGGCAACGCCGTGCAGCTCGCCGACGAGGCCTAAGCTTCGGCTGCTTCCGGCTCCCCGGGCTCTTCGACCGCCGGCGGGTGAAGCCGCCCACGCGCTTGAGCTCGCCGCGATAGATGCTTCGCGATGCGCTTTGTGGCGCTGGTGCTCGGCGAGGGATTGAAGTCGATGGACACGTGACCTTCAGGTGCCCCGTTGAGGAACTCGTCGAGGTACGGCGCGACGTCGTCGCAGATGCCGTTCGTTCGCACCTCGCCGACGGTCACAGCCCAGCTGCCTTCCGAACTGTTCTTCGCGGCGATGAACTCTAGATGGGCACGCTCCGCTCCCACCGTCTCGTGGCGAGTCGACAGCAGCGACTGATGGTTAGGCCCGGGCACGAATGCGGCGCTCGAGACCTTTCCGCCCGGGAGATGGATCAGAGGCACCTGTCGATAGAGCAGCGTGCGGGGCTCCGTCAGCTCGGTTCCCGCCGTCACTTCGCGCTACCCGCGCTCAGCAGCTGCTGCAGCTCGACTGAGCTATACGGGACGTGCTTCTCGCTGATGAGAGCACCAGACTGATCTTCCTCGACGAAGACGATGGAGTTGTCGCGCTCGATCGACACCAGGTACTCGCGGTCGTGAGACTCCCATTCGACGACGATCGATCCGTCTGCTGCGGGCGAGATCCTGGCCTCCGCATCGATGGCGCTGTGGGCGGCGACGAGTTCGTCGATGGCCACCAAGGTGGGCGCGAGGGAACTCTCCCCCAGCCAACCGTCGCTGAGCTCGCGGAGGTCGTTGACGGTCTTCATGAATTCCACCCCCAGAGGTGCGGCAGCTGCGTCGTGCTGTGTGGATGCCGTCAGCGGGATCGATGAGTTCGAATACGCGATCACTTTCGGTCGGTACGTGAATATAGCACCGTCACCTGTGTTCTCGCGATAGTGAGGCACGTCCGGTCGCGGGACCGAGTGCGCTGACACGGGCGCGAGGAAGATGGTCGCGGCCGCGACGGCGACCTTGACCTTCACCGTGCCGGAGCTCATGGCTGCTGCTTGGCCTGATCCACGAAGGCGTCGATCAGTTCCCGGAACTCGACGAGGCGCTCGAACGTCAGCGAGAACGTCCCGACAGCAGCGATAGGCAGCACCAGCCCGTTGACAGCCTCGGGCGGAAGCGTTCCGTCCGGCTCCGGGACGAACGCCGGCGGCGTGACGTGGCCGAGCGAAAGAAAGTACTCCCCCGACTTTCCGTTCTTCGTTGTCGGGCCCTCTTGGAGCAGAATCTGGTTGATCGGCGCCGGCACGTTCATCGGATTGATCTGCCACACGGTCTGCACCTGGATCTGCGGGTTGTCGTTGACCATACGGCGAGTATGCCAGAGGAACTCCGACGATCGCTCCCCGGACGCAGAAAGACCCCCACCCAGCCCGGAGGCTAGGTGGGGGTCTTCTGCGTTCAGAGTCCGATGCGATCGTTGTGTTCAGAGATCGCGGCGCGGAGCTTCGCGGTGTCGTCGGTGCCGGTGTCTGCGCCGTCGAGCATGGCGCGGTACTGGCGGCGGGTCAGCGGGGTCGCGTTGCCGTTGATCTGCGCGACGTAGAACCTTGCCGGTGTGGATCCGGCGCCGATCTTCCGGAGCCAGGCGTCGACGGCGGGGATCGCCATTACGCGGGAGATCGCCGCGCTGATCGCGGCGAGCGTCGCGATCGCGCCGAGCAGCCATGCGACTACCGGGCCGGGCAGAACGTCGGCGACCGCCTCGACGACCTGCGGCGCGATCACGACGACCGTCGCGAGGATGGCGGAGCCAGCGACGAGGACGGCCGCGGCCGTGCGGATGACGCGCTGCAGTGGGAACCAGATCTTGCTCATGGTGTACCTCCGGTGGGGGTGGGGATGCAGACGGTCGCCTGCTGTGGGTAGAAGATCCCGAGCTCGGAATCGGAGACGGAGATCCACCGCGTCTCGGCGGTGTACCCGTCGGGGCATGTCGGCCCGGGTGCGCCCGCTGGCCCCTGCGGGCCGATTGCCCCGGGCGTTCCGGGAGTACCCGGGTCGCCCTTCGCGCCTTGCGGTCCTGCTGGTCCCGCGGAGCCTTGTCCGCCGGACTGGCCGGATGGTCCCGGCTGGCCGGATGCGCCCGGTTCCCCCGTCTCGCCGGGGTCGCCCTTGTCGCCGTTCTTACCGGGCGCGCCGGCTGGTCCGGGTGCGCCGGAGGGGCCGGCGGGTCCGACCGGGCCGGGCGCACCGGGGGATCCGGGCTCGCCCTGTGGTCCTTGCTCGGCGACGACTCCCGGTTCCGGGGCGTCCGGTTCTTCGCCGGTCGTGGCGGTGTACTCGTCGTAGAGCTCGACGTAGCGGTCTTGCCACGTCATCGCCTGTTCGTGCCATGCTTCGCGGCCGTTCCAGGCGCTGAGCCAGCCAACGCTGAGAAAGACGCCGACGACGAGCAGGGCGATTGTGAAGATGAATCCCTGCCGGCGGCGCTCGCGGACGGATGCCTCGATGAGGCTTTCGGTGTCGGTCATTGGTTTCCTTCCGAGAGGATGCCGGTGCGCGGGGGCCAGGGCGGGTAGACGCCGCGTTCGACGCCGCTCATGAGGTCGCCCTCGCGGCGCTCCCACGCGACGTTCTTGAGTCGCTCCCGGGATAGGTCGGGTTCGAGGCGGTCGAGGCGGCCCTCGAGCGTCTCGATGCGCTCCTGCTGCTGGTCGATCATCTGGTGCTCCAGCGAACCCTTCTTCGGGAGGAGGGCGACGACCGCGAGGAGGATCGCGACGCCCCAGCCCCCGAGCGTCGCGATCAGTTCCACTGCCGCACCCGTCAGGCGTCGTCGGAGTCGCGGAGTCCGCGCAGCTCGTCGGTGATCGTCGGCGAAGTCTTCGTCGAACCGGCCACACGAGCCTTCACCCAGTCGATACCCCCACCGATCGCGCTAAGAGCGCGAAGCACCATGCGCAGCAGTTCGGTGATCGTGGGCTGGCCGAGCTTGCCACCCGTGCGCTGCTTGTTCCAGATCGCTGCCTCGTGCGCTTCGATCAGCATGCGGCGGTCGTCGTCGGTGAACATGTCGTCTTCCTCTCCGGCGGAGGCTCCGCCTGCTGCTGTGCCCGCGCTGATGACGCGGTCTCGGTCGATCCACTTCCAGTAGTCGCTTCCGGCCTGCTTCACGCCGTGCCACCAGATCTCCTGATGCAGGTGCGACCCGCGTTCGTTCGCGGGCACGACGTGTCCGGTCCATCCGATGTACGCGATGACCTCGCCCGCGCGCACGCGGGTTCCGACGTGAGGGCCGCCGAGGTTCTCGAGGTGGCAGTGCATGATCTGCAGGCCGTTCGCGAGAGTGAGTGTCCGCGTGAACCCGGCGCGGTCGTTCCACCATCCGGAGAAGGTGATCGTGCCGTCGGCGATCGCGAGGATCGGCGTTCCGGACGGGTGGGCGTAGTCGATGCCGCCGTGGCCGGCGTAGGTGTAGGGGTTGCCGAACGGCATGGGGAGCTTCACGGGTGTGTCCTTTCGATGAGGCGGTGGCCGCGAGGATGCCCGCGGCCACCGCCGATCAGATGAAGGTGACCTGACGCCACACGCCGTCGAAGATCAGGCAGATCGCCTGACCTGTCGCGAGTGCCTTGGCCGTGTTGCCGTTCAGCGCGGTGCGGGGGGTCGCACCGTGGTTGATGGTCAGCGTCCCCGCTCCGATGTTGCTGATGATGAGCTTCTGCCCGAGGCGAGCGACGGGGAGCTGCTCGAGCGTCTGCGCGCCGGCGAGGGTGAACTGCAGCACCACGTCCTCGAACGTGCGCGCGACGATGTTCGTCAGCGTGTCGCGGTTCGTGGCGACCGTCAGCGGGAAGAAGAACGACGTCGTCCCGCCGATGCCGACCGCGGCCCGGTAGTGCACCCAGGAGGATGCGGTGGTCGGGTCGTTGATCGTCCCGGTCGACGGGAAGTAGTCGATCAGCAGGTCGTCGATGCGCAGCGTGGGTGTGCCGTCGGTGGCGATGACCTTCGAGAGGCGGTTCGCCATGTTCGACGCGCCCGTGATGCGCAGCCGTGTCGTCTCGAGCAGCGACCCGGCACCGGTGACCCAGAACGCGGATCCGCCGGGTGCGGCGGTGACGCCGTTGAGGAGCTCGAAGCGCACCTCGCCCGTGCACCGCAGCCATGCGTCCTGGACGCGGGCGAGAGCACGCACGTTGTCCATCGGGCCGGAGAAGTCGATGTCGACGTCGGCGGCGTTCAGGGTCGTGTTCAGCAGGGTGAACGCGCGCCCGTAGACCTCGCGGGCGACGATGTTCGACACGAACGACGGTCGCTGGTCACGGACCCCGAAGTCGGGGTGCGTGGAGCCGTGGCGGGTGACGTACTCGACGACGACCATGCTGATGTTGTCGGCGTAGAGGCCGTCGATCGTGTGCCCCCAGGACTGTCCGGCGTTCGCATCCGACGCCATCCGCACGCCGCGTTCGGCGTTGCGGACGGTGCAGTCGATGACGCGGTTGCGGTTGCCGCGCAGCTGGTAGCCGATCGGCGCATCCGTCGCTTCGCAGTTCTGGAAGACGATGCCCTGCCCGGTCGCGTGCGTGTCGAACGCGGCAGACGACGAAGCGATCACGACGGTGTCGACGATGCGCGCCCCGTAGGTGCGTCCGTGCGGCATCGGCGCGTCCTGCCCGACCGTCGCCGTCGAACCGGTCGACGAGTAGCCGTGGCGGGGCTGGTGGAACCGGCACCCGCGGACGAGCCCGAATTCGGACGTGTTGTCGTCCACGCCGTACCCGTACGCGCCAGCGCCGGAGTCGTCCAGCGCCCAGTCGACGGTGCAGGAGTCGACGAGGTATCCGTAGCAGGCGGCCATGCTGAACGCCTGCCCGGTCGCGTTCTGGATCGTCACGTCCTGCACCGACGGTGCGCGCAGCGCCTGGAACACGAACATGCCCGTCGGGGATGCCGCAGCGCCGATGAACGTGCCGCCGCGCCAGGAGATCACGTGGGACGACATGCGCGCCACGCGCAGCCCGAGAGTCATCGGGTCGCGCATCTTGCCGAGCAGGACGGCGGATCCGGCCGAGACGGAGGCGACGGTGAAGAACTGGCCGACGCGGAACGAGGATGCCGGCGCCGGGGTGATGTCGGCGGAGGATCCGGGGATCACGTCGTCGCCCCAGAGCTTCACGAGGTCGCCGCGCGTCCACGGGACGGTCCCGGCGAACGAGATCGTCAGCGTCGGGAGCAGGCCACCGGAGCCGGTCGTCGTGCCCTCCACCGCGCCGGTGACGGCCTTGGATGCCTCCCACTGTCCGGCGAAGCGCACGGCGGGAACTGCGGCGGACTGGATGAACGTCGCCCCGTACGCTTCGACCTGCATCGAGCGGCCGGTGTCGATGAGCGGCTGCGTCAGCTTGTAGGTGCCCGCCGGGATGATGAGACGCCCACCGGTCGGGGTCGCAGCGATCGCGGCGTTCAGCGCGGCCGTGTCGTTCGCGACGCCGTCGCCGACGACGCCGAAGTCGGCGGCGTTCACCGAGCCGGTGATCGACGGAAGCACGTTGCGCAGCGATCCGCCGGTGAAGGAGTCCGGCGCACCGAGCAGTTCGGCGATGGCCTCGTCGGTCGGGACGGCGTTGAGTCCGGGGAAGCCCCGCTCGCCACGGATGCCCTGCGGGCCCTTCAGGTTCGCGATGGGTACACGGGTCGCCATGTCAGCTCACAATCTCGAGGATGCCGGTGCCAGAAGAGGCCGGATCGTTGGGGTCGCCCGGGTCTTCCCCCGGGCCGGGCGCGTTGAGGTACCAGCCGACGTATCCCGCCGGCGGCGGTGCCAGCGAGACGAGCACCGTCTGCGGGGACAGCGGCGCATCCGGCATGTCGCCGATATCTCCGCCCACGAACGGGACGAAGAGCTTGTACCCGAGGACGTCGTAGTGGGTGAACTTCCCCGACGCGTTCAGGTGCTCGATCGACACCTCGTACCAGACCTCCGGCACGATCCCGTCGGTCGGCTGCAGGTCCACGGTGAACGACCCATCCGCCGCGGGGATCACGCTGATCGGGTCCGAAGAGAACAACCGCCGCCCCAGCGTTCCCGCACTCGACGCGGTGAAGATCACCCGCGGATCCTTCGCGGCGAGCGTCTGCAGACCGAAGTCCGTGAGAGTGCCCCTGACATCGACCATCACGGCCTCCTTGCTTGTTGAGACGACACCGAGGCGGATACCCTCAGAAACGTGAAGAACCCGACCAAAGCCGTAGCCCTCGCCGCTGCCCTGCTGCTCGCCATGACGCTCAGCGCATGCGGAGACGACGCGCCGTCCTCGTCGGGCGAGAGCACCAGCACGCAGTCCCGCACGCAAAGCAGCACCGCTGAGTCCGAGGCCGAGTCCGAGTCCCCTGAGCGCCCTGAGCCTCTGGTCGCTCAGTCGCCTCCGAGCGACACGGATGCGCAGTTCCTGGCGGAAGCGCGCGATCGGCTTGCTGGGCTGGGGTCGGCGACCACGATCCCGGATGCATCAGATGAGCAGCTCATCGCGGCGGGTCATGAGGCGTGCGACGCGCTTATCTCTCAGCAGCCCTTTAACGACGTATCCGTGATCGAAGGCGAAGAGCGTGTTCAGGGGAGCTTCCTCGACAGCGCGGCTATCGCCAGTGCGGGAATCCTCTACTTCTGTCCAGAGATCAACGGCAAGACCCTCTAGCCCTCGTAGAGGAATCCATCGCTACCCTTGTAGACGCAGCCCGAGGGAATCCCCGCCTTGGTCACCTTCGGTAGCCCGACGATCCGGAATCCGGTCGAGCCGAGACCGAGGATCTTCCCACCGCCAATCAGGTTGACGCCGCCGTTGTTCAGAACCACCTGATGCCCAGCGGAGTGGTTGATGCTCAGGACATCGCCCGACACGTAGATCGTGTGAGCTCCGATCTCGATTCGACCACCGTTCGTCGACGGGTTCAGCACGATCTGACCGGCGCGGATACGGCCGCCGCCGACGACCGAGAAGTCACCGGTGACCTCAACGTTGCCGCTGATCTTTCCGGCCCCGATGAACTCCCACTGCCCGTTCTGGGTGAGCTTCCCGGTGACGGTGACATTTCCGGCGATCTCGCCGTTGCCGTTGAGTGACCAGGGGCCTTCGATCTTGAACGTCCCGTTCACGGTGGTGGAACCGTTGATGGCGGTGGTGCCGTCGATCTGCAGGGTGCCGACGATCTCGACGCGGCCGCCGGAGTCGACGCGCAGGAGGCCGCCGATGAATCGCATGCGGCCGTTGGTGATGGAGCTGGATTCGAGGTTCGCGCCTGCCTCGAGGCGTTCGATGCGGCGCACGAGGCGGTTGATGAGTCCGGCGAGGTTAGACACTTTCGACCTCCGTGGTGATCTCGAGCCCGAAGGTGCCGGATGCGGCGACGACGCGCACCGGGTGGATGCCGTCGGGGAACACGGGGTGTCCCTTCGACTGCAGGTTCCAGCCGCGGCCGGAGACCGCGTGCATGGGCGAGTAGGCGTCCGAGGTGGTGAACTTCTCGACCACCCAGGATGTGACCGGCTGCGAGTCGCGCGCGAACCAGGCGTTCGTCGCGACCTGTAGGCGGGTGCCGGTGAGGTCGGAGAAGGTGCGCTTCGCGTCACGGATCGGGATGGTGAACGGTGGGCCTCCGGCGTACCGCACGGGCTGGTCTTGCCCGTTGCCTTCGCCGAGCCCCTGCCCTCCGGTGATCTGCTCGACCCCGGACATCCGGTAGTGCACGCCGCTGAGGGGTGAGTCCTCGGCCTGCAGGTGGAACGACGAGGTGCCGTTGACGACGCGCGGTGCGACGAGCGTCTGGAAGCGCAGCACCCGGCCCTCGGTGAGGTACGGGCGGAAGAAGATCTCGACGCCCTCCTCCTCGATCTGCACGAGGAGGTCTTCGATGGTGAGCTTCTTCCAGAACTCCCACGTCTGCGTGTACGACCCGGTTCCGTCGGCGGGCAGGTCGATCGGGTAGTTCCACTCAGGCGCCCACTGCATGAAGCGGATGAGGATCGCGCGGACCGCGCCCGGATAGGAGCGTCCGGTCACGGTGAGCGTGCCGAGGTCGCCGTAGCTGTCGAGCGGGTAGGTCATCCGCCAGCGGGCTTCGGAGCGCACGAGCTCGACGGCGGAGATGGTGATCGCTTTCGTGTCGTCGGCGTAGTCCCAGCTCTCGATCTTCCATGCCCCTACGACGGACATGCCCCACCGCAGCGCGATCAGGCGTGCGTTCGGCTGGAACAGGGACAAGATGCGGGCCCGGGCGAGTGGGCGTTCGTCGTCGTCGGTGCGAAGCACCCACGTGCTCTCCCCCGTGCCGGCGATGTTCGTCGACCACTGGCATCCATCGGCGAGAGGGAACACCTGCCCGACCTCGGCGCCGGTGGTCGCGTCGTGCACCCACAGCTCGAGCGGCATGCGCGCCTCCTAGATGTAGGTGTCGGTGATGCGCACCACGCCGGGCACGGACAGCGAGTGCTGCCAGCGAGCGCCGGGTGGGATCGCCCAGAGGTTCCCCACCCCGACGTCGAGCATCTCGACGCCGTTGCGGAACACGCGGCCGCGGCGCAGGTCTACGGTGTGCGTGCCCCCGGCGGTCGCACCGGTGACGGTGAAGGTGCCGCCAGGTGAGGTGATCGAGTAGTCCGACGGTGCGCCGGGGATCTCGATCACTGGGTAGGCGGGGAAGTTGCCGCGGTGACTGACCCACGGGGCGCGCGCGGTACCCGCGGGTGGGAACGCCTGGTCCTCGCCGTAGCGACGCGGGTCCGCGCACGTGAGCTGCACCTGGAACACGGCCGCGTGCACGCCGCGCTTGATCCGGCGTCCGGACTCTGCGACGGCGAGCACGACGCGGCCGTTCGCCCACCGGGTGAGTCCCTGGTGGTCGATGGTGATCTGCTCACGCTGCCCCGACAGGAGACCGGTGAGCGCCTCGCTCTCGTGCGTCAGTTCACGCTCGGAGCGTTCGAGGATCACCCCGTCGATCGTGATCACGCGCGCGCCGAGGTAGACCGGAGCGTCGTGCTCACCGTGCTCGACCGCGCGCGCGAGCGCCTCACGCCGGGTGTTCGAGATCCCCTGCCAGCCCTGGAAGCCGTTGCGGGTGACGAACAGTCCGCGCGGGCGGGACATGTCGCGGGGGTGGCCGAGAATCTCCCGACCCGCGATGTGGATCTGCAGCACTCGGCCACCCCCTTCTGTCATGCCCGCGCCCGCCGGGTGAGCGATTCGAGCCGCTGACCGGCCATCTCGACGGCTTCACCCGGGTCGAGGTGCGCGACGTTGACGATCTGCTGAATTGACGAGCCTCCCCCGCCCTCAGCGGCCGACGCAGAGCCGGTACTGGTGGCGGTGGCGGCGACGGTCGCGGAGACCGTCTCCATCGCGTTCTGCGCCTTCGAGGACGCGTTCCGTGCCATGTCGACCAGCGACGTCGCGAACGTGTCCGCCTTCTCGTCGACCCCATCGATCGAGCCCTCGACGATGTTCACTCCGGCGCGGTGCATTCGCCGAGACGGGGAATGGATATCCCAGAAGTCGGTGAACGTCTCCCACGCCGAGGAGGCGATGTCGCCGATCGCGTCGCCGAGGTTGCCGATCATCGACAGCAGGCCGTCGATGATGCCCTGCAGGATCTGCACGCCGAGGTCGAGCCAGTCGACTTCGGTGAGACCGTTCCAGATCGCTTCGATGATCTGCGGCAGCATCTCGACGATCTGCGGGATCGCTTCGATGAGGCCGGTGATGATCGAGACGACCATCGTGATGCCAGCCTCGATCAGCTGCGGGAGCATCTGCAGCAGCCCGGTGATGAGCTGCAACACGAGGTCGATCGCCGCGACGATGAGTTGAGGGAGCGCCTCGATCAGCCCGGTGATGAGCGACATCAGTAGCTGGATGCCGGCCTCGATGATCATCGGCAGGTTGTCGATGATCGCCTGCAGCAGCCCCATGACGAGGTCGAGGGCGGCCTGCAGCAGCATCGGCAGCGCGTTGACGATCCCGGTGATCAGCGCCATGAGCAGCTTGATGCCGCCCTGGATGATCAGAGGCAGGTTCTGCACGATCGCGCCGAGCAGCCCGGTGACGAGCTGAAGGGCACCGTCGATCAGCACCGGCAGCGCGGTGATGATGCCCTCGAGGAGAGCGGTCACCAGCTGGATCGCGGCGTCGATGATCGCGGGCAGGTTCGACACGAGCGCGTCGACCAGCCCGGTCACCAGACCGAGCGCACCTTCGACGAGCAGCGGCACCGCCGTGACGAGACCCTGCACGAGCGCCTGGACGATCTGGATCGCGGCGTCGATGAGCTGCGGGAGCGCACCGAGGATGCCGTCGACGATCGCCGGGACCGCGGTCACGACAGCGTCGACGATCCCCGGCAGCGCTGCGACGATCTGATCGACGATCCCGGTGATGCCCGACACGAGCCCGTCGACGTCGCCGCCAGCGAGGGCGAACGCGCCGAACGCGGCAGCCGCGATACCCAGCGGCCCGCCGAGGAACGCGAGCGCCCGGCCGAGACCAGGCAGCAGGGCGCCGAGTGGGCCGAGCTTGGAGAGCAGACCGGCGAGCCCGCCCGCGCCGAGAGCGGCGAACGCTCCCCCGAGCGGGGCGAGGATCGGCGAGAACTCCTTCAGCTTGCTGACCGCGTTACTGCTGCCGTCAGCGATGCCGTTGAAGAACCCGGTGAGGCGGTCCATGATCGGACCGACCCACGAGTTCCACGCCTGTCCGAGTGCCTCAGCCTTCGTCTCGAGCGGGCCGAGGGCCTTCGTGACGGAGTTGATCAGCGGGCCGAGCTTCGAGTAGAACGATCCCTCTTCGAGACCGCCGAGCGCGTTCGCGCCGATGCGGCCCATCGCGGCGAAGAAGTTCTTCGTCGCGCCGGGGACGGTCTTCCCCATCTCGTCGGCAACGGTCCCCGCCGCGGCGGTCGCGGCCTTCGAGAACGTCTCGAAGTCGACCTCGCCGCGCGAGGCCATGTTGAAGACTTCACCGGCGGTGACGCCGAGGACCTTCGCGAGCTCCTGGTAGATCGGGATGCCCTTGTCGGCGAGCTGCCCGATGACGTCGTTCTGGACGCCGTTGGCCTGGGTGGCGGCCTTGTTGAAGATCGACCCCATGTCTTCCATCGACAGGCCCGCCGCGGAGGCGTTGTTGGCGATGGACTTGAGGTGGTTCTGCAGCTGCTCGCCGGGCTTGATCCCGGCGGCGACGGCGGCACCAGCGACGGTCGCGGCTTCGCCGAGTCCGAACGCGGTGCCCTTCACCGACGCGGACGCGTCGGCCATGATCGCTTTGATCTCGCCCGCGTCCTTGCCGAAGCCGCGCAGCTTCGCCTGAGCGGTGTCGATCGCGTTGAGGCGACCGAAGCCCTTGCCGAGGGCGACGCCGATCGCGGTGGCCGCGACGGTCGCGGCACCGGTGGCGGCGGACTGAATTCCGGCGCCGAGCGCCCGTCCCGCCGCCGAGCCGACGCTGTTCGCGGCCGAGACGACCGACGACAGCGCGGAGCCGACGCGGCCGCCGATACCCGACAGGCCGGTTCCGAACGCGGCGGCCATCTTCGACGCGGCGGGGCCGATGGCCGTGCCGATCTTCGAGAACAGGCCACGCACCTGCGTGGTCACCGGGCTCAGCCAGGTCGAGACCTTGGAGCCGAGGCGGATGAACGGGGACGCGAGGCGGGTGCCGATCGCGCCGACGTACTGCAGCATCGGGGCGAACGCGCCGCGGACGGTCGAGCCGACCGAGCCGAGCCACGACTTCGACGCCGACCAGGCGCGGGCGAGACCGCCGCGCACCATCGTCGCCATCGAGGTGAACGCGCGCGACACCTGCGCGGCGACGAGCCGCGACAGCCGGGTGAGACCGGTGATGTCGGCGGTCGCGCGGATGATGCCCGCGATCGACCCGGCGATGCCGGTGAACGCGGAGCGCGCGGCGGAGGCGTTGCGCCACCCGTCACGGAATGCGTTGGCGACGCCGACCAGTCCCCCACGTGCGCGCTCCGACGAGGAGCCGATCAGCGCGGTCGCCGCGGCGGTCGCGGCCTGCGCGCCCTGCAGACGATTCGACGCCGCGGTGACGGCATCCGTCGCCGCGGCCTGGCGGCGGCGGGCAGCAGCGAGGCGCTCGTCGGCGGCGATCGCAGCCGACGATTCCGCGCCGGACTTCGCGATCGCTTCCTGCAGCTTCGCCTCGGCGACGCGCACCTTCCCGGCCTCGTCCATCTGGCGGAGGCGTGCACGAGAGAGCGCGTTAGATGCCGCGGCGACTTCACCGTTGAGCTTGCGGAGCTCGGCCGCGCCGAGGTTCGCCGCCGAAGACGACAGCGCCGCCTTCATGTCCTTGCCGAGCGCGCGGCCGGCGCGAGCACCGGCGGTCTTGAAGCCGCCCTCGAAGGTCTTCGCACCGGCGGCTCCCGCCGACTGCGTCTCCTTCGCCACGCGGGCCTTGAACCCGGTCATGACCGGGAAAATGCTGACGTGACCGGAACCGACCTCGGAGGACATCAGCACCCCCTCGGGTCAGGACGAGAAGACCAGCCCGTCGTCGAGGGCGGCCTGAGCTTCTGCGATTTCCGCGGCATCCGCGGTCTGCTTGTTCTGCCGCGGGAGCGCCCACGGCATCAGCTTCTTCGACGCCTTGCTGTCACCGATCGACGCGATCAGCGTCAGCAGGTCGAGCGTCGAGGCCGGGTACGCCCAGCCCGCGAGTTCCGCGCCGAGCAGGGTCGACG
The DNA here is from genome assembly GCF_023101185.1 of Microbacterium galbinum. GTDB lineage: Bacteria > Actinomycetota > Actinomycetes > Actinomycetales > Microbacteriaceae > Microbacterium > Microbacterium galbinum. The sequence goes on from NZ_CP078077.1 coordinate 47,872, forward strand.
GGTCGGCGGCTGCACCTTCGAGGAGCAGCTTCGCCTCGCCCCAGAGCAGGCCGTCGCCCAGGTCCGAGATCCCGACGCCGAACGCCCGCAAGGTGCGGGCGGCGACGCCGCGGTGCTCTCGGATGATCTGGGCGACGGCGATCATTCCGGGAAGGCCGCCTGCTGAACGCGCTGCAGGGTGCGGAAGAACTTCTCGGCGAGGATCGCGGCCTCGACGAGGTCGCGCTTGCCGAAGTCGTTCGCGGCGTCGTCACCGCTGATCTTGCGCAGGATCGCCTTGAACTGGTCGACCGGCGCTGCCCCATCGGACTGCAGCTCGTCGACCTCATCGAGCGACATCTTCAGCGGCACCTCGACGATCGAGCCGTCGGAGAGGCGGCCGATGAAGCGGTCCTCGACGAGGATGTACTTCACCTCGGGGACGGCGGCGAGGATCGCCTTCTGCTCGTCCTCCTCCGACCAGCTGTCGAAGTCGTAGGCGGGCACCTCGGGCTCGGTGGCCTTCGGCGCGGTCTTGGCGGTGGTGGTCTTGGTCGCACTCATGGCGTTCTCCTTGTCGGGTTATCGGGTGGGTGTCGGGATGGGGTGGATGGTTGGCTGACCGGGGTGACCCGACGACACCCCGGTCAGCCGGTCTGTCAGCCCTCTTCGGGCGTGGTTCCCGGCACGGCGGGACCCCACGACCAGAACGGGGCGTCGTTGAAGAGGGGGTCCTCCTGCCAGGTGAACGTCACCGCAGCACCCTCGACCTCGCCGCGGGTCTGCTGATCCGGCTCGACCGCGGTGACGGAGGCGACGCCGACCTGGCGCTTCTCCTTGCCGCCGCGGTAGCGGGTGATGACGTAGAGGATGAACCGGTTGTCCGGCAGCGACGAGGAGACCTCGATCACACCGTTCTCATCCGGCTCCGCGCCCTCGATGAGCGCCTGCACGTTCGCGTTCTGCTCGGCGAGATTGATGACGACGGAGCGGGTGCCCTCACCAGCGAGCGTGTAGCCCTTCTGGAAGAACTCGATCGCGTCGCCGGTCTCGCGCGCCGGGGCCGGGCCGCCGTCGACCTTGTACAGGCCGAGGCGCTTCGCGGCGACCGGGAGCACGAGCGGGCTCGCGCCGAGCTCGTCCTTCGCGATGACGTTCGCGGACGCGACCGGCGCGAACGCGGCGACACCGGTGATCGGTACGCCAACGGCCTCGAGGTCGTTGCCCTGGGAATCGGCAGTCATGGGTGTTCTCCTTCACATGAAGAAGGCCCCGCGTGTGCGGAGCCGATGGGTGGGTGAACGGTCACGTCGACTGCCGACGTATCCGCGTATCGGGTGAGCGGCTCACCAGGAGCCTTCGACGACGTACTGCGCGGTCATGTACTGCCGCGCGACGTCGAGTTCTTCGGTGACCGCGTACGGTCCGTTGCAGCCGTCGAAGTCGACCCTCGCGATCGGGCTGCCGGTGGCGAGGGGGAGCTCGTCGTCGAACAGCACGGATGCGAGCCAGAGGGCGAGGTCGACGATCGGAGTCGGAGCGTTCTTCGATCCGCCGAGCACGGATGCGCCGACCGAGCGGTCGAACGTCGTCCAGTCCAGGCGGGAGCCGGGGTCGATGCGGATCACGATCAGCGGACGCGGCAGCGGGACCGCGAGATCCTCGGGTTCAGCGCCGACGACATCGACGTCATACCCGTCGGCGGCGGCCGCGTCCGACACGTAACCCATGAGCCAGGTGACGAGCTCGGGCGGCATCACCCTCATCGCTTCGCACCCTTCAGGCCACGAGCCATGTTGCCGGTCTTCGACTCGATGAGCAGCGTCTTCTTGTCCGAGCCGACCACGCGCGTCACCCGCCGGTAGCGGGACTCGCGGTGCTCGATGTGCAGGCCCTCGACGTACGCCTCGGTATCGCGAGGCGCGTCTGCCTGCATCTTCGCGAGCGCCTTCTCGCCGACCGAATCGACGAGGCGCTCGACCCGAGGCTCACGCAGCACGGTCTCGAAGAAGCCCTCGTTGAACTCCATCTCGGTGTCGCCGCTGCGGGCCATGAGCGTCCACCCTTCCGGTCAGCCGACCGCTCGGGTCAGCGGGATCTCTCGCGGCGGCGTCCACCCGGTGAACGGGTTCGTATCAGCCGCTGGCGGGATGCCGTCGATACTGTAGATGGGGGCGCCGTCCGCGCCATCGCGGATCCGGTCGCCCTTCTGCACGTTGAACGTGCCGTCGCAGAACAACGACTTCGCCTCGACCGCCTGCTCTCGGGTGGCATCACCGAGGAGCGCGGTGGAGGTCTGCGCGACGAACGCGCCCTCGATGGGGAGCACGTCGGGGTTGGTCCAGTCACCGCGCACCTCGCGGTTGGTGACTCGGTCGCGGACGATGCCGGCGCGGAGCCGGTAGACGGTGTGGCCGTGGGGGAAGTGCATCAGTACCGCTCCGGCCAGAGGTTCGCGAGCGGGCGCTCGAGCGGGAAGCTCCCGCGAGACCCGCCCTGGGAGGGTGCCGCCGTGCACAGCGCGCGCAGCGCCCGGCGGGGCTGGCCGTCGAACGCGGACTCGATGTCGGCGTAGTCGACGGATGCCGAGCCGATGCGCTGCGCCTTCACTAGGTGCGAGCCGCGGTCGGCCAGGTTCTTGTAGACACGCTTCAGCACGGCGAGCGCGTCCTTCTCCTCTTCGCTGTCTTCAGCGAAGGAGAGGATGCAGGGGGCGATGTCACGACCGACGATGAGGACCTCGCGTGCGAGGTCCTCATCGCTGCCGATCTTGTCGTGCGTGATCATGGCATCGCCCCCTGTTTGGGTTACTTGTTGTCGTCGGCGAGGAGAGCGGCGACGAGCTGCGGGCGCTGGCCCGGCTCGGCGGGGACGATCTTCGCGTCGTCCTCGCGGCCGTCGTTGCGGTTCTCGATCTCGGACTTGAGGTCGGCGACGCTGACGCGCTTGTACGCACCCTCGTCGAGCTCCGCGGGCTCCTCGGGCTCCTCGGGCTCCCCCGCCTCGACGGCCTCGATGAGGCCGCGGCTGACGAGGTGCTCGAGCTGCTCTTCGGCGACGCCGTCGGGGACGAGGTCACCGCGGGTGATGAGCTGCGCGACGCGGTTGCCGGTGACGGAACCGATCGAGACCTTCACCACGGCGGCAGTTGCGATGTGCTGGGTGCTCATCTCAGCCCTCCGTTCCGGTGACGTAGAACGCCGCGAGCGGATCGGTGACGATCGGCACGTGGACGTTGCGCGCCTGCAGGCGGGTCTTCTCCGCCTTGGCCTCGCGGATCGCCGCGATCTCGACGCCGGTGTCGCCGCCGATGTGCTGCATCTCCGGGGTGGGGATCTGCTCGCGGGCAATGCCGCCGAGGCGGCGGCGGTCGAGGAACATCGGATCCGCGATGTCCTCGCCGTCGTCCGGGATCCACGTGAGTCCGGCGATCGTGGGGAACTCGTCGGTCAGCGCCTGACCGGAGTCCTTCGGCAGGATCTCGAGCAGTTCGGGGATGACCTCGGCGTACAGCTCTCCGGGGAGGACTGCGGTGTCGAGGGCGTAACCGAGCTTCTGCTTGCGCACGAGCGCCTTGGCGCGCAGCGCATCCTTGTAGATCTGCTTCGCGGTCGTCCATGCACCGCCGGCCGTGAACGTGTTCGTGACCGACGAGGCGACTGCGCCGAGCGCTGCCTCGTTCGCCGAGAACACGAGCTCGGTCTGCAGGAACGTGAATGCGTCGTCGATCGGCTGACGCAGCAGGCGTCCGACCTGCTCGTCGGTGACCTCGGTCGCGAGACCGTCCTTCATCGCGGAGTAGAACTCGTACTCCTCGGCCGACATCGGCGTGAGCTTGTACTCGCCGCCGGGGGCGACGATCTCGGCGCCACGCGCGGCACGGATGACCTCGTTGATCGGCACGCCGATCGAGCCGCCGGTGATCGTGAAGCGCTTCTGCAGGAGGAACAGTCCGAGGAACTGCTGTGCCTGCAGGATCTCTCCGAAGCGGCGAGCGACGAGTGTCGGGTTCTTGAGGAACGCGACGAGTTCGGCTGCCGAGACGTTGGCGAGCTGGCTCGGGGTGAGCGGGTAGGTCTGCATCGTGCTCTCCTTTCTCAGAGCTGGATGGCGCGCACGAGCGCACCGTCGGCGGCGGACGTGAGGGCGACGAACACCGCGGTGCCGGTCGCGAGAGTGCGGACCGTTCCGGCGGCTGCCGTCTCGAGCCGCTGGCCGCGGGTGATCGCACCGGAGGCCTTCAGCTCGTGGATGGGCTTGCCGACCTCTACGGTCAGCTTGTCGCCGACAGCCGCGTCGTGGCCGGCGACGCCGACGTACTTCGCGGATGCGGCGCCCGCAGGGGCGACGGCCATGTCGACGGTCGCGGAGACCTCGACGGCCTGGCCGGCGGCGACGGCGGCGCTGACACCGAAGGTGACGGTGTCACCCGGGCGGAACAGGGGCAGGTAGCTCTTGGCCATCTCAGGCCTCCTTCGCGGTGGGGAAGATCGACCCGTACAGCGAGTCGTCTGCGCTGGTGAGGCTGTCGGCGTGGCCGACCTCCTCAACGTGAACGGTGTTCTCGGCCAGCGAGTTGAGGACCGCGGTGGCGGCCGTCTCGTCGGCGTCGAGCATCGCGCGGAACTGCGGGGCGGATGCCGCGCTGATGCGGCCCTCCGACATCGCGTTCTGGATGATGCCGTCGCGGCGGTCGCTGATCTGCTGCTCGCGGGCCTCACGGCCGGCGGCGGCGTCGGCGCGCATCTGGGAGAGGACGTTGTCCTCGATCAGCTGCGTGCCAGCGGGGATCGCGGCGGCCGGGGCCGCCACGGTGTCGGCCTGCTCCGCGAGGTGCTCGTCGAAGGCGGCGAGAACCGTCTCCTCCGATGCGTTGGCATCGGTCACGCCGAGCCGATCGCGGACCGCAGCCAGGAAGGTATCGCTCATGGTGAGCTTCTCCGTTTCTGTGGTGTTACCCGGCTCGGGCGAGCTCGGGGGCTTGATGGGCGAAGTCGCGCCGGTGGGGTGCCAGCCGAGGCGAGCGCGCGCGGACTGGTACTTGTCCTCGACGGTGTCGCCCTCGAGCGGGTCGATCGGGTCGTCGTCCTCGGCTCCCGCGGTCGACGTCTCGCCGGCGTCCTTGACGACGGCGACACGGTCGGCAAGGCCCATCTCGACGGCACCCTCGGCGGTGTACCAGGTCTCGGCGGCGAGCAGCTCGCCCCAGGCGGATTCCCCCGCCTTGTCGCGGTAGATCGAGATGATCGATTCCTCGACGCTGTCGAGCACGTCGGCTTCCTTGCGCATCTCGTGTGCGTTGCCCCAGACGATCGTCGAGGGCGAGTGGATCATCATCTGCGCGCCCGGCGACATGACCGTCTCGTCGCATCCGACGGCGATCACGGATCCGGCAGATGCCGCGAGTCCGTCGACGACACCGAGCACGCTGGCCTTGTGGGCGCGGAGCATGTTCAGGATCGACATCGCCTCGAAGACCTCGCCGCCGGGCGAGTTGATCCGGAGGATGATCTGCGTGACGGATTCGGGGAGCGCGTCGAGCACGTCGCTGACGTCACTCGCGCTGATCCCCCACCATCCGCCCCAGCTGTCGATCGGGCCGTAGAGGCGAATCGTGGCGACCGTCCCCTCCCCCGCAGGTGAGGGCATGGTGATCGCGTCGAAGATCTCTGCCTTCGACTTCGGCGGGGTGTGCGAGCCGAAGAAGCGGTTCGCTCCCGAGCTGTGCGTGGTCATGCGGCCTCCTCAGCCTCTGTCGACGGCATCCGACTCACGTCGGGCCCGTCTCCGGTGATGTCGGCACCGGCGCGGCGGATGATCTCGCGCGCTTCGTCCTGGCGCAGCACGGGCTTGTCCGTGCCGAGGTAGATCTTCTGAACGACCTCGGCGACGAACCGTGCGAGCTCGCGCGACTCCGCATCGTCGGGAGTGCTCGGCAGCAGGTCTTCGACCGGCAGTCCGAACTTGTCGCGGACGTAGGCGCGCAACCCGTCGTCGACCTGGACAGCGCCGCTCTCGATGAGGCCCTTGATCGCCTCGGCGGTGACCTGCTGCTGCTCGCCGATCGCGGCCGGCACGAGCCGGGGTGCCGGTTCGTTCGGTCCCCAGTTCAGATCGACGAGGTCCTCGATGACGTGCTGCTGGATGACGTCGGCGACGTTCTGCGCGACGGCATTCAGGCTGTCGGTGAAGAAGTTCGCGAACGTCGACCCGAGCGCCCACGACCCCGTCTCGGTTCCGAGGTTGAGGAAGTGCGCGAGGACCGCGCGAGCGATCTGCTCGTCGTAGTACCGGATCGGCTTGTCGGTGTCGGGGAGCTTCCCGCTGACGCCGACGAACTGGAACGTCGAGCCCTTCGAGAGCGAGACGCCGGCGGCTTCGCCCGCACGCGCCTGCTTCACGATCTCGAGGCCGCGCTTGATCTCATCGTCGAGCCAGCCGACCATCTGATCGAAGTCGCCCTCGGGCGGATCCCCGACAGTGAAGACAGGCATGCCGAGACCGTTGCGCTCGGCGGTCAGCGCCTGAATGCGCAGGACGCGATCCTTGAGGATCCACATCTTGTACGCGGATCGCAACAGCGATTCGCCGAGCCAGTTCGCGCCCTCGCGTTCATGCACGAACGCGACGAGGTCCTTCACCTTGATGCGGACCTTGCCGCTGCCCATGAGGCCGCCCTGCTCGATGGCGATGAGGCCTCCGTCGCGGGCGACCTCGATGTTCGAGATCGTGCGCGGGGGCCGCCATGCGAGCTTCGCGAGGTGCGTCCGCCCCGGGTCCGAGGTCTGGTCGTAGACCTGCTCGAAGTAGGAGTGACCGTAGACGAGGGAGAGCAGCGCGAGACGCAGGAACTCCTTGAAGGAGAACCGGCCCTTGGTGCGCAACGGCGCCGTGGGAGGCTGGCCCTTGATCGGCAGGCCGAGGTCAGCCGCGATGTGCGCGACGACCTCGGGTCGGCATCCGGTTCCGTCGATCGCCCACTCCGTGCGCATGATCGGCAGGGTTACGGCGCGGAGCACGGACTTCACCTGCGGGTCTTCGCGGCGCATCCGGTCGAACACGTTGATCGACTTCGGCCACTGCAGATCCGGGTTCTCTTCGTTCGTCTCGGCGACCCAGTTCATCCACCCCGGGAGCGTCGAGTCGACCTGATATCCGGTCTCAGACAAGGCGGCCTCCTCTGTCAGAACCTCGCTGTCGCGAGGTCCAGGTCGCTTCCGGCGACGTCGTCTCGTTTGAGGACCGCTGCCTTGGGCGGCGGCGGGGTGCTCTTCTTCGGTGTTGCCTCGGACTTGAGGACGCCCCACAGCGCCCAGGTGATCGCCTGCGCCATCGTGACGGGCTTCGTCGGGTCGGACTGCTCCCAGGTCACGCCAGCGCGGCCGATGTTGCGCGTCGTCGCGAACTCGAGCGACTTCGTGACCTCGGCTTGCGGGCGGTGCGGGACGAGTCCTGCGTTGACGTGCTCGATGAACAGCGTGTGCGCCGCGGCGATCTCGTCGAGGTTCATGGCGAGGTACTTGACCTTCGCCTGGTCGAGCGCGGCGATCACGGCCGCCGCGTTCTTCGGATCGAGCACGACGAGCGCGTTGCCGTGCTCGGCCTTCAGCTTCTTTACCATCGGGGCGATCCAGAGGGTTCCGCTGTCCGTGTGGAGGTGCTCGACGACGATCGTGTCGCTGTCGGCGCGGACGGCCGCGCCGATGGTGCCGAAACCACCACCGCGCCCGAGCGCGAGGGACAGCACTACGCCGTCACCGGCGACCGCTGCCTCTTCGTCCTCGTGCCGCTTCCACACTTCGAGGTCGAGAGCCGAGAGCTTCTCGGCGACGACGACGCGGCGTGCGGGCCAGATCGACAGGCGCTGGCGTGCGAACGCGTCAGGGCTGGTCTGCCCCATGCGATCCCAGTCGTCTTGGATCGTCTTCCACGCGAGGCGTATGCCCAGGCCCGGGTTGGCCTCGCGCCACGCGTCCGCGCTACCGAGGTCGATGTTCTTCATCGCGTCCGGGTGGTCGGAGCCGACCGGCGTGTGCTCGATCCAGCCGGTGCGCTCGAGGCCACCCTTGCGGCCGCGGTCGCGCAGGCCCTCGAAATATTCGCCATCCTGGTCCTCTTTCGGGACCGTGCCGGTGAACAGCACCTGCTTGTTCGGGCTGGCATCCGTCGCGGGCAGGAGCGCTTCGAGGATCGTCAGCGGCGTGTGCTGCGCCTCATCGACGATGAGCACGTCGTAGGAGACACCGACACCGGCAGCACCCGTGCGGGTGAAGTAGACGATGCGGTTGCCGTTCTTCAGCTCGATTGCCATGTTGCCGTTGCCGGTCGAGATCCCGGTCACGCCCTGCGCGGTCTGCTTGCCACCGCCGACGAGCTCGGCACGCAGGATCGGCGACGCGAGAATGATGCGGCGAGCGCGGCGGAACGCCTCACGGGCGGTGGGGCCCTCGTGCGCGGTGTGGCCGATGAGCTTCGGGGCGCCGTCCTCGCGAGGCCAGAGGAACAGGTGGGCGAGCTCGTAGGGCAGGAGGATGTTGCCCTTGCCCTGCTGGCGGGAGACGAGGATCCCGAACTCGGTCGCCGCCCACTGGCCTTCCATGTCGATGGAGGCGACGGCTTCGAGCGCGCCCTCCTGCCACGGGTCGCAGCGGATATTGGCGAGGTCGCAGATGTCGAGAATGTCGTCGAGGAGCGTGTCGACCCGGCTAGCCGGTAGCGCCCGAACCCGCGGCTCTTGCAGCCCGAGCAGCACGGGCTTGGGCGAGTTGGTCGGCAAGGCTGAGCTCCTTCGGCGCATCCGCGGGACCGCGTACGGCCTCGACGGCGGCGCGGAACTCACGGGAGATCGGAGCGAGCCGGGTCGGATCTGATTCGGCGATCGTCGTGAACGCGGTGCGCAGCGTGTCGACGATGAGCTTCATGTCGTCCGGCTGCTCGGCGTCGTCGCTCGGGTGCGGATCAGCGGGCGGCGCGAACGTGGGCGTGCGCGGTGCGCGCGGCTTCGAACGCTTCGACGGCTTCCGGCCGGCGTCCGCGTGAGCACGGCGGCAGGCATCGTCGACCTCGACGCCCTCGCGGAGGTGTCGGCGGTACGCGGCATCCGTGCCGCAGGGGGCCTTGGGGCGTCCCATCGCTCTCCCCCTCCTCCGAATTCCCCCATGCGCCGTTTTTACCTGCGGAGAGAGCCGCCAGGACCGCGCGGGAGGCTGGCAGCCCCGGGCCGACCCTGGATTTTTTGACGATCCGCGGGTCGACCCGGGTGGGGTGATTGGTCAGGGGGTCAGAGCAGCCGCGCGAGCCTGATCGGTGCCCAGGCGAACGCGACACCGAACCCGAGGATGACGAGCGACGCAGCGGCAGCCAGCGCCCAGACGATGAGGTCCCACGGGGTCATGACGCAACCTCGGGCGAGGTGGCGAGCGACGGCGCCACGGCGAGCGTGAGCGACTCGCTCTCCTCGACGGTCAGCCCGTCGGCCACCACCACCTCGTCGGCCTCGACTCCGCGTGCGCCGTCCGGTGTGCGCGGGGTGACGACGGCGACGGGCTCGATGCCCAGGCGCTCCGCCTCGATGAGCCCGCGCTTCTTCGTCGGCGCGAGCACGATGATGCGACGGGACGGGTCAGGGGCGATGTCGGCGCCGTCGATGAACGTGAGCCCGAGATCCACGACACTCTGCAGGGTGGGGGTGGTCGCGTGCTCGCCACCGGCGGGCTGTGCCTCGGCGAGCACGACGTCAACGCGGCTACTCGTGTTCATGGTGACCTCCTGGTCTACGTGGCCGCCCAGATCTCTGTGGCGGCGTGGTTCGACTTCCGGCTATTGCAACTGCGGTGCATCGGAACGAGCACCTGGCCGACAAGTGAGCCGCCGTTGTCGATCGCCTCGTCGTGGTCAGCGGTGAACGACATGCGGTGAGTGTCGGGCAGGTCGGTGTCGATGTGCTTCCCGCATCCCCACCCCGAAGGTGAGCCGTAACCGCAGGGCAGGTCCTCGACGCGCGTGCGGCGCTTCAGCGCGGCCTGCTTGCGTCGGTAGGCCCTGTGGCCCTTGCCGTTGCGGATCGACGCGTTGCCCATCGTCAGCCTCCCGCAGTGAAGGTGCCCGGCTCGCTCAGCCTGCGCGCGTGAACGATGTGCGCCACAGCGAAGGCGAGCCGGAAGACGGTCGGACGTGGGCGGCGGCTTACTCGTGCCAGGGGCGTCTCTGCGGGCACTGGGGATGCCGCACGCCCGGGCCTTTCCAGACCCCGCCGCCCACGCCCAGATTGTGGGGTCGCTCTTGGATACGCTCAACCTGTGCTGTCATTCTTCGCCGCTGCCGTACCGATCCTCGGCGCCCTGTACGTCGCGTTCTCCATGCTGATCGAGTACGGCCGTGCGGCGCATATCGCACGTGCATACGACCGTGTCGACGACTGGTACACACCGCAAGTCGATTCGCTGGACATCGCGACACTGGGCGGAGTCGAGTACGACCGTCGGAGGGAAGCTCTCAACGATCAGCGGGCGCGACTCCTTGAGGCCAACGGGCTCGATCCCTCGCTCGGTACCGCAGGAGCGTTCAATCGTTCACAACGACCTCAGCACCCGCGACGCGTGGACTCGCGACGGCAATGGGTGCTCTTGTGGTCGTCGGCTGCAGGCATCGTGCTCGTCGCCGTAGACCTCGGCCTCCGGAGCCTGTAACGCCGAAAGCCCCGCCGGTATCGGCAGGGCTTCGGTCATAGTTCAGGTGCAAGCACAGCTTAACATAGCGGCCGGAAACATTTGAAGAGTTTCACTCCAAGAACTGCACGGTACCGATTCCGGCGCTGTCGACCTCTTCCATCGGCAGATACCCATCGCAGTAGTAGTGCGCCGTCGGCGGCGAGTATCGCCACCCGTCGTGCACCTGACAGGTCAGACCGGAATCGAACGTCACTCGAATGTCGGGATCTCGATAGGGCCGCCCCACACCGTTGAGCGTGATTACGAGCTTGGTGGTCTCGTACCGCGCGTCGATGTCGAGCACCGCGGAGCTGATCTGCCATTCCTCGGTCTGCAGGGTTCCCCCGAGTTGCACTGGCGCGCTACCCGATCGGGCCTCCCAGTCGGCGCGCTGATTGTTGGACCAGACGACACCTCCGATCACTAACGCGATCAGGAGCACGACGACTGCGGTCAGCGTACTGCACCCCGTGGACTTGGCGGGCACTCGCTTTGTCGTCATGCTCCCGATCATGTCACCGATCCCGGGGCTTCCGGTTCTTGCGCGGCCGGCCGATACGCCGACGCATGGCCCGCTCGGCGGCGAGCACGGCATCCCGGTCGAAGCGGCCAGGCACAGGACTCTTGAGCACGCCAGCATCGACCCAGTTGCGGATCGTGCGCTCAGTGCGTCCCGCCACTTCAGCAGCCTCTGCGAGCGTGAGCCATATTTTCATGCCGCCTCTCCCCTCTTCCGGGCCGCAGTGGCGAGCACGTCAGCCTCGCGGTACCGGCCGAGATGCACCTCGAGGTCTCCGGCCTTCACCCAGCCGCGCACGGTGCCAGGCTCGCGGTGCACGAGGCGCGCGGCAGCGACAAGGGTGAGCAGGCTCGGATCGTGCGGGCGGACCTCCGGCGGGGCGGGCTCAGCGAACACGGCCGCCCAGAGTCCGCCGTCGTCCTGCGAGTTCGCTTCCCAGTCGCACTCCGAGGTCGTGCACCGGTAGCGCGAGGGGCGACCGCTGCGGCCCGGCTGGACGCGCACGGCCATCAGGTCGCACTCCGGGCACGCGGCCTGCGCCCACCGGGGCGAGTCCTCGAGCGGCCAACGCACCGCGGCATCCGCGACCGTCCACACGTCCGGCGCAGCCCCGTTGACGACCATCACGCCCTCACAGAGTGCCTCGATCTGATGCGAGTCGTTCGCCAGGTGATCGAGGTCGTCGAGGATGACATCGGCGGCGAGACGGACGACGTCGTGCGCGGCATCCGCCATCGCACCGGCGGCGAGGCCAGCGCCGGGGCGGTCCTCCCCCGCGACGTGGTTCGCCCACATGTTCATCGTCGTCGTGATGTCGTTCGACGCATCGATCAGGTCGGCGGCGACAGGAGCCGGGATCTCGATCGACGACGACTGCACCCGGATACGGTCGTACGCTGCGGCCTTCGTCGGGTCAGCGATCGAACGCAGATGCCCGACGACGTCGGCGGCGTCCTCGAGGTGGCGTCGAAGTGTGCGGTAGCAGCGCTCGCACAGCAGCACGCCCTCGCGGGCGTCGACCGGCGCGCACCCTCGGCAAGGGTTCGGACCGTCGTAGTCGTTCCCGCTGCGCTCGCACGCCGCGAGGTGAGAGTCCCTGGCCGTGCACCCACGGATGCAGTAGCGGTCAGACATCGGTCTCCTCCTCAGGCTGCGGCTCCGGTTCGATCGACGCGCACGCGCCCGTGCACGTCGTGAGCGGGAGCGCATCGGCGGTCCAGTTGCTCGGGTAGTAGAGCGGGCACGGCCAGGTGTGGCCGGTCTCGCTGTGCGGCTCGTCGGGTGTGTCGTGCTCGGTGGGCTGGTCACAGTTGCCGAAGTCCGCGGGGCATTCGTGCGTGTGGACAGGCGCGGCACAGTCGGCGGTGTCGGTGCAGTCGCCGAGCACCGGCTCCGGTTCCGCCGGCGGGAGCACGCGCACGTCGAGCTCGGTGAACTCGAGCACCTCGTCCTCGGGGTAGAAGATCGCCCCGTTTTGCCAACCGCCGCGCACCTGCTCGGCGAGCGGGTACTCGGTCATGTCGCCTCGCTGGACGGTCAGCCGAGCAATCATGATCCCGCTCCGTTCAGGTCCACCTGAACCCACGGCCCAGCCTTCTGACGACGGATCAACTCGGGGCGCAGACGGGGCATGCCTGCTTCCTCGTGGAACTCGTTCTCCTCGGCCGCGCGCATCTTTCCCCGCGCGGCGGGCTCCTCCGGGTTGTCGTACGCGAAGCCCGTCTTGTAGACATTCCCGTCGTCTCCGACGAGGCGATACCCCCACTCCCATTCCGGTTCCCCGACGACGACGCTCGCGCGCACCTCGGCATCGCGAGCAGCCAGCCAGCGATCGAATGCCTCGACAGCATCGGGTGCGTCCGCGGAGAACATGTGCGCGGTGACTCGGTCCGCTGCACGGATGTAGTCCCGGATCTCTTCCGTGGTCGGCGCGTGAGTGCTCATCGCACACCCCCAGCAGCACGCAAGTCGTGACGGATGCTCTCGATCGCGTGCCCGTCGAGGTAGTAGGCCAGCGCGCCGCGGAACTTCTCCCAGGCGGCCTCGGCGTCGGACGGTTCGCCCTGCGGCTCCGCGGCATCAGCAAGCGCCTCGGCGACTGTTTCAACCTCGGAACGACGGAAGCCAGCAGCGAGGATGCGGTCGGCAAGGGCGAGCGTCCCGCGCACCGGTTCACCAAGGATGGTTGCCAGCGCTTCCCGCTCGTCGTCGGTCGGGGTGTGCACCTCGGTGACGACGGCCGCAGCGGTCGTCGCGAGCGTGCGCACGAGCTTCGCGAACTGCTCCTCGCTCAGCGCGCCGTTCCCGCCGTCGTACGCCTCGTCGGTGAGCGCCTTCTCGAGCTGCTCGACCAGATCAGAACGGTGTGTCGTCGCCATAGGTCCATCCCCCATCTGCGGGCGGCTCCGAGGTCGCCCACTGCTGTTCCTGTTCGGCCGGGGCGGATGCCGCCGGTCGCTGTCCATCGGTGCGCGCGGCGCGGGTGACCTGCGCCGTCGCGTAGCGGAGGCTCGGGCCGATCTCGTCGACCTCGAGCTCGATCGCCGTGCGCTGGTTGCCCTCACGGTCCTGGTACGAGCGCTGCCGGAGACGACCCTGCGCGATCACGCGCATGCCCTTCGCCAGGGTGCCGGCGACGTGCTCGGCGAACTCGCGCCAGACGCTCGCGCGTAGGAACAGCGGGTCGCCGTCCTTCCACTCGCCGTCCTTCATCGAACGGGGCGTGCTCGCGATGGTGAAGTTCGCCACCGGGAGGCCGTTCTGCGTGTAGCGCAGCTCGGGGTCGGCCGTCAGATTGCCGACGACGGTGATCACGGTCTCGCCGGCCATCAGCGCACCTCCTCGTAGCGCACGCGCTCGGCCCGCGCCCATGTGTAGTTCCGGTAACGGTGCGTGTCGTGCTTGCCCCGGACCTCGCAATGCCAGTGGGAGTACCCTCCGCTACCCATCGGGGGCACCGCGTTGCACGCGAATGGCCTCTTCAGATAGACCGCGGCGTGCAGGCCCTTGAAGTAGAGCCACCGGCGCAGACCGAACCACTCACCCCGCGCCCGGCACTCCCAGAGGTCCCAGCGACGGAACAGCGCGAGCTCGCGACGACTCAGGCCGTAGTGCGTAATGCGCTCGCCCCAGAAACCGAGCTTGACGGTGCCGCCCTCGTCCTGCACGTCGAAGATGCGCCACGACACGTCCTGCCCGTCAGTCGCGCGGACGTCAGCGTAGTCGTGCGTGGTGATGATCTGACCGTGCGCCTCGTTCTCGTCGGCGAAGCGATACCAGAGGTCTCGGCCGCGGGGCGCGTCGAAGCTGCCGGTCCGGTGCTCGCCGACGAGGATCATCAGGCGGTGGCCCCAGTCGTACCAGGGGTGGCGATCGCCGATGATGGTCAGCGCTCGATAGGCGATGCCGCCCTCGCGAGTCTTCCGCCGGAGACGCATCGCCTTGGTGCGGGTCTTCTCGATGTTCATGCTGCGGTTCTCCTCGCTGCTCGTGTGGTCTTCGGTTTGTCCAGCTCTCGGCGGAGCTTTGCTCGGTAGGACGGCTCTTTCGCGTACCGTCCGCAGCACAGGTCCAGGAACTCGGCGAGAGCCATCTCAGAACGGTTCTTCATCCCAGGCCCCCTCCCCCTGGCGCATCTCCCAGCGGCGAATGTCGAGGAAGTGCTTGTTGCGTAGGCGGGCGTTCTGGCAGGCGATGCAGGGTTCCAGCACTCCGCCGGGATGGTCCTCGCAGAACGGGTTCGGTGGGAGCACTTCTCGCGACATGCGGGCTGACGGAGTCTCGCCCGCGCCCGCACTCGCGCTCTCGCTCGCTCCCCCGCTCTCGCGCTCCCGCTCGCCCTCTCTCTCCCCCGCCAGGCGTGACTCGCGAGGCTCTCGCGAGCGCCTCGCGAATGGTGGCGGCTCCGGGAGTTCCGAGCGGGTCGGCCGGTCGATGCGCCCCCAGTGCGTGAACGCGTACAGCGAGACACCCCGCTCCTCGTACAGCACCAGGACGTCCGCCTCGGCGAGCTCGAGCAGGTGATCCACCAGCACGGACTCCGTCACGTCGGACTGCTCCGGATACACGTCGGCGAGGATCTGCCTCAACTCGACGCGGCCGCGGCCGTGGTCGTCGGCATGCATCCGCAACCCCTCGGCCGTCGCTCTCAGCGCCGGCGGAAGACGACGAATCTGCCGGAACGCCGCGACCGTGATCGTGCGTGGTCTGCTCAGCGTCATGGCGGATCGTGCCCCTCAGGATTGCGTCTACTGCTGCCGGGAGTTCGCCCTGCGGAACCCGGTAGCACTCGGTGTACCCGCGCCCTCGGCGCAGGATGATCTCGGAGTCGTCGGCGGAGGCGAACGCGCGGCGCCAGGTCTTCGCGAGCTCGCGGAGCGCGTACGGTTCCCACCCGGCGGGGCTGTCGCGCATCATCATGAGCACCTCGCCGCCGGTGGCGACCATGTGCCGGATGCGGGAGTCGCGCCACATGATGCCGACCTTCAGCACCTGCTCGGCGGGCCAGTACACGGCGTAGACCGTGCCGATCGTCGGGCGCTTCATTGCTTGCCCTCCGCCCGCTCGCGCTCACAGTGCAGGACCGACAGCGCGTGACGGTGCATGGCGTGCGCGATGCAGGACTGCGCCGACCACACCGCGACTCCGAGGTCGGACACGACGTCCATGCCGTCCTGCGCGAGCGGTTCGCCGGTGAACGACTTCTCGAGCTTCGTCGCCGCCTCGCGCAGGCGCAGGGCGGCATGGTGAGCGAGCTGGCGCGCCTCGCGTTGGAACTGCTCGGACATCTTCTCGGCGCTCATCGCGTCCTCGCTTTCTTGCTGGGCACGACGTCGCCGCGCCACTCTCGATGTGTGGGCGAGACCTTCGAGCACAGGCCGAACCGGTCGAGTCCGTTCGTGATCTGCCCGCAGAGCCGGCAGGCCGGCTTGCTCTCGTGGACCATGTCGACGATGCGGAGCTGCTCGAGCGTGATCTCACGGTTCGCCTTCCACTCCGGTGCCTCGACGGGCTCGGCCGCGGCCGCCGGGGCGCTCACGCCGCGTCCTCGAGGCGCTCGGCGTCGCGCTGCGCCTGCCACTGCCGTTCAAACTTCGCGAATGTGATCCGCGGATGCTCAGCCCAGTGCTCGACGAGCTCCTCAGACGCGTACGCGAGAGCACGGGTCTCGTTCCCCATGAACAGGGAGAACGGGTCGATGCCCTTCTCGCGGCCGCGGGCGTTCAGCATCGCGCCGTTCGTCGCCGCCTCGGCGGCCTCGTACTGCGTGTAGAGGGTCTCGTCGTACTCGGCGCGACACTCGCGCCACGCGGAGAACGCCTCACTGATGATGCTCATCGTGCACCTCCTCGAGCTGGGGAGCCGTCAGTCGCGAGATGATCGCGGCGGCGAGCAGCGGCGGGACCGCGTTGCCGATCTGCAGGAATTGCTTTCCCTTGCCGCCCTGGAAGGGGAACCCAATCGGGTAGGACTGCAGCGCGGCAGCCTCCTCGGGGACGAGGCGGCGCGTGTCTCCCTCCCAAGACGGCAGGCTCGTGTATCGAGCGAGCTTCGCGATCGGCTCGGCTCCTCCGGTGTCGGTCCCGCCGCCGGTGATCGTCGGCGACGGTCGATCGGTGAGTCCGCGGCGACGGAATCGGAATCCGCCCGGCTCCATGCCCCCTGCTGAGGCACGGATCGTGAATGCGGGGTCTTCGGCCGCTCGGCCGGGCCGATCACCATGCCGGGCGACCATGCCGCGCCCCATTGCCTTCTCTGCCGCGAACCCTTCCCACCCGAGAGCGTCGGCCATCGACACCCACTTCTGTACGTCGGTGTCGAGCCGCTGCGGATCGTGAGAGTGATAGCGCGAGTGCGTCGGCGTCGGCGGCGCAACGTCACCGCTGAGAGACGCCATGAGGATCGCGCGCTTGCGCGTCTGGGGTACGCCGTACTGCTCAGCCTGCAGGTTGCCTACCCAGACCGAATAGCCGAGCTCGCGCAGCACCCGAGACATCGCCTCCCACACCGGCAAGACGGTCGGCACCTGCTCGAGCGCGATGAGGCGAGGACGGTGCACCCAGATGTGCGCGAGCGGAGTGAGCACGAGCGAGGTTCGGTCGTCGCCGAGGCTGCTCCCTGCGGCACGCAGGGCCGCCGCGTCCTTCCAGACGGCGTGCTCGATGAGCTCGCGCACCTGGTCGAGGGCGAGCCGCCCGGTCCCGCGCCCGGCGACCGAGAACGTCTGACACGGAGGCGACGCGATGAAGAGATCGTGCTCGGGCACGATGCGGCGATCGGCCAAGCCGTCCCAGACATCTCGATAGACCGTGTCGAACCCCGCAGCTTCGCGGGTCGCCACAGCCTCATCCATGAGCTCGACGCCGTGCTCGCGGATGCCGAGCGAACGAAGCGCCACGCCCCATCCGGTGCCCGCGAAGTGGTCGAGTGCGACGATCTGCCCGGTCATGCGATCGCCTCGTGCCAGTAGAGCCACTCGGCGCCGTATACGCTGCAGCCCATCTCCATCGCGACCGAGTGCGAGATCCGGACGCGGGCGGTGCCCTCGAGGCGGAACCACGACATCTCGAGCGGGTAGAACACGGGGACGCGCTCGGGGTGCGTCACCCAGCGGCGGACCTTCCAGCCGTAGCGGAGCGCCTGCGCCTGCATCGCGCCCTCGCAGCCCGCGTTGCAGGTGCCGCAGAGCGACAGGCCGTCGACCGGCGAGGGGACGTTCTTCGATCCGCCCATGCCGACCGCGCGACGGTGCTGGAACGTGAGCACCATGACGCCGCAGGCGGCGCAGCGTCGAGCATCGCGACGATATACCGCGTCTCGTGTTGCTGCGGTGGGTGCACTCATCGTGTCACCCCCGATAGGGTGCTCGCATGGCAGCAGAGATCATCCAAGACTTCGGCCCTGAGCATGCACTCCAAGAAGTCGACCGACTCATCGACGACGTGGAGTCCAGCATCGGAGTGCTGAACACCTCCCAGGGACCGGTTCCGCGAGACCAGAACCTCGCCAAGATCCTTCGAGCGCTCCGCATCCTGCGGCAACAGGTCGGCAAAGCTCTCGAGACTCCCCAGCAGGATTCCGAAGAGGTCGACTTCAGCATCTACGGTGGGGACGCTGGCGAGGGGCCGTTCGTCGACAACGAGGGTCGCGAGCTCTAGAGCCATCATCGGTGCGCTCCGAACTGCGCAGCGATGGCGCGGTTGATGTTCAGCATCGAGTTGACCTTCGTGCGCAGCGCGCGCTCCGTGCCCTCGGCGTAGTGGTACTCGGCCTTGACGTTGTGCCACGCCTCGAGTTCGGGCTGCGCATCGACGTCGGCCATCGCACGGGCGAAGGTCGCGGGCACGTTGTTGCGGCCGTAGTGCGCGAGCTGGGTCTGCTTCTTGGCGATGTAGGCGCGCTCGGCGTCGTAGCGGCGGCTGTTGATCTCGAGCAGCACGTCGGGCAGCTTCTCCATCAGGCCGACCGTCTCGCGGATGAAGTACTCCATCTCGGTCGGGTTCGTGGGGTGGTAGTCGAGGAGCTGCGCGCCGGCCTTGATCGCGAACGTCGCGCCCTCTGCGGTCATCACCTCGCCGGTATTGGGGTTGGTGAACATCAGCGGCGTCCCTTCTTGCGGCGTGCGGCGCGGCGGTCGGCACGGTTCTGCGGCGGGAGGTAGTCGCGCGGCGCGGGCCGCTCGACCGGCTTCTCGCGCTCGGACGCGGGCGCGGGCTCCGGTGCGCTGGCGTGGTCGAGAGCCCAGGCGGCCTCGACGAGGGCTTTGCGCTGGTTGCGGGCGGCGCGGTGCAGGGCGGTCCCGGCGGCGTTCGGGGTGAAGATCCGGGCAGCGCGGGCCTCGGTCTCGAGGGCGTCGATCTCCTCGATCGTCTTCGTGCCGAGGAACGCCGCCTCCCAGTCCCGCTCGGGAGCGGGCGGCGGCGCGGCGGCTGGGTCGGTCATGCCGTGCGCGCGGTCGTCTGCTTCGTCCTCGATGACGATGTTGCCGAGGATCTCGCGGAAGGTCTGCCGGTAGCCGACCATGCGGGCCGTGCGGCCGAAGTGCCGCATCGGCGAGCGGAGCCACTTGCCCGACCACTCCTCTGACGCCTGCGGGAACTGCTCGACCCAACGGATCGTCACCGTCGTCGGGATGCGCACCTCCTTGCGGTAGACCGAGACGCGCGCGAACTGCGGGTGCGCGCCGTCGGTGTCCGGAGTCCAGGCGGCGGACCAGTGCTTGCCGTCGTCGGAGAACTCGACCTCGCCAGTGCCGTCCCAGAGGCCGGAGCCGTGGACGATGCGTTCGACCTCGGCGATCGTCTTGACCTCGACGAACGTGGTTGCTTCGGGCTGCTCAGACACTCTCGACCTCCTGGAATCGCAGCGTCGGCGACTTGCGCGTGACGCGGCGGAAGTACTTGAGCGCGGACGCCTCGAGGGTTGCGAGCTCGACGCGCAGCGCCTCGACGTGCGCGTGCACCTCGGGTGCCGCGGCCCTCCATGCGGCCTCGTCGATCGCGATGGATTCGGACACGCTGACCTGGAATCCGCCGTGCTCGGTCATGCCGACGGAGCCGAAGCGGTCCGCGCCTGGCAGCTTCGCGGTCGCGGCCTTGACCTTCGCGTTCGCGACCTTCTCGGCTGCGGCGGCCTTGTCGAGCGCTCGCTTCAGCGGAGCCCATCCGGCGACCGCGTCGTTGACGGCCTCGGGGAGCTCGTCGAAGTCGGGGCATCCGGCGTCGCGCCAGGCGATGAAGTTGTCGGCGCGGTCGATGAGCCACGCGATCATCTCGTCGTCGCGCGGGACCGTGATCCAGGTCGCGCCGTCGATCGGCGGCATGTCGTCCTCGTCGCGGACCTCGAAGCCGTAGAGCGCATACTCCGCGCCGAGCACGTGGATCTGCCACTGCATCTGCGCAAGGTGCTCGACGGGGATCTCGTCGGACTTCCAGCCGTTCTCGTGCGACTTCACCTCGACGACGACGAGCGCGCCGTCCGTATCGATGCCGATCGCGTCGGGCGTCGCGCGGTGCAGGTCGTTCTCGACGGACGCCCAGAGGGCGCCGTTCGGGGTGAGGCTGGCGAGGCGCTCGGCGGCCTCGTCGAGCAGTGCGGCCTCGCGCGCCTGGCCTGCCTTCGTGGCCTTGTTGCCGCGGAAGGTCGAGCCGTTCATCTTCTGCTCGACGATCGTGCGGCGGGCCTTGATGCCGGCGCGCGCGATCCGCCAGGCGTCCGACGCGGTGACGCCCTCGCCGCGCTCGAGCATCCACACGGTGCGGGGTGCGTCGTCGGCGACGACGATGCGCGCCTCGGTGATCTGCGGGGTCATGGTCAGTCCCTCCCGGGGGTGAATGCGGCGACGAAGACGCCGAGGCTGATGAAGACGAGGAGATCCGCGGCGTTCACCGCGGGGTCGGCGGCGGGCGGGCCGCATGTGGCCGCGAGGAAGATCGCGACGGCGAGGAGCACCCAGCGCCACGGGGCGAGCGGCCAGATGCCGCGGCGCGCAGGAACGACAGAGTCGGTGCGGACGAGGCCGCTGACGTGCATGTCCGCGGTGATGGGATCGAAGCCGCTCACCGAAGCGGGCGTCTCGTCGGTATCCTGTGTCTGAGGCATGTGCTTGCCTTTCGTTTTTGGTGGGGCGTCCGGTGCAACGGGCGCCCCGCTTTCGTGTCTGGGGTCAGTGGGTGAGCACGCCGGCGCCGAGCCGGATGCGGAGGCGTTCGATGCCCTTCGGGGTGACGCGCACCTGAGGGGCGGACGGGACGAGGTCGCCGGTGTCGCGGTCGCGACGCGGCGGCATCGCGCGGACCGTGAGGAGTCCGGCGTCGACCGCCCGCGCGTACGGGGTCCAGCGGTGCTTCTCGCCGCGGTAGATCCAGCCGAGTTCGGCGAGCTTGTCGAACAGGCGCTGCGGTCCGGTCTCGATTCCGGCGCGGTTCAGCATCGGGGCGACGTCGCGCACCGCGTAGTCGGTGCCAGCGTCCGCGATCTCGTCCCACGCCTCAGCGCGGGGCTCGAGTTCGGCGATCTGCTGGTCGCGGGTCGCGATGATCTCCTGCGCCTGCAGCACCGCGCGCGCCATGAGCTGCTCGGGCGTCTCGACCGAATATGTGCCGGTGCGGCGGATCGCGGGGATCACCTCGTGCGTGACCCACCAGCGGAACTGCTTCGCCTCGGGCTTGTCAGACCGGATGACGACCTCGTACATGCCGGACTCGGAGACGATCGAGACAGTGCGTCGCTGGCCGCCGGAGCTGATGTCCGTCTGACGGATATCAGCCTCATCGAGACGAGCGGCGACGTTGCCCGCGTTCAAGATCCCAAGCACGCCGCAGACGTCGGCGAGCACGAACCACACTTCGCCGCCGACCGAGACTGTGCGGATCTGACGGTCGGCGTACTGGAAGACCTCGAGCGCGCTCATCGGGCGCCTCCTAGAGTGATGGGCATGGACTGGTTCACAGTGATCGGCGTAGTCGCCTCCGTGCTCGCCGCAATCGGGGTCGGCGTGCAGCTCGCCTGGTCCTGGCGAACGCGACCCACCGTGGAGTTACAGGCGCAGCCCGCGCGGCAAGCACTCGGGCGCGAGATGTTGTACGCGCGAAACGTCGGTTCCTCCCCTGCCCGGGGCGTGGTGGCGAAAGGCTTCAACTGTGAGGTCGGGTCTGTGACCCCTGCCACCGGGCACCTGGACAGTGGCGAGATGATGTCGCTTGTCATCGAGGACGCGACCGACGACGCCTGGGTGCTTTTCATCTGGCACCATCCGAACGGTCACTCGACCGAGCAGACGTGGTTCCCTGTTCGCGCCGGAACAGCGATGGAGGAAGAGCACCGCGTACAGACGATGCTCTCGTGGTGGAAACGCCGAGCAATGCGACGATCACGGCGAATGATTGCCGCTCCCGGTGCATCCCTGCGAGCCTCGCTGCCACGATCGCCGCGGAAGCTAGAGCGATTGAACCGCCGAGCATCCCGCCAAGCTGAACGGCTCCAATCCCGTTCGTGACACTGACGAGAACGATCGTCAGGTAGTCGCCTGCGGTTGAACGGCGAATATAGAACTTCACGATGCCGCCTCCGATTCACGGCATGCGGCGAACCACTCGATGACGTCTGCGCGCGAGTAGCGAATCAGGCTCGAGCCCGGGAGCTTGTGCCAGACCGGGCCGACTTCGTCGCCCCGCGACCGAGCATCGCGCCAACGCTCTAGCGTCTTCGTGCTCACCTCGAGGATCTCGGCCAGAGCCTTCGGCGACATGATCATCGGCATCTGCTCGAAGCCTTCTGGCGCCTCTAGCGGGGCATCGGCCGTCGCGACCGGAAAAGCGATCGTGCTCACGACGCCACCGCCTCAGCGGACTCAATCGCGCGCTCGGCCCGGGCAATGATGCTCGACGCGGACGTGCCGAGCTCCGCGGCTACCGCTGCGAGAAGCGACGGGGTGAACGGCGCGTGCCCGTTGACGCGAGACGACAGTGTCGCGCGACGGATGCCGAGGTTCTCGGCGATCCCCTTCACCGAAGCCGTCCGGCTCCGGGCGATCTCTGACCGCACCTCGGCGGCAACACCGGCATCAAGACCGGTGAACCCAATTCGGTTCATCTCCATGCCGTCCACTGTGAACCGAACTCGGTTCAAAGTCAAGTTGCTTGCAACAAGTGAACCGAAATGGGTACACTCGGGGCGTGGCCAAGAACCTGCTCCCTATGGATGCCCTCATTGCCGGATACCTTCACGAGGCGGTCCAGGACGCAGGTATCACGTACCGCAAGCTCGCCGCAGTCACGGGAATGTCCATCAATCGGATCGGCATCATCCTTCGACAGGAGTCGCCGCCCGCGACGCTAGGCGAGATCGGCATGATCGGCTCCGCAGTCGGCCTCACAGCATCGGAACTCGTTGAGCGTGCCGAGAATGTCGCACGCACCAGACAGGATTACGACCTGGTCGCTAACGACTCGATCAACGAGTTCCCCGAAGGCAACGACGCGGATTACGACCACGCGTGACGGGACGCCCGCAGGCTGCGCCCCGCTGTTCGAGAAGCACCACCATGCCCGATCGAGGGGGTTACGCATGGATATCTGGAATCTAGCTGCTGACATGGGGCTGACCGTCCGGGAGCGGCGAGGCGCGCATCGAAGCGGCTACGCTCCCGACGCGAACCACATCGATTTGACTCCTGGAATGCGTGGGCGCGTTCTCCGCGGCGTCATGTGCCACGAGATCGCGCATCACGTTCTCGGGCACCGCCCGACCGATTTCGGTCTCATGCGCAAGCGCCAGGAAGCCGCCGCGAACGCATGGGCGGCGCAGACACTCATCACGCCGACGGCATACGCGGAGGCCGAGCAGCACCACGGTGGACACGTGACATCGATGGCGATCGCGCTCAACGTACCCGACGAGCTCGTGGTCGTCTTCCGAAGCCTGCTACTCCGGACGGACGATGCCGTGTACGTCGATCCGCGCATGGGCGCCGGACAGTTCGCACACCGCATCGAGGTCGGATAGTGGCGAAGGCCTGGATCTCGGATCGCTGGGTGAAGGACGCGACGGTCACGATGCCCGACGGCACCGCCACGAAGATCAGCCCCACGAGCGCGCAGATGAAGTCGCTCAAGACGCTCCCCGAGCACTTCCGCACTGCAAAGTTCGGAAAGGGCTCGCGCTGGGAGGCCGGCTGGTATGACCCCGACGGCGTCCAGAAGAAGCGCCTGTTCGCGCGACGCACGGATGCTGAGTCCTTCATCGCGGGCATCGAGGACGACATACGCTCCGACCGATACATCGACCCCTCCGCGCGCGAGCGTACCTTCGCCGCTGCCGCCGAGGCGTGGCTCTCATCGAAGAACCGGATCAAAGACTCGAGCTGGCGCCGCTATCGCCGCGAGCTCGACAACTACGTTCTTCCCCGCTGGGGAACGCGCGCCGTCGGTAGCATCACTCGACCGCAGATCGACGAATGGATCTCGCAACTGCGAACCGGGACAGCCGTCTTCGAGTTCGACAAGAACAACCATCTCACCGACGTCGGCCGGAAGCCTGTCGCGATGAGCGCTGCGTACCTCCGCCACGTGGTCGGGTCAACGTTCGGCGGCGCGCTGCGCTACGCCGTCGCCGAGCAGTGGATCGGACGCAACCCGCTCGCCAAAGTCGAGTTCCCACGGGACGAGGGCGATATCGAGAACGACCTGCCGTCGCTGTCGTACATGCAGCTCGATGTCCTCTCGGCGGCCGTAGCCTCCATCTCAGGGCGCGCGAGCGACGGCGTGCTCTTCGACATACTCGCCCACAGCGGCCCGCGCATCGGAGAAGCGACAGCCCTCAAGATCAAAGATCTCGATCTCGAGCACAAGCGCGCACGCATTCACCGGACGTGGACGACCGATCGCGCCGGCCTCCGGAAACTCGGCCCCGTGAAGACCTGGGAGAAGCGCTGGCTCCCTCTCGCCGACTTCGTCGTCGACGGACTTCGGGAGATCGTCGCCGGTCGCGACCCCGAAGACTTCGTCTTCGTCACCGTTCGCGGAGCGGCGGTCGACGGCAAGAACTGGTACAACCGCGTCTGGCTCAAGGCGCGTCGAGCGGTGCAGGCCGCCATCGGCTACTCCGTGCACGACCTGCGCCACGTGGCGGCGACGAACGCGATCGCCGCCGGCGCGGACGTGAAGCTTGTGCAGCTCATGCTCGGACACAAGGACGCTACCGAGACCCTGAACACCTACTCGCACCTCTGGCCGAACCGCGTCGACGAGGTGATCGGGGCTGTCGAGCGTCGCCGCGCCGCGGCTCTCGGCCTTGGCCAGCTCCGCGCCGTCTAGCCGCCTCGCGGTTTCCCATGTGAGACGCATGTGAGACGGGCTGTCACCAGTCGTCCGGCGGGCATGAAAAAAGCCCCGGAGTTCCGCGTTTTTCCGCGGTTCTCCGGGGCTTATTGGTCGGGCTGACAGGATTTGAACCTGCGACCCCTTGACCCCCAGTCAAGTGCGCTACCAAGCTGCGCCACAGCCCGTTGTTCTGCACTCTCGCGCAGGCAACTCATCCATCTTAGCCTGACGCCGGGGCCTCCGCGAACCACAGGCGTTGCGAGTGTCGGATGCCCGGCGTAGCGTGCCGCCCATGACCACGATCACGACCGAGCTGGCCACGAGCACCCGGTGGGACGACGTGCAGCACGCGCTGACCGGAGGCGGTGACGGCGCCAGCTGTCAGTGCATCTGGCCGATGCTGCGAAACAAGGACTGGAACGAGACGACGACGCCCGAGCGCACGACGATGCTCCGCGAAGAGATCGACGCGGGGCCGCCACCGGGACTGATCGCCTACGTCGACGGCGAGGCCGCCGGATGGATCCGCATCGGCCCGCGAACGGTGCAGCGCCGCCTGGAGCACACCCGCGCGATCGCCGCCGCCACCGAAGAGCCGTTCGACGACGACTCGGTCTGGGCCGTGACCTGCTTCGTCGTGCGACGCGAGCACCGGGGACAGGGCCTCAACGGCGCCCTGCTGCGCGCGGCCGTCGACTATGCCCGTACGGCGGGCGCCCGCCTGATCGAGGGGTACCCGGTCGACACCGGCGGCACGAAGCAGCAGGCGAACGAGCTGTTCCACGGCATGCTCACGACCTTCCTCGCCGAGGGGTTCCGCCCGCGCGGCGAGCTGAAGACCGGGCGTTCACTCGTGACACTCGACCTCTCGAAATGAACCCCGACGTACCTGCGTCGACCGATAGCGTGGAGCCATGAGCGACGAGCATCCGATCATCGACGACGCCGAGCTCGGCACCTTCACCCGCGCGACGACCGAACTCACCGACGGCACGGTGCTCACGCACGACTGGTACGGCGGTTCGCTCGTCCGCGACGACTCCTCAATCGAGCTCATGCTCGAGGGGACGTCGGCCGAGGAATCCCGCGCACGACTCCCCCGCCTCCGCGCCGTCGTCGCCGACCTCGACTCGATTCAGCGCCGCGCATCCGATGCGGTGGTCACGGCCTTCAGCCAGGGCGACCCCGAACCGTTCGAACTCGACGAAGCGGCATCCGACCTGGCGCTCGAAGCGATCGAGGCGTCGGCCGACGGCACGATCGTGCTCCACCTCACCGACACCTGCGGCACGCACTTCCCCGAGGGCTACTGGCCTGCCGCCCATCTCGGCGATGACGACACCATCACGCACGTCACCGTCGAGTCCTGACCCGTCGAGTCCTGACCCGTCGAGTCCTGACCCGACCATCGACCCGCCGCGACTCTACGATGGGGGGATGCACCGACGCGTCCTCTCCCCCGCGCTGGTCTGGGCCTTCACGCCCTACGCCATCGTCTCGGTCGTGCACGTCATCCTTCTGGCCATCGACAGCCCGGCGGCGGGACCGACGAAGATCCTGCTGATGCCGCTGCTGGCCGTCCCGGTGGTCGTCTTCGCGCGGCGGATCGGATCCCCGCAGGCCACGTGCCTCCTGGCCGCGGCGCTCGTCTTCTCGTGGCTGGGCGACAGCGCGGGCGCCTTCTTTCCCGCGCTTCCCGAACTGCCGCTGATGCTCGGCTTCTTCGGTCTTGCTCACCTGGCCTACATCGCCCTCTTCGTCGGTTTCCTGACCCGGAGAAGGATGCCGTGGTGGACGCTGGTCTACGCCCTCTGGTGGATCGCGATGCTGGTGATCCTCGGACCGCACACCGATGGGCTCCTCCTCGCCCTGGCGATCTACGGGCTCGTCCTCGCGGGGACAGCGGCCAGTTCGGCACGCAGCACCTCGATCATTGCGATCGGCGGCGCATTCTTCCTCGCGAGCGACACGATCCTCGCCTTCCACCTCTTCCTCCCCGAGGTCGTCTCCCCCTGGGGCAGCCCCGTCGTGATGCTGACCTACACGCTCGGCCAGGGCCTTCTCATCGCCGGCGCGATCGCCGCTCTCACCCTCAGGAGCACTCCATGAGCACCACCGCACGTGTCGACAGCTGGCTCTGGGCGGTACGCGTCTACAAGACCCGCTCCGCTGCGACCACGGCATGCCGCGCGGGGCATGTGCGCGTCAACGGCGACAAGGTCAAGGCGGCGCAGGCTCTCAAGATCGGCGATGAAGTGCGCATCCGCATCGCCGGATTCGACCGCATCCTCTTCGTGCGGCAACTCCTCGTCAAGCGCGTCGGAGCACCCCTCGCCGCCGTCGCCTACGACGACCGAACCCCCGAGCGCGAGCCCCAGGCGGCGCTCGGCCTCCGCGACCGCGGGGCCGGACGCCCCACCAAACGCGAACGCCGGGAGATCGATCGCCTGCACGCGCGGTCCGAGCGCGGATCGGACGATTTCCTCCGCTGACGTCCGCTCCGGGAACACCGCAGCGGCGGACTCGTTCAGAGCCGCTCGAGCAGCCATCCCGCCGAGCGCACCTGCGCCGGCTCGGTCCGCCGGATGCGGTCGGCGAGCTCGCGGTCGCTCGTGACCCCGAAGACGTTCGCTCCGGAACCGACGCGCTTCTCGACCTCGGCGACGATGGCGTCGTCACCGGCGGCATCCGCGCGCACGATCGAGACTCCGTGCGGATGCGCGTCGAGCGCCCGCGCCTGGCCCTCGACCACGAGCGACACCTCCGGGAACCACTCGGTTCCGCCGATGCCCAGCTCGGGCGCTGCGATTGCGACGCCGTCCAG
This sequence comes from Microbacterium galbinum, assembly GCF_023101185.1. GTDB lineage: Bacteria > Actinomycetota > Actinomycetes > Actinomycetales > Microbacteriaceae > Microbacterium > Microbacterium galbinum. The sequence continues at coordinate 75,724 of NZ_CP078077.1, forward strand.
CCGCCCGGCAAGTCGCTCGGCGGCGCCGGCACGATCCTTCCACCAACCGTCGGGAACCGACCCGACCACGTTGGCCGCATCGACGACGAGGGCCACGCGCTCTTCGAGAAGGCGGCGCAGCTCCGGCCAGGCGCGGGCGAAGCCGGGATGCAGCGGCCGGGACTCCACGTCGTCGATGGCCACCCACTCGAGCGCGACGCTCTCCGGGTCGCTGATCACAGGCTCGAAGGGTGTCTGCACATCGGCGACGACGGTCGTGTACGACCAGATCTCGAGATCGAGCACGCTGGTGAATCGCGGGCGGACGGCGCCATCGGGCACTCCCGCTTCTTCCCGTGCCTCGCGCAACGCGCCGACGATCGAGCTCTCGCCCTCGTGCAGCGCGCCGCCCGGCAGGCCCCAGGTGCCGCCGAAATGGCTCCAGGCGACGCGGTGCTGCAGCAGCACCCCGCGTTCGGCATCCACGGCCAACAGCCCGGCAGCGCCGAAACGCCCCCAGTACCGCTCCCCCGAGTCGGCAACGACCCAGGCATCCCCGGGGTCGCGCGGCCCCTCCGGGCGGCGCGGCTCATCGAAAGCGGGGGGAACGATCGTCACCCCTCCACCCTGTCACAGCCGCCGCGTCCGGGCATCGAATCGGTCACAGAGAGAAAACAGCGCTCACCCGATGGAGCTGCTGCAGAAGCCCCTGACATGCGAAAGCGGGCGCACCCAGGAGAGGATGCGCCCGCTGTCACGAGTACGAGGATCAGCGCTGGCGCTTCTCTCGCACACGCATGTTGATGACGATCGGCGTTCCCTCGAACGAGTACAGCTCGCGCAGACGACGCTGGATGAAGCGGCGGTAGCCCGGGTCGAGGAATCCCGTCGTGAACAGCACGAACGTCGGCGGACGCGTCGACGCCTGCGTCCCGAAGAGGATGCGCGGCTGCTTGCCACCGCGCAGCGGGTGCGGGTGCTCGGCCACGAGCTCGGCGAGGAAGGCGTTGAACTTACCGGTGGGGATTCGGCGATCCCAGTTCTCCAGCGACGTCTCGAGCGCGGGCACGAGCTTGTCGAGGTGACGGCCGGTCTTCGCCGAGATGTTCACGCGCGGCGCCCAGGCGACGTGCGCGAGGTCCTGCTCGATCTCGCGCTCGAGGTAACGACGACGATCGGCGTTCTCGAGGTCGTCGTCATTGAGACGGTCCCACTTGTTGAACGCCAGTACGAGCGCGCGGCCCGACTCGAGCACGAGATCGATGATGCGCACGTCCTGCTCGCTGATCGTCTCCGAGACGTCGAGCACGACCACGGCGACCTCGGCCTTCTCGAGAGCGGCCGAAGTACGCAGCGACGCGTAGAAGTCGGCGCCCTGCGCCATGTGCACACGACGACGGATGCCGGCGGTGTCGACCAGCGTCCACAGCTTTCCGCCCAGCTCGACGATCTCGTCGACCGGGTCGCGGGTGGTGCCGGCGAGGTCGTTGACCACGACGCGCTCTTCACCCGCGGCCTTGTTGAGCAGCGACGACTTGCCGACGTTCGGGCGGCCGAGGATCGCGACGCGACGCGGTCCGCCGATCTCGGCCTTCGCGACCGCGGAGACCTCGGGCAGCTTCTTGAGCACCTCGTCGAGCAGATCCGCGACGCCACGTCCATGGATGGCCGAGACCGGGTGCGGCTCGCCGAGACCGAGGTTCCAGAGGGCTGCGGCCTCGGGCTCCTGGCGCGCGTCGTCGATCTTGTTGGCGACGAGGAAGACCGGCTTGCCGCTCTTGCGCAGCAGCTTCACGACGTGCTCATCGGTCGACGTGGCACCGACCATCGCGTCGACGACGAACAGCACGACGTCGGACAGATCGATCGCGACCTCGGCCTGCGCGGCGACGGAGCGATCGATGCCGCGGGCATCCGGCTCCCACCCACCGGTGTCGACGAGGGTGAAGCGGCGGTCCGCCCACTCCGCCTTGTAGGTGACGCGGTCGCGGGTGACGCCGGGGGTGTCCTCGACGACGGCCTCGCGGCGGCCGAGGATGCGGTTCACGAGCTGCGACTTGCCGACGTTCGGGCGCCCGACGATCGCGACGACGGGCAGGGCGGGCAGGAACTGGATCCCGTCCTCGCCGAGCTCGACACCGGCGAGGAGCGCGGCATCCTCGTCGTCGAGCTCGTAGTCGGCGAGGCCGGCACGCAGCGTCTCGGCGCGCTGCTCGGCGAGGTGCTCGTCGAGCTCCTCCATCTTCTCGGCGAGACGGTCAGGGCCGCCTTCGTATTCTTCGTCAGCCACGGTGTGCTCCTCGGAGTCGTTCGATCACCGTGAGGACGGCATCGATGGTCTGGGGGAAATCGAGCTCCGTCGAGTCGACGATCTCGACGCCGTCCGCGGCGTTAAGGAAGTCGACGACGGCGCTGTCGGAGGCGTCGCGCTTGTGCAGGGCAGCGGCGACGGCATCCGCGTTCTCGCCGGAGAGTTCACCGGCTCGGCGTGCGGCCCGCACTTCGGGGGCCGCGGTCAGCAGGATGCGGACGGGGGCGTCGGGGGCGACGACCGTCGTGATGTCGCGGCCCTCGACGACGACGGCCGGATACGGCGCCTCGGCGACGAGGGAGCGGAAGAGATCGTTGACCTGGGCCCGCACGGCGGGCACGCGGGCGACACCGCTCACGGCACCCGACACCCGCGGTTCGCGGATCTCATCGGTGATGTCGACGTCGCCGACGCGCACGGTGCGGTCGTCGGGGTCGAGCCCGAGACGCACGGGGAAGTCGGATGCCGCGGCGAGCACCGCGTCGGCATCCGCCGTGTCAGCGCCCCGGTCGAGCACGTGCCACGCGAGCGCCCGGTACGCGGATCCGGTGTCGAGGTACCCGAAGCCGAGGCGCCGCGCGACCGCCTTCGACACGCTCGACTTTCCGGAACCTGCGGGACCGTCGATCGCGATGAAGTCCACAGCCGAGGTGTCGGCGGCGGACCGGTCGAGAGAGGTGTCAGTCATTGGTGTTTCCCGCAATCCGCCATCCACGTTCCTGAAGCCCCGAGATCGCGCCGTGCAGCGAGGCCGGTTCGACGCTGATCTCGGCGAGGCCGAACTGCGCGCCCGGCGAGTGCTCGAGACGCAGGTCCTCGACGTTCACGCCGAGCTCTCCGAGCTCACCGAACAGACGGCCGAGCTGACCGGGGGTGTCATCGATCATCACGACGAGCGATTCGAAACGCCGGTTCTGGCCGTGCTTGCCAGGAAGCCGGTCGACGCCGTCGTTGCCGTGACGGATCGTCTCCGCGACGACACGACGGGCACCCGCGGCGCCCGGGTCGCGCAGCGCGTCCGACACCTCACGCAGGTCGGCGGCCAGAGAATCGAGGATCTCGACGACGGGCCCGGCGTTCGCTCCGAGGATCTGCACCCACAGCTCCGGAGCGGATGCCGCGATGCGCGTCGTGTCGCGCACGCCCTGGCCCGACAGCCGAAGGGAGCCCTCGTCGGCCTCGGCCAGGCGCCCGGCGAGCAGGCTCGCGACGACCTGCGGAACGTGCGAGGTGAGAGCGACCGACCGATCGTGCTCCTCGGGCGTCATCTCCAACGGCATGGCGCCGACGTCGAGGGCGAGCGCCTCCACGAGAGCGAGGTCGGCGGCGGCGGTGTCACCGTCACGGCACACGACCCAGGGGCGCCCGATGAACAGGTCGGCGCGCGCGGAGATCGCTCCCCCGCGCTCGCGCCCGGCGAGCGGATGCGAACCGATGTAGCGAGCGAGATCGACACCGCGTTCCTGCAGCTCGCGGAACGGCTCGAGCTTCACGCTCGCGACGTCGGTGACGACGGCATCCGGGTACTGCGCGAGCTCGGCCTGGACGACGTCGGCCGTCACGTCCGGCGGCACGGCGACCACGATGAGGCGGGGACGATCGTCTTCTGCGGCGAGGCGGCCGGCGCCGTAGTCGACGGCGAGGCGCAGCTGCGCGGGCGACGAGTCCGTCAGGACGACATCGATGCCCTTCGCGCGGAGCGCATGTCCGACGCTCGCGCCGAGGAGCCCGGCGCCCACGACACGAACGGTCCCCGACAGTCGCGGGGCGACCGCCGATCGTTCGGATCCCGGACGACGAGCAGCGTCGACGGACGTCGATCGCACGCTGGACGCACTGGACGTGTCGGTCACTCGTTCTCCTGTTGCTCGCCTGGCGCCGAGGCGACACCGGAATCACGGCGCGACAGAGTGAGCAGCGCGCCGAGTTCGATTTTACCCAGTTCGCGCGACTTTCCTGCCGGGAGCGTTCCCAGGTGGAGCGGCCCGAACTGACGACGCACCAGTTCGGTGACCGGGTGGCCCACCGCGGCCATCATGCGACGCACGATGCGGTTACGACCGGAGTGCAGCGTGAGCTCGACGAGACTCGATCCGCGCGAGGTGTCGAGGAGTCGGGCCTTGTCGGCGCGGATGTAGCCGTCCTCGAGGTCGAACCCGGCGGTCAGCTTCGCGATGGTCTGCGCCGTGACGGCCCCCTCGACCTTGGCGATGTACACCTTGGTGACACCGAACGACGGGTGGGCGAGCACGTGCGCGAGCTCCCCGTCGTTCGTGAGGATCAGCAGACCGCTGGTCTCCGCGTCCAGGCGACCGACGTTGTAGAGGCGCTCCTCGTACTGGTCGGTGAACCTGCGCAGGTCGGGACGACCGCTCTCGTCGCGCATGCTGCTGACGACGCCGGTGGGCTTGTTGAGCATGACGTAGCGCTTCGAGACGTCGAGCTGGATCGCCGTGCCGTCGACGTCGACCAGATCTGTCTCGGGGTCGATGCGGCGTCCGAGCTCGCTCACGACCTCGCCGTTCACGCGGATGCGACCCGCGACGATGTACTCCTCGACGACACGACGGGAGGCCACACCGGCCGCGGCCAGCACCTTCTGCAGGCGGACGCCCTGCGGCGCTTCGGAATCGGTCATCGGATGGTCCCTTCGTCGAACCCATCGGCACCGTCGTCGAGCAGCGGAGAGATGGGGGGCAACTCGTCGAGCGAGTTGATTCCGAGATGCTGGAGCAGCGCCTCGGTCGTGCCGTAGTTGATGGCGCCGGTCTCTGAATCGGCGAACAGTTCGGTGATCAGGCCACGAGCGAGCAGGGTGCGCACGACGGAGTCGACGTTCACTGCGCGGATCGATGCGACCTGGCTGCGAGTGACGGGCTGCTTGTAGGCGATCACGGCGAGGGTCTCGAGCGCGGCCTGCGACAGTCGCGCCGGCGCCTGCCCGCCGACGAACTCGGCGATCAGATCGTCATGGTCCTCGCGCACGTAGAGGCGCCAGCCCCCACCGACCTCGCGCAACTCGAAGCCGCGGCGGGGCCCCTGTCCGCGGCCGTCGTAGTCGTCGACCAGTGTCTCGAGCGACTGCCGAACGGCCGGCACGGGCGACCCGACCGCGGCGGCGAGGGCCACGAGTCCGATCGGCTCGTCGATGATGAGCAGGATCGCCTCGATGCGCTCCGACAGGGGCGTCGACGGCGTCTGCTCGGTCTCGGTGCCGCTCGCGGTCTCGGCGGCGGTCACGTCATCGGTCATAGTCGGCCCCCAGGCTCGCGAGTGTCTCGTCCGACCAGGAGTCGGCGGCCCAGCGCAGCGTCAGCTCGCCGAGCGGTTCCAGTTGTTCGAAGGAGAGTGCCGCGTGCCGATACAGCTCGAGCACCGAGATGAACCGGGCGACCACGATGCCGGGTTCGCTGACGCCCGCCACGAGCTCGCGGAAGCTCAGCGACTCGGTGCCGCGGAGGAGCGTCACGACGATCGCCGCCTGCTCGCGGATGCTCACCAGCGGCGCATGCAGATGATCGAGGCCGACGTGCGGGATCTCCTTCGGCGCGAACGCGAGGAGCGCGAGCGCGGCGAAGTCGTCGGCGGTGAGCGACCACACGAGCTCGGGCGTCTTGCGACGGTGCTTCTCGTCGAGCCGCACCGCGCGCACGTGCCGACGGTCCTCCCGCTGGAGGCAGCGCGAGAACCAGGCCGACACCTCCTTGAACGCGCGGTACTGCAGCAGACGTGCGAAGAGCAGGTCGCGTGCCTCGAGCAACGCCACGGCCTCGGCATCCACCAGTTCGCCCTGCGGCAGCAGCCCCGCCACCTTCATGTCGAGGAGCGTCGCCGCGACCACGAGGAACTCGGAGGCCTGGTCGAGTTCCTCATCGCCGTCGAGGTCGCGCAGGTAGGCGATGAACTCGTTCGTCACCGCGCTCAGCGAGACCTCGGTGATGTCCATCTCGTGCTTGGAGATGAGGTTCAGAAGCAGGTCGAACGGTCCATCGAAGTTCGACAGCGAGACGCGGAATCCGGGATCCGATGCCGACGGCTGCTCGATGAGAGCGGCGTCGGTTTCGGGCGCGAGTGAAGCGCCTTCCGGCGCAGGGGCGGTGCCGTCGGGCGCGAGGGTGGCGTCGTACTCGGAATCAGGCGACGGCGCCACGGGCGACCAGCTCCCGCGCCAGTCGCAGATACGCCTGTGCGGCGGCGTGCTCCGGCGCGAACTCGGTGATGGGGACACCCGACACCGATGCATCGGGGAACTTCACGGTGCGACCGATCACGGTCTCGAGCACGTCGTCGCCGAACGCCTCGACGACGCGTTCGAGCACCTCGCGCGAGTGCAGCGTGCGCGGGTCGTACATCGTCGCGAGCAGGCCGTCCATCGTGATCGAGGGGTTGAGCCGATCGCGCACCTTGTCGATCGTCTCGATCAGGAGCGCGACACCGCGCAGCGCGAAGAACTCGCACTCGAGCGGGATGATCACGCCATGCGCCGCGGTGAGGGCATTCACCGTCAGCAGGCCGAGCGACGGCTGGCAGTCGATGAGGATGACGTCGTACTCCCCCGCGACCTGGCGGAGCACCCGGGCGAGGATCGTCTCGCGGGCGACCTCGTTCACGAGGTGCACCTCGGCGGCGGACAGATCGATGTTCGCGGGCAGGACGTCGAGGTTCTCGACGCTGGAGTGGACGATCGCGTCGTTCGCGTCGCGCTTGGTGTCGAGCAGCAGGTCGTAGATCGTCGGCACGTCGTGCGTCTGGATGCCCAGGCCTGCAGAGAGGGCGCCCTGCGGGTCGAAGTCGACCGCGAGCACCTTGCGCCCGTACTCGGCGAAGGCTGCGGCCAGGTTGATGGTCGTCGTCGTCTTACCGACGCCACCCTTCTGGTTGCACAGCGCGATGATCCTCGCGGGACCGTGGGAGCTCAACGGTTCGGGTGTGTCGAACCCGTGATAGGGCCGTCCGGTGGGTCCCATGGGTGTCTCGTCGACCTTCTTGGCCGTCGCCCTGGACTTCGCCGCTTTCTCCGCCACCGGTTCTCCTGCTCCTTCGTGCTTGCTCGATTCTAGCGGTCGCCCTCTCCCTCACACGCCGCGCAACGCGGCGACCGGCTCGATGCGCGCGGCGCGCCGTGCCGGATACCAGCCCGATCCCCATCCCACCAGCGCCCCCAGGAAGATCCCGGCGACGGCGATCAGCGGGTCGGTGACCGGCGACCACCCCTGCACGGCCGCGACCACGATCACCGCGACGACCCCGAGGGCGGAGCCGATGATCCCCCCGATGAAGCCGATCACGATCGACTCGACCATGAACTGCCCGCCGATCTGGCGACGCGTCGCGCCCAGCGCCCGACGGAGACCGATCTCACCGATGCGCTCCATGACCGAGAGCAGGGTGACGTTCGCGATCCCGAGCCCACCGGCGAGGAGCGCGATGACCCCGAGGATGAGGAAGACGACGTTCACATCGGCCTGCACGTTCTGGCTGAGGTCGGAGGATGCCGCCGGCGCGCGCGCGTCCAGTGATTCCGGGTCGTCGGGCTGGAGCGCGAGCACCGACTGTTCGGCGACCTGAGGCCCCGCACCGACGACGATGTGGATCGCCAGTTCCGACGGCGCGGCCAATCCGAAGTCCGCGCGTGCCGCTCCCTGCGGGATGATCACCCCGTCGACGAACTCGGAGCGCCTCTCCATCCCGTCGATGATGCCGATGACGGAATACGACACGCCGGCGATGAAGATCGACGGCTGGGAATCGACGCGATTGATCCCCATCCGCTCCGCGGCGCGCTGGCCGAGGACCGCCACGCGATCACCCCGCTCGTCGTGACCGTCGTCGAAGAAGCGTCCCGTCACGAGTTCCCCGTCGACGGCATCCGGCAGGTCCTGGGTCGTCGCGAACAGCTTCGGCGAGGCGGTGATCGGGGCCGAGGGGTCGTTCACCGGCACGGCCGTGATCGTCTCGCCGTCGGCGAGTTCGACGTCGGCGATGAGAGCCGCGCTGTCGACACCGGCGAGGAGTTTCACGCGCTCCGGGGCGTCCCAGGGCAGCCGTCCGGCAGCGACGGTCGTGTTCTCCCGGCCGGACTGCGCCTTCGCCGGCGTGACGACGACCTGGGTCGCTGCGACTCCGTCGAACTGCGCGGCGATCTGCGCCGCCGCCGTCTGGGCGAACCCGAGTGTCGCGACCAGCGAGGCGATGCCGAGCACGGTTCCGAGGATCGTCATCACCAGGCGGGCGGGCCTCGATCCGATATCGGCCGTCGCCTCGGCGACCAGGTCCTGGAACGTGAACCGATCGGCATGCTTCACCGACGGCAGGAGCGCCGTCGCCGCATTCTCGGGCGCCGCGTTCTCGGGGGCTGCACTCTCGGATGCGGAGTTCTCGGCTGTGGTGCCCTCCGCCGGATCGTTCGTCGACCCGGCATCCTTGCGTCGACGCCGGAGCAGGCGCATCACAGCTCGCTCAATCGGCCGTCGGAGATGCGGATGCTCCGCCCGGCGCGGCGTGCGACCGCATCGTCATGCGTGATGACGATGAGAGTGAGCCCGTCCGCGTTGAGCTCCTCGAAGAGTTCCATGACCTCGCCGGAGGTGCGCTGGTCGAGGTTGCCCGTCGGCTCATCAGCCAGAAGCAGCTGGGGTCCGCTGACGACCGCGCGCGCAACGGCGACGCGCTGCCGCTCGCCGCCGGACAGCGAGTTCGGGAAGAAATCGATGCGGTGTCCGAGGCCCACCCGGGAGAGCGCCTCGCGTGCCCGCTCCTCGCGTTCGCGCCGAGGCACACCGCTGTAGAGCATGGGCATGAGCACGTTGTCGAGCACGCTGCGTCGGGGAAGCAGATGGAACGATTGGAAGACGAAGCCGATGAATCGGGCGCGCACCGCGGCACGCTCGTCGTCCGACAGGTCTCCCGTGAGGGATCCTGCCAGCCGATACTCCCCGACGCTGGGCCGGTCGAGCAGCCCGAGCAGGTTGAGCATGGTCGACTTGCCGGATCCGCTGGGTCCGACGATCGAGATGTAGTCCCCCGCCGCGACGCTCAGCGTGGCCGCTTTCAACGCCTGGACCTCGGGCGGCCCGGGGAACGAACGCGTCACGTCGCGGAGCTCGACCAGCGGCGGCGCGGCCGTCACCGGCCCACCACCACGAGATCGCCCTCGTCGAGTTCACCGTCGACCGGGGTCACCTCGACGGCGCCCTTGGCCGCCAGACCCGGCTCGACGACGACGAGGCGCGTCGTGGCGTCCTCGCCCTCTCGGGGATCGGACTCGACCACTTCGACGCGCGACTCACCCCCGGGGCCGGCGGTGAGTGCCGCGAGCGGTACCGAGAGCACGTCGCCGTCCGTCGCTCCGACCGCGATCTTCACCCGGACGTTGCTCCCCTGGAGCTGGCTGATCTGCTCGGGCGTGAGCGGGTCCGGTTCGAGGATCACCGACCACCGAGCATTGCTGTCCTTGCCCTCCTTGAGCGTCGCGATCACCGCACGGTGCTCGGTGCCGTCCGGCAGCTCGAACGTCGCCTCGGCTCCCGACTCGAGCAGGCGGGCATCGGCCTCGGCCGCAGCCCCGGTGAGACGAACGGTCGCGCCCGACACGGTCATCGCTGCGCCCTCGACGATCGAGCCGCGCTGCACGTTCACCGCGTCCACACGACGGGGAAGTTCGGTGAGGTACAGCACCTCGCTGGCAGGCAGGAAGGGAAGCGCCTTCTGACGCGCCTCCTCGAGCGCCTCGTTCGCCGAGGCCACGGCGGCGCGCGCGCTCTCCAGGGCGGATGCTTCGCTGCTCGTGTCCCGCGGCGCCCAGATCGCATCCCTTTCGAGATTCGCCGTGTGCAGGGCGCGCTCCGCGGCAGGGACTCCTTCGCCGGCGGCGCGCGCGGCGTCGAGCGCCTCCACGGCCGTCTGCACGGCGACATCCGCCTGGAAGGCTTCGACCGGGGTCGGGCCCGCTCCCGCGGCGGTCAGCGCCTTCTCGGCGTCGGCGACTCCGGACTGCGCGGAACGGACGGCTTCTTCGGCGGACCGCACGCCATCGGCGGTCCCCTCCTCGGACTCCGGCACCGGGTACCCGGCCTGCGCGTAGAGCTGCGCGATCCCCTCGGCGGTGGCCTGGTCGAACATGTTGGAATTCACGTCGCCGGCGCCGATGCCGACACTCGCGAGCGCCTGCTTCAGCTGCAGCACGTCCGGACCCGAGACGCCGAAACGCAGGGTGCGATACGCGGGAAGTTCTCCGGGCAGGACGATCACCGGGCGTCCGACGATCTCGAGCGCGACCGAGAGCGGTTCGAGCGTGGCACCCACCTCCGGCGTCTTCCCGGTGACGACGGCGCCGCCGGTGAGCGTCGAGGTATCGATCTTGACGTCGACGGCATCCGCGTATCCAACGTCCGCCCGCAGGGTGACGTCGTTGCTCAACGGACCGAACTCCACCGGAGCGGTCACGAGACCGGGCTCGGGCGCATCCGCACTCGACGCATCGGGCGAGAGCAGGAAACGCCCGACCAGCAGCCCGGCCACCAGGCAGACCACCGCGCCGAGCGCCACGATCCAGAGGGTGCGGTTGCCGCGGAGCACGCGGCCCCACCCGCTCACCCGCGAAGTGTCCGTCGTTCCCGCGGCGTCGTCGGCGGTGCCGTCCGCGGAATCCGCGCTCGCACCGTCGGGGCCGTCGATCAGGTCGGTGAACGTCGTCGTCTCCGCCGTGGCAGAGTTCTCCCCTGCCCCGGCGTCAATTCCCTCTGCGGGGATCTGGGTCGTCGGGGTCTCGTCGTCGCGCATCACTTGCTCTGCTCGGCGGCGGCCTTGAAGGCGTCGAGGTCGGCCTTGTTGGCGGCGATGAACTTCTCCTCCAGTGCGAACTGGATCTCCATCGACTTCTTCGTGAACGACGTCTTCTCGCGGCACTCGAGATCGACGAGGGCGAGGGCGATCTCCCGCTCACCCAGTTCCTTCATCTCCGGGCTCTCGCTCGGGTCGACGAAATCGGGCGAATCGAGGTCGACCTGCTCGGAGCCGTCACCGTAGGCCGCGTCGTACAGCGCGTTCTGGTCGTCGATGATCGACTGACCGGCATCCATCTGCTTCTCGAATCCGGGCTCGCCCTTGTCGGCCATGCAGGAGGCCCACTCCGCGTTCAGATCGGCGAGCTCGGGTGCGTCCTGCGACGTCGTCCACAGCTCTTCCATGTTGGCGCGCAGCTCGGCGAACTCCTCGGCCTGCCACGGGTCATCGCCCTCGAGCTCGTGCTGCGCCCAGCCCTGGCATCCGGCCGTCTCCCAGTTGTACTCGTAGCTGCCGTCCTCCGACATCTCGGACTCCTCCTGCGGCGGGCCGTACAGCACCTCGTAGAACGCCGTCTGCTCGGACTCCGAGAGCGACGAGACGTAGTCCGCGTTCGGATCGACGTACTCCTGGTCGGTGGGGCCCTCGTCCTGCTGCTCGGCGAACGGGCTGTTGACGTAGCCGTAGCCGTACTTCTCGACCCATTCCCGCTTGTCCGGCTCCCACTCGCCGCCGTCGCTGGTCATCACGCCGCCGCTGCTGGTGTTCGGGACGTACTCGAATCCCTCCTCCGACATGCACTCCGAGATCAGTTCCTCGACCTTGACCTGCTGCTCGTCGAATTTCTTCTGCTGCTCCTCGGGCGAGAGGTCGCTGCCCCAGGCCGCGGCGAGGTACTCGTTCAGGGGCGAGTCCTCGTAGGACAGCTCGTCGGAGGACGCGCCTCCGCAGCCCGAGAGGACGAGCACCATGGCGGTCGCCGCGAGCGCGGCGAGAGGAACGGTGGAACGCATGTGGGGACTCCTTTGTGCATCCGGCGAGTACCGGAATATCCCACACTAGAGATTCGGATCCGTTCCGCGCGTCCGCCGAAAGGATGACATGGCGGGCGCGCGGAACGGACGGATCAGGCGCCCCGCAGTGCGGCGACCGGTTCGATGCGCGCAGCCCGGCGCGCCGGATACCACCCCGACGCCCACCCGACGAGAGCCCCGAGAAGAGCGCCGGCGCCGGCGATCACGGGGTCGGTCACGGGAGCCCAGCCCTGCACCATCGCGACGACGATGACGCCGATCACCCCGAGCGCCGAGCCGATCAGTCCTCCGACGAATCCGATGACGATGGACTCCACCATGAACTGCCGCCCGATCTGGCGACGGGTGGCCCCCAGTGCGCGGCGGAGGCCGATCTCTCCCACCCTCTCCATGACCGACAGCAGAGTGACGTTCGCGATGCCGAGTCCGCCGGCGAGCAACGCGATCACGCCGAGGATGAGGAACACGATGTTCACATCGGCCTGCACGTTCTGGCTGAGTTCGGATGCGGCCGCAGGGGCTCGCGCCTTGAGCGTGTCGGGCGCGTCGGGCTCGAGCGCGAGCACCGATTGCTTCGCGACCTGCGGCCCCGCACCGAGGGCGATGTGGATCGTGAGTTCCGAGGGTGCTTCGAGGCCGAAGTCGGCGCGCGCGGCGCCCTGCGGAACGATCACGCCGTCGAGGAACTCCCCTCGACGATCCATTCCGTCGATGATCCCGATCACCGAGTACGGCACGCCCGCGATGAAGATCGAGGGCTGCGAGTCGACGCGATTGATACCCATGCGCTCCGCGGCGGTGCGGCCGAGCACGGCGACCCGATCTCCGCGCGCGTCGTGCCCGTCGTCGAAGAACCGACCGGTGACCATGCGTCCGTCGACGGCGTCGGGAAGGTCCTGCGTGGTGGCGAAGAGCTTCGGCGGGGCCACGGCGGGGGCCGAGGGGTCGTTCACCGGGACCGCGGTGATCGTCTCTCCCTCGGGCAACTCCAGTTGGGCGGTGAGGGCCGCGCTCTCGACGCCGGCGAGCAGCTTCACGCGCTCCGGCGAGTCCCAGGGCAGTCGCCCGGCCGCGACCGTCGTGTTCTCCTGCCCCGTCTCCGCTTCGAGCGGGGCCACCACGACCTGCCGCGACGCGACGCCGTCGAACTGGCGTGCGACCTGCGCGGCGGCCGTCTGGGCGAATCCGAGCGTGGCGACGAGAGAGGCGATGCCGAGCACCGTGCCGAGGATCGTCATGACCAGTCGTGCGGGGCGCGATCCGATATCGGCCGTGGCCTCGGTGACCAGATCCTGAAACGTGAATCGGTCGGCATGCGCGACGTCCGAGAGCAATGCGGTCGCGGAGGTCGCGACGTCCGGAGCATCGGAGTCTGCGGTCGCGTCAGCGTCGTTCTCGGCATCCGTCGTCCCGATCTCCATCGACGCGGTTCTCTCCGCGCGCCGATACCGGCGGCGCGGCGAGTCCGGCGTCACAGTTCGCTCAATCGGCCGTCGGCGATGCGGATGCTGCGGCGAGCGCGGCGCGCCACCACCGGGTCGTGCGTGATGACGATGAGCGTGAGGCCATCGTCGTTGAGTTCTTCGAAGAGTTCCATGACCTCACCCGACGTCGTCTGATCGAGGTTGCCCGTGGGCTCGTCGGCGAGCAACAGCTTCGGGCCGCTGACGACGGCGCGCGCGATCGCGACGCGTTGGCGCTCTCCGCCCGAGAGCGAGTTCGGGAAGAACTCGATCCGGTGCCCGAGTCCGACACGCTTCAGCGCGTCTCGGGCTCGCGCCTCCCGCTCCTTGCGGGGGACCCCGCTGTAGAGCATCGGCATCAACACGTTGTCGAGCACGCTGCGGCGCGGCATCAGGTGGAACGCCTGGAAGACGAATCCAATGAAGCGCGCCCGCACGGCCGCGCGCTCGTCGTCGGTCAGATCGCCGGTCAGCGATCCGGCGAGCCGGTACTCCCCCACGCTCGGCCGATCGAGCAACCCCAGGAGGTTGAGCATCGTCGACTTTCCGGAGCCGCTGGGCCCGACGATCGAGATGTAGTCACCGGCATCGGCCTTCAGGTTCACGGCCTTCAGCGCCTGTACCTCGGGCGGTCCGGGGAACGAGCGGGTGACGTCTCGCAGTTCGACCAGCGCGGTGTTCACTCTCCGATCACCACCAGGTCGCCCTTGTCGAGTTCGCCTTCGACGGGTGTGACCTCGACGGCCCCCTTCGCCGCGAGACCGGTCTCCACGACGACGACGTGGGTCTTCGCCTCGTCGCCCTCGCGAGGATCCGAGTCGACGACCTCGACGCGCGATTCGCCACCCGGGCCCGCCGTCACTGCGGCAAGCGGCACCGAGAGCACCTCACCCTCGGTCTTGCCGACGGGTACCTTCACACGGACGTTCTGTCCCTTGAGCGCTTCGATCTGCTCCGGCTTCAGGGGATCGGGCTCGAGGATCACGGTCCAGCGAGAGGACTCTCCCTCGCCCTTCGCCACCGCGGCGATCACGGCGTGGAACTCCGTGCCATCGCCGCCGGTGAGTTCGAAGGTCGCCTCGCTGCCCTTCTTGATGAGGGCCCCGTCTGCTTCCGCAGCGGCGCCGGTCAGGCGGATCGTTGCCCCGGAGATGGTCATGGCCGCGTCCGTCAGCACGGCGCCGCGCTTGACCTTCACCTCGTCGACGCGACGGGGCAGCTCGGTCAGGAACAGTACTTCGCTGGCCGGGAGGAATGGGAGGGCGTTCTGTCGCGCCTCTTCCAGGTCCTTCTCCGCGGCCGTCACGTCTTCCTTCGCCGAGGCGAGCGCCGCCTGCTCGGCACTCGTGTTCTTCGGCGCGAGCGCCTCCTCGCGGGCGACGCGCGCCTTCTGGAGATCCCATTCCGCCTGTTGGACTCCCTCCCCTGTCTTCTTCGCTTCGGCGAGCCCTGCCTCCGCAGCCGCGACGTTGACGTCGAGATCGAGGAGCTCGGAGCGGCCCGGTCCGGCTCCCGCCTCGGCGAGCGCCTCTTCCGCTGACGTCACGCCGTCGTTCGCCGTGCGCACCGCCTTCTCCGCCTCGGCGACAGCGTCTTCGGCGCCTTCCTCTTCCGACTCGGGCACCGGATAGCCGGCTTTCGCGTACAGCGCCCCGACGGCCTCGGCAGTCGCCTGATCGTAGAGGTTCGACTTCACGTCGCCGACGCCGAACCCGAGCCCTGCGAGCGCCTGCTTCAGTTGGAGCACATCTTGACCTGAGGCCCCGAACTTCATGGTGCGGTACGCGGGCAGCTCCCCGGGAAGCACGATGACCGGGCGATCCGCCACCTCGAGAGCGACGGAGAGCGGATTGAGCACCGTGCCGACGGCAGGCGGAGCCATCGTCACCACGGCCGCACCTCCGGACAGCCCGGAGGTGTCGATCTTCACGTCGACGGCATCCGCGTAGCCGACGTCCGCGCGCAGCGTGACGTCGTTCGTCAGCTCGCCGAACTCGACCGGCGCGGTCACCAACCCGGGATCCGGCGCATCAGCGGACGCGTCTTCGGGCGTCAGCACGAACCGCCCGACCAGCAGTCCAGCGACGAGGCACACGACCGCGCTGGCCGCGACGATCCACAGGGTGCGGTTGCCGCGGAGCACGCGCCCCCAGCCCGACACACGGGAGGAGTCGGTCGGTTCCGATTCCTCATCGGACGTGTCAACGTCGTCCGCAAGGTCGAGATTCTCGAGTCGGATGTCGTCATCCGGCGCGGCGTAGAGCAGTTCCGAGAAGGTGGTCGTCGGGGTCGCGTCCTGGATCCTCGCCAGCTCGGTGCGTGAGGTGATCGGCTCGGTGCGACCGTTCTCGTGGCCGTCGTTCGCGGGTTCGTTGTTCTCATCAGGTGCGTTCATGGTCATCCGTCCGCCTGTTCGGCAGCGAGCTTGAACTCGTCGAGCTCGGCCTTGTTGTCTTCGATGAACTGGCGCTCGGCCGCGTACTGGAGCTCCTGCGACTTCTTCGCGTACTCGGTCTTCTCACGGCAGTCGAGGTCGATCAGAGCGAGCTCGATCTCGCGCTCGCGCAGCGCTTTCATCTCCGGGGAGTCCTCCGACGGACTCTCTACGTCGTCGGGGTCCTCGCCGGGAGCAGGCTTGATGTTCCCCGGATCCGCTTCGCTGACCGACGCGCGTGCGTCGAACGGCATCCCGAAGCCGGACTCGCCAGCCTCCGACATGCAGGCAGACCACTCGCCGTTGAGCTCCGCCATCTCCGGGCGGTCCATGTCCCAGCCCCGCTGCACCTCGTCAATGCGAGCCTGCAGATCGGCGTAGGGATCGGGTTCTCCTGCATCGAAGACCTCGTGATTCGCGAGCCCGTTGCATCCCTCCTGCTTCCAGTCGTAGTCGACGAGCGGTTGCCCGTTCTCGTCGACGGGATTGTCGGGACCGGAGTAGGCCAGATCGTATGCGGCCCGCGCCGATTCGGGAAGCGAGTCCCGGTAGGCGAAGTTGGGGTCGGGTTCGGTTTGCTCAACCTCGGCCTCGCCAAAAGCGGGGTTCTCGAAAGTGCCATAGCCGTACTTCTCGACCCAGTCCCGGTCGTCAGGACGCCAGTCGATCTCGGCCTCAGCGATATCTTCAGTCTCGACGGTGTAGTACTCGAACCCCTGCTCCTTCATGCACTTCACCAGAACCTCCCCGAACTTCGCGTCCAGCGCCTTCCGCTCCTTCTCCTGCGCTTCCTCGCTCAGGCTGCTGTCGTACACCGACGCCAGGTACTCCTCGAGCGGTGACTTCGTCTCCGCGGCGGTCTGCGAACCGCTGCCCTCCTCCTCGTTCGCGGCGTCGGCTGTGCACCCGGCGAGGCCGACGACGAGCGCGACGCCCGCGATGGCGATCATCTTCTTCGTGATGTCCATTCGAATGTCCTCCGATCGTTTCGGCACCTGGCTCAGCCGACCTGCTCCAACGCGAGCTTCATCGCGTCGAGCTCGGCCCTGTTCTCGTCAACGAACTGTTGCTCGAAGTCGATGGAGAGCTTCTGGTAGCGGTCGCCATACGACGTCTTCTCCCGGCACTCGAGGTCGGTCAAGGCCAGGTCGATCTCACGCTTCTTCAGCGCGGCGAGCTCCGGATCCGTCTCGGGAGATAGGTCGAGTTCCTCGGCAGCTTCCCCATCGACCTCGGGTTCTTCTGGCCCCGGATCGACAATCGTCGGGTTGAGTTCCTGATACTCGGTATTGATCGATTCCGCCGCGTCGTACTGCGTGTTGAATCCCGCTTCCCCTGCCTCGCTCATGCAGGTTGACCATTCGCCTTCGAGGGCGACGATCTTCGGGTCTTTCAACTGCTCCTCCCACAGCGAGTCCATCCGCGTGATCAGGTCTTCGTACTTGCTCAGGTCAGCCTCTTCGACGTCGTTCTCGCTCTCGACCTCGACCTCGTGCGACGCCTTCCCGTAGCATCCGCCTTCCTCCCAGTTGTATTCGTAGTCGGGGTCGGCGTATTCCTCGTCCGTCAGAACCGGGCCGGAGAGGGCCTCGTCATACGCAACCTTCGCGCTTTCCGGAAGGGACTCGTAGTACGCGTAGTTCGGATCATCGGAAGCCTCCTCCTCGTACTGCTCCTGCTCCTGGTCCTCGTCCTCGCGTCCCGGCCAGTCGGTGATGCCATACCCCCACTTGGCCACCCACTTCTCGTCATCGGGATCCCAGACGTCATCATCGGAGCCCGACATGTCGGTGTCATTCTGAAAGTCGGGGACGAAGGCCGTGTATTCGAACCCCTGCTCGGTCATGCACTCGGCGACCTTCTTCTGGATCTTCGCCTCCACCTCCTGCTGCTCCTTCATCTGCTCGTCCATATCGGCACCCCCTCCGTAGAGCGCCTCCCAATAGGGGGTCAGCGGTGTCTCAACAGACTCGTCGCTGTCGGACGGCGCCTCGGCGCACGCGGAAAGGGTGAGGATGACAGCCGCTGCCGCGCAGGCAGCGAGGGGGCGCGAGAATCGCATGAAGACTCCAATGTCGCGGGGACGGAAGATCTCACCGTACGAAAAGGCGCGCCGGACTCTGGAGCATTTGCCCCTGTTTGGAGGTGGACTCGGAGGCTTCCGGCATACCAATCCGCCGGGCCGGAACCTCGGATGCCGGCGCGAAAGAAGCGCTCCGCGTCAGCGGGCGCGCGGGTGCGAGGTCGCGTAGATGTCGCGGAGAGTGTCGACCGAGACGTGCGTGTAGATCTGGGTGGTGGCCACCGAGGCATGCCCGAGGAGCTCCTGCACTACGCGCACATCCGCTCCGCCCTGGAGGAGGTGCGTGGCGAACGAGTGGCGCAGCGTGTGCGGCGAGACCTCGGCCGTGATCTGCGCACGCTCGGCGGCCGAACGGATCACCAGCCAGGCGCTCTGCCGCGAGAGCGGCGCCCCCCGCGCTCCGAGAAAAAGGCGTGCCGATGCCCGCCCCTTCGCGGCGAGACCCGGACGCACCCGAGTGAGATACGCGTCGACGGCGTCGCGGGCGAACGACCCGATGGGAACGATGCGCTCCTTCGACCCCTTGCCGCGCAGACGCAGCACATCGCCGTGGGCCAGATCGTCGACGTCGAGTCCGACCGCCTCCGACACGCGCGCACCAGTCGCGTAGAGCAGCTCGAGAAGCGCACGGTCGCGAATGCCGATCGGTTCCTCCGACGAGGGCGCCTGGAGCAACCTCTCGACCTGGTCGATCGTCAGCGCTTTCGGCAGTCTCCGGGGGGCTTTCGGCGGTCGCAGGCGCCCGCTCGGATCGTCCTGTTCGATGCCCTCGCGGGCAAGGTACCGGTGCCATCCGCGCACCGACGACTGCAGTCGCGCGAGGCTGGTCGCGGCCGGCGGCGGCACCTCCGAGGAGCGCTCCTCGATGAACCGGCCGATCACCTGGGCCGTGACCTCGGAGGTATCCGTGACACCTTGCTCCGACAACCAGGCGATATAGCCGTCGAGGTCCCGCCGGTACGCGGAGACCGTGTGGTCGCTCAGGCCGCGCTCGATCGTGACGTGACGCAGATACGAGTCGAGGGCGCGCGCGAGCAGCATCCTCAGCCCCGGTCGCGCAGCCTCAGCGTCGCCGCCATCACGCCCAGGCTCAGGATGCCGTTGCGCATGCGCCCGGCGAGCACCGCGTCGACGGCATCCGCCAGGGGAACCCACTCGACGCGAATGTCGGCCTCTTCGTCTTCTCTCGCATGCGGAGTCTCGGCATCCGAGAGTCCCGTAGCGAGGAAGATATGGATGAGCTCGTCGTTTCCGCCCGGAGTCGTCCACGAGGCGACGAGCGGCTCCCACTGGGAAGCGGTGAGGTCGGCCTCTTCGGCGAGCTCTCGGCGAGCCGCTTCCAGCGGCTCCTCCCCCGGCACGTCGAGGAGCCCGGCGGGCAGCTCCCAGTCACGGTGACGGATCGGATGCCGGTACTGCTGGATGAGCAGCACGCGCCCGTCGTCGTCGAGCGCGAGGATTGCCACCGCACCGGTGTGGGCGACGTACTGGCGACGGATCTCACCGTCGCCGTAACGCACCCGGTCGTCACGGACGTCCCACACGGCCCCCTCGAACGCGAGGTCGCTCTGCAGGACCTCGGGTTCGAAGGGCTCGTCGTGGAGATCGCCCGCGCCGACGTGAGTCTCAGGCATCGGCGGCCGCGTCGACATCGAAAAGCTCGCTCGCGCGGTGGCGCTCGATGGCTGCGCCGACGAGACCGCGGAACAGCGGGTGCGGGTCGGTCGGGCGCGAACGCAGCTCGGGGTGAGCCTGGGTGGCGATGTAGTACGGGTGCACGTCGCGCGGCAGCTCGACGTACTCGACCAGGTCGAGCTCGGGGTTCAGGCCCGAGAAGACCAGGCCGGCGTCGGACAGACGACCGCGGTAGGCGTTGTTCACTTCGTAGCGGTGACGGTGACGCTCGGAGGCCTGCGGCGCGCCGTACACCTCGCGTGCGAGAGATCCCTCGGCGAGAGCCGCCTGGTAGAGGCCCAGACGCATCGTGCCGCCCAGGTCGCCGCCGTCGAGGATCTCGACCTGCTCCGCCATGGTCGCGATGACCGGCTCGGAGGTCTCGGGGTCGAACTCGCTCGACGATGCGCCCTCGATCCCGGCGACGTGACGAGCGTACTCGATGACCATGCACTGCAGTCCGAGGCACAGGCCCAGGGTCGGAATGCCCTGCTCACGGGCGAAACGCAGGGCGCCGAGCTTGCCCTCGATGCCGCGGATGCCGAAGCCGCCGGGAACGCAGATACCGTCCAGCTGCGACAGCTGCTCCTGCGCACCCTCGGGCGTCTCGCAGAGATCGGAGGGGATCCAGCGGATGTTGACTTTCGTCTCCTGCGCGAAGCCGCCCGCCTTCAGCGCCTCGGTGACCGAGAGGTACGCGTCGGGCAGGTCGATGTACTTGCCGACGAGCCCGATCGTGACCTCATGCTTGGGATTGTGGACCGCGTGCAGCACCTTGTTCCAGCGCGTCCAGTCGACATCGGCCGCCTTGGCGTCGAGTCCGAGGCGGCGCACGATGTAGGAGTCGAGGCCCTGATCGTTGAGCGTGGACGGGATGTCGTAGATGCTCGGCAGGTCGACGGTGTTGATGACACCCTCGACGTCGACGTCGCACATGAGGGCGATCTTGTTGCGGTTGCTCTCGCTCACCGGGCGGTCGCTGCGGAGCACGAGCGCGTCGGGCTGGATGCCGACCTGGCGGAGGGCCGCGACCGAGTGCTGGGTCGGCTTGGTCTTCTGCTCACCCGAGGCTCCCATGAACGGGACCAGGGAGACGTGCACGAAGAAGACGCTGTCGCGACCGAGTTCGTGGCGCAGCTGGCGGGCCGCCTCGAGGAAGGGCTGCGACTCGATGTCGCCCACGGTGCCGCCGACCTCGGTGATGATGACGTCGGGGCGCGGGTCCTCCGACGCCTGCAGGCGCATGCGGCGCTTGATCTCGTCGGTGATGTGCGGGATGACCTGGACGGTGTCGCCGAGGTACTCCCCCCGGCGCTCACGGGCGATGACCTGCGAGTAGATCTGGCCGGTCGTGACGTTCGCGGCCTGCGACAGGTTGATGTCGAGGAAACGCTCGTAGTGGCCGATGTCGAGGTCGGTCTCGGCGCCGTCGTCGGTGACGAAGACCTCGCCGTGCTGGAACGGGTTCATCGTTCCCGGATCGACATTGAGATACGGGTCGAGCTTCTGCATCACGACGCGCATTCCGCGAGCCGTGAGCAGGTTTCCCAGGCTCGCTGCGGTGAGCCCCTTACCCAAAGACGAAACGACACCGCCCGTCACAAAAATGTGCTTGGTGGTGTCGTTGTTGGGTCCCGCAGAAGAAGAGTTCATCACGGGCTTCTATCCTAACAGTTCGTTCAGCGACCGAGGCTGAGTAGTTCACGGGCGTGGGTCAGTGCGGCGTCGGAATCGGCGAGTCCGGAGAGCAGACGAGCCATCTCCGCCTCTCGATCCGCACCGTCGAGCCGCCTCACATTCGAGGCGGTGACTGCTCCGTCGTTGGACTTCACGACGGACAGGTGGTTCGTGGCGAATGCGGCGACCTGGGCGAGGTGCGTCACGGCGATCACCTGCGACTTCTCTGCAAGCCGGGCGAGTCGCCGCCCGACCTCGATCGCCGCTGCGCCGCCGATGCCGGCGTCGACCTCGTCGAAGACGAAGGTCGGCACGGGATCGGTCGCGGCGATGACGACCTCGATCGCCAGCATCACACGGGAGAGCTCTCCTCCCGAGGCGCCCTTGGCGACGGAGCGCGGTTCGGCGCCGGGATGCGGGGCGAGCAGGATGGCGATGTCGTCACGACCATGGGTGCTCTCGGACCCCGTCGATACCGCAACGGCGAGACGCGCATCCGGCATCGCCAGCGCATGCAACTCGTCGGTCACGGCGGCACCCAGACGTTCGGCTGCCTCGGTGCGCGCCGCGGTGAGACGATCCGCTGCGGCATCGAGCTCCTCACGGGCGGCGTCGCGTTCGGCCAGCAGTCGCTCGAGGCGGTCGTCATCGTCGTCGAGCTCGGCGAGCCGGGCCGAGCCCGTCTGCCACACCTCGAGCGCCTCATCGAGGGAGCCGTGCGCACGGATCAGGGTGCCGAGGGCGGCACGCCGCTCTTCGACGGCCGCGAGCTCGTGCGGACCGGACTCGTCGAGGTCGGCCAGGTACGCGGAGAGCAGACCGGCGACATCGGTCAGGCGGTAACCGATGTCGGCGAGGCTCTCGGAGATCGCCGCCAGCTTGGCATCGGTCACCCGCTCAAGCACGCGTCTTGCCTCGGCCACCAGAGCAGAGGCGTCGGGCTCCCCCTCTTCGTTCGAGAGCGCCCCATGGGCGACGGATGCCGCGAGCCGGAGCTCTTCGGAATTCGCGAGGCGCTCCGCCCGTTCGGCGAGTTCCTCGTCTTCCCCCGCCTCGGGCGCCGTCGCCTCGATCAGGGCGAGCGCCTCCCGCAACCGGGTCGCCTCGTCGGCGCGGCGGTCGCGATTCTCGCTGATGTCGGAGATCTCGGCATCCAAGGCCCGCCAACGCTCGAACGCAATGACGTAGGTCTGGAGTGCGGATGCGATCGGCGCTCCACCGAAGCGGTCGAGCGCGTCGCGTTGAGCGGCCGCGGATCGCAGCCGCAGCTGCTCGGACTGGCCGTGGACCACGACGAGCTCGTCGGCGAGCGCCGAGAGCACGCCCGCCGGGGCCGCTCGTCCGCCGACGCTCGCGCGACTGCGCCCTTCGGCGCTCAGCGTGCGCGACACGTAGAGCTCGGAACGACCTGCGCCGGCCGGCTCGAGTTCGCCACCGGCATCCGACACGATCTCCGAGACCGGTCCGGTCTCGGGCACGATCCATACGCCGGCGACGGATGCCTGGGCGGCCCCCGCCCGCACCGCGCCGGAATCAGCGCGCTGACCGAGCAGCAGCCCGAGGCCGGTGACGACCATGGTCTTCCCCGCACCGGTCTCGCCGGTGATCGCCGTGAACCCGGGACCCAGCGGCAGCACGGCATCATCGATGACGCCGAGTCCCTGCATCCGCATCTCTTCGATCACGACGGCACCTCCTGCCCTCTCCATCCTTCGACCGGGAGCTGGAACTTGCGCACCAGGCGGTCCGTGAACGCGGTCGGGTGAAGACGAGCGAGTCGCACGGGCCGCGACGAGCGGCGCGCGACCACTCGCGCACCCGGCGGAAGTTCATGGGATCGGCGTCCGTCGCACCAGAGGATGCCGGAGCCGTCCGTACGCTCGAGCATCTCGATCGCGACGGCGGCGTCGGGGCTGACGACGAGAGGCTTGGCGAACAGCGCGTGCGCCGAGAGCGGCACGACGGCGATCGCTTCCACACTCGGCCAGATCACGGGACCGCCGGCCGAGAAGTTGTACGCGGTCGAGCCCGTGGGGGTCGAGATCACCATGCCGTCGCAGCCGAAGCTCGACAGGGGCCGCCCGTCGATCTCGAGCACGACCTCGATCATGCGCTCCCGGCTCGCCTTCTCGACCGTCGCCTCGTTGAGCGCCCAGGTCTCGTAGACGACCGCGCCCGCCGCATCCTTGACGCGCACCGACAGGGCCAGACGCTCTTCGACCTCGTAGTCGCGAGCGATCACGCGCCGCACGGCGTCGTCCATATCGTCACGGTCGATCTCGGCGAGGAAGCCGACGTGGCCCATGTTGATGCCGAGGACCGGCGCCCCGGTCTCTCGCACGAGCTCGGCCGCCCGCAGGATCGTGCCGTCCCCGCCGAGCACGATCGCGAGCTCGAGTGTTCCGGGATCGACGGTGGTGCCCAGCTCGGCGACGTCGGCGAAGAACGCGTCGACCGCGGCGAGCTCGGAGCGGTCGTCCGACGCCAGCACAGGTCGCGCGCCCGCACCGCGCAGGGATTCGATCACCCGCCGTGCAGCCGCGACCGTGTCGGCGCGACCGGCGTGGGCGACGACCAGGATGCTGCGCTCGTTCATCGTCCTCCTGCCAAAGCGTTGATGCGATCCAACCATTCTGTCGGATTGCTACCGCGCCCCGGCGCGAGATGGACGAGGTATTCGGAGTTGCCGTGTGTTCCGAGAATCGGGGAGGGAAGGATGCCCAGCATCGCGAGCCCCGCGTCCCACGCGCTCCACACGGTTCGCGCCACGGCATCGGCGCGAGTCGCCGGGTCGGTGACGAGTCCACCGCGCACCGCGGTGCGACCCACTTCGAACTGCGGCTTCACCAGGAGGACGATGTCTGCCGTCGGGGCTGCGACTCCCGAGACGGCCGGGAGCACGAGCTCGAGGGAGATGAACGAGAGATCACCGACGATGACATCGGGCAGCGCCTGTTCCCCGGTCGCCTCCGCGAGATTCTCAGGAGTCATGTGGCGGACGTTGTACCCCTCGACCGAGACGACACCGGGGTCAGCCTCGATCGAAGGCGCGAGCTGGCCGTGCCCGACGTCGACCGCGAGGACTCGACGAGCACCGCGTTCACGGAGCACCTGGGTGAAGCCGCCGGTGGATGCCCCCATGTCGAGGGCGAGACGCCCATCGACGCCGACATCGAAGCCGTCGAGCGCGGCGATCAGCTTGTGCGCGGCTCTACCGACATAGTGATCGGCGCCTGCGATCGAGATCTCGGAGGAGTCCGTCACCGCGGTGGACGCTTTGACGACGGGCGTGCCGTCGACCGACACGAGTCCTTCGGCGATCAGAGTGGCGGCGTGCGTGCGCGAACGAGCGAGTCCCCGCGCGGCGAGGGTGGCATCGAGGCGCGTCATCGTGTCGGCGTCTCCCGGGGGTCGAGTTTCGCCCCGCTCTCGAGGCGTCGGGCGAGGTCGTCGTGCAGCGCCGAGTAAGCGTCGGCGCGCGCAGGCAACGGCTGTCCTTCGATCAGACGCAGCCGGCTCCACAGACCGTCGGTCGGGGTGCTCGTCTTATCTTCGCTCACGGATTCCACTGTACGCGGCGCCTCGGACAGCGGCGGTCGCCACGGCGCAGGCGACGAACCGGGCACCGGTTGCGATCAGGGACGGTGGAACGGATCGTCGTAGAGGTGCTCGGGCACCCGGAGCACGAACACCGGGGTTCCCGACGCCCAGATCGCTGCTGCTCCCGCCCGAAGCAGATCGATCTGCTCCCCGCCGTCGGCGACGATCTCGACATCGGCGCCGCGCACGCGCACCGCGGCCCCGTTCACGTGGAAGACGCCATCGCGCTCGACGGTCGCAGGGTACGGCTGGTGCAGCTCCCGAAGGTCGCTCACGATGAACGTCGGGCGCGATCCCTCTGGGGCCGCCAGAACATGCTTCGGGCGGTCAATGCCGGTCAGCACGAGCACGGAGTCGATGCCGACGCGATTGGCTCCCATGATGTCGGTGTCGAGCCGATCACCGATGAAGAGCGCCCTCTTCGCGTCGAAGCGCGCGATGGCCTCGTCGAAGATCGGCGTCTCGGGCTTTCCGGCCACGGTCGCGAGCCGACCGACCGCCGTGTGCACTGCCGAGACGAGCGTGCCGTTGCCCGGGGCGACGCCCCTCTCACGCGGGATCGTCCAGTCGGTGTTGGTGGCGATCCAGGGGATGCCACCCTCGTCCTCCGGCAGCTGCAAGGCGAAGGATGCTTCGGCGAGATCCGTCCAGGCCACCTCGGGTGCGAAGCCCTGCACGACGGCCTGCGGAGAGTCCTGCGCGCTGCGGGTGACGGTGTATCCGGCTTTCTGCAGCTCGTCGACGAGGCCGTCTCCCCCGACGACCAGAATCGTGGCGGGAGCGGGGACGATATCGGCCAGAAGCCGCATCGCCGCCTGAGGGCTGGTGACCACGTCGTGCGGCGCGACCTCGAGACCGAGGCTGGTCAAGTGGGCAGCGACCGACGCATCCGTGCGGGACGCGTTGTTGGTGATGTACCCGAGACGCACACGACGTGCCGCTTCGTTCAAACTGTCGACGGCGTACGGAAGGGCCCCGGGACCGGCGTAGACCACACCGTCGAGGTCGGCCAGGACGGTGTCGACCCCGTCGAGCGGGGTCACTGCCGCGCGCTTCTTGGAGAACAGCGCCACTCAGGCCCCCGGCGTCTCGGCGTCGTCGTCGGACTCGCCGAGGAGCTCGCGCACCTCATCCTCGACGGACGGCTCGGCGTCCACGGCATCCGACTCGGGAACCGAGTCTTCTGACGCTTCGGACTCCGAAGTCGCTTCGGCGGCGGTCTCGTCCTCCGTATCGGCGTCCGCGGCGTCGTCATCGAAGTCGCCCTCGATGAGGCCGTCCTCGATGAAGATCTCCTCGTCGCCTGCCTCGTCGATACCGAGTGCTTCGGCGGCGACCTCCGCGCGGTGCGCCCAGAACGCCGCCTCGTCGTCACGACCGAGATCCTCGAGCACGGCGGCGCGGGCGGCGAAGAGTGCCGGGCTCCACTCGAAGGCGCGATCGGGGTCGAGTTCGGGAATCTCGAGTTCACCGAGAGCGAGTTCGAGGTCGCCCTGGTCGAGACGAGCACCCGACATCGCGATCGCCAGCGCGACCCGCACGGGAGTCGCCAGCGTGGAACGGTCGACGGAGCGTCCGGTCTCGAGCGCACGGTCAGGACGACCGATGCCGCGCTCGCTGTCGACCATGAGCGCGATCTGGTCGTCCTTTCCGGAGATACGACGGAAGGTACGAAGCTCGCGCAGCGCCAGGGCGAAGTCCTCGGTCGCGTAGGCCGTGATCCCGAGGGTTTCACGCACGATCGCGATACGTCCGGCGCTCCGCGACGCGGCGAGGGCGTGCTCGTGTGCCAGCGCGGGGTCTTCGTCGATGAGTCGCGACGCCATCGCGAGATGACGAGCGACGTGCTCGGCGTTCTCCTTGCTCAGCGTCTTGAGCTCATTGCGCGCGGCGCCATTGAGATCCCGCGCGGTGACCTCTTCGGGGATCTGCGGCTCATCGAAGCGAGGACGCTCGTTCGTCGCCTGCACAGGACGCTCACGCCCCGCTCCCCCGCGCTGCGGGTAAGAGCGGCCGGCGCCGTTCCCTTCGCGGCGGGGCGCGCGGTCGCGATCGTATCCGCCTTCGCGACGGGGAGCACCACCGTCGCGGTTGTACCCGCCCTCACGGCGCGGGGCACCACCGTCGCGGTTGTAGCCGCCCTCACGACGCGGCGCGGAGCCACCATCACGGTTGTAGCCCCCCTCACGACGCGGAGCACCGCCCTCGCGGTTGTACCCGCCTTCACGACGCGGGGCACCACCATCACGGTTGTACCCACCTTCACGACGAGGGGCACCACCGTCGCGGTTGTAGCCACCTTCACGACGCGGGGCACCACCATCACGGTTGTACCCACCTTCACGACGGGGAGCACCGCCATCGCGGTTGTACCCACCTTCACGACGAGGGGCACCACCATCACGGTTGTACCCACCTTCACGACGAGGGGCACCACCGTCACGGTTGTACCCGCCTTCACGACGCGGGGCACCACCGTCACGACGAGGAGCACCACCGTCACGGTTGTACCCGCCTTCACGACGCGGGGCACCACCCTCACGGTTGTACCCACCCTCACGACGCGGAGCAGAACCACCATCACGGTTGTAGCCGCCCTCACGACGCGGAGCACCACCATCGCGGTTGTAACCGCCCTCGCGACGGGGCGCGGAGCCACCGTCGCGGTTGTAGCCGCCCTCGCGACGCGGAGCAGAACCACCGTCGCGGTTATAGCCGCCCTCGCGGCGCTGCCCCCCTTCGCGATAGTTCGGTCGTCCGCCGGAAGGGCGCTCGTTGCGGGCTCCGCGGTCGTTGTCGCGACGCGGGCGGCGCTGGTCGTCTTCCGGCATGATGATTCCTATCCCTGTAAACGCAAAATGGCCACCCAGCATTGGGTGGCCATTTTACTTAAAAGAAGTCCGGCGGTGTCCTACTCTCCCACAGGGTCCCCCCTGCAGTACCATCGGCGCTGTGAGGCTTAGCTTCCGGGTTCGGAATGTAACCGGGCGTTTCCCTCACGCTATGGCCGCCGAAACACTATTGATGTTTCAATCAAACACATAACAAAGTCATTGTTGTTATGCGGTTCTCGACCGTACATCGAGAACCACTCAGTGGACGCGTAGCACCAACAAACGGTGTGTTATCAAGTCATCGGCTTATTAGTACCAGTCAGCTGCATGCATTACTGCACTTCCACATCTGGCCTATCAACCCAGTAGTCTGGCTGGGAGCCTCTCACCCGAAGGTATGGAAATCTCATCTTGAGGCCGGCTTCCCGCTTAGATGCTTTCAGCGGTTATCCATCCCGAACGTAGCTAATCAGCGGTGCTCCTGGCGGAACAACTGACACACCAGAGGTTCGTCCAACCCGGTCCTCTCGTACTAGGGTCAGATCCTCTCAAATTTCCTACGCGCGCAGCGGATAGGGACCGAACTGTCTCACGACGTTCTAAACCCAGCTCGCGTACCGCTTTAATGGGCGAACAGCCCAACCCTTGGGACCTACTCCAGCCCCAGGATGCGACGAGCCGACATCGAGGTGCCAAACCATGCCGTCGATATGGACTCTTGGGCAAGATCAGCCTGTTATCCCCGAGGTACCTTTTATCCGTTGAGCGACAGCGCTTCCACAAGCCACTGCCGGATCACTAGTCCCGACTTTCGTCCCTGCTCGACCTGTCAGTCTCACAGTCAAGCTCCCTTGTGCACTTACACTCGACACCTGATTACCAACCAGGTTGAGGGAACCTTTGGGCGCCTCCGTTACTTTTTGGGAGGCAACCGCCCCAGTTAAACTACCCACCAGGCACTGTCCCTGAACCGGATTACGGTTCGAAGTTAGATATCCAGAGTGACCAGAGTGGTATTTCAACAATGACTCCACATGAACTGGCGTCCATGCTTCAAAGTCTCCCACCTATCCTACACAAGCCACACCGAACACCAATACCAAGCTGTAGTAAAGGTCACGGGGTCTTTCCGTCCTGCTGCGCGTAACGAGCATCTTTACTCGTAATGCAATTTCGCCGAGTTCGCGGTTGAGACAGTTGGGAAGTCGTTACGCCATTCGTGCAGGTCGGAACTTACCCGACAAGGAATTTCGCTACCTTAGGATGGTTATAGTTACCACCGCCGTTTACTGGGGCTTAAATTCTCAGCTTCGCCTTACGGCTAACCGGTCCTCTTAACCTTCCAGCACCGGGCAGGCGTCAGTCCGTATACATCGTCTTGCGACTTGGCACGGACCTGTGTTTTTAGTAAACAGTCGCTACCCACTAGTCTCTGCGGCCTCCAAACGCTTTCGGAGCAAGTCCTAATACGTCGAAGGCCCCCCTTCTCCCGAAGTTACGGGGGCATTTTGCCGAGTTCCTTAACCACGATTCTCTCGATCTCCTTGGTATTCTCTACCTGACCACCTGAGTCGGTTTGGGGTACGGGCGGCTAGAACCTCGCGTCGATGCTTTTCTTGGCAGCATAGGATCATCCACTTTTTATCCGCATCGTGTCTCAGCCTATGTGAACGGCGGATTTGCCTACCGTTCGGCCTACGCACTTGCACCAGGACAACCATCGCCTGGCTTGGACTACCTTCCTGCGTCACACCTGTTAATACGCTAACCGCACCAGAATGGGGTCGTGCGCTAGGCCCAACGCTTCACCCCGAAGGGATCCGTCAGTGGGATTCAGACACTTAGCACTACTGGATTAGCTTGGGCGGTTCTTCGCCGGTACGGGAATATCAACCCGTTGTCCATCGACTACGCCTGTCGGCCTCGCCTTAGGTCCCGACTTACCCAGGGAAGATTAGCTTGACCCTGGAACCCTTGGTCTTTCGGAGGACGTGTTTCTCACACGTCTTTCGCTACTCATGCCTGCATTCTCACTCGTGTAGCCTCCACGGCTGGTTTACACCGCCGCTTCGCTGGCCACACGACGCTCTCCTACCCATCAACACGGCTGGACCACGAAGGCCTACCAATAATGTCAATGCCACAACTTCGGTGGCGTGCTTGAGCCCCGTTACATTGTCGGCGCGGAATCACTTGACCAGTGAGCTATTACGCACTCTTTCAAGGGTGGCTGCTTCTAAGCCAACCTCCTGGTTGTCAAGGCAACTCCACATCCTTTCCCACTTAGCACGCGCTTTGGGACCTTAGTTGGTGGTCTGGGTTGTTTCCCTCTCGACTATGAAGCTTATCCCCCACAGTCTCACTGCTGCGCTCTCACTTACCGGCATTCGGAGTTTGGCTGACGTCAGTAACCTTGTAGGGCCCATCGGCCATCCAGTAGCTCTACCTCCGGCAAGAAACACGCAACGCTGCACCTAAATGCATTTCGGAGAGAACCAGCTATCACGAAGTTTGATTGGCCTTTCACCCCTATCCACAGCTCATCCCCTCAGTTTTCAACCTAAGTGGGTTCGGTCCTCCACGACGTCTTACCGTCGCTTCAACCTGGCCATGGATAGATCACTTCGCTTCGGGTCTAGGACATGCGACTGAATCGCCCTATTCAGACTCGCTTTCGCTACGGCTACCCCACACGGGTTAACCTCGCCACATATCGCTAACTCGCAGGCTCATTCTTCAAAAGGCACGCTGTCACAGCTACTAAGGCTGCTCCAACGGTTTGTAAGCAAACGGTTTCAGGTACTATTTCACTCCCCTCCCGGGGTACTTTTCACCTTTCCCTCACGGTACTTGTCCGCTATCGGTCATCTGGGAGTATTTAGGCTTATCAGGTGGTCCTGACAGATTCACACGGGATTTCACGGGCCCCGTGCTACTTGGGATACTCTTCGCGCCAAGAGAGGCATTTCGACTACGGGGTTGGCACCCTCTATGACCGGCCTTTCAAGACCGTTCGTCTATACCTTCTTGTAACGCCGCCACCTCGGCAGAGATGACTGAAAAGTCCCACAACCCCCAACGTGCAACGCCTGCCGGCTATCACACACGCTAGGTTTAGCCTGATCCGGTTTCGCTCGCCACTACTAACGGAATCGCGGTTGCTTTCTCTTCCTGTGGGTACTGAGATGTTTCACTTCCCCACGTTCCCTCTACCCGCCCTATATATTCAGGCGGGAGTCACTAGGTCGGCACGCCGCCCAGCGGGGTTTCCCCATTCGGACACCCTCGGATCAAAACTTGCTTATCAGTTCCCCGAGGCTTATCGCAGATTGCTACGTCCTTCTTCGGCTCCAGATGCCAAGGCATCCACCGTTTGCTCTTAAAGACTTGAAATCACATGAGTTTGAATCAGAATCGACACCAGGCCCGAAAGCCTGGCATGAAATTGACTAATGATCTTTAAGATCATCTTGTGCAACCAGCTCGAAAGCCGGCTGCAAGATGCTCGCGTCCACTGTGTAGTTCTCAAAGTACGGGCGGTACCCCATCCAGCAACCCCACACGGGGGAAACCAGAAGAGGCCCAGAGGTACAGAAACGATCCGAAGATCGCATCCGGTCCCTCAGGACCCAACAGCGTGCAGGCACCGGTCCCCTCACCCCACTCTTTCCAACAACCGAAGTTGCGTACTCGACCAGAGATCAGATCTCGATGCCATGTCAAATGTTCCACCCATGAGCTCCCAGCGAAGAACATGTGCCTTCGATCTGGGTTCTGGACTCCGAAGAGTCAGATGCTCCTTAGAAAGGAGGTGATCCAGCCGCACCTTCCGGTACGGCTACCTTGTTACGACTTAGTCCTAATTACCGATCCCACCTTCGACGGCTCCCTCCACAAGGGTTAGGCCACCGGCTTCAGGTGTTACCGACTTTCATGACTTGACGGGCGGTGTGTACAAGACCCGGGAACGTATTCACCGCAGCGTTGCTGATCTGCGATTACTAGCGACTCCGACTTCATGAGGTCGAGTTGCAGACCTCAATCCGAACTGGGACCGGCTTTTTGGGATTCGCTCCACCTCGCGGTATTGCAGCCCTTTGTACCGGCCATTGTAGCATGCGTGAAGCCCAAGACATAAGGGGCATGATGATTTGACGTCATCCCCACCTTCCTCCGAGTTGACCCCGGCAGTATCCCATGAGTTCCCACCATTACGTGCTGGCAACATAGAACGAGGGTTGCGCTCGTTGCGGGACTTAACCCAACATCTCACGACACGAGCTGACGACAACCATGCACCACCTGTTTACGAGTGTCCAAAGAGTTGACCATTTCTGGCCCGTTCTCGTATATGTCAAGCCTTGGTAAGGTTCTTCGCGTTGCATCGAATTAATCCGCATGCTCCGCCGCTTGTGCGGGTCCCCGTCAATTCCTTTGAGTTTTAGCCTTGCGGCCGTACTCCCCAGGCGGGGAACTTAATGCGTTAGCTGCGTCACGGAATCCGTGGAATGGACCCCACAACTAGTTCCCAACGTTTACGGGGTGGACTACCAGGGTATCTAAGCCTGTTTGCTCCCCACCCTTTCGCTCCTCAGCGTCAGTTACGGCCCAGAGATCTGCCTTCGCCATCGGTGTTCCTCCTGATATCTGCGCATTCCACCGCTACACCAGGAATTCCAATCTCCCCTACCGCACTCTAGTCTGCCCGTACCCACTGCAGGCCGGAGGTTGAGCCTCCGGATTTCACAGCAGACGCGACAAACCGCCTACGAGCTCTTTACGCCCAATAATTCCGGATAACGCTTGCGCCCTACGTATTACCGCGGCTGCTGGCACGTAGTTAGCCGGCGCTTTTTCTGCAGGTACCGTCACTTTCGCTTCTTCCCTGCTAAAAGAGGTTTACAACCCGAAGGCCGTCATCCCTCACGCGGCGTTGCTGCATCAGGCTTCCGCCCATTGTGCAATATTCCCCACTGCTGCCTCCCGTAGGAGTCTGGGCCGTGTCTCAGTCCCAGTGTGGCCGGTCACCCTCTCAGGCCGGCTACCCGTCGACGCCTTGGTGAGCCATTACCTCACCAACAAGCTGATAGGCCGCGAGCCCATCCCCAACCGAAATTCTTTCCAGACGCAGACCATGCGGTCACGTCACATATCCAGTATTAGACGCCGTTTCCAGCGCTTATCCCAGAGTCAGGGGCAGGTTGCTCACGTGTTACTCACCCGTTCGCCACTGATCCACAGAGCAAGCTCTGCTTCACCGTTCGACTTGCATGTGTTAAGCACGCCGCCAGCGTTCATCCTGAGCCAGGATCAAACTCTCCGTAAAAAAGAAATGCATACCACCCGGGGAAAAACCGGGAAGCAGCGAGTTTGATGCTGACCAAAGAGACAAATTCATTGCTGACTTCATCCGTTGCCAACCCCACAAGGAGGTTGGTCTTTGATCCAAAGGAATCTCATCCAGCCGAAGCTGAATCGAGGTTATTTGGCATTTGACAAGTGCACGCTGTTGAGTTCTCAAGGATCGGATGCTCCCACGACCCAGTCATCACAACCAGGCCCGAAGGGCAACTTCTCTATCTTACCCATCTCATCCGGCTTGTCAAGTCGGCGTGTCGAGCAGATCAGTGATCCGCTGCACAGCCAGACAAGCTGTAGAAGAGGTGAGTCTCCCATCCTAGACGCAAGCGTCTGTTCTCTCAAGTGAGAGTGGATCGGGATTCGTTCTCCGCTTGAGGGGGGTGAGGCTCTCGGCCTTTCCGCTTCCCTGTGGGGCGAACAAGTAATAAGTTACGGGGATTCCGAGCTTCTGGCAAATCGGGGCGCACCGCTCGGGCGTGTCGCAGGGGCTCCCGGATCGCCTTCGTCCCGGTCACAGGCGTTTTCCGGCCCGCAACGCGCCGGGACTACGCTCGGCGCATGCCCACCTCACTGCTGCGACGCGTCTTCGAGGATCTGGCGATCACTCCCCCGGTGGACGTCGATACCCCCGAACCGCGGGGCACCGTCCCCCTCCCCTCTCGGCTCGCGACGGACGAACTCGCCCGCTCCAGCGTCGCGGCGATCAGCGCCGTAGCGGGACCCGACCTCCGGACGATCGACCTCGAGCGCATCGCCGTGGCGTATCGGAGCGATCGCTTCCTCACGACCGACGGCTCCTCTGGCTCTGTCTGGTCACCGTTCTCCGGGTTCTGGTCCACTGGTGACGGTTGGCTCCGCACCCACGGGAACTACCCGCATCACGCGGCAGCCCTGCGTCGCGGCCTCGGCGTCGCGCCGAACGGTGACGCCACGGACGTGGCGGCCGCTCTCGGCCGTATCACCGCGGTCGACGCCGCCCGTGAGATCGCTTCTGCGGGTGGGCTCGCCGTCGTCGTGGAGCACGAACGTCCCGCGGTCGATCGTGCTCTGCGCACGACAGCACTCGTCGAGGTGTCGCGTGACGGCACCCGCCCGTCGCTCGCAGACCTGTCGAGACCCCGGTCACCCGACGCTCCGCTCGCGGGGTACCGCGTGCTCGATCTCACACGCGTCATCGCCGGACCGGTGTGCACGCGCACGCTCGCCCTCCTCGGTGCCGACGTGCTGCGCATCGATCCTCCGCATCTGCCCGAACCGGAGTGGCAGCACCTCGATACCGGTCATGGGAAGCGAACGGCTCTCCTCGATGCCCGTTCCCCGCAGATGGAGGAGCTGCTGTCGTCCGCGGATGCCGTCGTGCTCGGATACCGCCCGTCGAGCATCGCGCGCCTCGGGCTCGATCCGGACGCGCTCGCGCGTCGTCATCCGCACCTGGTGATCGCCCAACTGAGCGCCTGGGGCAGCGAGCATCCGGACCGGGCGGGATTCGACAGTCTGGTGCAGGCCGAGTCCGGCATCTCCTGGATCGAGTCACGGGATGGGCGTGCGCCCGGTGCGCTCCCTGCTCAGGCGCTCGACCACAGCGCGGGATACCTGTTGGCCGCCGCCGTCTGCGTCGCTCTCCGCCGGCGGGAGCTCGAGGGCGGAAGCTGGATCATCTCGACCTCGCTGCGACGGATCGCCGCCGAACTGCTCGGGCTGCCACGACACGATGTCCTCGCCGCCGAGCGAACGATCGACGGCTCAGGCCATACGACGCGGTTCTCCGTCGGCGGACGGAGCATCGTGACCGTCGGCTCGGTGATTCCGGGATTCGACTTCGCAGCCCCGCGGCCCTGGGGACGGGATCAGCCGCGCTGGTGACGTGAGCGGCGCATCGCGAGTACGAGGCACAGCACGATCGTGGCCGCTCCCCAGATCGCGCAGGCCGGAGGCAGCACCCGGTAGGCGAGGTGCTGCGCGGTGAACTCCGCGTCGAGTGGACCCCAGATCAACAGTCCTACGATCCACGATCCGATCAGGACGACGGGGAGGGACACCCACCAGGCGACGCGCACACCCTGCGGCACGCGGCGATCCAGGGTGGGTCGAGGCGACCGACGCCGCACCCAGACCAGCGCCCAGATGCCGATGATCGCCAGCCCGATCACGCTCGATCCGTGCTGCAGCCACTTGTAGCCCGGTAGCGGGCCCCACATCTCGTCGAGCGCCGGGACCAGCTCGACGCCGGTACGCCCTTCGTGCGTGAAGAGGTCCCAGAGGATGTGCGAGATCACTCCGAGGATCAGCGACGCGGCGAGCAGCACCGGGTACGCCCGACGCCCACCGACTCCCACGGCCTCCCCCGCCGCCGCGAACGCCGAGCGATTCCACCCCTCGGGAAGCCGCCGCGCGACCCATGCCGGAACGAGCTCCGGCACGGCCGGACGCAGCACGATGCGCCACACGAGGAAGAGCACGAACGCGAGGAGCGCGGTCCAGACCACGTTCCCCGCGGTGTGGGTGAACTCGTAGTTCAGTCCCACGCCGCGGAGGAACAGCGGAAGGTCCGGGGTCATCGCCCCGATCGCGATCGCCGCCGGCACGAGCGGCGTCCGGACGAACGGAAGTGCGACCAGCGCGTGGCTGGGTGTGAACGGCATCCGTCCTCCTCGGTGTCGGCGCCGAGGCGCGACGGCACGGAACCGTCAGGCGATGAACACGCCGGCCAGGGTCTTCTTACCGCGACGGAGCACGGAGACCCCACCGGGGAGACCACCACGCACCGTGTCGTTCTCGTCTTCGACGCGCGCGCCGTCGATCGAGACGCCGCCCTGGGCGATCGCACGCCGCGCCTCGGAGAGACTCGACACCAGACCGGTCGAGACGAGTGCCTCGACCACTGGCGAGCCCAGCGCGACGGTCGTGTTCGGGAGCTCCTCGAGCGCGGTCCGCAGCGTGGCCGCATCGAGTGCGGTCAGGTCACCCTGACCGAACAGCGCGTCGGATGCCGCGATCACCGCCGCCGTCGCCTCGACGCCGTGCACGGTCGCGCACACCTCGAGCGCGAGGCGCTTCTGCGCGGCGCGACGGAACGGTTCGGACTCGACGAGTGCCGCGTACTCCTCGATCTCGGCGCGCGAGAGGAAGGTGAAGACCTTCAGACGCTCGATCACATCGGCATCCGCGGTGCTCAGCCAGAACTGGTACATGCGGTACGGGCTGCACATCGATGCATCCAGCCAGATCGCGTTGCCTTCGCTCTTGCCGAACTTGGTGCCGTCGCTGTTCGTGATCAGCGGGGTGCCGATCGCGTGCGCCGACGCCCCCTCGGAGCGCCGGATGAGATCCGTGCCGCTGGTGAGGTTGCCCCACTGATCGGACCCGCCGGTCTGCAGCACGCAGTCGTACTGGCGGTAGAGCTCGAGGAAGTCCATGCCCTGGAGGATCTGGTAGCTGAACTCGGTGTAGCTGATTCCCTCGTCGGAGTTGAGGCGGGCTGCCACCGCGTCCTTCTTGAGCATCGTGCCCACACGGAAGTGCTTACCGACCTCGCGCAGGAAGTCGATCGCAGAGAGCGGCGCCGTCCAGTCGAGGTTGTTGACGATCCGAGCGGCGTTGTCGCCCTCGAAACTGAGGTAGCGCTCGACCTGAGCACGCAGACGATCGACCCACTCGGCCACCGTCTCACGCGTGTTCAGTGTGCGTTCGGCCGTCGGCCGCGGATCGCCGATCAGCCCCGTCGACCCTCCGACGAGCCCCAGCGGCTTGTGACCGGCGAGCTGGATGCGGCGCAGCGTCAGCAGCTGCACGAGGTTACCCAGGTGCAGGCTGGGTGCCGTGGGATCGAACCCGCAGTAATACGTGATGGGGTCTCCCGCGAGCAGGGCGCGCAGCGCCTCCTGGTCGGTGGACACGTGGACGAGGCCACGCCACACGAGTTCGTCCCACACGTTCTCGAACGTGGGGTCGATCGCCGGCGTCGCAGTCGTCAGAGCGGGATCAGACACGCTTTCCAGGCTATCAGCGCCGGATGCCTCACCCGTTCGCCGACCACCAGACGAGGAACGCCGCGCCGAGGGCGATCACCCAGCTGACGAGGCTGCCGACCAGGAAGTACTCGGCCCGCGCACCGGTCTCGCGTCCGCGCGAGATCTCGGGGAATCGCACGATGCCCTTGGCCGCGAGCATCGCCGCCAGGAGCGGGTACGCCGCAGCGAGGGTCAGCATGAGCACCAGGATCCGCTCGAGGGGGCCGATCAATCGCCCGCCCTGGAATGCACTGCGCCGATCGATCGCCGCCGTCGGTTCGGATGCGGATGCGGATGCGGATGCCGATGACTCGCCGTCGGCCCGCTCCGCATCGGCGGGGGTCGGCTCGAGCTCTCGGCGCTCGACCGGGCGCCAGGTGTGTTCGCCGTCGAGAGCCGCGCGCACCACGAGGTTCGCGGATTCAAGGAGGAACGCCGCCGCACCGACCACCAGGACGGCGAGATCGAAGGAGATCGCGCCGACCGGCGAATCGAGGCGCCACACCTCGCCGATCAGGCCCGCGCCCGAGCGCTCGGGGAGAGTGACCACGGCGCCGACGCCGACGATGCCGAGCAGCACGGCCGGCCAGAACCCGGCGGGTGAGGGACGGTCGTCGGGCATGCACCACACCCAGAGGGCACCGACCACGAACGCAGCCAGCATCGGGAGCAGCGCGTCGCCGA
This sequence comes from Microbacterium galbinum, assembly GCF_023101185.1. Taxonomy (GTDB): domain Bacteria; phylum Actinomycetota; class Actinomycetes; order Actinomycetales; family Microbacteriaceae; genus Microbacterium; species Microbacterium galbinum. The sequence goes on from NZ_CP078077.1 coordinate 113,652, forward strand.
CGCTGCCGAGCACGAGGAGCAGCACCGCGACCACCAGATAACCGATCCAGCGGCGCGCGGCGAACTGCCGCACGAGGTCGACGGCACCGACCGCGAGAAGGAGGAAGCCGGCGAGGATCATGCGATGTCACCGCGCAGCGTCGCCAGGCCGTCGATGAGCGCCTGGGCTCCGGCCCGACGCAGCGACTTGGAGACGCTGGGTTGGGTCACGCCCTCGATCTCGGCGAGTTCTTGCTGGGAGCGGCCCACCACGCGACCGTAGGTCAGCCGTCGCTCCCGCTCGCTCATCGCTCCCACCAGCTCGTCGCGGACGAGGAGGTAGGCGTTCGATACCGCGATCGTCGACTCCATGACCTCATTCTGACCGGGGGCACCGACAATCCACGTGCGCGAGCGCGGGACCGCTCGTCGTTCGCGCTCGTGGGCGAGGTCGATCGCCTCGCGTGCAGCCCACCATCCCGGCCCGTCGGGAAGCGCTCCGTGCGCGGAATCCACGCGGCGGACCTCCCCCACACCGAGCCCGAACCGCAACCCGATGTCGTCGGGAAGTGCGAGATGGATCATCAGGAGCGACGTCATCGCCCCCTCGAGATCGCCATAGACGGCCTGCTGCTCGTCGCCCACCGTCGGGGTGAGGGGCTGCAGCGCCAGCGGGCGATCGCGCTCGGCCTGAGCGATCGCGTCGTCGAGTCGACGCTGGGCGACCCCGCGGTCGCTCAGTGAACGGGAGCCGACGATGTCGGCGATCACGGCGATGACCATGTGCATAACCGTATCACGCATATTCTTGAGTTATGCCTTTATTGGCTATATTCTCGAGATATGCCTGAATCGCAGAACGTCCCGTGGAGCGCCGGAACCTGGACCCATCCTCCCCTCTCGACCGAGAGCGGACAAGAGCTCATCGCCACCGCCGTCGAAGGAAGCGATGCCTGGCGGCACACCGCCTACGGATTCGTCCACGACACCGAGCACGCGCTCCTCGCCCCACTCGCCGTCGGCGAAGCCATGGAGGTCTCCTTCCACGCGCCCTGGACCGGAGAGTTCGATCAAGCAGGTGTGTTCGTGCGCATCGACGACGAGCACTGGATGAAAGCCGGCCTCGAGTACGCCGACGGGCACCTCGGCCTCGGCGCCGTCGTCACCGCCATCCGCTCCGACTGGTCCGTCGGGTACGTCGACGACTGGCTCGACACCGAGGTCACGGTGCGTGTGAGCCGGTGGGCGGATGCCCTGATCGTGCGTGCCCGCGCGGCCGACGGCCCGTGGCGACTGGTGCGGGTCGCCCCGTTCGACGGCGACGCCGCGGCATCCGCCGGGCCGTTCCTCGCCGGGCCGACGCGCAGCGGACTCGCCGTGCGGTTCTCCCGATGGACGCGGACGCCCGCCGACACCGACCTGCACTGAGCACCGGGCTCCGGCCCACCGAGGCCGGAGCCCGGCTCAGATACCGAGCGCGTGCGCGGCGGCCTGTGCGCGGGCGACGAGTTCGGCGCGCTGCTCGGCCACGCGCACCGGAGCGGTTCCACCGATCCCCGTGCGCGAGGCGACGGAGCCCTCGATCGTGAGGACCTCGCGCACCTCCGGGGTCAGATGCGAGGAGACGCCGGCGAGCAGCTCGTCGGACGCGTCCTCGAGACCGATCCCCTGCTCCTCGCAGGCGCGCACCAGCGCACCCGAGATCTCGTGCGCATCGCGGAACGGCACCCGCCGCTTCACGAGCCACTCCGCGACGTCCGTCGCGAGCGAGAAGCCCTGCGGTGCGAGAGCCGCCATCCGATCCGTGTCGAAACGCAACGTGGCGATCATGCCGGCGAAAGCGGGAAGCACGACCTCGAGGGTGCGAACCGAGTCGAAGACCGGCTCCTTGTCCTCCTGCAGATCGCGGTTGTAGGCCAACGGCAGTCCCTTGAGCGTCGCGAGAAGCCCCGAGAGATTGCCGATGAGGCGCCCCGACTTGCCCCGCGCGAGCTCGGCGATGTCGGGGTTCTTCTTCTGCGGCATGATGCTCGACCCTGTCGAGTAGCCGTCGTCGAGGGTCACGAAGCCGAACTCGCGCGTGTTCCAGAGGATGATCTCCTCCGACAGGCGCGAGATGTCGACACCGATCATCGCGGTCACGAAGGCGAACTCGGCGACCACGTCGCGCGCGGCCGTACCGTCGAGTGAGTTCTCGGCCGGACGATCGAGCCCCAGCTCCGAGGCGACGAGCGACGGATCGAGACCGAGCGTGGAACCCGCGAGTGCTCCCCCGCCGTACGGCGAGACGCCGGCCCGTCGACGCCAGTCGACCAGGCGCTCGAGCTCGCGCACCAGCGGCCAGCCGTGGGCCTGCAGATGATGGGCCAGCAGTACGGGCTGTGCGTGCTGGAGATGTGTACGCCCCGGCAGGATCGCCTCGGGGTGCGCCTCGGCCTGCGCCACGAGCGCGTCGATCACCCGCAGGATGTCACGGGCGATCACCGCCGCGTGGTCGATGAGGTACATGCGCACGAGCGTCGCGATCTGATCGTTGCGGCTGCGGCCGGCGCGCAGGCGTCCGCCCAGCTCCGGGCCGAGCTCGGCGATCAGCGCCTGCTCGAGCGCGCCATGGACGTCCTCATCGGTCGGCGCCGGGAGCAGCGTGCCGTCGGCGACCTTGCGCGCGACCGCGTCGAGGCCCGCATGCATGCGCACCGCCTCCTCCGCCTCCAGATAGCCCGCCGCCTCGAGGGCCGTGGCGTGGGCATGCGAACCCGCGATGTCGTACGGGGCCAGGATCCAGTCGAAATGCGTCGACCGGCTCAGCTCCACGAGCTCGGGGGACGGACCGGTCGCGAACCGGGCGCCCCAGAGAGCGCCCTCGTTCGTGCCGTCGCTCTTCGCGCCGCTCATGCGGATGCTCCGGCGAGGGCCGATGCCGAGCCGTTCTTCCGCAGCAGCCACACCAGCAGCGCCTTCTGCGCGTGCAGGCGGTTCTCGGCCTCGTCCCACACGACGCTCTTCGGGCCGTCGATGACCTCGGAGTCGACCTCGTATCCGCGATCGGCGGGAAGGCAGTGGATGAAGATCGCCTCCGAGTCGGCGAGCGTCATCGTCTCGGGCGTCACCTTGTAGCCGCCGAGATCACGGATGCGCGCGATCTTCTCCTCTTCCTTGCCCATCGACACCCACGTGTCGGTGACGACGACGTCGGCGCCGGCCGCAGCCTCGACGGGATCGGTGTACAGCGTGATGGACCCACCGGTCTCGGCCGCTCGACGGTCGGCCGCCTCCACGACGTCCGCCCGCGGCGAGTAGTCGGCGGGAGAGGCGATGCGCACGTGCATGCCCGCCGTGACGCCGGCGAGCGCATAGGAGTGCGCCATATTGCTCTGCCCATCACCGAAGAACGTCAGCGTGAGCCCCGCGAGCTCGCCCTTGTGCTCACGGATCGTGAGCAGATCGGCGAGCAGCTGGCAGGGGTGGAAATCGTCGGACAGCGCGTTGATCACGGGCACTCGGGTGCCCGCCGACATCTCTTCGAGCCCCGACTGCGCGTAGGTGCGCCACACGATCGCGGCGACCTGGCGCTCGAGAACCCGCGCGGTGTCCGAGGGAGTCTCCTTGCCGCCGAGCTGGCTGCTCGCGGTCGAGATGATGAGGGGCGATCCGCCGAGGTCGGCGATCCCGACCGCGAAGGAGACACGGGTGCGGGTCGACGACTTGTCGAAGATCACCGCGACCGTCTGGGGTCCGGCGAGGCTCTTGTCCGCCCACCGATCCTTCTTCAACTCGATCGCGAGATCGAGGATCTCGGCCTGTTCGGCGGGCGTGAGGTCATCGTCGCGCAGCAGGTGGCGGGTCATGCGGATACCTTTCCGGGGAGCGTCGCGAAGACGTCGGAGAGCGTGGCCGCGAACAGCTCGCGGAACTCGGAGATCTCGGCGTCGCCGATCGTGAGGGCGGGCGCGATGCGCACCGTGTCGGGATTGGCCGCGTTGACGATGAGGCCGCGCTCCTGCGCCGCAGCGACCACCGCACCCGCGACCGGCTCGCTGAGGGCGACGCCGATCAGCAGACCGCGACCGCGCACACCCGACACCAGCGGCGATTCCAATCCGAGGATCGTCTCGCGTAACTCCTCACCGCGTCGGGCGGCGTTCTCGACGAGCCCCGCGTCCTCGATCTCGGCGAGCACGGCATCCGCCACCGCGGTGGCCAGCGGATTCCCACCGAAGGTCGAGCCGTGCGAGCCGGGGGTGAACAGATCGCTCGCCGCCCCGTAGGTCACGAGCGCGCCGATCGGGAAGCCCCCGCCGATCCCCTTCGCGAGCGTGATCGCATCCGGGGTGATGCCCTCATGGCTGAACCCGAACCAGGCGCCGGTGCGCCCGGCACCGGTCTGGATCTCGTCGACGATGAGGAGCGCTCCGTGCGCGAGCGTCAGCGAGCGGGCGGCGGCGAGGTAGCCCTCGGGCAGCTCGACCACGCCGGCCTCGCCCTGGATCGGCTCGACGATGACCGCTGCGACGCGATCGTCCATCGCGGCTTCGAGCGCCTCGATGGTCGCCGGGATGTGCTCCACGCCGCCGGGCATCGGCTCGAACGGGGCGCGCATCGCCTCTTTCGCGGTCAGCGCGAGCGAGCCCATCGTGCGGCCGTGGAAGCCGTTCTCGAGGGCGATGATGCGCGGTCGCTCGGCACCCCCGTGCAGACGGGCGAGTTTGAACGCGGCCTCGTTCGCCTCGGCGCCGGAGTTCGAGAAGAACACCCGACCGTCGATCCCGGCCCCCGCGAGACGCTTGAGGCGTGCGGCGAGCGCGAGCTGCGAGGGGGTCGCAAAGTAGTTCGAGACGTGGGCGAGCGTCGCGGCCTGGCGAGAGACCGCTTCGACGAACACCGGGTGCGCGTGACCCAGGGAGGTCACGGCGATCCCCGCGAGGAAGTCGAGGTGGCGTCGGCCCTCGGAGTCCCACAGATAGGAGCCCTCGCCACGCGTCAGCAGCGCCAGGCGCGCTCCCGCGTTGAGTACGAGGTCGCGCTGCGCGTCGTCCTGCCAGATGGTCATCCTGCCACCACTTCCGTTCCGATTCCTTTGCTGGTGAAGAGTTCGACGAGCACCGAGTGCGGCACGCGTCCGTCGATGATCGCCGCGGCGTCCACTCCGCCCTCGACCGCGTCGAGGCAGGCGCGCATCTTCGGGATCATCCCCGACTCGAGACTCGGCAACATGTCGATGAGGGCCGTCGACGTCAGATGGGACACGAGCGAATCGCGGTTCGGCCAGTCGGCGTAGAGTCCCGGCACGTCGGTGAGGATCACGAGTTTGCGGGCGCCGAGGGCGATCGCGAGCGCAGCCGCCGCCGCGTCGGCGTTGACGTTGAGGGAGTGCCCCGGGTGGTCGAGATCGGGCGCGATGCTCGACACGACGGGGATGCGCCCGGCGACCAGATGATCGATGACCGCCGTCGGATCGACCTGCACGACGTCGCCGACCCGCCCCAGATCGACCTCTTCACCGTCGACCATGACCCCGCGACGGCGGCCGCCGAACAGGCCCGCGTCCTCACCGCTGAGCCCCGTGGCGATCGGGCCGTGGGAGTTGATCTTGGTGACCAGCTGCGGGTTCACCTGGCCGGTGAGCACCATGCGCACCACGCCGATCGCCTCGGTGTTGGTGACGCGATACCCGCCCTTGAACTCGCTGGGGATCTCGAGGCGTCCGAGCATGTCGGAGATCTGGGGGCCGCCGCCGTGCACGACCACCGGCTGCACGCCGACGTAGCGCAGATACGCGATGTCCTGCGCGAAGGCGTCCTGCAGTTCGTCCGACACCATGGCGTTGCCGCCGTACTTGACCACGACGATCTGGTCGCGGAACTTCTTCAGCCACGGCAGCGACTCGATGAGCGTCGTCGCCTTCTGTGCCGCCTCTTCGGCGGGAGTGTCCTGGATGTCGGTCATGAGGCGTAGGCGCTGTTCTCGTGCACGTAGTCGTGGGTGAGGTCGTTCGTGAGGATCGTGGCGGATGCCTCGCCCGAACGCAGGTCGATGACGAGGTTCGTCGCCCGAGGCGTCAGGTCGACATCTTCGCGCGGACGATCCGGACCGCCTGCGGTGCACACGCGCACGTCGTTCATCCAGACGTCGACGTCGTAGGGGTCGAACTGCGCGGACGTCGTGCCGATGGCGGCGAGCACCCGACCCCAGTTGGGGTCGTTGCCGAAGATCGCCGCCTTGAAGAGATTGTTGCGGGCCACCGAACGGCCGACCTCGACGGCATCCTGCTCGGACACCGCGCCGCGCACCTCGATCGTGATGTCGTGGCTCGCGCCCTCCGCATCACCCTGCAGCTTGACCGCCAGTTCCTGGCAGAGCCCGCGCAGCGCCGAGCGGAACGCATCCAGGTCGGGCTTCACCCCGCTCGCCCCGTTGGCGAGGAGGGTGACCTGGTCGTTGGTCGACATGCATCCGTCGGAGTCGAGCCGGTCGAACGTGGTGCCGGTCGCTGCGCGGAGCGCGGCATCCGCCTCGAGCGGCTCGAGGTCGGCATCCGTCGTCACCACGACCAGCATGGTGGCGAGTCCGGGAGCGAGCATGCCCGCGCCCTTCGCCATGCCGCCGATCGTCCATCCGTCGCCCTGCACGACCGCCGTCTTCGCGACGGTGTCGGTCGTCATGATCGCCTGGGCCGCGGCGTCGCCGCCGTCGGCGGACAGCGTGGCGATCGCCTGCTCGGTGCCGGCGAGCACCTTCGCGCGGAACACCTCGTCACCGGTGCCGATCAACCCGGTCGAGCACACGAGCACGTCACCCGCGCTGATGTCGAGCAGCTCCGCGGCCTTCTCGGCCGTCTGGTGCGTGGTCTGGAATCCGAAGCTTCCGGTGAAGCAGTTCGCGCCACCGGAGTTGAGCACGACCGCCTCGACGACGCGATCGGCGATCACCTGCTGCGACCAGATGATCGGGTTCGCCTTGGCGCGGTTGCTCGTGAACACGGCGGCGCCGACCTTGCGCGGGCCGCGGTTGACGACGACGGCGACATCGGGCTTGCCGGTGGACTTGAGGCCGGCGGCGACGCCTGCCGCTTCGAAACCTGCGGGGGCGGTGACGCTCACGGGGCGACTCCGTTCACTGAGAGCGCGCGGTCCTCGGGGAGGCCGAGCGCGATGTTCATGGACTGGATGGCGGCGCCGGCGGTCCCCTTGACGAGGTTGTCGACCGCGGCGACCACCGTGACCCGATTCGCCGCACGGTCGATCGCGAGACCGATCAGCGCGGTGTTCGCACCGAGCACGTCGGCGGTGCGCGGGAACACGCCCTCGGGCAGCAGCTGCACGAAGGTCTCGTCACCGTAGGCGTTCTGCCAGGCGGCGCGGATGTCGGCGTCGGACGCACCGGGCACGATCGGCGCGGTCGACGTCGCGAGGATCCCCCGCGACATCGGCACGATCACCGGGGTGAACGAGATGCGGATGCCGTCGCCCGATGCGCCGGTGCTCGCGGGCACCGCTGCGGCGAGCGCCTGCCGGATCTCGGGGATGTGCCGGTGGGTGCCGCCCACGGCGTAGGGGTTCGCGGTGCCGAGGACCTCGCTGGCGAGCAGGTTGGTCTTCAGGCTCTTGCCCGCACCGGAGGGGCCGACCGCGAGCACCGAGACGATGTCGCCCGGGTCGATCACACCGGCGGCGACCCCGGGGGCGAGGCTGAGGCTGACGGTGGAGGCATTGCAGCCGGGAGCAGCGATGCGTGTGGCACCGCGCAGGCGCTCGCGCTGCTTCGTTCCGTCGACGAGGAGCTCGGGCACGCCGTAGCTCCAGGCATCGTGGAAGGTGCCTCCGTAGAACGCGTCCCAGGCGTCCTGCGACGTCAGACGGTGATCGGCACCGGCGTCGATGACGAGCGGAACGTCGCCCAGCGCGTCCGTGTACTGCCCGGACTGTCCGTGCGGGAGCGCGAGCACGACGATGTCGTGACCCGCGAGGATCTCGGGTGTGGTGTCCTGCAGGGTGAGGTGCGCGAGGGAGCGCAGGTGGGGCTGGTGCTGGACGAGCGGCTGTCCGGCGTTCGAGTGCGCCGTGACGGTGCGGATCTCGATGTCGGGATGAGCGGCGAGGAGGCGGAGGATCTCGCCGCCCGCGTAGCCGGATGCGCCGGAGACGGCGACGGAGTACGTCATGCTTCTACCTTAACGGTCGGGGCTGTCGGGGACCGGGGCGGCGACACCGGTGCTCGACCATCGTCCGCCGGGATCGGCAGGCAGGAGCGCGGGGTCGCCTAACGTCGGCGGTCGCGGCGTCGGCGCACCGGAGCGGCGCTCGGGACGAGCGTCGAGACAGCGGAAGCGGCCGAAGGCATGTCGCGACGATAGCGCGCCCTCGACGGCATCCGCAAATCCGTCACGTCACCGAGTCGCCGCCCCGCTCCCCCGGGGCACGGAAGAACGCCTGCTCGTGAGCGCTGGAGCGTTCGAACGCACGCCGCATGCGCGCGCGGGTCTCGTCATCCGCCGCGGCCGCCGCCCGGGTGACGAACTCGATCGCCCGGGCGGTCGCCTCGGCGAAGGCGGGGTCGGCGTACGTCGCGAGCCACGTGGCGTACGGATGCTGCGGGTCTCGGGCGCGCTCCCCGAACTCCCCCGCGTGCAGACGCTTGCCGAGGTCCGTGTAAAGCCAGAAGCACGGCAGCACGGCGGCGATCAGCTCGGGATAGTCACCCCCGAACGCCACGGATCGCAGGTGGTCGAGGTATGCGGTTGTCGTCGGCGAGGCGTCCGCGACGAACGTGGCCGCCGCCACCCCCTGCGCCGGTGTCAACCAGGAGGCGTGCAGTTCGAGCTCGCCCAGGATCGACCCGCGGGCCGATTCCGCCCAGAACGCCTGCTCGTCCGGGGTGGGTGCGAGTCGGGCGGCGACGGCGAGGACGCGCGCATAGTCGCGGAGATACAGCGCGTCCTGCGCGAGGTAGAAGAGGAAGTCCTCCGTGGAGAGGGAACCGTCGGCGAGTCCGCGGACGAACGGGAGGCCGTCGATGCCCGCCCGGATCCCGGCGATGCCCTGCCACCAGTCCTCGGCGACCTCCTCCGGGAGCGGTCGCGTGCCCGCACCGCCCCGCGCCCAGAGCCCCGCGAAGTGATGCACCGGGCCGTGACCGCCACCGACGTGCAGGGCACCGCCCTCCCGCAGCGACTCGCGCAGCCAGCTCCGCGCAGCGCGCACCGCCTCGGTGAGGTCCTCTCCGCGGGCGAGTCGTGTCGCGAGGGCGGAGGACAGAGAGCATCCCGTGCCGTGGGTGTTCGCCGTCGCGATGCGACCGCCGCCGAACTCCTCGCGTGAGCCGGATCGCACGTCGATGATCGCGTCCGGAGCCTGATCGCCGGGGAGGTGACCGCCCTTCACCAGCACCGCCGTGCCGTACTCGGTCGACAGCTCCTCGGCTGCGGCGAGCGCCGCGGGCCATCCCTCGATCTCCCGGCGGGTGAGGACGGCGAGTTCCGCGAGGTTCGGGGTGACGAGATGCGCGCGGTGCAGAAGCGAAGCCAGAGCGTCCTCGGCATCCGCGTCGAGCAGACGATCCCCGCTCGTCGACACCATCACGGGGTCGAGCACCACGAGCGGCGGGCGCACCCGATCCAGCCACGCGCTCACGACGCGCACGGCCTCGACGTTCGCGAGCATCCCGATCTTGACGGCGTCGATCACGATGTCGTCCGACAGCGCCTCCAGCTGCGCCGAGAGGAACGCGGCGTCGGGCACGTGCACATCGCGCACGCCGCGCGTGTTCTGCACGGTGAGCGCGGCGATCGCCGCCATCCCGTATCCGCCGTTCGCCGCGATCGACTTGAGGTCGGCCTGGATCCCCGCACCGCCGGAGGGATCGCTGCCGGCGATACTCAGCACCCGTGGCACCGCGCCCCGCCGCCACCGCGCGCGGAACTCGGAGGCCGCGGCACGCGGATCCGGCGAGGCGCAGAGCGCGGAGACGACGGCGAGCCCTGCGGCGCCGGCGGACTGCAGATCCTCGGTGTCGTCGATGCCGACGCCGCCGATCGCGACGCAGGGAAGGGCGGTGGCCCGGGCGAACGCCCGGAACCCCTCGATCCCGAGAGCCGGCGGGTGGTCGGGCTTGGTCGCCGTCGGGCGGATGACTCCCACCCCGAGGTAGTCGACCGTGCCCTCGGGCAATGCGTGGAGCGCAGCGAGATGGGCCGCGCTGCTCGCCGTGAGCCCGATCAGCGCGTCGGGTCCCAGCACCGCACGCGCGTGGAGCACCGACTCGTCGCGCTGACCGAGATGCACCCCGTCGACTCGGGCGCCCTGCGCGCGTGCATCGAGAACCGCCTCCAGACGGTCGTTCACCACGAGGAGCGCTCGCCCATCGATCACGCGCGACAGCTCGACCAGGCGAGCGACCACGTGGGAGTGCTCGGCATCCTTTTCGCGGAGCTGGACGATGCGCACGCCACCGTCGACCGCCTCCCGCACGGTCTCGACGACGCCGCGTGCACCGCACAGGGCGGCGTCCGTCACGAGGTACAGGGAGAGATCCGCGATCACCGCGCTCCCTCCTCGACGTGCGCGCGAGCGATGACCTCTGCCGGCTCGACGGCGGCGAGCGCGTCCAGCAGGGCGACGGCGAAGCTGCCCGGCCCCGACGCCGACGCCGCCGCATCCTCCGCGGCGATCGTGTAGACGAGAGAAGCCCCGGCGACGGCATCCAGCGCTCCGGTGCCGGTCGCCCCGGCGGTGCCGAGGAACGCCGCCATCACCGCGCCGAGTGCGCATCCTCCTCCGGTCACGCGCGTCAGGAGCGCGTCACCGTTCGACAGCCGGAGAACCCGCTCGCCGTCGGTCAGCAGATCGACGGCGCCCGAGACGGCGACGATGCTGCCATGGCGACGAGCGAGGTGTCGCGCCGCGTCGAGCGCGGCTTCGGTGCCGTCGGTGGCATCGACCCCGCGTCCGCCCGTGCTCATACCCGCCAGCGCGAGGATCTCCGACGCGTTGCCGCGGATGGCCGTCGGCCGACGATCGGCGAGCTCGCCCGCCAGGGAGGTGCGCACCGGGAGCACACCGATCGCGACAGGATCGAGCACCCAGGGAGTGCCGGCGAGGGTCGCCGCGTCGACCGCCTCGAGGCTCGCCGCGCGCTGTTCCGGGGTCGGGGTGCCGAGGTTCACGAGCAGCCCGGAGGCCGCACCCGCGAACATCCCCGCCTCGCCCACGATGTCGACCATCGCCGGCGCGGCTCCGACCGCGAGCAGCACGTTGGCGGTGAATCCGGTGACGACTGCGTTGGTGATGCAGTGGGTCAACGGCGCAGCCGTGCGCAGCGCTTCGAGCAGTTCGGCCGCGGACTGCGCGGTCGAGGAGGCGGACGATGGACGCAGAAGATCGCTCATTGCGACATCCCTTCGCTAGTACGAACTAGATCAGGTTCGACGGGTGTGATCTCAGCCGCGGATGCGGCACCCCGTGTCACTCGCCCAGAGTCTAGCGAAGCGACCGTGATCGGCCGCCGAGCTCGGCGAGGAGATCCGCCTCTTCCGCGCGGCTGAGCCCGGCGCGGCGCGGACGATCCACACCGCGCACGAGCTCGTCGGCCACGACCCGCGCGGCCGTCGCGTCGAGCGGGCTCAGCGCGCCTCCCGTCGCGAGGAACCTCTCGTTGCGACGGGTCATGAATCCGGTCATGTCGGCCGGCAACCAGAGCGGCAAAGAGCGCACGCCCATCCAGTACTCCACGCTGCGCGCGCGCAACCACTCCTCGCTCGCCTCGCGCACGCCGCCGGTGTGTCCGGCGGCACCGCGCACGATCTCGAGCATGTCGGCGAGCGGGATGCTGTCGCCGACCGCGTTCACCGCGTCGACGGCTCGCGAAGAGGCAACGTACGCGGCGAGGTCGTCGACGTCGACGATCTGCGCGGTCCGGCCGGCCAGGGGCGGCACCAGCACCGGTCGCTCCCCCGCCCGTGCGAACGCCGCCGCCCAGTAACCGAAGCGGTCGCTCGGGTCGCCCTTGCCCACGATCAGACCGGGTCGCACGATCAGCGCCCGATCGCCCAGTGCGGCGACGGCATCCTCCGCCGCCGCCTTCTGCGCACCGTAGTCGGCATCCTCCGCGCGGGAGGACGGATGCCGTGGCGCGCTCTCGTCGGCGCCCACCGTCTCGTCGTCGGCGTACACCGAGACGGACGACACGAAGGTCCAGCGGGCGGCGCGGTCTCCGAGCTCGTCGACGGCCCGGGCGACCTGGAGCGCCGAGGTCGAGACGTCGACCACGAGGTCCCATTCGCCGTCGAGCGCCGCGTACGGATCGGCGCCGGTCCGGTCCCCGACCACGAGCGTCGCCCCCGGCGGCACCGGGCGGGTCCCCCGCGCGAGGCAGGTCACGGCGGCGCCCTCGTCGAGGAGGCGGCGGGCGATCCGGCTCGACAGCCATCCGGTGCCGCCGAGGATCAGAGCCTTCGTCATGACACCAGCACACCAGGATCGGCGCGCCGACGGAAGCGCATCCGCTCAGAGCAGAGTGTCGGATGCGCCTGACACGATGGGGCCATGCTCACGACCCTCGCCGTTTCCGGCTACCGCTCGCTCGTCGACGTCGTCGTGCCGCTCGATCCGCTCACCGTGATCACGGGGGCGAACGGCACGGGCAAGTCGAACCTCTACCGCGCGTTGCGCCTGCTCGCAGCGACCGGCCACGGCCGCGCGGTCGCCGCCGTCGCACGGGAGGGAGGCCTCGACAGCGTGCTGTGGGCGGGCCCCGAGACGCCGCAGGGTGAGGGAGCCCAGGGCACACGGCGTACCCGACCGATCTCGGTGCGCCTCGGCATCGCCGCCGACGAGGTCGGGTACCTCATCGACCTGGGCCTGCCGCAGACCGACGCGCGCAGCCTCTTCACGCGCGACCCGGAGATCAAACGCGAGCAGTTGTTCAGCGGCCCGTTCGCGCGGCCGGGAACGCTGTTCGTCGATCGTCAGCGCGGCGGGGTGCGGGTGCGGGGCGACGACGGCTGGGAGTCGGTGGATCAGCCGATGGGACCGGGGCAGAGCGTGCTGCTCGACCTCGTCGACGGCACCGCGCGGTGGGAGACGGCATCCTTGCGCTCCCGGATCGCCAGCTGGCGCTTCTACGACCACTTCCGCACCGACGCGTCCGCCCCCGCGCGACGGCCGCAGGTCGGAACCCGCACGCGCTGGCTGAGCGACGACGGCTCCGACCTCGCCGCCGTGTGGGCGACGACGACGGAAGCCGGACGCGGCGCTCCGCTCGACGAGGCCGTCGACCGCGCCTTCCCGGGATCACGCGTGCAGATATCCGTCACCGACGGCTCGTTCCGGTTGCAGCTGCGGCAACCCGGGTTGCTGCGTCCGCTCGACGCCGCCGAACTCTCCGACGGCACGCTCAGATACCTGCTGTGGTGCGCGGCACTGCTGCCCGCCGATCCGCCGCCGCTCCTCGTCGTCAACGAGCCCGAATCGAGCCTGCACGAGAGCCTCATCGACCCTCTCGGCTCGTTGCTCGCTCATGCGGCGTCCCAGACGCAGGTGATCGTCGTCACCCACTCGGCACCCCTCCGCCGCGCACTCGCCGAGGCGGGCGGGTCGGTCGTCGAGCTCGAGTCTAACGGCTACGGAACCCGTGTGCGCGATCAGCTGCCGCTCGAGCGTCCGAGCTGGCACTGGCCGTCGCGCTAGCGGGAACGCTGCGCGACGGCCAGTGCCTGCGAGGGGATCGTGTGGGACTCAGTCGCGGAGAGCCGCCCCGAAGCGCTCGGCGGCGACGGCGACGCCCGCGAGCTTGGCTTCGCTGGCCTCGGCCGCCGTGAGAGTGCGATCGTCGGCGCGGAAACGCAGGGCGAAGCTCAGGCTCTTCGAACCCGAAGGAACGCCCTCGCCGCGGTAGTCGTCGACCAGGCGCACCGATTCGAGGAGCGCACCCGCGCCCTCGGCGAGTGCTCCCTCGACATCCGCGGCCGGAACCTCGATCGACACAGCGAGCGAGACGTCCTGCGTCGCGGCGGGGAACGTCGAGAGCGATGCGGCGACGATGCGCTCGCCCGCCAGGGAGAGCACGAGATCGAGATCGACCTCGAGCACGGTCGCTCGCCCCGGGAGATCCGCATCCGCCGTGACAGCGGGGTGGAGTTCGCCGACGTAGCCGACGAGCCGATCCGCGACGCGCAGGTCGCCCGTGCGCCCCGGGTGGAGGGCGGCTCGCGTGCTCTGGACGACGTCGATCTCGACGCCTGCGGCCGTCGCGATCACGCGCACGGCGTCGAGAGCATCCGAGAGCCCGGCCGCCTCGGCCGGACGTCCCGGCTGGCGCGGGGTCGCGTTACCGGTCAGGAGAGCGGCGAGGAAGCGGTGCTGCGGCGGGATCGATGCGTTCAGCTCGGCGAGGGTCTCCTCCGAGGGGCGCTCCCCGAGAGGCGGAACCTCATCCGTGCCGTAGGTCGTCCCGGCCTCGGGCAGGAACACCGCACCCGTGTCGAAGATCGCGAGGTCGGTGAGACCGCGTGAGATGTTGCGGTGCGCCGTCTGGAGCAACCCCGGCACCAGCGAGCGTCGCAGGAACGGCGCCTGGCCGTCGAGCGGGTTCGCCAGCCGGATGCTGGGCAGGTGCTCCCCCGTCGCCGATCCGTGGAGGTCGTTCTGCGCCTCGGTCGTGAACGGGAAGGCGGGGGTCTCGACGAAGCCCGCGGACGCCAGGGCGTTCGCCACCCGGCGGCGGCCCTGCTGGTGCGCGGTGAGTCCGCGGCCCGACGGCGGCGTGGGAAGCACCGAGGGGATGCGGTCGAGGCCGTGGATACGGGCGACCTCTTCGGCGAGCGTCCACTTGTCGGTCAGATCGGGACGCCAGGTCGGAGGGATGACGGTCCACCCGTCGTCGGCAGCGGTCACCTCCGCACCGATCGTGGTGAGGGCGCCGGTGATCTCGGCCTCGGTGTAGTCGACGCCGATCAGGCCCTCGACGAAGCCTGCGGGCAGGTCGATCTCGCCGACGAAGACCTCGGCGAAGAGCGCGCCCCCCTCGTCGGTGAGCGTGCCGCCGGCCAGCTCGACCATGAGGTCGGCCGCACGACGGGCCGCCACGAACGGGATGAGCGGGTCGACGCCGCGCTCGAAGCGCTTGGACGCTTCGCTGGGCAGCTTGTGCCGGCGTGCGGTGCGCGCGATCGTGGTGGGATCGAACG
This sequence comes from Microbacterium galbinum, assembly GCF_023101185.1. GTDB lineage: Bacteria > Actinomycetota > Actinomycetes > Actinomycetales > Microbacteriaceae > Microbacterium > Microbacterium galbinum. The sequence goes on from NZ_CP078077.1 coordinate 128,812, forward strand.
ACGCGGCCTCGATGAGGACGTCGGTCGTCGTGTCGCTCATCTCGGTCGTGCCGCCGCCCATGACGCCGGCGAGGCCGATGGGTCCGGATTCGTCGGTGATGAGCAGATCCTCGACGTGGAGCGTGCGCTCCTGGCCGTCGAGAGTCGTCATCTTCTCGCCCGCCCGAGCGCGGCGCACCGTGATGCCGCCCGTGAGCTTGTCGAGGTCGTAGCCGTGCAGCGGCTGGCCGAGTTCGAGCATGACGTAGTTCGTGATGTCGATCAGCACGCCGAGCGAGCGCATGCCCGCGAGCGAGAGCCGCGCGATCATCCAGGGAGGTGTCGGGCGGGACGGGTCGACCCCGCGGACGACCCGGGTCACGAACTCGCTCGCGCCCACACGTCCGCGCACGGGCGCCTGATCGTCGACGATCGCGACATGGCCGGTGCCCGGCTGCAGCTCGGCGAAGTCCCGCTCGGCCGGGTCGCGGAACTCCGCTCCCGTCGCGTGCGAGTACTCACGGGCCACGCCGCGCAGGGAGAAGGCGTACCCGCGGTCGGGCGTGACGTTGATCTCGACAGCGACGTCGTCGAGCCCGAGGAGGGCGATCGCGTCGGTACCGACCGGGGCGTCGATCCCCAGGTCGGACAGCACGAGGATGCCGTTGTGCTCGTCACCGAGCCCGAGCTCCCGCGCCGAGGCGATCATGCCGTCCGACACGTGCCCGTAGGTCTTGCGGGCCGCGATCGGGAACGGGCCGGGCAGCACCGCGCCCGGGAGCGTCACGATGACCTTGTCTCCGGCGACGAAGTTGTGGGCGCCGCAGACGATGCCGCGCACGCCGCCGTTCGCCTCGCCGACGTCGACCTGGCACCAGTTGATGGTCTTGCCGTTGGACTGCGGTTCGCCCTCGAGCGAGACCACCTGTCCGACGACGACGGGACCCGTGATGTCGAAGCGGTGCACGTCCTCCTCTTCGAAGCCGACCGTCACCAGTGCCGCGAGGACGTCCTCGGGGGACGCATCCGCTGCCACATCGACGTACTCACGCAACCACGAAAGCGGGACGCGCATCACACCACCATCCCGTACTGCTCGCTGAATCGGACATCGCCCTCGGCCATGTCACGCATGTCCTGCACATCGCTGCGGAACATGAGTCCCCGCTCGATGCCCATGCCGAACGCGAAGCCGCTGTACACCTCGGGATCGATCCCGGCCGCACGCAGAACGTTCGGGTTGACCATGCCGCAGCCGCCCCACTCGATCCACCGTGCGCCGCCCTTGAAAGTGGGGTGCCACAGATCGAGCTCGGCGGAGGGCTCGGTGAAGGGGAAGTAGTTGGTGCGGAAGCGCATCTTGGCCTCGGGACCGAACAGCTGCTTCGCGAAGTGGTCGAGCGTGCCCTTGAGGTGCGCCATCGTGATGCCCTTGTCGATCACGAGACCCTCGAACTGGGTGAACACCGGCAGGTGCGTCGCATCGAACTCGTCGGTTCGGTAGACGCGCCCGGGGCAGAGCACGTAGATCGGCACCTCGCGGTCGAGCATCGAGCGCACCTGGACGGGACTCGTGTGCGTGCGCATGACGAGGTGTCGCGAGGCGGGGTCGACGTAGAACGTGTCCTGCTCCTGGCGGGCGGGGTGGTCGACGTCGAAGTTGAGCGCGTCGAAGTTGAACCACTCGTGCTCGAGTTCGGGACCCTCCGCGATCTCCCATCCCATGCCCACGAAGATGTCGCAGACCTGGTCCTGGAGCAGGGAGAGCGGATGCCGCGCACCGACGCGCGTGCGCGACGGCACCGCCGTGATGTCGATGCGTTCGGCTTCGAGGCGCGCCGCGATCTCGGCGGCAGCGAGCTCGGCCTCCTTGGCGGCGAGCGCCTGCGTGACCTGACCGCGCCCCTGGCCGACGAGCTTGCCGAAGGCGGCCTTGTTCTCGGGGGCGACCTGACGCATCGAGGCGTTCAGGACGGCGAGGGGCGAACCGTCGGCCACGTGGGCGGCACGGGCCGCCTTGAGCTCGGCGGTGTCGGTCGCTGCGTTGATCGCTGCCAGGGCTGCGGCGACGGCTGCTTCGACCGCTTCCGGGGTGATTTCTGGAGTCTCGGACACGAGAGACGAGTCTACCGGCGCGGGGTGGCGGGATCGGACGATCCCGCCACCGTCATGCTCCGGGGGCCGCGCTTCGCCCGCTGTCGGTGCCGCGCTGCAGGGTGATCAGTTCGGTGTTCGTCTCGCCGGCGTGCTGACGCGGGTCCGGAGCCGCGTCTCCCGCCTTGGGCGAACGCTTGGTACGGCGCTGCAGACGGAACGCGATGTAGGAGAGCACCAGGCAGACGGCGACGTACATGGAGCCTCCGACGATCGCCGCAGGGATGAGCGGAGAGCCGTAGGGCGCCTGGTTGCCGATCTGGTTGATCACATACAGCAGCTCCTGGTACGTGATGATGAAGCCGAGAGCCGTGTCCTTCAGCGCGACGACGAGCTGCGCGATGATCACGGGCATCATCGATCGCACGGCCTGCGGCAGGAGGATGAACCACATGACCCCGCTCTTGCGGAGTCCGATCGCGTACCCGGCCTCGGCCTGCCCGCGCGGCAGCGACTCGACACCGGCGCGCAGCACCTCGGCGAGCACCGAGCCGTTGTAGACGATGAGCGCGATCACGACCGCGAAGTAGGGCGACATCTTGATGCCGACGACGGGGAGGCCGTAGTACAGCAGCATCATGAGGACGAGCACGGGGACGGCGCGCAGCACCTCGATGATCCACCGGACCGGTTCCCGGACCCAGGCGTGCTCAGAGAGACGCCCGATGCCCAGGACGAAGCCGAGGACGAGCGAGCCGACGCCGGCCGCGGCGAAGGCGGCGAGCGTGCTGAGAAGCCCCTCGCCGAAGCGGACCCAGACCGCGGAGTAGGAGAAGATGTTCCACTTCTCCGCCGAGAACTGCCCGGTGGCGAAGAGCCGCCACACGACCCAGCCGAGCACGGCGAGCACCACGAGCACGGTCGCGACTCCGATGAGTCTGTTGCGCGCGATGGCGCGGGGACCGGGGACGTCGAAAAGAACGGAACTCATCGCGAGATCCTCCACTTGTTCTCGAGCACTCGCTGGACCCAGGCGAGCAACAGCACCAGCACGACGAAGATGACCATGACCCACAGCAGCACGACCAGGGCGCTCTCGCCGCGCTCGCTGAGTGCGGCGCGGATCGTTCCCAGGTTGACGACGGAGAAGCCCGCCGCGACGGTCGTGTTCTTCATAAGGGCGATGAGCACGCTCATCATCGGGGGGACGACGGATCGGGTCGCCTGCGGCAGCACGACGTAGCGCATGACCTGACCGAAGTTCAGGCCGATCGCCCGGGCGGCCTCAGCCTGCCCGACGGGCACCGTGTTGATGCCGGCGCGCAACGCCTCCGCGACGTAGGTGGCCGTGTAGAGACCGAGGGCGATGACCGCGAGCAGGAGGGAATTGACGCGTTCGCCGAGAAGGATCGGCAGGCAGAACGCGAAGAAGAACATGACCAGGGTCAACGGGGTGTTGCGGATCCAGTTCACGTAGACGCCGCCGACCGCGCGGGCGATCGGGACCGGGGACACTCTGGCCGCGCCGACGATCAGTCCGAGGACGATCGCGATGAGACCTCCACCCAGGAACAGCGCGATCGTTCCCCACAGCGCTTCCCCCCAGAGATCGAGGTGGTCGGTGATGACTCCCACTGGTGCTCCTGTCGATTCGAATTGGCGCGACGCTCTGCCGATGGGCGGGGCGGCCGAGGATATCGGCCGCCCCGCTCGGATCAGCTGATCGGGTCGACCTCGGGCTGGGTCGCCTTGACTCCGGAGGCTCCGAGGTTGTTCTCGAAGATCTGCTCCCAGACGTCGCCGCCGTCGGTCAGCTGCGTGTTGAAGTACTCGACGAGTGCGGTGTCATCCTTCGCCACACCGATGCCGTAGCGCTCCTCGCTGAAGGGCTCGCCGACGACCTTGAGGTTGTCGGGGTCCTGAGCCGCGTAGCCGATGAGGATCGCCTCGTCGGTCGTGACGGCGTCCACCTGGCCGTTCTTGAGGTCCTCGACGCACTTGGAGTAGGTGTCGTACTCCTTGGTGGGAACCTCGGGGTAGTTGGTGTTGATGTTCTGGATGGGCGTGGAGCCCGTGGCCGAACACACCGTGGTCGAGGAGTCGAGGTCGTCGACGCTCTCGATGTCGCTGTCGGCCCCGACGAGGAGGCCCTGGCCCGTCACGAAGTACGGACCGGCGAAGGAGATCTGCTCCTTACGCTTGTCGGTGATCGAGTAGGTGCCGACGTAGTAGTCGATGTCACCGTTCACGATCGCCTGCTCGCGGTTCGCCGAGGCGATCGCCTGGAACTCGATCTTCTCGGGGTCGACCCCGAGGGATGCGGCCATCCAGCGTGCGATGTCGACGTCGAAACCGGTGCGCTCGCCCGTCACGGGGTCGAGGTAGCCGAGCCCGGGCTGGTCCTCCTTGACGCCGACCTTGATCGTCCCGCTGGACGAGATCCGGTCGAACGTCGGGCTGCCGTCGAGACTGACATCGGTCGCCACCGTCCAGGGCGTGCTGCTCGAGGCGTCGCCGCCGTCGTCGCCGCCGCCGGTGCCCGTGCTCGACGGGGTTCCGCTGTTGCAGGCGGTGAGCGCGAGCAGCGCCACCGCCGCGATTCCGATACCTGCCAGTGTCCGTGTGCGTCGCATGTGCGTCTCCTTCGTGTGCTGTGGGTGCAGGGTCTGGGGTGATCAGTGCGTCAGGAGCTTCGAGAGGAAGTCCTTGGCGCGATCGCTCTTCGGATGGGTGAAGAACTCCTCGGGCGTGGCCTCTTCGACGATCCGACCGTCGGCCATGAAGACCACGCGGTCGGCCGCCTTGCGGGCGAAGCCCATCTCGTGGGTGACGACGATCATCGTCATGCCCTCGTGCGCGAGCTCGACCATGACGTCGAGCACCTCGTTGATCATCTCGGGGTCGAGCGCGCTGGTCGGCTCGTCGAACAGCATGACCTTCGGATGCATCGCCAGCGCTCGCGCGATCGCGACGCGCTGCTGCTGCCCGCCCGAGAGCTGGGCCGGAAGCTTGGACGCCTGCTTGGCGACGCCGACGCGCTCGAGCAGCTCCATCGCCTCGCGCTCGGCGTCGGCCTTCTTGAGGCCGCGCACCTTGATCGGGCCGAGGGTGACGTTCTCGAGGATCGTCAGGTGGGCGAACAGGTTGAACGACTGGAAGACCATGCCGACGTCAGCGCGGAGTTCGGCGAGGCCGCGTCCCTCGGCGGGCAGCGCCTTGCCGTCGATGCTGATGGTCCCGCTGGTGATCGTCTCGAGGCGGTTGATGGTGCGGCACAGGGTCGACTTGCCCGAGCCGGACGGGCCGATCACGACGACGACCTCGCCGGCGTTCACGGTGAGGTCGATATCGGTCAGAGCCTGGAACTCGCCGTAGTGCTTCTGCACGTTGTCGACCACGACAAGGGCTTTACCGGTGGTCATCTTTTCTCCAAACTCGCCAGGTCGTCGGCAGTGCTCGATCGGGGGTCGGCCCCGGTGGGTTCAGTCGTCGCGCCACCCGTCCCCACGGGCATCCGCGTTCATCGTCGAACGGTGCGCGACCGACCTCACGATCGCAGAGCCCCCGGGCGCTGTCAGACTTCTTGAGGATTTCTTGAGGGTCGTAACAAGGGCGTTACGCAGCGGTCCCCGAGGGGCGCGGCGCCGTCATCCGCGCTGATCGCGATAGAAGTCCACCGCTCCGCGATGGAGGTCCACGGGCACGGTGAAGATCGCCTGACGGCGGCTCAGGAGCGCCGCCGCCGGCACGTCCTCCGCCATGCGCGAGCGCGCGTCGAAGAGCACCGTGAGCACGTCCTTGACGACCGCATCCGGGGTCGCGGACGCGACGATCAGGTAGTTCGGAACGGCCATCGTCGGCACCGATTGCGCGATCCCGTAGGCGCCCGCGGGGAAGTCCGACGAACGGTACGCGTCGGAATACCGTGCGTTGACGGCGTTGACCCAGTCCTGTTCGATCGGCAGCAGCCGCAGGGGCAGCGAACCCGAGAGGTTCTCGATGCCGGGCGTCGGCAGCCCCCCGACCCAGAAGAACCCGTCGATCTCGCCGCTCTCGAGCGCGGCGATCGACTCGCGCAGATCCAGCTGCGGATTGCTCACCGACCCGGCATCCACCCGGGCGACGTCGAGGATGCGCGTGGCGATGACGTTGACGCCCGATCCGACGGCGCCCAGCGACACCGTCCGCCCGGTGAGATCGGTGATGTCGTCGATCTCGGAGTCCGCCCGCACGACGACGTGCACGTACTCGTCGTACAGGCGCGCCGCCGCCTGGATCGGGAGAGGCTCGTCGAACGCGCCGCGTCCGGCCACGGCATCCGCGGCCGCATCGCCCTGGGCGAAGCCGAGCAGGGCCTCGCCGGACGCGACCCTGCGCAGGTTGTCGACGGAGCCCTCCGTCTCCGTCACCTCGGCCGATACGCCGAGCGCGGTCGAGAGTTCCTCGGCGAAGTGCCCGCCGTAATCGAAGTAGACCCCCGTCGTGCCTCCGCCGGCGATGACGGCCGTGCCCTCCGCCCACTCGCCCGCGCGCGGGCTGCACCCGCTCGCGCCGAGGACGACGACGGCGGCGCAGACCGCGGCAGCGGCACGGCGCGCGAGCCGGAGCATCCGATCCCTGGTCATTCGAACCCCCCGTTCGTGAGCACGAGCGACACCAGGAGACCCCCGCCCTCCGGCGACGACACGACCAGTTCGCCGCCGATGGATGCGAGCAGATCGGTGGCGATCGCCAGCCCGAGTCCGGTACCCGGGGTGTCGTCGCTGTCGGCGCTGCGCCAGAATCTGTCGGTGGCGTACTCCACCTGATCCCCGGCGAGCCCCGGCCCGCGATCCCGCACGGTCAACCGACAGCGTTCGCCGTCGCGTTCCACCCCCAGCTCGATCACCGAATCGGGCGGCGAGAACTTCACGGCGTTGTCGATGACCGCATCGAGTGCGCTCTCGACGATCGTGCGATCGGTGACGCACATGACGATCCCCTCCCCCGTGCGTCGGAAGCCGATGCCGCGGGGCCCCGCCACCTCGCGCCAGGCATCGCTGCGACGCTCGACGAGCGTGGTGAGGTCGACCGCGGAGAACATCGAATCGGCGCGACCGCTGCGGGCGAGGTTCAACATGGTCTCGAGGATCCGAGCCATCCGACGCCCTTCCTCGCGCGTCTCCTCGATGTCGTCCTTCCAGTCGTCATCGAGCCCCGTCGCCAGGTGCTCGACGCGCAGCAGCAGCGCGTTGAGAGGATTGCGCAGTTCATGCGAGGCGTTCAACGCGAACTCCTGCTGGCGGGCGAGGCTGCGCTCGATCTCCTCGGCCATGCCGTTGAAGACCCTCGTCATACGCCTCAGTTCGGGCGGCCCTGTGTCCTCCGCGACGCGCGCATCCATCTCACCGTGCTCGATCGCCACCATCGCATCGTCGAGCCGCCGCACGGGCGAGAGCACCCACCGGGCGAGTTGGAACACCAGGAGAACGCCCAGGGAGATCGAGACGAGGGCGACCCCGATCAGGATCAGCAGCTGCTGCAGGATCGCCGTGCGCGGAGCCTCCACCTCGGCCGAGATCATCACCGCGCCGATCACATCGCCGTCGTCGAACACCGGCTCGACCATCGTGGCGTCCGAGATGATCCAGGGGAAGAAGGCCTCCGGGGCCTCCGCGCGGCGGCCGGAGAGCGCGAGTCGCACCTGCTCGGCCTCCTCCTCGGAGAGCACCCCCGGCTCCGACTCGCTCGCCGCCCAGACGGATCCGGTGAGGTCGTACACCGCGATCTCGATCCCGTAGACCTGCTCGAACCTGCGCGCCTCGCCCTCGAACACCCCGGCGGCATCCGAGCGGAGCGCCTGCCGGGCCGTCGTGGCGAAGTAGCCGAGGTCACCGATCTGTTCGGTGTAGACCGCCTGCTGGATGCTGCGCGCGGCGCTCCATCCGGTCGCGCCGCCGAGGGAGAGGAGGATCGCGACCAGGGGCACCAGGAACACGATCACGAGCCGCTTGCGCACCGGCTACGACCCCACGAGCCGATAGCCGACGCCACGCACCGTCTCGATCACCCGGTGCGAGCCCGTCTTCTTACGGATGGCTCCGACGTGCACCTCGAGCGAGTGACCGAAGCCGCGCCAATCGGTGTTCCACACCTCGCGGATGAGTCGATCCTTCGGAACGGCGACTCCGGGATAGCGCGCGAGCACCGCGACGATGTCGAACTCCTTGGGCGTGAGGTCGACCGCCTGGTCGTCGACCCGGAGCTGCCGTGCCACGAGATCGATCGCGACAGCACCGCCGTGGATCGTGACCACGCCGTCGGACTCGGGGCGCACCGCTCGCGAGCGCCGTGTCACCGCCTCGATCCGGGCGAGGAGCTCGTGCACGTCGTACGGCTTCACCACGAAGTCGTCGGCGCCAGCCCGCAGCCCCTTGATGCGCTCGGTGACCTGGCTGCGCGCCGTCACGACGACGATCGGCACGTCGGAGCGGCCACGGATACGGCGGCACAGATCGATGCCGTCGACGTCGGGCAGACCGAGATCGAGGAGGACGACCTCGGTGTCCGCCCCCAGGAGATCCATCGCCGCGGCGCCGTCGGACGCCCTCACGGTCGCATACCCCGAACGGGCGAGGAAGGCGTCGAGCGCCGCGGCGACGCGATCGTCGTCTTCCACGATCAGTATCCGCATGCGCTCCCCTCCTCTCTCCGTCGGCGGTGACGGACGGGCAGGAGCAAAAGTATCAGCCGACCGTCGCGGCGCGCTGCGCGAACGCGCTCTCGTACAGGCACACGCTCGCCGCGGTCGCCAGGTTCAGCGACTCCGCCTTGCCGAAGATCGGGAGGCGCAGAACGCGATCGGCCAGCGCCAGAGCATCGTCCTCCAGGCCTCGCGCCTCGTTTCCGAACAGCCACCCGGTCGGCTCGGCGAGCACGCCCTCGGCGCGCGCGGAGAGCAGGTCGTCGCCCTTCACATCCGCGGCGAGGATGCGCAGACCGGCTTCGTGCGCGCGGGTGATGACGTCTTCGAGTTCCCCGCCGACCGAGACCGGGAGGTGGAACAGCGATCCCGTCGTGGCGCGCACGACTTTGGGGTTGTACGGATCGACCGTGCGTCCGGTGAGGACGACGGCATCCGCTCCCGCCGCATCCGCCGCGCGGATGATCGTCCCGAGGTTGCCGGGATCGCGCACCTCCTGGCAGATCGCGACCAGGCGAGGGGATGCCGCGAAGACGTCGCGCACGGACGTCGGCGTCTGCCGGACGACGGCCACGAGCCCCTGCGGAGTGACCGTATCGGCCATCGCGTTCAGGACGTACTCGGTGACGTGCTCGACATCGATGCCGGCATCTGCGGCCTGAGCCCGGATGTCGGGATGCCTCTCCCACCCGGTCGGGGTCGCGAAGAGCTCGACGATCGCCTCGGGACGGTAGGTCAGAGCCTCTCGGACGGCCTGCGGCCCTTCGAGGAGGAAAAGCCCTGTCTCGGTTCGTGCGCTTCGCTTCGTCAGCTTGGCGACGGCTCGGACTCGGGGGGAGCGGGGGTTCTCCAGCACGATCACAGTCTAGGGAACACCTTCCCCGCGCCGAGCCATTGACGCAGGCGCAGTTCCAGGTCCGATCGATAGGGTGCGGGCGTGACAACCGACAGCCCATCGTCCCCGCGGGCGAGGCGAAGCCGACGGATCGGTTGCGCCGCAGCGGCTGCGGGAGTCATCGGCGCAGGCCTCTTCGTCCACGGTCTCGCCGAGGGGCCGGCCGGGGACATCGCCGGGGACGGCCTCTACGCCGTGCTGATCTACGCGCTCATCGCCTGCGCGCTCCCCCGTGCGCGCTCCGTCGCGATCACGGTGTCGGCCGCCCTCGTGTGCGCTGCCGTCGAGTTCGCCCAACTCACCGGCATCCCGCACGCCCTGGGCCAGGCGTTCCCACCCGTGCACCTGGTGCTGGGTTCGGGATTCGATCCCCGGGATTTGGTCGTCTACCTCTGCGCCGTCGCGGTGGCCGCTGCGCTCGACGCCGGCGTGCGCTCCAGGTGGACAGCGCGTCCGGAGAAAGCAGAAGGCGCCCTCCCGGAGGAGAGCGCCTTCTGAAGAGATCGCTGCTTACGCAGCCGACTTCGGAGCGTTGACGTCGGAAGGCAGAGCCTTCTTGGCCGTCTCGACGAGAGTCGTGAACGTCGCTGCGTCGTTGACCGCGAGGTCGGCGAGCATACGACGGTCGACCGTCACACCCGCGAGGCCGAGGCCCTGGATGAAGCGGTTGTACGTAATGCCGTTCTGGCGTGCCGCAGCGTTGATGCGCTGGATCCAGAGGCGACGGAAGTCACCCTTGCGCTTGCGACGGTCCCGGTACGAGTAGACCAGGGAGTGGATGACCTGCTCCTTGGCCTTCCGGTAGAGGCGCGAACGCTGGCCGCGGTAACCGGAGGCGCGCTCGAGGATGACCCGGCGCTTCTTGTGAGCGTTTACCGCCCGCTTGACTCTTGCCATTTTCCTGTATTCCTATCGTGCGTTCGGCGCGTCAGCGACCGAGAAGCTTGTTCGCGACCTTGGCGTCTGCCTTCGACAGAACCTGGTCCTGGTTGAGGCGACGGGTGCGACGGCTCGACTTGTGCTCGAGGTTGTGACGCATGCCAGCCTGCTGCTTCTTCAGCTTTCCGCTGCCGGTGATCTTGAAGCGCTTCTTCGCACCCGAATGGGTCTTCTGCTTCGGCATCTTCTCTTCCTTCGTATGGCGCCTTCTCAGGCGACGGTGTCAACCCGCGGTGCGGGAGTGTGTGGGGCGGGTGTCACTCCGCGGCGGCTTCGGCCGGAGCCTCGGCCTTCGCCTCGCGGGCAGCCTGCTTGTTGGCGGCGCGCTGCGCGTCGCGAACGGCGTTCTGCTCCTGCTTGGCCTCGGACTTGCTCTTCAGCGGAGCCACGACCATCACCATGTTGCGACCGTCGATCGTCGGGTTCGACTCGACGGTTCCGAGCTCCGCGACGTCCTCGGCGAACTTGCGCAGCAGACGCACACCCTGCTCGGGACGCGACTGCTCGCGGCCGCGGAACAGGATCATGGCCTTGACCTTGTCGCCGGCCTTCAGGAAGCCCTCGGCACGCTTGAGCTTGGTCGTGTAGTCGTGCGCCTCGATCTTCAGGCGGAAGCGGACCTCCTTGAGAACGGTGTTCGCCTGGTTGCGGCGAGCCTCCTTCTCCTTCTGGGCGGCTTCGTACTTGAACTTGCCGTAGTCCATGATCTTGACCACGGGCGGCTTCGAGTTGGGTGCGACCTCGACGAGGTCGAGGTCGGCTTCCTGCGCAAGGCGCAGCGCCGCCTCGATGCGGACGACGCCGATCTGCTCACCCGCGGGGCCGACGAGGCGGACCTCGGGGACGCGGATGCGCTCATTGGTGCGGGGATCGCTGATGCGGAACTCCTTAGACGATGGGATTCGGCCACCGGGATGCTGTCAGCATTCCGGGCGAAATCAGAATCGTCCCCACCCACCGGCCTTCAGAAGCCGGCTTCGCACCCTGACGACCGCCCCGCTCTGCGAGCGGATCCGGTGGAGTGCAAGACCCGGTAGCCTGGAACGGCAAGCGCGGGTGGGAAGTGAATCCTCTTTCGTGCCGGAGCATGACGCTCCGGAGCCCGACAAAGTCTAACAGAAGGCAAGGCGAAGTGACGAACCAGGCATCCAACGAGGCTGACCGCGAGCGCGAAGAGCGCTGGGCACGGCAGGAGGAGGCCGCGTCGTCCGCGACGCGCGACATCGCCGACGTCCCCGCCGTCGAGGTCATCACCACCGCCGCCGTGCACCTCATGAGCGCGGCCGCCGTCAAGCTCGGTCTCGCCGACGACCCGAACGCGCAGGATCAGCTCGACCTCGACGAGGCGCGCAAGCTCATCAACTCCCTCGCGGGACTCATCACCGCCGGTGCCCCCGAGATCAGCGACATGCACGCGCGCTCCCTGCGCGACGGATTGCGCTCGCTCCAGCTCGCCTTCCGCGAGGCTTCCGTCATCCCCGACCCGATCGGCAAGGGGCCGGGCGAGAAGTGGACCGGGCCGGTCAACTAGTTTCTCGGGGATGCATGACCTCGGGGGCGAGCTGCGCGATGCTGCCCTCTCTCGCAGAACGGGGACCCTCCCGCTTCGCGGGCCCCTCCCGATGCTCGTTCGGGCAGCATCGCTCCGCCCGCACTCATCGTCGAACCGAAAGCAGTCGACGCCGTGAGCGAAGCAGCGACGGTCAGGCGCTGCGGCGGAGCTTGACGGTGAGGGAGTCCGCCAGGACGGCGATGCGGTCGTCAGACGACCAGCGCTGAGCGAGGCGGGCGAGCACCGCGTCGAGGACCTCTCGCTCGAGTCCGTCGACGAGTTCGAGGATCACGATCAGTTCGGGACCCCGCAGACGCGCATCCGGATCCCCCGCGGCCACGGCCACGTCGATCACCGCGAGCTCCTGCGCGACGCTCGCCTGCAGGGCGGCGAACACCTCGGGCGAGAGGAAGCTCGGTTCCCACGCGTGCTCCTGCGCGATCGCCCACACCGCGGGGCGGCGGATCACGAACTCGGTCTCCGACGTCGGGTCGAGCACGATCAGATCGGTGTCGTCGGCGGATGCCGCGAGAGCCGCGCGAACGGCCTCGACGGGGATGGGTCGCGCCGACGCGTCCCATCGCTGCATCGCCTCCACCGAGGAGAACACGGGTTGCACGCGACGCCCGTCGGGTGCCGCGACCGTCACGATCGAGAGCTCCTGCGTCTTGTCGACGGCGAGTCCGCTCGGGGCGACACCCTCCTCGCCCTTCTCGGCGACGAGCGGGATGAGCACCCGCGCATGGCGGAAGGCGTCCACGACCTCCACCTGGCTGCCGGAACCCGCGCGGAAACTCAGCAGCGCGGCGAGCAGGGCGGGATCGGCGGAGCCGTCATCGGCGGCGTGCTGGTTCGCCTCGAAACTGCGCCCCTCCCACGGAACGCCGGCGGAGTCGCCACGGTCCGCCGCACCCGCGTGATCGTGGGAACCGTGACCGTGCGGGCCGTGACCGCAGGAGTCGTCAGTCGCCGGCGACATCCAGCGCCTCAGCAAGGGTGAACGCCCCGGCGTACAGGGCCTTGCCCACGATGGCGCCCTCGACTCCGAGCGGCACCAACTCGCGCAGCGCGGCGATGTCGTCGAGGCTTGAGATGCCGCCCGAGGCGACGACGGGCTTGGGCGTACGGGCGGTGACCTCGCGCAGGAGTTCCAGGTTCGGGCCGCGCAGCGTGCCGTCCTTCGTCACATCGGTGAGCACGTAACGGCTGCAGCCCGCGTCCTCCAGGCGGTCGAGCACCTCCCAGAGGTCGCCGCCCTCCTTCGTCCACCCACGTGCTGCGAGGGTCGTGCCGCGGACGTCCAGACCGACGGCGATCGCTTCGCCGTAACGGCCGATCACGTCGGCCGCCCACTCCGGGTTCTCCAGCGCAGCCGTGCCGAGGTTGATCCGGGTCGCTCCGCTCTCGAGAGCGGCCTCGAGGGTCGCGTCGTCGCGGATTCCCCCCGAGAGTTCGATGTTCACGCCTCGGTACTGCTTGATGACCTTGCGCAGGATCGGCGCGTTGCTCCCCCGGCCGAACGCCGCATCGAGATCGACGAGGTGGATCCACTGAGCGCCCTGCGAGACCCATTCGCCGGCGGCATCCAGCGGATCTCCGTAGCTGGTCTCCGTGCCGGCCTCGCCCTGCGTGAGGCGCACGGCCTTGCCACCGGCGACATCGACTGCGGGGAGCAGCGTGAGAGAGGGAGACTGTGCGAAGTCGTTCATGACGTCCTTGGTGTGGGGGCTCGGCGCCCGTTGCGGGCACGAGATTCGAGGGTACTCTGCGGCCGCACGGGCCTCAAAATGCATGACGCCGGGCGGCGCCTCTCAGAGGCTCCGGGTCCAGTTGCGCAGGAGACGGATGCCCGCGTCCCCCGACTTCTCCGGGTGGAACTGCGTCGCGGTGAGCGGGCCGTTCTCGACCGCGGCCAGGAACGGATCACCGTAGGTCGTCCAGGTGAGAACGGGCTGCGGGAACGGCGGGATGACGTCGAGTTCCCAGGTCTGAGCCGCGTACGAGTGCACGAAGTAGAAGCGTTCGTCCTCGATGCCGTCGAACAGGATGCTGTCGGGTCCAGGGGACACCGTGTTCCAACCCATGTGCGGGAGGACCGAGGCGTTGAGCTCGGTGACCGCTCCCGGCCACTCCCCCAGTCCCTCGGTGTTCTGCCCGCGTTCGACACCGCGTTCGAAGAGCACCTGCATCCCGACGCAGATCCCCATGACCGGGCGTCCACCCGCGAGCCGACGATCGATGATGTCGTCTCCGCCGTGCGCCCGCAGGGCGTCACGGACCGCGGCGAACGCGCCGACACCCGGCACGAGCAGTCCATCGGCTTCGAGCGCCTCGGTGCGATCGCGAGTGAGGACGGCATCCGCTCCGGCGGCGACCAGCGCCTTCACCGCGGAGTGCACGTTGCCGGACTCGTAGTCGAAGACGGCGACCCGGGGCGTGCGGGTCACAGCGCGCCCTTGGTCGACGGGATGCCGTCGACCAGCGGGTCGAGGGCCTTGGCCTGCCGGAAAGCGCGGGCGAAGGCCTTGTACTCCGCTTCGGCGATGTGGTGCGGGTCGCGACCACCCAGCACGCGCACGTGAACGGTGAGCGCCGCGTTGAAGGCGATCGCCTCGAAGGTGTGCCGGACGAGCGAGCCCGTGAAGTGTCCGCCGATGAGGTGCTGCTCGAAGCCGGCAGGCTCGCCTTCGTGCACGAGGTACGGACGGCCGGAGATGTCGACGACGGCCTGGGCGAGCGCCTCGTCGAGCGGCACGAGCGCATCGCCGTAGCGCGAGATGCCCGCCTTGTCGCCGAGCGCCTCACCGATCGCCTGGCCGAGCACGATCGAGATGTCCTCGACGGTGTGGTGCGCATCGATGTGGGTGTCGCCCGAGGCCCGCACCGTCAGATCGGTGAGCGAGTGCTTGGCGAAAGCCGTGAGCATGTGGTCGAAGAACGGAACGGAGGTGTCGATGCGGCTGGCGCCGGTGCCATCGAGGTTCAGCTCGAGCTCGACGGTGGACTCCGACGTGCTGCGCACGCGGCGCGCGGTGCGCGGGGCCGGGGTGGGGGTGCTCATGAGGCCGATTCTATCGAGGCCAGCGCATCGAGGAACGCCGTGGTCTCGGCCTCGGTGCCCGCGGTGACGCGCAGGTGGCCGGGGATCCCGACGTCACGGACGAGCACGCCCTGCTCGTAGAGACGCTGCCACGTGGCCTTCGGATCGGAGACGCCGCCGAACAGCACGAAGTTGGACCAGGACTCGTGAGGCGTGTATCCGAGCGCCTCGAGCGTCGCGGTGATCCGATCGCGCTGCGCGACGATCTCCTCGACCATGCCCAGCATGACGTCGGAGTTGCGCAGCGCGGCGACCGCCGCCGCCTGGGTGAGCGCGCTCAGGTGGTACGGCAATCGCACGAGACGCAGGGCGTCGATGAACGCGGGATCGGCGGCCAGGTATCCCACCCGCGCTCCGGCGAAGGCGAAGGCCTTGCTCATCGTGCGCGACACCGCGAGCCGCGGGCGTCCCTCCAGCAGCGTGAGCGCCGAGGGTGCGTCGTGCGGAGCGAACTCGTGATAGGCCTCGTCGACCACGACCACACCGCGCGCGGCGGCATAGACGGCCTCGATGACGTCGAGTCCGAGCGGCGTCCCCGTCGGATTGTTCGGCGAGCACAGGAGCACCACGTCGGGATCCACCTGCTCGATCTGAGCGACCGCCTCTTCCGGGGTGATCGTATAGTCGGGTTGGCGCTCCCCCGCCACCCAGCGCGCGCCCGTCCCCTGCGCCAGCAAGGGGTACATCGAGTACGTCGGCGCGAAGCCGAAGACCGTCCGCCCCGGGCCGGCGAAAGCCTGGAGAATGTGCTGGAGCACCTCGTTCGAGCCGTTGCCCGCCCAGATCTGCGAGGCGTCGAGGCCGTGACCGAGGTACTGCGCGAAGCCCTCACGGAGAGCCGTGAACTCGCGGTCGGGGTAGCGATTCACGTCGCGGAGCGCGACCGCGATGTCGTCGAGGATGTCGCTTGCCACGGCATCCGGTACGGGATGCGTGTTCTCGTTGACGTTCAGAGCGATCGGGAGCGGCGCCTGAGGTGCCCCATACGGGGTGAGCCCTCGGAGATCGTCGCGGAGAGGGAGATCATCGAGCGAAGAAGTCACCACTCCATGCTAGGCCGCACAGCCGGGGCCGCTCTCCGCGTTACCGCCTTTTGCGGTGGGGACGACGGCCGGACGAGTCAGCTCGCGTACTCCGCGGGGATCGACAGCTCCTGGCCGATCTGCAGAACGCCGCCCTGCAGCATGTTGAGACGAGTGATCTCGCCGATCACCTCTCGCGGGTCGGACTCGGGCGAGACCTCGGCCGCGATCGACCACAGCGTGTCGCCGGGCATCACGGTGACCGTCTCGAACGTCACCGTGCCGGCCCCCTCGCCGGTCGCCAGCGCGCTGCCGCCGCTGAGCGCGGCGAAGGCGATGCCGAATGCGAGAGGAAGCGCAGCCAGAGCGAGCAGCACACGACGACCGCGCGCCGTCAGCCGGAGACGCGTCGCCGGGCGGACCGGACGGACGGCTGCGGTGCTGAAGGTGATGCTGCTCATGTCGTTCTCCTCTGCCTTGCTCCGGTGAACCGGAGGTCTGTCATCACCCGCGAGCGATGACCACGTTGGCGTAGCGTTCGCATCCGCCTCTCGGCCGGGAGGGGCGAGTGCGAAGCTACGTTCCGAAGATATCTTCGAATTCGAATATCTGTCAAGCTTTCTTCGAAATCACGTTCGCGATTTCACCGACACGCTCGAACAGATCTTCCACATCCGCGCTTTTCTCGGATACGGTTTCGATACCAACACCGAACCACGGGCCTCCGACATTCGAAGAAGGACGCCGGAATCGCGCACCGAAGGAGCATCATGAGCGAGATCACCGCCCCCGATCCCGAGGCACCGCGCACACGCCGTCGAAAGAGCCTGAGCCCCAAGCAGATGGCCATTCTCGAGGTGATCCAGGCGTCGATCGCCCAGCAGGGGTATCCGCCGAGCATGCGCGAGATCGGCGACGCCGTCGGGCTCAAGTCGCTCTCGAGCGTGACCCACCAACTCGGCCAGCTCGAGCTCAGCGGCTACCTGCGTCGCGATCCCGGCAAGACGCGTGCGATGGAGGTCCTGATCGATCTCCCCGGCACGAGCACCGAGAACCCCGCCGATGTCGCCACTCCCGTGGGCGACGCTGCTCTGGTGCCCCTCGTCGGTCGCATCGCCGCCGGCGTTCCGATCACGGCCGACCAGCACGTCGAGGAGATCTTCCCCCTGCCGCGACAGCTCGTCGGAAAGGGCGACCTGTTCATGCTCAAGGTCTCGGGCGAGTCCATGATCGACGCGGCGATCTGCGACGGCGACTGGGTCGTCGTCCGCTCCCAGCACACGGCCGAGAACGGCGAGATCGTGGCGGCGATGCTCGACGGTGAGGCGACGGTCAAGACCTTCCGGCGCCGCGACGGCCACACCTGGCTGCTTCCGCGCAACTCGGCGTTCGAACCGATCCTCGGCGACGAAGCCGTCGTCCTCGGAAAGGTCGTCGCCGTCCTCCGCGCGGTCTGACGCACACCCGGGCCCGGCGCGCTCGCGTCGACGCATAGGCTCGAAGCATGTCGTCACCGTACGGTTCCTGGCCCTCGCCCTTCACCCCGGCATCCGTCGCCGCGGCCTCCCCTCGCCTCGACGGAGCACGATTCGTCGGCGAGGAGATCTGGTGGGCGGAGTCCGTGCCCGCAGAGGGCGGTCGCATGACGGTGCGCTCATCGCTCGGACATGAGGTGCTCCCCGCTCCCTGGAGCGCTCGATCGCGCGTGCACGAGTACGGCGGTGGAGCATGGACGGCGGACGCAGATGGCACCCTCTTCTTCGTCCAGGCCGACGATCAGCGTGTCTACCGGCTCGATCGCGGCACGGAGCCTGTCGCTCTCACTCCTCCGGGCCCCGCCCACGGCGGGCTGCGCGTGCAGGACAGCCGCCTTCTCGCCGTCCGCGAGGATCTGACCTCGACGGAGCACCGTCGGGCGATCGTCGAGATCCCGACCGACGGATCTGCCGCGGAGTCCCCGTCCGCCGTCATCGTGCACGCCGAGAGCGGCGCCTTCTACGCCCATCCCTCCCTCTCCCCCGAAGGAACGAGACTGGCCTGGGTCGAATGGTCGGGCGAGCGGATGCCGTGGGATGAAGCGCACCTGCGTCTGCGTGACCTGCGCTCCGGCGAGACGGGCTCGGTATCCACGCGGGCGGCCCTGCAGCCGGAGTGGATATCCGAGAACGAACTCCTCTTCGCGGACGACCGCGACGGGCGCTGGGCCGTGCACCGTGTCACCGTCGACGGGATCGCGCCCACGGCCGCGCCGGTCCCTCTCACCTCCGCCGACGCCGACACCGGCTACGGACTGTGGGTGCTCGGCAATCGCTGGTTCCAGCCTCTCGATGACGGGCGCCTCGTGGCCGTGCGCACGAACGGCCGCGACGAGATCGTCGTCCTCTCCGGCGACGGTTCCGAGCGACGTGTCGAGGTGCCGTGCGACGGGCACGTGAGCATCGATGACGTCGTCGGCTCGCTCGTCCTGCTCTCGGGGAACGGATCGGGCGTCACCTCCGGGGTGTGGTGCGCCGATCTCGACACGGGTGCCGTCGTCGCGGTCCGCGGAGGCGAGGCCGTCGATCCCGCGTGGATGCCGCCGCCCCTCGCTCTCACCTTCGACGGCCGTCACGGCCCGGTGCACGCCTACGCGTATCCGCCCGCGAACCCGGGTGCTGCGGCATCCGCCGACGAACTCCCGCCGTACCTGGTGCTGGTGCACGGCGGCCCGACCGCTCACGTGACCGGGGCGACCTCGGCGGCGCTCGCGTTCTACACGAGCCGCGGGATCGGGGTGCTCGACGTGAACTACGGCGGGTCGACCGGCTATGGACGCGCCTATCGCGAGCGGCTCGACCGCCAGTGGGGCGTCGTCGACGTCGACGACGTCATCGCTGCGGCGCACGGCCTCGCGGCGGCGGGCCTCGCGGACCCGACGCGCATCGCGATCCGCGGAGGCTCGGCCGGTGGTTGGACGGTCCTCTCCGCGCTCGTGCGCGGGGGCGCGTTCGCGGCGGGCATCTCGCGCTACGGCGTCTCCGACCTGAGGATGCTCGTCGCCGACTCCCACGACTTCGAGAAGCACTACATCGACGGCCTCGTCGGTCCGCTCCCGGCATCCGAGAAGCTGTACGTCGAACGCTCGCCCCTGACGCACGCCGACCGGATCGACGTTCCGGTGCTCCTGCTCCAGGGAGCCGATGACATCGTGGTGCCTCCGTCGCAGTCCGAGGCGATCCGCGATGCGCTCGCCCGACGGGGCGTCGATCACGAGTACGTGCTCTACCCCGGAGAGGGGCACGGCTTCCGGCGCGCGGAGACGGTCGTCGATGCCCTCGAACGCGAACTCGCGTTCCTGGGTCGGGCGTTCGGCTTCACGCCGTCGCCGTGACCTGCGGCTATTCGCCGACGCGGTTGCGCAGTCGCATCGCGCGTTCCGCTTCGCGCGTGTCCTGACGCTCACGGAGCGTCTGGCGCTTGTCGTACTCGCGCTTGCCCTTGGCGAGTGCGATCTCGACCTTGGCGCGACCGTCGGAGAAGTACAGCTTGAGCGGGATCAGCGTGTAACCGCCCGCCGAGACCGCGTGGGCGATCTTCGCGATCTCCTCGCGATGCAGCAGCAGCTTGCGGATGCGCTTGGCCGAATGGTTCGTCCAGTGCCCCTGCGAGTACTCGGGGATGTGTACGGAGTCGAGGAAGACCTCGTTGCCCTTGACGAACGCGTAACCGTCCGAGAGGTTCGCGCGCCCCTGGCGCAGTGACTTGACTTCGGTGCCGGTGAGCACCATCCCCGCCTCGTACGACTTCTCGATGTTGTAGTCGTGACGTGCGCGACGATTGGTCGCGATGACCTTCTCCCCGCGTTCCCTGGGCATGATGCTCTCCTGATCCGTGTCGTGCGCTCGCACAACAGCCTTTCAGCATACCTGCGTCACGTGCCTCCGAGCCACTTCCGACCCGGCCGAGATGGTCAGGTGCGCAGCCAGCGCCGGATCGCGAAGCCCGCCGAGAGTGCGGCGAGCAAGACGCCGATGCCGATCAGCACCGGCACGACCCACGCGGCATCCTGCATTCCGATCCAGGTCGTGATGAAGGGCACGCGTCCCCGCAGGTAGCCGTTCACGCCGAAGTGCACGCCCGCGAGGATCGCCGCGCTCGCGAGCGCCGAGCCCAGCAGGGCGGCGAAGACGCCTTCGAGCACGAACGGCGTCTGGATGAAGCGGTTCGACGCGCCCACCAGGCGCATGATCCCGATCTCCTTGCGCCGCGCGTAGGCCGACAATCGGATGGTCGTGGCGATGAGCAGCGTCGCCGCGATGAGCATGAGCACCGCGATCCCGACAGCCACGTACGTGGCGACCGTGAGCGCCGAGAACAGCGGTTCGAGATATTGCAGCTGATCCTTGACCTGCTCGACGCCGGTCTGACCGCTGAAGGCTTCGGAGAGCACCTGGGACTGCCCCGGATCCTTCATCGTCACGAAGAAGACCTCGAACGCCTGGTCCGGGGTGATCACGCTCGCCTGCTCCTCGCCCACCTGCTCGACGAGCTTGGCGTAGGTGTCTTCCTTCGTGTCGAAGGTCATCGAGCTGATGAGCGGCGCGAGCGCGTCGCCCTCGAGCTGAGCGCGCACCGAGGCGACCTGCTCTTCGCTTGCAGCCCCGTCTACGCAGGTGTCGGACTCCGACACCGCCGAGCACATGTACACGGCGACCTGGGCGCGTTCGCTCCAGTAGCCGCGCATGACGCCGATCTGCGACTGCATCAGGATCGCCGCGCCCACGAAGGTGAGCGACACGAACGTCACGAGCACGACCGAGATCACCATCGAGATGTTCCGGCGCAGGCCCAGCAGGGCCTCGGTGAGGATCAGTCCGATTCTCATGAGGTCGGACCCACTTCCTCGTCGTCGCCGCTGGAGAGGCCGAGTCTGTCGGCGACGCCGAGCTCGGCGACGTCGACCTCGGGAAGGACTATCGGATGCGTGCGCGGACCGGTGGAGGGAGACGTCGGCGCGGCGTCGGCTTCGGCGGGCGCAGCCTCATCGGCGACGGGTTCCGCGGGAGCCGCGGCGGGGACCTGGCCCGGAGCCGGAGCGGCTGCCGCGGCGGCGGCGGGAGTCGGCACAGGCGCGGGGGAGGCGGGTGTCGGAGCGGATGCCGCGGCCTTGCGCTGCGCGCTGAGCTCCTCGGTCAGTGCGGCCCGCACGATCGACAGATCAGACGTCTGGCGCTGCACCTCCTGCACCGCCGTGAGCGCGGCCGCGGCGGCGGCGCCGCGCACCTCCTCGGGAACGAGACGCGGGATGTTGGAGGTGTCGCCGTAACCGCCGTGCACCTCGTCGCGCACCATCACGCCGTCGCGGAGCTCGATGACGCGGCGCTTCATCTGATCGACGAAACCGGCCTCGTGTGTGGCCATGAGCACGGTCGTTCCGCCCGCATTGATACGTGCGAGGAGCTGCATGATGTCGACAGAGGTGGCGGGGTCGAGGTTTCCCGTCGGCTCATCGGCGAGCAGCACCTGGGGGCGATTGACGAGAGCGCGCGCGATCGCGACGCGCTGCTGCTCACCGCCCGAGAGCTCATGCGGCATGCGCTTCTGCTTGCCGTCGAGACCGACCAGGGCCAATGCTTCGGGAACGGCCTGCTGGATGAAGCCCCGCGACGAACCGGTCACCTGGAGGGTGAAGGCGACGTTCTGGTACACAGTCTTCGACGGAAGCAGGCGGAAGTCCTGGAACACCGAGCCGATGTGGCGTCGGAAGTACGGCACCTTGCGGTTCGCGAGCGAACGGAGGTCGCGGCCCATCACCGCGACGCGGCCCGTGGTGGGCACGTCCTCGCGCAGGATGAGCCGCAGGCAGGACGACTTCCCGGAACCCGAGGCACCCACGAGGAAGACGAACTCCCCGCGCTGCACCTCGAAGTCGACTCCGGAGAGGGCGGGCTTGGACGTCCCGCGGTAGCGTTTCGTGACGTTCTCGAACCGAATCATGGCGGTACGAGCCTAAGCGCGCTCCCCTCCCGCGCCGCGCGCGACACCCCGCGCGGGCCGGACGTGCGAGAAGGCATCGTTCGACATCCGTCTCCGTCGATGTCACGAGCCACTGCTATACATGAAGTGGCAGTCCGCGCCATCCACGCGGACGTGAGATCCGAGGGGGATGCCATGACGACACCTGCAGGCTGGTACGACGACGGTTCCGGGCGTCAGCGCTGGTGGGACGGCGAGCAGTGGACCGAGCACTTCGCTCCCGAGGCGACGGCTCCCGAAGCGAGCGCTCCCGAGACGACCACCGTCTCCGAGCAGCCGACCGCGCAAGCCGCCGAGGAGCCGCTCCCCGTCGTCCCGACCGAGGCCGAGGTGGACGCGACCATCGCGGTCGCCGAAGAGAACGAGCCGTCGGCACATGCGGATGCCGCAGCCGAGGCGCCGGCATCCGACGTCGCCCCCGAAGCCCCGGCCTACGTCGCTCCCGAGGCCCCGGCCTACGTCGCTCCCGAGGCCCCGGCCTACGTGGCTCCCGAGGCACCCGCTTACGCAGCGCCGGCCTACGCGGCACCCGGCTATCCGACCACCGCCCCCGGAGGCGCTCCGGCCTACGGCGTCGCTCCGACGGGCGCATACCCCGGCAGCGCTCCCTACGGCGGCGCCCCCGGCGGGTACACCCCGTACCCCGGCTCCCCCGCCGCCGAGCCCCGCCCGATCTCGGTGCTCGGCCTGGTCGGACTCGGTCTCGCCGTGCTGGGAACGATCCTCGTGTGCTTCCTGCTGACCGCGGTCTTCGGCTGGATCCTCCTCTTCGCCGGGCTCGTGGTCTCGATCGTGTCGCTCTTCCTCAAGGGCAAGAAGTGGCCGGGAATCACGGGAATCGGAGTGTCCGTCCTCGGAGGCATCGTCGGCGGCATCATGGCGATCGTGTTCTTCACGTTCGGCATCGCCCAGATCGCCATCGACACCGCGGAGTCGTACTCGCCCCCGCCCGTGCCCTCGATCGGCACCGACGGCGGAGAGGACTCCGGCGAGATCGTCGAGGGCACGATGGGCTCTCCCGTCACGGTGAACCAGTACTCGGGCGAGAGCGAGGTCACCATCACCGACGCGTCCTGGGGCACCTCCAACGGCTCCAGCTTCGAGGCCGAGAACGGCGGATACCTCTCGGTCGAGCTCACGTGGGAGGCCATCAGCGGCGACACCTCCGTCAACCCGCTCTACTTCACGGTGATCGATGCCGACGGCAACGAAGGCACCTACGACTACTTCGGCGACGCCACGCTCGAGTCCGCCCAGCTGGCCCCGGGCGAGACCGCGCAGGGCACGCTGTCGTTCGATGTCGCGCAGAGTGACTCCTACACGATCATCATCACCGACGAACTGCTGCAGGACGTCGCGGAAGTGACCGTCGAGGCCAGCGCCCGCTGACCGCGGAGCGTCGAGACGAAGAGCACCACCGAGGTGTCGACTCCCGCAGGCTGGTACGACGACGGATCCGGGCAGAAGCGCTGGTGGGACGGATCGGGATGGACGGCGCACGTAGCCGCCTCCGCGGCCCCCGCGCTCATGTCTCCTGAGCCTGCACCGTTCGTGCCGCCGTACACGCCGCCCCTCGCCCCGCCGGTGCCCACCGCACCGCCGGGGGCATCGCCGATCGCCGCGCCGCAGTACCCCTCGGCACCTGCATATCCGTCGGCGCCGCAGTCCCCCTCTGCAGCGGCCTACCCGCAGTACCCGTCCGCACCGCAGTTCTCGCCCTCGCCGCAGTTCTCGCCGAACCTGTCGGCCCCGGGGATTCCGGCGCCGTACGACGGCTACGCACTCCCCGGTGCCTCTCACGCGCCGTTCCCGGCCGTCGGACTCGCCGGCCTCATCGCCGCCGCACTCGGAACGATCGTGGCCTGCATCCCGCAGATCCCGCTCATCGGATGGTTGCTCCTCGGCGCGGGATTCGTCCTGTCGCTCGTATCGCTGTTCCTCCGCGCCCGGAAGTGGGCGGGAATCGCCGGGCTGGCGGTCTCCGTGCTCGGAGCGCTTCTCGCGGCCGTGCTCTCGTTCGTCCTCGTGGGTTCGTTCTCCGCGTCAGGGAGCGCGGACGACGTTCCCGGCAGCGAGGTGATCTACGCCAGCGACCTGGAGGTGGGCGACTGCCTGCCCGAGGGGCTGGACGGCGAAGAGTTCTTCGAGGTGACGATCGTGCCGTGCGACGGTCCGCACATCGACGAGATCTACTACGAGTTCGATCTACCGGACGGAGAGTTCCCCGGCGAGGAAGCACTCGCCGACGCGGCCATCCGCGAGTGCGAGCCCGAGTTCGAGGACTTCGCCGATATCGCCTACGAGGAGTCCGAGCTGGACTACTGGTGGCTCACTCCGACGGAGACGTCGTGGGCCGGCGGAGACCGCACCATGCAGTGCCTGATCTACAGCTACGACGGCACCGTGACCGGCACCCTCGAAGGCGCCGCCCGCTGAGCCGCGGACGGGCCGTTCGAGATCAGTCCTCTTCGGGACGCTTACGCCAACGGATTCCGGCGGAGATGAAGCCGTCGAGGTCGCCGTCGAAGACCGCCATCGGGTTGCCCGACTCGTATCCGGTGCGAAGATCCTTCACGAGCTGCTGACCGTAGAGGAAGTACGAACGCATCTGGTCGCCCCAGCTGGCGGTGATGTTGCCTGCGAGTTCCTTCTTCTTCGCCGCTTCCTGCTCCTTCTGCAGCAGGAGGAGGCGGGTCTGCAGCACGCGCATGGCTGCGGCGCGGTTCTGGATCTGCGACTTCTCGTTCTGCATCGACACGACGATGCCGGTCGGAAGGTGGGTCAGTCGCACGGCGGAGTCGGTGGTGTTGACCGACTGGCCGCCGGGGCCGGACGAGCGGAAGACGTCGACGCGGATGTCGTTCTCGGGGATGTCGACCTCGGTCGCCTCCTCCATGAGCGGGATGACCTCGACCGCGGCGAACGACGTCTGACGCTTGTCGGCCGAACCGAAGGGGCTGATGCGCGCCAGGCGGTGGGTGCCGGCCTCGACCGACACCGTGCCGAACGCGTACGGCGCGTCGATCTCGAACGTGGCCGACTTGATGCCCGCGCCCTCGGCGTAGGAGGTGTCCATGACCTTCACGGGGTACTTGTGCCGCTCGGCCCAGCGCAGGTACATGCGCATGAGCATCTCGGCGAAGTCGGTCGCGTCGTCGCCACCCGCTCCGGAGCGGATCGTCACGATCGCGGAGCGCTCGTCGTACTCGCCGTCGAGCAGCGTCTGCACCTCGAGCTGGTTGATCATCTCGGTGAGGGCTGCGAGTTCGGTGCGAGCCTCCTGCGCGGAGTCCTCGTCACCCATCTCGTTGGCCAGGTCGACGAGCACTTCGAGGTCATCGAGGCGCTGGGCGATGCCGGTGACGCGGGCGAGCTCGGACTGGCGGTGGCTCAGCGCGCTGGTGACCTTCTGCGCGTTCTCGGTGTCGTCCCAGAGGTCGGGGGCACCGGCTTCTTCGCTGAGTCGCGCGATCTCGTCGCGGAGCCGTGCGACATCGACGACCTCGCTGATGTCGCCGAAGGTGTGCCTGAGTGCCTGGATGTCGGCGGAGAGATCGAGTTCGAGCATGATCATCGAGCCTATCCTGTCGTCGCCGCGGGAGTAGCCTCGAACGGTGAGCAGTGCATCCACGGTCCTCCGACGATTCGGGCCGATGGTGTATCTCCCGACCGTGCTGTTCTCGCTCGGCGAGGGCGCGGTGATCCCGCTGATCCCCGTCATCGCCGCATCGATGGGCGCCGACGTCGCGTTCGCCGCGCTGGTCGCCTCGGCGCTGGTCGTCGGTCAGCTCTGCGGCAATCTGCCCGCCGGATGGGCGGTCGCGCGTATCGGCGAGCGGTTCACGATGGTCATCGCCGGCGCGATCGCCATGCTCTCGGCGGTCGGGATGGTCTTCGCCCCGTCGATCGGCGTGCTGGCGGCATCCGTCTTCGTCCTCGGTTTCTGCGCCGCGGCCTTCGGGCTCGCGCGTCACGCCTTCATGACCACGCGGGTGCCCATCGAGTTCCGCGCACGTGCGCTGTCGTTGCTGGGCGGCAGCTTCCGCCTGGGGATCTTCATCGGGCCGTTCGTCGCGGCGGGTCTGCTGGAGCTGTTCGCCACCGAGACCGCCGCGATCTGGTTCTTCCTCGGGTGCCTCACGGTGATGGTGCTGCTCGTGCTCTTCGGCCCCGATCCGGAGAAGACGATCCCGCCCGCCGCGACCTCCCCCATCCGCATCGGCACGACCGAGGACTCGGGCGAGGTGGTCAGCGGAGCGATCCCCACCTTCGAGCGGATCGGGATCTTCCGCACGATGTGGCAGCAGCGCACGGTGCTCAGCCGGCTCGGCCTCGCCGCGGCGTCGCTCTCGGCCGTGCGTTCGGCCCGCCAGGTCGTGCTGCCGCTCTGGGGCCTCTCGCTGGGCCTCGATGCGCAGACGATCGCACTGGTCGTCGGGATCTCGGGCGCGATCGACTTCGCGCTGTTCTACGCGAGCGGGCAGGTCATGGACCGGTTCGGCCGGATGTGGGCGGCGATGCCGGCGATGATCCTGATGGGCGCGGGCTTCGTCGCCCTCTCGCTGTCGCACGACGTCGAGGCACCGGTGCTGTGGTTCGGGATGTTCGCCGCGGTGCTCGGTGTGGGCAACGGCCTGTCCAGCGGCATCCTGCTCACGCTGGGCGCCGATGTCGCGCCGAAGCGCGAACCCGCGGCCTTCCTCGGATCCTGGCGGACGCTGACGGATGCCGGTGGGGCGATCGCGCCGCTCCTGGTGTCGGCGATCACGGCGATCGCGTCCCTTCCTGTCGCAGCCGCTGCGATCGGGGTGATCGGACTGCTCGGTGCCGTGGGGTTCGTCCGGTGGATCCCCCGGTTCGTCCCGAGGGTGCGGGATGACGACCCGGTGCCGCCTCCCGGCTGACGGTCGCTCATCGCAGCGCGGTGCGGCTCGTCGCGGTCGCTTCGAGCACGACGCCGTCGGGAACGAAAGGCGAGAACACCGGCGGATGCCAGGGCGCCGTCACCGTCACCCGCACCGAGACACCGTCGGGTGTCCAGGCGTCGACGAGGGCGGCATCGCTCTCGACCGCGTCGATGACTTCGAGCGCCTGCTCCCGCATGTCGTCGTCGTCGAGCTCGGCGCGCACGCCGTGGTCATCGGCGACCAGTGTGAACCCGTCCGCTGCCGCTGCCGCCGCCGAATCGGCCACAGCGTCGAGACGTTTCTGCGCGAGGTACAGGTCGGTGGCGCACACGCAGACCAGCACGATCGCGAGCGCGAGGAGCACGTAGCCCAGGGTCAGGAGCAGGATGCTGCCCTCCTCGGCCTCGCTCGTACGACGCCGCATCATCCGCTCCCCCAATCGCGACCGACCTTCTGCACGGAGGTGGCCTCCAGAGGAACGGCGAGGGCGCTGTCGAGTCCGAGCATCTCCGGCACGAACGGCATCCGCACGACCGTGGTGACCGTCACGCGGAGCGTCGCGCCGCCCGTCGGGCACTCGGCACCTTCGGGCACGCAGGAGAGAGCGACGTCGGTGGCCTCGGCATCCATCCCGTACTCGTCGACGACCGCGGTGAGCACGTCGTCTGCGGCGAGCGCCGCGGATTCCGGGCCGGTCGACAGCGCGATGGTCCGGGCGATGTGTCTCGCAGCGGCCTCCGCTCCCAAGGACTGCTCCTGGATCGCGCCCAGGAGGATCACGAGGTAGGCGAACGGCACCAGCAGGATCACCCCGACCGTGATGAACTCCAGCGCGGCGGAACCGTCGTCATTCCTCCCCCAGGCTCTCCATCGGAGCATGCGCGGTCACCTCCCAGGCGGCGGGGATACCGATCAGGCCCACCAGTGGGAACGTCGTCCGGATGCGCACGTCGACGCGATCGCGGTCACCGAGGTCGGTGACGCCGACGGCGATGTCCTCGGCATACGCGGCCCCGACCGCGCGCTCGATCACCTCGCGCGCCCGCTCGGCGCCCTCCTCGAGCGTGGTGTCGGCGAGCGCCGCGTGGTACGCGCCCTCGACCGCTGCATCGTGCACCACGTTGCGGACGTAGACGGCGACACCGAGCTGGATCACGGCGAGTGTGAGCGCGGTGAGGAGCGTGCCGACGAGAACGAACTCGACGGGGCTCGATCCCCGCTCATCGTCGCGGATCCCGGACGAACTCACTGGATCCCGGAGACCCGCTGGATCGCCTGCTCGAACAGATCCGACAGCGCCGGACCGGCGACCGCCCAGATGAGCACGACGAGGCCAGCGGTCATGAGCGTCACGAGCACCCAGCCGGGCACATCGCCGCGGTCATCGTGCGCGAGCGCGCGCAACCACCGGGTCGCGCGGGCGCGGAGGGGAAGGATCGGGTTCATGGGTTTCCTTTCGAGGGAGCTCAGCCGATGCCGAGGCGGAGGATGAAGAGTCCGGGGTAGATCGCGAAGAAGACCGACAGGGGCAGGATCAGGAAGACGAGCGGCAGGAGCATGAGGATCTCCTTTCGCCCGGCCTGCTCGATGAGTATCCGCTTGGCGTCCTCGCGGGCGTCGCCCGCCTGCGCCTGCAGGACGGCGGCGAGGGGTGCGCCGTGCTCGAGCGCGGCGATCACCTGATCGATCGCGCGCGAGAGGCCCGGCAGCTGGAGTCGTGCGGCGGTCTCGCTCAGCGCCTCCGCCAGCGGGGACCCGGTGCCGACCGCGAGGACGGCCTGCCGGAACTCGCCGGTGAGCTCGCCGGATCCGACCGATGACACCCGCCGCAGAGCGTCGAGGAACCCCTCGCCGGCGGACAGGCAGAGGGCCAGGAACTCGAGCGTCGTCGGAAGCTCGTCGGTCAGGCGGGTGCGTCGCGCCTTGATCCGAGTGGACAGTTGCATGTCGTAGAGGGCTCCGGCAGCCCCTCCGCAGAGGACCGGCAGGACGGCCACGGGTGCGGTCATGCGGCCGGTGAGCACGAGGACGACGATCACCAGCGCACCGCCGGCGATCCCCCCGACGATCCATCCGAGCTGGCGAGCCCGGAATCCCGAGGGAGTGACACTCGCGCCCGACTGCGCGATGCGACGAGCGAGCGCTTCTCCCCCGCCGAGCACCCTCTCGAAGAGAACGAGGAGATGCTGCCAGGGTGAGCGCCTCCCCGTGGGGAGCAGGGCGATCGACGGGAGCGCCGAGAGTGGAAGGTCGGCATCGTCCACGACGTCGCGCACGTACGGAGCGATCCGCACGGCCAGGGATGCGGCACCCCAGCGCGGCACCACCGAGAGGATGCCCAGAATGCCGAGTCCGAACATCCCACCCAGCAGTGCGGCGATCGCAATCGACGACCCGGTGCTCATCCGAACCACCGACGAGGCTCGGGCAGGCGTCCGATCCTCACCATCACCCGGAAGGCGACGGTCGACACGGCGGCTCCGAGACAGATCACCAGCACACCCTCGGGCGTGCCGTAGGCCTCGGCGCCCTCGGGCCGCATCACCAGCAGGCCGAGGATCACCCATGGCGCCACCGCGCCGAGCACGGCGGCCCCGCGGATCCATGACTGGCGCGCCTCGACCTCGCCGCGGAGGGCGGCATCGGCACGGACAGAGGCGGCGAGCGCGCGGAGCACGCCCGTCAGCTCGGTGCCACCCACCTGCCGGGCCATGCGCAGGGTCTCGATGATGCGGTCCCCGATGGGGTCGGCGAGCGTGTCCTTGAGGCGATCGAGGCTCGTCTCGAACCGCCCCGTCGCCCGCACATCGTGCGCGAACACCGCGAACGCCGGTCGCAGCATCGCCGGCGCGGAGTCCTCCAGCGCTCCGACCGCATCGGGGAGGGACAGACCGACGCGGATCGACGCGATGAGCAGATCGCATACGTCCGGCCAGAGCTGGCGGCGAAGACGGCGCAGACGCAGTCGACGCCCCCGCAGGTACCCGATCGGCGCCGAGCCCGCTGCGAGCCCGGCGAGGAGCGCCAGAACCGGAAGACCGGAGATGAGCCAGGCGGCAGCCGCCGCGGCGAGCGCCGCCGCGATCATGCCCGTGAGCACCGCTCGCGGCGTCAGCGCGCCGATCCCCGCCTCCGCGACGAGCCGAGCGAGATGCCCCCGACGGGGCGTCGTACTCTTCGGCGCGCCCGGCGGCCACAGCCACGGCGAAAGGCACAGCAGCGCTCCTGCGGCCAGGAGGGCGCCGAGGAACAGCGTCACGAGTCGCGCCCCGGGGTACGCAGAGCGGTGCCGCGCCCGGGGTCCGAGTAGATGACGCGGGTGGCGATCCGTCCGTCGGCGATCTCGCCGGTCGGGGCGATGACTTCGCGTACCCGTCGTCCGCCCTCCGGATCGCGAACGCAGTGCACGACGAGATCGACGGACGCGGCGAGCGCCGGCACGATGAAGGAACGGTCGATGTTCCGCCCGGCCAGGAGAGGCAGCATCGTGAGCTTGTCGAGCGCATCGTCGGCGGAGTTCGCGTGCACGGTCGCCGCTCCCGGCACCCCGGTGTTGAGCGCCAGCACCAGGTCGAGCGCCTCGGCATCGCGCACCTCCCCGACGACCAGCCGATCGGGACGCATGCGGAGGGCTTCCTTCACGAGCCTGCGGAGGGTGATCTCACCGGAGCCCTCCAGACTCGCCTGGCGCCCCTGCAGCGCGACGAGATCGGGTCCGTCGACCGAGAGCTCGAAGGTCTCCTCGACCGTGACGATGCGCTGCAGGTCGGCGCAGGCGGCCAGGAGGGCGCCGAGCATCGTGGTCTTGCCCGCATGCGTCGCCCCGGAGACGATCACACTCCGCCCCGCACGCATCTCATCGCCGAGGAATCGCGCGAGATCGACGGGGAGCGCCCCCTGCGCAGCGAGCGCATCGAGAGTCCGATGCCCGGGCAGGAACTTTCGGATGTTGACGGCCCATCCGCCGCGCACCACATCGGCGATCGCGACGTGCAGACGGGAGCCGTCGGGCAGCGAAGCGTCGACGAACGGCTGGCTGATGTCGACGCGGCGACCGGTGGACTGCAGCATCCGCTCGACGAGGTCGCGCACGACCGTCTCGCCGAGCCGTAGGTCGACGCGCTCGGCCACTCCGCCCCGGGCGACGTGCACCTGGTCTCCCCCGTTCACCCAGATCTCCTCGATGCCCGGATCGTCGAGCAAGGGCTGCAACGCCCCGTACCCGCTGACCGCCGCGAGCACATCGCGGACCGAGCGCGCCTCGTCGTCGATGAGCTCCTGCCCTCGGGCGAGTGCCAGGTCGTTGTGCCTGCGGACCTCGGCCTCGGTGATCCGACGGACGGCATCGGGATCGATCGAGGGGTCGGTGCCGTCGCTGCGCAGACGAAGGCGCACGCGATCGGCCACGGCGAGAGAGGGAGGATTCACGCCGAGCATCCTCGCAAGAATCGCGAGAACGGCGCGGAAGTTATCCACAGCGAAGACGGAACGACCTCGGAACGGCCCTCGTCCTGCGCTGATGACGTGGCCTCCGACCCCTCGGAGCCCCCGGTGCCCGGATCGCCGCTGGGACAGTCACGCGGCCGTCGATCGGACGGTCGAGTCACCCGACGGATCGAGCGATCCCCGCCCTCTCCTTGTACCGGATTCTCCCGGGAAAGCGGAGGCCTCCGCTCGGTAGACTGTGAGCACCGCGCGGGAGTGGTGGAATTGGCAGACACGCAGGATTTAGGTTCCTGTGCCCCAGGGCGTGTGGGTTCAAGTCCCACCTTCCGCACAGGACGAGCGCATTCGCGCGTTCGGCTGCTCGACCGCCGCACCATCGCACCACGACGGGACACTCATGCATCACGCCGCGCTCATCCCCTGGCTCGACCCGGCCACGATCATCGGCACGGCGGGTCCGTGGGCTCTCCTCGTGGTGTGCTTCATCGTCTTCGCCGAGACCGGACTGCTGGTCGGCTTCCTGCTCCCGGGTGACACGCTGCTCGTGATCGCCGGTCTGCTGTCTCACCCGATCGCTGGTTCCGAGCACGGCGTCTTCGGCATCAACGTGTGGTTCGTGGCGCTGTTGATCGGTCTCTCGGCGTTCGTCGGCGGCGAGGTCGGCTACGTGATCGGCCACAAGGGCGGTCCGGCCGTCTTCGAGCGCAAGGAATCGGGGCTCTTCAGCAAGAAGAACGTCGAGCGCACGAACGCGTTCTTCGAGCGCTTCGGCGGCATCACCGTGATCCTCGCCCGGTTCGTGCCGATCGTGCGCACGTTCGCCCCGGTCGCCGCGGGCGTCGGACACATGCCGTGGCGCAAGTACACGCTCTACAACCTCATCGGTGCCATCCTCTGGGGCTTCGGTCTCACGATGTTCGGCTACGCCATCGGGTTCATCCCGCCCGTGGCGGACTTCGTCGAGAGCTACATCGACCTGATCCTGCTCGCCGCCGTCGGCGGCACTGCCCTGGTCACGCTGTGGCACTACCTCCGCGAGCGCTACAAGGCCAAGAAGGAAGCCGAGGCCGGACACGACGTCGTCACCGACGCGGCCGAGGCAGAGGCCCTCACGCTCGATCCCGAGGTCTTCGACCGCGCGCCCGACCTGGACGGCGACGGCAAGCACTGACGACGCGGGCTGAAGGCGGGCGCGGGTGTCAGCCCGCTTTCCTCTTCGCCGGCGCCTTCTTCGCGGCCGACTTCTTCGCGGCCGACTTCTCGGCGTCGGCATCCTTCCCGTTGCCACCGGACTTCTCCGCGGAGCCCTTCGCCCGCTGTTCCTTCGACTTCGCGACGCTGGCGCGCAGGGCCTCCATGAGGTCGATGACCTCGCCGCCCTTCTCCGCTCCCTCCGTCTCGCCGAAGGTGTCGGCGACGTCGAAGCCCTCGCCCGCGTCGATCTTGGCGTCGATGAGCGTGCGCAGCTCCTTCTGGTACTCGTCGACGAACTCCTCGGGGTCGAAGTCGCTCGAGTAACTCTCGACCAGCGATGCCGACAGTTCGAGTTCCTTCTTCGAGATCGACACGTCCTCGTGCAGCGAAGGGAAGTCGACCTCGCGCACCTCGTCGGCCCAGAGCAGCGTCTGCAGCACGAGCACGTCCCCGCGAACCCGCAGCGCGGCGAGACGGGTCTTCTGCCGGAGCGTGAAGCGCACGATCGCGGTGCGCTCGCTCTGCTCGAGCGTCTTGCGCAGCAGCACGTAAGCCTTGGGGGATTTCGAATCCGGCTCGAGGTAGTACGGCTTGTCGAGGGTGAGCAGATCGACCTGGTCGCTGGGCACGAACTCCACGACATCGATCTCGCGGCTCTTCTCGGACGGGAGAGCGGCGAGATCGTCCTTGGTGAGCACGACGGTGTGCCCCTCGTCGACGTAGGCACGATCGATGTCGGAGTAGGCCACGGTCTCGCCGCAGACCTCGCACGTGCGCTGGTAGCGGATGCGTCCCCCGTCCTTGTCGTGCACCTGGTGCAGCGGAACGTCGTGGTCCTCGGTGGCGGAGTAGACCTTCACCGGCACGTTGACGAGCCCGAACGTGACCGCGCCCTTCCAGATCGTTCTCATGACCCCAGTGAACACCAGCGGCACCGGCCGAGACCAGCCCTTGACTACGCTGGCTCCATGGTCGTCGACGGTCGGATCGTGCAGGTCGAAGGACGCCGCCTGCGCGTGACCAACCTCGACAAGGTCGTCTATCCCGAAACCGGTACGACGAAGGGCGAGATCTTCGCCTATTACTCGACCATCGCGCCGCAGCTGCTGCCCCTGCTCGCCGGTCGCCCCGTGACCCGCAAGCGCTGGGTCGAGGGTGTGGGGACGGCGGATGCCCCGGCCGATGCCTTCTTCACGAAGCAGCTCGAACGCGGGGCACCCGAGTGGATTCCCCGCCAGGCGATCGTGCACTCCGACGGTCCGAAGGACTATCCGCTGGTCGACGAGGTGCCGACCCTGGTGTGGCTGGCTCAGGTCGCGGCGATCGAGCTGCACGTACCGCAGTGGCGGTTCGGATCCGACGGACTGCCCGGGCGACCCGACCGCCTGGTGCTCGACCTCGACCCGGGCCCCGGCGTGGGACTCGCGCAGTGCGCGGCCGTCGCCCGTCTCGCCCGCGGCATCCTGACCGGGATGGGGCTCGATCCGGTGCCGGTGACCAGCGGCAGCAAGGGCATCCACCTGTACGCGTCGCTCCCCGGCGAGCAGACGAGCGCCGAGATCTCGATGGTCGTGAAGGAACTCGCCCGCGTCATCGAGAACGAGCACCCCGACCTCGCGACCGCCACCATGTCGAAGGCCGTGCGGGGCGGCCGAGTGTTCCTCGACTGGAGTCAGAACAACGGCAAGAAGACGACGATCTCGCCGTACTCGCTGCGCGGCCGCGCCCGGCCATGGGTGGCGGCTCCCCGCACCTGGGACGAGCTCGACGACCCCGATCTCGCACAGCTCGACCTCGACGAGGTGCTGGAGCGCGCGGCCGCCGGCATCGACCCGATGGCGGCGCTGCATCCATCGGATGCCCCGGCCCCGAGTTCCCCGCCAGCCGCCCAGTCGAAGGCGGAGCGACACCGGCCGAGCAGCCGCGGCGCCTCGCCCGTTGCGCTCGATCCGGAGGCGACGCTCCCGACTTTCGAGCCGATGCTCGCCGAGCACGGCACCCCCGCACTCGCGCGCCGCCTGAGCGATCCCGCCTGGGCCGAAGTGAAATGGGATGGCATCCGCGCGATGGGCACCTGGTCGAACGGACGGATGCGTCTGCACGCCCGCCGAGGCACCGACATCACGGCGCGCTACCCGGAGCTCACGAGCGACGGCGCCCCGTTCCTGCCGGCGGCGGACGCGGTCGTCGACGGAGAGATCGTCGCCTTCCACCATGACGGCCGCCCGAGCTTCTCGCGGCTGCAGAACCGCATGCACCTCACCCGCGCGCGCGAGATCGAACGGGAGGTCGTGCGCACGCCCATCGTGTACATGCTCTTCGACCTGCTGCGCCTCGACGGCCACGATCTCACCGACCTCCCCCTGCACCAGCGGCGCACACTGCTCGATGACCTGATCGCCGACCTCGACGCGCCGGTGCAGGTGCCGCCCGTGTTCGACGACGTCGATGACGCTCTCGCCGCGAGCGACGACTTCGGTCTCGAAGGCGTCGTCGTCAAGGACCGCGACTCGCGTTACCGCCCCGGCACGCGCTCGCCCTCCTGGCTCAAGCTCAAGCACACCCGCATGCAGGAGACGGTCATCGTCGGCATCCGTCCGGGCAAGGGCGATCGCGAGCGCACGCTCGGTTCCCTCCTGCTCGCGGTGCACGACTCCCCCGGCTCGCCCCTGCGCTACGTCGGCCGGGTCGGAACCGGGTTCACCGAGCGCATCCTGCGCGATCTGCTCGACCTGCTCGAGCCGCTGCGCACGAAGACCGCACCCCTCGACGGGGTTCCCGCGCCCGACGCGTCCGACGCGCTCTGGGTGCGCCCGGAAGTGGTCGGCGAGGTGGAGTTCGCGAACTGGACGCCGGACGGGGTGCTGCGGCACGCGCGCTGGCGCGGACTGCGCCCCGACAAATCGCCCGATGAGGTCGTACGCGAGAGCTGACCCTCAGGCGTGGTGCGGCTCGCAGTCCGACTGCTCCGCCGGTTCGATCTGGAACGTCGAGTGCTCGACGTCGAAGTGCTCGGCGAGGCATCCCTGCATCTCCGAGAGGAGCCTGGTCGATCGTCCGTCGGCGAGGATCGCCGGGTCGACGAGCACGTGCGCGCTGAACACCGGCGCGCCACGGGTCAGTTGCCAGACGTGCACGTCGTGCACCCCGACCACACCGTCGTAGCCGAGCAGGTGCGAGCGGATGTCGGCCACCGCCATCCCTTTCGGTGCCGACTCGGAGAGCACCGAGAAGACCTCCCGCAGCAGAGAGATCGCCCGCGGGATGATGAGGATCGCGATGAACATCGAGGCGATGGCATCCGCGGGCATCCAGCCCGTCGCCACGATCACGATCGCCGCGACGATCACGGCCGCCGAGCCAATCAGGTCTCCCATCACCTCGAGGTACGCCCCGCGCACGTTGATGCTGGTGCGCTGCGCGCGGCTGAGCAACCACATCGAGATCGCGTTCGCCAGCAGACCGACCACCGCGACGGCGAGCATCAGCGGACCCGCCACCTCGACCTCGCCCGGGTCGATCAGGCGGCCGATGGCCTCGAACCCCACCCACCCCGCGAGCAGAATCAGGATGATCGCGTTGATCAGCGCACCGAAGACCTCGGCCCGCTGATATCCGAACGTGCGACGGTCGTCAGCGGGGCGCGCGGCCACCGCCGCGGCGATGAGCGCGATCACGAGTGCCGAGGCGTCCGTGAACATGTGCGCGGCATCGGCCAGGAGTGCCAACGAACCGGTCAGCAGAGCGCCGACCACCTGCACCACCATGATCGTCGCGGTGAGGCACAGCGAGATCGTCAGAAGACGCCGGTGACCGGCCGAGCGGATGCCGCCGGCAGCGGGAGCGTGATCGTGCATGCCTCCAGGCTAAGCGCGGAATCAGCCGTTCAGCCGCGATTTCGCTAGTCGGGAAGGGTAACGAGAACCAGTCTCATCACGCGCTGCACCGGACGGTGGCTCAGAGGTCGGCGAGCAGCGGCGCCAACTCCTCGAACGCGCGGGCGCGATGGGACTGCGCCTGCTTCTCCTCGTCGGTGAAGTCCCCGACCGAGCGCTCCTCCCCCGCCGGCTGACCGTCGGGGATGAAGATGGGGTCGTACCCGAACCCGCCCCCGCCGGAGGCGGCGTGCGCAAGCCGCCCGGGCCAGATACCGGTGACGACCTTCTCGGCACCGTCGGGTGAGACGAGCGCGATCGTCGAGGTGAAGTGCGCGGCGCGATGCGGGTCGGCGATGTCGCGCAGCTGATCGAGCAGCAGCTCGAGGTTGGCGACGGCATCCTTCTTCTGTCCCGCCCAGTAGGCGGAGAACACGCCCGGCGAGCCGCCGAGCACGTCGACGCAGATTCCCGAATCGTCGGCGAGCGCCGGAAGTCCGGTGTGCGCAGCCGCGGCTCGAGCCTTGATCAGCGCGTTGTCGGCGAAGGTCACTCCGTCCTCGACCGGTTCGGGTCCGTCGTAGCCGACGACCTCGAGGTCGGGGCGCACCCGGGCGACGATCTGCTGGAACTCGGCGACCTTGTGCGGATTGTGCGTGGCCAGGACGACCTTCATCGTCACTCGGCCGCCAACGCGGCGATCTGCCGCTCGGTGAGGGTCGCGCAGCCGTCGACGCCGAGCTGCAGCAGCGCGTCGAGTTCGCGCTTGTCGAAGGGCGCACCCTCGGCGGTGCCCTGCACCTCGACGAACAGTCCGCGGCCGGTGACGACGACGTTCATGTCGGTCTCCGCGCGCACGTCCTCGACGTATGCCAGATCGAGCATGGGCTCTCCATCGATGATCCCGACCGACACCGCGGCGACCGAGTCGAGCAGCGGGGTGGAATTGCGACCGATGAACTTCTTCTCACGGCCCCACTCGATCGCGTCGGCGAGGGCGACGTACGCCCCCGTGATCGCCGCGGTGCGCGTTCCACCGTCGGCCTGCAGCACGTCGCAGTCGATCACGATCGTGTTCTCGCCGAGCGCCTTGGTGTCGACGACCGCACGCAGCGCGCGCCCGATCAGGCGGGAGATCTCGTGGGTGCGCCCGCCGATGCGGCCCTTCACGCTCTCGCGGTCGTTGCGGCTGTTCGTGGCGCGAGGGAGCATGGCGTACTCGGCGGTGACCCACCCCTTGCCCTTGCCGGTGAGCCAGCGCGGAACGCCGTTCGTGAAGGATGCCGTGCACAGCACCTTCGTCCCGCCGAAACTGATCAGCGCGGAGCCCTCGGCCTGAGAGCTCCATCCGCGCTCGATCGTGACCTCGCGGAGCTGGTCGGTGGAGCGGCCGTCGGCACGCACGATGTCAGACATGGGCTTCCTTCGTTTCGGGGAGAGGTGTACCGCTCAGCGCGGCTCGGAGAGGGAGTCGGGAAGGGGGATGACGCCGGTCTGGACGAGCTGCACGTCGCGCACCTCGCGACCCATCAGGCGGTTCGCGAGCGCGGTGAAGTCCGAGGCGGAGTCGCCCGTGGCCTCGTACACGTACCGCGCGGTCGCGTCGGGCGGGGCGAGCAGATCGCCGCGGACGAGCTGACGGTAGACGTCGCCGGCCGTCTCGTCATCGCTCGACACGAGCGTGACGCCCTCGCCCATCACGTAGCTGATGGCGCCGCGCAGGAAGGGGTAGTGGGTGCAGCCGAGCACGAGCGTGTCGACCTCTGCTTCGCGCAGCGGCGCGAGGTACTCCTCGGCGACGGCGAGCACCTCCGGGGTACCGGTGATGCCCGCCTCGACGAACTCGACGAAGCGCGGGCAGGCCGCGGTGAACACCTGCAGCCGCTCGTTGACCTCGAGCATGTCCTGATAAGCGCGCGAACCGATCGTGCCGACCGTACCGATCACGCCGATGCGTCCGTTGCGCGTCGTCGAGACGGCCCGCCGAACGGCGGGTCCGATGACCTCGACCACCGGCACGTCGTAGCGCTCGCGCGCATCGCGGAGCATGGCCGAGGATGCCGTGTTGCAGGCGATCACAAGCATCTTCACGCCCTGGTCGACGAGCGTGTCGAGCACCTCGAGCGAGTAGCGGCGCACGTCGGCGATGGGCTTCGGCCCGTAGGGCGAGTGGGCGGTGTCGCCGATGTAGACGAACGACTCGCGGGGCAGCTGGGCGCGGATGGCCCGCGCCACCGTGAGCCCGCCGACACCGGAGTCGAAGATACCGATCGGCGCGTCGTTCATGACTCCCCAGCCTAGTCGCGACGACACGGCCGCAGGTGAGCCGCGCTCACTAAACTGAGCGCATGACCTCGTCGACGGCGCTGCTCACCGACCGCTACGAACTCACGATGCTCGCTGCATCGCTGCGCGACGGGACCGCATCGCGCCCGAGCGTGTTCGAGCTCTTCTCGCGCCGCCTCTCGGGCGGACGCCGGTTCGGGGTCGTCGCCGGCACCGGGCGCCTGCTCAGCCTGGTGCGCGACTTCCGCTTCGGTGACGACGAGCTTCGTTTCCTCCGCGACAACGACGTGGTCGATGCGGCATCCCTGCGCTACCTCGAGGACTACCGGTTCACCGGATCCATTCGCGGATACCGCGAGGGCGAGCTGTACTTTCCCGGCTCCCCCATCCTCACCGTCGAGGGCAGCTTCGCCGACGCGGTCGTCCTCGAGACGCTGGCGCTGAGTGTGCTCAACCACGACTCGGCCGTCGCCACGGCCGCCTCGCGCATGAGCATCGCGGCGGGCGAGCGCCCCCTCGCGGAGATGGGATCGCGACGCGCCGCCGAGCGGTCGGCCGTCGCGGCCGCCCGCGCCGCCTACATCGCCGGGTTCCGATCGACGAGCAATCTCGAGGCCGGCCGCACGTGGGGCATCCCGACGATGGGCACCGCCGCGCACTCCTGGACCCTGCTCCACGACAGCGAGGAAGAGGCCTTCCGGTCGCAGATCGAGAGCCTCGGAACCGACACCACGCTGCTCGTCGATACCTACGACATCTCGACGGGCGTGGAGACGGCGATCCGCGTCGCCGGCACGGGCCTCGGCGGGGTGCGCATCGACTCCGGCGACCTGCCCACCGTGGCGGCCGCCGTGCGCGAGCAGCTCGACGCCCTCGGGGCGACCGAGACCCGCATCACGGTCACGAGCGACCTCGACGAGTACGCCATCGCGGCCCTCGCCGCGTCGCCCGTCGACGCCTACGGCGTCGGTACGTCGGTGGTCACGGGATCGGGATATCCGACGGCCAGCATGGTCTACAAGCTCGTCGCCCGACAGGATGCCACGGGTTCGTGGATCGGCGTCGCCAAGGCTTCCGCGGACAAGGCGTCGCACGGCGGCCGCAAGGCCGCGTTCCGTCGGCTCGAGGACGGCGTCGCCACCGCGGAGGAGGTTCTCGTCGCCGACGGCTTCGAGAAGCTGGACGGGCCGGCATCCTCCGTCGGCGGGCGCCCGCTCCAGGTGACGTTCATCGACAACGGCGAGATCGACTCCGTGCACGAGGGCGCCGCGGGAACGGCATCCGCCCGCGAACATCACCTCCGCGTCCGCGAGGAACTGCCGGTGCGCGCGCTCGCGCTGAGCAAGTCCGACCCGGCCATCCCCACCGTCTACATCGACGTGGAGTGAGATCGCGCCCGCGCGGTCAGCGCGTCATCGACTCGTAGATCTCCTTGCACGTCGGGCAGATCGGGAACTTCTCGGGGTCGCGCCCCGGCGTCCACTTCTTGCCGCAGAGTGCGCGGACCGGCTTGCCGGTGATCGCCGACTCGAGGATCTTGTCCTTCTTCACGTAATGCGAGAAACGCTCGTGGTCACCCGGCTCGAGATTCTCCTCTCGGAGGAGCTCTTCCAGTTCGCGATCAAGCGTTGCCACGCCGCCCTGATCGGGGCTGTCCAGCGGAGTACTCATCCCGTGAGTCTAGCCGCGTCCACGCGTGCGCGGGGCGGCGTCACGCGGTCTCGACGAACTCCATGAGGCGTTCCCCGCTGCGTTCGAAGATGAGGCCGCCGACGACCGCGCCGATGACGAAGACACCGACGCCGGTGCCGAGGCCGGCCCAGAACGTCGCCATCGCCTGCTCCTCCCCCGAGAGGAGGTTCGAGGCGAAGAGCCAGATGACCGGACCGCTGACGAGGATCGCCCCGAGGAACGCGACGGCCGGCCCGTAGGCGCCGCGCGACGTCGGACGCTGCGGTTGCTGGAACGGACTGTCGCCCGGGCGTGACACCGCGTACGGCGCGACGACCGACACGATGCTCGACAGGCCGAGGGCCGAGAGCAGCAGGCTGGATCCGAGACCGATCAGCGGCAGCAGCAGATGCCAGTCGTCGATGACGAGGAGCGTGAGCGGAACGGCGATCGCCAGGACCGGAATCGACACCAGGAGAACGGGGACCAGGCGCCCGAGCCGATCGGGCAGCCCGCGCACGCCGCTGGCGACGTGCGTCCACAGGGCCGTCGAGTCGTAGGCGACGTCGTTGTGCGGCAGCCATCCGAAGAAGAGCGCCATCACGGGGACCGGCACGAGGGCGGCGATCTCGAGCGGTACTCCGGCGACCAGGAGCGGGAGCACCGTGAGGACCCCCGCGACCGGGACGACGATCACGTTGACGATGTAGCGGCGGTCGCGCAGCCAGTACACGAGGCTGCGCGAGGCGATGGCTCCGAAGGCCGTCGACGGCAGGAGGGCGAACCACCCGAGACCGGTGCGTTCGCGCGCGGCCACGGGCCGCTCGGTCGTCGTGAGCAGGCGGCGGACCAGCCATTCCCACACCACCCAGAGCCCCGCGAGGGTCACGACGGCGATGAGGCCGATGAGCCACGCCGTCGAACTCTCGGGCGCCTGGAAGAGCGCGCCGGGCGCCGCTCCGAGCGGGGTGAGGGAGATCACGCCCGTCAGCGAGATCAGGGATGCCGGCACCTCCCCGTCCCACCGGAACGACGCGAGGAACACGGCGACCGGGAACGCGACGACGAGCAGCGCGAGCACGAACAGTGCCGTGAGCTCGCGCGAGCGCCGTTCGGGCAGCAGCAGCGCATTGACCGCCATGCCGATGCGCGCGACCAGGATGGTGCTGACTATGCCCACCACCGTCATCCCGACCGCGAGCGGCCACGCGACGCCGAGCTGCACCGCCACGATGCCGACGCTGAGGTACACGGCCAGGAGAGCCAGGCTCGGGACGCTGATCAGCGACGCGACGACGAGGATCCATGGCATCTGACGCTCGTCGACGCCGAAGACGGCGAAGCGGCGAGGATCGAGCTGGTCCACGGCTCCCACGAGGATCGGGCCGATGAGGAAGCCGAGGAGGATCGCGGCGCCGCCGAGGACGGTGACCGTGCGGGCGACCCCGAGCGGTGCGCCGGCGAGGCTGAGCACCGAGGTGCAGACGACGACCGTGATCGCCACGACGACGAGGAAGGACAGGATCGACCGCGTCCGGCGCTCGCCGCGCAGCGATCCGAGCAGAAGGGCGAGCCTCAGTCGGAGAACGTGTGCAGCCACTCGAGCCCCTCCACCTCTCCGATACCGCCGGAGAGCTCGACGAAGCGCGCTTCGAGCGTCTGGCCCGCCCGCACCTCGTCGATCGTCCCCTCGGCGAGCACTTCGCCGTCGACGATGATCGCGACGCGCGAGCACACCCGCTCCACGAGATCCATCCCGTGGCTCGACAGGATGACGGTGCCGCCGTGCGCGACATACGCCCGCAGGATGTCGAGGATCACCGCCGAGGAGACGGGGTCGACCGATTCGAACGGCTCGTCGAGCACGAGCACGCGCGGCGAATGGATCATCGCCCCCGCGAGCATGACCTTCTTGGTCATACCCGCCGAGTAGTCCGAGACGACGCGACCGAGCGCATCCCCCAGATCGAAGGCGCGCGCGAGATCGGCGACGCGCTTCTCGATCACGTCGGAGGCCAGGCCGCGCAGGAGCCCGTAGTAGTAGAGGAGCTGACGGCCGGTCAGACGGTCGAACGTGCGCAGGCGATCGGGGAGGACGCCCATCACCCGCTTCGCCGCCTGGGAGTTCGTCGCCTGGTCGATGCCGCAGATCACGACGCTCCCGGCGTCGGCGCGCAGCAGCCCCGCGATGATCGACAGCGTCGTCGTCTTTCCGGCCCCGTTGGGTCCGACGATGCCGTAGAAGGAGCCCGCCGGCACCGACAGGTCTATGCCGTGCACGGCGCGATTGTCGCCGAAATGCTTGACGAGCCCGCGGATGTGCAGAGCCTCGACGTCCGACGCAGCGGGGGCGGCCGATTCCGCGGCGACGGCGGATGCCTCGGACCGGACGTCCGTGGCCTCGACCTCGGGCCCGGCTTCGGTGGTCTCCGGCTCGACGATCTCGGCCTCGACGACCTCGGGCTCGACGACCTCAGGCTCGATGACGGGCTCGACGACCTCCGCCTTGACGACCTCGGGCTCGACGACATCCGCCTCCGCGGTCTCCGCCTCGACGAGCACCTCGTCGACGCCGACAGTCGCTCCGGCACCGGCCGTCTCCTCGACCTCGACCACCGCCTCAGGCGGGTCGATCCGGGTCGACTCGATCGTGACGGGAGCCTGCGGCTTCGGCTCGGCGACCTCCGCGGCCTGAGCCGCGGCCGCTTTCGCCGCAGCGGTCTTCGCGGCGGCAGTCTTCGCCGCGGTCGTGCGAGTGGAAGCGGCGCGTGATGCGGCGGTGCGTGCCGTCGACTTCGCCGCCTGAGCCTTCGTCGCCGCGGTCTTCGCCGCAGCGGTCTTCGCCGTCGTCGACTTCGCCGCCGTAGTCTTCGCCGCCGTCGACTTCGCCGCAGCCGATCTCGCGGCCGCTGTCTTCGCTGCCGTGGTCTTCGCTGCCGTGGTCTTCGCCGCAGCGGTCGTGCTCGCGGCGGTCGTCTTCTTCGCCGCCGCCGACTTGGCTGCGGCCGTTTTCGCCGCAGCGGACTTCGCGGGTGTACGCGTCGTCGTGGCACGCGCTCCGGCAGCCGGCCGCGCGGGAACCTTCTTCTCGATCGGGCCCGCCGCCGAGACGGGCTCGATGACGACGTCGGTGCCCGCAGCGGCCTTCTCCGCCGCAGCCTTCGCCGTGCTCGGGCGCTTCGCGGGCGTGCGGGCTGCGGGAGTCTTCTTCGCGGCGTTCGTGCGGGCCGCGGAAGCCTTCTTCGCCGTCGGGGAGGACGCGGATGCCCGCTTCGACGTCGCCGTCCGCTTCTCCGGGGTCGCCTTCGATTCGGTCGTGGGGTCTTCCGCCTTTTCGGGGCGGGCGTCGGGGGAAGCAGTCACGGGTTCTACGGTATCAACGCGAGCCGACTTCCCCGGGGTCGGTCGCAACATTCACCCTGACAATCACCCGGGCGCCTTCCCCGACGTCGACCCTGGGTATACGGTGTGGACTGGGTCACGAAACGGCAACGGGCGCCGTGAGACCCGGTGTTTCCCAGGGTCCATCGCTAGCATGAACGCGGCACGACGAAGTGTCCGGCTGGTTAACCGGCCATGAACACACCTTCCAAAGGAGCACTCGTGACTCTTCAGACCGTCATCCTCGCAGCCGGCATGGGCTCGCGCCTGGGCCGTTCGCTGCCCAAGCCGCTCACCGAACT
The DNA here is from genome assembly GCF_023101185.1 of Microbacterium galbinum. Lineage (GTDB taxonomy): Bacteria > Actinomycetota > Actinomycetes > Actinomycetales > Microbacteriaceae > Microbacterium > Microbacterium galbinum. The sequence continues at coordinate 173,152 of NZ_CP078077.1, forward strand.
CGGCGACGGCCGCACGATCATGCGCCAGCAGCATGACAACATCCGCGCCGCGTTCGGCACCGACGCGCGCATCACCACCGTGGTCGGCTACCGCGCCGAGACCATCATCGAGGCCTTCCCCTCCGCCAACTACGTGCACAACGAGCGCTACGACGAGACCAACACCTCGAAGAGCCTCCTGCGCGCCCTCGGCGCGACCGGACGCGGCGGCGTGCTGTGGATGAACGGCGACGTCGTCTTCGACCCGATGATCCTCGGCCGAGCGGCCTCGTTCATCGAGCGCGATCAGTCGTTCGTCACGGTCAACACCTCCAAGGTCAGCGACGAAGAGGTGAAGTACACGGTCACGGCCGAGGGCTTCATCAAGGAGCTGTCGAAGACCGTCACCGGCGGCCTCGGCGAGGCCGTGGGTATCAACTACATCTCCTCGGCGCAGAAGAAGGCGTTCATGCGCCAGCTGCAGCGCGTCGACGACCAGGACTACTTCGAGCGCGGCCTCGAGCTCGCGATCGCCGAGGACGGCCTGCTGCTCGAGCCGATGGACGTCTCCGACCTGTACGCGGTCGAGGTCGACTTCGCCGAAGACCTCGAGCGGGCGAACCTCTTCGTCTGAGTCGCTGTCGAAAGCCTCCAGCAAAAACGCCGGGAGCCGCACCCTCAGGGGTGCGGCTCCCGGCGTTTTCGCGGGCGGGGTTCCTAGGATCGTGACATGGCCCCGAAGGTGCACAAGATCCACTCCCTCCCGGACGACGCCCCGTGGGACAAGGGCATCCCTCCGACGGGATCGCCCGAGCATCCGTTCGTCGTCCGTGGCCTCGATCGCGTGCTCTCCATCCAGCGCCCGCTCGTGCTCGCGCACATCCGCAGCATCCGTCTGCGCAATCCCCATGCGTCACCCGCCGAGATCGTACGGATCCTCGAACGTCGCTACCTCGCCGCCGTCACCACCGGTGGGGCAGCGGTCGGGGCCACAGCCGTCGTACCGGGGATCGGCACCGGCGTGACGCTCGCGCTCTCCGGCGTCGAGACGGTCGGCTTCGTCGAGTCGACCGCACTGTTCGCGCAGTCGGTCGCCGAGGTGCACGGCATCGCGGTCGCCAACCCCGATCGCGCCCGGGCGCTGGTGATGACCCTGATGCTCGGCAAGGAGGGCGTCGACCTGGTCGGGCAGCTCGCCGGTCAGGTCGCCGGCCGCGGCGGCACCCGCAACGCCTACTGGGGCGAGCTCGTGACGAAGTCCCTCCCCCGTGCCGCCGTCGGACCGCTCGTCGATCAGCTCAAGAGCATGTTCGTGAAGCAGTTCGCCGCGCGCGGCGGCGCCTCCTTCCTGGGCAAGGCGCTGCCGTTCGGAGTGGGCGCGGCGATCGGCGGCGCGGGCAACCACATCCTCGGCCGACGCGTGCTGACGACCTCGCACCGCGCGTTCGGGGCCGCTCCCCTCGACCTCCCACCCGAGCTCGAACCCGTTGCCGGCGCCGAGAAGGTCGAACTCCGCGTGCTCCGCGGCGCGCGCTACGCGGGTTCCGCGGTCGCGGGCGCGGCCGGCACGGCGGTGCGCGGGGTGGGCTGGGCCAGTCGTAAGGTCGGGGAACTGACCACCCGTCGCGGACGTGGCGCGAGCGGAGAGCTGGAGTCCGATTCCGCCCCGCGCGGCGACCACGAACTCCCCGAGAATCCGGGCGCCGACGGTCCGCTGCGCTGATCGGACAGAGAGCACCTCACCAAAGGATCACGCCACCCGTTGTGGCGAGCATCCAACAGGCCGAGCCGCGGCGACGATAGTGTGGAATCCGTGACGGACAAGCCCGACCTCTTTACCACCGCCGGCAAGATCGCGGATCTGCGCGCTCGCTACACCGAAGCCGTCGTCGACGCAGAAGCGAAGGCGAAGGAGAAGCAGCACGCCAAGGGCAAGATGACCGCTCGCGAGCGCATCGAGCTGCTCGTCGATCCCGGGAGCTTCGTCGAGTTCGACGAGTACGTGCGCCACCGCACGACCGCGTTCGGCATGGATCGCTCCCGGCCCTACGGCGACTCGGTCGTCACCGGTGTCGGCACGATCAACGGGCGCACGGTCGCGGTCTACTCGCAGGACTTCTCGACGTTCGGCGGCTCGCTCGGCGAGGTCGCCGGCGAGAAGATCATCAAGGTCATGGAGTTCGCCCTCGCGGGCGGCATGCCCTGCATCGGCATCCTCGACTCGGGAGGGGCGCGCATCCAGGAGGGTGTCGTCGCGCTCGGCAAGTACGGCGAGATCTTCCGTCTGAACACCCGCGCCTCCGGTGTCATCCCGCAGATCTCGATCATCATGGGCCCGGCGGCCGGCGGCGCGGTGTACTCCCCCGCCCTCACCGACTTCGTGATCATGGTCGACAAGACGAGCCAGATGTTCGTCACCGGCCCCGACGTCATCAAGACGGTCACCGGCGAAGACGTCGGCATGGAGGAGCTGGGCGGTGCGTACACGCACAACACCCGCTCCGGTGTCGCCCACTACCTCGCGGAGGACGAGGACGACGCGCTCGACTACGCGCGCACTCTGCTCAGCTTCCTGCCGGACAACAACATGGCAGAACTCCCCTCGTACGAGGGTGTCTTCGAGTTCGAGACGACGGATGCCGACCGCACGCTGAACACGATCATCCCGGACTCGGCCAACCAGCCGTACGACATCCACACGGTGATCGAGCACGTCGTCGACGAGGGCGACTTCCTCGAGGTTCAGCCGCTCTTCGCGCCGAACATCGTCATCGGCTTCGGCCGCATCGAGGGCCGCTCGGTCGGCATCATCGCCAACCAGCCCTCGCAGATGGCGGGAACGCTGAACATCGAGGCCGGCGAGAAGGCGAGCCGCTTCGTCCGCTTCTGCGATGCGTTCTCGATCCCGATCGTGACGCTCGTCGACGTTCCGGGCTACCTGCCCGGAACCGACCAGGAGTGGACCGGCGTGATCCGACGCGGAGCCAAGCTGCTCTACGCGTACGCCGAGGCCACCGTGCCGCTGGTGACCGTCATCCTGCGCAAGGCCTACGGCGGCGCCTACATCGTGATGGGCTCGAAGCAGCTCGGCGCCGACGTCAACCTCGCGTGGCCGACCGCCGAGATCGCTGTCATGGGCGGCCAGGGCGCCGTGAACATCCTCTACCGGGGTGAGATCAAGAAGGCCGAGGAAGCCGGCGAAGATGTCGCCGCCGTGCGCACCCGCCTCGCGAACGAGTACACCTACAACGTCGCCTCGCCGTTCCTCGCCGCCGAGCGCGGCGAACTCGACGGCATCATCGAACCCGCGAACACGCGCGTCTCGATCGCCAAGGCACTCCGTGCCCTGCGCGGCAAGCGCGCTGAGCTGCCGCCGAAGAAGCACGGGAACATCCCGCTGTGATCGACGAGAGGGGCGAGCGCCCGGCGCTCGAGATCACCCGCGGCACGGCGACCGAGGAAGAACTGGCCGCGCTCATCGCGGTGGTCAGCGATGCCTACGCGGCCGAGGAATCGGATGCCGTCGCCGACGAGCCGGTCGTCTCGGCGTGGACGCGCACCCAGCGCTCCCTGCGCAAGCCGCTGCGCAGGGAGATCCCCTGGGGACGCTTCGCCCGTTGAGCGCCGCCGGGCTCTCCCGGAACCGTGGATCAGCGCGCGAAGCGCAGCGTGACCAGCTGGAACGGCCGCAGCGACAGCTCGACGCCCGTCGCGACGCCGGTGACCGCCGCCCGCGGTGTCTCCCGCTCGAGGAGGTCGGTCTCCACGACCGACCCGAAGTCGAACGACGGCGTGACTTCCCCCACCGCCCGTCCGCCGTGCGCTTCGTACAGCCGGACGATCACATCACCGCTCCGGTCCTCCGCGAGCTTGACCGCCTCGATCACGATCGCGTCCGACGACACCGCGAATAGCGGCGCGACGGGGCCAGAGCCGCGCACCGCGCGTGCGGGCAGATTCAGGCGGTACCCCTCGCGCACGGCATCCGCGATCCCCGCATCCGGACGGATGCCGACGCGGAAGGCGTGTCGTCCCTGATCGGCCTCCGGATCGGGGAACAGCGGCGCGCGCAGCAGGGAGAGCCGAACCGTCGACGCCGTGCCACCGCCGTCGCGCGACGACCGCGTGATGTCGTGGCCGTAGGTCGAGTCGTTCGCGATCGCGACCCCGAAGCCCGGTTCTCCGACGTGCACCCAGCGGTGGGCGACCGTCTCGAAACGGGCGACGTCCCACGACGTGTTGGTGTGGGTGGGCCGGTGCACGTGACCGAACTGGATCTCGGATGCCGCACGATCGCTGTGCACGTCGAGCGGGAAGCCGAGCTTGAGCAACTTCTGGCGCTCGTGCCAATCGACGATCGTCTCGATGTCGAGGCTCGGGGACCCCGCCGCGAGCGTGAGGACCTGAGTGATGCGGGACGCACCGAACTCCCGGTCGATCCGCACGACGGCAGCGGTCGGGTGCGCGACGACCTCGATCGCCACGGCATCCCTCAGCTCGACGGCGTGCCGGCGGTAGTGCTCGTCGATGTCCCAGGCATCCCACGCCGTGGGGGTGTCGCGGTGCAGCGTCAGCAGGTTCCCGCGCTCCCCCGTCGGGATCGTCTCGCGCCCGGTCGCACGCACGCTCAGCGAGGAGATGAGCCCATCGGCATCCACCACGACCCGCAGATGCTCGTTCTCGAGCACGATCTCCTCGCCATGCCTTCCGGCATGGGCCGCCGCATTCGCGGACTCCGCGACGCCGATCGCCAGGCCGGGCACACCACCCGACGGGTAGGGGCTCGCGTTGGCGACCAGTTCCGCCTCCCCGCGGCCTGCGACGACGTCGAGCGCGGTGTCGACGATGCCGTCGAGCGTCTCGAGTACCTCCGCGTAGCGGCGCTCGGCCTCGCGGTGCACCCAACCGATCGAACTGCCGGGAAGGATGTCGTGGAACTGCTGCAGGAGCACGGTCTCCCACGCCTCCCCCAACGCGTCGTACGGATACTCGGCACCCGCCAGCGCTGCGCTCGTCGCCCACAGCTCGGCCTCGCGCAGGGCGTGCTCGCTGCGCCGGTTACCGCGTTTGGTGCGCGCCTGCGAGGTATAGGTGCCGCGGTGGAACTCGAGGTACATCTCCCCCGACCACACCGGCGGATTGGAGTACTCGGCCTCGGCCGTCTCGAAGAAGCGCCGCGGATCGGAGAGGGTCACGGTCGGTGATCCCTCCAGCGATCGCAGTCGTGCGGCGGCGGCGAGCATCTCGCGGGTCGGCCCGCCTCCGCCGTCGCCGTATCCGAAGGGCACGAGCGAGGCGGTCGCCGCGCCCTTCTCGGCGAACTGGCGCTCGGCGCGGGCGAGATCCGCACCGGAGAGCTGCGAGTTGTACGTGTCGACCGGCGGGAAGTGCGTGAAGATGCGGGTGCCGTCCAGGCCTTCCCACGTGAAGGTGTGATGGGGCATCGTGTTCGTCTCGTTCCACGACATCTTCTGCGTCAGCATCCACCGCGACCCGGCGGCCCGCGCGATCTGCGGGAGCGCGGCCGAGTATCCGAACGAATCGGGCAGCCAGACGTCGAGGGGCTCGACCCCGAACTCCTCGAGGAAGAAACGCTTTCCCCGCACGAACTGGCGCGCGAGGGCCTCGCCTCCCGGCATGTTCGTGTCGGACTCCACCCACATGCCGCCCGCGGGGTGGAATCGACCGGCCGCGACGGCGGTGCGCAACCGCTCGAAGAGCTCGGGCTGGAACCGCTTCATCCAGTCGTACTGCTGCGCCGACGACGCCGCGAACGAGAACTCGGAGTCCTCTCCGATCAGCGAGAGGACGTTCGAGAACGTGCGCGCCACCTTGCGCTGCGTCTCGCGCACCGGCCACAGCCACGCGGAGTCGATGTGGGCGTGCCCGACCGCGTGGGCGGAGTGCGCGGACGCGGATGCCGGGCGGCCGAGCACCTCCGAGAGTGCGGCGCGCGCATCGGCGACGGTGCCGGCGACGTCGTCCGGATCCGTCGCGTCGACCGCGTGCTCGAGGGCGCGCAGGATCTCGGCACGGCGGGAGGAGCTCTCGGGGAGCTCGGCGCGCAGACCGTCGAGCACTGCGATGTCCTGCAGAAGTTCCCAGACCGTGAGGTCGAGCACGGCCACGTCGGCGCGACGCAGCTCGTACAGCGGTTCGTCGCCGGCGGAGTCCCATTCCCCGAGCGGCGTGGGGCCGAAGGTGCGGAACCCGTCGCCCACATCCGGGTTCGCCGCCGCCTCGAGGTAGAGCTCGATCGCATCGCCCGGATCACCGTCGAGCGGCACGTAGGCGTTGCGCGGCTCGACCGCCTTGACGATGGATCCGTCCGGCCGGTACACCGTGCCCTCGGCCTGGAACCCCGGCTGCGCGCCGTGGAAGCCGAGGTCGAAGACGAGTTCGGCCCGCTGCCCGGCATCGGTCGTCGGGATCGTCCCGGTCACCCGCAGCCACATCGTGCTCCAGGCACGCCCCCACGGCGAGCCGACGGCGAAGGGTGCGTACGTCTGCCCGACGGCCTCGGCGAACGGCACGGGTTCACCCGGGACCTGCCAGGCCTCGAGAGTGAGCTCGTGCGAGTGTGCGTACAGCGCGGGCTCGAGGCGCTCCCGCACGAACCGGCGGATGCGTGCTTCGACCAGTGAGGAGTTGTCGTGCATGACGGGTTTCCGATCGACGATGACGGAGGAACACCCGAATACTACATCGATTGGATTTAAGGAGCGACAGGCACGTCCGAGCGTTCCGACAGCATCAGCGTCGAGCTTCGCGGGGTGAGCGCCCGATCGAGCACCACGCAGGCCGCCCCCACGGCTCCCACGTCGGCCCCCACGACCGTGCCGTCGATCGGGATCTCCCGCAGCGCTCGCGTCGCGCTCAGTCGCTGCACGTGCTCCGAGATCTCGGCGAGGTAGACCTCCGAGACGTACCCCCAGAAGGGTCCCCCGAGCACGATGCGCTCCACGTCGAGGACGTCGGTGAGCACCACCAGGAGGGCGGCGGTGCACCGTGCGGCACGGCCGAGGATGCCGGAGGCCGCCGCCTCCCCCTGTTCCGCCTGCGCGCACACGTGCGCGAACCGCGCCTCGAGCGCACCGGGCTCGTCATCGTCGCCCTCCGCAGACAACACCCCCGCACGCACCGCTTCCGCCACGATCGACTGCGGCGTGCACGTGACGGCGACGCATCCCCGGGATCCGCAGGCGCACGGCGGCCCCTCAGGATCGACCACGATGTGCCCGATCTCGCCGAGGTTGCCCGTGCGCCCGCGCGTGACATCGCCGTCGCGCGCGAGCGCCGCACCGAGCCCCGTGCCGAGGTAGAGGAAGACGAACGAGTCGTCCACGGGACCTCGGCGCGTCCAGAGCTCACCCACGGCCGCCGCAGCGGTGTCCTTCTCCAACGCCACCGCGAACCCGGTCGCCGCCGACAGCAGCTCACGCAGGGGCACCCGGCGCCATCCGCGCAGCATGGGAGGGTCGACCACGGTCCCGTTCGCCTCGTCGAGGGGTCCGGGAGCGGCGAGTCCGATACCGAAGATCCGCGAGCGATCGACACCGACCTCGGCGATGAGGGCATCGATCGCGCGAGCCATCTCGTCGATGATTCGCCCGGGTTCGGGTGATCCCACCGGGATCAGGCGCCGCGCGACCACCGCGCCGGCGAGGTCGAGGACCACCACCGTCACCACGGCGGGATCGAGATGGACACCCACCGAGTACCGGCTCTCCGCGACCAGACGGAGCAGGACGCGGGGCTTTCCCGGGCCGTTGATGGCACGCCCGGCCTCGGCGATCAGTCCCTCGTCGAGGAGGCGGCGGGTGATGTTCGTGAGCGTCTGCGCGGAGAGTCCGGTGGCCGCAGCGAGCTCCGTACGGCTCAGCGCCTCACCCGCGCGGCGGATCGCCTCGATCACGACCGCCTGATTGAAGTCGCCCATTCGGGGCAGGTTCGTTCCGCGCCGCGTGCTCATCCGGCCATCCTCCCGCATCCGCGCACCTATGTCCCCCAAAATACCTACAGACACGGGGGTTGCGAGCCGCGAAACTAATGGAGACGCTTCGCGTTCGATCGGTCTCTCTGTCCCAGGGTAGACAGACGGTGATCGATCATCCGCGGCTGGTTTTCGGGTAACTGAGCCGCATGGCGAGGGGCTGGCGATATCGCCGCCCCTCGCCCATTCTCACCTCTTCTTCGACTCCGGCACCCTCCCCCAGCCGGAGCCGAAGAGACGCGCCGTCGCCGGTGGTTCAGCCGCGGGCGGCGCTGCGCGGGATCTCGTGCCACACGTCGACGGAGTCGTCGTCGCGCGACGATCCCGACCCCACGCGCCCGACCACCGTCACCGCGGTGCGATCGTCCTTGGCGGAACGGATGATGAGGCGTCCCGCGTGGGCCTCCGCCAGGACGCCGGCGAGCTCGTCCCGGATCTCGATGCGACGCGCCTCGTCGACCCCCTCGAGACCGCCCTCGTCGAACACCGTGACGACCGCACCGCGCCGACGCGCCGCTTCGATCGCATCGCGGACCGCATCGTTGAGCAGGTCGGCTCCGCGCAGCTCATCACGCAGGCGCCCCTCGGCGAGCCGGGCATCAAGACGCTCCTCCTCGGTCAGAGAGCCACGCGTCGCCACCGCGCGGCTGAGCACGGGGCCGGCGACCGCGAGCGCGAACTGGGTGCGCACGCGACGCTCGCGCTGACGCACGAGCTGGGTGGCGTGCCAGGCCGACACGGCCTGCTGGATCTCGGCGAGGCGCTCGGTGTCGCGCACCGCCCGGTCCCAGAACCACACCAGGAGGTTCGCGACGACCACCCACATGATCGATCCGACCAGGCCGAGCCGGAGCGAGGTGAAGAATCCCAAGAACATCGATGACGTGGCGACGAGCAGCAAGAGGATCAGCCAACCCGTCAGAAATCGACGACGCACCACGAGAATGACGCTGAGCAGGCCGACGCCGCCGATGTACCAGGTGGCGAAGGGTGCCGTGCGGGAAGGTTCGGGCAACGCGAACGTCACCGCGATCGGGATGATCACGCTCACGACGACGGCGAGCACGGCCGCCCACAACGGCAGCCTCACGGTGTCGGGCGACCCGAGGATCGCAAGGTTCACGACGACGAGGTAGAGGGCGATCGCGAGCACCATGAACACGGGCGCCGATGGGTCAGCCGTCCAGGCCACACCACGTGCAGCGAAATACAACGCGAAGCCGACAGCGAGCGAGGTCGCGGTGCTGCGGACCGTACGGTTCACGGTGCGCTCCATCCCAGGGTCACCGTCGTGCCTCCGGTATCCGAGTCGATCTGCGCGGTTCCCGCCACTCCGGCCATACGGGCGAGGACGGATGCGCGGATACCCAGGCGGTCCTCCCCGATGGCGGCGAGATCGAAGCCTGCGCCGGTATCGCTCACGATCACACGGATGCCGTCGTCACCCTGCGAGTCGGCGAGGATGTGGAGGCCTCGCCCGCCCGCGTGCGTGACCGCATTGCCGATCGCCTGACGCGCGGCGAGCACGAGCGCACGCGCCACGCGGCCGGGAATCGCCCCGGGAGTACCGGTCTCCTCGACGATCGCGTCCACGCCCATCTCCGACAGTGCCCGACGCAGCTCCGACACGATCTGGCCGACGGCGACCGGCTCGTCGGTGCCCTCCTGGGCGACCGCCGCCTCGGTGTTGGCGAGGCGGGTGAGCGCCTCGCGCGCCATCGCGACGGCGAGTTCCTTCGCCCTCTCGCTCTCGGCGCGCTCGGCGGCGATCAGCGCTGCGAGCACGCTGTCGTGCATGAGCGCCGACATCGCGATGCGCTCCTCCTCCGCGGCGGCCGCCGCCGCCGCGGCCGCGTACGAGGCGACCGCGTGGCCGCGCGCGTCGTCGACGCCCGCGGCGACCGAACGGAACATCCACCCCAGCGAGATGATGACGAGGCCGAGGATCAGCGTGAACGAGACATCGAAGGCCGTGGCGACCCAGAACGGCCGCGAGAACTCCCCCTGCACCAGCTGCACGTAGCCGTAGACGAAGGGCACGGCGACCGCCCAGGCGTACTGCACGCGCACCGGGAAGGCGAGCATCGCTGCCACGACGCCGACGTTGACGAAGTAGAAGATCCACGGCTGCGTGGCCGCGAGACCGTCACCGTTCGTCACGACGTTGGGCCAAGCGGCGAGCACGAGCACGTAGGTCACCGCGAAGATGCCGGAGGCGATGCGGACTCCCCGGCCGATCAGGCAGCACAGCAGCATCACCGCGAACGGCACGTAGACGAGGAAGACGATGACGGCGTGGCCGACGTTCGCATCCGCGAGGGAGGGGATCGCGAAGAACAGCGCCTGCACGCCGAGTGCCGTCGACCCGATCGCGACGACCGTGGCGAGGATGCGCTCCATGCGCTTGCCGGTGAACCGTTCGAATTCGGTCTCGGCCGCTCCGGGAGACGGGATCTGGTTCCACGCCTCGCGGATGCTGAGGGACTCAGCGGCCACTCGACGCCCCGTCTGGTTCGACGATGCCGTCTTCCATCGCACGGCGGAGCAGGTCGACCTTCGTCGGCGCCGGGCGCCCGACCTCGACGTACTTCACGCGGATGCGGGTGATGTTCTCCTTGGCCGTCGAGTACGCGACACCGAGACGCTCGGCGACCGCCTTGAGCGGCAGCCCGGCGGCGTACAGGCGGAGCACCTCGCGCTCGCGAGTCGAGAGCTGCGCATCGGCGAAATCGCGGTCGCCGTCGACCGCGCTCGCCCACTCCACGTTGTTGAGCGCCTCGCCGTGGGCGACGGTGCGGATCGCGTCGAGCACGTCGTCGAGCGCGGATGACTTGCTCACCACGCCCGCGGCTCCGGCGGCGAGCGCCTCTCGGACCGCGGCCGGACGATCGGCGACGCTGTGGATGACGACGCTCGCGCCGTCGGTGACCAGCGAGGTCACGTTCTCGGTGACCGTCGTCCCGTCGCCGAGGGTGAGATCGAGCACGACGACCTCGGCGGGTGCCGCGCCGGATGCGGCGCGCCAGTCGAGGTACGACACGACCGTGCTGCCCGAGAAGACGATGGTCTGCCCGTCGCGCGCGCACGCCGCTTCGAGTCCCAGGCGGACGGACTCGTGATCATCGATGAGGGCGACCGTGCTCATCCCCACAGCCTAGTCAGCGGGTGAGCAGCGCGACGACCTCGAAGTGATGCGAGTGCGGGAACAGATCGAACCCGCGCAGCCGATCGACATTCCAGCCGAGCCCCCGGAACGTGCCGAGGTCGCGTGCCAGGGCGACCGGATCGCAGGCGACGTAGGCGATCGCCTCCGGAGCGAGGGCGTGCACCGCCTCGACGACCTGGCGGCCGGCGCCCGCGCGCGGCGGGTCGAGGATGACGGCTCCGCTGCGTCCGCCTCCGGTGCGCGTGGCGAGGAACCGGTCGACCCGCGCCGTCACGGCGTTCACCGCGAGCGGGGCGAGGTTCTCGGCGGCATGCTGGGTCGCCCGGGCGCTCGATTCGACGGTCACGATGTCGGTGCCGCCGAGATCGGCGAGCGTCGCGGCGAACAGGCCGACCCCGCCGTAGAGGTCGAAGTGCGTCGCCCGCTCGTCGACGTGCCCGTCGAGAAGGCCGTAGACCGCCGCATCCAGAACGGATGCCGCACGCGGATGCACCTGCCAGAACCCGGTGGAGTCGACCGCGAACCGCCGGTCGTTCACGACCTCGTGGATCACCTCGGGAGCCGGGCGGCGTCGGAACCCGCGGGCGACCTTCGCCGGACGCTCGGTGGCGTCGCGGCGGATGACCCGCACCGTGCCGTCGGCCGGTTCGACGAGTTCGATGCGCCCCGGGGCCTCTCCGTGCAGGGAGAGTGCGGCCTCGGCGATCGCCGGCCGCGCGAGCGGGTGGGAGGTCACGGGGATCACGCGGTGGCTGCGGGCCGCGTACGGACCGACCTGCCCCGCGTCGTCGACGTGCAGCGTGACACGCGTGCGCCAGCCGCTCCCGTCGCCCGATTCGACGGCCTCGATCTCGGGGGCCTCGAGACCCGCGCCGGCGAAGCGGTCGAGCGCCTCGGTCAGCACCTGCCGCTTGAGGACGCGCTGGTGGTCGAGATCGATGTGCCCCAGATCGGCTCCGCCCGGACGATCGGCGGGATCGCGGGTCACGTCGGCCTCTGCCCAGAGGTGCGGACGACGGTGCTCGGACGCGTCGAGCACCTCGACGGTCTCGGCGCGCCAGAAGCTGCGGGTCGAGGCATCCGCTCCCTCGCCCGGGGCGATCAGCCGGGCACGGACGCGCTCGCCCGGGATGGCGTCGGAGACGAAGACGACGCGTCCTTCGTGGCGGGCGACGAAGGTGCCGCCGTGCGCGATCCCCGTGATGTCGAGGTCGAGCAGGTCCGCATCGGGGGAAGTCATCCTTCGAGGATACGGCGGTCCACGGATACGGTGGACCACATGCGCGTCTGCCTCGCCTCCACCTCTCCCGCCCGTCTGATGCTGCTGCGGCAGGCGGGGATCGGGCCGCTCACCCTCTGCCCCGACGTCGACGAGGACGCGGTGGCCGCAGCCGCCGCGGCCGAACGGGGTGCGGAGCTGCCACCCGCGGAGCTCGTGCTGCTGCTGGGACGGGCCAAGGCCGCCGATGTCGCCCGTCGCCTCTCGTCCGAAGACCCCTCCTTCGACGGCATCGTGATCGGCGGCGATTCGATGTTCGAGCTCGACGGACGCGTCTACGGCAAGCCCTACACGGCGGAGGAGGCGACGCGCCGCTGGCGCGAGATGCGCGGCGCCACCGGCGTGCTGCACTCCGGACATTCGGTCTTCCGCGTCTCGCCCGGCGCGGATCCGGTCGAGGCCACCGCGACGGCCGCGGCGTCCGTCACCTTCGCCGACGACATCTCCGACGCGGAGATCGCGGCCTACGTCGCCTCGGGCGAGCCGTTGCTGGTCGCGGGCGCCTTCACCGTCGACAGCCTGGGCGGGGCGTTCATCACCCGGGTCGACGGCGATCCATCGACCGTGGTGGGGATGTCCCTCTCGACCGTGCGGCGCCTCGCCGCCGACCTCGGCGTCGTCTGGACGGACCTCTGGAACACCCCGACCACGTCGTAGACTCCCCTCCACGTTCTCGGCTCTTTCTTGTGGGGAGTCGTCAAATGGATCCCCCTGCTTCTCGCTAGGCTGGCAACCATGCCTGCTATCGCCAAGGTGCTCATCGCCAACCGCGGCGAGATCGCCGTCCGCATCATCCGCGCCGCCCGGGATTCCGGAATCGCCTCGGTCGCCGTCTACGCCGACCAGGACCGTGACGCGCTGCACACGCGACTCGCCGACGAGGCCTACGCACTCGGAGGCGCGACGAGCGCCGAGACGTACCTCCAGATCGAGAAGATCCTCTCCTTCGCCCGGCGCGCCGGTGCCGACGCCGTGCACCCCGGATACGGCTTCCTCGCCGAGAACGCCGAGTTCGCCCGCGCCGTGATCGGTGCCGGACTCATCTGGATCGGCCCGTCGCCCGAGGCCATCGAGGCCCTCGGAGACAAGGTCACCGCGCGCCACGTGGCGGAGAAGGTGGGCGCCCCGCTCGCCCCCGGCACGCCCGGTCCGGTCGAGACGGCCGACGAAGTGGTCGCCTTCGCGAAGGAGTTCGGCCTGCCGATCGCCATCAAGGCGGCCTACGGCGGCGGCGGGCGCGGCCTCAAGGTCGCCCGCGAGCTCGACGAGGTCGCCGAGCTGTTCGAGTCGGCCACGCGCGAGGCCGTCGCGGCCTTCGGTCGCGGCGAGTGCTTCGTCGAGAAGTACCTCGACAAGCCTCGCCACGTCGAGACCCAGTGCCTGGCGGACGCCGAGGGCAATGTCGTCGTCATCTCGACCCGCGACTGCTCGCTGCAGCGTCGCCACCAGAAGCTCGTCGAGGAGGCGCCCGCGCCGTTCCTGACCGACGAGCAGAATGCCCAGCTCTACGCCGCGTCAAAGGCCATCCTCAAGGAGGTCGGCTACGTGGGCGCCGGAACCTGCGAGTTCCTCATCGGCGCCGACGGCACGGTCTCGTTCCTCGAGGTCAACACGCGCCTCCAGGTCGAGCACCCGGTCTCCGAGGAGGTCACCGGCATCGACCTCGTGCGCGAGCAGTTCCGCATCGCCGCCGGCGGCACGATCGACTACGCCGACCCCGAGCCCCAGGGTCACTCCTTCGAGTTCCGCATCAACGGCGAGGACCCGGGTCGCGGCTTCCTCCCCCAGCCGGGCCCCGTCCACGTCTTCAAGACCTTCGGCGGTCCCGGCATCCGTCTCGACTCCGGCGTGACCGCCGGCGACGCGGTCTCGGGCGCCTTCGACTCGCTGCTGGCGAAGATCATCGTCACCGGCAAGGACCGCGAGGAGGCGCTGGAGCGCTCGCGCCGCGCGCTCGACGAGTTCGAGGTCGCAGGTCTCCCCACCGTGCTCCCCTTCCACCGCAAGGTCGTGCGCGACCCCGCCTTCACCGCCGAGAACGGCGATTTCGGCATCTTCACGCGCTGGATCGAGACCGAGTTCGTCAACGACATCCCCGCATGGGACGGCGAGCTCGAGGCCCCGGCACCGGGTGCCGGTCGCCACACGGTGGTCGTCGAGGTCGCCGGCAAGCGCCTCGAGGTCAGCCTGCCCGACCGCGTGGCCGTCGCCGCCGGCAGCGCCGGGCGCCCCGCCGCCGTGCCGCCGGCGCGTCGCAGCCACGCCACGACCGCCAACGCGGGCGCCTCGGGCGATGCGGTCAAGTCGCCCATGCAGGCGACCGTCGTCAAGATCGCCGTCGAAGAGGGACAGCAGGTCGTCAAGGGCGACCTCGTCGTCGTGCTCGAGGCCATGAAGATGGAACAGCCTCTGCAGGCCCACAAGGACGGCGTGGTCGGCAACATCAATGCGGATGCCGGTGCCACCGTCTCCGCCGGGCACCAGCTGCTCACGATCAGCTGACCATCCCCCGAACACGCGAAAGGCGCCCCACCGAGGTGGGGCGCCTTTCGCGTCGTCCGCTCAGGAGATGTTGAACAGGTGCATCGCCCGGCTCGCGTCCGTGATGCTGCTGGACAGCGAGGGGTACGCCGCGAAGACGCGCGAGACCTGATCGACCGTGAGGCGCCGCTCGACGGCGATCGCGATCGGGTAGATCAGCTCGGAGGCCTTCGGGGCGACGATCACGCCGCCGATGACGGTTCCCGACCCCTTGCGGGCGATGAGCTTCACGAAGCCGTCCTTGATGCCCATCATCTTCGCGCGCGGGTTCGCCGCCAGCGGGAGCTTGTAGACCATGCCGTCGGCCACGCCGTCCTCGACGTCCTTCTCGGAGTACCCGACGGTCGCGATCTCGGGCGCGGTGAAGATGTTCGAGGTGATCTTGATCTGCTCCAGCGGGATCACGATGTCGCCGAGAGCGTGGAACACGGCCGTACGGCCCTGCATCGACGCGACGGAGGCCAGCGGGAAGAAGTTCGTGCAGTCGCCCACCGCGTAGATGTTCGGGACCGAGGTGCGCGCCACGCGGTTCACACGGACGTGCCCCTGCTCGGTGAGCTCCACGCCCGCCTCGGCCAGACCGATGTCGGCGGTGTTGGGGATGGATCCGACCGCCATGAGGCAGTGGCTGCCGTCGACCGTGCGGCCGTCGGAGAGCGTGACGGTGACGCCGTCCTTCGTGGTCTCGACCTTGTCGGCGCGGGCCTTCGAGAGCACTGTCATGCCACCGCGCTTGAAGACCTTCTCGAGCACGCGGGCGGCATCCTGGTCCTCACCGGGAAGCACCTGGTCGCGACTGGAGACGAGCGTCACCTTCGCACCGAGGTTCATGTACGCGGAGGCGAACTCGGCACCGGTGACACCCGAGCCGACCACGATCAGGTGCTCCGGGAGGGACTTCATGTCGTACAGCTGCGTCCACGTGAGGATGCGTCGGCCGTCGGGCTTGGCGGAGTCCAGCTCGCGGGGAGCCGCGCCGACCGCCACCACGATGGTGTCGGCCTCCACGCGGTCGAAGTCGGTGCCGCCCTGACCGGTCGAGACGACGATCGCGTCGGAACCCTCCAGCCGCCCGTGACCGGAGAGGATGCGCACACCCGCCTCCAGGAGGGTCGCCCGCATGTCCTCCGACTGCTGTCCGGCGAGGGCCATCAGGCGCTTGTTGACGGCGGCGAGGTTGATCGCGATCTCGGGCTTGAGCGGCTTGCCCCTCTCGCCCTTCGCGTAG
This sequence comes from Microbacterium galbinum, assembly GCF_023101185.1. GTDB lineage: Bacteria > Actinomycetota > Actinomycetes > Actinomycetales > Microbacteriaceae > Microbacterium > Microbacterium galbinum. Next base: position 189,338 of record NZ_CP078077.1, read on the forward strand.
AACTGCACACCGAGGTCGCTCGCCTCGGAGATCGCGACCGCGGCATCGGCCGTCGCGATCAGGCTCTTCGACGGCACGACGTCGGTGAGGACTGCCGCACCGCCCACGCCGACGCGCTCGACCAGGGTCACCTCGGCTCCGAGCTGAGCGGCAGCCAGGGCCGCCTCGTAACCGCCGGGACCGCCGCCGAGGACGGCGACGCGCTGAGTGCGCTCGAAAGGGGTGGAAGACATGGAAGCCATTCTTCCGCAATCTTGGCAGCCGAGCCGTCACCTTCCTAGAGTGGAGCCTATGTCCGAGACTCACAGCAACCCCCTGGACGACCCGAACGCCAACCCGTTCGAGGTCGCCGCCACCGCCGCCGCCGACATCGCCCGGCTGACCGGCGTCGAGAAGCACGACATCGCGCTCACGCTCGGCAGCGGTTGGGGCAAGGCGGCCGACATCATCGGCGAGACCGTCGCGACCATCCCCGCGACCGAGGTGACCGGCTTCTCGAAGCCCGCGCTCGAGGGCCACGTCGGCACCCTGCGCAGCATCCGCACCCCCGACGGCAAGAACGTCCTCGTCATCGGCGCGCGCACCCACTACTACGAGGACCACGGCGTCCGTCGTGTCGTGCACAGCGTGCGCACGGCGGCGGCGACCGGCGCCAAGATCATGGTGCTCACGAACGGCGCCGGCGGCATCCGCGAGACCTGGACGCCCGGCCAGCCGGTGCTCATCAGCGACCACATCAACCTCACCGCCGACTCCCCGCTCGAAGGCGCCACCTTCATCGACCTCACCGATCTGTACGCGAAGCGCCTGCGCGACATCGCCCGCAGCGTCGACCCGAGCCTCGACGAGGGCGTCTACACGCAGTTCCGCGGCCCGCACTACGAGACGCCGGCCGAGGTGCAGATGGCGAAGGTCATCGGCGGGCACATCGTCGGCATGTCGACCGCTCTCGAGGCGATCGCCGCCCGCGAGGCGGGCATGGAGGTGCTCGGCTTCTCGCTGATCACGAACCTCGCCGCCGGCATCCAGAAGACGCCCCTCAGCCACGCCGAGGTGATCGAGGCCGGCCGCGAGGCGGAGCCGGTGATCTCGGCCCTCCTCGCCCGAGTGGTCGAGGCGCTGTGAGCGAGGAGCGGCTCGCCCAGGCACGCGCCTGGATGCGCCAGGACCCCGACCACGAGACCCGCGATCAGCTCGCCGGGATCATCACGCGCGCGGCGAGCGGCGAGGAGGCAGCGCTCGCCGACCTCGACGACCGCTTCGGCGCCCGCCTGGCCTTCGGGACGGCGGGTCTGCGCGGCGAGCTCGGTGCCGGGAGCAACCGCATGAACCGGGTGCTCGTGACGCAGGCCGCCGCGGGCTTCGCCGCGTATCTGCGCGAGCGCTCGGGAGGCGCGACGCCGACCGTGGTGATCGGCTACGACGGACGCCGCAACTCGCGGGTGTTCGCCACGGACTCCGCCGAGATCTTCGCCGGCGCGGGGCTGCGTGCCGTGCTGCTCCCGCGTCTGCTGCCCACACCGGTGCTCGCGTTCGCGGTGCGCCACCTCGGCGCGGATGCCGGGGTCATGGTGACCGCGAGCCACAACCCGCCGAACGACAACGGCTACAAGGTCTACCTCGGCGGTGCCGACGAGGGCTCGCAGATCGTCGCCCCGGCGGACGCCGAGATCGCGGCATCCATCCAGCGCATCGCGGATGCCGGCAGCATCGCCGCTCTCCCCCGCTCGACCTCCTACGAGGTCGCGGGCGAAGACGTCGTCGATGCGTACGTGGCCGCCACCGCCGCGGTCGCCCCCGCTCCCGCGAGCGCATCGAGCATGCGCTGGGTGTACACGGCGATGCACGGCGTCGGGTGGGAGACCTTCGCGCGCATCGTGACCGACGCGGGGTACCCGCGGCCCGCCGTCGTCGGCGAACAGCTCGCGCCGGACGCGACCTTCCGCACGGTCTCCTTCCCGAATCCGGAGGAGCCGGGAGCGATGGACCTCGCGTTCGCGCGTGCCCGTCGCACGAACGCGGACTTCATCCTCGCCAACGACCCGGATGCCGACCGCCTCGCCGTCGCCATCCCCGACGACTCGACCCCCGAGGGCTGGCGTCGCCTGACCGGCAACGAGGTCGGCCTGCTCCTGGGCGCCCGCGCCGCCCGCGCCGCCGCCGGTACGCCCGGCGCAGCGCTCGCGTGCTCACTGGTGTCGTCGCCGGGCCTCGGCGCGATCGCCGCGCACCACGGCCTCGACTTCCACGAGACGCTCACGGGGTTCAAATGGATCTCCCGTGCGCCCGGCATCGTCTTCGGTTTCGAGGAGGCCCTCGGCTATCTCGTGAACCCCGAGACGGTGCGCGACAAGGACGGCATCTCCGCGGCCGTCGCGATCCTCGGCCTCGCCGCCGAGGCCCGCGACCGCGGCGCATCGATCGCGGATCTGCTCGCGGAGCTCGGCGACACCTACGGGCATTTCTCGAGCGGTCAGGTTTCGATCCGCGTCGACGATCTCTCGATCATCGGGCGCGTCATGCTGGCCCTGCGCACGCTGCCCCCGGTCCAGATCGCCGGCCGCCCGGTCGCCTCGGCCGAGGATCTTCTGCACGCGGCAGCGGGTCAGCCCTCGGGCGATGTGCTGCGCTACCGGCTCGACGACGGCTCACGGGTGATCGTGCGCCCGAGCGGTACCGAGCCCAAGCTCAAGGTGTACATCGACGCCGCGGGCGCCTCGGCCGACGAAGCCCGCGCAGCGGTCGCCGAGATCGAGACCGGCGTGCGGGAACTCCTCGACGAGCGCTCCTGATCCCTCACGACGGCGCGTGGCCCCTCGGGGCCGCGCGCCGTCGGCATACCCGGATACGATCGGATCATGCCGACCCGCCACGTCATCGTCAGCGCGCACAACGGAGTGCATGCCCGACCCGTCGCCGAGATCGTCCGTCTCGTGCAGGCGCACGGGGCACCGGTCACCCTGCGCACCTCGGACGGGACGACCGTCGATCTGCGCAGCGTGCTGGCGGTGATGGACCTCGCGCTCGGCACGGGCGATGCCGTCGAGCTGCAGACCGCGGCGGGCCCGGGTGCCGATGAGCTGCTCGACGAGCTGGCGGCCGTCCTCGCGCCGGCGAGCTGACCCCGCTCCGCTGTCTGCGGTGATGACGGCGAGAACGCTCAGCCGTCGATGACGGCGACGAGCTCGTCGAGGAAGGCCTCGAAGGTCGTTCCCCGGCGCACGATCCGCTGCACGCTCTCGCGCTCGCTGAAGACCTCGACGAGCTGCTCGAACACGGTCTGGAACGCCGCGCGATCGCCCTCGCTGAACGCGGCGAGCGCGACCACCTGCACACGCCCGTCCGCCCAGGCGGCCGATCCGTCGGCCACCCCGATCGCGATGGCCGTGCGCGTCGCGGTCATCTGCAGCGCATGCGGTACGGCGAGTGCATCGGTGAACGCGGTCGACGACATCCGCTCGCGCACGATGGTGTTCTCGACGTAGTCCTCCCCGATGACGCCGGTGTCCACGAGCAGTCCCCCGAGGCGTCGGATGATCGCCTCCTCGCCCTCGTCGGGGAGCGGGTGCACGAAGGCATCGGCATCGAAGTACTGGGCGAGCTCCTCGCGCAGGTGCGTGAGCCGGCGACCGCGGCGGATGCGACCGGCGGCCTGCTGCACGCGCTCGACGTCGGAGTCGGTGAAGAACGGATGGATGCGCACGAAGCGGTCGCCGGTGAGGGCGGGCTCGATCGTGCTGAGCACGAGGTCGGTGTCGAACGACGACCAGTCCGGGTCGACGCTGGTCACCACGCTCGTGACCTCGATCGCCGAGCCGAGCGACCGGTCGACGCTCGATCGCAGCAGCTCGTGCAGCTCGTAGTACCCCGGGCAGACGATGGTGGCGGTGAGGATCGTCGCGGCCTTGCGGCTGCGTTCGAGCCGTCCGCCGACGTGCATGGCGATGTAGGCGATCTCGTCGTCGTGGATCGGGGTGCCGAGGCGGTCGTGCAGCCCCGAGGCGATCGACACCGCGACCTCGAAGATCATGGGATAGGAGGTCTTCAGCGAACGTGTGAGCGGATTGCGGGCGAAGGCCTGGCCCTGCGCACGCCGGAGCAGGTTCTGCACGTGCAGCGAGAGGCGGAGCACGAACGAGTCCTCGACGAGGTCGACGTCGTACTCGGCCGCAGCCCGGGCGAGCTCGGCGCGCACCGCGTCTTCGACCCCGGCCTCCACACCGCTGCGGGCGACCTCCCGCGTCGCCTCCTCGCCGGGAGCGACGACCCGGGTGAGCACGAGCGAGGCGAGGTGCCGGCTGTCGCCCTCCCCCAGCTCGACGCCGAAGTGCTCGGTCGCCAGGCGTGAGATCGTCTCCCCCACCCGGGGGATCTCGTCGTGCGCTCCGGTCGGCACGCCCGCGATCGCGTAGCCCGCGGCGACGCGGTCCGTCGCGATCGCGATGTGCAGGAGCACGTCCGAGATCGCGAGCTCGTTGACGAAGTAGCCGAGCGTTCCGAGTTCGCGCACGAGCGCCGACTTGAACGGGCCGACCGCCTCGGCCGACATGCCCGTGCCGGCGAGCGCACGGCGGAACGTCTCGGGATGGAACGACGCGGCATCCATCTCGTCGTGGGCGAGGCGCGAGATCAGCCGGCGCTGCTCCTCCTCGGTGCCCTGCAGTCGCACGATCTCGCGATCGCGCTCGAGCACGAGGTCCGTGCCGTCGAGGAGGCTGCGGACACGGGCGAGATCGGACTCGAGGGTCGCCTCGCTCACGTGCAACCGCTCGGCGGTCGCGTAGATGTCGATGCCGTCGGGCTCGTCGAGGAGCATCCGCACCACGGCGTGCAGGCGATCGCGAGGAGCGGACTCGCCACCCGACCGCGCGCGCAGCGCATCGCGCGCGGCGGGACCCGCGCGATAACCCGCGGGACCGGACTCGACGGCGTCACCGCCGACACGGGCGTTGAGGGCGGCGACGTACGAGCGGATGCTGCGGGGCGTCACCCCGACCAGATCGGCGAGGCTGGCAGCGGTCACCCACGATCCCCGACGCAGCAGAGCGGTGAGGATCTGGTCCTGGCGCTGGCGCGACATGATCCTCCCTCTGCTCGTCGTACGTGCGCGACTTCTCTGTGCGCCGCCCTCCCATGATGTCAGGCCGCGGCCGGAGCAGGGGCCGGAAGCGGGGTTCCGCAGGGGCGGAAAGGATCCTGTTGGCACCCCACCCCCGGTCTTTCACAGACTGTTCTCAGGAAGGTGGAATCGATGAGGATCCTCATTGTGTGCGGCGCGGGTGCGTCGAGCACGTTCGTCGCACAGCGACTGCGGCGCGCCGCATCCGACGCGGGTCTCGAATGGGATGCCGTCGCCGGAGTGGAGTCCTCCGTCTTCCCCGGCGCACAGGATGCGCTCCTCGTCGGCCCGCACCTCGCGGACCGGGTGGACGCCCTGCGCGCGAGCGCCGGGGTTCCCGTCGCCCTCCTGCCCGCCGACATCTTCGCCGACCGCGACGGGGAACGGACGCTCGCTCTGGTGCGCGCGCTGCTCGCCGCGGAGACCACCCCGAAAGGAACACCATGACCGTTTCACGCACCGTTCGGATCGGCTCCTCCCACGGGCTGCACGCGCGCCCCGCGAAGCTCTTCGCGCAGGCCGCCAAGGAGGCGGGTATCCCCGTCACGATCGCCAAGGACTCCGGCAAGGCCGTCAACGCGGCCAGCATCCTCGGGGTCATCGCCCTGGCGATCGAGCACGGCGACTACGTCACCCTCACGGCCGACGGCGACAGTGCGGAGGGTGTGCTCGACACGCTCACCGAACTGCTGACCACCGACCACGACCAGGAATCCTGATGAGCGAGCTGCGCGGAGTCGGCATCGGGCTCGGCGTCGCGCAGGGCCCGGTCGTGCGCATGACCGAGGCGCTGCCCGCGCCCGACCAGACGCCCAGCACCGTCGGCGCCGAGGCGGAGCGCGCCCGCGTGCGCGAGGCCGTCGCGGTCGTCGCCCAGGAGCTCACCGCCCGCGGCGAGGCGGCGGGCGGGTCGGCCCAGGAGGTGCTCGAAGCCCAGGCGATGATCGCCGAGGACCCGACGCTCCAGGACGAGGTCGACGAGCGCATCGACGCCGGCTCCACCGCCGAGTGGGCCGTGCACGACGCCTTCGCGGGATTCAAGGCCACGCTCGAGGCCGTGGGCGGCTATCTCGGCGAACGCGCCGCCGACCTCGACGACATCGCCCAGCGGGTGCTCGCCCGCCTGCGCGGCGTCGAGGCGCCCGGTGTGCCGAACCCGGGGCATCCGTTCGTCCTGGTGGCGCGCGATCTCGCGCCCGCCGACACCGCACTGCTCGATCTCGACCAGGTACTCGCGCTCATCACGAGCGATGGCGGCCCCACCTCGCACACCGCGATCCTCGCGCGTGAGAAGGGCATCGTCGCTATCGTCGGAGCGACCGAGGCCGCGAGGCTCGCGACCGGCACGACGGTCATCGTCGACGCCGCGGCGGGCATCGTCACCGCCGATCCCGCACAGGACGCCCTCGACCGCGCCGCCCAGCGCGCCGCGGAGCGCGCCTCCGCCGACGCCGCACCCGCGACGCCGGGAGCGCTGGCCGACGGCACCGCGATCCCGCTGCTGGCGAACCTCGGCAAGCCCGCGGATGCCGCGGACGCCGTCGAGCGCGGCGCCGAGGGCGTGGGGCTCTTCCGCACCGAGTTCCTGTTCCTCTCGGCCACGCAGGCGCCCACGATCGCTCAGCAGCGCGAGTCGTACCGCGAGCTGCTCGCCGCGTTCCCGGGCAAGAAGGTCGTCGTGCGCATGCTCGACGCGGGCGCCGACAAGCCCCTCGCCTTCCTCAACGACGCCCACGAGGAGAACCCGGCACTCGGGCTCCGGGGCCTGCGCTCCCTGCGCGCGAGCGAGGACATCCTGCGCGAGCAGCTCACGGCCCTCGCCGAGGCGGATGCCGCCACCTCCGCCGACCTGTGGGTCATGGCGCCGATGGTCACGACCGTCGAGGAGACCGCGTACTTCACCGGCCTCGCCCGCGAATACGGGCTGAAGACCGCCGGCGTCATGGTCGAGGTTCCGGCGAGCGCGCTGCTCGCCGACCGGGTGCTCGCGCACGCGGACTTCGCCTCGATCGGCACCAACGACCTGACGCAGTACACGATGGCGGCCGATCGCCTGCTCGGATCGGTCGCGAGCTTCCAGGACCCCTGGCACCCCGCGGTCCTGCGCCTCGTGCGCGAGGTCGGGGCCGCAGGTTCTCGCCTGGGCAAGCCCGTCGGCATCTGCGGCGAGGCCGCCGCCGATCCCCTCCTCGCCGTCGTGCTCGTGGGCCTCGGCGCCACGAGCCTCTCGATGGCTCCCGCAGCGCTGGCGGACGTCCGCCACGCGCTCTCCGAACGCACGCTCGACGAGGCCCGTAACCTCGCCGAGCTCGCACTGGCGGCGGACGACGCCGCCGGTGCACGCCTGGCCGTGGTGGAAGCATCCACGGCCCTCCCTCCTCACCAGAAAGAGACGACATCATGACGACGACGTCACCAGCCCCCGCGAAGGCGAACGGGCTCCGAACGGGCGTGCAGCGTTTCGGCACGTTCCTCTCCGGCATGATCATGCCCAATATCGCGGCGTTCATCGCGTGGGGCTTCATCACCATGCTGTTCATCCCGGCCGGGTTCTTCGGCGCCAAGAGCCCCTTCGGCTGGCACTGGGCTCCGGTGGCCGAGATCATCGGCGGCGGCGGAGACTCCGCCGTCATCGGATGGCAGGGGGCCATGACGGCGGTCGCCGAGGGCGCCGACGGCAACATCTTCGCCTACGTCGGTCTGGTCGGACCGATGGTCACGTACCTTCTGCCGCTCCTCATCGCTAACACCGCGGGCCGCATGGTCTACGGCGAGCGCGGTGGCGTCGTGGCGACCATCGCCACCATGGGTGTCATCGTCGGAACCAACATCCCGATGTTCCTCGGCGCGATGATCATGGGCCCGATCGCGGCCTGGATCACGAAGCAGATGGACAAGCTGTGGGACGGCAAGATCCGCCCCGGCTTCGAGATGCTCGTCAACAACTTCTCGGCCGGAATCCTCGGCATGATCCTCGCGATCGTCGGCTTCTTCGCCTTCGGCCCGGTCATGCTCGGCATCAGCGCCGTGCTCGGCGCGGCGGTCGACTGGCTCGTCTCGCTCAACCTGCTGCCCCTGGTCTCGATCATCGTCGAGCCGGCGAAGGTGCTGTTCCTCAACAACGCCATCAACCACGGCGTCTTCACCCCGCTCGGCATCGAGCAGGCCGCCGAAACGGGCAAGTCGATCCTCTTCCTCATCGAGGCGAACCCCGGCCCCGGCCTCGGTCTGCTGCTCGCCTTCACCTTCTTCGGTGTCGGCGCGGCGAAGGCCTCGGCTCCGGGCGCGGCCGTCATCCAGTTCTTCGGTGGTATCCACGAGATCTACTTCCCGTACGCGCTCAGCAAGCCGACCACCATCCTCGCCCTCATCGCGGGTGGCGCGGCCGGTGTCACGACGAACATGCTCCTCGGCGGCGGTCTCGGCTTCCCGGCCGCACCGGGAAGCATCATCGCCGTCACCGCCGGAGCGATCGGCTCGGGCGTCGGCAACCTCGTCGTCGTCTACCTGTCGGTGCTCATCGCCGCGGCCGTGACCTTCCTCATCACGGCCGTCATCCTGCGGGCCTCCCGCAGGCGCGACCTCGAGGCAGAGGGCGACACCTTCGGCGCCGCGATCGCACAGACCGAGGCCAACAAGGGCAAGTCCTCCGCTGCGATGGACGCGCTGCGCACCTCGAGCGGCGCAGCCGCCGGTGGCACGGCCGTCGCGACCGATCGCCGCATCGAGAACGTCGTGTTCGCGTGCGACGCCGGTATGGGCTCCTCCGCCATGGGCGCGAGCGTCCTGCGCAACAAGTTCAAGAAGGCGGGCGTCGAGGGCGTCACGGTCACCAACCAGGCGATCGCGAACCTCGACGGAACGGCCGATCTCGTGATCACGCAGCAGCAGCTGACCGATCGCGCGAAGGCCCAGTCGCCGAACTCCCTGCACGTATCGGTCGACAACTTCATGAATTCTCCGAAGTATGAAGAGGTCGTCGAGATGGTGCGCGCCCAGCGCGACACCGACGCGTGACACACCCCGGTGGGCGGATGCTGCGGCATCCGCCCACCGGACCATTCTCAGAAAGGAATCATCATGAGCGTTCTCACCCTCGACCAGATCCGGATCCACCCGGGATCGGCGACGCAGGAGGAGGCCCTGCAGGAGGCGACCGACATCCTGGTCTCGGTGGGCGCCGTGACCCCGGCCTACGTCGACGCGATGCGTCAGCGCGAGGAGACGGTCTCGACCTTCATGGGCAACGGTCTCGCGATCCCGCACGGCACCAACGAGACCAAGGACGCGATCCTCGCCTCGGCCCTCTCCGTCGTGCGCTACGACGGCGGCGTGGACTGGGCGGGCGAGCCGGCGACGTTCGTGATCGGCATCGCCGGACGCGGTGACGAGCACCTCGAGATCCTCTCGCAGATCGCGATCCTGTTCTCCGACGAGGACGACGTCGCGAAGCTGACGGCGGCGCAGACCCCCGACGAGCTCTTCGCCCTGCTCTCGGCGGTGAACGAGGGATGAAGGCCGTCCAGTTCGGCGCCGGCAACATCGGCCGCGGGTTCGTGGGCCTCCTGCTCCACGAGGGCGGCTACGAGGTCGTCTTCTCCGATGTGGCGGATGCGCTCGTCGATGCGATCAACGCCGTCGACGCGTACACGGTGCACGAGGTCGGGCCGGGAGGCGTCGACCGCACCGTGACCGGGTTCCGGGCCGTCAACAGCAAGACTGATCCGGATGCCGCGGCCGAGGAGGTCGCCACGGCCGACGTTGTGACCTGCGCGGTCGGCCCGACCGTCCTGCGCTTCATCGCGCCGACGATCGTCGCGGGTCTCACCCGCCGCTCCCCCGACGCCGCGCCGCTGGTGATCATGGCGTGCGAGAACGCGATCGGCGCGACCGATCTGCTCCGCGCCGAGATCGAGAGCGTCGCCGGCGCCGACGCGCGCGAGCTGCTCGCGAAGGCCGTGTTCGCGAACACCGCCGTCGACCGCATCGTCCCGGCCCAGCCCGAGGGTGCGGGCGTCGACGTCACGGTCGAGCCGTACTTCGAGTGGACGATCGAGCAGGGCCCGTTCGGCGGCTCGCTGCCGAGCATCCCCCGCGCGCACTTCGTCTACGAACTCGCCCCGTACATCGAGCGCAAGCTGTTCACCGTCAACACCGGTCACGCGGCCACCGCGTACTTCGGCGCCCGCGCCGGCATCGACCGGATCTCCGACGCCCTCGCCGATCCGCAGATCGCCGCGGCGGTCGGCGCGGCCCTCGAGGAGACCTCGGCGGTGCTCGCCGCGACCCACGGGCTCGACCCGGCCGATCTGGCCGAGTACCGCGCGACCATCCTCGAGCGCTTCCGCAATCCGGCGCTCGTCGACACCGTGCAGCGCGTCGGACGCCAGCCGCTGCGAAAGATCTCGCGGCACGAGCGGTTCATCGGACCGGCCGCCGCCGCCGCCGAGCACGGCCTGTCGACGGACGCGCTCGTGGCGGCCATCGCCGCGACCCTCGAGTTCGAGGATGCCGAGGACACCCAGGCCGTCGAGCTGCGCCAGCTGCTCGGCACGCTGGACGCGCAGACGTTCACGACGCGCACGACGGGGCTGGAGCCGCAGCATCCGCTCTTCGCCGCCGTCGAGGCGGTCGTGGCCGCCCGACAGGACGCTCTCCGCGCCGCCTGACCCATCGATCGCGGACGCCCCCGCACCCCGATACGATCGGGGTGCGGGGGCGTTTTCGGTACACGGACGTGCGGGGGCAACATGGACACCTATGCCGTGATCGGCGCGGGACCGTCGGGCCTGGCCGCCGTCCGCGCTCTGCGGAAGCGCGGCATCCCCGTCGACGGCTACGAGGCCTCGCACGGCGTCGGCGGCCTCTGGGACATCTCCAATCCGCGCAGCACGATGTACGAGTCGGCGCACCTCATCTCGTCGCGCACGACGACCGAGTTCCGCGAGTTCCCGATGCGATCGACGGTCGACTATCCGGGGCACGCGGCGCTGCTCGAGTACTTCCGGGAGTACGCCGATCACTTCGGTCTCACCGAGCTCTTCCGCTTCGACACGCGCGTCACCCGGCTCGCCCCCCGCGACGACGGCGGTTGGGACCTGACGAGCGTCGGCCCGGACGGCAAGCACACGCACCGCTACGCCGGCGTCGTGCTCGCGAACGGCACGCTCGCCGAGCCGAACGTCCCCACCTTCCCGGGCGACTTCACCGGCGAGGTGCTGCACACGAGCGCCTACTCCTCCCCCGCGCAGCTCGCGGGACGCCGGGTGCTCATCATCGGCGCCGGCAATTCGGGCTGCGACATCGCAGTGGATGCCGTGCATCACGCCGACGCGATCGACATGAGCGTGCGTCGCGGCTACTACTTCGTTCCGCGCTACCTCTTCGGTCGCCCGAGCGACACCCTGAACCAGGGCCGTCCGCTGCCCGCCCGGCTCAAGCAGGCCGTCGACTCCCGCGTGCTGCGCGCCTTCACCGGCGACCCCGTGCGGTTCGGCTTCCCGAAGCCCGACTACCGCATCTACGAGTCGCATCCGATCGTGAACACCATGGTGCTCAATCACCTCGGCCAGGGCGATCTGCGCGTCCGGCCCGACGTCGACCGCTTCGACGGCTCGACCGTGCACTTCCGCGACGGATCGTCCGGCGAGTACGACCTGGTGCTCCTCGCGACCGGCTATCGACTCGACTATCCGTTCGTCGACCCCGCGTACCTGAACTGGCGCGGCGCCTCCCCCCGGCTTTTCCTGCACGTGTTCCCGTCGTCGTTCAACGGGCTGTTCGTGATGGGCATGATCGAGGCATCCGGGATCGGCTGGCAGGGCCGCTACGAGCAGGCGGAGCTCCTCGCCGCGTATCTCGACGCGGCCGAGCGGGACCCGGCCCGCGCGGCGCGGTTCCGCGCGAGGGTGACCGGCTCCGCCTGGCCCGACCTCACCGGCGGGTATCACTACCTGGGCCTCGACCGCATGGCCTACTACGTCAACAAGGACGCCTACCGCGGCGCTGTCCGGCGCGAGCAGCAGGCTCTCGCGCAGCCCGCGTGAGCGGTGCTGTCCCCGGCATCGCGCGTACCCTGGAGAGGTGCAGAAGAAGCGTGGCCGGCGCGTCCTGAAGTGGACGCTGTGGAGCATCCTGATCCTCGTCCTCCTCGGCGCCGGCGGCATCGTCGCCTGGAGCCAGATCGGTGTGATGGGGGCGGAGAAGGCACCCCTCGCCGCCGTGCGCGAGAACCCCGCGATCACGGTCGACGACGCGGAGCAGGGCATCGTCCTGGCGCCCGCCGACGGGGATTCCGAGATCGGTCTCGTCTTCGTGCCGGGCGCGAAGGTCGACCCCTGGGCGTACGCCGCGATCCTGCAGGGCGTCGCCGAGGGGGGCGTCACGGTCGTGATCACGCGGCCCTGGTTGAACCTCGCGTTCTTCGACCCGCGCCCCCTCGACTCCTTCACCTCCGCCGCACCCGACGTCGACGTGTGGGCCGTGGGCGGCCACTCCCTGGGCGGCGTGCGCGCCTGCCAGCTCGCGGCGGATGCCGACGCCCTCGTGCTCTTCGGCTCGTACTGCGCCAACGATCTGTCCGGCACCGATCTCGCGGTGCTCAGCCTCGCCGGCTCCGAGGACGGCCTCTCGACACCGGCGAAGATCTCGGATGCGCGCGGCAACCTGCCCGCGGACGCCGACCTCGTCGAGATCGACGGCGCCTCGCACGCCTCGTTCGGCGACTACGGGCCGCAGGCCGGCGACGGCACGCCGTCGATCTCCGACGACGAGATGCACGCCACGGTCACCGAACTCCTCGGTGCGTTCCTCTCCGAGGACGCGCTGGCTGCCGCAGGCTGAGCGCGGGGGTCAGCCGATCCGCGAGATCAGCGACTCGAGGCCCATGCCGTAGTCGATGCGCACGACCGGCAGCGCCAGCTTGTCGGTGCCGATCTCGACGTAACCCGGCTCGATGGTGCGGGCCATCTCGAAGCCGGCCTGCGTCACGCCCTGTTTCGCCGTGTCGTTGTAGTGCCCGAACGGGTAGGCGATGACCTCGCGCACGCCCAGCACGTCGCCGGAGGTGTTGAGGTCGGCGGCGATCTCGTCGGCGGTCCAGTTCTCCATCCGGCCCCGACCGTTGGCACCGGCCTGGTGCATGTCGTGCGTGTGCGAGCGGCGCAGCACGTACGGCGACGGCGGCGGGTCCTGCCGGTAGGCGGTGATCATGAACGACGTCGAGAGCAGCTTGTACTTGTCGACGACCGGCACGGCGAGGTCGAACCACGTCTGGTCGGCGTCGTCATCGGTGATGATGACGGAGCGCGCGGGAAGCGACAGCCGGCCGTCGATGAACGCACTCAGCTCGTCCCACGTGGGCAGGTAGAACCCGGTCGTCGCGATGTGGTTCATCTGCGCGTCGAAGTCGCCGATGTAGGCGTAGTTGCCCCGCAGCCACCCGGACTCCCCCTCGGGGTTCGGGGTGAACTGGTGGTACATGAGGATCGGCACCTGCACATCGGCCGCCGTGTTCGCCTCGGGCGTCGTCCACGCGCCGAACAGCTCGACCTCGGCATCCGTGCAGACGACCGCGTCCGCCCCGTTGACGCGCGCCGCGACGTTCTGGGCCGCCGCATCGTCGGCCGTGGCGTACCACCCGGCGAACACGCGACCGTCCTGCGCCGGGATCGGCAGGTACTGGTAGAGCGCGCCCTGCGACTGCACCTGCATGTCGAGCTCGATGCCCTCGCCCGTGAACGACACGGCGCACCCGTTCGGATCACCGGAGTCGGCGACGAGCTGCTGCGCCGCGGTCAGCGGGCGCTCGATCGGCGTCGCCTCGACCCGCGGGACGGCCTCCGGCTCGCGATTCATCCACGTGAAGGCGGCAGCGGCACCACCCGCCACGACCACCACGGCGACGACCGCGCCGATCCAGATCCCCCGGCGTCTGCACCGTGCCCGCGAACGGCTCCCCCGAGTCGTCATGGTCAGGCGTCGAAGCCTTCGGCGATCATCTCCACGAGCTCTTCGCGCTCCTCGACCGGGAGGAACGTCGCGGCCGCGGCGTTGAACTGGAAGGTCTCGAGATCGTCGAGGTCGTACTCGAACGCCTCGACGAGAAGGGCGAGCTCACGGGTGAGCGAGGTCGCGCTCATGGTGCGGTTGTCGACGTTCACGGTGACGGCGAAGCCGAGCTGGTAGAGCAGATCGAACGGGTGATCGGCGAGCTCCGAGCCCCAGGCGGCGACCGCCCCGGTCTGCAGGTTCGACGACGGCGACAGTTCGAGCGGGATCTCGCGGTCGCGCACCCAGCGGGCCACCTCGCCGAACTGCACCTGCACCTCATCGCCCTCGCGCGTGATGACCTCGAGGTCCTCGGCGATGCGCACGCCGTGCCCGAGCCTCAGGGCGCGTCCGTCGAGCAGGGCGGAGCGGATCGAGTCGAGTCCGGCCGCCTCGCCGGCGTGCACCGTCACGGGGAAGAAGTTGTCGGCGAGGTAGTCGAAGGCCTCGCGATAGTTCGACGACGGGAAGCCGTCCTCGGGGCCCGCGGTGTCGAAGCCCACGACGCCGCGGCCGCGGAAGTCGACCGCGAGTTCCGCGATCTCGCGGGCGCGATCGTGCTGGCGCATCGCCGACAGCAACTGGCCGACCCGGATGCTGTGCCCCGCGGCGTCCGCGGCGTCCTCGCCCTCCTCGATCCCCTGCTGCACGGCCTCGACGACCTGCTCGAGGCTGAGGCCGCCCGCCAGGTGCTGCTCGGGCGCCCAGCGCACCTCGCCGTAGATCACGCCGTCCTTCGCCAGGTCCTGCACGAACTCCCGGGCCACCCGGGTCAACGCCTCCGGCGTCTGCATGACCGCGATCGTGAGGTCGAACGTCTTCAGGTACTCGACCAGCGAGCCCGAATCGCTCTGCTTCGCGAACCAGCGCCCGAGCGAGCGTGCATCGCTCTGCGGCAGCTCGATGCCCGCGGCATCCGCCAGCTCGACGATCGTCGCCGGACGCAGCGCGCCGTCGAGATGGTCGTGCAGCGACACCTTCGGCAGACTCCGCAGGGAGATCCCCTGGATCTTGACGTCGCCGTTCGCATCGATCGCCATGGGGATCCTCCAGTCGCAGAAAAGTGTGGCGGTGGTGACCGCCGTGTTCAGGGTAGCGGGCCGGAGGTCAGGCCGTGATGCGTTCGCGCACGATCGGTCCGCGCGCGGGCGCATCCGCTCCGATCTCCCACGCTCCCTCGAGCGCCTCGATCGCGCGCGGGAAGCGCGCCTCGTCGGCCGCCGAGAGCGTGAACAGCGGCTGTCCGGCGACGACGCGGTCGCCCGGCTTCGCGTGCAGGTCGATCCCCGCCTCGAAGATCACGGGGTCCTCGGCGCGCGCACGGCCGGCGCCGAGACGCCAGGCCGCGATGCCGAACGGCAGGGCGTCCATGCGGCTGATGACGCCGTCGGCGGGCGCCGTGACGACGTGGGTCTCGCGGGCGACCGGAAGCGCGGCATCCGGGTCGCCGTCCTGCGCGCGGATCATCGCCTTCCACTGATCCATCGCACGCCCGTCGTCGAGAGCCGCCTCCACATCGGCATCCGGCTGACCGGCCAGCGCGAGCATCTCGCGGGCGAGCGCGATCGTGAGCTCGCGCACGTCGGCGGGACCGGCGCCGGCCAGGATCTCGACCGACTCGCGCACCTCGTTGGCATTGCCGATCGCGAAGCCGAGGGGCACGTTCATGTCGGTGAGCAGGGCCGTCGTCGCGACGCCCGAATCGGTGCCGAGCGCGACCATCGTGCGAGCGAGCTCGCGCGCACGATCGATGTCCTGCATGAAGGCGCCCGACCCGAACTTGACGTCGAGCACGAGGGCGTCCGTGCCCTCCGCGATCTTCTTCGACATGATGCTCGACGCGATGAGCGGGATCGCCTCGACCGTGCCGGTCACGTCGCGCAGCGCGTAGAGCTTCTTGTCGGCGGGGGCGAGACCGGAACCCGCCGCGCAGATCACCGCACCCACGTCGCCCTGCATCTGGGCGAACATCTCCTCGTTGCTGAGCGCCGCGCGCCAGCCGGGGATCGACTCGAGCTTGTCGAGCGTGCCGCCCGTGTGGCCCAGGCCGCGGCCGCTGAGCTGCGGCACCGCCACCCCGAACGCCGCGACCAGCGGAGCGAGCGGCAGCGTGATCTTGTCGCCCACGCCACCCGTGGAGTGCTTGTCGACCGTCTTCTTGCCGAGGGCGGCGAAGCTCATCCGCTCCCCCGACGCGATCATCGCGTCGGTGAGCACACGGATCTCCTCGCGCTCCATGCCGCGCTGGAAGATCGCCATCGCGAACGAGGCCATCTGCGCGTCCGACACGTAGCCGCGCGTGTACGCGTCGACCATCCATCGCAGGGCGGGTTCCGGAACGGCTCCGCCATCGCGCTTCGCGCGGATGACGTCGACCGCGTCGTAGGGCTCCACCGTGCTCATCGTGCGTCCTCCAGGTCGCGGGGGCCGAACGCGTCCGGCAGTACTTCGTCGATCGTGCGGATGCCGGAGACGGTCTCGAGCAGCATTCCGGGCATCGCGTGCTCGAACAGCAGCTGACGGCAGCGGCCGCACGGCATGATCGTCTGCCCGTCGTTGTTCACGCACACGAAGGCGACGAGCTGGCCGCCGCCGGACATGTGCAGATCGCCGACGAGAGCGCACTCGGCGCACAGGGTGACGCCGTACGACGCGTTCTCGACGTTGCAGCCGGCGACGATGCGCCCGTCTCCCACCAGTGCCGCAGCCCCCACGCGGTAGCGCGAGTAGGGGGCGTAGGCCTTCTCCATGGCGGACGTGGCGACCTGACGCAGCTCGTCCCAGTCGATGTCTGTCATGTCTCTCCTAGGACTTGATGTACGGTTCGCCGTCGGCCGCGGGGGCCCGCGACTTCCCGACGAGGCCGGCGACCGCGAAGATCGTCACGACGTACGGCAGCATGAGCATGAACTGGCTCGGCACCGGGGATCCGATGACGCTGAGCACGCCCTGCAGGTTGGTGGCGAAGCCGAACAGCAGCGCCGCGAGTGTGGCCTTGATCGGGTCCCACTTACCGAAGATCACCGCGGCGAGGGCGATGAAGCCCGCGCCCGCCGTCATCTCCTGGTTGAAGCGCGGCACCGAGACGAGCGTGTAGAACGCGCCGCCCATGCCGGCGACGGCACCGGCGAGCAGGATCGCCCGGTAGCGGGTCGCCAGAACCTTGATGCCGACCGTGTCGGCCGCCTGCGGGTGCTCGCCGACCGCGCGCAGGCGCAGACCCCACCGGGTGCGGTACAGACCGAACCAGACGAGCGCGACCACGAAGAACATCAGGTAGACGATGAACGACTGGCGGAACAGGATCGGGCCGATGACCGGGATCTCGCTCAGCACGGGGATCGACACGGTGTCGAACGTGGCCGGGCTGTTGAGGGTCTCGGTGTTCGGGGCGAGCACCACGCGGAAGAGGAAGGTCGTCAGACCGATCACCAGCACGTTGAGCACGACACCGACGATGACCTGGTCGACGTAGTACGTGATCGTGAAGACGCCGAGCACGAGCGAGACGAGCATGCCCGCCCCCATCGCGGCGACCAGACCCGCCCACGGTGAACCGGTGATCGACGAGGCGATCGCCGCCGAGAAGGCACCCGCCAGCAGCTGCGCCTCGATCGCGATGTTCACGACACCGGCGCGCTCACCGATCACGCCGCCCAGGGCGCCGAAGATCAGGGGCGTGGCCAGGGCCAGCGCTCCCCCGAGCAGGCTGATCATGCGCAGCGTCTCACCGGCGGCGGCCCAGGCGAGGAAGCCGAGCAGGAGGGCCGCGACGTAGACGATCACCAACCACAGCGGGATGCTGCGACGAGCGGATGCCCGCACGAACGCGAAGACGGTGACCGCGGCGAGCACCACGACGGCGACCCAGGCGGTCGCGTTCGCGGGCAGGATCACGTCCGGGATCGCGAAGAACGCGTCGGCCGAGGCCAGTCGGAAGGTCGTCTCCCCGTCGCGCGGGGCGAGCAACGGCAGGAGGGCGAACAGGACCGTGAAGATCCCGAAGATGATCGGCGCCTTCCACGAGGCGACGGCGACGGCGCGCGGCTCCTCGATCGCGACGGCGGCATTCGTGACGGCGCTCATGCCGACACCTCCTGCTTCTGCGACTTCTTGGCCGCTCGGGTCTTCTTGCGTGAGGGACGCCCGGGCTGCGGGAGACCGAACATCGCGCGCACCAGCGGGGGCGCGGCGATGAAGAGCACGATCAGCGACTGCACGACGAGCACGATCTCGATCGGGATGCCCTGGGAGGACTGCATCGTGAAGCCACCGGTCTTGAACGCCCCGAAGAGGAGTCCGGCGCCGAGGATGCCGATCGGCGAGGAGCGCCCGAGCAGAGCGACCGTGATGGCGTCGAAGCCGATGCCCGCGTCGATCGAACCGCCGAAACCGCTGGTCTCGGTGCCGAGGATCTGGCTGATGCCGGCGATGCCGATGAGGGCACCGGCGATGAGCATCACGACGAAGTACATCTTTCCGACATCGATGCCGGCGACGCGCGCGGCCGCCGGGTTCTCCCCGACCGCACGGAAGCGGAAGCCGAGCGAAGAGCGCTCGAGCAGCCACCAGGTGAAGGCGACGGCGGCGAGTGCCACGACGAAGCCCCAGTGCAGCTTGTAGGAATCGCCGAGCAGCGACGGGAGCACCGCGGAGTCGGGCATCGGAGCCGTCTTCGGGTTGCTCGACCCCGGAGCCTGCAGGATGCCCTGCGTCGCCAGCATCCAGGCCAGCAGGTAGAAGGCGATGTGGTTGAGCATGATCGTCGTGATCACCTCGTGCGCGCCGGTGCGCGCCTTGAGCAGTCCGGCGATACCGGCCCACAGGGCTGCGGCGACCATACCGGCGATGACGGCGGCGATCAGGTGCAGCGGGAACGGCATGTCGATCTGCGTCGCGACGTATCCGCCGGCCGCGGCCGCCATGAGCATCTGCCCCTGACCACCGATGTTGAACAGCCCGGCGCGGAACGCGAGGCCGACGCCGAGTCCGGCCGCGATCAGCGGCGTCGCGAACTTGAGCGTCTCGGTCAGCGGACGGATGCCGGTGGCGAAGTCGTCGGCGTTGAAGTTGTAGATCGCGCCGCGGAACAGCGCGGCGTACGCACCGCTGACGGCCTGCCAGACGGCGGCGATCATGTCACCGGGACGGGCGAAGAAGTACCCCGCCGTCTCCTGCACCTCTTCGTTCGTCGCCGCGATCATGATCGAGCCGACGACGACCGCGATCAGGACGGCGAGCACCGAGATGATCGCGTTGCCCGAGACGATCTGCTGGAACGCGACGCGCCACCGCGAGGGGGCCACGACGGTCTCCGGCTCGGCGAGCGGTCCCTTGGTCCCTGCGACGCTCATGCGCTCTCTCCGTTCATGCCCGCCATCATCAGACCGAGCTGATCGCGGGGGGTGTTGCCGGGCACGATGCCGACGACGCGGCCGCGGTACATCACGAGGATCCGGTCGGCGAGGGCGGCGACCTCGTCGAGCTCGGTCGAGATCACGATCACCGGAACACCGGCATCGCGCGTGTCGATGATGCGCTTGTGGATGAACTCGATCGATCCGACGTCGACTCCACGGGTCGGCTGCGCGGCGACGAACAGCGCGAGGTCGCGGCTGAGCTCGCGGGCGAGGACGACCTTCTGCTGGTTACCGCCCGACAGACGGCCGGCGGCCTGCGCCGGTCCCTGCGTACGGATGTCGAACTCGGCGATCTTGGCGCGGGCGAATTCGTCGAGAGCGCCACGGCGCACCGTTCCGGCGGAGACGAACTCCCCGCCGAACGACCGGTCGAGCATGAGGTTCTCCGAGATCGAGAACTCCTTGACGAGACCGTCGACGCTGCGGTCCTCGGGCACGAAGCCCACACCCGCGTCGAGGATCTGCCGCACGCTGCGTCCGACGAGCTCTTCGCCGTCGAGGCGGATGCTTCCGCGCACGTGGTCCTGCAGGCCGAGGATCGCCTCGGTGAGCTCGGTCTGGCCGTTGCCCTGCACACCGGCGATCGCGAGGACCTCTCCCCCGTGCACCTCGAAGCTCGCGTCGTCGACGAGGACGATGCCGGAGCGGTCGGTGACGGTGAGGCCCTGCACGCTGAGACCGTTCTCGCGCAGTGTCGGGGCGTCCTTGTGGACGGTGAGCTCGACCGCGCGGCCGACCATGAGCGAGGCGAGTTCCTCGTTCGAGGCCGTGGGCGATGCCTCGCCGACGACCTTGCCGAGACGGATCACGGTGATGCGATCGGCGACCTCACGGACCTCGCGGAGCTTGTGGGTGATGAAGACGATCGACGTGCCCTGCGACTTGAGCTGGCGCATCGTCGCCATCAGCTCGTCGGTCTCCTGCGGGGTGAGCACGGCGGTCGGCTCGTCGAACACGAGCACCTTCGCCTCGCGCGACAGCGCCTTGATGATCTCGACGCGCTGCTGCACGCCGACCGGGAGGTCTTCGACGAGCGCGTCGGGGTCGACGGCGAATCCGAAGCGGTCCGAGATCTCGCGCACCTTCGCGCGAGCGGCCGCGAGGTCGAGACGACCTCCGAATCGGGTCTGCTCATGGCCGAGCATGACGTTCTCGGCGACGGTGAAGACGGGGATCAGCATGAAGTGCTGGTGCACCATGCCGATGCCGGCCGCCATGGCGTCGCCGGGTCCGTCGAAGTGCTGGACGACGTCGTCCAGCAGGATGTCTCCCTCGTCGGCCTGGTAGAGGCCGTAGAGAACGTTCATCAGCGTCGACTTCCCGGCGCCGTTCTCTCCGAGAAGACAGTGGATCTCACCCTCTTCGACGGTGAGATCGATGTGGTCGTTGGCTGTCAGCGCCCCGAATCTCTTCGTGATGCCGCGCAGTTCAAGCTTCATGTATTCGATCCTATTCAGCAGACCGGAGCGTCGGGAATGCCTCCCGACAGGACGGAACGGGGAGGCCGACGAGCGTCGGCCTCCCCGTTCTCAGTGAATCACTCGCTCAGGTAGGAGTTGACGGTGACGGTGCCGTCGATGATGTCCTGCTGCAGCTGGGTGACCTCGTCCTGCAGGCCGGCGTCGACCTTGTCGGCGAAGTTGTGGAGGTCGGCGATGCCGACGCCCTCGTTCTCCAGCGTGCCGATGTAGGTCTCCGGGTCGAACTCGCCCTTGCCGCTGGCGAGGACGGCCTCGTAGGTCGAGAGGTCCATGGCCTTGAGGACCGAGGTGAGCACGACGTCCTCCGTGCTCGGGTCGGTCTCGAACAGGTCGGCGTCGGCGCCGATCAGCGCGACATCCTTACCGGACTCCTTGATGGCCTGCTGCGCCGACTGGTAGATCGGGCCGCCGACGGGGAAGATGACGTCGACGTCCTGGTCGAGAACGTTGACGGCGACCTGCTTGGCGTCCTGGTTGGCCTCGAAGCCACCCGTGAACGAGCCGGTCTTGCCGTCCCAACCGACGACCTGGACGTCGGTGCCCTTGACCTCGTTGTAGTGGTCGACGCCCTGCTTGAAGCCGTCCATGAAGATCGTGACGGTCGGGAACTCCATGCCACCGAAGGTGCCGACCTTGCCGGTCTTCGAGTAGCCGGCCGACAGGTAGCCCGCGAGGAAGGCGGCCTGGGCGGTGTCGTAGAGGAGCGGCTTGATGTTGTCCGCGTCCTTGGTTCCGTCGAAGTCGTTGTCGGCGGCGTCGTCGACGAGGATGAAGTCGACGTCCTCGTTGGCGGTGGCAGCCTCGACCGTGGCGGCCGAGAGGGCGAAGCCCACGGCGACGATCGCGTTGCAGCCCTCGTCGACGAGGTTCGTGATGTTGGGACCGTACTCGGTCTCGGCGTTGGACTGGACGTCCTTCAGCTTGACACCGAGCTCATCGGCGGCCTTCGTGGCGCCCTCGAACGAGAGCTGGTTGAACGACTTGTCGTCGAAGCCGCCCATGTCGGAGACGATGCAGGGCAGGAAGTCGGGGGTGTCGCCGCCCGCGTCGCCGCCCGATTCGGCCGGTGCCTGGCCACAGCCGGCGAGAGCGAAGATGACGCTCGCGGCGACGGTCGCGCCGAGAAGCTTCTTGGTGGTGGAGATGGTCAACTCAGTGCCTCCCTGAACGGAACCGCGTCCCTCGCGGATCGATCAAAGTTACCTACTGTTTCACCCTTTTCGCATACCGGCGGCCCTGGGTCCGGTGAATCTTTACAAACTCGAAACCTGGAGCGCCGATGAGCACGATGCGCTGCTCATCAGAGCACATCGCCCCGTCCCGTGAGTTTGAGCGACTCCACGACACCCTTCACCCGCTGCGCGTGCTCGACCGTCGTGACCAGCAGCGCATCGGGCGTGTCGACCACCACGATGTCCTGAACGCCCACCAGGCTGATCACCCGCGAGGTCTGACTCACGAGGATTCCGCTCGCGGCATCCGACAGCACGCGGGCGTGCGGCCCGAGGACCGCGAGATCGTTCTTGCGCCCGTTCGTGATGAGCTTCGTGAGCGAGGCGAAGTCCCCCACGTCGTCCCAGTCGAAGTGGCCCGGAACCACGGCGAGGCGCCCGCGGCGCGCGGCCGGCTCGGCCACGGCGTAGTCGATCGCGATCTTCTTCAGACGCGGCCAGATCCGATCGACCGCGGGACCGCGGGCCTCACGGTCGTCCCAGGCCTCGGCCAGCTCCTGCAGTCCCGCGTGCAGCTCGGGCTCGTTCGCCGCGAGCTCGTCGAGCAGCACGCTCGCCTTCGCGATGAACATCCCCGCGTTCCACAGGTAGCCGCGGTCGGCGAGGTATCCCTTCGCCGTCTCGAGGTCGGGCTTCTCGACGAAGGTGTCGACGAGCGCCGCCTCGCGCGCGCCGTCGACCACGAGCTCGGCGCCCATCTTGATGTAGCCGAATCCGACGGCCGGCTCCGTGGGTGAGATGCCGATGGTGCAGATGTAGCCCTCACGGGCCACCTCCACGGCATCCCGCACCGCGAACTCGAACACGCGCGTACCGCGGATGACGTGATCGGCGCTGAACGACCCGATGATCACGTCGGGGTCGCGGCGGTGGAGGATGGCGGCGGCGAGGCCGATCGCAGCAGCGGACTCGCGCGGCTCGGATTCGAGGAAGACGTTCAGATCGGCGATGCCCGGCAGCTGCTCCTCGACCGCGGCGCGGTGAGCGCGACCGGTGACGACGGCGATGCGATCGGGGCCCGCGAGGGGAACGAGCCGGTCCCAGGTGTCGCGCAGCAGCGAGTGACCCGACCCGGTGAGGTCGTGCAGGAACTTCGGCGCATCCGCTCGGGACAGCGGCCACAGCCGGCTGCCGATTCCGCCCGCGGGGATCACGGCGTAGAAGTCTTCGATCGGTTCCGTCATCCCGCCAGGGTATCCCGGGGCGATCGCAGACTCCCGGTGCTGCTCAAGAACGCCTCAAGACCCGCCGGAGTTAGGTTCCCCTTCGTCGCCCCCCGCTGGAAGACGGGAATAGGATGGACACCGATCGGGCGTGCCTGGCGGCATGCGACCGACGCACATCGATCCAGGGAGGACGACCGTGTCCACGAGCGCTCGCTTGACACCGTCGATTTCGGAAACCACGTCCAAGACCCCCCGCGGCACCCTCTACCGGGGTCGCGAAGGCATGTGGTCGTGGGTGCTTCACCGCATCACCGGAGTCGCCATCTTCTTCTTCCTGTTGGTGCACGTGCTCGACACGGCGCTGATCAGGGTCTCACCCGAGGCGTACAACGCCGTCATCGGCACCTACAAGAACCCGATC
The DNA here is from genome assembly GCF_023101185.1 of Microbacterium galbinum. Classification (GTDB taxonomy): domain Bacteria; phylum Actinomycetota; class Actinomycetes; order Actinomycetales; family Microbacteriaceae; genus Microbacterium; species Microbacterium galbinum. The sequence goes on from NZ_CP078077.1 coordinate 213,225, forward strand.
ATGGCGATCGGCGAGGTCGTCCTGGTCGCGGGCATCGTGTTCCACGCGATGAACGGACTGCGCATCATCGCCGTCGACTTCTGGTCGAAGGGCGCGAAGTACCAGCGACAGCTCTTCTGGGGCGTGCTGCTGGTGTGGGGCATCATCATGGCCGGTTTCGTGCCGCGACACCTCATGCTCGCGTTCGCCGGATTCACGGGGGGTGGACACTGATGTCCTCGCAGACCATCGCAGCGCCGGCCCGTCGCCGCCGCGGATTCAACCTCGAGAAGTGGGGCTGGATCTTCATGCGCGCCTCGGGCATCGTGCTCGTCGTGCTGATCTTCGGCCACCTCTTCATCAACCTCATGGTCGGCGAGGGCATCCACGCCCTGGACTTCGCGTTCATCGCCGGCAAGTTCGCGACCCCGTTCTGGCAGTGGTGGGACGTGCTGATGCTGTGGCTCGCGCTGATCCACGGCGCGAACGGCATGCGCACGATCGTGAACGACTACGTCACGAACAACACCGCCCGCAAGGCGCTCATCTGGGCACTCGGCCTCGCCGCCGGACTGCTGATCCTGCTCGGCACGCTCGTCGTGTTCACGTTCGACCCCTGCTTGGGCGTGACCGAGTCGAGCACGCTGTGGGATTCGTGCCAGTCGCTGGGCAACTAAAGAAGAAGGCATACGAGAAGTGACTACCGAGACGCAGGATTCCGTCGTCCGTGACGGCGTGCACTACCACCAGTTCGACATCGTCATCGTGGGCGCCGGCGGCGCCGGCATGCGCGCGGCGATCGAGGCGGGCCCCGGTGCGAAGACCGCGGTGATCTCGAAGCTGTACCCGACCCGTTCGCACACGGGTGCGGCGCAGGGCGGCATGGCCGCGGCGCTCGCCAACGTCGAGGAGGACTCCTGGGAGTGGCACACCTTCGACACGGTCAAGGGCGGCGACTACCTCGTCGACCAGGACGCGGCGGAGATCCTCGCGAAGGAGGCCATCGACGCGGTCATCGACCTCGAGAACATGGGCCTCCCCTTCAACCGCACGCCCGAGGGCAAGATCGACCAGCGTCGCTTCGGCGGTCACACGGCCGAGCACGGCAAGACGCCGGTGCGCCGCGCCTGCTACGCGGCCGACCGTACCGGCCACATGATCCTGCAGACGCTGTTCCAGAACTGCGTCAAGCTCGGCATCAACTTCTTCAACGAGTTCTACGTGCTCGACCTGCTGACGGTGAAGGATGCCGACGGCAAGACGCAGGTCTCCGGCGTCGTCGCCTACGACCTCTCCACCGGTGAGCTGCACGTCTTCCAGGCGAAGGCCGTGATCTTCGCCACCGGCGGATTCGGAAAGATCTTCAAGACCACCTCCAACGCGCACACCCTCACGGGTGACGGCGTCGGGATCGTCTGGCGCAAGGGCCTCCCGCTCGAGGACCTCGAGTTCTTCCAGTTCCACCCGACCGGTCTCGCCGGCCTCGGCATCCTGCTCACCGAGGGTGCCCGCGGTGAGGGAGCGATCCTGCGCAACGCCTCGGGCGAGCGCTTCATGGAGCGCTACGCGCCGACCATCAAGGACCTCGCTCCCCGCGACATCGTCGCGCGCTGCATGGTGCAGGAGGTCGCGGAGGGCCGCGGCGCCGGTCCGCACAAGGACTACGTGCTGCTGGACTGCACGCACCTGGGCGCCGAGGTCCTCGAGACCAAGCTCCCCGACATCACCGAGTTCGCCCGCACGTACCTGGGCGTCGACCCGGTCGTCGAGCCGGTGCCCGTGATGCCGACCGCGCACTACGCGATGGGCGGCATCCCCACGAACAACAACGGCGAGGTGCTCGCCGACAACGACACGATCGTCCCGGGTCTCTACGCGGCCGGCGAGTGCGCGTGCGTCTCGGTGCACGGCGCCAACCGTCTCGGCACCAACTCGCTGCTCGACATCAACGTGTTCGGCAAGCGCTCCGGCCGCAACGCGGTCGAGTACGTCAAGACGGCCGAGTTCGTGCCGCTCCCGGAGAACCCGGCCGGATTCGTCTCCGACATGCTCGAGGGTCTGCGCAGTAACCAGGGCACCGAGCGCATCGCCGTGCTGCGCAAGACGCTGCAGGACGAGATGGACAAGGGCGCACAGGTCTTCCGCACGCACGAGTCGCTCCAGCACGTGCTGGGCGTCATCGCCGAGCTGCGCGAGCGCTACAAGAACGTGCACGTCGACGACAAGGGCCACCGCTTCAACACCGACCTCCTCGAGGCCGTCGAGCTGGGCTTCCTGCTCGACATCGCCGAGGTCGTCGTCTACGCCGCGCAGAATCGCGAGGAGAGCCGCGGCGGCCACATGCGCGACGACTTCCCGAAGCGCGACGACGAGAACTACATGCAGCACACGATGGCGTACCTCACCGGAGACGCGCACTCGTCCGACCCGGGCGACCACATCAAGCTCGACTGGAAGCCCGTCGTCTTCACCAAGAACGAGCAGGGCGAGTTGAACTACCCGCCGATGGAGAGGAAGTACTGAGCATGTCAAACGCCATCGCCGAAGCCCCCGCAGACACGACCGAAGAGACCGGGATCCAGTCCTTCATCGTCACCTTCAACATCCGCCGCTTCGACCCCGAGGTCGACTCCGAGCCGCACTGGGTCGACTACGACGTGGAGCTCTACTCCACCGACCGCGTGCTCGACGCGCTCCACAAGATCAAGTGGGAGGTCGACGGCTCGCTGACCTTCCGTCGGTCCTGCGCGCACGGCATCTGCGGATCGGATGCCATGCGCATCAACGGTCGCAACCGTCTCGCCTGCAAGACGCTGATCAAGGACCTCGACATCTCGAAGCCGATCTACGTCGAGGCCATCAAGGGCCTCCCCCTCGAGAAGGACCTCGTGGTCGACATGGAGCCGTTCTTCGCCTCCTACCGCGAGGTGCAGCCGTTCCTCGTCGCGAGTTCCGTTCCCGAGAAGGGCAAGGAGCGCACGCAGTCGATCGCCGACCGCGAGATCTTCGACGACACCACCAAGTGCATCCTGTGCGCGGCGTGCACCTCGTCGTGCCCCGTCTTCTGGACCGACGGTCAGTACTTCGGCCCGGCGGCGATCGTCAACGCGCACCGCTTCATCTTCGACTCGCGCGACGACAACGCCGCCGTGCGTCTCGACATCCTCAACGACAAGGAGGGCGTCTGGCGCTGCCGCACGACCTTCAACTGCTCCGAGGCCTGCCCCCGTGGCATCGAGGTCACGAAGGCGATCGCCGAGGTCAAGCAGGCCGTTCTGCGCGGACGCCCCTGACCTGCATCCGGCATTCGTTCGAGAACGGGCGGCTCCCTCGGGAGCCGCCCGTTCTCGCGTTTCGGCCCGTTGTCACCGATCGATAATGTGGAGGGCATGTCCGCTCCCCGTCCCCTCCGCGCGCGGCTCGAGGCCCCCATCGAGCGTGTGACGGAGCTGAAGGACCGCACCCTCGCCGCCTTCCCGGTGCGGGTCTGGCGCAACTTCGCGTTCAGCAACGGCTTCCTGCTGTCGGCGGGGATGAGCTACTACGTGCTCTTCGCCCTCTTCGCGCTGCTGTACGTCGGCTTCGCGGGCGCGGGTCTCTGGCTCGGAGCGAGCAGCCTCGCGATCGAAGCCCTCGTGCGCCTGGTCAACACGTACATCCCCGGGCTGATCGCCCCGGAGGGCGGCCTGTTCTCGGTCGAGGACGTCACCCAGATCGCTCAGGACTCCACGGGCATCCTGGGCGTCACCGGAGCGATCGCCGTCGGCGTGGCGCTGTGGACGGCGGTGAGCGCGGTGACCTTCACCCGGCGCGCGGTGCGCGACCTCTTCGGACTGCCGTTCGATGCGCGCCCGTACTGGTTGCTCAAGATGCGCGACTTCTTCGCGGCGATCGTCTTCGGCGGGGCCATGCTCGTCGGCGCGGTGCTCATCTCCCTGAGCGTCTGGGCGCTGGAGCAGATCTTCCTGCTCTTCGATTGGAGCACCGGCACCTGGTTCTTCTCGTTCGGCGCGCAGACCGTCTCGGTCGTCGTGGCCTTCGCGCTCGATGCGACCGCGCTGGCGATGCTGGTGCGCTTCCTGACGGGTACGCATCTGCACTGGCGATTCATCTGGCCCGGTGCGATGCTCGGCGGAGGCGCGATGGTCGTGCTGCAGCTCGGTGCCGGATTGCTGCTCTCGCACGTGCCCAGCAATCCACTGCTCGCCTCCTTCACCGTGATCATCGGTCTGCTGCTGTGGTGCCGCTGGCTGGCGATCGTGGTGCTGATGGCGGCCTCGTGGATCGCGGTGGCGGCCGAGGACAAGGATCAGCCGCTCGAGCGCGAAGACGAGGCAACGGCGCGTCGGGCCGAGAAGCAGGCGCTCCTGCTCGCCGCCCGCGTGCAGGTGCGCCGAGCGCAGGAGGCCGTCGACACGGCGCCCTGGTACCGGCGACCGGCCGCACGACGCGCGCTGAAGGCCGCGCAGCAGAGGCTGACGGATGCGCGGGCGGACGCCGAGGCGGACGCCGTGACGACAGGCAATGTCCGACCCCGCCCGTAGGCTGGTTCACATGCCTCATCTGCGTATCGCCTCGGTCAATGTCAACGGGATCCGGGCGGCCGCCCGCAACGGCATGAGCGGATGGCTCGACGCCGCCGACGTCGACGTCCTGACGCTCCAGGAGGTCCGCGGTCAGGACGAGCATCTCGCAGCCGCCCTGCCCGGCTGGTCGTTCGTGCACGACGAGGCGACCGCCAAGGGTCGCGCCGGCGTCGCGATCGCCAGCCGCGTTCCGGCGCTCGCTTCCCGCACGGCGTTCGGCGCCGAGGACTTCGACTCGAAGGGCCGGTGGATCGAGGCCGACTTCCTGCTCGGCGACCGTCCGCTCACCGTGGTCAGCGCCTACGTGCACTCCGGCGAGGCCGACACCCCGAAGCAGGACGAGAAGTGGAAGTTCCTCGATGCCTTCGGCCCGCGCCTGAGCGAACTCGGCGCCGACGATGCCCTCGCCCTGGTGACCGGCGACCTCAACGTCGGCCACCGTGAACTCGACATCAAGAACTGGCGCGGCAACCGCAAGAAGGCCGGGTTCCTCCCCCGTGAACGCGCCTACTTCGATCGCTTCCTCGGCGCAGCGGGCACCGAGGTGACGGGTGTCGACGGCACGGTCGGCACCGGGCTCGGCTGGGTCGATGTCGGCCGCCGCTTCCACGGAGAGGTCGAGGGGCCCTATACCTGGTGGTCGATGCGCGGCCAGGCGTTCGACAACGACTCCGGGTGGCGCATCGATTACCACCTCGCGACGCCTGCACTCGCCGAGCGCGCCACCGGCTACCACGTCGCCCGCGCCGCCGCGTACGACCAGCGCTGGAGCGACCACGCTCCGGTTGTCGTCGACTACACCTACTGACCCGGCACCGGCGACTTCCCCCGCCCCATAGGATTGAACGCGTGACCAAGCCTCGCCTCTACTCAGGAATGCAGCCCTCCGCCGACTCCCTCCAGATCGGCAACTACATCGGGGCGCTCCTCCAGTGGCGTGATCTGCAGAGTTCGTACGACGCGTACTTCTCGGTCGTCGACCTGCATGCCCTCACCGTCGCTCAGGATCCCGCAGTGCTGCGCGAGAAGACGCGCCGCACCGCCGCGCAGTACATCGCCGCCGGCATCGAGCCCTCGCAGTCGACGCTGTATGTGCAGTCGCACGTGCGGGCGCACGCCGAACTCGCCTGGATCCTCAGCACCATCACCGGCTTCGGCGAGGCCGGGCGCATGACGCAGTTCAAGGACAAATCGGCGCGGTACGGACAGGACGCCACGAGCGTCGGGCTGTTCACGTATCCGGTGCTGATGGCCGCCGACATCCTGCTGTACCAGACCGATGTGGTGCCCGTGGGCGACGACCAGAAGCAGCATGTCGAGCTCACCCGCGACCTCGCGGAGCGCTTCAACTCGCGCTTCGGCGAGACGTTCACGGTGCCGATGCCGGTGATCCAGAAGGACACCGCGCGCATCTACGACCTGCAGAACCCGACGTCGAAGATGTCGAAGTCGGCCGAGAGCGACGCCGGCGTGCTGTGGATGCTCGACGATCCGGCCAAGTCCGCGAAGAAGATCATGCGCGCGGTGACCGACAACGAGGGCTCCGTGCGCTTCGACCGTGAGAGCAAGCCCGGCGTCTCGAACCTGCTCACGATCTACGCGGCCCTCTCCGGCCGCCAGGTCGCGTCGATCGAAGACGAATACGCCGGGCGCGGCTACGGCGACTTCAAGAAGGGCCTCGCGGAGGTCGTCGTGTCGGAGTTCGAACCGGTGCGCGCCCGCGCGCTCGAGCTCCTCGACGATCCGGCCGAGCTCGACCGCATCCTGGCGGACAACGCCGGACGCGCGGATGCCGTGGCCGACGCGACCCTCGCGCAGGTCTACGACCGCGTCGGCCTGCTCCGCCGGGTCTGACCCTTCACCCTAGGATGACCTCGTGACCGATCCCCAGCTTCCTCCGCCGTCCGGTTCCGTGCCCTCAGGCTTCGTTCCCCCGGCTCCGCCGGCCGCACCGCCCGTCGCACCCGCACCGCCCGTCGCACCCGCACCGCCCGCTGCCGCTCCGGCTCTCGCACCTGCGGCGTACGGGGCGTCCGTTCCGCCTGTTCCGCCGGCGCCCGGCTACGCCGCGCCTCCCGGGGCCTATCAGGTGCCGGTCGGCGGATACGCGGCTCCCACCGGTGCCTACACCGTCCCCGACCCGGCACCCCGGCCGTCGAAGTTGACCGGCACGCTGTCGCTGGTCTTCGCTCTCGTCGCCGCCGTCGTCACGCCGATCGTGGCGGCGTTCGCCTCGTACGAGATCGGCCGACGGGTGCCCGAGGCGATCGTGCGCCTCAACAGCGACGACCTCTCGTCGCTCGCTGTCCTCTCCCCCGCCCGCGACCAGGTGCTGTGGGCGGAGATCTCGTTCTGGGCCGGCACGATCCTCGGCATCGCCGCGATCGTGCTCGGCATCATGGCCATCGCACGCAAGCGCGGTCGCGGCCAGGGAATCGGCGCGCTCATCGTCGCGGTCGTCGGCCCCGCGATCTTCTTCCTCATCGCCGGGGTCGCGCTCGGCGCCGGAGCGGCAGCCGGAGGCATCGGCCTCTACAGCTGAGGCGCCCTACGAAGCACGACGCGACGCCTTACGCGGCCCGAGTCCGCGCCATGCACAGCACGATTCCGCGCCCTGCGCCTCAGCGCGGTGCGTGGTGCTTCTGCTGGGCGGCGAGGAGTCCCTCGCCGATGAGGAGCTCGACGGCGTCCGCGGCATCCGAGACAAGGATCGGCAGGTTGGGTTTCTCGTCCTTGCCGAACGGCGAGAGCACCCAGTCCGCCGGATCCTGGCGTCCGACGGGGCGCCCGATGCCGACCCGTACACGCGGGAACTCGGGAGTGGTGATCGCGCGCGCGATGTCGCGCACGCCGTTGTGACCGCCATGCCCTCCCCCGGTCTTCAGCTTGACGGTGTCGAAGGGGATGTCGAGCTCGTCGTGCACAACGATGATCTGCTCCGCCGGCACCGAGTAGAAGCGCGCGAGGGCCGCCACGGGCGTGCCCGAGACGTTCATGAAGGTGTTCGGCTTGGCGAGCACGATCTTGTCGCCGCCCGGCCGGAGCCAGGTCTCGACGACGCGCGCTCCGCCCTTGTGCTCGCGGAAACTCTCGTTGCGGCGCGCGGCGAGCTCGTCGACCACCATCTGCCCGATGTTGTGACGGGTCGCTTCGTAGCGCGGGCCCGGATTGCCGAGCCCCACCACCAGCCAGGGGGAAGTCATGTCCTCATCCTCTCGCACGGGCGCGGCGGCCGCCCGGTCAGGGTACGACAGAGGGGACGCGATCGGATCGCGCCCCCTCTGTCGGTGATTCAGCCGGAGATCACTCCGCGGCGGGCTCCTCGGCGGCAGCCTCTTCGCCCTCGGCGGGCGCCTCGTCCTCTTCGACCTCGAGGGCCGGGATGGAGATGGCGACGACGAGCACCTCGGCGTCGGTCAGCAGCGTCGAGCCCTTCGGGAGCTTCACGTCGGCAGCCGTGATGTGCGTGCCGTCCTCGAGGCCCTCGACCGAGACCTCGACGTTCTGCGGGATGTGCGTGGCCTCGGCCTCGATCGACAGCGTGGTCGCGTCGAGGTTGGCGATCGTGCCGGGAGCCGATTCGCCGGTGACGATGATCGGCACGTCGATGGCGACCTTCTCGCCCTTCTTCACGACCAGGAGGTCGATGTGCTCGATGATCTGGTGCACGGGGTCCTTCTGGACGTCCTTGACCAGGGCGAGCTGCGGCGTGCCCTCGATGTCGAGCTCGAGCAGCGCGTTGGCGCGACGGATGATGAGCGAGACCTGGTGGCCGGGCAGTGCGACGTGCACGGGCTCGGTGCCGTGGCCGTAGATGACGGCCGGGATCTTGCCGGCGGCGCGCAGACGGCGGGCGAAGCCCTTGCCGAAGCTGTTGCGCAGCTCGGCCTGGACCTTGGTGTCTTCAGACATGAGGTTCTCCTTCGGGGCACGCAGCGATTGCGCCGCGCGGTGGTCTGTGTGTTGTCGTGTTCTCGACATGGACACGTGAGGAAAGCCACCGGGGACTCGCATCGCCGCGTCGATAACGGATGCTCGCGCACGCGCGCAAGCATCCCTCGCCGAGGTACTCGATCAATGGTACCGGATCACCCGATAGGCTGGGGACACCGTTCGCCTTCTCGCAGATCACGGAGACCCCTCATGCTCGACGGAGCCTTCTTCTCGCACGTCATCCTCTGGGTCATCGGCGCGATGACCGTCGGCGCCACGATCGCCAGCTTCGCCGCGCTGTTCTCGCTCGGCCGCTCCGGCTACCGCAAGGACTGACGCCTCAGGCGGCCGGGTCCCCGATCGCCGCCCGGATCAACGAGACGCTGCGTTCGACGTCCGCCGGCTCGACGCGGATGCCGTTCTCGTCACTCTCGAGCGACTCGAGGGTCGCCAGCTGCGAGTCCAGCAGAGCCGCCGGCATGAAGTGATCGGTCCGGGCACGCATCCGCTCCTCCAGCGCCGCCCTGTCGACGGTCAGCTCCGCGAAGAACGCATCGGACGACTCCGCCCTGATCGCATCGCGGTAGATGCGACGCAGCGCCGAGCACGCGATGACGATCCGATCGTCGGCCTGGAGCGCCCGTCCCACGACGCCGAGCCACGGCATCCGATCGTCGTCATCGAGCGGGATGCCGGCGGCCATCTTGTCGACGTTCGTGATCGGGTGCAGGTCGTCGGCATCGATGAACCGGGCCCCGATGCTCTCGGCGAGCGCGAGGCCGACGGTCGACTTGCCGCAGCCACTCGGCCCCATCACGATGATTCGCACGGTCATCGAACTCCTCCTCCGTCGAACGCGCTCAAGAGAGTTCCGCTCAGTAGAACTCGACGGTGTCGACGACCGCACGCAGCGGTCGACCGTCGAGCAGCCGGGAGGCGTTGTCGGCGAAGCGGCGCGCGATGCGCTCCTCCTCGTTCGCGTTGATCGCCGCCGTGTGCGGGCTCACAAGGACCCGGGGATGACTCCACAGCGGTGACTGATCGGCGAGCGGCTCCTGCTCGAACACGTCGAGGCCGGCGAACGCCACGCGCCCGTCGTCGAGAGCCGTCAGGAGCGCGGCCTCGTCGACGACCGTGCCGCGACCGACGTTGGTGAGGATCAGTCCCGGCTTCACGGCGGCGAGCACGTCGGCGCCGATCAGGTGGTGGGTCTGCTCGGTGCCCGGCAGGGTCACGACGATCGCGTCGACGTGGGCCACGGCATCCGTCAGCTCGGAGAGCGGGATCAGACGGTCGACGCCATCCACCGGCTCGCCCGAACGGGTCGTGCCCCACACGGTCGCGCCGAGCGCGTGGAAGCGGCGCGCGCACTCCGCTCCGATGCCGCCGAGGCCGACGACCAGCACGGTCATCTCGTCGAGCTGACGCATCTGCCAGCGATCCGGCCAGATGCGGCTGCGCTGGTCGGCGAGGAGCCGCGGAAGCCCCTTCGCCCCGGCGAGCACCGCGAAGACCGAGAACTCGGCCAGCGTGCCGCCGTGCACGCCCGCGCTCGTGGTGAAGACGACGCGATCGAGTTCGGCGCGGTCGAGGCCCGCGGCCTTGACCGACGCCCCTCCGCCCGCCGCCGTCGTCATCACCCAGCGCAGGGCGGCATTCGCACGCACGGTGCGGGCGAGCGCCGCCGCGTCCACGTCGGGGATGCCGAAGAGGACATCGGCGGAGTCGACCATCGCGTCGAAGGCCGTCTGCTGCTCGGCGGTGCGGACGTGGTCCGGATCCCCCGACCAGTCGGCGGGCCAGCGCGCGGGATGCACGAGCGAGTGGTCGCGCACGACCTCCAGCCGGGGCTCGAGTTCTTCGATCAGTCGGCACTGCTCCTCGGGCAACGGCACCGTTACCACCGCTCGCAGTCTGGGTCCGCTGTGCACCACGCTGATTCCTCCTCGAAGACGCCGTCTGCATCCAGCGTAGAGGCCCCCGGAGCGGCGCCCTGCCGGTCGCTGACGCAAACCGAGACACACGCGCACGGGTCCCCGGTGACAGCGATACGCTGAGAACAACCCTTCTTCACGATCGAGGAGCCTTCTGTGCCCGAAGCATCAGCCAACATCGGAGTCGTCGGACTCGCCGTCATGGGGTCGAACCTCGCCCGCAACCTCGCCAGCCGCGAGGGCAACACGGTGGCGATCTTCAACCGCAGCTACGAGAAGACCCAGAGCCTTCTCGACGCGCACCCCGAGGCCGGTTTCATCCCGGCGCAGTCCTACCAGGAGTTCGCCGACTCGCTGCAGAAGCCGCGCACGGCGATCATCATGGTCAAGGCCGGTGGCCCGACGGATGCCGTGATCGACTCGCTCGTCGAGGTCTTCGAGCCCGGCGACATCATCGTCGACGGCGGCAACGCGTACTTCCCCGACACGATCCGTCGCGAGAAGGCCGTGCGCGAGACCGGTATCAACTTCGTCGGCGCCGGCATCTCCGGTGGCGAGGAGGGCGCCCTCACGGGCCCCTCGATCATGCCCGGCGGCTCGGACGAGTCGTGGGTCACCCTCGGCCCGATCCTGAAGTCCATCGCGGCGATCGCCGAGGGCGAGCCCTGCGTGACGCACGTCGGCCACGACGGTGCCGGTCACTTCGTGAAGATGGTGCACAACGGCATCGAGTACGCCGACATGCAGCTCATCGCCGAGGCCTACGACCTCATCCGTCGCGGCACGGGCAAGAGCCCCTCCGAGATCGCCGACATCTTCGCCGAGTGGAACAAGGGCGAGCTCGAGTCGTACCTGATCGAGATCACCGCCGAGGTGCTCCGCCAGGTCGACGCCGAGACCGGTAAGCCGCTCGTCGACGTCATCCTCGACCAGGCAGGCGCCAAGGGCACCGGGGCATGGACCGTGCAGACGGCCCTCTCGCTCGGCGTTCCCGTCTCGGGCATCGCCGAGGCGACCTTCGCCCGTTCGCTCTCGTCGCACCCCGAGCAGCGCGCGGTCGCCGGCGCCCTCCCGGGCCCCGACGAGGAGTTCACCGTCTCGGCCGAGAACACCGAGCAGTTCATCGAGGACGTGCGCCTCGCGCTGTACGCGTCGAAGATCGTCGCGTATTCGCAGGGCTTCGACGAGATCCGTGCCGGCGCCGCCGAGTACGACTGGAACATCGACCTCGGGGCGATCTCGAAGATCTGGCGCGGCGGCTGCATCATCCGCGCACAGTTCCTGAACCGCATCGCCGACGCCTACGCCGAGACCCCCGAGCTGCCGGTGCTCATGACCGCACCGTACTTCGCCGAGGCGCTCACGCGCGGCCAGTCCGCCTGGCGCCGTGTCGTCGTGACCGCCGCGCAGGCCGGCATCCCGGCTCCGGCGTTCTCGTCGTCGCTGTCGTACTACGACGGCATCCGCGCCGACCGGCTGCCCGCCGCCCTCGTGCAGGGTCAGCGCGACTTCTTCGGCGCCCACACGTACAAGCGCATCGACAAGGAAGGCACCTTCCACACGCAGTGGTCGGGCGACCGCACCGAGATCGAGGCAGAGGACACCCACTGACCTCGCGCTGACGCACACGAAGGGCCCCGGCATCACGCCGGGGCCCTTCGTGCGTCCGCCTACTTCGTGATGTCCTGCACGGTGCCCTTCGAAAGCCGCAACCGGCGGGTGGCGCGGCGGGCGACGGCCGAGTCGTGCGTCACGACGATCATCGTGATGCCCTCGGCGCAGAGCCCTTCGAGAAGCGCGAGGATCTCATCGCGCATGCTCTCGTCGAGGTTGCCCGTCGGCTCATCGGCCAGCAGCACGCGCGGGCGCTTGACGATCGCCCGCGCGATCGCGACCCGCTGCTGCTGACCGCCCGAGAGCTCGGTGGGCAGGTGATCACCGCGGTCGGCGAGGCCCACGTGCGCGAGCGCCTCGGTCACGCGACGGCGCCGCTCGACCCGGTCGAGCGAGGCCGGTTCGAGCGCCATGTCGACGTTCTCGGCGGCCGTGAGCGTGGGGATCAGGTTGAATCCTTGGAACACGAACCCGATCTCCTCGGCGCGGATGCGGCTGAGCTCCTTCGGCGAGGCCGAGGCGAGCTCGGTGCCTCCGAGGGTCAGGGAGCCGGAGGACGGGCGGTCGAGCGCGCCGAGCAGCTGGAGCAGCGTGGACTTCCCTCCGCCGGTCGGCCCCTGGATCGTGACGAACTCGCCGGTGCCGATCTCGAGATCGACGCCGGTCAGCGCCTTGACTGTCCGCCCCTTCTGGGCGTAGGTGCGCGTGACGCCGGTGGCGCGGTACAGCGGCACCGCGGCATCCGTCTCCGAAGCGGTGGCGGTGGTGTCGGTGTTGGTCATCTTCTTCTCCTGGTCTGTCGTGGGTGTCGTGGGCGGCGCGATCACGCGACCGACCGCAGAGCCTCGGCCGGGCTGAGGCGGGCGGCGCGCCAGCCGCCGAAGGCACCGGCGACGAGGCCCCCGAGCACCGCGAGACCGACCGCGGCGACGAGCACCCACGGGGTGAAGGGGGCCTGCAGCACGATGTCGGCCGCCTGCGTGGTCTGGAACATCCCTCCCCCGCCCGTCGGACCGCCGCCCATACCGCCGGGGCCGCCCTGCGCACCCTCGGTGGCCGCGGCGCCCGCCGCGACGGTCGGCCGGATGACGTTGATCACGATGATCCCGGCGATGCCGATCACGAGGCCGACCGCTCCCCCGATGAGGCCCTGCACAATGGATTCCCCGGCCACCTGGCGCACGACGCGCCCGTTCGACCATCCGATCGCCTTCAGGGTGCCGAACTCCCGGGTGCGGCGCCCGACGCCCGAGAGGGTCAGCAGGACCGACAGCAGCACGGCGACCGCCAGCACGATGATCGAGAGCCACGTGCCGAGGTTGGTGATGAGCGACGTCGCGCTCGACAACGAGCCCGAGACGCTCGACGCGAGCTCGGCCTGCGAGGTGACGGTCGCATCGGGCAGCTCGTCGGTGAGCGCCGCCTGGACGGCGTCGATCGACGACGCCGAGTCGGCCTGAACGTAGACGGTGGAGATCACGTCGCCGGCGCCCGAGAGCTCCTGCGCGGTGTCGAGGGGCAGGTAGACGTTCGCCGCGGTGTCGGCCGCATCCGAGGTGGAGGTGAGGATGCCGACCACCTCGACGTCCGACCCCGCGACGTCGATCGTGTCGCCGACGGCGATGTCGTTCGTGGTCGCGTAGGTGCTGTCGACGAGGGCGACGAGCGCGCCGCTGTCGTCGGCGTCGAGCGCGCGTCCGTCGCCGACCTCGACCGAGGCGAGCGGTCCGATCGCCGTCGCCGCCGGGTCGATACCGAGGACGGTGTAGGAGTCGACGCCGAACGCGCCGCCGCCCGCCCCATCGGATCCACCCTGCGGAGGAGCCTGGCCCTCTGCGGGCATCTGTCCCTGCTGGCCCTGCGTCGCGCCGTCCTGTTGTCCGAAACCACCGCTGGGGAGTTCGCCCGAGAAGGTGGAGTTGGTGAGGCTGAGTGCGCCCGTCGCGGCCGAGACGCCCTCGGTCGAGGCGACGGTGTCGAGCACCGAGGCCTCCAGCGTGCCGCGCATGAAATCGGTGCTCAGCGTGGACTGGTTGAGGGTAGTCGTATCGCCCTCGGTCTCGCCGGAGTCGGCGTCGAACTCGAAGCGCGGGCCACCGCCCTCCCCGGGCTCCACCGCAGCTCCGGTGACGGTCAGATCGGTGCCGACGCCGTACACGGACTCGAGGGCCTGCGCCTGCGCGTCGCGCACGCCCGCCGTGAGGGCGTTGACGATGATCACGAGTCCGATCGCGATGGCGAGGCCGATCGCGACGATCGTCGTCTGCTTCTTGCGGCCCGCGAGTTCGCGCCGCAGATATGTTCCGTACATCTCTCTCCTTCTGCCGCGGAGGTCGCGGTGCCAGAGACGACGTTAGGAACGCGGTCTATGCGGATTCGAAGGCGAGGTGATGAAGGGGCTATGGATGAAGAGGCCGGGGGTGACGGCATCCGATCTTCACAGGCTATGCATAGCGCGCTCCATAGAAACCCCATAGGAGTTTCCGCAGAATGAGTGCATGACCAGTGATCTCCCCGACCTGCGCCGCCCCGACGGCACCCCGCTGCGCATCCTCGCGGTGGACGACGAGCAGATGCTCACCGACCTGCTCGCGATGGCCCTGCGCATGGAGGGCTGGGAGGTGCGCACCGCGTCATCCGGCATGGAGGCGCTCCAGGTCGCCCGCGAGTTCGAGCCGGACGCCCTCGTGCTCGACATCATGATGCCTGACCTCGACGGGATGGCCGTGCTGCGGCGCCTGCGCGAATCCGGGAGCCTGGTACCCGTGCTCTTCCTCACCGCGAAGGATGCCGTCGGCGACCGCGTCGCGGGCCTCACCGCCGGCGGCGACGACTACGTGACGAAGCCCTTCAGCCTCGAAGAGGTGATCGCCCGCCTGCGCGCGATCATCCGCCGCACCGGCCACGCGATGGCCGACGACGGACAGTCGATCCTGCGGGTCGCCGATCTCACCCTCAACGAGGACAGCCACGAGGTCGTGCGCGATGGCACCGAGATCGAGCTCACCGCGACCGAGTTCGAGCTGCTGCGGTACCTCATGCGGAATGAGCGTCGCGTGCTCTCGAAGGCGCAGATCCTCGACCGGGTGTGGAGCTACGACTTCGGCGGCAAGTCGTCGGTGGTCGAGCTCTACATCTCGTACCTGCGCAAGAAGATCGACGCCGGACGCACTCCCCTGCTGCACACCGTGCGCGGCGTCGGCTACATGATCAAGGCTCCGCAGTGACCCAGACGAGGATGACGCGTCGGCCGATGAGCCTGCAGACGCGGCTGATGACCGCCGTCATCGGGTTCGTCTCGCTCATCCTCGTGATCGTGGCCGTGATCACCAGCGCGACGCTGGGGAGCACTCTCGAACGACAGCTCGACGAGCGGATCTACGGCTATGCGGATTCGGTGTCGCGGATCATCAAGCAGGTCTCGCCCGACCTCGTCACCGCCCAGAACATCATCGGACGCGGTGGCGGCGAACCCGGGCTCCTGGTGGCGATCCAGAACCCGGCGACCGGAATCGACGGTGTCGTGGTGCCGAGTTCGACGGACGATTTCGAGGGTGGGACGGATGCCCTCACCTCGGCGCAGCTCGTGCAGATCGCCGATGCGCTCAACGGCCAGCACGTCGCGAACGTCACGATCGAGGGCCTCGGTTCGTACCGGGTGACGGCGTCGACGGCACCCTCCGGCGTCGTGGTCGTGACCGGTCTCCCCCGCGAGGCCATCCAGAATCAGCTCACCGCGCTGCTCACGGTGATCGCGCTCGCGACCATCGGCGGGCTCATCCTGCTCGCCCTCACGACCGCGATCACGATCCGGGTGGGACTGCGACCGCTCCGGGCGGTCGCCGCGACCGCCACCCGCGTGGCCAACCAGCCCCTCGATCGCGGGGAGGTGTCGATCACCGAACGGATCCCCGCGTCTCAGGCCGATCCGCGCACCGAGGCGGGGCTCGTCGGCGCATCGCTGAACAAGCTGCTCGATCATGTCGACACCTCGCTCGCCGCTCGCCAGAAGAACGAGGAGCGGATGCGGCGCTTCGTCGCCGACGCCAGCCACGAGTTGCGGACTCCCCTCGCCTCGATCCGCGGATACTCCGAACTGTCGCTGCGCGCTCTCGGGCAGGCGCACGGACCGGAGGCGATCGAGGGCACGACCACGTCTCTGGAGCGCATCCAGGCCCAGTCGCTGCGGATGACGCGTCTGGTCGAGGACCTGCTGCTGCTGGCACGACTCGACGAGGGGCGCGAGTTGGTCTACGGCACCGTGGACCTCACGCAGCTCGCACTCGAGAGTCTGGCCGATGCCCGGCCGACGGCCGTCGATCACCACTGGAACATCGAGGTGCCCGGTGAGCCCGTCGTCGTCGTCGGCGACAGCGGGCGTATGCACCAGGTCGTCGCGAATCTGCTCGCCAACGCGCGGACGCACACCCCCGCCGGCACGACGATCACCCTGTCGGTCGCGCAGGAGGACGATGAGGCCGTGCTGCGCGTGCACGACGACGGTCCCGGCATCGATCCGGTCGTGCGAGACGAGCTCTTCGCCCGCTTCGCGCGGGGCGACAGCTCGCGGGCCCGCCAGACGGGAGGCACGGGTCTGGGGCTCGCGATCGCGAAGGCCATCGTCGAGGGGCACGGCGGCTTCATCTCCGTCGCCAGCGAGCCCGGAGACACGACGTTCACGGTGCGTCTGCCCCGGAACCCCGCGGTTGCGGCGGCCGAGGGTGAGACGTCGGAGGCGAGCGAGGCGTAGAGGCGGGCGTCGGGGTCTCACGGCGTCGGGGCCGCTCGGCGTCGGGGCCGCTCGTCTGCACGGAGAAGTCACGTCTGCACGGAACATCCGCCGTGTGCTCCGTGCAGACGTGCGTCGGCCGTGCAGATGAGCGGGGCCACGCAACGTCAGGACGCCCGGGTGAGTGCGGCGATGATCGCCGCCTCGACCACGCGCCAGTCGTGCACGACCTGGGCGTAGTCGAAACGCAGCGTCTCGAATCCTCGCGCGGATGCGGCGGCATCGCGCTGCAGATCGCGATGCCGCTGCGCGGGGTCGCCGTGATGCTCAGCCCCGTCGGTTTCGAGGATGAGTCGCCCGCCGACGACGAAGTCGACCCGCCCCACACCCTCGATCTTCACCTGGCAATCCAGGCGGATGCCGAGGTGGTGCAGCCGCAACCGGAGGAGCGACTCGAGGCCGCTGCCTGCGTCGTACCGAGCGAGGTCGATGAGCCATCGCGCGGACGCCGGCAGCCGCGCTCGCAACAGTCTGGCAGACCCGATCTTGCGCTGTCGCATCGCCGATTCGAGAGCGACGAAGAACGCCTCCGCCCCGCGACAGGCGTAAACATGCACCAGCGCGTCTTCGAGCGGCGCCAGTCCAAGAACTGTCGCCCCCTCGAACCAATGGCTGACACAGTCGCATCCGGTGTGATGGACGCGTCCGTTCTCTCCGAGCCACACATGCAGGTCCGGATCATCATCGGGCACCCAGATCCCGTGCATCCGCAGCGCCGCCGTGCAGGTGAGCGCTCCTCCGTGAGCAGCAGCGGCGACGAGTTCCGGGGCGGTGCGATCAGTCGCGAACACCCCTCGCCGCACGCGCACGACAGTCCCGTCGCGCACGGCTCGCGCAACGTGGAACCGTGTCAGACCGAAACGCTGCAGGAAGGTGCCGCGGGCGATGCCGCCACTGTGGTTGATCACATGTGCAGGCGAGAGCATCCGACCATCGTCACCGATCTGGACGAGCAGCGAAGTGCTCTCCCGCCGCGTGCGCGAAGAACTCTCGTAGCTGCTCCGTAGTGCAGAAAGAGTGCACGCATCACACCTGCACGGAGTGCGCACGTCTGCACGGTGAAAACCGGCATCCACCCGTGCGGACGTGTTTCCTCCGTGCAGGTGCGCACGTGCGGCGGGCTGCAGTCGGCTGAGGCGGCGCGCACCGCGCGCGAGTCAGTACCCGGCGAAGGCGTCGGTGGTCAGGGCACGGGCGCGCTGGAGAGCGGGCGCGAGGTCGGCGATCAGGCGAGGCGGACCCGAGATGAACGCATGACGATCGGCGATGTCGGGCACGAAGCGGTCGAGACCGTCGGCGTCGAGGCGGACGCCGTGCGCCCAGGTCCAGTGCGGCGGGAGGTCGTGCGGCTGGTCTCGGGTGAACACGATCACGCGCGCTCCGGTCGCGGCGAGCTCGTCGCGGAACGCGAGCTCGGCGGCCTCCGCCGCGACGTACACGAGCACGACGTCGCGCTCGATGCCCTGGGCCTGCAGCTGCCGGAGCTGCGAGACGAACGGCGTGACGCCGATGCCGGCGGCCACCATCAGCACGGGGCTCTCGCCGCGCGGGAGCAGGAAGTCGCCCCAGGTGCCGGTGACCGCGAGCGTCGTGCCCGGTTCGGCGGCGGCGAGGGCGCGCTTGTACGACGACGGATGCTGCTGGTCGCCGTTCTTGTACGCGATGCGCAGCGTCGGAAGGTCGGCCGGAGCGGAGACGATGCTGAACTCGCGGCGGGTTCCCCGTGCGTCCGGGCGGTGATGCGGCACGTCGAGTTCGAGGTACTGCCCGGGGAGGAACGACACCTTCCCCTTCGCGCGGAACGTCAGCTCCTGCGCGGTGGGTGTGACGAACCGGCGCTTCTCGAGCACCAGGCGCACCGAGCCGCGCACCGCGAACGCGAAGGCCACCAGGTTACCGATGAGGAGCGCCCGTTCCTGGCCGAGCGTGAACAGCCCGGCGATCGAGATCGGCCAGCCGGCCAGCACGCCCACGACCGCGGCGACCGAGAACTGCTGCCAACGCCGCGGCGGCAGCGTCAGCGGCTCGGAGAGCATGAATGCCCCGAGGAAGAGGAACGGCGACTGCAGCAGCGCGAACGAGAACGCGGTGCCGAGATCGGCGTCGAGGCCGGCCTGCTGGGCCTGTACGAACTGGCGCAGCACCGACGTAGCGAGAGCGATCACGAGGAACAGCAGCACGATCCGCACCTTCTCGGTGCGCCACAGCACGGCGAGACCGAGCAGCACGACCGGGATCGTGAGCGACGGGGTGCCGACCCACCACGATGCCGAGGTGCCGAGCCACGAGAACGCCCCGAACGACCCCACGATCGAGACGACGGCGGCACCGAACGCGGCGGGGTTGAGGATGTGGCGTCCGCGCCAGGCGATCAGGTACTTCGACAGGCTCGCCACGGCGCCCGCGATCGCGAGACCGAGGATCGCCTGCACCTCGACGCCCGGGCGCAGGACGAAGAGCAGGATCAGCGCGGTCACGACCGACGACTCGATACGCCACGGCAGGCGGAGCAGACGCTGCACCAGCGCATCCACGCCCGAGATCACGACGGCGAGCACCAGGAACGACACCACGATCTCGATCGGCGTGGGCGAGACGATGACCCCGAGCGCCGACAGGCCGAGGGCGATGACGGCGAGGGCGATGAGCGCGAACAGCACCAGCCGGTACATCGACAGGGCCCCGAGGAGGGCGAGCACGCGCTGCCGTGCGGCGGTGAAGGAACGGTTCATGAGCTCGACTCTTCCCTATCGGGGCGAACGGGTGGGGGTGAAGATCTCGACGGGGCACCCGGGTGAGCGCTGCGCTCGGCCGTCGGTGCTCATGCGCACCCACTCGACGCCCCAGCGAGCAGCGAGTTCGGGGCCGCCGTCGAAGAAGAGCGCGGTGGCGACGGCATCCGCGGTCATGGCGTCGGGTGCGATCGCCCAGGTCGCCGCCCAGGTACGCACCGGCAGTCCGGTACGGGCGTCGAGCACATGGTGCAGTCCGTCGCCCCAGGCCCGGCGGTTGATGGCCGAGGCGCACAGGGCCTGGTCACGGATCGTGGCGACGCCGATCGCCCGCGACGGATCGAACGGATGCTCCAGGCCGATGCGCACACCGGCGCCGTCGGCACCGGCGCCGCGCACGGAGAGGTCGCCGCCGGCGTCGACGATCAGGTCACCCGCGACTCCGCTCAGCGCATCGCGCACGAGGTCGACGAGACGCCCCTTGCCGAGCGCACCGACGTCGATCAGTGCGGGATGCGCGACCGCCGCCGTTCCCGTCGTCCACCGCACCCGCTCGGTCCACTCGGCCGGCGCGATCACCGGCTCTGCGGCCGTGAGCGAGTAGTCGGCGTCGTAACCGAGGGCTTCGAGGCTCTCCCCCACGAGCGGATTGACCGCCCCGGCGGTCGCATCCGACAGCTCGCGGTACGCATCGAGCATCGCCCCCGCGTCGGGAGAGGCGAGCATGCCGCCCTCGCGCGCGAGGCGCGTGACATCGGAGTCGGAGCGGAACCGCGACCACTCCCGGTCGAAGCGCTCGATCACGGCATCGACGGCGCCGCGGGAGTCCGCCGACAGCTCGTCGGCCGACTCGATCTCCCAGCGCGTGCCGATCGCCTCGAATCGCCAGATCACCATCGCCGGATCACCACGACCACGTCACCATCGCCAGATCACCCGTCGGGGATCAGGCTGCGGCCTGCTCCTTGATGTCATCGACGGCGGCGTTGAACCCACCGCTGGTCAGCGAGGATCCGGCCACGCGGCTGACGTTCAGGTCGTCGAGCGCCTTGCCCTCGACCTCTTCGGAGATGCCGTCGATGAACGCGCCCTGGTACTGCTCGGTCTCGCGCGCCTGCGGGTCACCGGTCACCTCGACGTCGGTGACGACGCCGTCGGCGAGGGTGAGGGTCACCGAGATCGTCTCGACCGATTCGGGGGTCTGGTACGAGCCCTCCGCCGTGTAGGTGCCGTCGGCGTACGACGACGACGCATCGGCGCCCGAGGAGGACTCCGAGCCGGTCGCGCTGTCGGTGCCGGAGGTGCTGTCGGTCGTCCCGCCGGTGCCGGTCGGCGTGGTCGCGCATCCGGCAAGGACGAGGAGTCCGGCGATGCCCACGAGGGCGGATCCCTTGCGGACGGAAGTCGGTACGGTCGTGCGGATCATGGTGGTCCTCCCGGCTCGGTGTCGTCGACGCGGTGTCGATGATCCGAGCGTAGGAAGGGTGGCTATGTGCCCGCTGTGCCGTGTCGAGGCGACGGCTATGGGCCTACGCGTCGCCGCCGAACATGCTCGTGACCGAGCCGTCCTCGAAGACCTCGTGGATCGCGCGGGCGAGCAGCGGAGCGATCGGGAGGATCGTGAGCTTGTCCCAGCGACGCGACTCGGTGAGCGGGATCGTGTCGGTGATGACGACCTCGTCGATCGAGGAGTCCTGCAGACGATCGGATGCCGGGTCGCTGAAGATCGCGTGCGTCGCCGCGACGATGACGCGGTGCGCGCCGGCCGCCTTCAGCGCCTGCGCGGCCTTGACGATCGTGCCGCCGGTGTCGATCATGTCGTCGACGAGGAGGCAGGTGCGGCCCTCGACCGTACCGACGATCTCGTGCACGGAGACCTGGTTCGCGACCTTCGGATCGCGGCGCTTGTGGATGATCGCGAGCGGGGCGCCGAGGCTGTCGGACCACGTGTCGGCGACGCGCACGCGCCCCATGTCGGGCGAGACGACCGTGAGGATCTCGCGGTCAGCGGCCGAGAGCGTGCGCTCGAAGTAGTCGAGCAGCACGGGCTTGGCGAAGAGGTGGTCGACGGGACCGTCGAAGAAGCCCTGGATCTGGGCTGCGTGCAGGTCGACGCTCATCACGCGGTCGGCGCCGGCGGTCTTGAGCAGGTCGGCGACGAGACGGGCGCTGATCGGCTCGCGACCGCGGCCCTTCTTGTCCTGACGCGAGTACGGATAGTACGGGGCGACGACCGTGATGCGCTTGGCCGAGGCGCGCTTGGCGGCGTCGATCATGATGAGCGTCTCCATGAGCCACTCGTTGACCGGCTCGCCGAAGGTCTGCACGAGGAAGAGATCGACGCCGCGGATCGACACCTCGAAGCGCGCGTAGATCTCGCCGGAGGCGAAGGTGCGGTGCTCGACCGGAGCGATCTCCGTGCCGAGGGCCTCGGCGACGGCCGCCGTGAGCTCGGGGTGCGAGCGCCCACCCGCGACGACGAGCCGCTTCTTGGTCTTCGCGATGATGCCGGGGGCTACCCCGTTGTCGCGATCCAGATCGACCGTCTTCTTCTTCCGGGCCATGGCCTGCCTATTCCGCCGCTCGCTCTCGGGCCACGGCATCCGCCGCGCCCGTCCCTGCTCTGTTCTTCTCGACCCAGCCCTCGATGTTGCGCTGGGGTGCGACGGTCATGGCCAGTGCACCGGCCGGAACATCCTTGCGGACGACCGCGCCGGCGCCGGTCTTCGCGCCTGCACCAAGCCTAACGGGCGCGACGAGCACCGTGTGCGACCCGGTGTGCACCTCGTCGCCGATCTCCGTTCGGTGCTTATTCACGTCGTCGTAGTTCGCCGTGATCGTGCTCGCGCCGAGGTTCACGCCGCGGCCGATCGTGGCGTCTCCCACGTACGACAGATGCGGCACCTTGCTGCCCTCGCCGATCTCGGCGTTCTTGGTCTCGACGTACGCGCCGATCTTTCCCTTCGCGCCCAGGATCGTCCCGGGGCGCAGGAACGAGAACGGCCCGACGGTCGCCTCGGCTCCGATCACCGCGAGGGTGGCATCGGTGCGGCGGACGATCGCGGCCTCGCCGACCTCGCAGTCCACGAGAGTCGTGTCCGGGCCGATGATCGCGCCCTCGGCGATCGTCGTGGCGCGCAGGATGTGCGTGTTCGGGAGGATCGTGACGTCGGGGGCGAGCACGGCGTCGTCGTCGATCCACGTGGTGGCCGGGTCGACGATCGTGACGCCCTCGCGCTGCCAGCGGCGAACGATGCGGTCGTTGAGCACGCGTCCCGCCTCGGCGAGCTGGATGCGGTCGTTGATGCCGAACGTCGATGCGGTGTCGACCGCGATCTCCGCCGCGACACGGTGCTGCGCACCTCGCAGCAGTTCGATCACTGTGGTCAGGTACATCTCGCCCTGTGCGTTGTCCTGACCGACCTGTGCGAGGAAGCTGCGCAGTTCGGGCGCGCGGAAGACGTAGACGCCGGCGTTGATCTCGGTGACGGCGGCCTCGGCGTCGGTGGCGTCCTTCTGCTCGACGATGCGCTGCACGGTGCCGTCCGCGTCGCGGATGACACGGCCGTATCCGGTGGGATCGTCGAGGCGCGCACTCAGCAGCGTCGCGGCGGCGGCGGCCGCTCGGTGTCCATCGATGAGGGCGCTGAGCGTGTCCGCCTCCAGGAGGGGAACATCACCCGACAGCACGAGCACGTCGCCCGTGAAGTCGTCGGGGAGGGCGTCGATCGCGACCTGCACGGCGCGACCGGTGCCCGGCACTTCGTCCTGATCGATGAACACGGCGTCCGGGTAGTCCTCGGCGAGGGCCGCGACGACCTGGTCGCGCTCGTGCCGCACGACGACCTCGACGTGCGCGGCGCCGAGCCGGGCGGCGGTCGTGAGCACGTGGCCGACGAGCGGGCGACCGCCGATCGGGTGCAGCACCTTCGGCAGCCGGGACTTCATGCGCGTGCCCTGCCCTGCGGCGAGGACGACGATCGCGAGGTTGTTCTCCGTCATGCTCCGCCGCCAGGACTCGAACCTAGACCTCACAGCTCCAAAGGCTGTCGTGCTGCCATTACACCACGGCGGACCGCAGCCTCCGCGAGGAAAGCCGCCCGCTCATTCTGCCACGCCGACATCGGCGCGAAACACGGCTCTGGGATGCTTCGACCATGAGCATCCTGATCGACCGCGTCGCGGGCCCGACCCCCGGCCTCGCCGCGTTCCTCCTCGCGCACCACGACGACATGGCCGGCACCGCGCCGCCCGAGAGCCAGCACGCGCTGTCGCTCGATCGGCTCCTCGCCCCGGGCGTGCGGCTGTTCGTGGCGCGCGACGGCGACGATCTCGTCGCCACGGGAGCACTCGCCCCTCTCGCCGAGGGTCACGAGGAGCTCAAGTCGATGCGCACCGAGCCCGCCCGCCGGGGACAGGGTCTGGGGCGGGCGATGCTCGATGCCCTGCTCGCCGACGCCCGCAGCCGCGGCACCCGCCGAATCTCGCTCGAGACCGGCAGCGCGGAGTTCTTCCGCCCGGCGCACGCGCTGTATGCGCGAGCCGGGTTCGTGGAGTGCGCCCCGTTCGGCTCCTACCTGCCCGACCCGCACAGCACGTTCATGACCGTCGAGCTCGGCGACGAAGCGCAGTCGGGGCCCTCGGGCGCGATAATGGAGGGATGAGCGCAACGGACGAGGTCGATCGGATCGTCGGCGCCTGGAACACACAGCGCCCCGACCTCGACTTCTCGCCCCTCGAGGTGCTCTCCCGCATGGACCGGCTCTCGCGCCACCTCGACCGCGCGCGACGCGACGTCTTCCGCCGCAGCGACCTCGAGCCCTGGGAGTGGGACGTGCTCTCGGCGCTGCGGCGCGCGGGGGCGCCGTTCCAGCTCTCCCCCAAGCAGCTGCTGCAGCAGACGCTCGTCTCGAGCGGCACGATGACCAATCGCATCGACCGCCTCGTCGGGCGTCGTCTGGTGCGACGCGAGGCCGATCCCGGCGACGGCAGGAGCATCCTGGTCACGCTGACCGACGACGGACGCACGCGGGTGGATGCCGCGATCACCCGCCTCGTCGACGTCGAGGCCGACCTGCTGCAGGCGCTGTCGCGGGGCGATCGCGATCGGCTGGCCGGGTTGTTGCGCAAGCTCAGCCTGAGCTTCGACGCGTGAGCGGGGTACGCTGATGGGCATGCCCTCGCCCCTTCCCGTGCGCGACGGCGTCGGCGCGACGCGCCTGCACGTGCCGCTCACCGGGCCATGGCCGACGATCGCCGACTACATGGTGGAGCGCTTCTTCCACCTCGAGCCGGAACTGCTGCGGGTGCGCTTCGACCGCGGTGAGATCGTCGACATCGACGCCCGCGCAGTGCCGCGCGATGCGCCCCTGGGGAGCGTGGAGTTCGTCTGGTACTACCGTGAGCCCCCGGTCGAGAGCGTCATCCCCTTCGAGATCGAGGTCCTCCACCGCGACGACGACCTCGTCGTGGTCGACAAGCCGCACTTCCTCCCGACCACGCCGGGAGGCAAGTTCCTGCAGAACTCCGCCCTGGTGCGGCTGCGCAACCTCCTCGACAACCCCGACCTCGCTCCGATCCACCGCCTCGATCGAGCGACGGCCGGCCTGCTGATGTTCTCCGCGCGCCCCGCGACGCGCGGCGCCTACCAGCTTCTCTTCGAGACCCGCCGGGTGCAGAAGACCTACGAGGCGGTGTCGGCCCGCCCCGAGGGCTGGGATCCCGAGCGTCCGGCCCTGGCGGGGCATCCGCTCCCCCTCGTGTACCGCACCCACATCGACAAGCATCGCGGCGAGCTGCGCGTGCGGGTCGACGACGAGCGCGAGCCGAACTCGGAGACGCTGATCGAGCTCATCCGTGCCGATGACCGGGTCGTGCACACGCTGCTGCGCCCGCACAGCGGCAAGATGCACCAGTTGCGCGTGCACCTCTCGGCTCTGGGCGCCGGCATCCTGAACGATCCGTTCTATCCCGAGCTGCGTCCGGAGGCGCCCGACGACTTCGCCCGTCCCATGCAGCTGCTCGCGCGCGAGCTGAGCTTCACCGACCCGCTGTCGGGCGAGGATCGCGTGTTCACGACGCGTCGTCGCCTGCAGGACGCTCCCGCCGGCGACGCGGCAGAAACCCCCGCAGGCGACTGACGGGCGCGCTCAGCGGCGCATGATCTTGCGCGCCAGGCGCGTACCCAGCATCTGCACGAGATGCACGAACACGACGATGAGGGCGATCGCCGCCCACATCACGACCGGTTCGAACTGACGGAAACCGTAGATCTGCGCGAACGCTCCGAGGCCGCCGCCACCGATCAGACCGGCCATCGCGGTCATGTCGATGAGCGCGACCACGATGAACGTGTAGCCGAGGATGAGCGGGCCCAACGACTCGGGGATCGCGACGGTGAAGAGGATGCGGAGAGGGCCCGCGCCCATCGCGCGCGCCGCCTCGATGACACCGGGCGACACCGAGACGAGATGCTGCTCGACGATGCGTCCGATCGCGAAGGAGGCGGCGAGGGCGATGATGAAGGCTCCGGCCGTGGTGCCGATGCCGACGCCCACCACGACGCGGGCGAACGGTTGCGCGACGGCCATGAAGATGACGAACGGGATCGGACGGAAGATGTTCACCGCGAGGTTCGCGAGCATCGACACGGCGCGGTTCGGCAGCAGACCACCGGGGCGGGTGACGTAGAGGATGACGCCGATGAGGAGTCCGAGCACGCCGCCGAGGACGAGCGCGAACGACGTCATGTACAGCGTCTCGAGCGCGGCGGCCCAGAACTCGGGCATCAGTTCCTGCAGACGATCCATCAGCGGGCCTCCTCTCGTGCGATCTCGGTGACTTCGACGCGTTCGGCGATGGCCGCGAGGGTGCGGTCGATGGCGGCGCTCTCGCCGCGGATCGCCAGGGTCAGGTGACCGAAGGCGCGCCCGCGGATGTCGTTGATGCCGCCGTAGACGAGTTCGAAGTCGAGGCCGGCCGCAGCGAGATCGAGGAAGACCTGCGCCTGCGAGGAATCGCCGTCGCGGAACGAGAAGGTGACCAGGCGTCCGCGGTGGCGCTCACGCAGCACCGACAGCTCGGCCGGCGACGGAACGCCCTTGACCACCGTGCCGACGAAGCGCTGCGACGCAGGGTTCTGCGGGGCGGAGAAGACGTCGAAGACGTCGCCCTGCTCGATCACGCGGCCGTTCTCCATGACCGCGACCTTCGTGGCGATCGTCTGGATCACGTCCATCTCGTGCGTGATGACGACGATGGTGACGCCCTGCTCCTGGTTGACCCGCTTGAGCAGATCGAGCACCTCATGGGTCGTCTGCGGGTCGAGCGCGCTGGTCGCCTCGTCGGCGAGCAGGATCGCGGGGCCCGTGGCGAGGGCGCGGGCGATGCCCACGCGCTGCTTCTGACCTCCGGAGAGCTGCTCGGGGTAGGCCTTGGCCTTATCGGACAGACCGACGAACGAGAGCAGCTCGGTCACGCGGGCCTCGATGTCGGCCTTCGACCAGCCCGCGAGCTTGAGCGGATAGGCGACGTTCGCGCGCACCGTGCGCGAGGAGAACAGGTTGAACTGCTGGAAGATCATGCCGATGCCGCCGCGCACCTTGCGCAGTGCACTCTCGGAGAGCGAGGTGATGTCGACGCCGTCCACCAGGATCGTGCCGCCGGTGGCGGGTTCGAGGGCGTTGATCAGGCGCACCAGCGTCGACTTGCCGGCCCCCGAGTATCCGATGATGCCGAACACGTCGCCCTTCTCGATCGACAGGGTCACGTCGTCGACGGCGATGATCTCGGCGTCTCCCGGCACGCGGGAGGGATAGGCCTTCGACACGTTGGTCAGGCTCACGATCGGCATGGAAGCTCCGGTGGGTGGGATGTCGGGAAACGACGAATCGGGTGACGCACGAGGCGCCACCCGATTCTCTCGCATCAGGCGGGGTGTCCCCGCCGTGATCACTTGTTCGCTGCGGTGTCCTTCTGGACCTTCTCGAGCGAGGCGACGAGGTCGGCGACCGGCGTCTGCAGCGGCACCGCGGTGTCACCCGACGACTCGAGGAGTCCGGCCTGGACGGCCTCGTCGGTCTGGAAGATCTCGACGAGCTTGAGGTAGGTCTCGTTGTCGGCGTCTTCGGCGCGGGCGGCGAAGATGTTCACGTACGGCAGCGCGTTGGGGTCTTCCGGGTCGTCCTGGGCGATCGCGTCGCTGAAGGTGAGACCGGCGTCCTCGACGAAGTCGTTGTTGATGATCGCGGCTGCGACATCGGGCAGCGAGGTCGGGATGAGGGCGGCCTCGAGCGCGGTGACCTTGACCTTGCTCTTGTCGGTGTCGACGTCGGCGAGGTCGGAGAAGATGGTTCCGCCGCTCTTGAGCTCGACGAGGCCGGCCGACTGGAGCACGAGCAGGGCGCGTGCCTGGTTCGAGGCGTCGTCCGGAACGGCGACGGTCTCGCCCTCGGGGATGCTGTCGACGTCGTCGTACTTCTTGGAGTACAGGCCCAGCGGGTAGATCGCGGTGGAACCGATCGGGGTGAGATCCGAGCCCGAGTCCTCGTTGTAGCCGGCGAGGTACACGATGTGCTGGAACTGGTTGAGGTCGATCTCGCCCTCGGTCAGCGCGGGGTTCGGCTGCTCGTAGGAACCGAAGTCGACGAGCTCGACCGTGATGCCCTCTTCCGCAGCCGCCTCGACGAAGGCGGGCCACTGCGGGTCGCCCTTGCCGACGACGCCGATCTTGACGACCTCGTTCTCGGACGAACCCGAGTCGGAGCCGGCATCGGTGGACGTGGCGCATCCGGCGAGCGCGACGAAGAGCGGGACCGCGGCGAGCGCGGCGATGATGGACGTGGTACGACGGGACATGATGTGTGCGAGTTCCTCTCTCAGGGACTCCCATACGTTAGGCAGGTGCGACGCCGGGCGCGGAATCGACTGTCACACAGCGTCACCGGGCCCGACGGCCGCGCGTGTCGGGCCCGTACGGAGCGCGTCGTCTCCTCCGACGTCGGTCAGTCGAACTCCTCGATCCCCTGCAGGCGCACCTGCTCGAGGTCGAGGCGGGCGGCGATGCGCCGCACCACGATGTCATCGACGGTGCCGGAGCGGCGCAGGCCGATCAGCACCTCGCGCTTGCGGTCGAGGAGAGCGAGCTTGAGCCGGGTGTGCTCCTCGTGGCGCACGAGGGGCGAGCGCTGCAGCACGTCGACGTCGGTGGAGGTCGCGATCATCTGCAGGGTGGTGCCGTCGACGGCATCCGTCACTCCCCCGACGCCCAGTGCATCGTCGAGGGCATCGGATACCGGGGCGCCGGGCACCGTCGTGTCGGGGGCGTCGAGCAGGGCGTCGAGTTCGCGCGCCTCGGCGTCGACGAGCGCCTGCTCGCGGGCCAGCGCCTTCGCGTTGGCGAGCTCGAGCATCTGGTATCCCTCGGAGCGCACGCGATCGCGCACCTCCTGACCGATGCCGTGCTCGGCGGCGAGATCATCGAGCGCCGAGAGCGCGGCGCCCGAGATCGCTCGTTCGGCGAGCTCGTACTCCTCCTGCTCGGCGTGGTCGACCGGCATCCGCGCCCAGCGCACGACCGCCGGCAGCAGCGGGCCCTGCACGAGCAGGCTGAGGAGGATGACGCCGGCGGTCACGAACACGACCTCGTCACGACCCGACGACCCCTCGGCGAGACTCGTCGGCACCGACAGCGCGATCGCCAGCGACACCGCGCCGCGCATACCGGCGACGGTCGAGACCACGCGCGACCGGGCGCGCAGACCGCGCGGCGGTCGGGTGGCGGGCCGTTGGAAGAACCCGGTGAAGAACTGGAAGAGGTAGCGCACGACCACGAGTGTCGCCCAGACGGCGATCGAGGTGAGCACGAGCCAGCCGATCATCGCGGCCGAGATCTCGTGGACGACGTACTGCACCTCGAGACCGATGAGGATGAACAGCGCGCCGTTGAGCAGGAACACCCCGAACGGCCAGACCGCGTCGGACTGGCGGCGGGAGGATGCCGTCGTCACGCGCGGCGAGACGTACGAGGCGATGAGTCCCGCGACGACCACGGCGAGCACGCCCGAGGCGTGGATCAGCTCGGCGACGAGGAACGCGGAGAACGGGATGAGCAGCATCGTGACGTTGATGACCGCCGTGCGATTCGACTGGCGCAGCACCAGTACGCCGAGCATCGCGATCACGACACCCGCGGCGATGCCGCCCACGTAGGAGACGAGCACCGTCCAGGTGACCGACCACGGGGTGACCTGGCCGCCGACGGCGAGCGAGACGGCGATGGCGTAGAGCACCAGCGCGGTGCCGTCGTTGGTGAGGCTCTCGGCCTTCAGCTTCATGAACATGCGCCGCGGCAGCAGGCGGCCGAGGGCCGCGACCGCGGTGGCGTCCGGCGGGGCGACCGCGGCACCGAGGATGAGGGCGATCTCCCACGGCATGCCGAACAGCACGCCGACGCCGGCGACCGCGAAGGCGGAGGCGACGACCAGGAGCGTGCTCATCGGGAGGATGTACCGGAAGTCGCGGCGGATCGACCGCAGCGACGTCGTCAGGCTCTCCCAGAACAGCATCACCGGCAGGAACAGCAGCAGCACGGTCTCGGGCGGCAGCTGCACCTCGCGCAACGCCGGCACGAAGCCGAGCAGAAGCCCGAAGACGACGAGCACCAGTGGGAGCGCCAGCCGCACCCGCGGTGCGATCAGAGTGCCGACGAGAATCGTGAGTCCGAGCAGGACCGTGACCTCGAGTCCTTCCATGTGTACCTCCCGGTGCCGCAGAATCGTGCTGTGCGACACCGGCCGGCGTCAGACCCCGCCCAGAGCACAGCGCGTCGCAAGGCAAAGGTATTCCCGCAGCACCGAGATCACCAGGTACTGACGGTCCCTGGTTCGCACGCCCGGTTCCGATGCGGGTCGGGCGGGCGTCAGCCGATCTGCTCGGTGAGCTCGAACCAGCGCAGCTCGAGCTCTTCGATCTCCGCCTCCTGCGCGCTGATCTTCGACATCTTCTCGCCGAGACCCGCGTAGTCGGCCTGGTCGTGCTCCGCGAGTGCGTGCTTGGCGGCATCCACCTGCTGCGTCAGCTTCTGGATGCGGCGCTCGAGGGCGGAGACCTC
Source organism: Microbacterium galbinum (assembly GCF_023101185.1). Lineage (GTDB taxonomy): Bacteria > Actinomycetota > Actinomycetes > Actinomycetales > Microbacteriaceae > Microbacterium > Microbacterium galbinum. The sequence continues at coordinate 243,902 of NZ_CP078077.1, forward strand.
CTTCTGCGCGGTGCGCAGGGCGGCACCGTCGAGAGCGGATGCCGTCGACGCGGCCGTGCTCGTCGCGGCCTTCACCGCCTGACCCTTCTCGGCATTCGAGGTCTGGAGGTGGCGCAGACGCAGGTACTCGTCGACGCCGCCGGGCAAATGACGCAGGTGCCCGTCGAGGATCGCGAACTGCTGGTCGGTGACGCGCTCGAGGAAGTAGCGGTCGTGGCTGACCACGAGGAGGGTGCCCGACCAGGAATCGAGGAGGTCTTCGATCGCGGCGAGCATGTCGGTGTCGAGGTCGTTGGTGGGCTCGTCGAGGATCAGCACGTTGGGCTGGTCGAGGAGCACGAGCAGGAGCTGCAGGCGGCGCTGCTGGCCACCCGAGAGGTCCTTGACCGGCGTCGAGAGCTGGGCGGACGAGAAGCCGAGGCGCTCGAGGAGCTGCCCCGGCGTGAGGTCCTGCGCCTTCGAGCCGGCACCCAGCGTGTACGAGGTGCGCAGGCCCGAGATGATCACGCGCACCGGGTCGTTCCAGTACTGGTCGAGCTCGTCGAGGCGCTGCGTCAGCGTCTGCACCTTCACGGTCGTGCCGCGCTTGACGCGGCCGACCGTCGGCTCGACGGTTCCCGAGATCAGGCCCAGCAGCGTGGACTTGCCCGCGCCGTTCACGCCCAGGATGCCGGTGCGCTCGCCCGGAGCGATGCGCCATTCGACATCGCGCAGCACCGTCTTCTCGCCGCCGTCGACGGTCGGGTACGTCACGCCCACGTCGAGGAGGTCGACGACGTCCTTGCCGAGCCGCGACACGGCGAGCGACTGCAGCGATACCTTGTCGCGGATCTCCGGCACGTCGGCGATGAGCTCGTTGGCCGCGTCGATGCGGAACTTGGGCTTGCTCGTGCGCGCGGGGGCTCCGCGGCGGAGCCACGCGAGCTCCTTGCGGGCGAGGTTCTGGCGCTTCGCCTCGGTGGCGGCGGCCATGCGGTCGCGCTCGACGCGCTGCAGGATGTACGCCGCGTACCCGCCCTCGAACGGCTCGACGATGCGGTCGTGCACCTCCCAGGTCTCGGTGCAGATCTCATCGAGGAACCACCGGTCGTGGGTCACGACCATCAGGGCGCCCGAGTTGGTGGCCCAGCGCTTCTTGAGGTGCCCGGCGAGCCACGTGATCGCCTCGACGTCGAGGTGGTTGGTCGGCTCGTCGAGGGCGATGACGTCCCAGTCGCCGGCGAGGAGGCGGGCGAGCGAGACGCGGCGGCGCTGACCACCGCTGAGGGAGCCGATCTCGGCATCCCACGGGAGGTCGGTCAGCAGTCCCTCGATCACGTCGCGGGTGCGAGCGTCGCCCGCCCACTCGTACTCGGGGGTGTCGCCCACGACGGCCTGACTGATCGTGAGGTCGTCGGGGAGCGTGTCTGCCTGATCGAGCACGCCGATCGTGGTTCCGCCGCGCACCGTGACGCGACCCGAGTTCGGTTCCTTGATGCCCGCGAGCATGCCGAGCAGGCTCGACTTGCCGTCGCCGTTGCGGCCGACGATGCCGATGCGATCCCCCTCCTCGATGCCGAGCGTCACGGAGTCGAAGACGACCCTCGTCGGATATTCGAGGTGCAGGGCCTCGGCCCCCAGAAGATGTGCCATGTCACTGTCCAGGGTAACCGGGTGCGCGGGGGTCAGCGCACGCTGCTGCGTCGCCGGCGGGCGAGCAGCGCGGCCCCTCCGCCGAGGAGCACTGCGGCGCTCGCGGCGAGGGCGATCGGGGCGATGGCCCCGGCGTCCGCTCCCGTGTCGGCCAGGCGGTCGTCCGGAGCGGTCGCCCCGCCGGACGGGGCCGCGACGACCTCGACCGGCGCCCAACCGATGAGGGCGCCGTCGGTGGCGTAGACGGCGACGCGGTGCGCCCCGAGCGCGGCATCCGTCGGAACGATCGCCTGCACGATGCCGGCAGACGAGGCCGCGAGCGTGCCGAGGTGGGCGGGGTCGGAGAAGAGGTAGACGTCGACGGTTGCGCCCGCGAGGTCGGTCCCGAGCGAGAGATCGAAGGGCGCCCCCTGCGCGACGGTGGCCGGTGCGGTGACGGGGCCGCGGTTGTCGTCGGTGAGGTCGTGGGCCGACGGGGAGGCGGGCGCCTCCGGGGCGACCGTCACGGTGAGCGTGGCGGGCTCGGTCGCGGACTCGCCCACGGCGTTGGTGAAGACCGCGCGATAGCGGGTGCCGGAGGCGGATGCCGGGACGGCGTCGATCGAGAGGGTGGGGGCGGCGGCATCCGGGATCGTCACCCAGTCACCGGCATCCGGCAGCTGCGTCTGCCAGATCACCGTGGGTTCGGGGGTTCCCGTCGCCATGGCGGTGAAGGTCGCGGTCGCGCCCTCGGGGATCTCGGCATCCGACGGCTGCGTGACGATCTGCGGGGCGACGTCCTGCTGCTCCGGCAGGGAGGTTCCCGGAATGTCGGTGCCGGGCGCTGCGTAGATGAATCGCAGGCCGCGGCTGAACGCCGCTCCGATCACCGAGAGGTGGGTCTCGTCGTCGAAGACCGTGGCGCCCAGTTCGAGTCCGTCGTAGGCGCGGGCGGCGAGCGTGTGCGCGAAGCTCGTCATGTCGCTGGTCATCGGGAACCCTGAGGTCGTCTCCTCGAGCTCTCCGACCGAGAGGAAGACGCGCGCGTCAAGCGCGTCGTGCGTCTCGGCGTAGTCGGCCTCCATGTCGAGGATCGTGCGGTCGTCCCACCAGATCGATGGGCTCGCGATGACGAACCGGTGGAAGAGTCCGTCGTTGTGGAGCAGTGCATAGGTGGCGAAGAGACCGCCGAAGGAATGGCCCATGAGTGCGCGGTCGGCGGGGTCGGCTCGGAACTCGCTCTCGATCTGCGGGACGAGTTCGGATCTCAGGAAGTCGAGGAACTCGGGAGCACCGCCGGTGGGCACGTCGGCCGTGATCTCGGTCGGGGTGAGATCGAGCGTGCGGCGCACTCCGGAGGCCGCGAAGCCCTGGCCGGGGTCGTCGTACCCGATGCCGACGACCATCGTGCCCGGCGCGTTCAATCGGGCGGTCTCGACGGCCATCCCGAACTCGGCGTTCGCGTCGGTGACGTAGAGGACGCGGTACGGATCGCCGTTCTCGTCGTAGTTCGCCGGGAGGGCGACCGAGATCTTGTAGTCGCGGCCGGCGGCGGAGGTGGTCGTCCACGTCTGGACGTCGCGGATGAAGTCGTCGGGGCTTTCGGCCGAGGCGGCTACGGTGTGGGTGACGGGTGGGGAGGACGACGCGGGCGTGTCGGTCGCGGCGGCGAGCGCCAGGGTCGCGCCCGCCGTGAGTGCGATCGCGGTCGGGATGCCGAGCAGTCGGCGGAGGTCGAATCTCATGTCGTTTTCCCCTTCATCGGATGCCGCTGGATACCGCTGGATACCGCTGGTGGGAAGCCACGGTAGAGGTGGCTGCGCTCGTCGGACATGTGAGGTCGGCCCAGAGCTGCGGTGCGGCGCTGTGGGGAACCTCCGGTCCGATTGGCGACGATTCTTGGTCTATATGTTCGAATGTCGGTGGTCTGTGATGGGCTGTTCGCATGACGGAACTGCTCGACGCGACGGACTCCCAGACGGCGATGATCGCCGATCTGGTGGGCTCGGTGCGGGCGGTCGAGGAGACGATCGCTCGGCTGTCAGCCGTGCGCGACGGGATGCTCGCCGTCGCCGCTCGCGTCGCGGTCGACATCGCGCGGCAGGCGGCGCATCCCGATCACGGCGACATGGCCCTGCGGGCGGTGGCGGCGGAGATCGGGGCGGCAGTGCGGGCGAGCGACCGCACGATCGAGCGGCGGATGGACGAGGCATCGTGGGCGGTCGAGCGATTCGCCGAGGTGTGGGCGGCGCAGGGCGCGGGGCGGATCAGCGCCGCCCACGTCCGGGTCATCGTCGACGCGGGCGCACATCTGGACGACCCGGCCGATCGAGCGCGTTATGCGGCGCGAGCGGTGGAGGCGGCGGTGGTCGAGTCGCCGAACAGGCTGCGGCGGGTGGCGCGGCGGATCGCGGAGCAGTACCAGGCCCGCACGGTCACCGAGCGTCACCGCGACGCGCGGGAGTTGCGGCGGGTGTGGGTGAAGGACCTCGACGACGGGATGGCCGAACTCGGGATGCTCGGGCCCGCCGTCCTCGTCCACGGAATCCACGACCGGCTGACGCGCATGGCGCGGACGATCACCGTGGAGAACGGGCGGGCCCGGAAGGCGGCGAAGGGGACCGCCCCGGACATCGACTCCCCCACCGACACGGACCGCGACTCCGACACCCGCACGACCGATCAGCTGCGCGCCGACCTGCTCGCCGATATCGCACTCACCGGCGCTCCGACCGGGCACGACACCGAGGCGGGACTGCTCGGCGAGATCCGCGCACGGGTCGAGGTCACCGTCCCCGTCTTCACCCTCATGGACGACGACAACGGCGGCCACAACGGCGGCAGCGCCTCCGGCGCACCCCCGGCAGAGCTCGACGGCCGCTCCCCCATCGACACCCGCACCGCACGCCTCCTCGCAGGCGACGCGACCGGATGGGAACGGGTGCTCACACACCCGATCACCGGCGCACTCCTCGCCGTCGACCGCTACCGCCCGTCGGATCAGCTCACCCGACACCTCCGGGCTCGTGATCAACGCTGCCGCTTCCCCGGCTGCAACATCGCCGCACGACGATGCGACATCGAGCACACCCACGCCGCGTCCGACGGCGGTGAGACCTGCGCCACCAACCTCGCGCACCTCTGCCGACGACACCACACGCTCAAACACCACTCGCTCTGGCGCGTCCAACACCGACGCCCCAGGGAGGACGACGTCGGGCTCCATCTCGTAGGCGGAGGAGCAGATCAGACCATCAGAACCACCGGCGATCTCGTCTGGACCAGCCCGACCGGAACGACCTACATCGACCGCCCGCCTGAGCAGAACACGGTCAGGTTCACCGACAGCCGGTGAATCGCCCTCCGGCGCGATGCCGTCAGGCGCGGTGCCGTCAGGCGCGGTGCCGTCAGGCGCGGTGCCGTCAGGCGCGGTGCCGGCAGGCGCGACACCGTCAGGCACGATGCCGTCAGGCGCGATGCCGTCAGGCGCGATGCCGTCAGGCGCGATGCCGGCAGGCGCGACACCGTCAGGCACGATGCCGTCAGGCGCGATGCCGTCAGGCGCGATGCCGTCAGGCGCGATGCCGGCAGGCGCGATGCCGGCAGGCACGACGCCGTCAGGCACGATGCCGTCAGGCACGATGCCGTCAGGCGCGATGCCGTCAGATGCGCTGCCCTCCGGCCCTCCGGCGAGATGCCGTCAGCCACGACGCCGTCAGGACCGGTCCCGTCAGGCACGACGCCATCAGGCATGATCCCGTCAGGCACGATCCCGTCAGGCACGACGCCGTCAGGCGCGCTGCGCGACCTCGACGACGGTGTCGATTCCGCGAGTGGCGAGGGATGCGGCATCCTGAGCGGTGCGCGAGGTGACCACGGTCACGGGCTCGCCCTGCTCCCGCAGCTCGTGCCAGCGCTCGAACACCCGCCCGCCGGGGGCGAGGTCGGTGCGCGAGAGCGGAAGGTCGTCGGCATCCACGTCGATCACCACACCCACGGTGCGCGGCATGACCGGAGAGTCACCGGCACCCGCAGCATCCGCCCGCGCCTGAGCGACCAGCTCCGCGAACCGCCGACCCAGCGGCTTGACGACGTTCTCGGTGTCGAGCAGTCCGAGCGAGTACTCGAGATCCTTGTAGTCCCCGAGTGAGCGCGATACGTCATGCGAGCACCACCACGTGATGCCGTAGAGGCCCTCGGTGGTCAGCGCCGCCTCGACCGTGCGCGTGGCGAACTCGGGCATCTCGTCGTCGGCGAGATTCATCGACGGCGCACCCACCTCCTGCAGCCACACCTTGCGCTGCGGATCGGTCGCGAACGCCTTCGAGAGCTCGATCATCCACTCGGCGTGGCGAACCGACGGCGACGAGAGGCCGCCGTAGCGCGCCGCGGTGCCGTTGAAGATCCACGAATGCACCGTCGTGACATCACCGAGACGGGACGCGTGCTCGGGCAGGAAGGGATGCCCGTCGCGGTACCAGAGGTGGTCGTTCTCGCTGTGCGCGATGAGGTGGCGCGGATCACGATCGCGCGGCGCCCCCAGCAGGCTCTCGAGCCAGTGCGTGATCTGCGCGCTCTCGGCGGGCATCGCGGCGGGGTTGGGCAGCTGGAACTGATTGAGCTCGTTGCCGAGCGTCAGACCGATGAGGTTCGGCTTGTCGCGCACAGCGTCGTAGACCGCGGCGACGAGCGCCGCCTGCGCCTGGATCGCCTCCTCGTCGGTGAACATGTTGCCGTCGTGCCAGTTGACCAGCCACGCCGGCACGAAGTCGAAGCCCGACATGTGGCCCTGGATGACGTCGACAGCGATGTCGAGCTCGAACTCGGCCGCGATGTCGGCCACGAGAGCGATGTCGTCGAGCGCCTTGCGGCGGATGAGCGTCCGGTTCGGCTGCAGCACGGGCCACAGCGGGAACACCCGCACATGATCGAGCCCCAGCCCGGCGAGCGCCTCGAAGTCCGCGCGCACGACATCGGCGTCGATCCCCATCCACTGGAACATCCAGTCCTGGGAGGGGGTGTAGTTCGCCCCGAAACGCGGTGTTTCGAAACGCGGTGCTTCGAAACGCGGGGCATCGGAGCGCGGAGTGTTGTCAGTCACTGATCTGTGGTCCTTCTCGATCGTGGGCAGGAAGTCTCGGGGATCGGGGATCATGCATCCGTCGGCGCGGGGCCGCTCGATTCGCGCACGATCAGGCGCCGCGCCGACACGCTCTGCGACCCGACGTCCTCTCCGCTCACGAGCTGTGCGAGCAGCGCCACCGCGGTGCGAGCGCTCTCCTCGACCGGGGCGTCGAGCGCGGTGAGCCGCGGGCGCACCAGGCTCGAGACCCAGGAGTCCTCCCACGCGATCACCGACAGCTGCTCGGGCACGCGCACACCGATCTCGGGCGCATGCGCGACGATCTCGGCCGCGAGGGCCTCACTGTCGACGAGCAGGGCCGTCGTCGCTTCGGCGCGCGCCAGCAGATCGGCCACCGGATCGGATGCCGCGCGATCCCAGCGCAGCACGAGCGAGGTCATGCCGCGCTTCTCTGCGGCATCCACGAACCGACGATCACGATCGCGGGCGTGCACGAGACCGGGCGAATCGCTCACGCGCGCGACGGCGCAGTGGCCGAGACCGTGAAGGTGCTCGAGCACCTCCTCGTACGCGGCATCATCATGCACGGTCACGGCCGGCACGGCGTCGTCGACCGGCGCTCCGAGCAGCACGGCGGGTGCGCCGAGCTCGCGAACGAAGCCGATGCGGGGGTCGTCGTCGCGGAGGTCGACGAGCAGGAACGCATCCACTCGCTGCTCGCTCCACCACTCGCGGTACACGCGCTCCTCGTCGTCGGCGCGCACGAGGGTGAGCGAGAGCGACCATCCGATCTCGGCGAGCGGTTCGGTCAGGCCCGCGATCAGCCGCATGAAGAAGGGATCGCGCTCGAACGTGTCACCCGAGCGGGCGATCACGAGACCGAGGCTGCGTCCACCCTGACCGCTCACCTTGCGGCTCGCGTAGTTCGGACGCCAGTGCAACTCGTCGGCCGCCTGACGGATGCGCGCGGCCGTCGCCGCAGACACGTTGGGCCGTCCGTTGAACACGTGCGACACGGCGGAGGGCGACACCCCGGCGCGCGCGGCGACCGCTGCGATCGTCGCGCGGGCGGGCTTCTTCTCGTTCGTCACCTTCTCGCTCACACCACCGAGATTAGGGTGTTGACCCTCCGTTGTAAAGCGGTATACATTAATCGCACGTTGACGTGTACCGCTTTACAAAGCGCGCCGCGACACATCCATCCGTAGCACTGCAGCTCTCAGGAGGGCTCATGACCGAAGGCATCAGCAGGCGCACCTTTCTCGGGGCGGTGATCGGAGGGGGCGTGATGATCCCCCTGCTCACCGGATGCGGCCCCCTCATGCCGACGTCCAGCGCGGCGGGCTCGATCTCCGTGCACACCCAGCTCAGCGGCGCCGTCTCGGGCGCCCAGGTGTTCTCGGACGTCGTCGCCGCCTACTCGCGGGCGAACGATCGTCCCGTCGCCCTCCTCAAGAACGGCTCCGACCTGCCGATCGTCTTCGAGACCAGCTCGCTGGCCGGCAAGGAGGCCGACATCGCGATGGTCAACCTGCAGGGCCGCACGCTCTCGTGGACCCGCCTCGGTGCCACCATCCCGGTGCAGGATCTGCTCGACGAGTGGGGCCTGCGCGACAAGATCATCCCCGAGGCGCTCGAGGAATGGACGGATGCCGAGGGCAACCTGCGCGCCTTCCCGTTCACTCGCACCAACTGGCCGGTCTCCTTCAACACGGGGCTCCTCGACGAGGCCGGCGTCGGCATCCCGACGACCTCGGACGAGCTGATCGCCGTGGCCGACGCACTGCGCTCGAAGGGCATCGGCCCCGTGACCGTCGGCGGCTCCGACTGGAGCGGCCAGAAGATGTTCCTGCAGATCCTGCAGGGCTTCCTCACCCGCGACGAGGCGAAGAAGGCGTTCTCCTCCGGCAAGCTCTCGGAGTTCCCGGGCGCCGTGGCCGGCGTCGAGCACTTCGTCGAGCTGCGCGACGCGGGCGTGTTCGTCGACAACGTGCAGGGCTACACGTCCGACTCCGAACTCACCCAGTTCAACACCCGCAAGGCGGCGATCGTCCCGGCGATGTCGTCGGCGCTCGCCCTCGTGCCCGCCGAACGCGCTGCCGAGGTCACGGTCGGCGGCTGGCCCGCCCCGTCGCGCGGCGGCGTCGTCGCCCATCCCACCGTCATCCAGAGCTTCAACGGCCACGGCATCTGGATCAGCGCGAACGGCGCCGAGAAGCTCGACCTGCTGAAGCCCTTCATCCAGAACCTCTACACGCCCGAGGTCACGAGCGAGTTCATCCTCGGTTCCGGCCGCGACATGAGCCGGATCACCGATGTGGTCAGCCGCGACTTCCCCCTCGTCGCACAGGCCTCCCAGCTCACGACCGATCAGGTCACCCCGGTGATGCTGCCCGACCTGCTCATCCCCGACGCCGTCTTCGAGCCGATGATCCGCGCGACCGCGATGGCCTACGGCCGCGCCTCCGCCGACCAGATCATCGACACGTTCGAGAAGGCCTACGCCGCGGCCTGAGGGCCCGAGAGGACACCATGACCGCGCTCGCCCCCGCCCCCACCACCGAACAGCTCGTCACCGCCCTGCCCCCGAACCGACGCCCCCGTCGCTCGTCGTTGCGCGAGCGGTTCCCCGGCCTCGCCCTGCCGGCGCTCATCTGGTACGCCGTGTTCATGATCGGCCCCGTGGTCGCGATCTTCGTGATCTCGTTCCTGCGCTGGCCCGGCATGCTCGAGACGCCGACCTTCGCGGGCTGGGACAACTTCCGCGCGGTGTTCGCCGATGCGACCTTCTGGGCCGCACTCGGCAACTCCGCCATCCAGATCGTCGTCGGCCTGCCGATCATGATCATCCTCGCGTTCCTGCTCGCGTTCTACGTCGTGCAGAAGCCGCGCGGTCACCGCGTGCTCCGCTACCTGCTCTTCATCCCGGCCCTCATCTCCGCCCCGGCGACGGCGATGGTCTTCTACGCCATGCTCAACCCCGACGGCCTGATCAACGGCATCCTCGCTCCCCTGGGCCTGGGAGGGAACGCCTGGCTGGCCGACCCGAGCACGGCGCTCGGCGCGATCATCGCCGTCGAGCTCTGGAGCGGCATCGGCTACTCGGCGGTGCTGATCGCCGCGCGCCTCGACGGCGTCGACACCGAGATCGTGCAGGCCGCCCGCGTCGACGGCGCCGGAGACTGGCGGGTGGCGTGGCGCATGTACTGGCCGATCGCCCAGGACTTCATCGGCGTCGTGACGATGCTGCAGTTCCTGTCGCTGCTGTTCAACTCGGCCCAGACCGTGCTGCTGCTCACCCAGGGCGGCCCCGGCACCTCGACCATGACGCTGTCGTACCTCATCTACAGCAAGGCGTTCGTCGAGACGAACCTCGGCTACAGCCAGGCCGTCGGCGTCATCCTGTTCATCCTCGGACTGCTCGGCATGTGGCTGATCCGCCGCACGCTGCGCGCGACCCACTGACCGGACGAAGGAGCATCCCATGGCATCACGCACCGTCCTCCCCCTCCGCGACCGGGTCGGATCGATCACGAGCGGCACGCTGGCCTGGCTGTACGCGGCCATCCTGATCATCCCCTTCTACTACTTCATCGCGTCGTCGTTCAAGACGAACGAGGAGATCTTCGAGTCGCCCCTCGCGCTCCCCACGAGCTGGGACCTCTCGAACTTCACCACGGCGCTGCGCCAGGCCGATCTGGGCCTCGCCGTCGCCAACTCCGCCCTCACGACCGTGGCCGCGCTGATCCTGACGCTGCTCCTCGCGCTCCCCGCCGCGTTCGCGCTGGCCCGTGCCACCGGCAGGATCGGCCGCATCATCGAGACCGTCTTCAGCCTGGGCTTCCTGATCCCCTCGTTCGCCGCGCTGTTCCCTACCTTCCTGCTGGCGGCATCGCTCGGCCTGTTCCACACGCGCACCTTCGTGGTGCTGCTGCTCCCGGCGACCGCGCTGCCACTGTCGATCGTCATCCTCACCGCCTTCATGCGCACCATCCCGCGCGAGCTCGAAGAGGCGGCGTCGATGGACGGCGCGACGACGCTGCAGGTGCTCCGCCAGGTCTACCTGCCGATCTGCATCCCCGGTATCGCGACCGTGCTGCTGCTGAACTTCCTCTCGTTCTGGAACGCGTACCTGTACCCGCTCATCCTCATCGGACCCGACACCGCCCAGCGCACGATCCAGGTGGCGCTGCCGACCCTCAAGGTCGACGCGGGAACCGACTACGGTGTGCTGATGGCCGGAACCCTCCTGACCCTGCTGCCCGTCTATCTCGTCTACACCGTGCTGCAGAAGCAGATGCAGAAGGCGCTGGTCTCCGGGGCGATCAAGGGATGACGGGCTCTGCACATCTGCCCCTGCGCGAGCGCGTCGGCCAGATCAATCAGCGTCTCAAGGGCTGGGAAGCGGTGCGCTGGGTCGACGGCGCACCCCGCATCACCGACGTCCTGCGCCGCGAGGTCGACCGCTGGGGTGGGATCGGCGCGATCTACGGCGTGCTGCGCGCCGACCCGTGGTCGCAGGTGCGGTGGAGCAACGGCATCCCGCCCGAGCGCAGCGCCGAGGCCTATCGGGCCGTGCAGGAGTACATCGTCACGCACGGCGGGGGCCTGCCGACGCTGTTCGTCGAGGAGGTGCCGCACGGGCTCATGGCCCTCGGCGGCACGACCCTCCCCGTCAACCTGGCCCTCGGCGCGGGTATGGATCCCGCCCTCACCGAAGAGCTCGCGGTGCACGTCGCCGCCGAGACGCGCCTGCGCGGCACGCACGTCGCGCTGGTGTCGGGACTCGACGTGCTGCGCGACCCGCGCTGGGGCCGCGCCGAAGAGTGCTTCGGCGAGGATCCGGCGCTCGCCGCCCTGCTCGTCGAGGCGACGGTGCGCGGGATGCAGGGCACGGATGCCGCGGCTGCAGCATCCGTGATCGCCCCCGACCGCGTCGCCGTCGTCGCCAAGCACCTGGCGGCGCAGGGCGCGGGCATCGGAGGCCGCAACGGCTCCGGCGCACCGATCGGGCGCCGGGAGCTGGGCGAGATCCATCTGCGTCCGGCTTACGCCGCCGCCCGGGCCGGAGTCGCCGGCTTCATGGCCGCGTACAACGACATCGACGGCATCCCCTGCAGTGCGAATCGTGAGCTCTTGACCGGCACGCTGCGCGAGGGGTGGGGCTGGGACGGCCTCGTGATGGCCGACGGCACGGCGATCGATCGTCTGCGCGACAGCGCCCCCGATCCGGCGACGGCCGCGGCGATCGCTCTCGACGCGGGTGTCGACCTCAGCCTGTGGGACGAGGCCTTCACGCACGTCGAGGAGGCCGTCGATCGCGGCATCCTCGACGAAGGGGTCGTCACGCGGGCCGCCGACCGCGTGCTCGCGCTCAAGCGCCGCCTCGGTCTGCTCGGGGAAGCCGACGTGCCGGCCGCGATTCCTGCCGACCCCGAGCGCGAGCGCGCGTTCCTCTCCCTCGCCGCGCGTGCCGCCGCCCAGTCCGTCGTCGTCGTGCACGACGCGGGGGCGCTCCCGCTTCCGGCTGCCGGAGATCACGCGGACGCCGGCCCCGTGATCGCCCTCCTCGGACCGAACGCCTCGGACCTCGACGCCCAGCTCGGCGACTACACGCCCCCGCGTCCGGTCCCCGACCCGACCTCCTCCACCGTGCACTCCGCACTCGTCACCCGATACGGCGCGGAGCGGGTGCGCGTCGCGCAGGGCTCCACGCATCGCGGCGAACTCTCCGATCCCACCCGCGCCCGGGATGCTGTGAGCGCAGCCCTCGACGGCGCCGACGTCGCCCTCGTGGTGCTCGGCGGTACGAGCCGCCGCAGCTACGACGACGAGTTCGCCGACAACGGCGCGATCGATGCGCCGGCACCCGACACCACCAATGGCGAGGGCGTGGATCTCGCGCACCTCGGGTTGCCGGACGCGCAGCTCGCCCTGCTCCGCGCCGCACGCGCCTCGGGGGCACCACGGGTGATCGCGGTCGTGATCGACGGGCGCCCGCGCCCGCTCGACGACGTCATCGCGCTCTCGGATGCCGTGATCCTCGCGCCCTTCCCCGGTCCCGGCGGTGGAGAGGCGATCGTCACCGCCCTGACCACCGGTGTCGGCGGAGGCCTGCTGCCGGCGACGCTCCCCTCCGCCGACGGAGTGCTGCCGGTCGCGCACGACGAGCGCCGCGAGACGGCGCGCGGCTACCTCGATGCACGCCACCCCGCCGGAGTGCTCTTCGGCACCGGCACACCGTCGACGGTCGAGGTCCGTCTGCGCCCCGCTGCTCCCGGCGAGTCCCCCACCATCCCGGCCGCCGGCCTGGGCAGCGGCGAGCGTGTCACGGTCCTGATCGACGTCGCGAACGCCTCGGCATCCGAGATCTCCCTCGCCGTTCCGCTCTACGGGCGGCGGCACGAGCACGGCATCCGTCCCCGACGTCGGACGCTGCTGGCGGTGACCCGGGTGACCGTCGCAGCGGGCGGCCGCACCACGGCCCCGGTCGACCTCGGACTCGACGCGCTGGGCTCCTGGGCGAGCGGGCGACCCGAGGCCCTGCCCGCTGAGATCCTCGCGTGGACGGCATCCGTGCACGATCCCACCCACGACGCGATCACGATCCGCATCACCGACGAGGAGGGCCGCACCGGATGGACGAGCTGACGGCGTTCACGCCCGATGTCCGCACGCGGAATCTGATCGCGGACGCCGCCGACGGCGTGCGGCGCACCAGTGGTGAGCGCATCGGCGACCTCGTGGAGGCCGCCCTGCTGCGCACCCTCACCGAGACGGTGGGTATCGACCAGGAGGGACGGGTGTTCATCATCACCGGCGACATCCCGGCGATGTGGCTGCGCGATTCCACGACGCAGCTCACCCCGTACCTGCGCTTCCTCGACCGGAGTCCGCAGCTCGCCGACCTGGTCGAGGGGGTGGTGCGTCGGCAGTTCGGATTCCTCGCGCACGACTCCTACGCCAACGCGTTCAACGACGGCCCCACCGGCGCCCACTACGACCCGGACGACGTCTGCGACGACCCCGAGGTCTGGGAGCAGAAGTACGAGGTCGACAGCCTCTGCTACCCGCTCTCGCTGGCCCACACGCTCTGGCGCAGTACAGGGCGCACCGCCGTCTTCGACGAGCGCGTGCACGCGGTCCTCCGCACGATCGTCGATCAGCTCCGTGCCGAGCAGCACCACGAGGAGTCCGCCTACCGGTTCGAGCGCGACACCCCGATCCCCACTGAGACGCTCCCCCGCGGCGGCCGCGGCTCCGCCGTCGCGCACACGGGGATGACCTGGAGCGGATTCCGCCCCTCGGACGACGCGTGCACCTTCGGGTACAACGTTCCCGCGAACCTCTTCGCCGCCCAGGCGCTGCGCGCCCTCGCCGAGATCGCTCGCGAGGTGCTCCACGACGAGGTGCTCGCCGCTGACGCGCTCGCCCTCTCCGCCGAGTTGCGAGCCGGTGTGAGTGCGCACGGCATCATCGACGGGCCCGACGGCGAGCCGATCTACGCGTACGAGGTCGACGGCCTGGGCGGCGCGCTCGTCATGGACGACGCGAACACCCCGTCCCTGCTGTCGCTCCCGCTGATCGCCCCCGAGGTGATCGACCGTGAGATCTGGGAGGCGACGCGTCGCGTCGTACTGAGCCCCGCGAACCCGTACTGGTTCGCGGGCACCGCCCTCCGCGGCATCGGCAGCCCCCACACCCGCGAGCGGCGCGTCTGGCCGATCGCCCTCGCCGTCGAGGGGCTCGTCGGCACTCCGGACGACCGCATCCGCCTGCTGCGCATGATCGCCGAGACGGATGCCGGCACCGGGCACGTGCACGAGAGCATCGACGTCGACGATCCCGCCGTGTTCAGCCGCCCGTGGTTCTCGTGGGCGGAATCGATGTTCTGCGAGCTCGCGCTGCAGGTCGCCGCGGACTGAGCGCCCCTGCGCACTCGCACACCCGCGAACGCACGAACCGCCCGGGTCGGATGACCCGGGCGGTTCGTTCAGCACAGAAGGTGCTTACTCGTACGACTTCACGATCTCGAGCAGGCTCGGGACGTTCGCGTACGCGTCGGCAGCGTTCTCCTTGGTGACGATCAGCGGCTCGAGGAGGTACGCCGGAACGACCTTCGCGCCGTTGTCGTACTGCTCGGTGTCGTTGACGTCGACTTCTTCGCCCTTCTGGAGCTGCTCGACCATCTTGATGGTCTGCGCAACGAGGAGCGAGGTGTCCTTGTTGATCGTGGAGTACTGGATGCCCTCCATGATCGACTTGACGGACTCGACCTCGGAGTCCTGACCCGTGACGACCGGAACCGGCTTGCCGGCCTGCTGCACCGAGGTGATGATGGCGCGGGCGAGGGTGTCGTTCGGGGACAGGACGCCGTCGAGGACGGTGTCACCGCTGTACGAGCCGGTCAGGAGCGTGTCCATGCGGTTCTGGGCGTTCTCCGCGAGCCAGCCCTCGGTCGCGGTCTGGGCGATCGCGGTCTGACCCGAGACCACGTTCAGCGTGCCGTCGTCGATCTTCGGCTGGAGGACGTCCATCGCACCGTTGAAGAACACGGCCGAGTTGGCGTCATCCGGCGAACCCGAGAACAGCTCGATGTTGTACGGGGCCTCGTGACCGGCGCGCTCGGCGAGGCCGTCGAGCAGAGCCTGGCCCTGGAGCTGGCCGACCTTGAAGTTGTCGAACGCGACGTAGTAGTCGACGGCCTCGGTGTTCTCGATGAGACGGTCGTACGCGATCACCTTGGCGCCGGCATCCTGAGCCGCCTGCACCTGCGTGGCCAGCTGCTTGCCGTCCTTCGCACCGATGATGATGACCTTGGCGCCGTTGGTGACCATGGCCTGGATCTGGTTCTGCTGCTCGGCGACCGTGTTGCTGGCCGGGGCGTACTGCACGTCGGCCTTGAAGCCGGCCGACTCGAGTCCGTCCGTGAACAGCTTTCCGGCGAGCACCCAGTTCTCCGACGTCTTGTCGGGGAGTGCGACACCGATCGTCGAACCCGCCTCGAAGCCGCTGGTGGCCTCTTCGCCGCCGGATCCGGTGTCACCGCCGCGCTCCGATGAGCAGCCGGTGAGGGCGAAGGCGCCCGCGACGACAAGCGCTGTCGCCGTAACAAGGATCTTCTTCATGTGATCTCTTTCTCTGGTGTGTGAAGGCCTGAACGCGCGTGGGCCACGCGATCCGACCCCTACTTTCCGCTCGTCTTGTCGACGGGTGGGGCTTGGTAGGTCTTGTTGGGCTCGAAGGTCTCGGTGGCGGGATCCACCTGACGCCCGAAGCGGCGCGTCATGAAGCCGATGAGCGAGGGGCGGCCCTGCTGCTTGTTCCACACGTCGATACCGACGGCGAAGAGGAGCACGATGCCCTTGATCATGGAGACGACGTCGGCGCCCTGGCCGAGCAGTGCGAGGCCGTTGTTGAGGAACGCCATCACGAGACCACCGATGATCGATCCGATCACGGTGCCGATACCACCGGCGACGGCCGCGCCACCGATGAAGACCGAGGCGATCGCGTCGAGCTCCCACCCGGTGCCGTCGTTCGGGCCGGAGGCCTGCGAACGGGCAACGAAGATCATTCCGGCGAGGGCGGCGAGCACCGACATGTTCATCATGACGAAGAAGTCGACCCAGCGGTCCTTCACACCCGACAGCCGTGCGGCCTGGCGGTTGCCACCGACGGCGTAGATGTGACGGCCGAAAACGGTCTTGCTCGTGACGAAGGTGTACAGGATGACGAGGGCGAGGAGGATCAGACCCGGGACCGGGAAGCTCGTGCCCGGACGGCCGGTCGCGAACATCCACGCGGCGACGAGCACGACGACCGACAGGAGCACGACCTTGGTGATGCTCACCCAGAGGGGCGCGCTCTCGGAGCCCATCTTGTGCTGGACGCGGCGGGTGCGGATCTCGAAGAACACGAGCCAGGCGACCGCGACGAGCGCGAGGAGCATGGTCGGCACGTTGAACGGCAACGGCAGGCCGATCTCGGGCAGGTAGCCGGTGCCGATGATCTGGAAGCCCTTGGGGACCGGGATGGTCTGCGCATCGCCGATCCACTGCTGAGCACCGCGGAAGAGCAGCATGCCCGCGAGCGTCACGATGAACGCCGGCACTCCGACGTACGCGACCCAGAAGCCCTGCCAGGCGCCGACGGCGGCACCCACGGCCAGGCCGAGCAGGATCGCGAGCGGCCAGGGGAGGCTCCAGTCCTGCATGGACTTCGCCACGATGATGCCGGTGAACGCCGCCACCGAGCCGACCGACAGGTCGATGTGCCCCATGATGATGACCATCACCATGCCGATCGCCAGGATCAGGATGAACGAGTACTGGTTGATGACGTTGATCAGGTTGCCCGAGGTCAGCGTCGCGCCGTTGGGCCCGTTTCGGATGAGCGTCAGGATCTCGAACAGCACGATGATGACGATCAGGCTGCCGAGGATTCCGAACTGGCGCAGGGTCGAGGTGCCACCGCCGCCGAACATCTTGGTGATGTCCTTGAAGTGGAACCCGCGCTTCGCGGTCGTGGTGTCGGTGGTCATGCGGATGCTTTCTGGGTAGCGGAGGTCATGCTGCGCATGAGGGCCTCGGGTGTCGCCTGGTCGGCCGGGATGCAGTCGGTGACCCGACCTTCGAAGACGGTGTAGATGCGGTCGCAGATGCCGAGCAGCTCGGGCAGCTCACTGGAGATCACGATGACGCCCTTGCCCTGCGCCGCGAGCTCGTTGATGATCGCGTAGATCTCGTACTTCGCTCCGACGTCGATGCCGCGGGTGGGCTCGTCGAGGATCAGCAGGTCGGGGTCGGTGAACATCCACTTGGCGAGGACGACCTTCTGCTGGTTGCCGCCCGACAGCTTGCCGACGCCCTCCTCGACCGAGGGGGTCTTGATGCGCAGCGCCTTGCGGTACTGCTCGGCGACCGCGAACTCCGCACGGTCGTCGACGACGCCCCGCTTGGTGATCTTGGAGAGCTTGGCGGCGACGACCGATCGCTTGATCGTGTCGAGCAGGTTGAGGCCCAGCACCTTGCGGTCCTCGCTCACGTAGGCGAGGCCGTGCTTGATCGCCGAGGCGACGTCGGGCAGCGAGATCTCCTGGCCGTCCTTGACCATGGTGCCGCCGAGGAACGTGCCGTAGGAGCGTCCGAACATGCTCATCGCGAACTCGGTTCGCCCGGCGCCCATGAGTCCGGCGATGCCGACGACCTCACCACGGCGCACGTTGAGGCTGGAGCCCTTGACGACCATGCGCTCGGAGACGGTCGGATGCTGCACCCACCAGTCCTTGACCTCGAAGAACACCTCGCCGATCTCGGGGGTGCGGTCGGGGTAGCGGCTCTCGAGCGAGCGACCGACCATGCCGCGGATGATGCGATCCTCGTTGATCTCGCCGCGCGAGATGTCGAGGGTCTCGACCGTGCGGCCGTCGCGGATGATCGTGATCTCGTCGGCGATCTGCTCGATCTCGTTGAGCTTGTGGCTGATCATGATCGACGCGATGCCCTTGGCCTTGAGGCCGAGGATCAGGTCGAGCAGGTGCTGCGAGTCGTTCTCGTTGAGCGCGGCGGTCGGCTCGTCGAGGATGAGCAGCTTGACGTCCTTGTTGAGCGCCTTGGCGATCTCGATGAGCTGCTGCTTGCCGACGCCGAGGGTCTTGATCTGCACGTCGGGGTCTTCGTTGAGACCCACGCGGGCGAGCAGCTCGGTGGCGCGCTTCGTCTGCGCCTGCCAGTCGATCGTGCCGAAGCGGCGGATCTCGTTGCCGAGGAAGATGTTCTCGGTGACCGAGAGCTCGGGGATGAGCGCGAGCTCCTGGTGGATGATCGCGATGCCGGCGGCTTCGCTCGCCGCGATGTCCTTATAGCGCTGCTCTTCGCCGTAGAGCAGGATCTCTCCGTCGTAGGTGCCGTACGGGTACACCCCCGACAGCACCTTCATGAGCGTCGACTTCCCGGCACCGTTCTCGCCGCAGATCGCATGGATCTCGCCGGCGCGGACAGTGATCGAGACGTCGGCGAGAGCCTTGACCCCCGGGAACTCCTTGGTGATGTTCTTCATCTCCAGGATCGGGCCAGACACGGTAGGCAACGTTGCTGTGGTGCTCACGGATCTTCCTCGCGACGTGCGGTCACCTTCGATGTGACCGTTCACATTGGTACATACAACTCCGGCATACCGGGCCTGTCAAGTCCGGCGCGGATTTTCGTGTCGCTACCGTGACCTGCGCGGCGCGTGGGGCCCCGCGGACTCGCGATCGCGCACCGTGGTCTGGATCGGACCGAACTCCGGAGCCTGCTCTCCGCGGATCTGCGCGAGCAGGATCTTCACCGCGCGACGGCCCAGTTCGGGGAAGTCCTGGTGCACCGTGGTGAGGGTCGGTGCGACGTGCGCGGCCACCGGAACGTCGTCGAACCCGACGACGCTGATGTCGTCGGGTACGCGCACCCCGGCATCGCGGAACCCGTGCATGAGTCCGATCGCCATGAGGTCGTTCGCCGCGAACACCGCCGTGAAGTCGCGCCGGCGCGACAGTTCCTGCCCGGCGAAGTAGCCGAAGTCCGCGGTCCAGTCGCCGCGGATCGGCGGGAAGGTCGGCAGATCGGCCTCGCGCAGGCCGTCGAGGTATCCGCGCATGCGCGACTCCGCCTCGATCCAGTCCTGCGGGCCGGCCAGATGCAGGATGTCGCTGTGTCCGAGGCGGATGAGATGCTCGGTCGCGGCTCGCGCCCCGGCGACCTGATCCGCCGACAGACTCACCCCGTCCGACCCCGACGCGGTCTGCAGCGTGACGAACGGGAAGTCGACCGCCATCCCCCGCAGCACGTGGAACACGCGCACCTGAGGGGCGAGCACCACGATTCCGTCGACCTGTTCGCGCGCGAGCTGGCGCACGGCGCTGCCGATCGCCTCCGGGGTGGTCGCCGCGAGGTTGAGCGTCGAGACCGAGTACCCCTCCTCGCGAGCGGCATCCTCGATGCTCGCGATCGACGAGGTCGGCCCGAACTCCCCGATCGTGGCCGAGAGCACGCCGAGCATGTTCGATCTGCTCGTGACGAGCGCACGGGCGGCGAGATTCGGGCGGTAGTCGAGCACCGAGATCGCGTCGAGCACCTTCGCCTTCGTCTCGGGGCGGATGCTCGGATGATCGTTGAGCACACGGGAGACGGTCTGATGCGAGACCCCGGCAAGACGGGCGACATCGCGGATGCTGGGCATCCGGGCGCGCTCGGAGGCAGTGGACATCACGGCCTCCTTGCATGTGCACCCTTATGTGCACGGTCACATCGTACGTACATTATGACCCTGAGCGCACGAAAGCGCCTAGCGCGGGAACGGAGCGCGGGTCGGGAATCGGGTCAGACCAGGATGCGTGCGCCCGGCACGGGGCCGTGCACGTGCAGCGCTTCGCGACCCGCCTGCTGCAACGCCGTCTGCACCGCCTGTGCGGACTCCGGGTCACCGCACAGGAGGGCGACCGTGGGTCCGGAGCCCGACACGATGCCGTGGAGCGCACCCGCGCGGATGCCGCGCCGGATGGTCTCCTCGAGGTCGGGACGCCGGTGCACCGCGGCCGCCTGCAGATCGTTGTGCAGGCTCGCCGCGAGCTGCACCGCATCGCCCGACCGGAGCGCCTGCAGCACGGGGATCGGCACGTCGAGGCTCAACGGCGGATCGTCGGCGAGCGCCCCCTGCTCCTCGCGGAGCAGGTCGAGCTGCTCGTACACGACGGGGGTCGAGAGGCCTTCGTCGCTGGTGACCAGCACCCAGTCGAACCGGCCGCGGGCGAGCGCGGGGTTGAGCTGATCGCCGCGCCCCGTGCCGACGGCGGTGCCCCCGTGCAGGGCGAAGGGCACGTCGGCCCCGAGCCGCGCAGCCAACTCGTGCAGCCGCGCGGGCGAGAACCCGGTGCCCCACAGCGCATCGCACGCCACGAGGGCGGCTGCGGCATCCGCCGATCCCCCGCCCATGCCGCCGGCGACGGGCACGCTCTTGCGGATCTCGAGCGCCACTCCCCCGTGGTAGTCGGCGGCGGCGGCGAGCAGCTTCGCCGCACGCATCGCGAGGTTGCGGTCGTCGAGCGGAACGGCATCCGCGTCCACCGCTCCCCTGACCGTCACCGAGAAGTCGTCCGCCGCCCGTGCGATCACGTCCTCGTACAGCGACACCGCCTGGAAGACGGTCGCGAGGGCGTGATACCCGTCGTCGTGGCGCCCGCCGACCCCGAGGAAGACGTTGATCTTCCCCGGGGCGCGGACGTGCACCCGTTCGACGGACGCGGCAGAGCTCATCGGCTCACAGCTCCGAGGACTTGGCCCACAGGTTGACGTCGACCTTGCCCGAGAGGGAGTCGATGCGGGCGAGCTGCTCGGAGGTGAACTCCGGACCGTTCACCGCGGCGATGTTCTCGTCGAGCTGCGAGACGCGCGAGGCGCCGATCAGCGCCGAGGCGACGACCGGGTTGCGCAGCGTCCACTGCAGGGCGAGCTGGGCGAGCGACTGTCCGCGCTCCTTCGCCACCTCGTTCAGATCGCGCAGGGTCTGCACGGCCTCGTCGCTCAGACGCCCCTCGGGCAGCGAGCCGCGCTTCTGCGCGCGATCGGCCGTGCCGTCGCCGAGGTACTTGTCGGTGAGCAGGCCCTGGGCGAGTGGGGTGAACGCGATCGCGCCGAGGCCGTTCTGCGTGAGGGTGTCGTCGAGGCCGTCCTCGACCCAGCGGTTGAGGATCGAGTACGCGGGCTGGTGGATGACGAGCGGGGTGCCCAGCTCCTTCGCGACGGCGACGGCCTCGGCCGTGCGCTCGGCGCTGTACGAGGAGATGCCCACGTAGAGCGCCTTACCCTGGCGGACCAGGGTGTCGAGCGCTGCGACGGTCTCGGTGATCGGGGTGACCGGGTCGACGCGGTGCGAGTAGAAGATGTCGACGTAGTCGAGGCCCATGCGCGTGAGCGACTGCTCGGCGCTCGCGAGGATGTACTTGCGGCTCGCGAAGTCTCCGTAGGGCCCGGGCCACATGTCCCACCCGGCCTTCGACGAGATGATGAGCTCGTCGCGGTACGGGCGGAAGTCCTCGGCGAAGATGCGACCGAAGTTCTTCTCGGCCGAGCCGTAGGGCGGGCCGTAGTTGTTGGCGAGGTCGAAGTGCGTGATGCCGCGGTCGAACGCGTGGCGCAGCAGTGCGCGCTGGTTGTCGAGCGGGATGTTGTCGCCGAAGTTCCACCACAGGCCGAGCGAGATCGGCGGGAGGTACAGGCCGGACGAGCCGACCTGGCGATAGGCGAACTCGCTGTAGCGGCCTTCGGCGGCGGCGTACGGGCGGTGCAGTTCGGGGACGTTCGGGCTGAAGCGGGGGGAGTCGGTCACGGTGCCAGATTAGTCGTTGCGGCCTGCGCGGCGATCCTCTGATAGTCATCGACCGTAAGATCCTCGCCCCGGGCGGTCGGCGCGACACCGGCGGCGGTCAGGACCTCGGATGCCGCGGCCGAGCTGCCGAAGATCCCCGACAGCGCCTGGCGCAGCATCTTGCGGCGCTGGTTGAACGCGGCATCCACGATCTGGAACGTGCGGCGGCGCTCGTCCTCGCTCCCCCGCTCGCCCTCGGACCGGTCGAAGCCGACCAGCAGGCTGTCGACGTTGGGCACCGGCCAGAAGACCTGGCGCGAGACGTTTCCGCTGAGCTTCCACTCGCCGTACCAGGCGGCCTTCACGCTCGGGGAACCGTAGATCTTCGATCCCGGCTTCGCGGCGAGACGCTCGGCGACCTCGGCCTGCACCATCACGACGCCGCGCTGCAGGTACGAGAAGTTCTCGAGGAAGTGCAGCAGCACCGGCACCGAGACGTTGTACGGGAGGTTGGCGACGAGCACCGTCGGCTCTCCCGGCAGCTCGGTGATGCGCAGGGCATCGGCATCCACGACGGTCAGCATGCCCTCGGGAACGCCGCGCTCCGCAGCCGTCTGCGGCAGGCGGGCGGCGAGCCGGTGATCGATCTCGACGGCGGTGACCTTCGCCCCCGCTTCGAGGATCGCGAGCGTCAACGACCCGAGGCCGGGTCCGACCTCGACGACCCGCTCCCCCGGCTGCACGCGCGCGGCGTGCACGATCTTGCGCACCGTGTTGGCGTCGACCACGAAGTTCTGGCCGAGCTTCTTGGTGGGGGTGACGTCGAGCTCGGCGGCGAGGCGGCGGATCTCGGTGGCGCCGAGCAGGGTGACGGTCATTGCTCCATTCTCCCCTACGGCGGACGATGTCCCCGGCTCCCAGTACTCTCGGGTGGTGCCCACCCTCGGAGAACTCGTCGCCCCGCGCCGCATGGGGCGCGATTTCCGGTGGCTGCTGGCATCGTCGTGGACCAGCAACGTCGGCGACGGCGTCGCTCTCGCGGCCGCTCCCCTGCTGATCGCCTCCATGACCTCGTCGCCGATCCTCGTCGCGGCCGGCGCCATCCTGCAGTTCCTCCCGTGGCTGCTGTTCGGTCTGCACGCGGGAGCGATCGCCGACCGCTTCGACCGGCGGCGACTGGTGATGCTCGCCAACGCCGCCCGCGCCGTCGTCCTCACCGCGCTGTGCGTCTTCCTCGTGACCGGCACCGCCAACATCTGGATCGTGCTGGCGGTGGCCTTCCTCTACGGCACGGCCGAGGTCTTCGTCGACACCGCCGGCAGCACGCTGCTGCCGATGCTGGTGCAGCCCGCCGATCTCGGCATCGGCAACGCACGGCTCCAGGCGGGCTATCTCGTGGCCAACCAGTTCGCCGGCCCGCCGCTCGGCGCCTTCCTCTTCGCGGCCGGCAGCGCCTGGCCCTTCCTCGTCGAGATCGTCTGCGTGCTCGCGGCCGTCGTGCTGATCTCGCGCCTGGCCCGCACCCCGGTGCCCCCGCGTGAGAGCGCCGACGGCGGCGGCTCCGCGCACCCTCCCGTGCACACCGACATCGCCGAGGGTCTGCGGTGGCTGTGGCGCAACCCTCCGGTGCGGATGCTGGTGCTCATCATCCTGCTCTTCAACGTCACCTGGGCAGCGCCCTGGGGTGTGCTCGTGCTCTACGCGACCGAGCACCTGCACATGGGAGCGGTGGGCTACGGAGCGCTCACCACGGCCTCGGCCGTCGGCGGTATTCTCGCGACGCTGAGCTTCGGGTGGCTGGAGCGGCACATCTCGTTCGCGAGCCTCATGCGCATCGTGCTGACGCTCGAGGTGCTCATGCACCTGGCCTTCGCGCTCACCACCGTGGGGTGGGTGGCGCTCGTGATCATGTTCTTCTTCGGCGCCTATGCCTTCGTCTGGGGCACGATCTCGACCACCGTGCGCCAGCGGCTCGTGCCTGCCGAACTGCAGGGCCGCGTCGCCTCGGTGAACATGGTCGGCGTGTTCGGGGGCATGGTGATCGGCCAGGCCCTCGGCGGCGTGATCGCCGAGATCTGGGGCCTCACGGCCCCGTGGTGGTTCGCCTTCGCCGGAGCGGCGCTGACCCTGCTGTTCGTCTGGAAGCCGATCAGCGCGATCGTCAGCGCAAGGCCGGTCTCACAGGACGACCCGGCTCAGCCCTCGAACGAGCCGTAGACCCGCTGCGTGTTCGCGGCGATCCGCGCGCAGAGCTCGTCGACCTCGAGATCGAGTTCGGCGGCCATGAAGCGCACCGTGATCGACACGAGGTACGGCGCGTTCGGCCGTCCGCGCAGCGGCACGGGAGTGAGGAACGGGGCATCGGTCTCGACCAGGATGCGGTCGAGCGGCGTGACCTTCAACGCATCGCGCAGGTTCTGCGCGTTCTTGAACGTCACGTTGCCGGCGAACGACAGGTAGTACCCGGCGTCGGCGCAGACGCGGGCCATCGCGTCATCGCCCGAGAAGCAGTGGAACACCGTCGTCTCGGGCGCGCCGACCCGCGTCAGCGTCTCGAGCACCGCATCGTGCGCATCGCGATCGTGGATCTGCATCGCGATGCCGTGCCTCTTCGCGATCGCGATGTGCGCCTCGAACGAGGCGTGCTGCGGGCCCCGGCGTTCGGGCTCGGTGCGGAAGAAGTCGAGGCCGGTCTCGCCGACGGCCCGCGTGCGCGGGTGCGCGGCGAGCTCGTCGATCACCGCGATGGCCTCGTCGAGGCGCCCCTCGTCGGCGTAGGTGGGCGCGTCGTTCGGGTGGATCGCGACCGCGGCGAGCACACGGGGATCGGATGCCGCGGCATCGACCGCCCAGCGCGACGACTCGATATCTCCCGAGGACTGCACGACGCCGGCGATCCCGACCGCCTGCGCGCGATCGAGCTGCTCGCCGAGCGTCAGCGGCTCATCGCCGTCGACGATGTCGAGGTGCGCGTGGTTGTCGTACACGGCCACCGCGAGCGGCTCGGGAGCCGCCGGATACCGCAGATCCTTGCGCCCGTCGTTGCTTCGCTGCTGCACGTACGTCATGCTCGCGCGCCCCTCCTGTTCAGGCGGTCGTCGATTCTCAGGCGGTCGTCTCCACGCGCGGGAACAGCGGCGCGAGACCGTTGACGCTCGTGCCCGGCTTCAGCGCACCCCAGGTGCCCGCCTCGCGGATCGGCTGATCCTGCAGGCGGCCCAGGTCGTCTCCGGCGCCGAGCGCCTCCCAGAGCTTCTCGGTGGACTGCGGCATCACCGGCGACAGCAGCACGGCGAGCGCGCGCAATCCCTCGGCGCACGTGTACAGCACGGTGCCGAGCCGCTCGCGCTGAGCCTCGTCGCGGGCCAGCGCCCACGGCTCGTTCTCGGTGATGTAGCCGTTGAGCGCGTCGACGATCTTCCAGATCGACGAGATCGCCTCGTCGATGCGGAACTGCTCGATCGCGGCATCCGCCTTCGTCGCGGCATCCGCCACGATCTGCTGGATCGCGAGGTCCTTCTCGGTGTACTCGCCCGCGGGCGGCACGATCCCCTCGAAGTACTTCTCGATCATCGCGGTCGTGCGCGAGGCGAGGTTGCCGAAGCCGTTCGCGAGCTCGGCCTGGTAGCGCGCCGCGAGGTCCTCCCACGAGAACGAGCCGTCCTGACCGAAGGCGATCGCCGACAGGAAGTAGAAGCGGTACGCGTCGGAGCCGAAGACATCGGTGATCTCGGTCGGCGCGATGCCGGTGAGCTTCGACTTCGACATCTTCTCGCCGCCGACCAGCAGCCAGCCGTGCGCGAAGACGCCCTTGGGCACATCGACGCCCGCGGCCATCAGCATCGCCGGCCAGATGACCGCGTGGAAGCGCAGGATGTCCTTGCCGACCACGTGGTAGGCCGGCCAGCGCCGATCGAAGTTCGCGTCGTCGTCGCCGTAGCCGACCGCGGTCGCGTAGTTGAGCAGTGCGTCGACCCACACGTAGATGACGTGCGCGTCGTCCCACGGCACCTCGATGCCCCAGTCGAACGCCGACCGCGAGATCGAGAGGTCCTTGAGACCCTGGCGCACGAACGAGACGACCTCGTTGCGTGCCGACTCCGGGCGGATGAAGTCGGGCTGCTCCTTGTAGAGCTCGAGCAGACGGTCCTGGAACTCGCTGAGCTTGAAGAAGTAGTTCTTCTCCTGCAGCAGCTCGAGGGGCTTGGAGTGGATCGCACAGACCTTCAGCCCCTCGAAGGGACCGGTGCCGTCGAGGATCTCGGACTCGGGCTTGAACTCCTCGCAGCCCACGCAGTAGAGCGCCTCGTACTCGCCGGCGTAGATGTAGCCGCGGTCGTAGATCGCCTGCACGAACTTCTTCACGCGCTCCTCATGACGCTCCTGCGTCGTGCGGATGAAGTCGTCGTTGGCGACATCGAGGGTCTTCAGCAACGGGAACCACGCCTCGGTGACGAGCTTGTCGACCCACTCCTGCGGGGTGACGTTGTTCGCCGCCGCCGCGCGCAGCATCTTCTGGCCGTGCTCATCGGTGCCCGTCAGCATCCAGGTGTCGTCGCCCGCCTGGCGGTGCCAGCGCGCGAGCGTGTCGACCGCCACCGAGGTGTACCCGTGGCCGATGTGGGGCACGTCGGAGGGGTAGTAGATGGGCGTGGTGATGTAGAACGATTCGCCTGCGGGCATGGAGCAATTCTAGGTGCCCGCAGGGCGACGTTACGCCGGTCCCACCGTCACGTCGATGCGGTGCCAGCCCTGGGCGCCGTCGGGTGCGGGGGCCGCGCGCTGCTCGGTCTGCGTGTCGCCGTCGGCACCGATCGCCCGGCACTCGATGCTGTGCTCACCGACCTGCGCCGACCACGGCATGCTCCACTGCACCCAGGTGTCGTCGGAGATCCCGGTCGCGAGGTCGGCAGCCTGCCACGACCCGCCGTCGACGCGCACCTCGACGCCCGCGACGCCCGTGTGCGGAAACCAGCCCATGCCCGCGATCATCGTCTCCCCCGCAACGACCGTCCGTCCATCGCGCGGCACGTCGATGCGCGACTGCAGCTTGATCGGTCCGTGGTCGGACCAGCCGCGCGGGGTCCAGTACCCCATCGCCCGGTCGAAGCGCGTGACCTCGAGCTCGGTGACCCACTTCGTCGCCGAGACGTATCCGTAGAGCCCCGGCACCACCATCCGCGCGGGGAAGCCGTGCTCCAGGGTCAAGGGAGCACCGTTCATACCGATCGCCAGGAGCGCATCGCGATCGTCGGTGAGCGCCTCGATCGGCGACGAGGCGGTGAACCCGTCCGCCGAGGTCGAGAGCACCATGTCGGCGTCGGACTGCACCCCGGCGCGGGCGAGCAGTTCGCGCAACGGATAGCCGAGCCAGCGGGCGTTGCCGATCAACGAGCCGCCCACCTCGTTCGACACGCACGAGAGCGTGACGTAGGACTCGGTCATCGGCAGCGACAGCAGTTCGTCCCAGATGACCACCACCTCACGATCGACCATGCCGTGGATGCGGAGCGACCAGTCGGCGGGGTCCACGCGCGGGACCACGAGGGCCGTGTCGATCCGGTAGAACTGCTCGGTCGGAGTGACGACGGGGGCGAGGCCCGGCAGATCGAGCTCGGCGCCGCTCGGCACCGCCGCCGCCGCGGTCGTCGGCTTCGGCAGCGTCAGAGCCTTGCGCACCGCCTCGAGAGATCGTGAGGCGCCGCGGGCCGCATTCCCGATGAGCAGGGAGACCACGCCCGCGGCCGCGACGCCGCCCGTCCACAGCAGGAAGCGGCGGCGATCGTCGGGGTCGGGCGCGACGCCCACGATCGGGCGGAGCCTGCGGATCAGCAGCCGCAGGACGAACGCCGAGACCCCGCCCGCGACGATGCCGGGCACCCACGCGTACGGGCCCGGGTTCGCCCGCGTCAGCGCCACCAGCACCGCCACCGCGCCCAGAACACCGAACATCGTCGCCCCGAGGCCGGAGATGCGCCGTTCGACCACGCCGGCCAGAGCTGCGACCGCGGCGAGGACCACCCCGATGCCCACCAGCAGCGCGACCTTGTCGGCAGTTCCGAAGAGCGCGATCGCCGTGTCCTTCGCCCAGGCCGGTGCGAGATCGATGAGCCCGCCGCCGATGACCGCGAACGGACTCGCCTCCGGAGCGATGAGGGCGGCGACGAGTTCTGCCGCGCCCACGCCCAGGGTGGCGGCGGCGAGCCCGGCGGCCGCCACCCGGACGCGCTCCGCCGAGCCCCGATCGCTCGGAGCCACGAGCGCGTTCGGCGGCGTCTGCGGCGGCGTCTGCATCATCTCCTGATCGTACGCCGCCGCGCACGCCCGGCGACCGGACGGCCTCTCGTGCGCCGGCTCTCAGAGAGCGTTCCGCCGCGCGACCTCTCCGAGCCACGCGAGCGAGGGCTTCGGTGTGCGCGCGAACGTCTCGCGATCGAAGGCGATCAGCCCGAACGTCGGGGCGAAACCGCTCGCCCACTCGTAGTTGTCGAGCGCGCTCCAGTGCTGGTAGCCGCGCACCTCGATGCCGTCGGAGATCGCCCGGTGCAACCCTTCCAGCGCCCCCTGCGTGTAGGCGATGCGGCGGGTGTCGTCGGCGGTCGCGATGCCGTTCTCGGTCACGATCACCGGCACCCCTCCGCTGCGCTCCCAGGCGCTGCGCACGCCGAGCTCCAACGCCTGGGGGAAGAACTCCCATCCGGTGAGCGTCGTCTCGACATCGGGCGAGACCGGCAGCGGCCCCTCCGGACCGATGAAGGTGCGGGTGTACGCCTGCACGCCCACGAAGTCGTCGCCCGCGGACTGCTCGAGGTACCAGTGGTCGCGCGGATCGCCGTACTGCGCGACCATCTCGTCGGCGCCCGGCTCGCCGGTCGAGTGGAACGCCTGGGTGGCGATGGTCCACCCCGCCTGCGCGCCCGACACCGAGTGCACGATCTCGGAGGCGCGGTGGTGGGCGTCGAGCAGGGTGTCGGCGACCGCGGGATCGGGGTTCGGCAGACCGTAGGCCACGAGGTTCGATGCGTCCTCGCCGCCCGCGAGCATGGCCGCGATGTTCGGCTCGTTGATCGTGCAGACGTACCGCACCCCGTCGAGGATCGGCAGGACGGTCTCGACGTAGCGCGAGAAGAGGTCGACCGCGTCATCCGCGCGCCAGAAGCCGTCGCGCTGGAACCACTCGGGCACCGTGAAGTGCATCAGCGTTACCGTCGGATCGAGACCGTTCTCGCGAGCGGTGTCGATCATGCGCCGGTAGTGGTCGAGCATCGCCCGCGAGACGAACCCGCGCTCCGGCTCGATCCGCGCCCACTCCAGCGAGAAGCGGTACGAGTTGAGCCCCGCATCGGCGAGCAGCCGCATGTCCTCGGGATAGCGGTGCAAGTGGTCGGCGGCGTCTCCGGATGGCTCCACCATCGTCGAGTCCGGCGCATGCTCCATGCGCCACCAGTTGCTGGTCGTGTTGTTGCCTTCGACCTGGTGGGCGGCGGTCGCGGCGCCCCAGAGGAAGCCGTCGGGGAATGCGAGCACGGATGCTCCTTTCATGAGGGGTCTTGTGGGGTCTCAGCGCGAACGCGCGGGGTTGGGGACGGCATCGAGCAGCTCGACCGTGTAGGGGTCCTCGGGATGCTGCAGCACCTGCGAGGTCTCGCCGCGCTCCACGACGCGGCCGCGGTTGAGCACGAGGATGTTCTCGGTCACGAGACGGGCGCTGAGCAGATCGTGCGTGATGTAGAGCATGCTGATGCCCCAGCGCTCGCGCAGATCCTCGAGCAGGGCGAGCACACCGGCCCGCAGCGAGACATCGAGCATCGACACCGGCTCGTCGGCGATCAGCACCTGCGGGTCGCTCGCGAGAGCCCTCGCGATCACGACGCGCTGACGCTGACCGCCCGACAGCTGGTGCGGCAGCTTCGCCGCGAACTGCTCGACGGGGGTGAGTCCGACGGTCTCGAGCAGTTCGAGCACCCGGGCGCGCGCCTCCGCCCCGCGCAGCGGCGTGTAGTTGCGGATCGGTCGGCTGAGCGCGTACTCGACGGTGTGCAGCGGATTGAGCGCGGCGTACGGATCCTGGAAGACCATCTGCACGTCCTTGCGCAGATCGCGCAGACCCCGACGCTTCAGCGACGCGACGTCGGTCTCGCCGAAGCGCACCGTGCCCGCGGTCGGCTTCTCGATGCCGGTGAGCAGCTTCGCGATCGTGGATTTGCCCGACCCCGAGGCGCCGACGAGCGCCAGGGCCTCCCCCGGCTCCAGCCGGAACGACACGTCGTCGACCGCGGTGACGGCATCCTGTCCGCGACGCGGAGCGGGATAGCGCTTGCTCACGCCGTCGACGACGATCGCGGCATCCGCCCGCCGCGTCTCGCGCTGCGACACCGTCGGCAGCGTCTCGGTCACATCGGTGCGCGAGCGCCCCTCGCGCCGGCGGGTGCCGGCATCCACGAACCCGGGGATCGAGAGGGTCTCGGCGCGCGGATCGGCGTAGTGGCTGAGCAGCATGCGCGTGTACTCGTCCTGCGGGGAGTGCAGGATGTCGGCGCTCGCCGCATCTTCGACGATGCGGCCCTCGTGCATCACCATCACGCGGTCGGTGGCCTCGAGCACGATGCCGAGGTCGTGGCTGATGAGGATCGCGGTGAACCCCTCGGCGCGCTGCAGGTCGCGGATCGTGTCCATCACGGCGTGCTGCACGAGCACGTCGAGCGCGGTCGTCGGCTCGTCGAACACCATGAGCTGCGGCTCGAGCGACAGGGCGAGGGCGATCGAGGCGCGCTGGCGCATGCCGCCGGACAGCTCGCCCGGGTAGCGCGCGAGCACGGCCGGGTCGAGCCCCACCTTCGCGACGAGCTCGCGGGCGCGGGCGTCGCGGTCGTCGCGCGGCACGTGGCCGTGGGCGGCGAAGATGTCGGCGAAATGGTGGCCGACCGTGCGCACCGGGTTCAGCGCGTTCATGCCCGACTGCAGCACCATCGCGAACCCGCCCTGACGCTGGCGGCGCAGCCCCTCGGCGTCGAGGTCGCGGATGTCCTTGCCGTCGAACAGGATCCGTCCGCCGCTGATGCGCGCCGGGGGCTTCTGCAGCCGGGTCAGCGCGAAGCCGAGCGTCGACTTGCCCGACCCCGACTCGCCGACCAGTCCCACGAACTCGCCCTGCCGCAGCGTGAACGACACGTCGTGCACGGCCTGCACCGGTTCGGTGCCGGGAGAGGCGTACTCCACCGACAGTTGCTCGACCTCGAGAAGGATCGGGTTCTCGGTCGTCTCTGACACGGTCATGGCGGTCATCGCCCCTTCCCTTCCCGCAGGCGCGGATTGGAGATGCCGTCCACGCCGAAGTTGATGAGTGTGAGGCTCAGCGCCAGCAGCGCGATGCACAGACCGGGGGCGAACAGCAGCAGCCACTGGCCCGTGAGCAGGGAGTTGGAGTTCTGCGCCCAGTAGAGCATCGTGCCCCAGCTGACGATGCTCGAGTCGCCGAGTCCGAGGAACTCCAGGCCCGCCTCCGCGAGGATCGCCGCCGTGGCCGCCCCGAAGAGCGTGCCGGCGATGATCGACGTCATGTTCGGCAGGATCTCGCGGAACACGATGCGTGCCGGGCTGTCGCCCGAGAACTGCGCCGAGGCCACGAAGTCGTTGCCGCGCAGCGACTGCGTCTGGCTGCGCAGCACGCGCGCTCCCCACGCCCAGCCGGTGATGACGATCACCGCGATGATCATCAGGATGCCGCCGTTCTGCAGGTAGGCGGCGATCACGATCATGAGGGGCAGGCCGGGGATCACCAGGAACAGGTTGACGACGAAGCCGACGACCTCGCCCGAGAACCCGCGCATGTACCCCCAGCTGAGACCGATCAGCACGGCGACGATGGTCGAGAGGATGCCGGCGGCGAAGCCGACCAGCAGGCTGACCTGCGCGCCGTAGATGAGCTGACTCAGCACGTCCTCTCCCGCCGCGGTGGTGCCCAGCCAGTGCGCGGCCGAGGCATCCGCGTTGCGTTCGAAGCCGTTCTCCTTCGCGCCGTAGGGAGCCAGGAGCGGGGCGAACACGGCCACCAGCACGAAGAAGGCGAGCAGGCACAGCCCGATGCGGGCCTTGCCGTTCGACCACAGCGTGCCGACCATGCGGCCGACCGAGCGCCAACGGCTCGGCTGGGCGACGCGATCGGAGGGGATCTTGACGTTCATGGTGGAAGTCATCGGCGGGTCCTTGGATCCAGCACGCCGTACAGGATGTCGACGAGGAAGTTGGCGATGAGCACGCTCACGGTGATCATCAGGAAGAGCGCCTGCATGAGCGGGTAGTCCTGCCCGATCACGGCGTTGAAGAGCAGGTACCCGATGCCGGGATAGCCGAACACCTGCTCGACGAGGATCGACCCGCCCACCACGCCGCCGAGCGTGAGCCCGAAACCGGTGAGGTTGGGGAGGATCGCGTTCCGCGCCGCGTAGCGCACGGCGATGGTGCGCCCGTGGAGACCGTTCGCCTCGGCGAAGGTGATGTAGTCCTCGCCGAGCGTGTTGATCATGGCGTTGCGCATGCCGATGATCCATCCGCCCAGCGATGTGAGCAGGATCGTCAGCGCGGGCAGCACCGCATGCCGGGCGAGATCGCCGATGAACTCGAGGGTGAACCCCGGGGTCGTCGTCGCCGAGTAGGCGCCGGTCGTCGGGAACCAGTGCAGCACGTAGCCGAGGAAGAACAGCAGCAGCAGCGCCGTCCAGAAGTACGGGAACGTGCTGAGGAAGGATCCCGTCAGCGTCGGCAGGGAGTCGAGCCAGGTGCCGCGGCGCCAGGCGGCCGCGACGCCGATGAGCGTGCCGATCACGAACGCGAGGATCGTGACGATCCCGACGAGTCCGATCGTGTACGGCAGTGCGGTCGAGACCATGCTCGCCACCGACTGCGGATAGAAGGTGTACGAGACGCCGAAGTCGAGCGTCGCGACCTGACCGAGGTAGGCCACGTACTGGTCCCACAGCGATCCGCCCGGAACACCGAGCTGGGCTTCGATGGCGGCCCGGGTCGCGTCGGACACCGGTCCGTTCTGCGAGAGCTTCGCGATCGCCGCGTCGGCGGGAGAGCCGGGCATGAGCCGCGGCAGGAAGAAGTTCAGAGTGATCGCGGCCCACAGCGTGAGCACGAACAGGCCGAGCTTCTGCAGGAGGTACTTCATCGATCGCCCTCCTTCACGGGATTCACGGGCTTCAGCTTCGTGAAGATCATGAGGGGCGCCGAGTCGTAGTTCTGCGGGATCATGTACGGGTCGTCCGCGCTCGGCCAGCCGGTGAACTTCGCATCGCTGAACAGACCCCAGATGCCGCCGTAGTAGAGCCCGATCACGGGCATCTCGTCGTAGACGATGTTCTGCAGCTCGCGCACGATCTCGGCCTGCCGGTCGGGATCGACCGTCTCGCGGTACTCGAGCAGCAGCGCATCCGCCTCGTCCGAGCGGTAGCGCTCGAAGTTGTTCGCGGTCGGCTCTCCGGAGGGAACGTAGAACTCGCTCGAGAGCAGGTTGTTGTAGGCCTGGTAGGCGTCACCGTTGCCCATGCCGCCGATCGCCATCTCGAAGTCGCCGTTGCTGATCGCGCTCTGGTATCCGGCCGGCTGTGGCAGCTTCAGCGTGACCTTCACGCCCACCGCGGCGAGCTGGCTCTGCACGCTCTGGGCCGCGCGGGTCCAGTCGGTGAAGCCGTTCGCGGTCGTGAGGGCGAACTCGAGCTGCGCACCGTCGGGGCCCACGAGACGATCGCCGTCGAGGGTGTACCCGGCCTGCTCGAACGCCGCGAGGGCGGCATCCGTGTCCTGCGTGATCATGCCGGAGTCGGGGATCGACGGGTCGAGGTACTTCTCCTGGTTGGGCAGGATGAGGCCGGTCTGGCCGGCGGGCTCCATGTACCCCTCGGATGCCGTCTCGGCGATCTCCTCGCGGTCGAGCGAGAGGGCGATGCCGCGCCGGACGTTCACGTCGTCGAACGGCGCGACCTCGAGGTTCGGCATGAGCGCGATCACCCCGCCCGGCGGGAACCACCAGGAGTTGTGCTCGCTCGCCGCGCCCCACGTGCCCTCCACGTCGGAGATGAAGGCGTACGCCCAGTCGTATCCGCGGCTGACGGTGTCGAGCTGGTTGTTCGTGGCGGGCAGGACGATGTGCTCGATCTCGATCGAGTCGGCCTGCCAGTAGTCGGGGTTGCGATCCATCGAGTACTGCTGGTCGTTGTAGTTGCCGAGCACGAAGGGCCCGCTGCCGACCGGCTCCTCGTTGCGATAGGTGCCCGGGTCCTCGACGTCGGCCCAGAGGTGCTCGGGCACGATCATCGTGAGGCCGATGATCGACAGCGACGGGGCGTCCTCGCTCAGCAGGTGGAAGACGACGTCGTTCCCCTGGGTCTCGACGCTCTCGATGTGCTGCCAGGCGCCCTTGATGTCGAGCGTGGGCTCGTCCTTCAGCAGCTGGAACGTGAACGCGACGTCATCCGGGGTGAGCGGCTCGCCGTCGCTCCACTCGACGCCGTCGCGGATCGTCATGACGATCGTCTTCGCGTCGGGCTGCGACCACTCGGTCGCCAGCCACGGGTTCAGTTCGCCGTCGAGCGGGTTCACCAGGATGAGCGGCTCGTAGATCCAGCGCGACGCCGTGCGCGTGTTCGTCAGGTACGGGTTGAAGTTCCGGGTGAAGAACGGGTTTCCGTGGTCGGCGTTGATGAGCATCGTGTCGTCGCCGATCGTGGGATCGGGCTGGGATGTGATCTGGATGCTGCATCCGCTCAGCGCCACGGCCGCCGCCGCGAGCGCGACCACCGCCGTCCTGCGCCAGCGTCGGAGCATGTGCGTCTTCGCCACGCGTCCACCTCATGTCGTCGTCGTCATGGAGGGACCCGGTGGCCCCTCGAGAAGCCACTGTAAGCGCATACATTTCGATCGCGCAAGGGGGTGACGAATTCAGGACGGGCGCTGAGAGCTCTCCCGGAGCAGGATCTGCAGGGGCAGGCGCACGACTGCGGGCGGGGCATCCGGATGTTCCAACCGACGCGCGAGCACCTGCACCGCCGCGCGACCGAGGTCGATCATCGGCTGCCGGATCGTGGTCACCGCGGGCCGCGAGAGCGCCGCCGCCTCGATGCCGTCGAACCCGGTCACGAGCACGTCCTCCGGCACGCGCAGCCCGGCGTCGCGGAGCACGTCAATCGCACCGAGCGCCATCTGGTCGTTGGCCGCGACGAGGGCGTCGGGGGCTCCCCCGACCAACAGGCCCTCCGTTGCTCGGCGCCCGGACTCTCGGGTGAAGTCGCCCCGTACCACGGTCACGGCATCCGTTCCGATTCCCGCGGCGCGCACGGCCTGCGAGAAGCCCTCCCACCGCTGCCCGCCGTCCGGCGAGTCCTCGGGGCCGGCGAGGAAGGCCACGCGTGCCCCCTCCGGCACCTGCGCGAGCACGTGCCGGGTGAGCTCGGCCATCGCCTCGCTGTTGCTCACCGTCACGTGGTCGTAATCGTCTCCGCGGGGAGGCCCGGAGAGCACGACCACGGGGATGCGACGCGACAGTCGGGCGAGCACGTCGTCGGGCACGCTCCGAGCGAGCACGACCAGACCGTCGACACGCCCTGCCATGTCGCGCACCGTCGAGCGGTCGGGGTCGTCGCGGCCGACGCCGATCATGAGTACGAAACCGCGCTTCCACGCCTCGAGCTCGGCCCCGCGCAGCACCTCGTCGAGGAAGAGCGACGTCGGATGCACCTCGCCGTCGTCGTGCGCCAGGGTGAACGTCGGGACGGATGCCGGGTCGTCCACGAACACGTCGAGATCCGGGGCCTCCTCGGCCGCGTCGAACCCCGGGAAGTACAGCCCCAGCACTCCCGTGCGCCGCTCGGCGAGCCCGCGCGCGCTGCCGCTGGGCACGTAGCCGAGTTCGGCGACCGCCTCGCGCACCCGCTCGCGCGTGGTCGCACGGACGGCATCCGGCGAGCGCAGCACCCGCGAGACCGTGGCGATCGAGACGCCGGCGCGCGCGGCGACGTCGTAGACGGTCACGGACCTGCTCACGATGAATGCTCCGTCCTGGTGGTCGCGCCCCGGCGCCGGGACGTCAGGCCAGGGTACCCGGCGGATCACACCGCACCGCGGTCAGCGCACCGTGCGGGCGCGAGCTCGCCTCGCCCGGCCGACGATCACGGCGCTCGGCCGACACCACCGTGAAGCCCGCGTCGACGAGCAGCGCCCCGAGAGCCTCGGCCGACCAGAAGTACGCGGTCGTCACCCGGTGCCCGAACTCCTCGCGTGCGGTGCCGTCGAAGTAGCCGAGCAGCAGGCTCCCGCCGGGCCGGAGCACCCGCGCGAACTCCGCCAGCACGGCGGGCACCTCGGCGGGCGGGGTGTGGATCAGCGAGTACCAGGCGAGGATGCCGCCGAGCGAGGCATCCGCTGCGGGGATCTCCCGGAACGATCCGACCGCGAAGGTCGTCTCCGGGAAGCGCGCCCTGGCCGAGGCGACGAACGCCTCGGTGACGTCGAGGCCCCAGACGTCGCGCCCGCCTTCGTCGCGCGTGCCGCCGCCGAGGAACCGCGTCCACATGCCCGGCCCGCTGCCGGCATCCAGCAGCGTTCCCGTCGTGGAGTCGCGCCAGGCCGCGATGGTCGCGCGGTCCGCAGCATCCAGCTGCTCGATAT
The DNA here is from genome assembly GCF_023101185.1 of Microbacterium galbinum. Taxonomy (GTDB): domain Bacteria; phylum Actinomycetota; class Actinomycetes; order Actinomycetales; family Microbacteriaceae; genus Microbacterium; species Microbacterium galbinum. The sequence goes on from NZ_CP078077.1 coordinate 280,605, forward strand.
CACCCAGCACGCGCACGTACTCCTCGGCGCGGGCGGAGTACGCCGCGGCGATCACGCTGTCCGATGTGACCGCCTCCGACGCGACCGCGTCCGACATGCGCGTGGCTAGCCCTTCTTCGCGGCGAGCGCGGCCTGGTACAGGTCGCGCGACGACAGCCCCGTGAGTCCGGCGACCTCGGAGGCGGCATCCTTCAGGCGGATGCCGTCGGCGACGAGCCGCTGCACCTGCGCGAGCGCGTCCTCGGGCGAGGCATCGCGACGCGGCGCCCCCTCGACGACCACGACGATCTCCCCCTTCACGCCGCCCTCGGCCCAGGCGACGAGTTCGGCGGCCGTTCCCCGGCGCACCTCCTCGTAGAACTTGGTGAGCTCGCGGCAGACGGCGATGCGCCGGTCGTCGCCGAAGGCCGCCCCCATGTCGGCGAGCGCCGAGGCGAGGCGGGCCGGCGACTCGAAGAACACCATCGTGCGCGGCTCGGAGGCGAGCGCCCGCAGCGCCGTGCGGCGCTCGGCGGGCTTGCGGGGCAGGAACCCCTCGAAAGTGAAGCGGTCGGTGGGAAGGCCCGAGATCGCCAGTGCCATCAGCGGCGCGCTCGGCCCGGGGATGGCGGTGACCGTCACTCCCTGGGCTACCGCCTCGGCGACGAGCCCGTAGCCGGGGTCGCTCACCGTCGGCATGCCCGCATCGCTCATCACGACGACGTCGGTCTCGATCGCGAGGGTCGCGAGCTCGGCGGCCTTCTGCTTCTCGTTGTGATCGTGCAGCGCGATCAGACGCGGACGGTTGGCGATCTCGAGCGCCTTCAACAGCTTCTGCGTGGTGCGGGTGTCCTCCGCCACGACGACCTCCGCGTTCTCGAGCACCTCGATGAGGCGGCGCGAGGCATCGCCGAGATTTCCGATCGGGGTCGCAGCGAGGATGATCACCCGCCCAGCCTAGGCTGTACCCGTGACGTCGCCCGATCCCGCTCCTGCGCTGCCAGTGCACCTGCCTGCACACGTGGAGCGCACGACCTGGTGGGGGCGCACCCGCGACCGTCTGCTGCTCGATCCGGAGTGGAACAGCATCCTGAACTGGCTCGCGCCGTTCGCGGTGACCCTGCTCGCGGCCTTCCTGCGACTGGTGAACGTCGGGCACCCGCACGAGCTCGCCTTCGACGAGACGTACTACGTCAAGGACGCCTGGTCGCTGTGGACGCTCGGCTACGAGGGCACGTGGGGCGACGGCGCGAACGAGGCGTTCGTCGCGAACCAGGATCTCCCGCTGTCGGAGAAGGGCTCGTTCATCGTCCACCCGCCGCTCGGCAAGTGGCTGATCGCGCTCGGCATGGCCGCCGGCGGACCGGCCGACAGCCTCGGTTGGCGCCTCGCCACCGGCATCCTCGGCACCGCCTCCGTGCTGCTGGTCTACCTGATCGCACGCGTGCTGACGGGATCGACCGTCGCCGCGACCGTCGCCGGCTTCCTGCTCGCGATCGACGGCCTGAGCATCGTGCTCAGCCGCATCGCCCTGCTCGACGGCCCGCTCACCTTCTTCGTGCTGCTCGGGGTGCTCTTCGTGCTCCTCGACAGGCGCCGCACGATCCCGCTCCTCGAACGGGGCGACCCCGACAGACCCGAGCCGCTGTGGGGTCCGATCCTGTGGCGGCGCCCCTGGCTGATCGCGGCGGGCGTCGCCCTCGGCGCCGCCTCCGCCGTGAAGTGGTCGGGCCTGTACGCGCTCGCGGGCTTCGGCCTGTACGTCGTGGTGACGGATGCCCTCGCACGGCGCCGGGCGGGCGTCGTGGTCTGGCCGTCCGACGCGGTCTTCCGGCAGGGCCCGGTCTCGTTCGCGCTGCTGGTCTTCCCCGCGCTCGCGACCTACCTCGTCAGCTGGACAGGATGGCTGGTCACCGCGGGAGGGTACGACCGGCAGAGCGACCCGAATCCGCTGATCGCGCTGTGGAACTACCACCAGTCCATGCTCGGGTTCCACGTCGGGCTCACCCGCGGGCACCCCTACGCGAGTCCCGCGTGGGAGTGGCCGTTCCTCCTGCGCCCCACCGCGGTGTGGGTCGACAGCGACCCTGGCCCCTGCGGCACCGACCACTGCATCGCCGTGATCTCCTCGATCCCGAACCCGCTGATCTGGTACGCCGGAGTCGCGGCATCCGTCTACCTGCTCTACCGGCTCGTGCGCGGCTGGGTGCTGCGGCAGCCGGTCGGCGCCGAGATCGGCATCCCGCTCGTCGGCCTCGCGGTGACGTACGTGCCCTGGCTGATGTTCCCCGAGCGCACGATCTTCCAGTTCTACACGGTCGTCATGATGCCGTTCCTCGTGATCGCGCTCGCCCTGACGCTGCGCACGATCGCCGGTCGGCGCGACGACCCTCTTTACAGACGGCAGTCCGGCGAGCGCACCGTGATCGTCTTCCTGGTCGTCGCCGTGCTGGTGTCGATCTTCTTCCTACCGTCGTGGGTCGGCATGAGCGTGCCGTACCCGTTCTGGCTCGTGCACAACTGGCTGCCCGGCTGGGTGTGATCAGCGCCGGCGTGTGAGGCGTGCGACGACCCAGAGCGCGAGCGTCAGCCCGGCCGTGAGCAGCAGTTGCGTGCGAGCCGCGGCATCGAACGCCGCGAGCACGACGACGCCGGCGATCAGAGCGACGCACAGCCACGACAGCCAGGGGAAGCCCCACATGCGGATCGGCAGCTCCGTGCCCGTGCGCTCGGCGCGGCGGCGCAGGATGATCTGCGACACCGCGACGGCCGCCCACGTCACGAGCAGCGTCGAGCCCACCACGTTCAGCAGCACCGGGAGCACGACGTCGGGGAACGCCCAGTTCAGCCCCACGGCCACGAAGCCGAAGGCGACCGAGGCGACGACGGCGATCCGCGGGACCCCCTTCACGGTGGTGCGCGTGAGCGCGCGGGGCGCGAGGCCGCGCTCCCCCAGCGAGAACACCATGCGCGAGGCGCCGTAGATGTTGGCGTTCATGGCCGACAACAGCGCCACGACGACGATGATCGACATCACCAGATCGACGCCGGGAAGGCGCAGGGTGGCGAGCACGGCCGAGAACGGCCCGTCGAGCACCGCCGGGGTGTTCCACGGCAGCACGGCGACGATCACGAAGATCGAGCCCAGGTAGAACACGAGGATGCGCACGAGCACCTGGCGCACGATCCGGCGGATGCTGCGGCCGGGGTCCGCCGATTCCGCCGCCGCGATCGCGACGAGTTCGGTGCCGCCGAACGCGAAGACGACGATGAGCAGGGCGGCGGCGATGCCGGCGGCGCCGTTCGGGGCGAAGCCGCCCTCGTCGAAGAGATGCGCGATGCCGGTCGCCGGCACCCCGGGGAACAGCCCGAGGATCGCGCAGACGCCGATCACGAGGAACACGATGATCGCGGTCACCTTGATCGCCGCGAACCAGAACTCGAACCGTCCGTAGCCGCTCACCGCGAAGAGGTTGATGGCGGTGAACGCGGCGACGAACAGCAGTACCCACACCCACGCGGGCACGGCCGGCACCCACCCCGCGACGATCCCCGCGGCGCCCGTCGCCTCGGCGGCGATCACGACCACGAGCTGGATCCAGTACATCCATCCGACCGCGCTGCCGGCGCTGCGCCCCATCGCATCCTGCGCGTAGGAGCTGAAGGCGCCGGAGCTGGGGCGCGCGGCCACCATCTCGGCGAGCATCGCCATCACCAGCACGACGATGGAACCCGCCACGAGGTACGAGATCAGCACCGCGGGACCGGCCAGACCGATCGCCTGCCCCGAGCCGACGAAGAGACCGGCACCGATCGCGCTGCCGAGCCCCATCATCGAGATCTGACGGCGCGTCAGCCCCGGCTTCAACGAGGTCGATGCGGTGCTCGACGCGGGGGCGGGTGCGGTGGGGGCGGAGTCGGTCACCGCGCCACCCTAGACGGCGACCCTCTCGCGCGACAATTCGTGAGGCTCGCTCACCGGAAGCAGGCACACGAAGCCGCGGCAGTCGTAGGCCAGACCCTCCGTGCCCGAGCGCCCGGCGAACAGCTCGAACCCGGCCGCGGCGAACTCCTCGGCCTGTGCGGGCGACACGACGCCGACCACGTCGGCATCCGCACGTCGGGCGGCGACGGCGAGTGCGCCCGCCGGATCGTCGGTGACCACCACGATCTGCCGCGGCGGATCGACGAGCCCGGCCGCGACACGCAGCAGACTGCCGTGCGCGAACGGTTGGGACAGGGCGGATGCCGCGTAGGCGTGCACCACGGACGCGGCCGCCTCGCGATACCGTTCCCCCACCCCGAGGCGCCACGCGGTCAGCGCTGCCTGAGCGAGTGCTGCGGAGCCGGACGGTAGATCGCCGTCGGTCTGATCGGGAGACGAGGCGATCCCCTGCGCGCTCAGCAGCGGATCGCCGGCGATGCCGTCGAGGGCGAGATCGACGATGCCCTGTGCGGCGATCGCCCACGTCGCCTCCCCCGTCGCGAGAGCCAGCGCGAAGAGGCCGTCGGCGAGGAGGCCGAGATCGGAGGGGGTCGCGACGGCCGTCGATGACACACCGTCGAGCGACGCGCGCACGAGGGCACCGCTCGCATCGCGGTTGGTGGTGAGCACGGCATCCGCGGCCCGCCGGGCGGCGTCGACCCAGGATGCTTCGCCCAGAGCAGCGCCCGCGCGCGCGAGGGCACCGATCGCGAGGCCGTTCCAGCCCGTGATCACCTTGCCGTCGACGGCCGGCGGTTCGAGACCTCGACGCCCGGCGGCATCACGGAGGTAGTAGCCGCCCTCGCTGCGCTCGCCGTCGATCCATGACTCGGAATCCTGGGCGGCTCCGAACCCGCCGCCTTCGCGCCCGAGGACGTCGATGAGGAAGCCGGCGACCCCGCGCACGGTGGGCTCGTCGCCGTCGTCCAGCGCGACATCCAGCAGCTGCGCGTTGTCGGTGAGCATCCGCTCGTAGTGGGGCACCGTCCAGTCGCGCTGCGTCGCGTAGCGGAAGAACCCGCCCTCGACGTCGTCGCGCAGATCGCTCGCGGCCATCGCGGAGAGAGCCCGCCGCCCCGCCTCCGCCGCCGGCGCGTTCTCCCGGCACACGAGCGGCGCCTGCAGGAACCGCAGCACCGTCGCGACGGGGAACTTCGGAGCACCCCCGAAACCGCCGTGCTGCGGGTCTTCGCGGTCGGCGATCGCCGATGCCGCGCCCGCGAGCGCCGCGGCATCGGGCAGGTCCGAGGGCGTCGTCTCGGCGGCGCGCGCGAGTGCTTCGATCACGGCATCCGCCGACTCCTCGGCCTGCGCCCGGCGCTGCGTCCACCCCTCCTGCACCGCCGCGAGCACCTCGCGGAACGAGGGCATCGGCGGGCGGGAGTCCGGCGGCCAATAGGTGCCCGCGAAGAACGTGCGCCCGCGCGGGGTCGCGAAGACGGTGAGCGGCCAGCCGAGGTTCTGGGTGAAGGCGGATGCCGCGGCCATGTACGCCCCGTCGACCTCGGGATGCTCCTCGCGGTCGACCTTCACCGCCACGAAGTCGCGGTTCACGATCTCCGCGGTCTCGGGGTCGGCGAAGGACTCGCGCGCCATCACATGGCACCAGTGGCACGTCGAGTACCCGATCGAGATCATCAGTGGCACGTCGCGGCGCTGCGCCTCGGCGAACGCCTCCTCGCCCCACGGGTACCAGTCGACGGGGTTCTCGGCGTGCGCGCGGAGGTACGGGCTGAGCGTGTCGGCGAGCCGGTTGGTCATGCCCTCACGCTACGCGCCCCGACCGACATCGCGGCCGGAACGTCACTCAGATCGCGAGAGCCGCGAGGGGCTGCGAGGCCGCGTAGTTCACGAGCGGCAGCGCACGATCGGCGGCGAGGTCGATGCGCGAGCGCAGCACGTCGGAGTTGATCTCGTAGCCGTCGAAGTCGGTGTTGCTCGCGTACACGCCGATCGGCAGCGTGAGCGCCTGGAAGAACGCGAACAGCGGGCGCAGTTGGTGCTCGATGATGAGGGCATGGCGCTCGCCGCCGCCCGTCGCCGCCAGCAGCACCGGCTTGCCGACGAGCTCGTACTGCCCGACGAAGTCGAAGAGGTGCTTGAAGAGTCCCGTGAACGACGCACGGTAGACGGGGCTGCCGACGATCAGCAGATCGGCCTGCTCGATCGCGACGAGCTTCTCCTCGACCCGGGCCGGCAGCTGATCGCGGCTCAGAGCGCCCGCGAGGTCCGGGCCGATGTCGGTGAGCTCGATGACCTCGACCTCGACCGCCGTGCGCTCGGCCACGGCGGCGGCGATCGCACGGATGAGGGCGGTCGTCTTGCTGGGCTCGTGGAGCGACCCGGACACGGCGACGACGCGGTAGGGAGCTGTCATGTCCTCGACGGTACCCACGAAGACGCCCCGTGTCGCGGGCTGGCGACACGGGGCGTCATCTGTGGATTCCTGTCGAATCCGCGACGGGATCAGTTCACCTCGTCGGGGTGCGCACCGACGCGGCCCGAGCCGTCGAGCGGGTCGAGGGCGTCGATCGCGGCGATCTCGGCATCCGTCAGCTCGAACCCGAAGACGTCGAGGTTCTCGCGCAGGCGCTCGGCGCGCACCGACTTCGGGAACACGATCACGCCCTTCTGCAGGTGCCAGCGCAGCACCGCCTGCGCGGGGGTGACGCCGTGGGCCGCCGCGGCCTCCGCGATCGCGGGAGTGCCGAACAGGTCGTACTTGCCCTGGCCGAGCGGACCCCAGGCCTCGATCTTGATGCCGTGCGCGTCGGCCCAGGCCACGACCTCACGCTGCTGGTAGGCCGGGTGCAGCTCGATCTGGTTCACGGCGGGGGTGACGCCGGTCTCGGACACCACGCGCTCGAGGTGCGGCACGAGGAAGTTGGAGACGCCGATGCTGCGGGTCAGGCCCGCCTCACGCAGCTCGATGAGCTTCGCGAACGCGTGCACGTAGTCGTCCTTGGCGGGGGTCGGCCAGTGCACGAGGTACAGGTCGACCTTCTCGAGTCCGAGCTTGTCGAGGCTCTCGCCGATCGCGGCGCGGGGCTCGTCGTCGTGGTGGCGGTCGTTCCACAGCTTCGTGGTGATGTAGAGCTCGTCGCGAGCGATGCCCGAGGCCGCGATCGCCGCGCCCACGCCCTCTTCGTTGCCGTAGATCGCGGCGGTGTCGATGTGGCGGTAGCCGATCTCGAGCGCTTCGCTCACCGCGCGCTCGGTCTCGTCGGCCGGCACCTTGAAGACGCCGTAGCCGAGCTGGGGGATGGAGGAGCCGTCGTTCAGTTCGAGGGAGGGAATCGTCATGCATCCAGCCTAGGACGCGTGATGTCGGGCCGGGCCGGAACCTCCGCCATTCTGCGCGCGGCGAAACCGACCAGGCGCTCGAGCGGACCCCGCCCGACGAAGATCGACCACGCGGTGGTGACGAACAGCATCCCGATCGCGAGCACGCCCCAGAACACGTTGCTCGTGTAGTACCCACCGGGCCCCGTGATCAGCGCGATCGCCAGCACGTGTCCGCTGTATGCCGACAGCGGCATGGACCCGAGCGCGCCGATCGGCAGCAGCGGCCAGCGCAGCGGACGACTGAGCAGCAGGCACAGTGCGATCACGGCGAGGGCGAAACCACCCGAGCCCAGGATCTCGGCGGTGCCACCGCTGTGCGGCTCGACGGCGAAGATCGCGTGCAGCAGCGCCCCGAGCGGATCGGCCTGAGCGAGCGCATCGGCGTATCCGGGCCACCCCGACGCAGGCGGCTCCTCGAACGACGAACCCGACTCGAAGCCGCGCACGATGTCGCTCCCGACGGCGCCGAGACCGTAGCCGACGATCGCCAGCACGACGCCGGTGACCAGGGCGATCACCGCGGTGCGCACGGTCGCGACGTGCAAGCGCCCGAGCGCCATGCCGCCGAGCACGAACGCCATCCACACCGTGAGGGGGTAGCTGCCGTAGAGCACGAATCCGATGCCCGCCCCGAACGGGTTCAGCGTGACGGCGCCGAGGAGGGCCAGCAGCGCGGGCCCCGCGAGCGCGAGCACGCCGGCTCCGAGCAGCAGCTGCCACGGCTTCCACCGCAGGAACGGGATGACGGCGACGTAGAGCAGCCCGTAGACGGTGAGGATCACCGCGATCGGGGTGTTGAGGAACTCGAGGGCGAGGCCGATGAGGAAGATCACGGCGCCGCGGCCGATGAGCCCGAGACGGATGCCGGGCAACCGGGCGGGGTCGGGCAGCGCGCTGCGACCGGTCATCAGGGCGATCGACACCCCAGCGAGCACGGCGAAGAGGATCGAGGAGCGCCCGTGCACGAGGTCGGTCCAGGTCGCAGGGTCGAGCCAGTCGAACGTCGACGTCTCGCCGATGTGCGCTCCGGCCATGCCGAGGATCGCGAGGCCGCGGGCCACGTCGAGGCCGAGGATGCGCGGCGGGCGGCCGAACTCGCGGAACCAGCGCACGGGAGCGCTGAGGGAAGGCGGAGCGGTGGTCACCCGATGCATCGTAGGGGGTCGAGGTCGGCATACGATGAAGGGCTATGTCCTCTCCCGTGATCTCCTTCCCCCCGGAGCTGCCCGTCAGCGCGGCCCGGGCGGAGATCGCCGACGCCATCCGCGACCACCAGGTCGTGATCGTGGCCGGTGCCACGGGTTCGGGCAAGACCACGCAGCTCCCCAAGATCGCCCTCGAGCTGGGGCGCGAGCGCATCGCGCACACGCAGCCGCGACGTCTCGCCGCCCGCACGATCGCGGAGCGCGTCGCCGAGGAGCTGCAGGTCGAGCTGGGCACCCTCGTCGGCTACAAGGTGCGCTTCACCGACAAGGTGTCCGACGACACCCGCATCGCGCTGATGACCGACGGCATCCTGCTCAACGAGATCCACCGCGACCGGCTGCTCACCCGCTACGACACGATCATCATCGACGAGGCGCACGAGCGCTCCCTCAACGTCGACTTCCTGCTCGGCTACCTCGCGCGCATCCTGCCCGAACGCCCCGACCTCAAGGTGATCATCACCTCGGCGACGATCGACCCCGAGAGCTTCGCGAAGCACTTCTCCGTTCCCGGCCCGGGCGACGACCGAGTGCCGGCGCCGATCATCGAGGTCTCCGGCCGCACCTATCCGGTCGAGATCCGCTACCGCCCGCTGGTCGCCGACGCCGACGACGACGAGACGGACGACGCTTCACGGGTCCCTGAGCCTGTCGAAGGGCCCGAGGACGAGGTCTCGGCGATCGTCGCGGCGCTCCGCGAACTCGACCGCGAGGAGCCTGGCGACGTGCTGGTCTTCCTCCCCGGCGAAGCCGAGATCCGCGATGCCGCCGACGCCGTGCGGGGCGCGTATTCGAAGGACCGCTCCCCCACCGAGGTGCTCCCCCTGTACGGGCGCCTCTCCGCCGCGGAGCAGCACCGCGTGTTCGAGCGCAGCCGAGTGGCGGGTGTCCGCCGCCGCGTGATCCTCGCGACGAACGTCGCCGAGACGAGCCTCACGGTTCCCGGCATCCGCTATGTGATCGACACGGGCACCGCCCGCATCTCGCGCTACAGCAACCGATCGAAGGTGCAGCGTCTGCCGATCGAGGCGATCTCGCAGGCATCCGCGAACCAACGCTCCGGTCGCGCCGGTCGCACGAGCGACGGCATCGCGATCCGCCTGTACTCGGAGGACGACTTCGCCAAGCGGCCGGAGTTCACCGAGCCCGAGATCCTGCGCACCTCGCTCGCCTCCGTCATCCTGCAGATGCTGTCGCTCGGATTCGGCGACATCTCGGACTTCCCCTTCCTCACCCCGCCCGACTCGCGGGGTGTCAAGGCGGCGTTCGACCTGCTCACCGAACTCGGTGCGGTCGAACCGTCGCGGCGCGACGGGTCCCCGCACCTCACGCGCATCGGCCGCGACATCTCGCGCATGCCGATCGACCCGCGCTTCGCCCGCATGCTGATCGAGGCCGGGCGCCACGGCGTCACCCACGATCTGCTGCCGATCGTGTCGGGCATGACGATCCAAGACGTCCGCGAGCGACCGGAGGAGCGCCGCGAGGAGGCCGACCGGCTGCACGCGCGCTTCGTCGACCCGACCAGCGACTTCATCACCCTGCTCAACCTCTGGAACCACCTGCGCGAACAGCAGCGCGAGCTCGGATCCAGCGCGTTCCGCCGCCTCTGCCGCGCCGAGCACCTGAACTACGTGCGCGTGCGGGAGTGGTTCGACGTGCACCGTCAGCTCAAGACGCTGGTGAAGAGCGCCGAGCTGAAGGGCGACGGCAGCAGCGATCCCGACGCGATCCACCGGGCGATCCTCGCGGGACTCCTCTCGCAGATCGGACTCCTCGACGAGCGCACCGCCCCCGCCGGCAAGACGCACGCACCCGCGAAGGACAAGGGGCGCCGCATCGCCGAGTACCGGGGAGCGCGCGGCATCCGCTTCTCGATCTTCCCGGGGTCGGGTCTGCGCAAGAAGAGCCCGCGCGCGGTCATCGCGGCCGAGATCGTCGAGACCTCGCGCACCTTCGCCCGCACCGTCGCCGCGATCGATCCGGCGTGGGCCGAGCCGCTCGCCGGCGACCTCGCCAAGCGCCAGGTCACCGAGCCGCACTGGTCGAAGGATGCCGGCGCGGCCGTCGCCTACGAGAAGGTGACGCTGTTCGGCCTCGAGATCATCCCGCGCAGACGCGTGCAGTTCGCGCGCATCGACCGCGCGGCCTCGCGCGAGCTGTTCGTGCGGCACGCGCTCGTCGAGGGCGAGTGGGATCCGAGCCGCATCGACAAGCGCGTGAGCGCCTTCTGGCGTAGCAACGCCGAACTGCGCAAGCGTCTCGAGAAGCTCGAGGAGCGCGAACGCCGCCGCGACATCCTCGCCGGTGACGAGGCGGTGTTCCGTTTCTACGACGAGCGCATCCCCGCCGAGGTCTTCGACGTGCGGTCGTTCGAGACGTGGTGGCGGGAGGCGCTGACGACGACGCCGAAGCTCCTCGTCATGCGCGAAGCCGACCTGATCGACGACGAGGGGCGGGCCTCGCAGAACGAGTTCCCCACCCGCTGGACGCAGGGCGACCAGGTGCTCGGCCTCGCCTACCGGTTCGAGCCGGGCGCCGCCGATGACGGCGTGAGCGTCGTGGTGCCGCTGGCCCTGCTCGCCCAGATCGAGGACACCGGGTTCGACTGGCAGGTGCCGGGGCTGCGCGCCGAACTCATCACGGGCCTGCTGCGTGCGCTGCCGAAGGCGATCCGGCGTCACGTCGTGCCCGCCGCCGATTGGGCCGACAAGTTCGGCGCCGAGCTCGCGGGCCAGGGACCCGAAGACCACGACGGTCGCCCGAGCAGGTCGTTGAAGGAGGCGCTCGCGCGCCTGATCCAGCCGCTGGCGAACCAGCTCGTCTCGGCCGCCGACTTCGAGGACGAGCGGGTGCCCGCTCATCTGCGCATGAACTTCCGTGCGGTCGACGAGCGCGGGCGCGTGGCCGGTTCCCACCGCGACCTCGCGACCCTGCAGGCGGAACTCTCCGATCGCGCGCGCAGCAGCGTCGCGCGCTCGATCGCGAAGCCCGAGCGCGGACCGCGCGCACGGGGTGGTTCCGAGGCGGTGGCCGCGGCATCCGCTCGGGGTCCGATCGAGCAGGCGGGTCTCACCGCCTGGACGTTCGGCGACCTTCCCGAGGTGCTCGATACGCGCGTCGCCGGTGGCGTCGTGCGCGGCTACCCGGCGATCGTCGACGAGGGCAAGAGCGTCGCGGTGCGCGTGGAGTCATCGGCGGATGCCGCGGCCGACGCCACCCGTGACGGCGTGCTGCGTCTCGTGCTGCTGGCCGTGCCGTCGCCCTCGTCGTACGTGCAGCAGCACCTCACCAGCCAGGAGAAGCTCGCCCTCGCGGCCTCGCCGTACCCGTCGGCGGCCGCGCTCATCGAGGACTGCCGTGCGGCCGTGGCGCGGAAGGTGATCGACGCTTCGACAGGCTCAGCGACCGGGGGTGTCGGCGTCGTGCGCACCGAGGCAGACTTCGGGCGGGTGCGGGATGCCGTGTCGGCCGCGCTCGTCGACCAGCTGTTCGCATGCGTGTCGCTCGTCGCCCGCATCCTCACGCAGTCGCGCGAGGTCGAGCGCGGCATCAAGTCGCAGAACTCCCTCGCCCTCCTCGGGCCGTTGAACGACATCCGCACGCAGCTCTCGGGGCTTCTGCATCCGGGCTTCGTGTCGGCCGCCGGGGTCGACCGGATCGCGCACTTCCCCCGCTACCTCAGCGGCATGGTCGACCGGTTGAAGACCCTCTCGTCGGAACCCGGCAAGGACCGCACGCGCATGAGCGAGTACGAACGGATGGCGAAGGCCTTCGAGGATGCCGGGGGAACGATCCCGCTCCCCCGCGGTGCCGCTGCGTCGCTCGTCGAGACCCGCTGGCTACTGGAGGAGTACCGGGTGAGCGTGTTCGCCCAGCGCCTCGGCACCGCGCAGCCCGTGTCGCCGCAGCGCATCATGAAGGCCCTCGCGGGGAAGTAGCGCGGGTAGCGAACCAAAAGTCACAGATGGGTCGGCAGATAGCGGAGACTCCATTAGCATGAACGCGTGACAGACGGCGCAATCGACCCCTTGCACGGCTTGCTTCCACCAGGAGGTACTTATTTCGGGCGCCCAGAACGCGTGGATACCTCAGAGTGGCCCGCGCGACATGCGCTCTCATTCCACGTCGGAGATGTGCTCCTCGCTGCCGCCGATCTGGATGCCAACCTGACTACGTTGATTGCGGTGCTCGTGAATCGGGACCACCCAAATCGAGAACTTGCGAAGGGTCGTTTCGTCAGCGACAAGATCCAGATCCTAGAGAGCGTCTATCCGCAGGGATGGCGCGACACTAACGCCCTCACTCGGAGTCTCAAGCGGGTAACTCAGGACCGGAACTCATTAGCGCACGCATTTTGGGAACCGGACCTTGAAGCGCTCAAAGAGACGGATCCCTCCGCGATGGAGGACGAGCCTCAGGAGCTGAAGCTACGACTCCACCGAGAAAAATCCAAGAAGAGCACCCCAGTGGACTTTAACGCTCTTTATCAAACGCGAGTGGACGTCGGACTCCTCAACATGGTCTGCCTCGACATCACGAATCGGTGGCTTTTCGGCGAACTCGACGACGTCTCTATTCCAGAGTATGTACAGAGTTTGGGTGAGAACCCGCTCTACATCGGTTGGCCAAAGTCGGCGGAATGGGCCGCTGACGTGAATCGGGTGTTCTCCTCCTGATCTTCACCGATCGCTCCTCTCCGTAAACGGGCACGCACGAGCATCATCGGCATAGCGAACAAGTCGGCTGCCGCGCCGAGCCCCGCAGCCGGAGGTTCCACACAAGGCGGGTGGACGTCGTACCCGTATCGCCAAAGCCTCGGCCTCGTGAACATCTCGACTAGCGTGGGGTGATGGCTCGCGCGATCGTCTACACCGAAATCGGCTCCCCCGACGTCCTCCACCTCACGGAGGTGCCCGATCCCCTCGCCGGTCCCGGCGAGATCGTGGTGCGCATCGAGGCCGCGGGCGTCAACCCGATCGATGCGAAGATCCGCGGCGGACGCCGCCCCTCGCCGCCCATCACCGAACCCCGCCCGGTCGGCTTCGACGGTGCGGGTGTCGTCGATCAGGTCGGCGACGGTGTGGAAGGCTTCGCGGTCGGCGACCGGGTCGCGATCCGCGACGCCCACGGCACCTACGCGTCGGCCCTGCTCGTGCGCCCCGAGAACCTCGCCCTCCTGCCCGACGCGGTGACCGCCGCGGAGGGCGCCGGCATCGGCATCCCCGCCGGCACCGCCTATCAGGTGCTGCGCTCGCTCGCCGTGGGCCCCGACGACGTGCTGCTCGTGCACGCGGGTTCCGGTGCCGTCGGCCAGGCGGCCGTGCAGTTCGCCGTGGCGTGGGGCGCGACCGTGATCGCGACCGCCAGCCCCTCGCGCCACGCGCAGCTGCGCGAGCTCGGTGCGATCCCCGTGGCCTACGGCGACGGCCTGCTCGAACGCGTGCGCGACGCCGCACCTTCCGACGTCACCGTCGTGTTCGACGGCGCCGGCACCGACGAAGCCATCGAGGTGTCACTCGCGCTCGTCGCCGACCGCGACCGCATCGGCACGATCGTGCGCGGACCGGACGCCGCATCGTTCGGCATCCGCGCCTTCTCGGGCGGCTCGCCGGTCCCGCTCACCGACGAGGAGCAGGCCTGGCGCGCCGAGGCGCTGCCGAAGACCATCGAACTCCTCGCCAGCGGCGACTTCGTGATCGAACTCGGACCCGAGCTGCCCCTCGCCGAGGCCGCCCGGGCCCACGAACTCGTCGAGGCGCACGTCGCGGGCAAGATCGTGCTGCTGCCGTAGGGCGCGTTCCCATGTCGGTCACACCCTCTACGCTGGGGACATGACTGGTCTTCGATGGGGAATCCTCGCGACGGGCGGCATCGCCGGCTCGTTCGCTTCCGACCTGCGCGCCGCGGGTCTCGACCTGGTGGCCGTGGGGTCGCGTTCGCAGGAATCGGCGGATGCCTTCGCCGCCCGCTTCGACATCCCGCACGCCCACCCGTCCTACGAGGCTCTCGTCGCCGATCCCGACGTCGACATCATCTACGTCTCGACCCCGCACCCGATGCACCACGCGAACGCGCGCCTGGCGCTCGAGGCCGGCAAGCACGTGCTCGTCGAGAAGGCCTTCACGCTGAACCAGGCCGAGGCCGCCGACCTGCAGGCCCTCGCCACCGAGCGCGGTCTGCTCGCGACCGAGGCGATGTGGACCCGCTATCTGCCGCACATGATCCGGGTGCGTGAGATCGTCGCCTCCGGCATCCTCGGCGAGGTGCGCTCGGTGAGCGCCGACCACACGCAGCTGCTGCCCTCCGACCCCGAGCACCGTTTGAACGCGCTCGAGCTCGGCGGGGGCGCCCTCCTCGACCTGGCGATCTACCCGATCTCGTTCGTCTGGGACATCCTCGGTGCGCCCACCAGCATCCACAGCGTCGCGCGTCTGATCGAGACCGGTGCCGACGCCGAGGTCGCGACCGTCATGACCCACGAAGGCGGCGCGGTCTCGACCACGCTCTCCTCGTCGCGCACGGCCGGCCCGAACCGCGCGACGATCCTCGGCACGAAGGCCCGCATCGAGATCGATCGCTTCTTCTGGTCGCCGTCGGTGCTGCGCGTGATCGACCCCGAGGGCACGGTGCTCGAGGAGTTCGACGGGCGTCTCGACCCCGAGGCCGGCGGCCGCGGCATGCAGTTCGAGGCTCTCGCCGCCGAACGCCTCGTGCGCGAGGGGAACCTCGCCGGCGACATCCTGCCGCTCGCCGAGTCCGTCGCGATCATGGGCACGCTCGACGAGATCCGCCGTCAGATCGGCGTCCGCTATCCCGGCGAGTCGACCGGCGAGCAGGCCTGAGCATGGCCGAGCCCACCGACGTCCGCGTCGCGGTCTACCTCGACTTCGACAACATCGTCATCTCCTGGTACGACCGGGTCCACGGTCGTAACGCCTACGGCAAGGACCGTCAGCGCATCAGCGAGAACCCGAACGATCCCGAGGTCGCCGAGCGCCTGAGCCTCGCGATGATCGAGGTCGGCGCGATCATCGACTACGCCGCCTCCTTCGGCACGCTCGTGCTCACCCGCGCCTACGCGGACTGGTCCTCGCCCGTGAACGCGGTCTACCGCTCGCAGCTCGTCGCCCGCGCGGTCGACCTGGTGCAGCTGTTCCCGGCCGCCGCATACGCGAAGAACGGGGCAGACATCCGCCTCGCGGTGGATGCGGTCGAAGACATGTTCCGCCTGCCCGACCTCACGCACGTGGTGATCGTCGCCGGCGACAGCGACTACGTGCCGCTCGCCCAGCGCTGCAAGCGTCTCGGCCGGTACGTGATCGGCGTCGGCGTCGCCGGGTCCACCGCGAAGTCGCTGGCCGCGGCCTGCGACGAGTTCGAGGCCTACGACTCGCTCCCCGGCGTGCACCGTCCCGTCAAGGCCGCCCCGGTGGCCGAGGTCGTCGCCGCGCCCGCCGAGACGGCCGAAGCGGAGGCCGAGCCGGCGGCCGAGGCTCCGACCGACACGGTCAAGAAGAGCACCCGCTCGCGTCGCGCCAAGTCGGCACCGGCCGCGCCGCCGCCCGAGCCCGTGATCGACCCGCAGAACGAGGCGACGCAGCTGCTCGAGCGGGCGCTGCGCCTGGGGCACGACAAGGCGGATGCCGACGAGTGGCTGCACAGCTCGGCGGTCAAGACGCACATGCGCCGCATGGATCCGTCGTTCAGCGAGAAGGGACTCGGCTACCGGTCGTTCTCGGACTTCCTGAAGTCCCGCGACGACATCGCCGAGCTCGAAGAGACCGGGCACGAGCGCTTGGTCAGGCTGCGCGACCGCTGACCTCGTCGCCGCTTCCGTCGCCGCTCCCGTCGTGACGCCCGAGGGCGCGCCACGAGAGGGCGGCCACGACGACCGTGACCGCGCCGACGACGGCGTAGGCGAGGCGCGGGTCGGTGAGTTGCGCGAGCGCACCCACGAGCACGCCGGTCACGACGGTCGATCCCGGCAGCGCCATGGCCCAGATGCCCATGACGCGGCCGCGGATCGGCGTCGGGGTCGAGAGCATGACGAGCGCGTTGGCGCGCGCGATGAACCACATCACGATCGCCCCGACCACCGCGAGGCCGATGAACAGAAGCGGCAGACTGGGTGCCGCCGCCGACAGCAGCACCGCCAGGCCCATCAGCGCCGCCAGCATCCGCACCTCGCCGCCGCGCGGTGTCGTCGGCCCGGTCGCCGAGAAGAATGCGCCGGGCAACGCGCCCAGACCGAAGGCGACGGCCAGCAGCCCGTAGGTTCCGCCGTCGGCGCGGAAGACGTTCGCGACGATCAAGGGGATCACGACCGCGATGTTGTACCCGGCCGCCGCGCACACGGCGAGCAGGAGCGTCTGCCGCACCGCAGGCGCGCGGGCCACGAACCGCCAGGCGCCCGTCGTCGGCGGGTCGGGCGCGGCCGATTCCTCGACCACCGGAGCCGACGTCGGCCGCGACCGCGGCCGCAGCGTCAGCAGCACGATGATCGACGGCACGAACACCAGGGCGTTCACGACGAAGCACCACGCGGCATCCGCGAACACGAGCAGCACTCCCGCCACCGCGGGGCCCAGCACCCGCGCGCCGTTGATGATGACCTCGTTCATGCTCACCGCGCTCGTCACGCGCTCGCGCCCGACGAGGTCGAGCACCAGCAGCTGACGCGCCGGGTTGTCGGCGGCGAACGCGAGGCCGTGCGCGAGCGAGAGCGCCATCAGCATCCAGATCTCGAGCGCACCGCCGAAGGCGAGCGCGGCCAGCACGGCGGCCACCGCCATCTGTGCGACGGCCGTCACCAGCAGCACCGAGCGCCGCGAGTAGCGATCCACGAGCACGCCGATGAACGGGCCGAGGGCGAGCGTCGGCACCATCATGCAGGCCGTCACGGCACCGAGCGCGAGCCCATCGCCCCCGAGTTCGACCACGAGCCACGCGATCGCGATCTGCGAGGCGGCCCCGCCCGCCGCCGACAGCAGCTGCGCGATGCTCCATCGGCGGTAGTCGCGGATGCGCAGCGCGGCGAACGACCGGGTCAGGGCTTCGCGCGTGAAGCGATCGCGCCAGGAGCTCACTGGTTGCTGAATGCGGCGTCGAACGAGGCCGTCGGCTTCGGCCACAGCAGCGACCGCACGTACTCGGCTGCCTGCGCTGCGCCGTGCAGACGATCCATGCCGGCGTCCTCCCACTCGATCGAGATGGGGCCCGCGTATCCGATGGCGTCGAGCGCGCGGAACGAATCCTCCCAGGGCACGTCACCGTGCCCGGTCGAGACGAAGTCCCAGCCACGGCGCGGGTCGCCCCAGGGCAGGTGCGAACCGAGCACGCCCGCGCGTCCGTTGTGCGGGCGCAGTCGGGTGTCCTTGCAGTCGACGTGGTAGATGCGGTCGGCGAAGTCGACGATGAAACCCACCGGATCGATGTTCTGCCACATCATGTGCGAGGGGTCCCAGTTGAAGCCGAAGGCCTCCCGGTGGTCGATCGCTTCGAGGGCCCGCACCGACGACCAGTAGTCGTAGGCGATCTCGCTCGGGTGCACCTCGTGCGCGAACCGCACGCCCTCGGCGTCGAAGACATCGAGGATCGGGTTCCAGCGTGCCGCGAAGTCCTCGAATCCTCCGTCGATCACCGACTCGGGCACCGGCGGGAACATCGCCACGTAGGGCCAGATCGACGAACCGGTGAACCCGACCACGGTGTCGACGCCGAGCTTGCGGGCCACGCGCGCGGCGCGCTTCATGTCGTCGGCGGCACGCTGACGCACGCCTTCGGCCTCGCCGTCGCCCCACACGTAGTCGCGGAGGATCGCCTGATGGCGGAAGTCGATCGGCGCATCGCACACCGCTTGACCGGCGAGGTGGTTCGAGATCGCGAAGACCTGCAGGCCGTGGCGGTCGAGGATCTCGAGGCGGGAGGCCGCATAGGCGTCGTCCTCGTCCGCGCGCTGCAGGTCGAGGTGGTCTCCGGATGCCGCGATCTCCAACCCGTCGTAGCCCCACGAGGCGGCGAGCCGGGCCACCTCCTCGAACGGCAGATCAGCCCACTGGCCGGTGAACAGGGTGACGGGATGCGTGCTCATCGATGTGCCTCCGTTGGCGCTGCGGGGTAGTTCTCGGCGATCCACGCCCAGCTCGTCTTCGCGCTCTCGAACGGCTCCATGCTGGGCTTGTCGACCTCGATCAGAACCGTACCGCCGAAGTCGTCCGGCAGCTCGGCGAGCGCCTCGCGGATCGGCACGTCGCCGAGCCCGGGCTCGAGGAAGAAGCGCTCGGCCATGACGTCGAAGTAGGGCGTCTTCTTCTCGCGCGCGGTCTTCGCGAGCGCGAGATCCATGTCCTTCACGTGCAGGTCCGAGATGCGATCGGCGTGCGCGGCGACCCAGGCCACGACATCCGTGCCCGTCCACGCGAGGTGCCCGATGTCGGGCCCGGCGGCGAGCAGGGACGGCGAGATCGCGTCGAGCACGTGGTCGTACTCGGCCTCGGTCTCGATCCACGTGCCGACGTGGTTGTGCAGCGCGGGCGTCACGCCCTCGGCCGTCAGCACCTCCGCCGCCTCGCCGATGACGTTCACGACCCGATCGAGCCGCGCGGCGTCGAAGGCATGGCCGGAGGCCGCCGCCTCGTCGATGCGCGGCCGCCCGGGGGCCATGTCGGCCGCGAGGAACACGCGGTCGAGACCGAGGTACAGCGACTCCTCGGCACGCCGACGGATGCCGTCGAACCAGCGGAAGTGCGCCTCGTCGTCACCCGTGTGATCGCGCCCGAACTCCTCGGGGAGCCCGATGTGCACGTAGCCCGGTGTGACCTTCAGCCCCGAGTCCGCGACGACGCGGGCGTACGCCTGCAGGGTCTGGGTCGGGAGCACCTCGAGCATGACCGACGAGAACCCGGCGTCGCGCACCTGACCGAGCACGATCGGCTGGCGGGCGAGGAAGCTCGGGCGGTCGAACTCCCATCCGACGCTGCCCGGGTCGCCCGTCGAGTCGCCGAGCGAGACGGTGATCCACTGGAGGGTGTTGAGCGAGAAGTGATCCCTGGTGAGTGTCATCGTGTCACTCCGTGATCTCTGCGACCCAGCGGGCCGTGTGGTGGGCGCTGGCGACCGGGTCCATGCTGGCGCGATCGACCTCGATGATCACCCAGCCGTCCCATCCCTCGGGCAGCTGCTCGAGCGTGCCCCGCAGGTCTACCTGCCCGAGCCCGGGCTCGAGGTAGAGTCCGAGGTCGGTCGCCCGCTCGTAGCTCAGTCCCTCCTCGCGGCTGCGCCGAGCGAGTTCGAGGTCGAGATCCTTCAGGTGCAGATCCTGCACGCGGTCCGCCCAGCGCGCGATGGTGTCCTTCGCGCTGATGCCCGCCCACTCCAGGTGACCGATGTCGAAGGCCGCGCCGAGGCGCTGCGCGTCGATCGCGTTCAGCACGTGCTCGTACTCGTGCTGCGTCTCGATCCAGGTGCCGACGTGGTTGTGCAGCCCGGGCTTCACTCCCTCGGCGTTCAGCACGTCGACGGCCTCGTCGATCAGGTCGGTGAGCTCGTCGAGGCGATCCTGCGAGAAGTCCGCGCCGATGGCCGGCTTCTGCCAGCGGATCGCCGTCTGGTCGACCTCGGCGGCGAGGAAGATCGTGCCGATCCCGAAGTAGTTCGACTCCTCGGCCTTGCGACGCACCGCGTCGAACCAGTGGATGCGCTCGAAGGTGCCGCGCTCGAGCCGTCCGCCGTGATCGCTCGCCAGCGGAACCTGCACGTACCCCGGGGCGAGGGTCAGACCCGACTCCCGCACCATCGCCGCGTAGTTCTGCAGGGTCTGCGTGTCGAGCACCTCCATCATCGTGGCCCCGAACCCGGCCTGTCGGATCTCGCGGAGCACATCGGGGTACTCGGCGACGAACGCGGGGTCGGCGAAGCGCCACAGACTCGCGCTCTCGAGGTCTTCCGGGTCCTCCTTCACGTTGATCCACTGGATCGCGTTGAGGGCGAACTTCAGGTCCTTCACGGCCATGGGAGGGGTCCTTTCGAGGGGGTCGCTGCAGGGGTCACGACGCGGCGGTCACTTCAGACCGGTGGCGGCGACGCCCTGGATGAAGTACTTCTGCAGGAAGAGGAACAGGATGAGGATCGGCAGCAGCACGACCATCGCACCGGCCAGCAGCAGACCGAAGGAGATGGTGTTGGATGCCTGCGACGCGACCGAGAGTCCGACCGGCGCGGTGTAGGTGTCCTGCGACTGGGCGACGACGAGCGGCCAGAGGAAGTTGTTCCACGAGGTGAGGAACGACAGGATCGCGACGGTCGCGAGGCCGGGACCGGTGAGCGGCAGGAAGACCCGGAAGAAGATCCGGCCCTCCCCCGCGCCGTCCAGACGCGCGGCCTCCATGAGCTCGAACGGCACGCCGTGCGCGAACTGGCGCATGATGAACACGCACAGCGGCAGCACGAGCACCGGCAGGATGATCGCGATGAGCGAGTTCACCAGGCCCATCTGCACGACGATCACGAACTGCGGCACGAAGAGCGCCACGTACGGCACGATCATCGATGCGATCACGAGCGGGAACACGAGGCCGCGTCCGCGGAAGCGCAGCTTCGCGAGCGCATACCCGGCCATCGCGCTGAAGAGCACGTTGCCCACGATCGCGACGCTCGAGACCACGATGCTGTTGAGCATGTAGGTGCCGAAACCGCGGTCGGCGAACAGCTGGATGTAGTTCTGGATCTGGAACGACTCCGGGAACCACGCCCCCGGGTTGCCGAGGAACTCGGCCTGCGTCTTGAACGATCCGAAGAACACCCAGACGAAGGGCAGGAGCATGAAGACGGTGATGACGGTGAGCGCCGTGTAGTTCAGCGCTTGACGCGTCGGAGACAGAGTTTTCAATGTTTCGGCCTCAGGATTCTGAACTGGACGATCGCGACGATTCCGACGAGCACGAGCAGCAGCACCGATCCCGCCATCGAGGCGGAGACGTTGCCGAACCCGAACTGCTCGTACACCCAGACGGCGATCGACTTGGTGGATCCGAGCGGGCCGCCCTTGGTGAGCAGGTACGGCTCTTCGAAGATGTTGAGGAACGAGACCGTCTGCAGCACCGTGACGAGCAGGGTCGTCGGGCGCAGCAGCGGCAGCGTGATCGACCAGAGCCGGCGCCAGGCACCCGCCCCGTCGGTGGCCGCGGCCTCGTAGATCTCCTCCGGCACGGCCTGGAGGCCGGCGAGGAAGAGGATCATGCAGGTTCCGGTCGTGCGCCACACGCCCATCATCACGACGGTGGTGATGGCCCAGCCCGGCTCGCCGAGCCAGTTCGGCGCTCCGAGTCCCAGATCCGTGAGGGTCGTGTTCACCGGCCCGGTGATCGAGAACGCGTACTGCCAGATCACGGCGGCGGCGACGATGTTGGTGATCACCGGCACGTAGGCCGCGGCCCGGAAGAAGTTGCGCAGGCGACGGATGCCGTTGTTGAGCATGAGCGCCAGGGCGAGGCCCAGGGCCATGCTGATCGGCACGCAGATCACCACGAACATCACGGTGTTCAGGAACGCGCTCTGGAATCCGGGGTTGTTGATGATGTCGATGAAGCCCTGGAAGCCCGTGAAGTTCACATTGAACGGATCGCGGATGTCACGGGCGCTGATGTCGGTCAGGCTCGCCCCGATCGCGAGCACGGCGGGGATGCCGGTGAAGAGCAGGAAGATCGCGAGGAACGGGGCGAGGAACAGCCACGCGGTGGTGGCTTCGGCCCGCGATCCCTCGTGCACCTTCCTGATCCGTCGAGGACCGGTGCCCCGGGGGCGTCGCGAGGACGCCCCCGAGGTGACCATGGTGCGGGTCGCAGTGGTGGACATGATCGGGGTCAGTTACCCGTCCCGATGGACTCGGCCTGCGCCTGAGCCTCGTCGAGAGCGTCCTGCGCCGACACTCCGCCGCGGACGACCTTCTCCATCTGCTCACCGATCACGGTGCCGACCTGGCTCCAGGTCGAGACCTTCGGCAGGGTGACGCCGGTCTCGAGACCGGCCTCGACCGTCTGCAGCAGACGGTCCCCGGCGAGCGCCGGGTCCTCCCACGCCGACTTCACGGCCGGCATGTTCTTGAAGATCTCGAACCACTTGACCTGGCTCTCGGGCTCCGACATGAAGCGGGCGAACTTCCACGCCGCGTCCTTGTTCTCGGAGTCCGAGGGCACGAACCAGCTGCCGCCGCCGACCGTGGTCGCGGCGTCGCCGTCGGGGCCGACGGGCATCGTGGCGAGCGAGAGGTGCTCGTCCGCCCAGCCCTCGCCGTTGGCATCGTCGAACCAGCCGACGAACCAGGGGCCGCCGTCGATGATCGCGGCGTTCTTGCCGGTGGTCGACCACGAGACCGTGTCGAGGAAGGCGGGGCCGTCGGGCGAGGCCAGGCCGTCGGCCATCAGGCCCGCCCAGTACTCGAGCGCCTCGACGTTCTCGGGCGAGTTGATCGTCCACGTCGAGAGGTCGTCGGAGATGAACCCGCCGCCGTTCTGCTTCGCGAAGGTCAGCAGCTGACGGGCGGTGTACGAGTCGTAGGCCGCGTAGAGCGCGAGCGGCCACTCGACACCGGAGGCCTTGAGGTCCTCACCGAAGGTGCGCAGACTGTCCCAGTCGGTGGGGGCCTCGGCACCCGCGGCCTCGGCCAGGTCGGTGCGGTAGATGACCATGTCGGCGTAGGCGTACCACGGCACGCCGTAGGCCACGTCGTCGTAGACCGAGTTGTCCCAGATGACCTCGAAGAAGTCGTCCGGGTCGACGAGGCCGTCGGGCACGGCGTCGAATCCACCGGTCGAGATCAGCGACGACTGCGTCTCGGTGAACGCGTAGATCAGGTCGGGCACGGTGCCCGCGGTGATCGCCGCGGTCATCTTCGATGCGAACTCCGCTTCCGGGATCTGCGTCATGTTGATCTCGACGTCGGGGTTGTCCTTCGTGAACTCCTCGAACATCTGGGGCAGTTCGGCGCCGTCGGCGCCCTGCGTCCAGATCTCGAGGGTTCCGGTGGCCGGCTCGTCGTCGACCTTCGTGGAAGCGCCGGCATCGCCGCCGCCGCTGTCGCCGCCGCGGCCGCAGCCGGTGAGCAGCAGGGCGCCGGACGTGACCAGCGCGATTCCGAGCATCGTCGCCCGGCGTCGCGAAGTGGTGTGGAAGTGCATCGCGATCATCTCCTTGGTGGGTAGGGGTACTGCAGGGTCAGAGGGAAGCGGCGACCGCGCGCGCGATGCGCACCGAGAGCGTGGCTCCGGTGAGCGTCGAGTTGCACGTCAACGCGGTCGGGATCACGCCGTTGCCGGCGAGATACAGGTTGTCGAAGCCCCAGACACGGCCGTCCGTGTCCACGACGCTCGTGCCGTCGTCATCGGGCCCCATCCGGACGGTGCCGGTGTAGTGCAGGGATGCCCCGGGGGGCTGCACCTCGCGGTCCTCGGTCGGGAAGTCCCCGATCACGGCCGCTGCCGTCCGCTGCACCTCCTGGGTGCGGCGGATCTCCTCGAGGTCGGCGTCGGAGTACGAGAAGTGCACGGTCATGTGCGGCATGCCGAGGGCATCCGTCAGCTCGTCGGAGAACTCGATGCGGTTCTCGGCGCGGATCTCGGTGGCGCAGTACCATCCGACGCTGAGCTTGTGGCGCCCCTCGAACTCGCGCTCCATGAGCTGGCCGTGCGCGGGGCGGGCGGCGCCGATCGACGGGCTCCAGAACGAGCCGATGAACGGCTCCCCCGCGGGCGGCTGGAGGATGTCGGCATCCGTCAGCCCGAAGCGGGAGGCGTCGATGTCGACCTCGCCGTCGATCGTCGCGTGCTCGTTGAGGTAGGCGCCGAGGGCGGTGGGGCGGATGCCGGAGGCCCAGAGCAGCTGCGGGGTGCGCAGCGCGTCGCCCGCGATCAGCACCTGCGCGCCGTGGGCGGTCGCTTCCTCGCCGGTGACGAGGTCGCGGTAGGAGAGTCCGGTGACGCGCGTTCCGTCGTGCTCGATGCGGTGCACCAGCACGCCGCTGCGGAGCGTGACGTTCGGCTCGCTGCCGTCGAAGACGAAGGGCGCGATGTCCCGGGGGCCGGTGCGGGCGAAGGGCTCGCCGACGCGCGGCACGCCGCCCATCGGCATGTACCCGAACTCGCGGGCGGGATCGGGGCTCGGCACGGCCTCGCGGAGAGCGGCGAACAGCGGCTGCTCGAACGGGTTCGGCACGCCCGCGACGAGGGGCCCGACGTAGGTGCGCAGCAGACCGCGCGCCGTCTCGAGGTCGGCGTCCCATTCCGTGCGCGGCAGGAAGGCGGGGATCTCCTCTGCGTAGGGCCAGGGGGTCGCGGCGGTCCAGTGCACGCCCATCCCGCCGATGTTCCAGGCGACGGACGCCCCCGGGAAAGCGGCGAAGTTGTGCCCGAAGAACGCGGCGGGGAACACACCCGAGGACTCGGGGTCCCATCCGTCGCCCTCGATCGCGCTCATCGAGACCGCGTCCTTGACGTACTCGATCTGGCGCGCGCGGCGCATGAGGTCGTCGTACGAGGCGTTCATCGCGCTCTCATCGGCCTCGACGAGGTGCTCGCCCGGCACCGAGGTGATCTCGCGACCGGCCTCGAGCACCAGGATCGTCGCCTCGGGCACCTGCTGGTGCACCTGCTGCGCGATGATCGCGCCGTTCGGACCGGTGCCGACGATCACGAGGTCGAAGTTGTCAGTCATCTGTGTTCCTTCTGTTCTGCGTTGAATCAGGAGAGGTGCATGCACCGGGGGTCAGAGTGCGGGGGTGTCGACCCAGCGCTGCTCGTCGGCGGCGATCAGCACGGCCTCGGTGAGCTGAGCGGCGCGCACACCGTCGTCGAAGGTGGGTAGGCCGTCGGGTGACTCACCGCGGATCGCCGCGTAGGCGTCGGCGACGAAGCCGTTGAAGGCGTCCTGATAGCCCTGCGCGTGACCGGCGGGAACGGTCGAGAACCGGGCGACTCCGGGGTGAGCGGTCTGCGGGTCGCGGAAGAGGTGCCTGCTGCCCTCGCGCTCGCCGATCCACAGCTCCTCCGGGCGTTCCTGGTCGAAGCGGATGCTGGCCTGCGCACCGTGGAGTTCGAGGGTGAGGGAGTTCTTGCGGCCGGCGGCCATCTGCGAGATCAGCAGCGTGCCGATCGCGCCCGACTCCATCTCGACGAGGATCGACACGGCATCCTCGTTGGTGACGGCGCGCCCGGCGCGCTCGGCGTAGACGCGGCGCGTGCGGGCGGTGAGGCGCACGATCCGCTCCCCCGCGACGAACTCGAGCAGGTCGCACAGGTGCGAGCCGATGTCGGCGAAGGCGCGGGAGGGTCCGCCGTCGGCGGAGGTGACGCGCCAATCGTCGTCACCGGGCAGGAGCATCCAGTCCTGCAGGTATCCGCAGTCCACCGTGAGGAGATCTCCGATCTCACCGGCGGCGACGCGGGCGCGGGCCTCGCGCACCATCGGGTGGTACCGGTAGACGAAGGGCACCACGGCGACCACACCGCGCTCGGCGGCTGCGGCGGCGAGCGCGCGGGCGTCGTCGACGTGCGTGGCGAGCGGCTTCTCGCAGATCACGTGCACGCCGGCCTCGATCACCGCGAGGGCGAAGGCGGCGTGGGTGGCGTTGGGGGTGCACACGTGCACCACGTCCACGTCCTGGGTGAGCAGTTCGGCGAGATCCTCGGCGGCGCGTTCGATCCCGAGGTCCTGAGCGGCGGTGAGGGCCCGCTCCCGCGAGGAGCTCGCGAGCACTGCGGTGGTGGCACCGGCGGCGCGTGCTGCGCGGCTGTGCACCTGGGCCATGAATCCTCCGCCGAGGAATCCGGATCGGATCGTCCCGACGCCGGTAGCTGTGACGTCCGTTGTCATGTCGATGATTCTGACACGAGTCCTCCTACTTTTGCTAGATCTTCGTCAAAAGATTTTTCTCCATCGTCAGATCTCCTCCGCTGAGCAATGGAAGTCCTGTGATTTACTGACCCCTATGAGTGATGCGGAACGCCACCTCCCGAACGCCTCCACGGGCGCGGGCGACATCTTCCAGCTCCTGCTGGACGGTCAGGCGCGCACCAAGGCCGACCTCGTGCACCTCACCGGCCTCGCCCGTTCCACCGTGTCGGCGCGCGTCGATGCCCTCCTCTCCGCCGGACTGCTCGTCGCCGCGGGCGAGGCCGCGTCCACCGGCGGGCGACCCCCGTCGCGCGTCGCCTTCAACCCGCGCGCGGGCCTCGTGCTGGCCGTCGACCTCGGCGCCTCACACGCCACGATCGCCATCGCCGACCTCGGCGGCAGGATCCTCGGCTCCACCACGCATCCGCTCGACATCGCCGGCGGGCCCGAGCCGGTGCTCGATCGGATGCTCGTCGAGGCCGAGGCCCTTCTCTCCAACCTCGAGACGCCCACGAGCGCGCTCGTCGGCGTCGGGATCGGCGTGCCCGGCCCGGTCGAGCACTCGACCGGCCGCCCCTACAACCCGCCGATCATGCCGGGATGGGACCGCTTCGACATCCCCGGGTACGTGCAGCGCACGTTCGACGTGCCGGTGCTCGTCGACAACGACGTGAACGTGCTCGCCCTCGGCGAGCAGACCACCAGCTTCCCCGACACCACCGATCTCATCTTCGTCAAGGTCGCCACCGGCATCGGCGCCGGCATCATCGCGGGCGGCCAGCTGCAGCGCGGCGCGCAGGGCTCGGCCGGCGACATGGGGCACGTCCGCGTGCCGCACTCCGCCGAGTCCACGCACGCCGCCGATGAGGAGCGAGACCTCGAGGACCTCGCCAGCGGCAGCGCGATCGCCGCGTCACTGCGCGCGCAGGGGATCGACGCCGAGACCAGCCGAGACGTGACCGAGCTGGTGCGGGCGGGGAACACCGCGGCGATCGAAGCGCTGCGCCAGGCAGGGCGCGACGTCGGCGAGGTGCTCGCCACGGTCGTGAACCTGCTCAACCCCTCGATCGTCGTGCTCGGCGGCAGCATCGCTCGAGCGGGCGAGCACCTGCTGGCCGGTGTCCGCGAGGTCGTCTACCGCCGCTCGATCCCCCTCGCCACCCAGCATCTCGCCATCGTGCAGTCCCCGACCGGGGAGCGCGCCGCGGTGCTGGGCGCGGCGATCATGGTCGCCCGCGAGGTGCTCTCCCCCGCCAACGTCGAACGATACGTGTCAATGAGAACCCGATGAGTTCACCGTATGAGCGCGCGCTCGGAGATCGCATCTCCGAGCTCCACCCGAAGACCGCCTGGTACTTCCGCACGATCCCCGATGGTCAGGTCGGCATCGGCACCGGGGTCTTCACCCGAGCCGGGTCCCCGCATCGCTGGCTGTGGCCGGTCTTCCGCATCGCCGAGTCCCTGGGCGTCGCGTTCGCCGGGTGGGAGCGCGACGTGCCCTTCCGCATCGAGAACCGCACGATCGGCGGCACGGCCGTCGCGGTGCGGTACTTCGACCTCCCCGGCCGCACCTGGGTCATGCCCGACACGGTCGCCCTCGGCGAGAATCGCGTCCTCCGCAACGAGATCGGCCCGCACCGCACCGTCGTGACGACCTTCGACCTCGACGTTCACGACGGCGCGGTCGTGCTCACCATCCGACGTGTCGGGATGCGGTTCGGGCGGCTGCGCATCGCCGCTCCGCGCTTCCTGCGCCCGCGCATCGGCCTCGTCGAGCGCTGGGACGAAGACCGGCAGCAGCACCACGTGAACATGACCATCGACGCGCCACTCCTCGGTCGCGTCTACGAGTACACGGGCTACTTCGACTACGTGATCGAGAGCGAGACCCCGTGACCGATGCCACGCCCCTCCCCGCGGGCCCCGTCGTCATCGGCGGCTCCTCGGGATTCATGGGCAGGCACCTCGTCCCGCGCCTGCGGTCCGCCGGACGCGAGGTCATCACGATCTCGCGATCGGGAGCCGACATCTCCTGGGGCGAGCAGCGCGCGATCGATCGCGCCGTCGACGGCGCGTCGCTCGTGATCGGTTTGGCCGGCAAGAGCGTGAACTGCCGATACACGCCCGAGAACCGCGCCGAGATCTTCCGGTCGCGGCTCGACACCACCGCGTCGCTGAGCTCGGCCATCGCCGACGCGACGGACCCGCCGCCCCTGTGGATCAACTCCTCGACGGCGACGATCTACCGCCATGCCGAGGATCGACCGATGACCGAGTCGTCCGGGGATCTCGGCGCCGGTTTCTCCGTGGACGTGGCGAAGGCCTGGGAACGCGCTTTGTTCGCCGACGATCTGCCGCACACCCGACGGGTCGCACTGCGCAGCGCCATCGTGCTCGGCCACGGCGGTGTGCTCGGTCCGCTCGAACGCCTGGCGAGACTCGGGCTGGGCGGCGCACAGCACGACGGACGCTGGCCCGTCAGCCGGGCGCGCCGCGCCGCCGGAACCGGGCACTTTTCGGGAGCACTCCACGGCACGCAGAGGTTCAGCTGGGTGCACGTCGACGACGTGGCCCGGATCATCGACTTCCTCGAGGTCACCCCCTCGATCGAGGGCCCGGTGAACGCGGCCTCCCCGAACCCCTCCGACAACGCCGGGTTCATGGCCACCGTGCGCCGAGTGCTCGGCGTCGGCTTCGGGCCCCCGCTCCCCCGATGGATGCTCGAACTCGGCGCCATCGGCATCCGCACCGAGACCGAACTGGTCCTGAAGAGCCGCTGGGTCATCCCCGAGAGGCTCACGACCGCCGGGTTCGCCTTCGCCTATCCGGAGCTCGAGGGCGCGGTCCGTGAATCCTTCTCGCGCACGTCGCGCAGCGCCGGCTCCAGCTCGGGGAAGGCGAAGGCGTAGCCTGCGTCCTCGAGCACTCTGGGAGCGATCCACCGACTGTTGAGCACCAGATCCGGCTCGGCGCGCAGCACCCACATCGCCGGCTCGAGCATGAACCGCCACGAGGGCAGCCCGATCGGCATCCCGACGACACGACGCAGCGCCCGCATCAGTCCGCGGTTGTCCACGACGCCCGGCGCCGACATGTTCACCGGACCCGAGACGCGCGCGTCGTCGCGGATGAACCGCACGGCGCCCACGAGGTCGTCGATGTGGATCCAGCTGAACCGCTGATGCCCGCGGGATCGCCGTCCGAGCGGCTTCCGCGGCTCGGTCGGGTGCGGGCCGATGCCGCGATAGCGCCGGTGCGGGAACCACCAGCCGTCGAACTGCGGCCCGCCGACGCCGAAGCGAGCGAGGCGGAAGAGCAGTGCCGGCGCGGGACCGTCGCCGACCACGAAGGTGATCCGCAGCGCCACCCGCCTCGTCGACGGCAGATCGCCCCGGAACAGCTCGGCTTCCCAGGCCCGGGTCACGTCCGGCAGGAAGCCGGTGTCGCGCTCGGTGTCGGCCTCGGTCTGAGCGCAATCGAGCGCGTAGCGGTAGACCGCCGCGCTGGAGGCGTTCATCCAGACGGCGGGCGGACGCTCGGCTCCCGCGATGGCGTCGTGGAGCGCGCGGGTCGTGTCGATGCGCGACTGGAGGATCTCCTCGCGATTGCGATCGGTGAACCGCGCGTTGATGCTCTTGCCCGCGAGGCCGATGACCAGGTCCGCGCCGTCGACGACGCGCCGGATCGACGCGGGGTCGTCCCAGCGGGCGTCCGGGCCGTGGCGGCCGATCACGCTCACCGCGTATCCGTCGGCCTCGAGCGCCCGCGTCAGCGCCGTGCCGACGAATCCACTCCCGCCGCCGATGACGGCCCGTTTCGCCATGTCAGAGGCCTTCCCCGCCGGATTCGCCGGCATCTCGCTTGCGCTTCTCGATCTCCTCGCGCAGGCGCCATTCCTCGATCTCGCGATCGAGGTCGGCGATCTGCTGCTCGGTCGTGCGGATGTCGCGGGGCGGCGCCGGGGGTGCCGCGGTGCCCGTCGACGGGGCCGTGCGAGGAGCCCTCCGCAGACGCGGGATCGCGATCCCCGCGTCGCCGTAATCCCGACCGAGGCCGAACCACAGCAGGGCTCCGAGGAGGGGCAGCAGGATCACCACGATCAGCCAGACGAGGCGGGGCAGGAACCGCACCTGCGAGTCCTCGCGCCGCACGATGTCGACCACCGCGCCGATCGTCAGCGCGAGAGTGATGATCGTGAACAGGAACGGCATGAACTCAGAGTAGATCAGGGAAGCAGGTGCCCGGCAGCCCGGAACAGCTCGTACCACTCCTCACGGGTGAGTTCGACATCCGCCCCGGCCGCGGCATCCGTCACCCGCTCGGGCGTCGTGGTGCCGAGGACGACCTGCATGCGCGCCGGGTGACGGACGATCCACGCCGTCGCGATCGCGATCGGCGTCACGCCGTGCGCGGCGGCGAGCCGGTCGATGACCGCGTTCAGCTCGGCGTACTGCGGGTTGCCGAGGAAGACGCCGGTGAAGAAGCCGCCCTGGAACGGCGACCACGCCTGGATCGTGATGCCGTTGATGCGGCAGTACTCGATGATCCCGCCGCCGTCGCGCACGATGCTCTGGTCCTCGGCCGCCATGTTCATCGCGATCGGCTGGGCGATGATCGGGGCGTGCGTGATCGAGAGCTGCAACTGGTTCGCGACGAGGGGCTGGCGCACCGCGGTGCGCAGCAGGTCGATCTGGCGCGGCGTGTGGTTCGACACCCCGAATGCGCGCACCTTGCCCGAGGCTTCGAGCTCGTCGAACGCGCGCGCGACCTCCTCGGGTTCGACCAGCGCGTCCGGGCGGTGCAGCAGCAGCACGTCGAGGCGGTCGGTGCGCAGCGAACGCAGAGATCCCTCGACCTGCGCGACGATGTGCTCGTACGAGAAGTCGAACATCCCCTTGTCGGGCACGATGCCGCACTTGGTCTGCAGCACGATCTCGTCGCGCTCGGCGGCGGTGAGACGCAGAGCAGCGGCGAACCGGGACTCGCAGTGGTGCATGCGTCCGCCGTAGATGTCGGCGTGATCGAAGAAGTCGATCCCGGCGGCGCGCGCCGTGTCGTACAGGGCCCGGATGTGGGCGTCGTCCTTGTCGTCGATGCGCATCATCCCGGCGACGACGGCGGGTGCGGTGGTGGTTCCGAAAGGCACGGTCTTCATGGCGCCACGATATCGCGGCGGCGGGCACCCGCGTCAGTGATCAGCGGTCGGCGGTCAGCGGTCAGCGACCCGAGCGCAGGTCGGGGAGGAGGGATGCCGGCGAACGATCCAGCGCCTCGGCGATGCGCGCGAGGTCGACGACGCTGATGTCGGCCTGCGCGTCGAGCTTGCGACGTAGGGTGGAGTAGGCGATTCCGGAGTGCTCCGCGAGCCATCTCTTCGAACGCTGACTCTCACGCAGGGCGGAGACGATCGCGGATGCCACCAATTGTCGATCATCTGCCGTCACACGTAGACAGTATCCTCCCGATTGGCGACACGCAACACGGCATGTGTCCAATATGACGGCATACTGCATCCATCACGGTGCTATCGTGACTCGTGTGAAGACATCAGCGGAGCTGTTCAACGCGGCCGTCGGCCGTCAGCTGCGGGCCGAGATCGCCGCCGCAGGAAGCAGCATCGCCGCCATGGCGCGCGATGCGGGAGTCGCGCGGAGCGCGCTCGACAACTACGTCACCGGCAAACGCGCCATCCCCGTCCCGGTCGTCTACACGGTCTGCGCGATCATCAACGTGGCTCCGCACCTCGTGCTCGCGCGCGCCGAAGAGCGCCTGAGCGCCGACATCGCGAGCGCTCCGGCGACGATCACTCCCCTGCACCGCCGCCCCGATGTCGCACCCCTCGGCCAGGATGTCCCTGAAGTCGCCTTCGGCTCTCCCCTGCCGCACGATCGCGATACCGACGACCTCTATTCGTAGGAACGACATGGACCCGCAGCTCCTCCGCCTCGCCGAGGAGCGCGGGCTGCACATCGTCGAACGCGCCGGCCCCACGCGTGGCGGCTTCGACCCCGCGCACAGCATCATCCGCGTCACCCCCGGCATGAGCGCCCGCACCACCCGCAGCGTCCTGGCCCACGAACTCGGGCACGCCACGCTCCGTCACGCGCCGACGACGCACGCGCGCCTGCGCGCTCGCCAGGAGCGCCAGGCCGATGCCTGGGCCGCACGCCTCCTGATCTCCCCGCAGGCCTACGCCGCCGCCGAGAACCTCCGTGGGCCGCACCCGGCGAGCCTCGCGTTCGAGCTCGACGTCACGGTCGAACTGGTGATCGCCTACCAGGCGCTCCTCGCCCGCGCGAGTGAACGACAGCGCCGCGCTGGTTGAATGGCCGCATGGCTTTTCTCGTTCCCCCCGCGCCCGTCACGCTCACCGGCCACCTCGTCGAACTGCGTCCGCTCGACGCGTCGTACCGCGACTCCCTCATCGAAGCCGTCGAAGAGGGCGACCTCTGGCAGACGGCCTGGTACACCTCGGTACCCGCACCCGACGGGGTCGCCGCAGAGATCGATCGGCGGCTCGATCACTGCGCGAAGGGCGAGATGATCCCCTTCGTCGCCGTCGATGCGACCGGTCGCGTGCTCGGCATGACCTCGTACTATGACATCGCCGAGGACGTGCCCCGCCTGCACATCGGGTACACGTGGAACCGCCCCTCCGCCCACGGTACCGGCACGAACGCGGAGTCGAAGCTGCTGCTCCTGCGCCACGCCTTCGAGACGCTCGGCGTCTTCCGCGTCGGACTCACGACCCAGTGGGTCAACTTCCAGTCCCGTGCGGCGATCGAACGCCTCGGGGCCAAGCAGGACGGCGTGATGCGCGCGATATCTCGCTACCGCAACGGTGCACTCCGCGACAGCGTCGAGTATTCGATCATCGAGCCGGAGTGGCCGGCCGTGCGCGCGAACCTCGAGATGCGGTTGTCGCGCAGGACGTGAGGGCGCCGGCGCTGGCCGTGATCAGTCGGTGGAGGGGCCCGACCAGTTCTTCGAGCGCCGCGTGGCCGAGCCGCGCTCGCGCATCATGAAGGCGAGCGACAGCATCGTGATCAGGAGACCCGCGACGAAGATGATCGCCTGGTAGTCCTCGGCGGTCTGCGCGAAGGCCATGAGGTAGATCCCTCCGAGGAAGAGGATCAGGAAGAAGATGAAGCTGAGGATCACGGGATCTCCTGTCGTAGCGGCCGCCTCTCCAGCCTACCGCGCGTAGCGCAGGGCACCGATCCGCGGAAGCCCCTTCGCGCGCGCGGCATCCGCTGCTCTACTCGTCATCATGGATACCGCGCTCACCGCACTCGCCATCACCTGCACGCTCAAGCCCTCCCCCGCCGACTCGAGCTCCGACCTGCTCGCCACGCAGATCCTCGACGCTCTCGCCGACCACGGCGTCACCGGTGATCTGGTGCGCGCCGTCGACCTCGCCGTGAAGCCGGGCGTCGAGACCGACATGGGCGACGGCGACGAGTGGCCCGCCATCCGCGAGAAGGTGCTCGGCGCCGACATCCTTGTGCTCGTGACCCCGACGTGGATGGGGCAGCACTCGAGCGTCGCCCAGCGGGTGCTCGAGCGCCTCGACGCCGAACTCGCCGAGACGGATGCCGAGGGGCGCCCGATCCTGTTCGACAAGGTCGCGATCGCCGGGATCGTGGGCAACGAGGACGGCGCGCACCACATCGCCGCGATCCTCTTCCAGTCGCTCAACGACGTCGGGTACACGATCCCCGCGCAGGCGTCGGTCTACTGGAACGGTGAAGCGATGCAGGGCGTCGACTACAAGGACCTCGACGAGACGCCGGAGAAGGTCGTGGAGACGATCACGACGGCGTCGCGGAACGCCGCGCATCTCGCCCGGGCGCTGAAGACGAGCGCGTATCCGGCCGACTGAACGTGACGACCTCGTCGCGACGCGATCGATCCACCGAGAGACCTGCGAGCTCCAGCCGACGGAACGCGCGCTTCGGCAGACCCGGCAGCCCGCGCTCCACACCGCGCGGAGGTGTGACGAGCCCCAGGAGGAGCGACAGGTCGACGCCTTCGGCGCGCACCTCGATGCGCGCATAGTCGCTGCGTGGCCTCCACAGCAGGCGGTCGAGGTCGCGATAGGGGACGCGATGGTGCACCGAGCCGACCGTGAGGCGCAGCTCGTCGTTCCCGAACTCGATGACGGTGGGAACGGACCGACGCCGCGCACAGGCGGTGAACACGAAATACACCGGCAAGCCGACGAGCAGGCCCAGCGCGATGATCACGATGCGCGGGCCGAGCCTCATCGCGAGGTCGTCGAAGACGACCATCAGCACGAACGCCACGAGCCCGGCCGGCAGGATCATCCCGACGATCGCCAGCGTGAGGGCGCGCATGCGCATCTCGACCGCGTCGACGCGCAGCTCCGAGCCGTCGCCGCTCGGCGCACGCTCCCAGGTGCGGAGAACCGGAGCCGGACGCTTCGCGGCATCTCGACGGCTCATCACCGAGGTCACGCGCGAGAGCAGCCCGAGCCAGATCCATCCCGCCGCCGGGATCGCGGCCATCTGCAGTACCACCACGACCGCGCGCACCGGCTCGGAGAGCGTCGCGAGCCAGGGCCCGGCGAACTCGACCACGACGATCATCAGCGCGGCCAGCACCACGGCGACCCCGATGTGAAGGGGAACGCCCGTGCGATTCGGCATCCGCAGCGTGAGGCCCACGAAGGCGAAGCCGAAGCACCACCCGCCCACCAGCATCAGGAGGAACGGGAAGAAGCTCAGGTCGTCGCCGGCCAGGGTCGCCGCGAGGGCGGCGGCGAGGAGGACGACTCCCCAGAAGAGCGGACGGCGCAGCACGGGACAAGCTTAGGATCAAGCCCGCCCCGTGCTGCGCCGGGTGTCGGTTGCGGATCAGCTGCGGCGCGCGCGGCGCACGGCCATCGTCGCTGCTCCGGCGAGCAGCAGCATCAGACCGAAGCCGACGGCGTACCAGGGCAGGTCGCCTCCGGTGAGGGCCAGGCCGGCGCCTGCCTGGCCGGCCGCGTTCCCTCCGACGGCGGCAGCAGCCGGCACGGTGACGGTCACGGCCGCGGATGCCGATCCGGTGAGGAGGTTCTCATCGGGGTCCACCGCGGAACCCGCGGCACCGTTGGTCAGCGTTCCGACGTCGGCGGCGCGCACCTCGTACGACACGGTGCAGGTGAGCACATCGCCGGGGGCGAGCGTCACGGGTGCGGTCGTGTCGCACTCGAGGTCACCCAGCGGAGCCGATCCCGAGAAGTCGGTGTCCGTCAGCGTGACATCGGAGAGGGTCACGGCGCCGGCGTTCGTCGCGGTGAGCGTGTAGAGAACGTCGTCGCCGACCGCGGCGGTCGATACCGATGCCGTCTTGGTCACGGCGAGGGCGGATTCACCCTCGACCGCGACGAGCGCGGTGGACGCAGCGGATGCCGACGACACCGTGGTGTCGGCGATCAGCGCCGTCGCGACGGCCTCGTTGCTCACACCACCGGCGTCGACATCGGCCTGCGTGATCTCGTAGGGCGCCTGGCACGTGGTGCTCTCGCCGACGGCGAGTTCGGTGACGGGGCACACGATCTCGCCGAGCTCGCCCGTACCCGAGAAGGCCGTCTCGTCGATCGCGAGACCGTCGACCGGCAGGTCGCCGTCGTTCGTGACGGCGAAGTCGTAGACGACCGTGTCGCCCGCGACCGCGGTGGTCGGGCTCACGGTCTTCACGAGGCCGAGCGACGCCGCCTTAGCGGTGTTCGTGACCGTGCAGCTGACCGCGTCACCGGCGACCAGGGCGAGCTGCTGGCTCGCGCCCGCGCCCTCCGGCAGCTCGGTGGTGCTGGTCGCATTCGCGTTGGTGCACGCCCAGTCGGCGTCGTAGTAATCCACCGGGCTCGCAGAGCCCGCGGTCGACGCTTCGGAGAGCGTGAGCGGACCGCTCGGGATCACCGGCACGACGTCGGTCGACGCCGAGTCGGAGTCGCCCGTCGAGGCGGATGCCAGAAGCGGACCCTCGCTCGATGCGACACTCAGGTCAAACGAGTCGGTGGGGTCGACGCGGCTGGCGACCTGCTTGTCGACCGAGACGCTGGCGGTGCGGATGCCGAAGGCGAGGCCTTCGCGCTCACCGCGTGCGTACATGAAGAGCGATCCGGTGATCGAGGTCGCCGACGGGGCGGCGAGGATCGACCCGTAGGCCGACGGGCTACCCGCGACACCGGGGTTGCACTGCACCGCGGTCGTGCCGTTTCCGTTGAGCGGTATCGCGCACGCGCCCCCACTGGTGATCGGGGCGTGGCTGTCGATCAGCGTGAGAGGAGTGTTGGCAGACCAGTAGACGAACTCTCCCAGGTTGCCGGTCACGGCATCCGTCGTCTCCGGCGCCGCCGTGACGAGGTCGTAGCCCGTCACGGGGGTGCCGTTCAGCGAAACCTGGAAGTTGGTGACGTTGATCTGCACCGCGCCGTACAGTGCTCCCGACGACGAGTAGAGGAACGGCTGACCCGGGATGCCGTTGTAGTACCCGGGAACACCCATCACGAATGGACCGGCGTTGGCCGGCTGCGCGGTGACCGCGCGGGTGCTCCACCCGGCTACCGGGCGCTCGGTCACGGTGTAAGAGACGTCGTACGCCCCCAGCGACATCTCGAACTGCTGCCCCTCGGCGGTCAAACCGACGGTGGAGTCGTAACCGGCGAAGTCGAGCCAACAGATCGAGTCGGGGAACTTCCCGCCCCCGTCCGGGTTGGCGTACCCGCAACTGGACTCGATCGGAGCGGCGGATGCCGGAACCGCCGCGACTCCCGTGAACAATATGGCCAACAGTGCTGCTGCGCCGGCGAACGCCGACAGTTTCTTGACGCTCACAAGCGCTCTCCCCTGGGTAAAGGTGGGCAGCGTCCCATCAACGCCTCCCCTTCAAGAGACGCCGGAACGGCCCGATCATTACGCGCATCTGTCGGATACCGATGCGCGCACCACCGGCACATCGCGTTCTTTCGAATCCCCCGCGATATTTCGGTCAGCTCACCCTATTGGACAGGAAGTGTCGAATGCGAGATGTGCGCCACACGTCATCCGCAATTTACTTTGAACGTTGATTCAGTCTTGCCGCCCGGGCGCGATGCGGGTGTATGTTTCGGAAATGGAGCCGTTGCGCGTAGGGCTCGTCGCAGATCCGGCTTCGCCCACGGCCGTGGCTCGTCGGATGACCGACCTCGCGCCGCCGATCACCGCCGAGGCCGTCGGCTGGACGGTCGAAGTCGTCAGCGAACCGTTCACCCTCGGATCCGAAGATGTCGACGTCGCCGTGGCTCGACTCGGCGAGCACGCCGAGCAGAACGGGTGGGATCTCGTCGTCGGTGTCACCGAGCTCCCGCTGCGCGCCGACGACGGCCGCTATCTGCTGGCGGCGATCGACGCGCGGCGCCGGTCCGCGGTGCTGTCACTGCCCGCTCTGGGCGGCGTGCGGGTACAGGCGCGAGCACGCCACGCCGTGCGAGGGCTCATGGATGAGATGGCCGAACCCGCCACGCGCGAGGATCAGCGCCTGCCGCTCCCCCGGATCAGCGCCCGCGGGCGCCTGCTCATGGCCATGGTGCTGGCGAACCGCCCGTGGATGCTCGCCGCGGGACTCAAGTCGGCATTGGTTGCGGCCCTGGCGACTGGCGCCGTGGCGACGATCGAACCGACGGTATGGTCGCTCGCGATCTCCCTGTCGGGCTGGCGTCTGGCGGCGGCGATGGTCGCCTCCATCGCTATCCTCATCGCCTGGATCGTGATCGACGGCGAGCTCTGGGACCGCCCCGAGGACGACTCGCCCGCGTCGCGGGAGAGATCCCGGCTCTACAACACCTCGACGATTCTGACTCTGACCGTGGGGATCGTCATCTGCTATCTGGCCCTGTACGCCGTGAACCTCGCCTGGGCCCTCTTCGTCCTCGATACGGCGGTGATGAGCGACGCCCTCGGTCGCGCCGTCGAGCTTCCCGACCTGTTCTTGCTCACCTGGTTCGTCGCGTCGGCCGCGACGCTCGGCGGGGCACTGGGCACCGGTTTGGAGTCGGACGATTCGATCCGCGCCGCCACCTACTCGAAACGCGAGGAGGAGCGGCGCGCTCGCCTTGCCGGCGAGCGCGCCTGAACCGATCACGAGCGCGCCGGAACCGATCAGGCGAGATGATCGCCGAGCGGACCGCCCCGCTGACAGGACCTCAGAAGTCCCAGTCGTCGTCTTCCGTCGCCTCGGCCTTGCCGATGACGTAGGAGGAACCCGAACCCGAGAAGAAGTCGTGGTTCTCGTCGGCGTTCGGCGACAGGGCCGACAGGATCGCCGGGTTCACGTTCGTGACCGTCGACGGGAACATCGCCTCGTAGCCGAGGTTCATGAGTGCCTTGTTGGCGTTGTAGTGCAGGAACTTCTTGACGTCCTCGGTCAGCCCGACGCCGTCGTAGAGGTCCTGCGTGTACTGCACCTCGTTGTCGTAGAGCTCGTAGAGGAGCGAGAAGGTGTAGTCCTTCAGCTCGTCGCGGCGCTCCTGGGTCTCGTTCTCGAGACCCTTCTGGAACTTGTAGCCGATGTAGTAGCCGTGCACGGCCTCGTCACGGATGATGAGGCGGATGAGGTCGGCCGTGTTCGTCAGCTTCGCCTTCGACGACCAGTAGATCGGCAGGTAGAAGCCCGAGTAGAACAGGAACGACTCGAGCAGGGTCGAGGCGATCTTGCGCTTGAGCGGGTCGTCGCCCTGGTAGTAGTCCATGATGATCTGAGCCTTCTTCTGAAGGTTCGGATTCTCGGTCGACCACCGGAACGCCTCGTCGATCTCCTTCGTCGACGCGAGCGTCGAGAAGATCGAGGAGTAGCTCTTCGCGTGCACCGACTCCATGAACGCGATGTTGGTGTACACCGCCTCTTCGTGCGGGGTGATCGAGTCGGGGATGAGCGACACTGCGCCCACGGTTCCCTGGATCGTGTCGAGCAGCGTGAGACCCGTGAAGACGCGCATCGTCAGCAGCTGCTCCTCGGGGGTGAGCGTGTTCCACGACTGGATGTCGTTCGACAGCGGCACCTTCTCGGGCAGCCAGAAGTTGTTCACCAGACGGTTCCAGACCTCGAGGTCCTTGTCGTCTTCGATGCGGTTCCAGTTGATCGCCTGCACGCTGTCGACCAGCTTGAGCGGAGGGTGAGGAGTCATGTTCGTCGTTTCTCGATAATCAGTGACGGGTCAGAGCATGCAGGAGACGCACTCGGTCATGTCGGTGCCCTCGAGCGCCATCTGACGCAGACGGATGTAGTAGATCGTCTTGATGCCCTTGCGCCATGCGTAGATCTGCGCCTTGTTGATGTCGCGCGTCGTGGCGGTGTCCTTGAAGAACAGCGTCAGCGACAGGCCCTGGTCGACGTGCTGCGTCGCCGCGGCGTACGTGTCGATGACCTTCTCGTAGCCGATCTCGTAGGCGTCCTGGTAGTACTCCAGGTTGTCGTTCGTCATGAACGCCGCCGGGTAGTAGACGCGACCGAGCTTGCCTTCCTTGCGGATCTCGATCTTCGACGCGATCGGGTGGATCGACGACGTCGAGTTGTTGATGTACGAGATCGAGCCGGTCGGCGGCACCGCCTGCAGGTTCTGGTTGTAGATGCCGTGCTCCTGGATGGACGCCTTCAGCGCCACCCAGTCGGCCTGCGTCGGGATGTGCTTGCCCGCGAAGAGCTCCTTGACCTTCTCGGTCGCCGGAACCCACTCCTGGTCGATGTACTTGTCGAAGAACGCGCCCGAGGCGTACGTCGAGTCCTCGAAGCCGTCGAACGCCTGCTTGCGCTCGATCGCGAGGTTGTTCGAGGCGCGCAGCGCGTGGAACAGCACCGTGTAGAAGTAGATGTTCGTGAAGTCGATGCCCTCTTCGGAGCCGTAGTAGACGTGCTCGCGAGCGAGGTAGCCGTGCAGGTTCATCTGGCCGAGGCCGATGGCGTGCGAGCGGTCGTTGCCGTCTTCGATCGAACGGACCGAGCGGATGTGGCTCTGGTCGCTCACCGCGCTGAGCGCACGGATCGCCGTCTCGACGGTCTGACCGAGGTCGTCGGCATCCATCGACAGCGCGATGTTCATCGAGCCGAGGTTGCAGGAGATGTCCTTGCCGATCTGGTCGTACGACAGGTCGTCGTTGTACGTGGTCGGCGTGTTCACCTGCAGGATCTCGCTGCAGAGGTTCGACATGTTGATGCGGCCCTTGATCGGGTTGGCCTTGTTCACCGTGTCCTCGAACATGATGTACGGGTAGCCCGACTCGAACTGGATCTCGGCGACGGTCTGGAAGAACTCGCGCGCGTTGATCTTGGTCTTCTTGATGCGCGAGTCGTCGACCATCTCGCGGTACTTTTCGGTGACCGAGATGTCACCGAAGGGCACGCCGTAGACCTTCTCGACGTCGTACGGCGAGAAGAGGTACATGTCCTCGCCGTTCTTGGCGAGCTCGAAGGTGATGTCGGGAACGACGACACCCAGCGAGAGGGTCTTGATGCGGATCTTCTCGTCGGCGTTCTCGCGCTTGGTGTCGAGGAACCGCATGATGTCGGGGTGGTGCGCGTTGAGGTACACCGCACCCGCGCCCTGACGGGCACCGAGCTGGTTGGCGTAGCTGAAGCTGTCTTCGAGCAGCTTCATCACGGGGATGATGCCCGAGGACTGGTTCTCGATCTGCTTGATCGGGGCGCCGGCCTCACGGATGTTCGAGAGCAGCAGCGCCACGCCGCCGCCGCGCTTGGAGAGCTGCAGCGCCGAGTTGATGCCGCGGGCGATCGACTCCATGTTGTCTTCGATGCGCAGCAGGAAGCAGCTGACGAGCTCGCCGCGCTGCGCCTTGCCCGCGTTGAGGAACGTCGGCGTCGCCGGCTGGAAACGGCCGGAGATGATCTCCTCCACCAGGGCGACGGCGAGCTTCTCGTCACCGTCGGCGAGTCCGAGGGCGGTCATGACGACGCGGTCCTCGAAGCGCTCGAGGTAGCGCTTGCCGTCGAACGTCTTGAGCGTGTAGCTCGTGTAGTACTTGAAGGCGCCGAGGAACGTCTCGAAGCGGAACTTCTTGCCGTAAGCGAGGTCGTTGAGCTTCTGGATGAACTCGAGCGAGTACTGCTCGATCACGGCCGGCTCGTAGTACTCCTTCTCGACCAGGTAGTCGAGGCGCTCCTTGAGGGAGTGGAAGAAGACCGTGTTCTGGTTGACGTGCTGCAGGAAGTACTCCCGCGCCGCACGCTTGTCGGCGTCGAACTGGATCTTGCCGTTCGCGTCGTAGAGGTTCAGCATCGCGTTCAGGGCGTGGTAGTCCAGCCCCTCGTACGCCTGGTTCATCTTGAACGCCGCCTGCTGTGTCACGGTCTGCTCGTCAACTGCGCTGCCCACACTCGTTCCAATCCGTCGCTGACGCGATCCACGTCGTCCTGTGTGCCGAAGATTTCTAGCCGATACAAGTGAGGCACGTGGCACTTGCGGCTGATGATGTCGCCGGCGAGGCAGAATGCCTCGCCGAAGTTGGTGTTGCCTGCGGAGATCACTCCGCGGATGTGACGACGGTTGCGCTCGTCGTTGAGGAACCGGATCACCTGCTTGGGCACGGCGCCCCGCTCGACGCCTCGCCCCTCGCCCCCGCCATAGGTCGGGGTGACCAGAACGTAGGGCTCGTCGATGACGAGCTCTCCGTCGTTCCGGTGGAGCGGGATACGTCGGGCGGGAAGGCCCAGTTTCTCGATGAAGCGCGCCGTGTTTCCGGACACGCTCGAGAAGTAGACGAGGAGCGGTGCTGCGGTCGCGATGGCGTTCATGCGTCGATTCGCTCTCTCACCCCGCTGCGCGGCTGCCCGATCAGGCCAGACGGGTCGCGAGCTCGTCGATCTTGTCGGGACGGAAGCCCGACCAGTGGTCCTCGTCGGTGACGACGACCGGCGCCTGCATGTAGCCCAGCGCCTTGACCTGCTCCAGGGCCGTCGGGTCCTCCGACAGGTCGTGGATCTCGTACTCGATGCCCTTGGCATCCAGGGCGCGGTAGGTCGCGTTGCACTGGACGCAGGAAGGCTTGGTGTAGACCGTGATCGACATCTGTTTCCCCTCAGAATCGTTGTGTGGCCGGCAGTCCTCCGCCGGGAGTTCAATACTACATATAGGGACGGACACTCTGAGTGACCACAAGGGGTAGTAGTTACATTCGTGTAGTTTTTCCACCGCTCTCCCCAGATACAACACAGGTTCTCCACCGTTTCTTCCACAGGCGGAGGGGCGGGCGCAGGGCTCCCGAACCGCGAGAAATCGCGGCTGGGAGGCACCTGTGAGAGATCCATCCACAGGTCGCACGCTACGCCGGGCATCCGACATTCGGATTCCTGTGGAAACTGCTCCTCGGCGTGTCGTCGGCGTGTCGCCGATGCCGGGGCATCCGACCGTTCCCGTAGCGTCCGCGGCTGCCGGTACCGTTGTCTGGTGGCGGGATATCAGGACCTTCTTCGCACGCCCGGAGTGGCGCGCATGATCGCGGCTCAGCTGACGGCGCGATTCCCCAACGGCATGTCCTCGCTCGCGATCCTGCTGCACGTCGAGCAGCAGACCGGGTCGTACGGCGCCGCGGGCCTCGTGCTCGCCGCGACGAGCGTCGGGCAGGCCGTCGCCGGCCCCGTGACCAGCCGCTGGATGGGCGCGTGGGGCATGCGTCGCGTCCTCACCCTCACCCTCTCGGTCTGCGTCGTCGCCGTGCTCTGCCTGGCCCTGCTCCCCCTGAGCCTGCCGGGCTACATGGCGCTCGGTCTGATCGCCGGGCTCTCGACACCGCCCGTGCAGTCGGCGGTGCGCACGATCTACCCCAAGCTCGTCAACGCCAAGCAGCTCACTCCCCTCTTCTCCCTCGACGCCTCGCTGCAGGAGATCATCTGGATCCTCGCCCCGGTGGTCATCACGCTGGTCTCGACCCAGGTCGGCACCACGCAGGGTCTGCTCCTCGTGGCGGTGTTCCTCGTCGGCGGCGGCTCGTGGTTCATCCTCTCCCCCGAGGTCGGGCGCGTGCGCATTCCGCGCAGCCGCAGCGCGCTCGGCAAGGTGGTGCTCAAGCCCCCGGTGCTGATGGCCACCATGATCGGCTTCCTCCTCATCGGCGCGTGCTCCGCGGTCGAGGTGGGCGTGGTCGCGACCTTCGAGCACGGCAGTCTCGAGGCGGGCCTGGTGCTCGCGGTCTTCGCGGTGGGGAGCCTCGCGGGGGGTCTGTCGTTCGGGCACATCCCGATCGGACCGTGGGCGATGGCGCGCCGCCTCACGATCGTGACGGTCGGCCTCGCGCTCACCATGGTCTCGCTCAATGTGTTCTGGCTCGGCGGCACGCTCATCCTCGCCGGTATCGGCATCGCGCCGGCCCTCGCGGTGCTGTTCGCGATCACGACGGCGAGCGTCAAGTTCAGCGAGACCGCCGAGGCCTTCGGCTGGGCGGGCACCGGTCAGCTCATCGGCGCCGCTGCCGGATCCGCGGTGGCCGGCTTCCTCGTCGATGCCACCGACGCCCGCGGAGCCTACTTCGCCGCCGTCCTCTTCGCCGCGCTCGGTCTGGTCGTCTCGATCGTCTTCGTCCGCGCCCTCCCCGACCTGCGTCATCGCGACGCGAGCCCCTACCCCGACACCGAACCCCTGGCGGTCACCCCCTCATGAGCACGCTCCCCTCTTCTCCGTCCGCGCCCGAGGTCGTCTGCATCGGCGAATCCATGGGCCTCGTCACCGCGCTGGGCGCTCCCCTGGCCGAGACCGAGACCGCCGCCCTCGGCATCGCGGGCGCCGAGGGCAACGTCGCGGTCGGCCTGGTCGCCGCGGGGCACCGGGCCGTGTGGGCGTCGCGCCTCGGCGACGATCCCATCGCTGAGCGCATCACCGGCGAGCTGGCTCGGCGCGGGGTCGAGCTCTGGGCCGAGAAGGACGCGGATGCTCCCACCGGCGTCATGTTCAAGGATCCGGGCGTCGAGTCCTCGTCGGTGTACTACTACCGCCGCGGATCGGCCGCCTCCCTGATGGATTCCGGCTTCCTCTCCGTCGACCGGCTGCGGGGCGTGCGCGTCGTGCACACGACCGGCATCACGCCCGCGCTCTCCGCCTCGTGCCGCGCCATGGTCGACGACCTGTACGTCGACGCCCGCGAGGCGGGGGCCCTCGTCTCGTTCGATG
This sequence comes from Microbacterium galbinum, assembly GCF_023101185.1. GTDB lineage: Bacteria > Actinomycetota > Actinomycetes > Actinomycetales > Microbacteriaceae > Microbacterium > Microbacterium galbinum. Next base: position 325,165 of record NZ_CP078077.1, read on the forward strand.
TGAACGACCGCCGAGCGCTGTGGTCGATGGACGACGCGCAGGCCACTCTGACCCGCCTCGCCGACGCCGCCGACATCGCCTTCGTGGGCCGTGACGAGGCCGAGCGGCTCTGGGGCACCGCGACCGCCGCCGATGTGCGCGCCCATCTGCCGAACTGCGCTCTCCTGATCGTCAAGGACGGCGACGTCGGCGCGACCGCCTTCGCTGCGGGCGAGGAGCCCGTGTTCGTCCCCGCTCCACGCGTCGACGTCGTCGAGCCCGTCGGAGCCGGCGACGCCTTCGCCGCGGGTTTCCTCGCCGCGACCCTCGATGGCACGGCCCTCGCCGACCGGCTCTCCGCCGGGCACGCGGCCGCCGCGCGCGTGCTCCGCACCCACGGAGACCTGCCGCCGCTCGGATGACGGCGATCGACGCCCGACGGAGACTCCCTCCCGTCGCGGTTCTAGGCTGAGGGCATGGCCGCACCGCTCATGCTCCCCCGCCTCTCCTGGGGCGATCCGACCGCCGACCGCCATGCGCTCCTCGTGCACGGGCTGGGGTCGTCCGGCGCGCTGATGTGGCGCCTCGGCGAGGCCCTCGCCGAGTCCGGGTGGCACGCGGTCGCCGTCGACCTGCGCGGTCACGGCGACGCACCGCGGGCGCTCGACTACACCGTCGCCGCGTACGCCGCGGATCTCGGGATCGCGCGACCGCAGCGCGGAGGCGCGTGGGATGCCGTCGTCGGCCACTCGCTCGGCGGCGCCGCGAGCACGGTGGCCGCGGCCTCCGACCCGGACTGGACGCGCCGCCTGATCCTGCTCGACCCCGCGATCTTCGTCGAGGGCCGCGACGCGAAGATCGTGCGCAAGAGTCAGGAGCGCGCGTTCGCGGACCAGCGGATCGAGGTCGTGCAGCAGGAGCATCCGCACTGGCACCCGCAGGACTGGGAGCTCAAGGTCGACGCGGTCCGTCGGGCGAGCGCCTGGGCGGTCGAGCAGACCAGCGTGCAGAACACCCCCTGGGACGTGCGAGCGGATGCCGCGCGCCTCGCCGTTCCCACGCACGTGATCGCCTCGGATCCCGAGGTCTACAGCATCTTCACCGGCGACACCGCGACCGACGTGCTGAGCGCGAACCCGCTCGTGACGATGTCGATCGTCGACGGCGCCGGACACTCGCTGCACCGCGACAAGCCGGAGGAGTCGATCCGTCAGCTCCGGGAGGCCCTGGCATGAGCGCCTTCGACCCGGCCGCCTTCCTGCCCGACGATCTGCTCGAGCGGATCCGCGAACGCGCGCCGATCCACGACCGCGAGAACACGTTCCCCCAGCAGGATCTCGACGAGCTCCGCGCCGCCGGGTACCTCGCCATCCTCGTCCCGGCCGACCGCGGAGGTGCGGGACTCGGGCTCGCCGAGGCGGCGATCCTGCAGCAGCGCCTCGCCACGGCCGCGCCGGCGACCGCGCTGGCGATCAACATGCACCTCGTCTGGACGGGTGTCGCGAAGGTGTTCTCCGACCGCGGGGTCCCCGGCCTCGAGTTCGTGCAGGACGGCGCAGTCGCGGGCGAGGTCTTCGCCTTCGGCATCAGCGAGGGCGGCAACGACCTCGTGCTGTTCGGCAGCGACACGGATGCCCTGCCCACCGCCGACGGCGGCTACACGTTCACCGGCACGAAGATCTTCACCTCGCTCGCCCCGGTGTGGACGAAGCTCGGACTGCACGGCCTCGACACGACGAGCGCCGACGCTCCGAAGCTTGTGTTCGCGTTCGTGGAGCGCACGGATGCCGTCGTCACCGGCGACGACTGGGACACCCTCGGCATGCGCGCCACCCAGAGCCGCACCACTCGCCTGTCGGGGGCAGTGGCCTCCCCCGAGCACGTCGTGCGGCGCATCGACCCGGGACCGAACCCCGATCCGATCGTGTTCGGCATCTTCAGCGTATTCGAGGTGCTGCTGGCCTCGGTCTACACCGGGCTCGCCCGCCGCGCGCTCGATCTCGCGGTCGAGACCGCCCACCGGCGCCGCTCGAAGAGCACCGGTGCCGCGTACAGCCAGGACCCCGACATCCGCTGGCGGATCGCCGACATGGGCCTCGCCTACGACGCGCTCCCGCCGCAGATCCGGGCCCTCGCGCGCGACGTCGACGAGCGCGTCGATCACGGCGCCCGCTGGTTCACGCTGCTGTCGGGGCTCAAGCACCGCGCGATCACGACGGCGAAGCAGGTCGTCGACGAGGCGATGCTCGTCGCCGGAGGCGGCTCGTACTTCTCGAGCAACGAGCTGTCCCGCCTCTACCGCGACGTGCTCGCCGGGGCCTTCCACCCCTCCGACCCCGAATCCGCCCACGCGACGGCGGCGAGCGCCTGGCTTGGCCCCCGCGAAACCTGACACTTCCTGCCGAATTCGCAGATTGAATGAATCGATCCTGCGAAATCGGTTGAAATGACCAGCCACGGGTGCGAGGATCGCACCATGGTCTCCTCGAAGAAGCAGTCCCCCCTCGATGCCGTCTCCAAGACGATCATCGAGCTGCTCCAGGACGACGGGCGTCGCTCGTACTCCGACATCGGCCGCGTCGTCGGCCTGAGCGAAGCGGCGGTCCGTCAGCGCGTGCAGCGGCTCACCGAATCCGGGGTGATGCAGATCGTGGCGGTCACCGACCCCATGCAGCTCGGCTTCCACCGGCAGGCGATGATCGGCATCCGCGTGTCCGGCGATGCGCGCCGCGTCGCCGAGGCCGTCGCCGAGATCGAGGCGATCGACTACGTCGTCATCACGGTCGGCGCCTTCGACGTGCTCGCCGAGGTCGTCTGCGAGGACGACGAAGACCTGCTGTCCCTGATCAACGACGTCATCCGACCGATCGACGGCGTGCTGTCGACCGAGACCTTCATCTACGCCAAGCTGCAGAAGCAGCTCTACAACTGGGGGACCCGATGAACACCGCTCTCTCACCCGAGGCCGAGGCCGCACTCCAGGCGAAGGCTCAGGACCACCTCTGGATGCACTTCACGCGCCAGTCGACCATGGCCACCTCCGGTGTGCCGATCATCGTCAAGGGCGAGGGCCACCGCATCTGGGACGCGAAGGGCAAGGAGTACTTCGACGGGCTCGCCGGCCTCTTCGTCGTCAACGCCGGCCACGGGCGGCAGCGTCTCGCCGAGGCCGCGGCGAAGCAGGCATCCGAGCTCGCGTTCTTCCCGCTGTGGTCGTACGCGCACCCGGCGGCGATCGAACTCGCCGACCGCCTCGCCGACGAGGCACCCGGCGACCTCAACCGCGTCTTCTTCTCGACCGGTGGCGGTGAAGCCGTCGAGACCGCGCTCAAGCTCGCGAAGCACTACTGGAAGCTGCAGGGCAAGCCCACCAAGCACAAGGTGATCTCGCGCTCGGTCGCCTATCACGGCACCCCGCACGGCGCCCTGGCGATCACCGGCATCCCCGCGATGAAGGCGATGTTCGAGCCGGTCGCCCCGGGCGGATTCCGGGTGCCGAACACCAACTTCTACCGGGCGGCCGAGATGGGTGCCCCCGCCGACGACCTCGAGGCCTTCGGCCGCTGGGCCGCCGACCGCATCGAGGAGATGATCCTCTTCGAGGGCGCCGACACCGTCGCCGCGGTCTTCCTCGAACCGGTGCAGAACTCCGGCGGGTGCTTTCCGCCCCCTCCCGGCTACTTCCAGCGGGTGCGCGAGATCTGCGACCGGCACGACGTGCTGCTCGTCTCGGACGAGGTCATCTGCGCCTTCGGGCGCCTCGGCCACACCTTCGCGTGCACCGGACTCGGCTACGAGCCCGACATGATCACCTGCGCGAAGGGCATGACGAGCGGGTACTCGCCGATCGGCGCGACGATCGTCAGCGACCGCATCTACGAGCCGTTCTCGAAGGGCGACCTGTCGTTCCCGCACGGCTACACGTTCGGCGGCCACCCGGTCTCGGCGGCGGTGGCGCTCGAGAACCTCGCGATCTTCGACGAGGAAGGCCTCAACGCCCGCGTCCGCGAGAACTCGCCGCTGTTCCGCACCGAGCTCGAGAAGCTGAGCGATCTGCCGATCGTGGGCGATGTGCGCGGCGACGGCTACTTCTTCGGCATCGAGCTGGTGAAGGACAAGGCGACGCGCGAGACCTTCGACGACGCCGAGTCCGAGCGCCTCCTGCGCGGTTTCCTCTCCCCCGCACTGTTCGAGGCCGGTCTCTACTGTCGCGCCGACGACCGCGGCGATCCCGTGATCCAGCTCGCGCCGCCGCTGACCGTGGGGCCGGCCGAGTTCCGCGAGATCGAGCAGATCCTGCGCGACGTGCTCACCCGCGCGCAGGCCGTTCTCTGAGCAGCCCCTCTCCCCCTTCCCGTCATACCCCCAGGAGCACTGTGGACGTCGTCCGTCATGTCATCAACGGTTCGGAGACCGCCGAGGCGGCCCGCACCGGTCAGATCTTCAACCCCGCGACCGGTGAGGTGACCCGCGAGGTCGCGTTCGCCTCGACCGCCGAGGTCGACGGCGCGATCGCCGCCGCCGCGGCCGCCGCCCCCGCCTGGCGCGAGACGAGCCTGATCAAGCGCGCCGACGTGTTCTTCCGGCTGCGCCAGCTGCTCAAGGAGCGCACGCCCGAGCTCGCGGCGATCGTCACCTCCGAGCACGGCAAGGTGCTCTCCGATGCCGCGGGCGAGGTGTCGCGCGGCATCGAGAACGTCGAGTTCGCCGCCGGTCTCGTGCACCTGCTCAAGGGCGAGCGCAGCGAACAGGTCTCACGCGGCGTCGACGTGCACTCGGTCAAGCAGCCGGTGGGGGTGGTCGCCGCGATCACGCCGTTCAACTTCCCCGTGATGGTGCCGCTGTGGATGGTCGCCTCGGCGATCGCCTGCGGCAACACGGTCGTGCTCAAGCCCAGCGAGAAGGACCCGTCGGCCGCCGTGTGGCTGGCGAAGCTCTTCCAGGAGGCGGGCCTCCCCGACGGCGTGCTCAACGTCGTGCACGGCGACAAGGAGGCCGTCGATGCCCTGCTCGAGTCGCCCACCGTGTCGGCCGTCAGCTTCGTGGGCTCCACGCCGATCGCCCGCTCGATCTACCAGCGGGCCTCGGCCGCGGGCAAGCGCGTGCAGGCCCTCGGGGGCGCGAAGAACCACATGGTCGTGATGCCGGATGCCGACATCGACGCGGCGGCCGATGCCGCGGTCTCCGCCGCCTACGGCTCGGCCGGCGAGCGCTGCATGGCCGTGTCGGTGCTCGTCGCCGTCGGCGACGTCGCCGACGACCTGGTCTCGGCGATCGCCTCCCGCATCGACGGACTCACGATCGGCGACGGCACCGATCCCTCCAGCGAGATGGGACCGCTCATCACCCGCGAGCACCGCGACCGGGTGGCCTCGTACGTCACGGGGGCGGCGGCCGAGGGCGCCACGGTCGTCGTCGACGGCACCGCGAAGGAGTTCGACTCGAACGGCTTCTTCCTGGGCGTCAGTCTGATCGACCACGTCACCTCCGGCACGAAGGTGTACGACGATGAGATCTTCGGCCCGGTGCTGTCGGTCGTGCGCGTCGACACCTACGCGGATGCCGTGGCGCTCGTGAACGCCAACGCCTACGGCAACGGCACCGCGATCTTCACCCGCGACGGCGGAACGGCCCGTCAGTACGAGTTCGACATCGAGGTCGGGATGGTCGGGGTCAACGTGCCGATCCCCGTGCCGATCGGTGCGTACTCGTTCGGCGGCTGGAAGGACTCGCTGTTCGGCGACTCCCACATCTACGGCCCCGAGTCCGTGCACTTCTACACGCGTTCCAAAGTGGTGACCACTCGCTGGCCCGACCACACGCCGTCGCAGATCGACCTCGGCTTCCCGAGCAACCACTGATCGAGGAGCACGACCGATGACGAACTTCACCGACCGCCACGGTGCGGCCCACGCGCTGCCCGCTCCGGATGCCGAGGCGCGGGTGCGCGCCGACGATCGCGGACACGTCTTCCACTCGTGGAGCGCACAGGCTCTGATCGATCCTCTCCCCGTCGCCGCCGGCGAGGGGTCAACGTTCTGGGACTACGCGGGCAACGCCTACCTCGACTTCTCGAGTCAGCTCGTGAACCTCAACCTCGGCCACCAGCATCCCGATCTGGTCGCGGCGATCCAGCAGCAGGCCGGCCGGCTCGCGACCATCCAGCCGTCGATGGCGAACGACGTGCGCGGCGAACTCGCCCGCCTGATCTCCGAGGTCGCGCCCGCGGGCATGCAGAAGGTGTTCTTCACCAACGGCGGCGCCGAGGCCAACGAGTACGCCGTGCGCATGGCTCGCCAGTTCACCGGCCGCCGCAAGGTGCTCTCGATGTACCGCAGCTACCACGGGTCGACCTCCACCGCGATCTCGCTCACCGGCGACCCGCGGCGCTGGGCGAACGACGGCGTCGACAACGGCACGGTGCGCTTCTTCGGCCCCTACCTGTACCGGTCGCCCTTCCACGCCGAGACGCCCGAGCAGGAGTCCGAGCGCGCGCTCGCACACCTCGAGCAGACGATCCAGCTCGAGGGTCCGGCCACGATCGCGGCGATCATCATCGAGACGGTCGTGGGCACCAACGGCGTGCTCGTGCCGCCGCCCGGGTATCTCCAGGGAGTGCGCGAGCTGTGCGACCGCTACGGCATCGTCTACATCGCCGACGAGGTGATGGTCGGGTTCGGCCGCCTCGGCGAGTGGTTCGGCATCGACGCGTTCGATGCGGCACCCGACCTGATCAGCTTCGCGAAGGGTGTCAACTCCGGCTACGTACCGCTGGGCGGCGTGGTGATCTCGGATCGCATCTCCGCGGCGTTCGACGAGATGCCGTTCGCGGGCGGACTCACCTACTCCGGGCATCCGCTCGCGTGCGCGGCGGGCGTCGCGACCTTCGAGGTGTTCCGTCGCGACGGCATCCTCGAGCGCGTGCGCGATCTGGGCGAGCGCATCGTCGAACCGACCCTGCGCCGCTGGACCGAGACGCATCCGAGCGTCGGCGAGGTGCGCGGACGCGGCCTCTTCTGGGCGATCGAGCTGGTGCGCGACCGCGCGACCCGCGAACCGCTCGTACCGTTCAATGCGTCCGGAGCGGATGCCGCGCCGATGGGTGCCTTCGCCGCCGCGGCGAAGAAGGGCGGCGTCTGGCCGTTCGTGCACTTCAACCGCGTGCACGTCGCGCCGCCGCTGATCATCTCGGAGGACGACCTGGTGCGCGGACTCGCCGTGATCGATGAGGCGCTGAACGTCGCCGACGAGGCGGCCGCGCGCTGACGGACGGCGCGGCTGCCGGGATTCAGATCAGGAACCCGCGCAGCAGGGCCTCGGAACCGGCGAGGTGGTCGCGCATCGCGGCCTCCGCGACGTCGGGCCGACCCGCGAGGATCGCCGTGACGATGCGCTCGTGCTGCTCTCCCGAGTGCTGGATGTTGCGCGGCAGGAGGGGGAAGGTGTCGAGCCAGGCGTTGACGTCGGCCCGGTTCTCGGCGACGAGCGCCACGAGTGACGGGATGCCCGCGGCCTCGGCGATCGCCAGGTGCAGCAGCGTGTCGAGTCGGCGGTACTCCTCGGGGCCGGCCGGAAGCGCCGATTCGTGCCGTGCCCACAGATCCGCCCGCGTCGCGGCATCCAGCGTGCGGCTCGCCGCCGCGCGCACGGCACCGGTCTCGAGCACGCGCCGGAGGCCGAGCACGTCGTCGATCTCGGCCGCGGTCACCGCCCCGGCATCCGAGGGTTCCGGCAGCGGATCCGCGACGAACGTGCCGCCGTACCGCCCGCGCTTCGGCACCAGATACCCGGTGTCGGCGAGCTCACGGATCGCGTCACGCACGGTGTCGCGGCTCACCCCGAAGGACGCCGCGAGCTCGCGCTCCGGCGGCAGCGACTCCCCCGGAGCGACGACGCCGAGTCGGATGGTCTGCACGAGGCGAGCGACCGCATCCTCGAGGGCGTTCCCGCGGCGCAGCGGGCGGTAGACCGCCCGGCGCACCTCGACGAGATCGCCGTCGAAAGGGTGCTCGCTCATGCTTCTCAGCCTGTCACAGCGACATGATCCCGCTTCACAGCATCCGACATCACCGCATCCCGCTTTACAGTGGAGTGACGTAGGCGTTGGTGATGCCGCCGTCGACGACGAAGGCGCTGGCGGTGATGAACGACGAGTCGTCGGAGGCGAGGAAGGCGACAGCGGCGGCGAGTTCGGACGGCTCGGCGAAGCGCCCCATCGGCACGTGCACGAGACGCCGCTGCGCGCGCTCGGGGTCCTTCGCGAACAGCTCCTGCAGCAGCGGGGTGTTCACCGGCCCCGGGCAGAGCGCGTTGACCCGTACGCCCTGCCGGGCGAACTGCACGCCCAGCTCGCGCGACATCGCGAGCACGCCGCCCTTCGACGCGGTGTAGCTGATCTGCGAGGTCGCCGATCCCAGCAGCGCGACGAACGAGGCGGTGTTGATGATCGATCCGCGGCCCGCCGGCACCATGTGACGCAGAGCCGCACGGCTGCACAGGTACACGCTCTTGAGGTTCACGTCCTGCACGCGGTCCCAGGCGGGCAGCTCGGTCGTCTCGATCGAGTCGTCGTCGGCGGGCGAGATTCCGGCGTTGTTGAAGGCGATGTCGATGCGCCCGAACTCCGCTGCCACGCCGTCGAACAGCGCGTCGACCTTGGTCTGGTCGGCGACGTCGACCGGGCGGAACGCCCCGCCGACCTCGGCCGCCGCCTTCTCGCCCGAGGTGGGGTCGACGTCGGCGATGACGACGAACGCCCCCTCGGCGGCGAAGCGCTGGGCGGTGGCGAAGCCGATGCCGCTCGCTCCACCGGTGATGATGGCGACGCGGTCCTTCAGGCGCTGGGTCAGATCGATGCTCATGTGTGTTTCTCCGTTGCAGGTGGTCGAGGGGGTCGGGGTCGCGCTCAGTCGATCGCGAAGAAGACGTTCTTGGTCTCGGTGAAGTGCTCGGCAGCGTCCGGCCCCAGCTCGCGTCCGAGTCCGGAGGCCTTCATGCCGCCGAAGGGCGTCGCGTAGCGCACCGAGGAGTGCGAGTTCACCGACAGCACGCCGCTCTGCACGCCGCGCGAGACGCGGACGGCGCGGCCGAGGTTCTCGGTCCAGAGGGAGCCGGCGAGGCCGTAGGCGGTGTCGTTCGCGAGACGGATCGCGTCGGCTTCGTCGTCGAAGGGCATGACCGCGACGACCGGACCGAACACCTCCTGCTGCGCGATCCGATCGGCGGGGTCGGCCAGCACCACCGCGGGCGCGAACCAGAACCCATCGCCCTCCGGTGCACTCCCCCGGAATGCGATCGTCGCGTCGTCGAGGAACCCGGCGACCGTGTCGCGGTGACCGGCGGAGATGAGCGGACCCATGTCGGTGTCGGCACTCGACGGGTCACCGACCCGCCACGCCGCGACCGCCGGCTCCAACAGCTCGAGGAACCGGTCGTACACCGAACGCTGCACGAGGAGCCTGCTGCGCGCGCAGCAGTCCTGCCCCGCGTTGTCGAACACCGATCCCGGGACGGCCGCGGCGGCCTTCTCGAGATCGGCGTCCGCGAAGACGATGTTGGCGCTCTTGCCACCGAGTTCGAGGGTGACGGGCTTGAGCGCCCGCGCGCAGCCGGCTGCGACCTCGATGCCGACCTCGGTCGACCCCGTGAAGACCACCTTGCGCACGTCCGGATGCTCGACGAGACGCTGCCCCACCACGGAGCCCGAACCGGTCACGACCTCGAAGAGTCCCGCGGGCAGCCCCGCTTCGAGCGCGAGCTCGCCCAGACGGATCGCGGTCAGCGGGGTCAGTTCGGCGGGTTTCAGCACCACCGCGTTGCCCGCGGCGAGCGCCGGAGCGAACGCCCACGCGGCGATCGTCATCGGGAAGTTCCACGGCACGATCACCCCGACCACGCCGTAGGGATCGTGGAAGGTGACGTCGAGCCCACCCGCCACCGGGATCTGCCGGCCCGAGAGTCGTTCGGGGTCGGCGGAGTAGTAGTTGAGCACCTGGGCGACGTGACCCGCCTCCCAACGGGCGGAGCCGATCGGATGCCCGGAGTTGAGCACCTCCAGGTGCGCCAGCTCCTCGGCGGCGCCCTCGACGGCGCGCGCGAACGACCGCAGCGCATCGGCGCGCGCGACGGGGGCGAGCCCCGCCCACCGGCGCTGAGCGGACACGGCGCGCGCGATCGCGGCATCCGTCTCTCCGACATCTGCGCGGGCGATCTCGCGGATCGCCGCGCCCGTCGACGGGTTGATGACCGTGAACGCGCTCATCGGGCGTCCTCCTTCCGCCGCGCGGCGAACGCGCGTGCCTGTGTGACGAGATCGGCGAAGAGTCGCCGGTCCTCGGCGTTCTCCTCGGGGTGCCATTGCACGCCGACGATGTGGGCGCCTGCCGTGTCGACGAAGGCCTGAACGAGGCCGTCATCGGAGTGCGCGGCGGCGACGAGCCCGTCGCCCAACCGGCCGACGCCCTGGTGGTGGTAGCTGTGCACGCGCATGTCGGTCTCTCCGAGGATTTCGGCGAGCGCCGTATCGACCTCGACCGCGATGTCGTTCTCGGCGAACACGCCGCCGCCGATCCGGTACCTCTCGGTCCCGAGCGATTCGGGCAGGTGCTGCTGCAGCGTGCCGCCGCGGGCGACGTTCACGAGCTGCAGCCCCCGGCAGATCGCGAGCACCGGGATCCCGCGACGCTCGGCCGCATGGAACAGCGCGAGCTCCCACGCGTCGCGATCGACCCGCGCGGGGTCGGTGAGCGGATGCCGCCGCTCGCCGTAGAGTTCGGGGGCGACGTCCGCGCCGCCGGAGAGCACGAGCCCGTCCATTCCCGCGATGGCCGCGTCGGCGGCATCCGGATCCTGCGGCGGCAGCAGCAGCGCGATACCGCCGGACGACGTCACACTCGTGAGGTACTGCTCGGGCAGGAAGGCCGCCCGTACGTCCCACACCCCCTGCTGCGCGCGCTCCAGGTACGTCGTGATGCCGATCAGCGGCGCGGAGTCAGAGGCGCTCGAAACCACGGATGCGCTCCCAGTCGGTGACGGCCGCGTCGTAGGCCTCGACCTCGATGCGCGCCTGGTTCAGGTAGTGCTCGACCACGTCGTCGCCGAACGCCGCCCGAGCGATCGTCGACTCGCGGAAGAGCTGCGCGGCCTCGCGCAGCGTCGTGGGCAGGTGATCGACGCCCGCCTCGTAGGCGTTGCCGGTGAAGCGCTCGGGCAGCGGCAGCTCGTTCTCGATGCCGTGCAGACCGCCGGCGATGATCGCCGCGATGCCGAGGTAGGGATTCACGTCTCCGCCCGGCACCCGGTTCTCGACGCGCAGACCCGATCCGGATCCGACGACGCGCAGGGCGCAGGTGCGGTTGTCGATGCCCCACGCGACCCCCGTCGGGGCGAAGCTGCCCTCGGCGAAGCGCTTGTAGGAGTTGATGTTCGGGGCGAACAGCAGGGTGAACTCGCGCAGCGTCGCGAGGATGCCGGCGATCCAGTGCTCCATGACGGGGCTGAAGCCGTGCTCGCCGTCACCGGCCATCACCGGAGCGCCCGACCGATCTCGCAGGGACAGATGGATATGGCAGCTGTTGCCCTCGCGCTCGTTGAACTTGGCCATGAACGTGAGCGACTGACCGTGCTGTTCGGCGATCTCCTTCGCGCCGTTCTTGTAGATCGCGTGCTGGTCGGCGGTCTCGCGCACCTCGGCGTAGCGGAAGGCGATCTCCTGCTGACCGAAGTTGCACTCGCCCTTGACGCCCTCGCAGTAGAGACCTGCGCCGTCCATGCCGTTGCGGATGTCGCGCAGCAGCGGTTCCATGCGGGTCGATGCGAGCAGGTTGTAGTCGACGTTGTAGTCGGTGGCGGGGGTGAGCCCCTCGTACTTGCGCGCCCAGGCCTCGCGATAGGTGTCTTCGAACACGATGAACTCGAGCTCCGTGCCCGAGTACGCGGTCCAGCCGTGTTCGGCGAGCCGGTCGCGCTGACGGTCGAGGATGGCCCGGGGTGACGGTCCGACCGGCTCGCCGTTCTGCCAGACGAGGTCGGCCATCACGAGCGCCGTCCCCTCGAGCCACGGGATGTTGCGGAGCGTCTCGGCGTCGGGCCGCAGCACCATGTCACCGTACCCGCGGTCCCATCCCGACATCGCGTAGCCGTCGACGGTGTTCATGTCGACATCGACCGACAGCAGATAGTCGCAGGCCTCGGCGCCGTGCGACAGGATGTCCTCCTGGAACAGGCGGGCCGAGACGCGCTTGCCGACCAGACGCCCCTGCGCATCGGCGAAGGCCACGATCACGGTGTCGATCTCGCCGGCGGCGATGCCGGCGTCCAGCTGCTCGATGCTCAGGTTTCCCGACATCTGACGCTCCGTTCTCCTGCGGTGAAGCGATCGGCCGACCGGCTTCGCCCTCAGAGTAGATCACCTCGACGTTTAAAGGTAGACGAAACCACCATTGACTGTCACAATCATCCGCAAGGTGCACCCGGCGCCTGCATGCGAGTGAGCGGAGAACGTATGTCTGGGCAGAGCAATGAATCCCGCAAGGTCGCCGGAGCGACCTATACACGTGCCGGGAGCGAATACTTCGAGAAACGCACACTGAAGAGGTCGGCCGGCGTCTGGGGCCTGTGGGGACTCGCGGTCGCCGCCGTCATCTCGGGCGACTTCTCGGGATGGAACTTCGGTATCGACTTCGCGGGGTTCGGCGGGATGCTCATCGCCTTCGTCATCCTCGTGGCGATGTACTACGGCATGATCTTCGCCATCGGCGAGATGGCGGCTGCGATGCCGCACACCGGTGGCGCCTACTCCTTCGCCCGCTCGGCCATGGGGCCCTGGGGCGGTCTGGTCACCGGAGCCGCCGAGACGATCGAGTACGTCGCGACCACGGCGGTGATCGTCTACTTCTCGGCGTCGTATGCCAATGGGATCACGAGCGAACTGCTCGGTCTCGAACTCCCCGGATGGGTCTGGTACCTCATCCTCTACGTCGTCTTCATCGCACTGAACTCCGCGGGAGCGGCCATCTCGTTCCGCTTCGCGATCGTCGTCTCGGTGATCTCGATCGGCATCATCCTCGTCTTCTCGCTCATGGCGCTGTTCTCCGGTGCGTTCTCGTGGGATGCCCTGTGGGACATCGTCCCCGACGAGGGCCAGTCGACCTTCCTCCCCCACGGCGTCCTGCCGATCCTGTTCGCCCTCCCGTTCGCGATGTGGTTCTTCCTCGGCATCGAAGAGCTGCCGCTCGCGGCCGAGGAATCGCACAACCCCACCCGCGACATCCCGAAGGCCGGGTTCTGGGCGCGCGGCACCCTCATCGTCACCGGACTCCTGGTGCTGTTCCTCAACACCGGCGTGATCGGTGCCGAAGCGACCGGAACCGCAGGAGAGCCCCTGCTCGACGGCTTCCGCGCGATCGTGGGAGACCAGCTCGCCGCCGTGCTCGCGTTGTTCGCCCTGATCGGCCTGCTCGCCTCGCTGCAGGGCATCATGTTCGCCTACGGCCGCAACATGTACTCGCTGTCGCGCGCCGGGTACTACCCGCGCTTCCTCTCGCTGACGGGCAAGCGCCAGACACCGTGGGTCGCTCTCACGGTCGGCGCCGCGATCGGGTTCGTCGCCCTGATCGTGCTCGACGTGCTCACCGCGGTCGACTCCGAGGGCGCGGGCACCGTGGCCGGGGCGATCGTGCTGAACATCGCGGTCTGGGGCGCGGTCGTCGCCTACGGGCTGCAGCTCGTGTCGTTCATCATCCTGCGCAAGAAGTTCCCGAACGTCGATCGCCCGTACGTCAGCCCCTGGGGCATCCCGGGTGCGGTCATCGCGCTCGTCATCGCGGCGCTCATCTTCGTCGGCTTCCTGCTCAACCCGACGTTCGGGCCGGCCATCATCGCGATCGCGATCGTGTACGCGATCATCCTGCTCGGATTCGGGCTCTTCTTCCGCCACCGCCTCGTACTCTCCCCCGAAGAGGAGTACGCGCTCTCGGGCGGCTCGCACGGAGACCCGCAGGCCGAGGGCTACGACGCGATGGAGGGCGAGGTCTTCGACGGCAAGGCGTGAGCGGCGAGGAGCGCTACTTCGAATCGAAGTCGAATGCCTTGAGCAGCTCGGCGACGGCCTGGTCGCGCTCCTCCCCGCCCGCCTCGAACATGTGCGTCACGTGGGTGCGCAGATGGTTCTCGAGCAGCAGCCGGTTGAGGGACTCGAGCGACTTCTGGATCGCGCGGGACTGCGTGATGATGTCCATGCAGTAGTCCTCGCTCTCGATCATCCGAGCGACCCCGCGGAGCTGCCCCTCGAGGATGGCGGTGCGGTGCAGGGCGCGCTTCTTGATGTCTTCGATCACGCATCGAGGTTACCCCGCTCATGAGTCGCTGAGCCCGTCGAAGGGATCGACCACCGGGAGCCCGGGAACGTCGAAGTCCTTCACGTTGCGGGTCACCAGCGTGAGCCCGTGGTGAAGAGCGGTCGCGGCGATCAACGCATCACCGAGGGGACGACGATCGGGCACCTGGATCGCCGCCGCCAGCTGCGCGACCGCACCGGTCACCTCGAGCGCGGGATTGGCGAGGCCCTGCAGCACGGACCGGAACCATCGGTCGAGTGATGCTGCGGCGACGGCATCACGACGCTGCACGAGAAGGATGCCGCGTCGGAGTTCGAGCTCGGTGACCACGCTGATCCGCAGGGATCGCCGCGGCGTCGCCTCGAACCAGCGCACGACACCGGCATCGGGCCGCGGTCGACGGGTCTCCGAGACCACGTTCGTGTCGAGCAGGAACCCCGTCACAGGTCGACCTCCCGCCCGAGGTCGCGCGCTCGCTCCGACGCGAGGTCGTCCATGATGCGGCCGAAGACGTCGTCGGGATCCGCGCTCGTCGGCACGGGCGCGATCACATCGAGCAGCGACCGATCGTCGCCTGCGGGCGACTCCGACCGCAGCCGCTCGTATTCGTCGATGTTCAGCAGCACGTAGGCCGGCTCGCCTCGGCGGGTCACGAGCACCGGCTCCTCGTCGGCGATGCGCTGCGCGCGCGCGACGGACTGATTGAAATCTCGAGCGGTCATACGGAACACGATGCACCTCGTTTTCTGATGTAGTGAGGGTACTACACAGACACGGCGTGAAAGGATGCCTTCATGCCGCGCACACCGATGGCGATGCTCTCGCCCGCCGATCAGGTCCGTCTCCGCGCGCTGCGCCGTATGAAGGCGGTCGCCCTGGGGGCGCTGATCTTCATGGCCGTCGTGTTCGTGTTCGCCTTCGCGTTCCAGGAGCGGATGAGCTGGCTCGGGTACGTGCGCGCCGCGGCCGAGGGCGGAATGGTGGGTGCTCTCGCCGACTGGTTCGCGGTGACGGCGCTCTTCCGCCGCCCGCTGGGCCTACCCATCCCGCACACCGCGATCATCCCGAGCCGCAAGGACGAGATCGGCCGCAGCCTGGGCGAGTTCGTCGAGACGAACTTCCTCGAGGCGAGCGTCGTGCGCACGAAGCTGTCGTCCACCGCCATCGCGCAGCGTGCCGGCGAGTGGCTGCGCGAGACGCCGCACGCCGAGCGGGTCGGCGCCGAAGGCGCGACGATCGCCACCGCGATCCTCAACGGGCTCAGCGACGACGACGTGCGCGATCTCATCTCCGACCTCGCGCGCGAGCACCTCGTCTCCCCCGAGTGGGGCCCGCCCGCGGGTGCCTGGCTCGAGAAGATCGTCGAGGCCGACGCCCATCACGGCGCGGTCGACCTCGCCGCCGACAGCATCGGGCGCTGGCTCGAGGCGAACGCCGAGTCGTTCTCCGGCCTCGTCTCCCGGCGCCTGCCTTCATGGGTGCCGCGGCTCGCGCACCGCTTCGTCGACGACACCGTTTACAACGAGGCCGTGAAGTTCGTGCAGGCGGTGCAGGCCGACCCCCGGCATCCGGCCCGTCTGGCGATCGACGGCTACCTCGGCCGTCTCGCCGACAGTCTGCAGAACGACCCGACCACCCGCGCGAAGCTCGAGAACGCGAAGGCGTCGCTGTTCGACAGCCCCCGCGTCGGTGCCCTCGCCGCCGAGGCGTGGAACACCGCGAAGAACGGCCTGCTCACGGCCCTGGCCGACCCCGAGAGCGGGCTGCGCCGCCGGGCCGTGCAGGCGCTCCAGGAGGTGGGCGAGCGTCTGACGACGGATGCCGCGCTGCAGCGCCGCGTCGACACCTGGGTATCGGATGCCGCGGTCTTCCTCGTCGACCGCTACCGCCACGACATCGCCTCGATCATCACCGACACCGTCGAACGCTGGGACCCGGCCGAGACGACCGAGAAGATCGAGCTCATGGTCGGCCGCGACCTGCAGTACATCCGCCTGAACGGCACGTTCGTCGGTGCTCTCGCCGGCCTCGCCATCTTCTCGATCGCCCACGCCCTGATCCCCGGAGTCTGACATGGCCCTCTCGCACGATCCCCTCTGGCCGCGCGCCGGATCCTGGCCCTCTCCCGACGCCGTCGACGACGCGGATGCCGTGCTGCTGGGTGTCCCGGTCTGGCGCACGTCGCTCTCGCCCACGGGTGCCGGGGCGACTCCGGCCGCGGTCCGCGACGCACTCCCCCGCTACGGCACCGCGCTGGTGGGCCCGCCGGCGATCGACCTGAACGAGGTGCTGCGCATCGCGGATGCCGGCGACGTGCACGAGCCCGACGGCGACGAGGGCGAGGCATCCGTCATCGCGCGGGTGCGGGAGCTCTCGGAGTCGTTCGTCATCGCGCTCGGCGGCGACAATTCCCTCACCTACCCCGTGGCGCTGGGCGCCCAGGCGACCGGGTTGATTACCTTCGACGCGCACTTCGACCTGCGCGACGGCGTCTCGAACGGAACCCCGGTGCGCCGGCTCGTCGAAGACGTGCCCGTGCTCTCGGCGCTCGACACCGCCCGCATCGACCCGACGCGCATCGTGCAGATCGGCATCGCCGACTTCGCGAACTCGGTCGCTTACGCCCGCCGGGCAGCGGACTGGGGCATCCGGGTGATCACGCTCGACGAGGTGCGCCGCCGCGGTGTCGACGACGTCGTGAACGAAGCCCTCGAGATCGCCGGTGCCGGATCAGATGCCCGCGTCCACCTCGACATCGACGTCGACGTCTGCGACCGCTCGGTCGCCCCCGGTTGCCCCGCGAGCGTGCCCGGCGGCCTGCAGGCGTGGGAGCTGCGCGCCCTCACCCGCGCCGTCGCCGCCGACCCGCGCGTCGTCAGCGCCGACCTCGCCGAGGTCGATGCCGCAGCGGATGCCGACGACGCCCGCACCGTGCGCCTCGCCGCCCTCTGCGTGCTCGAGCTGCTCGCCGGACTCGCCTCGCGCTGAGTACTCCAGCCAGCCGTCGGAAAAGCAGAAACCCCCGGGCGACTGCCCGGGGGTTTCTGCGGTGGTGGACCTAAGGGGATTCGAACCCCTGACCTCCTCGATGCGAACGAGGCGCGCTACCAACTGCGCCATAGGCCCTTACGGAGATCAACATTATCACGACGCCGACCCCACCTCGGACGTCGCGATCACCCGGCCGCGCGACGGGCGAGCATGTCGCGCACGTGCGCCTCGATCTCGGCGTCGTCCACGAAGCCCATCTTCGCGTAGGGCGAAGCCTCGGCGGCGGGAGCGGTACGCGGGGCGGGAATCTGCATGGGCGCCGGAGCCTGCTCGGCGGCGATCTGCTCGGCGCGGGCGCGGAGTTCCGCGAGGCGGGCGGCCTTGCGCAGCTGCTCCTGCGCGTCGATCTCGGCGCGGGCGGTCTGAGCTCGCGATCCGGCGACCGCGACGAGCGGCTCGGGCAGCGGGCGCGGGGTCCACGTCGCACGACCCTGGTCGTGGATCTCGGGCGCGACGCGCTCTCGCGGCGCCTCGGCGACCACATGACTCGCACGGGCGACTCGACCAGCGACGGCGGCCATCCGCTGCAGCGCGATCGCGCCGAGCAGGGCCAGAGACCCGCCGACCCACAGCAGGGTCGACGCTCCGGTCGCGAGCAGTTGCCACACGCCGAGTCCCGCGAGCACCACTCCGACGAGCGCGGCGACGGTCGACAGCATCCGCACCCGACGGCGCGCACGCGCCTGACGGATCACCGGATCGGCCCGCGTCGCCGCGAGTTCGGCACGCAGCGCCTCGAGTTCTGCGGACTCGCGCTCGGACTGCACGCGCTTGGCGAGCTTCTGCTGCGCCAGGGCGGTGCGAGCGCTCAGCTCGACGCGCACCTCTTCGGGGGTCTCGCTCGTCTCCGCGAGGATCCGCAGTGCCTGGTTCAGGCGAACGGCGTTGCGCTCGGCGGCGTTGTACTGGAAACGGCCGCGCCACGAGGGCAGTAGATAGAGCATCCACAGGAGCACGGCGACGAGCACGATCACTCCCCCGCTCAGCACCGGCCCGTCCATATCGATAACGGTAAGGGTACGAAGGTCGCTCGGCCCCCAGCCGGGCGCGTGTCGCGACCAGACGGATGCTTCCGACGGCGTGTCGTCAGACGGAGAGCCGGTCCGACGGAGGGATCGTCGCGGCATCCGGAGGAACCTGACCGCTCAACCAGCGCGCCAGCACCCCCTGCGGCACGTCCTCCTTCGTCAGCGCGAACGCGTAGTGGTCGCGCCAATCGCCGTCGATGTGGATGTACCGACGACGCAGTCCCTCGTAACGGAAACCGAGCTTCTGCACCACCCGCAGGCTCGCCGCGTTCTCGGGGCGGATGCAGATCTCCATGCGGTGCAGGCCGTACTCGACGAAGCACGCGTCCGTCGCGAGTGCGACCGCGGTGGGGGTGATGCCCTTGCCCGCGAACTTCTCGCTGACCCAGTAGCCGATCGTCGCCGAGCAGAGCGACCCGCGTGAGACTCCCCACACGTTCAACTGACCGGCGACCTCGCCGTCGTACTCCATGACGAACGGATATCCGGCGCCGTCGCGGTACTGCTGGAGCAGACGACGGATACTCAGGCGCATGTCGAAAGACACCGAGCCGTAGGGAACCGTGGCCTCCCACGGCTGCAACCAGGACCGGTTCGCGAGCAGCTCCTGCTGGAGCACGCGGGCATCCTTCGTGCGCACGAGGCGCAGCTCGATCGATCCGTGTCGCATGCCCGCCATGAGATCCATCATCTCGCGCTCGACCCGCCGGAGGCCTAGAGGCGCTCGGCGAACTCCTTCAACCACGGGCGCAGCTCGCCGCCGAGGTCGTCGCGGTCCGAGGCCAACTGCACGATCGCCTTGATGTACTCGACCCGGTCACCGGTGTCGTACCGCCGACCGCCGAAGATCACGCCGACCACTCCGGGGCCCGACGGGTCGGCCGCCATCTCCTGCAGCGCATCGGTCAGCTGGATCTCCCCTCCCTTGCCGGGTTCGGTGTGCTCGAGGATGTCGAAGATCGACGCGGGAAGCACGTAGCGCCCGATCACCGCGAGGTTCGACGGGGCGTCCTCGCGCGCGGGCTTCTCGACGAGGCCGGTGACGCGCACGGCATCCGATCCCTCGATGTCCTCGACGGCCGCCGTGCCGTACATGTGGATGTTCGCGGGATCGACCTCCATGAGGGCGATCACGGCGGCGCCGGAGCGCTCGTGCTCGGCCAGCATCTCGGTGAGCAGCGGATCGCGCTCGTCGATGAGATCATCGCCCAGGAGCACGGCGAAGGAGCTGTCGCCGACGTGTGCGCGGGCACGCAGCACGGCATGGCCGAGTCCCTTCGGCTCGCCCTGTCGCACGAAGTGGATGTCGGCGAGGTCGCTCGAGCGCACGACGCGCTCCAGGCGACCGTGGTCGCCCTTCTCCATGAGCTTGACCTCGAGCTCGGGCACCGAGTCGAAGTGGTTGGAGATCGCGTTCTTGTTGCGCCCGATGATGACGAGGATGTCGTCGATCCCGGCGTCCGCCGCCTCTTCGACCACGTACTGGATGGCCGGCTTGTCGACGACCGGCAGCATCTCCTTCGGCATCGCCTTCGTCGCCGGCAGGAAGCGCGTCCCCAGACCTGCCGCAGGAATGACCGCCTTGAACTTCTGTGTACCCATCCCGACAGCCTACCGGTGGGCGCCGCGTAGACTCTGAGCCATGTCGAACGAGGTCGAGCACGCCAAGCGCGCACTGCGCGCCGAGCTCCGCGAACGCCGGGCGCTCCTCTCCGATGCGCAACGCGATGCCGCCGCCTCCTCGATCGGCGAACGCCTCGACGAACTCGTCGAGAGCCTCGGTGCCCAGTCGATCTCCTGCTACCTCTCGGCGACCGCCGAGCCGGGCACCCGTGAGTTCGTCACGCGAGCGGTGCGCCGCGGCATCCGCGTGTTGCTCCCCGTCACCCGCGCCGACGGACTGCTCGACTGGGCCGTCGCGAACGACGACGACGATGTCGCCGAGGGACTCTTCGGCCTGCCCGAACCGACCGGCGAGGTGCTCGGCCCCATCGCGGTGAACGACGTCGACCTGATGATCGTGCCCGCCGCCGCGGTCGACCGTTCGGGCATGCGCATGGGCTGGGGCCGCGGCTATTTCGACAAGACCATCGGGTCGATGGAGAAGTGCCCTCCCGTGTACGCGGTCATCTATGATTCCGAGATACTCGACTCCCTGCCTCGCGAGGTGCACGACCAGCCGGTCGACGGCATCGTGACGCCGACGCAGACCCTCTCCCTGTCGCAGACGCGACGCTGACCCTCCGAGGACACCATGCCCACCTACGCCTATGCCTGCACGTCGTGCGGCCACCGCTTCGACGCCGTGCAGAGCTTCGCCGACGCGTCGCTCACCGTCTGCCCCGAGTGCGGTGGCACCCTGCGCAAGCAGTACGGGTCGATCGGCGTGACCTTCAACGGCTCCGGCTTCTATCGCACGGACTCGCGGGCGAAGAGTGGCGGATCATCGGATGCTTCGACATCATCGAAGAAGGAGTCGACGACCACCAGCGCCCCCGCGCCGACGTCGAGCCCGACCTCATCCTGATTCCCCACCACTCGGAGGTTCGCATGCTCAAAGGATTCAAGGACTTCATCCTCCGCGGCAACGTCATCGACCTCGCGGTCGCCGTCGTCATCGGCACGGCGTTCACCGCGATCGTCAACGCCGTGGTCGCCAGTGTCATCAACCCGCTCGTCGCCCTCTTCTTCAAGGCCGACGCGATGGGCGGCTTCGGCCCGCAGGTCACCAACATCTACGGCGACACGGTCACGTTCCCGCTCGGCGACCTGATCTCGGCCGTCATCAGCTTCCTCGCGGTCGCCCTCGTCGTGTACTTCGTGTTCGTGCTGCCGATGAACACCTTCAAGGCGCACGTCGAGGCCCGCAAGGGAACGTCCGCCGAGCAGCCCGAAGAGGAGCCGGCCGCCGCGACCGAGGCCGAGCTGCTCGTCGAGATCCGCGACCTGCTCGCGAAGAGCAACGCCCGCGACTGACGGGCACACCCTCGCTGCACAGGCAGCCGCACCGGACGTCCCGTTCCGCTCCGCAGCGTCACCACGACGCTCAGTAGTGGGGCGGGACGTCCTGCATCATGCGGTCGTCATTGGGACCCGCGGGGCCGTCCGGGCGCCGCTTCCGGTCTTTCGCGACCGAGTCGGGACCGCTCTCGGGGTCGGGATCGCTTCCCTCCACCGGCGTCAGGCGTGCGCGGCGGGAACCCGGCACGCGCTCGACCCGCTGCCGCGGAGCATCCGATGCGGGCTCCCCCGGAGAGGCATCCTCAGGCATCCGCTCGGTCAGCCGTTCGCGCCGTCATCGAGGTCGAGCGGCTGCGTGTCGTTCTCGGCACGCGCGGTCGACGGCGAGATGCCGAGCACCGAGGCGATCCGCGTCGCCGCCGTGGCCGGGTCGCTGTAGAGGTCGAACGCGTGCACGCGCACGTAGTGCCAGCCGAGTCGGCGCAGCACGTGCGGGCGCAGACGCAGGGTCTCGCGCAGCGAGTCGCCGCGCGATTCCGGATCGCACTCGATCACGACGGCCTTGCCGCCGTGCTGCGCGACTAGCGGCAGCAGACCGCGGTAGTCCACGTCGACGGATGCTCCGAGCCGGCGCAGCTCGCGGGCGAGCGCGAGGGTCAACGGGTCGGCGAGGTCTTCGAGACGCGCGTCGCGGGCACGGGCAGCCAGGCCGCCGAGGATCGACATGAGCGTCGCGGCGCCGTGCTCGAGGCGTCCATCGTCGAAGGACGACGGACGGATCGACGACACGATCACCATGGAACGGCGCGCGCGGGTCATGCCGACCGTGAGCAGCCGCTCGCCGTCGGGCGTCGAGAGATCGCCGAAGTCGCTGAGCACACGGCCGTGCTTGGTCAGACCGAAGCCGAGCGAGAAGATCACCCGGTCGCGGCTCTCGGCAACGGACTGCTCGAGGGTGAGAACGGCGAAGGGCTCCGCGGTATCGCGCCCCACGAAGTCGGCGACGTCGGAGCGTCCGGCGAAGGCTGCCGTGACCGCGGCGCGCACGCGCTCGGCATGACGGGCGCTGGCGGTCACGACCATGAGCGACTCGGACGGGCGGTGCACGGCATGCTCGACCACGAGCGTCACCACGCGGGCGACCTCGGCGTCGGGGCTCTCGACCGCACCCGAGATCGGGTCGGGCGTGCCCGTGCCTCCTTCGACGTAGTCGACCGTGAGGCTTCCCCGACCGAGATACGACCCGGCCCAGGGCAGCGACACGATCTCGCCGCCGTAGAAGGCGTCGTTGATGAGCTCGGCGAGGTCTTCTCCCCCGGCGCGGTAGCTGCGCGTGAGCGTCATCACCGGAAGCAGCTCCGAGAGACGTTCGAACACCGAGGTCTCGTCGAACTCGACCTCGGGCTCCCAGAGGTCATCGGGGTCGACGGCGATCTGGAACGGCGACGGGCGCTGGGTCACCGGGTCGCCGAACGCGACGACCTGCCGCGCACGACGGATCGCGGGCGCGGCCTCGGCGAGGTTGATCGCCGCGGCATCCACCAGGAGAACGGCGTCGAACTCGACGGAGTCCGGGATCTCGGGAACGAGGTACGGCGAGGAGATCCAGACCGGAGCGAGCGTGGAGACGAGAGTCGGGGCGGCGCTGATCACCTCGGCGGACGTCGTCGTGCTCTGCGTCAGGGCACGACGCAGGTTCGTGGACTCCTGCGGCTCGTCGACGATCGCGATCTTCCACTGGTTGGCGAGCTGCCAGGCCAGCAGCGGGCCGGCCATCGCGGCGTGCGCCTCGTCGACGAGACGGAAGTCGCGCTCGAGCCGATCGACGACCGCGGTGTTCGCGCCGAGGAGGGCGCGGTTGTCCTGGAGGGCGCGCTCGAGGAGAGACTGCCACCACGCGAACTCGAGCTCGTCGCCCACGCGCGACTCGGAGACGTGACGCACCGAGAGGTCGGTGAGCAGGGGCTCGAGGCCGAGGAGGGCGAGTTCGTCGCGCAGCTCCGCACGCTCGACGAGGTTTTCGAAGACATCGGACTTCGCCGCGAGACCCGCGAGCGTGCGCACCAGACGCGCCACGGGCAGCGTCGCCAGCGGTTCACGTCGGCCGAGGGCCGCGTCGAGTTCGGCGAGTTCGGCCTCGACGCGCTGCCACGCGGCCGCGACCTCGCCGAGACCCAGCGGGATCTCGGGGGCGACGCCCGCATCGACGCAACGCTGCCACTGCGTGCGCTGGGTCTGGATGCGCAACAGCGCCTCGTGCATCTCGGTGACGTGCACACCGGGGCGCACGTACTCCTTCGCCAGGCGGCGCAACCGCCGACGGTTCGCCGACGACATCCCCGGTGCATCGCGGCGGGACCCGTGCGCCTGGATCAGCTCGCCCAGCGGGCGCTCGAACACGGTCGGGCTGAAGCGGTCGAGCGAGTCGCGGATGCCCTCGAGCAGCCGCAGGTAGTCGCCGAGCTCGTCGATGGTCGAGAACGGGCGCATGTGGGTCTGGGCGATGAGTTCGTAGCCCCGCTCGAGCAGCGCCGGAACGCTGTCGGAGTGCAGGCGGCCCGCCAGCTCGTGCGCGGCGCGTGCGGCCTCGGTCGTGGCGAAGGTGACGCCGTACCAGGGCGAATCGTCGGGGCCGAAGCGGAACTCCCCGAGACGCGCGGCCTGCGCGAGGGCGGCGGCGGCCGGCCCGCGATCGCCGGCGAGACGCCGCAGGGACTCGTTGCTGAGTCGCGCCGTGGTCGACGGCGGGGTGGGCAGAGAGGCGAGTCGGGTGAGGTGACGGGTCGCCTCGAGCACGGAGGCATCCATCCCGGGCACGGGAGACGTGAGCGCGTGACGGTAGTCGCGGAGCACGGTGCGCAGGCGCACGAGCGCGTCGTCGACCTCTCCAACCTTGGGAGCGCTCGCCTTCTCGTTGCGACCGATGGCGCGCACGAGGTCACGACGCACGCTCACCGGCGAGATCGCGAGGCTGTCGAGACCGATCCCGGCCAGGCGGTGGCGGACTCCGTCGAGCGTCGAGCGGCGGGCCGAGACGACGAGCACGCGCTTCCCCGCCCGGACGAGCTCGCCCAGCGCGTTGATCACGGTCTGCGTGCCGCCGGTGCCGGGCAGCGTCGCGACGGTCAGCGAGTGGCCGGCAGCGATCCGCGAGAGCACGGCCTCCTGCTCGGCATCCGCATCGAGCAGCAGGGTGTCGGACGCCGGCGCGCGGTCGTCCGGCCCGGTGAAGTGCGGCGTGGCCCGCGGGGCCCTGACCCGCTCGCGGTCGCCGACGTGACCGGCGAGGGCGTTGAGCACCTGGTGGTCGAGCGTTCGGGTGTCACGCGACATGGAGCCCGCGACGTCGGCGAAGGTCGACACGACCAGGCGCGGTTCGACCGAGAAGGTGTCGATCGTGCGGGTGATCGCACGCAGGCTGTCGATGACCGGCTGAGGCTTGAAGATGCCCCCGTCGTAGGCGAGGGATGCCAGGGTCGACGCGTCGATCGAGATGCCGAAGTGCTCGCGGGCGATGCGGACGAGTTCGGGATTGACCTCGAACGCCCCCTGCAGCTTCAGCTCGTAGTCGGAGTGGTGGCGGCGGATCGCGAGCGGGCGCAGCAGCACGGGGGCGGCGAAGAACGCGCCCCCGATCCGCCAGCGGGCGACGCCGACGGCGAGGTGCACGGCCTCGATGCCGCGCACGGTGCGCAGCTCGGTGTTCTTCGCGGTGATCCGCTCGGCGGCGAGTCGCGCGGTGCGCAGACCGACCTCGTCGCGGAAGAGGTTCGACAGTAGCGTCGATTTTCCGGTGATGAACTGCGGGAGACTGCCGGGATGCGCCTTGGAGATGTCGATACCGGACTCGGCCCCGTCGCGGAAGCTGGTCAGCGGCGAGGGGCCACCCAGATCGGCGGCTTCACTACGGAGTCGCGAGCGCTCGCCCTCGGCGGCGTGGGTCACGATGACGCCGGTCGACGAGGACCGGAGGTCGCTGAGGGTCACGGCGAGCGCTGCTCCCGTGTCTTCTACCGTCTTGCCTTCCCGTCGCCACACAACTCACACACTAAGCGCGCCGGGCGCGAGGCCCGGTATCCCGGGCGGGTTTCGCGGAATTCCGGTCGCGGATGCCGCGGCGAACTCCTTCTGCACCGCCACCCTTCGAGAGCGACTCTCCCCCGTCCGTGGACCTGCCCTCACGGCAGGCGATCGCCGGGCGTCAGGATGGACGCATGACCTTCCGCTACGACTTCGCCCCCACGCCCTTCGGCGATGCGCTCGCGGTGTTCTCCGAGGAGGGCATCGTGCGCTTCGATCTGTCCGAGTCGGAAGACCCCTCGGTCCCGTGGCTCCTCGAGAACGTCGCCCGGGAGCTGCGGGCGGTGCCCGAGCCCGACCCGGGTGCGGCCGATGAGCTGGCCGACCTCCTCGACCGCTACTTCGACGGCGCGCCGATCCGGTTCGACGAGCACCTCTCTCTCGACTGGCGCCTCGTCGACGGCTTCCCTCGACGCGCCCTCGAGGCGATCGGAACGATCGAGTGGGGCGAGACCCTGAGTTACGGGGAGGTCGCCGTCCTCGCCGGCCACCCGGGCGCGGCCCGCGCCGTGGGATCGGCCTGCCGCATCACCCCGTTCTCGATCATCGTGCCCGTGCACCGCGTCATCCGCTCCGACGGCTCTCCCGGTCACTACGGGGCGCACCCCGAGCGCAAGCGGTTCCTCCTCGACCTCGAATCGGGCGGGCGGAGCGTCTAGCGCCACAGGATCGGCGCGGGTCCTGCCGAGTAGGCCGTCGGGATCCGCGCCGGAGGGGCGCCGGTGGTAATCTCACCGCGTGACGGGAACGGCGCCGTCGCGCGGAAGGCAGGTGGCCGTGAGCACTCCGACCGGAACCGAATCCGACACCGAGCTCATCGCCCGCGCCGTGCGGGAACTCGCCCGCCGCACCCGGTTCCCGGTCGCCTTCGGCGGCCTCCTCGATGACGGTGTCGTGCACGTGACGACGATCGTCGGCAACCGCACCCGCAGTCTCGACGGCCTGCGTGTTCGACCCGAGCGAGGACTCGGAGGGCGAGCGATGATGGAGCTCCGTCCGCGCATGACCAGCGACTACGGGTCCTCGCAGCAGATCACGCACGACTACGACATCTTCGTGCTCGGCGAAGGGCTGCGCACACTCCTGGCGGTTCCGATCGTCGTCGCGGGACGATCCCGCGGCGTGCTCTACGCAGGCGCCTGGGACGACGAGCAGATCGGCGGGATCACCACCGCCCCGGCCATGCAGGTCGCGCAATCGGTCGCCGACGAGTTGCGCATCCGCGAGGAGGTCGAACGCCGACTTCGCGCCGGCGCCCCGGCATCCACCCCCCTGCCGGCCGGTCAACAGGAGCAGTTGCGTGAGTCCTTCGCCGATCTGCGCAGCATCGCCGCGTCGATCGACGACGACGAGCTGCGCGCCCGGCTCGCTCGCGTCGAGGGGCGTCTGCTCGCCCTCTCGGGTGAGCAGACGACGACCGCGACCGGCCCGTCGTCCGTGGTCCGCCTCTCGCCGCGCGAGACCGATGTCCTCTCGTGCGCCGCGCTCGGGGCGACGAATGCCGAGATCGCATCGCAGCTCGGCCTCCGCGAGGGGACCGTCAAGGCATACCTCGGCACCGCCATGTCGAAGCTCGACGCATCGACCCGGCATTCCGCTGTCGCTCGAGCCCGGCGGGCGGGGCTCCTGCCGTGATCGCCTAAATCACACCGGAATTCCATTTGCATTCACTCCTGTATGCAAAAGGAATCGCCGTCCAATTGATTGCCGCAATTAGATTCGGCGAGTAATGTTCACTCCATGGCGAGACGAATTGTGCATCAACTGGTCGACGATATCGACGGCAGCGTTCTGGAGATCGGCGAGGGAGAGACCGTTCATTTCTCCCTCAACGGCACCGCGTGGGAGATCGATCTGAACTCGGAGCACGCCGCGGAACTACGCGCAGCCCTCGAGCCCTACATCTCCGCCGGGCGTCGTGCGGGTTCCGCGAGCTCCCCGCGCAGCTCTTCGGGTTCCGCCCGTAAGCGACCCGCGCGCAACCCCGAGGTCGCGGCCATCCGCGCCTGGGCGAATGACAACGGATACTCGCTCTCGGAGCGCGGACGAATTCCCGCACCCGTCATCGAGGCATACAACAAAGCGCACTGATCGCGCACGAATACCACGAATGAAGGCTCTCCTCCGGGGGAGCCTTCATTCGTCGTGCTCGGTGACCCAGGCCTCATCGGGCAGGGCGATCTCCTGCGTCATGTCCTCGAGGAAGCGAATGACGACCGCACGCTCCTCGCGCGTGAGCCTGGCCGCGGCGTAGAACCGCTTCGCCTGCTGACGCCCCACGGTCTGCATCGCCGCGTGGCGGGTCTCCTCGGTGATCGTGATCGCGAGCGCCCGGCGGTCGGTCGGGTGGGGCGAGCGCACGATGTGACCGCCCTTCTCGAGGCGGTCGAGCAGCTTGGTGGTCGACGCGGTCGAGATCGCAAGGTGCTGCGCGATGCCGCCCGGGGTCGCGATCGCGTGCCGGTTGGCGCACACGATGAGGTAATGCAGGGCACGCATGTCGGTCTCGTTGAGCTGCATGTAGCGACGCGAGGCGCGGGACAGCTTCTGCTCGGCCTCGCGCAACTCGCCGAGCGCTCCCATCACGAGCGCGATCTGCTGCAGGTCCTCCGGCGCGACCCCCGAGCGATCGACGAGTGCACTGCGCGGGTCGCTCGCCTCGACGTCGTAGATCGCGGCGTGGCTGAGCCCGTCGGCCGCGGCATCCGCTCGCGTACCGTCGACCGGCGCCCCCGTCTTCGGGGTAGTGCCGGGTGCAGTGTCCATGCGATCATGTTACACAACGATCTATTTCATGCTAAGTTAATTACTCGCCAAGCTAGTGAAATGACCTGCAGAGGACGCCATGGACGACGTGACCCTTCTCGACGAGAACGGAACCGCGATCGGTTCCCTGCCGAAGAGCGACGTCCACACCACCGACACCCCTCTTCACCTGGCCTTCTCCTGCCACCTGCTGAACGAGCGCGGACAGGTTCTGCTCACCCGCCGTTCGCTCGCCAAGAAGACCTGGCCCGGCGTGTGGACGAACAGCTTCTGCGGGCATCCCCGCCCGGGTGAGGCGATCGCGGATGCCGTGCACCGCCGAGCACACGAAGAACTCGGTGCGCGCGTCGTCGATCTGCGGCCCGCGCTCCCCGATTACCGCTACCGCGCCGTCGACGCGAGCGGCATCGTCGAGAACGAGGTGTGCCCCGTCTACGTCGCCCGACTCGACGGCGACCTCTCCCCCCGACCGGACGAGGTCGCGGAATGGGCGTGGGCGGATGCCGCCGACATCGCCGCCGCCGTCGCCGGGACCCCCTTCGCCTTCAGCCCCTGGCTGGTCGAGCAGCTTCCGCTGCTCCGAGAGAGCGGAGCACTCTGATCATGGCTTCCGTCGCGACTCAGGACGAACTCGGCACCCGCGTCGAGGATGCCCTCCGGCAACGCTTCGCCGAGCGCAGCTCCGCCGCCGAGAACTACGGAGAACCGTTCGCCGCGCTCTGGCGTGCCGCCGCGGCGCACGCGATGGGCGGCAAGATGATCCGTCCTCGCCTGCTCCTCGACGCGCACCGAGCGCTGTCGGCATCCGGTTCGGAGGTCGACCAGACAGCAGCCATCGAGATCGCCGCAGAGGTCGAGCTGCTCCACTACGCCTTCCTCCTGCACGACGATGTGATCGACGGCGACCTCGTGCGTCGCCGGCAGCCGAACCTCATCGGCACCCTCGCGGCGTCCACGGGCCGGGCGCGCGAGGATTCCGAGCTGCACTGGGCGCGCTCGAGCGCCATCCTCATGGGCGACCTGCTGCTGGCGACCTCGGTTCTCGGCTTCGCGCGCGCCCGCGTCTCGACCGCCGCACGTCTGCGCCTGCTCGACCTCATCGAGCACACCATCGTCGAGACCGTCGCCGGGGAGCACATCGACGTCGGCCTGGGCGACGGGATCATCGAACCGGACCTCCGCACGATCCTGGAGATGAGCACCTACAAGACCGCGACCTACTCGTTCTCGCTCCCTCTGCGGGCGGCGGCGATCCTCGCCGGCGCCTCGACCGAGCTCGAAGACGACCTGGCGGCGATCGGCCGTCATCTCGGACTCGCCTTCCAGCTCCAGGACGACCTGCTCTGCGTGTTCGGCGATCACGAGGTGCACGGCAAGGATGCGTTCTCCGACCTGCGCGAGGGCAAGGAGACGGCCATCATCGCCTATGCGCGGATGACGACCGCCTGGCCCCACATCCGGCAGCACTTCGGCTCCACGATGCTCGACGAGCACGAGGCCGTGCGCATCCGCGAGCACCTGCGCGACTGCGGGGCCGAGCGATTCGTGCAGGGCCTCGTCGCCGATGAGCTCGCCGCGGCATCCGCGGTCGCGGTCGACATCGAGTCCGCGCACATCGTCTCGGGCGACGTCATCGACAGCATCCGCACCCTGATCGCGCGCATCGAGGGGCGCGCATCGTGACCGCATCGTCCGCGCCCGGCGGCGACGAATCCCTGCGCCGGTTCAGCAGGACCGCCGAGATCGCCACCGCCGGCGTGATCCGCGCCTATTCCACGTCGTTCGGCATGGCGACCAAGCTGCTCGGCCCCCGCCACCGCCAGCACATCCGCAACATCTACGCGATGGTGCGGATCGCCGACGAGATCGTCGACGGCGTGGCCGCCGAGGCGGGGCTCGACGCCGGAGCGCAGGCCGACGCCCTGACGTCGTACATCGCCGAGACCCACCGCTCTCTGCGCACGGGGTACAGCAGCGACCTCATCCTGCACGCCTTCGCGCAGACGGCGCGCGCGTGCGGCATCGGGGAGGACCTCACGCAGCCGTTCTTCGACTCGATGCGCGCCGACATTCCCTCGGCGGACGCGGCGGCGGCGTACGACGCCGACGCCCACGCACGGTACGTGTTCGGATCCGCAGAGGTGGTGGGCCTGATGTGCCTGCGCGTGTTCCTGCGAGACGCCGAGCGCACGCCCGCGCAGCTCGAGACGCTCGAGCACGGCGCACGCCAGCTCGGCGCCGCGTTCCAGAACGTGAACTTCCTGCGCGACCTCGCCGACGACACCGATCGTCTGCGCCGCAGCTATCTCGGCACGGCCGAGCGCCTCACCGACGCCGATCGCGACACCTGGGTCGCGACCGTCGAGACCCAGCTCGACGACGCCCGCGCCTCGATCCCGCTCCTCCCGAAGGATGCGCGCGCCGCCGTGCGCAGCGCGCTCGCCCTGTTCGCCGCGCTCACCCGACGCGTCGCGAAGACCCCCGTCGACGACCTCTACCGACGGCGCGTGCGCGTGCCCGACCCGCTCAAGGCAGTGCTCGCCGCACGCTCCGTGCTCGTCACCGCGGTGGAGCCCCGATGAGCCGGGTGGTGGTGATCGGCGCCGGCGTCGCAGGACTCGCGACGGCGGGCCTGCTCGCACGCGACGGCCACGAGGTGCTCGTCCTCGAGAAGAACGCACAGGTCGGCGGGCGCGCGGGCAGCATCGAGCGCGACGGCTTCCGCTTCGACACCGGCCCCTCCTGGTATCTGATGCCTGAGGTCTTCGACCACTGGTTCGCGATGATGGGCACGTCGGCCGCCGAACAGCTCGACCTCGTGCCGCTCGACCCCGGCTATCGCGTGTTCCGTCAGCCGCAGGGCGATGCGGCGACCTCGGAGGTGACGGTGCCGGCGGGGCGCGACGCCGTCTCCCGGCTGTTCGAGTCGCGCGAGCCGGGTGCGGCGAGCGCGCTGTCCGACTACCTCGACTCGGCCCACCACGCGACCTCGATGGCCGAGAAGTACTTCCTCTACAACCCGTTCACTCGGCTGACGACGCTGACGACCGGAGAAGTGCTGCGCGCTGCTCCGCGGCTGTTCTCCCTCCTGGGCACGCGCCTGCAGTCCTTCGCGGGCCGACGGTTCCGCGATCCGCTGCTCCGGCAGATCCTCGGCTATCCGGCGGTCTTCCTCGGCACCGATCCGCGCAGCGCCCCCGCGATGTACCACCTCATGAGCGCGCTCGACCTCGACGAGGGCGTCAGTTACCCCCAGGGCGGTTTCTGGGGCGTCGCTCTGCGCATCGAGGCGCTGGCCCGCGACGCGGGCGCGCGCATCGTGACCGAGGCGGAGGTCACCGGCATCCGCACCACCGGCCGCGGTCGGGCGACGCGCGCGACCGGCGTGGAATGGACGGATGCCGCCGGCGAACGCCACGTCGAAGACGCCGACATCGTGGTCTCCGGCGCCGATCTGCACCACACCGAGACCGCGCTCCTGCCCGCCGAGCAGCGCAGCTATCCCGAGTCCTGGTGGAGCCGACGCACGAGCGGCCCCGGCGCGGTGCTCGTCATGCTCGGCGTGCGCGGTGCGCTCCCCGAGCTGCCGCACCACTCCCTGTTCTTCACCGACGACTGGGACGCGAACTTCGACGCCATCTTCGGATCCGAGCAGCGCATCCCCTCCCCCGCCTCGACGTACGTCTGCCGCCCCAGCGCGACCGACGACGCCGTGGCCCCGGCCGGTCACGAGAACCTCTTCATCCTCGTGCCGGTCCCCGCCGACCCCGACCTCGGCCACGGCGGCTCCGACGGCACCGGATCGGCGACGATCGAGCGCGCGGCCGACGCCGCGATCGACCTCGTCTCGACGTGGGCGGGCATCCCCGACCTCCGAGAGCGGATCGTGGTGCGCGAGACCAAGGGACCGGCCGATTTCCGCGACGACTACCACTCGTGGAGCGGGGGGATGCTGGGGCCGGCGCACATCCTGTCGCAGAGCGCGATGTTCCGCGCGCAGAACGCCTCGAAGCGGGTGCGCGGCCTCTACTACGCGGGGGCGACGACGGCGCCGGGCGTCGGTGTGCCGATGTGCCTGATCAGCGCGGAGATCGTGCTCAAGCGCATCCGCGGCGATCACTCCGCCGGCCCCCTTCCGGAGCCCGCGCGCACTCCCCGCGGATCGACGGGGCGCTGATGGGCTTCGTGTACCTGGCCGCCCTGCTGGTCTCGACGGGCTGCATGCTGCTGCTCGACCGGCGCTTCCGACTGTTCTTCTGGCGGGATGCGATCGCGGCGACCGTCGTCACGATCGCGGGTCTGGCGTTCTTCCTGATCTGGGACGTCTTCGGCATCGTCACCGGCATCTTCTACCGGGGCGAGGGCGCGATC
Source organism: Microbacterium galbinum (assembly GCF_023101185.1). Taxonomy (GTDB): domain Bacteria; phylum Actinomycetota; class Actinomycetes; order Actinomycetales; family Microbacteriaceae; genus Microbacterium; species Microbacterium galbinum. The sequence continues at coordinate 357,737 of NZ_CP078077.1, forward strand.
GCGACGGGCATCGTGATCGCTCCCGAGATGCCGCTCGAGGAGCCGGTCTTCCTCACGTTCCTGGTGATCTGCACGATGGTCGTCTACACGGGGGCGGTGCGCCTGCTCACCCACGGCCGCGCTCGCCCGGTGCCGAGCGAGGAGGCGCGATGACCTACCTGCAGCTCGCCGCGTGGTTCCTCGGCGCCGCCGTGGTGATCGCGATCGGCCTGACGCTCCTCGCTCGCGGTCGAGGTCCGCATGCCGGTGCCGTCGCCCTGACCGTCCTGGTGATGCTCACGCTGACGGCGGTGTTCGACACGATCATGATCGCGAGCGAACTCTTCCACTACGCCGGGCCGCAGCTGCTCGGCGTGCACATCGGCCTCGCCCCGATCGAGGACTTCGCGTATCCGCTCGCCGGCGCTCTGCTGCTGCCGGCGCTGTGGTCTGCGCTCCGCTCGCGGCGTACCGCCCCGGAGGACGCTCCTTCCTCTGAGAGGACCCGCGCATGACCGCACCCGCCGCCCGCCCGTCGCTCGCCCGCGACCTGGGGCAGATCCTGCTCTCGTCGCGCCCCATCAGCTGGATCAACACCGCGTTCCCGTTCGCCGCCGGTTACCTGCTCACGACGCGCGAACTCGACCTCACCGTCGTGATCGGCTTCGTGTACTTCCTGATCCCCTACAACCTCGCCATGTACGGGATCAACGACGTGTTCGACTACGCCTCGGATCTCGCGAACCCGCGCAAGGGGGGCATCGAGGGTGCGCTCCTCGCCCCGCGGATGCACCGCCCGACGCTGTGGGCTGCGGCGGTGTCGAACATCCCGTTCCTGGTCTACCTCGTCGTGGTGGGCAACGCCGCGTCGACCGCGTGGCTCGCGGTCAGCGTGTTCGCGGTGATCGCGTACTCCGCGCCTCGTCTGCGATTCAAGGAGCGCGCGTTCCTCGATTCGGTGACCTCGAGCCTGCACTTCGTGACCCCGGCGATCGTCGGACTGGCCCTGGCGGGCTCGGGCGTCACGCGCGACACCGTGCTCGTGCTCGTGGCCTTCTTCCTCTGGGGCATGGCGGCGCACGCGTTCGGCGCGGTGCAGGACGTCGGCCCCGACCGCGAAGCCGGCATCGGCTCGGTGGCGACCGTGATCGGCGCAGCCGCGACCGTGCGCCTCTCGCTGGGCCTGTGGGCGCTCGCCGGCATCCTGATGCTGCTGACGGCCTGGCCGGGACCGCTCGGTGCGCTGCTCGCCCTCCCCTACCTGATCAACGCCGCGCCGTGGTGGCGCGTGAGCGATGAGGACTCCGGCGCGACCAACCGAGCCTGGCGCCGCTTCATCTTCCTGAACTACTTCGCCGGCTTCCTGGCGACGATGATCCTCATCCTCGCCTGGGTCTCCTGACCCTGCACCACCCGAAAGGCCCTCACCATGCCCCGATCCGACCGCGCCACGACGCCGACCATCCGCGAACGCTCACGCCGCCACTCCTGGGTGCGCGTGTTCCTGCCGGTCGCCCTCATCCTGGTCTGGCTCGTGGGCGCGTCGCTCGGCGGCCCGCTCTTCGGCAAGGTCGACGAGGTCTCCTCCAACGACCAGACCACCTACCTCCCCGAGTCGGCGGACGCCACCCAGGTGCAGGAGCTGCTGGGCGATTTCCGCGACAGCGATGAGATCCCCGCGATCGCCGTCTTCACCTCCGAGTCGACGCTGACGGATGCCGAGATCTCCGCGATCACGGACGCCGTCGCCGACACCCCCTCGCTCGAGGGCATCGCCGACGACGTCTCGCCCGCGCTCGTCTCCGACGACGGATACGCGGTGCAGGCGTTCATCCCGATCAGTGGAGACGCCGAGCTGAAGGACGTCACGGCCGAGCTCGGCGACGAGCTGCGCGCCTCCGCCCCGGACGGCGTCAGCGTGTACATCACCGGCCCCGCCGGATTCACCGCCGATCTCGCCGCCGGGTTCGCGGGCATCGACGGACTCCTCCTGGGCGTCGCGCTCCTCGCCGTTCTGGTGATCCTCGTGCTCGTCTACCGCTCGTTCCTGCTGCCGCTCGTGGTGCTCTCCACCAGCCTCTTCGCGCTCTGCGTCGCTCTGCTGGTGGTGTGGTGGCTCGCGAAGTTCGAGGTCCTGCTGCTGAGCGGGCAGACCCAGGGCATCCTCTTCATCCTCGTCATCGGCGCCGCGACCGACTACGCGCTGCTGTTCGTCGCGCGCTTCCGCGAGGAACTGCGCATCGCGGAAGACAAGGGCACGGCGGTCATGGCCGCGTGGAAGGGGTCGTTCGAGCCGATCGTCGCCTCCGGCGGCACGGTGATCGCGGGTCTGCTGTGCCTGCTGCTGAGCGATCTCAAGTCGAACAGCACCCTCGGTCCGGTCGCGGCGATCGGCATCGTCTTCGCGATGCTCGCGGCGCTCAGCCTGCTGCCCGCACTGCTGCTGCTCTTCGGCCGCGCGGTGTTCTGGCCGCGGCGGCCGCGATTCGAGCCGGAGGTCGTCGCCGAAGAGCACGGCATGCGCACCACGGGCCTCTGGGCGCGCCTCGCGGGAGTCATCACCCGTCGCCCGCGTGTGATCTGGATCGTCACGACGCTGGTGTTGCTCGCCGGCGCCGCGGGCATCACTCAGCTCAACGCGGTGGGCGTGCCGCAGTCCGATCTCGTGCTCGGCGCGTCCGACGCGCGCGACGGCCAGGCGGCGCTCGGTGAGCACTTCCCGGGCGGTTCGGGCAGCCCGGCCTACGTGATCGTCGCCGAGGACTCCCTGCAGGATGCCGCAGACGTGCTGCTCGCGAACGACGGCGTCGACAGCGTCGCGGTCACGGCATCCGATTCCCCCAGCGGAACCGCGAGCGTGACGACCGATGGCATCGTCGCGGTCGGCCCTCCCGGAACCGCCGCCCCCGATCCGACGGTCGTCGACGGTGAGGTGCTGCTGCAGGCGACGCTCACCGACGCCGCCGATTCGGATGCCGCGGCCGAGACCGTCCGCTCCCTGCGTACCGAGCTCGCCGGCGTCGACGCCCTGGTCGGCGGCGTGACGGCGACGGCGATCGACACGAACGACGCGTCGATCCACGATCGCAATCTGATCATCCCCGTGATCCTCGTCGTCATCATGCTGATCCTGATGCTGCTTCTGCGCTCGATCCTCGCGCCGGTGCTCCTGATCCTCACCACGGTGCTGTCGTTCGGCACCGCGATGGGCGTCTCGGCTCTGGTCTTCAACGGCATCTTCGACTTCCCCGGGGCGGACCCCGCCGTGCCGCTCTACGGTTTCGTCTTCCTCGTCGCCCTCGGCATCGACTACAACATCTTCCTGATGACGCGCGTGCGCGAGGAATCCCTGGCGCACGGCACGCGCGAGGGTGTGCTGCGCGGACTGTCGATCACGGGCGGCGTCATCACCTCGGCGGGCCTCGTGCTGGCCGCGACGTTCGCCGCGCTCTCGGTGATCCCCATCCTCTTCCTCGTGCAGCTCGCGTTCATCGTGGCGTTCGGGGTGCTGCTCGACACGTTCATCGTGCGGTCGCTGCTCGTGCCCGCGCTCGCCTACGACATCGGCAAGAAGATCTGGTGGCCGTCGAAGCTCTGGCGCCGGGGCCTGGACTGAGTCTCTGCCGAGCCTCGGGGGCCTGACGTATCCGGTCGCTAGACTGGATTCCAGGCCCCCGTAGCTCAGCAGGATAGAGCAGCCCTCTCCTAAAGGGCAGGTCGCAGGTTCGAATCCTGTCGAGGGCACCGATGATCATCCGACGACGAGTGGGGACACGACGATGACCGATCCGACACAGAACCCGTACGTTCCGCCGCCGGCACCGGACGCGGGCATACCCCCGGTCTCGCCGGCTACGTCGGTGCCGCCCGTTCCCCCGGCACCCACCGCGAGCCCGCTCGGGTACCAGCCGCCGCCCGCGCCGCAGTATGCGCCGCCGGTCGCACCGCAGTACGCAACGCCGCCGCAACCCGTCCAGCCCCCGCAGCAGGTCGCGCCCTACGGCTACCCCGGCCAGGCCCCCGTACCCGCCGGTCGGAAGCAGACGTCACCGCAGACCAGCAGCATCATCTCGGTCGTCGCCGGAGCGGTCTCGATCATCGTCCTGCCCTGGATCGCCGGATTCATCGGCATCGGGATGGGCGTGTTCACCCTCCGCACGCAGTCGACCGCACGTCGTCAGGGGCTTCCCACCAGCGGTGCCCATACGACGATGGCGATCATCGGGATCGTGCTCGGCTCGATCGGCATCCTCGCGAAACTCGCGCTCGACTACTTCCTCTGATCCGTTCCGAGTCGCGCCTGTCGCTCGCGGTCAGGCCGCCAGCGCCAGGTACGGCTCCCACCGCGGGTCGCTGCGCTCGGTGCCGCGCACGGTCCATGCCGTGCCGTGCGGTGGCCGAGGAACGAACCGCAGTTCCCAGCGCATCTCCTGCGGTGTGCGATTGCTCTTCACGTTGTTGCAGCGCAGGCAGCAGGCGACGAGGTTCTCCCACGAGTCGGCTCCGCCTCGCGAACGCGGCATCACGTGGTCGATGGTCGATGCCGCCTTGCCGCAGTAGCCGCAGCGGTGATTGTCGCGGCGCAGCACGCCGCGACGCGTGACCGGCACGCGTCTGCTGTTCGGCACGCGCACGTAACGCGAGAGGATGATCACCGCCGGGCGGTCGTAGGCACCGCGGCTCCCCCAGACGGGGTCCCCCTCGATGCGTTCGATCACGGAGGCCTTGTCGTTCATCACGAGCACGAGGGCCCGCTTGAACGACACGATCGCCAGGGGCTCGTAGCCCGCGTTCAGGACAAGTGTGCGCATTCGTCATCCTCTCGATCCGCCGGGACGGCTTCCCGGCACTCTCGACTCACACGACGTCGTGCTGGCGGAGGAATGATCGCAGAGACGAAAAAAGGCGCTGTCTAGAGACAGCGCCTTCTGCGCGCGGAAGAACCGCGGCGTCCCTGCGGGCAATGCCGGAGGACGTGACGACCGAGGTCATCCATGGTGCGGATACTCGGTTGCGTGTCCATCGGCTTCTCCCGTCAGTTCGACGACGGGTTCAGGCTAACCCATTACGGACGGTGCAGGGCGAAACAGCCGGTGAACGTTCGGGCGTGTTCGCCCAGCGATCGCCCCGCCGAGCGGCTCAAGAAAGGTCAGCCGGCGTTGGCGCCGAGCCAACCGATGGGCTCGACGAGTCCGCCGTTGACCCAGACCTCGAAGTGGAGGTGGTTGGCGGTCGAGCGACCGGTGCTGCCGACGTAACCGATGAGCTGGCCGGCTTCGACGGTCTGCCCCTGCTGCACCATACGGGAGCCGTAGATCATGTGGCCGTACGTGGTCTGCACGCGCTGGCCACCGATGACGCTGTCGAGCATGACGCAGACGCCGTATCCGCCGATGCTCTCGGCCGAGGCGCGCACGACGCCGGCAGCGGCCGCGTAGATCGGGGTGCCCGCGGGGGCGAGCATGTCGGCACCGTTGTGACCGCCGCCGACCGTGCGGCTGACGTTCCAGGAGCCGAGGGGAAGCGGGTAACGGACCTCGCCCGACCCGGGCGCGACGAGCGCGTAGCCCGCGGTGTTGAAGCTGGTGCTGGTGCTGGCAGCGGCGGCCTTCGCCGCCTCAGCGGCACGTGCGGCGGCGGCTTCTTCGGCCTTCTTCTTCTCGATCTCCTCCGGCGTGGTCGCCGTGAAGGTTCCGCGATCGAGGGGAGCTGCAGTGGCCTCGGATGCCACGACGAGCGACTGCGCGTCGACGGCGGCGAGCTGCTGGACAGTGGTGGCGGCCTCTGCGGGCTTGGTGGCGGCGTAGGCGGGCAGAGCGACGGCGGCGACCAGAGCACCGACTGCCCCGAAGATGGCGACCGACCGGATCGGCTTCGCGATGGAGCGGGTGCCATTCTTCCCACCGGTACGGCGGGCGACAGCGCGGTCTTCAGATTTCTTCACGGGCAATTCGTTGTCTGCGACCAAAACATCCTCCAGCGCCTGCGCGCTCGGGTAGCGCTGACTCGTCGGCACTCTGCTCTCGTGGCACGTGTGTATCTCGGGTACGTTGTGCGTTTCTCACCGCGTCGACGACGAGCCTGGGAGGCAACCGACGCGATTCATCGTCTGCGGGCTTCGCGGACGACTCGACCGAGGTTACCGGAAGATAACGATCATGTCACCCTGTGAACCTGGCAATCCTCGGAGAGCCAGTTCAGGAGCCATTTTCAGGCAGGCTCCCCCACGAGGAAGATGTGCGAGGCCAGCTCGACGGGAAGCTCGAGTCCGTCGTCCTTGCCCTCCATCTGGATCAGGACGTATCCCTCGTTGAAGCGGAAGTCGCCGCGCGCACCGGGCATGACGCCCGCGTCGCGCAGCTGCTCGAGCAGTTCGGGGTCGACCTGCGCGGGCTCGGCGAGGCGACGGACGGTGCCGTCGATCGGCTCACCCGCCGCATTCAGCTTCTGCACGAGGCCGATGACGCCCTCGTCGAAGGTGCGCGCCGGAAGGTCGCCGAGCTGGTCGAGACCGGGGATCGGGTTGCCGTAGGGCGACTCGGTCGGGTGCCCGAGGAGCTCGACGAGGCGACGCTCGACCTGCTCGCTCATGACGTGCTCCCAGCGGCAGGCCTCTTCGTGCACGAACGCCCAGTCGAGTCCGATCACATCGGACAGGAGGCGCTCGGCGAGGCGATGCTTGCGCATCACGTCGACGGCCTTGCGGCGGCCGGCATCGGTGAGCTCGAGCGTGCGATCCTCGGAGACGATCACCAGGCCGTCGCGCTCCATCCGGCCGACGGTCTGCGAGACCGTGGGACCCGAGTGGCCGAGGCGCTCGGAGATGCGCGCACGCAGCGGAACGATGTTCTCCTCCTCGAGTTCGAGGATGGTGCGGAGGTACATCTCCGTGGTGTCGATCAGATCCGTCATGTTCTGGCCCTCCGAGGTTCTTAGGCAAGCCTACATTCCCGCGCGGACATCGGGCTCGCGCACGGTGAAACACGCCCTGCGCGCCCCCGTAGAATCTACGCATGGCGATCGAGATTCCGCGTGACCTCCTGCCCGACGACGGCCGTTTCGGCTGCGGACCCTCGAAGGTGCGCCCCGCGCAGCTCGAGGCCCTGGTGACCGCGGGAGCGTCGATCCTCGGCACCTCGCACCGCCAGGCACCCGTGAAGAACCTCGTGGGCAGCGTGCGCGAGCAGCTCTCCGCCCTGTTCCGTGCGCCGGAGGGATACGAGATCCTGGTCGGCAACGGCGGGTCCACGGCGTTCTGGGACGCGGCGGCCTTCGGCCTCATCGAGCGTCGCAGCCAGAACGTCGTCTTCGGCGAGTTCGGTGGCAAGTTCGCCGCAGCTGCGGGAGCCCCCTGGCTCGACGCCCCCGACGTGCGCAAGGCCGAGCCCGGATCGGCGACGACCGCGCAGATCGTCGACGGCGTCGACGTCTACGCCTGGCCGCACAACGAGACCTCCACCGGCGTGGCCGTTCCCGTCGAGCGCGTCGCCTCCGAGGGGGCACTGACCGTCATCGACGCGACCAGCGCCGCGGGCGGCATCGACTTCGACGCCACGCAGGCCGACCTCTACTACTTCGCGCCGCAGAAGAACCTCGGGTCCGACGGCGGGCTGTGGTTCGCCGTCGCCTCGCCGGCGGCGATCGAGCGGATCGAGCGGATCGCGGCATCCGATCGGTACATCCCGGAGTTCCTGAGCCTGAAGAACGCGCTCGACAACTCGCGTCTGAACCAGACGCTCAACACCCCGGCGCTGACGACCCTGCACCTGCTCGACAGCCAGCTGCGGTGGATCCTCGACAACGGGGGCCTGAGCTGGGCCGCCGCCCGCACCGCCGAGTCCTCCGGTGTGCTGTACGACTGGGCGGAGGCCTCCTCGGTCGCGACACCCTTCGTCACGCAGGCGGCGCACCGCTCCCCCGTCGTCGTCACGATCGACTTCGACGACAGCATCGACGCGGCGGCGATCGCGAAGACGCTCCGCGCCAACGGGATCGTCGACACGGAGCCGTACCGCAAGCTCGGGCGCAATCAGCTGCGCGTCGCGACCTTCGTGTCCATCGAGCCCGACGACGTGCGCCAGCTCACCCGCGCGATCGACTTCGTGCTCGCGAACACCGCCTCCTGAGGTGCGGGCGCGGGCCCTGAGCCCGCGCCCCTCCCGGATGCCGGGGAGGATCACTCCTCGTCGTCGGAGTCCTCGTCCGAATCGTCGTCGTCGTCGGAATGGTCATCCGATTCCTCGTCGGAATCGTCTTCTTCCGAGTCGTCATCTTCCGACTCCTCGTCCTCCGACTCCTCATCTTCAGACTCCTCGTCGAGCTCGTCGATGTCGACACCGTCGAGATCCCCGGCGTGGAGGATGTCCGGCTCGTCGTCGTCGAGATCGTCGTCGTCGAGATCGTCGTCCGCGTCGTCGCTCTCGTCCTCGACGGCACCGTCGACCGCCGCGCCGGAATCGTCACCGGCGGCTGCGGCCTGCTCGGCCAGTTCGACCTGGTGCGCACGGTAGTCGGCGAGACGCTCGGCCCACGGCACCCACTCGGGTGCGAGAAGCGCACCGTCGCCGGGCAGCAGCTCGACCTCGAGCACCGTCGGGTCCTCGTCGTCGACCCGTGCGACCGTCACGATCCAGTACCAGCCGGGATAGCCGGCGAGGCGGTTCTCGAAGCGCAGCGAGACCGAGCCGTCCTCCTCGGGGAGGAAGCCGGCAGCGGGGCCGATGGTGTTCGCGGGAGTGATCTCGCGCAGTGCGGCGACCGCGAGATCGTGGGCTCCGATGAGACGCTCGTCGGCGTCAGGCTTCGAGGTCATCAGCGACCTTGCGCAGGACGGCCGCGATCTTGCGGCCGTGGGAGGAGGACGGGTAGCGTCCGCGACGCAGATCGCCGCCGATGCCGTCGAGCAGCTTCACGAGGTCCTCGACGATGATCGCCATGTCGTCGGCCGGCTTCCGCTTGGCCTTCGCGAGGCTCACCGGCGCTTCGAGCACGCGGACCGAGAGCGCCTGCAGACCGCGCTTGCCGTCGGCGACGCCGAACTCGACGCGGGCGCCCGCCTTGACGGCGGTGCCGGCGGGCATCGCCGACGCATGCAGGAAGACGTCCTGGCCGTCATCGGATGCGATGAAGCCGAAGCCCTTGTCTTCGTCGTAGAACCTGACCTTGCCGGTGGGCATGGGAGAAACCTCGCTGAATCGGTGCAGAACAAGACAGCCGCGCACGTGCGCGACCCCCTCCAGCCTACCGGTCACCGGCCGCGAGATCTCGAAGGCCCCGGTGCGGGTAGGGTGAGACTGATGAGCACGCAGAACTCCCAGCCGGATGTTCCGATCCGCCGAGTGGATCGCATCCTGGCCTTCACGGCGCTCGGCATCGCCGCGGCATCCGTCATCTGCTTCTTCGCGATCATCATCGGAACCGCGCTCGGCATGGATCAGAAGGCGTTCGGCCACGGCGCCTGGCCCGTCATCGCGTTCATTCCCTATTGGGGGCTCCCCCTCGCCTTCGCGATGATCATCACGCTGCTGACCATGAGCTTCATCCGGAAGGGTCGCGCATCGCGACCCTGAGGGCGGCCTCGTCATGAGTACGCACGCACGACCGCTGGCCGATCGCCTGGCTGCGGCGGGCGACGACGACCTCACGCGGCTCTTCGCCGCGCGCGGTGTGCGCGCCGACCCCGGGTGGCACGATTTCTTCGACGCCGCCGAGGCCCTGCTCGATCCGTCGTCACTGGCCAAGGCGCTGCCCCGGCTGACCTCGGATGAGGCGGCGGCCCTGCTGCGTGCGGACGGTACGGGCGACGCCGGCGATCAGCGCGAGGCCCTCGACGCCCTCGCGCTCCTGACCGCCGACGGCTCGACCTGGCCTGAGCTCGCGACGGCGCTCGAGGGTCGCCCCGCCCCCGCACCGCTCGACGCATCGGCGCCGCACCCTTCCGACCCTGCGGCGTCGGCGCACGCCGCCGAGCGCGCCTTCACCACGGTCGCCGTCCTCGCCGACCTGCTGATGATCACCCGGGATGCCCCGTTCTCGCTCCTCGCGGGCGGCACCGTGAGCGCCGCGGAGAAGCGCCAGCTCGCCGAGGCGGGGATCGCGGTCGACCTGGTGGACGCCCTCGTGTCGATCGCCGTCGATGCGAAGCTCGCCACCGCGGCCGAGCGTCGACTGCGCGTGACCGCGGACGGCGACGGCTGGCTGCGCTCCTCCGCATCCGATCGCTGGACGAGACTCGCGACGTCGTTCCGCGACGTTCTTCCGCGCGGCGTGCGCACCCCGAGCGGCGGATGGATTGCCACCGACGCCTGGATCGACGCGCACCCGTGGGATCCCGCCTGGCCCGACCGCAGCCGCGCGCTGCGGGAGACGGCCCGACTGCTCGGACTCGTCGCCGGAGACGGCAGCGAGCCCGCGTGGGCGACGCCGCTGCGCGAGGGAGCCCCCGCGGACACCTCGGCGCTCAGCGTCCTGCTGCCCGCCGAAGTCGATCGCATCTTCCTCCAGAACGACCTCACGGCGATCGCCCCCGGCCCCCTCGCCCCCGCGCTCGACGTGCGGCTGCGCACGATCGCCGCTCGCGAATCCGCGGCGCAGGCATCCTCCTACCGCTTCACCGCGGAGTCGATCGCGCACGCCTTCGTCGTCGGCGAGAGCGAACAGGGCATCCTCGACTTCCTCGGCGGTATCTCGCTGACCGGCATCCCGCAGCCGCTCGCCTACCTCATCGCCCAGACCGCCCAGCGTCACGGGCTGGTGCGCGTCTCGACCGACGACGAGACCGGACGCACGCGCATCGAGAGCGACGACCGGCACCTCATCGACGCGATGGCCGTCGACCAGAGCCTGCGCCCGCTCGGGCTGACCGCTCACGTCGCCTCTCTCACCACCAAGGTCGGTCGCGACACGGTGTACTGGGCGCTCACCGATGCGCGGTACCCGGCCACGCTCATCGGCGCCGACGGCGCGCCTCTCATCGGCGACCGGCATCCGCCGCGAACGGCGTCCGCGCCGGCGACGGCCACAGTCGACTACGCGCCGCTGATCGCCCGCCTGCGCTCCCGACAGGGTCCCGACGCGGATGCCGCCTGGCTCGACCGCGAACTCGAGGCCGCCGTCCGCGCGCGTGCCGTGGTGCGCGTCACCGTCGGCATGCCCGACGGATCGACCCGAGACCTCCTCCTCGAAGCGACCGGGCTCGGCGGCGGACGCCTGCGCGGTCGCGATCGAGCGGCCGACGTCGAGCGCACCCTGCCCGTGTCGAGCATCCGCAGCGCGACGATCGTCGCCCCGTAGGCGCCCGCACAGCCGGGCGCGGGTAGGATTGTCTGCTATGTCTGATGGCCCCCTGATCGTCCAGAGCGATCGCACCGTGCTGCTCGAGGTCGCCCACGCGGATGCCGAGAGCGCGCGCCACGAACTGGCGATCTTCGCCGAGCTCGAGCGCGCCCCCGAGCACATCCACACGTACCGCATCACGCGCCTGGGACTGTGGAACGCACGCGCCGCCGGGCACACCGCCGACGACATGCTCGAGACCCTCGACCGCTGGTCGCGCTTCCCCGTGCCGCCCTCCGTGGCCGTCGATCTGAAGGAGACGGTGAACCGTTACGGCCGTCTGGTGATCGAGCGCGACGACGAGGGCGTGCTGATCCTGCGCTCCACCGACCCCGCCGTGCTGTCGCAGGTCGCGCACAACAAGCGCATCCAGCCGCTGCTGATCGGTCACCCGACTCCCGAGACCTTCGTCGTCGACGCCTGGGCCCGCGGCCAGATCAAGCAGGAGCTCCTCAAGATCGGCTGGCCGGCCGAGGACCTCGCCGGGTACACGCCGGGCACACCGCACGAGATCGACCTCGCTGAGAGCTCGTGGAAGATCCGCCCCTACCAGCAGGATGCCGTCGACGCCTTCGCGAAGGACGGCTCCGGGGTCGTGGTGCTCCCCTGCGGCGCGGGGAAGACGATCGTCGGCGCCGGCGCCATGGCCGCCACCAAGACGACCACGCTCATCCTCGTCACGAACACGGTGTCGGCCCGCCAGTGGCGCGACGAACTGCTCAAGCGCACGAGCCTCACCCCCGAGGAGATCGGCGAGTACTCCGGCCAGTCCAAGGAGGTCAAGCCGGTCACGATCGCGACGTACCAGATCCTCACGGCCAAGCGGAAGGGCGAGTACGCGCACCTGGCGCTCCTCGACGCGCTCGACTGGGGTCTGATCGTCTACGACGAGGTGCACCTCCTTCCCGCGCCGGTGTTCAAGCTCACCGCCGACCTGCAGGCCCGCCGCCGCATCGGCCTGACCGCCACGCTCGTGCGCGAGGACGGTCGCGAGGGCGATGTCTTCAGCCTGATCGGCCCCAAGCGCTTCGACGCACCGTGGAAGCAGATCGAGGCGCAGGGCTTCATCTCCCCCGCCGCCTGCTACGAGGTACGCGTCGACCTGCCACCGGACGACCGGCTCGAGTACGCGGCCGCCACCGACGACGAGCGCTATCGTCTCGCCGCCTCGGCGCCGGCCAAGATCGACGCCGTGCGCGAGCTGATCGCGAAGCATCCGGGCGAGCGGATCCTCGTGATCGGTCAGTACCTCGACCAGCTCGAAACGCTGTCGCAGGCACTCGATGCGCCGCAGATCACCGGAGCGACACCGGTCGACGAGCGCGAGGAGCTGTACCGCCAGTTCCGCGAGGGCGAGATCGAGCTGCTCGTCGTGTCGAAGGTCGCGAACTTCTCGATCGATCTGCCCGAGGCATCCGTCGCCATCCAGGTGTCGGGATCGTTCGGATCGCGCCAGGAGGAGGCCCAGCGCCTCGGCCGTCTGCTGCGCCCGAAGCAGTCGGGTCACACCGCCAGCTTCTACACCCTGATCGCCCGCGACACGATCGACCAGGACTACGCGCAGAACCGCCAGCGCTTCCTCGCCGAGCAGGGCTACAGCTACACGATCCTCGACGCGCACGACCTCGCCTCATCGTTCGCTGACCGCTGATCGACGGGGCGCACCGGCAGATAATCAGCCAGAGCATCGGCGGAGTCACCATAATGGGGTCATGACTGCTGCGCGCATCCTTGTCGTCGACGACGAGCCGAACATCCGTGACCTGCTCTCCACGGGCCTCAGCTTCGCGGGGTTCCAGGTGAAGACGGTCGCCAACGGCGCCGCCACCATCTCGGCCGTGCTCGAGGAGGAGCCGGACCTCATCATCCTCGACGTGATGCTGCCCGACATGAACGGGTTCAGCGTCACCAAGCGACTGCGCGGCGCCGGATTCACCGCGCCGATCCTCTTCCTCACGGCGAAGGACGGCACCGACGACAAGATCGAGGGGCTGAACGCCGGGGGTGACGACTACGTCACGAAGCCGTTCAGCCTCGACGAGATCGTCGCGCGCGCCCAGGCGATCCTGCGCCGGACCATGCAGGCCGACGAGGAGTCGATCATCCGCGCCGGTGAGCTCGCGATGGATCAGGACACGCACGACGTGCACGTGGGCAAGGAGCCGATCGAGCTGAGCCCGACCGAGTTCAAGCTGCTGCGCTACCTCATGCTCAACCCGAACCGCGTGCTGTCGAAGGCCCAGATCCTCGACCATGTGTGGGAGTACGACTTCAACGGCGACGCCGGCATCGTCGAGAGCTACATCTCGTACCTGCGCCGCAAGATCGATCCGCACACCGAGGAATCCCTCATCCAGACCAAGCGCGGATTCGGCTACATGCTCAAGGTCGGCAAGTCCGCCTGACCCGAGTCCGCTCGACCACAACCACGCCGCACCGGGAGGACCGCATGGCGCACAAGCCGGATGCGGTCACCGCATGGTGGCGTCGGATCAGTCTGCGCGCCAAGGTCACGGGCGTCACGGTCGCGATCCTCGCGCTCGGGCTGCTCGTCGCCGGCGTCGGCACCGTCCCGGTGCTGCGCAACGCGCTCGTGCTGAACATCGACGCACAGCTGCCCGCCCTGGTGTCGAGCAACCTCGCCGATCGGTACTTCGTGCTCGCCGACGACGGCGAGACGCTGACGCCCCGCGACACCCCGCGCGACTTCGCCGTCGCGATCTACAACGCGGACGGGGATCTGCTCGCGTCGTCCGGAGCGATGCCGCTGGAGTCCGCCCCGCTCTTCCCCTCGTCGTACTCCCCGCAGAAGGCCGCGGCGAACGAGGACGAGGTGACCGACCTCCTCGGCAAGGACGGCAGCGTCTACCGCAGCGCCGTCGCGATCATCCCCGCCGACGGCGGTGCCCTGCGCATCCAGCTCGTCGCGATGCCGCTCGACGAGGCCGACCGGATCATCTCGCAGTACTTCGGCATCTACATCACGATCGCCCTGATCACGATCCTGATCGCCGCCCTCGCCACCCGCGGGCTCGTCACCCTCACCTTCCGCCGGCTGGGACAGGTCGAGGCGACGGCCATGTCGATCGCCGCGGGTGACTTCAGCCAGAGACTCACCGATCTGGAGCCGACGACCGAGGTCGGTCGTCTCAACACCGCGATCAACACGATGCTCGACCGCGTCGACCGCTCGCTCGCGCAGCGCGAGCGCACGGTGCGGCACATGCGCAGGTTCATCGGCGATGCGAGCCACGAGCTGCGCACGCCGCTGGTGAGCGTGCGCGGCTACGCCGAGCTGTACCGGATGGGTGCGATCCAGGGCGACGAGGACACCGCCCGCGCCATGGAGCGCATCGAGAAGGAGGCGATCCGGATGGGTGTGCTCGTCGAGGATCTTCTCGCTCTCGCCCGTCTCGACGAGGAGCGCGAGCCGGAGATCGCCGCTCTCGACCTGCGCCCCGTGGCCCGCGACGCCGCCCTCGACCTGCGCGCGGCCGCTCCGGGACGCACCGTGACGGTCATCGACCGCACCGCCGAGACGAGCGACACCACGAGCGTGCGCATCGCCTCGGTTCCCGCACCCCCGCCGCCGCCCCGCGGGCTCTCGCGCGCGGCCCTCTCGCGTCTGCGACGGCGTCCGCGTTCGACACCCACGCCGACCGAGCAGATCCCCGCGATCGACTTCTCGGAGACCCCCGACACCCCGGTCCGGACTCCCCCGATCGTGCTCGGCGAGGAGAACAAGGTGCGCCAGGTCGTCACCAACCTGCTCGGCAACGCGCGCCGGTTCTCTCCCGAGGACGGTCCGATCGAGATCGTCGTCGACGCGAACCGCGTGCAGGGCACGGCGAGCATCGCGATCGTCGACCACGGAGAGGGCATCCCTCCGCAGATCCGCGAGCAGATCTTCGAGCGCTTCTGGCGCGCCGACACGTCTCGCGCACGGGAGACCGGCGGGTCGGGCCTCGGCCTCGCGATCGTCGCGTCGATCATGAAGGCGCTGCACGGCAGCGTCGCCGTCTCGGAGACCCCCGGTGGCGGCGCCACCTTCACGGTGACCCTGCCCCTGGCACCGTCGCGCGCGACGCCCGCGCACCTGCTCGAGGACACGCAGCCGCTCGAGCCGCTCGACCTCTGACACGGCCGCGCCCGGCACACGCCACGTCGCGCCCGGCACTCGTCCTGCACGGACGGGCGATCGCACAGGTTCTTCCGCGACGCCGTCGAGCACGCGAATCGCGGGGACGGACGGGCGGATGCTCGGCCTAATCTCGGAACTCCCATCACGAAGGAGAATCCAGATGTCCGTCTTCACCGTCGACACCGAGGCAGTCCAGGCAGCGAACAGCGCGGCCCGCGCCACCATGGAGCGCCTGCAGTCCGAATCGACCACCCTCATGGCGCAGCTCACGCAGCTGCAGTCGTCATGGGTCGGCAGCGCCTCGACCGCGTTCCAGGGATGTGCGGAGCAGTGGCGCACGGCGGCCCTGCAGGTCGAGCAGGTGCTCGACTCGATCGGCACCTCACTCGGTTCGGCCGCGATGCAGTACAGCGACGCCGACCAGTACTCCGCGAGCCTGTTCCGCTGATGCCCGTCGGCCGATGCTCGCCGGCCGACACCGACCTCCTGTGGACGGTGGTTCCTCCCCGCCGTCCACAGGAACGCAGAACGCCCCCGGCCGAAGCCGGGGGCGTTCTGTCATGCGCGATGGATCAGAAGTCCATGCCACCCGACGGGTCGCCGACCGGAGCGGACGCCTTCTCGGGCTTGTCGGCCACGACGGCCTCGGTGGTGAGGAACAGCGCGGCGATCGACGCGGCGTTCTGCAGCGCGGAGCGCGTCACCTTCGCCGGGTCGATGATGCCGGCGCCGAACATGTCGACGTACTCGCCGGTGGCGGCGTTGAGGCCCTGGCCCGCGGGGAGCTCGGAGACCTTGTTCGCCACGACGCCCGGCTCGAGGCCGGCGTTGAGTGCGATCTGCTTGAGCGGAGCCTCGATCGCCACGCGGACGATGTTCGCACCGGTCGCCTCGTCACCCGTGAGCGACAGACCGTTGAGCGCCTTCGTGCCCGACTGGATCAGCGCGACGCCACCACCGGGGACGATGCCCTCCTCGACGGCTGCCTTCGCGTTGCGGACGGCGTCCTCGATGCGGTGCTTGCGCTCCTTGAGCTCGACCTCGGTGGCCGCGCCCGCCTTGATGACGGCGACGCCACCGGCGAGCTTCGCCAGGCGCTCCTGCAGCTTCTCGCGGTCGTAGTCGCTGTCGGTGTTCTCGATCTCGCGACGGATCTGGGTCACGCGACCCTCGATCTGCTCGGCCTCACCGGCACCCTCGACGATCGTGGTCTCGTCCTTGGTGACGATGACCTTGCGGGCACGACCCAGCAGGTCGAGCGTGGCGTTCTCGAGCTTCAGGCCGACCTCTTCGGTGATGACCTGACCACCGGTGAGGATCGCGATGTCCTGCAGCTGCGCCTTGCGACGGTCGCCGAAGCCGGGAGCCTTGACGGCGACCGACTTGAAGATGCCCTTGAGCTTGTTGAGCACGAGAGTCGCGAGAGCCTCGCCCTCGACGTCCTCGGCGATGATGACGAGCTCCTTGCCGTCCTGGATCACCTTGTCGACGATCGGCAGGAGGTCCTTGATGTTGGAGACCTTCTGGTTCGCGATCAGGATGTAGGGGTCCTCGAAGACGGCTTCCTGACGGTCGGGGTCCGTGACGAAGTACGGGTTCAGGTAGCCCTTGTCGAAGCGCATGCCCTCGGTGAGCTCGAGCTCGGTGCCGAAGGTCTGCGACTCCTCGACGGTGACCACACCCTCCTTGCCGACCTTGTCGATCGCCTCGGCGATGAGCTCGCCGATCGCGGGGTCTGCGGCGGAGATGGATGCCGTGGCGGCGATCTGCTCCTTCGACTCGATCTCCTTGGCGCTGGAAAGCAGCTCCTCGGTGATCGCGGCGACGGCCTTCTCGATGCCGCGCTTGAGCGAGATCGGGTCGGCGCCGGCTGCGACGTTGCGCAGTCCCTCGCGGACCAGGGCCTGTGCGAGGACCGTGGCGGTGGTGGTTCCGTCACCGGCGACGTCGTCGGTCTTCTTGGCGACCTCCTTGACGAGCTCCGCGCCGATCTTCTCGTACGGGTCGTCCAGCTCGATCTCCTTGGCGATGGACACACCGTCGTTCGTGATCGTGGGGGCGCCCCACTTCTTCTCGAGCACGACGTTGCGACCGCGCGGGCCGAGGGTCACCTTGACCGCGTCGGCGAGGATGTTGAGGCCGCGCTCGAGGCCGCGGCGGGCCTCCTCATCGAAAGCAATGATCTTTGCCATGAGTTTTTTCGTCCCTCCTGGACGTAGACGTTGGGTTTAGCACTCAGAGTGAGAGAGTGCTAACGCCATTCTGGCACTCGACCCCTGCGAGTGCAAGCCGCGGGCGGAGGGTGCCCGACGCGTCTCAGGGAGCGGGCGTCTCGGCCGAAGTCTCGGGCGCCGTGGCGGAGCGATCGAGGCCGACGACGATCGTGAGCTGCTTCGCCTCGCCGTCGTTGAGGTCGGCGTAGAAGTCGCTCTGCTCGACCGCCGCTCCCCCGATGAGATCGGCGACGCCGAGTGCGGCCGGACGATCGGCCTCGTCGACGTAATAGACCGTGGTGGTCTCGAAGTCCTGGCTGCCGCTGTCGCTCGCGTACACGGTGGCGAACCCGGCGTTGAGCAGGGTGTCTCGCATCTGCTCGTCGAGACCCTCATCGGGCGTCGCGTTGAGGATCGTCACCTCGAACGTCGTGTCGACCACACCCGTCTCGACCGGGGTCGGCTCGGCGGTCGGTACCGCTTCGGGGAAGAGGTCGATCCGCCCCATCACGACCAGCGAGCCGAAGATGCCCACGATGATGAGCACGAGCGCCGCGACGAACGACCACAGCAGCACCACCCATCCGTTCATCCCCGGCGCTTCGGCGCGGTGCGCCCCGACGCGGCCGGATGAGCGGGGGACGTCGTCGAAACGATCACGGGTGGGCTTGGACACCCCACGATGCTATCCGAGAGCGCGGTCAGCCCACGAAACCGGGCGTCCGTGCCGAACGGCGCACGACGCGCGCGTCGCGCAGACGCCGCAGCCGACGGATCAGCATCGGATCGAACTCGAGGGCGGCATCCGACTCGATCAGCCGGCCGAGGAGCTGGTAGTAGCGCGCGGCACTCATGCCCAGCTGCGCCCGGATCGCCTCCTCCTTGGCCCCGCTGTGCCGGGGCCAGACCGTCTCCAGCGCGAGGATCGCGCGGTCGCGCTCCGTGAGGTCACCGATCATGTGCCCAGGTTAGGACGGGTGCGGCCGCTCGGCCGCGCGCCACTCCCACCACGCGCCGAGCGGGTCGGCCGCCGCACGCACCCGCCCGTCGAGTGCGACCGCGAATCCGGGCCACTCCTCCACGTCGATCGGCGGCTCCCAGACGTCCAGCAGCCCGGGCGGGTCGATCGTGACCCACCGCGCCGGGAGCTCACGGATGCGGGCGACCAGAGCCGACCGGGCGGCGCGCGGGATGTGCACGAGCACGCCGGGGGTGGTGATCACGAGCGTCGCCCCGACCGGCGCCCGGGTGACGAGAGCATCGAGGCGTTCGAGCGCGTCGCCGGCTACGAGCATCGGCGGATCGGATGCCGCGATGTCGAGCGCCGCCGCGATCCGCTGCTCGCGGCCGGTCTCCCCCGGCCACACGAGCCCCTGCAACCACCGACGATCGTCGGTATCGCGGGCATCGAGCGGTGCGAGATCGATCCCGGCGCGCCACACGATCTCGGGGAGCCGCAGCTCCGGAAGCTCCCCGTCGACCCGACTGGCGAGCACGACCGGGGAGACCCCGTCGAGCGGATCGAGCGCCACCCGCAGCTCGCCATCGGAGCCGGTGAAGCGGTACGAGTAACGATCCGGGTAGAGGCAGAGGCCCGCGGATGCCCCGATCTCCAGCAGCGCGATCGGTCCGTCGATCTCCGACAGCACCGGGAGGAGCGCCGCGAGCCGGAGCGGCTCGTTGGTCTGCAGCGAGCGCGCGGAGCACTCGGCGACGACGGCATCCGCGTTCCGGAGCACGAAGTCCCGCCACACCGAATATCCCTCGAGCGCTGCTCCGAGAAGCCGGGTCACCGCGAAGACCAGCGGCGGCTGACGCCGGTTCTCGGGGATGCGCGCGAGCACGTCCTGCACCGGGCCGTCGCCGGCGACGCCCGCCGCCCACTCCGCGTACAGCGCGCTGCGACCGGGCGCCTCCTTCTCGGCGAAGCGCGCGTAGCGCTCGCGAACAGCATCCGTCATCCCTCCATTGTGGATGCACGCAGCCCGGCGCCCCGTGACAGGGGAGAATGGAGAGGACCCCAGGAGGACTCATGTCGTACAGCGTGGAAAAGACCGAAGACGAGTGGCGCAAGGAGCTCGGCGACGACCAGTACGCCGTGCTGCGCCAGGCGGCGACCGAGCGCGCCTGGACCGGCGAGCTGCTCGACGAGGGACGCGCCGGCCTCTACACCTGCGGCGCATGCGGCGCCGAGCTCTTCCAGAGCGGCACGAAGTTCGACTCCGGCTGCGGCTGGCCGAGCTTCTACGAGTCGATCCGCCCCGAGGCCGTCGAGCTGATCGAGGACACCTCGCTCGGCATGGTCCGCACCGAAGTGCGGTGCGCGACGTGCGGGTCGCACCTGGGCCATGTCTTCCCCGACGGCTTCGGCACCCCGACCGGCGACCGCTACTGCATGAACTCGCTGGCGATGAACTTCACTCCCGAGGCCCCCGAGGCGTGAGCGCGCTCGACGCCGTCCGCTCGCGGCAGTCCTGGTCGAAGGTCACCGAGGAGGCGCCGTCCCGCGAGGAGCTCCTTCCGCTGATCGCCGCCGCCGGGCGCGTGGCCGACCATTCGTCGCTGCGGCCGTGGCGACTGATCGAGCTGCGCGGTGACGACCGGCTCGCCCTGGGCGCCGCGATCGCGAAGGCCGAGGGCGAGAAGAAGCCGTCGACCAAGCCGCTGCGCGCGTCGCTGCTGATCGCGGTGGTCGGCAGCTATCGCACGAACCACAAGGTGCCGGTGTGGGAGCAGGAGGCGGTCGCCTCCGGTGTCGCGCACACGCTGAGCCTGCTGCTCGACGAAGCCGGGTGGGGCGTGTTCTGGCGCACCGGCGGATACACGCGGTCGAAGGCGGTCGCGCGAGCGCACGGACTGGCGAAGAACGAGGTGCTGCTGGGGTGGCTCTACGTCGGCGGCAAGCCGGCGAAGTCCCCGGGGCGGCGCACGCCCGTCGACGCCGACGCGCTGCTCACGCGGATGCCGCCGGACGGGGCGACGAAGGGCGAGAAGTCCGAGAAGAAGAAGAAGAACAAGTAGTCAGCGCCGTCGGCGCACGACCGCCACGAGCACGGATGCCGCGGCGATCACCACCATCGTGACGATCTGCCAGGTCGCGGGCCCCGCCTCGGTGGGCCAGATCAGGTCGATCGCGACCGCGGCGACGAGCTGCCCCAGCACCGATCCCAGTCCGAGCAGCAGCACGCCGGTGTGCGCGACGAGGAACGCCCCGAGGAAGATGTAGACGACGCCGAGGAAACCGCCCGTGTACAGCCACGGTTCGGCGGGCAGTCCGTGCGGGGCACCCTGCGAGACGACGCTGATCGCGGCGGCGACGGCGAGCACGACCGTGCCGGCGATGAAGCTCGTCATGGTCGCCACCATGGGCGACGACACCCGCTGCGCCAGGCGTCCGTTCACGGCCTGCTGCCACGCGATGCCCACGCCGGCGGCGAACGGGAGCACGAGCATCCACAGCGGGGCGGTGCGCAGCACGTCTCCACCCAGCGAGACGCCGACGGCCACCAGCGCGAGCGCGGCACCGGCGACACGACCCATCGTCACGGCCACCACGCCCGCGGGTCCGAAACCGATCCGGTCGAGCACGAGTCCGTGCAGGGTCTGCCCCGCGACCACTCCCACGGTGAACAGCGAGACCCCGAGCACGGCGGCGGTGAGCCCCTGCGTCGAGACGGTGAGCGCGCCGCAGGCGCCGCCGAGGAGCATCCACGGCGGGATGGTCCTGGCTCGTACTCCGCGGACGAGCCGGACCATACCGGCGCGGCCGGACGGGAGGGAGGCGACGATGACGGCGAGGACGGCCGTACCGACGGCGAAGGAGACGAGACCGGCGACGATCCCATCGCCCAGACGGATGCCGAGGACGCCGTTGATGCGCGCCTGGATCGCGGTCATGACGCCGATCGTCACGGCGCCGCCGATCGCGAGCGGCGCGGGGAGCGATCGGGTCGGAGTCACTCGTTTCACGGTACCGGATCCCCCTCCCGCGCCCTGACGGATGTCGGTGGCCCGGGCTAGCCTGTGGGCATGTGCGCGAGCTATGGACTGGATCCCCGATTCACCGACGCCGAGCTGCTGGCCGAGGCCGACGCCGACGTGCTCGACGGCCTGCGCCAGTGGGCGCAGCAGAACGCGGGTGAGACCCTGCGCCCGACCGGCAAGAACCTCCGCAACCTCAATCCCGTGGTCGTCGACGCCGACGGTCAGACCACGCTCGAGCCCGCGTGGTGGGGGTTCCTCGTGAACGGCGAACCCGCGAAGTTCCCCTCGATCAACACCCGCTCCGAGCGCCTGCAGGAGCGCCCCGGCTCGCTCAAGACCCGCGCGCTGGTGCCGGCGACCGGCTGGTTCGAGATGAAGAAGCCCGAGCGCGTGTGGCACGAGTTCGGCATGGGCGAGGGCACCCTGTTCGGTATGGCGGCCGTCACGCAGCGCGGCCGCACCGCCGATGGCGAATGGTTCACCTGCTACTCGATCGTGATGCGCCCCGCGCCCGCCCATCTCGCCGACGTGCACGACCGCATGCCGGTCCTCATCCCGACCGCGTTCGCCCACGAGTGGCTCACCGCGCAGGGCGATCGCGAGCTCATCGACGAGGCGCTGCTGGCGGCGGCATCCCTCGACGATCGCGTCGCCGTCGCCGCGCGATCCGACGACAAGGGAACGGATCGGCTGTTCTGACGATGGATGCCGATGCCCTCACCACCACGGCGGCCGAACGCGCCGAAGAGCTCGCCGGCGCCGAGCTGACCAACCCGTTCGGCCCCGAGTGGGACGTCTACAAGGTGCGCGGACGCGTCTTCCTGCTCCTGCCCCTCGACGGCACGGGTCGGGTGACCGTCAAGTCGCATCCCGACGACGCGGTCGCCCTGCGCGAGACGTTCGCCGACATCCTGCCGGGGTACCACATGAACAAGAAGCACTGGATCTCGCTGCGCCCGGGCCCGTCGCTCGAGCCGGGACTCGTGACCGAGCTGGTCACCGAGTCGTACCTGCTGGTCGTCGAGAAACTGCCCCGAGCGCAGCGGCCCGTGGATCCCGAGCTGTTCGCGAGACCCGCCCCCGAGATCCCGCCGGTTCCAGATCCAGCCGGGTCCTAGATCCAGCCGGGTCCTAGATCCACCCCTTGTCGCGGGCGATGCGGGCCGCCTGCGCACGGTTCTCGGTCGCCGTCTTGCCGATGGCCGACGACAGGTGGTTGCGCACCGTCCCGGCCGACAGGAACACCTCGGCGGCGATCTGCGCGATCGCGCGCCCGTCCGCCGACAGCCGCAACACCTGCTGCTCGCGCTCGCTCAGCGGGTTGGCGCCCTCGAACAGCGAGGCCTCGGCGAGCGCGGGATCCACGACGCGGAGCCCCTGATGCACCCGCCGGACCGCGTGCGCGAGTTGCGCGGCCGGAGTGTCCTTGGCGATGAAGCCGCTCGCCCCCGCATCCAGAGCCCGGCGCAGATACCCGGGACGCGCGAAGGTCGTCACGATCAGCACACGCGTCGACGGGCTCACCTCGCGCACGGCGCGCGTCGCGGCCACCCCGTCGACACCGGGCATCTGGATGTCCATCAGGCACACGTCGGGCCGCGCCTGCGCCGCTCGGTCCGCCGCTTCGGCACCGTCGGCGGCTTCCGCGACGACCGTCAGATCGTCCTCGAGCTCGAGGAGGGCGCCCATCGCGCCCCGCACGAGGGCCTGATCGTCGACGAGCAGCAGCCGGATCGGATCGGTCACCAGGTCACGCTCACTCTCGTCCCGCCGGTCGGGGCATCCTCCACGGCGAGCACGGCCCCCGCCGCCGCGGCGCGTTCGGCCATCCCGCGCAGACCGTTGCCCGCGGGCCCCCGTGCGCCGCGGCCGTCGTCCTCGATCGCCACCACACCGGGGGCCATCGTGATCCGCACCCGCCGCGCCTTCGCGTGGCGCAGGATGTTCGTGGTCGACTCCCGCACGATCCACCCGGCGGGCAGGGCCTGCGCGGGCGACAGCGCCGCCGCGTCTCCCTCGACGTCGACGTGCAGCCCCGCCGATTCGAGCGCGACCGTGCTCGCGTCGACCTGCTCCGCCAGGGCGACGCTGCGGATGCCGGTGACGGTGCTGCGCACGCCGGCGATCGCCTCGCCCGTGAGGTGCACGATCTGCGCGAGTTCGGCCTTGGCGCGCACGGGGTCGTGGTCGACGAGGCGTTCGGCGAGCTCGGCCTTGAGCTTCACGGCTGTGAGGGTGTGCCCGAGCAGGTCGTGCACGTCGCGCGCGATCGAGGTGCGCTCCTCGCTGGTGGCGAGGTCCATCCGCACCTTGTCGGCATCGACCGAGCGCCCGATCAGCCAGGTGTTCACGGTGTTCACCACCGCGATGAGCAGCACGATGACGAGGATCTGGAAGTGGTCGCCGAACCTCCCCGTCGCGACGATCGTGCCCGCCGCGATCGCGATCCCCGCGAGGGTCGTCACCCAGTGCCAGGCACCCCGCAGTCCGTAGCTGGCGTACGACATGAGGTACGGGAGGAAACTGAGGGCGTTCGTCTCGATCGCCGGGATCGTCGCGAGCGCGCACGCGATCTGCACCCAGAACAGCGTGCGCACGATCGGGCGCGGTCGTCCCCACGACGAGCGCATCCCGATGACGAATCCGACCACGTACACGGTGGCGAATGCCACGAGTCCCGCCCATCCGAGCACGACCCATCCGGTCGCGGCATCCGAGGCGAGCAGCGCCAGCACCGGGTAGACGAGGAAGACCATCCAGACGACGGCCATCAACCATCCCCAGCGCTCCCAGGGGCCGGTGTGCGCCGGGGTCGCGGCAGCCTCGGTGGTCATCGGCCCAGCCTAACGACGGCTGCGCGAGCGCATCACGCCGAGACGCACGAGCGCGGCGAACAGCACGGCCCAGACGACGACGTTCAGCAGCACGGCCCAGAGCGGGTCGGCCCCGCCCGCCACGAGGGTGCCGTCGGTGGCCGGCCAGCGCACGAGCGCGACGTAGCCGTACATCGGGGTCCACTTCGCGATGTCGAGCATCACGCCGTCGAGCGGGATGAAGACGTTGCCGAAGAAGCCGAAGAAGGTGATCGAGATCGAGGCGAGAGCGGCCGCCGAGTCGGAGTTGAAGGCGAGGCCGACCCCGAGTCCGAACAGGCCGTAGATCAGCCCGAGCCCCAGGGTGGTTCCGGCGGCGGCGAACCAGCGCCAGGTGTCGGATGCCTCGGCACCCGTCGCGAGACCGGCCGCATAGACGAAGAGCACGGCGAGCGCCGAGAACGACACCGCGGCGAGCACCTTGGTCACCGCGTATCCCGCGGTCGAGAGCGGGGTGAGCGCGAGCTGACGCCCCCACCCCTGTCCGACCTCGGAGGCGGCGAGCGAGCACAGCGAGCTCATCGCGGTGGCCGTGCCGTACGCCCCCATCGACACCATCACGTAGAACGAGACGTTCGCCTGGCCCACGCTCTGCGAGGCGTACGACATGCTCGCGCCGAAGAGCAGATACATGGCCACCGGCATCGCCAGGGTGAAGGCGAGCGTGTACGGGTTGCGGATCTGCCGCACGAGTTCGGTGCGGTAGAGCGCGGGGGCGACGAGCGTGGTCATGACGGGTCCTCCGTGAGCGAGGTGAAGGCGGATTCGAGGGTGGGAGCGGTGATCTCGAGATCGCAGGCACCGAGCGACAGCAGCCGTCCGGCGAGCAGATCGGATGCCTCGGTGCGCACCGTGAGCCGATCGGCGTCGGTCGACACCTCGGCGACGGAGGCGTCGGCGCGGAGTTCCGCGGCGAGCGCAGCGATCCCGCCGGGGATCGCCGCCGAGACGATGCGGCCACCCAGTGACGCGCGCAGGCGGGCGGTGGCGCCATCGGCGACCACACGGCCGTGGTTCATGACGATCGTGCGCCGCGCGAACTGCTCGGCCTCTTCGAGGTAGTGGGTGGCGAACACGATCGTGCGGCCGGCGTCGGCATCCGCCCGCATCGCCTCCCAGAAGCGGCGACGGGCGGTGACGTCCATCCCCGCGGTCGGCTCGTCGAGCACCAGCACGTCCGGGTCCGGCAGCAGCGCGAGCGCGAACTTCACGCGCTGCTTCTCGCCACCCGAGCATTTGCCGACGCGGCGACGCGCGATCGCGGTGAGGTCGGCGCGATCGATGACCTCGGCGATGCGACCGGAAGCGCCGTGCAGCCCGGCGACCACCGAGATCGTCTCGCGCACGGTCAGGTCGGAGAGCAGTCCGCCGGTCTGCAGCACCGCCGCGAGGCGCCCCGCCGTGACCGCGCGGTGCGGATGCGTACCGAGCACGCGCGCCGTGCCCTCGTCGGGTTCGGAGAGTCCGAGGAGCACGTCGATCGTGGTGGTCTTGCCCGCGCCGTTCGGGCCGAGCAGAGCGACCACCTCGCCGCGCTCGATGCGGAGGTCGACATGATCGACCGCGACGATCCGATTCGCGCCGTGCCCGAAGCGTCGGACGATGCCGGTGAGATCGACGGCGGGCGCGGAGTCTGCGGGAGGGCGATCGGCGGGGGCGACGAGGGGCTGGCTCATGCTCCCAGTGAAGCGCCGCGAGCACGGCCCGCACCGGAGGTCGATGTCACGCGGTGCGGATGACATCCGTCATGTTCCCGGTGCGCTGTTCGCCTGCCGTTCACCCCTGCGTCGGCATCCGTTCGTCCGCTTCCGTTTGTGTCGGATCGACCCGACCCCCGACCGGAGGTACTCGCCGTGCCCATCCCCCGCTCCCTCTCCTTCGGCCTCGCCGCGCTCGTCGCGGCGAGCGCGGCGATCGTCGCCCCGCAGGCGGCCGTCGCCGCCGATGCCCCCGCCGACCAGCTCGCCGTCTCGGTCGTCGGCGACGGCGCGACCACCGGCAACGACGCGGTTCCGGTCGCGATCCAGCTCCTCGACGGACAGGGCGAGCTCGGCGACACGATCGCGCTGCCGACGACGGATGCCGGCGATCAGCACGCGTTCACCCTCGGGGCGAACCGCGACCAGCAGGGGGCACTGCAGCAGTCCGCCGATCACCGCTACGTGACGCTCGGCGGATACGACGCGGCCCCGGGATCGGGCTCGCTCAACGACACGGCCGCCCCCGACACGCTGCGCGTGATCGCCCGGATCGGATCGGAGGGCGACGTCGACACCGCCACGACGCTCGCCGGAGGGTTCTCGCTGCGTCACATCCGGGGCACCGCCACGGTCGACGGCACACGCTACTGGGCGGGCGGGCACGGCGGCGACTCCACGGCTCCCGCCGGCGGCGTCCTCACGGTCGAAGCCGGTGGGATCACCCCCACCGCCGTCGTCTCCGGCAGCAGCAACCTCAACAACGGCCGCGTGGTCGACATCCACGACGGCCAGCTCTACCTCACGAGCGACCGCAGCGGGTTCTCGGGGCTGAACACGGTCGGCACCGGCATCCCCACCGCCGCGGGAGCACCGCTCACGCTCGTGGCCGCGGCCCCGGCCGGGGCCTCCGTCGCGCACGACTTCGCCTTCGCCGGCGAACACCTGTACGTCGGCTACACGGAGGGGGCGAACGAGGGCATCGCGAAGTACCGCCGGACCGGTGCCACCTGGACCTGGGTCGACACCCTGCCGGGCGACTTCTGGGGCCTCGAGGCACGCCCGGCCGGCGACGATTCGGTGCTGTACGCCGTGCGCGGGCTCAACCAGGGCAACGAGATCGTGCGGATCGTCGATTCCGGTGACGACTCCGCGTTCACCGCGCAGACCGATGTGCTCGCGACGGCGGCGCCCCAGACCGCGTTCCGCGGTGTCGCCTTCGCGCCCGGGTTCGAGCCGGGCACGGATGCGGTCGGCCCCATCCTCGCGAAGCCGACCCTGTCGTGGGACGTGCGCGTTCCCGGCGGTGCCGGCAGCGCCCTCGCCGCCGTGCTCGGGCAGGACACCAACCCCGCGGCCACCGGTGTGATCGCCGATGCCGCCGGTGAGGCCGTCACGGCGACCGTGACCAGCAGCAACCCCGCGGTCGTGCCCGACGAGGCGATCCGCCTCGACGTCGCCGACGACGGATCTTTCCGGCTCGCGGCGACACCCGCGACCACCGGCACCGCCGTGCTCACCGTGCATCTGCGCACCGATGACGGACGCACCGCGATCTCGCAGCTCCCCTACCGCGTCGCCCCGGCCTTCGCCGATGGCGGCGCTCGCGGGCACTTCGGCATGTCGGATGCCTCCGCCGCGATCGACGCCGGGGACGGATACTTCTTCGCGGCCGACGACGACTCGAACGCGATCCGTCTCTTCTCGGAAGAGGGCGGAGAAGCCGTCGCGGCGTTCGACTTCAGCGATCGCATCGAGTTCGAACGCGCAGGTGAAGCCCACGACTTCGAGGCCGTCGCCCAGGCCGGCGACCAGGTCTTCTGGATCGGATCGACCGGCAACACCCGCAGCGGCAACGTGCGACTCGACCGCGACATCGTTCTCCAGACGCGGATCTCCGGATCCGGCGCGGACGCGACGCTCACTTTCGTCGGCTACCGCAACGTGCTGCGCGACGCGCTCGTCGCCTGGGACCACGAGGACCAGCACGGTCTGGGCGCCGACCGCTTCGGGTTCCTCGCGGCCACCCAGCCGGGGGTCTCGGCCGAGGGTCCCGACTCGCTCAACATCGAGGGAGCGGCGATCGCGCCGGACGGCACGACGCTGTGGCTCGGCTTCCGCTCGCCCGAGGTCGGCGACGACGCGGATGCTCTCATCGTGCCCGTCGCCGACATCGCCGACGTCGTCGCCGGGGCGGATGCCGTCGTCGGCGACCCGATCCTCCTCGACCTCGGCGGGCGAGCGATCCGCGACATGGCCCGCGCCGAGTCCGGTGACTACCTGATCGTCGCCGGCAGCGCCGACGACACCGGTCGCTTCGCCCTCTTCGGGTGGTCCGGCTCGCTGGACGACGCCCCGGTCGCGGCATCCGGCCCCCTCGGACTCGCGAACTGGCCCGGCTCCTACGAGGGCATCGCGGGCGTGCGCGACCTCGCCGACGGAACCTCCGTGCGCCTGCTGCTCGATTCGGGAACGGTCGACATCTACGGCGACGGCACCGAGGCGCAGGACCTCTCCCCCGTCGAGTTCAAGCTCTTCCCCTCGCAGACCGTCGAACTGTCGTTCGGCACGGCGTTCACCGAGAAGCGGATCGCGGTCACGGGCGGCACCCTTCGAATCGGCTCGCCCTCCGAGATCACCGTCTCGGGCTTCGCGGAGGGCGAGCAGATCGAGCTCGTGCTGAACTCCGACCCGGTGCGCCTCGCGACCCTCACCGCGGGAGCCGACGGCACGGCACGCGCGGTCGTCGTTCCCCCGGCATCCGTCGCTCCGGGTGCGCACACCCTGACCGCCACGGCGGCCTCGGGCGTCGCCGAACTCGCGGTCACGGTGCTCGCCCCGGTCGCCGACGGCGGTGGCGGTGACGGCGGCAGCGGTGACGGCACGGACGGCGGCGACAGCGGTGCCGGAGCGGGATCCGGCGCAGGATCGGATGCCGGTGACGCCCTCGCCACGACGGGGTCGGACTTCCCCGCGGGGCCGGTCGCGCTCGTCGCACTCGCGCTCCTCGCGCTCGGTGCGCTGGCGCTGCGCCGCAGGGGTGTCGCTTCGGAGTGACCCGTTCTCGTCGGCTACTCTGCATCGGGTGACCGTGCAGAGTACCGACGAAGAACAGCACCTCCGGCGAGCGCTGAGCAACCGCCACATCCAGCTCCTGGCGATCGGCGGTGCGATCGGGACCGGGCTCTTCATGGGCAGCGGCAAGACGATCTCGGTGGCCGGCCCCTCGGTGATCTTCGTCTACATGATCATCGGGTTCATGCTCTTCTTCGTGATGCGCGCGATGGGCGAGCTGCTGCTGTCGAACCTCAAGTACAAGTCGTTCAGCGACTTCGCCAGCGACCTGTTGGGCCCGTGGGCCGGGTTCTTCACGGGCTGGACGTACTGGTTCTGCTGGGTGGTGACGGGCGTCGCCGATGTCATCGCGATCGCCGGGTACACGAACACCCTCATCCCCGGCATCCCGCTGTGGATCCCCGGTGTCGCCGTGGTCGTCATCCTGCTCGCGCTCAACCTCCCCACGGTCGCCGCGTTCGGTGAGATGGAGTTCTGGTTCGCGCTGATCAAGATCGTGGCGATCGTCGCTCTCATCGTCACCGGTCTCGTGATGATCTTCACCGGCTTCGAGCACGACGCCGGTACCGCGTCGTTCGCGAACCTCTGGAGCCACGGCGG
Organism: Microbacterium galbinum; assembly: GCF_023101185.1. Classification (GTDB taxonomy): domain Bacteria; phylum Actinomycetota; class Actinomycetes; order Actinomycetales; family Microbacteriaceae; genus Microbacterium; species Microbacterium galbinum. The sequence continues at coordinate 387,633 of NZ_CP078077.1, forward strand.
CATTTTCCCGCACGGGTTCATGGGGTTCGTGGCCGGTTTCCAGATCGCGGTCTTCGCGTTCGTCGGGATCGAGCTGGTCGGCACCGCCGCCGCCGAGACGAAGGACCCGAAGCGGAACCTCCCCAAGGCGATCAACGCCATCCCGATCCGCATCCTGCTCTTCTACGTCGGCGCGCTGATCGTGCTGATGGCGGTGACCCCCTGGACCGAGTACGTCGCCGGGGAGAGCCCCTTCATCGCGATGTTCGCCCTGGCCGGCCTCGGCATCGCCGCGACCGTCGTGAACCTGGTGGTGCTGACCTCGGCGATGTCGAGCGCCAACTCGGGCATCTATTCCACCTCGCGCATGGTCTTCGGGCTCGCGCACGACGGTGACGCGCCGAAGCTGTTCGGTCGCCTGTCGAAGCGCCGCGTGCCCCAGAACGCGCTGTTCCTCTCCTGCATCCTCCTGCTCTCGGGCGTCGTACTGCTCTACGCGGGCAAGGACATCGGCACCGCCTTCGACATGGTGACGACGGTCTCCGCCGTGTGCTTCATGTTCGTGTGGACGATCTTCCTGCTCAGCTATGTGGTCTACCGCCGCCGGCGCCCGGAGAAGGCCGCGACCTCCGCCTTCCGGATGCCGGGCGGAGTGTTCATGGTCTCCGTCGTGCTGGCGTTCTTCGTCTTCATCCTGTGGGCGCTGACCACCCAGCCCGATACCCTCACGGCTCTGCTCGTGACGCCGATCTGGTTCGCGCTGCTCGTCGTCGCCTGGCTGTTCGTGCGCCGCTCGCCGAACCATCTGCAGCGGCACGCGGCCCACATCGCGCATCTGCGCAGCGACGACGAGGACGACGAGGACCAGTCAGCGGCGTAGCTCTCCGCGGATCGCCCAACGCCCCGTCGCCTGGTGGAACTGCAGCTGTGCGAGCAACGGCGAGGCGTCGTACATCCGGATGTTGAGGCTCAGCCGCACTCCGAGGGCGGTGCGCACCGTGAGCATCGGCCCCTGATCCGAGCGCCGTACCGAGTAGTCGGCGATATCGGAGTAGCGGAAGCTGCGCGTGACACCCGCGAGCGTGCGGAAGGTCACCTCCTCGTCGCCGAACGCGACGTACCAGTTGCGGTACATGACGAGGAACAGGATGCCGCCGCCGAGGATCGCGAACGAGGCGATCGCCATGGCGGTGCGATCATCGTCGCGCGAACCGTCCGAGAGCAGGATCATGGGGATGCTGAGCAGGAGCAGGGTCCACCCGCCGATCGGCAGGATCTTCATCAGTCGGAGGCGGCGCGGATCGCGACGATCACGATTCGGATGCTTCCGGGCGTAGTGCGCGGCCTCGACGGCCAGCCACCCCGCGATCGCGGCGACCGCGATGTGCACGACGACCGCCAGCATCCGCTTCTCCTCTCCGGAGCGCGATGCGCTCCCCTTCTCCTTGACGAGTACTGCCCAGGAATCCGTCGGACACAGCCGGTAGAATACTGGGTGTGCACGGTGCACGCTGCGGCCGGGACGACCCGGATCGCGTCATCACCCGGGGACGGCCCCGCGAAGGAACCGGATGATGATCCCCACCGCTGTGAAGCAGTTCGTCGGACGACCCGATATCACCCGAATCGCCCTGGGCTGGGGCGCCTACATCCTGGTGCTGCTGGCGCACCCCCTGCTCGCGGCCCCTGTCGCAGTCCCCCTGCTGATCGTCGCCCTCGGGGTGATCATCGGTGTGATCCTGGTGTGCGCGTTCGGCGTGGTGAAGCAGGCCGAAGCCCTCGCCCACCGTTTGGGCGACCCCTACGGATCGCTCGTACTCACCCTGTCGATCGTGCTGATCGAGGTGATCCTCATCTCGGCCGTCATGCTCGGACCGGGCGACCATGCCACCATCGCCCGGGATTCGGTGATGGCCGTCGCGATGATCATCCTGAACCTCGTGATCGGTCTCGCACTGCTGCTCGGCGGTCTCCGCCACCGCGGCATGGCGCACAACCGCACGGGAACCTCGGCCTACCTGGCGATGCTCGTGGTGCTCGTCGCGCTCGCGTTCGCCCTCCCGGCTCTCATCGGCCGCGACGGCTCGTACACCCTCGGCCAGGAGATCCCGATCGTGATCCTGACCCTCGGGATCTACGCATTCTTCCTCTTCCGGCAGATGGGGGCGCAGGCGGGCGATTTCACCGAGGTCGACGAACGCCTGCGGCGACGGACGGATGCCGCCGACGCTGCGCCGCGCACGAGCATCCGCGAGACTCTCGCCGCGCACCGCACCGAGGTCCTGGTGCGCCTCGCCCTGCTCGTGGTGACGGTCACCCCGATCGTGCTGCTCTCGCACGACATGGCGGCGCTCCTCGACGACGGCCTCGGTCGTCTCGGAGCCCCGGCCGCACTTGCCGGCGTGCTGATCGCCGCGATCGTGTTCCTGCCGGAGTCCCTCACCGCGGTGCGGGCAGCTCTCGGGGGCGAGGCGCAGCGGGTGGTGAACCTCTGCCACGGAGCGCTGGTGTCGACGGTCGGGCTCACGATCCCCGCTGTACTGGTCATCGGCATGCTCACCGGCCAGACCGTGGTGCTGGCCGAGTCTCCGGCGAACCTCCTGATGCTGGGTGTGACGCTGCTGCTCTCGGTGACCACGTTCGCGGCGAAGAGGGTGACGGCCATGCACGGTGCCGCGCACCTCGCGGTCTTCGCGGTGTACGTGATCGTGCTGTTCAGCTGATCATAGACGTTCGATTTCTCCGTAATTACGAACTATTGCTACGGTTGCAGCCATGGAACGTGACGCGCTGCACGCGATCGAAAGCCGGGTCGACACCCTCGAACGCGAACTCGAGCGTTTGCGTGCGCAGGTCGAGGAGCCGTCGGCCGACGCCTCGACCGCGACACCGGAACCGGGGGCTGCGACATCGGACCCCGCCGCCGATCCGCTCTGGTTCGTCAATGAACTCGGACGCCGGGCTCCCGGCGCGGTGATGATGGCGGGTGCCGTCGAGGTACCGGCCGGGCCCATCCACTGGCAGTACGGCCTCTACGCGGAAGAGCTCCTCGGCAAGGACTGGGGCGAACTCGCTCGACCCCTCGAAGCACTGGGGCACCCGGTGCGTCTCGAGCTCGTGCGCGTCATCCTCACCGGCACCCAGACCACCGCTGAGCTGCTCGAACTGGAGCAGTTCGCGTCGTCCGGCCAGCTCTACCACCACCTCCGCCAGCTCGTGAGCGCGGGGTGGCTGTCCTCCCCGCGCCGCGGGTTCTACGAGGTGCCGGGGGCGCGCATCGTGCCGCTCCTCGTCCTGACCATGATCGCCTCGAGCTGAGGAGCAGCCGCACCGTGACCTCCCCCACCCCCGCACTCACAGGCCCCGCCCCGACAGCGACGTCGCCCGCGCGACGCTCCCCCGGTCCCGTGCTCGGCCTCCTGGCGGGCGGCGCGGTCGCCGCGATCGCCCTCGGCGCGGCCGTCGGGCCGCAGCAGCAGACCGTGAGCTCGGCCTGGAGCGGTGACGAGACCCTGGCGGAGAGCATCCGCACTCTGCCCGGAGGCCTCGACGGATTCCGCTCGCTGTCGGTCGCGGAGATCGATCCGGACGGCGTCGTCTTCGCCGGTCTCGGTGACGCCGATCCCGCACACCCGGAGGCACCCGGGCCCGACACCGTGTTCGAGCTCGGTTCGATCACGAAGACCTTCACCGGAGCGCTGTTCGCCGACGCGATCGAACGCGGAGAGGTGGCCCCCGATGATCGCCTCGCGGAGCACCTCACGGCCCTCGAGGGAACGGATGCCGGCGACGTCACCCTCGCGTCGCTGTCGCAGCACTCCTCCGGACTCCCCGGCCTGGGCGCGACGGCCGCCGACGGCGCGGTGACGAGCCTGATCCTCAACGACAACGCCTACGCGTCGTCGACCACGGCGCAGCTCATCGCCGACGCGGCCATCGCCCCCGTCGACCCCGACCAGGGCGCCGTCTACTCGAACTTCGGCGTCTCGCTCCTCGGCACCGCACTCGTCGAGGCGGCCGGCGCCGACGACTATGCGACATTGCTCGACGAGCGCCTCACCGGCCCGCTCGGGATGGAGCACACCACGGTCGCGGCGACGGCCGCAGAGGTGCCGGTCGATGCGGTTCCGGGCTTCCTCCTCAACGGCACACCCGCACCGCGCTGGTGGGGGGAGGGATATCTGCCCGCGGGGTCGTCGACGTTCACCACGGCATCCGACCTGGCGATCTGGGCGCAGGCCAACCTCGACGGCTCGGCGCCGGGCGCAGCCGCACTCGAGCCGACCGCTCCCCTGGGAGCGGAGGGCGAGATCGGCTGGGGCTGGATCACCTCTGCATCCTTCGACGGCGCCGGCACTCAGACCTGGCACAACGGCGGCACAGCGGGCTTCCGCACGATCCTCACGATGGATCGCGACGCCGGCACGGCCTTCATCGCCCTGTCGAACACCGTCGCGACCGTCGACTACGTCGCGATGTCGTATCTCTCGGGTGCGCCGATCCCCGGCCCCGCCGAGCCGTATCTGATCCTGGGATGGTCGGTCTTCGGCATCGCACTGGCGCTCGGTGTCGTCGCGCTGCTCCGGGCCCTCCGCGCGAAGGCGCTGCTCCCCTCGCTCAGCGACCTCGTGTGGGCGCTTGCCGGGCTCCTGCTGCTCTGGCACAGCGGCCCGTGGTTCGCGGTCGGCGGTTGGGTGTGGGGCGTCGCTCTCGCGCCGACCTTGGCAGCGGTCGGACTGCTCGCGCTGCGCGGTCGCTCGCTGCCGTTCCTCCCCGCGCGTCGACGGTGGTTCTGGTGGCCGACCGCGGCCATCGGTGTCGCGGCCGCGGTCGGCGTCACCTTCCTCTGGTGAGGACGCCGGTGTCCGCTCAGGCCTGAGCGGGAGTCCACTCCGAGACGCGGTCGAGCGTCTGCACCTCGTCGGCGCTCAGCTCCAGGCGAGCGCCGGCGAGGAGGTCGGGAACCTGCTCGACCGTGCGGGCGCTCGCGATGGGGGCTGCCACCGTCGGCTGTGCACGCAGCCAGGCCAGCGACGTCGCGGCGATCGAGGCTCCGTGCGCGGAACCGATCTCCTCGAGGGCGTCGATGATCTTCAGGCCCGCGGGAGTCGCATACTTGGCGGCGCCCTCGGCGCGGGGCGAGGACTGCCCCGCGGTCTCGGTGGAGCGGTACTTGCCCGTGAGGAAGCCGCTCGCCAGCGAGTAGTACGGCACGAGTCCGAGGCCGAACTCCTCGGCCACCGGGATGATCTCGTTCTCGACGTCGTTGCGGTGCACGAGGTTGTAGTGCGGCTGAACGGCGACGGGCAGCGCGGCGCCCGTGCGCTGCGCGATCTCGATCCACTCGCGGATTCGATCGGCGGAGTAGTTCGACACGGCCACGTTGCGCACGAGGCCGTCGGTCACGAGCTGACCGAAAGCGCCGACCGTCTCCTCGAGGGGCACGCTCTCGTCGTCGAAGTGGGCGTAGTAGAGGTCGATCGCGTCGACGCCGAGACGCGCGAGCGATGCCTCGGCAGCCTTGCGGATGTTCGCTGCGGCGAGTCCCCGGAACTCCGGGTGCGTGCTCACCTTCGTCGCGACCGTGACGCCCTGCGGCTTGCGCGACGCCAGCCACTCGCCGATGATCGTCTCGCTCTCGCCGCCGGAGTTCCCGGGCACCCACGCGCTGTAACCGTCGGCGGTGTCGATGAAGTCGCCCCCGCCCGCCACGAACGCGTCGAGCACGTCGAAGGACGTGTCGCGATCGGCCGTCCAGCCGAATACGTTGCCGCCGAGAGAGAGCGGGAAGACATCAAGGTCGCTGTTTCCGATACGAGTCATACTCGTCGCAACCGATGGATCCCGTGGGGTATTTCCGATTCGGGATACTCTCACCGCATGCATATCCTCCGCCGAGCATCCGTCGCCGTCGTCGCCGTCGCCCTCGCCGGGATGCTCGGCGAGTGCGCGGCATCCGTCCCCGACCCGCCCGCTGCGGTGGGCGAGAACTGTCACCCTCACGAAAGCGGAGCAGACGGCGGGAACGAGTGCCTACACGGCAGCCGACCGCTCGGGCGAGGAGTGGCCCAGCCCCCTCATCATCGAGATGGCCCGCGTCGATGACGCTGGTTCCGACGTCTGGCGGATCACGATGTGCGACACGGCGACCAACGCGCAGTCCGTGATCACCGTGAAATAGCATTCAGGAATGCGCCGTTCTGCCGTCGTCCCCCTGATCGCTCTCGTCGCGCTGCTCGCGGGCTGCACGGGAACTCCGATCCCCGCATCCTCGGCGACGCCGGCTCCGACGCGAACGGCGACCACCGCGCCCACGTCCACGGCCACGCCCGCTCCCTCGTCGAGCCCGTCCACGGCGCCCGCCCCCTCGTCGCCGCCGGTCGCGTCCGATCCCACCGACGGCGAGCTCGTGACGATGTGCGTCGAGAAGGTCGATGCCTACGCGGGCGGCGCGACGTACGCGAGCGACCGGGGCACCGTCGAGTGGCTGGCCGAGCAGACGACCTGGTTCGTGGTCGTGCCCACGGATCGAGACGGCAACGAGGGCGCGGCCGTCTGCGGCATCGAGAAGACCTCCGCGGGTCCCGACGTCACGACCTACGGCGAGACCATCCCGAGCGGCGTCGCCGATCAGCGTGCGGAGCTGCTGCGCGGAGAACACCCGCACGAGTGACCGCAGTCCCCTGCGATTCCTGAGAGCCGACTACGGGACTCGAACCCGTAACCCCCGTATTACAAGTACGGTGCGCTACCAATTGCGCCAAGTCGGCGGGTGCCACCAGCTTAGCGATGGTGGCGGAGGTCTCCCGACCTCTCGGGCTTCCGACCTACTCGGCCGGAGTCTCGGTCGGTGTCGGCGTGGGCGTCGCGGTGGCCTGGTAGTACGCGTCGCTGGCGACCGTGAGCACGAACTGCGAGAACTCGGCCGGGTCGTCGAGCGCGCCGACGTATGCCTCGCCGTTGGCGACGATCATCGGGGTCGACGCGAGCACGAGGTCGTCGGAACCGGGCAGCGGACCCTCAAGTGCACGGGTCGTCGCCTCCTTGGCCCAGGTCAGGTAGTCGCCGTCCTGGATGCAGCTGCGCACCGTCTTGGTGTTGTCGACGCCGACGGCCCCCGCGAGATCCGCGAGTTCGCTGTCGGACAGCCCGTCGGTGTTCACCTCGGGCTGGTCGTCGAGCAGGTCGTGGTTGAAGGCGTAGAACTGGTCGGGCGAGTGCGTCGCGACGCAGGCGGCCGCAGCGGCGGCGCGCAGCGAGTACTTGGTGCCGTTGGAGCTCGCGGTGAGCAGGGCGACGGGGTGGTAGGTCACGGTGACCGCACCCTCGCTGATCCAGTTGGTGAGCTGGCGGGCGTTGGCGCGCTCGAACTCGCCGGCGTCATCCGACAGGTAGTCCACGTAGATGTGGATGTCGACCTTCTGGGCCGTCGTCGGCTCGGCCGTCGGCTCGGCGGGGGCCTCGGCCTCGGAGGAGTCGGGGGTGGGCGTAGCCGTACCGGCATCGGATGCCGCAGATGCGGAGAGCTCGGAGACGACGACGCCGTCCCCGTGCATGCCGGTCGGCGAGAGCTGGGGCTTCGAGACCTGCGCCGACACCGCGAGAGTCACGGCGGTACCGATCGCACCGACGGCGACCACCGCGAGCGTCCCGATGATGATCCGTCGCATGATGCGCGCACGGGACTGCGCTGCATGCACTCGCTGTGCCTTCTCCCGCACAGCCTCGCGGGAGTTGCGAGGGGTGGGGACGTTCGGCGTTTCGTCGCTCGACATCGTTCCTCTTGAAAGTCTCACGGGGGCAGGGTGGCCCCGATCATCGGATATCGGATAGGCGACGATCGCCGCGTTGCACGGCCGGATTCGATGTTAACCATCGCACCTGAGAAATACCCAGATGCCGCGGTCCATGTCATACTGAGGGCGACCCAATGAGGGGTCACGGCGGGTCGAACCGCCGCATCCATCACTACGGATCGTCCGGCACGTACCTGCCGGTGAAGGAGAAACACAATGGCATCTGTGACTTTCGACGAGGCCACCCGCCTCTACCCGGGCGGCACCCGTCCGGCCGTCGACAAGCTCGACCTCCAGGTCGCCGACGGCGAGTTCCTCGTCCTCGTCGGACCCTCCGGTTGCGGTAAGTCCACGTCGCTCCGCATGCTCGCCGGCCTCGAAGAGGTCAACGCGGGCCGCATCCTCATCGGCGACCGCGACGTCACCGACGTCCCGCCGAAGGACCGTGACATCGCGATGGTCTTCCAGAACTACGCGCTGTACCCGCACATGACGGTCGCCGAGAACATGGGCTTCGCGCTCAAGATCGCCGGCGTCGGCAAGGAAGAGCGCGCCACCCGCGTGCTCGAGGCCGCCAAGCTGCTCGACCTCGAGGAGTACCTGACCCGCAAGCCGAAGGCCCTCTCGGGTGGTCAGCGTCAGCGTGTCGCCATGGGTCGCGCGATCGTGCGTCAGCCCCAGGTCTTCCTCATGGACGAGCCGCTGTCGAACCTCGACGCCAAGCTGCGCGTCCAGACGCGTACGCAGATCGCGTCGCTGCAGCGCCGCCTCGGCGTCACCACGGTCTACGTCACCCACGACCAGACCGAGGCCCTCACCATGGGTGACCGCATCGCGGTGCTCAAGGACGGCCTCCTGCAGCAGGTCGGCACGCCGCGCGACCTGTACGAGAAGCCGAACAACGTGTTCGTCGCCGGCTTCATCGGCTCCCCCGCCATGAACCTGTTCACGGCGGACCTCGCCGAGGGCGGCGTGCGCTTCGGCACCGAGGTCGTCCCGCTCGAGCGTGACGCGGTCGCCGGCGCGAACGGCACGCAGGTCACGGTCGGCGTGCGTCCCGAGGACATCACGGTCGGACCGGCCGACGGCAAGGGCCTCTCGGTCGTCGTCGACCTCGTCGAGGAGCTCGGCGCCGACGGTTACCTCTACGGCCACACCGACATCAACGGCAAGCGCACCGACCTCGTCGCGCGCGTCGACGGTCGCAGCCACCCGAACGCCGGCGAGACGGTCACCCTGGCCGCCAACCCGGGTCACGTCCACGCGTTCGACCTCGAGTCGGGAAGCCGCCTGAACACGGCTCCGGTCGTCTCGGCCTGATCGCACACACCACTCGCGGCGCGGGTCGACTTCGGTCGCCCGCGCCGCGTCTGCGTCCACCCCGACTTCCCAGGAGCGCCATGCAGGATTCGCTGCGCATCACCGCCAGCACCGTCGACCCCGGCCTCCTCGGCCTCCCCTGGTCGACGACGCTCGCCCGCTGGCCCTCCGAGCACATCGTCTCGCTCCCGAAGGGTCTGTCGCGGCACCTCGTGCGCTTCGCCGATCTGTCGGGACGGGTCGTCGCGGTGAAGGAGACCACCGAGGAGATGGCGCGCCGCGAGTACGAGATGCTCGGCAACCTCGCCCGCCTCGACGTGCCCTGCGTCGACCGGGTCGCCGTCATCGCCGGGCGAACGGATGCCGACGGCGAAGCGCTCCCGGCCGCCCTGGTGACCTCGCACCTGCGCTTCTCGATGCCGTACCGTGCGCTGTTCACCCGCGTGCTGCGCCCCGACACCGCCACTCGACTCGTCGACGCCCTCGCCCTCCTGCTGGTGCGCCTGCACAACGTCGGCTTCTACTGGGGCGACGTATCGCTGTCGAACACGCTGTTCCGCCGCGATGCGGGCGCGTTCGCCGCGTACCTCGTCGACGCCGAGACCGGCGAACTCCACGAGGAGGGGCTGACCGACGGGCAGCGCGCCTACGATCTCGATCTCGCCCGCACGAACATCGCCGGCGAGATCATGGACCTCGCCGCCGGCGGGCGCCTCGAGAACGGTGTGGACGCGGTCGCGATCGCCGACGGCATCGTCTCGTCGTACCGGTCGCTCTGGGCCGAGCTGACCGCACAGGACTCCTTCTCGGCATCCGAGACCTGGCGCATCACCGAGCGCGTCGAGCGGCTGAACGCCCTCGGTTTCGACATCGACGAGATGTCGATGACGACCACGGCCGACGGCGCGGTCGTCGAGATCCAGCCGAAGGTCGTCGATGCCGGCCACCACCAGCGGCGACTCATCCGCCTCACCGGCCTCGACGTCGAGGAGAATCAGGCACGTCGCCTGCTCAACGACCTCGACGAGTTCCGCGCGCGTTCCACCAAGCAGTGGTCCGATGAGGAGATGTACGCGCACGAGTGGCTGACGCGCGTCTTCGAGCCCGTCGTGCGCGCGATCCCCTACGACCTGCGCGCGAAGCTCGAACCGGCGGAGGTGTTCCACCAGGTGCTCGAGCACCGGTGGTACCTGTCGCAGGCGCAGGGACGCCCGGTACCGCTCGCCGAGGTGCTGACGAGTTATATCAACGAGGTGCTCCGCCACCGTCGCGACGAGGCCACCATCATGGGGCCTCCCACCGAGACGATGAGCCTTCCCGTCATCACCGGCGCCACGCGCACCACCGACGAAGACGAGGACGGCGACATCGACTGGCGCGATCTCGTCTGATCCTCGGGGCGCGATGCCCGTTCGCGGTCAGTAGCCGACGGTGAACCGCTCGCGGTGGTGGTTGCCCTGCTCGATCTCGTCGACGACCGCGACGGCGAAATCCGCGCCCGAGATGTAGGACTTGCCGTCGGCGTCGCGCACGAGCACGTCTCCGCCGTCACGGTAATGGCCGGTGCGCTCCCCCTCGGCCCAGGGCCCGAAGACCTCCGCGGGGTGCACGAAGAACCAGTCGAGCGAGGCATCCGTGCTCTCGAGGAACGCGAGCGAGTCGATTCCCACCTGCGCCTCGTGCTTGTACTCCTCGGGGAAGTCCTGGTCGAACAGTCGCGGGCCGCCCGGGGCGACCAGGCTGCCGCCCGCTCCTCCGACCACGCCCAGGCGCGTGCCGGTGCCGCTGAGCTGTCGGGCCACGCCCTCGAGCGCGTCGAGCACGCGGTCCTCCATGTCGCCGCGCGGGGAGAGCGCGGAGACCACCGCATCCGCCCCCGCGAAGGCGCCGGCGAGAGGAGCGAGGTCCAGCACGGAGCCCTGGATGTACGCGACGCCCTCCACGGCATCCGTCGGCACCGAGCGCGACACCGCGACGACCTCGTGACCGCGGCTCACCGCCTCTGCGGCGATGTGACGACCGGCGTAGCCGGTCCCTCCGAGGATGACGATGCGACTCATGCGGGCTCTTCCCTTCGGATGCTGCGGCGACTACTTCGTGGAGCGGATCGTCGCGACCTGGTACAGGGCGACGGAGGTGGCGATGCCGACGTTCAGCGACTCGGTGGCCGTGGAGATCGGGATCGAGACGATCTGATCGCAGGTCTCGCGAACGAGGCGCGAGAGGCCCTTGCCCTCGGCGCCGGCGACGATGACGACCGCGCGATCGGCGAGCTGGAGCGCGGGCAGATCGACGTCGCCGTCACCGGCGAGGCCGAGGATGAACACACCCTGCTTCTTGAACTCCTTGAGCTGGGTGGTCAGGTTCGTCGCGAGCGCGACGGGCAGACGCGCGGCGGCACCGGCGCTCGTCTTCCAGGCGGCGGAGTTCACCCCCGCCGAACGGCGCTGCGGCAGGATCACGCCGTGGCTGCCGAACGCGGCCGCCGAGCGGATGATCGCGCCGAGGTTGCGGGAGTCGGTGATGCCGTCCAGAGCGACGAACAGCGGGACCTGGCCCTTGTCGATCGCCTTCTCGAGCAGATCTTGCGGGTGCGCGTACTCGTAGGGCGGCACCTTGATGGCGACGCCCTGATGCACGCCGTCGAATCCGGCCATACGGTCGAGCTCCTGGCGCGTGACCTCGAGCACCGGGATGCCGCGGTGCGTCGCGATCGAGAGCATCTCCTTCACGCGGTCGTCCATCTCGACCCGCTGCGCGATGTAGAACGCCGTCGCCGGGATCTTCGCGCGCAGCGCCTCGAGCACCGAGTTGCGGCCGGTGACGACCTCGGTCTCCGTCGTGTTGTCCTTGGAGCGCGCCGAACGGTTCGGGTTGCCGCCGGCGGTCTGGCGCTGGCCCGGCTTGCCCTTGCCGCCGGACGCGGCGTAGCGCTCGGCCGCGGCCTTGCGCTTGCCGGCGGGGTGCCAGGCGCGGTCCTCGGCCTTCGGCGTGGGTCCGCGTCCTTCGAGCGCCTTGCGCCCGAGACCGCCGGTGCCCTTGGTGGGGCCCTTCTTGTTGCCCTTGTTCGCGCCGGGGCGCTGTGGCTTAGCCATCGATACTCCAATGAGTTCCGGCCGGAGTATCCTCCAGCGTGATTCCTGCGGCTGCGATCGCGTCACGGATGCGATCGGCTGCCGCCCAGTCCTTGTCGGCACGCGCCTGTGCGCGCTGGGTGATCATCGTCTGGACGAGTGCGTCCAGTGCGGCGGCCTCGGCTCCCCCGCCGGTGCCGTTCCACTGCGAAGAGTGCGGATTGATCCCCAGGACGAGCGTCATCTGAATGACGTCCATCACGTCCTGCCTCGCCTCATCGTACTTGCCCGCGTCGAGGAGCGCATTTCCGGAGCGGATGCTCGTATGGATCGCGGCGAGCGCCCGGGGTACCGAGAGGTCGTCGTCCATGGCCTCGACGAACTCCTGCGGGAGTCCCTCCTTCGCCTGGCCCCAGCCCGGCTTCGCGAGCCGCTCGCCCCGTTCGAGGAAGGTGCGGATGCGTCCGAGCGCGGCCTCGGCCTCCGTCCACGACGACTCCGACAGGTCGAGGCTCGAGCGGTAGTGCGCCGCCGCGAGCGCGTAGCGCACGACGAGCGGATCGCGGGCGGCGAGGACGTCGGCGGCCAGGGTGAAGTTTCCGAGCGACTTCGACATCTTCTGCCCGTTCACGGTGACCAGGCCGTTGTGCACCCAGTACCGCGCGAACGCATCGCCCGCGGCCGTCGACTGCGCCAACTCGTTCTCGTGGTGCGGGAAGCGCAGGTCGAGACCCCCGCCGTGGATGTCGAACTCCGGTCCGAGATAGCGCTTCGCCATCGCGGAGCATTCGATGTGCCAGCCGGGCCGGCCTTCACCCCACGGAGACACCCATCGGGCATCCGCGGGCTCATCGCTCTTCGAGCCCTTCCAGAGGGCGAAGTCCTGGGGATTGCGCTTTCCACGGGGGTCGGCGTCCTCCGCCGCCTCCATCGCGTCGATCGACTGGTGCGTCAGCGCACCGTACTCGGCCCACGAGCGCACGTCGAAGTACACATCGCCCGAGCCGTCGGCGGCGGGGTACGCGTGGCCGCGATCGATGAGCAGCGCGATGAGCTCCTGCATCTGCGGGACGGATGCCGTCGCGCGCGGTTCGTACGTCGGGGGCAGGATGCCGATGCCGGCGTAGGCTGCGGCGAACTCCTGCTCGATCCGATAGGCGAGGGCCCACCAGGGCTCCGCGTCGGTGGCGTTCGCGAGCACCTTGTCGTCGATGTCGGTCACGTTGCGCACGAAGGTGACGCGTCCGTGCCGCTTCTCGAGCCACCGGCGCAGCAGATCGAAGCTGAGCGCCGCGCGGACGTGCCCGATGTGCGGACCGGACTGCACGGTCGGACCGCACACGTACATCGTGACGTTTCCGGGGTCGAGCGGCACGAAGTCGCGCAGGTCCTGCGCACGGGTGTCGTAGAGGCGGAGAGTCACCGCTCAAGCCTACTCGGCCCGCCCCCGCGCGCCCCGAGAGTGACGCGCAGGCCGCGGCCGGTGCGTCAGGGCGCCGTGGCCGGGAAGACGAGTGCGACCGCGGTCACGGCGATGCCCTCCCCGCGCCCCGGGAAGCCGAGCGCATCGGTGGTCGTCGCGGTCACCGAGACGGGGGCACCGCCGAGCGCATCCGAGAGCGCCTGCTCGGCCTCGGCACGGCGCGCGCTGAACCGCGGACGGTTGCCCTGGAACTGCGCCGAGACGTTGCCGATCACGAAGCCCGCCTCACCGAGCAGTTCGCGGGTGTGCGCCAGGAAGACCGCGGCGTGCGCACCCGCGTACTCGGGATGCGCGGTGCCGAAGTGCTCACCGATGTCGCCCAGGCCGGCAGCACCGAGCAGGGCGTCGACGATGGCGTGCGCGACCGCGTCGCCGTCGGAGTGCCCCGAGAGCGCCGGTTCGCCGGGCCACCGCAGTCCGGCCAACCACAGGTCGCCCTCTCCGCCGAAGGCGTGGACGTCGGTGCCGAGGCCGACGCGCGGCAGGTTCGGGGCGGACGCCGGCACGTGCAGGGGCAGCGCGGGCGCCTCGGCGAGCAGCCGTCGCGCTCGGTCGAGGTCGTCCGGCGTCGTGATCTTGAAGGCGCGGGCATCGCCGGGGATGTGTCGGACGGTGTATCCGGCGGCGGCGAACAGCGCGGCGTCGTCGGTGTACTCGATCCCCGCAGCGGCGGCGGCGTCGTACGCCGCCTCGAGCGCGGCGCGCGGGAAGCCCTGGGGGGTCTGCGCCGCGGCGAGCTCGGAACGATCGACCGGGGCGACGATGCTGTCGCCGTCGACCCGCTTGAGCGTATCGATCACCGGGAGCGCGGGGATGATGCCGGTGCCCTCGGCGACAGCGGCGGCGACGGCGTCGATCTGCGCGGGCGGGGTCAGCGCACGGGCGGCGTCGTGCACCAGCACGGTGCGCACATCGCCCCAGAGCGCCGCGATCCCCGCCGCGACGGACTCCTGGCGCGTGTCCCCTCCCACGACGACCCGTGCGAGGTCGACGCGATCCCCGGCGGCCTCGCGCACCTCGGTCTCGGCGTCGCCTTCGAAGCCCGCGGGCGCGACGACGATCACCTGCGCGGGGGCGGCGGCGAACACGCCGTCGAGGGCGTGGCGCAGGATCGAACGCCCGTCGATTCCGACGAGGGCTTTCGGCGCGCCCGCCGCCAGGCGGGTACCGGATCCGGCGGCGACGACGATGACCGCGACGTGCGGCACGGGAAGCAGAGTCACGTCTTCACGCTACCGCCTGCCGGGAACGACGAAGGGGGCGGATGCCGAAGCATCCGCCCCCTTCGGGAAACTCGGATCAGGACGCGAGGACCTCGTCGAGCATCGCGCCCGCCTTGTCCTCGTCGGTCTTCTCCGCGAGCGCCAGCTCGGAGATGAGGATCTGGCGAGCCTTCGCCAGCATCCGCTTCTCTCCGGCGGACAGACCGCGGTCCTGGTCACGGCGCCACAGGTCGCGCACGACCTCGCTCACCTTGATCACATCGCCGGAGGCGAGCTTCTCGAGGTTCGCCTTGTAGCGGCGCGACCAGTTGGTGGGCTCCTCGGTGAACGGAGCACGCAGAACCTCGAACACGTGGTCGAGGCCCTCCTTGCCGATCACGTCGCGGACACCGACCAGGTCGACGTTCTCGGCAGGAACCTCGATGATCAGGTCGCCCTGCGTCACATTGAGCTTCAGGTACTTCTTCGCCTCACCCTTGATGATGCGCTCCTTGACCTCGATGATGGTCGCAGCGCCATGGTGCGGATAGACGACGGTCTCGCCAACCTCAAAAAGCATAAAAACGTATCCTTTCGGCAACCTCAAGGATACCACAGGGGTTATGCGCTAAGGTTTGCGCCCCCTCGTCCCGAGGCGCGGTCCGCGTACCCGTAGAATGGTTGCGGATATCCCGTCGTACCCCAGGAGGACCCGTGAAATCGCGCCTTGTTGCGTCTGCTGCCCTCAGCGCCGTCGTTCTTCTCGGCGCGACCGGATGCACGTTCATCTCGCCGCAGGCGACGAAGATCGAGTACTCCGCCTCGGACGGCGTGAACGTCTCCGACGCCGAGGGCCCGATCGACGCGCGCAACGTGTTCATCGTCGCGAACGAGGACGGCACGGTGGGCAACCTCATCGGCGCCTTCGTGAACCCGACCGACGACCGCGCGACCATCACCATCGCCTTCGCCGACAACGACGCGTTCACCATCACGGTTCCCGCGGGTGACAGCATCAGCCTGGGCGCCGACGCCGAGCCGCTGCGCATCGTCGGCCTCGACTCGAAGCCGGGCTCCACGGTCGAGATCCACTTCCAGTCCGGTGACTCCACCGGCGTGAAGACGGCCATCCCGGTGCTCGACGGCGGCCTCCCCTACTACGCGGATCTGGTTCCCGAAGAGAACTGATCCAGACGCACGCAGAAGGCCGGCTCCCTCGGGAGCCGGCCTTCTCGCTGTCCGGAGACCGTCCGGTGCGCTCGGGACGCGGTGGCTCAGGCCTCGAAGCGGTAGCCGAGACCCCGCACGGTGACGAGCATGACCGGCTCGCTGGGGTTGACCTCGATGCGCGAGCGGATGCGCTTGATGTGCACGTCGAGGGTCTTCGTGTCGCCGAAGTAGTCGCTACCCCAGACCCGGTCGATGAGCTGTCCGCGGGTGAGCACTCGACCCGCGTTGCGCATCAGCACCTCCAGCAGTTCGAACTCCTTCAGCGGCATGTTGATCAGCTGCCCCGCCACCGACACCGTGTGCCGGTCGATGTCGAGCGACACGCGCCCGCCGTCGAGCACGCGCTCGTCGAGCTCGCTGTCGGCCTGCACCACCCGGCGCAGCACCGCCCGCATACGGGCGAGCAGCTCGCGCGAGGAGTACGGCTTCGTGATGTAGTCGTCGGCTCCGAGCTCGAGCCCCACCACGATGTCGACCTCGGAGTCCTTCGCCGTGAGCATGATGATCGGCACCGCCGACGACGAGCGGATCTGACGGCACACCTCCGTGCCCGGCATCCCCGGCAGCATCAGGTCGAGCAGAACGATGTCGGCACCGCGCTCGCGGAACGCCGTGAGCGCCGTCGGGCCGTCCTCGGCGATCTCGACCTCGTACCCCTCCCGACGCAACAGGTACGCCAGCGGATCGGCGAGATCGGGCTCGTCTTCGACGAGGAGGATGCGGGTCATGCGCGGTCACCTTTCCGTACGCGAACGGCGCCGGCCTTGGCGGCCTTCCGTTCGCGCTTCTTCTTGCTCTTCTTGCCGGCATCCGCCTTCGGCGGTGCGTCGATCAGGGGAAGCCGCATCGTGAACGTCGAGCCGCGCCCCGGGCGCGACCACAGGCGCACCTCGCCACCGTGCCGCTGCGTGGCGTGCTTGACGATCGACAGGCCGAGGCCGGTGCCGCCGGTGCGGCGCGAGCGCGCCTCGTCCGCGCGGTAGAAACGCTCGAAGATGCGCTCACGATCGGTCTCGGCGATGCCGATGCCCTGGTCCGACACCGCGATCTCCACGACGCCGTCCTCGGCGCGCACGCCGACCCCGACGCGGGATCCGCTCGGCGAGTACACGATCGCGTTCACGATGAGGTTCCCGACGGCTTCGACGAGGATCTGCGCGTCACCGCGCACCCAGATCCCGCGGTCGCCGCCGCGCGTGATCTCGACTCCCGCGGCATCGGCCTGCACGACGTGCGCCTCGATGGACTTCGCGATGACCTCGTCGATCGCGACGGGGGTGACGTCGCCCAGGCCGTCGTCGGCCTGGAGCCGGGAGAGGCTCATGATGCGACCGGTCAGCTGCGCGAGACGGCCCGCCTCCGCCGAGATGCGCGTCGCGAAGATGCGCACCTGGGCCGGGTCGTCGGCGGCCGACTCGATCGCCTCCGCGAGCAGAGTCACCGCACCGACCGGGGTCTTGAGCTCATGGCTGGTGTTCGCGACGAAATCGCGCCGCATCTGGTCGAGGCGTTCCTGCTCCGTGACATCCCGGATGATCAGCAGGGTCAGACGCGGTCCGAGCACGCTCGCACGCGCCGAGACGAGACGCGGGTCGAGGCTCAGCCCCCCGCGGGTGATGCGCATCGACTCCGTCGCGGTGCCGCCGTCGGCGCGCACGCCGCGCACGAGCAGACGCAGTTCCGGGTTGTCGAGGGTCGAGCCCACGTCGATCCCGAACCGCGAGGCGGCGACCGATGCGGCGAGCACGAGCCCCGACGTGTCGACCACGCAGGCCGCATCGTCCATGCTCGCGAGAACGTCGACGATCCCCTCGGGAACGGCGCTCGAGGTCTCCTCCGCGACACGGGCCCGCGCACGGTACGCCCAGGCGAGAAGGAGCGAGAGGCCGACACCGATCGCCAGGCCGACGGCCAGGGCGATCAAGGCGATCTGCGTCTCGGTCATGTCTCCAGCGTAGAGTGCGTTCACCCTCTCTCCGGCGGGTTTCCGGGCCACAGCGGCAACGAGAGAAGTACTATTCACGTGCTGGGCACCGTTCGTTAACCTTCGGAGCAGACAATCGCTTCGGGCCTGTGCGGGAGCGCGGTCCTGCTCCTCCCGTGCGGACGACCCCGCCGTCTCGCGCTGACACCAGTCGAGATTCACATGAAAGGTTGCGCCCCACCATGCGCGAAGTCTTCCACCAGTCCCTCGAGGACCTGCAGTCCCGCCTCGTGGAGATCGCCGACCTCGTCACGGTCTCGATCGACAAGGCGACACGTGCGTTCGCGACGAGCGACGTCGCGTTGGCCGAAGAGGTCATCGCCGACGACGCCAAGATCGACGAGCTCGCCGTCGCCCTCGACGAGCAGGCCATCGAGATCCTCGCCCGTCAGCAGCCGGTCGCCCGCGACCTGCGCATCGTCGTCACGGCACTGCGCGTCAGCGCGTCGCTCGAGCGCATGGGCGACATGTCCGAGCACATCGCCCAGCTCGCACGCCTCCGCTTCCCGGAGCGCGCCATCCCGAAGGGCCTCAAGGGCACCTTCGTGAAGATGGGCGAGCTCGACGTCGAGATCTCGCGGACGCTCTCCGAGCTGCTGCGCACTCAGGACCTCCGTTTCGCCGACGCGATCCGCAATGCGGACGACGACGTCGACGAGTTGCACGCCACCGTCTTCGAGAAGGTGCTCAGCGACAACTGGAAGGGCGAGGCCACGGCCACGGTCGACGCCACGCTCGCCAGCCGCTACCACGAACGCTTCGCCGACCACGCCGTGGCCGTCGCGAAGAAGTACGTCTACCTGTCGACCGGAGACTGGGCCGTTGCCGAGGACGACATCGCCCTCGCCGTCGAGCAGCAGCAGGAGCTCGGTCACGCCTGACCCGCAGCATCCCCACGACGAAGCCCCCGGCGCCTGAGCACCGGGGGCTTCGTCGTGTCGTGCGTGGAGGTTACTTCTTGCCCTGCGCGGCGACCGCAGCGGCACCGGCGGCGGCGGCCTCGGGGTCGAGGTAGCGGCCGGGACCGGTGGGCACGTTGTTCTCGTCGAGTTGGTAGACGAGCGGGATGCCGGTGGGGATGTTCAGCTCGGCGATGTCTTCGTCGCTGATGCCCTCGAGGTGCTTCACGAGGCCGCGGAGCGAGTTGCCGTGCGCCGTGACGAGCACGGTCTTGCCGGCCTCGAGGTCGGGGACGATCGCGCTCTCCCAGTACGGGAGGAGTCGATCGATGACGAGCTTGAGCGACTCGGTGCGCGGCACCTCGCCGTCGATGCCCGCATAGCGGACGTCGTGCACCTGGCTGAACTCGCTGTCGTCGTCGAGCACGGGCGGCGGAACGTCGAACGAGCGACGCCACAGCTGGAACTGCTCGGGACCGAACTCTTCGAGCGTCTGCGCCTTGTCCTTGCCCTGCAGCGCACCGTAGTGACGCTCGTTGAGGCGCCACGAGCGCGTCACCGGGATCCACAGCCGGTCGGCGGCGTCGAGGGCGATGTTCGCGGTCTGGATCGCGCGGCTCAGCAGCGAGGTGTGCAGCACGTCGGGCAGGATGCCGGACTCGGCGAGCAGCTCTCCGCCGCGGCGTGCCTCCTTCTGCCCCTGCTCGTTCAGGCGGACGTCCACCCAGCCGGTGAAGAGGTTCAGTTCGTTCCACTCGCTCCGGCCGTGACGGAGCAGGATGAGGGTGCGCTTCGCAGTCATGTCGTCAGTTTATCCGCCCGGACGGTGCGACCGAACAGGATGCTGGGAGGATGGAGACATGGCGTCATCTCCCCTCGGCAGGCCCACGCGCGGCACCACCGGGACCAACCGGCTGCGGCGCAACGACCGCTGGATCGCCGCGAGCGACGCTCTCCGTCGAGCATCCGATCCCCTCGTCGTCGACCTCGGGTACGGGGCGAGCGGCGTGACCGCGTTCGAGCTCGCGACCCGCCTCGTGCGTGTGCGGCCCGACGTCGAGGTGCGCGGACTCGAGATCGATCCCGCGCGCGTCGCGAGCGCCGAGACGCAGCTCGCGGAGGTGCGCGCGGGCCGCACGCCGTTCGCCGCCGACCTTCCCGTCTCTTTCGGCCGCGGCGGGTTCGAGGTGCCGCTTCCCGACGGACGCCGCGCGGCGGTCATCCGGTCGATGAACGTGCTCCGCCAGTACGACGAGCAGGACGTGCCGGATGCCTGGGCGCGCATGACCTCGCGCCTGGCGCCCGGTGGGCTGTTGTTCGAGGGCACGTGCGATGAGATCGGGCGCGTCGCGAGCTGGATCGACGTCGCCCCGGACGCTGCGCCGCTGCGCTTCACCCTCTCGCTCCGGCTCGCCGATCTCGACCGTCCGAGCATCGTCGCGGAGCGTCTCCCGAAGGCTCTGATCCACCGCAACGTCCCCGGCGAGCGCATTCACGCCCTCCTGACCGACCTCGACCGCGAGTGGGATCGGGCCGCCGGACTGTCGACGTTCGGGGCGACCCAGCGCTTCCTCGCCGCCGCGGGCGCGCTGCGCGCACAGGGGTGGCCCGTGCTCGGCGGCCGGACGCGGTGGCGACTGGGCGAGCTCACGCTGCCGTGGTCGGCGGTCGCGCCCGCGACCTGAACGGGAGCCCGGTCGGTCTAGACCTGCGCGCGGGGGTCCGGTGCCGACGGGCGACGGGACAGACGGGTGAGGCGCGGGATGTCGGCCGTCGCACCGGCATCCGCCGGAACGATGACCTGCTGCGAAGCCGCGATCTCGAGGCCGTTGGCTCGCACGACGAGGTCGCCGACCGGTGCGCGGCGGCTGAGGATCGCGAGCGCGATCGGCCCGTCCTCGAAGTGCCGGGCCACGGAGGTCAGGTGCCCGACCTCCTCGTCGCCCGCGAAGACGGATGCCCCGGCCTCCGGCAGCACCGCATCGCTGCCGTCGAGCTGCAGCGCGGCCAGACGCCGCGGCGGGTGCCCGAGGTTGTGCACCTTGGCGACCGTCTCCTGCCCGCGGTAGCAGCCCTTGTTCAGGTGCACGGCGCTGCGGATCCAATCGGACTCGTGCGGCAGGGAGCGCTCATCGACCTCGGTCGCCCAGCGCGGACGCCAGGCGGCGACCCGCAACGCCTCTGCTGCGAGGAGCCCGGCCAGCGCGTCGCGATCGGCCGACACCGCGAGAGCATCCGCGGCCTCGGTCGTCAGCAGCGCGACCCGCCACGCGTAGTCGGCGGCGGGGTGCGCTGCGACCTCGGCGTACTGGTGTCCGCCCGCGGACACGTGCTGCCACGGATCGGCCCAGATCAGGGGCGCACCGCTCGGTGCGGCCGCCGCCGTGGCCACCGCCGGCGCGATCGCTCCGCCGTCGAGGAATCCGATCGGAACGAGATCCGGACGGATGCCGACGGAGGCCTGCGCGCGGAACTTCATGCGGGTCAGCCATCCGGCGAGCGCCTCGGCGTCACCGGCATCCGCCAGCAACCAGGTCGATGCGCCGTCGTCGAGGACTCCGGCCGCGTGCTCGACCCGACCCTGCGGGTCGAGGATCAGCAGCTCGGTGCTCTCACCCGGAGCGAGACGGCCGAGCGCCTGCGAGGTGATGGAGTCGAGCCAGCTCAGCCGCTCGGGCCCCGCGACCTCGATCACGACCCGATCGCCGAGCGGGACGAAGGCAGCTCCCTCGGCGAGGCGGCGCTGCTCGCGGAACGCGTCGCCGAAGTGCGCGATCACGTCTCCGTCGGAGACGGCGCCGTCGATCTCGGCGAATGCGCCCACGTCAGACCTTGGCCAGTCGCGCGGAGGCGTGCGAGCGCAACGGGGTGCCGAGGGCCGCGATGTCCCAGGCCCACAGCAGGTGGCCGTCTACCAGTCCGTACATCCGCGAGGAGGCGGTGTGCACCTTGGCTCCGGAGCTGCGAACCACGGCATCCGTGGCGATATCGATGCGCGGGCCGTTGATCTCACCCAGGTACAGCTCGAGCGCACCGTCGGCGTGGGCGAGCGACACCTCGATCGGGAAGCCGCCGCTCTCGGCGCGCAGCTCCTCGACGTCATCGACCGTGCGGGCCACGGCGTCCGCAGTCGGGGGCAGCAGTGCCGGACCGGCATCCGCGTCCGTCGCCGGGCGCGCGAGACGCCAGAAACCGGTCTCGGCCAGCAGAGCGGAGGCCGGGGAGCCCTCCTCCGTGAGGAAGGTGGCGGTGGCCGAGTAGTTCAGGAACGGGCCGCCGTCATGGCTGAAGCTCACGCGATGCGTGAACTCGCCCTGCAGCCGCTCATCTCCGACGGGGTAGTCGATGACCCCTGTTCCCTCCCAGACGCCGATCAGCCACGAGAGCGGGGCGAGGTCGGCCGGGAGGTCGGTGGGAAGCTCGAGCACGATCGGCTCAGCGCTGGCCGCGGAAGAGGTTGCGCAGCACGACCGCCGAGACGAAGACGATCGCGAGGCTCGCCAGACCCAGCAGGCCGATGAAGAAGAGTTCGAGCGCCATGAGATCCATGGCTCCCACCCTACCGCGCGTGAGCGCGACTGTCAGGCGGAGGCGGTGGCGAGGGCGGCGAGCCCGAATCCGACCGAGATCACGCCCATGAGCAGCAGCGCGCCGATCACGCTCCCCGCCACCCGGAAGATGAATCCCTCGGTGCGGCCGTACCAGAGCTGCACGGCGAACGAGAGGAGCACGGCGCCGCCGAAGGCCACCAGCATCCACGGGATGCGCCACTCCTCACCGACCAGGATGCCGATCGCCACGGCGCCCACCAGAGCGACCGCCCAGACGGCGACCACGCCGGCGAGCGGGCTGCGCGGAGCGAGTGCGGGTTGCGTCATGCGTCCATTGTCACTCATCGACCCCGGTATTATTGCCGCACGGCGTTGACCCGCGCGCCGGTGAGGAGTACGCGTGCCCCAGATCCTGGTCTTGACGAATGCTCCTGCCGAGGAGTCGGTCCTGCCCGCGCTGGAGCTGCTCAGCCACACCGTCCGCCAGATCCCCGCAGAGCCCGCGCGGCTCGTGAGCGCCCCCGAGTACGACATCGTGATCGTCGATGCCCGCACCGACCTCGCGGGCGCCAAGTCGCTGTGCCGTCTGCTCCGCGCGACCGGCCAGGAGGCACCTCTGCTGCTCATCGTCACCGAAGGCGGCATGAGCGCCGTCTCCGGCGACTGGGGCATCGACGACGTGCTGCTCTCGACCGCCGGCCCCGCCGAGACCGACGCCCGCCTGCGGCTCGCGATCGCGCGCCGCGACGACGCCGCGGCCCCGACGCGTGTGCAGGCATCCGGCGTCACGATCGACGAGCAGTCGTACTCCGCCAAGCTGCACGGCAAGCCGCTCGACCTCACCTACAAGGAGTTCCAGCTCCTGCACTTCCTCGCCACTCACCCCTCGCGGGTGTTCACGCGCGAGCAACTGCTCAGCGAGGTCTGGGGCTACGACTACTTCGGCGGCACGCGCACGGTCGACGTGCACGTGCGGCGCCTGCGGGCCAAGCTCGGCGACGCCGATCAGATCATCGGAACGGTCCGCAACGTCGGCTACCGCTTCAACGTGTACGAGGACGACACCCTGGTGGGCTCGCGGTAACCGAGGGCATCCGTTCACGCGCGTGTCACCTCTCGGTGCTTAGATGTACCCCATGATGGATCCCGCTCTCGCCGACGCAGGTCTCGGCGACGCCGAAGACGACGACTTCGATGCCGTCGAGGCCCCCGACTCGCTCCTCCCGGACCACCGGTACCTCGATCGCGAGCTGAGTTGGCTCGCGTTCAACCAGCGCGTGCTCGAGCTGGCCGAGGATCCCTCGCTCCCCGAACTCGAGCGGGCGAACTTCCTGGCGATCTTCGCCAGCAACCTCGACGAGTTCTTCATGGTGCGCGTCGCCGGCCTCAAACGGCGCATCATCACCGGCCTCGCCGTGCCGACCAACATCGGCCGCTCCCCCTCCGACGCCCTCGCCGACATCTCGCGCGAGGCGCATGCGCTGCAGCTGCGGCACGCGGATGCCTGGACATCGCTCGTGCGCCCCGCCCTCGCCGACGCCGGTGTCGAGATCACGGAGTGGGACGAGCTGACCGATGACGAGCGCGCGGGCCTGACCGATTACTTCCAGGCCCAGGTGTTCCCGGTGCTCATGCCCCTCGCGGTCGACCCGGCGCATCCGTTCCCCTACATCTCGGGGCTGTCGCTCAACCTCGCGATCCGCATCCGCAACGCACGCACGGGTCGCCAGGAGTTCGCGCGCCTCAAGGTGCCGCCGATGCTGCCTCGGTTCGTGGAGGTGCCGGGCAACAGCGAGATCTCGCGCTACCTGCGCCTCGAAGAGCTCATCGCCAACCACCTCGGAGACCTCTTCCCCGGTATGGAGGTGCTCGACCACCACGCCTTCCGCCTCACCCGCAACGAAGACGTCGAGATCGAGGAGGACGAGAGCGAGAACCTCATCCAGGCGCTCGAGGCCGAGCTGCTGCGCCGCCGGTTCGGACCGCCGATCCGCCTCGAGATCACCGATGACATGGACGACGTGACCCTCGAGCTGCTGGTGAAGGAGCTCGACATCACCGACCAGGAGGTCTACCGCCTCCCCGGACCGCTCGACCTGCGCGGACTCTTCGGGCTCTCGCGCATCGAGCGCCCCGATCTGCGGTACCCGCCGCACGTTCCGACCACGGCCGTCGCGTTCCAGCCCGGCGACAGCAGCACGCGTGCCGACATGTTCAAGGCCATCCGCAAGTCCGACGTGCTCGTGCACCACCCGTACGAGTCGTTCACCACGAGCGTGCAGGCGTTCCTCGAACAGGCTGCCCGTGATCCGCACGTGCTCGCCATCAAGCAGACCCTGTACCGCACCTCGGGAGACAGCCCCGTCGTGCAGGCGCTGATCGACGCCGCCGAAGCGGGCAAGCAGGTGCTCGCCCTGGTCGAGGTCAAGGCACGGTTCGACGAGGCGAACAACATCGTCTGGGCGCGCAAGCTCGAGAAGGCCGGCGTGCACGTCGTGTACGGCCTGGTCGGGCTCAAGACGCACTGCAAGCTCGCCCTCGTGATCCGCGAGGAAGACGGCAAGCTCCAGCACTACTCGCACGTCGGCACCGGAAACTACAACCCGAAGACCAGCCGCATCTACGAGGACTTCGGGCTGTTCACCGCGGACGCGCAGGTCGGAAAGGACCTCACCCGCCTCTTCAACGAGCTGAGCGGCTACGCGATCGAGAAGAAGTTCAAGCGTCTGCTCGTCGCGCCCCTGCACCTGCGCAAGGGACTCGTGCGCCAGATCGACAACGAGCGCGCCAACGCCGTCGCCGGCAAGCCCGCGCACATCCGCATCAAGGTCAACTCGATGGTCGACGAGGAGATCATCGACGCGCTCTACCGTGCCAGCGTGGCCGGGGTGAAGGTCGACGTGTGGGTGCGCGGCATCTGCAGCCTCCGCACGGATCTCGACGGCATCAGCGACAACATCACGGTGCGCAGCATCCTGGGTCGCTATCTCGAGCACTCGCGCATCTTCGCCTTCGAGAACGGCGGCGATCCGCAGATCTACATCGGCAGCGCCGACATGATGCACCGCAACCTCGACCGACGCGTCGAGGCGCTCGTCCGCGTCACCGAACCCGCGCATCTGAAAGAGCTCCTGGCGTTCTTCGACCTCGCGATGGATCCGGGGACGAGTTCCTGGCACCTCGGCGCGGCCGGCGTGTGGGAGCGCCACGCCGCGGATGCCGACGGCAAGCCGCTGATCGACCTGCAGGATAAGACCATGGGTCAGATTCAGCGACGCCGGCGTGCGCGGGCGGTTCGATGACGGTCGGACAGACCTTCGCAGAGCGGTCGAAGTGGACGGACAAGGCCGTCTACGCGGCCGGTGCCGTCGTCTGGCGCATCGTCGACGGCAAGCTGCGCATCCTGCTGATCCACCGCACCAAATACCGTGACGTCACTCTGCCCAAGGGCAAGGTCGATCCCGGCGAGATGCTCGCCGAGACCGCCGTGCGCGAGGTGCAGGAGGAAACCGGCATCCGCGTCTCCCTGGGCGTTCCCGTGGGCGTGAGCCGCTACAACCTCGCGTCGATGAAGCAGAAGGTCGTGCACTACTGGGCCGCCGAGGCCACCGACGACGCGATCCGCGCATCGACGTTCGTGCC
Source organism: Microbacterium galbinum (assembly GCF_023101185.1). Classification (GTDB taxonomy): domain Bacteria; phylum Actinomycetota; class Actinomycetes; order Actinomycetales; family Microbacteriaceae; genus Microbacterium; species Microbacterium galbinum. Next base: position 413,793 of record NZ_CP078077.1, read on the forward strand.
CAACCGGGAGATCGCGGCGATCGAGTGGGCCAGCGTGAAGAAGGCCAGGGAGCGCCTCAGCTACCCGGTCGACCACGAGATCCTCGACTTCTTCGCCCGCCTGGTCGAGGACGGCGCGCTGCGTACGTTCCCACTGATCGTGCTGCGGCACGCCAAGGCGTTGTCGCGTTCCGAATGGGACGGTACGGATGCCGAGCGCCCGCTCGCCGATCGCGGGCGCCGACAGGCGAAGTCGATCGTCGGCCCCCTGCGCGCCTTCGGCGTGCGGAAGATCGTGACGAGCGACGCCGTCCGATGCGTCGAGACCGTGAAGCCGCTCGCCAAGGCGCTCGATCGAAAGGCCGTGCGCACCGAGCTCATCAGCCAGGACGCCTGGGAGGACGGAACCTCCGATCTGCGCTCGGTGGTCGGGCGGCGCGTACGCTCCGGCAAGCCCGCCGTGCTCTGCAGCCACGGGCCCGTTCTGCCCGGCCTCCTGTCCGAGATCGCGCTCGCGACCGCCACGATCCAGGGCTCCTACCTCAGCAGCGCGGCCGACCTCGAGCCGGCGGCGTTCTCCGTGGTTCACCTCTCGGCCACGAACCCCGGATCCGGCATCATCTCGATCGAGACGCACATTCCGAAGGTCTGACGCGGCCCGGAATTCCGGGGGTAGCACCCCAGAGAGTCGACAGCCGTTCACCTTCCGTTCACCCGCGCGGGAGAGTCTCGTTAACCGCCGCGCTTAGCGTCACTGTGTGCCCTGCACCGGGCCTCAACCCCTCCCACGATCGAACGGATCCACAGTGAAGATCTCCCGAATCGCTCGCATCGGCGCCATCGGCGCCGTCGCTGCTCTCGCCCTGGCCGGTTGCGCCGCGAACGAAGGCGGCACCGGCGGCTCGTCCGACGCCCCCTCCGACTCCACTCTCTCGGGCACCATCGACGCCACCGGCGCGTCGTCGCAGACCGCTGCGCAGGAGGCGTGGGTCGCCGCGTTCCAGACCGCGAACCCCGACGTCACCGTCAACTACGAGCCCACCGGCTCCGGCACCGGCCGCGAGAACTTCCTCGAGGGCGGCAGCAACTTCATCGGCTCCGACCGTGCGTTCAACGACGAGGAGATCGCCGCCGGCGGCTTCGGCGCCTGCGTGACCGACGACATCGTCGAGGTCCCGCTCTACATCTCGCCGGTCGCCGTCGCGTTCAACATCGAAGGCATCGACACGCTCAACCTCGACGCAGCCACGATCGCGGGCATCTTCGCCGGCACGATCACCAACTGGAACGCTCCCGAGATCGCCGCGCTGAACGACGGCGTCGAGCTGCCCGACCTGGCGATCTCGCCGGTCCACCGCTCCGACCCCTCGGGCACGCAGGAGACCTTCACCAAGTACCTCTCGGCGACCGCCGGTGACGTCTGGACCTACGAGCCGGCCGATGTCTGGCCGATCGAGGGTGGCGAGGCCGCTCAGGGCACCTCGGGTGTCGTCCAGGCCATCACCGCGGGCAACGGCGCGATCGGGTTCGCCGACGCCTCGCAGGTCGGCGACCTCGGCCAGGTGCACGTCGGCGTGGGCGGCGACTTCGTCGCCTACTCGGCCGAGGCCGCTGCCGCGCTCGTCGAGGGCTCGCCCCTCGTCGAGGGACGTGGCGCCGGAGACCTCGTCTTCGACGTCGACCCGGCATCCGCTGCCGAGGGTTCCTACCCGATCGCCCTGGTCAGCTACCTGATCGCGTGCGAGCAGTACGAGGACACCAACGTCGCCGAGCTCGTCAAGGAGTACCTCACCTACATCGCCAGCGCCGAGGGCCAGGAAGCTGCCGCGGACAACGCCGGCAGCGCCCCGATCTCGGACTCGCTGCGCGAGCAGGTCCAGGCCGCGATCGACCTGATCCAGGTCGGCTGATCCAGCCGATCGACTGATGGCAGTGCCCCCGCGTCCCGATCGGACGCGGGGGCTCCGCCCGGTCAGCCCCCGTTCCACCCCGCCCCGAAACAGGGAGACCATGAGCACGACCGCGCAGGCGCCCGCAGCGCCGCACGCACCGATCAAGGCCAAGCAGCGTCTCGGCGACCGGGTGTTTTCCGGTACCGCTCTCGGAGCGGGGATCATCATCCTCGTCGTCCTCGCGCTGGTCGCCGCCTTCCTCATCATCCAGAGCATCCCGGCGTTCCAGCTCGACACCACCGGCAACCACATCCTCAAGGGCGAATCCTTCTGGGTGTACGTCTGGCCCCTCGTCTTCGGAACGCTCTGGGCCTCGTTCATCGCGCTGCTCATCGCCGCACCGATCTCCATCGGCATCGCGCTCTTCATCTCGCACTACGCGCACCGTCGCCTCGCCGCCTTCCTCGGCTACGTGATCGACCTGCTCGCCGCGGTCCCCTCCGTCGTCTTCGGCCTCTGGGGCGGCCTCGTGCTCGCCCCCCTCCTCCAGCCGATCTACGCCTGGCTCAACACCCACGCCTCCTGGGTGCCGTTCTTCGGCGGCCAGGTGTCGTCGACGGGAAAGACGATCCTCACGGCATCCCTCGTGCTCGCCGTGATGTGCATCCCGATCATGACCGCCATCTGCCGCGAGGTCTTCCTGCAGACGCCGAAGCTCCACGAGGAGGCGGCGCTCGCGCTCGGCTCCACCCGCTGGGAGATGGTGCGAATGGCCGTTCTGCCGTTCGCCCGCGGCGGTATGGTCTCGGCGGCGATGCTCGCCCTCGGCCGCGCACTCGGCGAGACCATGGCCGTGACCATGGTGCTGTCGCCCTCGGCCGTCGTCAGCTTCCTCGTGCTCACCGCGACGAACCCGACGCCGATCCCCGCCAACATCGCCCTGGCCTTCCCCGAAGCGCACGGCACCGGAGTCAACACGCTCATCGCGACCGGCCTCATCCTCTTCATCGTGACCTTCGCGGTCAACGCGTTGGCGCGATGGATCGTCGCCCGCCGCGCCGAGTTCTCGGGAGCGAACTGACATGACCGTCCTCACCCCCACCCCGACCGCCGTCGCCTCGGCCCCGGCAGCGTCGCTCACCGCGGGCAAGCTCCCCCGGTGGACCCCATGGGCCCTGCTCGGCGGATCGCTCGCGGTCAGCGCCGCCGTCTTCGGCGTCGCCGCGATCGGCACCAGCCTCGCGGACTTCAACATCGCCGGCACCGTCATCATCGGGCTCCTGCTCTACATGGTGCTCATCACGGTCATCTCCTCGATCGTCGAGAGCCGCCGCAAGGCCGTCGACCGCCTCATGACGGCGCTCGTCGCGACCGCGTTCCTCATCGCGCTGCTGCCGCTGATCTCGCTGCTGTGGACGGTCGTCTCCAACGGCATCGAGCGCTTCGACGCCGAGTTCTTCAGCTACTCCATGCGCAACGTGATCGGCGACGGCGGCGGCATCGTCCACGCGATCTGGGGCACGCTCCTCATCACCCTCACCGCGACGGTCATCGCCGTGCCGATCGGACTCATGACCTCGATCTACCTCGTCGAGTACGGTCGCGGCAAGATCGCGAAGGCGATCACGTTCTTCGTCGACGTCATGACCGGCATCCCCTCGATCGTCGCGGGTCTGTTCATCTACGCGGTCTTCGCTCTGATCTTCAAGCCGGGCATCTCGATGGGCATCATGGGCGCCCTCGCGCTGGCCGTGCTGATGACCCCGGTCGTCGTGCGAGGCAGCGAGGAGCTGCTCAAGATCGTGCCGAACGAGCTCCGCGAGGCGTCGTACGCACTCGGCGTGCCGAAGTGGCTGACGATCCTCAAGGTCGTCCTCCCGACGTCGATCGCCGGCATCACGACCTCGGTCATGCTCGCGATCTCGCGCGTGATCGGCGAGACGGCTCCCCTGCTGCTCACCGCCGGGTTCACGCAGAGCCTGAACACGAACATCTTCAACGGCCAGATGATGACCCTTCCGGTGTTCGCCTACAACCAGTACATGAATCAGGGCACCAACCCGGACGCCTCGCTCGCCCGGGCCTGGGCCGCTGCTCTCACCCTCATCCTCATCGTCATGGTGCTGAACCTGCTCGCGCGCCTCGTCGCGAAGCTGTTCGCCCCGAAGACCTCCGGCCGCTGAGCGCCCGACCACTCAGAACAGGAAACACGTGTCCAAGAGCATCGAAGTCAACGACCTCAACGTCTACTACGGCAACTTCCTCGCCGTGGAGGGCGTCTCCCTCGACATCCAGCCGCGCAGCGTCACCGCGTTCATCGGCCCCTCGGGCTGCGGCAAGTCCACGTTCCTCCGCACCCTCAACCGCATGCACGAGGTCATCCCCGGCGCTCGCGTCGAGGGCGAGGTGCTCCTCGACGGCAAGGACCTCTACGGCCCCGGCGTCGACCCCGTGCTCGTGCGTCGCCAGGTGGGCATGGTCTTCCAGCGCCCCAACCCGTTCCCCACGATGTCGATCAAGGAGAACGTGCTCGCGGGCGTCAAGCTCAACAACAGCCGCATGTCGAAGAGCGACCAGGATGACCTCGTCGAGAAGTCGCTCACCGGGGCGAACCTGTGGAACGAGGTCAAGGACCGCCTCGACCGTCCGGGTTCCGGCCTCTCGGGCGGACAGCAGCAGCGTCTCTGCATCGCCCGCGCGATCGCCGTCTCGCCCGAGGTGCTGCTGATGGACGAGCCGTGCTCGGCCCTCGACCCGATCTCGACCTACGCGATCGAGGAGCTGATCGGCGAGCTCAAGAACGAGTTCACGATCGTCATCGTCACGCACAACATGCAGCAGGCGTCGCGCGTCTCCGACAAGACCGCGTTCTTCAACATCGCCGGCACCGGCAAGCCCGGCAAGCTGATCGAGTACGACGACACCACGTCGATCTTCACCACCCCGTCCGTGCAGGCCACCGAGGACTACGTCTCGGGCCGCTTCGGATGATCTGACGCCGTCGGCCGTCTGACAGGGCTCGGGGACTTCGGTCCCCGAGCCCTGTCGCGTGCCCTCCCCTCCCCGGCCCCGCACGACTTCGGGGACCTGGTGCCCGCCTCAGTCGCGGGGCGAGAGCAGGTACGTGTTCAGCTCGTCGGTCAGAGGCTGGTCGACCGGGAGAGGGGCGCCGTCGACGGCGCTGATCGCCGTCGCGAGACGCACGCTCGACACGAGCCACGCGGCATCCGCCCGGGGAAGATCGGATGCCGGGATCCGGTCGTACCCGACCTCGAAACCGCGCGCGGCGAGGTGCTCGTAGACGCTCAGCTGCGTGGTGCCGTGCAGGATGCCGCCGTTCGGCGCCGGCGTGACGAAACGGTCTCCGAACCGGAGGATCAGCGAGGCGGTCGGCGCCTCGAGCACGAAACCGTCGCTGGAGAGGAAGATCGCGTCATCCGCGTCACGGCGGTGCGCCTCCCGCAGTGCGGCCATGTTCACGGCGTACGAGAGGGTCTTCGCCCCCAGCAGCAGCCACGGCGCCCGTTCGGCAGCGCCGAGGTCGTAGCCGCGGTCGAGGGTCACCACACGCACACCGTTCGCGCGCACGGCATGGAAGTCCGCCGCCGGGGCCGCGGTCACCCATGCCGTCGGCGTCGGTCCGTGCTCCACTCCCCTGCTGAGGATGAGCTTGATGACGGCCTCGCCCTCGCCGCACTCGTCGGCGGCCTGATCGATCGCCTGCCGCCACTGCGCCAGGTTCGGCGCGGGCAGGTCGCACAGGCGTGCGGAGTGCGCGAGACGCTCGAGGTGCGGCACGACCTCCTGGGCGTGGCCGTCGATAACTCCGATCGACTCGAACACGCCGTCGCCGCGCTGCGTGCTCAACTCGCCCACGCTGAGGGCGGGAGCCGCCGCGTCGACGTGGGTGAACGTGTCACCGTAGTCGGCACGCTGCTCGTCGGCGGTGACGGGATCGATCATGAGTGCGAAGCGCCGGTTCATGATCCGAGCCTAGAGCGCCGGGAATACCTTCGCTCGTCTCGCGTTACACTGGTACAGGCCGGGCCGCATAACCCCGGGCTCCATTTTTCGCCGCTGCGAGCGGCCTTCCGCCGAGAGGCGTTCTTGCGGCCCGGTCTTTTTTCTTGCCCGGACTTCTTGCCCGAACTTCCCGCTCCGGGCCGCACTCGTCCGCTCAGGCCAGCGCGCCCGCCCGCCACAGCACACTCGCCGCGGAGAGGTCCTGCGCATAGCTGCTCAGTCGCAGCGCCCGGGTCGTCAGTTCACTGGCCCGCCCCGGCTCGGTCGCCTCGTAGTCGTCGGCCGTATGCGTCGCTCCGGACGCCTGTACGCGGCAGAACGCGGCCGCGCGCTCAAGCGCCACCGCGAAGTCGCCGCGGAACGCTCCGCGCAGAATCGTGTCGACCAGCGCGACGATCTCCTCCGGGCTCGCCGGGACCGGAGCACCGGCGATGGCGGCGTCGACCGAGGGAAGCTCGACGCGTCCGCGCTCGTACAGCAGCGCCGAGGTCTGCGGATCGGTGTGGATCGCCAACTGCAGCAGGTACAGCCGCCAGAGCGCACCGGGAAGCGTGCGCGAGGGCGCCTTGGACCACAGTTCCGCGATCTCGTCGATGCCGTGTTCGGCCGTGAAGGCCACCAGGCGATCGGCGCTCACACCGCTCTCGTCGGCGCGCACCCGCGCCAGCAGGGCGGATGCCGTGGCGTGCGCGATGCGCGTCTCCTCGGCGGGATCGTGCGCCCCGACGAGGTTGTCGAAGGAGGCGGAGGGGCGTCGCACGGGGCGGTGGTGCTGCTCGGGCATCCCACCAGGGTACGCGCGATCGGTGACGCTCAGGCCGTGGGGATCGCGATGATCGGGTCGGTCGTGGGCAGGCCGCTCGGCGAGCCGCCCTCTTCTTCGACCGTGACGGCGATGACGTCGCCCTCGTGCATCGAGCCGGAGAGCACGGCGGTGGCGGTCGTGCCATCGGCGTCGAACACACCGGCCGGAACCGGGGTTTCGCCGCGCACGAACCACATCTCGTACGTCTTGCCGTCGGCAGGAGCAGCGAGACCGTCGGTCACGAGCACGGCGGAGCCGAGCGATGCCGACCAGTGGGCCGTGGCCGTGGTGCCGTCGTCGAGCGTGACACTCGCCTGCGCGGCATCCGACGCTCCCGTGATCTGCTCGAGGGCCACGACGCTCGCCGGACGGTTGAGGTAATCGTTCAGCGCGACAGAGCCGATGCCGACGCCGACCAGAAGTGCGAGGCACGCCGCGAGCGCGAAGATCGCGCGTGACCAGCGGCGGGGCGGGCGGATGCTGTCGACCGTCGAGGTGTCGGCCGATCCGGAAGACGCTGCGGCAGGCGCGGCCTGCTCGTCGTCCGTGCGGCCGTCCTGCGGCGTCTGCGCGCCCTGCACCTGCGGCGTGTGCGCGATCTGCGAGAGCAGCGCGGCGCGGATGTCGGGCCGGGGCACTTCACCGGTGAACGGGGCCGAGAGTGTAGCGGCGGTGGCGGCATCCGCCTCGACGATGCGCTCCCACTCGGGGTGCTCGTCGAGGGTACGACGGAAGCGCGCCTCGTCCTCAGGAGAGAGCGCGTGCAGGGCGGCGCCAGCCGCGAGCTCTGCGAAGTCCTTCTCGTTCATGCCATCACCCCCATCGCCGACCGGAGCCGGGTGAGTCCATCCCGCATCCGTGTCTTGATCGTCCCCAGCGGCGCCCCCAGGAGCGCCGCGATCTCGTTCTGACTGTAACCGCCGTAGTAGGCGAGGACGATCGCTTCACGTTGAGCTTCGGGTAGGCCGGAGAGTGCGCCGACGACGCGCTCACCTTCCATGCTCAACTCGACCTGCTCCGCCACGCTGTCGTGGGCCACCCCGATGTCCCGCAGTCCCGCCCGGACATCTCGATCCGAACTGGACTGCGAGGATCGGACGCGGTCCACCGCCCGGCGGTGCGCCATCGTCATGATCCATGTTCGTCCTTGCCCCTTGTTCGGAGCGAAGCGCGAAGCGGATTGCCAGATCTCGAGAAAGACCTCCTGGAGCACTTCCTCGCTCTGCGAGCGGTTCACGAGGACTCGGAGGATGAGCCCGAACACGCGGGAGGAGAGGAGGTCGTAGAGCTCCGCGAAGGCCCGCTGGTCGCCGGCGGCGATGGCGAGGAGGAGGTCGGCGACGGCATCCCGCGCCGTGCCGTCCTCGGGAACATCCATCCCATCGATGACCATCTCCATAAGCATGCCGTATTCCACCCCTCCTGCTCTGCATCCGACGCCCGATATCCGCTGATTCCTCGCGGAATTCTCGAAGATTCCGCGGCCCGCGCCCCGCATCACGATCGCGTCACGCTCGCGCGCGTGCTCCTTTTCCGTCGGATGTCGTTCGTGCTGGTGCGCCGATCGGATTGGCGGGGCCGTTCGAGACGGATCTCGAAGAAATCTCGAATTCTTCCCATCCGATCGGCGAGGGGTTCCGAACACCTGTCAACGCCACGGAGAGGCCGTGGTGGTAGTTCATCTGAAGGAGCTCGAAATGTTCAGCACCAAGAAGAAGGTCACCGCAGCACTGACGCTCACGGTGGCGAGCGCGTTCCTGCTCTCGGCATGTTCCATGGGCAGCGGCGAAAGCACCACCGAATCCGAGGAGCCCATGGCGCCGGAGAGCTCGCAGTCGTCCGAGCCCATGGAGATGGACCCCGCGGCCAACCTCGTGGGCCCCGGTTGCGCGGCCTACGCCGAGCAGGTTCCGGACGGCGCGGGTTCGGTCGAGGGCATGTCGAAGGACCCGGTCGCGGTCGCGGCATCCAACAACCCGATCCTCACCACGCTCACCGCAGCGGTCAGCGGACAGCTCAACCCCGACGTCGACCTCGTCGACACGCTCAACGGTGACGAGTTCACGGTCTTCGCACCGGTCGACGACGCCTTCGCGAAGATCGACCCGGCCACGATCGACGCCCTCAAGACCGACAGCGCCACGCTGAGCTCGATCCTGACGTACCACGTCGTCCCCGGCCAGATCACGCCGGACGACATCGTGGGCACGCACCCGACCGTCAACGGAGCCGACCTCGAGGTCACCGGTAGCGGCGACGAGCTGCAGGTCAACGGCGCCAACGTCATCTGCGGCGGTGTCCAGACCGCGAACGCCACCGTGTACCTCATCGACACGGTGCTGATGCCCCCGGCTGAGTAAGAGCGGGAGAGTGCCGATGGGGACCTCGGCACGACGACCTCCGTCATCCGGGGAGGGATGACGCGGGGCTGAAGAGGGCCGTTGACGATAGCTGTGTCGTCAACGGCCCTCTTTCTGCGCCCTAGACTGGGAGCACGGGCCTCTAGCTCAGTTGGCAGAGCATCGGACTTTTAATCCGCGGGTCGTGGGTTCGAGCCCCACGGGGCCCACCGCATTCCCCGCACCGTTCATCGGTCGGGAGAGACCTTCCACGCATCCTCACCCGTGGCGATTCGCTTCGAGGCGTCGAGCCTCGCGGCGGCCGTCGCGGGTTTGCGCGCCGCCTGGTCGGCGATCGCGGCCGAGAACTCCTCGGCGAACGTCAACCGGGGCACCCGCCGCACGATCTCGGCGATGAGCTGCGCGTCCCACAGATCTGCGGCAGCGTGCGCGACATCGAGGCTGGTCGCCGCCTCCAGCAGGTGGCCCTCGGGATCCTCGTCGGCGTCGACGCTCACCCACATGTGCCGCTGGATTACCTGGCCGAGCCGCTCGCGGCGGTGCTGCGACCACCCGGCTCCGGCGGCGAAGACCTCCGAGACCGCGGCCCCCGCATCTTCGAAGGCCACCGTGTGGCTGTCGAACGCGGGCACGATCCCGACGTCGTGCAGGACGGATGCCACGAAGAGCAGTTCCTCGTCGATCTCGAGGCCCCGCGACTCGGCGAGGGCTTTCGCCCAGACCCACGAACGCAGAGAGTGGTTCAGCACGGCGGGCGTGCACCACTGCCGCGCGACCTCCAGCGCACGCTCCGACGCCGCGGTGGGCGGCACGAGCAGACGGTCGGCGAGAGCGGAGACGGGCGCGGGGGTCGACATGGTGCGAGCCTAGCGGCGGCGTAACGGCCCGCACCCCGCCCTCACCGGTCCGTTCCCTCCAGAGCATCGAGCCCGTCGCGTGAACCGACGATCGCGGTCGCGGGCAGTGCATCCGCCAGCTCTCGGCGCACCTCCTCGGTCAGCAGCAGGCCGGCAGCCGCCGCGTTCTCCTCGAGGCGGGTACGACGTCGCGTGCCGGGAATCGGCACCACGCCCTCCGCGATCACCCACGCCAACGCCACCTGCGCCACCGTGGCGCCGAGGCGCCGGGCGATCTGCTCGACCCGGGCGACGAGCATCCGATTCGCGGCGAACGCGTCGGGGGCGAAGCGGGGCAGGTGCCGACGCGCATCGTCGGGGGCAAGATCGTCGAGGCTGCGGACGCCGTCGCTCAGCACACCCCGTCCGAGGGGCGAGAACGCCACGAAACCGATGCCCAGCTCGTCGGCGGTCGCCTTCTCGCCGTTGCGCAGCACGTCGCGGGAGAACAGCGAGAACTCCGACTGGATCGCGGCGATCGGATGCACGGCATGCGCGCGCCGCATCGTCGAGGCGGACACCTCGGAGAGTCCGAGGTGTCGCACCTTGCCCTCACGCACGAGGTCGGACATCGCACCGACGCTGTCCTCGATGGGCACGTTCGGGTCGGCTCGGTGCAGGTAGTACAGGTCGATGACGTCGGTGCCCAGATGCCGCAGCGAACGCTCGCACGCGCGACGGATGTAGGCGGGGCTCCCGTTGCGTCCATGGACGGTGCCATCGTCATCGGTCTCGGACGAGGCCTTCGTCGCCAGCGTGATCTCGTCGCGCCGTGCACCCAGCGCCCGGCCGATCAACCGTTCGTTCGTGAACGGGCCATAGGCTTCGGCGGTGTCGATGAAGGTGACGCCCAGGTCGACGGCGTGCTGCAGGGTCGCGATCGACTCCTGCTCGTCGCTCGGCCCGTAGAACGCGTTCATCCCCATCGCTCCGAGCCCGATGGACGACACGACGAGTCCGTCGCCGAGAGCGTGCTGCTTCATGATTCCTCTTTCTCGACCACCGCGCGATAGGCGGCGATCTTCTGTTCGATCGCGGCGAGATGTCGCCGAGTGCGAGCGATTTCGCGCTGCACCTGCCGACGATGCGCTTCGAAGAACGCGAGGCGCTCGGCCTCGGTTCCCGGGGTGCGGCTGAGCGCGGCGATCTCGCGGATGCCACTGACCCCCATACCCGTCTCCCGGAGCATGATCACTCCGGCGATCCACTCCAGATCCGAGCGCCCGTAGCGGCGTTGACCACCCGCATTGCGCGGCGTCTCCTCCCGCAGCAGACCCGCTCGATCCCAGTAGCGCAGAGTCTCCATCGGGATGCCGAGGGCAGCCGCGGCCTCCCCGATCGTGAAGCCACCTTCAGGGATGTCGACGGTGATGTCGGGCATCAGGATCTCGGTCATGTCCCCATGGTGCACCCCGGAGCGCGCTCCGGGTCAAGCACGTCGATCCCGCCGCCGGGACCGTGCCGCTATCACCCCTGCCGCGCACTGGCCACCCCCTTCACGGCATCCGCCCCTCGCGGCAGAGTCGGAGCATCCACTTCCCCCTCCTGAAAGGACGACGACCATGGCGACTCTCACCGGAAACCGCGTGGCATTCCTGGCGACCGACGGCTTCGAGGACAGCGAGCTGACCAGCCCGTGGGAGGCGGTGACGGCCGCGGGTGCGAGCGCCACGTTGATCGCCCCGGCGGCGGGCAGCATCACCGGCAAGAACGGACACGAGCAGGCCGTCGACCTCATCTCCGGCGACACGAGCGCCGATGAGTTCGAGGCGCTCGTTCTGCCGGGCGGCGTCGTGAATGCCGACCACCTGCGGCTCGACGAGGCATCCGTCGCCCTCGCGAAGGAGTTCTTCGCACAGCACAAGCCCGTCGGAGTCATCTGCCACGGCGCCTGGATCCTCATCGAGGCGGACGTCGTCGACGGGCGCACGCTGACCAGCTACCCGAGTCTCAAGACCGACCTGCGCAACGCCGGAGCGACCTGGGTCGACGAGGAGGTCGTCGTCGACGCGGGCCTCGTCTCGAGCCGCACCCCGGACGACCTGCCGGCGTTCAACGCGAAGGTCGTCGAGGAGATCGGCGAAGGGCGCCACGAGGGCCAGACCGCCTGACTCGCATCACCATTGCGCCCGGGGCAGGATCAGGCACCTCCCCGGGCGCGATGCCGTCGTACCGCGGCCCGGTCGCCTCGCCGAGATTCTCCTCGGCGCGTTTCCTCCATCAGAATGCTGCGCGTTGCGCGTGCCCCCGCAGAGACGCCCGTTATGCCAATATGCTTGCGGCGTTCTTGCATCGAGATGACCGTCACTTTCGTGACCCGGGGGGCAGTTCTAATATGACAGCGCAATCAACCGCGATCCGCAGACGGACGACTGCGATCGTCGCGGTACTGATTCTTGCGCTCGTAGCGATTCTGGAATCGAATGTCGCACACGCTGCGACCCCTGTTTCGCTCACGTTGAGCACGAGCGCCGAGAGCGTAACGTTTTCTCGCCCCCTGACTGTCACCGGCGTGGCCAGGACCGGCTCCGCCCCGCTTGTCAATGCCGAGGTGAAGATCGTCGGCCAGAATGTCAACGGGGTCTGGCGGATCCTCAGCACAACCAGGACTGACCCCTCCGGCGCCTACACGGCGACCTTCGCGCCCGTGGAGCAGTACCGGGTGAAGGCGGAGATTGCTGCGACGTCCACCACGGCGAGCGCCGCGAGCACATCGCGCACGATCACCGTGCAGCCCGGTGTCTACAATGCTGTGCCAGCACAAAATAGCTACGCAGTCGTGAACCTCTCCAAGCACGTCACCGGCAACCTGCACGGCGGGCTCGCGGGCAAGCGCGTCAAGCTGGAGCACCTCGTCGGCGGCGCCTGGACGACGGTGGCTCAGAGCTACGCCGCATCCGACGGATCCTTCTCCATGTCGTTCACACCGACCCGGACCGGGTCGACGCGTCTGCGTATCTACATTCCGGCTGGACAGGGCCTGCTGGGCAAAGCAGGCCCGAACACCGTGCTCACCACGCTCGGCTCGACCGCCGAACTGGCAGGACGCGGCCCCACCTGCTACGGCGTGATGAGCACGCTCACGCCCAACTGCGTCAATCCCGAGCTCGGCGGAGTCATCTTGCCAACGACCGTCGCCGAGGAGCTGCGTCTGGTAACAGGTGGCTCTTATGGGCCGGACTGCTGGCAATCCAACCCCACCGATAACGTGCGGATGTGCTCGTACGGGTCGACACGATCCGATGCAACACGAATCGCGTTCGTCGGAGATTCTCATGCTGCTGGGTACATGGCGGGATTGCGACCCCGCCTGACAGCCGAGAATTGGCGAGTCGACACCTACTTCGGCGTGAGCTGCCGCTGGTTGGACTTCCCTGATGGCCACGGATGCAAACCGCGCGCCGTCGCGATCGAATCCGCGCTGCTCCACGGCGGCTACGATGCGATCGTCGCGACGGGGCTTCGCGAACCGAGCGCTGATCCCACCAGCGCCGAAGCGGTCTCCCAACAGTACGTACGGGCGTGGAGCCGCGCCGCCGCCGCCGGCATCCCGGTCATCGCGATCGGCGACTTCCCCTATCTGCCGCAGGCCGCAGTGGACTGCGTAACGAGATCACGGGGGATGGCCGCAGCCGGCTGCACCGCCGCGCGCTCAGAAGTCTTGGCCGGCATAGACCCGATGTACTCGGCCGCGCGGCAGACCCCCGGCGCTTCGTTCATCGACCTCAATCGCTACTACTGCGGACCCGATACTTGCCCGCTCGTCACCGGCGGCATCGTGGTCTTTCGAGACCGTCACCACATCACCGGAACGTTCTCGGAGACCATGGGCGCCCACGTCGCTTATCGAATCAAGAAGCAACTCCAGGAACTCGGCATCAGGTGACGAGGCGCTCGCCCCGGGCACGATGCCGTCGTACCGCAGCCCGGTTCGCGCATCGCACCGAACAGAATCGTTGGCGGCCGTTCCGGGTGACGTCGGCGACGACGTTCGTGCAGGGGGATGCCGCGCAGCGGCCGAGCCTGCTCATGCCACGAGTGACGAGGTGGAGCGAGGTGCCCAGGTTGATGATCGCCCGCAGCACGTACGGAAGCGAGGGCACGTCGTCGCGATAGTGCAGGTGCCAGCCCTCTCCGTCGTGATTCGTGAGCCGCGGGTACGCGGCCGCCTCCGCGAGCTGGGCATTGAGGAGTTCTGCACGCGCGTCGGGGTCGGCTTCGTCGACGATCCGGAGCCACTCGTCGATGACGTCGCGCACGCGGGCGTGGTCGTCGGCGGCGGGCGGGAAGGTCATCGTCATGCCCATCTCGATCGTGCGCTCTTCGATCCCGGCACGGTCGGCGGGCCAGTCGTTGGCGAGCGAGGTCGCCAGGAGAACCGCGTACTCTCCGTAAGGGTTGAGATGCATAAGGGCATTACATCACGCTGGTGTCATGACTTCCACGGACACCCTCCCGATCCCCCGACCGACCGCCGTCCCGATGGCGCACGAGCACTCCTGGCTCACCGAGTCCCGCCATCCGACAAGCGAGGGCGTCGTCGTCTACGTGCGGTGCGGGGCGTGCACCGCACGTCGCATCGATCTGCGCCCGTCGAGCGCTGCGCCGTCGACCTCTCTGCCGCCGATCGCGATGAGCCGCAGCGTCGGAGAGTCGCCGAACGTCAGGCCGTGAGCTCTGCGAGCTTTCTCACGGTGCGCAGGTTCCGTGCCGTGCCGGCGACCCCCAGCGCGCGATCGAGAACGGCTTTCGTGAGCTTCGACGCATGCACTCCGGAGTCGGCGTAGGAGATCCACAGATCGTGCCCGACGAGGGCGATCTCCTCCCCCGGCACCAGACGCTCACGCAGCGCCGCGACCGCACCCTTCTGCGGAGCGCCCTCCAGGCACATCGCGTGCAACAGCTTCTCGACCGGATCGACGAACGGCTGCGTCGCGAGGGCTCGCGCGAGCGCATCGTGCGTGCGCAGGATCACCGGAGTGTCGACTCCGAACTCGTCATGGATGAGCGATCGCACGCGCGCGCAGGCCGCGACCGGATCGGATGGATGCCGACACACGATGTTGCCGCTCGCGATGTACGTCGAGACGTCGTCGAGCACCCCGGCATCGTTCAGCGCCGAACGCAGCTCGGCCATCGGCACGCGATTGCGACCGCTGACGTTCACGGCCCGCAGCAGCAGGACGCTGCGGCTCACACCTCGGCGCTCACGACGAGCTCGGCGCCCGCGTGGGCGAGCTCGATCAGTGCCGCCTCGCTCGACTCGGCACCGACGCCCGCGACCAGATCGGTGAGCACCCGCACGCGCACCCCGTGGGCGACGGCATCCAGAGCGGATGCCCGGACGCAGTGATCCGTCGCGATCCCCACCACATCGGCACTGATCACCCCGGCCGCCGTCAGCACGGCTCCGACCGTCTCGCCGGAATCCGTGACACCCTCGAACATCGAGTAGGCGGGCAGCCCCTGCCCCTTGCGCACGTGGTGGGTGACGGCATCCGTCTCGAGCAGCGGGTCGTACTCGGCGCCCGGCGTGCCCGCTACGCAGTGCACCGGCCAGGAGTCGACGTAGTCGGGACTCTCGGCGAAGTGCCCGCCATTGTCACCCTCGGCGTCGTGCCAGTCGCGCGAGGCGACGATCACGTCGTAATCGCCGGTGTGGGCGGCGAGGTATGCCGAGACCGCGGCGGCGACCGCATCACCGCCCGCGACCGCCAGGGCACCGCCCTCGGTGAAATCGTTCTGGACATCGACGATGAGAAGCGCTCTGCTCATGATTCGAGACTACGCCGCCGAGAAAAGGAAAGCCCCCGTGATGTTCTTCGCATCACGGGGGCTGTCGGAGCCGCTTGTCAGAATCGAACTGACGACCTTTTCATTACGAGTGAAATGCTCTGCCGACTGAGCTAAAGCGGCGTGCGACGGACGAACCGGCGCGATCACTGATATTACCCTGTCTCGCGCTCGCTCGCGAATCGAGCGCGACTCACGCGCGTGTCACGCGCGTGAGTCGCGGACGTCACTCGCAGCGGAGGCCGTCTTCGGGCACGACGTCGTCGAGGAAGAACGCCTCCACGGCGTTGTCGACGCATCCGTTGCCCTTGTTGTAGCCGGTGTGCCCCTCGCCCACGCGGGTGATGAGCACGCCCTCGTCGAGCTGATCCGCGAGCGCCTCCGACCACTCATAGGGCGTGGCCGGGTCGTTGGTCGTGCCGATGACGAGGATGGGTCCGGCACCCTCGGCCGTGATCTCCCCACGGGTTCCCGTGGGCGGGTAGGGCCACACCTCGCACGAGTCGGGGCCGGTCCAGTACGGCGCGATGGTCGGCGCACCCTCTTCGATCTTCTTCGTGGTCGCGGCTTCGGCGGCGGGGTCGTCTTCGACCGGGTAGTCCATACAGTTGTACGCGCGGAACGCCTCGGTCGAGTTGTCGGTGTACGAACCGGCCTCGCGGCCATTGTAGAAGTCCGCCAGCACGAACGCCGTCGACGGGTCGCCCTGCAGCGCCTGGTCGAGCGCCTGCGTGAGGAAGGTCCAGCTGTCCTGCGAGTAGAGCGCGGCGATGATTCCCGTCATCAGGGAATCCGCACCGAGCATCCGTCCGTCGCCGTTCTCGAGCGGCGTGCGATCGACGCTCGCGAGCAGCGCACCGAGATCCGCCATGGCGTCGTCCACCGAGCCGTTGAAGGGGCAGCTCCCGGAATCGAGGCAGTTCTGCATGTACGCGCGGAGCGCCGATTCGAATCCGAGAGCCTGCGTCGCACCGACCTCGAGCCCGGGCACCGACGGGTCGATCGCACCGTCGAGCACGAGGCGGCCGGCCTTCTCGGGGTAGAGGTTCGCGTAGGTCGCGCCGAGGAAGGTGCCGTAGGAGTAGCCGAGGTAGTTCAGCTGCGAGTCGCCGAGCACGGCACGGATCAGGTCCATGTCGCGTGCCGCGTTGATGGTGGTGATGTACGGCAGGATGCCGTCGCTGTTCGCGTCGCACGCCTCGGCGAACGCCGTGTTGCGCTCGGTGAGCTCGGCTTCCCACTCGGCGCTGCCACGGGGCGAGGTCGGGACGTCGTAGAGGTAGGCGTCCATCTCGGCCGCGTCGAAGCAGCGCACCGCCGTCGACTCGCCCACGCCGCGCGGGTCGAAGCCGATCACGTCGTAGTTCTCGATGAGGTCGGCGCCGACCGCGTAGTCGAGGCTGTCGCGGATGAGGGCGACGCCACTGGCGCCGGGGCCGCCGGGGTTGGTGAGCAGGGAGCCCATCGGCGTCTGCTCGGCCTGGTGCCGGATGATGGAGAGCTCGATCTCGCCCTCTGCGGGGTTCTCCCAATCGAGCGGTGCGGTGACCGTCGTGCAGTCGAAGCCGGCGCTGCCGCAGGACTCCCAGGTCAGCTCCTGCGAGTAGAACGGAAGGAGCTCTTCGGATACCCCGTCGGTGTCGGGCGCACCGGTCGCCGACGGGCGCGTCGCCGTCTCCTCGGGGATCATCGAGTAGAAGCAGCCGGAGAGCGCCACGGCGGCGACGGCGAGGCCGGCGACGAGTGCGGCGGCACGGCGGAGGCGGGAAGTCTTGCGGATGTTCACGGTGTCCTCCCGCTCGTGATTGTCACGAGCAAGCTCTCGAGGGCGAGCAGCGGTGCGACATTTCGCTCCAGCGCCTGCCGGGTGTCGGCGAGGTGGTCGAGTACGACCAGCGTACGGGTCTCGGGCCAGGCTTCGGCGAGCGCGCTCAGCTCGGCCCGGAGCTCACGGTTGATCAGTTCGTCGGTGCGGCCGAACTGCAGCATCACGACGTCGCGGAAGAGCGACTGCATGTCGGTGAGCACGCGGTCGATGCCGTCGCGCAGGCTGCGGGTGGCGCGCTTCTTCTGGTCGTCCTCCAGGGCCGAGAGCTGGGAGCGCAGTGCCGGGGGGACGGCCTGCCCTTCGGCGACGCCCACCATGCGCAGCAGGTTCGCCCGCTCGGCCGCGTCGCGCTCGGCGGTCAGGGCCTTCGCATCCTCGGTGGCGGCCTGGATGATACGCCCGGCGACCTCGACGGCATCGCCCACACCGCGCACGCCGATCACCGAGCGGAGAGTGTCGTCGCGCCGACGACGGGCGGCCTCATCGGTGGCGAGTCGCTGCGCCATACCGATGTGTCGCTGGGAGTGGCGGGCGGCCTGCTCGGCCACGACCTCGTCGACGCCCGTACGCAGACTGATCAACCGCGCGACGTCCGCGACGTCAGGTTCGCGGAGCCGCAGCGAACGCACACGCGAGCGGATGGTCGGGAGCAGATCGGCCTCGCTGGGGGCGCAGAGGATCCAGACGGTCTTCTCCGGCGGCTCCTCGAGCGCCTTCAGCAGGACGTTCGAGGTGCGTTCGACCATGCGATCGGCATCTTCGACGACGATGACGCGGTAGCGCCCGGCCGAGGGAGCGAAGTACGAACGCTCGACCAGGGCGCGCGCCTCGGCGATGGTGATGATGACCTTGTCGGTGCGCAGCGCCGTCACATCGGGGTGTGTGCCCGCGAGAACCTGCCGCATGGTCGCCTCGTCATCGGGCCGGTCGGCGACCAGCGCCGCGGCGAAGGCGTAAGCGAGGGTGGAACGCCCGGACCCCGGCGGACCGGTGATCAACCAGGCGTGCGACAGCGCCGACGGATCGGATGCCGCGTCGCGCAGAGTCTCGACCGCGGCATCCTGCCCCCACACATCGGCCCACGGGAAAGGGGCGGCGATGGTCTCAGGCATGCACTCAGCCTAATCGGCACCACCGACGCCGACCGCATGCGGTCGTGGCGCTGTGCAGAGGAGGGGGCTCAGGCCAGGAACGACGCGACCCGCGCACGGATCTCGCCGGCGATCACGTCGACCGGCGAGGAGGCGTCGATCACGAGGAAGCGCTCCGGTTCTGCGGCGGCGAGCGCAAGGTACGCATCGCGCACGCGACCGTGGAACTCTGCCTTCTCCGCCTCGAGCCGATCGAAGGGCTTGTCGGCCGAATCGAGCCGGGTGCGGGCGGTCTGCGGGTCGAGGTCGAGCAGCACCGTGAGGTCGGGCAGCGCTCCCTCGGCGGCCCAGAGCGACAGGTCGCGGATCTCGGTCGCATCGAGCACCCGGCCTGCGCCCTGGTAGGCGACGGACGAGTCGAGGTAGCGATCCTGCAGCACGATGTCGCCCCGCTCGAGCGCGGGGCGCACGACGGTCGCGACGTGATGCGCCCGGTCCGCCGCGTACAGCAGGGCCTCCGCACGCGGTGCGATGTCGCCGCGGTGGTGGAGCACGATGTCGCGGATCAGCTGGCCGACCTCCGACCCGCCGGGCTCGCGCGTGCGCACGACCTCGTGGCCGGTCTCCGACAGCCAGGAGGCGAGCAGGTCCGACTGCGTGGTCTTGCCCGAGCCGTCACCGCCCTCGAGCGTGATCCATCGACCGCGGCCTGCCGTCACGAACCGGCCTTCTTCGCGGCGGCGTTCGCGGCGCGCGTCGCGGCCGCCTTCTTCGCCGCAGCCGAGCGTGCCGCCGCCTTCTCGGCATCCGTCGGAGCCTTCTTCGCTGCAGCCTTCTTCGCCGGTGCCTTCTTGGCAGGAGCCTTCTTGGCCGGCGCCTTCTTGGCCGGAGCCTTCTTGGCCGCCGCACGCGAGCCGCGCTTGGGAGCGGGGCCCTTCGCGCGCTTGTCGGCGAGCATCTGCACGGCGATCTCGAACGTAATGTCCTCGGGCTTCTGGCCGCGCGGGATCGTGACGTTGGTCTCCCCGTCGGTCACGTAGGCGCCGAATCGACCGTCACGAATGCGGATCGGCTTGCCACTGACCGGGTCGGCGTCGAACTCGGCGAGCGCGCTGGATGCCCGTCGGGCACCGTACTTGGGCTGCGTGTAGATCTCGAGCGCCTGCTCGAGAGTCACGTCGAAGATCTGCGCTTCGCTCTCGAGCGAGCGCGAATCGGCGCCCTTCTTCAGGTACGGACCGAAGCGGCCGTTCTGGGCGGTGATCTCGTCGCCTGATTCGGGGTCGACGCCGACGACGCGAGGCAGGGTGAGCAACTGCAGGGCGGTGTCGAGATCGATCGCGTCGACCGACATCGACTTGAAGAGCGATGCGGTGCGCGGCTTGGGCGCGGTCTCCTTCTTGGCACCGCGCTTCTTCGGAGCTTCGACGACCTCACCGGTCGTCTCGTCGACCGCGGCGTCCTCGGACACCGGGTCGTTCTCCTGCACGTACGGGCCGAAGCGTCCGTCCTTGACGACGACGATCTTGCCGTTCTCGGGGTTCTCTCCGAGCACGCGGTCGCCGGCGACCGGAGCGTCGATGAGCTCCTGCGCCTTCTCGGCCGTGAGCTCGTCGGGCGCGAGGTCTTCCGGAACGTTGACGATGCGCGGCTTGGCCTCGGGGTTCTCGGGGTCGGCGACCTCGAGGTAGGGGCCGTACTTGCCGAAACGCAGGGTCGCGGTGTCGGTGATCGGCGTCGAGTTGAGCGCTCGCGCATCGATCTCGCCGAGGTTGTCGACGACCTTGCGCAGGCCGACGTGCGCGTCGGAACCGAAGTAGAAGCCCTTCAGCCACTCGACGCGGTCCTGCTCGCCGCGTGCGATCGTGTCGAGGTCGTCCTCGAGCGAGGCCGTGAAGTCGTAGTCGACCAGCTCGGCGAAGTGCTCTTCGAGCAGGCGGACGACGCTGAAGGCGAGCCACGTCGGCACGAGCGCCTGGCCGCGCTTGACCGCGTAGCCGCGATCGAGGATCGTCTCGGGGATCGTCGCGAACGTCGACGGACGCCCGATGCCCTTCTCCTCGAGCACCTTGACGAGCGATGCCTCGGTGTACCGCGGCTTCGGCGTCGTGCGGTGCCCCTTGGCCTCGGCTTCGGCGACCGACAGCTCATCGCCCACGGCGACGGCCGGGAGCGACTGGTTCTCGGCGGCATCCGCATCGCCGCGCTTCTCGTCGCGACCCTCTTCGTACGCCTCGAGGAAGCCCTTGAAGGTGTAGACGGTTCCGGATGCCGTGAACTCCGCGACCTGCCCGGCGGCGTTCACCGCGATCGTGACGGTCGTCGTCTCGTACTTCGCGTCGGCCATCTGGCTGGCGACGGTGCGCTTCCAGATCAGGTCGTAGAGGCGCTGTTCGTCGCGGTCGAGCTCGGACGAGAGCGACGCGGGGGTGCGGAAGTTGTCGCCCGAGGGACGGATCGCCTCGTGCGCCTCCTGCGCGTTCTTGCTCTTCGACTTGTACACGCGGGGCTTGAGCGGCACCGCGGAGTCGCCGTAGAGCGCGACCGCCTGGCTCCGCGCCGCCTGCACCGCCTGGGTGCTCAGCGACGTGGAGTCGGTACGCATATAGGTGATGTACCCCTTCTCGTAGAGGCGCTGCGCGACGCTCATCGCCTGCTTCGCCCCCATCGAGAGCTTGCGCCCCGCCTCCTGCTGCATCGTGGAGGTGGTGAACGGGGCGTAGGGGCTGCGGGTGCCGGGCTTGGCCTCGACCTTCGTCACCGTCCCGGCGCCGGCCGATTCGACCGCCTGGGCGAGGGCGTGTGCCTTGGCCTCGTCGAGGACGACGACGGCCTTCTTCAGGGCACCGCGGTCGTCGAAGTCGGTGCCGCGGGCGAGCTGCCCGCCGTCGACGCGCACGAGACGGATGCGGAACGACGTTCCGGTCGCGGCCGCAGCGGCGTCGACGTCCCAGTACTCGGCCGAGACGAACGCCATGCGCTCGCGTTCCCGGTCGACGATCAGACGGGTGGCAGCGGACTGTACGCGGCCGGCCGAGATGCCGGTCTTGACCTTGTACCAGAGGACGGGCGAGACATCCCAGCCGTACAGGCGGTCGAGGATGCGGCGGGTCTCCTGCGCATCGACGAGCGCGTGGTCGAGCTCGCGGGTGTTGCCGACGGCTGCCTGGATAGCGTCCTTGGTGATCTCGTGGAAGACCATGCGCTTGACGGGGACCTTGGGCTTGAGGGTCTCGAGCAGGTGCCAGGCGATCGCCTCGCCCTCGCGGTCCTCATCAGTGGCGAGCAGGAGCTCGTCGGCGGTCTTCAGGGCGCGCTTGAGTTCGGCGACCGTCTTCGTCTTGCGATCGGAGACGACGTAGTAGGGGTCGAAGCCGTTCTCGATGTCGATCGAGTACTTCCCGTAGGCCTCCTTGTCGGCGGCCGGGATGTCCCGCTTGTCGGCGAGGTCGCGGATGTGGCCGACCGAGCTGAGCACCTCGTAGCCGTCTCCGAGGTATCCCTGAATAGACCGCATCTTCGTCGGAGACTCGACGATGACGAGCTTCTTGCCTTCAGCCAAGGGGGCGTCCTTTCTTCGAAGCACACCATACACACCCCTGCTATCCGGGTGCGTCGCAGTGAGGAGGTACGTTCTGCCGTCATTCGCCCTCGGGTGGCCCGGCACGGGCTCGGGAGACGGCAACGACTCCAGCGTACGCCGACTCCACCTGCACGGTCGCCACGAAGCCCTCGATCGAGCATCCGGTGAGGGTCGCCCCCGCAGCCACGGCCACCCGGGCGGCGACGGCGCAGGGCTCGTCGGCGACCACGACGGCACCGCTGACGGCGTCCGCCGCGGCGAGCGCCGCCGCATCGGCCGCACCGGCGACCCGTTGCGCGGTGACGGCGGCGCCGCCGACCGCGGCGAGCCCGAGGGCGAGGCCGGCCGCTGTCACCAGAACGCCGGTGGCGAGCGCGGATCCGGCCATCAGAGACTACCCGCCAGGGCGCAGCTCGATGCCTGCAGCGGCACGGTGAGGACATTGCCGACGGCCACCTCCGTGCGCGCCGTCACGCAGACGAGGTCGCCGGAGTTCGCGGACGACATGGTGGCACCCGGCGCGGCGCGCGCCACGGCATCGGCGGCGCGCCCCGTGTCTTCGCCTCGCCCGAGGAGGCGGGCGGCATCGGCCGCCGCATCCTGCAGAGACACCTGACGCGTGGCGGCACCGAGCGCTCCGACGCCGAGGGCGAGCACGAGGACGACCGCCGGCAGCGCGAGGGCCAACTCGGCGGCGACCGATCCCCGGTCACCGCCGAGCCGCGTGAGTCGGAATCGCGGCATCACGCCACGGTCAGCGCCCGGCGCACCAGGTCGGTGAGGATGCCGCGCACCTCGTCGGAGCGCATGATGACGACGAGCAGACCCGCGAAGGCCACGGCGGCCATCGTGGTGATCGCGTACTCGGCCGTCGCCGCTCCGGTTTCGTCGCCGAACAGCGATGCGGCCCGACGCCGGTCGAGTGGAGGAAGTGCGTGCATGGTGTTCCTTCTTTCTGGTGTGACGCGGTCGCGTCGTCGTTCCGCTCATATCGGGAGCGGTGTGGAGGTCAGGACGCTGAGGAGCATCGGCGCGACGCCCAGCAGCAGGAAGGCGGGGAGCGTGCAGACGCCGAGCGGGAGGAGCAGCCGCGTCGAGAGGCGCGACGCGCGCAACCTGCCCTCGACCCGCGACGTGTGGCGCTCCTGGGCAGCCGACGCGCGGAGGAGCTCCACGGCGGGGACGCCCGCCGCGCGCGACAGTTCGAGCACGTCGGGCACACGGTCCTCTCCCTCGTGCGCGATCGATCCGACCGCGTCGAGGAGTCCCAGAGCGCGGTCGATCGAGGCTCCGCCCGCCAGGGCCACGGCGACGAGTTCGGCGCGCATGCCCGGTGTTCCCGGTGACGGCCGCGCACGCCGGAGCAGACTTGCCGTCCAGACCCGCGCGAGGAGCACGAGCCCGCCCCCGGCGAGCACGCAGGCGGCGCCGATCGGGTTCCGAATGATGACCCCGATCGTGTCGAAGCCCAGCGCGAACCCCAGGAGAAGACCGGCGAGCGGCATCCACAGCAGCAGGCGCGCCGTGCCGGCGGGTTCGGCGAGGGCGATGCGCACGTCATCGGCCGCGGACGCGGCGTCGCGCAGGGTCTCGGCCAGCGTGCGCAGCACCTCGGCGAGCGGTGCGCCCACCGTGGTCGCGATCTCCCAGGCGGCTGCGAGATCGACCCACACCCCGCCCTCCGCCTCGATCGCGGCGGCGATGGACTCGCCCGCGTCGATGCGCGACACGATGGCGATCGCGTGCCGGTCACCGGTCTCTGCGAGATGCCGCCAGGCCACCGTCGGCATGGCTCCGGCTTGCAACAGCACGGCCAGCGTCTGCACGGAGGTCGCGGCATCCGCATCGTGCGTCGCATCCCGTACTCGCCGCCTCACCATGGCCGCACCTCCTCGACCGTCAGTCGGTCGTCCGCGAGCGCGAACACCCCGGCCTGCGCAATGCGCCGGGTTCCGCCGGGATCGCGCACGAGATGCAGCACGGTGCTGAAGGCGCTCACGGTCTGCCGCGCCAGCGCCGTGGCATCCATCCCCGCGAGTGCCCCGAGTGCTTCTAGTCGCGCCGGCACATCGGTGAGCCCACTCGCATGCAGGGTCCCGGCGCCGCCGTCATGCCCGGTGTTGAGCGCGGTGAGCAGCTCTCGGATCTCCTCACCGCGGCACTCGCCCACGATCAGCCGATCCGGCCGCATGCGCAGCGACTCCCTCACCAGACGCGCCAGGCTGATCCCTCCCGCACCCTCGAGGTTGGCCTGCCGTGCTTCGAGGGCGACGTGGTGCGGATGCCGCGGCCGCAGCTCGGCGACGTCTTCGATCGTCACGAGGCGCTCGGAGTCCGCGGCCTCCGAGAGCAGCGCGGAGAGCAGCGTCGTCTTGCCCGTGCCCGTGCCTCCGGTGATCAGCAGATTCGCCCGCTCGTGCACCAGGCTCGTCAGCCACCGCTGCATCCGTGCGTCGAAGCAGCCGAGCGCCGCGAGCGCATCGAGGTCGGCGGCGCGCACCCGGGGGATGCGGATCGAGATGGCGGTGCCGCTGGCCGCGACGGGTGCGAGCACGGCGTGCACGCGGATGCCGGAGTCGAGCCGCACGTCGACGCATGGCGACTGGTCGTCGAGATGGCGCCCTCCGAGTCCGACGAGGGCGACCGCGAGATCGCGGACCTCGCGTTCGGATGCCCGCCACGCGGAGACGGGTTCGGCGCCCTCGCCCCGATCGAGGAACAGCCCTCCGTCGCCGTTGACGAAGAGATCGGTGACGGCGTCGTCGGCGCAGTGTTCGGCCAGCATCCCGAAAGCGGGGTCGATCCGCAGCGGGGCCGGCGGGATCGGCACCGAAGCGCCGTGCGGGCTCTCGGTGCCCCGGGGCTGGAGGATGAACGGATCGGCCATGCCCCGACGCTAGGCAACGGGTGGGACCCCGCCCGTCCCCGGATGCGGTCGCTGTGCAGAACCCACGGCATCGCCGCGCCGTGCAGAACCGATCGCGGCGCCTCGCCGTCAACGAGAAAGGCGGCACCTCACGGGGGGAATGAGGTGCCGCCCGGGGCGGGCACCGATCGGGGGAATCGGGCGCGCCAAGGCCGGAATGAGTATTCGGCTGAGGTCGAGTGTACGCAAGGCAACCGTCCTGACAAAACCGACGCGACTACCGACTTTCGGCAGTATTGATCCCCCGTGCGCGAGACTAGATTCGCCCTGTCCCGGACGCACCACCCGGGATCGACCCCAGCCGCAAAGGAGCGTCTGCCGATGAGCAGTCAGATCGACCACCTTCTCAATGAGAACCGCCAGTTCCCGCCGTCCGAGGAGTTCGTCGCCCAGTCGATCTCCTCCCCCGAGCTCTACGAGCGCGCCGCCGCCGACCGCGAGGGCTTCTGGGCCGATCAGTCGCGCGAACTGCTGCATTGGCACACGCCGTTCACCCGGGTGCTCGACTGGTCCGCCCCGCCGTTCGCCAAGTGGTTCGACGACGGCGAGCTCAACGTCGCCTACAACTGCCTCGACCGCCATGTCGAGCAGGGCAACGGCGACCGCGTCGCTCTGCACTGGGAGGGCGAGCCCGGCGACAGCCGCAGCATCACCTACGCCGAGCTGACCGACGAGGTCAAGCGCACGGCCAACGTGCTCGCCGATCTCGGCGTCGGCCAGGGCGACCGCGTCGCCATCTACCTGCCGATGATCCCCGAAGCCGTCGCCGCGATGCTCGCCGTCGCGCGTCTCGGCGCCATCCACTCGGTGGTCTTCGGCGGATTCAGCGCCGACAGCCTGCGGGCGCGCATCGACGACGCCGGCGCCAAGGTCGTCATCACCGCCGACGGCGGTTACCGCAAGGGTCGCGTCTCGGCGCTCAAGCCGGCCGTCGACCAAGCACTGAGCGACCGCGGAGACGGCGAGCAGCTCACTGTCGAGCACGTGCTCGTCGTGCGTCGCGGAGGCAACGAGGTCGACTGGGTCGACGGTCGCGACGTCTGGTGGCACGAGGCCGTGCCCGCGGCATCCGCCGAGCACACCGCCGAGGCGTTCCCCGCCGAGAACCCCCTCTTCATCCTCTACACCTCGGGCACCACCGGGAAGCCGAAAGGCATCCTGCACACGTCCGGCGGCTACCTCACGCAGGCCGCGTACTCGCACAAGTACGTCTTCGACCTGCACGCCGACAGCGACGTCTACTGGTGCACGGCCGACATCGGCTGGATCACCGGGCACTCCTACGTGACCTACGGCCCGCTCGCGAACGGAGCGACGCAGGTCATCTACGAAGGCACCCCGGATGCCCCGCACCCCGGTCGCTGGTGGGAGATCATCGAGAAGTACAAGGTGTCGATCTTCTACACCGCTCCGACCGCCATCCGGTCGTTCATGAAGATCGGACGCAGCGTCCCGCAGAAGTTCGACCTCTCGTCGCTGCGCGTGCTCGGATCGGTGGGAGAGCCCATCAACCCCGAGGCGTGGATGTGGTACCGCGAGGTCATCGGCGGGAACCGCGCCCCCATCGTCGACACGTGGTGGCAGACCGAGACCGGCGCGATCATGGTCTCGCCGCTGCCGGGCGTCACCGCCACGAAGCCGGGCTCGGCGCAGGTGCCGCTCCCCGGCATCCGCATCGACGTCGTCGACGAGCAGGGTCAAGAGGTCGGCAACGGCAACGGCGGCCTGCTCGTGGTGACCGAACCCTGGCCGAGCATGCTGCGCGGCATCTGGGGCGACCCGGAGCGCTTCCGCGAGACCTATTGGGAGAAGTTCGAGGAGCAGGGCTACTACTTCGCCGGTGACGGTGCGCGTCTCGACGACGACGGCGACCTCTGGCTGCTCGGGCGCGTGGACGACGTGATGAACGTGTCGGGCCACCGCCTCTCGACGGCCGAGATCGAGTCGTCGCTCGTCGCCCACGAGGCCACCGCCGAGGCCGCCGTGGTCGGCGCGTCCGACGAGACGACGGGCCAGGCGGTCGTCGCCTTCGTCATCATCAAGGAGAGCTACCTCTCAGCGCACGACCCGGCAGGTCTCGCCCAGCAGCTGCGCCTGTGGGTCGGCGAGCAGATCGGGGCGATCGCCCGCCCGCGCGACGTCTACATCGTGGGCGAGCTGCCCAAGACCCGCTCCGGCAAGATCATGCGCCGCCTGCTGCGCGACGTCGCCGAGGGTCGCGAGGTCGGCGACACGACGACGCTCGCCGACACCGCCGTGATGACGATCATCTCGTCGCAGGTCAAATAATTTCTCGGGGGTCCGCTCCGCGATGCCCCTGCGCCGGTCGACACGGGGACCCCTGCACCCCGATCGCCCGGCGCAGGGGCATCGCTGCGCTCGCCATCGATCTGCTGCGACCGGGCTTCTCGCCTCCCGGCAGGGAGAGGCGGATGCCGCGGGCCGATCAGGCGAGGAGGAAGGTGACCTCGACCTCGACGGGGCTGTCGAGCGGCAGCACGGGCACGCCGACGGCGGCGCGGGCGTGACGGCCGGCGTCGCCGAAGATCTCGCCGAGCACCTCACTCGCGCCGTTGATGACACCGGGCTGGCCCGAGAACTCGGGAACGGATGCCACGAACCCACCGACGCGCAGGACCCCGGCGATCCGGTCGACGCCACCCGCGGCATCCGCCGCGGCGGCGAGCGCGTTCAGCGCGCAGGTGCGGGCGTAGGCCTGGGCATCGGCGGCGTCGACCGCCGCGCCGACCTTGCCGGTCGCGGGAAGAGCGCCATCGGTGAACGGAAGCTGGCCCGAGGTGTAGACGAGCCCTGCATGCACGACAGCGGGGACGTAGGCGGCGACCGGGGCGGCGACGGCGGGCAGCTCGATGCCGAGCTCTGCGAGGCGGGCGGAGATGCTCATGCGGCACCGCCCTCGAACTGGCGGGCGGCCTGGGCGGCAGCCGCGAGACCGGTCTCGTTCGAGCCGTCCTGCGTGACGGGGCGCTTGAAGTAGGCGACGAGTCCGCCCTCGGGACCCTGCACCACCTGGACGAGCTCCCAGCCCTGCTTGCCCCAGTTGTTGAGGATCGCCGCGGTGTTGTGGATCAGCAGCGGCGTGGTGAGGTATTCCCACGTGGTCATGGCACTCCATCGGATCGTCGTGCGGGCGCAGCGGACGAACGCGGGCCCGTCAAAGGCGGTATTCAGGGAACTCCCCTACGATCAAGCGTATGCCTCAAAAGAACCGTACGGTGAAAGGCGTGCTCGGCGGTCTGCTCGGGCTCGTCGGTCTGAGCGCCGTCGCCGGCCTTCTTGTCACCACCAGCGTCACGCCCGTCCTCGCGATGGCCGGCATCGCCGGCAACAGCGCCGTGACGCTGTTCGAAGAGCTCCCCGCGAACCTCGACGTCAACGCTCCGATGGAGCAGTCGACCATCTACGCGACCGACCCGAACACGGGTGAGAACATCGTCCTCGCGTCGTTCTACGAACAGAACCGCGTGCCGGTGACGTACGAGCAGCTGTCGCCGACGCTCATCAACGCCATCCTCTCGAGTGAAGACAAGAACTTCTACAGCCACGGCGGCGTCAACCTCGGCGCCACCGTCAAGGCCGTCATCGACAACCTGCGCAAGACATCGAGCCGCGGTGCGTCGACCATCACGCAGCAGTTCGTGAAGAACGTGCAGATCCAGGAGTGCGAGCAGAAGGCGGACGCCGCCTCGGACACCTACTCGGAGGACCTGCAGCAGTGCTGGCTCGACGCGACCAACGCAAAGGGCGCTGACGGCATCGAGCGCAAGCTGCAGGAGATGCGCTACGCCATCCAGATCGAGAAGACGTCGTCGAAGAACGACATCCTGCTCGGCTACCTCAACATCGCGAACTTCGGCGGCACCGTCTACGGCATCGAGGCCGCCGCCAAGTACTACTTCTCGGCATCCGCGTCGAACCTCACGATCGCCCAGGCCGCGACGCTGGCTGGCATCGTGCAGAACCCGAACAACCTGCGCATCGACCGCACCGAGGGCGAGAACTCCGCGGCCGACGGCTACGCCGATACCCTCAACCGCCGCGACTACGTGCTCGGCCGCATGCTCGCCGACGGCAAGATCACGCAGGCCGAGCACGACGAGGCCAAGGCCTCGCCCATCGAGCCCAAGATCACACCGTCCGTGCAGGGCTGCGCCACTGCCGGTCAGAATGCCTACTTCTGCCAGTACGCGAAGTCGATCATCGAGAACGACCCGATCTTCGGTGAGACCCGCCAGGAGCGCAGCGAGCTGCTGCGCCGCGGTGGCCTGAAGATCTACACCACGCTCGACCTGCGTGTGCAGGGCCCGGCCGCCCAAGCCATGGCCGACAACGCTCCCGGCAACATGGACAACCAGTACTTCGGTGCGGCCGGCGTCTCGCTCAACACCTCGAACGGCAACATCATCTCGATGACGCAGAACACCACGTTCAGCGAGACGAAGACCGACGACCAGGCGTTCACCTCGCTGGTGTTCGCGGGCGACAAGACCCACGGCAACTCGACCGGCTTCCCGGTCGGGTCGACGTACAAGATCTTCACCCTCATCGACTGGCTCGAGAAGGGGCACTCCGTGAGAGAGACGCTCAACGGAGCCGTGCAGCGGAGCCTCAAGATGAACGTGTGCGGCGGTACGCAGACGATCAACACTGCGGAGATCGGCAACTTCGGCGGCAACCGCGGATACACGAGCAACGTGCTCAACTTCACCGCACAGTCGCTCAACAGTGGTTTCTTCGCGATGGCCGCGAAGCTCGACATCTGCGACATCAACAAGGTCGCCGATCGCATGGGCGTCACATACGGCACGGGTGAGAAGGTCACCGACTCGAACGTCCCGTACGACGTGCTCGGGCCGAAGAACATCTCCCCTCTCGCGATGGCCGCGGCCTACGCGACCGTCGCGAACGGCGGCACCTACTGCGCTCCACGCGCGATCGAGAAGGTGCTGAACGCCGACGGCACGGAGCATGAGATCCCGCCGATCTCGTGCAAGGAGGGCGTACTCACGCCCGAGGTCGCCGCGACCGCCGCCTTCGCGCTGCAGGGCGTCATGGCCAGCGGTGGCACCGGCGCGAGGGCCAACCCCTTCGACGGCACGCCGATGATCGGCAAGACCGGAACCCACAACCGCTCGGGGACCATGATGATCGAGTCGAGCACGAAGGTCACCACCGCGGTGTGGGCCGGACGTTGGCAGGGGGAGGCAGATATCTTCCAGGTCCCCTCGCAGAAGGGGGGACTCCTCAACGAGATCCGCTACCCCATCGCGAAGGCGGCGCAGGCGGCCGCGAACCAGCTCTACATCGGGGAAGCGTTCCCGCAGCCCGACCGAAATCTCACCCGTCAGATTCTCACCGACGTTCCCAGCGTCGTCGGCATGACAGTCGATGAGGCGAGGGCTGCCCTGGAGGGCGCTGGATTCTCGGTCTCGGTCGGAACGCCGGTCGACGGCTCGCAGGCGACCAACATCGTCGCCGCGCAGGATCCGTCGGGGCAGGCTCCGACGGGTGCGACCGTCACGATCTCGCCCAGCAATGGGCAGGCGGTGACCGTACCGGAAGATATCCTCGGCAAGTCGAAGACAGCCGCGTTCGCCTCGCTCGCCGGTGTCGGCCTGAACGCGCAGTTCGACACCTCCTGCAACCCCGGCGGCTCGAAGGTCAGCAGCACCGATCCCACACCGGGGACGGCGACCACCAAGGGCACCACCGTGACCGTGGTCTGCGAGTGACCCGCGCCTCTTCGGTGCACCCGGCCCTCATCGCGCTCGGCGCGGTGGGGGCCGCGGGCTCTGCGGCGGCGGTCTGGGGCATCGGCATCGAGCGCTACCTGTTCACGGTGCGCGAGGTCGAGGCATCCGCTCTGCCGCCCGGCTCCGCTCCCCTGCGCATCCTGCACCTGTCCGACGCCCACATGGCGCCCTGGCAGCACCGCAAGCAGGACTGGCTCGCCTCGCTCGCCCAGCTGAAGCCCGACCTCATCGTCAACACCGGCGACAACCTCGGGCATCGCGAGGGGCTCGACGGCATCCGTCGTGCGTTCGATCCGTTCGCCGGCATCCCCGGCGTCTTCGTGCACGGCTCGAACGATGTCAACGAGCCCTCGCCGCGCAACCCGTTCAAGTACTTCACCGGTCCGTCGAAGCACACGAGCGCCCCGCGCCTGCTCGACACCGACGCGATGGATCGCTACTTCACCGATGACCTCGGGTGGACGGGGCTCGACAACACCGCCGCGCGGCTGTCGGTCGCCGGGCGCGACATTGACCTCTTCGGCGTGAACGACGCCCACCGCGACTGGGACCGCCTCGACGACCTCCCCGACGCGATCGCAGCGCTCGGCCCGGCACCGGCCGGCACACCGGTGCTCGGGGTCACGCATGCGCCCTACCAGCGGGTGCTCAACGGGTTCATCGACCTCGGCGCCGACGCGATCCTCGGCGGCCACACGCACGGCGGCCAGGTGTGCCTCCCCGGCTTGGGTGCCCTGGTCGCGAACTGCGACATCCCCCTGAAGCAGGCCAAGGGGCTGAGCACCTGGACGCACGGCGACCGCGCCGTGCCGCTCAACGTCAGCGCGGGCTGCGGGCATTCGATCTACGCCCCGGTGCGCTTCGCCTGCCGCCCGGAGGCGACGCTGCTCACGCTCACCGCGCGGGCCTGAGCGCTCGATTGGGCGCTCGCGACTTTTCCTTGTAGACTCGGAGGGTTGCAAAACGGGGTGTGGCGCAGCTTGGTAGCGCGCTTCGTTCGGGACGAAGAGGTCGCAGGTTCAAATCCTGTCACCCCGACCAGTAACACCGGAAAGGCCGCCCTGCGGGGCGGCCTTCTCTGTACCCCGACCGCGGATCGAAGGGACGGCATGGGCTCGCTCCTCCCCCCGCCGCGTCGCCGCACGCGCGCCTGGGCTCTGGGCCTCGGCATCCCGTTCCTCGCCGGACTCGTCGCGCTCACCCTCACGCCGTCGCGCGTCGAACAGCGTCTGCCCAACCTGCTCGACCTCGTGCTGTCGACCGCGCACCGTCTCGGCTGGGCGTCACTCGATTTCACCCGCCTCGAGATCCTCGCGAACGTCTTCGTCTTCGTGCCGGTGGGAATCCTCGCGTTCGTGCTGATCCCCCGCCCGGTCTGGGGCTTCGCCTTCCTCGTCGGTCCCGCGATCTCGATCGGCATCGAAGTCTTCCAACGTCTGGTGCTTCCGCACCGCGCGGCGACCGTCTCCGACGTGATCGCTAACTCGACCGGAGCGACGATCGGCGTCGTCCTCGCGGTGTTGTCCACACTCCTCGTCGCCGTGCTCTCCGGCCCCTCGCCATCTCGTAGGCTGGAAGCATCATGACCGCGCCCTCCCTCGTCGCCTTCGACCTCGATGACACGCTCGCCACCTCGAAGGCGGCGATCACTCCGCGCATCGCCGCCCTGCTCCAGGCCCTGCTGCACCGGGTCGACGTCGCGATCATCTCGGGCGGCAACGAGACGCAGTTCCGCACCCAGGTGATCGCCCAGCTGACGGACGCGGATGCCGCCGCGCTCGGCCGACTGCACCTCCTGCCCACCTGCGGCACCCGCTACCTGCGTCACGACGGCACCGAGTTCGCCACCGTCTACGCGCACGACCTCACCGACGACGAGAAGTCCGCCGCCCTCACCGCTCTGCGGGAGGAGGCCGAACGCCTCGATCTCTGGGAGGCCGAGCCCTGGGGCGAGATCCTCGAGGACCGCGGCTCGCAGATCACCTTCTCCGCCCTCGGGCAGCGCGCGCCGAGCGACGCCAAGCACGCGTGGGATCCGACGGGCGCGAAGCGCGCCGCGCTGCGCGACGCCGTCGCCGCCCGCCTCCCCGGCCTCGAGGTGCGCTCAGGCGGGTCCACGTCGATCGACATCACCCGCGCCGGCATCGATAAGGCGTTCGGGATGACGCGCCTCGCCGACCTCACCGGCATCCCCCTCACCGACATGCTGTTCTTCGGTGACCGTCTCGACGAGGGGGGCAACGACTACCCCGTGCTCGCGATCGGCGTGCCCTCGGTCGCGGTCGAGGGCTGGGAGGACACGGCCGACAAGCTCGACGCTCTCCTCCCCACGCTCTGATCGACCTTTCGCAGGCATCCGCCGCTCACGCCCGCTCCGGGCCTAGCATGGCGGCATGGACGCTCTGCTCATCGTCATCATCGTGGCGGCCGCTGCCAGCCTCGTCTGCTGGGTGCTGTCGCTGATCACCCGCGACACCTCCTGGGTCGATCGTGCGTGGTCGATCGTCCCGGTCGCCTACGTCTGGATCTTCGTCGGCGTCGCCTTCGCCGAGGGCGACGGGTCGGCGCGGCTCGTCGCGATGGGGCTGCTCGCCACGGCCTGGGGGGCGCGCCTGACGTTCAACTTCGCCCGCAAGGGCGGCTACACCGGCATGGAGGACTACCGCTGGGCGATCCTGCGC
The DNA here is from genome assembly GCF_023101185.1 of Microbacterium galbinum. Lineage (GTDB taxonomy): Bacteria > Actinomycetota > Actinomycetes > Actinomycetales > Microbacteriaceae > Microbacterium > Microbacterium galbinum. The sequence goes on from NZ_CP078077.1 coordinate 447,424, forward strand.
GGACGCATGCGCCCCTGGCAGTTCCAGCTCTTCAACCTGTTCTTCATCATCGCCTACCAGATGACCCTGCTCGTGCTCATCACGCTCCCGGCGATGGTGGCCGCGCGGCATCCGTCCGCGATGACCGGCTGGGACGTGCTTTTCATCGCCGCCTTCCTCGCCTTCCTCGCCGGTGAGACGATCGCCGACCAGCAGCAGTGGGTCTTCCACCAGCGCAAGAAGACGGCGGGAGGCACCCTCTCCCCCGGTTTCGCGACCACCGGGCTCTTCCGTTACAGCCGCCACCCCAACTTCTTCTTCGAGCAGGCGCAGTGGTGGGCGTTCTACGCGCTGGGCGCGAGCGCGGCCGTCTCGGGAAGCGCGGGACTCGTCGGGGGCGCCCTGAACCCGACGATCGTCGGAGCCGTGCTGCTCTCGCTCCTGTTCATCGGCTCGACGATCTTCACCGAGTCGATCACCGCCGCGAAGTACCCCGCGTACGCGGAGTACCGCCGCACCACCTCGATGCTCGTACCCTGGCCTCCACGACGAAGCGCCGTCGCGACCCAGACCTGAGCGGGACACGACGGCGCTCGTCGTTCGACAGAACGGATGCGCCTCAGCGCACGACTGCCTCGGCGGTGGGGCGAGCCACCGGAACGAGCCGCTGCAGCTGGGTGACGTGCCCGGGCTCGAGCTCGGCCAGCGTCGAGACGCCGAGCAGACGCATCGTGCGCTCGATCTCGCTGCGCAGGATGGCGATGGTTCGGTCGACGCCCTGGCGGCCGCCGGCCATCAGACCGTAGAGGTACGCCCGGCCGATGAGCGTGAAGTCCGCGCCCAGAGCCACGGCGGCCACGATGTCTGCGCCATTCATGATGCCGGTGTCGATCATGACGGTGAAGTCGTCACCGACCGCCTGGCGCACGCTCGGCAGCAGGTGGAACGGGATCGGCGCACGGTCGAGCTGGCGCCCGCCGTGGTTCGAGAGCACGATGCCGTCGACACCCGCATCGCGCAGACGCACGGAGTCCTCGACGTTCTGCACGCCCTTGATGACGATCTTGCCGGGCCAGATGTCGCGGATGACGGCGAGGTCGTCATAGCTGATGGTCGGGTCCATGGCGGCGTCGAGCAGCTCGCCGACGGTGCCGCCCGTGGTGCTCAGCGAGGCGAACTCGAGCTTCGGGGTGGTGAGGAAGTCGTACCACCACCAGGGGCGCGGGATCGCGTTGATGATCGTGCCGAGGGTGAGCTGCGGCGGGATGCTGAAGCCGTTGCGCTTGTCACGCAGACGGGCTCCGGCGACCGGGGTGTCGACCGTGAACTGCAGGGTGTCGAATCCTGCGGCGGCCGCACGACGGGTGAGCTCGTAGGAGATCTCGCGGTCGCGCATGACGTAGAGCTGGAACCAGTTCCTTCCGGGAATCTGTCCCTGAGGCTCTCGAAGGGTGGCGGCCTTCACGTCCTCGATCGAGGTCGTGCCGAGCGTCGACAGCGTGAACGGGATACCCGCAGCGGCCGCGGCACCGGCACCGGCGGACTCGCCCTCGGTCTGCATCAGACGGGTGAAGCCCGTCGGGGCGATGCCGAACGGCAGTGCGGAGGGGCCACCGAGGATCTCGACGCTCGTGTCGACGGTCGGTGCCGGGCGCAGGATGCCGGGGTGGAACTCGACGTCCTGGAAGGCCTGGCGCGCGCGGGTGAGGGAGAGCTCCCCCTCGGCCGCACCGTCGGTGTAGTCGAACGCGGCCTTCGGGGTGCGGCGCTTCGCGATCAGGCGCAGGTCGTCGATCGTGAGCGCGGCGTCGAGGCGACGCTTGCGCCCGTTGAACTCGGGCTTCTTGAACTTCATCAGGTCGAAGAGCTCGGCGGGCTTGGGCACCTGGCGCTGAACCATGGTGGTCCTCTCAGTTGTCGGGGGTGCTGTCGGGGATCGTGTCGGTCGAGGCCGTGCGGGTCAGGCCCGCGGCGGTGTAGTAGCCGGTGATGTGCGCATGCACGAGGGCGCGAGCGGATGCCGCGTCGCCGGCGTCGATCGCCGCGACGAGGGCGCGGTGCTCCTCGCGCAGGCGGGAGGCCATGTCTTCCCAGTCCGGGATCGACGCGGCCCCGGCCTGCACGTACGACTCGATCGACGAACGGAGGCCCGCCATCATCGCGGCGATCACGGTGTTGCCGCTCGCCTCGGCGAGAGCGAGGTGCAGCTGCGCGTCGAGGGCGAGGAACTCCGCGGGGGTGAGGTCGGGTGCGTCCATGGCGGCGAGCATCCGATGGGCGGCGGCGGTGTCGCGGTCGTGCGCCGTCGCGAGCGCGTGGGCTGTGGCGTCCTCGAGCACGAGTCGGGTCGCGACGACATCCGCCAGCGGGAAGCCGTGCGCGGCCACCTGCAGGCGCAGGAGCTGCGACATGCCCCCGGTGGGCGTCGCGATGACGATCGCGCCCGCCTGCGGCCCGGAACCGGTCGCGGTGCGGATGAGTCCCATGACCTCGAGCACGCGGAACGCCTCCCGCACGCTGGAGCGGCCCACGCCCAGGTCGGTGGCGAGGTCGCGCTCGGAGGCGAGCCGGTCGCCCGGGTTCAGACGCCCTTCGAGGAGGTCGCGCTCGATGTGGTCGAGCACGACTCGCCACGCACGCACCGGCTGCTCCGCCATCCGCTCTCTCCTGGGTCGCACCGCGCGCGGCCATCGGTGGTCCGCGCTGTGGTCTGACCACACTCTACGTCGTGTGGTCAGACCACGCAACGCGGGTACGCGAAATCACCGCCCCGGAAGAGCGAAAGGAGGGGGCGGGCTCAGCCCAGGCGTCCGCCGGACTCCTGCAGATAGCAGGTGCCGCACAGCGACTCGTAGGTCGTCACCTCGGGAGCGGCCGGGCCGTCGGCCCCCTCGTCGATCGCGACCTGGTCGCCGTCGAACACGAAGCGCCCGCCGATCACCCGGCCGTTGAACACGGCCTTCCGGCCGCACCGGCAGATGGTCTTGAGCTCTTCGAGCGAGTGCGCGATCGCCAGCAGGCGAGCCGACCCGGGGAAGGCATGCGTCAGGAAGTCGTTGCGGATGCCGTAGGCGAGCACCGGGATGCCCTCCTCGACCGCGATGCGGAAGAGGTCGTCGACCTGCTCCGGCGTGAGGAACTGCGCCTCGTCGATGAGCAGGCACGCGATGTCGTCGGCGTGCGCCCGCGCATCGTCGCGGCGAGCGAGGAAGAGCTGCTTCGCATCGTCGCCGGGAGCGATGAGGAAGTCGACCTCCCGCGTCATCCCCAGGCGGCTCGAGATCTCGGACGCGCCCTTGGTGTCGATCGCGGGCTTGGCCAGCAGCACCCGCTGCCCGCGTTCCTCGTAGTTGTAGGCCGCCTGCAGAAGAGCGGTCGACTTTCCCGAGTTCATCGCGCCGTAGCGGAAGTAGAGCTTCGCCACCGGCCGACCTCAGACGTTGATGCCGAGGGTCGCCGCCGTCGCCGTCGTCGACTCCTTCGCCAGCGCGGCATCCTTGTTGAGCTGCTCACCGAACGTCGGGATGAGCTCTCGCAGCTGGGGCTCCCACGCCACGTAGTCGTCGGGGAAGCAGGTCTTCAGCAGGTTCAGCATGATCGGCACGGCCGTCGAGGCACCGGGCGAGGCGCCGAGGAGCCCGGCGATCGATCCGTCGCCCGCGGCGACCACCTCGGTGCCGAACTGCAGGATGCCGCCCTTCTTCGGGTCCTTCTTCATGACCTGCGCGCGCTGACCCGCATCGATGAGCGTCCAGTCCTCGTCCTTCGCCGTCGGCATGAACGTGCGCAGACTGTCGACCTTCTTGCGGTGGTTCTTCATGAGCTCGCCGACGAGGTACGTGATCAGGTCGGGGTTCGCGAAGGCGACGCGCAGCATCGGCCACAGGTTGTGCGTGCGCACCTGCGAGACGATGTCGAGCATCGAACCGTTCTTGAGGAACTTGGGGCTGAACGTCGCGAAGGGCCCGAACATCAGCGAGGCCTCGCCGTCGACCACGCGCGTGTCGAGGTGCGGCACCGACATGGGCGGTGCACCGACGGATGCCTGCGAGTAGACCTTCGCCTTGTGCTGCTCGACGATCTTCGGGTTGCTGGTCTTCAGGAACTGTCCGCCGATCGGGAAGACTCCGTAGCCCTTGATCTCGGGGATGCGCGAGTTCTGCAGCAGCTTGAGCGCCCATCCACCGGCGCCGACGAACACGAACTTCGCCTTGACCTCGTTCGGGGTGCGGCCGATCGTCGTGCGGTACTTGACGAGCCAGGTGCCGTCCTTCTGGCGCTTGAGCGAGCGCACCTCGTGGTTCGTGCGCAGCGTGACGCCCGAATCGGTGAGGTGGTCGAAGAGCTGGTGGGTGAGGGCTCCGAAGTCGACGTCGGTGCCGGCGGGCACGCGCGTCGCGGCGAAGGGCTCACCCTTGCGGCGCTTCTGCATGAGCAGCGGCGCCCACTGGTTGATGACGCGCGAGTCCTCGCTGTACTCGATGCCGTCGAACAGGGGCTGCTTCTTGAGCACCTCGTAGCGGTCCTTGAGGTACGCGACGTCCTTCTCGCCACGCACGAAGGTCATGTGCGGCGTGGCGTTGATGAAGGTGGAGGGAGCGTCGAGCACACCCTTGTCGACGAGCGACGACCAGAACTGGCGGCTCTGCTGGAACTGCTCGTTGATCGAGACGGCCTTGGCGGGGTCGAGGGGCCCGGTGCCCTGCGGCATGTAGTTGAGCTCGCAGAGGGCGGCGTGCCCCGTGCCGGCGTTGTTCCAAGGGTTCGAACTCTCCTGGGCGACATCCGAGAGTCGCTCGAAGGCGACGATCTTCCACTCCGGCTGCAGCTCGTGCAGCAGAGTACCCAGGGTGGCGCTCATGATGCCACCGCCGATCAGGACGACATCGACTGTTTCGGTCACCACGACAGTCTAGTTCGCGGACGCGACCGGGCCGACCACCGCGGCCGGCCCGATCAGACCGCTTCCGCATCGCGGGGATGCCGTCGCGCTATCGCGCGCGGACCCGCTCAGGCGCTCAGGCGCTCAGCGAGGATCTCCGCGATCTGCACCGCGTTGAGGGCCGCGCCCTTGCGCAGGTTGTCGTTGCTGACGAAGAGCACCAGGCCCTTGCCCGCCGGAGCCGACTGGTCGGCGCGGATGCGACCGACGAAGCTCGGGTCCTTGCCCGCGGCTTGCAGCGGCGTCGGCACCTCGTCGAGCACGACGCCGGGAGCAGCCGACAGCAGCTCGGTCGCGCGCTCGGGGGTGATGTCGTTCGCGAACTCGGCGTGGATCGAGAGCGAGTGCCCGGTGAACACCGGCACGCGCACGCAGGTGCCGGCAACGAGGAGGTCGGGCAGCTCGAGGATCTTGCGGCTCTCGTTGCGGAGCTTCTTCTCCTCGTCGGTCTCGTTGTCGCCGTCGTCGACGAGGTTGCCCGCGAAGGGGATGACGTCGAACGCGATCGGGGCGACGTACTTCTCGGGCTCGGGGAAGTCGATCGACGAACCGTCGTGCACGAGGCGCAGGGTGTCGCCCTGGGCGAGCACGCCCTCGACCTGGCCGAGGAGCTCCTGCGCCCCCGCGAGGCCGGAGCCCGAGACCGCCTGGTACGTCGAGACGATGAGGCGCTCGAGGCCCGCCTCCGCGTGCAGCGCCTTCAGCACCGGCATCGCGGCCATGGTCGTGCAGTTGGGGTTCGCGATGATGCCCTTGGGGCGCTCGTCGATCGCGTGAGGGTTGACCTCGCTGACGACCAGCGGCACCTCAGGGTCCATGCGCCACGCGCTCGAGTTGTCGACCACGACGGCGCCGGCGGCGGCGAAGCGCGGCGCGTAGGCGCGGCTGGCGGTCGCGCCGGCCGAGAAGAGGGCGATGTCGATGCCCGCGGCATCCGCCTGCTCGACGTCCTCGACGATCACCGACGTGCCGCCGTACTCGATCGACGTGCCGGCCGACCGGGCCGACGAGAACAGGCGCAGCTCGCGGATCGGGAAGGACCTCTCGGCGAGAATCTCGCGCATCACGGTGCCCACCTGGCCGGTGGCGCCCACGATGGCGACGGAGAGTCCTGAGTCGGAGATGCGGGTCATGATGTTCCTTGGCGTCGTGCGGTACTGCGTACGAGGCGTAAGGCGCGGCGTCGGGATGCGGATGCCGCGCCTGGCGCCGATGTCAGGGTTCCGGCGAGTCTATCGCTCAGCCGGACGGCCGGGCGCCGGGTCAGCGACCGGTGCCGGCGTGGACGACCGCTTCGGTGTCGCCGTCGAGGCCGTAGGCGGTGTGCACCGTGCGCGCGGCCTCGAGCAGGTCGCTGCCGCGGAGCACCACCGAGATGCGGATCTCGGAGGTCGAGATCATCTCGATGTTGATGCCGCCGGCCGACAGCGCCTCGAAGAGCACGGCCGAGACGCCGGAGTGCGTGCGCATGCCCGCGCCGACGACGGAGAGCTTGCCGATCTGGTCGTCGTGCACGAGGTTCTGGAAGCCCACCTCGGCCTGGTCGCCGGCGAGGGCCTTCAGCGCCGCCGCGGCATCCGCCTTGGGAACGGTGAACGAGATGTCGGTGCGTCCGGTGGCCGAGACGTTCTGCACGATCATGTCGACGTTCGCGCCCGACTTCGCGACGATCTTGAAGATCTCCGCCGCCTTGCCCGGCACGTCCGGCACACCGGCGACGGTGATCTTGGCCTGGCTGAGGTCGGTGGCGACACCGGCGACGATCGGTTCTTCCATGGCTGCTCCCTCGGCTTCGCGGGGGTTCTTCATACCCTCGCCCAAAACGTACGTACCCTCGGCCGACGAGAACGACGACCGGGCGTGGATGAGCACGCCGTGGCGGCGTGCGTACTCGACGGCGCGGATGTAGAGCACCTTCGCCCCGTTGGCCGCGAGCTCGAGCATCTCCTCGCTCGAGACGTGGTCGAGCTTCTGCGCACCCGGCACCACGCGCGGGTCGGAGGTGAAGATGCCGTCGACGTCGCTGTAGATCTCGCAGACGTCGGCCTTGAGAGCGGCGGCGAGGGCGACGGCGGTGGTGTCGGAGCCGCCGCGGCCGAGCGTGGTGATGTCGCGGGTGTCGCGGTTGAAGCCCTGGAATCCGGCGACGATCACGATCGCGCCCTCGTCGAGAGCCTCGCGCAGACGGATCGGCGTCACATCGACGATGCGTGCGGCACCGTGCTGCGAGTCGGTGATCATGCCCGCCTGGCTGCCCGTGAACGAGCGGGCCTCGAAGCCCATCGAGTGGATCGCCATCGCGAGCAGCGCCATCGAGATGCGCTCACCGCTCGAGAGCAGCATGTCGAGTTCGCGCGGTGCCGGGATCGGCGCCACCTCGTTCGCGAGGTCGAGGAGCTCATCGGTGGTGTCGCCCATCGCGCTGACGGCGACCACGACGTCGTGACCGGCACGACGGGTGTCGACGATGCGCTTGGCGACGCGCTTGATGCTCTCTGCGTCGGCGACGGATGAGCCGCCGTACTTCTGCACGATGAGGGCCACGTTCACTCCCGGGGATGTCGGGCGGATCCGCCCACCGCTCATTCTACGATCGCGCCATATGCTCCGCTGTGCATGTGACGCCGCTGCCGGGGCCGGACGATATCGGTCGGGGCCGGCCGTCAGGGCGCAGCGGGAGGAGGGAGAGCGGATGCCGGCGGCCGCAGCCGTCCGCCGGTGGCGGCGAACCAGCATCCGGCGATCACGAGCGGGAAGCCGATCAGCAACCCGGGGGTGAGCGGCTCGGCGAGCACGATCGCGCCGAGCACGATCGCGACGATCGGGTTCACGTAGGTGAACAGCGGGGCGCGCACGGGACCGACCTCGCGGATGAGCGCGAAGAAGGCGAGGAACGCGACCGCGGTGCAGATCACCGCGAGGGCGAGCAGGGCGCCGATCGCGGGGAGGGTCGGCACCTCGTGCTGGGTGAGCAGGCCGATCGGGAGGTAGAAGACGCCGATCATGAGGAGCGAGAGCGTGATCGTTCCGAGGGAGGGCACGTCGGCGAGCTTGCGCGCGACGATGAACGGGGCGGTGGCGTACAGCACCGCGACGAGCAGCACCTCACCGGCGGCGAGCAGGCTGACCTCGCCGCCGAACAGGCCGGGGCCCGCGACGACGATCGCGACACCGAGGAACCCGACGATCAGTCCGATCGATCGCGCCGGCTTGAGCACTCCGCGATCACCGCCGCCGAGCGCGATGAGCGCGGCGAACAGCGGCACGGTCGCGACGAGGAGGCCGGTCATGCCCGACGGCAGCGTCATCTCGGCGTGCCCGAGGAGCAGGAAGGGACCCGCCATCTCGACGGCGCCGAACGCGAGCACCCAGGGCCAGTGCTTCCATGCCGCCTTCAACGCGCCGTTGCGCAGCGCGAAGGGCAGCAGGAGGAGCGCGGCGATGAGCGTGCGCCCGGCGACGATCGCGGGCGGCGAGAACGACTCGACCGCGATGCTGATGAACAGGTACGGCACGCCCCACAGCAGAGCCATGGCCCCGAAGAGCAGCCATCCGCGTCGCGAGAATCCGGTGTGCTGCGCGTTCATCGTCGAACCGCGCGAGGGGTCGTCACAGCACGCGCCGCCCTTCGAAGGCGCGGCCGAGGGTGACCTCGTCGGCGTACTCGAGATCGCCGCCCACGGGGAGCCCCGAGGCGAGGCGCGAGACCGTGATCTGCATCGTGGTGAGGTAGCGGCTCAGGTAGCTCGCGGTGGCCTCGCCCTCGAGGTTCGGGTTGGTGGCGAGGATGACCTCCTGCACCGTGCCGTCGGCGAGGCGGCTCATGAGCTGAGCGATGCGGAGATCGTCGGGGCCGATGCCGGCGATCGGGCTGATCGCTCCGCCGAGCACGTGGTAGAGCCCGCGGAACTCGCGCGTGCGCTCGATCGCCGCGACGTCCTTCGCATCCTCGACCACGCAGATGAGCGCCTGGTTGCGGCGCGGGTCGCGGCAGATCGCGCACCGCTCCTGCTCGGCCACGTTGCCGCACACCTCGCAGAAGCGCACGCGCGTGCGGATGTCGCTGAGCAGTTCCGACAGTCGAGCGACGTCGAACGTCGGCGTCTGCAGGATGTGGAACGCGATCCGCTGCGCGGACTTCGGACCGATGCCGGGCAGGCGCCCGAACTCGTCGATCAGCTCTTGAACGATTCCGTCGTACATCAGGCGAACCTCGTCGGGGGCTCATAGGGCTCTTCGCGCACGAACGTCGCGCCGAGCACCTGGCGGATCACGGCCTCGCCGTAGCGCTGCACTCCCCCGGGCGCCGGCGCACGCTCGGTGACGCGCGGAGCGGCGTGGGCCGAGGCGACCCGCGCCGGGGCGCTCGCGGGCGCGGCGGAGGACGGTGCGCCGGCGGGTGTAGGTGCGGCAGGTGCCGGTGCCGGTGCCGCTGACGCGGCGGGCACCCGCGCGGCGGAGACCGGTACCGGCGGGGCCGAGTGCGGAGCGGGCTCGTACGAGGGGTCGTACGGCGGCTCGTCGTCGGGGAAGGGCGCCTCGTCGTCGCCGGGAAGCGGCGGCTCGTCGCGATCGATCGTGCCGTCGGTCGGAGGGACGGGCGCGGATGCCGCAGCCTCGACCTCTTCGGGCTCGTCGTCGACCGGCAGGGAGGATCCGGGGCCGACCGGGGTCGTCACCGCTTCGGGCGCGGTGTCGGAGGTCGGGATCGCGGCCACGGCCCACTCGGTCACCGCAGCGGGCGCGGGAGCGGACGAGGGGCGCGGGCTCTGCGGTCGGGAGGAACCCGCAGGGGCAGGCTCCGTCGGGGCGGGCTCGGCCGGGGCCTGGGCACCGCCTGCGGACCCCGAGGATCCCCCCGAACGCGGTGCGCCGCCGGTCGACGCGGCACCGCCGGCCGGAAGCGGGGCCGGCCGGTACTTGACGATCACACCGAGCTCCTGCTGGAGAGCGGTGCGCAGGTGATCGGAGGTGCCTGAGCCCGGCGTGGTTCCCTTGAACTTCGCGACATCGTGCTGGCTCGCGAAACCGATCGTGAGGACCTCGGACTCGGTGTCGTACGCCAGGGGCTGCACGGTGGTGACGACCAGCCACGACGAGCGGCTGATGCTCTCGAGGCGCGTGAGCACGGCCGGCCACGCGGCGACGATGCGATCGAGCGTCACCGGACCCGATGGTGCCGCGGCGGGCGCGGGCTCGGCGGCGGCAGCGGCAGCGGCCGGCTCAGCGACGGCAGCAGGGGGCTCGGCGGCGGGCTCGGCGACGGCAGCAGCCGGTGCAGCGGAGGCAGCCACCTCTTCGGGCGTGGACGTCGGGGCCGCGGCTGCGGTGGGTGCTGCGACCGGCGCGGCCGGGGCAGCGGCGGCCGGAGCTGCGGGCTGCGGTGCAGGTGCAGGCGCAGATGCAGATGCAGCCGACGGTCGCGGAGCGGCGTGCGGCTGTGCCGCTGCTGCGGGCGCGACGGCGGCAGCGGGCGCGACCCCGGCCGCGGCATCCGCTCCCCCGGCCAGCACGCGGGCGACCATGAGCTCGAGGTGCAGTCGCGGCGAGGTGGCTCCCGACATGTCGTCGAGCGCGGCGCTGACGACGTCGGCGGTGCGCGAAAGTCGTGCGGCGCCGAAGGCGGCCGCCTGCGTGCGCATGCGCTCGAGCTCGTCATCGGCGATGCCGCGGAGCACGGCGGAGGCGCCGTTGCCGACGGCGGCGATCACGATGAGATCGCGCAGGCGCTCGAGCAGGTCGTCGACGAAGCGGCGCGGGTCCTGACCGGTCTGCACCACGCGGTCGATGGCGGGGAATGCGGTCGCCGCGTCGGCGATCGCCAGGGCGTCGACGATCTCGTCGAGCAGGGCCGCGTGCGTGTAGCCGAGGAGGGCGACGGCGCGTGCGTACGCGACCGTGACCGTCTCGGAGCCCGCGGGCGAGTCGGAGCCGGCGATGAGCTGATCGAGCAGCGAGAGCGTGTCGCGCGGCGAGCCGCCACCGGCGCGCACGACGAGCGGCAGCACACCCTGCTCGACCACGACGCCCTCTTCGACGCAGAGCTTCTCGACGTACTCGAGCATGGCCGCGGGCGGCACGAGGCGGAACGGGTAGTGGTGCGTGCGCGATCGGATCGTGCCGAGCACCTTCTCGGGCTCGGTGGTCGCGAAGATGAACTTGACGTGCGGCGGCGGCTCTTCGACGAGCTTGAGCAGCGCGTTGAAGCCCTGCGGCGTCACCATGTGCGCCTCGTCGAGGATGAAGATCTTGAACCGGTCGCGGCTCGGGGCGAAGGTCGCCCGCTCGCGCAGGTCGCGCGCGTCGTCGACGCCGTTGTGGCTCGCGGCGTCGATCTCGACCACGTCGAGCGATCCGCCACCGGCACGCGAGAGCTCGACGCAGCTGGGGCAGGTGCCGCAGGGGACGTCGGTCGGCCCCTCGGCGCAGTTCAGGCACCGCGCGAGGATGCGCGCCGACGTGGTCTTGCCGCACCCGCGCGGGCCGGAGAAGAGGTAGGCGTGGCCGACGCGGTCGCCGCGCAGCGCGGTCATGAGCGGGTCGGTCACCTGGGACTGCCCGATCATCTCGCCGAACGTCTCGGGGCGGTAGCGGCGATAGAGGGCTGTGGTCACCAGAACAGCCTACGGCGTGCCACGGACATCGCGGCAGGTGCGTCCGGAGACGCACCTGCCGCGAGCGATCACTCCGGCGGTGCGAGCACCGGGATCGACGTGGTGATCACCGGGACGGATGCCGAGAGGCGCGTTCCATCCTCGCGACGGGCGTCGGCGAACTGGCGCAGCGTCGGGCGACCGGGGATCAGCGGGCCCTGATCGGCGAGCGGGACGACGACCTCTTCACCCTCGGTCGCGATGTAGGCCTCGTCGCGCACCGTGAACGGCACCGGTGCGCCGGAGCGCACCCGCAGACGCAGTTCATGGGCCGTGATCGTGACCGTGACCTCGGACTCCTTCCACTTCATCGGGAAGGTCAGCGAGGGCCAGGCCGCGGGCAGACGCGGGTCGAAGCTCAGCTCGCCCTCGTAGTCGCGCATGCCGCCGAAACCGCACACGAGCGCGGTCCACACGCCACCGGCGGAGGCCACGTGCACACCGTCGGCCGCGTTGTTGTGCAGGTCGTGGAGGTCGACGAAGATCGATTCCTCGAAGTACTTCAGCGCGAGGTCCTGGTACCCGACCTCGGCCGCGAGGATCGACTGCACGACCGCCGAGAGCGTCGAGTCACCCGTGGTGAGCGGGTCGTAGTAGTCGAAGTCGGCGCGCTTCTCCTCGGGCGAGAAGTGGTTGCCCTGCAGGAACAGCGCGAGCACGACATCCGCCTGCTTGAGCACCTGGAACCGGTAGATCACCAGCGGGTGGAAGTGCAGCAGCAGCGGACGCTGCGACGACGGGGTGTGCGCCAGGTCCCAGACCTCGCGCTCGAGGAACAGGGAGTCCTGCGGGTGGATGCCCAGGCTCTCGCTGTAGGGGATGAACATCGCCTCGGCGGCGCGCTCCCACGACTCCGCCTCCCCCTCGAACAGGCCCGTGCGCTCGACGAGGTCGCGGTAGTCCTCGGGGTACGTCTCGCGGATCTCGCGCACGACCTCGGCCGCGAAGCGGAGGTTGTAGCGGGCCATCACGTTCGTGTAGAGATTGTCGTTCACGACGGTCGTGTACTCGTCGGGACCGGTGACGCCGTGGATATGGAAGGTCTGCAGACCGTCGGCGGCATCCGCGTTCTCGACCACCTGCGCCGAGCGCCAGAAGCCGAGCGTCGCCCACAGGCGCGCGGTCTCGACCGCGACGTCGGCGCCCTCGCGGCGGAGGAACTCGGTGTCTCCCGTCGCGCGTACGTACTTGCCCAGCGCGAAGCTCACGTCGGCGTTGATGTGGTACTGCGCCGTGCCCGCGGCGTAGTAGGCCGAGGCCTCCTCACCGTTGATCGTGCGCCAGGGGAAGAGCGCCCCCGCCTCGTTGAGCTGGGCCGCACGCCGACGCGCCGCCGGCAGCATCAGCACGCGGGCGCGCAGCGCGTTGCGCGCCCACTGCGGCGACGTGTACGCGAGGAACGGGAGCACGTAGATCTCGGTGTCCCAGAAATAGTGGCCGCTGTACCCCGACCCGGAGACGCCCTTGGCGGGGACTCCGGTGCCGTCGGCGCGGGCCGCGGCCTGCGCGAGCTGGAGGAGGCACCAGCGGGTCGCCTGCTGCAGGTCGTCGTGACCGCCGATCTGCACGTCGCTGCGCTCCCAGAACGCGTCGAGCCAGTCGCGCTGACGCTGGAACTGCGTCTCGACGCCCTCGACGGCGACGCGGTCGAGGGAGCGGCGGCAGCGGTCGACGAGCTCGCGCGGAGGCACCCCGCGCGAGGTGTGGTAGCTCACGAGCTTGGTGACGGTGATCGGCACTCCGGCCTTGGCCTGCACCCGGAAGACGTTCTTCGCGATGTCGGCCTCGACGAGGGCGCGGGCGCTGTACTCGTTCTCGGTCTCGAGGATGTGGTCGGCGACGACGGCGACGGTCATGCCGGAGTCGGCGACGCGGTACGACAGCGCCGAGCGCAGGCCGTCCTGCCAGTGCTCACCGGGCTCGAGCACCCGATCGGCGATCTTCTCGGCCTTGCGCGGGTCGAAGCCCGGCTTCTGGGCCTGGGTCGGGGTGCCGGCGTAGACGCCCGCACCGTCCTGGCGGTTGAGGATCTGGCAGCTGATCGTGACGGGAGCGTCGGAGTTCTCGACGACGACCTCGAGGCGCAGGATCGCGAGGTGGCGCTCCTCGAAGCTGACGATGCGCTCGTCGCGCATGCGCACGCGCTTGCCCGACGGCGTCTCCCACACGACGAGACGCTCGAGCACACCCGTGCGCATGTCGAGGGTGCGGCGGTACTCGCGCACATCCGCCTCGTCGAACGAGATCGGCTCGTCGTCGACGTAGACGCGCATGACCTTGGCGTCGGGGGCGTTGACGATGGTCTGGCCCACCTCGGCGAAGCCGTAGGCCTGCTCGGCGTGACGGATCGGCCACGTCTCGTGCAGCCCGTTGATGAAGGTGCCGTGCTCGTGAGCCCCGCGGCCCTCGATGTGATTGCCCCGGAGACCGAGGTATCCGTTGCCGATCGAGAACAGCGTCTCGCCGACGCCCTCCTCGGAGTAGCGCGTCTCGATGAGGCGCCACGGGTCGACGGGGAAGCGGTCGCGGTCGATCATGCGGTGGTCTCCGGTGCAGAGTTCGGGGTGGTCGGGAGGAAGCGGTCGAGGTCGTCGACGACGACGGTGGCGCCCGCGGCTCGCAGGGCGTCGGCCCCGGTGCCGCGGTCGACGCCGACGACGTGCGCGTACCCGGCGGCCGATGCGGATGCCGCGCCCGAGGTCGCGTCCTCGACGGCGACGCTGCGAGCGGGGTCGACGCCGAGCGCCACGGCGCCGGCGCGGAACATGTCGGGCGCGGGCTTGGACGCCAGGCCGTCGCGCTCGGCGACGACGCCGTCGACCACGATGCGGAAGTACGAGCGGAGGTCGGCCGCGGCGAGGACCTCTTCGGCGTTCTTCGAGCTCGACACCACACCGAGCGGCACCCCGGCCGCGTGCAGGCGCTGGACCAGCGCGAGCGAGCCCGGGTACGGGGCGATGCCGTCACGGCGCAGCTCGGCGGCGAAGGCGTCGTTCTTGCGGTTGCCGATGCCGCAGATGGTGTCGGCGGAGGGCGGGTCGTCGACGTCGCCCCAGGGGATCTCGACGTTGCGGCTGTGCATCAGGCTCGCGACGCCGTCGTAGCGCTTCTTGCCGTCGACGTAGTCGAAGTAGTCGGCGTCGGTGTAGGCCGGCGTGATGCCCCACTCGGCGAACACGTCGTCGAACACGGCTTTCCAGGCCCGCATGTGGACCTCTGCCGTCGGCGTGAGCACGCCGTCGAGGTCGAACAGCACCCCTTCTGCGGCGAGCAGATCGGGCAGGTTTTCCGGCACAGAAGCCTCCAGGGAGAAGGTCGAGGGTTTCGGCACTCCTCCGTGCCACCATGACAGCGTAATGGGGAGCCGCGCCCCAGAATAACCCCTGTGGAATGCGTGCGCTCAGAGCATGTCGGCGGTCTGCCGGGCGATCTGCAGTTCCTCGTTCGTCGGGACCACCAGAACCGTCACCGTCGAGGCATCCGTGGAGATCCTCCGGATGCCGCGACCGCGCTCGGCGTTGCGTGCCTGATCGACCTCCACGCCGGCGAATCCGAGGGTCGCGAGGGCCTCCGCGCGCACCCGGGCGGCGTTCTCGCCGACGCCGGCGGTGAACGAGATCACGTCGACGCCGCCGAGCTGGGCGATGTACGCCCCGGCGTAGGCGCGCAGGCGGTGCACGTAGACGTCGAAGGCGAGGGTCGCCGCCTCCTCCCCCGCATCGACGCCCGCGAGGATGTCGCGCATGTCGCTGCGTCCGGCGAGGCCCTGCAGTCCGCTGCGGGTGTTCAGCAGCGCATCGAGCTCGTTGATCGAGAGGCCGGCGCGACGCGACAGGTGCACCAGAGCCGCCGGGTCGAGGTCTCCGGAGCGGGTGCCCATCACCAGGCCCTCGAGCGGGGTCAGTCCCATCGACGTCTCGACCGAGCGCCCTCCGTCGATCGCGGTGACCGACGCTCCGTTGCCCAGGTGGAACACGAGCTGGCGCAGGTCGCCGAGGTCGCGGCCGAGGTACGCCGCGGCCGACTCGCTGACGAACTGGTGACTGGTGCCGTGGAAGCCGTAGCGCCGCACGCGGTGCTGCTTCGCCAGCTCGGCGTCGATCGCGTAGGTGTAGGCCGCAGCGGGCAGCGTCTGATGGAACGCGGTGTCGAACACGGCGACGTGCGGCACGCCGCGGAAGACGGCCTGCGCCGCGAGGATGCCGGCGAGGTTGGCCGGATTGTGCAGGGGCGCGAGTACCGACAGCTCCTCGATCTGCCGCTCGACGTCGGCATCGATCAGGGTCGGCGCGAAGAAGCGGGCCCCGCCGTGCACGACGCGGTGCCCGACGGCGACCGGCGGATGCTCGGCGAGAGAGGGTCCGTGCTCGGCGAACTGCTCGAGCATCACCGCGAAGGCCGCATGATGATCGGGGATCGAGCGCTCGTCGCTGTACGTCGCGTCGAGCATCGTGGGCACGGCATCCGCATCGGTGTCGGGCCGCACCGTGTGCGAGGCCGCACCGGTGTCCTGACCGATCCTCTCGATGAGGCCCGAGGCGAGCTCGTGCTCGCGCTCGATGTCGAGGAGGCTGTACTTCAGCGACGACGAGCCGCTGTTGATCACGAGGATCGCGCTCATGCGGTCTCTCCCTGCGCCTGGATGGCGGTGATCGCCACGGTGTTGACGATGTCCTCGACCAGCGCGCCGCGCGAGAGGTCGTTGATCGGCTTGTTGAGTCCCTGCAGGACCGGTCCGATCGCGACCGCGCCGGCGGAGCGCTGGACGGCCTTGTAGGTGTTGTTGCCCGTGTTCAGGTCGGGGAAGACGAACACGGTGGCGCGACCCGCGACCGCGGAATCGGGCAGCTTCGCCTTCGCGACGGCGGCATCGGCGGCCGCGTCGTACTGGATCGGCCCCTCGACGAGCAGCTCGGGAGCGCGCTCGCGCACGAGCGCCGTGGCCTCGCGCACCTTGTCGACGTCGGCTCCCGACCCGGACTCGCCGGTCGAGTACGACAGCATCGCGACGCGCGGATCGATCCCGAACTGGCGGGCGGTCGCCGCCGACGAGATCGCGATGTCGGCGAGCTGGACGCTCGTGGGATCGGGGATGACGGCGCAGTCGCCGTAGACGAGCACCCGGTCGGCGAGAGCCATGAGGAACACGCTCGAGACGACGTTCACGCCCGGCTTCGTCTTGATGATCTCGAAGGAGGGTCGGATCGTGTGCGCCGTCGTGTGCGCCGCTCCCGAGACCATGCCGTCGGCGAGACCCAGGTGCACCATCATCGTGCCGAAGTACGAGACGTCGGTCACGGTGTCGGCGGCCTGCGCGAGGGTGATGCCCTTGTGCGCCCGCAGTCGTGCGTACTCCTCGGCGAACCGGGCGACGTACTCGGGATCGGTGGGGCTGATCACCTGGGCCGCGGCGATGTCGATGCCGAGCTCGACCGCGCGGGCTCGCACGGCGGCCTCGTCGCCGAGGATCACGAGGTCGGCGACCTCGCGGGCCAGCAGCGTGGCGGCCGCGCGCAGGATCCGGTCGTCGCCGCCCTCGGGCAGCACGATGCGCCGGCGGTCGGCGCGGGCGCGCTCGATGAGGCCGTACTCGAACATCAGCGGGGTCACGACCCGCGATTCGGCGAGCCCGAGCTGCGTCGCGAGCTCGGCGATGTCGACATGCGTCTGGAAGAGTCCGAGCGCCCGGTCGTACCGCGCGCGCGAGTCGGCGGAGAGCCGGCCGCGCGCGCCCATGACCCGCACGGCGGTGTCGTAGGTGCCGAGATCGGTGGCGATGATCGGCACCGTCGAGGGGAATCCGTCGAGCAGCTGCGTGATCGGCTCGGGAAGGTCGAAGGGCCCGTTCAGGATGATGCCGCTGACGCGGGGGAAGGTGCCGGAGGCGTCGGCGAGAAGCGTCGCGAGCAGCACCTCGGTGCGGTCGGCCGGAATCACGACGACGGACTCCTCGGTGATGCGCGGCAGCACGTTGACCATCGACATGCCGGCGACGACGATCGACAGCGCCTCGCGGGTCAGCCGCCCCTCGTCGCCCTTGATGAGACGGCCGTCGACGGCGGCGAGGATGCCGCGGATCGACGGCGCCACGAGCGTACGGTCCTCGGGGATCGCCCAGACGGGCGTGCTCTTGCCCGGACGCACCCCGCGCACCGCCTCGATGATGGCGTCGAGCTCGGCGGGGTCCGAGCGGTTGACGATCGCGGCGAACAGCTCGGCGCGCTCCTGCTCGAGCTCCGTGAGTGCGAGTGCGGCGATCTGCCCGACCGCGGCCGGCACCCGCGCGGTCGTGGTGCCGAGCTGCTCGGCCTGGCGCTGCTGGTCGCGTCCCGACAGCACGAGCAGAACCGGAGCTCCGAGGTTCGCGGCGATGCGGGCGTTGACGCCGAGCTCAGCAGGGCTGGCGACGTCGGTGTAGTCGCTGCCGATGATCACCACGGCATCGCACTGCGCTTCGACGGCCTTGAACCGCGCGACGATCGTCGACAGCGCGTGCTCCGGGTCGTGGCGCATGTCGTCGTAGCTGACGCCGATGCAGTCTTCGTAGTCGAGGTGCACGCCGTCGTGGGCGAGCAGCAGCTCGAGGATCTCGTCGCGCTCGGTGACCGAGCGCGCGATCGGCCGGAACACGCCGACCCGCGGGGTGACCCGCATGAGCGCGTCGAGCACGCCGAGGGCGATCGTCGATTTTCCGGTATGGCCTTCGGCCGAGGTGATGTAGATGCTCCGCGCCACGGTTCCAGCTTAGGCGCACCTCACTCGGCACGCCCTGGGAGCGGACCGGACTTAATCCCCGCGTGATTCCCGGAGGTCAACACGGTGCCGACAGCGCGTCGACGACGGCGGTCGCATCGGCTGCGTAGCGGGAGTAGTACGTGGGATCGAGGTTGATCTGCACGCGATGGATCGCGAGCGACGGATCCATCGAGGACCACCCCGGCACCCGCGCCAACCGCTCGTAGAACAGCGTCGCGGACGTGGCGGGATCCATGCGCTGCTCGACGCTCCCCCACCACTCCTGCTGCTGGAACAGGCCGATGCTCGTGGTGCGCGAGCCGTCGGGGTTCGTGAATCCGCTCGTCTCCCAGTCGCCGTAATCGATGTTGCGCAGGCTGCTCTCGCCCATCGCGGTCATCACGCCCAGGATCTGCCCGTCGCGCGCGAAGCCCAGGGCGGATGCCGTCGCCATGATCGTCGCGGCGTTCTCGAGCTGCTCCCCGCGCCACCCCTCGATGCCGGCCGAGGGGTAGGTGCGCGGGTCGCTCGCGCAGATCGCGAGGGGCTTCTCGTGCGCGAGCCCGAGGGGCACGAGCACGGCGATCCCGGCGAAGAGCGCGACGGCGACGGCCCCGATCAGCACACGCCGGAGCACCAGCATCCGCCGCCGACGCCGGGCGGCCCGTGCGCGGACGCCCGGTCGGCGCCGGGCCGCGGGCCGACGCTTCTTCCGGCGTCGAGCGGGTGTGCGCGAGCGCGACCGCGGCGCGCTCACTCCGCGGAGCCCCCGCGTCGCCCGACGAACACGGCGAGCGCGCCGCCGATCGCCCCGAACAGGTGCGCCTGCCACGAGATGCCCTGGCTCACGCCCACCACGCCCGCGAGCATCGTCGCCCCGTACACGCCGATCACGACGAGCGCGATGACGGCGTATCCGATGCGATGGGCGACGCGGCCCGGCGCGAAGACCCGCACGACCGTGTAGCCGAAGTAGCCGAACACGAGCACGGATGCCCCGACCGTCACCGTTCCCGGGGCGTTGAAGACCCAGGTGCCGAGGCCGCCGACGACGGCGACGATCGCGGTGACCGTCCAGAATCTGCGGGTGCCCTCGACCGCGACGAGCAGTCCGAGCACGAGGAACGGCACGGAGTTGCCGATCAGGTGCGCCCAGTTCGCGTGCAGCAGCGGCCCGAGCACGATGCCGAGCAGACCCTCGGGATCCCAGGAGCGGATGCCGAACCCCGTGAACGAACCCGGCAGGAGCGCGTCGGCGAACTGGATCGCCCACATCGCGGCGAGGAGCAGCACGGGTGAGGCGAAGCGCGAGAGAGCGTTCTGCCGCGGAGGAGTGGTGGCGCCGGTCACATCACGATCCTGACAGGACAGCCCCGGAGGAGGCTGAAAAAGAAAGTGACCCTCCGCGCACCCAGCAGAGCCCGGTTACCCTTGCTGCGTTTCCGCCCTGGGGGAATTGGCCTGGATGCCGCCACGCGGAGAGCCGTCGACAAGTCTAACCGATGAGCGGGCGCACCTTTTGACAGACTGGGGAGATCATGCCGCCCGAGCCCGTCGCCTCCCCGCTCACGGGCTGGATTTTCACGGGCGAACTGCGCACGTACCAGGCCGAGGTCCTCACCCGGCTGCCGGTCGGCGGTCGGGACCCGCTGCACGTCGTCGCCCCTCCCGGATCGGGCAAGACCCTGCTGGGTCTGCTGCTCGCGGCGCGCGAACGCCATCGGACCCTCGTCCTCGCCCCGACCGTCACGATCCGTCAGCAATGGGTGCGCACCGCCGTCGATCTCGCCCCGGATGCCCGCGCCGTGTCGGACGACCCGGAGAGGATCGCCGACCTCACCGCTCTCACGTACCAGGCGCTCAGCGTCACCGGCGACGGCTCGCCCTTCGACGACCTGGCGCGGGTGGTGTGGGCCGAGGAACTGGTCGAGGCGGGGCGCAGCGACGCCGATGCCGCGACCTGGCTCGCCGAGTTCGCGATCGACAATCCGGCGCAGTACCGTTCCGGCATCCGTCGTCGCACGCGCCGATTGCGCTCGCAGTTCGCCCGGCGCAATCCCGCCGAGCTCGCGCGCGTGCTGCATCCGAACGCCGCGGCGCTCATCGACCGCCTCGTCGCCGCCGGGGTGCGCACGGTCGTGCTCGACGAGTGCCACCACCTGCTCGACCACTGGGCCCTGGTCGTGGCGTACCTCGCCGCGCGCATCCGCGAGACGGGGGTCGAGCCGCTGCTGATCGGTCTCACCGCCACCCTGCCGTCGCCGGACGACGAGACGGAGTACGAGAACTACAGCCAACTGCTCGGAGAGGTCGACTACGAGGTCCCGACCCCGGCGGTGGTGAAGGAGGGGCACCTCGCCCCGTACCGCGACTTCGTTCTCCTCACCGAACCGACGCCGGCGGAGGCCGGTTTCATCCGCCGGCACGAGGCGCTACTGCACTCGATGATCGTCGACGTGCTGTCGACCCCCGACGGCATCTCCTTCCTCGAGGAGCAGCTGCAGCCCGCCAACGGACCGCCCGACGAAGACCCGCTCGCCCGCATCGATCGGGCACTGTCCGCGGACTTCGCCCTCACCCGCTCGTGCGCGGTGGTGCTGCGCGAGGTCGTGCCGCAGCATCCGCTCGTCGCCGCCATCCCACAGGTGCTCCTCGACCGCTGCACGACCGACGATCTGCTCACCGTCCTCGTGCGGTTCGCGCAGGCGCGCCTGCTGGCCGATCCCTCGGCCGCGAACCAGTGGGAGCACGTGCGGCGCTCGCTCGCCGACTTCGGCTACCTGCTCACCGACCGCGGGCTGCGCCGCGGGCGCAACCCGGTCGAGACGACACTGGCCTCGTCGGAGGCGAAGGATGCCGCCGCCGTCGAGATCCTGCACCGCGAGCTCGCGAGCGACGACGGCGAACGCGTCCGTGCCGTCGTCGTCACCGACTTCGTGACGCACGGCAATCGGCGCGGTGCGGATGCCGCGGCCGGAGCGCTGCGCACCTTCGACGCCCTCGTCGCCGATCCCGTCGTCGCGGGGCTGCGGCCGGTGCTGCTGACCGCGCAGTACCTGCGCGTGCGCGCCGACGACGCCGCGACGCTCGCAGCCGCGCTCGCGGATCTGCTCGGGGTGACGGTCGATATCGGCGACGCCGCCGGGGCCACGCGCGACCTGCGCACGTCCGGCGCCGGCAGCGGACGCATCGTCGCCGCGGTCTCGGAGCTGATCCGTCGCGGTGAGGTGCGCGTGCTCGTGGGTACCCGTGGCCTGCTCGGCGAGGGATGGGACTGCCCCGCCGTGAACACCCTCATCGACCTCACCGCGGTCGCGACGTCATCGGCGACGCAGCAGTTGCGGGGCCGCACCCTGCGCCTCGATCCGGGGTGGCCCGAGAAGGTGGCGCACAACTGGTCGGTGGCGTGCCTGATCCCCGCCGATGTCGCACTCGACGACGCGAGCGAGCCGGATCGTCTGCGCCGCAAGCACTCGCATCTGTGGGGCCTGAACGCCGACGGCGACGGTCGGATCGTCAGCGGACTCGCGCACGCACTGCCCTCGGCAGCGGCCCAGGCGTTCGAGGCGGTGCTCGACAAGCATCCGGATGCCTCCATCCGCGGCGTCGATGATCTGCTGCGCGCCGCGTGGCCGGCGCGCGCGACCACGCGCGCCGAGTGGCGCATCGGCGAGCCGTACACGTCCCGCGAACGCGACGAGATCACGGTGCGGCAGGTCGCGGCGGCTCCCCTGCTGCGCACCACCCAGGTCGCGCGCGCCGACGGCGCGACCTCCGCCGTGGGCGGGGCGCTCGGCGTCGGCCTGCTGCTCGCCGTCCTGGCGGGTCAGGGACTCGCGGTGCACCCGGCGCTCGGAGCCGCGCTCGTCGCGGCCGGTGGGGCGCTGGCCGCCGCGACGACGCTCCTGCCCCTGCTCGGGCGCACCCTGCGCGATCGCCGCCACCCCGCCGAGGTGTACCGGCTGGCCGCCCTGGTCGTCGCACGCACCCTCCGTGATGCGGGGCGCATCGGCCCCTTCGACGACACCGACATCGTCGCGCACGTCGATGACGACCGCACCCGAGTGCGCATCGAGCTGGGCGGCATGCCCGCGGATCGTCGAGTGGTGACGGATGCCGTCGAAGAGCTGTTCGCGGCGGTGCGCACACCCCGCTTCCTGCTGCGGATCGATCGCGGCGCCGCGGGGTCGACGCGGCTGTTCGAACGCCTCGCCGACCGGCTCTCCCCGGGGCGCACCCTCCTGCCGGTTCCGCGCGCGATCGCACGGCGGCGCGGCGATGCCGAGCAGTTCGAGCGCCACTGGCGGCAGGCCATCGGCACGTGCACGCTGCACGAGCTGCAGGGCGCGCAGGGTCTCGCCCTGCTCCGCGTCGCCCGCAGCAGCGAGGGCCGTGTCGACGTCGCACGGCCCCGCGCCCGCGTCTGGGGCTGAGGGGTGTGCGGGGCGGCGCCCGCGGCCCCGGGAAGCACAGCGATCTGCCAGCCCCACGCGGATGCCCTGCGGGTTACGATCGAGTAACGCGCGCTGCAGCGCCGACGAGAGGGAACGCATGACGGACAACTCCCCCCTGATCACGGCCGAACAGTTCGCCGCCCAGACCTCCGCGATCCTCGCCTCCGTGGGAGAGGTGATCGACGGAAAGCCCGATGCCGTGCGCAGTGCGCTGATCTGCCTGCTCGCCGAGGGCCACCTGCTCATCGAGGACGTGCCCGGGGTCGGCAAGACCATGCTGGCGCGCGCCCTCGCGGCCAGCGTCGACGCGACCGTGCGACGCATCCAGTTCACCCCCGACCTCCTCCCGGGCGACGTGACCGGCGTCTCGGTCTACAACCCGGTCGACCGCGAGTTCGAGTTCAAGCGCGGCGCGATCTTCGCGCACATCGTCATCGCCGACGAGATCAACCGGTCCTCGCCCAAGACGCAGTCGGCACTGCTCGAGGCCATGGAGGAGCGTCAGGTCACCGTCGACGGGTCGACGCATCCGCTCCCCTCGCCCTTCCTCGTCGTCGCCACCCAGAACCCCCTCGAGATGGAGGGCACGTACGCCCTGCCCGAGGCGCAGCGCGACCGCTTCATGATGCGCATCTCGATGGGGTACCCGGATGCCGCGGCCGAGGCCCTCATGATCCGACAGCGCGACGTGGTGAACCCGCTCGCGGCCGTCGCGGCGGTCGCCGATGCCGGCTCGATCTCGCAGCTCATCGCCTGGGCCCGCGCCGTGCACGTGGCGCCCGCGCTCGAGGAGTACACGGTCGCCCTCGCGCAGGCCACGCGCACCGACCCGAGCCTGCACCTCGGGGCGAGCCCCCGCGCGACGCTGCAGCTGATCCGTGCCGCGAAGGTGTGGGCGGCGCTCGACGGCCGCGACTTCGTGATCCCCGACGACGTCACCGCCCTCCTCATCCCGGTGTTCGCGCACCGGCTGCTGCCCGCCCGCGGTGCGCACCGCGCGGGCGCCCAGCCCATCGAGACGGCCCTCGCGCACATCGTCGAGCGCGTGCGCGTGCCCGTCGCGAGCCGCGTCTGAGACAGTCGATGCGACGCCGCCGATCCCTGACCCGCCGCGGTGCGGGCGCGCTGGTCGCGGCACTGCTGTGCGTGATCGGAGCGAACCTCGTCGCCGCACCGATCCTGCTCTACATCGGAGTCCTGCTCGCCCTCCTCACCGGCTTCTCGGCGCTCATGGCCTGGCTCCCGCGCCGCACGGGCACCGTCTCCCGACAGGTGTCGACCGACCTGCTCACGGTGTCGGAGACCTCGCGCGTCAGCATCCGCTTCGCCCTGCGCTCGCTGCGCGTGCCGCACGCGCTGTGGCACGACGTTCTGCCCGACGCCGTCAGCGGCGACGCCGGCGGCGAGTATCCGCCGCAGTCCGGGCAGCTCGGGTACCGCATCACGGGCGTGCGTCGCGGTGTCTGGCCGATCGGGCCGCTCGTGCTGCGCACCGTCGACCCCTTCGGCCTCGCGCAGCGCGAGCAGGAGTTCGGCGAGACGCGCACCGTCACGGTCGTACCCGAGGTCTTCGCGCTCGAGCCCCTCGCCGTGCGCGTCGGCGCGGCCGGAGGCACGGCCCACACGTCGTCGACGCGCCTCGGCCAGGGCGCCGACAACCTCTCCCCCCGGTTCTACCTGCCGGGCGACTCGATGCGCCGCATCCACTGGCGTGCGACCGCGCACCGCGGGCAGCTCATGGTGCGACAGGAAGAGGAGGAGTCGAGCCCCGATGCGATCGTCGTGCTCGACCGCAGCGCCGAGCGGTGGGATCGACCGGGGGACGACGCGGATGCCGCGTTCGAGGCCGCGGTCTCGCTCTGCGCCTCGTCGGCCGTGCATCTCGCCGACGAAGGGTACGGCGTCGACGTGATCGACAGCGCGGGCGTGCTGCTCGGCACCCTGCGCGGTCACGAGGACGACCGTGATGCGCTGCTCGTCGCCCTGGCACTGATCGCGCCGCGGGGCGACCACCGCGACGTGGCGACGCTGATCGGCGGCGCTCCTCCCGGCCCTCTGGTCTACATCACGGGCAGGCTGACGGAGGACGACGCGGCATCGTTGCGAACCGCCGGCGCGGCCGCGGGCATCCTCCTCGCCACCGGGCCCGAGCAGGGTGCGGCCGAGGCGGCGACGCGCAACGGCTGGTCGTTCGCCCCGCTCGGTGATGACGTCGCCGCGGCATGGGCGGACGCCCTCCCGGAGCGGATCGGAGTCGGCGATGTTCCGGGCTGAGCAGGCGACGGGCAGCGCCTCCCGACGATCACGCTCACGCTCGCGCTCCCGCTCGAAAGTCGCGTGGCACCGCGACGAGGAGACGCCCACGGCGATCCTCGCCCCGTCGGTGCTCGCGGCGGTCGGCGGTCTCGTCGCGATGTGGCCCTTCACCTCGGTGATCGAGGCGGGCGCCTGGTCGTTCGCCGTCGTCGCGGCGGTCACGCTCCTCCCGTTGACCGGGCTCGTGATGCGCGTGCTGCTGCGTTACCGCCGCGCGTGGCTGCGCGATGTCGGCACCCTCCTCGTGCAACTGCTGGTCGCGATGGCGCTCGTCACCCAGGTGACGGCGGGCGACTCGGCGTTCTTCGGGATCATTCCGTCACCCGCCACGCTCTCGACGTTCGGCGCCTTGACGGGCGCGGCCTGGCAGGAGGTCGCGGTCGGGTCCGCGCCGCTCGCCGCCTCGCGCGGGCTCGCCGCGACGATGGCGCTCGGCTTCGCGATCGTCGCGGTGCTGCTCGATCAGCTGGCCGCGGCCCGTGCGGCGATCCTCCCGATCCTCCTCGTCGGTCTCGTCGGATCCGTCCCGATGATCGTCACCCTCGGCGACGCGAACGTGGTCTGGTTCGTGCTCTTCGCCCTCTTCGTCCTCGCGCAGCTGCGCTACGCGACGCGCGCCGATCCGCAGACGCCGCGCCGCACCTCGGCATCCGTCGCGGTGGGCATCGGCGCCGCGGCGATCGCCGTGACGCTCGCCATCGCACCCGGTCTGCCCCTCGCCGCCGGACTCACCGGCACCGGAACGGGCATCACGGTCGACGCATCACTGCGGCTCGGCGACGATCTGCGCCAGCCCAACCCCGTCGAGGTGCTGACGGTCGCGACGGCGGGCGGCGCGGCGCCGTATCTGCGGCTCACGACCCTCTCCGACTTCGACGGCGAGGTGTGGCAGCCCGACCGAGGCGGCCTGCAGTCGCAGGCCGACGGATTCGGCGACCCCGAGTGGGGTGCCGACGTCGAGGTGACGGAGACGACGACCTCGATCCGCATCCTGCGGATGTCGAGCTCGTGGCTGCCCGTCCCCTACCCCGCGACCGACATCCAGGGCGTGCCCCGCGCCTGGCGGGTGATGCCCGACAACCGCACGCTGGTCTCGCGCAATGCGGATGCCGTCGGCGCCGACTACACCGTCTCCTCGGTGCGCGTGACCCCCACGCTCGAGCAGATCCGCGCGGTGTCGGCGGCGGAGTCCACCGCAGAGACCGATGATGTCGAGATCCCCGACATCGTCGGCGAGTTGGCCCGCGAGGTCACGGCAGACGAGGGTACCGACTACGACCGCCTGCTCGCCCTGCAGGACTGGTTCCGCAGCGACTTCACGTACTCGCTCGACACCCCGGTCGAGGAGGACTTCGACGGCACGGGCGCAGAGGCCGTCGCCCGGTTCCTCGACGTGCGCTCGGGGTACTGCGTGCACTTCGCCGGCGCCTTCGCCCTGATGGCCGAGAGCCTCGGCATGGAGACCCGGATCGTCGTGGGGTACCTGCCCGGTTCGCTCACCGGCGAGAAGCGCGGCGACGAGTCGATCTACTCCGTCACGAGCGATCGCCTGCACTCCTGGCCTGAGGTGCTCTTCCCGGGCATCGGCTGGGTGCCCTTCGAGCCTACGGCCTCGCTCGGGGTGCCGACCGAGTTCCGCACGGCGGTCACGGGTTCCCCGGGATCGGGCACCACGCCGTCGGGCACTCCCGAGACCACGGCTCCACAGGCCGAGCAGACGACGGCCCCCGAGGTCGATCGTCAGGATGCCGGCGACAACAGCTCCTCCTCGGGCGAGCTGCGCACGGTCGACCCGACGCCGGTGATGTTCGTGATCCTCGGTGCGGTCGTGGTGCTGCTGCTCCCCGCGTTGATCCGCACCCTTGTTCGCGCCCGTCGCCGGGATCGCGCGCGCGACGGCGATGCGGGCGCCGCCTGGACCGAGGTGCGGAGCACACTCGTCGATCTCGGCATCCCGCCGTCGGATGCCGATTCGCCGCGCATGCGTGCGGCCGCGCTGATCCGCGAACGCGGCGTCGATGCGACGGCGATCGGACGCCTGGCCGATGCGGTCGAACGCGCGACCTATGCCCGATCCGGAGCGGATGCCGTCGACCTCGCGTCGGATCTGGGCACCGTGCTGCGCGATCTGCGGCGCAGCGTCGATGCACCGGCGCGCACCCGTGCACTCCTGGTGCCCCGCTCGCTCTTCGTCGCCCGGGGAGTCGACACGCTCGCCGCGACCTAGGGTCTCGACCGGTTCCGACCTATTCCGACCAATTCTGACCGGTTCCGACCGGTTCCGGCCGTGGATGCGGTACGTCAGGCTGCGTGCTGTGCGCAGGCAACGCGGTCGCAGTCCTCGCACACGACGAACTGCGTCCGGCACGAGAGGTCGGGGCAGTTCGCGGTGCGCGAGGTCGCGGCACCGCATCCGACGCACTCCCCGATCACGGCCGCATGATCGGAGAAGTCGATCGATCCGCGCTTGTCGAAGACGTACAGCGAGCCGTCCCACAGGCCGTCGTCGCCGTACTTCTCGCCGTAGCGCACGATCCCGCCCTCGAGCTGGTAGACCTCGCCGAACCCGCGCGCGGTCATGAGGCTCGACAGCACCTCGCACCGGATGCCGCCGGTGCAGTAGGTCACGACGGGCTTGCCCTTGAGGTCGTCGTAGGCGCCCGAGTCGAGCAGGTTGACGAAGTCGCGGGTGGTCTCGGTGTCGGGAACGACCGCGCCACGGAAACGCCCGATCTGCGCCTCGAGCGCGTTGCGGCCGTCGAAGAAGACGACGTCGTCGCCACGCTCGGCGACCAGGTCGTGCAGCTCCTCCGGGCTCAGGCGGGTGCCGCCGCCGACGACGCCGTTCTCGTCGACCCTCAGCTCTCCCGGGGCGCCGAACGAGACGATCTCGTCGCGCACCTTCACGCTCAGCTTCGGGAAGTCGAGGCTGCGCCCCTCGGCATCGACGCCGGTGCCCTCGCTCCACTTGATGTCGGCGTTCTTGAAGGGCGCGTACGAGCGGAAGGAGCGCGCCCATTTCTTGAGCGCGGGCAGATCGCCGCCGAGGGTGCCGTTCACTCCGTCGCCCGAGATCAGCAGCCGTCCGCGCAGACGCAGCGCCTCGCCGAGGTCGCGCTGCCACACCCGGATCGCATCGGGGTCGGCGAGCGGGGTGAAGACGTAGAAGAGAACGATCTTGGGGGTTGCCACCTCAAGATCGTACGCCGCGTCACGGAGCATCTGCCGCATCGGATAGGATGGACAAGTTGTTCCCTGGTGACGTGTCCGAGCGGCCGAAGGAGCACGCTTGGAAAGCGTGTGTTGTGCAAGCAACCGCGGGTTCGAATCCCGCCGTCACCGCCAGATGACGAAGAAGGCTCCGCATTCGTGCGGGGCCTTCTTGTTTCCGAGGTGCGGGGTGTCCACCGCGACGACGTCCGTGGCGATCAGCCTGACGCCCGCGTC
Organism: Microbacterium galbinum; assembly: GCF_023101185.1. Classification (GTDB taxonomy): domain Bacteria; phylum Actinomycetota; class Actinomycetes; order Actinomycetales; family Microbacteriaceae; genus Microbacterium; species Microbacterium galbinum. The sequence goes on from NZ_CP078077.1 coordinate 475,950, forward strand.
ATCCGCCCGACGGGTTCTCGAGGGGCATTCCGTCGTCGTCGGTGCTCTCGTCCCTGAGCATCTTCTCGGTCTCCTCTGAGGCTCCGGTCTGCTCCGAAGCTCCGTTCTCCGACGCGCCACCGGATGCGGCGCCTGCGTCGTCATTCGTCCCGGGGGTTCCCTGCGTGTTGTGCGAATCGTTCATGGCCCAGCTCCGATCTGTCGCGAACCATGAACGTTACGGGCGCCGTCGCTCCCCCCACAGGGCGTTGACCTGCCCGGACGCCAGCGAGACACTACCTTCCGCGCACGCGCCCGTTCGAGGGGAGAGCCTCAGCCCGCGAACGTCACGCCGTAGCTCTGCCCGCCCGGGGCGGTCGGGAGCGGCGTCATGCCGAGGCGCTCGTAGAAGGCCGCGGCACCGGTGTTCGCCGGATCCATCCCGAGGTGCAGCCCCTTCACGCCGCGACGCGAGAGCTCGTCGAACAGCGTCTCGATGAGTCGGCGGCCGAGGCCCTGCCCCTGCGTCTCCGGCAGCAGATCGATGTGCAGATGAGCAGGGTACGCAGCGGCGTTCGGCTCGGCGCCGGGCCGGCGACCGTAGGCGTACGCGAGCATCTTCTCCTCGCGCGTCTGCGGCTCGGCGGGCTGCGGGAAGCGGTCGGCGAACCGCGGCCACCATTCGTCGCGGAACCACTGCTCGAAGGCATCCGTGTCATCGGTCGCGACGATGTACCCGATCACGCGGCCGTCGTCCGATTCGACGACCCACGCCAGGCTCGGGTTGCGCTCGACGTACGGCACCGCGAACAGCAGGCCCCAGAGCTCGTCGTCGGAGAACACACCGGTGGCGTCCTCCCCCGCATCGGCGGTGCGCACGCAGACATCGAACAGCGACGCGCGATCGGACGGACGGTACGGGCGGATGCTCGACACGGGGACTCCTCAGTGAGTGGGTGCGTCGGTGAGTGGGGCGTCGTCCAGACTATCGGCGGGCGGTTCCGCCGCGCCGGGGCGCCGCACCCACGGCAGCAGCCACGCCGCCAGCAGCAGCACGACCCCGGCCCCGAGCAGAGCGCCGCCGATCGTGTCGGTCGCCCAGTGCACCGAGAGGAAGGTGCGCGACAGCGCCATCAGCGCGATCCACAGCGCCCCCGCGATCCGGATCCACACATTCGGGAACAGCACGGCGAAGACGAAAGCGAGTGTCGCGGCGTTCGCAGTGTGCCCGGAGGGGAACGACCCGTAGTCGCTGAGCACCAGCATGTCCTCCGGCCGCGCGCGCCCGAAGAGGTGCTTGAGCAGCTGCACCGCTCCCGCGCTCGCGAGGAACGCGAGCGCCGCGAACACGCCAGATCTCCAGCGGCGTGCCAGCAGGAACGAGATGATCACGACGAGCGGCACGAGATACACCGCGACCCACCCGCCGCCGACCGTGTCGAGGGCGTGCGCGAAGGCGACCAGTCCCTCCGAGCGGAACGACACCACGACGTCGTTCCACCAGGCGTCGACCACGAACGGGTGCGCGACCCCGAGGGTGATCAGCGCCCCCAGCGCGAAGGTCAGCGCGACGCACCCGACACCCGACCACACCAGCATCCGCCTGTCCATCGCCCCATTCTGTCGGAGCGCGCCTGGGAACCCGGGAGGTGCGCCCGCCGCGTCAGGGAGTGAGCAGGCCGACGGTGCGCGGGCGCACGACGAACCAGAGCGCGAGGATGCCGATCGCCGCACACCCGGCCATCACCGCGGCCATCGTCGTGGCCGTGATGCCCGCGTCGTGAGAGACCCACCCGACGACCGGCGAGATGAGGCCGGCGACGCCGAAGTTCGTCGCGCCGAGGATCGAGGCCGCGGTCCCGGCCGCCTTCCCGTGGCGGTCGAGCGCCAGCACCTGCACGTTCGGGAACGTGAAGCCGCACGCGGTCATGAAGACGAACAGCGGGATGACGGTGCCCCACAGCCCGAGTCCGAGCTGGTCGGTCACGATGATCGCGGTGCCCGCGAGCAGCAGCACCGAGGTCGAGTACGCGAGCACCCACTGCGGGCCGAAGCGCGCGGCGAGGCGCGAGGCGGTCTGCACGCCGACGACGACGCCGAGCGAGTTCACGGCGAAGAGCAGACCGTACTGCTGCGGGTCGAGACCATGCGTCTGCTGGAACAGGAACGGCGAGGCCGACAGGTACGAGAAGAGGCCCGAGAAGGTCATGCCGCCGATCACGAGCACCCCGAGGAACACGCGGTCGGAGAGCACCGAGCGGTAGCGCTGCAGCACCGTGGCGCCGCCGCCCTGACGACGGGCCGCGGGGAGGGTCTCGGGGATGAAGATCAGGGTCGAGATCAGCATCACGACGCCGTAGGCCGCGAGCACACCGAAGATGCCGCGCCAGGGCATGAGCGTCAGCAGCCACGAACCGATCAGTGGGGCGACGACGGGCGCGACGCCCGAGACGAGCGCGAGGCGCGAGAGCATCACCACGAGTCGGCGCCCGCCGAACAGGTCGCGCACGATCGCCATCGCGACCACACCGCCGGCCGCGGCGCCCATGCCCATGAGCACGCGCGAGGCGCTGAGCAGCTCGAGCGTGGGCGCGAACGCGGCGGCGAGGCTCGCGAGCACGTGCAGCGCCGTCACGATGATGAGCGGGAGTCGTCGGCCGATCTTGTCGCTGAGCGGACCGACGAGCAGCTGCCCCACCGCGAAGCCGATCATGGTTCCGGTCAGCGTGAGCTGGATCGCCGCGGCGGTCGTCTGGAAGTCCTCTTCGAGCACCGGGAAGGCCGGGAGGTAGAGGTCGATCGTGAACGGCCCGAGGGCAGTGAGCGCTCCGAGGAGGATGATGTACAGCGCGCGTCGGCCGTTCGAGATCGAGTCTCCCGGGTGCAGCATGATCGGCGCCGTGGTCGGGTTGGACCCGAGCGTGCGGATCGCTCCCGTCGCGGCGGGGATGCGGATGCTGCCGGTCGCGGTGCGTTCGGGCGCGGCGTGTGCGGGGATCGTCGGGACGGAGTCGGTGCGAGGAGCGTCGGGCACGACGGCCTTTCGGAGCGGGGGCGGACGGTCGAATCGATTCGACCCAGCCACCCATTCTACGGGCACGCCCGCCGCAGGCGTGCCGAGACACCACATCCGCGACGAGACACCATGGCCCCCGCGGTGTCTCGCGAGGGATGTGGTGTCTCGCGCTCCGACGCCCCGCGTCAGGAACCGATGCGGGCGAGCCCCTGCTCGAGGTCGGCGATCAGGTCGCGCACGTCCTCGATGCCGACCGACAGGCGCACGACGTTCTCCGGAACCGCGAGCGCGGTACCGCGCACCGAGGCGTGCGTCATGTCCGGCGGGTAGCCGATCAGCGACTCGACGCCGCCGAGCGACTCCGCGAGCTGGAAGATCTCCGTCGACTCCGCGAACGCCTTGGCTGCGTCGGGGCCCGCGGCGAGGGCGAGCGACAGCATGCCGCCGAAGCCGCTCATCTGGCGGGCCGCGATGTCATGGCCCGGGTGCGAAGCGAGACCCGGGTAGAAGACGCGCTCGAACTCGGGACGGCTCTCGGCCCACTCGGCGATCGCCTGAGCGTTCTCGGAGTGCTGCCGCACGCGCACCGCGAGGGTCTTGATGCCGCGAGTGGTGAGCCAGGCGTCGAGCGGGGCCGACACGGCCCCCACGGCGAACTGCTGGAACTTGATCGCGTCGAAGTGGGTGTCGTCGCCGAACACCACCGCGCCGCCCAGCACGTCGGAGTGCCCACCGAGGTACTTGGTGGTCGAGTGCACGACCAGGTCGGCGCCGAGCGCGAGCGGCTGCTGCAGCGCCGGCGAGGCGAACGTGTTGTCGACCACGACGACGGCGCCGGCCGCGTGCGCGACCTCCGCGACGACCGCGATGTCGACGATCTTGAGCAGCGGGTTGCTGGGCGTCTCGAGCCAGACGATCTTGGTCTCGGGGCGGATCGCCGCGCGCACCTCGTCGAGGTCGCCGAGCTCGACCGTGGTGGTCTCGATGCCCCACGGCGCGAGCACGCGGGTGAGCAGGCGGTAGGTGCCGCCGTAGACGTCGTTGCCGAGCACGACGTGGTCGCCCGGCTTCAGGATGCCGCGCAGCAGCGCATCTTCGGCGGCGAGCCCCGAGGCGAACGACAGCGCCGAGGCGCCGCCCTCGAGGGCGGCGAGCTGGGTCTCGAGCGACGACCGGGTGGGGTTGCCCGCGCGGTTGTACTCGTAGCCCTCGCGGAAGCCGCCGATGCCGTCCTGCACGTGCGTGGAGGCCTGGTAGATCGGCGGGATGATCGCACCGGTGCGGGGATCGGGTTCCTGACCTGCGTGGATGGCTCGGGTGGCGAAGGAGTGCTCGGACATGCCCCTCAGCCTACGTGCGGGCTCCGGAGCGGCGGCGATCCTGTTACGTCGCGCGTCACTTCGAGAGGTACGCGAGCAGGTCCTGCCGGGTCAGGACGGTGTGCGGCTTGCCACCCTCGGTGACCAGCAGCGCATCGGCGTCGGCGAGCGCTGCACGCGCCTGCGCGACGGACGCGTGGATGCCGATGAGCGGCAGCCGCTCCCCCACGTGATCGCCCACGGCGTCTGCCGGGTTGGCGTCGCCGCGGAACAGCAGGTCGAGCAGACCCTTCTCGTCGACCGTGCCCACGACCTCGCCCATCATGACGGGCGGCTCGGCGCTGAGCACGACGAGCTGCGAGACGTCGTACTCGGTCATCATGCCGATCGCCTCGAGCACCGTGTCGGTCGGGTGCGCGTGCACGAGATCCGGGATCGCCTCGCCCTGGCGCGCGGCACGGGCTGCGATCACGTCGGAGACGGTCTCGCCCTCCTCCACCTCGCTGAACCCGTAAGAGCGCATCCAGCCGTCGTTGAAGATCTTGCCGAGGTAACCGCGACCGCCGTCGGGCAGGAGCACGACCATCACGGCATCCGCGGGCAGGTCCTTGGCGATGCGCAACGCGCCGACGACGGCCATGCCGCTCGACCCGCCGACGAGGATGCCCTCCTCGCGGGCGAGACGGCGCGTCATCGCGAACGACTCCGCATCGCCCACCGCGACGATCTCGTGCGGCACCGCCGGATCGTACGATCCGGGCCAGATGTCCTCGCCGACACCCTCGACGAGGTACGGACGCCCTGTTCCGCCGCTGTAGACGCTGCCCTCGGGGTCGATGCCGATGATGCGCACGCGGTCGTCCGACACCTCGCGCAGGTAGCGCCCCGTGCCGCTGATGGTTCCGCCCGTGCCGACGCCGGCGACGAAGTGCGTGACCGTGCCGTCGGTGTCGCGCCAGATCTCGGGGCCCGTGGTCTCGTAGTGGCTGCGGGGACCGTTGGGGTTCTCGTACTGGTTGGGCTTGAACGCGCCGGGGATCTCGCGCGCGAGCCGATCGCTCACGCTGTAGTACGACTCCGGGCTGTCGGCCGGCACCGACGTCGGCGTCACGACGACCTCGGCTCCGTAGGCCCGCAGCACGTCGATCTTGTCGTCGCCGACCTTGTCGGGCACCACGAAGACGCACGCGTACCCGCGCTGCTGGGCGACCAGGGCGAGTCCGACACCGGTGTTGCCGCTCGTGGGTTCGACGATCGTCCCACCCGGCTTCAGCTGGCCCGCCGCCTCGGCCGCGTCGATGATGCGCGAGGCGATGCGGTCCTTCGACGAGCCGCCGGGGTTGAAGTACTCGAGCTTGACGAGAACCGTGCACGCGACGCCCTCGGTGACGTGACGGAGCTTCACGAGGGGCGTGTCGCCGACAAGGTCGACGATCGAATCTGCGTACTTCATAGGTTCAGCGTAGAACGACGGATGCCGTGGCGCAGAAGTGTTGCGCCACGGCATCCGTCCTTCGTCTCGCTCCGCTCGCTCAGGAACCGGGGCGAGTGGCGGCCATCAGCCCTTGGTCGCGCCGGCCAGCAGGCCGCGCACGAAGAAGCGCTGGAGGGCGAAGAACACGATCAACGGGATGATGATCGAGATGAAGGTTCCCGCCGACTGCAGGAACCACTTGTTGCCCCACGTGCCCGACAACGAGTTGAGGGCCTGAGTGATCGGCAGCGCGCCCGGCGAGGCGAAGATCGTCGCGACGAGCAGGTCGTTCCACACCCACAGGAACTGGAAGATGCCGAACGACGCGATCGCGGGAGCGGCCAGCGGCAGGATGATCCGGAAGAACACCTGGCCGTGACCGGCACCGTCGACACGGGCCGCCTCGATGATCTCGCCGGGGATCTCCGAGATGAAGTTGTGCAGCATGAACGTCGCGAGCGGCAGCGCGAAGATCGCGTGCGCGATCCAGACGCGGGCGAAGCTGTACTGCACCTCGTTCAGACCGAAGCCCGGGAAGATCGGCACGTCGTTGATCGACAGGCCGTCCGAGAACAGGCTCAGCAGCGGCACGAGGGCCATCTGCAGCGGCACGATCTGCAGCGCGAAGACGAACACGAACAGCATGTTGCGACCCTTGAAGTCGATCCATGCGAACGCGTACGCGGCGAGTGCCGCCATCACGATCGGGAACACCGTCGCGGGGATGGTGATCGCGAGCGAGTTCACGAACGCCGAGGCGAGCGTGGTCGAGGTGCCGCCCGAGTTCCAGGCCTGCACGTAGTTGTCGAGCGTGAACTCGGGGTTCGTGAAGACCGTCCACCAGCCCGAGTTCTGCGTGTCGGCACCGGGACGGAACGAGGTGACGAAGAGGCCGAAGGTCGGGATCGTCCAGAAGATGGCGATGATCGCGGCGGCGATCGTCGCGCCCTTCGACGTCAGCTTCTTGTGGGCGATCGCCTCGTTCTTGCGCGTGTCACGGGCGACCTGCCGCTTGGTGCGGTTGTCGGGCGTGACGACGAGTTGTGTGGCGCTCATCAGCGGATCTCCCTCTGCTTGGCCATCGATCGGGCGTTGTAGACGATCAGGGGCAGCACGAACAGGAACAGCACGACGGCCAGCGCCGAGGAGTGCCCGTAACTCTGGAACCTCTGCTGCTGGTTGACCATCTCGAATCCGAGCACGCTCGTCTCGTCACGACCACCGGTCATGACGGCGACGATGTCGTACACCTTCAGCGAGGCGATCGTGATCGTGGTGAGCACCACGATCAACGAGGAGCGGATGCCGGGGACGGTGACGTTGCGGAACCGCTGCCAGGCGTTGGTGCCGTCGAGTTCGGCGGCCTCCATCTGCTCGATCGGCACGGCCTTGATCGCGGCGGAGAGGATCACCATCGCGAAGCCCGTCTGCGTCCAGATGAACACGATGAGGAGCATCAGGGTGTTGAGCACCGGCTTGATGGCGAGCCACTGCACGGGGTCGCCGCCGAACGCGGTGACGATCGCGTTGAGGAGACCGATCTGGTCACCCTGACGCGCGTCGTACATGAACTTCCAGATGATGCCGGCGCCGACGAACGAGATCGCGACGGGCATGAACACGAGAACCTTGAGGATCTTCTCGCCACGCGCCCGGTCGATGAACACGGCGTAGGCGAGACCGATGACCACCGAGACGGTCGGGGCCAGGAGCGCCCAGAGGATCGTGTTGATCACCGAGGAGGTGCCGACGGGGTTCGTGAACACCCAGACGTAGTTCTCGAAGCCGACGAAGTTCGCGCCGGTCTTGTCGAAGAACGACTTGAAGATGGTCGAGATCGCCGGGTAGATCAGGCCCAGGATGAGCATGATCGAGGCGGGTGCCATGAAGAGCACGAGCTGGAAGAGGTAGCCGGCTCCCTGGCGGGCGCGGAAGTCCGCGAAGAAGAGCAGCGCGCCGACCAGCAGGGCGATCGCCACGACGTAGAGCACGGCGTTCTGGTACGGACGCAGCAGCAGGAAGGCGAGCACCGGGATCACCAGGCAGGCGACCAGCCGCATGATGAAGTAGCCGCGACCGGGGCGCGGGGCGAACTCGATGAGCACCAGGATGATGGCCACCACCACGCCGAAGACGGCGAGGATCACGGGGATCTGCACGAGCGGGTGCATGCCGCCGAGGGCCACGAAGAAGCTGTTGAGCGAGAACCCGATGGTCGTGCGGGCGGACTCTTCGGTGGAGGTGGTGAAGACGAGCAGGAGGGCGAGGGCGACGAGCACGACGAAGCCGATCGCGAGGACGGCGCGCGTGATCGCGCGCCCCTTCGGATCGGCGCCGTGCCTCGTCACCGGAAGTTCGTCGGCTTCGACGGACTTCTCGATGGTCGCTTGCGACATGGGAGTCCCCTTCTGAGTACTGCCGCGTACTCGGGCGAATGGATGGGAGGAGCGGGGCCGGGCTCTGGAGCCCGACCCCGCTCAGCTCACGCTGATCGTAGCGAGACGATCAGTTCTCGTAGCCGGCCTGGATGTCGGAGAGCACCGTGTCGGTGTCCTTGCCGTCGATCCAGTCGACCATTCCCTTCCAGAACGAACCCGAACCGACGGTCGACGGCATCAGGTCGGAGGCGTCGAAGCGGAACGTGGTGGTGTCGCTCTGCATCGTCTCCATGGCCTCCTTCAGGAACTCGCTCGAGGCGAGGCTCGGGTCGGCGTTCTTGTTGGCGGAGATGACGCCACCGAGCTTCACGCGTGCGTCGGCGAACTCCGGCGAGGCCATGAACTCGAGAACTTGCTGGGTCGCGTCGTCGTCGGAGAATCCGGCGACGAACTCGCCGCCACCCTCGACCTGGACCTCGCCGGCCGTCTCGCCCGGCATGATGAACGCGTAGACGTCACCGTCGGGTCCGATCTCGGGCGTGTTGCCGTCGGCGGTCTGCGCCTCGAGGAAGTTCGCCGAGAGGAACGACGCCTGGTGGGTCAGGGCGCACTTGCCCTGCGCCAGGGTCGCCGCCACGTCGCCGAAGGCGGTGGAGTTGATGCTCTTCACGTCGCCGTAGCCCGCGTTGACGTAGTCCGGGTTGAGGAGGATCTCGCCGACGGCGTCGAAGGCTTCCTTGATCTCGGGGTCGGTGAACTTGACCTCACCGGCCACCCACTGGTCGTAGACCTCGGGGCCGGACTGACGGAGGACGAGGTCCTCGATCCAGTCGGTTCCCGGCCAGCCGGACGCCGCCTCGGACGAGAAGCCGGCGCACCAGGCGGGGCCGCCGGTCGTGTCGACGATCGTCTGGGTGAGGGTCAGCATCTCGTCCCACGTGGTCGGGACCTCGACGCCCCACTCGGCGAACTGCTTGGGCGAGTACCAGACGTAGCCCTTGAGGTTCGCGAGCATCGGTGCCGCGTAGAAGGTGTCGTCGAACGTGCCGTACTTCTTCCAGTCCTCGGACCAGTTCTCGTCGACCGCCGCCTCGACGGCCTCGGGCGCCGCCTTCACCTTGCCAGTGTCGACGAGGGTCTTGAGCAGACCCGGCTGGGGGACGATCGCGATGTCGGGGGCGTCGCCACCGGTGACCTTGGTCACGATGTTGCCCTCGAAGCCCTTGTCGCCGGTGTACTCGACGGTGATGCCGGTGTCTTCGGTGAACTGCTCGAAGGACTTGTTCAGGTCGTCAGCCTCGACGCCCGTGATACCTCCGGAGATGCGGACCGTGGTCTTCGCATCTCCACCGCCGTCGCCGCTGCCGCCCTCGGCGCAGCCGGCCAGAACCAGGGTCGCTGCTCCGACGAGCGCGATCGGTGCAAGAAGGCGGTATCGCTGTGACAAAGCCATTTACTTCTCCTCTTCAGGTGGATCATCGTCCGCCCAAGGGAGCAATCGCCGCAACCATTGGGGAACCGATTCCAGGTAAACCTACTGGCCTTTCCTCCCGCGGCACAACTGGGGAAGGTCACAAGATCGCATCCTTTCGCGGCATATCGGGATGCGGAATGGGAGCGCTCTCATTGTTTTCGTGTGGAACCGGTTCCTTTTCGGCCCCGTCACGCACTACGCTGACATCGGCGCGTCCCCCCGCGCGCCGGCGTCGATGCCACGAGCGAGAACCCTCGATGCCGAGATTGGTCGAGGAGGACCGATGAGCAAGATCGCCGACGTCGCAGCCCGCGCCGGCGTCTCGAAGGCCACCGCGAGCAGGGCTCTCAGCGGACGCGGCTACGTCTCGGACGAGACGCGTCAGCGCGTGGAACAGGCCGCCGCAGAGCTGTCGTACGTCGCCCACTCCTCCGCCACCAGCCTCGCCACCGGCCGCACGCAGACCGTCGGGGTGGTCATGCCCCCGGTCGACCGCTGGTTCTTCGCCGAGCTCCTCGCCGGCATCCAGGAGTCACTGTTCGCGCTCGACTACGACCTCGCCCTCTACGGGGTCCCCGAGGGGTCAGAGACCCGCGAGCGTCTCTTCTCGAACGTGCTCCCCCGCCGTCGCTTCGACGGCATCATCGCCGTCGGCATCCAGCCCAGTGCTCACGAACTCGAGCGGTTGCAGCAGACCGGGCGTCCGCTCGTCAGCGTCGGGCCCTACAGCGAGGGATCGAGCGCCGTCTCGATCGACGACGCCGCCGCCGCGCGCATCGCCACCGAGCACCTGATCGAGCTGGGCCACACCGCGATCGCGTTCGTCGGCGGGACGACGGATGCCGCGGCGCTCAGCTACGGCGACGAGAAGCGCATCGACGGCTATCTCGCCGCGCTCGGCACCGCCGGGATCGCCGACGAGGCACGCGTCGCAGGATCGGGCCCCACCCTCTCCGAGGGGTACGCCGCAGCCGTCGGCATCCTCGGAGATCGGCGGCACCGGCCGACCGCGATCGTCGCGGTGTGCGACGAGGCCGCGATCGGTACGATCATCGCCGCCCGGCGCCTCGGCATCGCCGTGCCGACCGAGCTCAGCGTCGTCGGGATCGACGACCACGAGCACGCCGAGCTCTTCGCCCTGACGACGATCCGCCAGTCGCCGCGCGACCAGGGTCACGACGCCGTCCGTCTCCTCACGCAGCGGATGGACGACCCGGATTCAGCCGTCGAGCAGGTCGCCGCGGCATCCGCTCTCGTGGTGCGCGGGTCGACCGCCGCGCCGCGCTGAGGCGCGCCCCCTTAACGCACGAATGCCCCGGCCGGAGCCGGGGCATTCGTGAAGCGTTCAGACGCGATTACTTGAGGGTAACCGTGGCGCCTGCCTCTTCGAGAGCAGCCTTCGCCTTCTCGGCGGTCTCCTTGTTCGCGCCCTCGAGCACGGCCTTGGGAGCACCGTCGACGACGGCCTTGGCCTCGCCGAGGCCCAGCGAGGTGAGCTCGCGGACCGTCTTGATGACCTGGATCTTCTTGTCGCCAGCCGACTCGAGGATGACGTCGAAGGAGTCCTTCTCTTCCTCAGCCTCAGCAGCGCCTGCGCCACCCGCAGCGCCGGCAACGGCGACGGGTGCAGCAGCGGTGACCTCGAACTTCTCCTCGAACGCCTTCACGAACTCGTTGAGCTCGATGAGGGTGAGGCCGGCGAACTGCTCGAGCAGCTCCTCGGTGGAAAGCTTCGCCATGATGTATCTCCTAGATAGATGGGGTTTGTAGACGAGATCGCCGGACGCTTACGCGGCCTCTGCGGTCTCCAGCTTTTCGCGAAGCGCGTCGATGGTGGCGGCAGCCTTGCCCATCGTCGCCTTCATCATGCCCGCAGCCTTCGCCAGCAGAACCTCACGGCTCTCGAGCGAGGCGTACTTGTTGACCTCGTCGGCGGTGAGGGCTTCGCCCTCGAAGATGCCGGCCTTGATCACGAGAAGCGGGTTGGCCTTGGCGAAGTCACGCAGAGCCTTGGCGGTGGCGACGAAGTCACCGTGCACGAACGCGACGGCCGACGGACCCTTGAGGTCGTCGTCCAGCGCGGTGATGCCGGCCTTGTTGGCCGCAAGCTTGGTCAGCGTGTTCTTCACCACGGCGTACTCAGCGTCCTGACGGATGCTGTTGCGCAGCTCCTTGAGCTGGGCAACCGTCAGACCGCGGTACTCGGTCAGCAGGACGGCGGACGAGTTCTCGAATGACTTCGTGAGCTCGGCGACCGATGCATCCTTCTGCGCCATGGTCACTCCTTGGTGTGTACGAGGCGCCGCACGGTGGTGGGGCGCCGACCTGGACCGCCCGCAACAACAAGAAGAGCTCCGGCGCAAGCGCACGGAGCTCTGAAAAGATCGTGACACCTGCGCGGGCCCCTGCGATGCAGAGCTTCGATCGACATGTACTCGCGCACACGACGATGACCAGCGGTCTTCGGTTGGTTCAACTGTACCCCACGGCATCCGCTCCCCCAAATCGCGGGGTCTCTTTGCGCCGCCATGATCACCGAGACAACGGCACGGCGCGGACGAGCGGCGTGTGGGGTCGGCGAGGTCGGAGGGCGGGGTTACGCTCGATGGGTGACCCCCGAACTCGCCGCACGCATCGTCGCGGACTCCCGCGACCGCGTTGCCTGGCTGCGGGCCCGGTCACGAGGCATCACCGCCACCGACGTCGCCGGACTCACCTCCGAGAGGTCGATCGCGCGGGCGGCCGAGTCCAAGCTCGGCGGCGGACCCCGCTTCGGCGGCAACGCCTACACCGATCATGGCCGGCGCCGCGAGCCCGAGATCGCCGCCTGGGTGGCGGCGACCCACGGCATCCTGCCCTCGTCCGCCCTGTTCCGCGCCGAGGTCGAGCACCGCCACCTCGCGACCCCCGACGGCATCGCGGTCGACGCCGACGGCCGCATCAAGCTCGCCGAGATCAAGACGACGAACAAGGCGTTCCGCGGCATCCCGCGCACCTACCTCCGCCAGGTGTGGTGGCAACAGCACGTGCTGGGCGCCGAACGCACGCTCTTCGTCTGGGAGGAGCACGTCGACTTCGCCCCCATCCACGACGAGCCGCGCTGCGTGTGGATCGACCGCGACGACCGCGAGATCGCGAAGCTCGTGGGCCTCGCGACCGACCTCATCGACGAGCTCTACCGTCGCACGACCGGTCAGCAGGTTCCGACCCGCACGACGGATGCCGCGGCCAGCCGCCGCGAGCAGCTGCGCGAGCGCGACGCGTTCCGCGCGCTCGCCCTCGCGGACTGACGTCTCGCAGACCCGCGCACGGCCCCGGCCCCGGTTCAGGTGCCGTTGACCGGTGCGGAGCACACGGGTGAGAGCCCGAGCGGGCCTCCTCCGGTGTTCGTGAACGTCACTCTCGAGGTCTGGGTCGACACCCAGGTCGACGTGGCGTTGAGCTTCGTCCGCACCTGGAACGCCATCGACCCGCCGAGAAGCAGGCTGAGGAGATCGCTGATGATGCCGGTGTTGAAGGTCGTTCGATATACCCCCGGCGACACCGTGGTGGTCGTGACCGCCTGCCAGTTGTCGCCGGCGGCGTTGAACGCCCACTGCGCGTTCGCCGCCGGAGCAAAGCCCGAATAGGCGGCCCCCGCAGGGAACGACCACTCCAACGTCACGCCGTTCGCGAGCCCCAGTCCCAGCAGCCCCGTGCAGTTCACGACCGCGGTGATCTGCGGTGGGACGAGGCGGAACGAGGTGAACGTTCCCGAGGCGACGTTCTCGGTACCGGTGAACCGTGCCTCGGTGAGGGGAACGTTCGAGACCGTGCCGCCGGCGAGCAACACCGACAGCCCGACGATCCCGGCGAGCATCCGCCGTCTCCTCCCACCCCGCGACCCGATCCGATCCCGCCCGCTCATGCATCACCCTCCCGGATCTGCGCGCCGCGGCGGTCCCGCCGGCGCAGCCCCACGAGCCCGATGCCGGCCACGGCCAACCCCACGCCCGCCCCGGTCGCCCACGGCGCGATCGACCCGCCCGTGGCCGGGAGAGGATCGCCCCCGGGTCCGGTGACCACCGCCTCCCCCACACCCTGCGCGTGCACGCGCACGTCGGTGATGCCGTTGTCGCCATCGGCGTCGAGGGTGATCCACAGCCGCAGGTGTGCGACGTCGGTGGAGGGGAACGCGGCGAGCGCGACTTCGGAACCGTCGCGCGGGATGCTCCATCCCGACTCGAGCTCCTCGGCCCCGCCCGGGCATCCGCTCTCCTGCCACTCCTGCATGCAAAGGGCCGCGTCGACCAGCAGCGGCGCGTCCCCGGCGGCGCTCACGGCGATCGTGACGGTGCCGGGATCGGGCGGGCTCGCACTCACCGCGACGTCCCACTGGACCGGCTCGCCGGGCAGCAGCCGCGAGGCCCGCGCCCAGTCGGCGACCGAGACGAGGCGCAGCACGCGCCCCTGGATCACCTCGGTCGTCGGAGCGGCCCACGCGGGCGCGGCAGCCAGGATGACGGGGGCGGCCGCGAGGATGCCGGCGGCGACGAGCGCCGGCGGGAGGATCGCGAGTCGGCGCCTCATGTGAGCCCCTGCTGCTTGCGGGTCGCGGCCGATCCCGACCGCGGCCAGAACGCCCAGATCACGAGCACCGTGGCCCCCGCGGTGAGTCCTCCGAGCACCCACGGGTCGCCCATCCCGACGATCACGCTCGCGATGCCGGGGATCGAGAAGAGCACGGTCCGCACCGAGGTCACGGTGTAGGGGAAGGGGTCGTCGGTGGCGTTCGCGTCGCCGCGCATCGTGATGATGCGCTCGGACTCGCTCGCACCGGGTTCGACCGAGGTGACGCGGTGCGTGACCGGCAACTCGCCTTCTCGGTCGACCGTCACGACGTCTCCGATCTCGACCTGAGCGGCATCCACCCGCTGCACGACCGCCACGGATCCTGCGGGGATCGTCGGAGACATCGACCCGGTGCGGAACATGATGAGCGTGATGTTCGCGGTCACGGCGAGGATCACGAGCACGATGCAGACGACCCCGGCCGCGGCGGCGATCCACAGGCCGAGGTCGCCGAGCATCCGTCCGATGCCGCCGCGGCGGCGGGGCACCACGGGCGCCGGGGCCATCGCGGGCGCGCCCGACGCGACGGCCTGCTCGCGCAGGCCCCGCCTCGTGGTCGGCGTGCTCATCACCCCTCCTCGCGTGGTCGACCGCTGCGGACGGTCAGGTGGATGTTCCCTGGATCTGCCAGGTCTGCGTCATGGTGAGCCCCTGCGCGGCGTTGACCGCGGTCGTCGGAAGCGTCACGGCGACGCAGTAGTTCAGCTGGTTGCCGCCGTTCGCGGTCACAGCCTGCGGTACGGTACCGGTCGCTGCGCCGTTCGTCGTGAGCGCCGACCCGTCGGCGACGACGATGGACGTCGAGGCGGATGCCGCGGCGTACGTCGCGGCCGTGCACGACTGGCTCGGGGTCGCCGCGGTCGGCACCAGGCGCACCCCGTACGTCAGGTGCGTGGCGAGCCCGGTGCCGCTCGGCGTCCCCGCCGTCAGCTGCAGCGTGCCCGCACCGGACGGGTTGGCCGTCTTGACGCTGAACAGCGCATACGTCGTCGTGCCGGGCACCATGGCCGTGGGCGCGACGGCGAAGCTCAGCGTCGCCGCAGCTCCCGTCGTCGCATGGCTCGAGAACGTGGCACCGTCGGTCGCGCCGACGATGTCGAATCGTCCGGCGGTGAACGTCGCGGTCGCGTACTCGGAGTCGTTCCAGGCGGCGAGAGTCATGGCCGCGCCCACACCGAAGACGAGTCCGCCCGCGAGGACGGCCCGTATCCGGCGGGAGCGCAGTCGCTTCGCCTCCCGCATCGCTCTGCGGGTCTGCATGACGGACTCAGCTCGTCGACGTCGCCGTGAACTTCCAGGTCGTCGTGGTCGCGACGCCCTGCTTCAGCGCCGTGCCGGCGGTCACCTTGAAGCACAGCTGAACGGCGGTTCCGGCGGTCGCGGCATCCGCTCCCTGCGTGAGCGTCATCGCGGTCACGCCGGTCTGCGCGTCCATCGTCGCCCCGGTCGCGACGGGGGTGCCGGTGGCGGATGCCGCGTTGCAGGTGGCTCCGGGTGCGAGTTGGTACACCTGGTACGACAGGTTGCCGGAGTTCGTCGTCGCGGCGGCACCCGTCGTCGTGCCGGCGGCCGAGAGGCTCGCGCCCGTCGTCGTTCCGGGAGCGAGTCGCACCCAGAAGCCCGCGTAGACCGCGTCTCCCGGTGCCATGTTGCCGACGACGCCGGTGGGCAGCGTGAAGGCGAGCGTGGCCGCCGTTCCTCCGGTGTCGACGTTGTGATCGCTGTAGTTGGCGCTCACGTCACCCGCGGTCGAGCCCTGCAGATTGAACGAGCCGGCGGTGAACGTGCCGGTCGCGAACTCGGAGTCGTTCCAGGCCGCGAGCGTCACCGCCACTCCGACGCCGAGCACGAGCCCGCCCGCCAGCACTGCCAGAGTCTTGCGCTTCCGATCCTTCGTAACCATGTGCGATTCCCCCTCAGGAATTCTTATCGGTCGCTCCGGTACGTCATATGGCCACCCCTCAGAGGCCGCGCACCGTTGCGTTCCGGCCATCCTTCCCGAGACTGCACGGTCGTTCAAGGTATCTTTCGCCTGCGGTCCCGATCGTTGCGCGTTCGCGACCTGGCGCGGATCGATAGTTGACGAACATCAACCACCGTCCTATAGTTGACGAAGTTCAACCATCTTCGCGCGCGCCAGGGCTGTCGCGGCATCCACTCTCCGACCGCGAAAGGTCCTGCATGTCCACGGACTCCGCTCCCGCCAAGATGACGCACCGCCAGGTGCTCGAGGCCCTCACCGGCCTCCTGCTCGGCATGTTCGTCTCGATGATCGCCACCACGGTCGTCTCGACGTCGATGCCCGTCATCGTCCACGACCTCGGTGGCGATCAGGCCGCCTACACCTGGGTCATCACCGCCACCCTGCTGACCACCGCGATCTCGACGCCGATCTGGGGAAAGCTCGCCGACCTGTTCAACCGCAAGCTGCTGATCCAGATCGCGATCATCATCTTCGTCGGCGCGACCGCCGCGGCCGGCTTCGCGCAGGACACGAACACCCTCATCGCCTTCCGCGCGATCCAGGGTCTCGGCGGCGGC
This sequence comes from Microbacterium galbinum, assembly GCF_023101185.1. Taxonomy (GTDB): domain Bacteria; phylum Actinomycetota; class Actinomycetes; order Actinomycetales; family Microbacteriaceae; genus Microbacterium; species Microbacterium galbinum. The sequence goes on from NZ_CP078077.1 coordinate 492,742, forward strand.
GGACTCGCCGCCCTCAGCCAGGTCATCATGGCCGACATCATCAGCCCGCGTGAGCGCGGCCGGTACATGGGCCTCTTCGGCGCCGTCATGGCCGTCGCGACGGTCGGCGGACCGCTGCTGGGCGGATGGATCACGGATGCCGCGAACTGGCGCTGGAACTTCTTCGTCTCCCTGCCGTTCGCCGTCGCCGCGCTGATCATCCTGCAGCGCACGCTGAAGATCTCGACCGAGCGCACCCGCAAGGCGTCGATCGACTACGTCGGCATCGTGCTGCTCTCGGCCGCCGTGTCGCTGATCCTCATCTGGATCACGAACGCCGGGTCGACCTTCGACTGGTGGAGCACCGAGACGGCACTCATGGTGGGCGGAGCCGTCGTCGCCGCGATCGCGTTCGTCATCGTCGAGCTGAAAGTGCGCGAGCCGCTGATCCCGCTCACGCTGTTCCGCGGACGCACGTTCACGCTCTCGGTCATCGCGTCGATCTCGATCGGCGTCGCGATGTTCGGCACCTCGGTGTACCTCGCGCAGTACATGCAGCTCTCCCGCGGCGCGACGCCCACCGAGGCGGGTCTCATGACGCTGCCGATGATGGCGGGACTGCTGATCTCCTCGATGGTGATCGGGCAGCTCGTCACGCGCTTCGGCAAGTGGAAGGGCTACCTGGTGCTCGGGGCCGTGCTGCTGATCGCCGGGTCCGTGCTGCTGTCGACACTGCACTACGACACGGACTTCGTACTCGTCTCGATCTACATGTTCCTCATGGGTGCCGGCGTCGGCATGACGATGCAGAACCTCGTGCTGATCGTGCAGAACGTCGCGAAGCCGAGCGAGATGGGCGTCGCGAGCTCGGGCGTCACCTTCTTCCGCAGCCTCGGCGGTACCGTCGGCGTCTCGGTGATGGGCGCGGTGCTCGCGAACTCGCTCACCGGCCTGTTCGCCGACGGCAAGGAGCGCCTGGGCGCCGCGATCGCGCAGCTCGGCGAGAAGGGTGCCGATGTCGCGGCGCTGCTCACCAGCGGCACGCTGCCCGAGGTGCGCCTGCTCCCCGAGCCCGTGCGACCGATCATCGAGGACTTCTACGCCCAGGCGATCTCGCACGCCTTCGTCATCGGCATCCCGCTCGCCGTCATCAGCCTCGTCGCGATCCTGTTCCTCCCGAACCGGCCGCTGACGACGATGACCACGAGCGAGCGGGCATCGGCGGATGCCGCGGCCGACGGTGCCGGCGAGACGGCGATCGCCGACTCCGTCGCCCTCTCGGGTGCGGCGACCACCGGCACCCTGACCGTCGTCGACGGCCGCGGCTCGACGGGAACGGCATCCGATGACCGCCACTGATCACCCGATCGACGCCTCGGAGGCGCGGACCGCTGCGGTCCGCGCCCTCGAGGCGGAGTTCAGCGATCTGATCACGCACTTCCGTCGCCTCATCCTGGAGAACGCGAACCGGGTGAGCCCCGGCATGCTCCCCGGGGCATACAAAGCGTTCACGACGATCGCGCGCTGCGAGCAGGCGACCGTGTCGATGCTCGCCGAGCGGATGCTGATGGACAAGGGGCAGGCCAGCCGCACCGTCCGCGAGCTCGAAGACCTCGACCTCGTCGAGCGCACGGCCGATCCGACGGATCGCCGCTCGTCGATCCTGCGCCTCACGCCCCACGGCCAGGAGCGCCTCGCGCTCGCCCGCAAACCCCAGGAGGGCATGCTCATGCAGTCGCTCACCGACTGGGACATCGACGACATCGAGAGCCTCACCCGACTCCTGCACGCCCTCGCCTCCGGCGGGACGCCCGGCATGCCGACCGCCGCTCAGGGCTGAAGGACCGCCCGCGCCTCGGCGGCGATCTCGGCGGCGATCGTGTCGAGCAGTGCGGAGCGCAGGTTCCACTGCTGCCAGTAGAGCTGCACGCGCAGCGCCGGGGCTCCGAGGTGCACCAGCCCAGCGGCCTCCTGCACGGCCGGGACCATCCCCCATCCGAGCCCCAGTTCGACCGCGCGCGCGTAGTCGTGGGATGCCGGGACGTAGTGCCGCGGGATGCCCTCGGGCGAGACGCCCTGTGTGCGCAACCACTCGTGCTGCAGCGTGTCGCGGCGGTCGAAGTCCACGAAGGGCGCGACGGCGAGAGCATCCGCCGTCACCCCGCCCGGGAACCATCGCTGCGCATACCCGGGGGCCGCGGCCGCCCGGTACTCGAGCACCCCGAGCGGCGAGACCGAGCAGCCCGCCACCGGTGCGCTCTCGCTGGTCACCGCGGCCATCACGTCGCCGGACTCGAGCAGGCGCGCGGTGAAGTTCTGATCGTCGCGATGAAGATCGAAGTCGATGCCGTGCCGCTCCGCGAGGCGAGCGAGCGGAGGCAGGAACCACGTCGCCATCGAGTCGGCGTTGACGGCCAGCGGGATGACGGGCCTGCTCGTCGGGATGCCGTCGTCGACACCGAGTCCGGTCAGGGCGTCCTGCTCGAGCAGAGCGATCTGGCGAGCGAGGCGCACCACCGACTCCCCCGCCTCGGTGAGTCGGACGGGCTTGGTGCGCACGAGCAGGATGCGCCCCAGCTGCTGCTCCAGCGTCTTCACCCGCTGGCTGACCGCGGACGGGGTGATGCGCAGGGCGCGGGATGCCGCGTCGAGCGTTCCTTCGTCGGCGACGGCGGCGAGAGTGGCGGCCAGTTCAGGATCGATCCTCACATTAGCGATGCTAATGGTTCTGAAGGAATCTGCGCTGGTTCTTTATGGAGGCGCTTTCTACGCTGAGACCATGCTCTCGGTGCTCTCCGGCCTCGGCCTGGGCCTCTCCCTCATCGTCGCGATCGGCGCGCAGAACGTCTTCGTGCTGCGTCAGGGCATCCGCCGCGAGCACGTTCTCGCGGTCGTCGTGATCTGCGCGCTCTCGGATGCCGCGCTCATCATCGCCGGCGTCGCCGGGCTCGGATTCGTCATCGCCGCCGCCCCCTGGCTCGTCGTCGTCGCCCGCTGGGCCGGGGCACTCTTCCTGCTGACCTACGGCCTGCTCGCCGCCCGTCGCGCCTGGCGCGGCGAGGGCCAGGCGCTGGATGCCTCGGAGCCCGCGGGCGAGACCGCCCCCTCTGCGGGCGGCACGGCCACCGCGACGCGCACCGCCCTGGCGCCCGTGGTCCTCACCGTCCTCGCCCTCACCTGGCTGAACCCGCACGTGTACCTCGACACCGTGCTGATGCTCGGCTCGATCGCGGCGACGCACGGCGAGGAGCGCTGGCTCTTCGCCGCCGGCGCGGTGACGGCCAGCATCCTGTGGTTCACCGCTCTCGGCTTCGGCGCCCGCTACCTGGGCCGTTGGCTGCGGACGCCGCGCTCGTGGAGGATCCTCGACGCGCTCATCGCCGTCGTGATGATCGCCCTCGCCGTCAGCCTCGTGCTGCCCGTTCTGGGTTGAGGGCGCGCTCCCGGGTCAGATGCCGTCGAGGGGGCGCAGGATGCGCGTGAGGAAGCGCTGCGTGCGCTCGTGCTTCGGGGCGCTGAAGAGCTCGTCCGGCGGCCCCTGCTCGACCACCACACCGCCGTCCATGAACAGCACGTGATCGGCGGCCTCGCGGGCGAAGCTCAGCTCGTGGGTGACGACGGCCATGGTCCAGCCCTCGTCGGCGAGCTCCTTGATCACCAGCAACACCTCACCCACCAGCTCGGGGTCGAGCGCACTGGTCGGCTCGTCGAACAGCAGCAGGTCGGGCTTGAGAGCGAGTGCACGCACGATGCCGACGCGCTGCTGCTGACCGCCCGAGAGCTGATGGGGTCGAGCATCCGCCTTGTCGGCGAGACCCACGCGGTCGAGCAGGACCCGCGCCTCGGCCACGACCTCGGCCTTCGGGCGCCCCTGCACCCGCCACGGACCCTCGATCACGTTCTCGAGCACGGTGAGGTGCGGAAAGAGGTTGTGGTGCTGGAACACCATCGCCGAGCGGTCGCGCAGGGCGAGACGCTTCTGCTTCTGCACGCGCGGCTTCGGGCGAGCGTCCGGGGCGAAGTCGATGTCGGGTCCACCCGCGACGACGATCGTGCCGGCATCCGGGGTCTCGAGGCCGTTGAGCGCGCGCAGCACGGTCGTCTTGCCGGAGCCGCTGGGGCCGACGAGCACGACGACCTCGCCGCGGTGCAGCGTCAGATCGATGCCGCGGAGCACCTCGTTGTCGCCGAAGCTCTTGCGCAGGCCGCGGGCGGCGAGCAGCTCCTCGCCCTGCGGTGCCTGGGGCGGGAGTGCGATCGGGTCAGTGGGCGACACGGCTGTCGAGCCTCCTCTCGAGGGCGCTCTGGCCGAACGACAGCACGAGGCAGAACACCCAGTAGACCAGCGCCGCGGCGAGGTAGAGCACCATGAACTCGTAGGTGGTCGAGGCGATCTGCTGCGCCACCTTGAACAGCTCGGTCACGAGGATCAGCGACGCGAGCGAGGTGTCCTTCACGAGCGAGATGAACGTGTTCGACAGCGGGGGCACCGACACCCGCGCGGCCTGCGGCAGGACGATGCGGGTCAGGGTGCGGGTGCGGTTCATGCCCACCGTGTACGCGGCCTCCCACTGCCCCTGCGGCACGGAGAGGATCGCGGCACGCACGACCTCGGCGCCGTAGCCGCCGACGTTCAGCGACAAGGCGATGATCGCACTCGGCCAGGGATCGATCGTGATGCCGATCGAGGGCATGCCGTAGAAGATCACGAACAGCTGCACGAGCAGCGGGGTGCCGCGGATCACCGAGATGTAGAACCGGGCGATTCCCGAGACGATCGGGTTCACCGAGATCCGCATCAGGGCGACGCCGACCGCGATGAGGAGCCCCAGGGCGAACGACGCCAGCGCGAGCGGGACCGTCGCCGTCAGACCCGCCAGGGCGATCGGCCCGAGCGAGTCCAGGAACAGCTGCCAGGGGCTCTCCATCGGTTACTGCGAGACGTCTTCGCCGAAGTACTTCTCGCTGATCTCGGCGATCGTGCCGTCTGCGCGCAGCTCTTCGAGCGCGGCGTCGACGGCCTCGACGAGCGATTCCTTGTCCTTCGTGAAGGCGAAGGCCTGCTCGCCCGCCTCGTCGGTCTCGGCTGCGATCTTGAGGCCCGTGGGGCTGTTGGTCGTCTCGTAGTCGAGGAAGGTGAGCTTGTCGTTGATGGTCGCGTCGACGCGGCCCTGACGCAGCAGCTCGACGGCCTGCGCCCAGCCCTCGACGCCCTCGACCTTGGCGCCGGACTCCTCGGCGAGGTCCTTCCAGTTGCTCGTGAGCGACTGGGCGGTGGTCTTGCCCTCGAGGTCGGCGAACGACGAGATGGAGTCGTCGTCATCGGCGACCACGATCACGCCGGGCGAGACGGTGTACGGCGTGCTGAAGAGGTACTTCGCCGTGCGGTCGTCGTTGATCGTGACCTGGTTCGCGATCACGTCGAAGCGACCCGCGTCGAGCCCCGCGAAGATCGCGTCCCACTGGGTCTCCTCGAAGGTGATCTCGAGGCCCAGCTTGTCGGCGACGGCCTCGATGATCTCGACGTCGTAGCCGGTGAGCTCGCCCGCGCCGTTGTCGTCGTGGAAGCTGAAGGGGCGGTAGGTGCCCTCGGTACCGACCGTGAGCGTGCCCTCCGTCGCGAGACCGAAGTCCGAGGAGGCCGAGCTCTCGTCGCTCGACGTGCTGGCGGGCGTGCTCGAACCGCTGCAGGCGGTGAGCGCCGCGGCGGCGACGACGAGTGCGGTGACGGCGATGAGACGACGGGACATGAACCCTCCTGGGGCATAAGGTGCGCGGTGCGATTTTACGCGACCGCGGCGGGACTCCCCCACAGTACGTGGAGTCGAGGGGGTGGCGGGCCGGCGATGACGTTGCGTTGCGGTTTTGGTATATCGGGTGCGGATGCCGGGACGCAGAAACGCCCCCGGGCGGACCCGGGGGCGTTTCGGTGACTCAGCGTCAGATGGAGTTGACGTCCAGCGGGATGCCGGGGCCGAACGTGGTCGACACCGCACCCTTCTGGATGTAACGGCCCTTCGAGCTGGACGGCTTGAGGCGGACGATCTCCTCGAGCGCTGCGCCGATGTTCTCGTCGAGCTGCTCGGCGGTGAAGGAGGCCTTGCCCACGACGAAGTGCACGTTGGCGTGCTTGTCGACGCGGAACTCGATCTTTCCGCCCTTGATCTCCTCGACGGCCTTGGCCGTGTTCGGGGTCACGGTGCCGGTCTTCGGGTTCGGCATCAGGCCGCGCGGACCCAGGACCTTACCGAGACGACCGACCTGGCCCATGAGCTCCGGGGTGGAGACGGCCGCGTCGAACGCGGTCCAGCCGCCGGCGACCTTCTCGATGAGCTCGGCGCCGCCGACCTCATCGGCACCCGCAGCGATCGCTGCCTCGGCCGCGGGGCCGGTGGCGAAGACGATGACGCGGGCGGTCTTGCCGGTGCCGTGGGGCAGGATGACGGTGCCGCGCACCATCTGGTCCGCCTTGCGGGGGTCGACGGAGAGCTTCAGCGCGACCTCGACGGTCGAGTCGAACTTCGACGAGCCGGTCTCCTTCGCGAGGGCGACTGCCTCGGTCGGGGTGTAGAAACGGTCTGCCTCGATCTTCTCGGCGGCAGCCTTGTAAGCCTTGGACTTAGCCATGATTATTCTCCTCAGCCCTCGACCGTGATGCCCATGGAACGGGCGGTTCCGGCGATGATCTTCGAGGCGGCCTCGATGTCGTTCGCGTTCAGGTCGGCCTGCTTCTGCTCGGCGATCTGACGGACCTGCTCCTTGGTGATCTTCGCGACCTTGACGGTGTGCGGGGTCGACGAGCCCTTGGGCACGCCGGCGGCCTTCTTGATGAGCTCCGCTGCGGGCGGGGTCTTCAGGATGAAGGTGAAGCTGCGGTCCTCGTAGACGGTGATCTCGACGGGGATGACGTTGCCGCGCTGCGACTCGGTCGCGGCGTTGTACGCCTTGCAGAACTCCATGATGTTGACGCCATGCTGACCGAGCGCGGGGCCGATCGGCGGCGCCGGGTTGGCTGCACCGGCGTTGATCTGAAGCTTGATCAGGCCGGTCACCTTCTTCTTCGGTGCCATTTCCTCTTCCTTTCCTCGAACGGATGCCGGATGCATCCGCTCTCCCGCGATCCGGCGATTCCGGATGGCGGTGATGTTCGCACGCACGCAGAAGCGGCGCACAAACCATAGAAGTCTACCGGATGGATGCCGTCGCTCGCACCTCGCGCGACGCGCGGGTGTTCCCAGCCGGAAGTCGGATACGGATGCGAGGGTGAACGGGTCAGCCACCGCCACCTCGGCACGAGAGGTGGCAGGAGAAGGAGAGCACGAATGGGACTGTTCCGCCGCACGCCGAAGACCCCGACTCCCCCAGCCGCACCGCGCGTCGAAGCCGCGCCGCCGACGACGGCGATGCCGATCATCCGCGGCGACCTCGAGGCGGAACTGGCCGCCGAGCTCGACGGCGGTGCTCCGGTTCGCGGAGCCGCGTTCTCCGGCCGGGGTCTGCGCCTGCAGCATCCGCCCGAGGCGGAGTTCGCCGCAGCGCACGCGCAGACGTTCGCCGACGCCGTGCGGAACATCGACGGCATCACTCTCGACTACTCGGTCGAGAGTCTGCGCACGGTCGACGGCGTGCTCGGGAACTTCGAGGAACCCGGCAGCGACGCCGTGGCGGAGACCGTGCTCGCCGCCGGGTTCTACGTGGGCGAGGTGATGGTGCGCCAGCACGGCTACCGCTGGGTGGAGACTCCGGAGCACGTACCGCTCCGGGCTCCGTTCGACCTTCTGGTCGTCGGCCCGAAGGGCGACTATTCCAATCCGTTGAGCAAGGCGTTCAAGCGCGTGGAGAACGGCCCCGAGGACAGCGTCGCGTACTTCGTGGTCGCGATGGTCGCCGCGGCTGATCGCGACTAGCGACCGAACGCAGAACGCCCCGCCGGACGGACCGGCGGGGCGTTCTGCGTGAAGAGTTCTGGGTCAGATCATCTTCGTGACCTGGTCGAACGACAGCTCGACCGGGGTCTCGCGCTCGAAGAGCGAGACGAGGACCGTGAGCTTGCCGCTCTCGGGCTTGATCTCGCTGATCGAACCGGGAAGGCCCGCGAACGAACCCTCCTTGATGGTGATCGTCTCGCCGACCTCGAAGTCGACCTCTGCCGGCAGCGGACGGGCGACGGCGACGCCGCCCTTCGACGCGATGTTCTTGGCGGTCGGCACGTCCTTGACCTCGACGAGCGACTTCAGCATGTTGAAGGCCTCTTCGAAGCGCAGCGGCGTGGGGTTGTGGGCGTTGCCCACGAAGCCCGTGACGCCCGGGGTGTGGCGCACGACCGACCAGGTGTCTTCCGTGAGCTCCATGCGCACGAGCACGTAGCCGGGGATGCGCACGCGGGTGACCATCTTGCGCTGGCCGTTCTTGATCTCGACGACGTCCTCCATCGGGACCTCGACCTGGTAGATCTCGTCCTCGACCTCGAGCGTCGACTTGCGCTGCTCAATGTTCGCCTTGACCTTGCGCTCGAAGCCCGCGTACGAGTGGATGACGTACCACTTGCCGGGAAGCATCCGCAGGTCGAGGCGGAACGCCTCGTAGGGGTCTTCCTCGGAGTCCTCGTCGTCCTCGTCGGCCTCGACGTCGGCGGCGGGACGGTCTTCCTCGCCGTTCACGTCGGGCCCGTCGTAGGGGGTGACCTCGTCGGCCTCGGCGGCCTCGAGCTCGGCCGTCTCTTCGGCCACTGCGTCGTTCAGGACCTCGGCGGCGGCTTCGGACTCCGCTGCCTCGTCCAGGTTGAGAGCGTCGTTCACGATCGCGTCCGCCTCCGGGTCTTCGATTTCGATGTCGTCGTCGGTGTCATCGCCGTCTTCGTCCTCGACGTGCACGGCCACGTGCTCCGCCGACTCGGATGCGCGCTCTTCCGCGGCGAGGATGTTGCCCTCCTGGGCCTCGTCCTCTTCACTGGACTGCTCTGCGGCAGGTGCCCAGTCGGCGTCGTCGGAATATCGTTCAGACACGTTGCTTCTTTCCACTCACCGCGGCGAGAGCCGTGGAGACTTGTCGGTCAGCCTGCGGCGCGAGCCGCGGGGGTGTCATCAGCCGGGGATACCGAACACGTAGTGCGTCACGAACGCGAAGAACGTGTCGAGGCCGTAGACGATACCCATCACGATCAGGACGAAGACGAGCACGACCGCGGTGAACTTGAACAGCTCTTTGCGGGTCGGTGTGACGACCTTGCGCAGTTCGGAGATGACCTGGCGGATGAACAGGGCGATGCTTCCGAAGAACCGGGAGAAGGGGTTGCCCTTCTTCTCGCGGGCGGCGCCAGCCGCGATGACCTCGCCGCGCGGTTCGTCCTGACTCATCCTGAATGTACCTTTCGTGTGTCAGCGTGCGCTGACGCGCAGGGCGGACAGGAATCGAACCTGCAACCTGCGGTTTTGGAGACCGCTGCTCTGCCAATTGAGCTACCGCCCTAGAGACCGGGAGGTCTCGGGGTGTTCCCACATCCTTTCACGGAATGACTCGGAGTGACCCGGGGCACGGCGAAAGAATGCAGAGAACAAACTGCTCCCCCAGTGTACGGCATCCGACGTCGCCCGCCGAACCGGGGCGACGTCGGCCCCCTCTTGTAGGCTTCGATGCGGGGAATCTCTGGGAGGGGTGTCGATGACAGCGGATGTGCAGCAGTTCCAGGTCGATCTGCGCGGCGTCGTCGACCTTCTGAGCCGCCACATCTACTCCAGCCCCCGGGTCTATCTGCGCGAGCTGCTGCAGAACGCCCGTGACGCGATCACCGCCCGACGAGAGGTCGACGGCGGGGGCGGACGGATCCGCATCACCCCGCTCACCGCCAAGAACGGCGAGTTCGTGCTGCGCGACGACGGCGTGGGACTCACGCTCACCGAGGTCGCCGATCTGCTCGCCACCGTCGGCCGCAGCTCCAAGCGCGACATCTTCGACCTGCCCCGCAGCGACTACCTCGGCCAGTTCGGGATCGGCCTGCTCAGCTGCTTCATGGTCGCCGACACCATCGTCATCCGCTCCCGCAGCGCGAAGGGCGGGGCGTCGGTCGAGTGGACGGGCAGCTCGGACGGCACCTTCCAGGTCGCCGAGATCGACGAGGAGCTGCCGATCGGCACGAGCGTGCACCTCGTGCCGCGCTTCGACGCGGGCGACCTGCTGCGCCCCGCCGCGGTGAACGAGCTCGCGACCGCCTTCGGCGAGTTCCTCCCCGTGCGGGTCACGATCGACTCCGGCGCGGGCGACATCGACATCACGCACCCGGCCCCGTTCCTCGACGGCATCCCCGAAACCGCCGTGCAGTACGGCCGCGAACTGCTCGGGGCGGCGCCCCTCGACGTCATCGAGCTGCACGAGCCGGCCACCGGCACCCGCGGACTCGCCTACGTGCTGCCCTTCGCTCCTCCTCCCGGCGCACGGCAGGCCACGCGCATGTACCTCGGCCGGATGCTCCTCTCGGAGCGCGCCGCCGACGTGCTCCCCGACTGGGCGTTCTTCGTCAGAGCGGTCGTCGACTCCACCGGGCTCGCGCCCACCGCGAGCCGCGAATCGCTCGTCGAGGACGCGGCACTCGAACGCGTGCGCGAACAGCTCGGCGCCGGCATCCGCCGCTGGATCCTCGAGCTCGGTCTGCGCGAGCCGCACCGGCTGGCCCAGTTCGTCGCGATCCACGAGCTCGGGCTCAAGTCGCTCGTGCGTCACGACGAGGAACTGGCCCGGTTCATCACCCGGTGGCTGACCGTCGAGACGACCCACGGCACGATGCAGCTGGGCGACCTCGTCGAACGCTACCCGCACGTGCGCTACGCCTCGTCGGTCGACGAGTTCCGCCAGGTCGCCGGCATCTCGCCGGCATCCGAGGTGCTCGTCAACGGCGGCTACCTCTACGACGCCGACCTCGTGCGCATGCTGCCGGACCTCTACCCCGCCGTGACGATCGAGAAGGTCGACGTCACCGGTGAACTCGACCGGCTCGACCCTCCGCCGCTCGACGACCGCGACGCCGCCGTCGCCCTCGAGGCCAGGGCGAGCGCCGTGCTCGCGGCCTCGTCGTGCGCGGTCGTGGTGCGATCGATCGACCGCCCCGACCTGACCGGCCTGTACGTCGCCGACCCGGACGTGCTGCGTGCGATCGACCGCGGCCGCACGAAGGGCATCACCGGCTCGCTCTGGGGCGGTGTGCTCGACAAGATCGACCAGACGCTGTCCTCCGCCCGCGACGACGACCTGAGCGCGCGCCTGTGCCTGAACTGGTCGAACCGCGTCGTGCGCGCCCTGGTCCGCGTCGATGACGACGCCGTGTTCGCGCGCACCCTCCAGCTGCTGTACATCCAGGCCCTGCTCGCCGGGCACCACCCGCTCAGCGATGCCGACCGCACGCTGATGACCACGGCTCTCAGCGACCTCGTCTCGCTCTCGGCCGGTCTCGAAGAGGACGCGTTCCCCTTCGAGGGCACCGCCGACGGGCCCGCCCGCTGATTCCCGCACCGAGGAGATGTCCATGACCCGTCCGAAGAAGCGCTTCTCGCAACTCATCGAAGAGATCGACCGCACGCCCTGGGGCCCCGCCGAGCAGACTCTCGTGGCCGAGGCGGTCGCCCTCGCGCAGGAGATCGGCGACGAGCAGCTCGAGTACCAGGCGCGCATGCGGCAGACCGCGTCGGCGAACATGAACGGCGCGACCGACGTCATGCTCAACTCCTTCGCCTGGTGCCTCGCCCGCCACGACGCCGACCCCGGCCGGTTCCCCGCCGACCTCGAGTACGGCGGGGCCGACCTGATGTGGCAGTTCAAGTGGATGGCGTCGTCGTTGCGCTCCTCCCCCGCGTTCTCGCAGGAGCAGATCGCCGCGGTGCTCGACGACATGGAGACCCACTACCGCGCGGCCGACCTCGGACTCAGCGGCGTGCTCACCGCCCGTTTCGAAGACGCGTGGGACGCGGGACGCATCGACGATGCCGAGGCGCTGCGCGTGCAGCTCGAGGCGACCCCGCGCGATGACCACAGCCACTGCGACGCCTGCGGGCGCAGCCAGTTCGCCGGGTTCTTCGCCGAGACGGATCGGGATGCCGACGCCATCCGCCTCGTCGAAGAGATGATCGAGGGCGGTTTCTCGTGCGGCGAGGAACCCGAGCACGCCCTCTCGCGCGTGCTGGTGCCGTACCTGCGCAACGGGCGGGGCGAAGAGGCCAAGACCGCGCACCTGCGCAGCTACCGGCTCGCGAAGGACAACCCCGACAACCTCCGCATCGTCGCGAACAACATCGTCTTCACCGCGATCACCGGCAACGAGGCGCGCGCACTGTCGCTCGTCGAACGGCACATCGGCTGGCTCGCGCACGACGGACTCAACGTCGACGCGCACTTCGCCGCCCTCGCCGCGTTCGCCGTCGCGCTCGACCGTGTCGCCGCGACCGGCCACGGCGAGACCCCGGTGCGGGGAGCGGATGCCGCGGCCCTCGTGCCGTTCTTCGGACCGCACGACGGTCCCTGGAGCGCCGCCGACCTCGCCGCAGCCGCCTGGGCGACGGCCGAGCGCCTCGGTGCGGAGTTCGACCGCCGCGACGGTACCGACGGTCACGCCCGCGCACTCGAGCGGATGCGCGCGCTCGGAACCGAGAGCTACGACGTGCCGATCCGCTCGGATGCCTTCGTCGCACAGCCCGCCACCGTCGATCCGACGGACGCCGAAGGCTGGTACGAGCGCGCGATGCAGCTCGCCCAGTACGGCGACGAGCAGGGCACCCTCGCCGCGCTCCCGCACGCCCTCGAGGTCGCCGACCCCGAGAAGCGCGCGCAGCTGCTGTCGATGCGCCTCGGCATCCTCGTCGCGCTCGATCGCGCCGAGGATGCGTGGCCGGTGCTTCCCGAGCGCATCGCCGCGCTGCGCGCGGCGGGAAAGGCCGAGCAGGCCGATCTCGAGGAGCGCCTCGGGCTCGCGACCTTCGGCCTCGCCACCCCCGAGGATGCCGCTGCCCTCGACCGCGAGCTCGCCGACGCCGCGGCTCTGCCGGCGTGGTCGCGGGGAGATCTCGCCCTGAGCCGGGCATCGCTGCACCTGCGCGGCGACGACGCCGACGCCGCGCTGAACCTCGCCGAGCAGGCGGCGCGTGCATTCGCAGAGGCCGAGGACGCCCGCCTGTCGAACACGACGACGCTCGTCGCGATCTCGGCGTTGCTGCACAAGGGCGACACCGAAGCGGCATCCGCGCTGCTCGACCGGCTGATCGCGCAGGACGACCTCAGCACGGGCCACCGGGCGCACGCGCTCGAGACGCGGGCCCGCATCCGCGGCGGCAGCGGCGACTTCGCCGAGGGCGCTGCCGATGCCGACGAGGTCTGCCGCCTGATCGCGGGCTTCGGGGCCACCCGTGCACTCGGCTCGGCGCACCTGCTCGCGGGCGCGCTGTGGGAGGACGCCGGCGAGCCCGAGAAGGCCGTCGCGCGGTTCCGGGTGCTCGCGCGCATCGCCGCACAGGAAGGGGCGGATGCCACGGGCGCCGACTTCCGTCTCGCGCGTGCAATGCTCGCGGCGGGCGATGCGGAGGAGGCCGCCGAGCTGTTCGGTACCGTGCTCGAGCGCGAGGAGAAGGCCGAGGTCGAACCCGCCTCGCGCGCCGCCACGGCGATGCTGCTCGCCCGCTCGCTCGCCACGGCGGGCGAGTTCGGTCAGGCGGTCGGCGCGTACGGCTACGCCGCCGACCTGTTCGGCCAGGGCGAGGAGTACGCGGATCAGGCCAGCGCCATGAGCGAGCAGGCCAAGATCCTCGCCCGCTTCGACGAGAACGACGATGCGCTCGCGCTGCTCGAATCGGCCGCCGACATCGTGCGTCGCGCACCCGACGCCGTGGGCGTCATGGCCGATGTGCTGCACAACCTCGGTCAGGCCTACGGCGGGCGCGGCGACGAGCGGGCGTTCGCGCTCTTCGACGAGGTCGCAGCCCTCGCGACCGAGCACGAGGCCGACTGGCTGCGCGCCGATGTCACGGACTCCCGCGGGCGCGCGCTCGCCCAGCTCGGACGGATCGACGAGTCCGTCGCCGCCGCACTCACCGCCGCCGACGCCTTCGCGACCATCGGAGACATCGGCTCCGCCGGGGGCTCAGAGCTGTTCGCGGCCCGCGTGCTCGTCTCGAACGAGCGCGGTTCCGATGCGGTGGCCGTGTACCGCAGTGCGATCGAGCACGGGGCGGAGTTCCCGCAGCTGCGCCAGGTCGCGGCCCTCGAACTCGGCGACGTGCTCGAGGGGCTCGGCCGTCACGGCGAGGCCGCCGAGGTGCGGGCACTCGTCGAGAGCTGAGTCTCTCGCGGCGGGCCCTTCGACAGGCTCAGGGACCCAGATTCCTGGATCCCTGAGCGAGCGGAGGGTCAGAGGAACTGGCGCCAGTTCGCGCGTGCCAGGTCGAGGAGTTCGTCGCCGCGTCCCGACATGACGGTGCGGATGGCGTAGAGCGCGAAGCCCTTGACCTGCGCCGCCTCGATCGCCGGGGGCATCGACAGCTCCTGGCGCTCGGTGACGACGTCGAGCAGCGCGGGGCCATCGTGCGCGAGGACCTCGCGGACGGCATCCGGCAGGTCCTCGCTGTTCTCGACCCGACGGGCGAAGATGCCCATCGCCTCGGCGATCGCCGCGAAACTCGGGTTCGTCAGGTCGGTGCCGTAGGTGACGAAGCCCGCCGCCTTCATCTCGAGCTCGACGAAGTTGAGCGAGGAGTTGTTCACGACGATCGTCTTCACCGGCAGGTGGTTCTGGGTGAGGGTGATCAGCTCGCCGAGCATCATCGCGAGTCCGCCGTCGCCCGCGAGCGCGACGACCTGCCGGTCGGGGTGCGCGACCTGCGCCCCGATACCGTGCAGCAGCGCGTTCGCCATCGACCCGTGCGTGAACGAGCCGATCAGACGGCGCTGCTCGGTCATGTGCAGGTAGCGGGCCGCCCAGACGGTGGGAGACCCGACATCGGCGGTGAAGATCGCGTCGTCTGCGGCGTGGTCGTTCAGCAGCTTCGCGAGGTACTGCGGATGGATCGGACGCCCCGGCTTCGTCGGCACCGCGAGGTCGTCGAGCTTCGCACGGGTCTTGCGGTAGTGCGCGAGGGCGTCGTAGAGGTGGCCGCGGTCGTCCTTGTGGGCGATGCGCGGGAGAAGGGCTTCGGCCGTCGCACGTACGTCGCCGACGAGGCCCAGATCGAGCGGATGCCGCTTGCCGAGCTGCGAGCCGCGGATGTCGACCTGGATCGTCTTCGCCTTCTCGGGGTAGAACTGCTCGTAGGGGAAGTCACTGCCGAGCACCAGGAGCGCGTCGGCGGACTCCATCGCGCGATAGCCCGAGGCGAATCCGAGCAGCCCCGTCATACCCACGTCGAACGGGTTGTCGTACTCGATGAACTCCTTGCCGCGGAGCGCGTGGACGATGGGTGCGCCGAGAGCGTCCGCGAGGGCGATGACCTCGTCGTGCGCTCCCTCGACGCCGGCGCCCGCGAGGATCGTGACCTTCTTCGCGGCGTTGAGCAGGGTCGCCGCCTTCTCGAGCTCGGGGCCGCTGGGCACGACGACCGGGCGGGTGCGCTCGATCACGACGCTGCGGTCGTCGGCGATCTCGGAGAGTGCGACGTCGCCCGGGATCACCAGCACGGCGACGCCGCGCTTCTCGATCGCCGCGCGCATCGCGATCTCCATCAGCCGCGGCATCTGCTTGGTGTCGGCGACGTACTCGACGTACACGCTGCACTCGCGGAACAGCTCCTGCGGGTGCGTCTCCTGGAAGTAGCCCGTGCCGATCTCGTTCGTCGGGATGTGCGCGGCGATGGCGAGCACCGGAACGCGCGAGCGATTGGCGTCGTACAGACCGTTGATCAGGTGGAGGTTTCCCGGCCCGCAGGAGCCCGCGACGACCGCGAGGTCGCCCGTGGTGGCGGCATCCGCAGCGGCGGCGAAGGCGGCAGCCTCCTCGTGGCGCACGTGGACCCAGCGGATCGTGCCGTCTTTTCGGAGGGCGTCGGTGAAACCGTTGAGCGAATCGCCCGGCAGTCCGTAGACCCGGTCGATCCCGTTGGCGTGCAGAGTCTTGACGATGTTCTCAGCGACATTGGCCATGCTTCGACCCTACGCCCGCCCCGACCCGCGCGGTCTGATCGGGTGTCGAGTGCCGGCTCGGCATCCGTCGGGTCCTTCGTCTCGTCGCTACGCTCCTCGCTCAGGAACCGGAGCGTGTTCCGGTCCCTGAGCGGGGGCAGCGAGACGAAGGGCGGTCAGCCGATGCGGATGAGCTTCTTGTTGACGAACTCGTCGGCGGCGAGGTGTCCGAGCTCGCGCGAGGTGCCGCTGCGCTTCACGCCGCCGAAGGGCAGCTCGGGGCTGTCGGCGAGCACGAGGTTGACGTACACCATGCCGGCCTCGATCCTGTCGGCCACGCGCTCGGCCTGTGCGGCATCGGTCGTGAAGACGTACGAGCCGAGACCGAAGGTCGTGTCGTTCGCGAGATCGACGGCGGCATCCTCATCGGCGACGCGATACACGACGGCCGCGGGCCCGAAGAGCTCCTCGCGGTAGACGTTCATCGCGGGCGTGACATCGGCGAGCACGGTGGGGGCGAAGAAGGCGCCCTCGCGGGTGCCGCCCGTGAGCAGCGTCGCGCCCTGCTCGACGGCCTGATCGATCTGCTTCTGCAGGTTCTCGGCCGCCGTCTCGGACGACACCGGACCGAGGACCGTGTCGTCGAGCGTCGGGTCGGATGCCTCGACCGCCGCCATCGCCGCCGTGAACTTCTCGACGAAGGCGTCGTAGAGGTCGTCGACGACGATGAAGCGCTTGGCGCCGTTGCAGGCCTGGCCGTTGTTGTCGAGACGCGCGTCGACACCGGCCTGCACGGTGGCGTCGAGGTCGTCCGTCGACAGCACGATGAACGGGTCGGACCCGCCGAGCTCGAGAGCCACCTTCTTGAGGTTGCGTCCGGCGATCTCGGCGACTGCGGCACCGGCGCGCTCCGATCCCGTGAGCGAGACGCCCTGCACGCGCCAGTCGGCGATCATCGTCGCGATCTGCTCGTTCGTGGCGAGCACGTTCTGGTACGCGCCCTTCGGGAATCCGGCGTCGTGGTAGATCGCCTCGATCGCGGTCGACGACTCCGGGCATTGCGGCGCGGGCTTGAGCAGGATCGTGTTTCCCACGATCAGGTTCGGCGCCGCGAAACGCACGATCTGGTACGCCGGGAAGTTCCACGGCATGATGCCGACGAGCGGTCCGAGCGACGAGCGACGGATGATCGCCGAGCCGTCGCCGAGGATTGCGATCGGCTGGTCGGCCATGATCGACTCCGCCTGATCGGCGTAGTACTCCGCGATGTCGGCGGCGAAGTCGACCTCGCCCAGAGCGGCCTCGCGGGGCTTGCCCATCTCGCGCACGAAGATGTCGGCCAGCTCTTCGCGGCGCTCGCGGTGCAGCTCGGCCGCACGGCGCAGGAGCGCGGCGCGCTCGGCGACGGTCGAGGTGCGCGACCACTCGCGGTGCGCCTCGTCGGCGGCGACCAGTGCCTGTTCGATCTGCGCGTCCGTGAAGGTGTCGAAGGACGCCAGCGTCTCTCCGGTGGCGGGGTTGATGACGGCGTAGTCGGTCATGGCGTGTCCTCTCGTGGTGGCGTGGGACCCTTCGACGGGCTCAGGGACCCACGCCGGTGTCTGGGTCAGGAGACCGGGATGAGCGTGTACTTGGTGGACAGGTATTCGTGGATGCCCTCGAATCCGCCCTCGCGGCCGACACCCGACTGCTTGACGCCGCCGAACGGTGCCGCGGCGTTCGAGACGACGCCCACGTTGAGACCCATCATGCCGGTCTCGAGGCCGTCGATCATCCGCTGCCCGCGCTGCAGGTTCTCGGTGAACACGTACGAGACGAGCCCGTACTCGGTGTCGTTGGCGAGACGCACGGCCTCCTCCTCGGTGGAGAAGGTCGAGATCGCGAGCACCGGTCCGAAGATCTCCTCGCGCAGGATCGCACTGCCGGGGACGACGTCGGTGAGGACGGTCGGCTCGTAGTACGTGCCGACGCCGTCGAGGGCCTTGCCTCCGGCGAGCAGCTTGGCGCCGCGCTCGACGGCGTCGCCGACGAGCTCGGAGGCCTTCGCGACCGCGCCCTCGTCGATGAGCGGGCCGATCGCCACGCCCTCCTCCGTGCCGCGGCCGACCTTCATCGCATTGACGCGCTCGGTCACCTTGCGGGCGAACTCGTCGGCGACGTCCTCGTGCACGATGAAGCGGTTCGCGGCCGTGCAGGCCTGGCCGATGTTGCGGAACTTCGCCAGCAGCGCGCCCTCCACGGCCTTGTCGAGGTCGGCGTCATCGAACACGACGAACGGGGCGTTGCCGCCGAGTTCCATCGACACGCGCAGCACACCCTCGGCGGCCTGGGCGATGAGCTTGCGACCCACCTCGGTCGAGCCCGTGAACGACAGCTTGCGCAGCCGGGGGTCGGCGATGATCGGCGCCGAGAGGGCGCTCGACTTCGAGGTCTGCACGACGTTGACGACGCCCTTCGGGAGCCCCGCCTCTTCGAGCAGCTTGGTGAAGAAGATGGTCGTCAGCGGCGTGAGTGCCGGGGGCTTGATCACGACGGTGCAGCCCGCGGCGAGCGCCGGGGCGATCTTGCGCGTCGCCATCGCGAACGGGAAGTTCCACGGCGTCACGAAGAACGACGGTCCCACGGGGCGCTGCGAGACCACCATGTGCCCGGTGCCCTCGGGGTTGATGCCGTAGCGGCCGCTGATGCGCACGGCCTCCTCGCTGAACCAGCGCAGGAACTCGCCGCCGTAGACGACCTCTCCGCGTGCCTCGGCGAGCGGCTTGCCCATCTCGAGCGTCATGAGCAGCGCGAGGTCCTCCTTGTGCTGCTGCACGAGGTCGAACGCACGGCGCAGGATCTCACTGCGCACGCGCGGCGCGGTCGCCGCCCACGACTCCTGCGCGGCGACGGCCGCGTCGAGGGCGCGGATGCCGTCGTCCGGCGTCGCGTCGGCGATCGTGCGGATCACGGCCCCGGTGGAGGGATCGGTGACGTCGAAGGTGCCGCCGGCGGAGGCATCCGTCCATTCGCCACCGATGAAGAGGCCGGTGGGAATGCTGTCGAGGAGGGCCTGCTCGGCCGGTGCGATCTGCGTGGTCATGGTTCTCTTTCTCTGAGGAGGCGAGGGGGTCAGCGGCGGCGGAGGCTCGGCGGGGCGTCGATGCCGAGGGTCTGCCCCCGGAAGAACGCGGGGCGCTTGACGGCGTTCCAGATCATCACCGCGATGCCGACGACGATGATGATCATGCCGAGGATGAACACGATCCCGACGCCGCCGACCTGGGCACCGGAGCCGTAGGCCGGGTCCATGGAGTCGATCAGCGTCGTGACGAACAGCACGGCGAGGATCGCCCCGCCGACGAGCGGGAACAGGAACGTGAAGAACACGTTGCGCACCGAGTCGAACCACTGCTTGCGGAAGTACCAGACGCAGGCGAACGCGGTGATGCCGTAGTAGAAGCAGATCATCATGCCGAGCGTGAGGATGGTGTCCCACAGCGTGTTCTCGCTGACGACGCGCATGACCGCGTAGAACGCGGAGGCCACGATCGCCGACACGATGGTGGCGTACCCGGGGGTGAAGAAGCGGGGGCTGACCTTCGCGAACGACTTGGGCAGGGCGCCGTAGTGGCCCATCGCGAGCAGCGTGCGGGCGGGGCCGACGAACGTCGACTGCAGCGACGACGCCGAGCTCGTGAGAACGGCGAGCGAGACCAGGAACGCGAGCGGTCCGAGGATCGGCCCGGAGAGGTGGAAGAACACGTTCTCCTGGATCTCCTCGTTGCCGAGCCCGAGTTCGCCCGTTCCGACGCCCGCGAACATGATCATGGCGACCGCGAGCAGCAGGTACAGCGTCACGATCGTGACGACGGTGACGGTGGCCGCGCGACCCGGGGTCTTCTCGGGGTCCTTGGTCTCTTCGTTCATCGTGAGGGTGACATCCCACCCCCAGAAGATGAAGATCGAGAGCGAGAGCCCGGCGGCGACCGCGCTGAACGACGAGATCGCGAACGGGTTGAACCAGTTCAGGTCGAACGGCTGGTAGTCGAAGCCGTTGCCGCTGACCGCCTGCACGATCGCCGCACCGGCGAAGAAGACCAGCACGAGCAGCTGGAAGCCCACGAGCCAGTACTGCAGCTTCTGCGTGGTCTGCATGTCGCGGTACGACACGAGGGTCGCGCCGAGCATGAAGAGCAGACAGACGCCGATGTTGATCCAGGTGACGCTCGCGAGGTCGGCGATGGCCGGGTTGTTCGTGATCTGGGAGATCAACAGGAAGAGGAAGTCGACCGCGATGCCGGCGAGGTTGGAGAGGACGAGGATCGTCGCGACGACGAGACCCCATCCCGCCATCCACCCGATCCACGGCCCGAACGCGCGAGTGGCCCAGGTGAACGACGTGCCCGAGTCGGGCATCCGGTTGTTGAGCTCGCGGTAGCCGAAGGCCACGAGGAGCATCGGGATGAAGCCGACGAGGATGATCGCGGGGATCTGCGCACCGACGGTGGATGCCGTGGGGCCGACCGCGGCGGTGAACGTGTACGCCGGGGCGATGCACGAGATGCCGATGACGACGGCTCCGATGAGCCCGATGGTGCCGGCGCTCAGGCCCTTGCTCGACAGGCCGGTGGTGACTGCTTCGGGCTCCGTCGCCCGATTCGTGCTGCTCATCAGCGGTCTCCTGCTTCCCCGCGCGTGCGCGGGACGACGATCATGGGAACGGGCAGCTCGTGCAGCATCTTCGCCGCCGTGCTGCCCAGGAACAGGCGTCGCGGCTGTGCGAGCCTGCTGGAGCCGACGAGAACGACCTCGCCGGGGAGCCAGGAGAGATTCGAGACGGCGTCCTCGACGCTGTCTCCGGGGGCCTCTTCCACCACGGCACCGAGGGTGTCGGGAAGACGGTCCTTCGCCCGGGCCAGCACCTCGTGGGCGTGCTCCTCGCCGACGACGCGGATCGCGCCGGTGTCGAGTCCCGGGGGAACGTCGAAGGGTACGAGCGAGACGAGTCGCAGGTCGACGCCTCCGTCGGCCGCGAGCGCCGCGGCCTCGTCGAGCAGTACCTCGGCGCCCGGTCGGGTTCCGACGGCGGCCGTGACGCGCGGCACGACGTGGTCGTCCTGCGTCGCCGTGCCCGCGGGTGCCAGCGCGACCGGGATGGTCGAGGAGTGCAGCAGCTCCGAGGCGACCGAGCCGAGGCGGTGCCGGCCAAAGAGGCTGCCGGCGGCCGCGCCCACGACGATCAGGCGGGCATCGAACTCCTCGCCGGCGGCGATGAGGCCCTCGGCGAACGATTCGGCGATCCGCACGTGACCGCGGCTGTGCACCTCGTGCGGAAGGCGCAGGATCGCGTCCTCCAGCCACCGCTTCGCCTGGGCGCGGATGTGGTCCTCATAGGCCCGCTCGGGCGGGACGACCGGGCTGCGCGTCCCCTCGGCGGGGAGCACGATCACCAGGTGGAGCGTCGCATCGAGGCTGCGCGCGAGACGCGCGCCCAGGGCCGCGGCATCCGCCCCGGCATCCGTCGCCGTGTACCCGACGACGATCGCGGAGGTCATGCGCCGCTCGCTGCCGTGCCGGCACGACCCGCGTCGATGATGTTCTCGGCGGCGAGGTGGCCCATGCGGATCGCGCCGTCGACGTGCTGGTACCCCGCGCCGGCCATGTCGCTGCAGGCGAAGTGGATCGGGCCGACCGCGGCGCGCAGGTCGGCGCCGTAGCGGTGCAGACCACCCATGTCGAAGCTCGCGGCGTAGGCGCCGCGCGTCCACTCCTCGGTGCCCCAGTCGCTCTCGTAGTAGACGACGGGGTTCTTGGCCTCGGGGCCGTAGTAGTGCGAGAGCGACTCGAGGATGCGCTCCTTGCGCTCCTCGGCCGACAGCTCGAACAGGTCGTCGGCGTTCTGGTCGGAGACGAAGCCGACGAGGGTGCCGCGCTCGTCGCCGTGGTTGGTGTTGTCGTAGGCCTCGTGCGACAGCTCGTACGGGCTGAACGCGGTACCGCTGAGCCCCTGCTCGCGCCAGAACGGCCGGTCGTAGACGGCGTGCACCTTGATGACGAAGCCCATCGACAGGTGCTGGTGCAGCTGGTGCTGACGGCGCGGAAGCGGCGGCACGAACGAGATGCGGCTGTAGAGCACGGGCGCGTGCGCGAGGATCGCGAAACGCGCGCGGACGGTGAGGTCGTCGGTCGTGGCGGTCACCCCGGTCGCGCCCCATTCGAGCGAACGCACGGGCTGGTTCAGCAGGACGTCGTCGCCGAGCCGCTCGGCGAGCAGGATCGGCACCCGCTGCAGACCGCCCACGACGCGCTTGTCGAGGATGAAGTCGGCGTCGACGAGGTGGGAGTAGGAACCCGCGGATGCCGCCATCAGCAGAGACTGCAGCAGCGAGAACGCGTGGGTGGGCTTGGTGAGCATCGCGGAGCCGGTGGCGAAGGCCAGGTTGCGCACGGCCTCGTCGTCGTCGGTCTGCTGGCGGAGCCACGCATCCCAGGTGACGGCGTCCCACTCGGCGGCCTTCGGGTGCGCCCAGGGACGGTCGGGGTCGATCTCGGCGACCATCGCATCGAGGCGCTCGGTGATCTCGGCGATCGCCTTCTCGGTGGCGGCGGAGACGGGGAACATCTCGCCCGTGAAGCGCGAGGTCTTGCCATCGGGGCCCACGTAGACGCTGTCGCCCTCGCGGTAGCGGCTGTAGGTCTCGAGGCCGAGCTCATCGATCGTGTCGATGAGAGCCTGCTGGTCGGGTGAGACCCACTGGCCGCCGATCTCGAGCATGGCACCGTCGATGACATCGGTCCACAGACGCCCGCCGACGCGGTCGCGCGCCTCGAGGACGGCGACCGACAGTCCCGCCTTGCGCAGGTCGTTCGCCGCCGTGAGGCCGGCGGCGCCGGCGCCGATGATGAGGACGTCTCGCGTGATCTCAGCCATTGCAACTCCTTCGTCGGATGAAACTGTCGGGTGAATCTGTCGGGGTGGATCTGTGGTGAAGAGTGCCGGCCGCGACCCCCAATCCCCCGATCAGGGTCGCGGCCGGACGTTTTCCGGGTGGCGCGAGCGCGCCCGTCGGCTACGCCGCGGCGAGCGCCGCCGCCACGATGTCGAGGCCCTCGTTCAGCAGCTCGTCGCCGATCGAGAGCGGCGGGAGGAAGCGGATGACGTTGCCGTAGGTGCCGCACGTGAGCACGATCACGCCCTGAGCGATGGCGGCCTTCGCGACCGCGGCCGTGAGCGCGGCATCCGGCGCCTTCGTCTCGGGGTCGACGAACTCGGCGGCGATCATCGCGCCGTGTCCGCGCACGTCGCCGATGCGGGCGTCGCTCTTCTGGATGTCGAGCAGACGCGCGGTGAGGATCTCGCCGATCTCGCGTGCGCGCTCGATCACTCCGTCGTTCTCGAACACGTCGATCGAGGCGAGGGCCGCGGCGCAGGCGATCGGGTTGCCGCCGTAGGTGCCGCCGAGTCCACCGGCGTGCGAGGCGTCCATGATCTCGGCGCGGCCGGTGACGGCGGCGAGCGGCAGACCACCGGCGATGCCCTTGGCGGTCGTGATCAGGTCGGGCTCGATGCCGAAGATCTCGCTCGCGAACATGTGCCCCGTGCGGGCGAAACCGGTCTGCACCTCGTCGGCGATGAAGACGACGCCGTTCGCACGGCACCACTCGGCGATCGCGGGGAGGAAGCCCTCGGCGGGCACGATGAAACCGCCCTCGCCCTGGATGGGCTCGATGATGACGGCGGCGAGGTTGTCGGCGCCGATCTGCTTCTCGAGCTGCAGGATGACGCGGGCTGCGGCCTCCCCACCCTCGAGACCGTCGCGGAACGGGTACGACATCGGTGCCCGGTAGACCTCGGGCGCGAACGGGCCGAAACCGCTCTTGTAGGGCATCGACTTGGCGGTGAGCGCCATCGTGAGGTTGGTGCGGCCGTGGTAGCCGTGGTCGAAGGCGACGACGGCCTGACGACCCGTGTGCTTGCGGGCGATCTTGATCGCGTTCTCGACCGCCTCGGCTCCCGAGTTGAACAGGGCGCTCTTCTTGACGAAGTCGCCGGGCGTGATGCGGTTGAGCGCCTCGGCGACGCCGACGTACGACTCGTAGGGCGAGATCATGAAGCAGGTGTGCGTGAACTGCGCGGCCTGCGCGGCGACGGCGGCGGCGACCTTCGGGTGCGCGTTGCCGACCGAGGTCACGGCGATGCCGGAGCCGAGGTCGATGAGCGAGTTGCCGTCGGCGTCGACGACCACGCCGCCACCCGCGGCGACCGCCGCAACGGGAACCGTGTGACCGACACCCGCGGCCACGGCATCCGCCTTGCGGGCCAGCAGCTCGGCCGAGCGCGGGCCGGGCAGGTCGGTGACCAGGCGACGCTCCTGGGGGAGCTCGGGTCCTCCGAGAGGGACGACGGGGGATGCGGTGTCGAGGAGTGCCATGTCGCGAGCGTACGACCGGGCACCGACATCGCGCATTCGCCCGACTGTACAATCGAGGACGAGACTTCGCCGAGACGTACAAGAGAGGCGGCGCATGGCCGATCAGCCCACTCTGCAGGCCCTCCTCCGGCGCCGCGATCTCGACCTCCGTCTGGTGTCGCAACCGGCCGCACTCCCGGTCGGCGCCCTCGAGAGGCCGTTGCGCTGGGTGCACAGTTCGGACCTCGCCGACCCCACCCCGTTCCTCTCCGACGACCTCGCCCTCCTCACCACCGGCACGCAGTTCGACGCGGCATCCGAAAGAGACTCGGCATCCGACATCGGCGCGTACGTCGCCCGACTCGCCGACCGCGGCGTACTCGGACTCGGGTTCGGCACGGAGGTGCACCGCTCCGGCATCCCCGAGGCCCTGGTCGACGCCTGCGCCCTGCACGGCATCCCGCTCTTCGAAGTGCCCTATCGCACCCCCTTCATCGCCATCGCCCGCGCCCACTCCGAAGCCATCGCCGCGCAGGCCTACGCTCGACGCTCCTGGGCGCTCGACGCACAGCGTGGGCTCGCACTGGCCGCCCTCCGCCCCCGAGGACTCGATGCGATCATCACCGAGCTCAGCCGTCGGCTCGGCGTGTGGGCCGGGATGTTCGACGCCGCGGGCGCCCTGCTGCACTCCCCCGCGCGCGATGCGGTCGACCGCGAGCTGCTCGACGCCCTGGGCGAGCGCGTCGCCGAGGTGCTCGCCCGCGGGCTCGAGGCCGGGCATTCGCTCACGCTCGACGGGCGCACCTTCCTCCTCTCGACCGTCGGCCGTGGGGGGCACCTGCGCGGAGTGATCGCCCTCGAGATCGACGCGCTCGACGCCGAGGCCCGTGCCGTCGTCACCTCGGTGATCGCGATGTCGGGGCTGGCCCTCGAGCAGAGCGAGCAGCAGGCGCGCAGCCGGCGACGCCTGCACTCCCAGCTGCTGCGCTCTCTGCTCACCGACGATCCGTCGATCGCGCGGCGCGTGCTCGGGGCGCTTCCCATCGCACCGATCGTCGTCGCCGTCTCCGGCGATGCCCCGGCCACCGCCCTCGTGGACTGGTGGGAGCGTCAGCGCACCGAGCACGGCGTGGCGTCGTTCCTGGCCGAGTCGGACGACGGAGTGACGATGTGCGTCGCGGCCGACGACGACGCGCTCCTCGACGAGCTGGCGGCGCGTTTCGGCATCCGCATCGGCGTCTCCGAACCCGACTCCTACGCCGCGTTCTCCCGCTCGCACGCCCAGGCCCTCACCGCTCTGCGCCAGCGGAGCACGCCGGGCGCCGCCCGATTCGCGGACGCCGTCGGCTCGAGCATCCTGTCGGCGCTGGCCACCGACGAGGCGCGCCTGGTCGCCGAGTCGCGCCTCGCACCGCTGCGCGCCCACGACACCGGCACCGGGTCGGGGCTGGAGCAGTCGCTGCGGGTGTGGCTCGAGAACGACGCACGCGCCGAACAGGCCGCGACCGCCCTGGGGGTGCACCGCCACACCCTCCGCTCGCGCATCGCCCAGGCGGGCACGCTGCTCGACATCGACCTGTCGTCGTTCCCGGCGCGCGCCGAGCTGTGGGCCCTGCTGGAGACGGCGCGCGACTGAGGCGCGGAGAGCACGTTCCCGTCGCAGCGAACGCGGGTCGACCCGCGAACGCGCTACGCGGACGGCACCGTCCGGAGCGGCCAGGCGGGCCACCAGCCGTCGTCGAGATCGCGCAGCACCGCGGCTTTCTGCTCGCGCACCTCTTCGGGCAGTTCCGGAGCCGCCCCCGAGCTGCTCGATCGCCCCTCTCCGCCGAGGGAGACCAGCTGCGTGAGCTGCCAGGCGCGGCGTCCGACGGGGAACCGCTCGCGGAGTCCGCCCGCAGCGATCGCAAGAAGCGTCCTCTCGAGCTCATCCGCCGCGGATTCGGCGGTCTCGTCGCACGCATCGCACGTGCAGGAGGGGATGATCGCCCGGAAGAGCGCACCGGCCTCCACCTGGACGCCCGGCCCGCTCGCCGTGAGCGTGATCGGAGCACCCGTGGGCGGTTCCAGCACGATGCGGCGGGCGCCCTCGGGCCCTCCCTCCTCGCGAACCTCGGTCTCGTACCCGCTGCGGAGGTGGTCGACGAGGGCATCGACGACGAGGCGAAGCGGTTCGAAGCGCTCCGGATGCGACTCCCGCGAGTACGCGTCCTCGGGCGGAGCGCCGCCCGCCCACCGGCTCCCGTACCGGATGATGCGCCCTTCGTCGTCGGCGTACTCGCGCGTCGGAAGAGTCGGACGACGGTACTCGACCGGCGGGACGACCAGCGCCGGCTCCGGCACGTCGCGGGTGAGGGCCTGCATCTCCTGGTCGTCGAGATCGTCCTGCTCCCAGGAGGCGAGCATCTCCCGGAAGTCGTCGAGCCGCTCGGGGTGCGTGAGGATCCCCTGCAGGAGACCCGCCACCGGGATCGAGCGCGTGTTCGTGCCGACCTCGAGGTCGGGCGTCGCACGCCACGTGGCAGCGGGATGCAGGACGGCGATCGCGTTGCCGAGGAAGCGCGCCGCGGACTCCGCCAGGGCGGCCGAATCCGCGATGATCGGATGCTCGGCGATGAACCTCCACAGCGCCGGGAAGTCCTCCGCCAGCTCCGTCGGAACGGCTCCTTCGCGTTCGACGAGGTCTGCGAAGGATTCGAAGCCCTCGACGAACCGCACCGGCCCCGGAGCGGCGGTCAGCGGACCGAAGCTCAGGGTGGCGGAGGCGGCCCCCGGCGGCGCGCCGACGGGCCCGGGAAAGATGTCGCTGGTCATCGTGTCGCTCCTCTCCTCACCCCCGGCGTCGTCATCGCGCCGAGTCCGATGAGCCTAACGAGCACCCTCACTCCGGCGCGTGCGCCTCGAGGAATTCGTACACGTCGGTCGTGTCGACGCCCGGGAACGATCCGGTCGGAAGCGTCGCGAGCAGCGTGCGCGGGGTCTTCACGTTCGGCCAGGAGTTGTCGCGCCAGCGCTCCTCGAGGTCGGCCGGGGCTCGGCGGCAGCACACCTCGACCGAATGCTTCGAGACTCCGCGGTGGGGAGTGTCGCGTCCGACGAACCACTTGGTGTCGTCGAAGCGCACCCCCACGCTCACCGAGTGCAGCCCCTCGCTCGACGCCTCGACCCTGGCCGTGCACCAGTAGGTGCCGTTGCCGGTGTCGGTGTACTGGTAATAGGGATTGAAGCGGTCGTCCTCGTCGAACACCACCCGGCTGGTC
Source organism: Microbacterium galbinum (assembly GCF_023101185.1). GTDB lineage: Bacteria > Actinomycetota > Actinomycetes > Actinomycetales > Microbacteriaceae > Microbacterium > Microbacterium galbinum. Next base: position 520,460 of record NZ_CP078077.1, read on the forward strand.
CACCTGCGGCAGCACATCTGGCCCTCGATCGCACCGAGACGGTCGGCGGGGAAGTTCACGTCGTCGTTCTCGTACGCCTTCGTGATCGTGCCCGACTCGTGCACCTTGAGGAAGTGCACGGGGATGCCGAGGTGCCGCGTCGCGAGATTCGTGAAGCGGTGCGCGGCCGTCTCGTACGAGACGGAGTAGGTGTCGCGCAGATCTTCGATCGAGATCGCCCGTCGCGCCTTCGCGTCGCGGAGCGCAGGGACGACGTGCGCCTCGGGGATCAGCAGCGCACCGGTGAGGTAGTTGGTCTCGACCCGCTGGCGCAGGAACTCGGCGTAGCTGCGCGGCTCGGAGTGCCCGAGGATGCGGCTCGACAGCGCCTGCAGCACCGCGGTGCGGGCGTCGCCCTTGGCCGGCACGCTGCTCGACAGGTACAGGCGCCCGTGCGCGAGATCGGCGACGCTGCGGGTGGTCTGCGGCAGATCAGGCGCGTAATGCAGGGTGAAGCCGAGATAGGCGGCGATCTCGGATGCCGTGCGCTGAGTGAGAGGGCCGCCCGGGTGGCCGACCGCGTCGAGGATCTCGGCGGCCTTCTGCTCGAGGTCGGCGAAGTGGTTGTCCTGACGGCGCATGAGGTGACGCAGCTCGACGTTCGCCCGCCGGGCCTCTTCCGGCGTCGCCGCCCGCTCGTCGCGGAGTCGGTCGATCTCGCCGTGCAGCGCGAGCACGGCGGTGAGCGCCTCGGTCGGCATCGACTTCGCGATACGGAAGGGCTCGATGCCGAGCGCCTGGAACGTCTGCCCCTTCATCGCGCGTTCGAGCGCGATCTCGATCGCACTGCGCTCGTCGAGCGGCTCGCCCTCGAGCAGAGCGTCGAGCGTCACCCCGAGGGCGCGCGCGATCGCCTGGAGCTGCGACAGCTTCGCCTCGCGCTTGCCCGTCTCGATCATCGACAGCTGACTCGGCGCACGATCCACCGCGGAGGCGAGGTCGTCGAGGGTCATCCCCCGCGCGGTGCGCAGACGGCGGATACGCCGTCCGATCGTGAGGGCGTCGGTCTCTTCTGCGGTTCCCGCCGGGGTCCCTGAGCCTGTCGAAGGGTCCATGACGGCGATTCTGTCACAGAAACAGAATTTCGACCGATCTTCACAGGGAAACCCTTCATCGAAGCATCCGTTCTTCACCCACAGTGGATCACACGCCACCCGGCACCGCCGCCGGATCGACCGAAGGAGACACCATGACGACGCACGCACCCCGCCCCGCAGGTCTGCGAGCCGGCGACCAGGTCCAGACCGCCGCCGAGCTCCAGGAGATCTGGGACACCGATCCCCGCTGGGACGGCGTCGAGCGCACCTACACCGCCGCCGACGTCATCCGCATCCGAGGGTCCATCCGCGAGGAGTCGACGCTCGCCCACCGCGGCGCCGAGAACCTCTGGAACCTGCTCCACACCGAGGACTACATCCGCGCACTCGGGGCCTACACCGGCGGCCAGGCCGTGCAGCAGGTGCGCGCCGGGCTCAAGGCGATCTACCTCTCGGGCTGGCAGGTCGCCGCCGACGGCAACCTCGCGGGCCAGACCTACCCCGACCAGTCGCTGTACCCGGCGAACTCGGTGCCGGCCGTCGTGCGCCGCATCAACAACGCGCTGCTGCGTCAGGACCAGCTCGAGCACGCCGAGGCCGCGGCGGGCGAAGGAGAGATCACGCAGGACTGGCTCGCCCCGATCGTCGCCGACGCCGAGGCCGGATTCGGCGGACCGCTCAACGCCTACGAACTCGCTCAGTCGCTGATCCAGGCCGGCGCCGCCGCGATCCACTGGGAGGACCAGCTCGCCAGCGAGAAGAAGTGCGGCCACCTCGGCGGCAAGGTGCTCGTGCCCACCCAGCAGCACATCCGCACGCTGAACGCGGCACGGCTCGCGGCCGACGTCGCGGGCGTCCCGACCGTCATCATCGCCCGGACGGATGCCCTCGCCGCCGACCTGCTCACCAGCGACGTCGACGAGCGCGACCAGGCGTTCACCACCGGCGAGCGCACGCCCGAGGGCTTCTACCGCGTGACGCCGGGCATCGACGCGGTCATCAGCCGCGGCCTGGCCTTCGCCCCCTACGCCGACCTGCTCTGGGTCGAGACGGGCGAGCCCGACATCGAGCTGGCGCGCGCCTTCGCCGCGGCGGTCCACGCCGAGTTCCCGGGCAAGCTGCTCGCCTACAACTGCTCACCCAGCTTCAACTGGAAGCGCCACCTGTCGGATGCCGAGATCGCGACGTTCCAGCAGGAGCTGGCCGACCTCGGCTACAAGTTCCAGTTCATCACGCTGGCCGGCTTCCACGCCCTGAACTACTCCATGTTCGACCTCGCCCGCGGCTACGCCGATCGCGCCATGAGCGCGTACGTCGAGCTGCAGGAGGCCGAGTTCGCCGCCGAGGCCGACGGCTACACCGCCACCAAGCACCAGCGCGAGGCGGGCACCGGCTACTTCGACGTGATCTCCACGGCGCTCAACCCCGACAGCGCCACTCTCGCCCTCGCCGGCTCCACCGAGACCGCGCAGTTCCACTGACCCTCCCTCTTCACCGGGTTGCTGAGCCTGTCGAAGCACCCCCACGAGACAAGGACCCATCATGACCATCACACCCCCCACCCCGACCCTGCAGGGTCCGGCGATCGAGATCACCGGTACGCTGCACGACCGCTACGACGAGATCCTCACGCCCGCGGCGATCGCGTTCCTCACCGAACTGCACCACCGGTTCGCATCGCGTCGCCACGACCGGCTGGCCGACCGCATGCGCCGCCGCTTCGAGATCGGCAACGGGCACGACCCGCACTTCCGGGCCGACACGGCGCACATCCGCGACGACGCCTCGTGGCGCGTCGCCGGTGCCGGACCCGGCCTCGAGGACCGTCGCGTCGAGATCACCGGACCGACCGATCCGAAGATGACGATCAACGCCCTCAACTCGGGCGCGCGGGTCTGGCTCGCCGACCAGGAGGATGCCACGAGCCCCACCTGGAAGAACGTCGTCGAGGGCCAGCTGTCGCTTCGCGATGCGATCCGCGGCGAGCTGTCGTTCACGTCCCCCGAGGGCAAGGAGTACCGCGTCACCGCCGAGCGCACGCCGACCATCGTGATGCGTCCGCGCGGCTGGCACCTGCCCGAGAAGCACATCGCCTTCATCGACCGCGCGGGGCGCCGCACCGCGGCATCCGGATCGCTGGTCGACTTCGGCCTCTACTTCCTGCACAACGCGCAGGCGCTGATCGAGGCGGGGCGCGGCCCGTACTTCTACATCGCGAAGCTCGAGTCGAGCGACGAGGCGAAGCTGTGGGACGACGTGTTCTCGTTCAGCGAGGAGTACATCGGTCTCCCCCACGGCACGATCCGCGCCACGGTGCTGATCGAGACCCTGCCGGCGGCGTTCGAGATGGACGAGATCCTCTACGAGCTGCGCGACCACTGCGCGGGCCTCAACGCCGGACGCTGGGACTACATCTTCTCGATCATCAAGAACTACCGGGGTCGCGGCGCCCGCTTCGTGCTGCCCGACCGCAGCGAGGTCACGATGACGGTGCCGTTCATGCGGGCGTACACCGAGCTGCTCGTGCAGACGTGCCACAAGCGCGGAGCATTCGCGATCGGCGGCATGAGCGCCTCGATCCCCAACCGCCGCGACCCCGAGGCCACGGCGCGCGCGATCGAGAAGGTCGCGGCCGACAAGAAGCGCGAGGCCGGCGACGGCTTCGACGGCACCTGGGTGGCGCACCCGGATCTCATCCCGACCGCGCAGGCCGAGTTCGACGCGGTGCTCGGCGACCGGCCCAACCAGGTCGACCGGCAGCGCGACGACGTGCATGTGCAGGCATCCGATCTGATCGACCTGCACATCGGCCGACCGATCACGTCGAAGGGCGTGCGCGACAACGTGTCGGTCGCGATCCGCTACCTCGAGGCCTGGCTGCGGGGACTGGGCGCGGTGGCGATCGACAACCTCATGGAGGATGCCGCGACCGCCGAGATCAGCCGCTCGCAGGTGTGGCAGTGGATCCACCAGGACCGCACCACGGAGGACGGCACGGCGATCACCGCCGAGTACGTCGAGGAGCTCATCTCCGCCGTGCTCCGCGAGGCGACCCGCAGTGCCGACGACCGGTTCGACGACGCCGCGGAGATCTTCCGCGAGGTCGCGCTGCGCGAGGAGTTCCCCACCTTCCTGACGCTGGGCGCCTACGCCCGGTACCTCGACTGACGTCCTGACCGTGAGGAAGAGCGGATGCCGCGGCTGAACCGGCCGCGGCATCCGCTCTCGGGCGTAGCCTGAAGACATGACCGAGTTCTGGGGCGACATCGCGAGCGAGTTCCTGCACCTGTACCCGAACGGCGGGCGCCTGCTCGCGGTGGCGGGGGCGGATGCCGAGCGCTCGCGCCGCGCGGCCGATGATCTCGCCGCGGCGCTGACCGCGGCGGGACAGCGCGTCGAGCGGGCGCACTCCCCTGCCGGCGACGAGGAGGCGCTGCGCACCGAGGTGATCGCGCCGTTCCGCACCGACCGCAGCGACCGCGTGCTCGTCGTCTCGGGCCCGGCCTCGCTCGTGAGCGCGAGCGCCCGCGGCCTCTGGAACTTCATGATCTGGCAGCTCGCGGGCGACGAACAGCCGCACACCGCGGCATCCGTCATCGTCGACGTCACCGACCCGGATGCCCCGACCCGCCGCTTCGCGGACTACTGCGCCCTGCCCAGCGCCTTCGGCGCCTGACGCGAAAGCTCGCGCCGCGGATCAGGTGAACGACGCGGCGACCGAGTTGCGGTGGTAGTCGAACACGATGCTCGTGCGCGTCGAGGCGACGCTGCTCTGGGCCGAGAGGTGCTCCAGCACGAACTCGCGCATCTCCGAGGAGTCCGCCACCGCGATGTGCAGCAGGAAGTCGTCGTCACCGCCCAGGAAGAACACCTGGATCACCTGCGGCAGCGCGCGCACCCGGTCGGCGAACTCGACGATGCTCTCGCGGCGGGCGCTCGGGCGCAGGCTCACGCCGATGATGGCCTGGAGGCCGGCGCCCAGCATCCGCTCGTCCACGCTCGCGTGGAACCCCGTGATCACGCCGCGCTCGATCAGCGAGCGCAACCGCGCGTGCGCCGTCGACGGGGCGACGCCGAGCGTGCCGGCGAGCTCGGCGTTGGTCATGCGGCCGTCCTCCGCGAGCAGCGCGACGATGCGCTGGTCGACCGGATCGAGCGCGGGAGCCCGAAGAGTGTTCGGTCGATCCGGGGTCGTAGAGGTCTCCATGCGAATCATTATTCAGGATTCGGACGATTCGCGAATGATCTTCGTGGAATCTGTTGTCCTGCCGATGTTTCTGCGATCCTGTTCTGCAACAACCGCCCCTGAGCTGTGGAGTATCGATGAAGATCGGCGTGCCGACCGAGGTCAAGAACAACGAGAACCGCGTCGCGCTCACCCCCGCGGGCGCGGACCGTCTCGTCCACGAGGGACACCGCGTGCTCGTGCAGTCCGGCGCCGGACTCGGGTCGCGCATCGATGACGACGCCTACCGCGCCGTCGGCGCCGAGATCGTCGACACCGCCGCCGAGGCCTGGGGCGAGGCCGACCTTCTCCTCAAGGTCAAGGAGCCGATCGCGCAGGAGTACGGCTTCCTGCGCCCCGACCTCACCCTCTTCACGTACCTGCACCTCGCAGCCGACCGCCCGTTGACCGAGGCGCTCGTCGCCGCCGGCACCACCGCCGTCGCCTACGAGACCGTGCAGCTGCCCGACCGCAGCCTGCCGCTGCTGGTGCCGATGAGTGAGATCGCCGGCCGCCTGTCGGTGACGATGGGCTCGTACTCCCTGCTGCGCTCGAACGGTGGCCGCGGACTTCTGCTCGGCGGCATCGCGGGCACCCCGCGCGCCAAGACGGTCGTGATCGGCGGCGGCGTCGCGGGCGAGCACGCCGCAGCGAACGCCCTGGGCCTGGGCTCGCAGGTCACGGTCTTCGACATCTCGCTGCCGCGCCTGCGCGACCTCGAGCACCGCTACGGCGGCGCGCTCCAGACCCGCGCGTCGAGCCGCTACGACATCGCCGAGGAGCTCGCGACCGCCGACCTCGTGATCGGTTCGGTGCTCATCCCGGGCGCGGCCGCTCCCAAGCTCGTGACCGACGACATGGTGGCCGGTATGAAAGCCGGTTCGGTGCTCGTCGACATCGCGATCGACCAGGGCGGATGCTTCGAGGGTTCGCGACCCACGACCCACGACGACCCCACCTTCGCGGTGCACGACTCGATCTACTACTGCGTCGCCAACATGCCCGGCGCCGTTCCCGAGACCGCGACCCGCGCGCTCACGAACGCGACCCTCCCCTACGTCTCGGCGATCGCCGGGAAGGGCTGGGCGCAGGCATCCGCGGACGATGCGTCGCTCGCGAAGGGCCTGAACGTGCAGGGCGGGCGCATCGCCCTCGACGCGGTCGCCCGCGCGCACGGCCTCTGAGCCTCCTCCACTCTCGTGAGGGGTCACGACACGCCCTCCGCGCACGCCTCGACGGGGCGTGTTGCGACCTCTCGCCGGGTTCCCCCGTGGCAAGAACGCACGATCTTGCTCGCGTCGCGGCCCGCACAACGCCCGCGCCCCCGAGTACGCTCGTAATCGTGACCGAACGCGCTCCTCTCTCCCGCAAACTGTCCGCGATCGCCGAGTCCGCGACCCTCAAGGTCGACGCGAAGGCCAAGGCGCTGAAGGCGGAGGGCAAGCCCGTCATCTCGTATGCCGCCGGCGAGCCCGACTTCGCGACGCCGCAGTTCATCGTGGATGCCGCGGCCGAGGCCCTGGCCGACCCCGCGAGCTACCGCTACACGCCCGCCGCCGGCCTCCCGGCGCTGCGCGAGGCGATCGCCGCGAAGACGCTGCGCGACTCGGGTCTCGAGGTCTCGCCGAGCCAGGTGCTCGTGACCAACGGCGGCAAGCAGTCGGTCTACCAGGCGTTTCAGACCGTGGTGAACCCCGGCGACGAGGTGCTGCTGCCGGCGCCGTACTGGACCACGTACCCCGAGGCGATCCGTCTCGCCGACGGCACGCCCGTCGAGGTGTTCGCGGGTGCCGACCAGGACTACAAGGTCACGGTCGCGCAGCTCGAGGCCGCCCGCACCCCGCGCACGACCGCGCTCGTCTTCGTGTCGCCGTCGAACCCCACCGGGTCGGTGTACACCGCCGAGGAGACGAAGGCGATCGGCGAGTGGGCCCTCGAGCACGGCATCTGGGTGATCAGCGACGAGATCTACCAGAACCTCACGTACGAGGGAACCGCGGCGGTCTCGATCGTCGAGGCGGTCCCCGAGGTCGCCGGCCAGACGATCCTCGTCAACGGCGTCGCGAAGACCTACGCCATGACGGGCTGGCGCGTGGGCTGGATGGTCGGCCCGGCCGACGCGATCAAGATCGCCGGCAACCTGCAGTCGCACCTGACGAGCAACGTCAACAACGTCGCCCAGAAGGCCGCGATCGCCGCACTCAACGGACCGCAGACCGAGGCCGGGCAGATGCGCGAAGCCTTCGACCGCCGTCGCCGGCTCATCGTCTCGGAGCTCTCGAAGATCAACGGCGTCGTCGTGCCGAACCCCCTCGGCGCCTTCTACGTGTACCCCGATGTGCAGGGGCTCCTCGGCCGCACCTGGGGCGGCGTCACGCCGACCACGTCACTCGAGCTCGCCGACCTCATCCTCGAGCAGGCCGAGGTCGCGGTCGTCCCGGGCGAGGCCTTCGGCCCGAGCGGCTACCTGCGCCTGTCGTACGCGCTCGGCGACGACGCGCTGCTCGAAGGCATTCAGCGCCTGCAGCGCCTGTTCGCCTCCTGAGGCATCCGGGTGTCACCCGGAGGAGCCTCACTCCTCCGGGTGGTACCCGATCAACCAGCGGATGCCGTAGCGATCCACGAGCGACCCGTCGACGTCGCCCCACGGGCGGGTGGTCAAGGGCGAGATGACCCGACCTTCTGCGGCGAGCGCGTCGAACCAGCGCGTGAGGGTGTCGGCATCCGCCGTTCCCAGCAGCGAGAAGAACATCCCGCCCATCTGCACCGCGTCGTCGTCGGCCCCGGCATCCGCCCCGGCGAGCTCGACGACCCCGCGCAGCATGCCGTGCCCGATCGCATCGGCGGGACCGTCGTGGCGACCGAGCTCGGCGTAGTCGAAGAGCTGCAGCTCGCCACCGAAGATGCCCTGGTAGTGAGCGAAGGCCTCCGCGGCGTTGCCGGGGAAGAGGAGGTAGGGGATGAGTCCGCTCATCCCGCGAGTGTACTGCGGTAGCGTCGCGGCTTGCCCTCGCCGAGGTCGATCACCCGCGCCACGGCGGTGACCTCGACCCGCACCGCCAGCAGCGCGACGAGCGCCGCCTCGATCGCCGCGGCGTCTCCCCCGGCGATCGTCGCGTGCACGACCCCGTCGTCGCCCTGCACGACCGACCACCCCTCGGCGCCGTGCGCCTGCAGGTGCTGGGTGAGGTCGACGCTGGCGACGAGCGACCCGTCGCCCGCGCGGAAGCGGGTGTTCTCCCGCCCCTCGAGGTCGGCGATCCCCACCGCGCCGTCGACCGACCGCACGAGCCGCCCGTAGTCGCCGGTGCGGTAGCGCACCAGGGGCAGCAGCGGGTTCTCCCCCGCGGTCACCGTGATCTCGCCGACCTCTCCGTCGGGCACCGCGACGTCGCGGCGAGGATCGAGCGCCTCGACGAGGACCCGACGATCGAGCACCCGGAACGGGCCGTCGTCGGCGCGCGCGGCGATCGGCCGGGTCTCGTGCAGCCCGTAGACGTCGATCACGGGGCGCCCGAACGCGTGCTCGAGCCGCGCGCGCAGCGGGGCCGAGAGCGCCATCGCCCCCGAGAAGATCACCGAGGGATGCAGCACCCCGTCGAGCCCCGCATCGACGAGCTCGGCGAGGCTGGTCGGGTGCCCGCTGAGGATCTGCGGGTCGGCGTCGGCGAGGAACCGTCGTCGGGCGGCGGCATCCGGCCACGCCGACACGTGCAGGTTGAGGCGGGCCATCGCGCGGTGCGCGAAGCTGCTGATCACCGAGACGTAGGTGAACGCCTGGCGTTGGAAGACGAGGTTCGCGAGCGCCATCCGCTCACCGTCATCGCTGACGGTCGCGCCCTGCTGCGCGGCCAGCGCGCGCAGCAGGTGGAACCCGCGTGCGACCTCCTCGACGTCGTCAGGGATCAGCAGGGCGGCACCGGTCGACCCCGAGCTCGTACCGTGCAGCATCCGTCCGAGGTCGGCATCGAGCGGCACGTGCGCACCGAGGTCGGCGACGAGGTCGCTGCGACGGGTGGTCGGGTAGTCGGCGAGCGCGGCATCCGCGGGCATCGCCCGATGCCGCAGCGTGCGGCGAACCGCGGCCAGATGATCGGCGAGCCATCCATCCGTCGGGAGCGGATGCCGTACCCGCTCGACCTGCGCGGCGCTCAGCCGGTCACCCGTCGCGTGCGTCCACTGCGGGGCGTCGGGATGCCGTCGCCACCGGGTGAGGCGGGCGGCCCCCGCATCGTCGAGGGTCGGCCAGCGCTCGGCATCCGTGAGCACCGCTGCCGCCCCGGGTGCGTACTCGGCGAGTGCGAGCGGATCGATGGCGTCGGGGTCGTCGGAAACGCCGACCCCCTCGGCGTCACTCACTCGAGTACCGGGCCGCCGCCTCCTTGCGACGCGCCTCCTGCAGCTTGCGGGCGATCTCGGCGCGATGCCGGTGCCCCTCGTAGGCGTCCGCGAGCGCCTTGTCACGGGCGAGGGAGTCGACCGCGGCGAGCAGAGACGAGGCGGTCTGCGCGTCTTCGCCCTCCGGCAGGTATCCGCGCCACAGCAGGAACGTTCGCGCCGCCTCGATGCGCCGCTCGTCGTCGGAGATCCAGCTCAGCGGGTCGGACACGGGGGCGAGCCGCAGTGCGAGCGCATCGACCGCGAGGGTAGCAGCGCCCCCTCCCACCGGGGAGGAGAACGGGGCGACGAGCTCCTCACTCGCGACGATCCAGAGCGCGATCGCCGCTCCCCGGCGCACGCGCTCATCGCCGGCGAAGCGCACGCAGGCCGGCGCCATCCCGAGCACGTCACCCGCGAGCGCGCGCACGGAGACGCGGTCGTCGAGGAACATCTGCGGCACCGCCGAGAGCCGGGCGGCGATCGCGTCGAGTGCGGGGCCCGGGCGGGCGCGCGTCCACGCCTCCTGCTCCCCGCCGGACCGCTCGCTCCAGGCCGCGAGCAGCTCTTCCGTCGACGCCTGCTCGTTCTCCGCCCGCTCCGTCTCAGCCATGCAGTCGCTCCGCGAGGGCGGCGCAGGCCGCGGGGGCATCGTCCATGCTCGACAGGTACACCACGTCGTACCCGTCGCGCCGGGCGAGGTCGGAGACGCGGTGGAGTCGGTCCATGAGCACGAGCGTACCCGTGGTGAGCTTCTCCCTCACCGCCCGGGCGACGCCCGCGAAGGGCTCGTTCCCGACGCCGAACATCGACACGAGCCCGTCGTCGGAGAGCACCACGACATGACGCTGCACCTCCTCGGTCGCCCGCGGGAGAGCCGCGTAGCGGGAGTCGTAGAGATCCAGCGGGAACGAAGTGCCGCCGCCGAAGAACACGCAGAGGGCGCCGACGATCTCGGCGGGGTCGCGGCTGGCGCGTTCCATGCCCGCGACCTGCCCGGCGGCGGAGAAACTGGTCACGCGCACGCGCCCGCCGCCGCGGAGCACCGACAGGGCGAGGATCGTGCCGGCCAGCACGGCCGGAGACCCGGCGCGGGGGTTGCGCATCGACCCGGACGAGTCGATGTAGAGGTCGATCTCGATGCTCGTCTCGCGCACGACCGGGTCGTCGTCCAGTTCCGAGCGGCGCCGCGTGGTCACCCCGGGGATGACCCGACCGCCGCGCAGGGTGGCAGCCCAGTCGATGTCGCCGATCGCGTCTCCGGTCTCCCACAGTTCGAGCGGCCCGGGGAGCCCTCCGGCGGGCTGCGCCGGCGCGCGCCGCGTGTAAGGGCGCACCCAACTCGCCGCCTCGGTGCGGTACCAGGCCGCGAGCACCTCGGCCTGATCCAGGTCGGAGTAGAGCCCCAGCGTGCGGGCGACGTCGAGGCGCTGTCCGGGCTGCGACGACGCGTCGTCGTCAGGCTCCACCGCCTCCACCGCCTCCGCCGCCCCCGGATGCGCCGGGAGGTCGCCGCGCAGACGCTGATCCGCGAGGATGCGGCCGAGTTCCTCGGCGCTCGGCCCCTTCTCGTCGGCCGCGCAGCCGACCCCGCCGACGGTGGGCACCTCGCGCGCGGCATCCTGCCGTTCGGCGATGTAGGGCGCCGCGATCACCCCGAACCGCACCGCACCCGACACCGGGTCGGCGCCGAACGTGCGCACCGCATCGGCGACCAGCGCGGCATCAACGACGGGATTCGTCGTTCGCGCGCCGGCGAGCTCGGCGGCGATGCGCGCGCTCTCGGCCTTGCGCTCGCGCAGGATGCGCTCCTTCTCGCGGTGCCTCTCGGCGATCGTGTCGAGCGGCGGCAACTGTTCGTGCGCGACGGCGGGCGGCGGGGCGGGCGGGGCGTCGACCGCGCAGAGGGTGCCGGCCGGCAGCCGCCACAGGATCTCGTAGGCGCGGCAGTACACCCACCACAGTCGATCGGCGCTGCCCGCGGGTGCGGGGTACAGCACACGACCGAGACGGATGATCCCCGGCTCGCCCGCGGCATCCGCCTCGGCCCGCTGCAACTGCGCGACCCGGGTGTTGACGAGCAGATCGTTCCAGAGGTTGGCGAGCAGGCCGATATCGGATGGCGCGGGTGCGCGCGTCGAGACCGCGGCGAGCGCGCGTGCCATCTGATGCCGCACCTTCAGCCCGTCGATCCGGGTGCTCGGGGCGAGCACGTGGTGTCCGACCTCGTGCGCCAGCATGCTCCAGAGCTCGTCGGCAAGGCCGCGGCCGGCGAGGTAGTCGGGGTCGATCGAGACGGACGGCGGGAAGGTGAACCAGGCGGGCGCCCCGGCTTTCGCGTGCGCACCGGGCAGCACGATCGGGTCGTTCAGTCGTACACCCCACAGCGCGAGCGCGCGCTCCCAGGCCGCGCGCACGGTCTCGTCGACCGCTGCGCGGGGAACCTTTCCCGTCCTCACGCGGCGTCTCGCACGTGCACCCAGGCGAGGTGGGTGTCGGGCCCGATGACGACGCTCACGCCGTCGTCTGCGGGTGCGGAGGCCGCGGGGTCGGAGGCCGCAGCTTCGGGCTCGACGGATGCCGTGAGCCGGGCGCCCCACACGTCGGCGTCGAGACGCCACCACTCCCCCGCGACGAGGATCGCGAACGCTCCGGCATCCGCGAGGCGCACGACCCGGTCCGGCGGACGGATCCACGCGCCGCCGACGCCGCGGAACCCTCCGGTAGCGAGCACGTAACCGCGCTCGTCCGCACGCCCGGGCCACCAGAACCGGTCGGTGCGCTGCCGACGCAGGAACGCTTCGAGCAGGTCGATGCCGATCCCGAGGGTCGCGGCGGCCGCCCGCCGCTCGTCCGCCGGCTCGATGCGTTCGAGCCGGGTCAGGGCGTCGTCGCGCAGAGCCAGGGCGCCGGACCGCCACGCCGCGATCGCGACGAGGTCGAGGGCGCGCTCGCGATCGGCCGCCGCATCCGCATCCTCCGCGAGTCCCGCCGCGAGCGCTCGGACGAACAGCCCCACCTCGCCGTGCGCGCGGCGCACGCCCTCGATCGCGGCGGCGATGTCGAGTCCCCCGGCCGTCAGGTCGGGCGGCGAGGCGGGCGGGAAGGAGTCCCGCGCATTCGCGAGCTGCAGCGGGCGGCGGATCACCCGCGGGTCTCCTGCCAGCGGGCGAACGCGGTGTAGCGCTGGTGCAGGTACTTGAGCGCGATCACGTCGTCGAAGTCGCGGCCGTAGAGCTTGCCGACGCCGGCGATGCGGCGCAGCTGCGCCTCGATCGCGGTGATCCGGCGCGAGACGTCGAGAGCCGACACACCGTCGAGTCCTCGGTCGAGTTCGCCAAGGAGGGCGGTCACCGGGTCGTCGGCATCGCGGCCGAGCATGTCGTACTGGCGGCACGACTGCACGAACAGGTCGTTCAGCCAGCTCACGGTGTCGGTGGCGAGTTCGCGCTCGGCACCCACGTCGAAGCGCGGGTGGGTGTCGTTGGGCAGCAGTTTTCCCCGCAGCACGAAGGGCAGGATCGCGGCGATGTCGGCGAGCTCGACGGCATCCGCTCCTCGGAACCAGGCCATCGCCTTCGCGTACAGGATGAGGGTCTGCAGCGCGCGCACCGAGAGGCCGTTGCGCGTCTGGGCGCCGAGGTCGACCTCGAGATCGGCGCCGCTGTTCGCCTCGATGACCTCGCCGACGCTGCCGCCCGCGGTCGTCACGACGTCTTTCGTGCGGTACTCGAAACGGCGTCCGCCGTGCTGCACGAACTCGAAGTGGCTGAGGAAGAACCGCAGGCGGTGGCGCACGCCGTCGGGGATCGGCACGGCGCGGATCAGGGCGCGCATCCGCTCCTGTTCGGCCGCATCGAAGCGCAGTTCCGCCGGCACGTGCTCCTCGGGCTTCTCCCCCGCCTCGACCCGCGTGATGAGCTCGTCGAGGAAGCGGCTGTTGAAGCCGGCGGCCTGCACCGTGACGTCCATGCGATCGCGGAGCGCCTGGATCACCGGGAACGTGCCGCCGCCGGCATCGTCGTTCGCGGTGAAGAACCAGCTCTCGACGCCGCCGTGCGGTGCGGTGCGTCGCATCTGGTCGTGGCTCTCGACGTACCCCTCGGCGACCATCGTCAGCAGCGCCGACTGCGTCTTGGTGGGGATGCGGTTGTACTCGTCGATGATCTTCACCGGGAGGCCGAGCCAGTCGCGCCACGCGATGCGGATGTCGCTGAGCTTCTCGGCCTCGACGAGGTCGCGCGGCAGCGGGATGCCCACGAGGTCGCTCACCGTGAGCTGCGGCTGCCCCTGCTGCACGGCCCGCCGCACCTCGTCTGCCCCGGTGCCGGCGAGCACGCCCATGAGCACGGCGACCGTCGTCTTGCCGCGCCCCGGCCCGCCGATCAGGAGGCACTTTCCGCCGACCGCGAACGTGAGCAGTGGCAGCAGCACGTTCGACGAGAAGGATGCCTGAGTGGGCAACGAGACCTTGGCATCGGCGTCGCCGAGCGCGATCGAGAGCGGGTCGCCGTGCGAGAACTCGATGTCGTAGTACGGGGAGATGACGGCCCGGTTGACCATCCAGTAGTACGCCTGGCGCAGCTTCTCGTCGAGAGGCACCGCGGTCGCCGCCGCTGCCGGGCGGAAGAGCTCCTCGGCGGTCATCTGCCCGACGCCGTGATCGGCTCCCGGGTTGGTGGGCGATGCGGACACGCGGCTCCAGCGATCGGACATGCGATCATCCTACGGGCGGCGGCTCAGGGCCTCCCGTCGCCCTCTCCGGTCCGACCGTCCGCACCGTGCGCGTCCGCGCGGTTCGTTTCCGACTTGTGCGCAGCCGCGCTGTGCGCAGCCGCGCGCTGCAGGGCGCGCTGCTCGTCCATCGGGCGCGCCTCGAGCGGGATCGCGAAGCTCAGGTGCGCGGCCAGCAGCGGTTCGAGAGCGGATGCCGCGGCCTGCACGCGCGCCGGCACGTCGCCGCGCACCTCGAGCCAGGGCACCGGCTGCGCGGCGAGGACATCGCGGAAGCGCTGCTGCATGTCGTGGCGGATGTGCTCGCCGTCGCGCATGCCGTCCTGTTCGAACGGGATCTCGTCGCCCGTGAGCACGTAGAGGAGGGGGCGGTGGCCGTCGGCGGCGCGGTGCAGGCGCTCGGCGACCGTGCCGACGTAGCGCTCGTGCCAGAGCGCGGTCGCGAGCACATCGGTGTCGCACACCAGCACCGGCCGCGGCACACGGCGCAGCGCCCGCTCCTCGAGGGCGATCTGCCGGTCGACGATGAGGTCGAACTCGTCGCTGCGCCAGGGTGCCTCGAGTCCGCCCTCGCGCACCTCGGAGTGCTCCCGCCCGTACTCGGGCACCCACAGCGTGCCGAGGTGCGCGGCCAGCGCCTCGGCGAGCGTCGTCGACCCGGTCGACTCGGCGCCGAGAACGACGACCCGGGGAGTGAGCGACGCCCGCACGGCCGGCGCGAGTTCGTGCCAGAGCGCCGCGGGGTCGGCGCGGATCGCCGTGCCCGACACCGGGTTGATCCGTCGGCCCTCGTCGATGCGCACCCAGTGCGTACCGAGGCGCTGCGCGAGTTCTCCGCCGTACGCGTCGCACGAGTAGACGGTGTCGACGGGTCCGTCGAGCAGCGACTCGATCACGGCGAGGTGCTCGCGCCACGCGGCATCCGATCCGAAGTCCACCGGGGCGTCGTCCATCGCCGCCACGACCCGAGCGCCGGGGTGCGATTCACGGATCCAGTCGGCGCGCGTCTCGAGCGGGATCGATTCGACGGATGCTCCGAGCACCTGCACGGTGACGCGATCGCTGCGCCGTTCGGCCTCGCGGATGAGGTGCGAATGCCCGCTGTGGAACGGATAGAACTTGCCGATCACGAGCCCGTGACCCTCACGGCGCGGTGCGGCGGCCGTCACGCGGGCGCCTCGACGCGTTCGCGCTCCCGCTCGTCGGCCGCCACTCGGCGCCACGAGGTGAAGCCGAACACGCACAGGCCGATGAAGAGCAGGTACAGCGCGGCGATGACCCACAGCCCGGTGACGATCGAGATGCCGATGATCACGACGTCGACGCCGATCCAGACGAACCAGTTCTGGATCCACTTGCGGTTGAGCATGTACTGCGCGACGAGGCTCGCCGAGGTGGTGAGCGCATCCGCGACCGCCACCTCCGAATCGGTGAACGACGTGAGCACCCACACCAGCACAGCAGCACCGGCGATCCCCGCGAGCACCAGCCACGGCACCGCCCGGCGCGGAGTGCTCGCGATGTAGGTGCGACTCTGTTCCTCACCCCGCGTCCACCGCCACCAGCCGTGCACGCCCATCACGAGGTAGACCGCCTGCAGGCCGGCGGCGGCGTAGACACCCGCGCCGAGGAAGACGACGAAGAGCACGACGTTGTTGGCGATGCCGATCGGATACGTCCACACGTTGCGGAGCCCCGCCAGGAGCACGCAGACCGCGCCGGTCACGAAACCGAGCACCTGCTGCCACTCGGCGATCAGCCAGTCGAGCACGACGGGCCTAGAGCTCGACGCCGACGAGAACCGGCTCGGGCTGCAGCACGAGACCGAACTCGCTGTGCACCCGGCTCTGGATGAAGCGCGCGAGCTCGGCGACCTCCGCGGCGGTCGCGCCGCCCCGGTTCGTGAGGGCGAGCGCGTGCTTGGTCGACACCGAGGCGCGCGAACGCGGCAGCTTGAACCCCTTGCGGATGCCGGCCTGCTCGATGAGCCACGCGGCGCTCACCTTGACGTCAGCCGCTTCACGCGCCGGTGCCGGGATCAGACCTCCGTAGGACGCGAGCGGGATGACGGTGACGGTGTCGAGGTCGGGTGAGACCGGCCAGCGCGGACACTCCGGCGGGAGGGCGCGGGCGACGGTCTCGGTGACGATCGCGTTCTGGAAGAACGATCCGACGCCGTGCGTGTCGGGATCGACCTGATCCCACAGCATCCCCTTCGAGGCGCGCGTGGCGAGGATGCGCTCGCGCACCCACGACAGCGGCACGGGGGCGTCGTCGCCGAGGGTCAGCGCCCGGCGCAGCTGCTCACCGCGCACGATGCGCTCCCGTGCGACCAGCAGATCGACCGTGATCGACAGGATCACGGCCCGCCGCTCGGGCTCGCTGCCGTAGTGGTGCTTGAGCACCGAGGTGCGGAACCCGAGGCCCAGCTCAGAGGCGGGGACCGTCGAGATCTCGCCGGTCGCCGCGTCGATCAGCTCGACCTCGACCAGGGTCTCCTGGATCTCCTGCCCGTACGCCCCGATGTTCTGCACGGGAGCGGCCCCGACGGTGCCGGGGATGCCGCTCATCGCCTCAAGCCCGGCGTAGCCGTGTTCGACCGCGTACGCGACGAGTTCGTCCCACCCGTGTCCCGCCTGGGCGCGCAGCCGGATACGGCCCTCGTGAGGCGAGGGCAGCTCGTCGATGCCGCGGGTGAGCACCCGGATGACGGTGCCCTCGAACTGCTCGTCGCCGACGAAGAGGTTCGACCCTCCGCCGAGCACGAACCACTCGTCGCCGCGCGACCATGTCTCGCGGAGCGCGCTGACGAGCCCCTCGGCGGTCGTGGCGTCGAGCATGCGCTCGGGCGCACCGCCCGTGGCGATGGTGGTGAGCGCGGAAAGCGGGATCGGCGTGATCTCGTGCACCTCGGCGTCGCCCATCAGACCGCGATGCGCAGCTGCGCCTTGACGAGCACGGTGGCCTCGCCGAAGGTGACCTTGAGGTCGACGCGCGCGGACGCCTCATCGACGGCGCCGATCGTGGCCAGCACGTTCACGTCGGCACCGTGCTCAGGGTCGACGACGACGGGCTTGGTGAAGCGCACCCCGTAGTCGAGGATGCGGGTCTGCGGGTCGAGGGCCGCGACGACCACCGACGAGGCGATCCCCATCGTGAGCATGCCGTGCGCGAGCACGCCGGGCAGCCCGACGGAGGCGGCGACGTCGTCGCGGTAGTGGATGGGGTTGAAGTCGCCGGAGGCCCCGGCGTAACGGACGAGCGACTCGCGCGTCAGGTGCACGGTGCGCTCGGCGATCACGTCTCCGATCGAGTACGCCATCACTCCCCCTCTCCGACCAGCAGCACGCTGGTCGCGGTCACGACATGGGCACCTGCGGCATCCGTGATCTCGGCCTCGCTCGTGATGAGCGCGTTGCCGGCCATCATGCGGATGCCGGTGACCCGCAGTTGCGCGCTGAGCTCGTCACCCGCGACGATCGGCCGCGTGTACGCGAAGCGCTGCTCGGCGTGGATGGTGCGCGCCAGCACGATGCCCGAGTCCTCGGCGCCCAGGAGCTGCTGGAGCGTGAGGTCCTGGATGACCATCGGGAACGTCGGGGGCGCGACCACGTCCGCGAAGCCGGCCGCGCGGGCCGCCTCGACGTCGGTGTGCTGCGGAGCATCGGCGAAGACGGCGCGGGCGAACTCGCGCACCTTCTCACGACCGACGAGGTACGGGGGCGTCGGCGGGAACTCCCGGCCGACCAGTTCTGGGTTCACTGGCACCCCTCGATCCTATCGAGGGTCGCCGACAGCCGCCCCGCCCGCCGGTGCGGTCAGTCCTTCTTCTTGCGGCCCCGGATCGCCTTGAGCGCCATCTGCACCGCGATCACGACGAGATATGCCGCGAAGAGGATGTTGCCCGTGCCGGGATCGATCAGCGTCGCGAGCCAGGCGCCGAGCGCGGTCGTGGTGCAGGCGGCGACGCCGATGAGCGCGGCGGCGAGCAGATCGACGTTGCGGTTGCGGAGATTGCCGAACGTGCCGGAGACCGCGGTGGGGATCATCATGAGGAGCGACGTGCCCTTGGCGACCAGGTCGCTCGTGCCGAAGGCGAGCATGAGCACCGGAACGACGATCACACCCCCGCCCACGCCGATGAGGCCCGCGAGCACACCGGTGCCCACGCCGACGACGACGAGCGCGATGCCCGAGATCCAGGTGAGATCGAAGGGCGCATCCCGCGAGGGGATCACGAGGAAGAGGCTCACGATCACGACGAGGAGGAAACCCACGAAGCCCCAGCGCAGGGCGGTCTGCGAGATGCGCGGCAGCAGGCGGGTGCCGATCTGGGCGCCGACGACGGCGCCCGCGGCGAGGATCAGGGCGGGGACCCATGCGACGGACCCCGAGGCGGCGTACGAGATCACACCGACGGCCGCGGTGGGGACGATCGCGGCGAGCGAGGTACCGGCCGCGAGGCGCTGATCGAAGTGCAGGAACAGCACCAGCAGCGGGACGATCACCGTGCCGCCGCCGACCCCGAAGAGTCCGGAGAGGAGGCCGGCGAGCAGGCCGATCCCGATGAACGTCGTATAGGCCCGCGGTCCGCGGAACGGTCTCGTGGCCGCGTCGTTCACGTCTCTCCTTCTCACGCGGCCCTGGACGTGGCCGCACCGTCCGCCAGCCTACTCCCGCGCGGGGCGTGCGCCGGACTCGAGGCTCTGCGTCAGGTGCGCGACCTGCGCGCGCAGCTCGCGCAGTTCGGCGAGCACCGCCGCCTCGCCGTGACCGCCGACGGTCACCTCGTGGACGGGGGCCTCGCCGTTGCGGACGCGGTCCTCGTCGAGGCCCTGCATCGCGTCGACGATCACCGCGATGAACAGGTTGAGGACCGTGAGCGCGCTGATCAGCACGAAGGGCACGAAGAACGCCGGCGCCCAGGGGATCTCGGCGCTCACCGTCCGCGCGATCGCGCTCCAGGAGTCGAGCGTCATGATCTGGAAGAGCGAGAAGAGCGACGCCCCCATGTCACCGAAGTACTCGGGGAAGCGCGCCCCGAAGAGCATCGTCGACATCACCGCACCGACGTAGAACACGATCACCAGCAGCGCCGCGATGGAGACGATGCCGGGCACCGCACGCACGAGCGCGTCGACGACACGACGCAGCGAAGGGATCACCGAGATCAGACGCAGCACCCGCAGCACCCGCAGCGCCCGCAGCACCGCGAAGCCGTCGGCGCCCGGGATCAGGGCCACGCCGATCACCAGGAAGTCGAACACGTTCCACGCGTTGCGGAAGAACCCCAGGCGTTCGGCGTACAGCTTGAGCGCGATCTCGATCAGGAAGATGCCGAGACAGATCTGGTCGAGCACGTGCAGCAGCCCGCCGAACGACTCCGTCACCGCCGGGGAGGTCTCCAGCCCGAGGATCACGGCGTTGACGAGGATGACGACGATGATGAAGGTCTGCACCGGCGACGAGAGCACGAAGCGTCCCGCCGCCGCTCGCGAGTGCCAGGCGTCCGTTCGCATGACGGAATCCTTTCATGCCGTCCGCCGTACACGCGAAGAAGCCCGCCACCTCAGAGGTGACGGGCTTCTCTCGAGTCGAGTGATTACTCGGACTTCTCCTCGGCGGCAGGCGCCTCGGTGGTGTCTTCGGCGGCGGGAGCCTCCTCGGCGGGAGCCTCCTCGACGACCTCGGCGGTCTCCTCGGCGGGAGCCTCCTCGGCCGGCTTCTCCGCCTGGGGGGCGGCAGCGGCCTTCTTGGTCGACTTCGCCTTCGGCGTGACGGGCTCGAGGACGAGCTCGATCACGGCCATGGGAGCGTTGTCGCCCTTGCGGTTGCCGACCTTGGTGATGCGCGTGTAGCCACCCTCGCGGTCAGCGACCAGCGGAGCGATCTCGGTGAAGAGCGTGTGCACGACTTCCTTGTCACCGATGACCGAGAGCACGCGACGGCGTGCGTGCAGGTCTCCGCGCTTGGCGAAGGTGATGAGACGCTCGGCGAGCGGACGCAGGCGCTTGGCCTTCGTCTCGGTCGTCTTGATCGACTTGTGGGTGTACAGCGCAGCGGCGAGGTTGGCAAGCAGCAGGCGCTCGTGGGCGGGGCCGCCTCCGAGGCGGGGACCCTTAGTGGGCTTGGGCATAATCGTCTAACTCCTGGTCAGAAAGGTCGGGTATCAGAAGGACTCGTCTTCGCTGCCGCCGTAGAAGTGGGCGCCGTCGAAACCGGGCACCGAATCCTTGAGCGACAGACCGAGCGAGATGAGCTTGTCGCGCACCTCGTCGACCGACTTCTGGCCGAAATTGCGGATGTTCATGAGCTGCGTCTCCGACAGGGCGACGAGCTCGGAAACGGTGTTGATGCCCTCACGCTTCAGGCAGTTGTACGAGCGGACCGACAGGTCGAGGTCCTCGATCGGCATCGACAGCTCGCTGGAGTTCACAGCCTCCACCGGCGCCGGGCCGATCTCGATGCCCTCGGCCTCGACGTTCAGCTCGCGAGCGAGACCGAACAGCTCGGTGAGCGTCTTGGCAGCCGAAGCGACGGCGTCGCGGGGGCTGATCGAGTTCTTCGTCTCGACGTCCAGGACGAGCTTGTCGAAGTCGGTGCGCTCCCCGGCACGGGTCGCGTCGACGCGGTAGCTCACCTTGAGGACCGGCGAGTAGATCGAGTCGATCGGGATCTGACCGGCCTCGGCGTACTCGTTGCGGTTCTGCGTCGCCGAGACGTAGCCACGGCCACGCTCGATCGTGAGCTCGAGCTCGAACTTCGCGGTGTCGTTGAGCGTCGCGATGACGAGCTCGGGGTTGTGCACCTCGACACCGGCCGGAGCCGAGATGTCAGCGGCGGTCACTTCGCCCGCACCGGTCTTGCGCAGGTACGCGGTGATGGGCTCGTCGCGCTCCGAGGAGACGACCAGCTGCTTGATGTTGAGGATGATCTCGGTGACATCCTCCTTCACACCGGGGATCGTGCTGAACTCGTGCAGCACGCCGTCGAGACGGACGCTGGTGACAGCGGCACCGGGGATCGACGACAGCAGGCTGCGACGCAGCGCGTTGCCGATCGTGTATCCGAAGCCGGGCTCCAGAGGCTCGATGATGAACCGGCTCCGGTTCTCGACGATCTTTTCCTCGGTGAGTGTGGGACGCTGTGCAATGAGCACTCTGTGTTCCTTTCGATCACATGACCGCTATATGACATGTGGTGGGTGAGGTCTTGAGTTGTGGAAGTCGATGCCCGCGAACGGGCGGGCGAGCCGCTCGGCCCCGACCGCTCAGAGAACGGGACGGGGCGAGCGGCTCGCGAGCCGGATCAGACGCGGCGACGCTTCGGCGGGCGGCATCCGTTGTGCGCCTGCGGGGTGACGTCCTGGATCGAGCCCACCTCGAGGCCGGCGGCCTGGAGCGAGCGGATCGCGGTCTCGCGGCCGGAGCCCGGACCCTTCACGAGGACGTCGACCTTCTTGACGCCGTGCTCGGCGGCCTGGCGGGCAGCCGACTCGGCTGCCATGCCGGCGGCGTACGGGGTCGACTTGCGCGAGCCCTTGAAGCCCACGCCACCCGACGATGCCCACGCGATGACGGCGCCGGACGGGTCGGTGATCGAGACGATCGTGTTGTTGAACGTCGACTTGATGTGGGCCTGGCCCAGCGCGATGTTCTTCTTTTCCTTGCGGCGCGGCTTGCGCGCGGCGGCCTTGGGTGCAGCCATGAAAGTGTTCTCCTAGTCCCTGGGGCCGCGCTTAGCGGGCCTTCTTCTTGCCGGCGACGGTGCGCTTCGGGCCCTTGCGGGTACGGGCGTTGGTCTTGGTGCGCTGACCGCGGACCGGGAGACCACGACGGTGGCGGATGCCCTCGTAGGAGCCGATCTCGACCTTGCGGCGGATGTCTGCGGCGACCTCACGGCGGAGGTCACCCTCCACCTTGTAGTTGCCTTCGATGTGGTCGCGGAGGGCGATCAGCTGGTCGTCGCTGAGGTCCTTCACGCGGATGCTCTCATCGATGTCGGTCGCCTTGAGGATCTCGACCGAGCGGGTACGGCCGACGCCGTAGATGTAGGTAAGGGCGATCACCACGCGCTTGTCGCGCGGGATGTCAACGCCGGCAAGACGTGCCATGCGGTTCTCCTGGGTGTTGTGGAGGTGTGGAACAGGATCGGTGCCCGGGCCTCCGCCCCGAGGTGTCCCCCACTCTCGTGGGATCTGATCCTGCCGTTCGTGTATTCAGTTGTGTGTCAGATCAGAAGAGTGATCAGCCCTGGCGCTGCTTGTGGCGCGGGTTGCTCTTGCAGATCACCATGACGCGGCCGTGGCGGCGGATCACCTTGCAGTGATCGCAGATGGGCTTGACGCTGGGGTTGACCTTCATGATGTTTCCTGTTCGCTGTCTTCGTACCGCCCCGCTGCGGGGCAGGCCGTTACTTCTCGACCGATCAGCGGT
Source organism: Microbacterium galbinum (assembly GCF_023101185.1). GTDB lineage: Bacteria > Actinomycetota > Actinomycetes > Actinomycetales > Microbacteriaceae > Microbacterium > Microbacterium galbinum. Next base: position 543,307 of record NZ_CP078077.1, read on the forward strand.
AGCGGTAGACGATACGGCCGCGGGTGAGGTCGTAGGGGCTGAGCTCCACGACCACGCGGTCCTCGGGGATGATACGGATGTAGTTCTGCCGCATCTTGCCGGAGATCGTTGCCAGGACCTTGTGTCCGTTGCTGAGCTCAACGCGGAACATCGCGTTGGGAAGAGCCTCGGAGATCACGCCCTCGATCTCGATGACACCGTCTTTCTTAGCCATAGCCTCGCTGACGCTTCTGCAGACCGGTCGATCTGCGGTGGGTGATTGGTTTGTTGGTGCTGCGCCGACGGACACGCCGAATCAGTGCGCAAGGCACCAAAGATCTATGTTAGACGACGTCGGGGCATCCGGCAACCTGAGCCGGAAGCATCCGCGCGTCGCCCGCCGTGCTCGCGATGAGGGCGGCCCCGCGACGGGACCGCCCTCGTCGTGATGCGGATCCGCTCAGGGCAGGATCTGCGCGAAGCGCGACTGGATGTCGGCGTTCTCGATGCGCTCACCGTTGATCTCGACGGTGGGCGTGCCCTGGATCTCGTGCTGGTTCGTCTGGTCGCGAACGAAGTTCATGTAGGTGCCGTCCGCGATGCAGTCGGCTGCCGCACCCGCCCCGACCTGCTCGGCGTAGGACGCGAGCTCTTCGTCGGTGTAGCCGGCGGTGTTCTCCTGCGGCTGGTTGGCGAACATGAAGTTGAAGAAGTCGAGGAACGAGTCCGGCGCGTTCTCGGCGACGCAGTACGCGGCGCCCGCGGCACGGGTCGAGTACTTCGTGTTCTGCGAGTACCGGTCGAGGATCGAGATCGGGTGGATGTTCAGCGTGATGTCATCGCTCGCGGCGGCGGACTGGAGCTGTGCCCCGTACGCGTCTTCGAAGTCGCCGCAGATGGGGCACATGAAGTCGACGAAGACGTCGACCTCGTCATCGCCGCCACCGAAGCTGATCGCGCCGGTCTCCTGGTTGACGTTGCCACCCTCGGGGGCGACGCCGGGGGCCGTGGCCTGGTTGTTCAGGAACACCACGAGCCCGCCGAGGACGACCAGCACGACGACGACTGCTGCGGACACCCCGATCGCGAACCAGTTGGTGTTGCTCTTCGCCGCTGCCATTGTCTTCCGTTTCTCTCGGTCTCGCCGCAGTTATTGCGGACGCAAGTACCCTGTGATCTTCCTGCATCAGCCTATGGGGTTCGTGTGAGGCGAACCTTGCCTGCAGTTCACGCTTGCGTAACGGATGCCGGGGGCAGCCGATGAGACGCGAGTCGGGAGCGTCAGGCGACGGGAACCGGCGTCACGCCGAAGGGCGCGAGGCCCGCCGCGCCGCCGTCGGGGGCGGTGAGCACCCAGAGCCCGTTCTCGTGCACGGCGACGCTGTGCTCCCAGTGCGAGCCGTCCGAGCCGTCGACGGTCGAGACGGTCCAGTCGTCGTCCTCGATGAACGTCTCCTCGCCGCCCGCGGTCACCATCGGCTCGATCGCGAGCACGAGGCCCGGCTTCACCTCGGCTCCGGGGTCGGGCGTGCGGTAGTTGAAGACGCTCGGCGCCTCGTGCATCTTGCGGCCGATGCCATGGCCGACGTACTCGCGCAGGATGCCGTAGGTCTCCCCCGACACGGCGGAGGGGCCCTGGGCCTCGATGTACCCCTGGATCGCGGCGCCCAGGTCACCGAGATGCGAGGCGGTCGCCATCGCGGCGATGCCGGCCCACATGGACCCTTCCGTCACGCGCGAGAGCTCCTCGCGATTCGCGACGACGTCCGGTCGCGTCTCGTCGGGCACGACGACGGTGATCGCACTGTCGCCGTTCCACCCCTGGTACTGCGCACCGCAGTCGACCGAGACGATGTCGCCGGGCTGCAGCACCAGATCGCCGGGGATGCCGTGCACGACCTGCTCGTTGACCGAGACGCAGATCGTGTGGTGGTAACCGCGCACGAGCTGGAAGTTCGATTCCGCGCCGCGAGCGAGGATCACGCGATTCGCCTCGGCGTCGAGCTCGAGCGTCGTCACCCCGGGGCGGATCAGCGGACGGACGGCGTCGAGCGCCGCCGCCGTGATCAGCCCGGGCTCGACCATCGATCGGAGCTGGGCCGGGGTCTTGTAGATCGACCGGCGGAACATCTCGGGGCCGCTCAGACGGCGACGCGCAGACCGCGTGCGTCGAGCGCGGCGACGATGCGCTCCGTGATCTCGTCGAGCGAGCCGACGCCGTCGATTCGGTCGACGATGCCCTTCTCGCTGTAGACGTCGATGATCGGAGCGGTCTCTCGCTCGTAGATGTCGAGCCGGTGGGCGATCGCGTCTTCGGTGTCGTCGGAGCGCCCCTGCTCGATCGCACGGAGGCTCAGACGCGAGATGCTCTCGTCGCGCGGCACGTCGAGGAGGATCACGGCGTCGAGCGACTCGCCACGTCCCGCGAGGAACTCCTCGAGGTGGCCGACCTGAGCCGTGTTGCGCGGATACCCGTCGAGGAGGAAGCCGTTCGCGGCGTCGTCCTGCGCCAGACGATCGCGCACGATCTCGCCCGTCAGCTCGTCGGGGACCAGGTCGCCGCGGTCGAGGATCGCGGTCACCTTCTGTCCGAGCTCCGTGCCGCCCTTGATGTTGGCGCGGAAGATGTCGCCCGTCGAGACAACGGGGATGCCGAAGGTCTCGGCGATGCGCACGCCCTGCGTGCCCTTGCCGGAGCCCTGCGGGCCGACGATCAGGAGACGTGCGGATGCCGTCATCGGAGGAGCCCTTCGTAGTGACGCTGCTGCAGCTGGGCGTCGATCTGCTTGACCGTCTCGAGACCCACACCGACGATGATGAGGATCGACGCGCCACCGAACGGGAAGTTCTGGTTGGCGCCGACCGTCGCCAGGGCGATCAGCGGGATGAGGGCGATCAGACCCAGGTAGATCGAGCCCGGCAGCGTGATGCGCGTCAGGACGTAATCGAGGTACTCGGCGGTCGGACGACCCGCGCGGATGCCGGGGATGAAACCGCCGTACTTCTTCATGTTGTCAGCGACCTCGACCGGGTTGAACGTGATCGCGACGTAGAAGTAGGTGAAGCCGATGATGAGCAGGAAGTACGCCGCCATGTAGATCGGGTGGTTGCCCGTGGTGAAGTACGTGCTGATCCAGGTGACCCACGCGGCGGGCGTCGAGCCGTCCTGCGGGGTGTTGAACTGCGCGATGAGCGCGGGGATGTACAGCAGCGACGAGGCGAAGATGACCGGGATCACACCGGCCATGTTGACCTTGATCGGGATGTAGGTGTTGGTGCCGCCGTAGGTACGGCGTCCGACCATCCGCTTGGCGTACTGCACCGGGATGCGCCGCTGCGACTGCTCGACGAACACGACGAGACCCATGACGATGATTCCGACGAGCAGCACGAGCAGGAAGACCTCGAAGCCCTTCGTCTGCCAGATGAGGCTCATCGCACCGGGGAAGGTCGCGGCGATCGAGGTGAAGATGAGGAGCGACATGCCGTTGCCGACGCCGCGCTCGGTGACGAGCTCGGCGAACCACATGATGAGGCCGGTGCCGGCGGTCATCGCCATGATGATGAGCAGCTGTGCCCACCAGACGTCGTTCGTGAGCAGGTTCTGGCAGGCCGCGAGATCGGTCGTGCCGAACAGCTGGCCGCTGCGCGCGACGGTGACGAGAGTCGTCGACTGCAGCAGCGCGAGGGCGATGGTGAGGTAACGCGTGTACTGGGTGAGGCGGGCCTGGCCGGCCTGGCCTTCCTTGTGCAGCGCCTCGAAGTGCGGGATGACCACGCGCAGGAGCTGCGTGATGATCGTCGCGGTGATGTAGGGCATGACACCCAGCGCGAAGATCGACAGCTGCAGGAGTGCGCCACCCGAGAAGAGGTTGACCAGACCGAGGAGACCCTCGGTCCCGTTGTTGGCCGCGAGGCACTCCTCGACGTTCGGGAAGTTCACGAACGGAGCGGGAACGTTGGAGCCGAGTCGGTAGATGGCGATGATGGCCAGGGTGAAACCGATCTTCCGACGCAGGTCGGGAGTGCGGAAGATCCGCGCGATGGCGCTAAACAAGAACGTGCCTCCTGAAAGGGGTTGCCGCGACCGATGGGCGGCTGAAAGACCAGAGTAACCTAAACGCGGTACTCGGCATCCATGTGCACAGAAGGGGCCGGAGAATCTCCGACCCCTTCCCTGCTGTGGTTACTTGACGGAACCGCCCGCAGCCACGATCTTCTGCTCGGCAGAACCCGAGACCTTGTCGACCGCGACGGTGAGCTTCACGGCGATGTCGCCGTTGCCCAGAACCTTGACCTTCTCGTTCTTCCGAACCGCACCCTTGGCGACCAGGTCGCTGATGGTGACGTCTCCACCCTGGGGGTAGAGCTCCGCGAGCTTCTCCAGGTTCACGACCTGGTACTCGACGCGGAACGGGTTCTTGAACCCGCGCAGCTTCGGGGTGCGCATGTGCAGCGGCATCTGCCCACCCTCGAAACCGACGCGAACGGTGTTGCGCGCCTTGGTGCCCTTGGTTCCACGACCGGCGGTCTTACCCTTCGAGCCCTCACCACGGCCGACGCGAGTCTTGGCGGTGTTGGATCCGGGGACGGGACGCAGGTGGTGCACCTTCAGCACGCCGGGACGCGATGCCGGAGCATCCGCCTTCGGCGCAGCCTTCTTGGCAGCCGGCTTCTTGGCAGGAGCCTCAGCCTTGGCGTCGGCCGCAGCGGTCTTGGCCGGAGCCTTCTTCGCGGCGGGCTTCTTCTCGGCGGCGGCCTTGGGGGCTGCAGCCTTCTTCGTGGCCTTCTCGGCCTCGACGGCCTCGTTCTTCTCAGCCATTAGTCGATCTCCTCAACCTTGACGAGGTGTGCGACGGTCTTGACGTAACCGCGCGTCTGCGCGTCGTCGGGGCGGACGGTGGTGTCACCGATCCGCTTGAGACCGAGGCTGCGCAGCGTGTCGCGCTGGTTCTGCTTCTCGCTCACCTTGGACTTGATCTGCGTGACCTTGAGCCGGGCGGCCATCAGGCACCTACCTTCTGTGCGGCGATGGCCTCGGCCTCGGCGCGGACAAGACGCGCCGGTGCCACCTGGTCGAACTCGAGGCCACGACGCGCGGCGACCGCACGGGGCTCCTCGAGCTGCTTCAGGGCGGCGACGGTCGCGTGCACGATGTTGATCGTGTTCGACGAACCGAGCGACTTCGACAGGACGTCGTGGATGCCGGCGCACTCGAGCACGGCGCGGACGGGACCACCGGCGATAACTCCGGTACCGGCGGCAGCCGGACGCAGCAGCACGACACCGGCCGCAGCCTCACCCTGCACGGGGTGCGGGATGGTGCTGCCGACGCGCGGAACGCGGAAGAAGTTGCGCTTGGCCTCTTCGACACCCTTCGAGATCGCCAGAGGGACCTCACGGGCCTTGCCGTAGCCGACGCCCACCAGACCGTTGCCGTCACCGACGACCACGAGAGCGGTGAAGCTGAAGCGACGACCACCCTTCACGACCTTCGAGACACGGTTGATGGTGACGACGCGCTCCAGGAACTGGTTGTCACCACGGTCGCGCGAGTTGCGGTCGCGGCCACCCTGGTTGCGGTCACCGCGGCCACCGCGACGACCGTCGCGCTGGTCGCGAGTCGGCTCTGCCTGCGTGGTGCCGGCGGCCGTCTCGGAAGTGGCAGCAGCCGCTTCGGTCACTTCGTTCTCCTTGTTGTCACTCACAGTGCCAGACCCCCTTCGCGGGCGCCATCGGCGATGGCGGCGACACGACCGGCGTAGCGGTTACCGCCACGGTCGAACACTGCCTCGGAAACGCCGGCGGCCTTCGCGCGCTCGGCGACGAGCTCGCCGACCTTGCGGGCCTTGGCGGTCTTGTCACCCTCGAAGCCGCGCAGGTCGGTCTCGAGCGTCGATGCCGACGCGACGGTGTGACCCTTGCTGTCGTCGACCAGCTGGACGAAGACGTGGCGGGCCGAACGGTTGACGACGAGGCGCGGACGCACCTCGGTGCCGACGACCTTCTTGCGAAGGCGGGCGTGACGACGCGCGCGGGCGTCGGACTTTGACTTGAGAGCCATGGTTACTTACCACTCTTTCCGGCCTTGCGACGCACGTTCTCGCCGGCGTAGCGGACGCCCTTGCCCTTGTAGGGCTCCGGCTTACGGATCTTGCGGATGTTGGCAGCTGCCTCGCCGACAGCCTGCTTGTCGATACCGCTGACGGTGAGCTTGTTCGTGCCCTCGACCGTGAGCGTGATCCCCGCCGGCGGGTCGATCAGGACCGGGTGCGAGAAGCCGAGGGCGAACTCGACCGAGCCGCCCTTCTGCTGGACGCGGTAACCGGTGCCGACGACCTCGAGACCCTTGGTGTAGCCCTGGGTCACGCCGATGATGTTGTTGTTGATGAGCGTGCGGGTCAGGCCGTGAAGCGACCGCGACTCGCGCTCGTCGTCGGGACGGGTGACCAGAACCTGGTTCTCCTCGACCGCGACCTCGATGGGGCTGGCCACCGTGAGGGTGAGTTCACCCTTGGGGCCCTTCACCGCGACCTCGCGGCCGGTGACCGAAACGGTCACGCCCGCGGGAACGTCGATGGGAAGTCGTCCAATACGCGACATTTCGAATTACCACACGTAGGCGAGAACTTCTCCGCCCACGCCCTTCTGCTCTGCCTGACGGTCGGTGAGGAGACCGGAGGAGGTGGACAGGATGGCCACGCCGAGGCCGCCGAGGACGCGCGGGAGCTCGGTGGACTTCGCGTAGACGCGGAGGCCGGGCTTCGATACGCGCTTGATGCCGGCGATCGACCGCTCGCGGTTCGGGCCGTACTTCAGCGTCAGCGTGAGGTTCTGACCCACGCGGGCGTCCGAGGTCTCCCATCCGGAGATGTAACCCTCCTGCTGGAGGATCTCGGCGATGTGCGTCTTGAGCTTGCTCGACGGCAGGGTCACGGAATCGTGGTGCGCCGAGTTCGCGTTACGCAGACGGGTCAGCAGATCTGCGACCGGGTCTGTCATTGTCATTGTTGTTTTCCTTTGTTCATGAGGTTCCGGCTGCCGTTACACGACAGACGGCCTGCGATGACACGCAATCTTCAATTGTACGCACACATCGACGGGCTCAGTGACACATGACCACTGAGCCCGTCGAGGGTGTTACGCCTGTGCGTCTTCCGAGCGGAACGGGAAGCCGAGGTGGCGGAGCAGTGCCCGGCCCTCGTCATCCGTCTTCGCGGTGGTGACGACGGTGATGTCGAAACCGCGAACCCGGTCGATCTTGTCCTGATCGATCTCGTGGAACACGCTCTGCTCCTGGAGACCGAAGGTGTAGTTGCCGTTGCCGTCGAACTGCTTGGCCGAGAGACCGCGGAAGTCGCGGATACGGGGCAGTGCGAGCGAGACGAGGCGGTCCACGAATTCCCACGCGCGGTCACCGCGGAGGGTGACGTGCGCGCCGATGGCCTGGCCCTCGCGCAGCTTGAACTGCGCGATGGACTTGCGGGCCTTCGTGACGATCGGCTTCTGGCCGGTGATCTTGGTGAGATCGTCGACCGCGCCGTCGATCACCTTGCTGTCGCGAGCTGCCTCGCCGACACCGGTGTTCACGACGACCTTGACCAGTCCGGGGATCTGCATGACGTTGGCGTAGCCGAACTCGTCCTGCAGAGCCTTCTTGATCTCGGCGTTGTACTTCGCCTTCAGGCGGGGCTGGATCTTGCCAGCCACCGCGGCGTCGGTGGTTGCCATCAGAGGTCCTTACCTGACTTCTTCGCGAACCGCACGCGGACGGTGCGCTTCACGCCGTCCTTCGTCTGCTCCTCGACCCGGTGGCCGACCTTGGTCGGCTTCTTGGTCGAAGGGTCGACGAGTGCGACGTTCGAGATGTGGATGGGAGCCTCGACGGTCTCGAGGCCACCGGTCTTGGTGCCACGCTGCGTCTGGCCGACGCGGGTGTGCTTGGTGACGTAGTTCACGCCCTCGACGATGATGCGGTTGCGCTCGGCAAGGATCTCGAGGACCTTGCCCTGCTTGCCGCGGTCTCCGCCGCGCTCGGGCTTGGCGCCCGTGATGACCTGAACGAGGTCACCCTTCTTGATCTTCGCCATGACTTAGATAACCTCCGGCGCCAGCGAGACGATCTTCATGAACTTCTTGTCACGAAGCTCACGGCCGACCGGTCCGAAGATACGGGTGCCGCGGGGCTCCCCGTCGTTCTTCAGGATGACGGCGGCGTTCTCGTCGAACTTGATGTACGAGCCGTCGGGACGGCGCGTGGACTTGACGGTGCGGACGATGACCGCCTTGACGACGTCGCCCTTCTTGACGTTGCCGCCCGGGATCGCGTCCTTAACCGTCGCGACGATGGTGTCGCCCACGCCGGCGTAGCGGCGCTTCGAGCCACCGAGCACGCGAATCGTGAGCAGCTCCTTGGCGCCGGTGTTGTCGGCGACCTTGAGGCGGGACTCCTGCTGAATCACTTGGCCTTCTCCAGAATCTCCACCAGACGCCAGCGCTTCGTGGCGCTGAGCGGGCGGGTCTCGTTGATCAGGACCAGGTCGCCGATGCCGGCGGTGTTCGCCTCATCGTGCGCCTTGACCTTCGAGGTGCGGCGGATGACCTTGCCGTAAAGCGGGTGCTTCACGCGGTCCTCGACCTCGACCACGATGGTCTTGTCCATCTTGTCGCTGACGACGTAGCCACGACGCGACTTGCGGTACCCACGGGCATCCGCATCGCGCACATCGTGAGCAGCGTGCTCAGCCTCGACGGCGGCTTCCTTCTTGGTGGCCATCACTCAGCCTCTTCCTTCACGGCGTCGTCGGCGGCATCCGCCTTCTTCGCCTTCGACTTGGACGCCTTCTTGGCCGGAGCCTCGACCGGAGCGGGCGTCGCACGGATGCCCAGCTCGCGCTCGCGGATCACGGTGTAGAGGCGCGCGATGTCGCGCTTGACGGCGCGGATGCGGCCGTGGCTCTCCAGCTGGCCGGTGGCCGACTGGAAACGGAGGTTGAACAGCTCCTCCTTGGCCTTGCGCAGCTCCTCAACGAGGCGCTGGTCTTCGAACGTGTCGAGCTCTGCCGGAGCGAGCTCCTTGGTGCCGATCGCCATTACGCGTCGCCCTCCTCGCGCTTGATGATGCGTGCCTTCAGCGGCAGCTTGTGAATGGCTCGCGTGAGTGCCTCACGGGCGAGCTGCTCGTCGACACCGGCGACCTCGAAGAGGACGCGACCCGGCTTGACGTTGGCGACCCACCACTCGGGGGAACCCTTACCGGAACCCATGCGGGTCTCGGCAGGCTTCTTCGTGAGCGGACGGTCGGGGTAGATGTTGATCCACACCTTTCCACCACGCTTGATGTGACGGGTCATCGCGATACGAGCGGACTCGATCTGACGGTTCGTCACGTAAGCGGGCGTCAGGGCCTGGATGCCGAAGTCACCGAAGGAGACCTTCGTGCCACCGGTGGCCTGACCCGAGCGACCCGGGTGGTGCTGCTTGCGGAACTTGACCTTACGGGGAATAAGCATCAGGCAGACGCTCCTTCTGCAACAGGTGCCTCGTTGCGCGGGGCACGGCGGCGGTCGCCACCACGGTCGTCACGACGAGCCTTGGGTGCGTTGGCCTGCTCGCGAGCGAGCTCCTTCGCGGTCAGGTCGCCCTTGTAGATCCAGACCTTGACGCCGATGCGGCCGAAGGTGGTCTTGGCCTCGTAGAAGCCGTAGTCGATGTTCGCACGGAGCGTGTGCAGCGGCACACGACCCTCGCGGTAGAACTCCGACCGGCTCATCTCCGCGCCGCCGAGGCGGCCGGAGACCTGGATGCGGATGCCCTTGGCACCGGCACGCTGGGCGCCCTGCAGGCCCTTGCGCATCGCGCGGCGGAAGGCCACACGTGCGGAGAGCTGCTCGGCGATTCCCTGTGCGACCAGCTGAGCGTCGGCCTCGGGGTTCTTGACCTCGAGGATGTTCAGCTGGATCTGCTTGCCGCTGAGCTTCTCGAGGTCGCCGCGGATGCGCTCGGCCTCGGCGCCACGACGACCGATCACGATGCCCGGACGGGCGGTGTGGATGTCGACGCGGACGCGGTCACGGGTGCGCTCGATCTCGATGTTCGAGACACCGGCGCGGTCGAGCTGCGTCTTCAGCAGGTTGCGGATCTTGATGTCCTCGGCGACGTAGTCGGCGTAACGCTGACCCGGCTTCGTCGAGTCCGAGAACCAGCGCGACACGTGGTCCGTGGTGATGCCGAGACGGAAGCCGTACGGGTTTACCTTCTGTCCCATTACTTGCTCGCCTTCTTGTTGCTGTCACCGGCAGCGGGCGCAGCCGCCTCCGGCGTCGAGAGCACGACCGTGATGTGGCTCGTGCGCTTCTTGATCTGGAAAGCGCGACCCTGTGCACGGGGCTGGAAACGCTTGAGCGTCGTGCCCTCGTCGACGTACGCGTTGGCCACGTACAGGTCCTGCTCGTCGAGGTACTCGCCGTCGCGATCCGCCTTCACCTGTGCGTTGGCCATGGCCGACGCGACAAGCTTGTAGATCGGCTCACTGGCGCTCTGCTGTGCGAACTTGAGGATCGCGAGAGCTTCCTGGGCCTGCTTGCCCTTGATGAGCGCGACGACACGACGAGCCTTCTGCGGGGTCACGCGGATGTGCTTCACGCGTGCGATCGATTCGACCATTAGCGGCGCCGCCCCTTCTTGTCGTCCTTCTCGTGGCCGCGGAAGGTGCGGGTGGGCGCGAACTCGCCCAGCTTGTGACCGACCATGGTCTCGGAGACGAACACAGGGATGTGCTTGCGTCCGTCGTGGACCGCGATCGTGTGACCCAGCATGGCCGGGATGATCATGGACCGGCGGGACCAGGTCTTGATGACGTTCTTGGTGCCGGCTTCGTTCTGCACGACCACCTTGCGAAGCAGGTGCTCGTCGACGAAGGGGCCCTTCTTAAGACTGCGAGGCATCTTCTCTTACTCCTACTTGCGCTTCTTGCCGGCGTTACGACGACGCACGATGTACTTGTCGCTTTCCTTGTTGGCGTGACGGGTGCGACCCTCAGCCTGACCCCACGGGGAGACCGGGTGACGACCACCGGAGGTCTTACCCTCACCACCACCGTGCGGGTGGTCGACCGGGTTCATGGCGACACCACGCACGGTCGGGCGAACGCCCTTCCAGCGCATACGGCCGGCCTTACCCCAGTTGATGTTCGACTGCTCGGCGTTGCCGACCTCGCCGATGGTCGCGCGGCAGCGCGCATCGACGTTGCGGATCTCGCCCGAGGGCAGACGCAGCTGGGCGTAGGGGCCGTCCTTGGCGACGAGACGGACGGATGCTCCGGCCGAACGCGCCATCTTCGCGCCGCCGCCGGGGCGGAGCTCGATCGCGTGGATGACGGTACCCGTCGGGATGTTCTTCAGCGGGAGGTTGTTTCCCGGCTTGATGTCGGCACCCGCGCCGGACTCGATGATGTCGCCCTGCTTCAGCTTCGCCGGAGCGAGGATGTAGCGCTTCTCACCGTCGAAGTAGTGCAGCAGCGCGATGCGAGCCGTGCGGTTGGGGTCGTACTCGATGTGAGCGACCTTGGCGTTCACGCCGTCCTTGTCATTGCGACGGAAGTCGATGACGCGATACTGGCGCTTGTGGCCACCACCGATGTGACGGGTCGTGATGCGCCCCTGGTTGTTACGACCACCGGTCTTCGAGAGCGGGCGCAGCAGCGACTTCTCCGGCGTCGATCGGGTGATCTCGGCGAAGTCAGCCACCGACGAGCCGCGACGGCCCGGGGTCGTGGGCTTGTACTTGCGAATTGCCATGATTGTCCTTATCCCCCGGATCAGCCGATTGCCGTGAAGATGTCGATGGTGCCCGACTTCAGGGTCACGATGGCGCGCTTGGTGTCCTTGCGCTTGCCGGTGCCGAAGCGGGTGCGACGGGCCTTGCCGACGCGGTTGAGCGTGTTGACGGACGCGACCTTGACGCCGAAGATCTTCTCGATGGCGAGCTTGATCTCGGTCTTCGAAGCACGCGGGTCGACGAGGAAGGTGTACTTGCCCTCATCGATCAGGCCGTAGCTCTTCTCGGACACGACCGGCTTCAGGATGACGTCGCGCGGGTCCTTGTTCAGGGCCGTCTGGAGAACAGATGCCTGCTCGCTCATGCGGAGACCTCCTGGTTGGCGCCGGACTTGGAGGCGATGAAGCCTTCGAGCGCGGCCTGGGTGAAGACGATGTCGTCGGAGACGAGCACGTCGTAGGCGTTGAGCTGGTCGAACGACAGCAGGTGCACGTGACCGAGGTTGCGCAGGCTCTTGAGCGCGAGCTCGTCGCCGCGCTCGATGACGACCAGCACGTTCTTGGACGTGGCGACCTGGCCGAGGAAACCCGCGGCTGCCTTGGTCGAGGGCGAACCCTCGGTGCCGAAGCTGTCGATCGCGTGCAGGCGGTCACCGCGGAAGCGGTCGCTGAGCGCACCCAGGAGGGCGGCGGCGATCATCTTCTTGGGCGTGCGCTGCGAGTAGTCGCGCGGCTTGGGGCCGTGCACGATGCCACCACCGGTCATGTGCGGCGCGCGGATGGAACCCTGACGGGCGTTACCCGTACCCTTCTGCTTGAAGGGCTTGCGGCCGGCACCGGAGACCTCACCGCGACGCTTGGTCGAGTGGGTTCCCTGGCGAGCCGCCGCGAGCTGCGCGACGACGACCTGGTGGATCAGCGGAATGTTCGTCTTGACGTCGAACAGCGCGGCGGGAAGCTCGATCGAGCCTGCCTTCTTGCCGTCTGCCTTGAGGACGTCGAGCGCGAGAGTCGAGTCAGCCATGATCAGGCACCCTTCACTGCGTTGCGGACGTAGACGATGCGGCCACGAGCACCGGGGACGGCGCCCTTGACGAGCATCAGACCCTTCTCGATGTCGATGGCGTGCACCGTGAGGTTGAGGACGGTCACGCGCTCGCCACCCATACGGCCGGCCATGCGCATGCCCTTGAAGACGCGGCTCGGGGTCGACGATGCGCCGATGGAGCCGGGCTTGCGGTGGTTGCGGTGCGAACCGTGCGATGCCGAGACGCCCTTGAAGTTGTGACGCTTCATGACACCGGCGAAGCCCTTGCCCTTGCTCGTGCCGACGACGTCGACGAGCTGGCCGGCCTCGAACGTGCCGTCGACCGTGAGCTCCTGACCGAGTGAGTAGTCAGCAGCATCCGCGGTGCGGATCTCGGTGACGTGGCGGCGCGGCGTGACGCCGGCGGCCTCGAAGTGAGCCGTGAGGGGCTTGTTCACCTTGCGGGGGTCGATCTGGCCGTACGCGATCTGCACGGCGTTGTAGCCGTCCTTCTCGGGGGTACGAACCTGGGTGACCACGTTCGGTGCGAGCTCGATGACGGTGACGGGGACGAGCTTGCCGCTCTCGTTCCACACCTGGGTCATGCCGAGCTTCGTGCCGAGCATGCCCTTGGAAATCTTTGCGTTGATGTCAGCCATGTCGAACCTCAGAGCTTGATCTCGATGTTGACATCGGCCGGGAGGTCGAGACGCATCAGCGAGTCGACGGCCTTGGGCGTCGGGTCGACGATGTCGATCAGACGCTTGTGGGTGCGCATCTCGAAGTGCTCGCGGCTGTCCTTGTACTTGTGGGGCGACCGGATGACGCACACGACGTTCTTCTCGGTCGGAAGCGGCACGGGGCCGACGACGGTCGCGCCCGCACGGGTCACGGTGTCGACGATCTTGCGTGCCGACGAGTCGATGACCTCGTGGTCATACGACTTCAGGCGAATGCGGATTTTCTGTCCCGCCATTGTCTGCTCACTCTCTTTAAGCGTCTTACCGGCCTGAACCCGGTGGCTCAGGGGCATTGGACGCACGTCGGCGCTGTTCACGCCTCGGCACTCGAACGACTCCGGGGAGTCGTTCTGCGCACCACTGTTCTGCTGTCATCCCGACCTCCGCCGCGCACGGCGAAGTCCTCGAAAGGAAGGTGTCGGGGTTGTGTGTTCTGCTACCCGCGGCCTAGAACCCTGCGCCTCTCAGAGGAGACACCGTCTATGCACTGCCCTGGCAGTGATTCGGCGCACGCTGAGCGCACCGAAATGTCGAACCTGTTTATTCTGCCACGGGGTATTTCACTTGCGCAAACCCGGGCGTGTCGCGCCGCCGTCGAAGCCTCAGCCGCGAGGTGAGAACGGGGCGAGGCATCCCCATGCCTCGCCCCGTTCGGGGAGGGCGTTCAGTGCGAGGGGGCACACCGAACGCGAGGAATCCGGCGTGAAGGGACGCCGAGATCCTCGATCGAGGGCACGGCGATGACGCCGCCGTGCAGGCGGGGTGACGAAGGCGCGCAGCGAGTGCGCACGTCGCAAGATGATCCCCAAGATCGCATTCCCCAGTTGAACGCGGACGAGCCGCGTGCTTCAGGAGTCCGGACCCCTCCGGGCTCCCCGACCGCCCTATCCCCAGTGCGGTCGGCTCCAGTCTACGCATCCGCGGGTCCTCGCGCGAGCATCCGCCGGAATATCGCAGCGCACGACAGAGGGCGGCGACCTCCTCCCGGAGATCACCGCCCTCGCAGCGATCGACTACTGGTTGCCGACCTGCTTGTCGGCCGCGTCGCGGATCTCGTCGATCTTCTCGGACGCACCCGGAGCGATCTTCTTGGCGAAGTCGGCGACGCCGTCGAGGACCTTGTCGCTGATGTCCTCGGCCTGTTCGCTCTTCACGGCCTCGGCGATCCTGTCCTTGTTCTGCTCGACGAAGTCCTTGCCCTTGTTGACGGCGTCCTCGATACCCATGTGCGTCCCCTACTGGTCATGTGCTCCGGATCGGTTCCGGGCACCCTCATTCTGCATGGACGGACGCGCCGGCGGAAGAGCGTCGACGCGCGGCGACGAACAGTCCTCCCGACACCATCATCAGCAGGGCGACCGCGAGCAGACCCCAGGCCATCTCGGCACCGGTCGTGGCGAGCGGATCCGCCGCGGCGACATCGACCGTCGCCTCGTCGGTCAGCACGGCGTCCTCGGTCTGCTCGCTGGGCGAGGTGACCGTGACGACGTTGCTGACCGACGGGTACGCGGCTTCGCCGACGTTCACGCGCAGCGCGAGGGTGATCTCCTCGTCGACCGCGAGGCCGTCCTCGAGCGTCCAGGTCACGACCTGGCCGTCGACCTGCACTCCCTCATCGGGAGATCCGGCGAAAGAGAGCCCGGCGGGCAGCACGTCCGTCACGGTGATCGGCCCCGGGTCGGCGGTGGGACCGTCGTTGCGCACGACGATCTCGTACGACCCGGCCTTGCCGACCTGGA
Source organism: Microbacterium galbinum (assembly GCF_023101185.1). GTDB lineage: Bacteria > Actinomycetota > Actinomycetes > Actinomycetales > Microbacteriaceae > Microbacterium > Microbacterium galbinum. The sequence continues at coordinate 558,569 of NZ_CP078077.1, forward strand.
ACTCGCCGACCGCGGTCTTGCTCACTACCAGCGCGGCCATCGGCGGCACCGTGACGACGTCCGACGCACGGTTGTCGTCGGGGGTGCGGTCGGGGTGCTCCTCCGTGATCTCGGCGGCGGAGACATCCGCCACGTTCACGACCTCGGAGTAGGCCGCGACGAGCACACGGGTGCTCACACCCAGGACGGATGCCGTCTCGCCCGGCGCGAGGGGCAGCGCGTAGCGCGCGACCACACGGGTCCCGGCCGTCGCGTCCTCCGCATCGACCGGTTCGACGCTCTCGATCGACCAGTCGGTGCCGACCTCGTCGCCTGCGACCGTCGTGACCTCGAGCCCGGCGGGCACGACGTCGGTCACGACGACATCCGTCGCCTCGGACGGACCGGCGTTGCGGACCTCGAGAGCGAACGCGAGCTCGTCGCCGATGCGCACGGCGGCTGCGTCGTGGGTCTTCGTGATCGAGAGATCCACCTCGCGAGCGATCGTGAGATCGGCCGAGTCACCGTCGTTCTCGGGGTTCGAGTCCGGGGTGCCCGACGACACGGATGCCGTGTTGGTGAGCACCGTGCCGTGCGCGACCGACGGGTCGACGGCGGCCTCGAACTCGATCGAGGGCGCAGCGGCGCCGTTCACGAGGCCCGCGTCCGCCGGCAGCATCGTGAAGGTCACGGTCTGCGGATCGGCGTCGTCGGCCTGCGCGGACCATGCCTCGACGGCGTCACCGGTCAGACCGGTGAAACGGATGCCGGAGGGCAGCGCGTCCGTGACCGTGATCGGCCCGACCGCATCGCTCGGTCCGGCGTTCTCGACCTCGATCCGGTAGCGCACGCTCTCCCCCGCGACCGCGGAGGCGATCTCGGCACCCTCGGCGTCGACCGCCGTCTTGACGAGGCCGAGGTCGGCATCCGTGGTGACGTCGATCGCGGCATCGTCGCTGTCGGAGTGCGGCGAGGTGCTGCGGCTGTCGGTCCACGACAGGTTCGCCGTGTTCGTCAGCTCGGTGCCGGTGGGCACGTTCGACTCGATGAGGGCGACGACCGTGATCGTGCTCTCCCCCAGCGGGTGCCCGCGACGGATGCAGCTCTGCGCGTCCTCGTCGCACGTCCAGCCCTCGCCCGCGATCGAGACGGGGGCGAGGCCGGCCGGCAGCACGTCGGTGAGGAAGGCGTCCGCGACGGACGGCCCCTCGTTGTCGACCGTGATGGCGTACTCGACCTCGGTGCCGGCGATCCACGGACCGTCGGCGACGTCCTTCTGCACCGTCATCTCGGCGAGGGTGACGATGTCGATCTCGGCCTCGCCGTGGTTGTTCGCGGGGTCGAAGTCGTCGGGCCCCGTCACGTCGGCCTCGTTCACCAGGGTCTGCGGGCGAACGTCTGCGGCCACGTCGGCGGTGACGACGATCTCGATGGTCGATCCGACCTCGAGGGTCTGCTCCTCGGTCAGCACCGTCCACGAGATCGCGCGGCCGTTCTCCGACACCGTGGGGGTGGCGGCTGCTGCCTCCACTCCTGCGATCGAGATGGTCGACGAGCTGTACGTGAGACCTGCCGGGAGCTGATCGCTGATCGTGATCGGCGCACTCGAGAAGCTCGGCCCCTCGTTCGTCACCGTCAGCAGGAATCGCGTCTGCGTGCCCGCGGTCACCTCCGGGGTCTCCCCCTCGGCGACGGCGACGCCCTCGACATCCATCGCCTGCTTGAGGATCGCGAGATCCGCGACGCGGTCGGAGTCCGTCGTGTCGCCGTCGCGCGGCTCGTTGGTGGCGTTGGTCGCCGATGCGGTCGCCCAGTTCTCGACAACCGAACCGGGCGCGAGCGCGGCGTCGACGTCGTAGGTCACGACGAACGCGCGGGTGTTGTCCCCCGCGGCCGCCGGCACGGTGCCGTCGACGGTGAACGTGTCGTGGGTGTCGGGGCCCGCGACGCGGGTCCAGGTGCCCGTCACGTCCTCGACGGATGCGAAGGCGAGCATGCTCGGCACCTCGTCCTCGACGCTGACGTCGCGGGCATCCGCCGGTCCGTTGTTCGTCACGACGACGCGGTAGCTCACCGTCTCACCGGCGACCACGACGGGCAGCGGCCCGCCGAACTGCGCGGCGTCCTTCCAGACTCCCTGGTCGTTCACGACGCGCGTCTTGGTGATGGCGAGGGTCGTCGCATCCCCCGGGGAGACGGTGACATCGTCGGAGTTGTTGGTGGTGGTCGGATCGGTGGTCGCCCCCGGGGTGACGGTCGCCGCGTTGACGATGTCGCCGTCGTCGGGCGTCCACGATGCGAGCACGGTACCGGTCAGCGAGAGATCCTGCGCGGGACCGACCGCGAGCTGGGTGCCCGTGAACGTCCAGGTGATCGTGTCACCGGCGGTGGCGGGCCAGCCGTCGGATGCCGAGGCGGTCCACGCCGTCAGCCCCGCCGACGGGTCGGCCACGCCGGTGATCCCCTCCGGGATCGTGTCGGTCACGGTGATCTTGTCGTCCGCCGTCGACGCCGACACCGAGGGGCCGTTGTTGCGCACCGCGATGCTCCACGTGATCGAGCGTCCGGCGGTCACCTCGGCGGTGTTCACCGTCTTCTCGATCGCGAGATCGGCAGCGCTCGAGATGGGCTTCGTGGCCGTGGCCGCGTTGTCCTTCGCGATGTCGGCCGGCAGCTCGTACGTGCGGCCGGTGACGCTCGCGGTGTTCTCGGCGGTCCCGGTGGCCGGGGCCTGGATCGTGACGTTCGCGACCAGGACGATCCGGTCGGAACCGTCGGCCTTCAGGGCCGTGCCGGTCGTACCGACGACGAACGGGTCGGCTGCCGTGCCCGCACCCGAGAGCGAGAGCGCGGTGCCCGTGGTGTCGGCGGCGCCGCTGTAGTACCGCGCGGTGAAGGAACCGGTGGTCACGCCGTCGGGGAGGACGGCCTCATCGGTCACGCGGAACGGACCGTTCGCGGCATCCGGTCCCTGGTTGGTGACTGTGATGCGCCACTGCGGCTGCGTGTACCCGCCGCGCACCGTGTCGCCGGCCGTCCAGGCGCCCTGAGCGTCGCCGCCGATCGCCTGCTTGACGATCTTCAGGTCGGCGCGGGCGATCTGAGCGTTCGCCTGCGCGTTCGTGTCGACGTACAGGCCGTTCGCATTACGGGTGACGCCCGTCCGATCGGTGGCGGAACCCGTGAGGGTGTTCGTGTGGTTGGTCGCGAGGCCCGCTCCCGCCGTGGTCACGGCATCCGCGAGTGGCTTCGAGGAGAAGGTCACGACGACCGTGCGCTGCGCATCGGTCGCCCCGCCTGCGGTTCCCGGAAGGAACGCTGCTCCCGTCTCCGACCCCAGCACCCAGGTGAGCACCTGGCGACCGTTCGCGGTCGTGATCGTGGGCGCGTCGAGGGTGATCGCCGCCTGGCCGGCCACCGAGATGCGCGGCGCCACCGAGTCGTCGAAGCGCCAGTCCGTCGGAAGGGTGTCGGTGAGGGTGACGGTCTGGGCGGAACCCGCACCGACGTTGCGGGCCTGGAGGGTCCAGGAGAACGCCTCGCCGATGAAGGCCTGGGCACCCGGCGTGGTGACGCTCTTCTGCAGCTGGATGCTCGGGAAGAGCGGGGTGATCGCCGCGCTGCTCGTCGTGTTGGTGGTGGGGATGGCGGCCCCGCCCGGGCGGGTCGAGCCCGGACGGTAGACCCAGCCATCGGACGACGCCGACGAATACTGCGTGACGCGAACCGTGTTGTTGAGGGCGATCGCACGCAGCGACTCCGCGGAGATGAAGCTGCCCTCGTAGACGAGGTCGCGCACGTTGGCACCGCTCGCGTTCGAGAGCGGACCGGCGAGGGTCCAGGTGATCACGCCGCCGCGGCCGTCGCGGATGGCGTCCTCATCGGAGAACACGGCCTCGTCGAACACGCTCTGCTTCGTGTCGATGCGCACTCCCGCGTCGACCGTGTCGGTGACGACGATCCCGTGAGCAGGCGCCGTGCCCGCACCGGTGGCGTTCGTCACGCGCACGCGATAGGTGAAGGATTCGTCGGGGTTCCCCGTCTTGCTCGCCGCATAGGTCGAATCCGCGGCGCCCGTCGTCTTGACGGCCTTCGCGATCGTGACGCTGGGGTGGAGCAGGGTCACGGTGGCGGTCGAGGTCGGCGTCTTGCGGTCGCCCGGTGCGGTGGATCCGTTGACCGAGCTCCAGGCGAAAGTGCCCGTGTTGCTCGGCGCCGCGGCCGTCACGGCGTTCGTGATACGCGCCTCGAACGTGACGGTGATCGTGCGGTTCGCCGACCACGCGAGGATGTCGTCGGGACCGACGCTCCAGGTGAGCGTCCGCCCGTTCAGCGACGGGGCGCCGATCACGGGCGTGTTGGGAGCGCCCGCCCAGTTCGCCGTCTCGGTGTGCGTGCCGCCCGAGAGGTACTCGACTCCGACCGGCAGGGTGTCGGACAGCACGACGTCGTAGAAGTTCGTGCTGGCCGGCAGCGTGGTGGTCAGGGTGTAGGTGACGACGTCGCCGACCGGTGCGGAGCCCGGCTCGACGGTCTTGAGGATGGATGCTTCGGGCATGCGCACCGTCGCGGAGCTGATCGCCGCGACCGTGCCGCGACGGTCCGACGTGTCGGTGTCATCGCCCACCGCGAGCGGGAGCGTGTATCCCTTGAGCTCGGCACGGTTGGTGAACGTCGACCCGCCGCCGGCCTGGGTCTCGACCGTTCCGGTGTAGGTGAGCGTGGGCGCACCGGTCGGGCCGGTTCCGTTGATCACCGGGATGATCCACTCGATGAGCGTTCCCGGACCGGTGCCCGGCTGGATCACGTTGCCCGTACCGATCGCGCAGTCACCGATGATGCGCGGATCACCGGACGTGGCGGAGAGATTGCTCGGCGTGATCTCGGTCGGCACGCAGTCGAGCACGACGGCGTCGTAGAACGAGACGCGGTTCGCGCCGTTCTCCGCACGCAGCGTGTAGGTCACCGTGCCGTCGGCGGCGACCGTCGCGGACGATGCCGTCTTCGTGAGCCGCGGGGCGGGCTCGATGAACTGCACCTGGGCGTTCGCGGTGCGGGTGAGGCGCGCGTTCGTGTTCGTGCTGTTCGGGTCGCCGAAAGTCAGTGTGGCCGTGTTCGTCAGCTGCGTGCCGTTGGCGATCTGCGGCTGGCTTGCGTTGGCCGTGTTGGCATCGCGGTCCTTCACCCACACCGAGATCTGCACGCGGAACGTCTGGGCTTCGTCCGTGCCGTTCGTGTACGTGCTCGGGAAGGTGAGCACGCCGCGCGCGGCGCCCGAGGTCTCGGCGGTCCGGAAGCCGTCGGCCTCGTCGGCCGTCTCGATCTCTTCTCCCGTCGGACCGAAGAACTTCGCACTCCCCGCCACGTACTGGTACGTGACCGTCGCGCCACCGGTGCTGAGCGCGCCGTTGTCGGAGAGCACGGCATTGCGGATGGAGGTGCGGGCCGGGATGGTCATCGAGTACTCGAAGGTCGCGTACTCCCCCTGCACGATCTGCGACGCGGAGTTGCGCGCCGAGGTGCCGAGATCCGTCTGACCGAACGGCGTCCCGGTCGTCGGGCCGACCTCGGTCGACAGGAGCTTCTTGGCGACGGTCACGTCGGGCAGGTGCACCTCGGCGGTGCCGACCGTGTCGACATCGGATGCCGCGACCTCACCGGCCTGCGGGGTGCGGTTCGTGAGCTGCTGGCCACCGGCATCCGCCTGCGGCACGACGGTCGTCGTCTTCGTCGCGGAGTTCTCGATGCCGTAGCTGACGATGCCGGCCGTGTTCACGTAGCTCTGCGTGAGCTGTGCGGCGGCGCCGCCGTTCGTCGCGCCGGCGGGAACCGTGAGGGTGTAGCCGAGCGAGAGGCCGCGGACGACCTCGGGCGCGGCGTTCTCACCCGTCGTCGCGGGGGTGCTGCCGGGAACCGAGGCGCCGACCGTCCAAACGATCACCGAGCGCCCGCTGTACGCAGGCGTCAGAGTGATCCCGTTCGGCAGCTCTCCGTCGTCGTAGGCGACCGCGGTGACGTCATCCGCCGTCGTGTACGGCGACGCGGGTGCGGTCGCACCGCCGTCGTAGGTCGCGGCGGTGAAATCGGCGACGTCCGCCTTCTTCACCCCTGCCGGGAGAACGTCCCACACGACGTAGTCGGTGGTCGAGTTCTGGGGGGAGGTGACGTCGATCCGGTACTCGACCTTGTCGTTCTGCACGACCTGGTTCGTCTCGGTGCGCGCGCCGAAGGTCGTACCGTTCGGGGTCGCGGTGCCGTTGACCGCGGCGATGCCCTTGGTGAGCGTCGAACCCCAGTCGAGGTCGATGCCCGCGTCGTCGCGGCGGAAGGAGATCTCGCCGTTGACGTTCACCTGCTGGTACTTCGCCTGATTCTTCGGGCTGTCGACCTCTTCGCGGGACGCGGACTGCGCCTGCACCTCACCGCGGATGTAGACGGTCACCGTGCTGCCTGCGGGCATGAAGCGGTGGTCGCTGCCCCCGCGGTTGCGCGAGCCGAACTCCCAGGTGAGCGACGACTCGGTCGTCACCGGGTTCGGGATGAAATCGGCCGGGAATCCGGAGGAGCCGTAGGCGACCGGGGTCGTCGTCGATGCGCCCGCCGGGAAGCCCGTGTACGCGTAGCGGACCTCCTGCAGTGCGACGCCCTCGGGGAGGTAGTCGACGAGCTCGGCGTTACGGATGTCGATCCCCTTCGCGAACGGGATCTCGATGCGGTACCAGACCGAGTCGCCGGGCGAGAACGGCTGGAGGGCATCCTTCACCCAGGCCTCGGGGTCGGTGGTGAGCTCGCTGCCGCGCTCGAGAACCGTCTTCGTGAGTCCGGTGAAGCCCGAGGTGATGATCGCGGCGGAGTCGTCCGAGACGAGGCGGGCACCGCCGACGCGCGCGCTCAGCGCCGGGTCGTTCGCGATCGCCGCGATCGGGTCGGTCTGCGCCGTGACGGTGACCCGGTTGACGAAGCTGTCGCCCGAGCTCGTGCCGCCGCTGGTGCCGCTGTAGTTGGGGCGCTGCATGACCGAGTAGCGGCCGGTCATCGTCTCGCCCGCGACGAGGTCGTCGGCGGAGAAGACGACGGTGAACGTGCCGTCGGTGCGGTCGTAGTCGATCGAGACGACCGTCAGATCGTCGGAGAGCACGGCGCCGCTCGCGGCGGTCGGGTAGTTGCACGCCTCGCCGGGGACCTCGGAGTTCCAGCGCTCGGACGTGACCGTCGCGCCGTCGATCAGGAGGGTCGCGGCCGCCTCCCCCGCAGGGAGCGCGGGGCAGAGACCGTTCGGGATGACGTCGGTGAGGATGATGTCGCTCGCATCGACGTACTCGCTGACGTCGACCTGCATGGAGTAGACCGCCACCGATCCCGTCGAGAACAGTCCGCTCGAGTCGACGCTCTTGAGCACGCGCACGTCGACCGCCTCGATGATCTCGTCATCGTCGTCGGAGCTGGCGCGCAGCGACTCGTCGCCGCCGAAGACCGGCCCCTGGTAGGTGCCGACGACCGACGCGACGTTGCGGAGTGTCTGCGCGGTGGCCGGCGCATCCGTGGCACCGTGGCGGGTGGAGGCGCCGGTGTTGTTGTCGAGGTTCGCCGCCTGTGCGCCGCTCTCGGCAGACGGGGCCGTGCCCGCCGCCCACTGCGCGTTGGCGAACAGCGGGACGACAGCGCGGTACTGGAGGGTACGGGTCTCGTCGGCCGCGAGGTCGCCGAGCAGCCACGTGACCTTGGTGTAGACGCCGGCGCCGGAGAGTCCGAGAGCCAGCGCCTGGGCCTCGGTGAGCGACACCGTCTCGACGGTCTCACCGTCGATCGCGCCACCGGCGAGACGAGGCGCGGTCGGGTACTCGGCACCCGGTGCCGAGTTGTCGACGGTGGTGCCGTCACCCAGGTATTCGATTCCGGCCGGGAGGTAATCGGTCACGGTCGCGCCGAGGGTCGCCTCGCGCCTCGTGTTCTGCACGGTCACGGTGTAGACGGTGGGCTCGCCGTGCGCGCCGCGCAGACGCTCGTCCTCCGCGCTGGGCTCGGATTTGGTGACGCGGAGCGCCTTGACCGGCACGTCGTCATCGGCGAAGCCCGTACCCGACGTGTGGTCGGCCGTGCGGGAGACGCTGGTCGAGCCATCGAAGGTGGGCAGACGCGCGGGGTCGTCGCTGGTGAACGCTCGGATCGAGAAGTCGATGCGGCTGCCGACCGGGTAGGCGTCGGATGCCGGGGCGATCGTGATCGTGGAGGGAACGGTCGCACCCTGCGGAAGGTCGTTGACGTTCGACCAGACCCAGACCTGCTGACCGGCGGGGACCGCGCACAACTGCGGCTGAGCGGAGCCCGTGGGGGCGGCCACGAGGCCGAGGTCGGTGCAACTCGGGAGATCGGTGGTGGCCGTGCGCGTGCGGTTGGGCAGCACCTGACCCTCGGTGAAGATCGTCGGGGCACCGAACTCGCCGCCCGAGACGAACGAGACGGATGCCGGGACCATCGCCATGAGGCTGAGGTTGAACTGGCGTCCGCCCGAGGTGTTCGAGACGGCGACGTCGAAGCCGACGTTCTCCTCGGCGAGGACGAAGTCCTTTCCGGCGCCCGAGGGATCCACGCTCTCGACCGAGACGCTGGGCGTCCAACTGTTGGCCGATGCCATCTGAGCCGAAATACCGGCGACGAACGCCCCGGCGATCACGGAGACGATGGCGGTGATCGCCGTCAGCTTCCGGGCGTGCTGCTGCTTCTGCGAACGCGCGTTCGAACGCATGGTGATACTCCCCTTTATCCCGCGCGCCACTCCCCGGCGCGCAGGCTCTCCCCGATACAGGCAGGCGCACGCAGATCAGCGGCTCAGGGAAGCTTCGGGTTTCCCTGGCCGCTGCAGCGCCGGTTCGACCTAGGGCTCGAACACATGCCTGCTTTGCCATGCTTTCGCATAGCGGTATTCACCATATCCAACACTTCGTGTTTTATTCAACTGGATAGGGGAACGAGTTTGGGATACCGGATTCTCGGGTGTCCGGGCAACACAAAAGGGGCCGGACCCGAAGGTCCGACCCCCTGTGCAGGAAGCAGATGCTTACTTGATGATCTTCGTGACCGTACCAGCGCCGACGGTACGTCCACCCTCACGGATGGCGAAGCCGAGGCCCTCTTCCATGGCGATCGGCTGGATCAGCTCGACCGTCACGTCGGTGGTGTCGCCGGGCATGACCATCTCGGTGCCCTCGGGCAGCGTGATGACGCCGGTGACGTCGGTGGTGCGGAAGTAGAACTGCGGGCGGTAGTTCGTGTAGAACGGGTTGTGACGGCCACCCTCGTCCTTCGACAGGATGTACGCGGTGCCCGCGAAGTCGGTGTGCGGCGTGACCGAACCCGGCTTCACGATGACCTGGCCGCGCTCGACGTCCTCACGCTTCGTACCACGGAGCAGGAGACCGCAGTTCTCGCCGGCCCATGCCTCGTCGAGCTGCTTGTGGAACATCTCGATACCCGTGACCGTGGTCTTGACGGTCGGACGCAGTCCGACGATCTCGACCTCGGAGTTGATGGCCAGGGTGCCACGCTCGGCGCGACCCGTGACGACGGTTCCACGACCGGTGATCGTGAAGACGTCCTCGACGGGCATCAGGAACGGCTTGTCCTTGTCGCGCACCGGGTCGGGCACGTTCTCGTCGACGGCCTCCATGAGGTCGAGGATCGACTGGACCCACTTCTCGTCGCCCTCGAGGGCCTTGAGAGCGGAGACGCGGACGACAGGAGCGTCCTCGGCGAAGCCCTGCGAGGCGAGCAGCTCGGAGACCTCGAGCTCGACGAGCTCCAGGATCTCCTCGTCGTCGACCATGTCGGACTTGTTCAGCGCGACGAGCAGGTACGGAACGCCGACCTGCTTGGCGAGCAGAACGTGCTCACGCGTCTGAGCCATCGGGCCGTCGGTGGCGGCGACCACGAGGATCGCGCCGTCCATCTGAGCCGCACCGGTGATCATGTTCTTGACGTAGTCGGCGTGGCCGGGGGCGTCAACGTGCGCGTAGTGGCGCTTCGGGGTCTCGTACTCGATGTGCGAGATGTTGATGGTGATACCACGCTGGCGCTCTTCCGGCGCCGAGTCGATGGAAGCGAAGTCGCGCTGCACGTTGGTGTCAGACGGGAACTTGTCAGCAAGCACCTTCGAGATCGCTGCGGAGAGCGTGGTCTTGCCGTGGTCAACGTGACCGATGGTTCCGATGTTGACGTGCGGCTTGGTCCGCTCGAACTTGGCCTTAGCCACTGGGTCCTCCTCAGGACGTCGTGTAGAGGGTGCCGGGCACTGGATTGCGACCGGTTCTCTACGGGTGTGAATCTCAGTTTAGTAGAGAGGGAATGTGAAGTTGTAGGGGACCTGGGAGCCGGGCCGGAACCCGGCTCCCAGAAGTTGTTACTCGCCCGCGGTCTTCTGGACGATCTCGTCGGCCACGTTGCGGGGAACCTCAGCGTAGCTGTGGAACTCCATCGAGTAGACCGCGCGACCCGAGGTCTTCGAGCGCAGGTCGCCGATGTAACCGAACATCTCGGACAGCGGCACCTGGGCACGGACGACCTTGACGCCGGCGGCGTCCTCCATCGACTGGATCTGGCCACGACGCGAGTTCAGGTCACCGATGACATCGCCCATGTACTCCTCGGGAGTACGGACCTCGACGGCCATCAGCGGCTCGAGGAGAGCCGGGCTGGCGCGGCGAGCCGCTTCCTTGAAGCCCATGGAGCCGGCGATCTTGAACGCCATCTCCGAGGAGTCGACGTCGTGCGCGGCACCGTCGACGATGGTCGCCTTGACGCCGACCATCGGGTAGCCCGCGAGGACTCCGACGTTCATGGCGTCCTGGAAACCGGCGTCGATCGAGCCAATGTACTCGCGCGGGATGCGTCCACCGGTGACGGCGTTGACGAACTCGTAGGTGTTCTCGGAGTCCAGGTCCATCGGCTCGATGGTGAACTGGATCTTCGCGAACTGACCCGAACCACCGGTCTGCTTCTTGTGCGTGTAGTCGTGCTTCTCGACGGCCTTGCGGATCGTCTCGCGGTACGCGACCTGGGGCTTTCCGACGTTGGCCTCGACGTTGAACTCGCGCTTCATGCGATCGACGAGGATGTCGAGGTGCAGCTCGCCCATTCCCTTGATGGTCGTCTGACCGGTCTCGGGGTTGAGCTCGGTGCGGAAGGTCGGGTCCTCTTCAGCGAGCTTCTGGATGGCGACACCCAGCTTCTCCTGGTCGGCCTTGGTCTTCGGCTCGATGGCGACCTCGATCACGGGCTCCGGGAACGTCATCGACTCGAGGACGACCGGGGAGGCCGGGTCGGTCAGGGTGTCACCGGTGGTGGTGTCCTTCAGACCGATGACGGCGTAGATGTTGCCCGCGGTGACCGAGGGGACCGGGATCTCCTTGTTGGCGTGCATCTGGAAGATCTTTCCGATGCGCTCCTTCTTGCCCTTGGTCGAGTTGATGACCGCGGAGCCCGACTCGAGCGAACCCGAGTAGACGCGCACGTAGGTCAGACGACCGAAGAACGGGTGCACCGCGACCTTGAACGCCAGCGCGGCGAACGGGTCGTTGGCGTCGGGGTGACGCTCGATGATCTTCTCGGGGTCCTTGGGGTCGTGCGCCTCGATCGAGCCCACGTCGAGCGGGTTCGGGAGGAAGTCGACGACCGCGTCCAGCATCGGCTGCACGCCGCGGTTCTTGAACGCCGAGCCGCAGAGCACCGGGTAGATCTCCGAGGCGACCGTCATCTTGCGGATGGCGCCCTTGATCTCGGCGACCGTGAGCTCCTCACCACCGAAGAACTTCTCGAGGAGTGCGTCGTCGCTCTCGGCGACGGTCTCGAGCAGCTGCTGGCGGTAGGAGTCGGCCTTCTCCTTGAGGTCGGCCGGGATCTCCTGGATCTCGTAGGAGGCGCCCATGGTCACATCACCCTTGGCGTCACCCGCCCACACCAGTGCGCGCATCTCGATGAGGTCGACGACACCGATGAAGTCGCTCTCCGCGCCGATGGGCAGCTGGATGACCAGCGGCTTGGCGCCGAGGCGGTTGATGATCGTGTCGACCGTGAAGTAGAAGTCGGCGCCGAGCTTGTCCATCTTGTTGACGAAGCAGATGCGCGGGACGTTGTACTTGTCGGCCTGACGCCACACGGTCTCGGACTGGGGCTCGACGCCCTCCTTGCCGTCGAAGACGGCGACGGCACCGTCGAGGACGCGGAGCGAGCGCTCCACCTCGACCGTGAAGTCCACGTGACCGGGGGTGTCGATGATGTTGATCTGGTTCTTGTTCCAGTAGCAGGTCACGGCGGCAGACGTGATCGTGATGCCGCGCTCCTTCTCCTGTTCCATCCAGTCGGTGGTCGAAGCACCGTCGTGGGTCTCGCCCAGCTTGTGGTTGACACCCGTGTAGAACAGGATGCGCTCAGTCGTGGTGGTCTTGCCAGCATCGATGTGCGCCATGATGCCGATGTTGCGGACCTTGCTCAGGTCGGTGAGCACGTCTTGTGCCACGGGAGTGTCCTTATCTTTTCTGGCAGTCGTACTGCGAAGAGGGGGTGCCCGCCCCCGACGGATGGCCGGGGGCGGGCGGAGCTGTTTACCAGCGGTAGTGAGCGAACGCGCGGTTCGACTCGGCCATCTTGTGGGTGTCTTCGCGGCGCTTGACCGCGGCACCCAGGCCGTTCGAGGCGTCGAGGATCTCGTTCTGGAGACGCTCGGTCATCGTCTTCTCACGACGACCCTTGGCGTAGCTGACGAGCCAGCGCAGCGCGAGGGTGTTCGCGCGGTGCGGCTTGACCTCGACCGGCACCTGGTAGGTCGAGCCACCGACGCGGCGGCTGCGGACCTCGAGGGTGGGGCGGACGTTGTCGAGCGCCTTCTTGAGCGTGGCGACGGCATCCTGACCGTTCTTCGCCTCGACGCCGCGGAGGGCGCCGTAGACGATCGACTCGGCCAGCGACTTCTTGCCGTCGACGAGGATCTTGTTCACCAGCGAGGTGACGATCGGAGCGCCGTAGACCGGGTCGTTGACGACGGGGCGCTTGGGGGCGGGACCCTTACGAGGCATCTAACTCAACCCTTCTTCGCGCCGTAGCGGGAACGAGCCTGCTTACGGTTCTTGACGGCCTGGGTGTCCAGGGCGCCACGGACGATCTTGTAACGCACACCGGGGAGGTCCTTGACACGACCGCCACGGACGAGCACCAGCGAGTGCTCCTGGAGGTTGTGGCCCTCACCGGGGATGTACGCGGTGACCTCGGTGCCGTTGCGGAGCTTCACACGGGCGACCTTGCGCATCGCCGAGTTCGGCTTCTTCGGGGTGGTGGTGTAGACGCGGGTGCAGACCCCGGCCTGCTGCGGGTTCGACTTGAGCGCCGGCGCCTTGGTCTTGGTGACCTTGGGCGAGCGACCCTTGCGAACCAACTGCTGAATGGTTGGCACGTTCTCTCCTCATAATGCTGCACGGTGACAGCGTGATGGGTTTCACATCATGACCCACCGGCACGTCCGAACGGACGCGCTTTTGGTGTGGTGGGTATGCCGTGGGGGCGGACCGACCATGGGGCCGGCGCCCAGCGCGCACGTCGAGACGTGCACACACCTGACCAAGTGTAATGGCGCGTAACCTGCCGGTCAAATGACCGCGGGCTCCCCGCGCGGATGCCGTCGCTAGCTCGGGTCGGCGTCGAAGGGCGAGTCGAGCGACTGGGTCAGCTCGGCGAGGAGCGCCTCGATCTGCGGCTCGATGTGCTGCGCGATGGCGGCCTGGATCGGCAGACGGTGCCGCAGCAGCAGACCGCAGATCTCACGGCCGACCATGTTGGCGTACTCATCGGCCAGACCGACCTCCTGGCGCAGCGCCACCTTCGCCTCCTCTGTCAACGGCGGCAGGGGTGGCAGTGTCTCGGCCGCGTCGTCGGCGAGGCCGGCGATCGTGAAGAGGAACGGCGCGCCCGGAACCGGGTCGGGATCGAGCGGCAACCCGTCGAACTCGGGGTCGAGGTCTTCGGCCGGGCGGTAGCTGCGCGCGCGGTTGCGGGCGGCCTGCTGATCGAGTTCGCGCTGCAGCATCGGCAGGTTGCGGGCGGTGTAGTCGGCGACCGCGTGATCGACGATCGTCTTCAACCGCGTCGAGAGCCCGTGCTGCACGCCGTGCGGCACGTTGGCTCCGATCCCCGCGGCGGAGAGCAGAGGGGAGCCGAGGCACCGGCGGCACGGCGCGATCCGACCGCGATGGGTCGCCGGCTCCCAGCGCGGCACCCAGCGCAACCAGGCCTCGACGGCCTGGTCGACCTGCGTCTCCAACGAGCGCTCCACCCCACCAGGGTACGCGCGAGCGGGCGCTCCGCGGCGACACGCCGGGAGAGCGGCGCGTCACCACCGCTCATCACTCCGCGTCTTCGTCGCGTTCCCAGGGCCAGCGCGGATGCCGTGCGCGGGTGCGCCGCAGGGCGATCCCGGCCCAGGCGCCGATCGCGGCGGCCAGGAGCAGCACGGCACTCGCTCCCCCGCGCACCAGGTCGCCGGCGACCGCCGTCGCGAGCAGCGCGCTCCCGGCGACGCTCGCCACGGCGATCCAGACCGCGGCCAGATGCACGAGCGCCGTCGCCACCGCGATCACGAGCGCCGAGAAGAACGACGGCCCGGGGCGACGGACGACCGACCAGAGCAGGACGGCGAAGGCGAGCACGGCCGCGGCCATGCCGCCGATGCCCGGCCACTGCCCCAGCCCCGGCGTCGCGATGATGACGCTGTCGGTGAGCACGCTCACAGCACCGAGCCCGAAGATCGCCAGCGCGAAGAAGCCGATGGTGGCGAAGACCACCGCCAGGACAGGCGAAACCCCCGCGGACTCGGGTCCACGGGGGTTCGGCATCGGCGTGTGCGTCATTACCTCGACAGCGTCGGGCCGGCCTCGAGGGTGCGCTCGTACTCGCGCTGCGCCTCGAGGTTCAGCTCGGTCTTGCGGGCACCGCTGCGGGCGACCCACGCGCCGAACCAGATGGTGAGTTCGCGGGCGAACACGAACGCGACGATCGCGAGCGGGGCGAGGAGCTGGCCGCCGATGAGGTCGGCGCCCTCGGAAGCGGTGAGCGTCCAGAACTGCGCCTGGAAGAGCTGTCCGAGAAGGTGACCGCCGTACGCAATCGCGCCGACGATGATGCCGAAGACGACCCAGAGGCCCCAGCGACCGCGGTTGATGATCGCGCCGAGCAGCCAGAAACCGAGGAAGAAGACGGCGACCGGCACCCAGTATCCCGCGGTCTGCAGCGGTGCGAGAGCGGCCTGCCCGATGTTGCTGCCGTCGACGTCGCCCGCGAGCGCGCCCAGCCCGAGCGTGGCGCCCAGGTAGAGCACGGCGAAGGCGAGGGTGGCGAGGAGCCCGATCGCGCCGGCCGTTCCACGGTTGCCGCGGTCGCGCGGCGGCTCGGGAGCCTGGACGAAGATCGGCTGCGGCTGCGAGGGAGCGGCTGCGGCGAACGCCGGCTCTGAGGGGACGATGGTGGTCTCGGCGTCGGCACGCGAGGAGTAAGCGGTGTCGGCGACCGTCGGCGTCTCGTCGACGTACGCGGTGGGCGCGGCGATCACCTCGGTGGCCTCGGCGCCGTAGAGGGGCTCGCGGCGCTCGACCGGAGCCGAGAACGTGCCCGGGTGATCGCGCTCCGCGGCCTCGAAGGCCGCGAGATCGGGGTCGACGGCCGGAGCGGCGGTCGCGGCATCCGTCGTGGCGGGCTCGGACACGGCGGCACCGGAAGCGGCGTCGCTGTGGATGGCGGCGTCACCGTGGGCGGCGTCGTCACGGATCGCGGCGTTGTCGCCGGCGGGCACGTCGGCACCGGCCGCGGCGGCGGCGTCGAGACCCTCGTTCGCGCTGTCGAGGACGTCGTTGACGTCCTTCGGCCGCTCGGGCTGGGGAACCTCGGGGTCACTCATGGGGTGCGCCTCTCATCGGAAGTGTGCAGTGCGAGGGTACCGCCGCCCGCGGACGCGCTCCGGGAGGCGTGCCGACGTGTCGGCATTCACCCTCCGGGGCGTTCGGGAAGCGACGGTCCCGCTCAGGGGAAAATCGATCGCAACGTGTCGCCGGCGAATGCGGCGAGCACGGGCATCATCGGCAGGGAGAGCCAGATCAACCCGGCGACGACACCGGCGCAGACCACTCCCGCGAACC
This sequence comes from Microbacterium galbinum, assembly GCF_023101185.1. Lineage (GTDB taxonomy): Bacteria > Actinomycetota > Actinomycetes > Actinomycetales > Microbacteriaceae > Microbacterium > Microbacterium galbinum. The sequence continues at coordinate 574,720 of NZ_CP078077.1, forward strand.
AGCTCATCGCCAGGTTGCGTCCACCGACTCGTGCCATGCCTTCACGCTAGGACCGAAGTATCGGTTGCGAGCGGAGCAACGCCGAGACGCCCGCGTGTCGCCGGGCCACGGGCGCGAGGGGCGCGGGTTGCGCACTCTCGGTACACTCCCTGTATGGCTGACAGTTCCTTTGACATCGTCTCGAAAGTGGATCACCAGGAGGCCGAGAACGCCCTGAACCAGGCCCGCAAGGAGATCGAGCAGCGCTACGACTTCAAGGGCACGGGCGCGTCGATCGCCTGGAGCGGCGAGCAGATCCTCATCATCGCCGGCACCGAGGAGCGCGCGAAGGCCGTGCTCGACGTGTTCCAGTCCAAGCTCATCAAGCGCGGCATCTCGCTGAAGAGCCTCGACTCCGGCGACCCGTTCGCCAGCGGCAAGGAGTTCCGCATCGTCTCGACGCTCAAGGACGGCATCTCCTCGGAGAACGCGAAGAAGATCAACAAGATCATCCGCGACGAGGGCCCCAAGGGCGTCAAGAGCCAGATCCAGGGCGACGAGCTGCGCGTGCAGTCGAAGAGTCGCGACGACCTCCAGTCGGTGATCGCCCTCCTCAAGGGCTCCGACCTCGACGTCGACCTGCAGTTCATCAACTACCGCTGACCGCGTCGTCACCCGTTCGTGAAGCCCCGCCTCGGCGGGGCTTCACGCGTTTTCGGAGGCCGCTTCACCAAGGTCGTACACCCACTCGTTGATCTCGAGCGACGCTCCGCGGAACTCCTCGACGAGCGATCCGACCTGGGCGAATCCCGCGCGACGGCACACGGCGTTCGATGCGGCGTTGTCGACGCCGGGGAAGGCCGTGAGCATCCGTCGCTCCCCCGCCTCGGCCCGCGCCTGCGCCACGACCAGCGCGACCGCGCGTGCGGCGATCCCGCGCCCCTGCGCCTCGGGCAGCACGAACCACCCCGTCTCCCACGCGTCGGTGTCGCGCCAGCGAACCGGCCAGAAGCCGATCGACCCGACCGGCACCCCACCCTCGAGGATCACCGACATGTGCGCCTCGCCCGAAGCGTTCAGGCGCAGGTAGCGCGCGTGGCGCTCCTCGACCTGGGCATCGGTCTCGGAGCCGTTCAGGTGCGACGTCATCGCGGGCGCGTTGGCCCGGTGCAGGAGCGGCAGGTCGCCGGAACCCCAGGGGCGCAGAGTGAGCTCGTCCATCCCCGGAGCTTTCCACGGACCACGGACACGCACCAGAGCGACGCATCACCGCGGCATCCGCACAGGCCAGCCGCAAGAACTCCGCAAGAACGATAGGCACGGCGGCCCCACAGGTGCATGATGTAGTTTCCTGCGGGAGCGTATGGGGCGCTCCCGCAGCACAGCAGAACCGAAGACAGCAGGAAGCACGACAGCAGGCGCACCGCGCGACCGGGAGGCGCGACGCCGGCGGTGGTGAACCGACGAACTTACTGGGGGTAAGTCGATGAGCAGCATCGAAACCACACACATCGGCGAAGGAAAACAGCTCCTCGCAGACGAGGTGTTCCACCACATCGGCCAGCAGATCATCGACGGGGTGATGGAGCCGGGCCACCGCATCCGCGACGTCACCGTCGCCGACGAGCTCCACGTCTCGCGCACGCCCGTGCGCGAGGCCCTGCAGCGCCTCGAGCGTCTGGGACTGGTCACGATGTATCCGAGCCGCTACACCGAGGTCACCCTCGTCACGCCCGAGATCGTGCTCGGCACGCTCGAGTTCGCCGGCTACCAGGCGGGCGTCTCCGCGCGCATGGGCGTGCCCAAACTGACCGAGGTCGAGCGCGCCTACCTGGCGGGACTCGTCGAGCGACTGCACACCACGCTCGACGATGCCGCGAAGACGTCCGAGAGCCGGTGGGCGGTCTTCTCGTATCTCACGCACCGCGCGGGCAACCCCCAGCACAGCGCCCTCGTCAACGACTCGAGCATCGCGCTGTTCCGCAACCTCCGCAACTGGGTGGTGCCCGTCGAGGACCGCGCTCACATGACGCAGGTCTACGCCGACTTCCGCGATGCGGTGGAACGGGGAGACGGCGACGACGCCGAGCGTCTCGCCCGCGCCATGTACTACGTCTGACGTCAGCGGGGCGGAGCGCCGCCCGCGTCACCCGGCGGATCGCCACCCTCTCACCCAGCGGTCGAGCCGCCGATATGCGTCCTCGCGCGCGTCGTGCGCCGAGAGGAACACGTCGTGCAGCGCACCGTCGATCCGCTCGACGGTGACCGACGGCCCGAGGCGCAGCGCGGCGCGGGCGATGTCCTCGACGACGAGCACGGTATCCGCCCGCGTGAGCTCGTCGGACCACCGCGTCGGCGACGCGAACCGCGCCGACAGCAGCACGCACACCGGTGCCGTGATCGACAACCCCGCCGCGACCGTGCGGTGCCCGCTGAGGATCGCGTGCAACCAGCCGGCGTGCACCGCCATGGTCTGCTGCGGGCGCCAGCGGAGGTCGACCTCCATCGGGTCGTCGGGATCGGCCACCGCCTCCTGCGCCCGACTGTAGAAGCCGAGATCGATCTGCGGTGCGGCATCGAGCGGGCGCAGCCGCGCCTGCAGCTCGACCATCGGCGCGATCGCCGCTCGCGCCGCCGCGAACTGGAACTCCAACCACGGACTGTTGAGGATCACGGCATCCGCCATCCCCGGATGCCGTGACGCCCAGAGGCTCAGCGTCAGCCCGCCCGTCGAGTGTCCGAGCAGCACGAGGCGACGAGGCGACGCCGCGGCATCCGCTCCCCGACCCATCGCGTCGAGCGCCGCGGCGATGTCCTCGTCGTAGGTCGCGAGGTCGGTCACGTACCCGGGCGTCTGCCCGTCGCGCAGGCTGCGCCCGTACTTGCGCAGATCCAGCGCGAAGAACCGCGCGCCGCGCGAGGTCCAGAACCGTGCGAGGCGCTTCTGGAAGAAGTAGTCCGACCAGCCGTGCACGTAGAGCACGTCGACATCGTGCAGGAGCGGCATCCGTCCCCGCACGCGCTCCCACCACCCGACGGATGCCGGCAGCGCGCGCACCAGGGTCGCGACGACCGGGCCCTGGTCGTCGTCGGCGAGCGGCAGCGTCAGCTGCTCGAACTCGTCGCCGAGGACGTCGGGGATCCAGTGCGCGGAGCCGGTGTCAGCCATGCGGCCAGGCTATCCGAGGGCGACTCACTCCCCGCGGGAGACGCGCACCATCTCGTCACGCGGCACGACCTTGACGCGCGCCCGCTCGTGCGGAGCACCCAGGGCGATCTCGTGCTCGTCGAGACGGTGCCAGCCGTCGAGATCGGTCCACTTCACGTCGCGCTCCTCGAGCAGCGCCGGGATGGCCTCCTCCGAGGGGTCCTCCGGGTGCCACCACGAGCCCTGGTCGTTGATGATGTGACGCACGGTCTCCATCGCGTCGGACTTGGTGTGGCCGATGAGCCCGACCGGTCCGCGCTTGATCCAGCCGGTCGCGTAGATGCCGGGAACCTTCTCGTTCGAGTCCTTCGCGAGCACCTGCCCCTCGCGGTTCGGGATCACGCCGTGCTTCTTGTCGAAGGGCACGCCGGGCAGCGGCGAGCCGAAGTAGCCGATCGCGCGGTACAGCGCCTGGATCGGCAGCTCGCGCATCTCGCCGGTGCCGATCGCGCCGCCCTGCCCGTCGGGCTGGGTGCGCTCGTAGACGAGCGCCGCGACGCGACCGCTGTCGTCGGTGCGCACCTCGACCGGGCGCGCCCAGAAGTGCAGGTGCAGGCGACGGGATGCCGTTCCGCCGGCGTTGTTGACCGAGTCGAGCTTGCGCCACGACTGCAGGATGCGGTCGATGACCATGACCTGCTTGTTGCTCGCGACGGCATCCTTGGCGGCATCGTCGTAGTCGAAGTCCTCGTCGTAGACGACCATGTCGACGTCGCGCAGCTCGCCGAGCTCGCGCAGCTCGAGCGGGGTGAACTTCACCTGCGCCGGGCCCCGGCGTCCGAAGACGTGCACGTCGGTGACCGCGCTGGACTTCATGCCCTCGTAGACGTTCTCGGGCACCTCGGTGACGAGCAGGTCCTCGGCGTGCTTGGCGAGCATGCGCGACACGTCGAGCGCGACGTTGCCGTTGCCGAGCACGGCGACGGACGCCGCGTCGAGCGGCCACTCGCGCGGCACGTCGGGGTGCCCGTCGAACCAGCTGACGTAGTCGGCCGCACCGTAGGAGGCGACCGCGTCGATGCCGGGGATGTCGAGAGAGGTGTCGCGGATCGCGCCGGTCGCGAAGATCACGGCGTTGTAGTGCTTCTTGAGGTCGTCGAGCGTGATGTCCTCGCCGAAGCGCACGTTGCCGAACAGGCGGATGTCCCCGCGGTCGAGCACATCGCGCAGCGCGTTGATGATGCCCTTGATGCGGGGATGATCGGGGGCGACGCCGTAGCGGACCAGACCATAGGGCGCCGGCAGCTGCTCGAACAGGTCGATCGAGACGTCGAACTTGCGCTCGGCCTTCAGCAGCAGGTCGGCCGCGTAGATCCCGGCGGGTCCTGCACCGACGATGGCCAGTCTGAGCTTGGTCATGGAGGTCCTTTCGTATGCCGTCGCGTGAGCCGCACAGCCGCGCCCGTCCGGACGCGGCGCCGGTCAGCTGGAGCGTTCGGCGAGGGTCTCGGCGAAGCGCGTCAGCGCCTCGCGCACGGTGCCCCGGGGCAGCGGTGCGAGCGCGGCGATCGCGTCGCGCGTCCACGTCAGGGCGAGATCGAGGGTCTTCTGCGTCGCCGCGTGGTCGCGCAGCTCGGCGAGCGGTCCGTCGAGGATCGCGGGGTCCTCGCCGTCGGCGATGCGCACGACTCCCGCGTCGATGCGGGCGGCGAGGTCGGCGGCATCCGCGTCGTCCTGCGCCTTCAGCAGCAGGTACGGCATGGTGGGCACGCCCGCGCGCAGGTCGGTGCCGGGGACCTTGCCGGTGTCCTCCGGCTTGGCCGACAGGTCGATGACGTCGTCGAGCAGCTGGAACGCCACGCCGATCTTCTCGCCGTAGACCCGCAGCGGCTCCTCGTACTCGCTCGGCGCGTTCGAGAAGATCACCCCGCCCTGCGTCGCGGCGGCGATCAGCGAGCCGGTCTTGTCGGCGAGCACCTGGATGTAGAAGTCGATGGGGTCGTCGTCGGGCTGCGCGCCGAGCGTCTCGTGCATCTGCCCCAGGACGAGGCGCTCGAACGTGTCGGCCTGCAGGCGGATCGCCCGCTCGCCGAGACGCGACATGAGCTGGCTGGCCCGCGAGAAGAGGATGTCACCGGTGAGGATGGCGATGTTGTTGCCCCACACGGCGTGCGCGGCGGGAACCCCGCGGCGGCGGTCGGCTCCGTCCATGACGTCGTCGTGGTAGAGCGAGCCGAGGTGCGTGATCTCGAGCGCCTTGGCGACGTCGATCACCTTCTCGGTGTTGCCGTCGCCGAGCTGGGCGGCGAGGAGCGTCAGCACCGGACGGATGCGCTTGCCCCCGGCCTCGTACAGGTACCGGCTCGCGGCGTCGGCGAGGGGATCGGCGACGCGCACGTCTTCGGCCAATCCGGTCTCGACGAGCTCGAGCCCGTCTTCGATCGCGCGCGCGACGCGCCGCGCAGCAGGACCGATGAAGACACGGTCGCTGAAACCCAGACGGCTCGCCAGTCGCGATCCCGGGGCTACGGGGCTCGAAGTCACGTTGTCAGCCTACCGTCGTCTCAGGCGGGCTTTCGCGCCCGGTGCAGGGCGACGATCCCGAAGGTGAGGTTGCGGTACGCGACGTCGATCCAGCCGGCCTCGCGGATCCACTCGGCCAGGCGCTTCTGGTCGGGCCAGGCCGCGATCGACTCGTTGAGGTAGTCGTAGGCTTCGCCGTTGGTGCCGGCGACGCGGGCGACGCGCGGCAGCACCTGCGCGTTGTAGAAGCGGTACGCGCCGCGGAAGAGCGGAGCGGGGGGCGTGGAGAACTCGTTGATCACGAGACGCCCGCCCGGCTTGGTGACACGGAACAGCTCGCGCAGCGCCTTCTTCGGGTCGTTGACGTTGCGCAGCGCGTACGACATGGTGACGGCGTCGAACTCGTCGTCGCCGAACGGCAGCGCGGTGGCATCGGCCTGCACGAAGGAGAGGTTGCGCATCGACCCGTGGCGGCGCTCGCCCTCGGCGAGCATGCCCGGCGAGAAGTCCGCGGCGACCACCCGGGCGCCGCTGCGGGCGAGGGATGCCGACGACGACGCCGTGCCCGCCCCCAGATCGAGAATGCGCTCCCCCGGCTTCGGCGCGACGGCGCGCGTCGTCGCCGCTCGCCACAGCACATCGTTGCCGAAGGTCATGGCGGTGTTCGTGCGGTCGTACCCGGCCGCCACCTGGTCGAACATGCCGCTGACGCGCGCGGGGTCCTTGCCGAGATCGGCGCGGTTGGGCTCGCTGCGGGGGTCGTTCGAGGTCACCGGATCAGTCTAGGCGTCGGGTCTGTGCGCATTCTGCGGGTTGACAGGTTCGAACCCGTGCAGGTCGAACGACTCGAGCAGGTCGAGCCATCGATCCGCCGTCGCATCGTCGAAGGGCGCGACCCGGGCACGCACCCGCTCCTCGAGGTCGAGCGCCAGCGCCTCCAGCCGCGCCATGATCTCGGGCGGATACCCGTAGCGCGCGCTGTGCTCCGCCCACTCGTCGCGGTCGTCGACCCAGGTGCCGCGCTCGCCCTCGACGCGCACGACGTCGAGATCCATGTCGATGCCGGTCGCGAGCAGCGGATCGTCGCTCCAGCGCACGTCCCAACCGAGATCGACGTAGATGCGCATGCCCTTCGAATGCCCCCGGTTCACCGTCAGGGCGAAGTCGCCCTGGTGCGGGATCAGGGTCACGTTCGGGCCGCCGGCGAGGTAGTCCCGCCCCGGACGACTGCTGCGCCATCCGGCGGGCTGCCCCACCCAGTCACCCCAGGCATCCGCCCCGAGGTACACGCTCTCGTGGCGCCAGTGCGGAGACCCGTCCCACTTTCGCCACTGCACGATCATCGGGGTTCCCACGGCGGGACGGGCATCGCTCATGCGCTCAGCCTAGAACGCAGAGATTAGGCTGGAGCCGTGAGCAGCGCGCTGGTCGTGGAGACCCGAGAGATCGATCCGATCGAAGACCTCCTGGCATCGGCCTCCCCCTCCCGCCCCCTCGCCTGGCTGCGCCGCGGAGACGGCATCGTGGCCGTCGGCGAGCCCCTGCGCGAGCTGCGTGCCTCGGCCGGAGCGAACGGCCTGCGCAGCGCCGCCCTCGCCACCGCCTGGCGCCGCCTCGCGTCCACCGCGCGCATCGACGACCCGGTCGGCCTGCCCGGCACCGGGCTCGTCGCCTTCGGCGCCCTCGCGTTCGACGAGCGCTCGTCGAGCGACAGCGTGCTGGTCATCCCCTCGCAGGTGATCGGACGCCACGGCGACCGGTTCTGGCGCACGACCATCGGATACGCCGACGACAACGCGGATGCCGTCGCCCCGAGCACCGTCGCGGATCACCCGTACGGACCGCACTGGGCCGGCACCGTCGGCCCCGGTGCGCAGACGCCCCAGGGCTACCAGGACTCGGTGCGCCAGGCGCTCGGCCGGATCGCCGCGGGTGAGCTGAGCAAGGTCGTGCTCGCGCGCGACCTCACCGGCAGCATCCCCGCAGGCTCCGACCTGCGCCGTCTCGTGCGCGCGCTGTCGACCGGATACCCCGACACCTGGGCGTTCGCGGTCGACGGATTGATCGGCGCGAGCCCCGAGACCCTCGTCACGGTGCACGAGCGCACGGTCACCGCGCGCGTGCTCGCGGGCACCGCGGGTCGCGGAGCGGATGCCGACGCCGACACCGCCGTCTCGGCCGCCCTCGCTTCGAGCACCAAGGACCTCGACGAACATCAGTACGCGGTGCAGAGCGTGCTCGCCTCGCTGCGCCCGCACACCCGGGCGCTGGCGGCGAGCGAGCAGCCGTTCCTGCTGAAGCTGCCGAACCTGTTCCACCTCGCGACCGACGTGGAGGGCGAGCTGGCGGAGGGCGAATCGGCGCTCGACCTGGTCGGGGCGCTGCATCCGACCGCGGCCGTGGCCGGCACCCCGACGACGATCGCCATCGGCGTGATCCGCGAGCTGGAGCCCTTCGACCGCGGGCGCTACGCGGGCCCGGTCGGATGGGTGGATGCCGCGGGCAACGGCGAGTGGGCGATCGCGCTGCGCTGCGCCCAGTTCACCGCGACCGACGACGACATCGCCGTGACCGCTTATGCGGGCGCGGGCATCGTCGCAGGCTCCGACCCCGAGTCGGAGCTGCTCGAGACCCGGGTGAAGTTCCGCCCGCTGGTCGACGCCCTGGCCTGAACGGGCCTCAGCGCCGCCCGCGGGGCTCAACTCGCGGCGAGCCGCTTCTTCTCGACCTCGACGTCGAAGTCGGCGACCGGCCACTGCGGGTCGATGTCCTCCAGCGCCGCGAGCAGCAGTTCCTGCACCGCGAGGCGCGCGTACCATTTGCGGTTCGCGGGTACGACGTGCCAGGGCGCGATCTCGGTCGAGGTGCGCTCGAACACCGTCTGATACGCCCGCATGTACTCGGGCCAGACGAGCCGCTCGTCGACGTCGCCGGGGTTGTACTTCCAGTGCTTGTCGGGGCGCTCGAGACGTTCCATGAGCCGCGACTTCTGCTCTTCGGGCGAGATGTGCAGCATGACCTTCACGATGCGGATGCCGGAGGCCGCGGCATCCGCCTCGAACGCGTTGATCGCGTCGTAGCGCCGCTCGATCTCCTCGGGCGGCGCGAGGGCACGCACGCGCCCGATCAGCACGTCCTCGTAGTGCGAGCGGTCGAAGACGCCGATGAACCCGGGCTCGGGCAGCCGCTTCTCGATGCGCCAGAGGAAGTCGTGCGCGCGCTCCTCGTCGGTCGGGGCCTTGAACGCCGCGAGCGAGACGCCCTGCGGGTCGACCCCGCCCACGACGTGCCGCACGATGCCGCCCTTGCCCGCCGAGTCCATGGCCTGCAGCACGAGCAGCACGGCATCCGTCGCGGTGCCGGTGCGACTCTCGGCGAACAGGCGCTCCTGCAGATCGTTGAGCGCGACCAGTCCCTCGGCGAGGTCGCGGGCGCCGTCGGCTTTGTGCCCGTGATAGCCGGGCGTGCTCTCGGCATCGACGTCGTCGAGACGGAAGCCGTCGCCGACGCGGAGGGTCTCGGTCCACTGGTGAGCGTTCATCTGCTCATGATGGCCGAGTCGCGGGCATCCGCGCACGTCTCGATCTGCACCGATCGGTGGGAAATGTCGGTCACCGGGCGGCAGAACCGACATTTCGCACCGGTCGGTGGCATGGGCAGCGAGCGGTGGGGCTCTGCGGGCGAGACACTCCGCGGCGAGACGCTCCGCGGACGAGACGCTCCGCGCGCGGCACCTCAGCGCGCGAGCGGAACCTCGATGAGCTGACGGCCGCCGACGGGACGGGTGAGCACCTGGTCGAGCGCGGTGCGGGTCGTCACGCGCTGGTACTCCCAGCCGTAGGCGAGGGCGAGGTGCTCGAGGCGCACCTGGTGCGGCGTGTAGAACGCGCGGTCGAGGTCGGCGGCCGGGGCGACCTGCGCCACCTCGAGTCCGTCGAAGATCGTGCCCCCGCCGTCGTTGCCGACGATGACCTGCAGACGCGGCTCGGTCTCGTCGGGCGGCAGCAACAGTGCTCCCACATCGTGCAACAGGGTGAGGTCGCCGAGCAGCACCCGGGTCACGCCCGGCGCTCCCCCCGCCTGGCTCGCGAGGGCGACGCCGGTCGCGGTCGCGATCGTGCCGTCGATGCCCGCGAGACCGCGGTTGGCGTGCACGGGGATCTTCTTGCCACCGAGCACCGCATCGGCCACGCGCACGAGACGCGACGACCCGAACACGAGCCGGTCGTGCGGCCACGTCGCCCGCCACACCGCATCGACGAGCAGCTCGCGATCGAGCGGTCGACGCACGGCTTCGAGCTCGGCCTGGACCGCGTCGCGTCGGGTCGCGGAGTCGGCGGACGCCAGGCCGTCATGATCCGGAGCCCGCTCGCTGAGGTCGACGGCCTGCGCGGCGGACGCCTCGAGCCAGGCTCCGAGCCAGGTCCGATCGGCGGCACGGTCGTCATCGTTCGATGGCGCGGCGACGACGACGGATGCCGCAGGCCGCGAGCGGTGGTTCAGGTCGAGCTCCTCGCCGCCGTGCCGCACCGCGATGACCTCGACCTCGGGTCGCGTGAGGAGCGCCGCGACCTCGCGGCTGAGGGTGGGATGCCCCAGCACGACCGCACGTTCGACGGCGCCGCCGAGCTCCGTGCGGCGCAGCAGCGCGCGATAACCGTGCACGAGGTGACGGCCGAACCGGGCACCCGACACGATCTCGGCGATCAGCGGCCACGACCCGGCGTGGGCGATCTCCTCGGCATCGGGCCCGGCATCCGCTCCCGCGATCACGACCGTGCGGGGTCCGCGCGCGAGCACGACGGCCTCGCCCCGTGCGGGCATCGGAGCTGCGCCGGGAGTGACGGGGGTGACGACCGGTTCGCCCGACAGCGGCTCGCGCGCGGGCAGGTTCAGATGCACGGGGCCCGCGACTCCGGGAAGGCCGTGCGGGGCGTCCGCGCCGAGCGCGATCGCGACCGCGCGGATGGCGAGGCCCGACCAGTCGTCCCCGGACCCCGACTCACCGGGAACGGGAGCGTCAATGCTCTCACGCGCCCAGGGTGCGAACATGCCGGGCTGGGTCGTCGCCTGGTTGGCGCCGATTCCGCGCAGCTCGGGCGGACGATCGGCGGTCAGCAGCAGCAGCGGGACTCCGGCGTGGAACGCCTCCATCGCGGCCGGCAGCAGGTTGGCGGCCGCCGTGCCCGAGGTGCACAGCACCGCCGCCGGTACGCCGGTCTCGCGGGCGAGCCCCAGGGCCGTGAAGCCGGCCACCCGCTCGTCGATCCGCACGTGCACGCGCAGGTCGCCGGTGTCGGCCAGACGCACCGCGGCGAGCGCGAGCGCCTGGGAGCGCGAACCGGGCGAGAGCACGAGATCGCGCACGCCGTGGGCGACCAGATCGGCGAGGAGGGATGCTGCGGCATCCGTCGCCGGCGACGCGGCCGGACGCGGAAGGGTCACGGGCGGGGCTCGGGCGTCGCCCCGGGAGTGGAGCCGCTGTCGTTGTCGCCGTCGATCTGCGCCTCGTTCGCGGCATCCGTCTCGGCATCGAGGCGTGCGAGTTCTTCTTCGAGACGAGCGATGCGGGCGTCCTGCTCGGTCTTGCTGATGCCGCGCAGGAACATCGGGTCGTCGTCGGGGGCGATCACGCGCGCGGGACCGGGGTCGTTCTTGCGGCGTCGGCCGATCACGAACCAGAGGACCCCGCCGATGACGGGGAGGAGCACGACGATCAGGATCCAGATGCCCTTGCGCACACCACGGTGCCGCGTCGCCGGCTGCACTGCGCAGTCGACGATGCTGAACACCCAGAACACGGCGGCCAGGAAGCCGCCGATGATCAGTAGTCTCGCCACCCCTCCAGTGTAAGCGGGTCGACGGACACGTGGCCCGGCGGGTGCAGAGGACCGCTTGTTAGACTTCGCGCACCATGACGTCGACCCGGTCGCTGACCACCCTCTTCACCGCGCTGGGCCTCGCCCTGCTGCTGGTCGTGGGCGCCTGGTCGACCTCGCACGGCGAGGCCGATGTGCACGCGTCGCTCTGCCTGGCGTCGGGGGCCTCCGCGTCGGATGCCGGAGCCGGAGCGTCGCACCACGAGGAGGTCGCACCGGTCGATGCCTCCTCCTCGCACACCGCGGTGGCGGGCTTCGTCGTGCTCTGGTTCCTCGCACTCCTCGTGCTGCTCGTACGGATGCTGCGGCGCGGTCCCGGCATCCGGCTCCCGCGCGCGACCCTCGCCGTCGCCGCGCCGCGCGCCGGTCCCCGCCCGTCGCGCACCGCCCTCACCCTCACCGAGCTCTCGATCTCCCGCACCTGAGCGACGACGCGTCGATCCGGCCGCTGCCCGCGGCATCCTCGTCCGTCGTTCCTCTTTCTCGTGTCTGGAGACACCCATGTTCGCCACACCCTCTCGCACCCCTCAGAAGACCCGCCTGACCACGCCCGTCAAGGCGACACTCATCGCTCTCGCCGTCGCCGTCGTGCTCGCGATCGCCGGCATCGTCTACGCCATCACCCAGCAGGCGCCCGCGCCCCACGTCGCCGAAGACGGCACCCTGCAGACCACCAGGGCAGACTCGCACGTGCTCGACGACGGCGGCACGGATGCCGTGACCGTCGTCGAGTTCCTCGACTTCGAGTGCGAGGCGTGCGGCGCCTTCTACCCGATCGTCGAAGACCTGCGTGCGCAGTACGACGGCGAGATCACCTACGTGGTGCGGTACTTCCCGCTGCCGGGTCACATCAACTCGACGCAGGCGGCTCTGGCGGCCGAGGCGGCGGCGCAGCAGGATCGCTTCGAGGACATGTACCACCGGCTGTTCGAGACCCAGCAGGAGTGGAGTCACGCGACGGGCGAGACGCCCGCGGTATTCCGCGCGATGGCCGAATCCCTCGGGCTCGACATGGCGGCCTACGACGCGGCGATCGCCGACCCCGCGACGCTCGCCCGGATCCAGGCCGACAAGACCGACGGCGAGTCGCTCGGCATCACCAGCACTCCGTCGTTCTTCGTCGACGGCACGTACGTGCAGCTGCAGGAATGGGACGACCTGGAGGATGCCGTCGCCCGGGCCGTCGAGGGCTGACGGTCGCGTCAGCCCTCTCCGAAGTCGACCCGGAGGATGCGGTCGTCGCCATCCCGAGGATCGCCGCGACCGTCGGTGTTGTTCGTGAGCACCCAGACCGATCCGTCGGGGGCGGCGACCGCATCGCGCAGGCGTCCGTACTCGCCGCGCTGCTCGCCGCCGTGCAGCTCGAACGCCGTTCCGGTGTCGGCGAGCGGAACGATCCGCAGACGTTCGCCCCGCAGGTTCGCGATCACGATCTCATCCGCCGCCACCGCGATACCGCTCGGACTCGCGGTCGACGGCGACCACTGCTGGACGGGGTCGACGAAGCCCTCGCGGTCGGCGATGCCCTCGACGGTCGGCCACCCGTAGTTCTCGCCCGCGACGATCACGTTGAGCTCGTCCCAGGTGTCCTGCCCGAACTCGCTCGCGTACATCGTGCCGTCCTCGGTCCAGGCGATGCCCTGCGGGTTCCGGTGGCCGAGCGTGTAGACCGCCGAGCCCGGAATCGGGTTGTCGTCGGGAACGGCGCCCTCGGGGGTGAGCCGGAGGATCTTGCCCGACAGCGCGTCGGGGTCCTGCGCGCTCTCGCGATCGCCGGCGTCGCCGGTCGTGGCGTACAGCATCCCGTCGGGGCCGAAGGCAATGCGGCCGCCGTTGTGGTTGCCGGCCGCCGGGATGCCGTCGACCACCGTCGCGGCATCTCCCAGCGAGAGCGCGCCCGGGTCTCCGAGGAGATCGCGGCGCTCGATGCGGTTCTCGGTCGCTCCGCCGTCGCCGGCGTCGGCCGTGAGGTACGTGTAGAGCTGATCCTCGTGCACGGCGATGCCGAGGAGCCCGCCCTCACCGCCCGCCCGCACTCCCTCGATGCGGCCCACCTCGCGCGCGCCGCCCGTCGCCGTGATCTCGACGATCCGCGCGCTGTCGCGCTCGCTCACGAGCGCCGTCTCGCCGTGGAAGGCGATGGACCAGGGGGCGTCGAGTCCCGAGGCGACGACGGACGTGAGGATCGCCGCGGCCTCGGACTCGGCCGACTCCGGTGTCGGGACCGGGGTCGGGGATGCGCATCCGGCCAGCGCGACGGCAGACACGACCAGGAGGGCGGTGGCGGTCCGGCGCGAGAGGAGCATGTCTCCCATCCAACCCTCTCGCGTCAGATGGAGGAAGACCCGGAGGGGCGCTGATCGCTACGCTGAGCGCATGCACGCAGAGCCGAACGCCTCGTCGACACCCGTGCGGTCCTCGGCGCTCTCCGTCGTGAGACGGATGCCGGCGACGCTGACGTTCATCGCGCTGATCCTCGTCGTCGGCGTGGTCTGGCAGGGACTCTGGACCCCCTTCGAGAAGTCCGCGCTGTTCGAGACCGTCGCCTACGGGCTCCCCAATCTCGCCGACGGCAAGTGGTGGACGCCGCTGACCGGCACGTTCTTCGTGAACGAACCGTGGGTGTACGTCTTCACGATCTCGGGCTTCTGGGGCATGGCGTACCTCGAGTACCGTCGCGGGTCTCGCGTCGCCCTCGCGTACTACGCGATCGGGCAGCTGTTCGCGATCTTCGCCACCGCCCTCCTGCTGCTCGTGCTCTCGCAGTTCCCGTGGGCGTGGGCGACGGCCCAGGCGCAGGCGCTCGACGTCGGGGCATCCGGCGGCACCATGGCGTGCATCGCGGCAGCCGTCGGCCTGTTCCGCCCGCCGTGGCGCGTGCGCGGCTGGTTGATCCTGCTCGGCTTCGTGTTCGTCGCCATGCTGTTCTGGGGCAAGGTCGCCGACCTCGAGCACCTGCTCGCCGTGCTGCTGATCCTGGTCGTCGACCGCTCGCTGCGCGTACGGCGCACGACGGTGCGCGAGCAGCGGCTCATCGCGGTGATGGCGATCCTCGTGCTCGGCGCAGTCGAGATCATCACGACCCTGGTGCCCACCGACGGACCGTTCGGCCCCACCGATCCGGCCTCGGGCGGTTTCATCGACCTGGCGATCGACCTGGTCGTGATCCTCGTGCTCGTGAACGGCTTGCGTCGCGGACGCCGCTGGTCGTGGGTGCTCGCCGTGCTCCTCGGCATCTTCAACGTGCTCATCGCCGCCCTCGTGCTGACGCTCATCATCCTCACGAGTCAGGCCGAGCTCGACATCCGCTGGGACGGCGAGACCGAGCTCGCGCTCGCCAACGGGTTCCTCTGGGTCGTCGTGCTCGTCTACCTCGTGTGGGTGCGGCGGGCGTTCCGCGCCAAACGGCGCTCGCCCCTCGGCATCCCGCCCACGCCGACCGTCGACGACGTCAAGGCCGATCTGCGCGCGCACGGCGGCGGCACGCTGTCGTGGATGACGACCTGGGAGGGCAACAGCTACGCCCGGGTGGCCGGCGGCGTGGTCGCGTACCAGCGCCGCAACGGAGTCGCCCTCGCGCTCGCCGACCCGATCGGCCCCGCGGATGCGCGGGCCGAAGCGGTCGGGGACTTCATCCGTACGGCCGAGCAGGCCGGCCTCGTTCCGTGCTTCTTCAGTGCGGATGCCGCGACCCTCGCCGCCGTGCCGTCGACGTGGCGCAGCATCGTCGTCGCCGACGACACGATCGTCGATCTTCCGGGGCTGGAGTTCACGGGCAAGCAGTGGGCATCGGTGCGCACCTCGCTGAACCGGGCGGGTCGCGAAGACATGACGTTCCGGATGACGCGGCTCGGCGACGAGTCGTGGGGCGTGAAGCAGCAGCTGCGCGCGATCTCGGAGGCGTGGGTCGGCGACAAGGATCTGCCCGAGATGCGCTTCACCCTCGGCACGCTCGAGGAGGCCGAGGACCCGGAGGTGCGGATCGCCCTGGCACTCGCGCCCAACGGCGACGTCGACGGCTTCCTGTCGTGGCTGCCGGTGTACGGCGCGGGCGGCCGGGTGCGCGGCTGGACCCTCGATCTGATGCGCCGACGCGAGGGCGGGTTCGCACCCGTGATGGAGTACCTGATCGGCGCCTCGGCGAAGCAGTTCTCCGAGGAGGGCGCCGAGATCATGTCGCTCTCGGGAGCGCCGCTCGCCCACGACTATCCGCCGGACGCCGGGATGATCGCCGCGTTGAGCGACCGCCTCGCCGAGGCCCTCGAACCGGTGTACGGCTTCGGTTCGCTGCACCGCTTCAAGCAGAAGTTCCACCCGCGCTACGAGACCATGTACCTGCTGTTCCGCGACGAGAGCGACCTCACCCGGATCGGTGGCGCGCTGACCCGGGCGTTCCTGCCCGATGCGACGCTGCGGCAGTTCGCCGGGGCGGGGCTGGAGCTCGTGCGGGGCGGCAAGGACTAACCCGGCGCCGGTCCGGCGCTCATCCGGAGCGCCCGATGTCGGCCCCGCGCGCGGCTAACGTCGGGCATCCGATTCGTCAACCCGGTCGACCTCTCCCCTCTCGTTTCCTAGCGTCGTGAAGACCGACGACCGATGAAGGAGAAGTCATGAGCGAACACACGCTGACCGAGATCCTGCAGGGTTCGGGGCCCTGGACCACCGCCTACGTCGACGGCACGGGCGAGCTGCCGCAGGTCGAGGAGGGAGCCCGCCACCAGGCCGTGCGCGATCAGCTGATCGACGAGGTCGGAGCACCGGAAGACGACGCCGCGGCCATCGAGACCGCCCTCGGCGAGCGCAACGGACTGCCGAGTCCGTCGGCCCGCGTCGTGATCGCCCGCGACGGAGAGACGGTGCTCGATCGCAGCTTCATCGGAGCGCGCCTCGGCCCGGAGCGCCTCGAGCACGGCGCCCTGCCGTCGATCCTCCCCCTCCTGCGCCACACGGCGTCGGAGACCCGCTACCTCGTCGTCGAGACGAGCCGCGACGGCGCCGACATCCGCCTCGAGACCTCGGGACGCGGCGGCAGCGAGCGCGAGACCGAGATCGAGGGCGACACCGACGAGATCTCGAAGGTGCGCACGGGCGGCCTGGGAGACGCGAAGTACCAGAACTACGTCGAGAACGTCTGGAAGCAGAACCAGAAGGATGTCGCGGCCGCACTGAGCGCACTCATCCGCGAGGAGCGGCCCGCGTTCGTCGCGGTGTCGGGCGATGTGCGCGCACGACAGCTGCTGGCCGAGGAGCTCACGGGCGACGAGCGCGCGCTGCTCGTCGACGTCGATGCGAACACCCGGGCCGACGGTGCCGATCGCACGGCGCTCGACGACACGATCGCCCGCGAGATCGACGAGCGTCGCCGTCGGGAGGTCGCCGACGTGCGCGACCGGGCAGCCGCCGACGACGGCTCGGGTGGTGCCGAAGGCTTCCCGGCGGTCATCGAGGCTCTGCAGCAGGCCCGCGTCGACACTCTCGTGCTCGACGGGCGCCTGCTCGACGACGAGCGCACGCTGATCGCTCTCGACGGCCCGCCGTGGGTGGTGACCGACGTGGCGCAGCGCCTGAACACGCAGGTGCTGGGAAGCATCCGCGCCGCCGAGGCGCTCGCGCGCGCCGCCCTGCTCACCGACGCCCGCGTGCTGATCGAGGACGACGAATACGAGGCCTCCGACGACCGCCGCGAGGAGCGCCCCGTGCGCGAGCCGATCGCATCGCTGCGGTGGGCGGATGCCGGAACGGATGCCGATCCGACCTGACGCGCACCGCACGCCGCATACGAAGAGAGGACGCGGACCCGATCGTGGGCCCGCGTCCTCTCTTCGCGTGCGGTGTGGCGTCGCTTCCGCGGATCAGGCGCGGAAGAACGGGATCGCCAGGGCCGGCCGGTGCACGACCCGCTCGGAGATCACCGTTCCGCGGATGAGGGTGACCAGGCAGTAGATCCCGATTCCGATGATGAGCAGCCCCGGGACGGCGATCCAGCCCGAGGGGTCGCCGCCGTCGCTGTAGCCGTACTCGTCGTAGGAGCGCGGCCGCGCCGTGCCGACACCGATCGTGATGAGGAGGACGAAGAGCGCGATGAGGTAGAGCACGTAGCTGAGCGCCCAGTTCGCCGCCCAGCGCGCGTTCTCACGCACGATCGGATGCGGCGAGCGCATCGCGGACGACCGCTGCACGATCCCGACGATCGCGGCGACGATCGCACCGACGTACGGGATGTACACGAGGAACAGCAGCGCCCAATAGCGACGACCGCTGATCGGCGGGTAACCGTAGGGGGCGTAGCCGGGGGCGGAATAGCCGGGAGCGGGGTAGCCGGTCGGAGCCTGGCCGTACGGCGGTTGAGCAGGCGCCTGGCCGTACGCGGGCTGCCCCGGGTACGGCGCCGGGGCCTGACCGTACGGCGGCTGCGCCGGAGCCTGACCGTAGGGCGGCTGAGCCGGGAGCGAGTATCCGGCGGGCGGCTGGTAGCCCGCCGGCGGCTGAGGCGCGGCGGGAGGTTCGGGCGGCTGGACGGCGTCGTTCTCTTCGGTCATCTGTCACTCCCAAGGTCGGAACCGCGCTCCCCCTGAGCGGGCCAGCGACCATCATCGCAGACAGCAAGCGGACCCGCGGACGGCTGCGGACGGATCAGACCCCGCGGGCTGACAAACTAGGCGCGCAAGAACGGGATCGCCAGAGCGGGGCGGTGAACGACCCGCTCCGAGACCACGGTGCCGCGGATGATCGTGACGAGGCAGTAGATCACCAGTGCGATGAACGAGCCGACCAGAATCAGCCACACACTGAAGTTGAGGGCCTCACCGCCTGGATAGTCCTCCTGGTAGCGCAGCGCGTTCAGCGGCGCGGCGACCGCGAGGAAGATCGCGATGAGAGCGATGAGGTAGAAGGCGTAACTGATGGCCCAGTTCGCCGCCCAGCGCGCATTCTCGCGCACGATCGGATGCTGCAAGTGCATCGCCGACAACCGCTGCACGATCGCGACGATGATGGCGACGATCACCCCGAAGTAAGGGATGTACATCAGGAACAGCAGCGCCCAGTAGCGGCGACCGCTGATCGACGTGTATTCGATGGGCGGTCGAGGCGGCAGGACGGCGTCGTTCTCGTCGGTCATGTCTCGCTCCCAAGGTCGGAACCGCTCCCCCTGAGCGGACCAGCGACCATCATCGCAGAGACCGCGCGCACCCGCCGACGGCTGTGGACGGCTGCGGACGGGTCAGACGTCGCGCGGCCGCTGACGCAACTGCTTCACGTCGGTGCGGCGCTGCTTGGCCTTCAATCGCCGTTCCTTCGATCCACGACTGGGCTTCGTCGGGCGCCGGGGCGGCGCAGGCGGGCGGATCGCCTCGGCGACGAGCGCGGCCAGCCGCTCCCGCGCCGCCTCACGATTGCGCAGCTGCGCCCGGTGTTCGGATGCCGCGATCGTGAGCACGCCGTTCACCAGCCGGCCGGCCAGCCTCTCGAGGATCCGCTCCCGCTGCACCGGGCAGAGCTGCGCGGAGTTCGCGGCATCCCACACCAACTCCACGCGGGAGTCCGCCGTGTTCACGCCCTGCCCGCCCGGACCCGAGGAGCGGGAGAACCGCCACGACAGCTCGGACTCGGGGATCGTGAGACCCGACGAGACCCGGAGGCCGGGGCGAGCAGAGGTGGACATGGCATCCATCATCCTCCGATCGGCGTCATCCCGCGATCGGCGCGGCGGCAGCGGCATCCTGCTCGTCGATCCGCTCGCCGAGCGCACCGCGCTCCTCCTTCTTCGCGGTGTTGACGATGTGCGCGCGGCCGACGACGATCGCGGCGACGACCATCAGGGCGACGCCCAGCCAGTAGGGCGCGGCGTGGCTGATGCCGGCGTAGAGCGCGGCGGCGATGAGCGGGGCGACCGTGCCCATCGCGGCGTTGAGCGACTGCGTCACACCGCCCAGCCAGCCCTGCTCGTCGTCGCCGACGGCGTTCGACATCGCGCCGTCCATCGCGGCGGTCGCGGCGCCCTGGCCTGCGGCGAGCATCAGCGCACCGACGATGAACACCCACGGCTGCGCGAGCACGGACGCGACGATCGCGAGACCTGTGAGACCGATCGCCTGGGCGACGATTCCGCTGACGATCACGCCGCGCTCGCCGATACGGGGCAGCAGAATGCCGAGCAGCACGCCCTGGATGAGGATGTCGATGATGCCGACGCCCGCGGTGAGCAGCCCGATCTGCGTGGGTCCCCACTGGATCGAGTCGAGGGCGAGCACGCTGAAGTTGTTGACGAAGAACCCGAACGGCAGGGCGAGCAGCGCGAAGCCGATGAGGAGTCCGCGCAGCTCGCGGCGGGCGAAGGCGTTGCGGAACACGGCGAACGGCTGCACGTCGCGGGCCGCGATGCGCGTGATGCGGTTCTCGGGCGCGAGGCTCTCGGGCAGCAGGAAGATGCTGAGGATCGCGATCGTGAGGCCGACGGCGGCGGTCACGAAGACGGGCAGCTGCAGGCTGATGGCGGCGAGGAGCCCGCCGACCGCGGGACCCACCATCATGCCGATGCCGGAGAGGGCACCGAGCAGACCGAAGCGCTGCGCGCGCTTCTCGGGCGGGGTGATGTCGGCGAGGTAGGCGAAGAGCGCGGGAAGATCGCCGGCGGTCAGCCCCTGGATGACGCGCGCGAGCACGAGCACCCACAGCGCGCCGCCGATCCCGAACAGCGCCATCGAGAGCGCGGCTCCGAAGGCGGCGGCGATGATGACGGGCCGCCGACCGAAGCGGTCGGAGAGGCGTCCGAGGAACGGGGCGACGAGGAAGGCGCACAGGCCGTTGATCGCCTCGAGCACCCCGACCCAGATGGCGAGGTCGCTCTCGTGCGACACGTACTGCAGCACGACGAAGGGGAGCACGGGAAGGACGACCGTCATGCCGATGACGGTGAGCATCGTCAGAACGATGAGCATGATCCAGGCGCGGTTCGTGGAGCGCGCGGAGAGGAGAGAAGGTGAAGTCATACCGAAAGTGTATCCATACCAGTTTTGGTGTCAAGCCAGTTTTGGATCGAGTTCGCGATAGGGTGGAGGCATGACCGGAACGAACCCCCTCGGCCGGCGGGAGCGCAAGAAGGCGGCGACCCGCAAGAACATCTCGGATGTCGCGACGATGATGTTCCTCGAACGCGGATTCGACGACGTCAGCATCCGCGAGATCGCCGACGCGGCCGATGTCTCGCCCACCACCGTCTTCGCGCACTTCCCGCAGAAGGAGGCGCTCGTCTTCGACGAGGACGACGAGCAGCGCGACCGCCTCGTGGGTGCCGTGCGCGACCGTGCGGACGACCGCACGATCAACCGCGCGATCCGCGACTTCTACGCCGCCGAGATCGGCGCGAACCTCGACGAGCACGGCGAGGACGTCGCGCGCATCTTCCTGCGATTCCTCAACGAGACCCCGGCCCTGCGCGACTACGCCGCCAAGATGTGGCTGCGCCACGAGGACGCGCTGGCGGATGCGATCGCCGACGAGCTCGGCCTCGACGCCCCGACGCCCGAGATCCGCGTCTACGCACGTTTCGTGCTGCAACTGCAGCTGCTCATCACCGACAGCGACGACCAGCTCGCCACCCTCGACGCCGGGTTCGTCGTGCTCGAGCACGGATGGGGCCGGGTCGAGCAGCGCCTTGTGGGCTCGGCGCACGACCCTCGATAGTGGAGACGGAAGGGAGTCCCGCATGACGCACCACGCCGCCCACATCCGCGCGTTCTCCGAGAGCGCCGACTTCGACTTCGAGATCCGCAGCGCCCTCGGCGCGAGCGTGGAGGGCGCTGCAGAACCGGGCGAGGTCCTCGCCGCCGTCGCCGGCATCCGCAACGGCGAGCACGAGGCCTGGTTCGACGCCTGGAAGGGTCTGGCCGACCGCACGGTCGCCACGGCATCCGCGAGCGCGGAGGCGGGGCACCCGGTGAGCGCGGCATCCGCCTATCTGCGCGCCTCGGCGTACTACGGGGTCGCGGTCAATGCGGCGAGCGCACTCGCCGACCCGGATGCGATGGCACCGACGTTCGCGAAGCAGGAGGCCGCCTGGCGCGGATTCGTGACGCACACCTCGACCGTGGTCGACGATGTCACGATCCCGTGCGGCGGCGGGACCCTGCCCGGATGGTTCTTCCGCCCCGCGCCGGCACCGGAGGGCCCGACGCCCCCGACACTGGTGGCCGTCAACGGCAGCGACGGCTCGCGCGCCTCCCTCTACGCGGCCGTCGTCGCGCCCGCTCTGCGCCGCGGATACAACGTGCTCGTCTTCGACGGTCCCGGCCAGCAGTCGGAGCTCTTCGAGAAGGACGTGCCGTTCCGCCCCGACTGGGAGCACGTGCTCACCCCGGTCTTCGACACGGTCGCCCGCCTCGACGGCGTGGATGCGATGCGCATCGCGGTCTACGGCATCAGCCAGGGCAGCTACTGGGTGGCGCGCGCCCTCGCCTTCGAGGACCGTTTCGCCGCTGCGATCACCGACCCCGGGCTCGTCGACGTCTCGACCTCGTGGACCGGGCACCTCCCGCACGGGCTGCTGAAGCTGCTCGACGAGGGGCAGGTCGAGAAGTTCGACCGCGAGATGGAGCTCGGCCTCAAGCTCTCCCCCGAGACCGCGCGCACCTGGCGCTTCCGCGCACGCCCCTACGGCACGCGAGGCTACGGTGAGACGATCCAGGCCGTGCGTCAGTACTCGGTCGCCGACATCGCCGCCGAGATCACGACCCCGCTGCTGATCCTCTCCCCCGAGAACGAGCAGTTCTGGCCCGGCCAGGCCGACCGGCTCGCCGCCTTGACACCCGGCGTCTCGACGGTCGTGCGCTTCACCGAGGCGGAGGGGGCCGACGGGCATTGCCAGCCTCTCGGCCGCACGATCACGGCGCAGCGGATGTTCGACTGGTTGGACGAGCGGCTCGGGTGACGCCCGGGTCCCGTCGGGCGAAGTGGACGCGACGGCGGGAGTCGAACCCGCAACGCCATCAGATATGAGCTGAGGCCCGGGACCGCCCGGATCGCCGCGATGGCACTGACGTTACCCGGCCGTGATCGTCAAAGCGAGGACATTCCTCGAAGTGACACTCGACTACTTCGTATGACGTCATCAAGGCACGACGTCAGCGCCGGATGGAGTCGCGCAACGGGCTCGGCTCGAGCGTGTAGTCGGTCGAGGCATCCGCCCAGGTGCGCCCGCCGCCCTGCGTGCGCCCCCGGCGCAGCGCCGCGATCAGGCGGGTCGCCGGCACACCGATCGCCAGTGCGACCGCCCCGCTGACCGACCGATCCTCGCGACCGAGCACGCTGGCCCGATGCCACGCCTCGTGCAGCCGACGCCCGCGAGGTGCGGGCACCCGCCGGGCCGGAAGACCGCCCGCCCGGCGCAGTGCGACGAGCTCCTCGACGCGCTCCCACCACGTCGACTCCTTCGAGGGGTGGAAGTAGTTGTCACGCAGCCAGTCGGGGTGCGGCTGACGGAACCGTCCGCCCACCACCTCGCGCCCGCCGCCGAGCAGACCGCTGCCCACGAACACCGTGTTGAGGAGCGGCTTGCTGACCCCGTAGGAGTCGAGCGCGATCACGGGCACGCCCTGTGCGACGGCTTCGATCGCGGCGGTGGAGCTCACGGTGACGAGACCCGCGGCCGTCGAGAGCGCCTCGGCCATGGACGCGTACGAGACGACGAGGTTCGACGGCATCCGGCCCGCGAGCAGCTCGGGGTACGAGTCGCGTTCGAGGTGCGTCTCGGCCTCGCCCGGCCGCGAGCGCAGCTTCACGACGATGCGCCGGGTGGGGTCGACCTCGGCGGCGCGGATGAGCATCTCGGCGATCTTCTCGCGCTCGGCGCGCTCCGCGGGAACCATCGCCTGAGCCGCGAACACGACGTCGGTCGCCGGTGGGCGGTGAGCGACGGCCTCGGCAGGCTGCGGGCGTTCGGCGACCGCGACGCCCGCCACTCCCGGCACCCCCGCCGCTCCGGCGGCGAGCACCCGCGCGCGATCGGCCGCCAGCATCCGCTCCCGTCCGCGCGCGAACGGCAGCGTCGCCAGGGCCATGGGGATCTGCACACCGATGCGACGACCGAGCTCGGCGAAGGCCCGCTGCTCGCGGTGCGAGTGCACGACCAGCAGGTCGGTGTGGCGCCGGTAGTCGAGGGCGCCGCGCTGCGCGGGGATCGCCATCCCCGGCAGGCCCGAGACGGTGACGGGACGCTGGGGCAGCGCGTCGATCACGCGCCCCATCAGGCGCACGAAAGGGCCGCGCCCGGCGAGCACGACCACGTCGGGCTCGTGCCGGGTGAGCCAGGCCTCGGCGTCGCGGAAGGCGATGCGCGCGACATCGGACTCACGGATGCCGGTGCCCGCGAGAGCCGTGCGCTGCTGGGCCGCGCTCGCGGTGAGCGGGGTGCGCACGAGCAGCAGCTGCGGACGGATGCCGGGCACCGCCGCGAGCAGCGAGGCCGACCACTTCACGAAGGAGTCGGCATCGGCGATCGCGACGACCTTCAGCCCTCCGCCCGCCCCGGGGCGCAGGTCGGTCATGCGGGAACGCGGCGCAGCTTCGCCATGGGGGCGAGCTCGCTGTCGAAGACGCGCTTGACGCCGTCGCCGAGGGCCTTCTCGATCACGCGGATGTCGCGGACGAGGTGCTCGAGGCCGGTCGGCTCCAGGGAGGCCGCGTGGTCGGAACCCCACATCGTGCGGTCGAGGGTGATGTGGCGCTCGACGGCGACGGCCCCGATCGCGACGGCGGCGAGCGAGATCTGCAGGCCGCGCTCGTGGCCGGAGTAGCCGACGGGGATCCCGGCGTAGCGGTCGCGGAGCGTGGCGATCGCCCGCAGGTTCGCCTCCTCGGGCTCGAGCGGGTACGTGGAGGTGGCGTGCATGAGCACGACGCGGTCGGTGCCGAGCGTGTCGAGCGCGCGATCGATCTGCTCGATCGTCGACATGCCGGTCGAGAGGATGACGGGCTTGCCGGTCTCGCGCAGGGCGAGGAGCAGCTCGGTGTCGGTCAGGCTCGCCGAGGCGACCTTGTGCGCGACCACGCCCAGGTCTTCGAGGAAGGCGACGCTCGGCACGTCCCACGGCGAGGCGAACCAGTCGAGGCCGAGCATCGTGGCGTGGTCGCCGATCGCGATGTACTCGTCGCGTCCGAACTCGACGCGGCGGCGGTAGTCGAGGTAGCTCATGGTGCCCCAGGGCGTCTCGCGCGGCACGTCGCGCATGTGCGCGGGGGTGGAGATCTCGGGGGTGCGCTTCTGGAACTTCACGGCGTCGGCACCGGCCCTGGCCGCGACGTCGATGAGACGCTTCGCGATGTCGACGTCGCCGTTGTGGTTCAGGCCGATCTCGGCGATGACGTAGGCGGGGCGACCGCCGCCGATCACGCGCGATCCGATGCTGACAGTCATGGTTCCTCCGGTGGTCGAGCGATGCGGAAAACCCCCGCCCCTCCTGGCTACGCCTCGGGGGTGAACACCCGACGACTCCCGGGTTACCGGCACCGGTCAGTCGGGCAACACCCGTTCGACGAGCTCGCGCACGGCGCCGTTCCCCCCGGTGCGGGTGAGCACGACGCGCGCTGCGGCGAGCACGCGCGGGTGCGCGTTCGCCACCGCGACCGGCCACCCGACGATGCGCATCGCGGGCAGGTCGTTGACGTCGTTGCCGAGGTAGGCGACGTCGTCGAGGCGGATGCCGGCGTCCGCGGCCCACGCGCGCAGCGCCTGCTCCTTGTCGTCGATGCCGTGCAGCACCGGCACCCGCAGCTTCTCGGCCCGGGCGCGGACGACGGGATTCTGCTCGGTCGAGAGGATCAGCATCGGGATGCCGGCGCGCCGGAGCAGTGCGACGCCCATGCCGTCCTCGCGGCTCACCCGCACGCGCTCCCCGCCGTCGGCGTCGATGATCGCGGTGTCGTCGGTGTGCACGCCGTCGAAGTCGGTGACCACGGCGCGCACGTCGATGCGCCCGGGGGCTTCGCCTGCCCGATCGTGCACCGCGGCGAGCGCGTCGGCGATGCGGAGCTGCTGCGCATCGTCGATCTCGATCGCCGTCCACTCCGGCACCTCGGCGATGCGGATCCGGCCGAAGAAACGGTGCCGGCTCGTGCGGAAAGCCTCCGCACGGAAGACGTAGAACGCGCCGGTCTCGAGGTAGTGCGGTTCGCGGTCCTGGCGGCGCGGGCGGTGCGCGGCCTCGTGGTTGATGGCCGTGGCCTGGCCTCCTGCGCCGTCATCGGAACCGTCACCGCCGCCCTCCGCTCCGCTGCCGCGACGCCAGAGGAAGCCGTAGGTCTCATGCGCCGAGAACACGCTGTCGGCACGATCTGCCCGCACCTCGGCGACGGCTCCGGCGAGCGCCGCGCTCGGGAGGAACGGCGAGGTGGCCTGCACGAACGCGATGATCCCGACCCGCTCCCCCGCGGCTTCGATCTCGTCGACCGCGTGCAGGATCGCGCTCTCCGACGACGCCGTGTCGCCGGATATCTCCGCGGGTCGACGGACCACCCGCGCGCCCGCCGCCGCACTCACGGCGGCGATCTCGTCGTCATCGGTCGAGACGACGACGAGGTCGATGCCCGCGGCGTCGCGCGCCGCCCGGATCGCCCGCACGACCAGCGGCACTCCCCCGACGGTGCGCAGGTTCTTGCGCGGCACGCCCTTCGACCCGCCGCGCGCGGGGATGATCGCGACGGTCAGCCCGTCGGTCGCATCGCTCGTGTCGTCGCTCATGCCCTCGCTCATGTCATCGTCCTCGAATCACTCGCCAGGCCCGGCCCGCACGCCGTCGCGCCCCGATCGCCGTCAACCGCAGCTCCTCCATACGCCCCGTGCCTCCGGCCGAGCGCAGCATCCGCCGCGCAGCACTCTCGGCCGGCGCCCCGGGCAGACGCAGGTCGCGCAGCCGCTCGGGGGCGAAGTACCGCTCGCGTTCCCCCGTCGTCAGATCGCGCAGCAGCAGTTCCGCGCGCTCGCGCAGGTGCCCGGCGATCTCGGGCTGCATGGCGTAGCCGACCGCATCGACGAGCAGCTGCAGACGCGCAGGATCGACGTACGGGGAATCCTCCCGGGTGAGCGCGTCGACGATCGCGAGCGGCACCCGGTTGCTGTTCTCGTACGGGCGCAGGCGGCGCAGCAGCATCGACGCCCCCGCCGAGGCGATCGTCGTGCCGCGCAGGGCCTGCACGGTGGGCAGCGCGGTCGAGAACGCCGCGACCACCGCGCGGGCATCGACGCGGCGCGCGAGCTGCTCGGCGGCGAGCGGACCCCGGTAGACGGCGAACTCCACGCCGTGCGAGAGGGCGCGTTCGCGCACGGCATCCGTCTGCAGCGGCGGCGCCGCCGGATGCGGTTTGAAGATGATGCGGGCGGGCCCGGCGACGGCCGCCCGGTCGATCAGCTCGCGCTGCAGTGCGATCTCCTCGCGCGGCGTCAGCAGTCCGAGCGCCGAGAGGTACTGCCCGAGCACGATCGCCGTGGGGGCGCCGTCGTCGAGCGGATGCCCCGCCGTGTCGAGGAGGGGCTCCCCGAGATCGGTCTCGTCGAGCACGCGTCCGAACGCGGCGACGGGCACGGGAACGGATGCCGCGACCGGGCCGCCGGCGAGAGGCGCGACCCCCGGCACGACGTCGGCGTGCAGCACCCGGATGATGCGGCTGCGCACGGCGTGGTCGAGGGGCACCCGCATCGGCGAGTACGTCATGAGGCCGTCGCCCACGATCGTGATCTTCGCGCGCGGGAACAGCGACATCAGCGTGCGCGCCGGCGCGACCTGCGGGCTCTGCACGAACAGCTCGAGATCATCGGCGTCGAGGTTCCACGCGCGGGTGAATAGGCGTTCGAGCAGGGGCAGGTCGCCAGCTTCCGGTTCCCATCCGCTCGGATGCAGCGGGCCGAGCAGCGCGTCGAGGTCCTCGATCCGGTCGAAGCGAGTGCGCAGCGCGGCGAGCGCCGGGTCAGCGGCGATCCCGGTCACGAGCTCGGGCACCCGCGCCGAGACGAACGGCACCAGCACCCGGTCGCCGCCCGCTCCACCGCGGCTCACTCTGCCGGGACGCGGCTCCAGCAGCCCCTCGTCGATCGCGGCGGCGACGGTCGCGAGCCCGTAGGCGCTGTGCAGCGCGAAGATCCGGGTCATGAGCCGTGCCCCGCCCGTCGCAGCACCCGCGCGAGCACTCGGCGCCGTGGTCCCGAGAGTCCGCGCACGGCGGCCCGCACCTCGGCGTGGGGCAGCGCCCGCAGCAGCTCGACGATCCCCGCACGCATCTCCCCGCGCAGTGCGCGCGGCATCCGCCGGGCTCGCACGAGGTGGTGCGAGCTGAGCGCCAGGGAGGAGAAGGTGATCTTCGGCAGGAATCGTGCGGCCTCGGCATCCGCCTCGACGATCGCGACGGCCTCGGCCATCGCGCGGGCGAAGTCGAGCTGCCGCCGATCGCGCACCTGCGTGAGCGAGGTCGACACCCCGCGGCGGTACAGGAGCGCGGGGGCGTCGACCACCGCGAACGAGGCGTCCGACAGATGCAGCCGCCAGATCCAGGGGCGGTCCTCGGCGGTGTGCAAGCCCTCGGGGAAGGCGGCGAGTCCCCGATCGATGATCCGGCGGTCGAAGATGCCCGCCCAGGCGAACGGGTAGTCGACCATCGTGGTCTCGGTCTGTGGCAGGATCGCGTCGCGGGCGGCGACGACGGTCTCCCGCCACGGATGCGGAGCGCGCACGAGTGCCCGATCGGCATCCGTCACCGTCACGTGATCGGTGCGCAGGAAGTCGGCATCCAGCTCCCGCAGCCGACGCGCGAGCACGGCGAGCCGCTGCGGCTGCATCCAGTCGTCACCGTCGAGGAAGCAGAAGGCGTCGCCCTCGACGTGCGCGAGTCCCTGGTTGCGCGCGCTCGCGAGCCCGCGGGCCGAGTCGTTGCGGATGACCTCGGCGCGCGGGAACCGATCGGCGTACCGGCGCATGAGGGCGCCGGTGTCGTCGCCGGATCCGTCGTCGATCGCCACGAGCTTCAGCGCCGCCGGGTCGTCGAACTGACGCGTCAGGGTCTCGAGCGTGGTCGCGATGTAGGCGCCGGCGTCCTTCGCGGGAAGGATGACGGTGACGAGCGGACTGCGCACGGGACTCCCGGTGATGGTCGGTCGGTCGGGAATCGTCTCAGGCGTTCCTTGCCGCCCGGCGACGCGCGGGTGAACGCGGGGTGTCCTGGTAGGCGGGGCCGCGCGCATCGGCGACGATGGAGCGATGCTCTTCTCACGCGGGTCGAACGGTCGACGGATGCTGCGACGACGCCGTGACACCCATGATCTGCGATGGCTCTCGGCGCGCGCCTGGACGACCCGCTGGTATCCGCAGGGGATCGACATCGGCGAACGCGGGGGGCGCCGCACGCTCGCCGTCAGCTGGTTCCGCCAGGATCGGACCGGCCATCATCTCGCCTCGCGCGTCGTGCTGATCGACACCGAGCGGGCCAGGCATATCGACATCGCGCTCGCGATCGAGGACGATGCGGGCGACCTCCAGCCCGCGCAGATCCACACGGGCGGGCTGGCCTGGTTCGGCGATCGGCTGTTCGCCGCGGCGACGGGACGGGGCATCTGGGAGTTCGACCTGTCCGACATCCGCCGCGTGCACGGCCCGGTCGCCCGGCGCGTGCGCGGGATCGCCGGCCGATGGTGGCCGCGCTCCGCGCTGGTCGCCGTGCGCACGCGCGTGCATCCGATCGATCTGCGCTGCTCGTTCCTCGGGCGCGAGTTCGACGCCGACGGCGCACCGCTGCGACGCGTGCTGATCGGCGAGTACCGCCGCGACGACGAGGGACGCATCGGCGATTTCACGATCCCCGAGGGCACCGATGACGGCTTCGTCGCTCACGAGCGGTTCGCGCCCGGCATCCCCCGCATGCAGGGTGCGGTGCGGTGGGGTGACCGGATCCTCGTGTCGCAGTCGGCACTGAAGACCCCCGGCAGGCTGTGGACCGGCACGCGCGATGCCCTGACCCGGCACTCCGTGTCCCTGCCCGCCGGGTGCGAGGACCTCGCGCTCGATCCGGACGAGCGGATGCTGTGGACGCTCGGCGAGCATCCCCGGCACCGGGTCGTGCGCGGCATCCCCTTCGCCCGTATCGGGCTGTGAGGGTCGGCCGAGAAGTCCGCCCCGAGAACGCTCGTAGACTTGTCGGGTGAAGCCTGCACCTTTCTTCGTCTACTCCGTGCTGCGGCTGCTGGCGTTCCTCGTCCCGCTCGCGATCCTCTGGTTCTTCTTCCCGATCTTCCGGGAGTTCTGGTGGCTCGCCGCGATCTTCGCCGCGCTGATCGGCACGAGCATCTCGATGCTGTTCCTGCGCCGCCCGCTCACCGAGGCGTCGGCGGCGATCGTCGAGCGCCGCGAGGCGCGCGCGTCGACCGGCCAGGAGGATGCCGACGCGGAGGATGCGGTGGTCGACGGCGAGAGCGAGACGCGCGCCGACGAAACCCGCGACGAGAAGTAACCGCGGGAGACGGCCGGCCCAGCCGACTCGTCCGGGCTCGGCCGGCTCAGCCGATGAACGCCCAGAACAGGGCACCGGCGTACAGCAGCGACGTGAGCGAGGTCAGCGCGAGAGCGATGACGAGTTCCTTGGGCTGGCGGTAGGTCCAGACGATCAGGATCGCCGGGAGCCCCGCGAGCAGGGCGAGCAGCGAGAGCCAGGCGATCGGGAAGAGCAACGCCAGCAGGATCGCGATCGCGAACGGCGCGAGCACGAACAACGTGAACAGCACCTGCGTCGCGCGGCGCCCGATGAGCACCGTGAGGGTGCGCTTGCCGACGACGCGATCCTGGTCGATGTCGCGCAGGTTGTTGGCGAGCAGCACCGCGCAGGCGAACAGTCCCGCGGCGATCGCCCCGAGCCACGCCTGCTGCGGCAGGTCGAAGATCTGCACCCAGGTCGTGCCGAGGGTCGCGACGAGGCCGAAGAAGACGAACACGAACACCTCGCCCAGACCGGCGTAGCCGTAGGGGCGCTTGCCGCCGGTGTAGAACCAGGCGGCGACGATGCATGCGGCGCCGACGGCCAGCATCCACCACTGCTCCGTGCGCACCACGATCGCGACGCCCACCGCGGCGGCGAGCGCGAAGAACACCAGCCCGATGATGAGCACGGTGCGCGGCTTCACCCGACCCGATGCGGTGAGACGGGTGGGGCCGACGCGCACGGCATCCGTCCCCCGCACGCCGTCGCTGTAGTCATTGGTGAAGTTGACGCCGATCTGCAGCAGCACCGCGACCGCGAGGCAGGCGAGGGCGATCACCCAGTGGAACTCGGGGCCCGTGCTGCGCGCGGCTCCCGTGCCGATGAGCACCGGCGCGATCGCGAGGGGCAGGGTGCGCAGTCGCGCGGCGCCGATCCAGTCGCCGAGCGTGACGGGCCCGGCCTCGATCACGGCCTGGCGGGCGGGGTCGCCGCTCGCCCGCTTCGCCGGGTTGCCGCTCACGCGGGCCGGGTTCGTCTTGCGGGTCGCGGAGGTCTTGCGCTTCGAGGATGCTGCCACGGAGGAATCCTACTGTGCGAGCCCATGACGCCCCGGGGGCGACGGCGGGTCGGGGATTCGGGCTCAGGGATTCGGGTTCGAGTCCTTGCCGTCGAGCCAGAGCTCGTCGCTCTTGTCGCCGTGTGCTCCGCCCTTGCCGACGTGCGTGGAGCTGATCTTCGGCCCCTTGAGGATCACGTGCACCATCGCCTGGGCGTGCCCGTGACCGAGACCGTAGGTCTCCTTGAGCCAGTTCAGCACGACGGTCGACTTCGTCGTCTCGTCGAAACCCTGCTCCTTCGCGAGCGCGATGAACTGCCGGGGCGTGAGACCCGTCTGGGTCTCGACCTTGTCGAGGTAGGCCTGGAACGACATCGGTGTCTCCTTCGGGGGTCAGTCGTGCGCGATCGGGATGATCGGTCGATGCTCATAGTAGGTCTGCAGCACCACGGTCGTGCGGGTGTTCACGGATGCCGCGAGCCGGATGTCGCGCACGAGCTCCTCGAGCGCCCGGGGCGAGGCCACGCGCACGAACAGCATGTAGCTCGCGTCGCCGGCGATCGAGTGGCACGCTTCGATCGCATCCAGGTGCTCGAGCTGCTCGGGGGCGATGTCGGGCTGTGCGGGGTCGAGCGGGGTGATCTCGATGAACGCCGAGAGCGGGGTACCCACCTTCTCCGGGTCGAGCAGCGCCCGGTAGCCGGTGATCACGCCCCGCGTCTCGAGGCGGCGCAGACGCGACTGCACGGCCGAGACCGACAGCCCCACGGCATC
The DNA here is from genome assembly GCF_023101185.1 of Microbacterium galbinum. Lineage (GTDB taxonomy): Bacteria > Actinomycetota > Actinomycetes > Actinomycetales > Microbacteriaceae > Microbacterium > Microbacterium galbinum. Next base: position 606,530 of record NZ_CP078077.1, read on the forward strand.
CGACAGTTGCGAGAGCGTGGCACGCCCGTCGCGGGAGATCTCGGCAAGGATCGCGCGGTCGACAGAGTCATCCATGCGTGTAAGAATATCGTTAGCTTTCCGTTTGCGCAGGAAAGTTTCCGTCTATTTCTCCGATCGGAGGTCCCGATGTCCATCATTTCCGCCAACAGTTCCGCTGTTCAGGCCATCGTCGGCGAACCCGAGGTCGTCGAGGACACTTCGACAGGCTCAGTGCAGGCGCATTCCGTGGAATCCAGCGCCGCCTGGGCACAGCTCAAGGATGCCGCGATCGCGATCCGCGAGCTGCAGATCAAGGACGGATCCATCCCCGACGCCGCGCACCACGCGACGGCCCGCGAGCTCGTCGCCGCGATCACCGCCGGCATCCGCGCCCTCGCGCCCGCCTTCCCCCACGACGCCGCCTACCTCGCGGCCTCCGTGGCCGACTTCGACCGCTGGGCCGCGGAGGACTTCGGCGTTCCGGACTTCCTCGACTCGCTCGTGGCGTTCCAGCCGCAGGAGCACCGCGTCGACGGCATCCGCCACCTGGTCGTCTTCCCGATGTACACGCAGAACGGTTCGAGCGACCGCCTCGTCGAGGCCCTGATCGTCGAGACGATCTGGCCGGAGTTCATCGGCGCCCTCGAGGCCGGCGACTACGGCAACAAGCTGTTCGTCTCGCTGCGTCTGATCGACTTCACGCCCGGGTACGACACGAACTCGGCCGTGCTGTTCCCCGAGACCGTCGCGATGCGCGAGATCCCCTCGTTCACGTGGGGCGCGATCTTCCAGGACCGCGAGGCCGCCCGCTACCGCCGCGTCACGCGCGCGGCATCGGAGATCACCAAGCTGGACCTGCCGGAACGCGCCGCCGACATGCTCGACGACCAGGCGCTCACCGAGCGGGTGTTCGTGATGTGGGACATCATCCACGACCGCACCCACATGCGCGGCGACCTGCCGTTCGATCCGTTCATGATCAAGCAGCGGATGCCGTTCTTCCTCTACTCGCTCGAAGAGATGCGCTGCGACCTGACCGCGTTCCGCGAGTCGGTCAAGATCGAGCGCACGCTCACCGCGCGCAGCGAGGCCGGCGAGGATCTCACCGACTCCGAGCGCGAGATGCTCGAGCATGCACCTCTGGTGCAGTACGCGGTGATCTTCGACCGCATCTTCCGCTTCGCGATCACGGGTTCGCGCGTGCGCAACTACGACGGCCTCGGCGGACAGCTGCTGTTCGCGTGGCTGCACCAGCGCGGCGTGCTGCACTGGACCGACACGGCGCTCGCGTTCGACTGGGAGGGCGTGCCCGACGCGGTCGTCTCGCTCGGCGACGCGATCGACGACCTGTACTGGCGTTCGATCGACCGTCCCAAGACGGCGCACTGGCTGGCCGCCTACGACCTCGTCCGCTCGGTGCTGACGCCGCACCCGGCGTCCGCCTGGGCGCGCGGACTGTCGGACGAGATCCTCGCGGGGGCCCCCAAGGGCTACACCGACGCGGTGCTCGACGACGAGTTCCCGCTGTCGATGTTCTTCGAGGCGCTCGACAAGAAGATGAAGGCCGTGATCGAGTCGACCGTGGGAATCCGCGGCACCGACGACTGATCGCATCCACGGCCGGGCCGGAGTCTCTCACATGAAGACCATCGTTCTCGCCGGGGCCACGAGCGCCTCCGGCCTCGCCGTGACCCGCGCGCTGATCACGGCGGGAATGCGCGTCGTCGCGACCGGACGCTCCGCCGACCGTCTGCAGCCGCTGGCCGATGCCGGAGCACGGACCGACGTCGCCGATGCGACCTCGCTCGATGACATGATCGCACTGGCGGAGCGACTCGCGTCCGACGGACTCACGGTCGACGCCGTCGTGCCCCTCGTGGGCGGGTGGCGCGGGGGCGGCGGCCTCGCCGGTCAGAGCGACGAGGACTTCGCGGCGCTGCTGCCCGCGCTCGACGCCGTGCGTGCGACGAGCCGCGCGTTCGACGGGGCGCTGCGGGCATCGGATGCCGGACGCTTCGCGATCGTGTCGTCGACGGCCGTCGCGCGACCGCTCGCCGGCGGGGCGAACTACGCCGCGGTCAAGGCCGCGAGCGAGGCGTGGACGCGCGCCGTCGCACAGGGGTTCGCCAAGACGGCTCGGGATGCGGGAGAGCCGCTGCGCGCCGCATCCGTCGTGTTCCGCGCGAAGGCGCTCGACGCCGAGTCGCTGGCACCGCGCATCGTCGGTCTCTGGGATGCGGATGCCGTCGAGTTGAACGACCGGGTCATCGACCTGGAATGAGCGGGGTTCGCGATCGGGAGCGTGGCGTCTAGAGCTGCGGTGCTCCCGGGACGACCGGCGGGGCATCGTCGACCGACGCGCTCTCGCCCGGAATGCTCTGCTCGGGCGCCTCGGCGTAGAGCACCGTGAGCTTGCGGTACGACTTCGTGAAGAATGCGAGCGTCGCCGCGACCACCATGATGAGCCCGGCGAACAGACAGATCAGGGCGATGCCTCGCGCCTCTCCTTCGCCGAGCAGCCAGCCCCACTGCTGCTGACCCTCGCGGCCGTCCATGTAGGGGATGATGAGGAACTCGGCGAGAGGCGCGATCAGGAACGCCGTGATGGGTGCGGCCGCCGCCTCCATCGCCGCCGCGACGCCGAAGACCCGGCCCTGGCGTTCGAACGGCACGACCTTCTGGATCACGGTCTGCTCGGCCGCCTCGACCGGCGGCACGAGCGCCATGTAGACCCACATGCCGAGCACGTACAGCCACCACCACTCGCGCAGCATGAACACCGCTCCGAGCAGCCCCATCGCGATCACGACGAGCAGCATGGTGCGCATCGGCTTCTTGCCCAGGCCGAACTTGGCCACCAGGCCGCCGCCGATGAGGAAGCCGGTCGACGCGAAGGCCAGGGCGAAGCCCCACGTCTGCGCGTCGAACAGCGTGAGCCCGTAGGGGTCCATGAGCGCCATGTAGACGCCGCCGATGAGGTTGTTGAAGGTCGAGAAGATGATGAGCGCGAACAGCCCGGGAGCCTGCCGGATCGCGCGCACGCTGCCGCGGAAGTCGACCGCGCTCTTGGCGTCGGGGTCGGCCTGCGGCTCGCTCTCGGGGATGCGGATGAAGAGCAGATGCGCGAAGGTGACCGCCATCGCGGCGATCGCGATCGCGAGGGTCCAGCCCATGCCGAGGAACCCGATCGAGAGCCCCGAGAAGACGCTCGTGACGAGGAAGGCGATGCCCTGCACCGTGCCGACGAGGCCGTTGGCGTTGGCCCGCTTCTCTTCGGGCACGAGCAGGGTGACGGTGGTCGAGAGCGCGATGTTGCGCAGCTGCTCGATGACCCCGCCGAACAGGATCACACCCGAGAACAGCCAGAACCACGGGCCGCCCAGGTCGAGCAGGGCCGCCTCGGGCTGCGACAGGTAGAGCACTCCGGCGACGAGGAAGGCCACGGCCGAGATCACGCTCGAGAGCACCATGACCGCGTGCTTGCGGTGCCGATCGACGATCGTTCCGAACATCATCGCGAAGAACGCGACGAACAGCATGTACGCGCCGCCGATGACGCCGGTCGCGAGCACCGACTGCGTCTCGATGTAGACCCAGAAAGTGAGCGCGAACCAGAGGAAGCTGGTCGTCACGTTGGCGATCAGCGTATTGACGAGGACGTTGAGGAACGCCCGGTTCGCTGCGGTCCGCTGCATGGGTTCGAGGGTACTCAGGACCACCGACATCCGATACGGGTTCGGGCGAATAGGCTGGGTCGGTGACCATTCAGCACGACCCCGCGATCCGGGGCTTCGCCAGTGACAACTACTCCGGCATCCACCCCGAGGTGCTCGCCGCGATCGCGACCGCCAACGACGGCCACCAGGGCGCCTACGGCAGCGACGCGTACACCGCGCGCCTGCAGGAGGTCGTTCGTTCCCACTTCGGCGAGCGCGCCGAGGCCTTCCCCGTCTTCAACGGCACGGGCGCGAACGTCACCGGCCTCCAGTCGATGCTTCCCCGCTGGGGTGCGGTGATCGCGGCCACGACCGCGCACATCAACGTCGACGAGGGCGGTGCTCCCGAGAAGATCGGCGGGTTCAAGCTGCTCACGGTGCCCACCGACGACGGCAAGCTCACCCCCGAGCTCATCGACCGCGAAGCCTGGGGCTGGGGCGACGAGCACCGCGCGCAGCCGCTGGTGGTCTCGATCACCCAGTCGACCGAGCTCGGCACCCTCTACACCGCCGACGAGATCCGTACGATCGCCGATCACGCGCACGAGCGCGGCATGAAGCTGCACCTCGACGGCGCTCGCCTCTCGAACGCCGCCGCCGCCCTCGATCTGCCGCTCGCGGCCTTCACCACGGATGCCGGCGTCGACGTGCTCAGCTTCGGCGGCACCAAGAACGGCGCCATGCTCGGCGAGGCCGTCGTGGTGCTGAACCCCGAGGCATCCGACGGGCTGATCTACTCGCGCAAGTTCAACATGCAGCTCTCGTCGAAGATGCGCTTCGTGTCGGCGCAGTTGATCGCTCTGCTCGAGGGCGACCTGTGGCTGCGCAACGCGCGTCACGCGAACGCCATGGCCGCCCGCCTCCGTGGCGAGATCGAGCAGGGCATCGCATCGGGTTCGATCACCGGCGTCGCCTTCACGCAGCCGACCCAGTCGAACGGCGTGTTCGCGACTCTGCCCGACGGCGTCGCCGACGCGCTGCGCGAATCGTTCCGCTTCTACGACTGGGATGCCGCGCGCAACGAGGTGCGCTGGATGTGCAGCTTCGACACCCACGAGGACGACGTCGACGCGTTCGTCACCGAGCTCGCGCGCCTCACGGCCTGAGGCCGCGCGGAGCCTCGGCCGGCGCGCTCATCGCTTCGACTTGCGATACCCGGCCTTCACTGCCGCAGCCTCGGTCCGGAAGCACTCCTCGGGCTTCGTCTTCGAGTAGTAGGCGCCGGATGGCACGTGATAGATGTGCGAGCTGGCGTTGCCCTTGATCGGCGCCCACGACGGGCAGTCCCACGACGAGACGGGTGTGGTCCGGTTCGGGTACGTCACCGCAGCGGATGCCGTGGACGTCCGCTGCGCCGTGACGTAGCCGCTCTTCGCTCCGGTCACCCGTACCGTGACGCGCTTGCCGACCATGCCCGCCGTCACGGAGAGCGTGGAGCCCGTCGCGTTCGCGATGGCCTTCCCGTCGAGGTACCACGCGTAGGCGATGCGGGTGCCGGCGGTCCAGGCACCGGCGGCGGCGGTGAGGCGGTTTCCCACGACGGCGGAGCCGCTCAGTGTCGGCGTCGGGGCCGCGAGAACCGCGAGCACGGCGGACGTCGGGACGGAACGCTTCGCCGCTGTAGCGAACCCGGCCTTCGTGCCGGTCACGACGACCGTGATGGTCTTGCCCGCTGCTGTCGCCGGAATCTTGAAGGCCGTCATCGTCGCCTTCGGCACCGCGACCCCACTGACGTACCACTGGTACGTCAGCTTCGCTCCCGCCGTCCAGGTGCCGGCCGCCGCGGTGAGCGTCTGCCCGACGATCGCCGAACCCGAGACCTTGGGCACGGGAGCCGTCATCGGCTGGACGACGGCGGATGTCGCCACCGATGTCCGCGTCGTCACGAGATACGTGGCCTTGCGTCCCACGACCTGCACCGAGATCTTCTTGCCGACCAGCGACGCGGGGACGACGAAGGTCGCCGCGGTGGCCTTCGAGATCGCGACTCCGTTCGCCAGCCACTGATACGTGAGCGCGGCCCCGGACGTCCACGACCCGGTCGATGCGCTGAGCTTCTGCCCGACCGTCGGGGATCCGGTGATCGTCGGCGTCGCAGCCTCCATCAGACGCAGACTCTCGAGCTTCGCAGTGATCCCCGTACGGACGGTCGCTGCTCCCAGAACGATGCGTTCCGCCTGGGCGAATCCCGGTGCGTCGTTCCACCATTCGGACGACGCCCCCGTCACCGCCGACACGAACGCGACACGGTAATCCCCCGCCGGCAGCCCGCCGACGGCGAACGTGCCGGTGTCGGAGACGTAGTCCGCCGAGGTCGCAACTGTGCCCGTCCCGGAACCGGGGTAGACGGCCACGGCGATGCGCCTCCCCCGCAGATCGACACCGGCGGGGACCGTCACCGATCCCGAGACGAGCGCCGACGCGGTGAGAGCCACGTCGTACGCCAGACCCGCCGAGTCCACGACGACGGTCGCAGCGCCGTCCGGAGTCGTCGAGTCGACACCCCAGCGGTCGAAAACCGCACGTCCCCGCGAGACGACGGCGAGCAGGACCTCGCCCACGGGCACCTGCAGGGAATAGCTCCCCGTGTCACCGACCGGGGCCGCCGCGAGCGGTGAGGCCACGTCGGATCCCGGCGAGTACGCGACGACGTACGTGCTCCCACTCGCCAGGGCGACGGCTGCGGGGAACGTCACCGTCCCGGCGACGACGCCCGTCTCGGGAACACCCTCGACGGGTTCCGTCGGCTGAGCCGCGCGCTCGGCCGCGGCGATGGCCGCCCGCGGGAGACGATCCGCGAAGGAGGCGAACGCCGGCTCGGTCGCGGCCACCGTCGCTCCTGCGATCTGGGCCGAAGCTGCGGGCGTTGCCACCGCGATCAGCATCGACGCCAGCATGACAGCGGCGACCGTGACAGCAACGGATCGACCGAAGCGCGGGCGCAGGGGGATCGCCATGGGCATCCTCTCGGAGGGACGGGACGCGATCGAGTATCACGCCGAACACGGCTCTCTCGGAGCAGATCGCCTATGACATAGATACACCGGCAGAGGCCTCGAAGGCCATATGCAGAATGCGATGTGCCGCCGGCGCGCTCAGCGCAGCAGGCCGAGGCTCGCGAGCGCCTGCCGGATGAGCGTGCCGCGGCCGCCCTCCATCTCCGACCAGACCGCGTCGGAACCCGCGGCCTCGGGCGAGAACCAGGTGACCTCGAGGGCATCCTGACGGGGCTCGCAGGTGCCGGTGACCGGCACCACGAAGGCGAGCGACACGGCGTGCTGCCGGTCGTCGTGGTAGGCGCTCACGCCGGGGATCGGGAAGTACTCGGCCACCGTGAACGGCAGGGGCTGGGGCGGGAGCAGCGGGAACGCCATCGGACCGAGGTCGTTCTCGACGTGGCGGAACAGCGCGTCGCGGATGGTCTCGCCGAAGCGCACGCGGCCCGAGACGATCGTGCGCGTCATCTCACCCAGGGGCGTCGAGCGGAGCAGGATGCCGATCTCGCTCACCTGGCCGGATCCGTCGGTACGCACCGGGATCGCCTCGACGTAGAGCATCGGCAGGTGCCGGCGCGCCTCCTCGAGCTCGACGTCGCTCAGCCACCCGGGGTTCGCGTCGGGCGCAGGGGGCTGGGGTGCACCGTCGCCGAAGCCGCCGAGGCCGTCGTCGTCGGGCTCGGGGTCGGGATCAGGTGTGCGCACCGCCATGTGTCCTTTCTACCAGCAGCATCCGACTTCCCCTATGGCCATGCCGTGCCGGGGCCGGGCCGGTGTCGGCGACCCCTGGCAGGATGGACGGCATGAGCGAGGAGCTGACGATCGACGACGCCGCGACCCGGTGGGTGCCGGGCGACCGCACGGGCAAGCCGCTGCTGGTGCTGCTGCACGGCTACGGCGCCGACGAGCACGACCTCATCGGCCTGGCCCCGTATCTGCCCGCGGACATCGCCGTGGCATCCGTCGCTGCCCCCCTCGCCCCTCCGTTCCCGATGCCGGGCCGGTCCTGGTACCCCATCGAGGGTCTGAACGGTCGTCGGCCCGAAGACGTCACGGTCGCCGCCCGCGCGTTCCTCCGCTGGCTCGACGTCGCCGCCGGCGACGCGTCGTCGGTGGCACTCCTCGGCTTCTCGCAGGGCGCGGCCGTCGCCCTCCAGACGCTGCGCCTCGCCCCTGAACGGCTCGGCGCGGTCGTCGCCCTGAGCGGCTACGCCACCCCGGGCGACCTGCCCGGCGACGAGGCCCTGCGCGAGCTGCGTCCGTCGGTGTTCTGGGGCCGCGGATCGGCCGACGACGTGATCCCCGAGGCGCTCATCACGCACACCTCGCTGTGGCTCCCCGACCACTCCACGCTCTCCGGCAGGGTCTACACCGGGCTCACGCACAGCATCTCCGAGGAGGAGCTCGGCGACGTGCACCAGTTCCTCGCGCTCTGGCTCGAGGGCATCGCCGGCGAGTGACCCGCGCGGCGCTCGGGCGCGGCGCTCCGGCGCGACGCTCCGGCGCGACACGCCCGGGTTGCACGACGGCATCCGCCGGGGGTATCGTCGTCACGTCCTGTCCGCCGTGTCTGGAAGTCCTTTGATCTGATCCGTCGCCTCCGCGCTCCTCTTTCCGCGCGCTGACCCGACGATCGCCGACTCCACCCGGCCGCTCTCCTCCCGCCTTCGACGGCGCCGCGCAGGAGACCCGCCGTGCAGGCCCGGTGTCAGTGCACCCTCGCACTCGACAGGAGACACACCGTGTCAACCCCCACCCTTCACGCATCGGTCACGCTCGACCGCCTCACCTTCGCCTGGCCCGACGGCTCCACCGCCCTCGATTCCGTGTCGGGCGCCTTCGGCGCGGGTCGCACCGGCCTCGTCGGCCGCAACGGCGCCGGAAAGTCCACCCTGCTCCGCCTCATCGCCGGCGAACTCGACCCGACGGCGGGCACGGTGACCACCACCGGTGACGTCGCGTACCTGCCGCAGCAGCTCACGCTCGACGTCGAACGACGCGTCGCCGACCTGCTCGGGGTCGCGGCGGCACTCGACGCCGTCCGCGCGATCTCGGCGGGCGACGTCGACCCCGCCCACTTCGACGCGGTCGGCGACGACTGGGACATCGAGGCGCGAGCCGCGGCATCCCTCGCCGAGGCCGGACTCTCGCCCGAGTTCCTCGACCGCCGCGTCGGGGAGCTCTCGGGCGGTGAGGCGGTGCTCGTGGCGATCGCCGGCATCCGTCTGCGGCGCGCCCCGATCACGCTGCTCGACGAACCCACCAACAACCTCGACCGCGACGCCCGTGCGAAGCTCGCCGCGATGGTGACGTCGTGGAAGGGCACGCTCATCGTCGTCAGTCATGACGTCTCGCTGCTCGACAGGATGGACGACACCGCCGAACTGTTCGGCCGCACCCTGAGCGTGTTCGGCGGACCGTACTCCGAATGGCGCGCGTGGCTGGACGCCGAGCAGGATGCCGCGCGACAGGCCGAGCGCGATGCCGCCCAGGTCGTGCGCAAGGAGAAGCGCCAGCGCATCGAGGCGGAGACCAAGCTCGCGCACCGTGCGCGCACGGCCCGCAAGGCCGAGATCGAGAAGCGCGTGCCGAAGATCATCGCGCACGGCCGGAAGATGGCCGCGGAGGTGTCGGCCGGCAAGCTGCGCACCGAGGTCGGGGCGAAGGAGGATGCCGCGCGCGCCGCCCTCGATGAGGCGGGGCGCCGCGTGCGCGCCGAGGCGTCGATGAAGATCGAGCTTCCCGACCCGCAGGTCTCGCGCAGCCGCCGCATCGCCACGATCGCCGATGCGGAGAGGTCGTGGGTCGTGCAGGGCCCCGAGCGGGTCGCGCTGATCGGGCGCAACGGTGCGGGCAAGACGACCCTGCTGGAGCGCCTGGTCGCCGGGGCCGCGCCGGAGGACGGACGGGCGGTCGCCGCCGCGCACGTCGATCACATCGGCTACCTGCCGCAACGGGTCGACGGCCTCGACGGGACGCTCACCGTGTTCGAGAACATCGCCGCGGCCGCCCCGCACGTGCCCGAGAAGGAGTTGCGCAATCGGCTCGCACGCTTCCTCATCCGCGGCGCGACGGCCGACCGGCCGGTGGGGGCCCTGTCGGGAGGCGAGCGCTTCCGCGTCGCGCTGGCGACGCTGCTGCTGGCGGATCCCGCGCCGCAGCTCGTGGTGCTCGACGAGCCGACGAACAACCTCGACCTCGACACGGTCGACCAGCTCGTCGACGCGCTGACGGCGTACCGCGGCGCCGTGCTGGTCGTGAGCCACGACGACGCCTTCCTTTCCCGTCTCGCTCTCGACCTCACTCTCGAGATCGACGGCGAGGGGATGCTGCAGGAGGTGTGAGCGGCCGGAGCGCGCTCACTCGAAGGTCACGACGAGCGCGCTCCCGCTGACCTCGACCGAGCCGCTCGTCGACAGCTCGCCCTCGAAGGTCACCGGCTCCGCGGCATCCGCGGGGGCGTAGACGGCCCGGACGGCTCCTCCCCGTGCGACGAACATCTCGCCGTCGAGCAGCAACTCGACGGTCGGGTACGTGTCGACGGTCCATTCGACCTCGACGGTGCGGGCGTCCAGCGGCGCGCTCAACGGGCATCCGTCGACCCGCCAGGTGGTCTGCGTGGCGCACTCGTCGAGATGCCCGTCGACTTGGCGCTGCACCTCCTCCGAGAAGTTCGCGTTCGGGACGACGGCGACCTTCCGCGCTCCGTCCGGTGCGCCGGTGATGACGAGTTCGTCGATATCCGTCTGGTAGAACGTGTCATCGATCGCCGCGACCGGGTACACCGCCGGGTGCAGCGCGAGCGGCAGGACCTCGCCCGAATCGACCGTCGGCGTCTCGACACCGCCGAGGAGGAACGCCGGGTCCCCCTCGGTGACGATGAAGCGGTCGGTCAGCGCAGTCCTGACCTGCCACTGCCCCGACTCCTCGTCGCGGGCGAGCGAGAGGGTCGTGTCGTGCCGCTCTCCCGCCAGGGCGAAGGACACGTCCACGCTCGTGACGCTCGCGGCGTCATCGGCGTCTGCGGGGGCATCGACGACGACGTCCCGAATCCGTTCGGTCGCGGCGCCGAGCACCTCGTCGGTCAGCATCGACGGGTCGTCCAGCTTCTCGATCTCCTGCGGCCGGGGTGCCACGAGAGCCGCGGCCGCGGTGGCGTCGCCGTCGGCGATGTGCTGGAGGTATCGCTCGGCGACCTCACCGGCGCTCGGCCCGCGATTCGCACCGTTCACCGCCACCAGGACACCGGCGATCACCGCCGCGAGGACCGCGGCTCCGACGAACACCCATAGGAGGATCCACGCACCCGCGCGGGTACGGCGCGGCGGGCCGGGGTGCGCGGTGTGCGCGCCGGGATGAGGCGGCGATGGATGCTGCGGCGTGGAGTTCTGCGGCGCCGGAACGCCGTGGGCAGGCTGCGGTGCATGCGGATCGGTCATCGTCTCCCCCTGGTCGATCTGCACCCACCGTATCGGTCATGCCGTCAGGGCCGCCTGCTCCGCATCGCCCGCATGTGGGAGATCTCGGGGTCGGCGGCGTGGAGCGCATAGTCGTCGGATTCGCGCGCGACGAGGGCGACACGGCCCTGAGCGTCGTGGTGAAGGCCCCAGCCATAGCGCTTGCCGAGCGGCGAGGAACGCAGGCAGGGGCGCCCGACGGAGAAGAACAGGGCACGCTCGACGGCGTCGTCGACGGCGATTCCCGCTCGCAGGGCGAACGTCTCGAATACGACGTCGTCCGACGTGCGGCCGTACGGATGCTCGGCGATCAGCCGGTAGTGCAGGGCGGCGATGGTGGGTTTCTCGCTCGCGGGCGGCTCGACCGCGTGATCGGTCGGGCAGTCCTCGGCGACCTCGATGAACGCGTCGCGGTAGTTCGTGGTGTGCGCCATGGATACAGCATGCGCCCCGCCTCCGACAACCGTCGAGCCCATGTCGGTGGCCCGGGCCAAGATGGACGTATGAGTGACGTGCTCGAGCGCTTCACCCCACCCACGCAGGCTTGGTTCCGGGGTGCGTTCCCCGCGCCCACTCCCGCGCAGGCGGGTGCGTGGGACGCGATCTCGGCGGGCAAACACGCCCTCGTGGTCGCGCCCACGGGCTCGGGCAAGACGCTCTCGGCGTTCCTCTGGGCGATCGACAGCGTCTTCCGCGAGCGCATGGCCGAAGCGGATGCACCCGCGAAGAAGAAGGACGACGCCTCGCGTACGCGCATCCTGTACATCTCGCCGCTCAAGGCGCTGGGCGTCGACGTCGAGCGCAATCTGCGCTCCCCGCTCGTCGGCATCGGGCAGTCGGCCCGGCGACTCGGGGCTCCGTCGCCGACGGTGACGGTCGGTGTCCGCTCGGGCGACACCACCTCAAGCGACCGGCGCAAGCTGGTCTCCGATCCGCCCGACATCCTCATCACCACGCCCGAATCGCTCTACCTCATGCTCACGAGCCGCGCGGGCGAGACGCTGCGCGGCGTGCACACCGTCATCATCGACGAGGTGCACGCGGTCGCCGCCACCAAGCGCGGCGCCCACCTGGCGGTGAGCCTCGAACGCCTCGACGCGCTGCGGTCGTCGTACGGTGCCGAGGCCCCGGCGCAGCGCATCGGCCTCTCGGCGACCGTGCGCCCGATCGACGAGGTCGCCCGCTTCCTCGGCGGTTCCGCGCCCGTCGAGATCGTGGCGCCCCGGGCATCGAAGACCTTCGAGCTGGGCGTCGTCGTGCCGATGGACGACATGACGAATCCGCCGCCGCCTCCGGGCAGCGGTGCCGACTCCCCGACAGCGGATGCCGAGTACACCGAGGTGACGGGATCGGTCTGGCCGCACGTCGAGGAGGCGATCGTCGATCGCATCCTGCAGAACAACTCGACGATCGTGTTCGCGAACTCGCGCCGCCTCGCCGAGCGCCTGACCGGCCGATTGAACGAGATCTACTCCGAGCGCACCGGTGTCGAGCTGCCCGACCAGACGGTCCCCGCCCAGATGATGGCGCAGGCGGGGGCCACCGCGGGCGCCGATCCCGTGCTGGCCAAGGCGCACCACGGCTCGGTCTCGAAGGAGCAGCGCGCTCTCGTCGAGGAGGAGCTCAAGTCGGGCGTGCTACGCTGCGTCGTCGCGACGAGCAGCCTCGAACTCGGCATCGACATGGGCGCCGTCGACCTCGTCATCCAGGTCGAGGCTCCGCCGTCGGCGGCATCGGGCCTCCAGCGCGTCGGCCGGGCCGGGCACCAGGTCGGCGAGATCAGCCGCGCGGCGCTGTTCCCGAAGCACCGGGGTGACGTGCTGCACACCGCGATCGTGACCGAGCGGATGCTGGCGGGCAAGATCGAGGCCATCCAGGTGCCCCGCAACCCGCTCGACATCCTCGCCCAGCAGACCGTGGCGGCGAGCGCGCTGGGAGCGATCAGCGTCGAGGAGTGGTTCGACACGGTGCGCCGCTCGGCGCCGTTCCAGTCGCTCCCGCGGTCGGCGTACGAGGCGACGCTCGATCTGCTCGCCGGGCGCTTCCCGTCCGACGAGTTCGCCGAGCTGCGCCCGCGCCTGGTCTGGGATCGCGACGCCGGCACGCTCACGGGCCGTCCGGGCGCGCAGCGCATCGCGGTCACGAGCGGCGGCACGATCCCCGACCGCGGGCTGTTCGGGGTGTTCGTGGCGGGCGAGTCGACGGGCGCCCGGGTCGGCGAGCTCGACGAGGAGATGGTCTACGAATCACGCGTGGGCGATGTGTTCACGCTCGGCACGACCAGCTGGCGGATCGCCGAGATCACGCACGACCGCGTGAACGTGATCCCCGCGTACGGCCAGCCCGGCAAGGTGCCGTTCTGGCACGGCGACGGCATCGGGCGACCGTTCGAACTGGGCGAGGCCCTCGGCGCGTTCTCGCGCGAGGTGTCGGCGGCAACGCCCGAGAAGGCGGCGCAGCGCCTCATCGACGCCGGGCTCGACGAGCAGGCCCGCGCGAATCTGCTCGCCCACCTCAGCGAGCAGCGCGAGGCCACGGGCACCCTCCCGACCGATCGCACGCTCACGGTCGAGCGCGGCCGCGACGAGGTCGGCGACTGGCGCGTGATCCTGCACTCCCCCTACGGCATGAAGGTGCACGCACCGTGGGCGCTGGCGATCAACGCCCGGGTGCGCGAACGCCTGGGCGTCGAGGGGTCTGCGGTCGCGAGCGACGACGGCATCATCGTGCGCATCCCGGATGCCGAGGCCGAACCGCCCGGCGCCGAGCTGTTCGTCTTCGACCCCGACGAGATCGAGCACCTGGTGACCGAGGAGGTCGGAGGCTCGGCGCTCTTCGCCTCGCGCTTCCGCGAGTGCGCGGCCCGCGCGCTGCTCATGCCGCGCACCAACCCGAACCGCCGCACCCCGCTCTGGCAGCAGCGCCAGCGCTCGGCGCAGCTGCTCGAGGTCGCGCGCCGGCATCCGACGTTCCCGGTGATCCTCGAGACGCTCCGCGAAGTGCTGCAGGACGTGTACGACCTGCCCTCGCTGCGGCGGCTCGCGACCTCCATCGCCGACCGGCGCATCCGCCTCGTCGAGACGCAGCCCGCGCAGCCCTCGCCGTTCGCCCGCGACCTGCTCTTCGGCTACGTGGGCGCGTTCATGTACGAGGGCGACTCCCCGCTCGCCGAGCGCCGGGCCGCCGCGCTCTCGGTCGATCCCGCCCTGCTGGGCGAGCTGCTCGGCACCGTCGAGCTGCGCGAGCTGCTCGATCCCGAGGTCATCGCCCAGTTCGAACGCGAGGCGCAGCGCCTCGATCCCGAGCGCCGCGCGCGCGGGCTCGAGGGGACGGCCGATCTGCTGCGCCTGCTCGGTCCGCTCGACGCCGCCGAGGTCGCCGCGCGGCTCGCGCCGGAGGGCGATCGCGACTCGGACGCCGATCGCGGACCGGAAGACGATCACGAACCGAACGAGGCCGTCGCCGCGGCCCACCTCGACGCGCTCGTGCAGGCCCGGCGCGCGATCCCCGTGACGATCGCCGGGGTGCAGCGCATCGCGGCGATCGAAGACGCCGGGCGCCTCCGCGATGCGCTCGGCGCGGCGCTCCCCACCGGCATCCCGGTCGCGTTCCTCGAGCCGCTCGCCGATCCGCTCGGCGACCTCGTCGCGCGTCACGCCCGCACGCACGGCCCCTTCACGACGGATGCCGTCGCCACCCGCTTCGGCATCGGCGCGGCCGTCGCGCGGCACACGCTCCAGCGGCTCGAGAATGCGGGCCGTCTCACGAGCGGTTACTTCCTGCCCGAGGCATCGGCCCCGGCCACCGGCTCCTCCGGGGCGGCGGGAGCGGCAGCAGGAACCCGCGACGACATCGAGTGGTGCGACACCGAGGTGCTGCGCCGCCTGCGCATGCGGTCGCTGGCTGCCATCCGCGGCAGCGTCGAACCGGTCTCTCCCGAGGCGTACGCGCGCTTCCTGCCCGACTGGCAGCACCTCACCCACCCGCTCGAGGGCATCGACGGCGTGCTCGCCGTGATCGAGCAGTTCGCCGGCGTGCCCATCCCCGCGAGCGCCTGGGAATCGTTGGTGCTGCCCTCCCGTGTGCGGGACTACACCCCGGGCATGCTCGACGAACTCACCTCCTCGGGAGAGGTCATCTGGTCGGGGCACGGCACGCTCCCCGGGCGCGACGGATGGGTGTCGCTGCACCCCGCCGATCTCGCGCCGTTCACACTTCCCGAGCCCGACGCCGAGATCGCGGCCGACTCGCTCGAAGCCCGCCTGCTCGGGGCTCTCGGCGGGCCGGGTGCGCGCGACGACGCCGCGACCCCCGGGGCCGGCGGGAGCATCGGCGCGGCCGGCGGGATCGGCGGTGCGTACTTCGCGGCGCAGCTCAAGGAGATGACCGGTGCCGAGAACGAGCAGTCGGTGCTCGAGGCGCTGTGGTCGCTCACCTGGTCGGGGCACGTCACCAACGACACGTTCGCTCCGATCCGCTCGCTCCTCGCGGGCGGGTCGCAGGCGCACCGGGTGACCCGCCGCGCCCCGCGCACGCGCACGTACCGTGGCGTCTCCCTGGGCCGCACCCCCGCGCGCCCCACCGCGATCGGCGGACGCTGGTCGCTCCTCCCCGCCGCCGAGACCGACCCCGCCCGCCGTGCGACCGTGACCGCCGGGCTCCTGCTCGACCGCTACGGCGTCGTGACGCGCGGTGCCGTGCAGGCCGAGGGCGTACCGGGCGGGTTCGCCCAGGCGTACCGGGTGCTCGCCGGCTTCGAGGAGGCCGGGCACTGCCGCCGCGGCTACGTGATCGAGAAGCTGGGCGCGGCGCAGTTCGCGGCATCCGCCACCGTCGACCGCCTGCGCACGTTCGCGGGTCTCGCCGACCCGCCGCCCCGCAAGGCCGTCACCCTCGCCGCGACCGACCCCGCGAACCCCTACGGGGCGGCCCTCGGCTGGCCGCGCCGCGACGGCGTCTCGCACCGCCCCGGGCGCAAGGCCGGCGGGCTCGTGGTCATCGTCGACGGCGCCCTCGTGCTGTATCTCGAGCGCGGCGGGCGCACGGTGCTGTCCTTCACCGACGATGCCGAGGTGCTGCGCGCCGCCGCCGCCGACCTCGCCGCCACTGCCCGTGCTCGACGGCTCGACACCCTCACGGTCGAGAAGATCGACGGAGAGGGCGTCTACGGCACCCCGCTCGCTCTCGCCCTGCAGGATGCCGGGTTCGTCGCCACACCGCGCGGTTTCACGCTCCGCAAGGCGGTGTGACCCGCACCCAGCCTCGGCCCGCCCGCCACCGCCCGCTCATCCGCCCCCTCTACTGTGAGAGTCATGATCCGAGAGTTCAGCACCGGTGTCCGCCTTCTGCTGCGCGGGTTCTCCGTATGGCGCACCCGCCCCGGACTCATGGCGCTGGGGCTCGTGCCGGCGGTCATCGCCCTCGTGCTCCTCATCGCCGCGATCCTCCCGCTGGTGCTGGGCATGGGGTCGATCACGGCGTGGGCCACGCCCTTCGCCGACGGCTGGGTCGAGCCCTGGCGATCGCTGTTCCGCACCGCGGTCGGGTTCGTCATCGTAGCCGCCGCCGTCTTCCTCGCGAGCGCCGTGTTCACGGCACTGACCCTCACGATCGGCGATCCGTTCTATCAGCGCATCTGGCACGCGGTCGAGGTCGACCTCGGCGATCCGCCGCCGGCCGACGGCGGCAGCTTCTGGACGACGATCGGCGAGGGCCTGCGCCTCGTGGTGCTGGGTGTGCTCATCGCGATCGTCGTACTGATCGCCGGCCTCCTGCCCCTCGTGGGCGGTTTCGTCGGCCCCGTGCTCGGCGTGGTCCTCTCGGGACGCCTCCTCGCACGCGAACTCACCGGGCGCGCGTTCGACGCCCGAGACCTCAGCCCCGCCGACCGCGCCGCCCTGTTCGCGGGCAGCCGCGCGCGCGTGCTCGGGTTCGGCGTCGCCACCCAGCTCTGCTTCCTCGTGCCCGGCGGTGCCGTCGCGGTCATGCCCGCCGCCGTCGCCGGTTCGACGATGCTCAGCCGCAGCATGCAAGAACGCAGCCGCAGCATGCAGGAACGCAGCCGCAGCATGCAGAACCACGACCTTTCCTCGCCGAGCGCTCCCCCACCCCCGCCCCCGGCCGGACCGCGCTGATGCCCGAGGGAGATACCGTCTTCCGCACGGCGCGGCGGCTCGATGAGGCATTGGCCGGTGGCACCGTGACGCGATTCGACCTGCGGGTTCCGCGCTTCGCGACCGCCGATCTCACCGGCCAGACGGTGCACGGAGCGGCACCTCGGGGCAAGCATCTGCTCCTGCGTATCGGCGAGAGCACGCTGCATTCCCATCTGCGCATGGACGGTGCGTGGTTCGTCTACCGACCGGGTGAGAGGTGGCGGCATCCGGCCTTCAAGGTGCGCGCGATCGTCGGCACGGCCGAGCGCGAAGCGGTCGGCGTCGACATCGCCGAGATCGAGTTGGTACCCACCCGCGACGAAGACGATCTCGTGGGCTACCTCGGCCCCGATCCGCTCTCCGCCGACTGGAATCCCGCAGAGGCGGCCCGGCGCATCTCGGCTGATGCGCGCAGCATCCACGTCGCCCTGCTCGACCAGCGCAACGTCGCGGGCTTCGGCAACGAGTACGCCGCGGAACTCCTGTTCCTGCGGGGAATCCTGCCGACCACGCCGGCCTCGGAGGTCGACGCCGCTGCCCTTCTCGACCTCGGCACGCGCACGATCCGCGCCAACCGCGACCGCCGCAATCGCACGTTCACCGGCGTCGATCGGCCGGGCCAGGCCACCTGGGTCTACGGCCGCGCGGGGCGACCGTGCCGACGGTGCGGAACGCTCATCCGACGGGGCGAACAGGGCGCGGATCCGACGCGTGAGCGCATCACCTTCTGGTGCCCCGTGTGCCAGCGCTGACCGGTTCCATACCGGGGAATGAATCCCGTAGGCGCGTGGTTATTGATAGCACTGGGGAAAACCCCGGAGCACGGGAGGAATCGTGGGCAAGAACTACGTCGACATCGAGAACGACCGAGGCGACACGCTGCGCTACCGCAAGCACGCCAACGGCCGAGGACTCGTCGCGCACGGCGCGAAGGTGCACCCGAAGGCGCACATCGAAGCCGGCGCCTACATCGAACCCGGCGCACGCATCGGCGCCGGAGCCACCATCGCGCGCGGCGCGTGGATCGAACCGGATGCCGTGATCGGCGACGGAGCGCACATCGAGGCGCACGCGCACATCGGAGAGGGCGCGGCCGTCGGCGACGGCGCGCACATCGGCGTCCGCACCGAGATCGGCGCGGGCGCGCGCATCGTGCGCGGCGCACGCATCGGCGACGACGAGACGGTCGCGGCCGGTCTCACCGTCGCGACGAACCGCAAGGGCCTCTGGCTCGCCGCCTGACGCACCGCTGATCACCCCGGCACCCGACCGCGCGGTCGCCGGATACCCTTGATCGCATGGCGACTCAGGGACGGCGACCGCAGCGGCGCCCGCAGAAGACGACGAAGCCGCCGCAGCAGAAGCGTCGGCCCGGCCAGCCGAAGCAGGCGAAGAAGGTCGTCTTCGATGCCCCGGCCTCCGCTCCGGAGGAGCCGCGCACGTTCCGCCTCGGCGTCGTACCCGGCGCGATGCCGGGCAAGTGGATCGATGCCTGGAAGCAGCGCATGCCGCATGTCCCGCTCGAGGTCGTGCCGGTCGAGGTGGCCGATCAGGATGCCGCGATCGACGGGCTCGACGCCGCCCTCGTGCGCCTGCCGCTCGGGGCGGACACCGTCGACACTCTGCACGTCATCCCGCTGTACGACGAGGTTCCCGTGGTCGTCGCATCGATCGAATCGCACCTCCTCGCCGCCGACGAACTCCGCCTCGAGGATCTCGCCGGCGAAGTGCTCATCGCACTGACCGACGACACCCTGCCCGCGATCGACGCACCGGGTGTCCTCGCGCCGCGTTTCGCCCCCCTGTCCACCGCCGAGGCCATCGTCACCGCGGCGACCGGTACCGGCGCCGTGGTCGTGCCCATGTCGCTCGCGCGCCTGCACCACCGCAAGGACGCCGACTACCGCCCGCTCGTCGACGGCCCGACCTCGACCGTCGCCCTCGCCTGGGTGCGCGAGCGCACGACGCCCGACGTCGAGACGTTCGTCGGCATCGTCCGCGGCCGCACGGCTCAGTCTTCACGGTGAGCGCCGTCGTCACGGTGAGCGCAGTCGTCACGGTGAGTCACCGCCGACCGACCGGCCGCCGCGCCCTCGTTAGAATCTTCTGATGTCCTCGCTTCTCTACGTCTGCGTGCGACCCGAGATCGGGGCCGCGGATGCCGAGCACGCCTCGTTCCGGCGCGCGCTGGGCGTGGACGTCGTCGATCGCCTCGATCTCCTCGACGAGCCCCTCGACGACAAGCGTCTGCAGGGCTACCGCGGGATCGTCGTCGGCGGTTCGCCGTTCAACGTCTCCGACACCGTGAAGTCCGCCGTGCAGCTGCGGGTCGAGGCCGACCTCGAGCGCCTCGCCCGCCGTGCGATCGCGGCCGAGACCGCCGTCTTCTTCACCTGCTTCAGCATCGGCGTCGTCACCCGCCTGCTCGGCGGCGAGGTCGTCACCTCGACTCCGGAATCGGCGAGCGCGACCGTGATCCGCACGACGGATGCCGGAGCCGCCGACCCCCTGTTCGGTCCGAGCGCACCCGCGCTCACCGTCTTCACCGCGCACAAGGAGAGCACCGCCGCGCTCCCGCCGGGGGCCGAACTGCTCGCGACGAACGACTCCTGCCCGGTGCAGGCGTACCGCGTGGGCACGCACCTGTACGCCGCGCAGTTCCACCCGGAGCCCACGCCGCGCGACTTCGCCGACCGCATGACGTTCTACCGCACGACCGGGTACTTCGACCCGGCGGAGTTCGATCGCGTGCAGGGGCAGGTGCTGTCCGCATCCGTCACCGAGGGCGCCGAGCTGCTGCGCCGCTTCGCCGAGACGTTCGCCTGAGCCGAGCACCCGTGGCGTTCGCCCGCGACCACTGGACGCGCGCGACTAGCTCGCCCCGCGCAGCAGTTCAACGCGCTCCCGCAGGTATGCCTCGAGGGGCATGAAGCCCCCGGCGGCGCTCCATCGCACCGAGGGGATGCCGTCGACCAGCGCGAGCGGCCCGGAGGCTCCCCCGGCATCCACCGCGTCGACGTCGATCACGCTCCACCCGACGTGCACGACCTCGCCCTCGTCGAAGCCGCCCTTGAGGGCTTCGGCACGGCGCTCGGCCCGTTCGCGCGCCGACTCGGCCGTGTAGCCGCGGCGACCGGGGTCGGCAGCGCGGAGCACCTCGGCGGTCGCGAGCGCGTGCGTGTCGGTGAGCAGCAGCACGCCCAGGTGCCAGGCCTCGCCGACGCGCACGATCCGCTTGCCCCGCCAACGGGAGTCGCGTTCTTCGCCGAGCCCCTCCTTCGGGGCGCCGGCGAGGTCGGCGACCGCGCGGGTCAGCAGGTCGGAAGCGGACGGATGCATCCCTCCAGGCTAGCGAGCGGGGGCTCGTGGCGGGCGCGATTCGCCGGGAGGGCCGCTCGCACGGCAGAATCGATGCACACCCCGAGGAGACGCCATGTCACAGCCCGATACCGCTCGCCTTCTGATCGCGTGCGACGACCAGCCCGGCATCGTCGCGGCGGTCGCCAACGTGCTGGCCGAGCACGGAGCGAACATCATCTCGCTCGATCAGCACTCGACGGACTCCGAGGGCGGGCGCTTCTTCCAGCGCACCGTCATCCACCTGCCGGGCCTCGCCGCCGCCCGCCCCGCGCTCGAGGCGAGCATCGCGCAGGTCGCCGAGCGCTTCTCGATGGAGTGGTCGCTGCACGACGTCTCCCGCCGCAAGCGCGTCGCGATCTTCGTGTCGAAGTACGACCACTGCCTCATGGAGCTGCTGTGGCGCACGCAGCGCGGTCAGCTCGACATCGACATCACGATGGTCATCTCGAACCACCCCGACCTCGCCGAGTCGGTGCGATCGTTCGGTGTGCCGTTCGTGCACATCCCTTCGGGCGACAAGGGAGCCATGGAGTCCCGTCAGCTCGAACTGCTGCAGGGCAACGTCGATCTGGTGGTGCTCGCGCGCTACATGCAGATCCTCACCGACGACTTCATCGAGCGCGTCGGCGCCCCGGTCATCAACATCCACCACTCGTTCCTGCCAGCCTTCATCGGCGCGAACCCGTACGCCCGGGCGAAGGATCGCGGCGTGAAGCTGATCGGTGCGACGGCGCACTACGCCACGGCCGACCTCGACGAGGGGCCGATCATCGAGCAGGACGTCACCCGCGTGACGCACGGCGAGTCCGCCGCCGACCTGCAGAGCCGCGGCGCCGAGGTCGAGCGTCTCGTGCTCGCCCGCGCGGTGCAGTGGCACGCCGAGGACCGCGTGATCGTGCACGGCCGCTCGACGGTCATCCTCTAAGGGATCCTTGACGAGCGACGCCGGAACCGGCGACGTCGGAACCTCCGACGACGTCGACGGCGAGGCCACGGGATGCCGTCGCTAGACGTCGATCGTTGGTCCAGAGCTCGGTGCAGCCCGAGATCTGCGCGGCGGCGAGGTGCAACGAGTCCGGCGTCTTCAGCCCGAAGTCCGCCCGCAGCTCGGCCGCGCGGACGAACACCGCCGCATCGAGATCGATCATCACGAGGTGATCGAACAGCGCGAGGTACCGGTCGCGCACCTCGACGTTGCGCTCGCGCAGCGATCGGATGAGGCACTCGTGCAGGGCGAGCGGGCTCGACGCCACGGGCGCGTCCACCTGGGCCAGCGCAGCGCGCACGGCATCACCGCGGGCGCCGGTGTCTTCGAGCGCGTAGATCAGGATGCAGGCGTCGACGTAGATCATTCCCAGGAGTCTCGGTTCTCGTCGATCTGGGCGTCGAGGTCCGCGGCATCCGTCGCCAAACGCGCCGGCAGCCGGTTCGCCTCGATCCAGTCGACGAGCACGCGTCCGCTGCGGACGGCATCGACCGGGCCGATCGGCACGAGGCGAGCCACCGGGGTTCCGCGCTTGGTGATGACCACCTCTTCACCGGCCTGCGATTCGGCGATCAGGCGCGAGAGACTGTTGCGCGCATCCAAGACGTTGTGCTCCGGCATGACGCCATCCTAGCCAAGTACATGGCTAGGAACAAAAGGTCACCCCCGCGGAACACCCGCGCGGAGTTCGGCGAACACTTCGCCCGCCGTCTCGAGGTGCACGAGCGGTGCGGCCTGCCCCATCCACAGCGACTGCAGCTCGCCGAACCCCTGCTCCCCCGCAGCCGCGCGGAATCTGCCGGTCAGCCAGTTCTGCATCGGGAACGGCGCGATGGTGCCGCTCGCCTCGATCGCGCGCACGGCCCGATTGCGGGCGCCGCGCGCGAGTCGTCCGCTCATCGCGCGGGTGAGCACGGTCTCGTCGGCGGCCGTCGCATGGATCGCCGCCCGGTGCGCGGCGGTGACCGCCGACTCGTCGGTCGCGAGGAACGCCGTGCCCACCTGCACCCCGCTCGCCCCCAGCGCGAATGCCGCGGCCACCCCGCGGCGATCGGCGATGCCGCCGGCGGCGATGACGGGCACCGCGACCGCGTCGACGACCTGCGGCACGAGCGCGAACGTGCCGACGAGGGATTCCTCGGCGGGTCGCAGGAACGATACCCGGTGCCCCGCCGCCTCCATGCCGGTCGCGACGATCGCGTCGACACCGCCCGCCTCCAGCGCCACGGCCTCGGCGACCGTCGTGGCGGTTCCGACGACGCGGATGCCGCGGCGATGCGCTTCGTCGACCACCTCGGCGCCGGGCACACCGAAGACCACGCTGAGCACGGCGGGGGCGACCTCCCAGATCGCGTCGAGCTGCTCGTCGAGCGGGGCGAGGTACCGGTCCGGTCGAGCCGGCGTCTCGATGCCGACCGCGTCGTAGAACGGCTGCAGCGCCTGAGCGAAGATCATGTGCTGGGCGTTCGGCTCGACCTCGTCGCCCGTGGGCAGCCAGACGTTGAGCGCGAAGGGTCGGTTCGTGGCCGCGCGGAGCTCGGCTCCGACGGCGCGGATGCGGTCACCGTCGTAGCCGTAGAGTCCGAACGACCCGAGCCCGCCCGAGTCGCTGACCGCCGCGGCGAGCGCGACCGACGACAGCCCGCCGAACGGCCCCTGCACGATGGGATGCTCGACACCGACAAGCTCACGAAGGCCACGCAGATCACTCATGCTCCGAGCCTATTCCCGCCCTCGCGCCCAGGGCCCGGTGCTACCCTCGCAGCATGGGCGAGTGGATCGAGCGGATGCTGAGCGTGCTGCTCGCGACCCTCGGTCTCGTCGCGATGCCGGATGCCGCCGCCCTCGGTGTGGCCATCGCCGTCATCGCCGTGACCGCCCTCGTGCTGGCCGTCGCGCTGAGCATCCGCACGACCGTCGACGCCCGCGCCCCGCATCCGTGGCGCGCGATCGATGCGTCCGCGCTGCTCGCGCAGAGCGATCCCGATGCGGCCGGTCACCCGCGTCCGCGAGCGCCGGGAGTCGCGATCCCCGCGTAGTCCTCCGCCCGGGAACGGGAGGGACCACGCGGCTTTCGCCGACCCCTCCCGACCTCATGAACGGACACTCCGATGGATCTCTTCGCCTTCCCGCCCCTCGCCGCCCTCCTCGACGCCGCCTACGGCGCACTCGCCGGGCTCTCCACCCTGCTCGAACCCCTCGCCGGGGCATCCGCCGCCGCCCTGGCGGTCGTGCTCGTCACCCTGCTCGTGCGCTCCCTGCTCATCCCGGTCGGCTTCTCGACCGCCAAGGCCGAGCAGACGCGCGCGCGCCTCGCCCCGAAGCTGCGCGACCTGCAGCGCCGCCACAAGAAGAATCCCGAGCGGCTCCAGAAGGAGATGCTCGCGCTCTACCGTGACGAGAAGACCTCGCCGTTCGCGGGCATGCTCCCGGTGCTCGCGCAGGCCCCGGTCGTCGGCATCCTGTACACGCTGTTCATCCGCCCGGAGATCGCCGGGCACCCGAACGACCTGCTCACGCACGACCTGTTCGGGGCACCGTTGGGGACGAGCCTCGTCTCCGCGGTGTTCGGGGGCACGGCGACGCCTGCGACGTTCCTCGTGTTCGGGGCGCTGCTGCTCGTGATCATCGCGACCGCGGAGGTCACGCGCCGGGTGTTCCGCCCTGCTCCCGTCGACGACGACTCGTCGATGGGCGCGGCGATGAACTCCCCCGCGATGCAGCGCGTGTTCGGCTCGCTCCACTACCTGACGGCCGTGTTCGCGGTGTTCGTGCCGCTCGCCGCGGCGCTGTACCTGACGGTCACGGTGGTGTGGACGCTCGTTCAGCGGATGCTGCTGCGTCGCCGTTACCCGCTCGCGACCACCGGCACGGCGGGCGCCGCAGCGCCGATCAGTCGGGCAGGGGTATCGGCGCGGTGAACACCCCGGTCTCGGGGCCGTTCCGGCGATCGGAGCCGGGAACCGCGCCCGGCTCGGTCGTGGAATCGGCTGCGGGCTCGGCGTCGTCCGCCCGCCGACGCGCGCGCCGGATGCCGAGGGTGGTCCCGATGCTCGCGGCGACGACGAGGGCGATCGCGAGGAGGCGCAGAGGCGAGGCGTCCTGACCGAGGATGAGCCACCCCGCCAGCGTCGCGAAGGCGGGCTCCAGGCTCAGCAGCACCCCGAACACCCGTTGCGGCAGACGGCGCAGCGCCGCGAGTTCGAAGCTGTAGGGGATCACCGACGACAGCACGGCGGTGATCCCCGCCAGCAGCAGGAGCTGCGGGTCGGCGGCGACGACGGTCGCGGTGGGGATGCCGACCGGGAGCAGCAGCACCGCGGCGACGACGAGCCCCATCGCGAGCCCGCCGCTGCCCGGGATCACCGCCCCGACCTTCGCGCTGGTGCGGATGTACATGGCCCAGAATCCGGCGGCGATGAGGATGAACACCACGCCGAGCGGATCGAGCGGTTCGGCGCCGACGACACCGTCGACGAAGAGCAGCCCCATGCCGATCACCGCGACGCCGACCCAGACGGCATCCGGAAGCCTGCGGGTGAGCACGGCCGCCAGCACGAGAGGGCCGAGGAACTCGATCGCGACGGCGGGTCCCAGGGGGATGCGGTCGATCGCGGCGTAGAAGAAGCCGTTCATCGCGGCCAGCGAGAGCCCGAACAGCAGCGCCGCGGCCCACTGCTGGCGCGTCCAGCGCCGGGGGCGCGGGCGCACGATGACGAGCAGGAGGAGGGCGGCGATCGCCACGCGCAGCGACGTCACGCCCCACGGGCCGAGCACCGGGAAGAGCTGTGCCGCGACGGCCGCCCCGAAGGGCAGCGACAGACAGGAACCGATGACGAGGGCGACGCCCGTCAGGGTCCGGGACGACGCGGATTTCTGCACTCCTCCAGCGTAGCTCCGCGCCGCCCCGCGCAATCTCAGAGGTGCTTGCCCCCGGTGACCGGCAGCACGATGCCCGAGGTGTACGACGATTCCGCGGACGCGAGGTACACGTACGCCCCCGCGAGCTCCGCCGGCTGCCCGGCGCGACCCAGCGGGGTGTCCTGGCCGAAGGTCGCGAGGCGCTCTTCGTCCCATCCGGTGGCGGGGATCAGCGGCGTCCAGATCGGACCCGGCGCGACGGCGTTCACCCGGATGCCGCGGGGACCCGCCTCTTCGGCGAGCGCCTGCACGAACGCGACCTGCGCGGCCTTCGTCATCGCGTAGTCGATGAGTCCGGGCGAGGGGTTGTACGCCTGGACCGAAGAGGTCACGATGATGCTCGCCCCGGGCTCGAGGTCGGGGAAGGCGGCGCGGGCGGTCAGCAGCATCCCCTCCAGGTTCGTCTCGAACACACGGCGCATGCGATCGGGGTCGATCGATTCGAACCCGTCGATGTCGTGCTGATACCCGGCGTTGAGCACGAGCACGTCGAGACCGCCCAGCGCCTCACGGGTGTGCGACACGATCGCAGCGGCGAACTCGTCGTTGCGGAGGTCACCGGCGAGGCTCACGCCGGTGCGCCCCGCGTCGCGGATCAGCCGCACCGTGTCGTCGGCATCCGCCTGCTCCTCCGGCAGATGCGCGATCGCGACATCGGCTCCCTCGCGAGCGAACGCGATCGCCGCCGCGCGGCCGATGCCCGAATCGCCGCCGGTGATCAGGGCCCGCCGTCCGTCGAGACGGCCGTGGCCGACGTAGCTCGCCTCCCCGTGGTCGGGGGTCGGCAGCGTCAGCCCGGTGAGGCCCGGCTGGTCCTGCTGCTGCGCCGGGAAGCCCTCTTCGCGATGCGCGTGTCGGGGGTCGGTCGTGGAGTCGGTCATCTCGTCACCTGGGTTCCGTATCGTCGGTCTCGGCGCGCAGAAATCCGGTTGCGCGAGATACCGACGATGCCGTCACGGCCCACCCGATTCCAGGGGGTTGACAGGCGGATGCTCCGACGAGCGGCCGCGCTCAGCTCGCGGGCGCCGCCGGGATCTCGGTCGTTGTCGGCGCCTCACCGTTCTCGGCCGGCTCGGGCACGAGGTACAGACCGCTGGGAGCGTTGGCCGTGAAGGCGAGCGCTTCGATCCACGCGCGGTTGATCGACGGCTGGCGGCTGCCGAAGTACTTGAATACCAGCGAGCTCGCCGGCTGGATCCACACGGTCGTGCGGCCGCCGCCGACGCTCGCGTCTTCGCGCCAGCTGAACGGGAACGGCTCGCCCCGGCGCAGCTTCGCGGTGATGACGAGTTGCAGGTGCGTGAGCGCCCGGTCCTCGATCTCGGTCTTGACTCCGCCTTCGTAGACGAACTTCCCCATCAGGTGCTCCTCGGTGCGATGCTTCGGTTCTCCGACCCGGCCGTCGGGATCACCCCATGAGAATAAGCGTATGCCCTCATCGTTCCCCCGCGGAACCCGGGTCCACGTGACACCCCGGCCAGGCGAAGTCAAGCCCCTGCGACGGCGACGACCGAGACCCTAGAGTCGAGTCCCATTACCTGCCGAGGAGGCGATGACGGATGACCGATTCAGGCACCGAGGGCTACACCCCCACCACGACCCACGCCGAGTGGGGCGCGGGCGAACCGAAGCTGCGCATCTCGCGAGACGACGAGCGCACCGAGTTCCTCCTCGACGTCGACGTCGTGCGCATCGGCTCGGCGGCGGGCAACGAACTCCGTCTCGCCGACACGGACCCCGTGCACGCCACGATCACCCACGACCAGCGCGACGAGTACGTGCTCGAGCTGCACGGCGAGGGCGAGCGCAACGCGAGCGACAACGCCGACGGCACCAATTCCGCCCCGAGCACGGAGACCCTGCGCACGGGTGCGCGGTTCACCGCCGGACCGTGGACGTTCGTGTACCACCGCGAGGAGTTCGCCGACCACGGCCGCCCGTTCGGCGGGCGGAAGGGCGGCGAGTACGACGACCAGCCGCTGCAGCCGCCGCGACCCGACTACGCGCACGACGAAGCGGCAGAGGGCCCCGACGACGAGGCCGCGCCCGACGGTCCCGCACCGGAGACGCCGGGTCCGGACGACTCCGCGGAGAGCTCGTCGGAGGACACCTCGGAGGACGACGCGAGGTGACGGACGGTGCCGACTCGTCCGACGATCTCCGGCATCTGAGTCGCACGGCGCTCGAGCGTCGATTGCGCATCTGCGTGGCGGAGTCTCTGACATCGGGGCGACTGGCGAGCGCGGTCGGCGGGGGTGATGACGCCGGGTGCTGGTTCGGCGGCGGAGCGGTCGTGTACCAGTCCGACGAGAAGGAGCGCGTGCTCGGGGTCACCCCCGGCCTGGATCCCTGCTCGGCCGAGGTCGCCGAGCAGATGGCAGAGGGCGCACGAAAGCTCTTCGATGCCGACCTCTGCGTCGCGACCACGGGCGTCGGCGGTCCGGGACCGGACGACAACGGGCATCCCGCCGGAACGGTGTTCCTCGGGTGGGCAACGGCCGATGGTGTCGGTCACCGCGCCCTGATGCTGTCCGGCGATCCCGCGGAGGTCATGGAGTCGGCGGTCGTTCAGGCGGTACGCCTCCTGACGGTGCGGATCGAGGGGGTGCATGCGGCGGGTCCTCGCCGCGCGAGTTCCTGAGGCGGCATGCCCACCCGGGGCGCTTCGCTCCGACTCGCCGCGTCGATCAGCGCCCCGGTAGCAACCCGACGCGTAGCGGCGCTCCCGGGGCGGATGCCTCGGCGAGCGCTTCGTCGATAGCGGCGAGCGGCCGCACGGCTCCGACGGCATCCGCGAAGGGGTAGGCGCGTCCGCGCCCGGCGAGGAACGCCACCGCCTCGGCCAGGTCGATGCCCGTGTAGTTATGCACACCGGCGACCGTGACGAGGCGACGAACGATGCTCTCGGCGTCGAGCGCCACCCGGTCGGCGGGGAACACGCTGCCGACGAGCACGACGATCCCGCCGACGGCGACCCCGTCGAGCGCTTCGGCGACCGCGTGACCGGATGCCTCGATCACGACGTCGGGTTCGGGGCCGCCTGCGGCATCGAGGGGTAGCGCACCGAATTCCTGCGCGCGGGCGCGACGCGCGTCGTTCGGGTCGAGCACCTCGACGAGCGCCCCCTGCTCGGCGGCGATCGCTGCGGCGGACAGCCCGACGAGGCCGGCGCCGTGGATGCGCACCCGTGCGCCGTCCAGATCGCGATGCCGGGCCGCACGGGCGACGGCCGCCCAGGCGGTCGCGGTCGCGCACGACGCGGGAGCGAGCACGGATGCCGGGAGCGTCTCGGGCACCCGCACGATCGTCGTTCCCTCGCGCAGCTGCATGTGGCTGCCGAAGGCTCCGGTCAGCTCCCCGTGCGCACCGATGCGGTCGTGCCCGTACTTCGCGAGCGTGCGGCACTTCTGAGGCATGCCGCACAGGCACCGGTCGCAGCTCGCGCACGACACCGTGATCGACCAGACCACCCGGTCGCCGATGCGCAGCGGTGCTCCGTCGGTCGCGGTCGCCCCGGCGTCGCCGAGCGCGATGACCCGGCCGACGCTCTCGTGACCGAGCACCAGCGGCACCGGGGCGGGTCGATGCCCCTGCACGGTGTGCACGTCGGATCCGCAGATGGTCGACAGCTCGACCGCGACCAGCACATCGCCGTCCGAGAGCGCGACACCCGGCACGGCGATCGTCTCATGGGGCTGTCCTTCGCCGACGAACACCATCGCGGTGGCCGCGGGTCGCAGCGCCACGTCGCGTCGATGCCCGGGTGGGCGGGTCAGCATCGTTCCCATGTCGCTCCCCCGTGTCAGCTGCGCGATCTCGTTGCCCGAGTCCTCTCCGACTCTTCCAGGACGAGAACGGCGCTTTCGGGTGCACCCGCGAGTGTTCAGCGGCTGTTCACCTCCGATCCGGTTCGGATTCGCCGGGTGTCTCGGTGCCGCTCGAGTGCGCTCTAGGCTGGGAGCGGTACCGCGACGAACGGGGAGGGTTCGGATGGGCATGAGGGCTGCATACACGCTGATCGATGAGGGCACGCTCGATCGGCTGGTGTCACTGTCGCCCGATGTCCTGCTGTCGACGCTCGAGGAACTCGAAGAGGCCGGTGCGCCCACCGTCTACGTCGACAAGATGTGGGACGGTCTGCACTTCCTGCTCACCGGGGTATCGGCATCCGCTCCGCGTGAGGACGACCCGCTGAGCGAGGCCGTCGTGGGAGTGCACGCGTTCGGCGGTGACGACTTCGTCGGCTGCACGGAGAACGACGAGCTCGAGCCGATCATCGACGCCCTCGACGCGGTCGACCTCGACGAGGCGCTCGCGAAGGTCGACTTCGCCGCGTTCGCCTCGGCGCGCGTCTACCCGAACATCTGGACCGACGACCCCGCGCAGCTGCGGGCCGAGCTGACGGATGCTTTCGCCGAGCTGCGGCGCGTGCACCAGCAGGCCGCCGACGCCGAGCGTCACCTGGTGATCAGCATCTACTGAGGCGTCGCCGGGCCCGGTCGGCAACGGAGGTCGTCGCGAAGGTCGTTGCGAAGTTCGCGACGGTCGTGCACAGAAGTCGTTCGCGGAAGTCGTCGCGAAAGTCGTTCGCGAAAGTCGTCGCTTATCGCGCCGTTCAAGCGCTCGGTCGCGGGCGGTGATGCTCGCGGCCGATCCCGGGCGACCGGCCGAGGTCACAGTCGCAGTCGCAGTCGCAGTCGCAGTCGCAGTCGCAGTCGACCAGCGTTCATGCGCGCATCGGTGTTCGGGTTCGCTGTCTCGCCCCAGTGGCGCTGGCTGTGGTGGTAGCGGTGGGGGTGCGGGGTGCGGGTCGGGGTGTTCGCCATTTTTGGTGGGGGTCCCACCAGGCGGGTCCGCGGACGTGGGGTGTGCCGTTGTGCATGCGTATCTCCCAGCCGGAGGTGTCGAGGGTGCGGTGGTGGTGCCAGCAGAGGGTGACGCCGTTGTCGGTGGTGGTGGGTCCGCCGCGGGAGTGTTCGGTGACGTGGTGGATTTCACACCAGGCGGCGGGGACGTGGCAGCCCGGGATGAGGCACTCGCGGTCACGGAGCGTGATCGCGCGGCGTTGGTGGACGGTGAACACCCGGTCGGTCGAATCGATCCCGATGATGCGCCCGGTGGGGTCGGAGGTGACGCGTTGGATGCTGCCACCGCACGCCGTGTGCCGGGCCGTCGCGAGGGACACCGGGGTGTCGATGCCGTCGACGTGCGCCCATCCTCGCCCGGACGCGTAGTCCTCCGCGGTCACCGACACGACCAGGGTCGGGGCGGCACCGCCGAGGGAGGGCATGTCGCCGTGGCGGGCGGCGATCCCGAGGGCGGCAGCGAGGGCATCGTGCTGCTTCTGCGCCCGGGACCGGCCATCGACCATCCCACCGGGATCACCCGACGGGAGAAGGTCGTCGGGCGGGAAGACAGCGTCGTCCAAAGAGGCGAGGCCGTCGGGCGGGAGGGCGTCGTCAGCGAGGAAACCATGCGCCTCACCGTTCAGCGCGTGCTCGTCCCTGCCGAACATCGTCTCGTCGGCGGAGGTAACGAACCGCACCCCACTGGCCATGCCCACAGCAGGCTGCGGTGCCTCGGGGATGGGTGGTCCGTCGACTTTCGGGTTCAGGTACGCGTCCCAGATGCGTTGCAATTGCCCCGCCGTCTCGGGCAGCAGTGACCCTCGGATCGGGATCACCCCGTCCTTGACCCGCCCGAGGACGATCCCCCGGGCGCGCATCGCGCGCTCTTCCGCGGGTTCCGCGCCGTCCGGGTCGAGGTAGGTCACGATCACCCGCGACAGGAGCTTGAGATCTTCGGGCGTAGCGGGTGGGCCTGATTCGAGCCCGCTGCCAGGGCCGGCATCGGCGTCGCCGCATCCATCGGCATCGGTGTCCGCGGCCCCATCCGCACTCTCGACGGCGACGAGCCCGCGCGCGTACTCGGCCAGTTCGGCATCCGCATGCAACCGGTCCGCCACACCGATCCGGACGCCGGCTTGCTCGACAGGTCCGGTCGCCGCGAGCAGCCCCGCGACCCCGACCGCCCCGTCCAGTAACGCTTCCCGCATGGCGGGCCATCGGGCGGGAAGCAGCGCACCGGAGGAGAAGTCGAGCTCTCGCCGGACGATCGTCCCGGCTTTC
Organism: Microbacterium galbinum; assembly: GCF_023101185.1. Taxonomy (GTDB): domain Bacteria; phylum Actinomycetota; class Actinomycetes; order Actinomycetales; family Microbacteriaceae; genus Microbacterium; species Microbacterium galbinum. The sequence goes on from NZ_CP078077.1 coordinate 638,248, forward strand.
ACGACCCGTGCCGCCCCCGCCGCGTCGGTGCGGAGTACGCGTTGGACGAGTTCGTTCATCGTCCGGCATCCGAACCGTCCGCAGAACGCGAGCTCGCCCGATCCCGCCGGGCGTTGATCGACCGATCCGACCGTCTCGACGACGACCGCATCCACCCGGCGGGCGAGTTCGCCCGCGGCGCGGAGCACCTGCATCTTCTCCGCATCCGACAACCCCGCCAGCGCGTCCGCGCGCAGCACCGCGGCCAGGTCGGCGACGACCCGATCCAGGACTTCGGCGGTGCTGTTCATACGTCCCAGTCCACCAGGGGCCACCGACATTCCGAAACGAAAACCCCAGGCCAACGCCAGTATCGACGCGAGTGGTGGAGAACTCGGGGCAACACGGCAGCGGTGCAGAACGAGTGCACACGGGCGGGACCCTTCGACAAGCTCAGGAACCCAGCGGCGGCAATGCCGCGGCCCTTCGTCTCGCTGCGCTCGCTCAGGAACCGGGGGCACTCTGGCTTACTCAGGAACCGGGGAGCGCGGGGCGGGACCTTCGACAGGCTAAAGGGCCCCGTGCACCCGGGACGGGACCGTTCGACAAGCTCAGACCCCAGCGGTGACAGGGGCGCGGCCCTTCGCCTCGCCGCGCTCGCTCACGAGCCCGGGGCACCTCGCCGCGCTCACCCCGCAACCGGATGGCGTGCCAGGCCCCTCGACCGGCTCGGGCACCGGTGGCAGAGGGAGCCCGGGGTGCGAGCACGACACCATCCGCGGGTACGCTCGAAGGACGCCCGTCTGCAGGAAGGCCCTCCATGCCCGTCACTCCGGTCGCCCTCGCCCACGCCGAGGACCTCGCCGACTTCGTCGCCGCCTCCCCCTCGAGCTATCACGCCGCGACCGAGATCGCCCGCCGCCTCGAGGATTCGGGCTTCACGCGCCTGAACGAGGAAGATGCCTGGCCCGCACAGCCCGGCGGTCGCTTCGTCGTGGTGCGCGACGGCGCGACGATCGCCTGGGTGGTGCCGACGGATGCTTCGCCCACCACACCCGTGCACGTCTTCGGCGCGCATACGGATTCCCCCGGTTTCAAGCTCAAGCCGCAGCCGACGACCGGTACCCGCGGCTGGCTGCAGGCCGCCGTCGAGGTGTACGGCGGACCTCTCCTGAACTCCTGGCTCGACCGTGAGCTGCGGCTCGCCGGGCGCCTGGCGCTGACCGGCGGCCGTGTCGTGCTCGCCGACACCGGCGCGCTGCTGCGCCTGCCGCAGTTGGCCATCCACCTCGACCGCACCGCGAACAGCGGGCTCGCTCTCGACAAGCAGGTCGAGACGCAGCCGGTCTGGGGTCTCGGCGACCCGAGCGAGGCCGACGTGCTCGGCGAGCTCGCGGCATCCGCCGGTGTCGACGCCGCCGATATCCGCGGCTACGACGTCGTGATGGCCGACACCGCTCGCGGCGCCGTGTTCGGCAAGGACGACGCCTTCTTCGCCTCGGGTCGCCTCGACGACCTCGCTTCGGTGCACGCGGGCGTCGTCGCCCTCGCCGCGCACAAGGGCGAGGCGGGCGCCCCGATCGCGGTGCTCGCGGCCTTCGATCACGAGGAGCTCGGGTCGAACTCGCGCTCCGGCGCCGCCGGCCCCTTCCTCGAAGACATCCTGGGGCGCATCTCCGACGGGCTGGGGGCGGATGCCTCGGAGCGCCGCCGCGCCTTCGCATCGTCGTGGTGCCTGTCGAGCGACGTCGGCCACTCGGTGCACCCGAACTACGTCGGCAAGCACGACCCCGTCGTGCAGCCGGTGCTCGGATCGGGCCCGATCCTCAAGCTGAACGCCAACCAGCGATACGCGACGGATGCTCTCGGCGCCGCCGCCTGGCACGCCTGGTGCGAGCGGGCCGGCGTGCCGACGCAGGAGTTCGTGTCGAACAACGGGGTGCCGTGCGGCTCGACGATCGGACCGATCACGGCGACCCGCCTCGGCATCCGCACGGTCGACGTCGGCATCCCGATCCTGTCGATGCACTCCGCGCGCGAGCTCGCCGGCGTCTCGGACCTGCACGATCTCGCCCGCACCGCCGAGGCGTTCTTCCGGTCCTGACCCGGGTCTCGACCCCGCCCTGACCCCTGCCCTGATCCGGCGTCGTTCGTCGTATTCGCCCCGATGTCGGCGCACGGTGCCAGGATGAGGGGATGACGCAGAACCCGCCCGGCCTCATCGAGCGCGCCGGCATCGAGATCATCCCCGAGTCCGAGCGCACCGCGAAGCCGCGCGACCTGTTCTGGCCGTGGTTCGCGGCGAACGTGTCGGTCTTCGGCATGTCGTACGGATCGTTCGTGCTCGGCTTCGGCATCTCGTTCTGGCAGGCGACGATCGTCTCGGTCGTGGGCATCGTGGTGTCGTTCCTGCTGTGCGGGCTGATCGCGATCGCCGGCAAGCGCGGATCGGCGCCGACCATGGTGCTCTCGCGCGCGGCGTTCGGGGTGCACGGGCAGAAGGTACCCGGCATCGTGTCGTGGCTGACGTCGATCGGCTGGGAGACGTTCCTCGCCATCATGGCCGTCCTCGCGACCGCCACCGTCATCACGCAGCTCGGCGGCGACGGCGACAGCGTCGCCGTCAAGATCACGGCGACCGTCATCGTCGCGGCGCTCATCGTGGGCGCCTCGGTGCTCGGCTACCACGCCATCATGAAGATGCAGTCGGTGCTCACCTGGCTCACCGGCGCCGTGACGATCCTCTACGTGATCCTCGCCGCGCCCAGCATCGATCTCGAGGCGGTGCTCGCGCGTCCGGACGGCGGCATCGGACAGGTGATCGGCGCCCTCGTCATGGTGATGACCGGTTTCGGACTGGGCTGGATCAACATCGCCGCCGACTGGTCGCGCTACCAGAAGCGCACGGCATCCGACGGGGCGATCGTCGCGTGGAACACGATCGGCGGATCGGTCGCTCCCGTGATACTGGTGGTGTTCGGCCTGCTGCTCGCGGGGTCCAACGACGATCTCTTCGCCGCCGTTCAGGCCGACCCGATCGGCGCCCTCGCGACCATCCTCCCGCTGTGGGTGCTCGTGCCGTTCCTGCTCACCGCCGTGCTCGCCCTCGTCTCGGGCGCGGTGCTCGGCATCTACTCCTCGGGCCTCACACTGCTCAGCCTCGGCATCCGCATCCCCCGCCCCTCGGCCGCCGCGATCGACGGCGTCATCCTGACGATCGGCACGATCTTCGTCGTGTTCTTCGCGACCGACTTCCTCGGCCCGTTCCAGAGCTTCCTCATCACGCTCGGTGTTCCGCTGGCGTCGTGGGCGGGCATCCTCATCGCCGACATCCTGCGCCGCCGCAAGGACTACGACGAAAAGGCGCTCTTCGACGCGAAGGGTCGCTACGGCGCCTGGGACTGGATCTCGATCGGCACGATGGTCGTCACGAGCGTGATCGGGTGGGGGCTCGTCCTCAACGGCTTCGCCGAAGATGCGCCGTGGAACAACTGGCAGGGCTACCTGCTCTTCCTCGTCGGGGGCACCGAGGGCGACTTCGCGTACGCGAACCTCGGCGTCTTCTTCGCGCTCGTGCTCTCGTTCCTCGTGACGTACATCGCGCGTGCGGGCAAGATCCGGCGGCAGGAGGCGTGAGCGCCTCGGCTGGCGCGACGTCGCCGGCGGAAACCGGAACGGCAGCACCCGAGACCGAGCAGTCGTGGTTGGTCGTGATCGATCCGCAGGCGATCTTCGCGGCACCGGATTCCGCCTGGGGTTCGCCGTTCTTCGCCGAGGCGATGCCCCGCATCCGGGCTCTCGCGGAATCCTTCGGCGAGCGCGTGCTCGTGACGCGATGGATGCCGACGGCCGATCGCGCGACATCGTGGGGTGACTACTTCGCCGCCTGGCCGTTCGCCGATCAGCCGCCGACCGACCCGTTGTTCGCTCTCGTACCCGACGCCTCCACCCTGTCGCCGCTGCCGACGCTCGACCTGCCGACGTTCGGCAAGTGGGGCGCCGACATCGAGCGGATCGTCGGACGCGGCGCGCACATCGTGCTGGCCGGCGTCTCCACGGACTGCTGCGTGATCTCGACGGCGCTGGCCGCCGCGGATGCCGGGGCCCACGTCACCGTCGCGGCCGATGCCTGCGCGGGATCGACCACCGAGAACCACGCCGCCGCCGTTCAGGTGATGGGCCTCTACCCGCCGCAGATCACCATCAGCGACACGGCGACGGTGCTCGCAGGGCGCTGAACCCGGGGCGCTGAACCCGGAACGCCGACACCGGAACGCCGACACCGGAACGCCGACACCTGAACGCCGACACCTGAACGTCGAAGGCGGAGCTTTGAGCCTGAGATCAGGATCCGTTAGGCGGATGCCCGCACGGCTGCCGCGATGTCGGCCGGTGATCCGCGCCAGGGGGCTCCGTGCCCCGGCAGCACCCAGGATGCCGACACCCCGGCGAGCCGGTCGAGGGAGGCGAGCGCCTCGCCCGGCTCATCCGTGAACGGGGCGGGCTGCGCGCCGACCTGCCCGGTGAGCACGTGCCGGGTGGTGAGCGCGTCGCCGACGAAGACGGCCTCGACGAGGGGAACGTGCACGGCGATGCTGCCGGGCGAGTGCCCCGGCATCCCGATCACGACGGGCGAGCCGGGCAGGTCGAGCACGTCTCCGTCGCCGACCTCGCGCACCTCGGCGACGTGGTGCGTGCGGAAGGCGTTCTTGCGCAGCCCGTAGCCGAGGAACCCGAGCATCGGCCCGATCCGAGCCGGCCCCATCGCGGTCTTCGGTTTCTCGCCCGTGCGCACGCGGTGCGCATCGGCGGCATGGATGAACACGGGCACCCCGACCTCACGCCGCAGTCGTTCGGCGAAGCCGATGTGGTCGCTGTCGCCGTGGGTGAGCACGACGCCGCGGATGTCGCTGAGCGGGCGCCCGATCTCGGCGAGAGTGCGCTGCAGATCGCGCCAGTGCCCGGGGAGTCCGGCATCGACGAGCGTGATGCCCTCGGGCGTCTCGATCAGGTAGGAGGCGACGATGTCGTTGCCGAGGCGGTGGAGGTGCGGGGCGAGCAGCATGGCGGGGTCCTTTCTGGACGGGTGCGATCGGCGGACGATTGCGAAAGCTACGATACGTAGCTATCATGGCTACTGTCAATAGCCATGAAGGAGGCGCCCGTGCCGGCACCCGAACGCACCTCGACCGAGGCCATCGTCGCTGCCGGTCGCGCGATCCTCGAGGAGTCCGGGCCGGCGAGCCTCACGATGCAGGCCGTCGCCACCCGCGTCGGCGTGCGCGCCCCTTCGCTCTACAAACGCGTGCGCGATCGCGATGCCCTCCTCACCGCGGTGGCCGAGGCCGCGATCGACGAGCTCGGCTCGCGTCTCGCCGACTCCGTCTCCGGCTCCGGCTCCGACTCCGGCACCGGCACCGGCACCGGCACCGACAACTCAGGTACCGACCTCACGAAGCTCGCCGAGGTCTACCGCGCCTTCGCGCACGAGCACCCCGAGAGCTTTCGGCTGATGTTCACGGCATCCGCTCCCGTCGATGCGCTGCACCGCGCATCGGAGCCCGTGCTGCGCGCGGCCGCCGCGCTCGTCGGCGAGGCGGATGCCCTCGACGCCGCGCGCCTGTTCACCGCCTGGGCGACGGGATTCCTGCAGATGGAGCTGTCGGGAGCGTTCCGGCTCGGCGGCGACGTCGGCCGGGCCTTCGACTACGGGCTGCGCCGGCTCCTCGCAGGGCTGACCGCCTGACTGCCTGACCGCCTGACGCCCGGAAAGCCCGCGGGCTCGACCGCCCGCAGCGACGGCTCAGACCGCGACGCCGTCCTTCCACACGCGCGCCACGAGCGGCACGCCGGGGCGATATGCGAGGTGGATGCGGGTCGGCGCGTCGAGCAGCACGAGGTCGGCCCGCGCCCCCGGAGCGATGATCCCGATGTCGTCGCGGCGCAACGCCCGGGCGCCGCCCGCCGTCGCCGCCCACACGGCCTCCGCCGGGGTCATGCCCATGTCGCGCACGGCCACCGCGATGCAGAACGGCATCGACGAGGTGAAGCTCGATCCGGGGTTGGTGTCGCACGCGAGCGCGACCGTGACGCCGGCGTCGATGAGGCGGCGCGCATCGGGGTACGGCTGGCGGGTCGAGAACTCGACGCCCGGCAGCAGGGTGAGCACGGTGTCGGATGCCGCGAGCAGCGCGACGTCCTCGTCGGTCAGGTAGGTGCCGTGGTCGACGGATGCCGCGCCCAGCTCGACCGCGAGCGCGACGCCCTCCCCCGGTCCGAGCTGACTGGCGTGCACCCGCGGCGCCAAGCCCCGGGCGATCCCGGCCTCGAGCACGCGGCGCGACTGCGCGACAGTGAAGGCCCCGGTCTCGCAGAACACGTCGATCCACCGCGCGTGCGGGGCGCAGGCGTCGAGCATGGGGCCGATCACGAGGTCGACGTACTCGTCGCCGCGGTCGGCGTACTCGGCCGGCACGACGTGCGCGCCGAGGAAGGTCACCTCGGGCGTGACCTCGGCGGCGAGACGCACGAGACGCTCCTCGTCGGCGACGCTCAGCCCGTACCCGCTCTTGATCTCGACGGTCGTCGTGCCCTGCGCGAGCATCTCGTCGAGGAACCCGCGCACTCGCGCACGCAGCTCGTCGTCGGTCGCTGCGCGGGTGGCCGCCACGGTCGATCGGATGCCGCCGGCCGCGTACTTGCGTCCCGCCATCCGCTCCTCGAACTCGACGGCCCGGTCACCCCCGAACACCAGGTGGCTGTGGCTGTCGACGAACCCGGGGATCACCGCCCGCCCCGCGGCATCCACGATCTCATCGGCGGGCGGGGCACCCGCCGCTGCCCCCACCCACGCGATCCGGTCGCCGTCGATGAGGACGGCAGCCTCGTGCAGCGTGCCCACCGAATCGCCGCTGTCCGGGGCCCCTGAGCCCGCCGACGGGCCCGCCCCCGGAGCGTTCGTCGTCAACTCGCCGATGTTCGTGAGGAGCGTCGTCATGGCGTCAGCCTTTCAGATTCGAGAAGCGCAGCTCAGAGCATCGGGATGTTCAGGCCGCGCTCGCGCGCCACCTCACGGGCGTGTTCGTAGCCCGCGTCCACGTGCCGCATCACACCGGTGCCGGGGTCGTTGGTGAGCACGCGCTCGAGCTTCTGCGCGGCGAGGTCGGTGCCGTCGGCGACCGTCACCTGACCGGCGTGGAGCGAACGACCGATACCGACGCCTCCGCCATGGTGGAGCGACACCCACGAGGCACCCGAGGAGGTGTTCAGCAGCGCGTTGAGCAGCGGCCAGTCGGCGATCGCATCGGAGCCGTCCTTCATCGCCTCGGTCTCGCGGTAGGGAGAGGCCACGGAGCCCGAGTCGAGGTGGTCGCGCCCGATCACGATGGGCGCCGAGAGCTCACCCGAGGCGACCATCTCGTTGAACCGCAGCCCGGCGAGGTGGCGCTCCTTGTATCCGAGCCAGCAGATGCGGGCGGGCAGCCCTTCGAAGTGCACCTTCTCGCCGGCCTTCTCGAGCCAGCGGTGCAGCGCGGTGTCGTCGGGGAACAGGTCGGCGATCGCCCGATCGGTCTTGGCGATGTCCTCGGGGTCGCCCGAGAGCGCCGCCCAGCGGAAGGGTCCGCGCCCCTCCTCGAACTGCGGGCGGATGTAGGCCGGCACGAACCCCGGGAACGCGAACGCGCGGTCGAAGCCGCCGAGTTCCGCCTCCCGACGGATCGAGTTGCCGTAGTCGAAGACCGCGGCTCCGGCGTCCTGGAACGCGACCATCGCGGCGACGTGCGCCGCCATCGATTCCCGCGAGCGCCGCGTGAACTCCTCGGCATCGCGCTCGGCCTCCGCCTTCCACTCGGCCACGTCGACGCCGATGGGCAGATAGGCGAGCGGGTCGTGGGCGCTGGTCTGATCCGTCACGATGTCGATCGGCACACCACGGCGGTGCAGCTCGGGGAACACCTCGGCGGCGTTGCCCACGACGCCCACCGAGAGTGCCTCCCCGGCATCCTTCGCCGCGAGGACGCGGGCCACGGCGGCGTCGAGATCGGTCGTGTACTCGTCGAGGTACCCGTGCTCGACGCGGCGGGCGAGGCGCGACTCGTCGACGTCGACGATCAGCACCACGCCGTCGTTCATCGTCACCGCGAGCGGCTGCGCGCCGCCCATGCCGCCGGCACCGCCGGTGAGGGTGAGGGTGCCGCGCAGCGAGTCGCGGCCGAGCGAGCGGGCCACGGCCGCGAACGTCTCGTAGGTCCCCTGCAGGATGCCCTGCGTGCCGATGTAGATCCACGACCCGGCCGTCATCTGGCCGTACATGAGCAGACCCAGTTCCTCGAGCCGACGGAACTCGGGCCACGTCGCCCAGTCGCCCACAAGGTTCGAGTTGGCGATGAGCACGCGCGGCGCCCACTCGTGCGTACGGAAAACCCCCACCGGCTTGCCCGACTGCACGAGCAGCGTCTCGTCGGGCTCGAGCTCGTCGAGGGTGCGCACGATCGCGTCGTACGCCTCCCAGCTGCGGGCGGCGCGGCCCGTGCCGCCGTAGACGACCAGGCTCTCGGGGTGCTCCGCCACCTCGGGGTCGAGGTTGTTCATCAGCATCCGCTTGGCGGCTTCGGCCCCCCAGCTCTTGGCGGTGCGCTGATTGCCGCGTGCCGCTCGAACTGTGCGCGTCGTGTCGATGAGGGTGGGCTTCTGGTCAGTCATTCGCGTGCTCCTGTGCGATGCGGGCGACGGCGCCGGACTGCACGAGCGCGGTCACGGCCTCCATGTCGGGAGAGAGGAATCGGTCGGGGCCGGGGCCGGCGGCGACCGTGCGCACGAGGTCGCGCACGGCCCCCGTGGCCGGTCCTGCGTGGAGGGGGGCGCGCAGATCGAGGGCGCGGGCACCGGTGAGGATCTCGATCGCGAGCACCCGACCGAGGCCGTCGATCGCGCGGCGCAGCTTGCGTGCGGCCGCCCAGCCCATCGAGACGTGGTCCTCCTGCATCGCCGACGAGGGGATCGAATCGACGGATGCCGGAACCGCGAGCCGCTTCAGCTCCGACACGATGCCGGCCGCGGCGTACTGCGCGATCATGAGGCCCGAGTCGACGCCGACCTCATCGGCGAGGAACGGCGGAAGACCGTGGTTGCGCGCCGGATCCAGTGCCCGGTCGGTGCGCCGCTCCGACACCGAGGCGACGTCGGCGACCGAGATCGCGAGGAAGTCGAGCACGGCGGCGACCGGCGCACCGTGGAAGTTGCCGTTCGACTCGATCCGCCCGTCGACCGTGATGACCGGGTTGTCGATGACGCTGGCGAGCTCACGGCCGGCGATCGTCGCCGCATAGCCCGCGGTGTCGCGCGCGGCACCGTGCACCTGCGGCGAGCAGCGCAGCGAGTACGCGTCCTGCACCCGGCCGTCCTCCGGACCCTTGTGGCTGTGCACGATGGGCGAGTCACGGAGGAACGCGCGCAGGTGCGACGCCGAGACGCCCTGTCCCGTCTGCGGACGCAGCGCCATGAGATCAGCGGCGAAGACGGCATCCGTGCCCAACTGCGACTCGATCGACATGGCCGCGGCGATGTCGGCGGTGAGGAGCAGACCCTCGATGTCGTGGAGCGCGAGCACCAGCATCCCGAGCATCCCGTCGGTGCCGTTGATGAGGGCGAGTCCCTCCTTCTCGACGAGGGTCACCGGCTCGATGCCGGCGGCGGCCAGCGCCTCGGATGCCGGGACCAGCGCACCGTCGGGGGTGCGCACGTCGCCCTCGCCCATCGCCGCCAGTGCGATGTGGGCGAGCGGGGCGAGATCGCCCGAGCAACCGAGCGATCCGTACTCGCGCACGACCGGCACGATCCCCGCGTTGAGCAGCGCGGCGTAGGTCTCGACGACGACGGGGCGCACGCCGGTACGGCCCGAGGCGAGCGTCTGCAGGCGCAACAGCTGGAGGCCGCGCACGACCTCGGCTTCGACCTCGGCCCCCGTTCCCGCCGCGTGCGAGCGGATGAGGCTGGCCTGCAGCTGCAGACGACGGTCGGGAGCGATGAACGTGGTGGCGAGTGCGCCGAACCCGGTCGAGACACCGTAGTGCGGGTGCGGATCGGCAGCCAGCCCGTCGATCACGGCGCGGGTCTCGGCGACGCGAGCGAGCGCGTCGGGGGAGATCACGACGGGGGCGCCGTGGCGGGCGACGGCGACGACATCGGCGGGAGCCAGCGGGGCGGCGCCGACGAGCACGGGGACGAGTTCACTCATGTCTCGATTCCACACCCGAGGGGTCGCCCGCGACAGCGGATCATGACATCCTGTGTCTGTGATCCCAGACAGCTCGGATGCCGTGGCCGACACTCCCCTGCAGGTGCCCGCGGCCGAGCACACCCTGCGGATCCTCCGGTATCTGGCGGGGCGGCCCGCGCCGGTCGCCGCATCGGCGATCGCACGCGAACTCGCGCTCCCGCGGTCGACCGTCTACCACCTGCTCCGCACCCTGGCGCTGCACGGCTTCGTGGTGCACCTGCGCGAGGACCGTCGCTGGGGCCTCGGCACCTCCGCGTTCGAGCTCGCCGGCGGCTACGCCCGACAGCAGCCGCTCGCCCGGCTGGGGCGTCCGCTCGTGGCGGCCCTCTCGGACCGCCTGGGCGAGAGCGCGCACCTCGCGGTGATGAGCGGGGGCGACGTGCTGTACATCGTCGAAGAGCGCGCGCCGCGGCGGCCGGCACTCGTCACGGACGTCGGCGTGCGGCTGCCCGCGCATCTCACCGCGAGCGGGCGGGCCATGCTGGCCGCGCTCCCCCGCGAGCAGGTGCGCGCACTGTATCCGAGCGCCTCGGCTTTCCCCCACCGCACCGGCGTCGGTCCGCGGAACCCCCGCGAGCTCCGTGAGGTGCTCCGCGACGTACGCACGCGCGGATATGCGACCGAAGACAGCGAGGTCGCCGACGGCCTGCGCTCCGTCGGCGCCGTGGTGCGCGATCACAACGGGTGGCCGGTGGCCGCGGTCGCCGTCACCTGGGCAGGGAACGACGTCACGGAGACGCAACTGGCGGATGCGGTACGCAGCACGGCCTCGGTGCTCGAGGCGCGTCTGGCGCACTGAACGCGTGCACGCTGGACATGCGCACGCTGAACATGCGCACGTGATCGCGTGCACATGCCCGTAAAACGAAAAAGAGCCACCCAGCGTTGGGTGGCTCTCTTTCTTAAAAGAAGTCCGGCGGTGTCCTACTCTCCCACAGGGTCCCCCCTGCAGTACCATCGGCGCTGTGAGGCTTAGCTTCCGGGTTCGGAATGTAACCGGGCGTTTCCCTCACGCTATGGCCGC
>NZ_CP078077.1:649629-3458159 GCF_023101185.1 Microbacterium galbinum
AGCCGAAGCTGAATCGAGGTTATTTGGCATTTGACAAGTGCACGCTGTTGAGTTCTCAAGGATCGGATGCTCCCACGACCCAGTCATCACAACCAGGCCCGAAGGGCAACTTCTCTATCTTACTGATCTCGTTCCTGTTGTCAAATCGCGTTTCGGCGACTCGCTCAGCGGAATGAGGCAGTTCCTTCATCCAGAACACTCAGAAGAGTTGATGTGGATTCGGGGGGGGGTGGTTCTCCGCTTGAGGGGGGTGAGGCTCTCGGCCTTTCCGCTTCCCTGTGGGGCGAACAGGTAATAACTTACGTGGATTCCGGGGGTCGGGCAAATCCGGCCCGTCCGCCGGGCGTGTCGTCCCGATTTTCCGCGGAACGGCGGTCACCAGGCCGTCCACGCCGCCCAGAGCCGCGCATAGGGTCCCGGCGTCTCGACGAGGTCGGCGTGCGTTCCCGACTGCACGATCCGCCCGTCCTCCATCACCAGGATGCGGTCGGCCGTCACCGCCTGGGTGAGCCGGTGCGCGATCACGATCCCCGTGCGCGCACCGATCGCCCGGGCCGCCGCATCGTCGAGGATCTCGGCGTCGGCCGACCCCGCCTCCGCCGTCGCCTCATCGAGGATCACGACCGAGGCATCCGACAGCGCCACCCGCACCAGCGCCAGGTGCTGCGCCTGCCCCGGGGTGAGCGGATGCCCCGACTCCCCCACCGGAGTGTCGAGCCCCTCGGGCAGGCGGTGGATCCAGTGCGCGTCCAGTGCGTCGATGACCGCGAGCATCCGCTCCTCGTCGGCATCCGCGAACAGCCCCAGGTCGTCGCGTACCGTGCCCGCGAACACATGGGGCTCCTGGCTCAGCATGATCACGGCATCCTGCAGGTCGCGCGGGTGCCACTCCCCGATCGCGCGGCCATCGTGGCGGACGTCTCCCCCGCTCACGGGGAGCGCACCCGCGAGCACGCGGGCGAGCGTCGTCTTGCCCGCACCGCTCGCCCCGACCACCGCGATCCTCTCGCCCGCCGACGCGCGCAGTGAGACACCGGCGAGGTCGTCACGATCGGGACGATGTCCGAAGCGCAGCCCCTCGACGTCGATCGCGCCGCGACGGGCGGGTCTCTCCTGCGTACGCGGCGCGGGAGAGGGGAGGCCGATCACTCCGAACAGGCGTGCGAGGCTGGCGCCGGCATCCTGCAGGTCGTCGATCCGGTAGAGCAGGCTGCTCATCGGTCCGAAGAGCCCGAGGAAGTAGAGCGCGGCGGCGGTCGCGGCGCCCAGCTCGACCAGACCGCCCGCGACGAGGAAGTACCCCGTCACCAGGACGGCCGCGAGCCCCAGGAACTCGGCCCCGTTGAGGAAGACGTTGAAGTCGTTGCGCACCCGCGTCGCGCGCACCTCGAGCCCGATCGCCTGCTCGCTGGCCTCGGCGATCCCGGCCAGGTGCCTCTCCTCGGTGCGCAGCGCGACGACGGTGTCGACCCCGCGCACCGCCTCGATCGTGCGCTGCCCCCGCTCGGCCACCACCGCGCGGTGCGCGCGATAGATCGGAGCGGACCGGCGCAGGAACCAGCGCAGTGCGAAGAACTGCACCGGGGCGGCGCACAGGGCCGCCAGTGCGAAGCGCGCGTCGAGCGCCCCCATGCCGATCAGGCTCAGCACGATCCCGAAGACTGCGGTCAGGAAGGCGGGCAACGCCTCTTCGACGACCTCGCCCACCGCACGCACGTCGCCCGAGAGCCGCGCGACCAGGTCGCCGGTCCCCGCCGCCTCGATCCGCGACGTCGGTTGGGCGAGAGCCGTGCGGAACGCCGACTCGCGCACCTCCCGGATCGTGCCCTGCCCCAGCCGGGCCAGCAGCACGCGCCCCACCCACGTGAGCACGGCCGCCGACACCACGGATGCCGCGAGCACCAGTCCGAAGGGCAGCAGCCCACTGCCGCCCGCCACGATGTCGTCGACCATGAGCCCGATCACCCACGGGGCGACGAGCGCCGCCCCGACGCCCGCGAACAGGGTCACGAGCGCGAGGAGCACGAGACCCCGTCGATGCCCGAGCGCCGTGAGGAGTCCGCGCGCGGTGTCGCGGCGGCTCGCGACCGGCAGCTTCTCGTCGCTCATGCGTCGTCCCTCTGATCGGGGTCGTCCCGCGGATTGCGGTCGTCCCGCGGATCGGGATCCTCCCGCGGGTCGGGGTGGTCCCTCTGATCTGGGTCGTCCCTCAGATCGTGCACGTGCGCGCACGCCGCGAGCAGCGAGGCGCGGTCGGTGAGCAGCAGGATCGTGCGCCCGTCACGGGCGAGACCCTCGGCGACCTGCGCCTCGGTGATCGGATCGATCGCGGTGGTCGGCTCGTGCAGCACGAGCAGGGGCTGCGGTTGGTGCAGGGCCCGGGCGAGCAGAAGGCGCTGACGCTGACCGCCCGAGAGCCGCAGGCCGCGCTCGCCCACGCGCTCGTCGAGACCGTCGGGCAGCCGGCGCAGCACCTCGTCGAACGCGGATGCCTCGAGGTGCGCGGCGTCGATCGGATCGGCGATGTTCTCGGCCGCCGTGCCGCTGAACACCGCGGCGTCGTGCGGCGGGGCGAACACCCGGGACCGGAGACCCTCGGCATCGAGGCGGGCGGCATCCGTTCCGGTCAGCAGCAGCTCGCCGACCTCGGGCTCGCGCTGTCCGCCGAACAGACGCGCGAGATCGGCGATCCGCGCGGGGTCTGCGCGAATCCCCGTGAGCTCGCCCGCGCGGATCTCGATCGGCCGCCCGTCGACATCGAGGCGCGCGACCACTCCGCCCGCGGGCACTCCACCTGCGGCCGCGGCGACGGCATCCGTCACCGGCATCCGCTCGACGGCATCCGCTCCCGCTTCGGCGGCATCCGCTCCCGCTTCGGCGGCATCCATTTCCGCTTCGGCGGTGAACTCGGCGATGCGCGTCGCCGACCCGTGCTTGCTCGCGATCTGCGCCGGCAGATAGCCGAGCGCCTGCAGAGGTCCGCGGATCGTCTGCGCGAGCCCCATCGCCGTGACGAATCCGCCGACCGTGATCGCGCCCTCCAGCGCGAGCCGACCGCCGAGCATCGCGATGCCGGTGAAGGCGAGACCGCTCACCAGCAGGTTCAGCGCCGTGAGCCCGGCCGTCGCCTTCTCGGCGCGATAGGCGGCTTCGGCCGCGACCGCGCTCTCGGCGACGTAGCGCTCGGCCGCTCGGGGAGCCCCGCCCAGGGCGCCGAGCACGCGCAGGCCGGTCGCGAAGTCGGTGCTCACCGCGTCGAGCCGAGCGGCCTGCTTCTGCGCCGCGTATCCGCGACGGCGCAGGCCCCCGCTCACGGCGTGCACGACGAACGCCTGCACGAGCGTGCCGATCACGACGGCGATCGCGAGCGGCCAGGCGATGACGAGCAGCGTGATGCACGCGACGAGCACCGCCGTCGCCGCGGCCGCCTGCTCGGCGATCACCCAGAAGAACCCGGCCGTCTGCCCGGCATCCGACGAGGAGATCGTCAGCACCTCGCCGGCCGGACGCCGCACGCGACGGCGCAGCGCGAGCCCGAGCACCCCCTGCCGCAGCGCGTGCTCGCCGCGCGCGTAGACGACGGTGGCGGAGCGATCACCCACCTGCCACGCGCAGATCAGTACCGCGAACACGGCGACGAGGAACACCAGCGCCCACCCGAGCGCGACCGGGTCGTGCGGAGCGATGGCCCGGTCGATCACGACGCCCACCGCGACGGGCACCATGACCTCGGCGAGTTGATGCCCGCAGAAACCCGCGATCGACAGCGCCGCGCGCAGCCGACGCCCGCGCCCCCACACCCCCTCGCGGAACGCCCCTCCCACGGTCGTCGGAGCAGGATTCGGCTCGAGGTTCGGCGCAGGGCGGGGCATCGGGACTCCAGGAATCGGGGGCCCTCTTCACGCTAGCGAGGGCGGGTGTCGCCCAGCGGACAAGTGCTGTCGACCACCGGACCGGTTCGCGGGGCCCGGGATTCCCGCCCCGGTCACGGCGTCGATCCGGGCGTGCGTCGCCGCGCGGAGTACTGCCACACTGGTGCGCGGAGAGGGAGTCCCATGAGCGCGCACGACCACGAACCAGAACCGGCACGACCCGCGAAGGCGCGTCGTCCGTGGCGGCGGACGAAGATCGCCGTCGCCTGCGTCGTCGGGGTGGCCGCGGTCGTGGCGATCGTCGGCTCGCTCACCCCGTGGCCGTCGGCCATGATCATCCGCGCCGTGTTCACCAAGGGCGGTGACGAGACAGCGGCGGAGATGGAGAAGCACGTGCCCGACGTCGAGCTCACCGAGCAGCTCGACGTCGCCTACGGGGACCGGGGTGCCGACACGACCCTGGACGTCTTCTCCCCGGCATCCGCCACCGGCCCGTTGCCCACGGTCGTCTGGATCCACGGCGGCGCCTGGATCTCGGGCGCGAAGGAGAACGTCGATCCGTACCTGCGCATCCTCGCCGCCGAGGGCTACACGACGATCGGCGTGAACTACACGATCGGCCCCGAGGGCGTGTACCCGCTCGCGGTGAACCAGCTCAACGAGGCGCTCGCCTACATCGACGAGCATGCCGCCGAGCTGGGCGTCGATCCCACGCGGATCGTGCTCGCCGGGGACTCCGCCGGTGCCCAGCTCGCCAGCCAGATGGCCACGCTCATCACGAGCCCCGACTACGCCGAGATCATGGACATCACGCCGTCGATCGAGGCCTCGCACCTGGTCGCGACCGTGCTCAACTGCGGCGTCTACGATCTGTCGGCGCTCGCGCAGCTCGACGGGATCGCCGGCTGGGGCTTCAAGTCGGCGATGTGGGCGTACTCCGGCACCAAGACCTGGGCCGAGGACTCGACGGGCGCGACGATGTCGACCGTGGACTGGGTGACCGCGGACTTCCCCGCGACCTACATCTCGGGCGGCAACGGTGACGGCCTCACCTGGCTGCAGTCGATCCCGATGGCGAAACGCCTCGACGAGGTGGGGGTCGAGGTCACGACGCTCTTCTGGCCGGCGCCGCACGAACCGGCGCTCCCCCACGAGTACCAGTTCCACCTCGACCTGCCGGATGCCCGGACCGCCCTGCAGAAGACCATCGACTTCCTGGACGCGCACACGAGTCGCTGAGGCGCGCTGTCAGGCCATGGTGTCGAGGATGCCGACGAGGTCTTCGAAGGTCGTGAGCGGGTTGAGGATCGCGAAGCGCGTGTTCGGGCGGCCCTTGTGCGAGCTCGGCACGACGAAGGCGCGCTGCGAGTCGAGCAGGGCGGCCGACCAGCGGTCGTAGTCGGCGCGTTCCCACCCGTCACGCTCGAACACGACGACCGAGAGCTGCGGATCGCGCACGAGCCGGAGCCCGGGGCGTGCCGCTATCTCGTCGGCGATGCGGCGGGTGAGCGTCATCGTCGCCCCGACCGCGTCGCGGTAGGACGTGACGCCGTACGTCGCGAGCGAGAACCAGAGCGGCAGACCGCGGGGGCGCCGGGTGAGTTGGATCGAGTAGTCGGACGGGCTGAAGTCGTCGCCGTCGGTGAGCGCATCGAGGTACTCGGCGTGCTGGGTGTGCGCGCGGCGTCCCGCCTCCGGATCGCGGTAGATCAGGGCGCAGCAGTCGAACGGCGCGAACAGCCACTTGTGCGGATCGACGATCACCGAGTCCGCGCGCTCCACCCCGGCGAAGATGTGCCGCGCCTCGGGCGACAGCATCGCGGTGAGTCCGTACGCGCCGTCGATGTGCAGCCAGAACTCGAACTCGTCCTTCAGAGCAGCGATGCCGGCGATGTCGTCGACGATGCCGAAGTTCGTCGATCCCCCGGTCGCGACGACCGCGCAGATCTCGTCACCGTGTTCGGCGAGGGCGTCGCGCACGGCATCCGCGCGGAGAACGCCGTCGTCGCCCGCCGGCACGAGCAGCACGTCGGCATCCATCACCCGCGCGGCCGATTTGTTCGAGGAGTGCGCCTCGACGCTGCAGACGATCTTCCACCGCGACGGGAGTTGCTTGCCCGCCTCGAGGAGCCGTGCCTTGGCGGCCTCGCGCGCGGCGACCAGCGCCGACAGGTTGCCGATCGTACCGCCCTGCACGAAGACCCCGCCCGCGGTGTCGGGAAGCCCGAACTCCTTCGCCAGGAACGAGAGCACCTCGTTCTCGGCGTGCACGGCGCCCGCTCCCTCGAGCCAGCTGCCGCCGTAGAGACCGGATGCCGACACCACCAGGTCGAACGCGATCGCCGCCATGGTCGGCGCGGTGGGGATGAACGACAGGTACAGCGGATGACTCGTGGTCAGGCACGCCGGCGCGAGGATGTGCTCGAACACGCTGAGCGCCCGGTTGGCCCCCAGTCCCGCGTCGGTGATCGTCGCCCCGACGAGCCGGTTGAGCTCGGCCTCGCTCTGCGGCTTGTCGAGCGGCACGTCGGCCGCCAGCATCCGCCGTCGGGAGTAGTCGAGCACCGCGTCGACGATGGCCGTCGACTCGGCCGAGGCGGCGTGCATGCGCACAGCATCCATGGGGCGTTCCTTACTTCGCGGAGGAGGGAGCGGACGCCGGGGCGTCGAGCGGGTTCGGGGTGAGCGTGTTCAAGGTGAGGGGATTCGGGGTGAGGGGATTCGGTGCATCGTCGCGCGGATCGAGCACGACGGCGAGCGTGCGCCGGGCGAGGGCGGCGCGATCGTGCGGCGCCCACTTCACCAACGAGTGCGCGTTCATGCCGTCGATCATCGCGAGCAGCAGCCAGGCCGCGGTCTCGGTGCGGGTCGCCGAGATCTCGCCCGAGGCGACGGCACGGGCGAGATGCGCCTCGAGGGCGCTCTGCCAGAGGTCCATCTCGGAGCGCACGCGCGCGGCGAGCGCTTCGTTGCGCGCCCCCAGCGCCCACGCCTGCACCCACACGAGGGTCACGTCGTCGCGACGGCCGTCGAGCAGCGTCTCGGTCATGTGCAGCAGGTTGTCGCGCACGGTCGCGCCGGGGTCGAACGACGCCATCACCTCGTCGCGCTCGGCCGCCACGATCTCGCCGAAGACATCGGCGAGGAAGGCGTCCATGCCCGGGCGGTAGTGCGCGACGAGAGCCGGGGTGACACCCACGCGGGCGGCGACGGCACGGAGGGTGAGAGCCTCCAGCCCGCTCTCGCGGGCGAGCCCGACGGCCCCCTCGAGGATCGAGCGGTCGCGCTCTTCGGGAGGGAGGCGCCGGGGGCCGGAGACTCTTGACGTCGTGTTCATCACCGGTTACCGTAGCACCTGTTGATCGCATGTTCAATAACCACTCCACCGCGAGGAGACACCGATGGCCTGGCGCATGCCCGCAGAGACCGCACGCCACGATCGCACCTGGATGGCCTTCCCCGTCGAGGGCCAGACGCTCGGCGAGAGCGCGGCCGAACGCGACGAGGGGTACGCGACGTGGACGGCGGTGGCGCACGCGGTCGCCGAGTTCGAGCCGGTCACGATGCTGGTCGATCCGCGCGAGCTCGCGCGAGCGAGGCGGATGCTGGGAGCGGGTGTCGAGATCGTGGAGGCACCGGTCGACGAGTTCTGGATGCGCGACTCCGGACCGACCTTCGTGATCGACGACGAACGCCCCGAGGCGCTCGGCGCGGTCGACTGGATCTTCAACGGCTGGGGCGACCCGGAGTGGGCCGACTGGGCGGCGGCCGCGCAGCACGCCCGCATCATCGCACGCGGCGTCGACGCCGAGCTCGTGAGCTCGACCCTCGTGAACGAGGGCGGCGGGATCCACGTCGACGGCCAGGGCACCGTGCTGCTCACCGAGACCGTGCAGCTCGACCCGCGCCGCAATCCCTACGCCGACCGGCAGCGCGTCGAGGCCGAGATGCTGCGCACGATCGGGGCGACCAAGGCGGTCTGGCTGCCGCGCGGCCTCACTCGCGACTACGACGACTTCGGCACCAACGGGCATGTCGACATCGTGGCGACGATCGTCTCGCCCGGGCGCCTGCTGCTGCACGCGCAGAACGATCCCGCGCACCCCGACCACGCGGTGACGCGCAAGCTGCGGGCGCACCTCGCCGAGCAGACGGATGCCGCCGGCCGCAGCTTCGAGGTGATCGATCTCCCCGCGCCCTCCACGCTGCGCGACGACGAGGGCTTCGTGGACTGGAGCTATGTCAACCATCTCGTGACGAACGACGGCGTGGTCGCCTGCGGGTTCGGAGACGAACGGGCAGATGCCGTGGCGCGCGAGATCCTCGGCGAGGCGTATCCCGGCCGACGCGTCGTGACCGTCGATGCACGACCGCTGTTCGACCGCGGGGGCGGCATCCACTGCATCACCCAGCAGCAGCCGGCGCTCGGGCAGTCCTCACCCACGGGCGCACTCGCATGATCGATGTCGTCGAGGCGTCGATCGCCGACCTGCGGCGCGCCCTCGACGAGGGAGCGGCGACGGCGGTCGACCTCGTCGACGCCTATCTCGCCCGCATCGACGCCTATGACGGCCCGCGCACGCCCACCGCATTGAACGCGGTCGTCGTGCGCAACCCGGAGGCCCGTGCCGAGGCGGCGGCATCTGACGAGCGTCGGGCGCGCGGCGAGACCCTCGGCCCGCTCGACGGCATCCCCTACACGGCCAAGGACAGCTACCTCGTGCGCGGGCTCACCGCCGCCGCCGGCAGTCCGGCCTTCGCGCGGCTCGTCGCCCAGCGCGACGCGTTCACCATCGAGCGGCTGCGGGCCGGCGGGGCCATCTGCCTCGGACTCACCAACATGCCGCCGATGGCGAACGGCGGCATGCAGCGCGGGGTCTACGGACGCGCCGAGAGTCCGTACAGCGCGCAATGGCTCACCGCGCCCTTCGCCTCCGGATCGTCGAACGGCTCGGGCACCGCGACCGCCGCGAGCTTCGCCGCGTTCGGCCTGGCCGAGGAGACCTGGTCGAGCGGTCGAGGTCCGGCGACGAACAACGCCCTCTGCGCGTACACGCCCTCGCGCGGCGTGATCTCGGTGCGCGGCAACTGGCCCCTCGTGCCCACGATGGACGTCGTCGTGCCGCACGCTCGCACGATGGCCGATCTACTCGAGGTGCTCGACATCATCGTCGCCGACGACGCCGAGACGCGCGGAGACTTCTGGCGCACGCAGCCGTGGGTGGCGATCCCGGCCGCCTCCGCGGTGCGTCCCGCCTCCTATGCGGCGCTCGCCGCGACCGGCACGCCCACCGCGACCGGCACGCCCGCCGCGACCGGCACGCCCCCTTCCGTCCGCGCGAGCACCCTCGCCGGCATCCGGATCGGCATCCCGCGCATGTACATCGACGCCGATCCCGAGGCGGGCACCGCCGCGCACCCCGGGGTCGGCGGGCCGACCGGTCGGCGCATCGACACCCGCCCCTCGATCCTCACTCGCTGGGCGGCAGCGCGCCGCGACCTCGAGGCGGCGGGGGCGACCGTGGTCGAGGTCGACTTCCCCGTGGTGTCGAACTACGAGGGCGACCGCCCCGGCGCCCCGACGATCGCGACGCGCGGGCTCGTCTCACCCGCCTACCTGCACCGCGAGATCGTCGATCTCTCGGCGTGGGCGTGGGAGGACTTCCTGCGGGCCAACGGCGACCCCGCCCTCGACTCACTGACCGGCGTCGACGGATCCACGATCTTCCCGCACCCGGACGGCGCGCTGCCCGACCGCTACACCGGCTTCGACGACGACATTGCCGAGTACCCCGACTGGGTGCGGGCGCATCCCGGCACCGGCCCCGACGACATGCCCGAGCTGCCCGAGGGTCTCCGCGGGCTCGAGGAGACCCGGCGCCGCGATCTCGAGCAGTGGATGGACGGCCTCGGCCTCGACGCCGTCGTCTTCCCCGCCGTCGCCGACCTCGGCGCCGCCGACATGGACGTCGATCCGGCATCCGCCGACCTCGGCTGGCGCAACGGCACCTGGATCGCGAACGGCAACCTCGCCATCCGCCACCTCGGCATCCCGACCGTCACGGTGCCGATGGGGCTCCTCGACGACATCGGCATGCCGATCGGACTCACCTTCACCGGCCGCGCCTACGACGACGCGCGCCTGCTGCGGCTCGCGGCGGCGTTCGAGGCATCCGGAGCACCCGGCGAGCGCCGCACGCCCCCGCCGCGCACGCCCGCACTCTGAACGGCGGACCACCGCAGGAGATAAGCGGGCCCCTCACTCCCAGGTGTGCACCGGCGCCCCGGCCCGGGCGAGCTCGAGGTAGTCGCGGAGCATGCCGTGCAGCGCCTCCGCCCGGGTCTGCCCCGCGCGCTCCCGCGCCGCGACGCTGCCCCGCTGCCAGGTCGCCCCGTTGCGCCCGGTCACGCAGCGCTGCTCGATGATGCCGAGGTACCGATCACGTGCCGCCGGGTCGACACCGTACGCGTCGAGCCCCTCGGCGGCCATCGGCAGCAGTCGCCGCAGCACGAGCTCGCGCGCGCCGACCCAGCCCACCTCGGGCCAGTAGAGTCGCGCCTCGATCCCGTCGCGCGCGCCCGCCCGCAGGTTCTCGGCCGCGGCATCGAAGCTCATCTGCGTCCACAGCGGACGATCGGCCTCGGCGAGCGTGCGCACGAGACCGTAGTAGAAGGCCGTGTCGGCGAGCACGTCCACGACCGTGGGCCCCGCCGGCAGCACGCGGTTCTCGACGCGCAGGTGGGCGGTGCCGTCGACCGTGTCGTAGATGGGTCGGTTCCAGCGGTACACCGTGCCGTTGTGCATGCGCAGCTCTGCGAGGGAGGGCGCGCGGCCGGCGGCGAGTTCCGCGAAGGGGTCCTCGTCGGTGACCGCCGGCAGCAGCGCCGGGAAGTACCGTGAGTTCTCCTCGAAGAGGTCGAAGATCGAGGTGACCCAGCGCTCCCCGAACCACACGCGCGGACGCACGCCCTGATTCTTCAGCTCCTGCGAGCGGGTGTCGGTGGCCTGCTCGAACATCGGGATGCGGGTCTCGTGCCACAGCGCGCGTCCCGCGAAGAACGGGGAGTTGGCGGCGAGCGCGACCTGCACCCCGGCCATGGCCTGCGCCGCGTTCCAGTACGGCGCGAAGGAGTCCGGCTCGACCTGCAGGTGCAACTGCACCGAGGTGCAGGCGGCCTCGGGAAGGATCGTGTCGGTCACGATGTCGAGGCTCTCGCGGGGGCCGCCCGGCAGCGGTACGCCCTCCAGCTTCAGCTCGATGTCCTCCCCGCGCGCGGCGAGCACCTGCTGGCCGAGCAGGCTGTAGCGCGGATCCTCCGAGATCCAGCGCTCGGTGAAGTGGTGCTCGTCGAGGGTGGGCAGCATCCCGATCATCGCGATCGCATTGCCGGTCGCCACCTGCACCCGGGCATCCGCCTCGTCGATGGCGTTGCGCAGCGACGTCTCCAGATCGCGCGTGCGCCCTCCGCCGATCGGGCGCGGCGCGACGTTGACCTCGATGTTGAACCGACCGAGTTCGGTCTGGAACGCGGGGCTGGCGATCGCTTCCAGCGCCGCCTCGTTGGCCATGGCCGGATCCCCCGCGGGATCGACGAGGTTGAGCTCGATCTCGAGGCCGAGCTGAGGCAACGCTCCGTCGAAGCGTCCATCGGCGAGCATCTCGGCGAGCGCGTCGAGGCACTGCTCGGTCTTGGCGCGGAACTTCGTACGGTCCTGGCGCGTGAAACTGCGCGCGTCGATGCGGTCACCCATCCCTCGACGGTAGCGGCCGTACGCGAATCACCCCGACCCCTTGACATTTCATCATTGTGACGAACGGCACATCCGTTATATGTTTACCCCATGAGCGTCGAGAGCCCGAATCCCGAGAGCAGCCCCGCCACGCAGGCCACCACCACCGCCGAGAACACGCGTGCGCTCGAGGGCGGGATCGTGACCGACCTCGAAGGCAAGATGACCTACGGCTCGTACCTCGGGCTCGACCAGCTGCTCACGGCGCAGCGCCCGGTGAGCACCCCCGAGCACCACGACGAGATGCTGTTCATCATCCAGCACCAGACCACCGAGCTGTGGCTCAAGCAGCTGCTGCACGAGCTCTCGTCGGCGCGGGAACTGCTCGCCCGCGACGACCTGCGCGAGGCCCTCAAGCGCATTGCCCGCGTCAAGCGCATCCAGGACGTCATGACCCAGCAGTGGGCGGTGCTCGCGACCCTCACCCCCACCGAGTATGCGCAGTTCCGCGGCGCGTTGGGCAACTCCTCGGGCTTCCAGTCGGTGCAGTACCGTGCGGTCGAGTTCGCCCTCGGCAACAAGAACGAGAAGATGCTCGGCGTCTTCCGCGATCACCCCGCCAACCTCGCACTGCTCACCGCCGAGTGGGAGAAACCCACCCTCTACGACGAGTTCCTGCGCTTCGCCGCCCGCCGTGGGCTGCCGATCCCCGCCGAGATCCTCGACCGCGATGTGCGGGAGCCCTACCGGATGACGCCCGAGCTCGTGCCCGCGATCCGCGAGATCTACCAGGACCCGAGCCGGTACTGGGACCTCTACGAGGCGTGCGAAGACCTCGTCGACCTCGAGGACAACTTCCAGTTCTGGCGCTTCCGCCACCTCAAGACCGTGGCCCGCACGATCGGCATGAAGGTCGGCACCGGCGGCTCCAGCGGCGTCGGATTCCTGCAGCGCGCGCTCGATCTGACCTTCTTCCCCGAGCTCTACGCCGTGCGCACCGAGATCGGCAGCTGATGAGAGCGGCGACCTTCTTCGACGGCGAGGAATGGCGCGAGGGCGTGATCGACGTGCTCGACGGACGGATGCTCGTGCGCGATGCGACCCCGGCCGACCACCTCCCCCGCCTCGACGGCGTCGTGACGGGCGGGTTCACCGACCACCACGTGCACCTGCAGCTCGTCGACACGACGGGCCTCGCCGCCTCGACGCTCGGCCGCGTCATCGACCTCGGGGCGAACGTGACCGAGATCGCACGGCTCGGCGAGACGCTCGCCCCCGTGCGTCTCGACTACGCCGGCGCCTTCCTCACGGCCCCGGGCGGCTACCCCTCCGACCGCGCGTGGGCCCCGGCGGGCTCGGTGCGCGAGATCAACGACGCGGTGCAGGCCGCCGAGGCGGTGGACGAGATGGCGGATGCCGGTGCCCGGTGCCTCAAGGTCGCCAGCAACACGACCGCGGGCCCGGTATTCGGCGACGAGCTCATCCGCACGATCGTCGACCTGGCCGCCACCCACGGCCTCACGGTCACCGCTCACGCGGAGGGACCGGGCGAGGCGCAGCGCCTCGCGCGACTCGGCGTCGCGCGCCTCGCGCATGCTCCCTTCACCGAGGTGCTCGACGACGACGAGATCGCCGCGCAGGCGGCATCCGTCGCGTGGATCTCGACGCTCGCCGTGCACGACGCCGCGACCCGCGCGGTCGCGGTCGGGAACGTGCGACGCTTCCATGCCGCCGGGGGCACGGTGCTCTACGGCACCGACATGGGCAACGGCCCGACACCCGTCGGTCTGAACCCGGGCGAGATCGCGGCGCTCCGCGACGCCGGTCTCGACGACGCCGCCCTGCTGCGGGCGCTGGCACCGCTCGACCCGCGCGACCCCGGCGCGCGACCGCTCGTCATCCCCGGAGCGCCCGGCACCTCCCCCGACCCGCTCCGCGCCCGCCCCCTCCTCCCCGAAGACCTGAAGGTGTGACATGACCGACCTCCACGACTCCGCCGTTCTCGACTCCGCCCTTCTCGAGCACGCCCGCGCCCTCGACGCCGCCGATCCGCTCGCCGCGCACCTCGATGCCTTCGCCGAGGCGCCGGGCGTCGACGCCTACCTCGACGGGAACTCGCTCGGCCGCCCGCTGCGCGACATCCCCGAGCGGCTCGCGGCCTTCGTGCGCGAGGACTGGGGCACGCGCCTCATCCGGTCGTGGGACGAGCAGTGGATGGCACTGCCGATGGAACTCGGCGACCGCATCGGCCGCGTCGCGCTGGGTGCGGCATCCGGTCAGACCGTCGTCGCCGACTCGACCAGCGTGCTCATCTACAAGCTGATGCGCGCCGCGGCCGCCGCCGACCCGACCCGCACCGAGCTCGTGATCGAGGCGGGCAACTTCCCCACCGACCGATTCCTCGCCGAGGGCGTCGCCGCCGAGACCGGCATGACGCTGCGCTGGATCGAGCCCGACCCCGTGCTCGGCGTGAGCGTCGCCGACGTCGTCGCCGTCGTGTCGGAGCGCACCGCGCTCGTCTCGCTCAGCCACGTCGACTACCGCTCCGGCGCGCTGGCCGACATGCCCGCGATCACGGATGCCGTGCACGCCTCGGGCGCGCTCATGATGTGGGACCTCTGCCACTCGGCGGGCGTCGTTCCGATGCACCTCGACGCGTGGGGCGTCGACATGGCGGTCGGCTGCACCTACAAGTACCTGAACGGCGGCCCGGGATCCCCGGCCTTCGCCTATCTCAACCGTGCACACCAGGGCACGCTGCGCCAGCCGATCCAGGGCTGGTGGAGCGCCGCCGACATCTTCGCCATGGGGCCGGAGTACGTGCCCGCCGGCGACATCCGGCAGCTGCTCAGCGGCACGCCGCCGGTCACCTCGATGCTGGCGATGCAGGGGATGCTCGACCTGATCGAGGAGTCCGGCATCGATGCGGTGCGCGCGAAGTCCCGCTCGCTGACCGACCTCGCGGTGCGCGCGTTCGACGAGCAGCTCGCGCCGCTCGGCGTGCGGCTGCTCAGCCCGCGCGACGCCGACCTGCGCGGCGGGCACGTCACGATCGGGCACCCCGACTTCCGGGAGGTCACGCAGAAGCTCTGGGCCGAAGGCGTCATCCCCGACTTCCGGTTCCCCGACGGCATCCGCCTGGGCCTGTCCCCGCTGAGCACCTCGCACGTCGAGACCGTGACCGGCGTGCTGGCGGTGCGCGACGCGCTGCGCGCATGACGGTGACGGCGGAGGGCGCGGGGGCGGCGGCATCCGTCGTCGACGACATCGACGCGCGCCCCGGCAGCACGGCGTCGCTGCTGCGCACGGTCGTGGGCCTGTTCCTGCGCCCGCTCGGCTGGATCTCGACGGCCGATCTCGTCTCGCTCGCCGGTGATCTCGGGATCGAAGCCGCGCAGGCCCGCACCGGCATCGCGCGCCTCAAGCAAAAGGGCCTGCTGCTGGCCGAGCGGCGCGACGCCGTCGGGTACCGCCTGAACCCGGCCGCTCTGGCGATGCTGCAGCGCGGCGATCGGCGCATCTTCGCGATGCGGCAGATGACGGATGCCGATCCCTGGTGCCTCGTGTCGTTCTCGATCCCCGAGACCGAGCGGGCGGTGCGGCATCAGCTGCGCCGGCGCCTGCACTGGATCGGCGCGGGGGTCGTGTCCTCCGCCCTGTGGATCTGCCCCGGGCACCTGCAGGACGAGGTGCGGCAGATCGTCGACGAGGTCGGGGCGCGGGCGTGGGTCACACTCTTCCCCGCCGGGATGCCGGTGACCGATCGCACGCCGGCCGAATCGGCGGCGTCCTGGTGGGATCTCGACGCGCTCGCCGACGAGCACCGCCGGTTCCAGGAGTCGCTCACGACGCTGCCCGCCGAGCCGTTCGCCGCGTACGTCCACCTGCTCGATCGCTGGCGCACGCTCCCCTACCTCGACCCGGGTCTTCCCCCGTCGATGCTGCCCGCCGACTGGCCGGGCACCCGCAGCTTCGCCGAGTTCGCCTGGCTGTCGGACACGCTCGAGGGCCCGGCCATGGCGCACGTGCGCGCGGTCACCGGGGGCTGACGGAGGGTCTCGCACGAGACGGGCTCAGCGCCCCGGCGACTCCGGCGGCGGGGCCGTCGTCCCGCGCACGACCAGTCGGGTCGGCAGGGTCACGTGGAGCTCGTCGAGCTGCTCGCCGGCGAGCAGCGAGAACACCATCTCGGCCGCGACCGAGCCGAGTCGGCGCATCGGCTGCTGGATCGTCGTCAGCGGCTGTGCGCGTCGTGACGCCTCGGGCACGTCGTCGAAGCCGATCACGGAGAGGTCCTCGGGCACACGGATGCCCATCTCGCGGGCGACGTCGATCACGGCGATCGCCGAGAGGTCGTTCGCGGCGAACACGGCCGTCGGGCGATCCGGGCCGGCGAGCAGCACGCGCGCCGAATCCCGGGTGGTCTGCCACTCGTAGAGACCGGGACGGATGAGGTCGGGGTCGACGGGCAGGCCGGCATCGCGAAGCGCGCGTCGATAGCCGGCGTCGCGCAGGCCCGCGGAGCGCAGGTCGGGGCGCCCGCCGAGGAAGCTGATGCGACGGTGACCGAGCTCGAGCAGATGACGCGTCGCGGTCAGTGCGCCGCCGAAGCTGTCGGACTCGACCGTCGGCAGATCGGCGCGGCCGGTATGCGGGTCGACGGCGACCACCGGGATCTCCGTGGCGGCGTTCACGATCGTCGGCGTCACCATGATCGCGGCGTCGATGAGGGTGCCGGAGAGGCGGCTCAGCGATCGGCGCTCCCACCCCTCCCCCGCGCCCTGATGCGACCCGCTGTAGGCGAGCAGGTCGAACGCCGTGTCGTGCACCGCGGCGCCGACGCCCTTGAGGATCTCGGCGCTGAAGGGCTCGAAGTCGGCGAGCAGCACCCCGATCACGCCGGTGCGCCGCGCGCGCATGCTGCTGGCCACGAGGCTCGATTCGTAGCCGAGCTCGCGCACCGCGTCGAGCACACGACGCACCGTGGCGTCGGCGATGCCGTACCGGCCGTTCACGGCCTTCGACACGGTCGAGACCGAGACTCCCGCCGCCTTCGCGACGTCGTGGATCGTGGTCCGCCCGCTCATGAGCGCCCATCGTATCCGCACACGTCGGGCTTTCGGAAACTGTTTTCGAAAACGTTTGACGCCCGTCATCTCCGGCAAGAGACTGCTCTGCGACGCGGTCTCACCCTGCTGCCGCGAGCGTCCGCATCGGTGCGGATGCACACACTCTCGATGAGGAGAACGATCACATGAACAGCAGAAGGCACTCCCTCGCCGCCGCGGCGGCACTGACCGCCGTCGGCGCGCTCGTCCTGAGCGGATGCACCGGCGGCACCCCCGACGGCGGCGACGGCGACGGCTCGTCGATGACCCTGTGGCACAACTCGACCACCGGCCCCGGCGTCGAGTTCTGGGAGAAGACGGTCGCCGACTTCGAGGAGGCCAACCCCGGCGTCTCGATCACCGTCCAGTCGATCCAGAACGAAGATCTCGACGGCAAGCTCCAGACCGCGCTCAACTCCGGCGATGCGCCCGACATCTTCCTGCAGCGCGGAGGCGGCAAGATGGCCGCGATGGTCAAGGCCGGTCAGCTCAAGGACCTCACCGGTTCGCTGTCGGATGCCGTGACCGACGAGATCCCGGCCGCCGCGTTCTCGGCCAGCAGTCTCGACGACAAGATCTACGCGATGCCCGTCGCCGTGCTGCCCGGCGGGCTGTTCTACAGCCAGGACCTCTTCGACGAGGCCGGCATCACCGAGAACCCCACGACGCTGTCCGAGCTCGAGGACGCGACGGCCGCGCTGCGCACCGCCGGCATCGAACCCATCGCGCTCGGCGCGAAGGACGCCTGGCCCGCCGCGCACTGGTACTACTGGATGGCTCTGCGCGAGTGCAGCGCCGACACGCTGGCGAAGGCCGCCGACGAGATGAACTTCGACGACGACTGCTGGGTGCGCGCGGGCGAGGATCTCGAGGCCTTCGCCGCGACCGAGCCGTTCAACTCCGGATTCCTCACGACCACGGCCCAGCAGGGTGCGGGCAGCTCGGCCGGACTCATCGCGAACCACCAGGCCGGCATGGAGCTGATGGGTGCCTGGAACCCCGGTGTCATCGGCTCGCTCACGCCCGACCAGCAGCCGCTCGCCGATCTCGCCTGGTTCCCGTTCCCCGAGATCGAGGGCGGCGAGGGCGAACCCGGTTCGATGATGGGCGGCGTCGACGGGTACTCGTGCTCGGTCGATGCTCCGGACGCCTGCGTCGATTTCCTGAACTACCTCGGGTCGGCCGAGGTGCAGACCGCCTACTACACCGCGTTCAACGCCCCGCCGGTGAACACGGTGGCGCAGGAGGCCGTGACCGAGCCGTACCTGCAGTCGATCCTCGAGGCCTACAACGCCGCGCCGTACGCGTCGCAGTGGCTCGACACCGTCTACGGCCAGAACGTCGGCAACGCCCTCAACGTCGCCGTCGTCGACATGCTCGCGGGTCAGGGATCACCGGAAGACATCGTCAAGGCTGTCCAGGATGCCGCTGCGAAGGCGTGAGGCGGCCGCCCGGCTGGAAGTGATCCTTCTGGCCGGGCCCGCCCTGGTCGTCTTCCTCGCCTTCGTCATCTTCCCCGTGCTGATGGCCGCGTACTACGGCTTCTTCAGCTGGCAGGGGTACGGGGCTCCCACCGACTTCGTGGGTCTGAAGAACTATCTGACGATCCTGCAGGACCCGCTGTTCCACGACGCCCTCGCGCACAACGGCTTCATCCTGGTGATGTCGCTCGTGCTGCAGGGCCCGGCCGCCATCCTGCTCGCGCTGCTGCTCAACCGGCGCATGCGCGGGCAGTCGCTGATCCGGGTGCTCATCTTCATCCCCTACGTGATCTCCGAGGTCGTCGTCGGCACCGGGTGGAGCCTGATGCTCCAGACCAGCGGCGCCTTCAACGCCCTGCTCGAGAACGCGGGTCTGGGGTGGCTGGCGGCGGACTGGCTGTCGAATCCCGACATCGCGATCTGGACGCTGATGGTCATCATCACCTGGAAGTACGTCGGGTTCGCCGTGATCCTGTTCCTCGCGGGCCTCCAGGGGATTCCCGAGGAGCTGCACGAGGCGGCCGCGATCGACGGGGCCTCGTACTGGCAGATCCAGTGGCGCATCACGCTGCCGCTGCTCGCCCCGACGCTGCGCATCTGGGCCTTCCTGTCGATCATCGGCTCGCTGCAGCTGTTCGATCTCGTCTACATCATCTGGGGGCAGTACATCGCCTCGACCGCCGGCACCTCGACCATGGCCACGTACATGGTCGGCGAGGGCCGCAATGCCGGCAACTTCGGCTACGGCAACGCCGTCGCCGTCGTGCTGTTCCTGATCTCGCTCGTGGTCGCCCTCATCTATCAGCGCGCCGTGCTCAGGCGCGACACCGAGGGCGCCCTCACCGGGCCCGCCTCCGCGAAGAGGAAGAGGAAGAACCGATGACCGCCACCTCGCTGCTCGTGACGCAGCGTCCCGGGCGCACCGGGCGCTCCGCCCGTCCCCGCCTGCCCTGGGCGCACCCGACCGTGTACTTCGTGGCGCTGATCGTCGTCGGGCTCATGCTCGCCCCGATCGCGTACATCGTCATCGGCGGCTTCCGTACGAACGCGCAGATCACGACCGACCCCTCCGGTCTCCCGCAGCCGTGGGTGTTCTCGAACTACCTCGACGTCATCACCGGAGGGATCTTCTGGCGCCAGGTGCTGAACTCGACGATCGTCGCGGTCGCCACCACCGCCGGGGTGGTCGCGCTGGGACTCATGGCCGCCTACGTGCTGGCCCGCTACCGGTTCGCCGGTCGCGGCGTGCTCTACGCCTTCTTCGCGGCGGGGCTCATGTTCCCGCTGACGGTCGCGATCACGCCGTTGTACATCGTGGTGCGCAACCTCGGCCTGATGAACTCCCTCGGGGGCGTGATCCTCCCGCAGATCGCCTTCGCCCTGCCCACCACGATCATCATCCTCGTGCCGTTCCTCCGGGCGATCCCCGACGAGATCCAGGAGGCCGCCTTCATCGACGGCTGCAGCCGCATCGGCTTCTTCTGGCGAATGGTGCTGCCGCTGTCTCTGCCGGGGGTCATCACCACCGGCATCCTGGCGTTCATCGGCAGTTGGAACGGCTACCTGCTGCCGCTGTTCATCCTCAACGACGCCTCGGCGTTCACCCTCCCGCTCGGCGTGCAGTCGTTCTCGTCGCAGTATTCGGTCGACACGGCCAAAGTGCTCGCGTTCACGTCGCTGTCGATGATCCCCGCGCTCATCTTCTTCAGCCTGTTCGAGCGGCGCATCGTGGGCGGGCTGACCGGTGCCGTCAAGGGCTGAACGCGCCATCGGCGCCCCATCGCACTCCGTACGGAAAGAGATCATCGTGTCACACGACACCACCGCGCACTCGACGCCCACCGCGTCGACGCAGACCCCGCGCCCGCCCCTCTCGCCGCGCGTCGCCGCGCTCCTCGCCGAGATGACCCTCGACGAGAAGCAGGCACAGCTGGTCGGGTTCTGGGTCGACCAGGGAGACGAGGTCGTCGCCCCGATGGCCGGCGAGAAGAAGACCTCGACGCGCTACGAAGAGGCCACCGCTCACGGCATCGGCCACCTCACGCGCGTCTACGGGACCCGCCCCGTCGACCCCGGCGAGCGCGCCGCATGGCTGTGGTCGGAGCAGGCCCGCCTGCAGCGCGAGACCCGCCTCGGCATTCCCGCGCTCGTGCACGAGGAGTGCCTGACCGGCCTCGCGGCATGGCAGGCGGCGACGTATCCGACGCCGCTCGCCTGGGGAGCGTCGTTCGACCCGGCGCTCGTGGAGCGGGTGGGCGCGGCGATCGGCTCGTCGATGCGCACGCTCGGCATCCACCAGGGGCTGGCCCCGGTGCTCGACGTCGTGCGCGATCCGCGGTGGGGACGCGTCGACGAGTGCATCGCCGAGGACCCCCTGGTCGTCGGCGTGATCGGCACCGCCTACGTGCGCGGCATGCAGTCGCAGGGCGTGCACGCGACGCTCAAGCACTTCGTGGGGTACTCGGCGTCGCGCGCCGGGCGCAACCACGCTCCGGTGCACGCCGGTGGGCGCGAGATCGAGGATGTGCTGCTGCCGCCGTTCGAGATGGCCGTGCGCGAGGGCGGAGTGCGCAGCGTCATGAACTCGTACACCGACATCGACGGCATCCCGGTGGCGGCCGACGCGCACTACCTCGACGACATCCTGCGCGAGCGGTGGGGTTTCGACGGTGTGGTGGTGTCGGACTACTTCGCCGTCGACTTCCTGCGCTCGATGCACCGCATCGCCGCCGACTCGTCCGAGGCCGCGGCTCTGGCCCTCACCGCCGGCATCGACGTCGAGCTCCCCTCGCCCGACGCGTACACCACGCTCGCGGCGCAGGTGCGCCAGGGCACGCTCGCCGAAGAGCTGCTCGATCGAGCGGTCGGTCGTGTGCTCGCGCAGAAGGAGAAGCTCGGGCTGCTGGACGCCGACTTCACCGCCGCTCCGCCGACGGCCGTCGATCTCGACTCCCCCGCGCACCGCGCTCTCGCCCGCGAGCTCGCGGAGGAGTCGATCGTGCTGCTGAGCAACGACGGCATCCTGCCCCTGGTCGCGGACCCCACCAGGCGCATCGCCGTGATCGGCCCCAATGCCGACAGCACCGAGGCGCTGATGGGCTGCTACTCCTTCGTCAACCACGTGCTCGCCCACCACCCCTCGACGCCCGCCGGCATCGCCCTGCCGACGGTGCTCGAGGCCTTACGCGCCGAGCTGCCGGACGCGACCGTGACGCACGCGGTCGGCTGCGCCGCCGAAGGCGACGACCGCAGCGGGATCGCGGATGCCGTCGCCACCGCGCGAGCCGCGGATCTCGCCGTGGTCGTCGTGGGCGACCGCGCGGGGCTGTTCGGCCGCGGAACGGTCGGCGAGGGCAACGACGTCGACACCCTCGATCTGCCGGGCGTGCAGCGGGAACTCGTCGAGGCGATCGTCGAGACCGGCACGCCCGTGGTGCTCGTCGCCATGACGGGTCGCCCCTACGCCCTGGACTGGGCGCTGCCGCCGCGTGCGACGCCGGGCGGAGCATCCGCGGGTCTCGGCGCCGTGAACTCCCCCGCGGCGGCCCGCGTCTCGGAGGAGGCTCCGGCCGCGCGCCAGCCGGCTGCGGTGCTGCAGACGTTCTTCCCCGGTGAGGAGGGCGCCCCCGCTCTCGCACGCCTGCTCACGGGACGCGTCGACCCGTCGGGGCGTCTGCCCGTCTCGCTGCCGCGTTCCGCCGGCGCGCAGCCGTACTCGTACCTGCACCCCGTGCTCGGCGGACGCACCGACATCACGAGCGTCGACCCCACACCCGTTCGCCCCTTCGGGTTCGGACTCGGCTACACGTCGTTCACGCGCACGGCGATCGAGGCCGATGCGACGGTCGTCGCCGGAGCCTCGTTCCGCGTCGCGGTCGAGGTGAACAACGTCGGAGGGCGTGACGGCGTCGACGTCGTGCAGCTCTACGCGCACGACGAGGTCGCGAGCGTCGTGCGCCCCGTGGCTCAGCTGATCGGATTCGAGCGGATCGGGCTGGCCGCCGGTGAGAGCAGGCGCGTCACGTTCGACGTGCCCACCGAGCGCCTCGCCTTCACCGGGCGCGACGGCGTGCGCCGGGTCGAGCCCGGGCGGATCCGTCTCTGGGTCGGCGAGGCGTGCGACCACGAGGAGGCCGTGACGACCATCGAGATCGTCACGGCCCCCTGAGCGGGGGTGCCCTTCGACAGGCTCAGGGACCCAGCTCGGACAGTGAATCGCTGAGCCTGTCGAAGCGTCCCCGCACGAGACTCCCTCAGGCGTCGAGGCCGGCGAGGAAGGCGCGCACGTGCTCGCCCAGCTTCACGATGCGCAGATCGCGGGCGAGCTCGCGGTCGAAGCCCTCGTAGGCGAGCGGGGGCAGCCGGCGCACGTTCTCGGAGCATCCGAAGTTCGCGCACACCAGGGTGCCGATCGTGTCGCCCTTGCGACCGGCCGGCCCGGCCTTGCGCGCGGTGAACAGCTGCACGTCGTTGCGGAGCGTGACGTCCTCGCACCACGAGCACTGGGCGCGGGCGATCACGCGCTGCTCGGCCTGCTGCAGCAGGGCGCCGGTGAACTCGCCGTCCACCTCGGTGATCACGTAGGCGCGACGCGGCGCCTTGGGGTCGACCCAGCCGAGATAGTCGATCCGGTCGAAATCGATGTCGGCGAAACCGGCGGGCAGGTTCAGGTCGGAGACCTCTTTGCGGGAGGCGTTGCGGAAGGAGGCGCGGATGGCGCGCTCGTCGATGGGACGCATGGGAGTGGGTGCTTTCGTCTGATGCTCGCCACGGGAGGACGAGTCGAGAGGTGGAGGTGGAGGGAACGATGAAGCACCGGAGACGGCATCCGCCTCCGGCTGATCGTCAGCCTCTGCCCGCGGCGCTGTGCGCGCCTGCGGCTCCTGCCTGCGCCACCCGGGCGCTCCTCGAGAACATCACCCGGCGAGCCTACACCCGCCCCGGCGGCGTGGGCCGGGAACGCGGGGGAACGCGACGAAGGCCCGCCCCGTCGTGACGGGGCGGGCCTTCGAACGTGCGCGGGTCAGGCCGTGAGCGTGGGGATCTCGTAGCGGCGCGGGGTGCCGAAGCGGTGCGCCGAGACCGACACGGCCTGCTCCCGCAGGTACGGGAGCATCTCGATGCGACCGGCGGTGAGGACCGGCTGGCCGTAGACCGCGACGGCCGGGGAGCCGCCGGTACGGGCCGCGGTGTCGGCCGTGCTGCCGCCGACGAGACGGATGCGTCCGCCGGTCTGCGCGAGGCGAGCGGCGCGGGCGGTCCAGGCGGTGCCGTTCTCGACCGCGATCGTGACGCCGGCGGCGCGCAACCACGACGACACGGATGCCGGGAGGTCGGCCGCCGCGCTCACCGTGAGCGCTGCTCCCGTGCGGAGTCCGGCCGCGAGGGCGCGGATCACGTGCACGGTCGTCGCGTCCTCGATGCGCACCGTGACGGGCACGGCGTCGTAGCGCAGGGCGTTCTGCTCGGTCTCGAGGCCGGTCGCGTCGACCACGGCGCCGAACTCCGCGGCCCATGCGGCCACGTCGGTCGACAGCGCGCCGGCGAGCCAGGCCGCATCCTCGCCCGAGAGGTCACCGGCGGCGACGAGCGCGGCCTTCGACAGGGCATCGGTGGGGGCATCCGCGGCGATCGGGGCGTCGACCCAGTCGGACAGGCCGATGAGGTAGCTCGGGCCACCCGCCTTGGTGCCGGCGCCGACGGCGGCCTTCTTCCAGCCGCCGAAGGGCTGACGCTGCACGATGGCGCCGGTGGTGCCGCGGTTGACGTAGAGGTTTCCGGCCTGCACGGTCGCGAGCCACTGGGCGACCTCGTCCTCGTCGAGCGAGTGCAGACCCGAGGTGAGGCCGTAGTCGATCGCGTTGACGAGGGCGGTGGCCTCCTCGAGCGTCTTCGCCGTCATGATGCCGAGCACCGGTCCGAAGTACTCCGTGAGGTGGAACGGGCTGCCGGCCGCGACACCCGAACGGATGCCGGGGCGCCAGTACTGCCCCTCGTCGTCGAGCTTCTGGGGCTTCATCACCCAGTTCTCCCCGGGCTCGAGCGTGGTGAGGGCGTGGAGCAGCTTGCCCTCGGCGGGTGCGATGAGCGGTCCGATGCGGCTGGAGCCGTCGCTGGGGGCGCCGACCTTGTAGGAGCCGACGGCGTCGACGAGCTGGCGGCGGAACCGCTCGCTCTCGGCGACCGTGCCCACGAGGATCACGAGCGAGGCGGCCGAGCACTTCTGGCCCGCGTGACCGAACGCCGAGTAGGCGACGTCCTTCGCGGCGAGGTCGAGGTCGGCGCTGGGGGTGACGATGATCGCGTTCTTGCCGCTGGTCTCGGCGAGCAGGGGCAGGTCGGGGCGGAAGCTGCGGAACAGCTCGGCCGTCTCGTATCCGCCGGTGAGGATGACGCGCTCGACGGCGGGGTGGCTGATCAGCTGCGTGCCGAGTTCGCGCTCCTCGAGCTGCACGTACTGCAGCACCTCGCGGGGCACTCCGGCCTCCCACAGCGCCTCGACCATGACCGCGCCGGATCGGGCGGCCTGGGCGGCGGGCTTGATCACGACCGGGGAGCCGGCCGCGAGGGCGGCGAGCGTCGATCCGGCGGGGATCGCGACGGGGAAGTTCCACGGCGGGGTGACCACGGTCAGCCCGACGGGACGGTGCTCCGCGCCCGCGATGTTCTCGGCGCGCTTCGCGCTCTCGGCGTAGTAGTGCGCGAAGTCGATGGCCTCCGACACCTCGGGGTCGCCCTGCTCGAGCACCTTGCCGGCCTCCGAGCCCATGACCTCGAGCAGATCGGCGCGACGGGCTTCGAGCACATCGCCCGCACGGTGCAGGATCTCGGCACGACCGGCGGCGCCGAGCGCACGCCAGGCTTCGCCTGCGGCGACGGCCTCGGCGATCACGGTGTCGAGGGCTGCGGCATCCGACAGCGTGTGCGTGCGCACGGTCCTGTCGCCGAGCGTCGAGGACTCCATGCGCGAGCGGATGCCGTCGCCCCACGCGCGGTTCGCGGCGAGGCTGGGATCGGTGTCGGGGGTGTTCTCGAAGCCGTCGCGCGGGGCGGCGGGCGCTGCCTGCGTGCGGTCCTGCACGCGGTTCGAGCCGGGGACCTCGGTCGGCATCGACGCGATCGAGGCGAGGAAGCGGTCGCGCTCACGGGCGAAGAGCGCGGGCTGCTCGTCGAGGTCGAACACGGCCGACATGAAGTTGTCGGTCGACGCGCCCTCTTCCAGGCGGCGGATCAGGTACGCGATCGCGACGTCGAACTCGGCCGGGTGCACGACCGGCGTGTAGAGCAGCAGCGAGCCGACGGTGCGGCGCACGACGGTGGCCTGCGCGGATGCCATGCCGAGAAGCATCTCGAACTCGATCCCGTCGGTGGCGCCGCGCCGGTTCGCGAGCAGCCAGGCGAGGGCGATGTCGAAGAGGTTGTGACCGGCGATGCCGATGCGCACGTTGCCGATGCGGTCGGGGTGCAGGGCGTAGTCAAGCACGGCCTTGTACGAGGCATCCGATGCCTCCTTGCTGTGCCAGGTGGCGAGCGGCCAGTCGTGCGACTCGGCGTCGACGCGCTCCATGGGCAGGTTCGCGCCCTTGACGACGCGCACCTTGATCGGCGCACCGCCGGAGGCCGTGCGGGCCGCCGACCACTCCTGCAGGCGGATCATCGCACCGAGGGCGTCGGGCAGGTAGGCCTGCAGCACGATGCCGGCCTCGAGCGAGCGGAACTCCTCGCGCTCGAGGATCGTCGTGAAGACCGCGATCGTGAGGTCGAGGTCCTTGAACTCCTCCATGTCGAGGTTGATGAACTTGCCGCGCTTCACGGCGATGCGGTACAGCGGGGCGAGGGCGTCGACGGCGTGCGCGACCGCGTCGTCGAAGGCCCAGGGGCTGTGCGGGGCGACGGTGGAGGAGACCTTGATCGAGACGTAGTCGACGTCGCTGCGCTCGAGCAGGCGACGGGTGCCGTCGAGGCGGCGCGCGGCCTCCTCCTCGCCGAGGATCGCCTCGCCGAGCAGGTTGACGTTGAGGTGCACGCCGTCGGTCGACTTGATGCGCGTGATGGCCTTGCCGAGCTTCGCGTCGGTGGCGTCGACGATGAGGTGGCGCACCATGCCGCGCAGCACCCGGCGGCTGATCGGCACGACGATGCCGGGGAACGCGGGGGCGAGTGCACCGCCGAGCTTGATGAGCCCGCGCAGCGCGCCGGGCAGGAACGCCGGGGTGAGCGGCACGAGGTCGCGGAGGTTGGCGGCCGCGACCCTGAGGTCTTCGGGGCGCACGACGCCGTCGACGAAGCCGACCGTGAAGTCGAGGCCGTTCGGGTCGCTCAGCACACCGGCGAGGCGCTTGGCGGCGGTGTCGGCCGGCACCTCGCGGCTCTCGACGAGCCAGCGCTGGACGAGTGCGACCGCGTCGTCGGCGAGGGCGGCGAGCTCTGCGCTGCCGGTCGGGGCGGTCTCGGCCGGGGCCGTCTTGGCCGGGGCCGTCTCGGGAGTGGTCTGCGTCATCGGGGGTCCTCTTCGTCTGAGCTCGTACGCCGAGCACGCGCGCGGGTGGGTGCGACTCTCAGTGTGGGGCGCGGCATCCGTTATGAAAAGCGAACGTTTACGATGGGTACTGTTCGATGTCTTCGATTCTTTCGGGAGGTCTCCGTGTTCGAGCTGCGCCGCCTGCGCCTGCTGCACGAGTTGCACCTGCGCGGCACGATCGCCGATGTCGCCGCCGCCCTGTCGTTCAGCCCCTCGACGGTCTCGCAGCAGCTCGCGCAGCTCGAGCGCGAGGCCGGGGTCGCTCTGCTCGAACCCGACGGCCGGCGGGTGCGCCTCACCGCGCGTGGCCGCCTGCTCGCCGCGCACGCCGCGCGCGCGCTCGAACTCGACGAGGCCGCCCGCGCCGAACTGTCGGAGGAGGCGCCGGCGCAGGTGCGCATCGCCGTCATGCCCACGGCCGCGGAGGCTCTCGTGCCTCCGGCGCTCTCGCTGCTGGCCGAACGGATGCCGGGGCTCCGCCTCGAGATGGTGGAGCTGCCGCCCGAGATCGCGCTCTTCGAGTTGCAGGCCCGGGCGTTCGACCTGGTCGTCGCCGAGCAGTACCCCGGCCACACGCGGGAGATCGCCGAGGGAATCGACCGCACCTTGCTCGGCGTCGATCCGATCCGACTGGCCGTGCCC
The DNA here is from genome assembly GCF_023101185.1 of Microbacterium galbinum. Taxonomy (GTDB): domain Bacteria; phylum Actinomycetota; class Actinomycetes; order Actinomycetales; family Microbacteriaceae; genus Microbacterium; species Microbacterium galbinum. The sequence goes on from NZ_CP078077.1 coordinate 676,986, forward strand.
CGCGGGGATGCCGCGCACGGGCTGGAGGACCTGCGCGATCGGGCGTGGGTGCTCGAGCCTCAGGGCGCCGCGGTGCGGCGATGGGCCGTGCAGCAGTGCCGGGCCGCGGGGTTCGAGCCCGACGTGCGCTTCGAGGCCACGGATCTCGTGTCGCACGCCCGGCTCGTCGCCGCCGGCCATGCCGTCGCGATGCTGCCCGATCTCGTGTGGACCGGAGGGCGGACAACCGTGAGCCTGCGGGAGCTGCCCGGGTCGCCCGTGCGCGAGATCTTCGCCGCCACCCGCGCGTCGTCGCGCGACGATGCGGCGATCACGGCGGTGCGCGACGCGCTGGCCGATGCGCTGGCCGCCCACGAACCGCGCTGACGGCGGGGGCTGACGGCGGGGGCTGCGCCCGGTTGCTGGGCCCGGTTGCTGGGCCCGGTTGCTGGGCGGGCGCGGCGGGGGCGGGCGTTGGCGGGCGCTGGGCTGGCGGGCACTGGGCTGGCGGGCACTCGGCTGGCGGGCACTCGGCTGGCGGGCGGGCTTGGCTCCCACGACGCGAGCGAGCAGCGAGATGGAGCGCCGTGCTCGACGCCGGGCCCGTGCACTTTTCGAGGCGACCCGTGCCGTTCACGCTCCGGTTCCTGAGCGAGCGCAGCGAGATGAAGGGCCTCGTCCCATCACCCGGTTCCTGAGCGAGCGTAGCGAGACGAAGGGCCGCACCTCATCACTCGGTTCCTGAGCGAGCGCAGCGAGACGAAGGGCCGCGGCTCATCACCCGGTTCCTGAGCGAGCGCAGCGAGACGAAGGGCCGCGGCCCTGTCGCTGCTGGGTCCCTGAGCTTGCCGAAGGGCCCCGCCCCGCCCCTGTCGCTGCTGGGTCCCTGAGCTTGTCGAAGGGCCCCACCCATGTGCACTCGTTCTACACCGCTGCCGTGTTGTTCCGAGTTCTCCACCGATCACATCGATACTTGCGTTGGCCTGGGGTTTTCGTTTCGGAATGTCGGTGGTCCCTGGTGGACTGAGACGCATGAACAGCACCACCGAACTCCTGGATCGGGTCGCCGCCGACCTGGCCGCGGTGCTGCGCGCGGACGCGCTGGCGGGGTTGTCGGATGCGGAGAAGATGCAGGTGCTCCGCGCCGCGGGTGAGGTCGCCCGTCTCGTCGACGCCGTCGTGGTGGAGACGGTCGGATCGGTCGATCAACGCCCGGCGGGATCGGGAGAATTGGCGTTCTGTGGCCTGTTCGGATGCCGGACGATGAACGAGCTCGTCCAACGCGTGCTCCGCACCGACGCGGCGGGGGCGGCACGGGTCGTGAAAGCCGGGACGATCGTCCGGCGAGAGCTCGACTTCTCCTCCGGAGCGATGCTTCCCGCCCGATGGCCCGCCCTGCGGGAAGCGCTGCTGGACGGGGCCGTCGGGGTCGCGGGGCTGCTCGCCGCGACCGGCCCCGTGGAGCAGGCGGGGCCGCGGATCGGTGCGGCGGACCGGTTGCATGCGGATGCCGAATTGGCGGAGTACGCCCGGGGACTCGTTGCCGTCGAGGGCGACGGGGCCTCGGACGGCGACCGTGGTGCCGATGCCGAGCGTCGGGTCGAAGCGGGCCCGCCGGCCACCCCGGAAGACTTGAAGTTGTTGTCGCGGGTGATTGTGACCTACCTCGATCCCGACGGCGCGGAACCCGCCGAAGAGCGGGCAATGCGCGCCCGGGGGATCGTGCTCGGGCGGGTGAAGGACGGGGTGATCCCGATCCGCGGGTCCCTGCTGCCGGAGACGGCGGGGCAGTTGCAGCGCATCTGGGACGCGTACCTGAACCCGAAAGTCGACGGACCACCTGTCCCGGCGGCCCCGATGCCTGATGAAGGGATGGCGGGTGGAGTGAGGTTCGTTCCGACCGTTGACGACGCGCCGCCACGTGAAACGAACGACTTCCTCGATGGCGATGTGCTCCCGTCGGGTGATCGCGGTGGGATGGTCGACGGCCGGTCCCGGGCACAGAAGCAGCACGATGCCCTCGCCGCCGTACTCGGGATCGCCGCCCGCCACAGCGACATGCCCTCCCTCGGTGGTGCCGCCCCGACCCTGGTCGTGTCGGTGACCGCGGAGGACTACGCGTCCGGGCGGGGATGGGCGCATGTCGACGGCATCGACACGCCGGTCTCGCTGATCACCGCCCGGCACACCGCGTGCGGTAGCAGCATCCAACGCGTCACCTCCGACCCCGCCGGGCGCATCATCGGCATCGATTCGACCGACCGGGTGTTCACCGTCCACCAACGCCGGGCGATCACGCTCCGTGATCGCGAGTGCCTCATCCCCGGCTGCCACGTCCCCGCCGCCTGGTGCGAGATCCACCACGTCACAGAACACTCCCGCGGCGGACCCACCCACACCGACAACGGCGTCGCCCTCTGCTGGCACCACCACCGCACCCTCGACACCTCCGGCTGGACCATCCGCATGCACAACGGCACACCCCACGTCCGCGGACCCGCCTGGTGGGACCCCCACCAACGCTGGAGAACACCCCGACCCGCACCCCGACCGGCACCACGGACCGCACCGCGGACTGCAACTACCACTGCCACTGCAACGGCCACCGCCACCGCGGCGAGACAGCGAACTCGAACACCGATGCGCGCATGAACGAGCGCGCGACCTGTCACGCGCCCGACCGGTTGTCAATCCCGTGGTCGCTTCGCGCGGGCGGTGCGAGGGTGGCCACTCCAACGATCCCCACAAGGAGAGGAAGACGCCATGAGCGCGGGAGACGACATCAAGAACAACGCCGAGAAGCTGGCCGGAAAGGCCAAGGAGGGCGCGGGCAAGCTCACCGACAACGAGCGCCTCGAAGCCGAAGGTCGCGCAGACCAGACGAAGGCCTCTGCCAAGCAGGCGGGCGAGAACGTCAAGGACGCCGCGCAGAAGGCCGGCGAGAACGTCAAGGACGCGTTCGACCGCTGAGACCGACGAACCCCGCTCCTCGGAGCGGGGTTCCGGCCCTCCGGCGCGACGTCCGGACACAGAGGAGGCCCGCCACTCGGGCGGGCCTCCTCTTTCTGGTCTAGCTGCGGCGACTGCCGGTGATCGATCGGATGAGCCATGCGATCACGGCGATAGCGAGGAGCACGAGGCCCACCCACAGGAGGAACTGCAGAGACTGCACGAGTCCTCCGGTGATCGCGAGAATCACGGCGATGACGATGACGATGATGAGGAGGATGTTCATCGTTCTTCCCTTCTGTTCGAGGCGGGCGCCCCGAATTGCTGTAACCCTCACGCTAGGGGTCGACGCCCGCCGGGGCAGAGGGGGTTGACGCGGACACCTCCGGAATGCCAAGGGAATCCGAAATGCCAAGGGAATCCGAAATGCCCAGGGAAGCAGAGGAGAGGACGACATCATGCCCGGACGACGCAACAGTTCACTGAAGGATCCGGAGCTCTACGAAGAGCTCCGCGACGACGGCGCCTCGAAGGAGAAGGCCGCCCGCATCTCGAACGCGGCCGCCCGTGACGGCCGCAAAGCCGTCGGCAGACGCGGCGGCGAGAGCGGCGATTACGAGGACTGGACGGTGCCGGAGCTGCGCGCCCGAGCGAAGGAGCTCGGAATCACCGGCTACAGCGGCAAGCGCAAGGCCGAGCTCATCTCGATGCTGCGGAACCACTAGGCGGACTCGGTGACGCGCTTCGGCATCGAGGAGGAGTTCCTGCTGGTCGACCGGAGCACGCTCGTGCCGCTAGCCATGGCCGACGGCACCCGGGAACGGCTCGCACCCGAGGGCGGCGGACGGATCCTGCCCGAGTTCCTCACCTCCCAGTTCGAGTGCGTCACCGATCCCCTCTCGTCGATGACGGATGCTGCGGCGCAACTGCGGAACCTGCGCGCTGCACTCGCAGCGCACGCCGCCCCGCTGGACGCCGTGATCGCCGCATCCGGCACGCCGTTCAACACCACGGGACGCGCGACGATCTCCGCGTCGCCGCACTACGACCGCGTCTCGGCGCAGCTCGGCGCGATCGCGCGCGGCCACGAGGTGAACGGGCTGCACGTGCACGTCGAGGTCGCGGATGCCGAGGAGCGCGTGCGGGCGCTCAACCGTCTGCGCGGCTGGTTGCCGGTGCTGCTCGCCCTCACCGGCAACAGCCCCTTCGCCGAGGGGGCGGCGACCGGTTTCGCGAGCTGGCGCAGCATCCTGATCCGTCGCCTGCCCGCGACGTGGACGCCGCCCTGGTTCCACGACCTCACCGACTACGAGGGTCAGGTGGATCGGCTGATCGCGCTCTCCGCGATCCCCGAACGGTCGTCACTGTCGTGGGCGGCACGGCTCTCGGACCGCTTCCCCACGGTCGAGTCGCGCGTGTGCGACGCGCAGCTCTCGATCGACGACACGCTCTTCGCGGCGGCCCTCACCCGCGCGATCGTGGTGGCCGACGACGGCCCGGCGTCGGCGGCCCCGGTCGAGCAGATCGACGCCGGGCTCTGGGTGGCCGCGCGGCACGGCATGGCGGCGACGATCACCGATCCCACGACGGGCGAGACGACGGATGCCTGGGCCGCGACGCACCGGCTGCTCGAGGTCGTCCGGCACGCGCTCGAGCAGCTCGGCGACGCGGAGTTCGTCACCGCCCACATCGACCGCCTCCGGAGGGAGGGAACGGGCGCCGAGCGCCAGCTCCGCGCCCACGCGCACGACGGCCTGCGCGGCCTCCGACGGCTGCACCTCGCGGGGAGCGACACCGGAGAGTTCACCGGAGACTTCGCCGCGGAGCCCGCCACGGAGCCCGCCGCAGGATCCACCGAGGACTCCGCCACAAGATCCGCCGAAGAGGAGTGAGTTCCCGGCATCCGCCCTCCACGTCCGTGGCCGGGAGTAGCCTTCGCCTGTGGCATCCTTCTCCGGCGTCCAGCGCCTGGTCATCTCGATCGCGGTCCTCGCGTCGTTCGTGACGTTCCTCGACGGCACCGTCGTGAACGTCGCGCTGCCCGCGATCAGCCGCGAGCTGGGCGGCGGCATCACGACCCAGCAGTGGGTGGTCGATGCGTACCTCATCACGTTGAGCGCGCTGATCCTGCTGGCGGGGTCGGTCTCCGACGCGTACGGCCGCGTGCTGGTGATGCGCGTGGGGCTCATCGCCTTCGGAATCGCCTCGATCGCGGTCGCCGCGGCCCCTGACCCGCTGGTGCTCATCATCGCCCGCGCGGCGCAGGGCGCGGCGGGCGCGCTGCTGGTTCCGAGTTCTCTCGCCCTGATCACCGCGACCATGCGCTCCGATGTGCAGGCGCGCGCGATCGGGGTGTGGACGGCGTTCACGACAGCCGCTCAGCTGGTCGGCCCGCTCATGGGCGGACTCTTCGTCGACTACCTGTCGTGGCGCTTCGTGTTCCTCATCAACGTGCTGCCGATCGCCCTGAACCTGATCCTGCTGTCGCGGCTGAAGCTGGCCGAGAAGCCGAGCGGTCGCCGCGTCGACTGGGTCAGCGGGGCGCTGTGCGCGATCGGCCTCGGCGCCGTGGTGTTCGCGCTCATCGAGCAGCCCAACTACGGCTGGGGCTCCCCCGCCATCTGGATGCCGGGCATCGCGGGGGCCGCCCTGTTCGCGTGGTTCCTGCTGCGGCAGCGGGGCTCGGCCTCACCGCTCATGCCGCCGTGGCTCTTCCGCGTGCGCGACTTCGGCTGGGGCAACCTCGCCACCTTTTTCGTCTACGCCGCGCTCTCGCTCAACGGATTCGTCGTGGGCGTCTACCTGCAGCAGGGCGCGGGGCTCAGCGCCACCGCCGCCGGTCTCGCGAGCCTTCCCATGACGATCCTGATGATCCTCGTCAGTTCGCGGGCGGGCGCCTGGGCCGGGCGATTCGGTCCGCGTATCTTCATGACGGTCGGCCCCGCGATCATGGCCGTCGGCGCCCTCATGCTGCTGCTCGTCGCCGAGGACTTCGACTACTGGTGGCAGGTGCTGCCGGCCATGATCGTGACGGGTCTCGGCCTCGCACTCACGGTCGCCCCGCTGACCGCCGCGATCCTCGGCGCGATCGATCAGGAGCACTCCGGTATCGCCTCGGCCGTCAACAACGCCGTCTCGCGCGTCGCCGGCCTCCTCGTCGTCGCGATGCTGTCGACGATCGTCGGCGGCATGCTCGACCTCGACGGGTTCCACAGCGCAGCCTGGGTCACCGCCGCGCTGCTCGTGCTCGGCGCGATCGTGTCGTGGATCGGCATCCGTCGCAATCCCGCCGAGGTCGAAGACGCCGTGACCCCGACATCCGCCCCGTCCCCGGCAGCACCCGCGGCCTGAATCAGGCCCTGCCTGCGTGACTCAGGCTGCCCCCGCCTGCGCAGGATCTCGGAGATCTGCACCCATTTCGCACGAACGCGGCCGATTCCCTGCGGGATTGCGTGAATCTCCGAGACGACGCCACGGCCTCTCCCGCACGTCGGGATCGACAGGTCGGCCCGGAGAACCGGGGCGGCGACCCGTCGATCCCGCGAGCGGGGCGACGCTCAGGCGCGGCGACGGCGGCGCAGTGCAGCTGCGCCCGCCATCGCGGCACCGGCGGCGAGCAACCCGCCGGCCAGGAAGAGGGCGGCGGCCGGCACGTCCCCGCCGGTCGTCGCCAGATCGTCCTGGGCGCCTGCATCGGATGCCCCGCCCGACCCCGTTCCGAAGCCGGAGCCCGAGCCGTTTCCGGGGGTGCCCGGATCCACAGGGTCGACCGGATCCACCGGATCCACCGGGTCCACCGGGTCCACCGGATCCACCGGATCGACCGGGTCCACGGCGTCCGCGACCGCGACCGGCGCGCTCTCGACGGCCGCCGCGTCCAGTGCGGTCACCACCCAGGTCTCGCCCGCCGCGCGAGCCGCGGCATCCGCATCGCCGGCACCCGCACCACCGGCATCCGCACCGGCATCCGCACCACCGGCACCCGTGGGCAGCGGATACGCGAACTCCGCCGCACCCCCGGCCCACACGGTGTCGACCAGCGTCCCCGGAGCGGCCACGATCTCCTCGGCCGTCCCCGTGCCGCGATAGATCGCGTACTGCCGGGCCTCCGCCGCATCACCGGCCGCCCAGACGAGGGCGCCATCGTCGACCGCCACATCCGCGGGCGACGCGACCGCGCCGTCGGACAGCCACGGCTTCGCGGGCACGATCGTCGGGTGCGCGAACGCCTCGCCCTTCAACAGCTCGATCGCGGTGTTCTTCGCCTGGTTCCGGGGCTGCTGGTCGGCGGGCAGCGCGGCGATGTCACTCGGCTTCATGTCGTTGTAGCTGAACAGCACGCTGCCGTCGATGCCCTCGAGCTTCTGGTTGAAGCGGATCTGGTTCGGAACCTCTTCGGGGTTCATCCACGCGGCCTCCCAGCCGCCGTTGTTGACGTGCTTGTACAGCGCGTGCCCGACGTAGATCTGGGTGCGGCTCTCGGCCGCGGCATCGCTCCACCACTGCGCGAGCTCCCCGTAAGGGGCTGCCGCCTGGTCGAAGCTCCAGTAGATCTGCGGGGTGAGGTAGTCGATGAGCTCGTCCTGCACCCAGCCGCGGGTGTCGGCGAAGACGGCGTTGCTGTAGGTCTGCGACGACCCGACCGGGGTGTTCGACCCGGCAGGGTCGAGGGCCTTGTGCTCCCAGATGCCGAAGGGGCTGATGCCCAGCTGCACGGCGGTGCCGGCATCCGCGTTGTGCGCGTCGATCGCGCCCGCCACCTGCGTGACGAGACCGGTGATGTTGTCGCGACGCCAGGCCTCGATCCCGTCCTGCGTGTCGGGGTAGCCGGCCGTGAGCCCGAATTCCTCGAAGGTCGCGCGATCCTCGCCCTGGGCGCCGAAGAAGACGTTCACGCCGTCGACGGTGATCCGGTACGGGTAGAAGTAGTCATCGAAGTGGATCGCGTCGACGTCGTAGTTCTCGACGATCTCGGCGACGGATGCCGCGACGTACGCGGGCACCTCGGGCTGCCCCGGGTCGAGGAAGAGCTTCTCCTCGAAGGACAGCACCCAGTCGGGATGCTGCACGGCGAAGTTGTCGTCGGCGAGGATGCCGGCGCCGTTGAGCGCGGCGATGTACTCCGGGATCGTGAGGGCCTTCACCTCGTCGGCGGTGAGGCCGAGGGCCGTGAGGATCGCGGGCGCGGTCATCTTGGTGTTGGTGACCCGGTAGGGGTTGAGCCACGCGTGGAACTCCATGCCGCGGGCGTGGGTCGCGTCGACCATCTTCTGCAACGGGTCGTAGCCGGGGTCGGTGCCCTGCGGGCCCCCGAGGAACTCCGACCACGGGTTGAGCTCCGAGGGGTAGTACGCGTCGAGCAGCGGACGCACCTGGAAGATCACGGCGTTCATGTTCCACGACGCGAAGTCGTCGAGCACGGTGGCGTACTTCGCGTCGAAGTCGGCGGCGTCCGCGGGCTTGCCGAAGTTGAGGTTGCCGATCGTGCCCACCCAGGCGCTCGAGAAGCGCCGATTCTCGGGCTGGAGCGCGGTGGGGATGCCGACCTGTTCCCCGGAGCCCGGGAAGGTCTCCACCGGATCCGTGCCGTAGCCGTAGGCGCCCGAGGCGTCCTTCACGAACTTGTACAGAGGCTCCTCGTCGGGGGCGGCGGCGACGGCCGCGGCCGGGAGGGCGAGCATCAGCAGGGCGGCGGTCGCGGCGGCGGTGGATCTTCTCAACATCGAGTCCTCGTTCACTTCGGCGTTCACGGTGATAACCATTTCCACTCTCAGCATTGTTAGTGGAACTAACTAACAGCGTGCCACAGCATCCGCCCGATCACCACCCCCGCTCACGCAGAAGGGGCCCGCAGCCGATGGCCGCGAGCCCCTTCGAGACGAGCGATCAGCTGACAGGGCTGAGCGTCTTCGCGATGTGCGTGTGCACGGCGGTGAGCCACGAGAGGAGGAACTCGGTCGTCGACTCGTCGGTGACCTCGCCATCATCGGTGATCAGTCCCTCGCGCATGTGCACGTAGGCCTCCGGCTGCGCGAGTTCCGGCGACGCCAGGAAGGAGAGGATCGAGCGCAGGTGCTGCTGCGCGACGGCGGTACCGATCGCACCGACCGAGGCGCCGATCACGGCGGACGGCTTGCCCGCGAAGCTGTTCTGGCCCCACGGGCGGCTCGCGGTGTCGAGCGCGTTCTTCAGCACGCCCGGCACCGAGCGGTTGTACTCGGGGGTGATGACGATGATCGCATCGGAGGCCTCGATCGCCTCCTTGAACGACGCGGCCTCGGCCGGGATCGCACCGTCGTTGTCGGCCGAGTAGAAGGGCAGGTCGACGAGCGGGATCTCGGTGAGGTTCAGGCCCGCCTGCGGGGCGAGCTTCACGAGCGCCTTCGACAGGCGGCGGTTGATCGAGGTCGAGGAGATGCTGCCGACGAGGAAGCCGACGTCGTACGTGGTGGTCATGAGGGGTCCTTCCCAATTACATGCAATTGCATGAATATGAAACCACGTCCGCGGCATCCGCATTCCCGAATCGTCCGAGCAGGATCGCCCAGTAGATTTGCTCTCATGCGCGCCCGCCCCACCTCCGCTCTCATGATCGCTGTGCTGACGGTCGCCGCGCTCGCGGGGTGCGCCACCACGGACGCCCCGGCATCCGGATCCTCCAGCGCGCCACCCGCCGGCGCCGCGCCCGACTACCAGCTGGGCGGCGCCTACGCACCGGCATCCGGGGTCGGGATCGTCGGGCGCGATCGCGCGGCCGAGCCCGCCGACGGCGTGTACTCGATCTGCTACGTCAACGGATTCCAGACGCAGCCCGGCGAACTCGACCTCTGGGACGACGACCTGCTGCTGCAGCGCGACGGCGCGCCGGTCTTCGACCCGGACTGGCCCGATGAGGCTCTCGTCGACACCTCGACGCCCGCGCAGCGCGAGCGCATCGCCGCCCTGGTCACCCCGTGGATCGAGGGATGCGCGGACGCCGGGTTCGACGCGGTCGAATTCGACAACCTCGACTCGTACACCCGGTCCGACGGTGCCCTCACGCTCGAGGGGAACCTCGCCCTCGCGACACTGCTCGTCGACGCCGCGCACGGTGCCGGTCTCGCCGCCGGCCAGAAGAACGCCGCCGAGGATGCCGTGGTGCTGCACGACGAGGCGGGATTCGACTTCGCCGTGACCGAGGAGTGCGCCGCCTACGAGGAGTGCTCGGCGTACACCGATGTCTACGGCGAGGCCGTGATCGACATCGAGTACAGCGACGAGCTGCCCCGCACCTTCGCCGAGATGTGCGCCGACGACGAGTCGCCCGCCTCGATGGTGCTGCGCGACCGGAACCTCGTGACCCCCGGCGACGAGGCGTACGTGTTCGAGACCTGCGCCGGCTGATCTCTTCGGTGCGGGCTGATCTCTTCGACGCCGGCTGACCTCTTCGGTGCGGGCCGCGCCGATACGGTGGGGGCATGCCCACGGATGCACGCGTGATCGCGATCCTCGAAGAACTGCCCGACCTCGCGGACGCGGGCGAACAGGACGGACGCCGGTGGTTCGCCCGGTGGAACGAGGGCGCGGTTCGGCTGCTCGACGATCAGCTGAGCGAGGTGAACGGCCGGGCTCTCGCGCTCACCGACGAGGTGCGTGTGCGCGCGGCATCCGCCCTCGATCGCCTGGTGCTCACCGCCGGCGGCGACACCGTCCTCGTCGGCGACGACACCGTCACGGTCACGGGCCTCTCGATTGACGCGGCCGCGTTCGTCGGCGATCTCGTCGTCGCCACCGCGCCGGGTGACGACGGCGGGCATCGGGTGCTGCTGCTCGACCACGCGACGGGGGCGCTACTCGATGAGCAGGCCGTCGACGCCGACGATGCGATGGCCGTCGTGCACCGGCATCCGATCGATCCGGTCGCCGTGATCGAGCTCGCGATGGGGCAGGACGGATGCCTCGCCCTCCGCGTCGATGTCGATGTCGATGCCTCCAGTCCGGCGGGGGCGCAACTGCGGCTGACCGAGATCCTCTCAGGACACGACCCGGTGATCGCCGGGTTCCGCGCCGCCGGGGACCGGCTGCTGATGGCTCCCTACCCGAGCGATCCCGAGACCGCCCGGGTGTTCGCGTGGCCGTCACTCGACGAGGTCGGTCAGGTGTCGGCCGCCGACATCGATGCGGAGTACGGTTTCGGACTCGCCGCCTGCTGGGTCGACGACGACCGGGCGGCGCTCGTCGCACCGGAGGACGCGCTCGTGCTCACCGGTTCGGCGCTCGACTCCGCCGTGCGGGTCGACCTGTCGCAGATGCTCGGCGACGACGCGGAGATCGAATCGCTCACCCCTCTCGCCCCCGGCCGCATCGCCGCGGGTGTCTGGGCCCCGGACGGGCGATCGACACGGGTGATCGAGTTCGCGGCACCGCGCGACTGAGGCGAGCGACACCCTTTCGTCCGCCTGTCAACGGGCGGGTGCCGATCGAGACGATGCGCGAGGCTGGGCATCCGCCCGGATCGACCGGCGGCCCGTCGACGAGAGGACAACCCATGAGCGACCCGAAAGCGTACCCCGACGACAGCGGCCCCTACGACGCCGCCGCGGATGCCGCCGCCGAACCCGCCGACGACGGCAAGGTCTTCACGGCCGACGAGGGCTCCGATCACGGCGCCCCGCACGACGGGGAGCAGGATCCGCTCGATCAGAGCGACAGCCTCGAGCGCTGAGACGCGCATCTCGCTGAACCCCGCGCCGCGCTACGCCCCGCACCTCGTCGAAACCCACCGAGCGCGACGAGACCCACCGAGCACCTCGGTGGGTCTCGATGCGTCCGAGCGGCACCGCGAGGGTGCCGAGGGTCAGATACGGTCGTCCTCGACGACCGTCGTCGTGCCACGGGTGCGACCGCGACGGGAGACCATGACGATGATTCCGATGATGGCCGTGATCGCTCCGGCGGCCATGAGGATGTAGCCGACGAGGTCGAGGTTCACCCAGTCCAGCTGCACGTTCAGTGCGAACGCGAGGATCGCGCCGATCACGAAGAGGACGATTCCGGTTCCGATGCTCATGAGAGTGCTCCTTCCGGCATCCGACGATGCCGTCGCACTTCATGCTCCCGGAATACCCCGGGCTCCGGAAAGGGCTTGACTTCGGCGCAGGCGTCGGGGCGCCCCGCGACGACGGCGCCGCATTCACGGAGACCGCGGTTCACCCGTCTCCGCGCCCGAGCATCCGGAAGTGCCGTTCCAGCATGGTCCGCGCGCGAGCACCCGCATCGGAGTCCGTGCTCCACAGCAGACGCAGCGCGAGCCCGTCGAGCAGCGCGTGGAGACGGTCGCCCTCGAAGGCGGCGTCGACCGACGCGGGCACCTCGCCCACGCGTACGAGTTCTGCGATGGCGGCGTCGCACACCCGCCGCACGCCGCCGCTGAGCTCGCGCACCGAGGGAGCCAGCGAGCCGTCGGTCAGCGCCAGGCTGCCCAGCTGGAGCTGCACCATCAGCTCGGTGCGCCGCACCTCGTCGAGAGGGAGGAGTTCCTCGAGCATCGCGATCACGAAGCGCCCACCGTCGCCGTCGAGGCGCCGCAGGCGATCGGCGACAGCGGAGCGGATCCCGTCCAGGCAGAACGACCGCAGGGCCGCCTGCGTCGGGAAGGCGCGGCGGAGGGATGCCGTCGCGAGCCCCGCCTCCTCGGCGACCTTCCGCACCGAGAGCGCGACGAGGCCGTCCCGCGCGAGCACGCGCATCGCCGCCTCGCCGATCTCACGGTCGCGCTGCGCGTGGTCGATCAGCTTGGGCATGTCCTCACCGTACCGGGGCGGCCTCCGCGGGCGCCTTCTTCGGCCAGAGCGTGTAACTGACGGCCCAGATCACGTCGACCGCCAGGACGATGCCGAGGATCCGGAAGAACCCGAGCAACTCGGCCGTGCGGTCGGGAGCCGCCACGATGGCGATGAGTCCCCCGAGGATCGCGGCCGCGATGGCGACCGCGAGCGCGGTGCGCGCCACGTCCTTCCAGCAGGCCACCGTGTACGCCGCCCCCGTGAGCGGAGCACGGCGCGGCGCCCCGCGGAACCGCGTCGCGAACTTCGCGTCCAGCCACGCGATCATCCGATGCCCGTAGGCGATCGAGATACCGATGTAGAGGGCGGCGAGACCGTGGTGCCAGGATGCCGTCGCCCCGCCGAGGAGGTCGACCGTGACGAGCGTCAGGAGCACGAGATCGATGAGCGGTGCGGCGACGAGGAATCCGACGCCGAGCCTCGGCCGGCGAAGCGGGTACCGCGCGACGAGGCCGGCGACGATCGCGACCCAGAACGCGATCTCGCAGGCGATGATGGCGACGAGGATCATCGGCGCGGACCCGGGGTGCGTGTATTCATGGCGTTAAGTTAGCACAGTCGTACTAAAACGTCGGCAGGCAGGTGCCGGTGCCGCATCGACGCCTGACGCCTAGGCTCGGCGGGGCGCGGCGGTGGAGGCCCGCACGATGAGCTGCGAGCTGAGCGTCGCGGCCTCTCCGACCACGGCGCCCGCGATCGCCTGCAGCAGCAGGTCGACACCGAGAGCGCCGCTGCGCTCGATCGGCATCTGCACGGTGGTGAGGCCCGGGGTCACGGCGCCGGCGAGATCGATGTCGTCGATGCCGACCAGGCTCACGTCGTCGGGGCAGGTGAGTCCGAGGTCGAGGAGCCCCGCCTCGAGGCCGATCGCGACGAGGTCGTTGTAGGCGACGACGGCGGTCGCTCCGCTGGCCGCGGCGAGCGCGGCGGCGGCGCGGCCTCCCTGGATCGACGCCTCGTGGTGGCTGAGCCGGGTGAGACGGATGCCGTGGCGATCGCACGCGCGCTCGATGGTGTCGTATCGACGGGCGTCCGCCCACGAACCGCGGGGACCGGAGGCGTAGGCGATGTGCTCGTGCCCGAGCGCGAAGAGGTGCTCGATCGCCTGCGCGGGGCCGTGCTCGGCGTCCATGAGCACGCTGGGGATGCCGTCGATCTGTCGGTTGACGACGACCGAGGGGGTGCCGCCGATGAGGGCCGTGACGTCGGCATCGGGCAGGCGCGGAGAGCAGAGCAGGATGCCGTCGAGCTTGCGGGCCTGCTCGATCTGCTCGCGCTCGCGGCGCAGGTCCTCGTCGGCATCGAACAGCACGATGCGATGGCGCCCGTGCCACGCCTGGCCCTGGATGGCCTTCAGGAGCTTGCCGTAGACGGGGTTGGCGACGTCGGGCACGATCACGCCGAAGGTGCGGGTGGCGGTGCCCGCCTGGGGGTTCGCGTAGCCCAGGTCGGCGGCGGCTTCGAGCACGCGCTCGCGGGTGGTGGGGGCGAGGCGGTCGGGTTCTCCGAAGGCGCGTGATGCCGTGGCGATCGATACGCCTGCGCGCTTCGCCACGTCCGTCAATGTCGCTGCCACGTCCACCCCTCCGGTTGCCGCAATCCTATGGCACGTTCCCCACCATGAAACGGGCTTGACAAGTTTGTACAACTCATACACACTGCTTTACATGACGATCAACGCCGATCTCCGGATCCTGAGCCGCGCCACCCCCGCGGCCACCGCTCCGCTGGTCACCCCCACCGGCACCGGCATCCTGCACCTGGGTCTCGGCAGCTTCCACCGGGCGCACCAGGCGATGTACACCGCCGCCGCCATCGCCCAGGACGGCGGGGACTGGGGCATCATCGGCGCCGCCTCCCGCTCGCGCACCGTCGTCGACGCGATGCACGCGCAGGACCTCCTCTACTCGGTCGCCACCATCTCCCCCGCCGGCACCAGCCTCGCGATCCCCGGCGTGCACACCGACGCCTTCGTCGCCGGCGACGAGCCCGAGCGCGTGGTCGCCCACATCGCCGACGCCGGCATCCGCATCGTCACGCTCACCGTCACCGAGAACGGCTACAGCTACTCCCCCGCCACCGAGCACCTCGACCTCGACGACGAGACCGTGCGCGCCGACCTGCAGGGCGGCGCGCCGCGGTCGACGATCGGCCAGCTCGCCCGCGGACTCCAGGCCCGTGCCCGCGCCGGCGCCGAGCCGATCTCGATCCTCAGCTGCGACAACCTCGCCGCGAACGGCAAGCACACCGAGAAGCTCGTGCGCGAGTTCCTGCAGGCTCTGCCCGGCGGCGAAGCATCCGACGTCCTCGACTACCTCGACCGTGCCGTCACCTTCCCCTCGAGCATGGTCGACCGCATCGTGCCGTCGACCACCGCCCGACTGCGCGACGAGGTCACCGGCCTCCTCGGCGCGGTCGACGCCATCCCGGTGCCGGGCGAGCCGTTCACGATGTGGGCCATCGAAGACGCGTTCGCCGGCGGACGCCCGGCCTGGGAGGCCGGCGGCGCCGTCTTCACCTCGGAGGTCGCCCGCTACGAGCAGATGAAGGTGCGCCTCCTCAACGGCACGCACTCGCTCATCGCCTACCTCGGCGCGCTTCGCGGGGTCGGCACGATCCCCGAGGCGATCGGCATCGACCGGATCGCGGATGCCGCGCGCGGCGTCATGCGCAACGAATACGAGCCGTCGGTCGACGTGCCCACCGGTGTCGACATCCGCGCCTACGAGGCCGAGCTGTTCGAGCGCTGGGGCAACAGCGCCCTCGGGCACCAGACCCGCCAGGTGGGATCGGACGGCTCGGTGAAGCTGCGCCAGCGCATCCCGGAGCCCGCGCTCCTCGCGCTCGGACAGGGGCGGATGCCGCACCTCATCGCCCTCACGGTCGCCGGCTACCTGTCGTGCCACGCCCCGCTCGGCGGTTTCGACCCCGGCGTGCACGCGGCCGCGATGACCGACCCCGCCCGCGAGCGCCTCGCCGTGCTGGCGTCGGGCGCACGCGACGGCGTCGACCTCGCGCGCCGCGTGATCATCGACCACCGTCTGTTCGGCAGCGAGCTCGCCCACCAGGACGCCTTCGCCGCACGCGTCGGCGAACTGGTCGACACGATCCGCCGCAGCGGCGTCGACGCTGCGATCGCCGACGCCCTCTCCGCCACGGAAGAGGGCATGCTCGAGAACGACCCGACCGATCCGAACGCCACGAACGCCACGAAGGAGGCCCGCCGATGAAGTCGCTCGTCATCCACGGCAAGGAAGACATCCGCTGGGACGACCGGGAGATCCCGGAGCCCGGTGCGGGCGAGGTGCGACTGCGCGTCGGCTTCGTGGGCATCTGCGGATCCGACCTGCACTACTACTTCCACGGCGCCAACGGCGAGTACACGATCCGCGAGCCCCTGGTGCCCGGCCACGAGCTCTCCGGCGTCGTCGACCTCGACTCCTCCGGTCGCCTCGCTCCGGGCACTCCGGTGACGGTGCACCCGGCCCGCTACGGAGCATCCGTCCCCGGCCTCGAGGACCGCCCGCACCTGCGCCCCGGCGGCGACTACCTCGGCAGCGCCGCGGCGAACCCGCACCGTCAGGGCGGGGCGTCCGAGTACCTGATCGTCGAGGAGCACATGATCCGCGTGCTGCCCGACGGCCTGCCGCTCGAGCGCGCCGCACTCGCCGAGCCCCTGGCCGTCGCGCTGCACGCCGTGGGTCTCGCGGGCGATGTCAGCGGCAAGCGCGTGCTCGTGATCGGCGCCGGGCCCATCGGGCTGCTGGTGGTCGCCGCGGCCGTGCACGCCGGTGCCGGCGTCGTCGGCGCGAGCGACGTGCGCACCGAGCCCCTCGACCGCGCGCAGGCGCTCGGCGCGACCGAGGTCGCCCTCGTCGGCCGCGACACGATCGAGAACGAGTCGTACGACATCGTCTTCGAGTGCTCGGGCGTGGGCGTCGCCCTCACCCAGGCCGTGCGCGCCACCCGTCGCACCGGAACGATCGTGCAGGTCGGCATGCTCCCGAACTCCGACATCGGCGTGAACCTCGCGCCGCTGCTCGCCAAGGAGCTCACGATCCGCGGCGCGTTCCGATTCTCGACCGAGATCGACGACGCGGTGCGCATGCTCGCGGAGTCGGATGCTCTCGACCCCGTGATCTCGCACGTGCTCCCGGCATCCGATGCCGTGAACGCGTTCACGATCGCGCGCGACTCCTCCGCCTCCGCGAAGGTGCTGCTCGCCCTCTAGCGCTCTCTCCCGTTACCCGCGGCCCCGCCGCATCCGACACCCCCCTTTCTGGTCCGAAGGAGTACCTCCCATGTCAGACGCCACCACGACGGCCCCGGCCGCCGATCCCACCGCGAAGAGGTCGGTGCGCGACCTCGTCCGCGCCGCCATCTCGGGGTGGCTCGGCACCGCGCTCGAGTTCATGGACTACCAGCTGTACTCGCTGGCAGCCGCGCTCGTCTTCGCCGATCTGTTCTTCTCGTCCGAGAACCCCGCCGTCGCGGTCGTCGCCGCGATGGCCACCTACGGCGTCGGCTACGTCGCCCGCCCCGTCGGCGCGTTCTTCTTCGCCCGCCTCGGCGACAAGACCGGCCGCACCAAGGTGCTCTTCTACACGATCCTGCTCATGGGTCTCGCGACGACGCTCATCGGTTTCCTGCCGACGTACTCGCAGGTGGGCGTGCTCGCACCGATCCTGCTCGTGCTCCTGCGCATCGCCCAGGGCTTCGGTGCGGGAGCCGAGATCTCCGGCGCCGGCGTCATGCTCGCCGAGTACGCCCCGGCCAAGCGCCGCGGCATCATCGCCTCGCTCGTCGCCCTCGGCACGAACTGCGGCACGCTGCTCGCGTCGGGCATCTGGGCGATCCTGCTCGTCGCCTACAGCGAGGACGAGGTCATCGACTGGGCCTGGCGCATCCCGTTCATCGCCAGCGCCGTCATCATGCTGTTCGCCATCTGGGTGCGCTTCAACCTCAAGGAGACCCCGGTCTTCGAGGAGCGCGACGACGTCGTCGACGGCAAGGCCCTGTCCCGCGAGGAGACGATCCAGCTCGCCACCGAGACCGGAGACATCCGCACGCTCGAGGCGATGCAGCGCAAGCCGTGGAAGGCCTTCTCGATCGCCCTGCTGCTGCGCTTCGGTCAGGCCGGCAACTCCGGCATGATCCAGACGTACCTCATCAGCTACATCACCGTCGTGCTGCTGCTCGACCGCTCGATCGGCGTCAACGCCGTGATCGTCTCGTCGCTCGTCGCCTTCATCACGGTGCCGCTGTCGGGCTGGCTCGGTGACCGCTTCGGCCGCAAGCGCATGTACATGGTGTGGGCGATCATCGCCCTGATCGTCATCGTTCCGACGATGCTCATGATCAGCAGCAAGGACACCACGCAGGTCTTCATCGGCTACGTGGTGCTGCACAACCTCGCGGTGATGAGCTTCGCCTCGCTCGAGAACCTCACGCTCCCCGAGCTGTTCGGAGCCCGTAACCGCTACACCTACACCGCGATGGCTCGTGAGATCGCGGCGATCATCGCGACCGGCGCCGGCCCCGTCATCGCCGCCGCGTGGGTCTCGGCCGTCACCGGTTCGTTCATCCCGATCATCATCATGCTCGTGTTCTTCACGCTCTGCGCGCTCGTCGCGTCGATCTGGATGCCCGAGGTCGCCGGTCGCGATCTGACCGATCCGCGCGACGCGATCTGATCGCACCACGCACCACGACCCGGGGTGCGGCCGAGACCTTCGGCCGCACCCCGCACCACACCCATCACGCCCCCGCACGACACCCCGCTTCACCAGGAGAACCGAGAACGCCATGACCATCGAGCTCGTCGACGTCAACATCACCAGCCCCGGACGCAACTTCGTCACGCTCAAGATCACGACCTCCGACGGCATCACCGGCCTCGGTGACGCGACCCTCAACGGGCGTGAGCTCGCGGTCGCCTCGTACCTCGCCGACCACGTCGCCTCGATGCTCGTCGGCCGCGACGAGGATCGCATCGAGGACACCTGGCAGTACCTCTACCGCGGCCCGTACTGGCGCCGCGGCCCGGTCACGATGGCGGCGATCGCCGCGGTCGACATGGCCCTGTGGGACATCAAGGCCAAGAAGGCCGGCATGCCCCTGTACCAGCTGCTCGGCGGAGCCAGCCGCGAGGGCGTGCGCGTCTACGCCCACGCCTCCGGCACCGACTACGCCGCCCTCAAGAACGCGATCACCGGTTACGAGGAGCTCGGCTACACGGCCGTGCGCGTGCAGACCGGTGTGCCCGGTCTCGGCCAGATCTACGGCGTCTCGTCGTCGGGCCCGGGCGTGCGCTACGACTACGAGCCCGCCAAGCGCTCGGGCGACCGCCCCAGCGAAGAGCGGTGGGACACCCGCAACTACCTGAACCACATGCCCGGCGTCTTCGCCAGCATCCGCGAGGACTTCGGCTCCGACCTGCGCATCCTGCACGACGGGCACCACCGCATGACCCCGATCGAGGCGGCGCGCTTCGCGAAGGACATCGAGCCCTACGACCTGTTCTGGCTCGAGGACTGCACCCCCGGCGAGGACCAGACGGCGCTGCGCCTGGTGCGCCAGCACTCCACGACGCCGCTCGCGATCGGCGAGGTCTTCAACTCGGTTTACGACTACCAGACGCTCATCACCGAGCGTCTGATCGACTACGTGCGCTCGGCCGTCACCCACACCGGCGGCATCACCGCCATGAAGAAGCTCCTCGACTTCGCGGCGATCTACGGCATCAAGTCCGGCATCCACGGCCCGACCGACATCTCGCCGGTCGGCATGGCCGCAGCGCTGCACCTCGACCTGGCGATCCACAACTTCGGGATCCAGGAGTACATGCCGCACAACGCCCAGACGCTCGAGGTGTTCCAGACCTCGTTCACCTTCGACAAGGGCTTCCTGCACCCGGGCGACAACCCCGGCCTGGGCGTCGAGCTCGACGAGGATGCCGCGGCGGGCCACGAGTACACCAAGGCGTACCTGCCGGTGAACCGTCTGCTCGACGGCACCGTCCACGACTGGTGACGCGTTCATGACGGGTGACGATCGCGGGATGATCACGCCCGGCGGGGTGATCACTCTCGGCGAGAGCATGGCGCTGATGCGCACCACCGAGATCGGCTCCCTCCGGCACGCGAGCGCGATGGCGCTCGGTGTGGGAGGGGCCGAGAGCAACGTGGCCATCGGGATGCGCCGACTCGGGGCATCCGTCTCGTGGCTCGGCCGGGTCGGCGACGACTCGCTCGGCGAGCGGGTGCTGCGCGAGATCCGCGCCGAGGGCGTCGACGTGCACGGCATCGTCGATGCGGATGCCCCGACCGGGCTCATGGTGAAGGAACGGCCGTTCGCGGCATCCACCGCCGTGCACTACTACCGCGCGGGCTCGGCCGGATCTCGGCTGCGGCCCGACGACCTCCCCGCGGAGTGGATCGAGCGCGCGGCGATCCTGCACGTCACCGGCATCACGCCGCTGCTGTCGACCTCGGCGCGCGAGACGCTGCTGGTCGCTGTCGACCGCGCGACGGCCGCCGGGGTGACGGTGAGCGTCGACATCAACTACCGCTCGGCGCTGGCCCCGGTCGCCGTCGCCGGGCCCATCCTGCGGGAGCTCGCGGAGCGCGCCGATCTCGTGTTCGGCGGTGCCGAGGAGTTCGCGGTGCTGTACCCCGGGGCATCCGCGACCGACGCGGCGGCGCTGCTGCACGCCGCGGGCGTCGGTCAGGTCGTGGTGAAGCAGGGCCCCGACGGGGCGACCGTCATCACGCCCGACGGCGTCACCGCCGCTCCCGGCTTCGCGATCGACGTGGTCGACACGGTCGGCGCGGGTGACGCGTTCGTGGCGGGCTACCTCAGCGCGCGACTCGAGGGGCAGGGCATCGCCGACAGCCTCCGGCGCGCCAACGCCTGCGGTGCGATCGCCTGCCTCGTGCCGGGCGACTGGGAGGCCGCTCCCACGATGCGCGACCTCGCGCGATTCCTCGACGGCGGGGGCGACCCGGTACGTCGCTGAGCGGCCCCCGCCCGCGAGCGTCTCTCAGTTCTGCGGCGTCTCGGGCGTCTCGGGCGTCTCGAGCGTCTCGAGCATCTCGTCGACGAGGCTGATGCCGCCCGAGGAGTTCGCCGACATCATCAGCTGCTCGATCCACTTCAGGTTCAGCTGCGGCGCCTCGGGGTCGTCGAACGTGAAGCGCAGCGGAATCGAGGGGTGCAGCCAGATCGTCGACCGCCCGTTCTCGTCGCCGTCGCTGTGCCGCCACGACAGCGTGAAGCTCTCGTTGCGGCGCAGCTTCGTGGCGATCGCCACCTTGAGGTGCGCGAGCGCGCGGTCCTCGATGCGGATCGGGGAATCGGAGCCGCCGTAGTGCAATGAACCCATGGTCGAAACCATAGTCGCGGTCGCACGACGTCGGCCGGAGCGACGGCTACCAACGGCATCCGAGTCGCGCAACCCCCTCAGGATCGGCCGGGATCGGGTCTACCGTCGAGCGCATGGACGAGCCGAGGACGAACACGAGAGCACGCATCGACATCGATGGCCGCGAGTTCCTCCTGGACGGCGACCGCGACCTGTTGGAACTCATGGGGCGTATCGAAGCCGCCGCCCGATCGGAGCCCACGTTCGTCGACATCTCCGACCGCAACGGGCTGGTGAGCGTGCTCGTCTCGCCGGGCGCTCGCGTCGTCATCTCGGTCGAGCACGTGAGCTCGGTCGCGCTCGTGGAGGAGGCTCCCGTGCACCCGATCGCCGACTGGGATCTCTGAGATCAGTTGATGATCTCGGCGCGCTCGTCGCCCTGCAGCGCCGCGAGCTTGCGCCGCCACTCGGCGAGCGCCTCGGGCGCCGACCGCACCCAGTCGTCGACTTCGCGCACGACCCGCAGCGGGGCGGCGCTTCGATAGGAGCGGGTGGGGTTGCCCGGGAACTTCTTGTCGGTGACGTTGGGGTCGTTCTCGAACTCCCCGGTCGGCTCGACCTCGTACACACGGGGAGCACGGTCGCCGGGAGCGAGCTCGGCTGCAAGACCCGCGCCGTTCGGCATCGCCGTGAAGTAGATGTGGTTCATGACGATCTCGGGGCGATAATTCGAGGGGAACCCCGCGGTCAGCAGATCGCCCGGCCGCAGATCGGCCTTCGTGCCGTGGAAGAACGGTCCGTCGTCGAGTGCGTCGCTCACGCCGACAGCCTATGCCGGAGCTCTCGCCCACCGATCGCGACGACCGTCAGCGCCCGACGGCGACGATGACGACTCCGATCGCGACGGCCGCGCCGACGACGACCGCGCCGAGGGGGAGGACGTGCGAGAACCTCTCGCCGCGCCCGACCGAGCCCGGATAACGACGCGTCGCCTCGGATGGGGTGAGCGGATCCACGATCGTGACGGGAGCCCATCCGCACCTCGCGAGGTCTGCGACGACGGCCGCATCACGCGGGGTGAACGTCGCGACCACCGCACCCTCCCTCCGCAGGACGACCCGTGGGTTCGGCGCCGTCGCCACGCGTGACGGCAGGATCAGGTCGGCCAGCACCACGACCTCGTCCACGTCCGTGATCTCCACGACCCTGCGACGACCCCACACCCGCCGGATCACGAGGCCGTGCGCATCGACCGTCGCCTCGACGAAGCGCACGGTGAGGACGGCACCGACGACCCACAGCACGGCGGCGATGCCGCCGATCGCCAGAAGGATGCCCAGCCCACCGGCATCCGATCCCGTGCTCCGCCACGCCACACCTGCCCCGACGAGCGCGGCGACGCACACCGCCCCCGTGATCGCGAGGAAGACACGACCAGCCAGCACCGACACGGGCACCGTCCTCTCTGCGGACGACCCGATCGCCGAGGCATCCGTCCTCACCAGCATGACGGATGCCCCGCACTCAACGCTGCGGCAGCTCGACCGTCTCGTTCTCGCCCTCGTAGGGCTCGCCGGTGATCTTGGACTTCACGAAGCTGAACAGCGAGGCGATCTTCCCGCCCGGGCTGTCCCAGTACTCGGCGGATTCGGCAGTGAACTTCAGCAGGCCCACCTCGGGGTCGTCCGGCCCGTTCGTGAACCAGGCTTCGACCGTGGGGCTCCAGAGCTCGCGCACCTTCGCCGGGTCGTCGACCAGCTCCGCGGTGCCCGAGAGCGACACCCACGAGTCGTTCGAGCTGAGCGAGACGCCCACCCGTTCGTCGGCCTGCGCGTCGAGCACGAGCGTGGCGCTCTTCGACACGAGGAACCACAGGTCGCCGTCGAACTCGGCCTCCTGCACGGTGAGCGGATGCGAGACGAGTCGCCCCTCGGCGTTGCGCGTGGTGAACATCGCGAAGCGGAAGTCCTTGAGGAGCTCGGCGACCCGCTGGACGGGTGTGGTGTCGGTCATGAGAGTGTCCCTTCTGCGCCACGATTCGCGCGACGTCACCGTCATCCTGCGACGACCGGATGCCGGCGCCGAGGGGGTTGCGATTCCCACCGTGAGGGCTTAGCGCGACGCGCGATGGTTGCGCAATCACCGCGCGTCGCTTCTGCCAGACTGGGACGGTCGAGGGGAACGACGAGGGAGAGATCGATCCGATGACCGCAGGAGCCGCCGAAGAGCTCGAACAGTCGCTCGCCTCCGCACGGGAAGGCGGCGACTGGACCGGGGTGATCGGCATCCTGGGCTCTCGCTGGAGCGACCTCTATCAGGACCATCCGCAGCTGCTGATCCGCACGATCGAGTCCCTGCCCCCGGCCGTTCTCGAGGCGCATCCGCGCCTGCGCTTCGCCGAGGAGCACCTGCGCCGACGGTCGAACCGACTTCCCGAGCGGCGGGCCTACCCCGACATCCTCTCGGACGACCCGGATGCACCGCCGCTCGACCGGCTCGCGGCCCTCACCGGCCGCATCGCGACCGCGCGCGGCGACGGACGCCTGGCCGACGCCGCCGCGTCCGCCGACCAGGCCGTGGAGACCCTGCGCGCCGTCCCCGTCGAGATGGTGCCCACCTTCGCGAACGCCCTTCCCGAGCTCCACTACCACTGGGCCGTGACATACTTCCTCGCCAGTCGGTTCGACGATGCGCTCGAGCAGTTCGCGCGCAGCTACGACTGGGCCGAGTCGGTCGACAACCGTCTCGTGCGCACCACGTCCGGGGGCGCCAGCGCCCTCATCCACGCGCTGCACGGTCGCGGGCGCGACGCGGCTCGCTGGCTCGGCCGGCTTCCGGAGGTTCCGGCCGATGCCTGGTGGGCCGCGGATGCCCCGGCCGCCGGCCGCATGGCCGATGCCGTGCTGCACATGGACCGCCTCGAGATGGACGCCGCGCGCGGCATCCTCGACGGGATCGACATCACGCTGTCGCTCGATTTCTGGGGCCCGTACTTCGCGCTGCGCGCCTACAGCACCCCGCCGGATCGGCGCGACGAGGCCCAGGTGCTGCTGTCTGAGTTCGACTCCTTCGTCTCGGGCCTCGCCCCGGAGTACGCCCAGGTTCCCGTGAACGCCGAGTACACGGCCATGGTGCGCTATCTGCTGCTTCTGCTGCTGCACCAGCCCGACCGCGCGGCCCGAGAACTCGGGAGCACCGCGCCCGATGCCGATGCTAGCGTCGTGGCGCAGACCGGTACTGCTCTGCTCGCGCGCCGTCTGCTGCAGCGCGAACAGCCCGCCGCCGCACGCCGCCTGATCGCTCCTCTCCTGCAGGCGTCGAGCGCTCGACCTCGCGTGATCATCCCGGCCCTCGTCATCGCCGCCGAGACGGGCTCGCCCTCGCAGCGCGACGACCTGTTGCAGCGCGCCGCGGCGCTCGCCACCTGGAACGGCCTCTACTCCGCCTTCCCTTCGGCGTCGACCGCCGCACGCCGGACGCTCGCCGACCTGATCGAGGAGCGCGGCGAGCCCGGGATCGCCGACCTCCTGCGCGGGCTGTCGGAGACGACGGCCGTCGCCGGGACCGAGGCCCTCACCCGCCGTGAAGCCGCGGTCGTGGCGTCGGCCCTGGCCGGGCTCTCGAACACCGAGATCGCCGCGAAGCAGCACGTGAGCGTCAACACGGTCAAGTCGCAGCTGCGCGGCGCGTTCCGCAAGCTCGAGGTCTCGAGCCGTCAGGAGCTGATCGAGCTGTTCCAGCTCGGACGCTGAGCCGGGGCGGACGCTGAGCCGGGACGGACGCTGAGCCGGGGCGGACGCTGAGCCGGGGCAGACGCTGAGCCGGGACTCAGGTGCACGGGATAGCGTCGACGGGTACGACCACCGCGATCCCCGACACCTGAGGACACGATGAGCCGCATCGCCCCCGCCCTGGAAGCATCCGCCCCCGCCTACGACGGTTTCGTCGGGTGGGTGCTGAGCCTCATCGAATCGCTCGGGGAGGTGGGCGTCGGCATCGCGATCCTCATCGAGACGTTCGTGCCGCCGATCCCCTCGGAGGCGATCCTGCCGGTCGCCGGGTTCCTCGCCTACGAGGGCCGGATGAGCGCGTGGGGCGCGTGGGCGGCGGCCACTCTCGGCGTGCTCGTCGGCGCACTGATCTGGTACGCGATCGGCGCCGCGGTCGGGCGCGACCGCACGCGTCGGATCGTCGGGCGCATCCCCCTGCTCGACTACGAGGACTTCGATAAGGCCGAGGCGTTCTTCGCCCGCTGGGGCGGCGGGGCGGTGCTCTTCGGACGCTGCGTACCGCTCGTGCGGTCGTTCATCTCGATCCCCGCGGGCATCGAGCGCATGCCGCTGTGGAAGTTCACGCTCTACACGCTGATCGGCTCGGGCATCTGGAACGCGATCTGGATCGGTCTCGGCTTCGCGTTCGGCCCGGCCATCAAGCCGGTGCTCGAGGAGTGGAGCGGGCTCATCTCGAACATCGCGGTCGGGGCGATCGCGCTGCTGGTGCTGATCTTCATCGCCGTGCGCATCCGGCGGCGGCTGCGCGAGGGCTCGACGCGACGGATGCCGCAGCCCGACGCCGAGTGAGCCCTCCCCGAGCGACCCCTCCCGCGTGAGCCCTCCCCGAGCGACCCCTCCCCGAGTGCATCGATCGGTGCGAAATGTCGGTCATGGCGCCTCTTCGCCGACGTTTCGCACCGATCGATGCACGACGGGTCAGGCCTCGGCGGCGCGCGCGGCGCGCTTCGCGTCCTGGAACACCCGGATCGCCTCGTAGCGCTCCGCCGAGCGCGCCTGGCGCTTGGCGGCCTGCTCCTGACGGTTCTTCGGCGGCGCCGAGGTGACGAGTCCGTCGAGCAGACTCCGCACCGACCGCTCGATCTCGGCGATCGCCCGGTCGAACACCTCCTGGTTGGCTCGCGACGGAGCGTTCGTCCCCGAGATCTTGCGCACGAACTGCAGAGCGGCGTCGTGGCATTCGTCGTCGGATGCCGGGGGCTCGAGGTTGTTCAGGGGGATGATGTTGCGGCACATGCCAGCCAGGCTAGATCGCTGAGCGGCGGAGTCAAGGGGTGGCGGCGCGGCCACGGCATCCCGCGGATCCGACGCGCCCACCCGTTCGCACGGGTCCGCCCCTCCGAACGGGTGGTCAGCCGCGCGCGAGCGCCGCGAGCTCGACCCGCGACGTGGCCCCGGACTTGCGCAGCAGGTTCGAGACGTGGAACTTCACGGTGTTCTCGCTGACGCTGAGCGTGTGCGCGATCTCCCGGTTGCGTCGACCGGCGGCGATCAGCCGCAGAACGTCGCGCTCGCGAGGACTGGCGTCGATCGCGGCGGGCAGGTCGCCGGCATCCGCGGGTGGGTCGAGGGGCAGGCGGATGCCGACCTCCGACCCCCAGCCCGGCGTGGCCGACACCGAGAAGTCCCCGGCGAGGGCCGACACCTGCTCCCCGATCGAGCGCAGCGTGTCGTCGTGGGTGGTGAGGTCGCCGCGGCCGTCGTCGCGGATGCCGATGAGCAGGTTGAGGCCGTCGCAGTCCCACTGGATGCGCACGCGCCGGGTGTCGCCGCGGTCGACGATCGCCAGCACGGTGCTGCGCACGATGGCTCGTGCGGAGTGCGCGATGTCGCCGGGGAGAGCACGCCCGTTGGCGGGCGGTTCGACGAACTGCACGTCGAGCTCGCTGTACCGCACGAGTGGGCGCAGGTCTCCGCGCAGCCGTTCGAACGCCCCGGTGACCGGCTCGAGGCCCGCCCCCTGCTCGTCGTTCAGGGTGCGCAGCCCCACGAGGGCACCGGCGGCGACGTCGACCGCGATCGTGCGCGCCGCCCGGTCGTCGAGGCGGGTCGAGCGCAGCGTCGCGAGAAGGGACTCGAGCGTGAGCGCGTACCGGTCGCGCTGCTCGGCGAGCGCGCGGGAGTGGTCGGCGGTCAGGCGGCGCGACGTGGTCTGCGCGGTGCGGTCGGTGCGGTCGGTGGCGCTCATGGGCACCCACTCTATCCCGCCCCCTCCTTTCGGGTAGGGGGAACGGTCCCGAGGCAGGAGCGCCCCACGGTCGGATGCTGGCGAGGCTGGGTACATGCCCCTCACCGCCACCATCTCCCCGGGAGCGGCGATCTCCCTCGTCGCCAACGAGCTCCTGCACGCCGCCGAGCGCACAAGCGTCGCGAACGCACGACAGCTCGACGACCTCGCCGCCCTCCTCACCGACGCCGACCGCGTCTTCGTGATGGGCGCGGGCCGCTCGGGACTCGCGCTGCGCATGACGGCGATGCGCCTCATGCACCTGGGCCTCGAGGTGCACGTGGTGGGCGACACCACCACTCCCGCCATCGCGGCGGGCGACGTGCTGCTCACCGCGAGCGGCTCGGGCACCACGGAATCCATCGTGCGCGCGGCCACCCGCGCCTCCGAGATCGGCGCACGCGTCGGCGTGATCACCACCGCCGAGTCGTCGCCCCTCTCCGACCTCGCCGACGTGCGCGTGCGGGTGCCCGCGGCTCAGAAGCTCGACCGCAGCGCCGAGGCATCCGCTCAGTACGCGGGCGGCCTGTTCGAGCAGATCGTCGTCGTGATCGGCGACGGGCTCTTCCACGCGCTCTGGCAGCGCCAGGGATCGAGCGCCGACGAGCTGTGGCCGCGGCACGCGAACCTCGAGTGACCCGCACCGCCCCTCACCCCTCGAACCATCCCCAGAAGAACGGAACACCCATGAAGCTGCAGTTCGCCATCGACACCCTCAGCACCGAGAAGGCCCTGGAGCTGGCCGCGGCCGCCGCGGCGCACGTCGACATCCTCGAGCTCGGCACGCCCCTCATCAAGAGCGAGGGCCTGTCGGCGATCACCGCGCTCAAGGAGGCGCACCCCGACAAGGTGATCTTCGCCGACCTCAAGACGATGGATGCCGGTGAGCTCGAGGCCGACATCGCTTTCGGCGCGGGCGCCGACCTCGTGACCGTGCTCGGCGCCGCCGACGACAGCACCATCGCCGGTGCCGTCAAGGCCGCGAAGAAGCACGGCAAGGGCATCGTCGTCGACCTGATCGGCGTCGCCGACAAGGCCGCCCGCGCCCAGCAGGTCATCGGCCTCGGCGCGGAGTTCGTCGAGATGCACGCCGGCCTCGACGAGCAGGCGCAGGAGGGCTACTCCCTCGACAGCCTCCTCACCGACGGCGCGGCATCCGGCGTCGCGTTCTCGGTCGCGGGTGGCGTGAATGCGTCGAGCATCGCCGCGGTGCAGGCATCCGGCGCGCAGGTCGCCGTCGCCGGCAGCGCGATCTACAGCGCCGACAACGTCGGCGACGCGGCGGCAGCGCTGCGCGCGGCGATCGTCTGACGGTCTCCCCACCCCTCGCGCGCCCTCTTGCGAGCGCATCGATCGGTGCGAAATGTCGACTTCCAGTCCCCAGAATCGACGTTTCGCACCGATCGATGCATTTCCGGATGCCGTCGGGTCAAGAAACAGCGAGCGGATGCCGTCGGGCCTCGAAACAGCGAGCGGATGCCGCCGGGCCTCGACGTGCGCGCGTCAGGCCTCCGAGCGCGACTCCTCGAGCGACGGGTAGTCGGTGTAGCCCTCCGCGGTCGAACCGTAGAACAGCTCGGGACGGGGCTCGTTGAGCTCGGCCCGCGTGCGCCAACGCTCGACGAGGTCGGGGTTGGCGATCACGGGGCGCCCGGCGGCGACGGCATCCGCCCAACCCTCGTCGACGAGCTCCACGGCCTCCTCACGGGTGGTCGGGGTCGCGAAACCGGAGTTGACGATGAGCGGGGCCTTCGACGCCGCCCGGATCGCCTGCACCAGATCGGCGCGCGGGTCGGCGTTGAGCACGTCGACGAACGCGAGTCCGAGGGCGGCGAGACCGTTCGCGACGGCGGTGTAGGTCGCCCGCACGTCGGCATCGTCCTCTTCGAGCACGCCCTGGATGTTGTGCTGGGGAGAGAGACGGATGCCGGTGCGCTCCGCGCCCACCGCCGCCGCGACGGCGCGGGTCACCTCGACGGCGAAGCGCGCACGGTTCTCGGGGGATCCACCGTAGGAGTCGTCGCGGACGTTCGACACCGGCGAGAGGAACTCGTGCACGAGGTAGCCGTTGGCGCCGTGCACCTCGACCCCGTCGAAGCCGGCCGCGATCGCGTTGCGCGCCGCCTGGGCGAACTGCTCGATCACCACGGGGATCTCGTCGAGGGTCAGCGCGTGCGCGACGGGCAGGTCGACCTTGCCCTCGGGCGTGCGGGTCTGGCCCGGAGCGGCGAGTGCACTGGGGCCGACGACACGGTCCTCGCCCGAGATGAGCGGGTGCGAGACGCGTCCTCCGTGCATGAGCTGCATGACGATCGTCCCCCCGGCCGCGTGCACGGCGTCGGCGACCCGACGCCAGCCCTCGATCTGGGCGGGGGTGACGATGCCCGGCTGACCGGGGTACGACTTGCCCTCGGCCGCGGGCCACACACCCTCACTGATGATCAGGCCCTGGCCCGCGCGCTGGCGGTAGTACTCCACCATCGTGTCGGTGGGCACGCCGGCGTCGTCTGCGCGCGTGCGGGTCAGCGGCGCCATGACGACGCGGTTGGACAGGTTCAGGGCACCGAAGACGGCGGGATCGAAAAGACTCACACCGGGAGTCAAGAGGCGTCGGTCCTTCCGTATTCCCGATGGCGGTTCCCGATGGCGGTGCCCGATAGCGGCGGGATCGGCGGGCGTCAACCCGATGCGCCACTCCGCGCCGCCCGCCTACCGTGGGACGAGACGATCACGCCGAGGATCTCGACGACGATCGGCACCACGGGAGACGGGAACCGATGCAACCGCCGCGCACGCTGACCACCTCGATCGTGATCCCGGTTAAGGACGACGCGGATCTCCTCGCCCTCTGCCTCGCCGCGCTCGCCGGTCAGACGACGCCGGCGGACGAGATCGTCGTGGTCGACAACGCATCCAGCGACGCATCCGCCGTCGTCGCCCGCGCGGCCGGTGCCCGCGTGATCACCTGCGCCGACCCCGGCATCGGCGCCGCCGCGGCCGCCGGGTACGATGCGGCGCACGGCGATCTGATCCTTCGCCTGGATGCCGACTGCGTCCCGGGCGCGGGATGGGTGGACGAGGTCTCGCGCGCTTTCGCCGCCGCGCACGACGTCGCCGCGTTCACCGGTCGGGCGCACTTCACCGACGGCCCGAGCGCTCTCCGCGCTCCCCTGGCCGCGCTGTACCTCGGCGCCTACGCGGCCGTGACCGGGCTGGCGCTCGGACACCGCCCCCTGTTCGGTTCGAACCTCGCATTCCGCCGCGACGCCTGGCTCGCGGTGCGCGACGAGGTGCACCGCCAGGACCCCGAGGTGCACGATGACCTCGACCTCGCCTTCCACCTCGGCGAGAGACACCGCATCCGCGCGCTCCCCGGACTGTCGATGGGCATGTCGATGCGCCCGTTCACCGGCGGCCACTTCGGCCGGCGCGTGCACCGCGGCATGCGCAGCGTGCTCGTGCACTGGCCGCACGACTTCCCGCCGCTGCGGTGGGCACGGATGCTCGCCCATCGCACCCGCCGACGCACGTCGTCGCCCCGCGGGAGCCGCCGATGAACGCCGACGCGACGCTCATCGGCCCGACCGCCCCGCCGGAGCTGCACGTGATGACGCTCAACGTGCGCCGCGCGATGGAGGGGCCGCTGATCGCGCGCGCCGATCGCTGGAGCACGCGTGCTCCCGCCGTGCATGCGCTCCTCACCTCGGAGCGCCCGACGCTGCTGGGGGTGCAGGAGGCGCTGCCCCGCGTGATGCCGTCGATCCGGAGAGCGCTCGGCGACGGCTACCGGTCGCTGGGACGCGGACGCGGGCGCGGGGGAACGGGAGAGGGCACGCCGCTGCTCTACGACGGCACGCGCCTGCAGCTCGTCGACGGCGGCCAGCGGGCGCTGTCCGACCGCCCCGACGTGCCGGGTTCGACCGGGTGGGGCAACGCCATCCCGCGCATCGCCGTGTGGGCCGAGTTCGTCGACCGCTCGACCGGAGCGCGCCTGCTCGCCGTGAACACGCACCTCGACCCGTTCTCGCGGCGATCGCGGCGCCGATCGGCCGCGGACATCGCCGCATTCGTCCGGGAGCGGGGCATCCCCGCCGTCGTGACGGGCGATCTCAACGCCGATGTCCGCTCGGCCTCGGTGCGCGCGCTGTTCGACGGAGAACGGCTGACCGATGCCCGGGCCGTCGCCGACGTGCACCTCTCCCCGCACTGGGGGACCTACACGCATTACCGACGCCCCCGGGTCGGGGACCGCCGCATCGACGCGATCGCGGTCACTCCCGGCGTGCAGGTGCGCGCGGTGGGGGCGAATGCGCGCACCTTCGACGGGGTGCATCCGTCCGACCACCTCGCGGTGCAGGCGGTGATCCGCGTCGGCGCCGTCGACGCGAGCAGTGCGAGGAGAACGACACGATGAAGGAAGACTTCCTGCGCCCGCCGCGCACCGCGGCGGAATGGGCGGCCGACGGCCTGCGCGTCGTGGGGGTGCTGGCGGTGATCGCCGCGGCGGTGTGGCTGAAGCCCACCGATGCGGGCATCGCCGCCCTCGCGCTGCCCGCGCTCATGCTGCCGCGGATGCTGGGACTGCGAGCGTGGTTCGACGTCGTCGCGTGCGCCACCGTGCTCGTCGCGGCCTGGAGCAACGTCTTCGACCTCTACCGGACGATCACCGGGTGGGATCTGCTGCTGCACGGCGTGTGCACGGGGGTGCTCGCGGTCATCGCCGCCGTCGTGCTCGAGCGCTGCGGCGTCGTGGCCCTCACCCTCGACACCGGTGCCCGACCGCGCACGCCGCTCGTGCTGCTCCCCCTCATCGCCCTCGCGATCAGCGCGGTGTGGGAGATGATCGAGTGGCTCGGCTGGGCGTTCCTGAGCGACGAGATCTTCGTGACCTACCAGGACACGATCGGCGACATGGTGTTCGGCGGGCTCGGCGGCATCCTCGCCGGGGTCCTGCTGGCCCGCGTGCGACTGGCGCGCCGTCCCTCGCCCGAAACCGCGGGCGCCCTGCCAGCCACGAACGGAGGATCCCACCCGTGAGCTGCACCCTCACCCTCGCCGAGACACGGCAGACCGCCCGCGAGGCGTTCGGTTGGTCCGCCCTCCTGCCGGGTCAGGCCGAGGCCATCCAGGCCGTCGTCGGCGGACGCGACACGCTCGTCGTTTTCCCGACCGGCGCCGGCAAGTCGGCGGTCTACCAGATCGCCGGACTCGAGCTCGGGGGCGTCACACTGGTGATCTCTCCTCTTCTCGCCTTGCAGCGCGACCAGGTCGCATCGATCGACCACGCCCCGGATGCCCCGGCCGCCGTCGCGATCAACTCGCGCACCTCGGCCCGGGCCGTGCGCGAGGCCTGGGCGGCGGTGGAGAGCGGTGAGCCGGTGTACCTGTTCCTCGCGCCCGAGCAGCTCGCCCGATCCGAGGTGCGCGACCGTCTCCTCGCCGCCAGCGTGGGGCTGGTCGTCGTCGACGAGGCCCACTGCGTGTCGGCGTGGGGGCACGACTTCTGACCCGACTACGCGCGCATCGGCGACATGGTCGACGCCCTCGGGCATCCGCCGGTGCTCGCCCTCACCGCTACCGCCTCCTCGCCCGTGCGCGACGACATCGTCGAGCGTCTGGGCATGCGCGATCCGCACCTCGAGATCCGCGGAATGGACCGCCCCGAGATCCATCTCGCGGTGCGCCGCTACGAGGACGACGCGCAGAAGCGCCGAGCCGTCGTCGACGATGCCGCGGACGAGGCCGGTGCCACGCTCGTCTACGTCGCGACCCATAAGGAGACGCGCGAGTACACCGAGGCGTTGACCGAGCGCGGACGGCGGGCCGCGGCGTACCACGGCGGCATGTCCGCGCGGGATCGGGAGGCGGTGCACGCCGCGTGGAGCGCCGGGCGGCTCGACGTCGTGGTCGCCACGTCGGCCTTCGGCATGGGGATCGACAAGCCCGACGTGCGCCGCGTCGTGCACGCCGACGTCACCGAGTCGCTGGACTCCTACGCCCAGGAGATCGGCCGGGCCGCGCGCGATGGAGAGCCGGCGCACGCCGTGCTGCACTACCGTCCCGAGGACTTCTCCGTGCGGTCGTTCTTCGCCGGGGGACGCACCCGACCCGCCGAGGTGAGAGCGGTCTGGGCCGCCCTTCGGCGTGCCGACGGACCCGCGCGCACCACGGCGATCGGCGATGAGGCGGGCCTGACGGCGCGGGCAGCCGGACGCGTGCTCGGATCGCTCGTCGAGATCGGTGCCGCGGCATCCGCTGCGCAGGGATTCACCGCGGCGGATCGCCGCACGCCCGCCGCGATCGTGACGGCCGTGCGCGAGCACGAGGAGGCGCAGAGACGGATCCGCGAATCGCGCATCGCGATCATGCGCGGCTACGCCGAGGCGGTGCGCTGCCGCCGCATCGCCCTGCTGGAGTACTTCGGTGTCGAGGCCCCGGAGGCGTGCGGGGCGTGCGACCGCTGCGACGCGGGAGAGACGAGCTCCTCTCCCCGATCGACATCGGGGGATGCGAGGAACGACCGGGATGCCGGCGACATCCGCCCCGACGACGCCGTGCAGCACCGCGAGTGGGGCGTCGGCACGGTCGTCAGCGTCGAGGACGATCGGATGACGGTTTTCTTCGCGGAGCAGGGCTACCGCGTCGTCGCCCGTGAGGCGCTGGAGCGCGGGATCCTCGACGTCGCCTGATGCGCGCCGAGACCCACCACCCCCGACGTGTGGGGTGATGGGTCTCGGCGGTGGTGATGGGTCTCGCCGCAGGATCACGGCACGAGCGTGAACCTCACCTCCGTCGCGTTGCCGGCCACGTCGAGCACGACGAGGGTGTTCTCCCCGGCGACGGCACCGAAGCGCCCGGCCTTCACCGCGTTCAGATCCGACCACGCGTTGTCGGTCAGGTCGGTCGTCACACCGTTCAGCACCACGCGGTCGACCTTCAGCGCGTCGTACAGCTTGAACGACACCACTTTGTACGCCCGCTCCTGGCCCGCGCCCTTCGACTCGGGCTTGGCCGTGACGGTGGGCGGCGTGACGTCGAGCGTGAAGGTCACCGTCGTCTCGTTGCCCGCCGCGTCGCGCACGACCAGGGTGTTCGCGCCCTCCACCGCGCCGAAAACCCCGGGCTTCACACCATTGAGGTCGGACCAGACGGCATCCGTCACGTCCTTCTCGACGCCGTTGAGCGCGAGGCCTGCGACCAGCCCCTCGTCGTGCAGCTTGAACGAGACCTTCGAGTAGACGCCGTCACGGCCCACCGTCGCCCCGGCATCCGTCTTGACCGTCACGGCCGGAGCCGTGGCGTCGGTCGCAGCCGCCGTGACCGTCAGGTCGCGCAGGCGCCCGAAGTTGTCGAACGAGCCGAAGCCCACCCGCCCCTCGGGGAACGTGGTGTCGGTCGCGGTGAGCAGCGGGGTGTCGAGTCCGTCGAGATAGACGGCCACCTCACCCGTGTCGCAGCGCACCACACGCACGTCGTGCCACTCCTCGTCGGTGATCGCCGGCGGGGCGCCGACCGTGCCGTCCCACTGATCGTCGACCCGCACGCGGTCGGCGTTGTTCACGGTGAAGATGCCGTTGTGCGGGTAGATCGTGTTGTCCTTCGACAGGTGCACGTACGAGTACTCGGTGTCGGACTTCCACCCGAACACGATGATGACGTCGCGGTTGTTGACCGACGCCTTCTCATCGATGCGCACCTGGGCCGAGAGATCGAACGACCCGAGCTCGGGACCCTCGTTCAGCACGGCGTACTCGAAGGGACGACGGATGCCGTCGTTCGGGTTCGTGCCCGCCTCGGTGAGCACGATCTGATCGCCGGGGAAGTCCCACTTCGCCGGCGTGCGCGGTGCCCAGTTCTCCTCACCCATCACGTCGGTGATCACCTGCCCGTCGGGCGTGCAGGCGGCCGGGGCCGGCGGCTCGACGGGCGGAACCGCGTAGAGCGCGTACTGCGCCGCGATCTGCTCGGCGGTCGGCACCGTGTCGAGCAGCATCACGTCGTCCATGCGGCCGTGGAACGGGTTGGCCTCGCGCGTGTTCTGCGGGAAGCTGCCGCCGATCTTGATGCCCGCGGGCGTGGTGTCGCTCGTCGCGCCCCCACCCCACGGGTTCGCCGCGGTGTACCGCCCGGCGAGTTCCTCGCCGTTCATGTACAGCTTCATCTCGCCGCCGGCGAAGTCGAAGGTGGCGGCGAGATGCACCCACTGCCCCTTCTTCAGGATCTCGTCCCACGGCAGGTCGGCCGCGAACGTCCACGACCCCGCCCCGTCGACCCGGCGACCGAGCGCGACGAGCTTGAGCTCGCCGTCGACCGTGATGACCTCGAGCAGCGCGCGCACCGCATGGCCGTCGGAAGTGCCGGTGAGCACGCCCGCGAGACCGATCGCGTTGTAGACGTCGTCGGGGTTGGCGGTGCCGGAGTTCAGCGCCGGATGATCGCCGGTGGGCTTGAACCAGCCCATCACCGAGATCTCCTCGGCACCGGCGAAGTCACCGAGCGAGTCGACGCCCGCGGCGTCGTAGACCCCCGCCTTCCAGTCGTCGTTCGAGGCCGTCGTCGGGCTCATCTGCTGCGTCTGCAGCGCCTTGCCCGCCCCCGGGTACGCCCGGTCGGCGACCCGCTGCTCGACGCCGCCGTTGATCAGCGCGATGTCGGTGCCCGAGCGCCCCTGGTCGACCTCGACCGTCGGGTCGGCGCCCGGGTGGTCGAAGTCGTGGTGGGTGACGACGTTCGGTGCCAGCTCGGGCAGCACGAACGGCGACGACGGGCCCGCCTCGCGGGCGCCCGTCACCTTCCAGATCTTGCCGTTCGCCTTCGAGACGAGGTACAGCTCGCCGTCGGCATCCGATCCGAAGCGCAGGTCGACGCGCGTGTCGCCCACCAGCTCCTGGAAGGTGGTCTCCTCGCCGTCCTCGAACACCCGCAGCTGCTCGATCGTGGCGAGATCGTCGATGTCGCCCGCGTTGCGGACCATCTCGTCGGCCTGCGTCGAGAGCACCCATCCGCGCACCAGATCGGTGAAGAGGTACCGGCCCTGCAGCGCCTCGATGTCACCGCGGTAGACGAAGCCGCCGTTCACGGCCACGCCCGCGTCACCGGTCTGGCCGGGGTCGCGGTTGTGGTCGTAGGCGGCGACCGGGTAGGTGAAGCCGAACTCGGCGTCGTTTTCGGGCAGCGGGAAGATCTGCCGGTTCTCGGCGAGGAACGAGCCCTCGCGCACCGACCAGCCGAAGTTGTCGCCCGGCTCGACGGCGTAGATCGACTCGACCTGCCACTCGCCGATGTGGGCGAGGTACATGGTGTGGTCGCCCTCGGGATCCCAGCTGATGCGGTGCGGGTCGCGCAGACCCACCGCGTAGATCTCGGGCAGCGCGTCCGCGTCGTCGAGGAACGGATTGTCGGCGGGGATGCCGTACGCGCCGTTCTCGCTGTCGTCACCGGTCGGGTCGATGCGCAGCACCTTGCCCTGCGGGGTGGCGAGATCCTGCGGGTTGCCGTTGCCGACGCCGTTACCGCCGTCGCCGACGAGGATGTACAGGATGCCGTGCTCGGCGGTGCCTTCGGCAGCCGTCGGGTTGAACGCGATCTGCTGCACCGTGTGCACGCGTCCGCCGAAGGGGATGCGCATGACCTCGCGGTGCGTGCCGGAGAACGTCTCCGCCGAGGGGTCGGATGCCGTCCACTCGGTGATCACGCTGTGGAACTGCGTGTTGCCGTAGGCCGGGAAGTCCGGGGTGTCCTCGGTGAGGGCCGTGCCGCCCTCGGTGTGCACGGTGTAGAAGAGCCCGTTCTCGGCGAAGTCCGGGTGGAACTCGGCCGCGCCGAGTCCCGTGCCCAGCCCTGCGCTGTTGTGGAAGTTATCGACGAACTCGTCGCGCACGTTGAGATACGGAACGTACTCGCCCGACTCCTTGTCGACGAGGTACAGGATCGCGTTGTTGTCGGGCACCATCAGGCGGCCCGAGTCGTCGGGGACCTCGTCGAGGTGCGTGATGCGGTTGTGCCGCACCAGACGCGGGTCCTGCGTGGCCGGGGTCGTCGTCGACTCGGGCAGCTGGGCGAGCTCGGTGACCTCGATGCCCAGGCTCGAGAGCTCGGGGTCGGGCAGCGGGTTCAGCAGCGGCTCGGTGGGGGTCTCCCCGGGAGCACAGTCGCCCTCGTTGCCGGTGGCGATCGCGAGGTTCTCGCCCGTCGTGTCGACCGCGACGTCGTCGAGCAGCAGACGCCCGGTGCTGGTGGCGCCGTTCTTCCAGAAGAAGCGGTCGAGGTCGCCGTTCACGGCCTGACGGAAGCCGAACTGCTGCTCGGTGCCCTCGGGCAGGCGGGTGATCTCGTCGTAGGCGCCGCCCTGGCTGTAGACGGCGACCTTGTCGGTGGCGTTGTCGGCGACGATCCAGACGCACTGCCAGGCGTCGCGCGACCAGACGCCGGCGGACTTGAACGCGTTGCCGTCGCGGACGCGCAGCACGTCGTCGTTCTGGTTGTTCACGTATGCGCGGCTGTGCGTGTAGTCGTTCGGGGCGTCGACGTCGGTCAGGCCGAACGAGGTGTCGACGCTGCCCGTGCGCAGGAAGCGGAAGAACAGCGTGCCGGTCGTTCCCTCGGCGATCGCCGGGATCTCGCGGAACGCCTGCTGCCCGCCGCCGACCGACTCGACGACCTGGTTGTTGCCGTTGAGCGGATCGGCGACGACGCGGGGAGCAGCGGATGCCGTCCACCCGTCCTGCCCGTTCAGCGCCGAGCGCTCGTAGCCCTCGAAGTCGATCACCTCGGGGAACGTGGCATCGGCCGTCGCGGGGGTGGCGGCGAGCAGGGTGCCGATCATGGCCGCGGCGATGGCGGCCGCCCCGGCTCTGCGGTGGCGCCTCCCGCCCGGTGGCACGGCATCCGTTCGCCGGTGCGCGCTCGTCGACCGTGTGTTTCGCTTCTGCATCAGAGACCTCTCAACGTCATCGTCGTGTGGTGTCGTGCCGGTGTGGTGTCGCGCTCCTCCCCGGGGCGGCACTGCAGAGGGGAGGGCGATCAGCGGTACGGAAGCGCATGCGTAAGCGCTTTCGCAACCGCTTTCGTCGAGGCTAGCGTGGAGGGTGGAGTGAGGCAAGGGTCATCTGCCGGAGACTGCGGCCGCGGTCAGCCCAGCGAGCGCGCGAGCACTGCCCCGGCATCCCGCAGCCAGCGCGCCGGGTCCTGCATCGCGGCCTCGCCCGATCCCGCGAGCTCGGTCAACGAGGCATGCGCGGCGAACGCCGAGGTGTCGGCATCCGCATCGATCCGCCCGGCCACGAGGAGAGCATCGACCCCGGCGTCGACCGCAATCGCCGCGACGTACGAGGGCACCTTGCCGGCGCCCGACTGCCCGTCGAACGCGCCCTCGCCGGTGATCACGACGGTCGGACCGACAGCGGATGCCTCGGCCAGCGCACCCGGGAGCCCCACGAGTTCGCCGACCTCGGCCGAACCGGCCACGAGTCGCGCACCCCAGGCCAGCAGGCCGAAACCGGTGCCTCCGGCCGCGCCGGCACCCGGGGTCTCGGAATCAGCCGGCAGCAGAGCGGCGAGCCGCGCGAGCGCCGCATCAGCGCGCTCGATTGCATCGCCCGCGAGCCCCTTCTGCGGGCCGAACACCGCCGCCGCCCCGAGCGATCCCACCAGTGGATTCGTCACGTCGCTGAGCACGAGAACGCCACCCGGGGGCAGAGCGCGCAGCCCGGTCAGATCGACGGACGCGAGCTCGGCGAGCCCGCGGGCACCGACCGCGATCGGCGCCCCGGACGCGTCCAGGAACCGCGCGCCCAGCGCCGTCAGCATCCCGGTCCCGCCGTCGGTCGACGCACTCGACCCGATCCCGAGCACGAGGCGCGAGACCCCGGCGTCGAGGGCGGCGGCGATCGCCTGTCCGAAGCCGAGCGTGTGCGCCTCCTCCCCGATGCGCCGCTCGCCGAGCAGTTCGATGCCGCTCGTCGAGGCGAGCTCGACGACACCCGTGCCGCCCGGGGCGTCGGGCGTCGCCGGCAGCCTCAGCCACGCGGCATCCGTGGGCGCACCGTCCGGACCCGTCACCCGTACCGGCACGCGCACCGCACCGTCGACCGCGGCGGCGAAGGCATCGACCGTGCCCTCTCCCCCGTCGGCCATCGGCCGCAGCACCACACGATCGCCGGGGCGCACCGAGCCCCACCCCGCGGCGAGCGCGGCGGCGACCTCGGCGGCACCGATCGTGCCCTTGAAGCTGTCGGGGGCGAAGACGACGGTGTGCACGCTCTCGACCCTATGCCGGTCGAGAAGGGGCCGGTCGAGAAGGGGCCGGTCGAGAAGGGGCCGGTCGAGAAGGGGCGGCGCGAGAGTCCGCCGGCGCGAGGAACGGCGAGACGCTGCGCCCGAAGGTCTCGGCCGTGCGCCGCACGACGGCGGCCGGATCGTCGGCCCAGATGTCGGCGTGGAAGATCTCGACCTCGACGTCGCGGTCGTACCCGGTGGCGACCACGGCCTCGGTGAGGGTGCGCAGGTCGATCACGCCCTCGCCCGGATAGTGCCGGCTGAGCAGCACGTCGGCGGGCAGCGGGGTCTTCCAGTCGCACACCTGATAGGTCGCGATGCGCCCCTCGCGTCCGGCGCGGGCGATCTGGGCGAGCACGTCGGGGTCCCAGAAGATGTGGAACGTGTCGACGGCGGCACCCACCACCTGCGGGTCGAAGTCGGCGGCGATGTCGAGCGCCTGCCCGAGGGTCGAGACGACGCAGCGGTCGGTCGCGAACATCGGATGCAGCGGCTCGATCGCGAGCGTCACCCCCGCTTCTGCGGCGTAGGGCGCGAGATCGCCGATCGCATCGCGCACCCGCTCGCGGGCTCCAGCGATGTCGCGCGAGCCCTCGGGCAGCCCGCCGGCGACGAGCACCAGCACGGCGGTCGATCCGGCAGCACCGGCGGCGGCGAGCGCCGCCGTCTCGTCGATCGCGACGCGGTTGTCGTCGAGCGATGCATGCCGGGCGTCGCCGTCGGGCACCGTGAAGAATCCGCCGCGGCAGTGGGTCGTGAAACGCAGTCCCGAGTCGGCGAGCATCGCCGCCGCGGTCTCGAGCCCCACGGCCTGCACGGGCTCGCGCCACAGACCGATCGCCTCGATGCCGGCGTCGCGCGTGACGTCGAGGGCGGTGCGGAGGTCGGCGTGCTTGATGGTGGCCTGGTTGATCGACAGACGGGGATCGGGCGCGGTCATGCGAGCACTCCATTCATGCGAGAACACCGTTCAGCTTCAGCAGCGCGTGCCAGCGGCCGGCCGCGAGGTCGGGGTTCTCCAGCGCGCGCGCCTCGTTGGCGAGCTCGACGATGCGCGACAGGTGCGGCAGGCTGCGCGCGGAGTGCAGGCCGCCGACCATCTGAAACGCGGGCTGGTGACCGTTCAACCACGACACGAACGCGACGCCCGTCTTGTAGTAGAAGGTCGGCGCCGCGAAGATCTGCCGGCTCAGCGCCTCGGTCGGGCCGAGGATCTCGAGGTAGCGGCCGGGGTCGCCGGCATCCAGCGCCTGGATCGCCGCCGAGGCCGACGTCGTCAGTGCCGCGAAGGCTCCGAGCAGCGCGTCGGAGTGCCGACGCGGCTCGGCCGCCTCGCTCACGGGCTGCGCGGCGTCCGGCACGTCCGCTCCACCGATGAGGCCGACGTAATTGAAGTCGTCGCCGGTGAACATGCGCACGCCCTCCGGCAGGCGGTCGCGCACAGCGACCTCGGATGCCGCGTCGAGCAGGCTCATCTTGACGCCCGACACCTTGTCGGGATTCTCGCCGATGATCTCGATCAGCACATCGGATGCCGCGCGCCAGTCGTCCGACCCGAAATACCCCTGCAGCACGGGGTCGAAGGCGGTGCCGAGCCAGTGCAGCACGACCGGGGTCGTCGCCGCCCCCAGCACCTCGCGGTACACCCGACGGTAGTCGTCGGCCGACCGGGCGGCGCGTGCCAGGTGGCGCGACGCCATGATCACGGGGCCGGCACCCTGCTCCTCGGTGAAGTGCAGCTGCGTCTTGTAGGCGTCGATCACGGCATCCACCGTGATCTGCTCGTCGTCGACGTGGTCGGTGTTGACCCCGACGACGACCGCACCGCCCTCCTCGCGGGCGACCGCGGCCGAGCGCGAGATCAGCTCGCGGGTGGCCGCGGCATCCAGTCCCATGTTTCGCTGGGCGGTGTCCATCGCGTCGGCCACGCCCAACCCCCACGCGTAGGCGTGGCGGCGGAAGGCGAGCGTCGCATCCCAGTCGATCTCGGCGGGACGCCCCGGGGTGTTGTCTCCCGCGACCTTCGGCACGACGTGCGCCGCGGCGTAGGCCACGCGGCTCCGCAACGGGCCGTCGGGGCGGGTGTAGGCGGGCGCCTCGGACAGCTCGACCTGCGAGGTCGAGCCGTCCGGGGCGAGCAGGGTGAGCGCGCCCATGGTCGTCACCCCTCGGCGAGCGGGGTCAGTTCGATCTTGCGCCCCTCGCGCGACGACGCGAGTCCTGCCTCGGCGAGCTGCACGCCGCGGGCACCCGCGAGCAGGTCGAACGCGTAGTCGGTGCCGAGAACGTACGACTCCAGGAACTCCTCCCACTGCTGCCGGAAACCGTTCTGGAAGACCTCGTTCGTCGGCACGCCGGCCCAGTCAGCCGCGTAGTCGTGGTCGTCGGCGAGGTCGGGGTTCCACACCGGCTTCGGGGTGGCGTTGCGGTGCTGGATCTTGGCACCGAAGAGCCCGACGACCGCCGAGCCGAGCGTGCCGTCGACGTGGAACTCGACGAGCTCGTCGCGGTTGACGCGCACGGTCCACGAGGAGTTGATCTGCGCGATCGCCCCGCCCTCGAGCTCGAAGATGCCGTACGCGGCGTCCTCCGCGGTGGCGACGTAGCGCTCGCCGTGCTCGTCCCAGCGGTCGGGGATGTGCACGGCCGCCTGCGCGTAGACGCTCTCGACCGTGCCGAACAGGTTCTCGAGCACGTAGTTCCAGTGCGGGAACATGTCGACGATGATGCCGCCGCCGTCCTCGGTGCGGTAGTTCCAGCTCGGGCGCTGCGCGGGCTGCCAGTCGCCCTCGAAGACCCAGTAGCCGAACTCGCCGCGCACCGAGAGGATGCGCCCGAAGAAGCCCGAGTCGATCAGTCGCTTGAGCTTCTGCAGACCGGGGAGGTAGAGCTTGTCGTGCACGACACCGGTCTTGACGCCGGCCTCACGGGCGAGGCGGGCGAGTTCGAGCGACTCCTCGAGCGACTCGGCGGTCGGCTTCTCGGTGTAGATCGTCTTGCCGGCCGCGATCGCCTTGCGCAGCGCCGTGGCGCGCGCCTTCGTCACGAGGAAGTCGGCGTAGATCTCCCACTGGGGATCGGCGAGCGCCGCATCGAGATCCGTCGTGTAGTCGGCGATGCCGTGGCGCTCCGCGAGCTCGGCGAGCTTCGTCTCGCTGCGGCCGACGAGGAGCGGCCGCACCGTCACCCTCGTGCCGTCGGAGAGTTCGATGCCGCCCTCGTCGCGGATCGCGAGGATCGAGCGCACGAGGTGCTGGCGGTAGCCCAT
Organism: Microbacterium galbinum; assembly: GCF_023101185.1. Taxonomy (GTDB): domain Bacteria; phylum Actinomycetota; class Actinomycetes; order Actinomycetales; family Microbacteriaceae; genus Microbacterium; species Microbacterium galbinum. Next base: position 719,662 of record NZ_CP078077.1, read on the forward strand.
GCGTCCCGAGACGCCGTTCATGATGATGCCGATCTCGCGCGTCTTCGCGGGAGCGGATGCGGGAGCCTCGGGAGAGGCGGTGGTGGTGAGTGACATCTCGTTCCGTTCTTCCGTCAGGGTGCTGTTCATGCGAGTCAGTTGCCGGCCGCGGCGGGCTTGCCGCCGAGGTAGAGCGCGGCGAGGGTGGGGTCGGCGAGCAGTTCGGATGCCGGGCCAGAGATGTGCACGCGACCGAGGTCGAGCACGCAGCCGATGTCGGCGGTCTCGAGCGCCCGTCGCGCGTTCTGCTCGACGAGCAGCACCGCGGTTCCGGCATCGCGCATGCGCACGATCTGCTCGAACACCTTCTCGGTGGTCTTGGGGTCGAGGCCCATCGACGGCTCGTCGAGGAGCACGACCTTGGGGCTCACCATGAGCGACCGGGCGAACTCGACCTGCTTCTGCTGGCCGCCCGAGAGGAGCCCGGCGAGCTGCTTCCACCGCTCCCCCACGATGGGGAAGAGGTTCTGCACGAACTCCACGCGCTCGTGGATCACCTTCTGGTCCTTGAGGGTGAAGGCACCGAGCATCACGTTCTCGCCGACCGTCATCTCGCGGAAGACGCTGTGGCCCTGCAGCACGTGGGCGAGGCCGTGGCGCAGCATCGACTGCGGGCCCTCACCGGTGATGTCGCGGCCGTCGACCTCGATCTTCCCCGAGCGCGGCTTGAGCATGCCGCTCGCGACCTTCAGCACGGTCGACTTGCCGGCGCCGTTCGGCCCCACGAGGCAGACCACCGATCCCGGCGGCACCTCGACGGTGAGACCGCGCAGCACGAGCGCCGCCCGGCCGTACCCGGCCTCGATGTCGCGCAGCTCGAGCAGGTTCTTCGCTTCAGACTCCAAGGTAGGCCTCCAGGACTCGCGGGTCTTGCTGGATGATCTCGGGGGTGCCCGCGGCGATCGGACGCCCGCGGTCGAACACGATCACGTGGTCGCACAGGCTCATGACCATCTCCATGTTGTGCTCGACGATGATGAAGGTCTTGCCCTCCTCGTTGAGCTCGCGCACGAGGGTGGCGATGCGCCCGATGAGGGCGGGGTTCACGCCACCGGCGGGCTCGTCGAGCATGATCGTGTCGGGCTCGCCCATGAGCACTCCCGCCAGCTCCAGAAGCTTCTGCTGGCCGTAGCTGAGGTTGCGGGCCTCGGCGTGCTCGAGGTGATCGATGCCGACGCGACGCAGCCAGCCGCGGGCCCGCTCCAGCTCCTCCGGATCGTGCGCCGAGCGCAGCTGCTGGCGGATGCTCGTGCTGCGCACCGCGACCAGCAGGTTCTCCATCACCGTCATGCGCGGGAACACCCGGCACAGCTGGAAGCTGCGGCCGATGCCCGCACGGGCGATGCGGTCGGGCGACTTGCGGGTGATCGCCTGCCCCCGGTACCGCACCTCGCCGGAGTCCGGCTTGATCATGCCGGTCACGCAGTTGAAGAAGGTCGTCTTGCCCGAGCCGTTCGGCCCGATCAGGCCGTTGACCTTACCCTCCTGGAAGGTGACGGTGGCGGCGTCGACCGCGGTCACGCCGCCGAACCTCTTGGTCATCGAGGCCGTGCTGAGGCTGTCGAGCGTGGTGGTGGCGGCGTTCATGCTGACGTCTCCTTCGCCGCGGCATCCGCTGTTCGCTTCTCGTTCTGCTCGAGGAGCTCGCCGGCGGTCACCTCGCGGATCGAGGCCTGGTCGGATTTGCGGGTGACGAGGTTGCGCACCGCGGGGATGACGCCGTCGGGCATGAAGAGCACGACGATGCCGAGCAGGATGCCGGTGGCGATGAGGTGGAACTGCGTGTCACCGAACTCGAGCTTGAAGTACTCGAGGGCGACACCCACGACGACTGCTCCGAGGAGCGGGCCGAAGAGGTTGCGCACCCCGCCGAGCAGCGCCATGAGCACCATGTACGAACCGATGAGGATCGAGAACTGGAAGATCGGGTCGAGGTCGCCGAACCACAGGGCGTAGAGCCCGCCGCCCAGCGACACGAACAGCGCCGAGAGGATGTAGGCGATGAGCTTGTAGCGGGTGGTCGGCACACCCAGCGACTGCGCCTTGTCCTCGTCCTCGCGGATGGACTTGAGCGCGGTGCCGAACTTGGACCGGTCGATGATCCACCACACCAGCAGAGCGAACGCGAGCAGGGCGACGAACAGGTAGAAGAACACGCGGTGGTGCTCGGGGCGCAGCATGCCGGGGAACGGACGGGGGACGTTGAGTCCCTCGGAGCCGCCGGTCACCTCGCGCCAGCTCTGGAAGACCAGCAGCATGATGAGCACGAAGGCGATCGAGACGATCACGAACGACGCTCCGCGCACCCGGAGGGCGGCGATGCCGATCGGGATCGCGATGACCGCGACGAGCAGAGCGGCGAGGATCCAGGCGACGAAGCCCGGCAGCGCCAGGTACTTGATCAGGAGCGCGGTGCCGTAGGCCCCGAGTCCGAAGTACGCGGCGTGCCCCAGCGAGATGTACCCCGTGAACCCGCCCATGAAGTTCCACCCCGTCGACAGCACGGCGTAGTTGAGGATGACGACGCCCGCCGACAGGATGTACGGGTTCGGGGCGATGGTCGGGAACGAGAGGATGAGCGCCGCGCCGATGACGAGAGCGGCGAGCTTGATCCACGTCGTCGAACGACGACGGGTGGGAGCGGGCGGAGCGATGACGACCGTCTCGGTCGCGATCGGTTCGCGGCTAGAAACGCTGGGCAAGACGACCTCCGAAGAATCCTTGCGGGCGGAACATCAGCGTGGCGAACAGGGCGACGTAGAAGATCGTCTGCGCCCACGTGGGTCCGAGGGGGAGCTGCAGCAGGCTCTGCGCGACTCCGAGGACGAGCGCCGCGATGGCCGCGCCCGGGATGCTGCCGAGACCGCCGACGACGATGATCGCCATGAGCGGTCCGATCCAGTGCCAGTGCAGCGACGGGTAGATCGTGGCGTCGAGCGAGAGCGCGGTGCCGCCGATCGCGGCGGTCGCGAGGCCGAGGCCGAAGCCGTAGCCCGCGACGCGGTCGGTGTTGATACCGACCAGGCGCGCCGCCTCCGGGTGCTGGATCGTGGCGCGCAGCGCCTGCCCGAACCGCGTGTACTTCAGCAGCACGAAGAGGCCGGCGAGCGCCACGGCCGCGAGACCGAACGCGATGAGCTTGACGACCGGCACCTGGGCGCCGAAGAAGTCGAGGCTCGCGCTGGCGTACGGCAACGGGATGCGCCGCTGGGTGCCCGAGAAGAAGAACCCGAGCGCCCCCTCGATGATCAGCGCCACCGCGAAGGTGAGCAGCACCGACATCATGGTGAGCGTCAGCGGCTTGAGCCGTGACACCAGCAGACGCTGCATCACGACGCCGGTCACGAAGAACAGCGGCACGGTGACGACCAGCGAGATGAGCGGGTCGAGCCCGGTCTCGCGGTTGAACCACCAGGCGAGGTACGCGGCGAGGATGAGGAACGCGGAGTGCGCGATCATCACGACGCGCATGATGCCGAAGTAGAGGGTGAGGCCTGCGGCCAGGAGGGCGTAGAGCCCTCCCAGCAGCACGCCGAGGATCAGGCTTTGAAGTAGCAGTGCTCCACTCACGATGTGCGGATCACCACGTCGGCTTCGGGAAGAGGAAGTCGGTCTCCTTGACGTCCTCGGGGAGGACGATGCGGATCTCGCCGCCGACCCACTGCTGGATGAGGTGGGCGCCGGTGGGCTTGCCCGTCTCGTCCCAGCTCAGGGGGCCGACCACGGTCTCCACCTCGTTGTCACGGAGCCAGTCGATGAGCTGCTGCTGGCACTCGCCCTGCTCGGCGCAGCCGACGGCCTCGACGGCCGCGGCCACGACCTGGCCGGTCGTGTAGGCGTTCGCCTCGTCCTCGGCGGGCGGGTTGCCGTGCATCTCGGTGTACTTCTCGACGAACTCGATGTTGCTGGGGAACTGCGAGTCGGGCGAGTAGCCGGTGGGAGCGAGGATGCCCTCGGTCGCCCCGCCGATCGCCGCGGCGAACTCGGGGTTGGTCGGAGCGGTCGAGAACGCGGCGAGCTCGGGCTGGTAGTTCAGCTGCTGCAGCGCGATGATCAGGTTGACCGCGTCCTGGTACTGGGTGCCGCCGATCACGATGTCGGCATCCGACTGCGCGATCTTCGCCGCGATCGTCGAGAAGTCGGTCGTGTTGGGCGGGTAGACCTCGTCGACGAGGATCTCGACCCCGGCCTCTTCGAGCTTGTCGCGAAGACCGTAGGCGGTGCCCTGCGCGAAGGGGTCGTCCATCGCGGCGACGGCCGCGGTCTCGGGACGCTGGTCCTCAGGGAGGGCGAGCAGGTAGTCGGCGAGGTTGTTGTAGTGGTCGTTCGCGATCGCGGGGGCGGCGTAGAAGAGGTTGTCGAAGCCCTGCTCGAACACCTCGGCCGCGGCGCCCGCCGGCTCGACGAAGAGCATGCCGTACTCCTGCGCGACACGCGCCGAGGGTACGACCAGGCGGGTCGAGAACGGGCCGAAGACCAGGTCGACGCCGTCCTGCGCGATGAGCGACTCGTAGTCCGAGACGACGCGGTCGGCGTTGGACTGGTCGTCGAGGATCTTCAGCTCGACCTGGCGACCGAGCAGTCCGCCGTTCTCGTTGATGATGTCTCGCCAGGCCTCGTAGCCCCGCTCGACGCCCTTGCCCGGCTCCGAGAAGTCGCCGGTGAGCGGCAGCGAGATGCCGATGACGATGGGGTCGTCCGATCCACCCCCTTCCGCCTGGTCACCGGTTCCGGAACAGGCCGAAACCGTGAGGGCGGCGATCGTCAACGATCCGATCGCTGCGGCAATCCGTCGACCTTGGCGGCGTACAGTCATGCGGGTGTCTCCTACGTCATCGTAAGCGAAAGCGCTTTCGTAAGCGCTTCCGCCACTATACTTGCGTGGAAGAACGAGAGCAACCCACAGCGCGATCAGCGTCGATTTTGCTCCAGGGGGAGGTTTTCGTGAAGCGTACAGGTACGCCGCGACTCGTGGACGTCGCCGAGGCGGCCGGGGTCTCCCTGGCGAGCGCCTCCCGCGCCATGAGCGGGGGTTCGGGCATCTCACCCGAGGTCGCCGCCCACGTGCGACGCGTCGCGCAGGAACTCGGCTACGAACCCAACCTGCACGCCCGCGGGCTGGCGGGCGGGCTCGTGCCGACCATCGGACTGCTGGTGCACGAGATCGGCGACCCCTACTTCTCCGAGATCGCCAGCGGCGTCATCCGCAGCGCCACCCTCGAGAACCGCTCCGTGCAGATCGCCCAGGCCGACCGCACCCCCGAGAGCGAGCTCGCCCAGGTGCAGGCGCTGCTCCGGCAGAGAGTGGGGTCGATCATCATCGCCGGCTCCGGGTACGCCGACCCCGAGCACGAGCAGAAGATGACCGCCGCCCTCGCCGAGTTCGCGCTCGCCGGGGGCCGCGCCGCCGTCATCGGCCGCCACTACCTGCCGATCGACGCCGTGCTGCCCGACAACCATCGAGCCGGCGTCTCGGTCGGCGCGCACCTCGCCGCGCTCGGGCACCGCCGCATCGGCGTCGTCGCCGGCCCGCTCGAGCTCAACACCGTCGCCGATCGCATCGCCGGGCTCCGCGAGGGCATCGCGGATGCCGAGGTCGAACTCACCGTGGTGTCGAAGGAGTTCACGCGCGAGGGCGGTATCGCCGGCGCCCGCGAACTCGTCGACGGCGAATTCCGCGGCCGCGACCTCACCGCGATCGTCGGTCTCAACGACGCCATGGCCATCGGCATCCTGAGCGAACTGCGCCAGCAGGGCATCCGCGTTCCCGACGATCTGTCGGTCGTCGGCTTCGACGACATCGCGGTCGCCGCCGACGTCGCCCCCGCGCTCACCACCGCCCGCATCCCGATGTTCGAGATGGGGCAGCACGCCGTCGCGCTGATCCTGCGGCCCGCGAGCGACGAGGCCCGCACCGTCAGCACCTCGCACGAGTTGATCGTGCGCGCGTCGACGGCGCCGCCGCGCGGCTGACGCCCCTCGCCGAGGAGTCACGACACGCCGCGCCTCGGCATCCGTTCGCGGCGTATCGTGACCCCTCGCGCCCCGGAACTCAGCCGTGCGGCCAGCGCGGCACGACCAGCGGGCTCCCCGACTCGGGATCGGCGATCACCCGAGCGTCGAGCCCGAACACGTCGGCGACGAGCGCCTCGGTGATCACCTCACCGGGGGCACCGGTCGCGACCACTTCGCCGTCCTTCATCGCGATCACGTGATCGGCGTAGCGCGCGGCCTGGTTGAGGTCGTGCAGCACGGCGACGAGCGTGTGCCCCTGCGTGCGGTTGAGCGTGCGGCACAGCTCGAGCAGCTCGATCTGATGACTGACGTCGAGGTAGGTCGTCGGCTCGTCGAGCAGCAGGATCGGCGTCTGCTGCGCCAGCGCCACCGCCATCCACACGCGCTGCCGCTGCCCGCCCGAGAGCTCGTCGACCATCCGACCCGACAGCTGGCGGATGCCGGTGGCGTCCATCGCCTCGGCGACGGCGGCCTCGTCCTCGGGCGACCACGGCGCGAACAGACGCTGGTGCGGGTACCGCCCCCGCGTGACCAGATCGACGACGCGGATGCCGTCCGGCGCCACCGGTCCCTGCGGGAGGAGGCCGACCTCGCGCGCCACGTGCTTGGTGGGCAGATCGTGCAGGCTCTTGCCGTCGAGCAGCACGCTCCCCCGGGTCGGGGGCAGGAGCCGCGTCAGGCTCTTGAGCAGCGTCGACTTGCCGCAGGCGTTCGGCCCCACGATCACGGTGAACGCGCCGTCGGGGATCTCGACGGACACATCGGCGCACACGAGCTTGTCGGCGTAGCCGAGCGCGGCGCCATCGACCATCAGTCGGGTCATCTCTTCTTTCCCTCTCGCAGGAGAAGCCACAGGAAGTACAGTCCGCCGATCGACACCGTGACGATGCCGACGGGCAGCGGGGAATCGGGATGGATGCGCTGCGCCACGACGTCGGCGAGGAGCAGCAGCAGAGCCCCGACGGCGGCGGTCGGGCCGAGCGCGAGCCCGTCGGAGCGCACCACGCGGCGCGCGATCTGCGGGGCCGCGAGCGCGATGAACGAGATCGGTCCGACGGTCGCCGTGGCGAGGGCGGTGAGTCCGACGCCGATCACGATCGCCGCCACCTGCACCGCGCGCACGTTCTGGCCGAGGGCGGTGGCGAACGGCATCCCGATCTGCATCAATCGCATCGGTCTGCTCAACGCCAACGCGGCGATCAGGAAGACCGCCGATCCGCCGAACGCCCCCAGGAACGTCGCCCACGAGACGCCCGACAGGTTGCCGGCACCCCACAGGCTCGCCATGATCGCGTCTTCGACGGTCGCCGTCAGCAGGATCCACACGTTCACCGAGGCGAGCATCGCGCTGACCGCGATCCCCACGATGATGAGCCGCACCCCGCGAACCGCCCCGCGTTTCGACGAGAGCAGGAACACGAGGAACGCGGTCGCCACACCCCCGGCGAGCGCCCCGGCCATGGTCTCGACCGAGCCGCCGCCGAGCAGCAGCATCACGACGATCGCGCCGGTGTACGACCCGGTCTGGAATCCGATCACGTCCGGCGAGCCCAACGGGTTGCCGGTGAGGTTCTGGAAGATCGCGCCGCTCATCGCCAGGCACGCGCCGAGCAGCACCGCCATGAGGATGCGCGGCGCGCGCCACTCGAGCACGACCATCGAGGTGAAGGCGTCGCCCTGGCCGACGAGCGCCGTGAGCGCCTCGACCGGGGTGATCTGCGCGGAGCCCGAGAACACGGCGAAGACGGCGAGCAGCACGATCGCGATCCAGAGTCCTGCGCAGATGCGGGCCGAGCGCGCGTCGACGAGCAGGAACGGGCGGGAGCGCGGACCGATGCGGTGCACGCGTCGGCCGAAGTCGAGGTCGGTCATCGCCTCACACCTCCGAGACGCGGAAGCGCCGCACCATGTAGATGAGCACGGGTGCTCCGATGAACGCGGTCACGACACCCACCGGCACCTCACCCGCGGTGATGACTCGGCCGAGCACATCGGCGAACCCCATGACGGTCGGCGCGATGAGCACCGAGTACGCGAGGATCCACCCCTGGTGCGGGCCGACGATCATGCGCGCGAGATGCGGGGCGAGCAGGCCCAGGAAGCCGATGGGCCCGGCCGCGGCCGTCGCGCCGCCCGCGAGCAGCGCGATCGCGACGAGCACGACGAGACGGATGCGGTTCGGATGCGCCCCCATCGCCACGGCGGATGCCTCGCCCAACGACAGCACGTCGAGGGAGCGCGAGCTGAGCAGGGCGATGACGAGGCCCACGACGATGAACGGCACGATCGCGAGCGTCGCCTCGAGCGGCTGCGAGGCCGTGGTTCCCGCCGACCACCCGCGCATCTTCTCGAGGATCTCGGAGTGCGTCAGCAGCACGGCCGACGAGAACCCCATGAGCACCGCGCCGAGCGCGACGCCCGACAGAGTCATGCGCACGGGGTTGCCGCGGGCGGTGCCGGTGTTGCCGATCACGAAGACGAGTACCGAGGTGATCATCGCCCCCGCGAACGACCACCACATGTACTGCGAGATGTCGGTCGTGCCGAAGAACGCGAGCCCCACGACGACGGCGAGCGAGGCGCCCGCGTTGACACCCAGGATGCCGGGGTCGGTCATGGGGTTGCGGGTGACGGCCTGCATGAGCGCCCCGGCGACGCCGAGCGCGGCACCGGCGACGAGGATGAGCACGGTGCGCGGAACGCGCGAGAACCAGACGGTCTGCGAGATCGCGTCGGCGGGATCGGGATGCAGGAGGGCCTGGATCACCTCGGCCGGCGGAACGGCACGAGAGCCGACGAGCATGCTGGCGGCGAGGGCTGCGATGCAGAGGATCGCGAGCGGCACGAGCCCGACCCAGCGCCGCCCGGCGGAGGAGCGGGCGGCGGAGACGGGCGAGGAGCGGGGCGAGGGCGGGCGCGGGTCCGCCCCGGACACGAGGGTGTTCGGGGCGGGCCCGGATGCCGCGGGCTGCGGGTTCATCCGACGGTCAGGAGACCTTCGTCGACGACGAGACGAGGTCGGCGACGTCGTTCAGCCAGGCCGCGTACGTCGTGGCCGTCATGGCGCCCTTCGAGCTCCAGGCGCCGAGCTGGTCGGCCTGCACGGCGGGCAGCGCGTCCCAGAGGTCGGCGGTGAAGGAGAAGTCGTCGCCGTAGCCCTCGATGAGCAGGATGTCGGCCGGGTAGGTCGAGGCATCCTCCCAGGCGACCTGCCCCCACGGGTTGCCGGTCTCGGGGGCGTCGGCGCCGACGATGGTCGCGCCGAGCTCTTCGAGCAGCTCGGCCTGGGCGAAGCCGACGCCGGTGTACAGCATCTCCTTCGCGGGGCTGGTGAGCATGATGTTCAGACCGCTGCCGGTGATCGCCGCACTGAAGGCCTCCTTCGCGTCTTCCAGGTCGGCGTCGGACTGCACGATGGCGTCGGAGGTGACGTCGGCACCGAAGAACGCGGCGATCGTGCGGGTGTCGGCGATGCGACCGTCGATCGTCTCGCTGCCCGGCAGCGGCACGAACGGGGCGACGCGGGTGATCTGCGCGTTCACGTCCTCGTCGAACCACTGCCAGCCGTCGGCGGTGCCCTGGCCGATGATCGCGTCGGGGCGCAGCTCGGCGAGCTTCTCGACGTCGATCTCGCCGTCGGTGCCGATCTTCGGGATGTCGAAGATGTCGGCATCGCCCATCACGAAGGGGTTGTCGCACTCGTAGCCGAAGAGGGCGACGGGCTCGATGCCGTACTCGTGCAGCGAGCTGTAGGCGTAGCAGTCCATCACGATGCCCTCGGGCTGCGCAGCGAAGTCGATCGACAGGCCCTCGAGCGAGGGGTGTTCGAGCGTGACGCTTTCCCCCGATTCCGGTTGTTCCGCGGTGTCTCCGGTCGAGGCGCAGGAGGCGAGGAGCAGGGCGGAGGCGGCGACGAGGGCAGCGAGAGAGGACCGGCGGAGCACGGCGAAGACCAATCTGTCGGTGGGAGGGGGAGCCCTTCGACCGTAACAAGAATTTAGTTAGGGTAGGTAATCCTAACTAGAGTCTCGAGCGTGTCCCCTCGGCATCGCGCAGGCGGCCGTCCCGCCCGGGAGGCGGTGCCGGAAGCGTGCGACGAGTGCGTAGCCGAGCGCCGCCGCCCACGCGAACGGCGGGGTCACCAGCATCCATCCGAGGAATCGCATCCACCGGCCGGGCTGCATCCGCAGCAGTGCAGCGAAGGCCGCGTGCCCGCGGAACCGCTGCTCCCCCACGACCAGCCAGACGTAGTGCGTGACGTCGTGGTTGCTCAGGCCGAGCACATCGAGGTCGAGCCACTGCCAGGGCTCGACCTCGGGGAAACGCGCGAGCCGTTTCTCGAGCACGCTCACCGCGGTCGTGCAGAACCCGCAGTCGCCGTCGAAGACGAGCAGGGGTCGCGAGCGCATGCCTCCGACCCCATCACAGCCCCCGCGGGTTCTCAACCCCCTGGCCTGCGAACCACCGGGCAGCGGATGGTGAGGTATGAGCCACAACCCCGATGACATCAAGCAGCCTCTCGACCATCTGCCCCCGCTCGATGAGCGCGACAAGGCCGTCGAGATCGACGAGCCCAGCTACCCGACTTCGGGCGAGCCCGCCGAGCACGGGAGCGTGTCGCCCGACACGGCCGCCGAGCCCGGCAAACCGAACCGGCACGGCGTCGACAAACTGCCGCCGACCTCGCGCTGAGACCCCCGCGACGGGCGGAGTTCTCGGCGTCGGGCGGATGTTTGTTCCCGGAATCTCCGCCCCTCACGGAGTTCTCCGCCCATCGCGGAGGCAGCGGAGGCGGCGCGGAGGCGAGCAGCTCCGCCTCAGGCGTCGATCACGAGCGTCGGCGACAGCGCCCGCGAGACGCACGGGTACATCATCATCGACGCGTCGTCACCGGTGAGCGAGTCGCGATGCTCGGGGATACCGTCAAGCACGGTCACCTCGCAGGAGCCGCAGATGCCGCGCAGGCATGAGCCCTCGACGGGCACGCCCGCACTATGCAGCGCGCCGAGCATCGAACGCTCGGCGGGCACCTCGACCGTGGTGTCGCTGCGCGCGCAGATCACGGTGAACGCCTCGTTCGGCCGGAACTCGCGCGGCTTCGGCTCGAAGCGCTCCACGTGCAGGTTCGCACCGCCGGGCAGGGCACGCGCGAGGTCGTCGAGCGCGTCGACGAAGCGCTGCGGTCCGCAGGCGTAGACCGCGGTGCCGGGCGCGAGGCCGGCGTAGAGCTCGGCCAGATCCAGCCGCCCGGCTTCGGCGCCGACATGGATCGTGACGCGATCGCCGAGGGCAGCCAGATCGTCCGCGAACGCGACGTCCTCGCGCCGACGCACGAGGTAGGTCATCCGCCAGTCGGCATCCTCGGCGGCCAGGTGCCGCGCCATCGCCAGGATCGGCGTGATGCCGATGCCCGCGGCGAGCAGGTGGTACGCCGGAGCGTCCGACAGCGTGAAGAGGTTGCGGGGCGGGCGCACCCACACCCGGCTCCCCACCCGCAGGAACGAGTGGATGTAGTGCGAGCCCCCGCGCGAGAACTCCTCGCGCAGCACGGCGATCCGATAGCCGTGCGCATCGGCGGGGTCGCCGCATAGCGAGTACTGGCGCTCGTGCCGCGTGATGAGCTGCACGTCGACGTGCGCCCCCGGCTGCCACGGCGGCAGCGCGGTGCCGTCGGGCGCGGCGAGACGGATGCTGACGATCGAGGGCGTCTCACGGACGATCTCGCTCACGACGAGGGGGAGCATCCCCGCACGGGACCGCATTCAGTACAGGTTCCGGTAGGCGCCGGCCATCGCGTCGTCGATCACGTCGCCGACCGAGGGATCGAAGCCCGACATGCTCGCCCAGATCGTGCCCGAGGTCGGCACCTCCTCGGCGAGGTCCTGCATCTCGGCGTCCCAGAGACCCGCCCGCACGAGCGCGCGCCCGCAGTGCAGGTACACCTGCTCGGTGCGCACGACGATCGCGAGATCGGGAACCGCGTGGTCCTGCTCGAGCATCGCCAGCAGCGAGGGGTCGTTCGTGACGGTCGCCGTGCCGTTGATGCGGAGCGTCTCGGTCATGCCCGGCACGAAGCACAGCAGTCCGATGTGCCCGTTGTCGATGATGTTGGTCATCGAGTCGGCGATCTTGTTGCCGAGCCGGTCGGGGATCACCAGCGTGCGCGGATCGAGCGCCCGCACGAAACCGGGATAGTCGCCGCGCGGCGAGCTGTCGCAGTTGCCCGCGGCATCCGCGGTCGCCAGGCTGCAGAACGGCGAGTGCGCCAGGAAGGTCAGGCAGTTCTCGTCGAGGAAATTCGTGATCTTCTGCGTGGTCGGCGCCTCGGGTTCGCCGAGCGTCGACCTGAGGTACGCCAGATCGACGGAGGGGAAGTCGAAGCTCTCCATTCCTCCAGGCTAGCCAGGCGGACGCCGGTCGTCACCGTCGCGACGCCACAGCGTCACCCCCACCGGCTGTGCTGAGCGCCCACCCCGATGACGGCAGCCGGGCCTCAGTCGCCGAAGGCGGCCAGCAGTTCCGAGAACCGATCGAGGTCTTCGGCCGACCAGCGGCTCAGCCGCTCGGCTAGGCGCGCCTCGTAGCGGGAGCGGGCGAGCGCGACCCGCTCCTGCGCGAGATCGGTGGCGACCAGCACACGGGCCCGGCGATCGTCGGGGTCGGGAACGCTCTCGACCAGTCCCAGCTGCTCGAGCTGGCGTACGTGACGACTGACCGCCGACTTGTCGGTCTGCAGGCGCTCGATGATCGCGCCGGCCGAGGTCGCCTTGCCCGTCGCGATCGACGTGAGCACCTGGTAGCCGAGGGGCTGCAGATCCGGATGCACGGTGGTCGCCGCCTCGCGCCAGCTCACCCGGATGCGCGCGAACAGCCGACCCAGCTCGTGCTCGACGCGCGAGACCGCCTGGTCGATGTCGACGCTGCCGGGCTGCGTGCCGGGCTGCGTGCCGGACTGCGCGGCGGGCGCGCCCTCGCGGGCGGGTTCGTCGGTCGAGGCGCTCATGACCGCCAGCCTAACGGCGGCGCACGACGAAGCCCCGCCGTCGACCGCCCGGCGGGGCTTCGTGCGTCACACCTCCGACAGCAGCCGGAACACCTTGGATGCCGCGTGGATCTCCTCAGGTGTGAGCTCGGCGACCACCGCGCGCAGCCGCACACCGTGGTCGCGGCGCAGCTCGGCGAGCGCCGCACAGGCCGACGGCGTCGCCGTCAGCACCCGCAGGCGCCCGTCGCGCTCGTCGGGGCGGGACTCGATCAGACCGAGATCTTCGAGCATCCGCACCTGGCGGCTCACCACCGACTTGTCCATCTCGAACCGCTCCGCCAACTCGTGCGCGCTGACGGAGCCGGCCCGATCGATGAAGGTCAGCAGCTTGTAGCCGCCCACCTGCAGCTCGGGCGAGATGCGGGCGGCGGACTCCCGCCACAGCGTCCGCGTGCGGGCGAAGATGAGGTTGAGGTGCGTCTGCAGGTCACCCAGCGCGGTCTCCGCGTCGGGCGATGCGACGGCATCCGAGCCGATCATCTCAGCCCCTCGACTCCCGGCCGTCGCGTTCGAGAACGGTCGTCACCGAACCGGTCGACGGAGCAGACGGAGAGGAGGGAGGAGCGGATGCCGTGCCCGCGATGCGGATCGCACCGGTCGACATCGTCGCACCGACCTCGGCCTCGGAGACCTCGAGCACCGACTCCTCGGCCTGCTCGCGCAGCTGCTCGGCGGCATTCTTGGTCGATAGCGGCTTGTTCTTGAGGAACGCGATCGCGATGACGGCGATGACCGCGAGCGGGATGGCGATGATGAAGGCATCCGCGATGCCGTGGCCGTAGGCCCCCTCGACGATCGCGCGGATCGTGTCGGGCAGCTGACCGACCTTCGGCACGTCACCCGAGGCGAGGTGCTGCAGCGCGTCGATCTCGTCCTGCGTCGACGGCACGAAGTCCTTCAGCGAGTCGGTCATGTACCCGGCGACGCTCGTCGAGAGCAGCGAGCCCATGACGGTGACGCCGATGGTGCCGGCGATCGTGCGGAAGAAGTTCACGTTCGACGAGGCCGCACCCAGCTGCTGCGGGGCGGTGTCGTTCTGCACGATGAGCGTGAGGTTCTGCATGACCATGCCGAGGCCCGCGCCGAGCACGAACATGTACACGGCCACCAGCGGGAACGGGGTGTCGTAACGCAGCGTCGACATCAGGCTCACGCCGATCGTGGTGAGCACGGAGCCCGTGAGCATCCATCCCTTCCACTTGCCGAAGCGGCTGACGAGCTGGCCGATGATGATCGACGCGCCCATCTGGCCGATGATCATCGGGATCGTCATGAGACCCGACTCGGTCGGCGTGGCGCCACGGGCCAGCTGGAAGTACTGCGCGAGGAACACCGAGGTGGCGAACATGGACACGCCGATCGCGATCGACGCGATGACCGAGAGCGTGAAGGTGCGGTTGCGGAACAGCGACATCGGCACGATCGGTTCCTTGACGAAGAACTCGACGGTGATGAACGCGGCGATCGCGACGCCGGCGATGACGGCGAGCATGATGCTGGTCGACGAGTCCCACTCGAACTGGCTGCCGCCCATCGAGACCCAGATGAGGAGGGTCGAGACGCCGACCGCGAGCAGCACGATGCCGAAGTAGTCGATCGAGACCTTGCTGTCGCGCTGCGGCTTGGGCAGGTGCAGCGTGAACTGCAGGAGCACGAGGGCGAGGAGGGCGAACGGCACGCCGACGAAGAAGTTCGAGCGCCAGCCCCACACGTCGGTGAGGAGTCCGCCGAGCAGCGGGCCGCCGATGGTGCCGAGGGCCATGATGCCGCCGACGACGCCCATGTACTTACCGCGCTCACGGGGCGAGATGATGAGGGCGACCGCGATCATGACGAGCGACATGAGGCCGCCGACGCCGATGCCCTGGATGACGCGCACCGCGATGAGCATGTTCGTATCGGTCGAGAATCCGGCGATCACGGTGCCGGCCGTGAAGAGGATGAGCGAGATCTGCACGAGGATCTTGCGGTCGACGAGGTCGGCCAGCTTGCCCCAGATCGGGGTGGAGACGGCGGTGGCGAGCAGGCTCGCGGTGATGACCCAGGTGTACTGGGACTGCGTGCCGCCGAGGTCGGCGATGATGACCGGCATCGAGGTCGACACGACGGTGCCCGAGAGCACGGCGACGAACATGCCGACGACGAGCCCGGAGATCGCGGTGAAGACCTCGCGCGGTGAGCGCACGGTGTCGTGCGCGGGTGAAGAGATGGTTGTCACAGGGGAACGCTCCAGCGTAGAAAGTTGATAAGTGTCAACCATACGCCGTTAGTTGTAAAAGTGCAACTGTTGACGGGATGCAACCACCCGCCCTGCGATCTACCCCGCGGCCACCCCCAGGATCCGCTGCAGGGTGTCGGCGGTGACGCGACGCCGTACCGGGCCGTCCTCCACGGCGAGCTCCGCGATCGTCGTGCGTCCGCACCCCGTCGCCGCCGCGATCCGCCGCAACGACCAGCCGCGCGAGCGCAGGTCGCGGATGCGCGCGGCCGCCGCCCCGGAGTCGAGGGTCTCGGCCCGCGGCGCGACTCCGGCCGCTCGGGCGAGGCTGCGTCGATGCTCGGCCCGCGCCTCGGCGCACGAGATGCCGTCATCGCCGCGCGGGCACAGGCGCCGGTCGCGGCACCCCATGAAGTAACCGTTCGGGGTGCCGTGATCGATCGGCGCCCCCTCCCCCGCCGCCCGGCGCGAGACGTAGTCGTGCACGTAGCGACGACGCGACTCTGCGCAGGTCACCGCGCCCAGACGCCGGTTCGGGCACGACTGCGGGTCGCGGCATCCCCGGGCATAGCCCCAGGGCGTGCCGTGCACCTCGCGCACACCGCCCGGCGAGACGACGACCTCGTCGACGTCGCCCGAGCGCGGCACGGGCTGATCGAGCGGCATGCGCGCCAGCCGGTAGTCGCCGCGCCGCCGCAGCGCCGCCTCGGCGCACGTGAGGATGTCGGAGTCGGGCCCCATCGGGCACATCGCCCGGGTGCGGCATCCCGCCTCGTAACCGGCGACGCTGCCGTGCGGCGCCGACACCCAGACCGCGCGCCCGCTCATGACCGTCGGGCGGCCGGTTCGGCTCGGAGCACCCGTTCTGCCGCACCGATGATCTCGTCGACGCTGCGCCGCGCGTCGATCGCGAATCCGTTCTCATCGCCCGCGAGAGGCTCGAGGGTGTCGAGCTGCGAGTTGAGGAGCGCGAGCGGCATGAAGTGCTCGGAGCGCACCAGCATCCGCTGGGCGAGCACGCGCTTGGTGGTCTCGAGGTGCAGGAAGAACACCTCGGGCGCGTGCGCGCGCAGCACGTCGCGGTAGGCGACCTTGAGCGCGGAGCAGGCGATCACGAGCCCCGGTACGCGATGCCGGGCGATCTCCTCGCCGACGGCGTCGAGCCAGGGCGCGCGATCCTCGTCGGTGAGCGGGATGCCCTGCGACATCTTCTCGACGTTGGCAGACGGATGCAGATCGTCGGCGTCTCCGAACGGCAGCCGCAGCCGGTCGGCCAGGGCGGCACCGACGGTCGACTTGCCGGAGCCGGCGACGCCCATCACCACGACGAGCGGACGGGAGGCGGTCAGCACGGTCATCACGCCTTCCCGAACTGCAGCAGCACCTTGCTCGACACCGTCGGATCGGCGGCGATCGCGAAGGCGTCGGCGGCGGAGCGCCAGCGCTTGACGTGACTGATCACGGGCGCGATGCGCAGCGTGCCGTCTGCGAGAGCCGCGATCACCTCGTCGATCTCGTCGTTGAAGCGGAAGGAGCCGAGCAGATCGAGCTCGCGGGCGATCGCGAGCGCGACCTGCACGGGCTGCGGACCGCTGGGCAACAGCCCCACCATCGCGACGACGCCCCCGCGGGCGGCACCACGGATCGCGGTGTCGAGTCCCTGCGGACTGCCGGACGACTCGATCACCACGTCGGCGTCGATCGCCGCGACGTCGGCGGCATCGGGCTGCTGCAGCACGACATCGGCCCCGAGCTCCCGAGCGATGCGCAACGGGCGCTCGTGCAGATCGACGGCGGTGATGTGCCGCGCACCGCGGGCCCGGAGCACCGCGACCGCGAGCAGTCCGATCGGCCCGCATCCGACGACGAGCGCCGAGAGGTCGGAGACGTCGCCGATCCGGTTGACGGCGTGCCAGGCGACGCTGGCGGGCTCGATGAGCGCCGCCTCCTGCAGGTCGATCCCCTCGGGGAGGGTGCGCAGCATCCGCGTGGGCATCGCGACCCGGTGGGCGAACGCGCCGTCGCGGTGCGGGAAGCGCGCGGCCGAGCCGAGGTACCCGCCGCCCGCGATGTTGGGGCGGTCGATCGGATGCCGGACGTGCTCCTGCGCCGGGGTCGCGGGGTGCACGGCGACGCGCGCGCCCTCCCACGGCCCGCTGCCGTCGGCGGCGGCCCGCCGGACCACGCCGACGACCTCGTGCCCGAGCACCATCGGCGCGCGCAGGATCGACTCCCCCGCGGCTCCGTGCTTCCAGTAGTGCAGGTCGGACCCGCAGATGCCGCCGTAGACGATGCCGATCACGGCCTCGTCGGGGGCGGGCACGGGCTCGGCGATCGGGTCGATGCGCAGGTCGCCGGCCTCGTGGATCACGACGGCGTGGAGCGCGGCGGCCATCAGACGACCGCCGTCATTCCGCCGTCGACGAAGACGACCTGGCCCGACACGAAGCGCGAGGCGTCCGACGAGAGCCACACCACGGCACCGCCGATGTCCTCCGGCTCGCCCCAGCGCCCGACCGGGGTGCGACCGAGCACCCAGGAGTTGAACGCGGGGTCGTCGACGAGCGCCTGCGTGAGCTCGGTGCGGATGTACCCGGGGGCCACGCCGTTGACGCGCACGCCGCTGCCCGCCCACTCCGCCGTCATCGCCTTGGTGAGGTTGCGCAGCCCGCCCTTCGCGGCGGTGTACGCCCCGATCGTCGGGCGGGCGAGGTCGGTCTGCACCGAGCAGATGTTGACGATCGCACCGCTCCCCCGCGCCACCATCGCACGGGCGGCCGTGCGCCCGACGAGGAAGGCGCTGGTGAGGTCGGTGCGGATGACGCGCTCCCAGTTCTCGAGGCTCACCTCCAGCAGCGGCTCCCGGTGCTGCAGGCCCGCGTTGTTGACGAGGATGTCGAGGGGGCCGGCGGCCTCGATCCCGCGGATGCCGTCGATCACGGCCTCCTCGGAGGTGACGTCGAAGACCGCCGTGGAGACGGCATCCGCTCCGAAGTCCCGGGCGAGGGCGTCCGCCGTCTCGCCCACCGTGGAGGTGTCGCGCCCGTGCACGACGACGTGGGCGCCGGCCTCGAGCAGCGAGCGCGCGATCGCGAGCCCGATTCCGCGGCTGGAACCGGTGACCAGGGCGCGACGCCCGGTGAGGTCGAAGGGGGTGCTCATGGATGCTCCGTCCCGATCAGTAGAACTCGATGGTGTCGACGACGTTGCGCTGTGGCGTGCCGTCGAGGAGGCGCGTGGCGTTGTCGGCGAACAGCTCGGCGATGCGCCCGTCTTCTCGGGCGTCGAGCGCCGCGGTGTGCGGGCTCACCAGCACGTCGGGGTGCGACCACAGGGGGCTGTCCGACGGCAACGGCTCGACCTCGAACACGTCGAGCGCGGCGAAACCCACGGTTCCGGCGTCGAGCGCCTCGAGCAGGGCGGCCTCGTCGATGACGGTGCCGCGTCCGACGTTGACGAGCGTCGCGCCCGGGCGGAGCGCGGCGAAGAAGTCGCGGCCGACGAGGTGGTGCGTGGCGTCGGTGCCGGGCAGGGTCGCCACGACCGCGTCGACCTCGGGCAGCACCTCGGCGACGTCGTCCGGGTGGATGACGCGCGAGACGCCCGGAACGGATGCCCCGCTGCGCGAGGTGCCGATCACCGTCGTGCCGAGGGCGGCGAGCTGGCGTGCGACGGCCTGCCCGATGCCGCCGAGACCGAGCACGAGCACCGTCTGGTCGGCGACCTGCGACATGACCCAGCGGCCGCTCCACTCGCGCTCGCGCTGCTGGCGCTGCAGCCGGGGCAGGTGCTTGGCGCCGGCGAAGACGCCGAACACCGCGAACTCGGCGAGCGCATCGCCGTGCACACCGGCCGAGGTCGTGAAGGTCACGCGCCGCAACTCGTCGTCGGTGAGCTGCGCGGCGCGCACCTGACCGCCGCCACCGGCCGCCATCGTGTGCACCCAGCGCAGTGCCGGGTTGGCGCGCACCGTGCGGGCGAGGGCTGCGGGGTCGACGTCGGGGATGCCGTACAGCGCCTCGGCCGAGTCGATCAGCGCCTCGTAGGCGGCCTGCTGCTCGGGCGTGCGACGGAACGACGGGTCGCCGGAGAAGTCGGCGGGATGCCGCATCGGCGGCAGCAGCGTCTGATCGACGACGAGGTCGATGCGAGGCTCGCGGGCGACCAGCAGGTCGCACAGCTCGGGGGCGAGGGGCGCGGCGACGACGACGCGCAGGCGGTCGCTGGCCGTGGCGTCGCTCATCGCAGCGCCGCCACGGCTTCGGCGATCTTCTCGACCGCGGCGGTGATGGTGCCGAGGTCGGTCGCGAACGAGATGCGGAAGAAGGGCGAGCTGCCGTAAGCGGAACCCTGGATCACGGCGACGCCGGCCTGATCGAGCAGGTAGAACGTCACGTCCTGGTCGTCGGCGAGCACCTTTCCCTCCGGCGAGGTGCGCCCGATGAGTCCTGCGCAGTCGACGTAGAGGTAGAACGCGCCGTCGGGCACGAGCGGGGTGAGTCCGTCGATCGCGCGGAGACCCGCCACCGCGACGTCGCGACGCTCGCGGTACACCGGCACCGACTCGGCGATGAAGTCCTGCGGACCCTCGAGCGCGGCGGCCGCGGCGGCCTGGCTGATCGACGACGGGCACGAGGAGGTCTGCGACTGCAGCGTGTTGATGGCACCGACGAGGGCGGGGTCGCCCGCCGCATAGCCGAGGCGCCAGCCCGTCATCGCGTACGACTTCGAGACGCCCGACACCACGAGCACGCGGTGGCGCAGGTCGGGGGCGACCGCGGCGAGGCTCGGGGCGGGGGTGCCCGTGAACGAGATCTCGCTGTAGATCTCGTCGGAGAGCACCGACACCGCAGGGTGGCGGCGCAGCACCTCGGCGAGGGCCGACAGCTCCTCCTCGGTGTGGATCGCACCGCTCGGGTTGCCCGGGCTGTTCAGGATCAGCCAGGTCGTGCGGTCGGTGATCGAGGCCTCGAGCTGCGCAGCCGTGACCTTGTAGCCGTTCTCGGCCGACGTCGGCACGATCACGGGGGTTCCCTCGTTCGCGCGCACCATGTCGGGGTACGACACCCAGTACGGCGCGGGGATGAGCACCTCGTCGCCGGCATCCACCGTCGCCATGAGCGCGAGGAAGATGACCTGCTTGCCTCCGCCGCCGACCGTGATCTCGGCATCCGAGTACTCGATGCCGTGCGTGCGCTGCAGCGCGCCGCGGATCGCCTGGCGCAGCCGTGGCGTGCCGTTCACCGGCGTGTACTTGGTCTCGCCGGCCTCGATGGCCGCGATCGCGGCCTGCTTGATGTGCGCGGGGGTGTCGAAGTCGGGCTCGCCGACGGTGAGGTCGAGGATGCTGCGCCCCTGACCCTTCAGCTCGCGCACGCGTGCCGCGGCCGCCGTGCTGGGCGAGGGCTTGATGCGTCCGAGGCGCTCGGCGGCGCGGAACGACGACGCGGGGGTCTCGGTGCTGGCGGTCACGATGCGTCCTCGATATCGGAGGTGAGGCCCTTGGCCTTGAGCACCTCGGTGAGGTTGCACAGCTCGATGGTCGTGCCGCCGGCCCAGTACTTCGTGATGAGCTCGGCCTCGTGCGCGTCGCGCGCCGCCGACAGCTCGGCCGCCTCGCGCACCTCTTCGCGGCGCACGACGACGATGCCGTCGGCGTCGCCCTTGACGATGTCGCCGGGGCGGATCAGCTCGCCCGCGAAGACGACGGGCTGGTTGAGCGCCCCGAGGGTCTCCTTGACCGTGCCCTTGATCGAGACGCTGCCCGAGAAGACGGGCAGGCCCAGCTCGCGCAGCTCCTGCGTGTCGCGCACACCGGCGTCGGTCACCAGTGCGGCGATGCCCTTGGCCTTGCAGGCGTTGCCGAGCACGTCGCCGAACATGCCGGCCTCGGCGAACTCGCCCGCCGAGACGATGAGCACGTCGCCGGGCTGCGCGTAGTGGATGGCGACCTGCAGCATGAGGTTGTCCCGCGGGGCGCAGACGACCGTGAACGCCGAGCCGACGAACGACATGTCTCGGTCGATGGGCGTGATGTTCGAGTTCAGCGCGCCGCGGCGGCCCTGGGCCTCGTGGATGGTCGCGGCGGTGAATTCGCCCAGACGGGCGATGTCGGATGCCTCGGCGCGCTCGATCTTGGTGGTGACGTGAACCATGGTGTCGTTCCTCTTTATTCTGCGTTCTCGTTTACTCGGCGCTCGCGGCGGTCGCTGCGGACTGCACGAGCTCGGCGTCGCGGCGGTCGAAGGTGAGTCCTCCGGGCACCTGGAAGGTGGGCATGAGCTCGATGAGCCCGATGTTCACGTGCGAGGGGGCGTCGACCGCGTAGTCGATGGCCGCGACGATGTCGTCGACCGTGAGCGACTCGAAGCCCTCGTAGTAGGTCGCCCAGGCGGCGGCATCCGTCTCGGGCGTGCCGCCCAGGTTGCGCGAGAAGATCTCGGTCTCGATGCGGCCCGGGCTCAGCTCGGTGACGCGCACCCGCTTGCCGAGGGCGTCGTTGCGCAGCTGGCGCGACAGCTGGTGCACGGCGGCCTTGGTCGCGTGATAGGCCGTGTGGCCGAAGAAGTTGTAGTGCCCGGCGATCGACGAGATGTTGAGCACGTGGCCGCGGTCGCGCTCGACCATGCCCGGGTAGAGCAGGCGCAGGATCTGCATGACCGCCGTGAGGTTGACCTCGACGAGGTCGTCGAGGTCGTCGGCCGAGGCGTCGAGGATGTTGCCCGCGCGGCTGACACCGGCGCTGTTGAGCACGATGTCGGCTTCGACCCCGTCGAGCGCACGCGTGAGGGCGGCGGTGTCGCGCACGTCGAGCGCGTGGGTGATCACGCCCTTCTCGGCGAGGGCCGCCAGCCTCTGCTCGTCGCGGGCGATCGCGTGCACGGTGAGCCCCTTCGCGAGGAAGAGGTCGATCGCGCCGCGGCCCACGCCGCTCGTCGCGCCGGTGACGACGGCGGTGCGGTAGTCGGAGAAAGTCATAGGAGGGTCCTTCCGGTGGTGGCTGTGGAGAGGGCGTCCAGCGCGTCGAAGACGGAGCGGACGCGAAGGCGGAGCGCTTCGAGCTCGACGAGTTCGGCGCGGGCACGGGCCGCGGCATCGGATGCCGAGAGCCGCCGGAAGCGGAGGTGCTGCCCCGGGCGCACCTGGGCGAGCACATCGAGCGATCCGGAGGTGACGACCGCGAGCACCGGGTACCCGGCGGTGACGCCCCGCCCGCGGTGCAGCACGAGCAGTTCGTCGCCCGGCGGAACCTCGACCGCCCCCACGGGAACGCCGCGCGAGAGCACCTCGCCGTGCGTCCGCCGCTCGGGCAGCGGCCCGGTCATGCGCAGTCCGATGTGGTTGCTCTTCGGGGTGACCAGATAGGGCTGGGCGAACAGTCGGTCGGCGGTACCCGCGAAGTCGTCGAGGTCGGGGCCGTCGGTGACGTCGACGATGAAGCCCGTGGGCAGTCGCGGCACATCGAGGTCGTAGAGCTCGGCCGTGAAGTGCGCGTTGAAGACCGGCGCCGTGGCGGTGCGCAGCGCGATCCGCTCGCCGACCACGAGGCGCCCGCCGAAGCCGAGCACCGAGTCGGGAGCGCAGCTGCCGAGCAGCTGCGGCACGTCGAACGACCCGCGCACCGCGAGGTAGGAGCGCAATCCGCCCTGGATCTGCCGCAGGGCGATCGCCTCGCCCGCGCGCACCGAGACCGGCTGGTTCGTGGGCCGGCCGACGCCGTCGACGGTGAGGTGCCCGTCGGCGCCGGAGACCGCGATGAGGATGTCGATGTCGGCGACGAACTCGGCGTCGAGGGCGGTGATCTCGAGCACCGGGGCGGTCTCGGGGTTGCCGACGAGGATGTTCGCGATCCGCGCCGAGCGCTGATCGAGGGCGCCGTTGACCGGCACGCCGAAGCGGGGACCCCGGCGACGGCCGAGGTCGGTGACCTGGGTGGATCCGGCCTCGATGACCGTCAGCGCCCCGGCGTTCACCGCATCCGCGTTCCCCGCCCCGGCGTTCACAGCGCCACCATCCGGGTGCCGAGCAGGGCGTCGTACTCCGCCTGATCGATCGCGCGGAAGCGGATCAGGTCGCCGGGCTCGTAGGGCACGAACGGTTCGGCCGCGAGGTCGAGCACGACGAGCGGCGTGCGCCCGATGAGCGGCCAGCCGCCGGGGGCCGCGGCCGGGGTGATCGTCGCCTGGCGTCCGGCGACCGACACCACGCCCTGCGGCACGTGCGCCCGCGGGCTCGCGAGACGCGGAACGGGCAGGGGGAACGGCGGGCCGTCGAGCATGGGCGAGCCGCCGGGAGCACCGAGGCAGCGCACCACGTAGGTCGGTTCGGAGTGCAGGCGGATGACGTCGGCGACGCTGAGGCCCTGGGCATCGGCGACGGTGCGGAGGTCGAGCTCGCCGTCGATGTCGTAGAGCACCGGCACGTCGAAGGTGCGCGGGCTGTCGGTGAGCGGGCGGTCGTGATCGAGGCTGTCGACCACGTGCGCGAGGTACTCGCCGAGGCGCTCGAGCGACACCTCGGCGGGATCGATCTCGATCAGCGCCGCGTCGTAGGTGGGGATGACGCACTCGACGCCGGGCACGTGGGCCGCGTCGACGAAACGGGCCAGGTGGTGCACGAGGCGCCAGCCCGCTTCGCGGTCGGCGAGGGTGCTGGCGACGCGCAGCGCGGAGTTGCCGCTGGGCGAGATGACGACGGATGCCGATGACATGGGGTCGCTCACTCCAGCCAGTCCGCGAGCGGGGCGATCTCGACGCCCGCCGATTCGAGGCCCGCGCGGATCTGGCGGGCGAGCTCCACCGCGCCGTCGGTGTCTCCGTGCACGAGCACCGTGTCGCAGGCGACGGGGATGAGCACGCCGTTACGGCTCTCGATCACGCCGTCGACGACCATCCGCACGGTGCGCCGACGGATCTCCTCGGCGTCGTGGATCACGGCGCCGGGCTCGGTGCGGCGCACCAGGGTGCCGTCGTCCTCGTAGGCGCGGTCGGCGATGCCGACGATGCCCACGCGCAGACCCGCGGCCCGGGCGGCGTCGGCGAGCTTGCCGTCCTGGGCGAGCACGATGAGCTCGGGGTCGAGGCGTGCGGCGGCGGCGGCGACGGCATCCGCGTAGTCCTCGCGCACCGCGACGAGGTTGCCGAGCCGGCCGTGCGGGGCGAGGTGGGTGACCTGAGTGCCGTGGAAAGCGGCGATCGCCTGCAGCGCACCGAACTGGTAGAGCACGTCGGTGCGCACCTCGTCGGCCGTGAGGCCCATGTCGCGACGCCCGAAGCCCTGCAGATCCGGGAAGGAGGGGTGGGCGCCGATGCCGACGCCGCGCTGCACGCAGGCGCGGACGGTCTCGTCCATGATCTGCGAGTCGCCGGCGTGGAAGCCGCACGCGATGTTGGCCGAGGTGAGCACGTCGAGGAGGGCGGCGTCGTCGCCCATCCGCCACGGGCCGAAGCCCTCACCCAGGTCAGCGACCAGGTCGATCCTGCGGGTCATCGCCAGCTCCTCTCGTCGTCGATTCCGCCGTCGGGAAAAGGCTAGGACGGTCGGCACCGGAGGGTGCAGGATCGTGCCGCTTCCGTGCCGGATACCTCGCTCGAATCCCGTGTTTCTCGGGCATTCGGTTCGGTTGAATGGCAAAATCCGTGCCAGCGATGGGTACCGATGACGGCGCCGCTTCGCTACCATCGAGCCATGGCCGTTCCCGCCCGCCGCGTGCAGCGCCGCGTCACCCTCACCGAGATCGCCGAGGCGCTCGGCGTCGCCCCCTCGACGGTCTCGCGCGCCCTCTCGAACCCCAACCGCGTGAGCCCGGCGATGTACGAGCGCATCACCAGCAAGGCGCAGGAGATGGGCTACACCTCGGCGCTCCTGCCCGCCGCCGAGAACCGCCTCGCGCGCGGCACGATCGCGCTCGTGCTCCCGAACCTCACCAACCCGTTCAACCTCGACGTGACCCGGGGCGCTCAGGCGCAGATCCGGGCGGCGAGCTACCTGCACCTGCTCGTCAGCACCGAGGAGTCGTTGCCGATGGAGGAGCAGTGGCTGCGCGAGCTCGCCCGCACCGTCGACGGCATCGTCGTGTCATCGCCGCGCATCGATGACGAGGCCCTGCGCGCGGTCGCGCAGATCGCGCCGACCGTGGTGATCAACCGCCAGTCCCCCGGGC
Organism: Microbacterium galbinum; assembly: GCF_023101185.1. GTDB lineage: Bacteria > Actinomycetota > Actinomycetes > Actinomycetales > Microbacteriaceae > Microbacterium > Microbacterium galbinum. Next base: position 745,141 of record NZ_CP078077.1, read on the forward strand.
TCTCCGGCGTCGTGATCGACACCCCCGCCGGCCTCGCGCAGGCGGTGCACTACCTGCACTCGCTCGGACACACCCGCATCGCCTACGTGCGCGGCCCGCACGGCTCCTGGACCGACGGCACGCGCTTCGACGCGATCACGGCTGCCGCCGAGGAGGACGGCGTCGACCTCGTCGCCGTCGGCCGCTACCACGTGACCCTCGCGAACGGGGCGGCCGCAGCGGATGCCGTCGTGCTCACCCGCGCGACCGCCTGCATCTTCTTCAACGACGTGCTCGCGATCGGGGCGCTCGACCGGTTTCGCCAGCTCGGCGTCTCGATCCCCGACGACCTCAGCGTGGTCGGCTGCGACGACATCTTCGGCTCGTCGTTCTCGCATCCGCCGCTGACCACCGTCACCTCGCCGGGCGAGAGCGCCGGTCGCGCCGCGGTCGACATGCTGATCGGCCGCTTCGCGACCCGCGATCGCTCCGACCGCATCGACCACATCTCGGCGCACCTCACGGTGCGGGCATCCACCGGCCCCCGCAAGGGGGGTCAAGACACGCCCTGAACGGATGCCGCGTTGCGGCGTGTCCTGACCCCTCACGGCTTCCCGGGCGCTCGAAGGGCCCGGGAAGCCGAAGCATCCCGGGCCCTCGAGGCATCCGTCGTCAGGGGACGAGGATCGACGCGGTGACCGCGTCCTTCTCCTTCTGGGTCTGCTGCACGTCGTCGACCTCGTCGAGCGAGTAGCGACGGGTCTCCTTCGCGGTGAGCGCCGCGATCACGGCGATCGCCATGAGTCCGAGCCCGAGGAGGGCCGGTCCGAACCAGTTCTGCAGGTCTTCTCCGGCGAGTGCCGTGGAGGCCACCGGGCCGATGGCACCGGCGATCGCGAAGCCGATCTGCGTGCCGACCGCGAGACCCGAGACGCGGACGCGGTTCGGGAACATCTCGGCGAAGAACGCGGGCCACGCGGCGTTGGCCGTGGAGTAGAAGAACCCGTTGCAGAGGATGCCGAGGGTGAAGATCAGCGGCCAGTTGCCCTCGCTGATCGCCCACAGGTACGGCACGGTCGTGACACCGGCGCCCACGGCTCCGATGATGAAGACCGTCTTGCGGCCGATGAGGTCGGAGATGTACCCGGCGAACGGTGTGTAGAGCAGGGCGAGCAGGCTGGCGAGCACGGGCACCCAGAGCATGGTCGACTTGTCGAGGCCGTATCCGGTGGTCGCGAAGGCGACCGAGAACGTGGCGAACAGGTAGCTGACGCCGGCGATCATGGCGCAGGCGGCGACGCGGATGATCGTGCGCCAGTGAAAGCGCAGCACCTGCTTGATCGGCGGCAGCTGCGCCTTGATCGCCTGGGTCTCGACGAACGACGGCGGCTCTTCGAGGTTGCGGCGGATGAGGTACGCGACCACGACGACGACGGCCGAGAGCCAGAACGGGATGCGCCAGGCCCAGCCGAGCAGGTCTTCGGTCGGCAGCGCCGCGAAGGGGATGAAGACGGCGGTCGCGAGCAGGCCACCCGAGGCGGAACCGCTCGTGACGAAGCTCGTCGTGAAGCCGCGGCGGTTGTCGGACGCGTGCTCGAGGCTCATCGAGATCGCGCTGGCCTGCTCGCCCGAGACCGACAGGCCCTGGATGATGCGGATGACCACCAGCAGGATCGGGGCGAGGACGCCGATCTGCTCGAAGGTCGGCAGGCAGCCGATGATGAATGTGCAGATGCCGATGCCGAACAGCGTCAGCATCATGACGAACTTACGGCCGAAGCGGTCGCCGAGCGGGCCGAGGATGAAGGCGCCGAGCGGGCGGACCACGTAGCCGACCGCGAGCGTCATCATGCTGAGCAGCACGCGCACACCCTCGGGGAGCTCAGGGGGGAAGAACAGCTGATTGAGCACGAGCGCTGCGGCCGTGCCGTAGACGGCGAAGTCGTAGTACTCCAGGGTCGTACCGACCCAGGAAGCGATGGCCGCCTTCGCGGGCGTCTTCTTGGGAATTGCAGTATTCGTCATTTCGCCTCCATTGGCGGACTCTCAACAGGTACCACGATCGAGCGTCAGGCGCCGATGTCGGGGGTGCGCGGGTCCGCTAGCTGATTCATGGGCGGCGCTTTCGCTCGCTTGAGGGAACTGTATGGATCGCCGATCCGACAAGACAAGCGATGTGCCACGGATGTGCCACGCATCCCTTGTGATACCGCGCTTTTTCGATGGGTGCGTCATGTGATCGTCACGAACTTGCCACGAGATTTGCCAAGGATTGCCCGCTCTCGGCCCCGCGTCAGAGGCGGCCGCGGGAGCCGAGACGTTACGCTCGAACCGCTACAGCCGACGGGGAGGGTCGCTTCATGAACGCAGCACCGGGATGGTACGACGCGGGCACGCCGGGGCGTGTGCGCTGGTGGGACGGCACGCAGTGGACGGCGCATGAGGCGGATGCTCCGGCTGCCGTCGCGGCATCCGCACCGCCCGTCGGCCCGACGTCGACGATCGCTGCCGGCCCCCTGCCCGGCTGGTACGTCACCCCCGCCGGCCCCGCCCGCTGGTGGGACGGGAAGAAGTGGACGGCGATGCGCACGAAGACCGACGGCTCGCACGGCACGGACTGGGCGAGCACCGAGCAGGTGGGTTTCGCCTGGGCTTTGGGGGCGGTCTTCGCCTCGCTGGGCACCGTGCAGTTCGTGCTCGGCACGCTCGCTCCCGGCGTCTCGTTCGCCGGAATCCCGATGCTGCTCGTGGCCGCCCTGTGGTTCGGCATCGCGATCCAGACGACCGCCGTGCTGCGCATCCCGGTGCCGACCTCCGCCCCGCTGATGGCCGAGGCGTTCCGCCCGCTTCCCGGCGAGCAGGAGGGCCCCGGGGCCGGCTGGTACCCGATCACCGGCACCACCGGTCGCTGGTGGACCGGCGCGCGATGGAGTCAGTACACGAACTCGAAGTTCGGCATCCGCCCGACGTTCCACGCTCCGCAGGCTCAAGCCGCCCTGCGCTGGGTCGGCATCGGGGTGTTCGCCCTCGCGGCGATCGCTCTCATCATCGGGGTGTTCTTCATCATCGTCGGGGCGAACGATCCGTCCGACTATGCGTCGTCGGTCATCGGCTGGGTCACAGCGGTCGGTGCCGTGGTCTTCGCCGGTCTCGGGGCCGTCGTCTTCGCGATGACCCGCTACCAGACGCGCCTGCTCTTCCCGCCGAGCGAGCCGCCTCGGGTGTGACCCCCACCCGCGACGCCGGGCGCGGTCACCGTGCGTTCGCGGACAGCTCGTCGCGGAGCAGCGCCGCACCCGCGCTGAGCGCGCTGAGCTTGCCGAGGGCGACGTCGCGCGGCAGGGGCGCCATGCCGCAGTTCGTGCTCGGCACGAGCTTGTCGGCGTCGACGAACGCGAGCGCGTCGCGCAACGTGTCGGCGACCTGCTCGGGCGTCTCGACCGTCGTGCTCGACACGTCGATCGCGCCGAGCATGACCTTCTTGCCGCGGATGAGCTCGATGAGGTCGAGCGGCACGTGCGAGTTCGCCCGCTCGAGCGACACCGTGTCGATGATCGACTGCTGCAGCAGCGGGAACGACTCCTCGTACTGGCGCCACTCCGATCCGAGCGTGGCCTTCCAGTCGTTGTTGGCCTTGATGCCGTAGCCGTAGCAGATGTGCACGACGGTCTCGGCGCGCAGTCCCTCGGCGGCCCGCTCGAGCGTCGCGACGCCCCAGTCCTTGAGCTCGTCGAAGAACACGTTGAAGGCGGGCTCGTCGAACTGGATGACGTCGACACCGGCGGCCTCGAGCTCGCGCGCCTCCTGGTTGAGGATCGTCGCGAACTCCCAGGCCAGCTTCTCGCGGCTGCGGTAGTGGCGGTCCGAGAGCGTGTCGATCATCGTCATCGGGCCGGGAAGGGCCCACTTGATCGGCTGATCGGTCTGCTGGCGGAGGAAGCGCGCGTCGTCGACGAACACCGGTTTCTCGCGGCTCACGGCACCGACGACGGTCGGCACGCTCGCGTCGTAGCGATCGCGGATGCGGACCGTCTCGCGCTGATCGAAGTCGACGCCGCTGAGGTGCTCGATGAACGTCGTGACGAAGTGCTGGCGGGTCTGCTCGCCGTCGCTGATCACGTCGATGCCGCGTCGGGCCTGTTCCTGCACGGCGCTGCGCAGGGCGTCCTGCTTGCCCTCGGCCAGGGCATCGCCCTCGAGCTTCCAGGGCGACCAGAGGGTTTCGGGCTGCGCGAGCCAGGAGGGCTTCGGAAGGCTGCCGACGATCGAGGTGGGGAGAAGCGTGTTCATATCGGGTGATGCTCCGCGGCTCACGCGGCCGCGACCGGGTAGCCGGCGGCCCACTGAGCGAGCACCTCGCCGTGCGGCTTCATGAAGTGCTCCTCGGTGTGCTTGCCCTGCGCGAGCGCGAGCTGGCTGCGCTCCTCGCGGTCGTAGGCGATCTGGGTCGACGAGTAGTCGTTCTGGCCGAGGCTCGGACGGTAGATGCTGGCCGCCGCCGAGTTGGCGTTGTAGACCTCCGGGCGGTAGATCTTCTGGAACGTCTCCATCGTGGCGATCGTGCCGATCAGCTGCAGGTTCGAGTAGTCGTTCAGCAGGTCGCCCTCGAAGTAGAACGCCAGCGGCGCCACGCTTCCGGGAGGCATGAAGTACCGCACCTGCAGACCCATCCGCCCGAAGTACTCGTCGGTCAGGGAGTGGTCGTCCTGCAGGTACTCGACGCCGAGCACCGGGTGGTGGTTCTCGGAGCGGCGGTACTCCTTGCTCGTCGAGACGCTGATGCAGATGACCGGGGAGGTCGTGAAGCGCTCGCGGTAGGCATCCGAGGCGAGGAAGCGACGGAAGAGCTTGCCGTGCAGACCGCCGAAGTCGTCGGGCAGCGTGAACCTGCCCGCCGCCTCGGTCACGGCCGGCAGCAGCACGCTGAAGTCGTAGTCGCGCACGTAGGACGAGAAGTTGTTGCCCACGATCCCGTGGTGACGGCGGCCGGTGAGGCGATCGACGATCTGGATGTCGAGCACCTCGAGCAGCGGGAACCGCTGGTCCTCTCCCTCGGCCTCGAACTCCAGCCCGGCCGAGATGATCTCGAGCTCGAGCGTGTAGCGGTCGCGGGCCGGGTTGTCCCAGTGGGCGAGGTCGTTGAAACGTCGGTCGATCATCGTGAGCGCGTTGCGCAGGTTCTGCTGACGGTGCTCGCCGCGCGCGAGGTTCGCGAAGTTCGTCGTGATGCGCGAGTCTTCCGACGGCGAGTAGTCCTCGTCGAAGCGCGTGGTGGTGATGTGGAACGTGAAGTCGTTCGCCATGGGACGCCCATCTGCTGGATGATCGGCCGAGAGGCCGGGGAAGTCTGTAGCTCCATCGTGCAACCAGACACCGGTTATCAGGTAACTTGCCTGGCCTATGCATCCATATAGGCTCTCCCTATGGCTCGCTCGTCCAGCGGAATCACCCTCCAGCAGCTCCAGTACTTCGTCGAGGTCGCGGCGGAGGGCTCGATCAGCGCGGCCGCCGACCTGCTCTACGTCTCGCAGCCCACCATGTCGGCCGCGATGAAAGACCTCGAGTCGCGGGCGGGGCGCACGCTCCTGCTGCGATCGGCGCGCGGCGTGACGCTCACCTCCGACGGCGCGGAGTTCCTCGGTTACGCACGGCAGGTCACCGAGCAGGTGGAACTGCTCGAGCAGCGCTACCTCGGCCGGCCGCCGTCCCGGCGCTTGCTCGGCGTCTCGGCGCAGCACTACTCGTTCGTGATCGACGCGTTCGTGCGGATGGTCAAGACCAGCGGCGCCGCGGAGTACGAGTTCTCGCTGCGCGAGACGCGCACGTGGGACATCATCGAAGACGTCCGCACGCTGCGCAGCGAGATCGGCATCCTGTATCGCAACGACTTCAACCGCAGCGTCATCGACAAGCTGCTGCGCGACTCGGGGCTCGCGTTCCGCCCGCTCTTCCTCGCCGACCCGCACATCTTCATCTCGCGCAAGAACCCGCTGGCCGCCCGCGAGCGCGTCACGCTCGACGACCTCGCCGGTTTCCCGCGGCTCACCTTCGACCAGGGCGCGAACAACTCGTTCTACTTCGCGGAGGAGATCCTCTCCACCCTGTCGACGCCGCAGGAGATCCGCGTCTCGGATCGCGCCACCATCTTCAACCTCATGATCGGCCTCGACGGCTACACGATCTCGACCGGAATCATCAGCGACGACCTCGACCCCTCCATCGCCGCGATCCCCCTCGACATCGACGAGCGCATCGAGATCGGGTGGATCGGCCAGTCCGCGATCCCCCTCACCGAGCAGGCGCAGCGGTATCTGGAAGAACTGCGCGCCGTGGTCTCGGACTTCGGGGTGGAGTTGATCGACTAGGCGCTCGAAGACGGGTCCGCCCGGACACGACGATGGCCAGGACCCTCATCGGGTTCCTGGCCACCGTCGCCCGGGGGGGTCTATCAGCCGATTCCGTCCATCGCCGACGTCTCGGTGTTGCCGATGCGGGCGATCACCTCGGGGCGACGCGCCTTGAGGAACCAGTAGCGGCTGAGAGCGGCGAGCACGCAGACCACGAACACGTAGGGGATGACGTTGAACGGGAAAGCGGGCACGGGGAACACGTTCGCGAAGAACACGTAGGCCATCGTGACCACGGCGATCGTGGCGCAGACCCAGACGAGGCCGTTGCGCATGCCGGCGCGCTGCGTGTAGACGACGCAGGCGATCGCGACGAGCGCGTACGCGACCATGTAGCCGTAGGTGCCCCAGGTGTTGACCCACACGAGGATCTCCATGGGGTCGGCTCCCGCGACGAGGAACACGATGTCGACGACGACGGCGAGCGCCCCCGCGGCGAGCAGCACCCGGTGCGGCGTCAGGTGGCGGTCGTGCGTGCGACCGAACCGCTCGTGCACCACGCCCTCCTTGCCCATCACGTAGACGATGCGCCCGATCACGTTCAGCGGGGCGACGACGACGGCGAAGAACGACGCCGCGACGCCGAAGGTCAGCACCGGCGCGAACCACAGCGGCATGCCGATGAGCTCAGACATGCTCTCGAGCGGGCTCGCCGCGGTGGCCAGGTCGTCGCCGAGGACGGCGATCTGCGTGTACGCCGCGAAGACGTAGAGGATGCCGACGGTCAGCGCGCTCCACATGATCGCGCGGGGAATCGCCTTGTAGGGGTTCTTCGCCTCACGTCCGAGCGCATCGGCCGACGAGAACCCGACGAATCCGAGGATGCCGAGCACCATGCCGGCCGCGATGCCCTGGAACGACGAGCCCTCGGCGATCAGCTGGGCCGGATCCCAGGCCGCGGGCCCGGCCCACACGAGCGCCGAGATCAGCAGCACGAGGATGATCGCGACCGACAGCAGCTCCAGCACCAGCGAGACGCGTGCCGACAGTCGGATGCCGCGGATCGTGAACAGCGTCGCGAGCCCGCCGAGCACGACGGCGAGCCCGATGCTCCACCCCAGGCCCGAGGCGGGGATGCCGAGGAGGGTGAGGAACTGACTCATGTACGACACCGAACCCATGAGGGAGGCGGCGGCGATGCCGAAGCATCCGATCAGGAGCGTCGCGCCGGCGAGGTACGCGCCGGCCGGACCGAGGCCCTTCGACACGTAGGTGTAGAGCGATCCGGCCGAGGCGTGCTTGCGCGCGAAGACCACGACGCAGTAGCCGACGCAGAGGATCACGATCGTGGCGAGGGCGAAGGCGTAGATGGTGCCGTTGCCGGCGCCGAGGAAGATCGCGGCGGCGGTGAACGCGATGACCGCGCTGGGGGCGATGTTGGCGATCGCCTGGGCGGCGAGCTCCGGTCCGCTCATCACGCCGCGGCGCAGCCCGGCATCGACCGGGGCGCCGGCGGCGGGGCCGGGCGGGCTCTGGGGGGTGGTCGTGGTCACGGGGTCTCCTTCGTATCGGGGTCGGCGGAGTAGTGCAGGGAGGGGAGGGAAGAGGTCAGGGGATGAGGAGCGTGCGCAGGGCCTGGCCGGACTCGAGCTCCTCGAACGCCTCGGCGGCTTCGGCGAGCGGTCGGCGCGAGGAGATGAGCGGATCGAGGATCAGCTGACCGTCCATGTACCGGTCGACGAGTGCGGGGATGTCGATGGCCGGGCGCACCGAGCCGTAGTTCGAGCCCAGGATGCGCTGGTCGGCCTCGGCCAGCACCAGCGGCTCGAACGAGGCGCGCGCACCGGTCGGGGGAAGCCCCACGATCACCGCGGCTCCGCCGAGGCCGAGCATCTCGATGGACTGCTCGGTGGTGACGGTGCGACCGATCGCGTCGAAGGCGTAGTCGACGCCGTCGGGAAGCAGCGCGCGCAGCTGGGCGACGGCGTCGCCGTCGGGTGCGACGATCTGGTCGGTGGCGCCGAACTGCGCCGCGAGGCGGGTCTTGTCCTCGCGCACGTCGATCGCGACGATGCGCTCGGCCCCGGCGAGCCGCGCGCCCTGGATGACGTTGAGGCCCACGCCGCCGCATCCGATCACGGCGACGAGCGCTCCGGGTTCGACGCCCGCGGTGTTCATCACCGCGCCGACGCCGGTCGCGACCGCGCATCCGACGACGGCGATGACGTCGAGCGGTGCGTCGTCGCGCACCTTGATTGCGCCGGATGCCGGAACCACGACCTCCTCGGCGAACGACGAGACGCCCAGGTAGTGGTGCACCGTCTCGCCGTCCTTGCTGAGACGGGAGGTGCCGTCGAACAGCACGCCGAGCGGCGCGACGACCGTGGCGACCTTCTGGCACCGCGCCTCGTGGCCCGAGCGGCAGTACCGGCACTCGCCGCACGGCGGCACCCAGCTGAGCACCACGTGGTCGCCGACGGCGAGCGAGGTGACGCCCTCGCCGAGCTCGGTGACGATGCCCGAGCCCTCGTGCCCCATCACCATCGGCGCCGGGGCGGCCCACTCCCCCCGCTTCACGTGCAGGTCGGAGTGGCAGACCCCGGCGGCGGCGATCTTCACCCGCACCTCTCCGGCAGACGGAGGAGCGAGCTGCACCTCGGTGTGCTCGATCGGGCTGTCGCTGTCGCGGAAGACGATGGCCTGCATGGGGCCCCTTTCGTTCGTGTGGGTCGCGCCTCATCGTAGGAACAGCGGCGCAGCGGTGTCATTCACAAAAATGATGAGGAGCAAGCATCCGAATCGACATTCCTTATACTTCGGATATGGCACGAGACCTGGCATCGATCGCTCGGCTCCTCGGCGCGACGCTCGTCGCCGGCGGCGCTCTCGGCCCGAAGGCCACGGTGGCGAGCGCCGTGCCGGTGGGCGACTTCGCCGTCGTGCCGCATCCGCAGTTCGCGACGCTCGTGGTCGGCAGCCCCGACGAGATCGCGCGCGGACTCGACGACCCGGAGCGCGGTGATCTGCTGCGGCTCGCCGTGGTCGTGGCGACCGGGCCTCTCTCCGCCGTGCCGGACGGGGTCACCGCGCTGATCGCGCCCACGGTCGACCCGTCCGTCGTTCTGCCCACGCTGCAGGCGGTGCTCGCGACGGACGCCGCTGCCGAGGACCGCGCCGTTCTCGCCGCGACGAAGGTGCTCGCGCTCGCCGCCCGCCGCAGCGGAGTGGCGGGGGTGGTCGCCGAGCTGGCCCGACGTCTCGACGGGTGGGCCGTGCTGCTCGACCGCGACGCGCAGCCGATCGCCTCGGCGGGTGCCGGCGCGCTGCACATCGGGGATGCGGTCGCCGTGGCCTTCAATCGCCCGGTCCGCGTGCGCAGTCGGGCGCTGCAGGTGCATCCCGTCGGCACCGACGAGGACATGTCCGCGTTCCTCGTGGTGACCGCCCGTAGCGGCTCGACCAGCCGCGCCCGTGACCTCAGCTCCCAGGCGGCGGCGCTGCTCGATCTGCTCCTGCGCACGCACGACGGCAGCCGGACCGAACGCCTCGGACGCGCCACGATGATGCGCGTGCTGGAGGACGGCGGACCGAACGCCGTCGCGCTGGCGAAGGAGTGGGGCGTGCGCGACCGCGCCCTGGCCGCGTTCACCCTCTCGGCCCGCTCGTCGAGCGTCGACGCCGAGCGCGCCGTCATCCACTGGCTCGAAGACCTCGGCGCGCCGCATCTGCTGACCGCCGCGCAGGGGGTGGTGACGGGCTTCGTGCGCGCGGAGCACATCGACGAGATCGCGGATCGCGCGACGACGTTCTCCGTACCCCTGCATCTGGGGCTCGGCTCCCCGTCGGCACTCGACGCCCTCGCGCGGTCCGTCGAGGAGGCGCGTCGCGCACACCGCGTCGCCGCGACCGAGGGGCGCTCCGTCGTGCACTACCGCGCGATGCCGACCGTCGACCTCGTGCTCGACCGCCTCGCACCCGGTGACGCACGCACGCTGGCCGCACTGGTCGATCCGCTCGACGACGACCTCGTCGACACCCTGCACACGTTCCTCGCCGAGAACGGCGCCTGGGGAGCCGCGGCCGCACGCCTGGGCGTCCATCGCCAGACCCTGGCGGCACGGGTGCGACGGATCGAGCACGTCACCGGGCTGTCGATGTCGAGCGCCGACGACCGTGCCGCGGCCTGGCTGGCGCTGCGCGCACGCCGCTGAAAAAACGCGACCCCTCAGCCGTCCGAGCGGCGGCGGCGCAGGCGACCGTATGCCCGACGCAGGATCCGCGCGTGGCGTTCCTTGGCGCGTTCGACGCCCGCCTCGTCGCGGCGCAGCGCGCTCACCCATTCCGACACGCGCGCCGTGAACGCTCCCCAGACCAGCCGCGCATCGACGTGCAGGGGCGGCGGGGTCACGGCATCCTCGTCGTCGAGACGCCCCCTCCGCCGCAGCCGGTCGTCGATGTGCGCGAGCGTGAGCTGGGCGACCCCCACCGCGTGGCCGTTGATGATGGAGTGCGAGGCGCCCTCGATCTCCCAGCGTCGCGCCGACGCCGACGCCGCCGCAACGAGACGGGAGTGGAACCGGCGCGGCGAGGTCGTGTCGAACTCGCCGCGGATCAGCAGCAGGGCAGCGTCGGCATCCGCGATCCGCTCGGTGATCCGGTAGCGCAGCACGTGCGGGAGCACACGCACGAAATAGACCGGTCCGCACAGAAGATACGCCGACACCGCGATCATCGCGAGGTGCACCGACTCCCGCGTCGCCGACTGCGCGAATCGCACGGCCTGCCGGAAGACCGTCGCCTCGGCCTCGTTGACGACCGGGCTCACGAGCACCGCGTGCGAGAGGCCCGACCTGCGTCCCAGCACCTCGGTGACGATCTGGGCCCCCATCGAGTGCCCGATCAGCACGGGGTCGTCGAGCCGGTAGTGGTCGAGCACCGCCTCGACCTGATCCGCGAAGAACGCGACGTCGGGGGTGTGCCCGGGCGCGGCCGACATCCCAGCGAAGCCGGGAAGATCGAGGGCGTAGACGTCGCCCCTCTCCGCGAGGGTCGGCGCGAGGAACTCGAAGTAGCTGGCCGCCACCCCGAGGCCGGCGACGAGCACGAATGCGCGCGACGACGCGGGATCGGCGGCCTCGACGCGCGTCACCCGGGTGACGACGCCGTCGCAGGAGACGTGATCGACCGAGAGGTCGATCGGGTCGTCGGCGTCGTGCCGGGCGTGGCTAGCGGGCATCGATCCATTCTCGTCTCCTCCGCCGCCGATCGATCACAGGCCCGCCAGCATCCGGTCGGCCGTGCGCAGCGACAGGGCCATCTGCGTCAACCCCGGGTTCGCCGTCAGCGCGCTCGGGTAGGTCGAGTTGTCGCACACCCAGAGGTTGTCGATGTCGTGCGAACGACCCGAACCGTCGACCACGCCCTCCGCGGGGTCGTCGCTCATCCGGCAGGTGCCGAGGGTGTGCGCCGACCGCGCGAGCACGCGGGTGCTGCGCGCGCCCGCCGCCGTCAGCAGATCGATCATGGTCGCGATCGCGTGATCGTCGATGGCCTTCTCGTTGGCCCCCGGCGAGAACGTGATCGTCGCCCGCGGCAGCCCCCACTCGTCCGTCTCCGACGAGAGCTCGATGCGGTTCTCGTCGGATGGCAGGCATTCCGCATTCATCCCGATGCCGGCGCTGTACCTCGCGGTTTCCAGCTCGTCGACGAGATCGGTGCCCCAGACCCCTCCCCCACGCACGAGCGAGGTGGCGTACGTGAAGGGCATGACCCCGAGACTCTGCAGCAGGTAGCCGCCGACGAAGTCCGCGCCGGCGGGGCGCACGAAGTCCTCGGTGATGACCGCCGAGGGGTAGCCGCGGTATCCGCGGATCTGCTCGTCGAAACGCCCCCAGACCTGCACGGCGCCGTGGGCGAGGAAATTGCGCCCGACCTGTCCGCTCGAGTTCGCGATCCCGTTGTGCAGCAGCAGCCGAGGAGTCTCCACGCCGCCGCCCGCGAGCACGAGCGCGGCGCACCGCTGCCGCCGGTCCTCACCGTCCTCGCGGTACACGACACCGGTCACCCGCCCGCGCGCATCGCGCTCGATCGTGTGCACGACCGCATCCGGGCGGATTTCGGCACCTGCGGCGACCGCGGCCGGAAGGTAGGTGATCGCGGTGGTCGCTTTGGCGCCGTGGCGTTCGCCCTGGTGGATCGACCCGACGTTGGTGGTGGCGTGCCGCAGACCGTGGTGGGGCTGCAGACGGTCCCGCGTGAGGATCGCCGCCGGGGCGTCGGCCGCGCGGATGCCGAGAACCGCCGCACCCGCGAGCATGAGGTCTGCCGGGGCGTTGCGCCGGGGCGGAGGGTACAGGTAGGTGCGCGACGGGTCCCACGGGTACGGCGTGGGACCCGATACCCCGATGTCGGCCTCGACCTGCGCGACGTAGCGGATGAGCTCGTCGTGGTCGATCGGCCAGTCCGCACCCTCACCGGTCTCGGTTCGCAGCCGCAGATCGCGGGCATCCGGACGGGGAGTGAACGCTCCCCAGTGCACGGTTCCTCCGCCGACACCGAACCCGCTGTTGTTCGGGCCGAACGCGGTCGGAGCGTCTCCGCCGCTGAATCGGCTCGACATCCAGTTGATCGCGGTCGCCTCGACCTCGTCGGGGGTGTAGTCGGCGGGATCGTGATTCGGCCCGGCTTCGAGCGCGACCACGCGCAGCCCCCGCTCCGCCAGTCTCGCCAGCAGCGGCGCGCCCCCCGCGCCGGTGCCGACCACCACGACGTCCACGATCTCGTCGCGGTCGAACCTGCGCATGCCGTCGAGGTTCATGACGCCCCTTCCGTTCCGTCCACGACCGCTCCGAGGTCGGAGGGCTCCCACCCGTCGCGCAGGCCGGCTCCCAAGGCGAGATACCCCGCGAAGGAGACCTCCTCCGCACCCGTGGCGAACCCGTCGTAGCCGACCCGGGCGAGGGAGGCGGGATGACACAGCCACTCGCGCACGAGGTCGACGCGCACGTCTTGGAACCAGCGGCGCAGGTCGTCGGCATCCGCGGTGATGCCCGGAATCGCGGTGCCGGCGATCACCTCTCGGAGCACCCCGTCCCGCTCCTCGGCCCCCTCGGGCCACACCCGGGCGAGCTGGTCGAGGCCGGCGCGATACGCCTCGTCGTCCGGCAGCGCTCCGGCCGGACGCCAGCCGTCTCCGCCGCCGGCGGCGAGATCGGCGTCGACGCGCGCCGCCAGATCGATGCTCCCGCCGGGCGGTTGAGGCACCACGCGGGCGGCGACGGCGCGCAGGAGGTCCAGCTGTTCCGAGGAGAGCACCCGCGGGCGGTACGCGGGATCGTCGGGCAGTGCACGGCGCGCGAGCGTGCTCCGCACGCGCGCCGAGACCCGCGGCGAGGCGAGCAGAGTCCCCCATTCCGCGGGCACTCGCACGCTGTGCTCCGCGATCTCCTCCCACAGCTCGGTGATCGCCGCCGCCACCTCGCCGGGGCGCTCCTGCAGGAGCAGGTGCCCCGCTCCGGCCAGGGCGATGAACCGGGCGCGCGGATACACGTCGGCGAGCAGGTCCGGCTGCGCGTCAGCGCCGAGTGCCTCGTCTTCGCCGCCGGCGAGCACGCGGCAGGGGAGGTCGAGCGTCCCGACGGACGCCGTGATGTCCTCGACGCTCCCCTCCTCGAGCCACCGCCGCCACGCGAGGGGCGACATCCGGGCCACCGCGTCGACGGTCTCGCGCTGCCGCTCGGGCGGAAGCCCGCCGCCGACGTTGTCGTCGACGAAGGTCTGCGCGTCGCTCTCGGAGATGCCGCCCTCGGCGACCCAGGAGAGCATCTGCCGCCTCTTCTCGGCGGGCATCGGCTCGGGGGACGGTGGCGACGGCGCCAGCAGAACCGCGCCGAGCAGGCCGAAGATCTCGGGCTCGCCGTCGCGGATCCGGGCGGCGACGGCCGCGGCGATCTTGCCTCCCATGCTGTGCCCGCACAGCATCCAGGGTCCTCCGTCGGCGGCTTCCCGGATCACGGCGAGGGCGGCGTCGACCTGGGCGGCGACCGATCCCTCGGGCGCATCCGGAGCGGATCCCTGACCCGGGAGCTCCACCGCGATCACGCGGAAACGGTCGTCCAGCTCGGCCTGCAGCGGCTGGGCGGAACGGGCGTCGAGCCCCAGGCCGGGCAGCACGAACACCGTGCACCTCTCGGCGGTCACGGGGTGACCATGCCCCCGTTGACGTTCAGCGTCGCGCCCGACACGTAGCCCGACTCCTCCGAAGCGAGGAAGACGTAGGCGGGCGCGAGCTCCGCGGGCTGCCCCGCGCGCTGATACGTGTTCTCGTCGTCGAAGTGCAGCATCTGCTCGTCGGAGACGCCGTCCGACACCTGCAGAGCCGTCCAGACCGGGCCGGGCGCCACGACGTTCACGCGGATGCCGCGCTCGGCGAGCTGCAGCGCGAGGCCCTTCGCGAGGTTGTTGACGGCGGCCTTCGTCGCAGCGTAGTCGAGCCGGTCGGGCGAGGGCTTGTACGCCTCGAGGGATGCCGTGCTGATGATGCTGGCGCCGGGTCCGAGGTGCGCGAGAGCCGCCTTGGTGATCCAGAAGTTGGCGAACACGTTCGTGCGGAAGGTGGCCTCGAACTGCTCGTCGCTGAGGTCTTCGACCCGCTCGACCGCGATCTGTCGACCGGCGTTGTTGACGACGACGTCGAGGCCCCCGAGGAAGTCCACCGCCTCCGCGACCAGCCGGCGGCACTCCGCGGCCTCCGAGATGTCGGCGACCACGGCGCGTCCGCGGCGCCCGGCGTCGGCGATGAGCGCGAGCACGTGCTCGGCATCCTCCTCCTCACCGGGCAGGTGCGCGATCACGACGTCGGCACCCTCGCGGGCGAAGGCGATGGCCGTCGCCGCTCCGATGCCCGAATCCCCGCCGGTGATGAGCGCCCGCCGGCCGGTCAACCGGGCGGTGCCGCGATACGACTCCTCGCCGAGATCGGGGACGGGGGTCATGCGCGCCTGGATGCCGGGCTCGGGCTGGTGCTGCAACGGCGGCTCGACGCGGGCGTAGCGGGTCACGGGGTTCGTCGGGGAATGCTCATCCGATTCAGGCATGCCGCCACGTTAGGCGAACCGGCTCTCTCGTGAGGAGGGCTTGCGCTCGACCCCTCCGATAGGCCAGGGCCTCGGGTCAGATGAAGGCGGACGGTCCACCCCAGCCGCCGACCCATGCCTCGACGCGCGGATCCGAGCGCATCCGGTGCACGCCGTCGACCACCCTGCGCTCGGTGGCGAAGGCGGCCTCCGTGCCCCAGCGCTGCGCGCGACGCTCCGCGCGTCGGGAGCGCAGAACGCCGAGCGGTTCGCCGTCGACGTCCACGAGCTCCACCGTCCCCACGTCGCCGACCCCGCAACGAGCGAGGAGATCCGTGATTCCCCGCGGGTCGAGGACCACCAGCGGCACATCGACCTCCCAGGTCACCCGGGCGTCGGCATCCGCTCCGTCGACACCCACGCGCGGATCGTCGATCGTGCCGGCGGCACCGGGATCGAGCACCACCCGGCTGCGCGGCAACGCCGCGAGCAGCGAATCCACCGCGATGAAGAGCGCGGCCGGCGCGTGCGATCCGCGCAGCCGCAGCACGACATCGGCCGCCCCCGCCCACAGCGCCCGTGGCGCGGAGCCCGGCACGGGAATGGCCGAGACCAGACGCAGCGTCTGAGCGTTCGCTCGTTCGAGGCCGGCTCCATCGCGCTCGGCCCATTCCGGCCCGTCGTGCCACGCCACGGCCTCGGGAACATGCGCGAGGAGAGCACCGGCCCGCCACATCCGATGCGCCCATTCCCAGTCCTCCCCGCCGTAGGCGGTGAACGACTCGTCGAACCCGCCCGCCTCGTCGTACAGCATCCGCGAGCAGGCGATCACCGCCCCGATCACGAAGCGGTACGACCGGTCGTCGGCGTCGCGAAGATCGGCGGTGCGGGCGTACTCCTCGGCGAGCCAGGACGGCTCCGACAGCTCACGACCGACGGCGGCCTCGGCGACGGCGACCGTGGCCGGGATGCCGGAGAAGTCGGCATGGCGCCGCCGCCCCACCGTGACCGCCTCGGGCAGCAGCGCCGGGAGACGGGTGAGCGCCCGAACGTACCCCGGTTCCGGCGAGGTGTCGGCATCGAGGAAGCAGAGGATGTCGCCGCTGCTCGCCCGCGCACCGAGATTGCGCACGGCGGAGAGGCGGAAGCCCCGGTCGTCCTGGCGGACGACGGTCACGCCCTCCGGCACATCGACGGGGCATGGAGACCCGTCGTCGGCGACGACGATCTCGAGCAACTCCGGCGGGTAGTCCTGCGCGCCCAGCGCGTGCAGGGTGCGGGCGAGTTCGTCCGGCTGGTCGTAGTGCGCGACGATCACCGAGACACGGGGAAGCGGATCGGGATGCACGCCGTCGCGCTCGTTCCACCGGTTGCCGACCACGTACGGCGCCCTCATGCGCCCCGCTCCGCCCACCAGCGCGTGTACGCGTCGACCGCGTCGTCCCACGACCCCGGCACCCGATCGCGACCGTGCCGGGTCGACGCCGGGTCCGCAGCCGCTCGGCGCACCGCAGCGGCGAGATCGCTCTCGTCGGCGACCGTGAGGGTTCCCGGGCGCAGCGCCGCCATCTCGTCGATGTACCGGTTGCGCATCGCCACGGGGCGACGCCCCCACCCGATCCACGAGGCCAGAGAGCCGGAGGCCGAGACGTGCCGATGTGCGATCAGCGGCACCGAGACCGCCCGCCCGCGCCGTGCGATCTCGGCGTCGTCGAGCCACCCGGTCACATCGACGGCGACGCCCTGCGAACGGGCACGGCGGACGAACGCGGCGAGATCCTCGGCGTGCCCCTCCGAGGCGCGGCCGAGCACCGTCATCCGCTGCAGCCCCGCCGCGGCGGCCGCGCTCGCCGCCTCGTCGTGCCCCTTACCGGGGTAGAAGTACCCGAGCACGCCCACCGTGCCGTCGAGCTCGGCTCGCTCGTCGGTCGGCGCGGCGAGCACCTCGACGGGCAGCGGCACCCGCGCGACCGGCCCCGCCCAGACGTGCTCCTCCCGCAGCAGCGCGCTCTCGTGCGCGCTGTTGACGACGACTCCCCGGGCCGAGCGCGCGACGAGCGCGTAGGCGTCGCGGCGCCGGACGCGGTTGCGCGGACCATCCGACTCCTGCGGCACGTCGTGCAGCGTCACGCTGATCCGCAACCGCGCGGCGAGTTCGGTGAAGAGCCGGGAGGCCTCCTCCGGCGAGTCCGCCCACAGGCGATCGGTGAACTGGGCGTGCACCGTCGTGCCCGGATCGAGTCGGAGGAGGTCGGCGGGTTCGACGACCTCGACCTCGGGGTGCGCGGCGGTGACCGCGACGGCGAGGTCCCGCGAGTACACGGCGACGCCGTGGGTTCCCGGATGCGCGAGCAGGAGCGGTATCGCGCTCACGCGGCGCGCCAGACGGCGAGAAGCGGAGCGAGCCGTTCGACGGCCGCCCGCACGAACTCCGGACGGGCGGCGTACCACTCGCGGTGCGCGGCCTCCACCTCGTCGACGTCGAGGTCCGCCCCGTCGACGATCCAGTTCGCGCGCGGCTCCTCGGGGAGCGACCACGCCTCGACGACCTCGGGCTCGAGCGGGGCGCGCACGGCGGCGAGCAGCGGACGCCCCGGGTCGGTCGGTCCGCCGGCGACGCCCAGGACGCGCAGCACGCGTTCGCCGAGCGGGAGCCAGACGGCGTTCCCGGGATGGTTGACGGTGCGCATGTGATCGGCGGTGACATCGTCGAACAGATCGGAGACCGGGACATCGCAACGCGTCTCGCGGGTGCGCAGGACGTCGATCGAGGTCTCTCCGACAGCGCGCACCCTCGTCGGCGGCAGCGCGGCGGCGACCGGGATGCCCGCGGCTCCCGCCAGGGTGCGGATGTCGTGATACGGCACGAGCGGCGGATCCTCATCGATCCCGGGCACCCGGATCGCTGCCTGGAACGGATGCAGACCGGCGAACCGCACGGGCGGCAGGGTGACCACGCGAGCAGTGGTGGCCGCGGCGATCTGACGCGTCCCGAGGGGCAGGCCGCGATAGTCGTCGCGGATCGGCTGAGTGACCACCGTGTGCGCGGCGGCCACCAGCGTGTGCAGGCGCTCGGCCTCGTCGCCGCTCAGGTCGTGCACGGGTGGGACGCGCACGAATCGACGACCCGGCGCGTCCATCACCCAGCGCAGGGACTCTGCCTGGCAGTTGCCCACGACGACCCCGAACGCCTCGGGCAGCGGCTCGAGGCCGAAGAACTCCGCGTAGTGCCGGCGACGCGCTAGCACCGCGGACCCGGCGGGCGCAACGGGCGTGCCCTTCTCGGCGAAGTCGATCATCATACGAACGTATACCTTCGCCCCCCTGCTTCCTCCCCGCGGCTCTCACGGTCTCCGTGCGTGTGAGACACCTCGGTCCGGAGCATCCGCACCCCCCGAGGAAGACCTCCATCGCCACCACGACCGAGCGCATCCGCGTCGCATCGATCCCCGCCGCCCATCCCTACGTGCACGCCATCAGCGACCCGCTCCGCGTTCAGGTCCTCCCGGACCCTCCGGTGCCCGGAGCCCCCTCCGGTCAGTGGTGGCCGCCGGTCGCGATGACACCCGGCTGGATCGACGACAACGCCGATGCCTTCGATGTGCTGCACGTGCACTTCGGCCTCGAGTCCTTCTCTCCCGCCGAACTGAGCGCGGCGCTCGACGCCGCCCGCCGGGCCGGGCGCGCGGTGGTGTACACCGTGCACGACCTCGACAACCCGCAGCTCGAGGCGCAGGGGCATCACCGAGCACTGCTCGACGTGATCGTCCCTGCAGCCGACCGCCTCCTCACGCTCACGGTGCCGGCTGCGTCCGAGATCGAGCACCGGTGGGGCCGCGCCAGCACGGTACTCCCCCACCCGACCCTGCTCACCGGCATCCCCGCGGCGAGCGCCGCAGCCTCCGACTCGCTCGCCGATGCCGTCCGCGTCGGCATGCACCTGCGCGATCTGCGCCCCAACATCGACGCCGAGAGGGCCGTCCACGCCGCGGTGCGCGCGGTGCGCCTGCTCGGTGACCACCGCGCCGTGCACGTCGACGTGCTGCTCAACGAGAGGGTCCGCGACGAGGCGACCGCCTTGCGGATCGCCGCCGCGATCGACGCTCCCCGCGTCGACCTGCGGCGCACGCCGCGGCTGTCGGATGCCGGGATCGAGCAGTGGCTACGCGGCCTCGACGTGTTCGTGCTTCCCTATCGGCACGGCACGCACTCGGGGTGGGTGGAGCTCTGCCACGACCTGGGCGTGCGCGTCGCTGGCACCGATGTCGGACACGTCGGCGCACAGCATCCGGCCGGTTTCTCGGTCATCGATCTCGACGACCCGCTCACGCTGGCGGATGCCGTGCGGAACACCCCGCTCACACGCGGTGACGAACGGGAGGCTCTCCTGCGTACACGCCGCCGCGAGCGACTGGCAGAGCGCGATGGCGTGCGCGCGGCGCACGCCGCGCTCTACGCGTCCGCCATCGCGGAGGTCTCGGCATGACGCCGGTGAGCCCCCTGCGCATCCTGGTCGTCGCACCCGAGCGCCACGCGCTGCGCCAACCCCATCCCGGCGGCCTCGAGGCGGCGGTCTGGAATCGCGTGCGCTGGCTGCGGCGCCGCGGACACCGGGTCGAACTCTGCGCGGCTGCAGGGTCGGACTTCCTCGACGGCGTCCCGGAACTGCAGCTGCCGACCCCGCGCTGGCGACGCGAGTCCGACGTCTCCGACACCGACTACCCCGAAGGCCACCGGCGGCGGATGGCCGAGGCGTTCGACAGGATCCGCGTGCGACTCGAGCACGCGATGACGCGGGTCGACGTCGTCGACAACCACAGCCTGCACGGCGCTCCGATCCTGTGGAGCCACGCCCCGGGCGTACCGGTGGTGACCACGCTGCACACTCCCCCGCTGCCCGAGATGGTGATCGCGGCGAATGCGCTGCCGGCATCCGCTCCGCACCGCTTCCTGGCCGTGAGCCAGTACACCGCGCGCTCCTGGTCGAGCGAGGGCGTCGACGCCTTCGTGTTCCCCAACGGGGTCGACACGACCCAGTGGCGACTCGGACCGGGCGGCGAGGACTGGGTGTGGTTCGGTCGGATCGTTCCCGAGAAAGCGCCGCACCTCGCGATTCTCGCCGCCCGCCGGGCGGGTGCGCGCATCCGACTGGCCGGCCGCATCGGCGACGAGGGCTACTTCGCCCGCGAGGTCGAGCCGCTGCTCGGCGCGGATGCGCTCTTCGTGGGTGCGCTGCGGCAGCAGGAGCTGTGCGACCTGGTCGGTTCGGCGGCGGTCGCCCTGGTCACCCCGATGTGGTCGGAACCGTTCGGCCTCGTCATGGCCGAGGCCCTCGTGACCGGTACCCCCGTGGCGGCTTTCGACTCGGGCGGGGCGAGCGAGGTGCTCGCCGGCCTGCCCGGCACGGCGGTCGTGCCCGCCGGTGACGTCGACGCCCTGGCCGACGCGGCCTCGGCTCTCGCACGGAGCTCGCGCCGGGACACCGTTCGTCGTCGCGTGCGCGAGGCGGCGACCGACCGCCACTCCCTCGCGCGGCGGCATCGCGAGGTGGAGCGGGCGATCTCGGTCGCCGCGCACAGCATTCCCGTCCCCGCAGTCCTGCCGAGTGCGCCGGCGGCGCTCGGGCTCGGCACCGTCGGCGATGCCGTCGAGGCGGTGGGCGCATGATCGGCTGGTACGTGCATCACCACGGCTGGGGGCACGTGGCCCGTCTCCTCGCCGTGCGTCCGCACCTCGCCGATCCGGTCACCGTGTTCTCGAGCATGCCGCGGCCCGCGTCGCTCGACGATCGCACGACCTGGGTGCAGCTCCCCTCCGACGCCGATCCGGTCGTCGACGCCGATGGCGTCGAGCGTCCGGCGCACGAGCTCGGCGACGTCACCGCGGGCGGAGCGCTGCACTGGGCCCCGGTGGGGCATCCGGGGCATCGGCAGCGCCTCGCGATCATCGCCGACTGGATCGCGCGCACCGACGTGGCCGCATTCGTGGTCGACGTCAGCGCCGAGGTGACCGCATTCGTGCGGCTGCTCGGTGTGCCGACCGTGGTCTTCGCCCAGCCGGGCGATCGGACGGATGCTCCGCACCGGCTCGCCTACGACCTCGCCGATCGCATCGTGGCGCCGTGGGCCGCGGGCACGATCCCGGCGCCGGGGCTCGTCCCTCACGAGGAACGGGTGCGCCGCGTGGGCGGCATCTCCCGTCATGCGGGTCGCTCGCGGCCCACGGGTACGGCGCCGAGCGGGGAGCGACGCGTGCTGTTCCTCAGCCGCACGCTCGACGACGAGCGCCTGCGCACGGTGATCGATCTCCTCGTCGCGGACGGATGGCGGGTCGAAACCGCCGGAGCACGCGAGGACGACCGGGTCGACGACGTCTGGCCGCTGCTCTCGCGCGCGTCCGTCGTCGTGAGCGCCGCCGGACAGAACGGGGTCGCCGACCTCGCGGCGGCGGGTGCGCGCGCCGTGGTCGTCGTGCAGGAGCGTCCGTTCGCGGAGCAGGAGCACACCGGCCGTACCCTGCGCTCCCGGGGGCTCGCCCAGGTCGCCGGCCACGATGCCGCGCCGGAGCACCTCGTCGAGCTCGTCCGCCGCGCGCTCGCATCGACGCCGGACTGGGGCGCCTGGCAGGTGGACGGAGCGGCGGCACGGGCGGCCGCCGTGATCGAGGAGGTACGCGCGTGAGCATCCGCGTGGCCGTGATCACCCCGGCATCCGTCAACCGCCTCGCCCATCTGCACCGACTGCGACGGTTCCTGCGCGACGCGGTCGCGCCCGGCATCGAGTTGCTGCCCATCGAGGTCGGGTTGGATGCCGAGGCGCCGGGACGGTACGACGGCGCCGTGCAGGTGCACGTGCCCCCGGGGCGTCACGGCCTGCGCGTCGGCGCCGCGCGCAACGCCGCGGCGGAGGAGGCTCTCGCCCGCGGGGCCGAGCTGCTGGTCTTCCTCGACGTCGACTGCCTGCCCTCGCCGGGCCTGCTGCACCGGTACGCCGAGGCCGCCGCTTCTCTTCCGGACGGCATCCTGTGCGGGCCCGTCACCTACCTGCGCAGCGTCGAGCGCCCGCGCGAGCCCGACGAGCTGGCCGCGCACACGCGTCCGCACCCCGGCCGTCCCGCCCCGCCGCCGGGGGAGATCGCCACCGCCCACCCCGCGGAATACGACCTTTTCTGGTCGCTGTCGTTCGCGGTGACGCCGGCGACCTGGCGTCGGCTGGGCGGCTTCGACGAACGGTACGAGGGCTACGGCGCCGAGGACACCGACCTCGGTCGGCGCGCCCGCGAGGGCGGCATCGCGCTGCACTGGGTCGGCGGGGCCGATGCCTACCACCAGTGGCACCCGGCGGGCACCCCGCCGTGGCGGCACCTCGACGACATCCTTCGCAACGGGGCGCTGTTCGCCGAGCGCTGGGGCGAGTGGCCCATGCGCGGGTGGATCGAGGAGTTCGTACGGGCGGGTGCCGTCGAGGAGCACGCGGGCGGATACCGTCGCACGTCGCGGGCCTGATCCTTCAGGACGGCGTCACCCGGGCTGGTGCACGGCGCATCCGAAGCGCAGTATCGAAGAAGGAGATACCCGGAACCGAGGAGAGGACGCCATGGCCGCCGCAGCACCGCACCCACCCGCACCCGACGCACTGCTCGCCGACCTCGACGAGGCCGAGTGCTGGCGGCTTCTCGAGGCGACCGAACTGTGCCGGCTGGCGTTCGTCGCCCCCGACGGACGTCCCGACATCCGCCCCGTCAACCACCTCGCCACGGGCCGCAGCATCTACGTCCGCTCGGCCTTCGATGCGAAGTTCCTGGCGATCACGGCGCGCGCCGCGGTCGCTCTCGAGGTCGACGGCGAGAGCGACGACGCGTATTGGAGCGTCGTGGTGCGCGGCGAGGCCGAGCAGGTGACCAGCGAGGCGGAGCTGCACCACGTCGGGGTCGAGCACCTCGCCTCGTGGACGCCGACTCCGAAGCAGTTCGTCGTCAAGATCGTCGCCGCGACGGTGACCGGCCGCGTGTTCCCGAAGCGACCCCGCGTCTCGCTCCCCGTCTACGCCGTGCCCCTCACGGATGCGGCCCGGGCGCAGCATCGCACCGAACGCGGCGAGCGCCCCTCCCCCATCCCGCATTTCGAGCCGCCGGCGTCGTGAGCGGGGCGTGATCCCCCGTCGTCCGGAGACGCAGAAGGCCCCCGATCTCTCGAGGGCCTTCCGGTGACGGGTCTCAGGGCACGATGACCGCGCGACCCCGGATGCTGTTCGAGGCGAGATCCTCGTAGGCCTTCGGGCCGTCGTCGAGCGAGTACGACTCGGTCTGCACGTGGATCTTGCCGGCGCGGGCGAGGTCGAGCACCTCGATCAGCTCGGAGCGCGAACCCCAGTACGGGATGCGCACGGCGGCGTCGTAGGCGATCGATCCGAAGCCGAGCGTCATGTTCCCGCCACCGATACCGACGATCGTGATGTCGGCCTCGAGCGCGGCGACGCTCTGCGCGA
Source organism: Microbacterium galbinum (assembly GCF_023101185.1). Taxonomy (GTDB): domain Bacteria; phylum Actinomycetota; class Actinomycetes; order Actinomycetales; family Microbacteriaceae; genus Microbacterium; species Microbacterium galbinum. The sequence continues at coordinate 769,027 of NZ_CP078077.1, forward strand.
GGGCGATCGTCGGGTTCGCTCCGACGAAGTCGAACACGGCGTTGGCGCCGAGGCCGCCGGTGATCTCGCGGATCTTCTCGGCGGCGGAGGCGTCGCTGATCAGCACGTGATCCGCGCCGACCTCGGTGGCGAGGCGCAGCTTCTCGTCGTTCACATCGAGGGCGATGACGGTGGCGCCCGAGACGGACTTCAGGATCTGGATGCCGACGTGGCCGAGCCCGCCCGTGCCGATGACGACCGCGAAGGTGCCGGCGCCGAGCTTCGGGAGCGAGTTCTTGATCGCGTGGTACGGGGTGAGCCCGGCATCCGTCAGCGAGACGTTCTGCACGGGGTCGAGGTCGCCCAGCGGCACGAGATGGCGGGCGTCGTCGACGATCATGTACTCGGCCATCGATCCCTGGCTGCCGAGACCCGGAGGACGGATGCCTTCGGCGGCGGCGTTCGTGCAGTAGTTCTCCTTGCCCATCGAGCAGTTGTGGCAGCGACCGCAGCCCCAGGGCCCGTAGACGGCGACGGCATCCCCGACCTTGAGCGTCGAGTCGACACCCTCGCCGATCTCGTGCACGATGCCGGCGCCCTCGTGACCGAGCGTCAGCGGCAGCGGGTAGCCCTGCTCGAGGTAGTCCTTCTCGGGGAGTCCCATGACGTAGTCGTCCGAGTGGCAGACGCCACCCGCGGTGATCTTGAGCAGCACCTGACCGGGGCCGGGCTTCGGAATCGGGATGTCGACGACCACCGGGGGCTTGCCGATCTCGACGTAACGGAGGGCTTTCATGTACTTCTTCTTCCTGGCGTCCGAGAGGTCTGCCGCGCGGTGCGGAGGCGTGGGCTCTCGAAACCGTCCCTTCCAGTATCCGCCCGTTACGCGTCGATCCAGTCGCGCATGTCGCTCCACACCGACGTCAGAGCATCCTCGAGCGGGATGTCCTCCGGCCCCTCGAGCCATCTGTCCATCGCGAGGTCGAAGCAGGTCACGGCGACGGCCGCCAACGTGTGCGACTGCTGAGCGTCGATGCCGCGCGCGGTCAGGGACTCTTCGATCGCCTGCCCGAGGTAGTGGCTCCGCAGGAGGTCGCGCTCGCGCAGCGCGGGTTCGCTGCGAACGATGTTGCGCCGACGCGCGATCGGCTCCCGCCAGCCGTGGATGCCGCGGCACGCCTCCGTCAGCCCCGCCCGCACCATGGCCGCACCGCTGCTCTCCGCCGGGACGGACTCCATGAAGTCGCTCACGGCCTGGGGAAGCTCGCGGTCCCGGAGGAACAGGACATCGCGCTTGTCGGCGAAGTGGCGGAAGAAGGTACGAGTGGTCAGCCCCGCTGCGGCGGCGATCTGCGGGACCGTTGTTCCCGCGAAACCCTGACGCTCGAACAGCGACATCGCGGCGGCTTCGAGCCGGAGCGCAGCATCCGGTGACCATCGGGGCATGCACCCATGATGTCATGCCGTGCCATCAGGTGTACTGTGATGACACGAGATGTCATCAATCGCGGAGAGCGGATGGGTATGAGCAAGAACACGGCGGCGTGGATCGATTCCCCGTATGCGGATCTGACGATTCGAGAGGCCCCGATGCCCGCACCCGGGCCGGACCAGTTGCTGGTCGAGGTGCGCGCGCTGGCGGTGAACCCCCTGGACGCGATCATCCAGTCCAACGGGACCGTCATGTACGGCTGGCTGCAGTACCCGGTGATCCTCGGCGAAGACGTCGCGGGCATCGTCGTCGAGACCGGAGCGAACGTCGACGGCTTCGCCCCCGGCGATCGCGTCGTGGCGTACGCGATGGGCTTGGAGAAGGGACGGGACGCCGTATCCGAGAGCGGGTTCCAGAAGTACGTCGCCGTCGACGCGAGCCTCGCCGCCGCCCTGCCGGATGCGATGGCCTTCGCGGAGGCGGCCGTTCTCCCGTTGGCGCTGTCCACGGCGGCGGCGGGTCTCTTCGAGGCCGGCCAGCTCGCGCTCGACCACTCGCACCTCGGCGACGCCCTCCCGCGCGAGGAGGTCGTCGTGGTGTGGGGCGGTGCGACCGCCGTCGGCGGCAACGCGATCCAACTCGCCCGAGCGGCCGGCTACCGCGTCATCACGACGGCATCCGCCCATAACCACGACCGGATGAGGCGATTGGGTGCAGAGGCTGTCTTCGACTATCGAGACCCGGATGCCGTCGATCGGATCATCGAAGCCGTGAACGGGTCGGTCGTGGCGGGTGTCCTCGCGATCGCCGTGGGGTCGGCCGAACCCTGCCTGAGGATCGCGCGCGCGACCGGTGCCCGGAGGATCGCGATGGCGAGCCCGCCGGTCTCGTTCTACGAACAGCCCCGCAGAGGCGGCCTCTCACTGGTACGGATTCGCCTGTTCGCGCGCCTGGGAACGCGCACGGCTCTCCTGCAGTTGCGGAGCCGCTTGAGCGGGATCAGAGCCACGTTCATCTGGGGAAGCGCGATCGCCGCCTCCCCCGTCGGACCGGCGGTGTGGGGCGCCTATCTGCCCACGGCTCTCGCGTCGGGCGCTCATCTCCCCTACCCGGAGGCTCGCATCGCCGGGGACGACCTGTCAGCGGTCCAGGGAGCGATCGATGCGCTTCGCCTCGGCGTGTCCGCGGAGAAGCTCGTCGTCTCCCTCGATGCGACGGCGACCGGGTCCTGACCGGCAGGTCAGGTCGCCGCCGAAGAGGCGGCATCCGATGCGGCGCGCCTGTTGCGCCGGTCCTCCCGGATCACGCTGATGACGCCGATCGCGGTGGCGAGCAGCAGCAGACTCTGCACGATCGCCGGGAAGACCTCCGGCGATCCGGGGTGCCCCTGTGGCATCGAGGCGGCGGGGGTGCCCGCCCCGGAGGCCAGGTAGAGCACCCCATCGGTGAAGGCGTGCACGAGCATCCCGACCCAGAGCCGGCCGGTCACGCGCCGGACCCAGTAGTACGCGGCACCCACCGAGGCGAGAGCCACGACCTGGAAGGCGATCGCGCCGACCGAGACACCCGCGATGAGGCTGGACGGGATGTGCGCGAGGGCGAACACGAAACTCGTGACGAGCAGTGTCGCCAGCTCCCCGTGGCGCGCCCGGACCGCGGTGAGGAGGATGCCCCGTATGACGAGCTCCTCACCGAAGCCGACCATGAGCGTGCCTGCCGCGATGACGAGGATCGTGCCGATCGACCGCGACACCCAGGGGACGTCACCGAGTTGACCGATGGGACCGAGGACGACGAGCACCGGGATCGACAGCAGCCACCAGCGCCGCGGGATCAGCGTGGGGGTCGGTCGTTCCCGCCACACGTCGCTTCCCCATCCGGCCCAGCGCAGGAACAGCAGCAGGAGGGCGATCGCGATCGCCAGGGGGATGAAGTGCCCGAGCGCGAACTGGGCCGTGCTCTCGTCGTCGCGCACCAGCCCGCTCAGCAGGTTGCCGAGGCCGGCGGCGAGGGCGATGTAGACGACCACCGCGGCCAGGGCGAGCCACACGCTGCGCGGCCGCCCCGTCGTGGAGACGTGAGCTCCGTCACCAGCGGGCGTCATGCGGTGGCGGGGTTGGCGGTCGTCGCCGGAGCAGCGGCGCCGGCCTCGTTCACGCGACCGCGGATGAGGAACAGCGCCACGAGGCCGAAGATGATCACCGCGTAGTTGCCGGTGCTCGCAACGGTGAGCCAGACGTTCTGCGCACCCTCGACCGCGGTGTCGACGCCCCCGGTCGAGAGGATGGTCATCGGGTCGGTGAGCGCGTGCGCGAGGATCGCCCAGACGATACTGCCGGTGACGCGCATGATCAGATACATGCAGATGCCGAAGAAGAACGTGTAGACGAGCAGCACGATGATCGTGAGCGAGATCCCGGTGCCGATCGCGTTGATCAGGTGCATCATGGCGAACAGCACCGACGAGAGCACCGCGACCACGCGCTCGGAGTAGCCGCCCTTGCGCAGCAGGGCGACGCCGGCACCGCGGGTCACGAGCTCCTCGGCGATGCCGATGACCAGGCCCGCGAGCAGTGTGACGAGCACGACCCCCGCGGGGAAAGAGCCGTAGTCGAGACCGATCAGACGCAGGACGATCGGGTAGGCGACCACGGCGACCGCGATCCACATCCACGGGCGTCCGCCGATCGGCTGGCGGCCGAAGACGGGCTTCAGCCACCCGATCGCGGCGAGGAACAGGACGATCACGAGGGCACCGAGGCCAATCGGCAGCACCAGCTCGAGCAGCACGTTGGTCGCGCTCGCGAGCGGGCCGCCGTCGTCGATGAGGTGGCCGAGCGTGAGACCGACCAGCTGGCTGATCCCGAGGAACACCGCGAGATAGGCGACGGTGACCAGCAGGGCCTTCCACCATCCGCCGCGATTCCAGAAGCCTTCGCGCGTCTGCCAGAAATCCGTCATGCGTCCCCCCGGGGATCGCTCGCGCCCGATCGGCGAGTCGCTCTCATCATCCCGGCGGCGGAATATCGGTGTCAACGCTCGGGCCAGAGACAGAGTGATCGTGCGGCAGCCCTCCGTCGCGCTCAGCGGATGAGAGAACCCAGCGCCCGCCGCTGTCAGGCCGGCTCTCAGGCGATGCCGGACGTTCCGAGCAACGAGCCGAGAGCGAACGTCGCGGCGAGAGCGAGCGCCCCGCCGACCACGACCCTGACCGTCGGCCGGACCGCAGGGTTCCCGCCGATCCTCGCGCTCACGAACCCCGTCAGCGCCAGCGCGAGCAGGACGACGATGAACGTGATCGGGACGCGCAGGTCGACGGGCGGCAGCAGGATCGCCAGCAACGGGAGCAACCCTCCGATAGTGAACGCAAGAGCCGACGCTCCAGCCGCAGCCCACGGGCTCACCACGTGGTCTTCGGTCATTCCGAGCTCTGCTTCCAGGTGCGCGGTGAGGACGTCGTGGGCGGTCAGCTCTTCCGCGACCTTGCGTGCTGTCTCCGGAGTGAGCCCCTTCGCCTGGTAGATACCGGTGAGCTCTTCGAGCTCCGCAGCGGGATCATCGACCAGCTCCTGGCGTTCTTTCGCGATCAGCGCCCGCTGGCTATCGCTCTGACTGCTGACCGAGACGTACTCGCCCAGCGCCATCGAGACCGCCCCACCGACCAGACCCGCGATACCCGCCGTCAGCAGAGGAGCGAAACCCGTCGTCGCACCGGCGACACCCACGACGAGCGCAGCCACCGAGACGATGCCGTCGTTGGCGCCGAGCACTCCTGCTCGCAACCAGTTCAGCCGCCCGCTCATGTCATCGGCATGCGGCTCGTCGGGGTGGGCACCGACCGGCTCGACGTCGTTCATATCGGTAGCTAAGCAGCGCCAGGGGTGCTCCGCCAGAAGGGGCGAGCGTCGATCGACAGCGACGGGAGCACGACGTTCGACTCCGAACACGGAAAAACCCCCTCACGAGGAGGGGGTTTCCATGGCGGTGACGGTGGGATTTGAACCCACGGTAGGGGGTTACCCTACACAACTTTTCGAGAGTTGCACCTTCGGCCGCTCGGACACGTCACCGCGGACAAGCTTACGACACCGCGCGCTCGCGCGCGAATCGACGACTCGCCAGGGCCCTCACCAGGCCGCGGCGACCTCCGCGTGCGTGCGCAGGATGCCCTCCGTCGATCCGGCCGGGGCGCGGCCGATGCCGCACTCGGTCGCGACGCCGAACGTCGGAACGTACTTCCGGGCCGCGGCGATACGGCGCTCGGCGCCCTCGGCGCCGTCTTCACGGTGCACGAGCCCGAGATACAGCTCGTTCACCGGCAGCAGGTCTGCGAGCGGGGCGAAGTATGCCTCGTCGTCTCGGTCGATCGGCACCGGCAGGTGCAGCCATGTGAACGCGCGATCGGATGCCTCGGCCACCGCGTTCGCGTACGCCACGAGGTGCGCGGTGTCGGTCGGCTCGAAGAAGTGGTGCTCGCCCGCATCGCCGTAACAGAGGTGCACCCCCACCTCGACGTCGGCCGGCACGGCGTCGACGAGCGTCGCCAGCCGCGCGACAAGTCCGGTGAAGACGTCGCCGTCCCACCAGGCATCCATCAGCGCGCCGTAGCCCGACGCACCCTCGATGATTCCCATCTCGCTCGCGACGTCCCACTGGATCGCGAGGTCGTCGTGCGGGATGGCCTCGGCGATCTCGTCGAGCTCGCGCAGCATCGCGGCGGTGTAGTAGACCTCGAACGCCTCGCGATCGGCGCCCTGGAAGAACGACGAGATCACGGCGAGCGGCGTCGGCAGCGCGACCTCGAAGCGTGTGCCCTCGGCGATCACGCCCTCCTCGCGCAGACGGCGGAACACCTCGTACGACTCGATCGCCGCCGACGCATAGCCGAGCGGAGGGATCGCGATGGTCGACGGGTCCACGCCCTCGGCGAGGCGCAGCCCGCGAGCGTCGATCCCCGCACCGAACGGGATCGGCTCGTCACCCACACGCTCGATGCCCTCGGCCTCGCCGAGCACGTCGGGCTGGAACATGATCCAGTGGAACCGCTTGCCGACCTCGCCGTCGGGAATGCGTCGGAGACGATCCCCGAGCAGCTCCGATGCCGTGCGCATCGTCGTCTCGGCGTCGTCGAAGTTCACACTGCCCACGAGAAGGGCGCCCTGTGGCTGCGTCATGACCTCAGGGTAGCCGCGGCATCCGACATCGGGCCCGTCCGGTTAAGCACGGTGACGTCCCCGGCGGGCGCCGGACCGCCAAGTTAGGATGGCCTCAGGGAAACCGAAGGAAGGATGCACCATGGCATTCATCACCTCCGATGCTCTGGCCGAGACCGGATACGTCGTGCTCGACGACCACGATCAGGCCGCCGACCCCGCCGAATGGCTCGACCTCGAGTACATCCCCTGGCGGTCCTCCGGCATCACCCGCTTCGCCCCGCTGGCCAGCTACGCCGGAGACCTCGAGTGCAACGGCTTCTGGAACCACACTCCCCCGCGCACCGACAAGCACGGCGTGTGGGTCGAGCCGCAGGTCGCGCTCGCCCCGACCCTGCAGGCGCGGGCGCTCGCGCCGGGCGCCGCGGTCGGCCGCTGCCGCGTGATCGAGCTGCAGCCCAACGAATACGCCGACGCGGTCTACAACCTGCACCAGGACGACAACAACCGTCTGAACGACGAGGGCACCGGCTGGGTCGTTCGCGGGTACTACAACCTCACCGACGACCCCGACTCGATGCTCATCCTGCGCAGCGACCGCTTCGACCCGGCCACCGAGATCCGCCTGCCCCTCGGTGCGGGCTCGCGCATCATCGTCGACACCCAGCGCTTCTGGCACGCGGTGTGGCACCGAGGAACCGCCCCGCGCTACGCCCTCATCACCTCGTGGACCTCGGGTCCCGAACTCGACGCCTACATCGCCGCGAACCACGGCGATCCGCACCCCGCGGCCGTCGACCTCGATCCCGCCTTCGTGGATGCCGCGCAGGTCGAACTGCACCGCCGCATCGAGGAGCGCCGCCGCGCCTTCGAGGCGCAGGGCATCGTCATGGAACCCCCGACGCCCCTGCACATCTGACGCCCGCACCCGACGGATGCCCCGCCCCGCAGCATCCGTTCACCCCACCCGTCCTCGTGAGGGGTCACGACACGCCCTGACCGACGGGCGCGGTGCGGCGTGTCATGACCCCTCACGCCTGACCTCACGCGCACCGCGCGCGCGACCCGTCAGACCGTGCGCCCACCCTCGAGCCGCACGACCCGGTCGACCGACCCGGCGGGCGGGGCGATGTGCGAGATCAGCAGCACCGACTGCTCCCCCGCGGCACCGAGCAGGTCTCGCAGCAGGGCGTCGGAGGCATCCGGATCGACGCCGGCGGTCGGCTCGTCGAGCACGAGCACCGGGAATCCCCGCAGCAGCGCGCGCGCCAACGCCAGCCGCTGCGCCTGCCCGCCCGACACGAGCGCACCGCGGTCGCCGACGCGGGCATCGAGTCCTCCGCGCTCCTGCACCCACTCCGCCAGCCCGACCCGTGCGAGCACGGCGAGCAGTTCGTCGTCGGTCGCGGTGTCACGGGCGAAGAGCAGGTTCTGACGGATGTCCTCGTCGAACAGCTGCGGGCTCTGCTCGCACAGCCCGACCACGCTCCGCAGCGCGGGCCCCGCGAGCGACGACGCATCGACATCGCCGACGAGGTACGAACCCTCCGCCCGCAGGAAACCCACGAGCACCGCGGCGAGCGAGCTCTTGCCCGCGCCGCTGGGGCCCGCGACGAGCACGCGCTCCCCCGGCTCCAGGTCGAGAGACACCCCGCGCAGCGCCGGAGCACCGCCGGGCCAGGATGCCGTCACATCACGCAGCCGTAGCGCGGGAACGCCCGTCGGCGCCGCGTCGTCTCCCGCGTCGGAGCGCAGCTCGTCCGGCATCCGCTCGGGCAGCACGTCGACGATGCGCGCCGCGCTCGACCGCACGCTCCGCCACGATGCCGCGGCGATCGGCACCGCCCCGAACACCTCGAAGACGACCATCGGCACGAGCACGACGACCGCCAACCAGGGACCGTCGATCGCGCCGGTCGCCAGGCCCGGCGAGGCGGCGGCGACGGCCCAGACGGATGCCGCGCCCGCAACGGCCGAGACGACACCGGCGGCTGTGGCCTGCGCGAGCGAGGCGCGGGTCACGACGCGGCGGAGCGCGGCATCCGCTGCCGTCACCCGTCCGCGCGCCTGCGGCTCGGCCCCGTAGGCGAGGAGCACGTCGAGGCTGCCGAAGTAGTCGACGAGTGCGGCCGAGAGGTCGGCGCGACGATCCGAGACGAGGGCCTCGGCGCGCGAGCCGAACAGCCACCCCATCCCGATCGCGGCGGCGCCCGCGACGATCAGGCAGGCGAGCAGGGTGAGGGCGGCGATCGGCGAGACGAACGCGATGAACACGACCGCGCCGACGGCCACGAGCCCGGAAACGCCCAGCGGCTGCACGACGCGCAGGGGCAGGTTCTGCAGGTTCTCGACGTCGTCGACGAGCGCCGAGAGCACCTTGCCGCGGTCGGTGCGGCCGAGTCCCGCGGGCGAGAGCGGGATGAGGCGGCGCACCATGTCGGCGCGGGTGGTGGCGAGCTGGCGGAGCGCGGCGTCGTGCCCGCTGAGACGCTCGAGGTAACGGGTGACGGCACGCGAGACCGCGAAGAACCGCACCCCGACCACCGCGATCGACAGCGGAACGAGCGAGTCGACAATCGAGGCACTGACGATCAGCCAGCCGCTCACGGCGAGCAGGCTCACGGCCGCGGCGGCCGACAGCATGCCCCAGATCAGACCGGGGGTGAAGCGGCCGAGCGGCGGCTGCGCGAGACGCAGCACCTCGCGGATGCGCGCGGCGCGGCCGGCATTCGGGCGGCCGGTGTCCGGGCGACTCGTGTCGGGGTGAACGGCGGCGCTCATGCGTGCACCCCCAGTGCGACGACGTGATCGGCGATCTCGCGGGCCGTGCGACGGTGCGAGACGAGGAGGATCGTGGCCCCGGCATCCGCCCGCTCGCGCAACGACGACCACAGGCGCTGCTCGGTCTCGGAATCGAGGGCGCTCGAGGGCTCGTCGAGCAGGAGCACCCGACCCGGGTCTCCGGCCTGCCGGTAGAGCGCGCGCGCGACGGCGACGCGCTGCGCCTGTCCGCCCGAGAGACCGTTGCCCTGCACGCCGAGCTCGAGTTCCGGATCGAGGTCGGCGCACGCCGCGTCGAGCGCGCCGCGCACGCGGGCCTCATCGGGCTCGGCATCACCGAGCGACACGTTCGCGGCGATCGTGCCCTGCATCAGACCGGGTGTCTGGCCGGCCCACGCCGTCCAATCCGCCGCCGACAGCTCCCTCACATCCACCCCGCCGAGCGCCGCTCCGCCCTCGAACGCCACGGCTCCGCGCAGGGCCGCGAGGAGGCTGGTCTTGCCCGACCCGCTCGGCCCCTCGATCAGAGTGATCGCGCCGGGTTCGGCGGCGAACGACACGGGCGGCAGATCGCGCACGCGCAGGCTCTCGACGGTCAGGGCAGCCGGGGCGTCCGTACCCAACTCAGGAAGGATGCCGGAAACCGGCCCCGAAACCTCCGAATCGGCGCTACTGATCCCGGTTCTTCCTGAGTTGGGTACAGCGCCCGTCCGGTCCCCCGCCTCGTCCAGCACCCCGAAGATGTCCTCGGTCGCGGCGACCCCCTCGGATGCGGCGTGGAACTGTACCCCGACCTGCCGGATCGGCAGGAACGCCTCGGGCGCCAGCAGCAGCACGAAAAGTCCGATCTCGAGCGACAGGTCGCCCGACAGCAACCGGAACCCGACCGCCACCGCGATCAGCGCGACCGCGAGCGAGGCCAACAGCTCCATCGCGAAGCCAGAGAGGAACGAGAACCGCAGCACCTTCATGGTCTCGCGGCGGTAGTCGTCGGCCGTGGACTCGATGCGGTCGGCGGCGCGGCGCTCGCGACCGAACAGCCGCAGCGTCGAGAGCCCCTGCACGGTGTCGGCGAAGCGGACCGCGAGCTGCTGCAGCGTCTGCCACTGCTTCTGCTGCACGGTGCGCGTCGCGATGCCGATGAGGATGAGGAACAGCGGGATCAGCGGCAGGGTGACGGTGGCGATCAGCCCGCTCTCCCAGTCGAACCACCACATGATGGCGAGCAGCACGGGCGTCGCGACCGCGGTCATCACGAGCTGCGGGATGTACCGCGCGAAGTACGAGTCGAGCGCTTCCAGCCCGTGCCCCGCCGTCACCGCGAGCCCGGCCTGGTTGCGCTGCGCGAGCCACGACGGCCCGAGCTTCCCGACGGCGCGGATGAGGGCGGCGCGCAGCTGCATGCCGGTCTTCGCCGCGGCCCGCGTGCCCGCGGCATCCGAGGCGGCGATCAGCAGCCCGCGCAGCAGGGCGGTGCCGAGCAGGGCGAGGAGGGATGCCGAGACGTCACGGCCCGCGATGGCCCCGGTGACGGCATCCGTCAGCAGCCAGGCGAAGACGATCACGACCGCCGTCTGGATGACGCCGATCAGCGCGGATGCCGCGAGGAATCCCCTCGCGGCACCCGCGTAACGCAGCAGTCTCGGGTCGACGGGTTTCACGCGTGCGCCGGAGCCCCCTCGATGGACGAGCGCGTGACGCGCTTGCGGAAGACCCAGTACGTCCAGGCCTGATAGGCGATGACGAGCGGGGTGGCGATCAGCGCCGTCCAGCTCATGATCTCCAGCGTATATTGCGTGCTCGAGGCGTTCGCGATCGTCAGGCTGTAGGCCGGGTCGATCGTCGAGGGCATCACGTACGGGAACAGCGCGGAGAACAGCATGACCACCGCGAACAGCACCGTCAGCATGCCGCCGATGAATGCCCAGCCGTCGCGGCGCACGAGCGAGAATCCGACGGCGGCGATCAGGCTCACGGCGGCGAGCGCCCCCGCGCCGATCACGAGCCACAGCAGCGGAGCCTCGCGGTTCATCGCGATCAGCACGGTCCACACCACGGTCGCCGCGGCCGCGAGGATCGTGGGTCCGGCGGCGAGCTTCGCGAGTCGGTGAGCGTCCTCGTGCACGGGGCCGTCGGTCTTGAGGGCGACGAACAGCACGCCGTGCAGGAAGAACAGCAGCAGCGTGGTCACGCCGACCATCAGCGCGTACGGGTTCAGCAGCGAGAAGAAGCCGCCCACGAAGATGTGGTTCTCGTCGAGCGCGACGCCCTGCACGATGTTGCCGAACGCGACGCCCCAGAGCAGGGCCGGCACGACCGAGCCGATCACGATCATCCGGTCGAAGCCCTGCTTCCACTTCTTGCTCTCGCGCTGGTGGCGGTACTCGAACGAGACGCCGCGCAGGATCAACGCGAGCAGGATGAGCAGCAGCGGCAGGTAGAACCCGCTGAACAGCGTCGCGTACCACTCGGGGAACGACGCGAAGAGTATGGCCCCGGCGACGATCACCCAGGTCTCGTTGAGGTCCCAGACCGGGCCGATGGTGTTGATGACCTGACGGCGCGAGACGTCGTCCTTGCCGAGGAAGGGCAGCGACATGCCGACGCCGAAGTCGAAGCCGTCGAGCACGAAGTAGCCGACGAAGAAGAAGGCGACGATGAAGAACCAGAGCGTTGCGAGATCCATGGTGTTCCTTCCTCTCAGTACACGACCGACGGCAGCTGGGCCGTCTCCTCGTGGGGTTCTTCGGTGGTGTCGGGCCCCTTCTGAGCGGCCCGGATGATGAGGCGGATCTCGACGACCGCCAGCGAGGCGTAGATCGCGGTGAAGGCGATGAGCGAGATGAGCACCTCGAGTCCGCTCACGCCCGGCGAGACGCCGTCCTGCGTGGTCATGAGCCCGAACACGATCCAGGGTTGGCGCCCCATCTCGGTGAAGACCCAGCCCATGATGTTGGCGGCGAGGGCGAGCGGGAACGACCAGATCGCGATCTTCCACATCCACGGCGCGGGCTCGCGCTTGGCGTTCTTGCGGGTGATCCAGAGGCCGACGAGCGCGACGAGGGCGGCGGCGATGCCGAGGCCGATCATCCAGCGGAACGCCCAGTAGGTGACCCAGAGGATCGGGGCGAAGTCGGTGATGCCGGTGTCGGCGAACGTCGTCAGGTACTCGGCGTTCAGGTCGTTGATGCCGTGCACGCACGCGTCGAAGGAGTGCGTCGACAGCAGCGACAGCAGGTACGGCACGCGGATCGAGAACAGCTCCGAGCTGCCGTCGGGTGTGCCGAGCGTGAAGATGCTGAACGAGGCGTCGTAGCCGCAGACGGTGTTGAACGTCGCCTCCGCCGCCGCCATCTTCATGGGTTGCGCCGCGTACATCGCGAGGCCGAGCTGGTCACCGGTGAGCACGACGCCGGCGGTCGAGACGATCATCGCCCAGAGGCCGAACTTCAGCGAGATGCGCATGGTGTCGAAGTGCTGGCGACGGGCGAGGTGCCAGGCCGAGACCGAGATGACGACACCGGCGGCGAACATGAGAGCGCCGAAGATCGTGTGCGGGAAGGCCGCGAGCGCGACGGGGTTGGTCAGCAGCGCCCAGAAGTCGGTGAGCTCGGCGCGGTTCGTCTCGGGGTTGTAGACGTAGCCGACCGGGTTCTGCATGAAGGCGTTGGCGGCGATGATGAAGTACGCCGAGAGGATGCTGCCGATCGAGACGCACCAGATGGTCGCGAGGTGCAGTTTCTGCGGGAGCTTGTCCCACCCGAAGATCCAGAGGCCGATGAACGTCGCCTCGAAGAAGAAGGCGAGCAGGCCCTCGAAGGCGAGCGGTGCGCCGAAGACGTCGCCGACGAAGCGGGAGTAGTCCGACCAGTTCATGCCGAACTGGAACTCCTGCACGATGCCGGTGACGACGCCCATGGCGAAGTTGATGAGGAAGATCTTGCCGAAGAAGCGCGTGAGGTGCAGGTACTGCACCTTGCCGGTGCGCACCCATGCGGTCTGGAAGATCGCCGCCACCAGCGCCATGCCGATCGTGAGCGGCACGAACAGGTAGTGGTAGACGGTCGTCAATCCGAACTGCCATCGTGACAGGACCAGGGGGTCGAGCCATTCCATGGAGCACTCCTCTTTCTCAGCCTGCTGCCACGCTAACGACGGGCCTGCCGCCCTGGTGGGGCTGCGGGCCGTGAATAAAACGGATGCTCGCCTAGGCGGCGGACATCTCCGTCAGACGCAGCTGCACGGTGCAGTCCGCCGGGAGGGCGGACGTGCGCACGGCATCCGCAGAGATCGGCCCACCCGCTTCGGTGAGCACCCCCTGCATGAGGCCGAGGTGCACGCTGCAGAGCATCGGACGGTCTTCCGCGCGGCCCGCGGCATGCGGGCACGGGCTGAGATCGACGGTGAGCTGCACGTCGTCGACGACGGGCTCGAAGCCGCTCTCTTCCAGGTGTTCGATGAGTGCATCGAGTTGATAGGTCGCGTCGCGACCGAGATCGGATGCCGCACCCGGCATGACCCGGCGCAGGAGGTCTCCACGGCGGGCCGCGGCGCTGACCTTGTCGCGCGCGATGGGGCTGGAGGCATCCGCCATCCCGGTCGCGGCGCTGTAGAGGGTGCGGGGGCGTCCACGGGTGGTGCGGTGCTCGGTGGCCGCGATCACGTATCCGCCCTCGATGAGGCGCTGCAGGTGCTCGCGCACGGTGTTGGGGTGCAGGCCCGTGGCCTCGCACAGCTCACCGATCGTGCGCTGCGCACGTGTCTGCACGAGGTGCAGGAGCTGCACTCGCGAGTACGTGGAGATCGGCCCGCAAATGGGCCCGGCGCTGGCCATGACTCCAGTATGGCCCGCGGGGATCGGCGGATGTAGCCGTTCGCGATAGGGATGTCGGATGCCCGCGATAGCCCGGTCGCATGGGCGCCTGCGCCCCTGCGACCGGTGCCTGCGACCGACGCGTGCGCCGCGATGTCGGATGCCGCGGCTAGCCTGGCTGAATGGCCACCCGTCGTCCCGCCCCGCCCGCATACGTCTGCACCGAGTGCGGGTGGACGACCGCCAAGTGGGTGGGCCGCTGCGGCGAGTGCCAGCAGTGGGGAACGGTGCAGGAGCAGGCGACGCAGACCGGCATCGTGCAACGCGTGAGCGCGCAGGCTCCCCTGGCGGCGAAGGCCGCGCGTCCGATCACGCAGGTCACCACGACCGATGCCCCTCGCCGCACGAGCGGGGTCGGCGAGTTCGACCGCGTGCTCGGCGGCGGCATCGTGCCCGGGGCGGCGATCCTGCTCAGCGGCGAGCCGGGGGTGGGCAAGTCCACGCTGCTGCTCGAGGTCGCGGCGAAGGCCGCGCACGCCGGGCGGCGGGTGCTCTACGCGAGTGCCGAGGAGTCCCCCGCGCAGGTGCGTCTGCGCGCCGAGCGCACCGGGGCGCTGCACGACGAGCTGTACCTGGCGAGCGAGACCGATCTCGCCACGATCCTGGGTCACATCGACGAGGTGCAGCCGCAGCTGGTGATCGTCGACTCGGTGCAGACCGTCTCCTCGGCGATGATCGACGGCGCGGCCGGGCAGCCCAGCCAGGTGCGCGAGGTGGCCTCGACGCTCATCCGCGTCGCGAAGGACCGTGGACTGCCGATCATCATCGTCGGGCATGTCACGAAAGACGGTCAGGTCGCCGGGCCCCGTGTGCTCGAGCACCTGGTCGATGTCGTCTGTCACTTCGAGGGCGACCGGCAGACGTCGCTCCGCTTCATCCGCGCGCTCAAGAACCGGTTCGGCCCCACCGACGAGGTCGGATGCTTCGAGATGACCGGCGACGGCATCGCCGAGGTTCCCGACCCCTCCGGGCTGTTCCTCTCACAAGGGGCGACCGAGCCCGGCACGTGCGTGGCCATCTCGCTCGAGGGGCGCCGCGCCCTCCCCGTCGAGGTGCAGGCCCTCACCGTGCCCACGCAGGCCCCGAACCCGCGGCGCGTCGTGCAGGGCGTCGATGCGGCGCGGGTCGCGATGGTGCTCGCGATCCTCGAGCGGCGCGCGGGAGTACCGACCAGCAACCTCGACGTGTACGTCTCGACCGTGGGCGGAGTGCGCTTCACCGAGCCGGCCGCCGACCTGGCGATCGCGATCGCGGTGGCCGGGTCGATCCGTCAGATCTCAGTGCCGCGCACGGTCGCGGCCGTCGGCGAGCTCAGCCTGGCCGGTGAGATCCGCCCCGTGACCCAGTCGGCGCAGCGCCGATCCGAGGCCGCGCGCCTGGGCTACGAGCAGGTCGTCGACGACCGATCGAAGACGCTGCGCGCCGCCCTCACCGATGTGAAGGCGCGCAGCGGCGGAGGCGGTCGACGCGACGAGCGCGATATTCCGCCGTTCTGAGGACAGTGCCGCGGGAAGCCGTCGGGAAGTCACCGGGAAGCCGGCGGGAGCGCGGCGTCACGCGGTTCAGGCCTCGAGCGCCTTGAGCAGCTCCTGCGGCGAGGCCTGCATCGGGTGAGGACCGGCGATGTCGAGGAACACGGTCGTGATCGGATGCGTGCCGAGGAACTTCCGCAGCCACTCGGCCGTGTAGATGCCGACGCCGGGAGGAAGATTGTCGGGCTTGTTCTTCGCGTCGCTGAACAGCAGCAGTGCGAGGTCGCCGCTGTTCGGGTCGCGGTAGGTCCACACTTCGCCGGTGTCGAGCGGGTTGTCGCGGGCACCGGGCTTCACCAGCGGCACGACCGTCGTGCCGTTGCGGAGCGCGAGGGCGACCGCCGCGACGTCCTGCTTCTCGAGCGCCAGGGCCAGGGCATCCGATCGGAAGTCCTCGGGTGCCGGCTTCTGCTTCGCGCTCTTCGCCTTCTTCGCTGCCATGCCTCCAGCCTAGGCGCGCGAGAAACCACATTCGCCGCGAACCATCACGTCTGGCGTAGTGTCTCGCGGCGAAAGCGACGTCTCGACGCGGGCGAAAGCCTGCGAAAACGATTGGGGCCCTCTCGAGTCCCACATTGGGGACTGGGGTACTCGAGAGGGCCCTCGGATTCTCGAGCGGCGGTGTCGAAGCGCTGGGGACGCTGTAAGTCGACGCCACTGGGGATGGCATGGTGCCGCATGAATCAGAGAATCGACTTCAATGGTATCCCAAAGAACCAGCCCTGTCAGCAGTTACCGATGCATCAGAGCTTTTCGGAACAATAAACCGGGACTTACACGCTTTTCGAAGCGTTCCGAGCCGAAGACGGTCGGAATCGACTCAGTAGAGCAGGATCTGCTGCGTGGATACGCTGGCGAATCCGCCGATCGACACGGCCACGTGATACGACGCGCCGCCGCCCGGAGCCCGCTGGCGGTTCTCCTGCTCGCAGGTTTCGACGCTCGATCGCGTGCGATCCCAGGTGACCGGCTCCTTGCTCGTGACGGTCGTTCCCGCGGTGAGCGTCGCGATCATGCTGCTCGGGTTCTGCTGGCAGTCGGTCGAGCGCCACCACACGTCGGAGCCGCTCGAGACCGTGATCGACTGCATGGACGAGCCGACGTCGAGCGTGCAGTCGCTCGAGCCTCTGTTGGTGAGCGAGATCGACAGCTTCGGCAGCACACCGTCGGCGTACGATTCGGCGTCGGCGACGGCCTTCACCTCGATGTCCTTCGCCTGGCACGCCACGATCGCGGGCGTCTGCGATGCGTCCGGCACGTCCTCCGGAGCCTCGTCCGGCGGGAGCTGCGGGTTGGACGCCTCGGCATCCGGACTCGCGACCGTGCCGGGCGTCGGGGTCGACGCGGTCGACGAGGTCGTCGGGGTGGGCTTCGGGGTGCTCTCGGTCGCGGCCGAGGCCCACGGCTGGGCGAGCAGCAGCCACACGCCGATACCGATCGCCGCGAGCACGAGGATCAGCCCGCCGAGCAACACGATGCGCCGACGACGATAGACGGCTGCGGACTGACGGGGCATGGGTTCCAGGCTAGTTCAGGTGCTTCAGCATCCGCGTGTTGCCGAGCGTGTTGGGCTTGACGTGCGCGAGATCGAGGAACTCCTCGACACCCGCGTCGCCGCTGCGCAGGAGCTGCGAATACACGTCGGGATCGACGACCTGCTCACCGATGGGCGTGAAGCCGCGGCGCGTGAAGAACTCCACCTCGAACGTCAGGCAGAACAGCCGCGAGAGTCCGAGCGTGACCGCGTTCTGCTCGAGGCGGTCGACGATCGCTCGCCCCACCCCGTGGTGCAGCCAGGCGTCGCTGACGAGCAGCGTGCGCACCTCGCCCAGGTCTTCCCAGAAGACGTGGAGCGCGCCGCAGCCGATCAGCTCGCCGTCGGCCTCGGCCACGACGAACTCCTGCACGGCGCCGTAGAGCACGGCGAGGTCCTTGCCCAGGAGGATGCGCTGCTCGACCATCGGCTGCAGCAGATTGCGGATGCCGACGATGTCGGCGCTCCGCGCCGGCCGGACGATGTAGTCGCTCACCCGTCCAGCCTAGAACCGCCGCCGCTCCCAGACCTTGAGGCGGGCACAGGAAAGGGGGCGGATGCCGAAGCATCCGCCCCCTTTCAGGATTCGTGCGGGGTCAGTCGCCGCTGGCGATCGCCAGGTCGGGGGTGCCGGAGATGTCGCCGCCGGTGTTGACACCGACCGAGACCGGGCCACCCTCGCGCGGGCCGTGCTCGAACAGGAACTCCCCGTCCTTCGCGTCGACCTTCACGTGGTCGCCCGAGTCGAGCTCGCCGTGCAGGATCTTCTCCGACAGGCGGTCTTCGACCTCGTGCTGCATCGCGCGACGCAGCGGGCGGGCACCGAGCGACGGGTCGAACCCGATCTCGATGAGACGCTCCTTGGCGGCCTGCGACAGCTCGATCGTCATGTCGCGGTCGAGCAGCCGCTCGCTGAGGCGCTTGGTGAACAGATCGACGATCTGCACCAGCTCCTCCTTGTTGAGCTGCGGGAACACGATGATGTCGTCGACACGGTTCAGGAACTCGGGCTTGAAGTGCCGCTTGAGCTCTTCGTTCACCTTGCCCTTCATCCGCTCGTAGGTCGTGGCGTTGCTGCCCTCGATCTGGAAGCCGACGGGACCACCGGCGATGTCGCGCGCACCGAGGTTCGTGGTCATGATGATGACGGTGTTCTTGAAGTCCACCACGCGACCCTGGCCGTCGGTGAGCCGACCCTCTTCGAGGATCTGCAGCAGCGAGTTGAAGATGTCGGGGTGGGCCTTCTCGATCTCGTCGAAGAGCACCACGCTGAACGGCTTGCGACGCACCTTCTCGGTGAGCTGGCCACCCTCTTCGAATCCGACGAACCCGGGAGGGGCACCGAACAGACGCGAGACGGTGTGCTTCTCGCCGAACTCGCTCATGTCGAGCGAGATGAGGGCGGCTTCGTCGTCGAACAGGAACTCGGCGAGCGCCTTGGCCAGCTCGGTCTTTCCGACACCCGTGGGGCCGGCGAAGATGAACGAGCCCGAGGGACGCTTCGGGTCCTTGAGGCCGGCGCGCTGACGACGGATCGTCTTCGACAGGGCGGCGATGGCCTCTTCCTGACCGATGACGCGCTGGTGCAGGGCCTTCTCCATGAAGACGAGTCGCGAGGACTCCTCTTCCGTCAGCTTGAAGACGGGGATGCCGGTGGCCTGTGCGAGCACCTCGGCGATCAGACCTTCGTCGACCACCGCGGAGGTGGCGACGTCGCCCGCACGCCACTGCTTCTCGAGGCGCAGACGCTCGGCGAGGAGGCTCTTCTCCTCGTCGCGGAGGGCGGCGGCCTTCTCGAAGTCCTGCTCTTCGCTGGCGACCTCCTTCTGCTCGCGCACCTTGGCGATCTTCTCGTCGAACTCGCGCAGCTCGGGCGGGCTCGACAGGATCGACAGACGCAGGCGTGCGCCGGCCTCGTCGATCAGGTCGATGGCCTTGTCGGGCAGGAAGCGGTCGGAGACGTAGCGGTCGGCGAGGTTCGCCGCCGCGACGATCGCGCCGTCCGTGATCTGCACCTTGTGGTGCGCCTCGTAACGGTCGCGCAGACCCTTGAGGATGTTGATCGCGTGCGGCAGGCTCGGCTCGTTGACCTGCACCGGCTGGAAGCGGCGCTCGAGCGCGGCATCCTTCTCGAAGTGCTTGCGGTACTCGTCGAGCGTGGTGGCGCCGATGGTCTGGAGCTCACCGCGGGCGAGCAGCGGCTTGAGGATGCTGGCCGCGTCGATCGCGCCCTCGGCGGCACCCGCACCCACGAGGGTGTGGATCTCGTCGATGAAGACGATGATGTCGCCGCGCGTGCGGATCTCCTTGGTGACCTTCTTCAGGCGCTCCTCGAAGTCACCGCGGTAGCGGGAACCGGCGATGAGCGAGCCGAGGTCGAGCGAGTACAGCTGCTTGTCCTTCAGCGTCTCGGGCACATCGCCCTTGACGATGGCCTGCGCGAGGCCCTCGACGACGGCGGTCTTGCCGACGCCGGGCTCACCGATCAGCACGGGGTTGTTCTTGGAACGGCGGGAGAGGATCTGCATGACCCGCTCCGCCTCCTTCTCGCGCCCGATGACCGGGTCGAGCTTGTTGTCGCGCGCGGCCTGCGTCAGGTTGCGACCGAACTGGTCGAGAACCTGCGAGCCGCCCTGCGCGCTCGGGGTGTCGTTGCTCTGCGCGCCGACGGCGGCCGGCTCGCGGCCCGGGGCGCCCGACAGCAGCTGGATGACCTGCTGGCGCACCTTGTTGAGGTCGGCGCCCAGCTTGACGAGCACCTGCGCGGCGACGCCCTCACCCTCGCGGATGAGACCGAGCAGGATGTGCTCGGTGCCGATGTAGTTGTGGCCGAGCTGCAGGGCCTCGCGGAGGCTGAGCTCGAGCACCTTCTTGGCGCGGGGGGTGAAGGGGATGTGGCCGGTCGGCTGCTGCTGACCCTGGCCGATGATGTCCTGCACCTGCTCGCGCACCGCGTCGAGGGAGATGCCAAGGGACTCCAGCGCCTTGGCGGCGACGCCCTCGCCTTCGTGGATGAGACCGAGCAGGATGTGCTCGGTACCGATGTAGTTGTGGTTGAGCATCTTCGCCTCTTCTTGGGCGAGGACGACCACACGACGGGCTCGGTCCGTGAATCTCTCGAACATTGTCAACTCCTTGGTTCGCACGTTCCCTGTGGGTGCGAGCGCTTGTATACCGAGAGTAACGACCGCGGATGCCGTGTATGCCCGTGTTCGCCGTCGGCATAGTGCGGTGACGCCCCGCTACGGCGCCCATGGGACGGAAGGGTTGACGCCTTTATCGAGAGTCGATATGTTAACGGGAATCGATAACAACGATCATCGATAAGGAGTGGACATGAGCACCTCGCATCAGAACCGACCGTCGCGCGGCGACCGCTGGTCGATCGCCGCCTTCTCGCTCGCCGGCGGCGCGATCGCCGCGTGGATCGGCGTCAGCGCCGTGATGCGGATCATCGTGCTGGCGGGCGGCACGAACGTGCCGGTGACGCTCGAGTTCGTCGACGGGGTCGCCGATGTCGCTCTCACCGACGGCTCGGCGACGATGCCGATGGAGCTCAACCGCGGCATCATCGTCGCCCCGCAGCTCACGCCGATCGCGATCGTTCCCGGCATCCTGGGCCAGCTCGTGCTGATCCTCACGGTCGTGACGGTGGTCGGATGCCTGCTGCCGCTCTCGCGCAGCATCATCGGCGGCCGCGTATTCAGCCGCCGAAACACCGCTCTCGTCGCGACCGCCGGTCTCACCGGGCTGATCGGTGCCGCGGCCGCGAGGTTCTTCGACAACATGCTCGCGAACGCCACGGTCTCGCTCATGACCGAGAATCGTCTCGACACTGCGGTGCTCACGGTCGAGCCGTTCACGTGGATCTTGGCCGCGTTCATCGTCGCCGTGATCATGACCGCCTTCACCGTGGGCGATCGCCTGCAGCGCGACAAGGCGACGCTCGAGAAGGAGACGGAGGGACTCATCTGATGGCCACCCGTATCTCGCCCCGTTCCGAGATCGCCGACGCGGTCACCGTCATCTTCTACGCGGTCGCCTCGGTCGTGATCATCGGCATCGCCACCTGGCTGCGCGTGCTCACCACCTTCCGGGAGGACGGCATCGCGTGGACCATCCCCATCGACGCGATGCCCGTCGACGCCACGGGCGACTCCGGAGCGATCTCGATCTCGGGCATCGCCGAAGAGGTCGTGGTCTTCGCCCCAAACGTCAACGCCGTCTCGATCGCCGCGATCATCGCCTCGATCGCGCTGTGGGCGGCCGCCGCACTGCTGATCATCGGCTCGGTGATCCTGCTGGCCGGGAACTTCCTACGCGGGCGCTTCTTCGTCGACGCGAACGTGCGGGCGCTCGTGGCGACCGGGTGGACCCTCGTGATCGCCCCGATCGCGATCGTGCTCTTCGACACGATGGGCCGCAACGGAGTGCTCAGCGCCATCGGCACGGGCCCCGGCGAGCCCGCGCATCCGCTCGAGTTCTGGTCGATCCTCCCGATCTTCGCGATCGGAATGGCCGTCGGACTCATCGCTGTGGCCTTCCGTCGCGGGATCCGAACCCAGCGAGAGAACGAGTCTCTGCAGAAGGAAACCGAGGGTCTCGTATGAGCCCCTCGGAGAACGACGACGAGCTCACCGGCATCCACTGCCGCCTCGACGAGCTGCTCGCCGACCGCGGCATGACGCTCACCGAACTCAGCGCGCGCGTGGGGGTGAGCATCGTGAACCTGTCGGTGCTCAAGAACGACCGCGCCCGCGCCATCCGTTATTCGACACTGCGGGCGATCTGCGACGCGCTCGACTGCGAGGTCGGCGAGCTGCTGGTGCTGGCCGAGCGCCCCTAGAACCGGGGCGGCTGCGGCTGCGGCGGCGCGGGCTGCGGCGCCTGCGGGGCGAGGGGTTCGACGACGACCGCGGTGCCGTAGGCGCAGATCTCGGTGAAGTTCTGGATCGATCCGGCGTCGAAGCGCATCGCGACGATCGCGTTGCCGCCGCGCTGCTGGGCCTCGGCCCACATGCGCCCCATGACGACCTGCCGCGCCTCGTACATGACCTGCGTGTACTCGGGGATCTCCCCGCCGCCGAGCGAACGGAAGCCCGCGGCGAACCCCTGACCGAAGTCGGTCGAGCGCACCGTGAGGCCCATGACCTCGCCGAGCACCTGGGTGATGCGGTAACCCGGAATATCGTTCGTCGTCACCATGAACATGAGGCCATCGTCGCACTCTTAGCAGAAATCATGATGGGTAAATATCCCCATGCCGATATTCCTATCAATGGGCTGAGAGCCGATAACCTGGCGGCATGATGAACTTCGACCGGAAACTGCGCACCCGCTCCCGCCTGCTGCTGGCTCTGCCCGCCGCAGCCCTCGCCCTCTCGCTCGCCGCCTGTGGTGGCGCGAGCCGTCCGTCTCAGGCCGACGTGGCTTCGGGCCTCACCCAGTACTTCGAGTCGGCCGGACAGGGCGACATCTTCGATGAGAAGGCCGCCGACTGCTTCGCCGGCTACCTCGTCGACTCGGAGCTCAGCAACGAGACCCTCAACTACCTCGCCAACGGTGAGGACAAGCAGGCCAACCAGTCCGACAAGGATCTGACGACCAAAATCCTCCAGGACAACATGAGCGAATGCATGGGCATGGAAGAGGAGTGATCCTCCCCGTCTGACCTCCGGTCGGATCGACATCGAAGGATGACGGATGCTGCGGCATCCGTCATCCTTCGTCATTTCCGCCCAGGGAATTCTCAGACAGACCTAGCGTTGAACGTTCTGGCGTGTATATCGGCATGCCGCAATCTGTTCTGGAGTTCCCCCGCAATGAGTACCACCGCTCGCGCGCAGAAGGCGCCTGATACCCGCGGACCGATCCGGAAGCTGCTGACGTCGTTCGGCTTCCAGATCCTCGCCGCCCTCGTCCTCGGCATCGCCGCCGGCCTCATCGGCCGCCAGCTCGGCGCCACCGCCGAGAACCCGAACGGCCTCTCGGCCACCCTCGACACCATCGGCAGCTCGTACGTGACGCTGCTGCGCGCCGCCGTCGTGCCCCTCATCTTCACCGCCATCGTGGCGAGCATCTCGAACCTGCGCCGCGTGCAGAACGCCGCCCGCCTCGCCGGCCAGACGCTGCTGTGGTTCGCGATCACCGCGTTCATCGCCGTCGTCATCGGCATCGTGCTCGGCCTCGTCATCCAGCCCGGCGCCCGCGCGGGCGAGGGTCTCGAGCCCGGCGAGCCCTACACCGTCGGCACGTGGTGGAACTTCCTGCTCGGCCTCATCCCGCAGAACTTCCTCGGCATCGGCGTGAGCAGCTCGTTCGACGCCGAAGCCGGCGCCGTCTCGTCGAGCGTCAGCTTCAACATCCTGCAGGTCATCGTCGTCGCGGCCGTCGTCGGCATCGCCGCGCTCAAGGCGGGCAAGAAGGCCGAGCCGTTCCTCGTCTTCACCGAGTCGCTGCTCAAGGTCATCCAGCGCGTGCTGTGGTGGATCATCCGCATCGCCCCGCTCGGCACCTTCGGCCTCATCGGCGCCGCCGTCATCAAGTACGGCTGGGAGAAACTCGCCTCGCTCGGTTGGTTCGCGATCGCGATCTACATCGGCCTCGCGCTCGTGCTCTTCGTCGTCTACCCCGTGCTGGTGAAGACCCACGGCCTGTCGATCAAGCAGTACTTCTCGGGCGTCTGGCCCGCCGTGCAGCTCGCCTTCGTCAGCCGCTCGTCGATCGGCACGCTGCCGCTCACCGAGCGCGTCACCGAGCGCAACCTCGGCGTGCCCCGCTCGTACGCCTCGTTCGCCGTGCCGTTCGGCGCCACCACCAAGATGGACGGCTGCGCCGCGATCTACCCCGCGATCGCCGCGATCTTCGTCGCGCAGTTCTTCGGCATCGAGCTCAACTTCGTGCAGTACCTGCTCATCGTGATCGTCTCGGTCGTCGGTTCCGCCGCCACCGCCGGCACCACGGGCGCGGTCGTCATGCTCACGCTCACGCTGTCGACGCTCGGCCTGCCGCTCGAGGGCGTGGGACTGCTGCTCGCGATCGACCCGATCCTCGACATGGGCCGCACCGCGGTCAACGTCGCGGGCCAGGCGCTCATCCCGACGATCGTCGCCAAGCGCGAAGGCATCCTCGACGAGCGCCTCTACAACGCGCCGCGCGAGGGCCTCCCCTTCGCCGAGGACGATGACGACGACGCCCCCGAGGCGGATGCCGGCACCACCGCCGCACCGGAGCCCGCCGCCACGCGCTGAGCGCCACCCGCCG
Source organism: Microbacterium galbinum (assembly GCF_023101185.1). GTDB lineage: Bacteria > Actinomycetota > Actinomycetes > Actinomycetales > Microbacteriaceae > Microbacterium > Microbacterium galbinum. The sequence continues at coordinate 793,574 of NZ_CP078077.1, forward strand.
CATCACCGAACGAGCGCCCCGTCCTCTTCCCGGACGGGGCGCTCTCGTTCGTCAGTGGGATGCCGCGGCTACGCGCGCTCGCCCGGACGGGTCGCCCCGCGGGTGTCCATGGCGAGCTCCTCGGCATCCATCGCCGCGATCAGCTCGCGCATGACCTCCTCGTCGAGGTTGCCCTTGTCGCGTTCCTCGAGGAGGATCTCGCGGCGCACCTGCAACCAGCCCTTCGAGAGGGCGACGAGGTCGTCGTACGAGGGCTTGGCGACCGAGTCCTCGACCTCCTGCGCCTCGTCGGTGTCCTTCTCGACGCGGGTCATGCGCTTGGCGAAAGCGTCGAAGATCGAGAGGTCGACCTCGCCGTACTTCCTCTCCCACTCCACGCGCTTCTCGGCGAGGAACGCCTTGCCGGCCGTGCGGCTTCTCTCCTTCACCGCGGCGAGGGCCTTCTCATCCTCGGCGTGATCGACATCGCTGGCGATGCCGAGGCGGCGGATCAGCATCGGCAGCGTGAGCCCCTGCAGCAGCAGCGTGCCGACGGTCACGATGAACGCGACCACGACGATCGCGTGCGAGGCCCGCTCGTCGAGGGTGGCGAGGTCGGCTGCGGCGAGCGCCGTCGCGAGCGTGACCACGCCGCGCATGCCCGCCCAGGAGATGACCGCGTTGTCCTTCCAGGTGAGCTGGAGGCCCGCCATCCGCTCGCGCACGATCTGTGTGCGCAGTTCGTCGGGGGTGTATTGGCCCCAGCGCCGCGACTGCTTCTGCCGCTTCTGGAACTCTCCCGATTCGACCCCGCGATCCCAGCGGGCGAGGCGCCGGCGGTCCTGGAAGTTCGCCCAGGCGTTGGCCGGGAAGATGAACAGCGGGCGCACGATCAGCACGACCACGAGCACGGCGCCGGAGAGCAGCAGGATCTCGCCGATCGATTCGGCGCCGAGGTCGCTGACCACGCGCGGCAGCTGCAGACCGATGTACGCGAACACGAAGCTCTCGAGCAGGAAGTCGGCCGAGAGCCAGATCGGCTTCTCCTGCTGACGGGTCGTGTAATCGGTGCGCGGAGCGTTGAAGCCGACGTACAGGCCCATCGCGACGACCGCCAGCACGCCCGAGCCGTTGAGGTGCTCGGCGATCGCGTAGGCGCCGAAGGGCGCGAGCAGGCCGAACGTACCGATCACGACGGGGTCGGAGATGCGCATGCGCAGTTGGTGCAGCGCGACTCCGAACACCAGGCCGATGCCGACACCCACCGCCACCGCGACGACGAACTGCCAGATGCCGCCCCAGACGCTCACGGTCGCGCCCGCGAGGATCGCCGCGAACACCCGATACAGCGTCAGCGAGGTCGCATCGTTGATGAGGCTCTCGCCCGACAGCACCGTCATGATGCGGCGCGGCAGGCCGAGCTTGCGGCCGATCGCGGCGGCCGAGACCGCATCGGGCGGAGAGACGATCGCGCCGAGCAGCAGCGCCCCGGGAAGGCCCAGATCGGGGAAGATCCACCACGCGATCAGACCGACGGCGATCGCCGTGATCAGCACCAGCCAGATCCCCAAACGGCGGATCTGCGGCAGGCTGCGCCGGAACCCGACGAACGAGACGTCGAGGGCCGCCGAGTACAGCAGCGGCGGCAGCACGAGGTTCAGCAGCAGGTGCCCGTCGGCACGCAGCTCCGGCACGAACGGAAGGAACGACACCGCGAGCGCGACGACCGTGACGAGCAGCGGGGCGGGCCACCCGCGCCAGCGCGCGATGGCCGCCACGACCACGGCGCCGACGAGGACGTAGAAGATCTCGGCATCCATCCGGCCAGATTAGCGCCCGCGCCGGGCGTCACCCCTCGTCGAGAGCGTCGCGCAGGTCGGCGTTCCGGTCCTGCAGATCGGCGTTCTCGTCCTGGAGGTCGAGCACCCGGGCGATGCCCGCGATGTTGATGCCGTCGTCACGCAACTGCGCCGCCCTCCGCAGGCGATCGATGTCGTCGTCGCTGTAGCGCCGGGTGCCGCCGTCACTCCGCGCGGGCGTCAGCAGCCCTTTGCTCTCGAACAGGCGGAGGGTCGCCTCGGGCAGGTCGACGAGCTGCGCGGCGACGGCGATGCCGTAGAGCGGGGTGCTCGAATCGCGATGCGGCATCCGGTTCTCCTTCGAGACGTCGGGACTTGCGGAAGTGGCTGGATCTGTTCTATAAAAAATCTACAGCAAATGATGCAGATCTTCTGCATCGGTCATCGAGCCCGAGAGGGCCGCACGAAAGGAGACACCATGGCACTCACCTTCGATCCGTTCAGTCAGCTCGACCGCTTCGCCGCGAGCGTGCTCGACTCCGTTCGCGCCCCCCGGTCCATGCCGGTGGACCTCTATCGCGACGGCGACCGCTACATCCTGCACGCCGATCTGCCGGGCGCCGATCCCGGCTCGATCGACGTCGATCTCGACGGCGCGCAGCTGACCATCCGCGCCCAGCGCACCGCCGACAGCCAGGAGGGCGTGCGCTGGCTCGCTCGCGAGCGCGGCGCCGGCACGTTCCTGCGCCAGTTCACGCTCGGCGAGGGTGTCGACCTCGACAGCATCAGCGCCTCCTACGAGAGCGGCGTGCTGTCGGTCATCATCCCCGTCAGCGAGCGTGCGAAGCCGCGCAAGATCACCGTCGAATCGGCCGACCAGCGGCGGGCGATCGACGCCTGATCCTCTCGGGGGCGCGCGATCGCGCCTCGCACGGTCGCGCCTCCCCGCGGTCGCGCCGTGCGCGGTCGCGCCTCCCCATGCACGGATCGGTGCGAACCGTCGGTTCTGAGAGACCATGAGCGACATTTCGCACCGATCCGTGTAGCCCCGCACCCCTCGTGAAAGGAACGTCATGACCACCTCCCCCGACCTCGACCGCTTCCTCGCGTCGATGGAGTACCCCGCCACGCGCGACGACCTGCTGCGCGAATCCGCGCGCGACGGGCTTCCCGCCGAGGACCGCCGGCTGCTCGCCGAACTGCCCGAGCAGAGCTACAGCGCCGGCTGGAGCATCCGCTATCGCCTGGCGCGCCGCTCACTGGCGGATGCCTTCACCTCGGCGCGCACGCCGGTGGCCGCCTGACCACTCTCTGCACGATCGGGGGAGCGGCGGGAATGCCCCGCCGCTCCCCCCGGTTGCAGCAGGGGATGAATGACGTCGCACTCTCCGTCCTCGACCTCGTGCCCGTGCGCACCGGTCAGACCAGCGCCGAGGCCATCCGCGCCTCCCTCTCGCTCGCCGAGATCGCCGACCGGCTCGGCTATCGCCGTTACTGGTTCGCCGAGCACCACAACATGCCGGCCGTGGCATCCACCACTCCCCCGGTGCTGATCGCCGCCGCCGCGACCCGCACCTCGAGCATCCGCCTCGGATCCGGCGGCGTCATGCTGCCGAACCACGCGCCGCTCATCGTCGCGGAGCAGTTCGCGGCCCTGGCCGCGATCGCCCCCGGCCGCATCGACCTCGGCCTCGGGCGCGCACCCGGCAGCGACCCCGTGATCACCCAGCTGCTGCGCGGCTCGGGCGTCACCAGCGACGTCGAGCAGTTCCCCCGTCACGTACAGGACATCGCCGCGCTCGTCTCGAACGAGGGGGCGACCGTGCGCTTCACCTCCGGCGGGGAGTACACGGTGCGTGCGACGCCCGCAGCGACCGACGCCCCCGAGGTGTGGCTGCTCGGCTCGAGCGACTACTCGGCTCAGCTCGCGGCATCCCACGGCCTGCCGTACGTGTTCGCCAACCACTTCTCGGGCGAGGGCCTGGAGCGCGCGCTCGATCTCTATCGCACGAACTACCAGCCGAGCGAGGAGCACCCGACGCCGCGCACCTTCCTGACGGTCAACGCCGTCGCGTCGCCCTCCGTCGAGGAGGCCGAGGCGCGCGCCCTGCCGCAGCTGCGCATGATGTCGCGGCTGCGTCTCAACAAGCCGCTCATCGCTCTCGAGACGGTGGAGGAGGCCCTGGCGGCCGAATCGGATGCCGCGACCGATCAGGTCGTGCAGGCCGCCCGCTCGCGCTGGTTCGTCGGAACGGGCGAGTCCGTCGCCGCCGAGGTGCGCGAGTTCGCGAGCCGCTGGGGCGTCGACGAGGTCATGCTCTCCCCCGTCGCCGGCGCCCACGAGTCCGACCCCGCCGACTCGGCCACGGGCCGCGCCCAGACCCTGGAGCTGGTCGCCGCAGCGCTGTAGACACGCGCGACGGAGGTCTGGCGCACCGGGCCCGGCGGGCGTAGCCTCAGCCCTGGAGAGGAGTTCGATGATGAGCACCAGCACCACACTCGGCCTCTGGGTGGCCTACGGCCCGAACGGCGTCGTCGGCAGCATCCGTCATGACGACGAGGGCTATCGGGTGACGATGGCGGGGGCGGATGCCTCGGCCGGAACCTACCCGTCGCTCGCCGTCGCCAAGAGTGCGCTCCACGCGCGCATGCGGCCGGGCAGCGACTGGCCGAACTTCCGGGAGCACTGACCCGCGCCGGACGGAGCCGGAGGGCCGAGGGGGCTGAGTGGGCGCGATCCGCGCCGGAGGGGGCTCAGGCCTCGGGCTCACCCGAGACGATGCCGCGCAGCCAGTCGCGCGCCTCGACGAACACGTCGTCGGCGTAGCGATCCGGGTAGTGAACGATCTGACGGTCGGCCCGCGGGTACGACCCGAGGAACACCACGCGCGGGCTGAACCGACGGATGCCGAGCAGCGCATCCGCCATGCGTTCGTGCTCGATGTGGCCGTCGGCATCGATGACGAAACGATAGCGGCCGAGTTCGTCACCGATCGGGCGCGACTCGATGAGCGACAGGTTGATGCCGCGGGTCGAGAACTGCTCGAGCATCTCGAGGAGCGATCCCGGGTGGTCGTGGGGCAGCTCGACGATGAGCGAGGTCTTGTCGGCACCGGTCGGCGCGGGCGGCGCGGTCGTGCGCGAGACGAGCACGAAGCGGGTGACGGCGTTGGCGTTGTCGCCGATGCCGGAGGCGAGCACGTCGACGTCGTAGTGATTGACGATGCCGGGGGCGGCGATCGCGGCCTGGGCGGGCAGGCTGCCGTCGAGCACGCCGATCGCCGAGGCGACGTTGCTGGATGCCGGAACGTGCGAGTGCGCGGGGATGTTCGCGCCGAGCCATCCGTGGCACTGGGCGTAGGCGACGGGGTGCGCGGCGATGACCGACACCTCGTCGAGCGTGGTGCCGCGCGGGGCGACGAGCACGAAGTTCACCTTCACGAGGTACTCGCCGATGATGCGCAGACCCGGGAGGGTCGCGAGGGCGTCCTGCGTGGTGGAGACGCCGCCCTCGATCGAGTTCTCGATCGCGATCATCGCGGCGTCGCTGCGGCCCTCGAGCACGTCGGCGAGGGCTTCGCCGACGTTGTGCACGGCACGCCACTGCTGGCCTCGGGCTTCGGCGACCTGGTCGAGCGCCGCCTCCGTGAACGTTCCGGCGGGTCCTAGATAGCTGTAGGTACGGCGTTCGGTCACGCGTTTCACCTTAGCCCTCCGCGTCAAGGCTCCGACGCGAAGTTTCCTCTCGGGCCGGATCGGTGCAGACTGAACTCATGACGAGCCGTGCCGGCCTCCCCGCGGAGGAAAGTGACCTCATCGATGTCGACGAGTTGATCGCCGCCTACTACGACCGCATCCCGCGCCCGGATGTCGCCGCCGAGCGCGTCGCGTTCGGCACCAGCGGCCATCGCGGGTCGTCGCTCAGCGGCAGCTTCAACGAGGTGCACATCCTCGCCACCACGCAGGCGATCGTCGACTACCGCGCGGGCCAGGGCATCACCGGCCCGCTCTTCCTCGGTCGCGACACGCACGCGCTGTCGCTGCCGGCCGAGCGCAGCGCGATCGAGGTGCTCGTCGCGAACGGCGTCGACGTGCGCGTCGACTCCCGCGACTCGTGGGTGCCGACCCCGGCGCTCAGCCACGCGATCCTCACGTACAACCGGGCCCTTCGACAGGCTCAGGGACCGGCGGAGGCGGAGGGGAACGCGGGCCGCGCCGACGGCATCGTCGTCACCCCCTCGCACAACCCGCCCCGCGACGGCGGCTTCAAGTACAACCCGCCGCACGGCGGCCCCGCCGACACCGACGCCACGGGCTGGATCGCCGACCGCGCGAACCAGCTCATCGAGGCGAACCTCGAGGGCGTGAAGCGCGTGCGCTTCGCCGACCTCGACGCCGACACGATCGGCAGCTACGACTTCCGCGACGCCTACGTGCGCGACCTCGCGTCGATCATCGACGTCGAGGCGATCCGCCGCGCGGGTGTGCGCATCGGGGCCGACCCGCTGGGCGGAGCATCCGTGGAGTACTGGGCGCTCATCAAGGAGGTCTTCGACCTCGACCTCACCGTCGTGAACCCCGAGGTCGACCCGACCTGGCGCTTCATGACGCTCGACTGGGACGAGAAGATCCGCATGGATCCGTCGTCGCCGTCGGCCATGGCCTCGCTCGTCGCCAAGAAGGGCGACTTCGACGTGCTCACCGGCAACGACGCGGATGCCGACCGCCACGGCATCGTCACCCCGGATGCCGGTCTCATGAACCCGAACCACTACCTCGCCGTCGCGATCGACTACCTGTTCTCGCACCGCACGGAGTGGCCGCGGGATGCCGCGATCGGCAAGACGCTCGTGTCGTCGATGATCATCGACCGCGTCGCGGAGTCGCTCGGCCGTCGCCTGCTCGAGGTCCCGGTCGGGTTCAAGTGGTTCGTTCCCGGTCTGCTCGACGGCTCGGTCGCGTTCGGCGGCGAGGAGTCGGCCGGTGCGTCGTTCCTGCGCTTCGACGGCTCGGTGTGGTCGACCGATAAGGACGGCATCCTGCTGTGCTTGCTGGCCGCCGAGATCATCGCCGTGACGGGCAAGTCGCCGTCGGAGCGCTATGCCGAGCTCGAGACCGCGTTCGGCTCGTCGGCCTACCAGCGGGTGGATGCTCCGGCGACGCCAGAGCAGAAGGCGACGCTCGCGAAGCTGGCGCCCGAGTCGGTGTCGGCGACCACGCTGGCCGGCGAGGAGATCACCGCCAAGCTCTCGCACGCCCCCGGTAACGGCGCGGCGATCGGCGGCCTCAAGGTGCAGACCGAGCACGCGTGGTTCGCCGCGCGCCCCTCGGGCACCGAAGACGTCTACAAGCTGTACGCCGAGAGCCTGCGCGGCCCCGAGCACCTCGCCGAGGTGCAGGCCGAGGCGCGCGCGGTGGTGTCGGCGGCGCTGGGGGCGTAGCGCTCAGCGGGCCGCGGTGCTCGAACGCACGACCAGCGACGTCGAGACGACCGACGTCGCCGGCGCCTCGCCCGCGGCATCCGTTCCCCCCTCGATCTCGGCGACCAGCGCGGCGACCGCGCGGTCGGCAAGGGCCGGGAAGTCCTGCCGGATCGTGGTGAGCGGCGGGCGGTAGTTCGCGGCATCCGGCACGTCGTCGAAGCCGACCACCCCGACATCGGTCGGCACCCGGCGGCCCGCGTCTTCCAGACCGCGCACGAGTCCGAGCGCCATCTGGTCGTTGGCGCAGAAGACGGCGGATGCCGCGGCCACCGAGCCCGCGGCGGCATGCCCCGAGTCCGACGACCAGTCGCCGCGCACGACGGCGGGCGGGCGGATGCCGTGGGCGACGAGCGTCTCGCGCCAGCCGCGTTCGCGCTCGGCGGCGGCGAAGGAGTCGGCGGGTCCGGCGAGGTGGTGCACCGTCTCGTGGCCGAGGTCGAGCAGGTGCCGGGTGGCCGCGGCGGCTCCGCCGGCGTGATCGCTGTGCACGGCGCGAAGGCCGTGATCGGCGATCGCATCGACCACCACGAGACGCAGCCCCGCGGGGCGCGCGGCGGCGGGGACGAGCGCGGAGGCCTCGTTGAGCACGATCGCGCCGTCGACCTCCTGCTCGGCCAGCCGGTCGAAGGCCGCGTCGACCCCGGCGGATCCCGATGCGGCCGTAACGACCGTGAGGGCGTAGCCGCGTTCGGCGGCGGCTCCGGCGGCGGCCTGCAGCATCCGGGAGTTGCCGACCGTGGCGAGCGTCGTCACGACCAGGCCGATGGTCTGCGAGCGCCCGGTGCGCAGCGCACGGGCGGCGCGGTGCGGGCGGTAGCCGAGGTCGGACATGGCCTGCTCGACCCGAGCGCGGGTGGCGGGGTCGACGCGCGGGCTGTCGTTGACGACGCGCGAGACGGTCTGCCCCGAGACCCCGGCGCGAGCGGCGACCATCGCCATCGAGACGCGGCCCGAGGTTGCACGCGGAGAAGAGGTGGGGTCGTTCACTCCTCCATGTTGACGTAATCACGGCCGCGGATCTACCATGTTTACGTGAACACGCCTGAATCTGCGGAGATGCGCATCGACAACCTGAGCGCCGGCATCGTCAAGCGCGCGACGCTGCTCGCCGACGGCCGCGACATCATCTACTACGACGACCCCGACACGACGCTCGGCGCCGAGCGCGCCGTCGACGCCCGCACGCTCGACCCGCGGCCCGCCACCGCGACCATGCGCCAGGACGTGCTCACCGGCGACTGGATCACCGTGGCCGCCAACCGGCAGAACCGCGTCATGATGCCGAGTGCCGACGCCGACCCGCTCGCCCCGCAGACCCCGACCAATCCGTCGGAGGTGCCCTCGCGCTACGACGTCGCGGTGTTCGAGAACCGCTCCCCCGCGTTCGGCCCTGCCCTCGCCGAGGCGGTCGGCACCGCCCCCGCGGCGAGCGACGCCCCCCGCGGCCTCGATGACCTCGACGCCCTCGGGCTCGGCCGCACCCGCACCTCGGTCGGCCGGTGCGAGGTGGTGTGCTTCAGCCCCGAGCACTCGGGCTCGTTCGGCACCCAGTCGGTCACCCGCGCCCGCACCGTGATCGAGGCCTGGGCCGACCGCACCGCCGCGCTCTCGCAGCTGCCCGGCATCCAGCAGATCTTCCCGTTCGAGAACCGCGGCGAGGCGATCGGCGTCACGCTGCCGCACCCGCACGGGCAGATCTACGCGTACCCGTACGTCACCCCGCGCACGGCCAAACTGCTCGACTCGATCGACCGCACGGCGCCGGACCTGTTCGCCCGCATCCTGGAGTTCGAGCAGGCATCCGAGCGCGTCGTCTTCCGCGGCGAGCACTGGACCGCCTTCGTGCCCTTCGCCGCCCGCTGGCCCCTCGAGGTGCACCTGATGCCGCACCGCCACGTGCCCGACTTCGCCGCCACGACCGAGGCCGAGCGCGACGAACTCGCCCCGCTCTACCTGCGTCTGCTGCGCGGTGTCGACGCGCTCTACGACACCCCCACCCCGTACATCGCCGCCTGGCACCAGGCACCGGTGAACGTCGGCCGCGACACCGTGCGCCTGCACCTGCAGCTCACGAGCCCGCGCCGCGCCGCCGACAAGCTCAAGTTCCTCGCCGGCTCCGAGGCCGCGATGTGGGCCTGGGCCGCCGAGGTCACCCCCGAGCAGGGGGCGGCCCGCATTCGCGACGCGATCGCGTCCGCCGAGGCCGCAGCCGCGGCATCCGCCCCGACCTCCGAGGAGACCCCCGCATGACCGTCACGGAGACCGGCCCGGAGACCACCGCTCAGGATGCCGCGCGCGCACTGTTCGCCGAGCTGACCGACCGCACCCCCGACGGCATCTGGTCGGCACCGGGGCGCGTCAACCTCATCGGCGAGCACACCGACTACAACGAGGGCTTCGTGCTGCCGTTCGCGATCCCGCATCGCACGGTCGCCGCCGTCGGACTGCGCGACGACGCCCGCATCCGCGTCGTCTCGACGTTCTCCGACGAGACGGTCGAGGTCGGGATCGACGAGCTCGACGGGCTGTTCCCGACCCTTCGACAGGCTCAGGGACCCAGTGAGGAGACGCCGGCCGTTCCGGAGTGGGCCGCGTACCCGCTCGGCGTCGCGTGGGCGCTGCGACTCGCGGCTCCGGAAGGCGCGTTCCGCGGGGTCGACATCGCGATCGCCTCCGACGTGCCCGTGGGTGCGGGGCTGTCGTCGTCGGCGGCGATCGAGGGCGCGACCGCGACCGCCCTCAACGACCTCTGGCACACCGGACTCGACCGCACCGCGCTCGCCCGCGTGGGCCGCCGCGCCGAGAACGAGGCGGTCGGCGCTCCCACCGGCATCATGGACCAGATGGCATCGATGCTCGGCGAGACCGATGCCGCGATCTTCCTCGACTGCCGCTCTCTCGAAGCGCAGCTCGTCACGGTCGGCGTCGCCGAGGCCGGTCTCGCGATCCTCGTCATGGACACGCGCGTCAAGCACGCCCACTCCACGGGCGGCTACGGCGAGCGCCGCGCCTCGTGCGAACTCGGCGCCGAGATCATGGGTGTGCCCAGCCTCCGCGACGTGTCGACCTCCGACCTCCCCCGCGCCGAAGAGCTCATGGACGACGTGACCTTCCGCCGTGTGCGGCACATCGTCACCGAGAACCAGCGCGTGCTCGACACGGTGCGGGTGCTGCGCGAGCAGGGCGCCCGCGCGATCGGCGACCTGCTGGTCGCCTCGCACGCCTCGATGCGCGACGACTTCGAGATCTCGGTGGCCGAGCTCGACACGGCCGTCGAGGCCGCGCTGGCCGCCGGCGCGCTCGGCGCGCGCATGACGGGTGGCGGATTCGGCGGCGCGGCGATCGCGCTGATCGAACAGGATGCCGTCGCAACCGTGTCGGATGCCGTGACCGCGGCCTTCACCGACGCGGGCTTCACCGCCCCGCACCTGTTCACGGTCGTGCCGTCGGCGGGCGCGCACCGCGACGCGTGATCGGCGCTGTATCGGTGACGGCGGCGCCGGAGTCCACAGCATCCGCCTGAGAGAATCGAACCCGGAGCCGCGCGGTCGTGCGCGGCCGGAGAGGAACGCAATGTCCTGGATCGTCACCGGCGGCGCCGGCTACATCGGCTCGCACGTCGTCCGCGCCCTCGCGGATGCCGGGCTCACCCCGGTCGTCCTCGACGACCTGTCGAGCGGTGTCGCCTCGTTCGTTCCGGAGGGCGTGCCCTTCGTGCAGGGCAGCATCCTCGACCGCGACCTCGTCGAGAAGGCGCTCCGCGACCACGACGCCCAGGGCGTCATCCACGTCGCCGGCTACAAGTACGCGGGCGTCTCGGTGCAGCGCCCGCTGCACACCTACGCGCAGAACGTCGAGGGCACCCGCGTGATCCTCGAGGCGATGGAGGCCGCGGGCGTCGCGAACATCGTCTTCTCGTCGTCGGCCGCCGTCTACGGCACTCCCGACGTCGCCCTCGTCGTCGAGGACACCGCCAAGAAGCCCGCGAGCCCCTACGGCGAATCGAAGCTCATCGGCGAATGGCTGCTGCGCGACCAGGCGGTCGCCACCGCCGAGTCGGCGACCCCGCTGCGGCACACCTCGCTGCGCTACTTCAACGTCGTCGGATCGGCCGACCCGACGATCTACGACGTCAGCCCGCACAACCTCTTCCCGATCGTGTTCGAGGCGCTGCTCGAGGGGCGCACCCCACGCATCAACGGCGACGACTACGACACCGAAGACGGCACCAACGTGCGCGACTACGTGCACGTGGGCGACATCGCCGCCGCGCACGTCGCCGCCGCGCAGCGTCTCGCCGCCGGTGAGCCGATCGAGCCCGCCTACAACCTCGGCTCGGGCGACGGCCTCAGTGTGAAGCAGATCATGGACGCGATGGTGCGCGTCACCGGCGTCGAGTTCACCCCCGAGATCGGCCCGCGCCGCCCCGGCGACCCCGACCGCATCGTCGCCGACGGCACCCTCGCCGCCCGCGACCTCGACTGGCGGATGCGGTATTCGGTCGACGAGATGGTGCGCACGGGCTGGGAGGCTCGAGTTTCTTCTTCTTAGTTTCTTGTGGGGCGAGCTCCGGGATGCCGTCGTCACTCGCAGAACGGGCGCCCTCCCCGCAAGCGGGTCCCCTCCCGATGCTCGCGCCGGCGGCATCCCTGCGCCCGCCAGTGGCATGCGTGGGCTCGCCCTACCCCTTCTTGGGAGGTAGCTGGCTCGCGCCGGCGGCATCCCTGCGCCCGCCAGTGGCATGCGTCGGCTCGCCCTACCCCGTCTTGGGAGGTAGCTGGCTCGCGCCGGCGGCATCCCTGCGCCCGCCAGTGGCATGGCAGTAGGGGCGGGTACGAGCGCTCTCAGCTTGCTGGGCTGGGGGCGGCCAGGTCGCGGGTGCGGATCGGGTAGAGGAAGAAGCAGATCCAGGCGAGGGCGACGAAGCCGACGGGGATGACGGCGAGCATCAGACGGATGCCGCCGTCCACCGCGTCGGGCTGCGCGTCGCCGAGCGCGGCATCGAACCCGGATGCCGTGAGCACCCACGCCGCGACGATCGCCTGCAGCACGACGGAGCCGCGCACGATGAAACCGTTGACCCCGAAGTAGGCGCCCTCCCGGCGGTGCCCGGTGCGCACGGCATCCTCGTCGATGATCTGCGCCAGCACCACCTCGAGGAGCTGCAGCAGACCGCCGACGCCGATGCCGACCGCCACGCCCACGAGGGCTGCGGCGAGGATGCTCGTCGGGGCGAGGAACCCGAGCACCGAGAGACCGAAGACGGCCACGCTCCACAGCAGTGCGGTGCGCGGACTGGTGCGACGGACGACCGCGCTCCACAGCACGATCGCCGGGATGGCGGTCACGAAGATCGCGCCGAGCAGGATGCTGCCCTCCCCCTCGGGGGCTCCCAGCGAGTAGCGCACGTAGAAGGGGAGTGCGGCGAGGATCACGGCGATCGCCGTCTGGATGAACAGCGAGCCGATCACGTAGGGCACGAAGGCCCGGTTCGCGAACGTGTATCGCATCTGCATGCCGAACGGCAGCGGAGCCGCGACGGATGCCTCGGGCACGCGCCGCTCGACCATCCCGCCCGCGAACGACCAGACGAGGAACGCCAGGCAGACCGTGCCGAGCACGATCGCCATACCGGGCCAGCCGATCGGCGAGGCGTAGAGCAGCGGTGCTCCGGCGGTGCCGAGGATCATGCCGAGGATCGCGAAGATCTGCCGGGGGACGTTGCCCCGCGCACGCTCGTCGGTCGTGCGGAAGATCTCGGGGAACAGGGCCGAGATGTTGAGCACGACCACCACGTAGGCGATGTCGTACACGGCCACGACCACGAGGAACCAGACGATGAGGCCCGCGGTGGGCAGCTCCGGCGGCATCCACACCAGCGCGAACGCCACGACCAGCGGGACGATCCCGAGACCGATCCACGGGATGCGGCGCCCCCACGGGGTGCGCAGGCGGTCGGAGATCGCGCCGACGAACGGGTTGAGCACTGCGTTCAGGATGCCGTGGGCGATCATCGCCGCCGCCACCCACCCCGCCGGCACCGCGAGGTGCGACACGTAGAAGTAGACGATGAACGCCGAGAAGGTCTGCGCCATCAACTGCGTCGGGAACCCGGAGGCCCCGAACGCGATCGACTGCGCCCGGGTGGGGGCGGCGTCGAGCCGTCGGTCGCGCAGACGCTCGGTGAAGGTGGTCATCGTGCGGTGCCCCTCTGCAGATCGCGCAGCGCCCGCCAGCCGATGCGCACGAGACCTTCGTCTTCGATGACCCGGAGCACGACGGGGTCGGCGAGCAGTCTCCGCTCGAACTCCCGCTTCGGTGAGGCGAAGTCCACGGCGGCCCGCAGCTCCTCACCGTCGACCATCGGATGCAGGTAGATCTCGGTGACTCCCGCGGGCACCGCGCGCAGCAGCGTCACGAAGCCGTCGCGCACCTGCTCGTAGGTCTCCTCCGCCGCAGTGCCCTCGCCGACGAGCTCGAAGGGGTGCGACCACAGCCGGTCGATGATCTCCACACCGAGCGAGTCGGCCGCGGCGGCGGCGCGAGCGAGCTTGTCGCGCAGCTCGGCATCCGCTTCTGCGCCGTCCATGCGGCGCGGGAGGCGGAAGGGGAGCCCGTTGGCGGCCGCCAGCGCGAACACCTGCTCGAGGAAGTCGCGGCCGGTGGCGAGGCCGTAGACCGAGCCCATGTGGTTGTCGAGGTGCGTGACGTCGACGCCGGCGTCGAGGGCGGTGCGCAGCTGCGCGGCGATCTCGGCGGCGACCTCGTCGTACGCCGCGCGGGTCTCGACCGCGACGACGTCGACGGGGAAGAATCCGTCGCCGTCGACGAGTGAGGCAGCGGCCGTGAGCGGGCGCCAGCGGTAGCGGGTCCACTCGCTGGTGAGCACCAGATGCACGCCCACGTCGAGGTCGGTGCGGGATGCCGCGAACGCGAAGGCCTCGGGCGACCACGAGCACGGCACCATGATCGTGGCGGAGTCGACGTGGCCGGCATCCAGCAGCTCGGCGATCGCGACGTTGGCCGCATGGCACATGCCGAAGTCATCGGCGTTGAGGATGATGGCGCGGGTTCCGGGGGCGTGCCCCAGGCGTTCGATCAGGTCGGAGGGTGCGGTCATCGTCGGGTCCTGTCGGAAGTGCCGGTCACCGGCCGGGCTTTTCGGGTGTGGTGAGAACGCGGGCGAAGAGCGTGGCACGCAGGGCGGATGCCGCTTCGCCGACCGCGCCGACGAGTGGCGCCTCCGGGCCGAAGGTAGAGACGACGAACCGCAGCGGAAGGCGGGCGGAGTACTCCTCGGCGACCTTGTGAATGACGTCGACGAGCACGGGGTGCGCGGCCTGCCCACTGAGGATGAACGCTTCGGGATCGAGGACGAGACCGATGCTGCCGGCGACGAGCGCGAGGCGTTTGCCGAGCTCGATCGCCATCTGCATCGCCGCCTCGTCACCGGCGGCCGCGGCATCGAGGTGCTCTTCGAGGGGCGCGTTCTGGTCACGGCCGTTGATGAGCGCGAGGTCGGCCACGACCTGGTCGTTCACGACGGGGGCACCGACGGGCAGGGGCGTCTGCGGCAGGTACATCACTTCGCCCGCCACGCCGGAGAACCCGCGGTGCAGGGCGCCGTCGATCACGATTCCGGCGCCGAGACCCTCGTCGAGCAGCAGCAGCGAGAAGCTCGACAGCTCGGCGCCTGCACCGGCGGTGAGTTCGGCGAGGGCGGCGAGGTTCACGTCGTTCTCGATACGCACGGGGCAGCCGAGCCGGTCGGTGAGAGCCGAGCGGAACGCGCCGCCGTCGGGCCCCTGATCGTTGCGGATGCTGCCGTCGGCGGTCACGATGCCGGGCACACCGATCAGCGCGAGGTGCAGGGGGCCGGCGACGGTCGCATTGCAGCGGTCGATGAGCGCGGCGATGTGCGCGACCCGGGTCTCGTTGTCGTCCTTCCGCGGGAAGTCGCCGTGCGCTTCGGCACGGACCGCCCCGGTCGCATCGACGAGCACGACGTGCGCCGCGCGGTGGTCGACGTGCACGGCGGCGGCGAATCCGAGGTGCGGGTGCAGTCCGACCTTGCCGGCGGCCGGTCCGCGCGAGCTGCGGTCGACACCGTCGGGCGCGACGGCGCCGGCGCTCTCGAGCATGCGCAGCACCTGCGTCACGGCGGTGCGCGACAGCCCGGTGGCCTCCATCAGATCGGTGCGCGTCTGCGGACCGTCACTGGCGAGCGTCTCGAGGATTGCGCGCCCGTTGATCGAGCGCAACAGTGTCTGCGGTCCAGCGAGGGGCCTGCTCATCGCGCTCCGGTCGGTCTTTCTGTGAGAGGTTCGATTGGTGAGAGTGGCCGATCCCCCATCGGCTTCATCGAGCATGGCATACCGGAGGCCCACGGGTCGACACTTCGTGTCGCATTCGGGTGTGCGCAGAATTCGTTGACCTGTGGCGACTTCTGGCGTGGGCACCTGCACCTGACGGAGGGTCGGCAGCCCTGGCGTCCGTCGGTGCTCATCGGTGCGGTCACGCGGTTGTCTCGCGTGGTCTCGTGTCGTCACACGGTGGCCATCGAAGAAGACGCGGTGATCGCGCACGATCGCCCGCCGTGCTGCGGTGTCGCGCGAGGTCATGCGTGAATCGGCCGATGTGCGGAAGGCATGCTGGTGCGGGCACGCGTTCGTTGTCTTGCTGGCTTGATATGTCGCGTCGTGGGTCGGGGTGTTCGCCATTTCTGGTGGGGGTCCCACCAGGCGGGTCCGCGGATCTCGGGTGCGCCGTTTCGCATGCGTATCTGCCACCCGGAGGTGTCGAGGGTGCGGTGGTGGTGCCAGCAGAGTGTGACGCCGTTGTCGGTGGTGGTGGGTCCGCCGCGGGCGTGTTCTGTGACGTGGTGGATCTCGCACCAGGCCGCGGGCACGTGGCATCCGGGGATGAGACATTCCTTGTCGCGGAGGGTGATCGCCCGGCGTTGGTGGACAGTGAACACCCGGTCGGTGGAATCGATTCCGATGATGCGCCCGTCGGGGTCGGAGACCACACGTTGAATCGTGCCGCCGCAGGCGGTGTGCCGGGCCGTCGCGAGCGAGACCGGGGCGTCGATCCCATCGACATGCGCCCACCCCCGCCCGGACGCATAGTCCTCCGCGGTCACCGACACGGCCAGCGTCGGGGCTGCACCGCCCAGGGAAGGCATGTCAGCGTGGCGGGCAGCGATGCCGAGGACCGCCGCGAGGGCGTCGTGTTGCTTCTGCGCCCGGGATCGGCCATCGACCATGCCGCCGGGATCACCGGACGGCAGGAGATCATCCGACGGGAGGCCGTCGTCGAGACCGTACGTCTCGCCGATCGATGCGTCGTCAGCGGAGGGGAGGAATCGCACTCCGCCCGCCATCACCTCTTCTGGTCGCGGGGGCGCCGGGAGGGGTGGTCCGTCGACTTTCGGGTTCAGATACGCATCCCAGATCCGCTGCAACTGCCCCGCCGTCTCGGGGAGTAGCAACCCGCGGATCGGGATCACCCCATCCTTCACGCGGCCAAGCACGATACCCCGCGCACGCATCGCCCGCTCCTCCGCGGGTTCCGCGCCGTCCGGGTCGAGGTACGTCACGATCACGCGAGAGAGGAGCTTGAGGCCCTCGGGCGTCGCAGGCGGGCCCGCTTCGAGCCGGCGATCCGAATCCTCCTCGTCGCTGTCCGTGACGGCGACGAGCCCGCGCGCGTACTCGGCCAGTTCGACATCCGCCCGCAACCGGTCGGCCGCACCAATCCGCGGCCCGGCCTGCTCGACGGGTCCGGTCGCGGCGAGCAGTCCCGCGATCCCAACGGCTCCATCCAGTAGTGCTTCACGCAGGGCAGGCCACCGAGCGGGCAACGAAGCACCCGAGGAAAAGTCCAGATCTCGCCGCACGATCTTCCCCGCTTTCACGACCCGTGCCGCCTCGGACACGTCGGTGCGGAGGACCCGTTGGATGAGTTCGTTCATCGTCCGGCATCCGAACCTCCCGCAGAATGCGAGCTCCCCCGACCCGGCGGGACGTTGATCGACCGACCCGACCGTCTCCACGATCACCGCATCCACCCGGCGGGCAACCTCGCCCGCAGCGCGGAGGACCTGCATCTTCTCGGCATCCGACAACCCCGCCACGACATCGGCGCGCAGCACCGCGACCAGGTCGGTGGCGACCCGGTCCAGGAGCTCGGCGGTGCTGTTCATGACATTCAGCCCATCAGGGGCCACCGACATTCGGACGCGAAAAGACCAGGCCAGGGTAGATATCGACGCGATCGGTGGAGAAGTCGGGGCAATGCGGCACCGGTGCAGAACGAGTGCACACGGGTGGGACCCTTCGACAGGCTCAGGGACCCCGTCGCCAGACGCGCGGCCCTTCGTCTCGCCCGCTCACTCAAGAACCGGACGGGAGAGGGGTGGGCCCTTCGACAGGCTCAGGGACCCAGTTGTGAGACGCGCAGCCGTTCGTCTCTCACTGGGCTCGCTCAGAAACTGCCCTCAGTCCAGCGCGCTCATCACGTGCTTGATGCGGGTGTAGTCGTCGAACCCGTACTGCGAGAGGTCCTTGCCGTAGCCGGAGTGCTTGAACCCACCGTGCGGCATATCGGAGACGAAGGGGATGTGCGTGTTGATCCACACGCACCCGAAGTCGAGGTCGCGCGAGAACCGCATCGCCCGGGCGTGATCGGTCGTCCAGACCGACGCGGCGAGCGCGTACGGCACGTCGTTCGCCAGCTCGAGTGCCTCCTCGTCGGTGGAGAACGACTGCACCGTGAGCACCGGCCCGAAGACCTCGCCCTGCACGATCTCGTCGTCCTGCCGCACCCCCGACACGATCGTCGCGGGCCAGAAGTAGCCGCGATCTCCCTGCCGCGCTCCCCCGGTCTCCACCCGGGCATGCGCGGGCAGCCTCGACACGAATCCCGACACCTGCTCCAGCTGTGCGGCACTGTTGAGCGGTCCGTAGAGCACGCCGTCCTCGCGCGGTCCGCCGGTGCGGGCATCCGACTCCGCCCGCGCGACCAGCGCCGCCACGAGCTCGTCGTGCAGGGACTCGTGCACGAGCACGCGCGTCGCTGCGGTGCAGTCCTGCCCGGCGTTGAAGAACGCACCGGTCACGATCCCCTCGACCGCCTTCGACACCGAGGCATCCGCGAAGACGATCGCCGGGGCCTTGCCGCCGAGCTCGAGGTGCACGCGCTTGACGTCGTTCGCCGCGGACCGCGCCACCGCCATGCCCGCCCGCACCGATCCGGTGATCGCGACCATCTGCGGTGTCGGATGCTCCACCAGCGCGACGCCGGTCTCGCGGTCGCCCAGCACCACGTTCAACGTTCCGGCCGGGGTGTGCAGCGCCACGATCTGGGCGAGCAGCAGCGTCGACAGCGGGGTCGTCTCGGCGGGCTTGAGCACGACGGTGTTGCCCGCCGCGAGCGCCGGCGCGATCTTCCACACGGCCATGTTCAGCGGGTAGTTCCAGGGCGTGACCTGCCCGATCACGCCGATCGGCTCGCGGCGCACGAACGACGTGTGCCCGGCGAGGTACTCCCCCGCCGCGCGCCCCTCGAGCGACCGCGCGGCACCGGCGAAGAACCGCAGCTGATCGACCGACTGCATGATCTCGTCCTCGACGAGGCTCGCGCGCGGCTTGCCGGTGTCGCGCGACTCGAGATCGGCGAACTCCTCGGCCCGCGCGGCCATGTCGTCGGCGATGCGGAAGAGGGCGAGCTGCCGGTCGGCGGGCGTCGTGTCGCGCCACAGCGGGAAGGCAGCGGATGCCGCGGCGTAGGCGGCATCGACGTCACCGGCATCCGACACCGGGAGCCGGCCGTACTCCTCCTCGGTGGCGGGGTCGATGAGCGGAAGGTCGCCTGCGCCGGACACGGGGACGAACCGACCGCCGATGAAGTTCTGCAAGCTCTCAGTGCGCATGCGGCCACAGTAGCGCGGCACTTTCGGAATCGGAAGGCCCGGAAGCCACCGACGACTGAATCGGTTGCACCACCGGCATCCGCCTGTCAATATCGACGCATGGGCACGAAGACACAGCCGGTGCTGGACGACATCTCGAAGCGGATCATCGAGCTGCTCCAGGAGGATGGCCGGCGCCCCTACGCCGAGATCGGGCGGGAGGTGGGTCTCAGCGAGGCCGCCACCCGCCAGCGCGTGCAGCGCATGACCGATGCCGGAACGATCCAGATCGTCGCGGTCACCGACCCCCTGCAGCTCGGATTCCACCGGATGTCGATGATCGGCATCCGCGTCACCGGCGACCCGCGTGCGGTCGCCGAGCAGCTCACCGAGATCACCGAACTCGCCTACGTCGTCGTCACCCTCGGCAGCTTCGACATCCTCGTCGAGGCCGTGTGCGAGAGCGACGCCGACCTGCTCGAACTGATCGCGACGCGCATCCGCACCATCCCCGGCATCGTGCACACCGAGAGCCTGCTCTACGCCGGGCTCTACAAGGACCTCTACAACTGGGGAACGCGCTGACCGCGCACCTCATCCACTGAGAGAACCAACTGAGAACAAGGGAGCGCGCATGGGAACCACCGTCTTCGAACGCCGCCGCCCGCAGGATTCCGTCATCGACGAGTCCCTGCGCGACACCTCGTTCGCCGTGTTCTGGCTCGACGACGTGCAGCGCACCGAGTACCCGACACTGACCGGTGCGATCGAGGCCGACCTCGCGATCGTCGGCGGCGGGTACGCGGGGCTGTGGACCGCGATCCGCGCCAAGGAGCGCGACCCCGACCGCCGGGTCGTGCTCGTCGAGGCGTCGCGCGTCGCGTGGGCGGCCTCCGGCCGCAACGGCGGGTTCTGCGAGGCGAGCATCACCCACGGCCACGAGAACGGCGTGAACCGCTGGCCCGACGAGATCGCGCAGCTCGAACGGCTCGGGCTCGAGAACCTCGACGGCATCGCCGACACCGTCGCGCGCTACGGGATGGATGCCGAGTTCGAACGCACCGGGCAGCTCGCGGTCGCGGTCGAACCGCACCAGGTCGAGTGGCTGCGCGAGGAGGAGGGATTCCTCGATCAGGATGCCGTGCAGGCCGAGGTGCACTCCCCCACGTTCCTCGCGGGTGCGTGGGAGCGCGACACCACCGCCCTCGTTCACCCCGCCAAGCTCGGGCTCGAGCTCGCCCGCGTCGCGACCGACCTCGGCGTGGAGATCTACGAGCACACCCTCGTGCAGGACATCCTCGGCGACGGATCGGGCCCGATCACGGTCGAGGCCCGCGACGGCCGGGTCGTGGCGGATGCCGTCGCGCTGGCCACGAATGTCTTCCCCTCGCTGCTCAAGCGCAACCGCCTGATGACGGTGCCCGTGTACGACTACGTGCTGATGACCGAGCCGCTGAGCGCCGAGCAGCTCTCCTCGATCGGGTGGCGGAACCGGCAGGGCCTCGCCGACAGCGCCAACCAGTTCCACTACTACCGGCTCACCGCCGACGACCGCATCCTGTTCGGCGGCTACGACGCGGTCTACCACTACGGCGGCAAGGTGCGCCCCGAGTACGAGGACCGGATGGAGAGCCACCGGCGGCTCGCCTCGCACTTCTTCACCACGTTCCCCCAGCTCGAGGGGCTGCGCTTCACGCACCGCTGGGCCGGGGCGATCGACTCGTCGAGCCGCTTCTGCGCGTTCTTCGGCACCGCACGCAAGGGCCGGGTGACCTACGCCACCGGGTTCACCGGACTCGGCGTGGGCGCGGCGCGGTTCGCCGCCGACGTCATGCTCGACAAGCTCGCGGGCGAGGAGACCGAACGCACCGCGCTGCAGATGGTGCGGCAGCGTCCGGTGCCCTTCCCGCCCGAACCCGCCGCCGCGGTGGGCATCAACCTCGTGCGTGCCGCGATGGATCGCGCCGATCACAACGGGGGCAAGCGCAACCTCTTCCTCAAGACGCTCGACGCGCTCGGCATGGGATTCGACTCGTGAGCGACACGATCCCCGACGAGGGGCTCACCCCCGAACCGGCCGAGGGGCTCACCCCCGGCACGGGAGCGGATGCCGCGACCCTCGCGCTCGTGCACGTGCCGCTGCCGGCATCCGACGTCGTCTCGGGCGACCCGACCACCGCCGTGCACCCGCTCGCCCTGCTCGGGGGCACCGAGGTCGGCATCTGGGAGATGACGCCGGGAACGGCATCCGACACCGAGACCGACGAGGTCTTCGTCGTGCTCTCGGGCCGGGCGCGCATCGCGTTCGACGACCCCGACCTGCCCGATCTCGATGTCTCCCCCGGCTCCGTCGTGCGCCTGGCCGAGGGCCAGCGCACGGTCTGGACCGTCACCGAGACCCTGCGCAAGATCTACATCGCCTGAGCACCAGGCGCGCGGGCTCAGCCGACGCGGGTGACCTCGGCGTGCGGCATCCGCTCGCGCATCACCCGGATCGCCTCGGGGTTGTCGTCGACCAGCACGCTGTCGCGTCCCAGCGCCGATGCGACCGCGCCGGTCGTGCCGCTGCCGGCGAAGAGGTCGAGCACCCGGTCGCCGGGGCGGCTCGACGCCCGGATGATGCGGCGCAGGATGCCCTCGGGCTTCTGCGTCGGATACCCCGTCTTCTCGCGCCCGGTCGTCGGCACGATCGTGTGCCACCACACATCGGTCGGCAGCTTTCCGCGCGCCGCCTTCTCGGGCGTGACGAGGCCGGGGGCCATGTAGGGCTCGCGGTCGACCTCGTCGGAGTCGAAGAAGTACGCGCGCGGATTCTTCACGTACACGAGGATCGTGTCGTGCTTGGTGGGCCAGCGGCTGCGCGACTTCGCGCCGTAGTCGTAGGCCCAGATCAGCTCGTTGAGGAACGAGTCGCGTCCGAACACCGCGTCGAGCATCACCTTCGCGTAGTGCGCCTCGCGGTAGTCGAGGTGCAGGTAGAGCGTGCCGTCGTCGGCGAGCAGTCGCCACGCCTCCTCGAGACGCGGCATGAGGAACTCGCCGTAGTCGTCGAAGCGGTCGTCGTAGGTGCGCAGCATCCCGCGCACCCGCTCGTAGCGATGGCCGTGGAAGCCATGGCGGATCTCGGCGGGCGCGGTCTCGGGGACCGGCTGCTCATAACTCCGGACGGATGCTTCGGACTCAGCCGATTCCGGGTCGATGTGCCCCTCGGCATTCGATTCTTCCGGAATTGTGCGCGTCCGCGTCGCGGTGACGATCTGCCGTTCGCGCGCGCGGCCCGTGTTGAAGGGGGGATCGAGGTACACCAGCGTGAACGAGGCATCGGGCAGCGCGCGCACGGCGGCGAGGTTGTCGCCCTCGAGGATCGACACCGACCCGACCCGCACCGGTGCGATGGAGACGTCCTGTTCGATCGGGACGGGCGGAGTGGGTACCGGGTCGGTCACGGCACCCGGTGCAGCCACGCGTCGGTCGAGAACTTCGTCTCGACCAGCTCTTCGGCCGCGGCGTACTCGTCATCGGCGACCGTGCCGTCCTCGGCCGCGGTGAGCGAGCGGAAGGTCTCGATGAAGCGGTCGATGATCTCCTCGCGGCTGAGCCCGGTCTGGCTGCGCAGCGGGTCGACGCGCTTGGCCGCCGACGTGGTGCCCTTGTCGCTCAGCTTCTCGCGGCCGATGCGCAGCACCTCGGTCATGACCTGGCCGTCGAGGTCGTACGACAGCGAGGCGTGGTGGAGCACGCCTCCGTTGGCGAGACGCTTCTGCGCGGCCCCGCCGATCTTGCCGGTCGAACTCGCGATGTCGTTGAGGGGGCGGTAGACCGCGTCGATGCCGAGCGAGCGCAGCGCCTGCAGGGCGAAGTCGTCGAGGAACGCATACGAGTCGGCGAAAGTCATGCCCGCGACGAGGGATGCCGGAACGTACAGCGAGTACGTGATGATCTGCCCCTCGGGGATGAGCATCGCGCCGCCGCCCGAGATGCGGCGGACGACGTCGAAGCCGTGACGCGCGGCGCCCTCGGGGTCGACCTCGTTGCGGTACGACTGGAACGATCCGATGACGACCGCCGAGCCGTCCCACTCCCAGATGCGCAGGGTCGGGCGACGCCGTCCCTCGCCGACGCGCGAGGTGAGCACCTCGTCGAGCGCGAGGTTCATGGCCGGCGAGACCGCCTTGTCGTGCACGATCTCCCAGTCGAAATCACGCCATCCCGGAGCGGTGACGAGCGCACGGCGCACGACGGTGCCCACGGCCTCGGGCGTGAAGCCGAGCAGCTGCGCGCCCTCGGGAAGGGCGTCGCGCACGGCGGTGGCGATCACGGAGGCATCCGATTCGACCGGCAGGCCGTTCACGGCGTCGTTGATCGCCTCGAGCGCCGTGTCGGGCTCGAGGAAGAAGTCGCCCGCGAGCCGGAACTGCGCGATCCTCCCGTCGTCGACCTCGAGGTCGACGACGACGAGCTTTCCCCCTGGGACCTTGTATTCACCGTGCACCTCCCCAGCCTACGGCCGACGGGGGTTGTTGGTCGCGGTCGTCCTTCGTCTCGTCGCTAGCGCTCCTCGCTCAGGAACCGGACTAGTTCCGGTCCCTGAGCGAGCGCAGCGAGACGAAGGGTCAGCGGCCGAGAACGATGGCGCGCTCGCCGGCGCGGATGGGAGCCGTGAAGCGGTTGCCCGCGGGCGGGAGCGGGCACACGAACTGGTCGGAGAACGCGCACGGCGGCAGGTACGCCCGGTTGAAGTCGACGACCGCGGTGCCGTCGTCATCGGGCTCGTCGATCGCGAGGAAGCGGAACGGGAACGTCTCGATGCCGTTGGTCCCGTCGGCGAACACGGCACCGAGGCCACCGCGCACGTTGCGCGTCACGGTGAGCTCGTGCGCGACCCCGCGGATCTCGAACCGCAGCCGCCCGGCGATCGGCGCCTCGTGCTGGTCGCCGTCGATCGCGACGATCGTGATCGACTCGTCGGCGGCCGGCTCGAACGTCGCCGGCAACCGCCACGCCGGATCGGGACGGTAGGCGTCGATCGCGCTGAACCGCTCGCGCTGCGGGCGGGCCGGGTTGAACACCCTTAGCGCCACGGTCTCGCGCCGCGGGAACACCCGCAGTTCGCGTCGCCCGAAGCGCAGCGCCTCGCCCCGGCGCAGCGTGACGGTGGCCCCGGCGACGCCGAGCTCGGTGCCGCGGATCTCGCCCTCGGCACCGACCGCCCAGAGCCCCGGCACGTTCTCGACCGCGGCGGGTTCGGAGATCAGCCAGTTCGTGGACTCCAGGGCCGACGGGCCGTAGTCGGCACCCGCCACGCGTTCGCGTTCGTCGTGCCACGCACGCCAGTCGCTCTCGAAGCTCATCGGACCCTCCTCCCGTCGCGAGGAGGGTCGTGCGGGGGCACGTCTCCTCGGATGCCCGCGGAATGTTGCCCTGAATCTACGGCGGGGGCGGAGCTTCCGTCGGGCGGGTGTCATGCACCTTCACCCGACGTCATCCGGCGTCATACCGGCGCTCGTGGGGGCGCTTCGACAGGCTCAGCGACCCAGGCAGGAGGCTCGGCGACGGCACCGGGTCCCTGAGCCTGTCGAAGGGCCCCACCGAGAGAACGCTCAGCGCGCAGGGATGTGCGTGTCGAGCCAGGCGAGGGTGTCGGCGCGCACCTCGTCCTGCTGCAGCTCGGCGAAGATCTCGTGCCGGGCATCGGGGTAGACGAGGGTCGTCACATCGGTGAAGCCCGAGCGGCTGCGGTACTCGTCGGCGAGCTTGTGCACGCTGCGGGGGCCGCCGACCGGGTCGTCGCGCCCGACGAGCAGCAGCAGCGGGATGTCACGCCCACCCGTCTCGCGCAGGTCGCGACGCGGGCGCCCGTAGAGCTTCGCGGCTTCGATCGGCCCGAACAGCTTCAGCAGCGGCTCGCCCGTGGTGAGCGGGTCGATCTCGAACGCGGCCCACACCTCCGGGTCGCGGCTGAGCCACTCGTAGCCGGTGGCGTCGGGCCCCGCCCAGCGGGCGTTGAGGGGCGCAGCGCTGAGCGATCCCGGCATCCGCAGTGCCGACCCCGACAGGATCACGGCATCGAACGCCTCGGGATGCTCGTTCAGCAGCATCTGCGCGAGGAACGATCCCCACGAGTGCCCGAGCAGCACGAGCGGCAGGTCGGGGTTCTCGTCGCGGATGATGCCGGTCAGCTGCCAGACGGCATCCTTCGCGGCGCGCAGCCCGCCCTTGCCCAGCCGGCCCAACCGCGCGGGACCGCCGTGCTGGCGGATGCCGGTGCGGCCGTGGCCGCGGTGGTCGTCGGCGTAGACGGTGAAGCCCGCCGCGGTGAGCGCGGCGATCAGCGCACCGTAGCGACCCGCGTGCTCGCCGACGCCGTGCAGCAGTTGCACGACACCGCGGGGCGTCGTGGCCGCCGGGTGCACGTCGTAGACGATGGCGATGCCGTCGGCATCCGTGAACTCTCGGGTATCCGTCACGCTGCGAGCCTACCGATCGCGGGCGCGGCTCACAGCCCCAGGGCGGCGCGCACGGCCAGGGCGGTGTCGCGGTCGGTGACCTCGTACCCGCCCACGCCGTCGGAGGCCGACCCCATGCGCACGCCGCCCTCGGCGGTGACGGTGCGCTTGGCCGAGAAGTGCAGGGCGTCGACCCCGGTACCGGCGAGCTCGGCGGCGTTCGCGGCGCCGACGCCGCTGCCCGCCATGATCTGGATGCGTCCGTCGGCGCGCGCGACGAGCGCGCGGAGGGTGTCGATGCCGTCGATCGCGGCGGATGCTCCGCCCGAGGTGAGTACGCGTCGCAGACCGAGCGCGATCGCGGCGTCGAGGGTCGCGAGCGGGTCGGGGCTGACGTCGATCGCGCGGTGCAGGGTGACGGATGCTCCGCCGGCCGCATCGCGCAGCCGGGCCATGGCGTCGACGTCGAGAACACCGCGCGCATCGAGAGCACCGATCACGACGCCCTCGGCCCCGACCTCGATCGCGCGACGCACGTCGTGCTCGCAGATCGCGATCTCCTCGTCGGTGTAGTGGAAGTCGCCGCCGCGCGGGCGCACGAGCACGTGCACCTCGACATCTGCCTCGCGCGCCGCCTCGACCGACAGTTCGAGCGTGGCAGGCGACGGGGTGAGGCCGCCGAGCGCCAGCGCGGTCGCGAGTTCGACGCGCGCGGCACCGACCTCTCCGGCGATGCGCACTCCGGCGGGATCCTGCACGGCGATTTCGAGAGCGGGCGTTCGGGTCACGCGCTCCATTCTGCCGTTCCCGCCCCGCGCGTCGATTACTTAGATAGACTAACTAAGTAATGACTTCGCCTGACGACTCCCTCCAGCTCACCGCCACCGAGTTGCGCATGGCCACGTTCCGGCTCGCGCGACGCCTGCGCTGCGCCCGCGCCGCCGATTCCATGAGCGATGCGCAGCTCGCCGTGCTCGCCGACCTGCGCATGAACGGTCGCCGTACCATCTCGACCCTCGCCGAGCGCGAGCGGGTGACCGCCCCCTCGATGACGAACACCATCAACGGCCTCGAGGAGCAGGGCTACGTCACCCGCGCCGTCGACGAGGACGACCGCCGCCGCGTGCAGGTCGAGATCACGGATGCCGGCGCCGAACTCGTCGTCGAGACCATCCGCCGCCGCGACGTGCTGCTGGCCGATATGCTCGCCGACCTCGACTTCACGGAGGACGAGCTCACGACGCTCCGCGAGGCGAGCGTCCTGATGCGACGGGTGACCGACCGATGAGCGCGATGTTCCGTTCGTTCGCGAACATCAACTACCGCATCTGGTTCGCCGGCGCCCTGGTCTCGAACGTCGGCGGCTGGATGCAGGCGACCGCTCAGGACTGGGTCGTACTCACCGAGCTCACCGACAACGACGCGGCGGCCATGGGTTTCACCATGGCACTGCAGTTCGGCCCGCCGCTCGTGCTCGTGAGCCTCACCGGATGGGTGGCCGATCGGTTCGAGCGTCGCCGCATCCTGCTCGCGACCCAGAGTGCACTGCTGCTGCTCGCGATCGCCGTCGGCGTGCTGCTGCTGAACGGCCTCATGACCCTGCCGATGATGTTCGGGTTCGCACTGGGGTTCGGCATCGTGAACGCCTTCGACGCCCCGGCGCGCCAGGCCTTCGTGTCCGACATGGTGTCGGCATCCGACACCTCCAACGCCGTCGCCCTCAACTCGGCCTCGTTCAACCTCGCGCGCATGATCGGGCCCGCCGTCGGCGGTCTGCTGATCGTGGCGATCGGGTCGGGCTGGGTGTTCATCGTCAACGCGGCGACGTTCCTGGCGATGATCCTCGCGCTCGGTCTGTTGCGCACGAGCCTGCTCGCGAAGCGGCCCAAGAACCGCGGGCGTGGCGGACTCGCGGCGGGCTTCCGCTACGTGCGGGGCCGCAATGACCTCCGGGTCGTGTTCGTGACGGTGTTCCTGATCGGCGCGTTCGGCATGAACTTCCCGATCTTCGCGTCGACCATGGCCCTCGAGTTCGGGGCCGGAGCCGACGGCTACGGCGTGCTGTCGTCGATCCTCGCGATCGGCTCTCTCGCCGGCGCCCTGCTCGCCGCGCGGCGCGATCGGGCGCGGGTGCGCGTCGTGATCCTCGCGGCCGGAGGCTTCGGCGTCGCCGCGTTCGTGTCGGCCGCCATGCCCACCTACCTCACCTACGGCATCACTCTGATGTTCACCGGATTCATGATCGTGACGCTGCTCACGACCGCGAACGGCTACGTGCAGATCACGACCGATCCGGCGCTGCGCGGGCGCGTGCTCGCGCTGTACATGGCGGTCATCATGGGATCGACCCCGGTGGGCGCACCGATCGCCGGATGGGTGGCGGATGCCTTCGGTCCCCGCACCGCGATCATGCTCGGCGGTACGGCGGGGCTCGTCGCCTGCGCGATCGGCGCCATCTGGGTGTTCACGTCCGGGCGTCTGCATCGCGACGAGAATCGGCGCTTCCTGCTCACGCTCGACGAGACCCGCCCCCTCAGCGTGATCGACGAGGTCGTCCCGGTGGAGTTCAGCGACGAGGCCGCGGTCACCACGCCCATCCGCCGCCCGAAGGACCCCGAGGCGCCGTAGTCCCCGGCATCCGTCCCGGCATCCGGCCCGTCATCCGTCACGGCATCCGCCCCGGCATCCGTCCCGTCCGCGTGCGCAGAACCGCGCGGACCGGTGCCGAATGTCGACTCTGGGCGTTCATCACCGGCATTTCGTACCGATCGGTGCAGGGACAGCGGAACGGGTGCGGTGAGTGCAGTAAGGCGAGCCTTGTCAATGGGGTCTTCGGATGCCGTGACCCGCGCGTAACGTCGCGCCCATGGACGAGAACACGGAACATACCCCGCACGCGGAAGACCCGGCCGAGGGCGCGGAGCGCGTCGGCGTTCCGGAGTCCGGACAGGGCGGCGCCATCCAGGGCGACAGCTCTCACGGCGATTCCCCGCGCGGCGCTCTTCAGGGCGATGCCGACGAGGACGCGCCGGGCGACGAGCACGGCAACCAGGGCGCAGCCCAAGGCGGAGCGCTCCAGGGCGACAGCTCGCACGGCGACTCGCCGCGCGGCGCCATCCAGGGCGACGCCGGACCCGATCGTGAGGCGCCTCTCGGAGGCGACGAGACCACGGAGCGAGAGCTCCAGGCCGACAACGAAGCGGAAGAGGACACCATGAAGCTCCTCGACCCCGATAACCCGCCCGCGTAGTCCCCAGCTTCGCCGGCGCGCGCGTCATCCCCCGTGACGCACGAACCACCCCCTCGAGAGCGAGCCACCCGCATGCGGGAGGCCCCGGAGGGGGTGGTTCGCGCTGTGGGCGGGGCGGGCTCAGCGCAGGGGCGGCCACTCGTCGAAGCGGTAGGTGAGTCCGAGACCGAGATCCTCGTCGGCCTCTCCCAGCTCCTGACGGATGTCGTACGTGTCGCCCCACCACGAGGGGCTCTCGATCGCGACGACCAGCCGATCGACGTTCTGCCGCTGGTCGACCTCGAGGGTGAAGCCGTCGGCATCGGTCCACCCATAGCCGCGCTCGGACGGCATCCAGCCGAGTTCGCTCAGCCGCGAATCCCACGCGCCGTCGTACGAGTCGAAGCCGGTGGGCGCCGTCTCCAGGGCGAATCCGACCTCGAAGACGTAGCACTCGGCATCCGATCCCCCGCAGGCGCCGTACGACGAGGCGAAGGCCGGTCCTCTCACCCAGCCGCCGTTCTCGTCGCGCACGCGCCAGTCGTCCTCGGCGATCATCTCTCGCACCTCCGAGAGCTTCTGCTGCGTGAGGGTGTAGTTCGCCTCAGCACGGTCGGCCTGCGCGGCGATCGGCAGCGCCTCGACCTGCGCCACCGTGTCGCCCGCGGCGTCCGTCTGCAGCGCCGTGACCTGCACGCCGAGCGCCACCGCGCCCACGAGCAGAGCGGGCACCAGGAAGGCCGCGTTCCACGAGACCGCGTCCCAGGCGCCGCCGCGGGTCGGCGCTCCCGGGCGCGGCGGGGGCTGGGCGATGCCGAGCAGCAGCACCGCGAGCCACGACAGCGCGGCGATGACGACCGCTCCCACGAAGATCCCCTGCTCGTAGGTCGACGAGAGTCGGGCGGGAACGAGGCTGCCGAGCAGCGTCTCCAGCGGCCCCGAGTCGCCGGCGTCCTGCATCGTGATCGTGAAGGCGACCCACGCCCACCAGTTCACGAACAGCAGCCAGACGAGCGGAGCGGGAGTGGTCGTGTGCCCGCGCTTGCGCAGGATGAATCGCGGGAGCATGCCGAGCAGCCCCATCGCCGGGATGAAGATCGGCGACGTGAACATCAGGATCAGCGTGCCCCATCCGCCTCCGCCGAGGAACCCGTGGAACACGAAGAACACCGGCAGCAGCCAGCTCATCACCGGCCAGAGCGCCCAGACGAAGCCGCGGATGCCGCCCGATGTCGGGCGCGGTTG
The DNA here is from genome assembly GCF_023101185.1 of Microbacterium galbinum. GTDB lineage: Bacteria > Actinomycetota > Actinomycetes > Actinomycetales > Microbacteriaceae > Microbacterium > Microbacterium galbinum. Next base: position 823,666 of record NZ_CP078077.1, read on the forward strand.
CGGTGCGGGCAGGTGCCAGGGCGGCGCTCCGGCCGCCACGGCATCAGGATTCTGATATGCCATCGGTTCCCCCTCCGCCGACAGCCTAACGATGTCGGCGTCGACGGAGGGGGACGACGTGCGGATGCCGCGGCGCTACGCGCCCAGCACGACCCGGAGCTGTTCGACCGCCCAGTCGAGCTCGGTCGCACGGATCACGAGGGGCGGGGCGATGCGGATCGTCTGGCCGTGCGTGTCCTTCACCAGCACACCGCGCTCGAGGAGCTTCTCGGCGATCTCGCGACCGGTGCCCTTCGCGGGGTCGATGTCGACACCCGCCCAGAGACCGGCGATACGCACCGCGGTGACACCGTGCCCGATGAGCGGTTCGAGTGCCGTGGCGAGGTGGGCGCCGAGGGCGCGGGCGCGCTCCTGGAACTCGCCCGTCTCGAGCATCTCGACCACGCGCAGACCGACGGCCGCCGCGAGCGGGTTGCCGCCGAAGGTCGAGCCGTGCTCGCCCGGACGGATGACACCCAGCACGTCTTCGTTCCCGACGACCGCCGACACCGGCAGGAGTCCCCCGCCGAGGGCCTTGCCGAGCAGGTAGAGGTCGGGCACGACGCCCTCGCGATCGCTCGCGAACGTCTCGCCCACGCGGCCGAGTCCCGACTGGATCTCGTCGGCGATGAAGAGCACGTTCTTCTCGTCGCAGATCTCGCGGATGCGACGCAGATACCCCTCGGACGGGATCACGACGCCGGCCTCGCCCTGGATGGGCTCGACGAGCACGGCGGCCGTGTCATCCGTGATCGCGGCGGCGATGGCATCCGCGTCCCCGTAGGGCACGATGTCGAAGCCGGGCGTGTACGGGCCGAAGCCGTCGCGCGCCTGCTCGTCGTCGCTGAAGCTGACGATCGTCGTCGTGCGGCCGTGGAAGTTGCCGGCCGCGACGATGATGCGGGCCTTGCCGTCGGCGATGCCCTTGACCCGGTAGCCCCAGGCGCGCGCGACCTTGATGCCGGTCTCGACCGCCTCGGCGCCCGTGTTCATCGGCAGCACCAGGTCTTTGCCGGCGAGCTTCGCGAGGGCGGCGGCGAACGGCTCGAGCCGGTCGCTCTGGAACGCACGGCTGATGAGCGTCACGCGACCGAGCTGCTCGGTGAGGGCAGCGACGAGCGCCGGATGCCGGTGCCCGAAGTTCACGGCCGAGTAGGCGGCGAGCAGGTCGAGGTAGCGCTTGCCCTCGACGTCCGTCACCCACGCACCGTCTCCGCGCGCGATGTTCACCGGCAGCGGGTGGTAGTTGTGGGCGACATGCGTGGTTGCCGTCGCCACCGCGTCGGTCGTCACTTCGCGCCCCGCAGTTCGAGCGTGCAGCACTTGATGCCGCCACCGCCGAGCAGCAGCTCGGAGAGGTCGACGGTGATCGGGTTGTAGCCGCGCTCGCGCAGTTGCTTCTCGAAGCCCTTCGCCCGCGGCGAGATGATGACGTTGTAGCCGTCGCTCGCCGAGTTGAGGCCGAAGACGGCGCCGTCCTCGTCCGACACGAGGATCGCGTCGGGGAAGCGCTCCTCGAGGATCGCGCGGCTCGCATCGTCGAAGGCACCCGGGAGGTAGGCGATGTTGGCGCGCTCGGGGCCGCCGTTCTCGATGCCCTGCACCGGGTCGAGCACCGCGATGGCCGTGTCGAGGTGGTAGAAACGCGGGTCGGTGAGGTTGAGCGAGACGACCTCGCGGCCGAAGACCTCGCCGACCTCGCGGTGGCTGTCTCCGGTGGACCGGAAGCCGGTGCCGGCCAGGATCACATCGCCGACGAGCAGAAAGTCGCCCTCGCCCTCGTTGACCTCCTTCGGCATGACCGTGTCGTAGCCGGCCCGGCGGAACCACTCGGCGAACGCGGGCGCCTCGCCCTGGCGCTCGACGAAGCGGAACTCGGGCACGTACGCGCGGCCGTCGATGAGGAATCCGCCGTTGGCCGTGTAGACCATGTCGGGGTAGCCGGCGAGCGGCTCGATGAGCTCGACCTCGTGGCCCAGTTCGATGTAGAGGTCGTAGAGCTTCTGCCACTGCGCGACCGCGTTGGCGGTGTCGGTCGGCTTCGACGGCTCCATCCACGGATTGATGGAGTAGTTGACCGTGAAGTGCTCGGGCTTGCACATCAGGTAGCGGCGGTGGTGCGCGGTGCGCGCGGGGGCGGATGCCACGGCGGTCTCAGGCGTCGACATGGATGCTCCTCGAATGAACGGGTGCGGCGGACGCTGTCCAGGGGCCCGGCGGAAGTTCGACCCGGGACTCTTTTCGGAGCGGGGACGGGGAAGATGCGACTCGGGCACGCCGGTTTCATTGTGCCATCCGTGGGCTGTGGGGTGCCAGAGCGCCGGGCGTTCGGTTGATTCGCGTTTCGAATCGCCGGCGTTGGTCCGCGGTGAGGGGTCAAGACACGCCGCGCCGACGGCATCCGTTGCAACGTGTCTTGACCCCTCACGGGTCCCGGGCTGCCGGGCCCAGGCTGCCGGGCCCGGCTCAGGCGGTGCCGACCACCACGACCTTGCCGGCCGTATGGCCGGCTTCGAGATGGGCCAGGGCTGCGGATGCCTCGGCGAAGGGGTACTCGCGTTCGATCACCGCGCGGAGCGATCCCGACCCGGCGAGCGCGAGGAGCTCGTGCACGATGGCGGGCTTCGGCGTCGCAGCGAGCGAGCGGATGCGACGGCGCGAGCCGATCGACCGCACGGCGGCCTTCAGCATCCGGGGGATCGGGCCGAGCACGTGGCCGCCGTCACCCGTCACGAGCACGACCGTGCCGCCGTCGCGCACGAGGCGTTGCAGCGCGCGCAACGGGACGCCGCCGGCGATGTCGATCACGGCGTCGAAGTGCGACGCGGGCAGCTCGGCGATCGGCGAGGTGCGGTGGTCGAGCACTCGAACGGCACCGAGCGCCTCGACGAGCGATCGGTTGCGCTCCCCGCACGACGCCCAGACCTCTGCTCCGCGCAGCGCGGCGAGCTGCACGGCGAACGTGCCCACTCCCCCGGATGCCCCGATCACCAGCACGCGCAGCGGCGCCGCGCCGCCATCGATCCGCGCGGCGTCGAGCGCCTGCCACGCGGTTCCGGCGGCGACCGGCAGGCAGGCCGCCTGCACCGGGTCGACCCCGGCAGGCCGAGCGACGATCCGGGATGCCGGCGCGCAGACGTACTCCGCGAGCCCTCCCCCGCCCACGAGCTCGACGACGACCTCGTCGCCGGTCGCGGCATCCGTCACTCCGTCGCCGAGGGCGACCACACGGCCTGCGACCTCCATGCCCCGGATCGGATGCTTCGGCCGCCGCATCCCGAAGATCGGCCGCACGAGCAGCGGATCGCCGAGCATGAGTCGCACGTCGCCCGCGTTGAGGGCGGTGGCGTGCACGCGCAGCAGCACCTCGCCGGGGCCGGGGGCCGGGATCGCGACCGCCTTGAGCCGGAATCCGGATGCCGGGCCGTAGGCCGGATTGCTCCACGCCTGCATCGTCGTGGTCATGTCACACCTCCGGGTAGGAGAACAGCTCGTCGAGTCCGACATCGAATGCACGGGCGATCTGGAACGCGAGTTCGAGCGTGGGCGAGTACTTCTGCTGCTCGATCGCGATGAGGGTCTGCCGGGTGACGCCGATCGTGCGGGCGAGTTCGGCCTGGGTGAGGCCGGCGGCCTCGCGGTGGGTGCGGATGCTGTTCGAGACGAGTGTGGGCTTGACCATCACGCGAGCCCTCGGCGGTAGGCGACGACCCGGGCGATGCCGCCGACGATGGCCGAGACCGCGAAGCCGAGGAACATCGTGTTCGCGATCCAGAAGACGTCGGCGCCGACCGCGCAGAGCACGATCACCCCGAGCCCGGCGATCACGACGAACGCCTGCTCGACGCGGCCGCCCATGCGGCTGATGTCACGGTCGCGGATGTCGCTGCGGCCGGTCCCCTCGGGGTCGCGGCGGTGGGCGATCAGGCCCCAGAGGATGCTGAGCACGATCGTCCCCGCGATGCCGAGGCCGATGGCCCAGAGCATCAGGGGGAACCAGTCGACGCTCTCGATCGGACGCATCGCGGCCTGCTGCAGCACGATGACGACGTACGCCGGGATGACGATCAGGCTGACGACGAGACCCGCCCAGACATTGCGCTCTTCGTAGACCATCACACACCTCCATGTAAAGGATTCTTGACATGAGAGTATGTCCGGCGGGGCGTTGTGTCAAGAATCTTTTACATGCCGAGCGACGCCCGGCGTCCGGCATCCGGCATCCGCGCGCAGCGGAGGAGTTCACACGCATTGCAGGATGCTTCGCGCGAAACGCTCCTGCAGTGCGAGAGATCTCCTCCGTTACCCGAGCGACCGAGCCCTCAGATCACCTCGGCGAAGACCGGGTCGGCATTGCCGAAGCGGTGGGCGGTGATCGAGATCGCCTGCTCGTGCACGAAGGGCAGAAGCTCAATGCGGCCGGCCGAGGTCACCTCGCCGTCGTACACCGCGAGGTCGGGATCACCGTCGACAGCGCGGGCGAGCGCCGCACCGGCCAGAGAGACCGCCTCCCGCGAACCGATCAGGCGGATGCGCGAGGCCCTCGTCGCTGCCACCTCCGTGCCCTCGGCATCCGATTCATCGCGGCCGCGCACGCGGGCCACCCACTCGTCGTCGGTCTCGAGGAACACCGCCGCATCGAGATCACCGAGCGAGTGGCGTACCGCCGCGGGCAGTCCCGCCGACACCGACAGCACGAAGACCGCACCGGCGCGCACTGCGGCGAGCACCGTGCGCAGCACCTCCTGCAACGGAGCATCCGCCGTCGCCCGAAGCTCGACGGGTACAGGGCGATACCGGAAGAGGTTGCGCTCGACGCCCAGGCGCGAGACGTCGCGCACCTGTCCGAACTCGCGGTCCCAGGCGAGGGCGTCCGACAGCGCCGACTTGCGCAGCCACTCGAACGCGTCGAAATCGAGCGAGGGCTGCGCCGACTCGATCAGCGCGGTGATGCGCGAGTCGAGCCCGCGCAGGTGCAAGGTGCTCGACGGCGTCGATCCGGGGCGCGAGCGCCACGATCCGAGGCCGATGAGGTAATTCGGACCGCCGGCCTTCGCACCGGGACCGACCGAGGAGCGCTTCCATCCGCCGAACGGCTGACGCTGCACGATCGCCCCGGTGATGCCGCGGTTCACGTAGAGGTTTCCGGCCTGCACGGCATCGAGCCACGTCGCGAGATCGCCCGGGTCCTGGGTGTGGAGGCCCGCGGTCAACCCGTAGGCGACGGCGTTCTGCATCTCGATCGCGGCCGACAGCGTCGGCGCGTACATCACGCCGAGCACCGGCCCGAAGAACTCCTCGAGGTGGAACCGCGACCCGGCCCGCACGCCGACGCGCACTCCCGGGGTCCACAGGCGTCCGCTGCCGTCGTCGTCCGCCGAGAGCGACGGTTTGATGAGCCACTTCTCGTCACCCTCGAGCTGCGACAGCGCCCAGGCGAGCTTGCCCTGCGGCTTCTCGATGACGGGCCCGACCTCGGCGAGCGGGTCGGTGGGCCATCCGACGTGCAGCGAGCGCACGGCATCCGACAGCTGCCGGGCGAAGCGCTGCGAGCGGCCGACCGGCCCGACGAGGATCGCGAGCGACGCCGCCGAGCACTTCTGCCCCGCATGACCGAAGGCGCTCTTGACGAGGTCGGCGACCGCGAGGTCGAGGTCGGCGGAGGGGGTGATGATGATCGCGTTCTTGCCGCTGGTCTCGGCGAGCAGCGGCAGGTCGGGGCGCCACGAGCGGAAGAGCGCCGCCGTGTCCCACGACCCCGTCAGGATGACGCGGTCGACGGCCTCGTGCGTGATGAGCCGCTGCCCGAGCGCGCCCTCCTCGATGTCGACGAGAGCGAGCACATCGCGGGGAACTCCGGCCTGCCAGAGCGCCTCGACGATCACGGCGGCGCACCGCCGGGCCTGCGGCGCCGGCTTGAAGACCACGCCCGATCCTGCGGCGAGCGCGGCCAGCACACCCCCGGCGGGGATCGCCACGGGGAAGTTCCAGGGCGGCGTGACGACCGTGACGGATGCCGGCTCGAACGCCGCTCCCGCGATCGCGTCGAGCTCGCGCGCCTTCGCGCCGTAGTACCGGGCGAAGTCGACGGCCTCGCTGACCTCGACGTCGGCCTCGGCGAAGACCTTGCCGGTCTCGGATGCCGCGACCTCGATCAGTTCACCGCGCCGGGATTCGAGGGCGGCGGCCGCCCGGAGCAGCACCTCGGCGCGCTCGGCCGCGGGACGCGAACCCCAGCTCGGCGCGGCATCCTGCACCGCCTGCACGATCGTGTCGAGTGCGTCCGGGGCGTCGACGAGGGCGGCGGCGAGGGTGTCGTCCCCGGCCGTCGAAGTCGCGATGCGCTCCCGGATGCCGCGTGCCCACTCGCGGTTGGCGGGGAGCGCCGGGTCGCTGTCGATCGCGTTCTCGAAGCCGGGAGCGCCCGCGGTCTCGTCGACGATCTCGCGCGGCGAGTAGACGGCGGTCTCGAGGTACGGCTCGCCGTCGAAGCCGTCGTCGCCGGAGGATCCGCGCGAGATTCCGAGCACCGCCTTCGTGAGGTCGGCTTCGGGCTGCGGATCGGCGAACACCGGGCGCACCGACTCGTGCATCGGGGCGAGGCGGTCCTGGCGTCGGCGCGGACCGGTGTGCAGGTTCAGGTCGGTCGAGCGCTCGAGGGCGTCGAGGAAGCGATCCTGCTCGCGCACGAACAGCGTCTCGTCGTCGCCGAGCTGGAACGCCGCGGAGAGGAAGTTGTCGCTCGACGCGTTCTCTTCGAGACGGCGCACGAGATAGCTGATCGCGACGTCGAACTCGGCGGGTGCGACGACCGGCACGTAGAGCAGCACGGGGCCGACCTCGCGCGAGACCGCCTGCACCTGCCCCTGCGCCATACCGAGCAGCATCTCGAACTCGACCTGGTCGCGCACTCCGCGCTCGCCCGCGAGCAGCCAGGCGTAGGCGATGCCGAACAGGTTGTGCCCGGCGATGCCGAGGTGCACGGCCTCGGTGCGTTCGGGCTGCAGCGCCCAGTCGAGGCAGCGGAGGTAGTTGGCATCCGTGTCGAGCTTGGTGTCGTAGGTCGCCGGCGTCCACCCGTGCATGGTCGCCTCGACGCGCTCCATGGCGAGGTTCGCGCCCTTGACGAGACGGATCTTGATAGGGGCGCCGCCGTGGGCGACACGGTCCTGCGCCCAGGCGGTGAGCTCCTGCAGGGCGGGCAGGGCGTCGGGCAGGTACGCCTGCAGCACGATGCCGGCATGCAGGTTCGCCAGGCGCGGGTCCTCGAGGATGCGCGTGAACACCGCGATCGTCAGGTCGAGGTCGCGGTACTCCTCCATGTCGAGGTTGATGAAGGTGCCGTCCGACGCCGCCGTCAGGTACAGCGGCAGCAGCCGTTCGACCACCCGGTCGACGACCTCGTCGAACGCCCACATCGAGATGTGGCTGACGACGGCCGAGACCTTGACCGAGACGTAGTCGACGTCGGGGCGGCGGACCAGATCGTGGATGCCGTCGAGCCGGCGCTGCGCCTCGCCCTCCCCGAGCACGGCCTCGCCGAGCAGGTTGAGGTTGAGTCGGGCGCCCGATTCGCGGATCTTCGCGATCGCGGGACCGAGCTTGGCGGGGCGGGCGTCGACGACGAGGTGCCCCACCATCTCACGCAGCACGCGGCGGGCGATCGGCACGGTCGGGGCGGGGAGCACCGGGGCGATCCCGCCGCCGAGCTTCACCGCGCCGCGCAGGTACCAGGGCAGGAAGTCGGGCACGATCGGCGCGATCCGATGCAGACGGGATGCCGCCGCACCCAGGCTCTCGGGCCGCATCACACCGTCGACGAAACCGAGCGTGAAGGGCAGGCCGTTCGCGTCGCGCAGCACCCCGGCGAGGCGTGCGGCGGCGGGATCGACGTCGGCCGCCGCGGCCTCGATCACCCAGCGACGGGCGAGCTCGACGGCCCGGTCGGCCAGAGGAGCGGATGCCGCGGCATCCGAAGAAGGAGACGACGACTCTGCCATGTCTCTCACCCTAGGGCGGGGGCGGGGTCTCGGCCCGCTGGCTCGCCCGTGATTCCGCGGGTGATGAGCTACGGAGAAGGCAGAGCGCCACCACGGAACCACCGGCGCGCCGGCGGGAGGAGCAGGAGCAGCGCATGCAGCGCGAGGAGGCCGATGGCGAAGGGGCTGAAGTCCGCCGACAGGATCCACATCACCGGGATGAAGACCGCCGCCTGCGCGATCGCGGACCATCGCACCAGTTCGCGGCGACCGGCGTACCCCCACAGAGCCGCGAAGTTCAGCGCGCACGCTCCGGCGCAGGCGAGCGCCCACAGCGCCACGAACGACCCGATCATGACGGCGAACGGGATCAGCATGATCGCCAGCACTGCCCAGATCGCGGCGATGATCCCGCCGATCAGCCCGGCCAGGACGACGCTCTGGGGCATCTCGTCCGGCACCGGGCGTCGGAGGAAGGGCGTCGGCTCGGTCACTTGTTCGCCACCTGCTTCCGCAATGGCCTCGGGTGGTACCAGCGGTGGGACGACGGCAGGAACTGCAGGCCGGCGTAGGCGACGAACAGGCCGATCAGGCCCGTGCTCTGCGGCGCCTCGATCCACGACGGGATCGACAAGGCAGTGAACACCACGGCCTGCACGAGGGCGGCCCACCGCACCCATACCCATCGACGCGCGCACCCGAGGACGCCGATCGCTCCCGCGACTGCAAGGAGGAAGAAGACAGCTCCCCACGCCATGGTCAAGTCGCCGAAGGCTCCCCTGAACCAGAAGGTGACAAGAGCACCGAATCCCCAGAACCCCGCGAGAAGGACCCCGCACACCACGGCGAACACCATCCCGGGCGGCATCCCTTCGCCGTCTCGCGGCTCAGCCCGGTCGATGCGCTCCCAGAAGTCGCTCGCCTCCTCCGACTCCGGGGCAGTCACGAGTTCAGCCCCGTTACCGCCTCCGATGTCGGATGAAGAGGGCGCGGCAGCGGGTGATACCAGCGGTGGGACGACGGGAGGAACTGAAGCCCGGCGTACGCGATGAAGAGTCCCACTGCCCAGGGGACGAAGGGCGCTACGCCCATCAAGCCGAACAGCGTGACCGAGACCGCGATGGCCTGTGCGAGAGCGGCCCACCGCACCCACACCCATCGGCGCAGGCATCCGATGACGCCGATCACGCCCGCTACTACGGCGAAGAGGCAGGTGAACATCCACTCCACACCCCACCCGCCGGAACCCGTTACGAGCCAGATGAGAACGAGAGCGGCAAGTCCCCACGCGATTGCCACTCCAATCCCGAAGACCATCGCGAGCACCATCGCCGCTGGTATCTCGTTGTGCGCTCCTACCGGCGGCCGGCCGGGCACCTCGAACTCGCTCATGTTCCCCACCCCTCGGTCGCGCCCGCACAACTTCGGAGATCGCGGGCGACACGCCAGGCTAAGCCGCGTCACGACGGCGTGTCGAGGCGAATCTCCGAAGTTGTGCGAGGCATGCCGATATGCCTCGAAAGGCCGGGTCGAGAGGGAAAAAGCCCGCGTCAGTTCCAGACGCTCGGGGCCTGATCGCGCACCGGCGGCAGGGCGGATGCCGCGGCCCACTCGTGCACCCATGCATCGATCTCGGGCACGCCCTCGGGCTTGCCGACCGCGGCGAACAGCTCCTCGTTCGACACGGTGCCGCCGGAGCGGCGCAGCATCCGCGCCCGCACGATCGCCCGCGCGTAGATCTGCCCCTTCACGACCGCGCGGTGCTCGAGGAACAGCGCCCGATCGTCGTGCCCGATGAACCGCGACTGCACCTCGAACCGCTGCCACGGCACGAGCGACCTGCGGAAGGTCACCGTCTCGCTCGAGACCACCGCGTACCAGCGGTTGTCCTTCATCGCGTCGAACAGCCCGGTGCGGATGAGCAGATCCCAGCGCCCGAGGTCGAACAGCGACAGGTAGCGGCCGTTGTTCATGTGCCGCAGGATGTCGATGTCGGTCGGCAGCGTCGTCAGACGGATGCTGCCCACCGCCGTCGGATCGAGGGCCTTGCCCCGCCGCACGCGGGAGCGGGCACGGAAGATCACCAGGAGGGTGCGCCAGATCACGTTCACGAGGAATGATCGTATTCATCCGCGCACGATCCGCGAAGATCGTTGTCGAGATCCTCCATGCCCCTGCGGGCGGCCATCGACGGCATCCGCTCGATTTCCGGATAGCGGATGCCGCGCGTAGAGTCACGAACATGAGCGCCGAAGCCCAGCCCGAAGTCATCGTCCGTCCGGTCCGTGATGTGGACGCGGAAGCCCTCGGTCGCGTGCACGCCCAGTGCTGGCACGAGACCTACGACCACCTGATCAGCAAGGCCGCCCTCGAGAAGGTGTCGCCGCGCCGCATGGCCGAGCTGTGGACGCACTGGGCCTCGCAGGGCCCCGACTTCACGATGCGCGCCGCCCTCGTCGACGGCGAGATTGTCGGCTTCGCCGGCTCCGGTCCCGCCCGCGACAAGGACGCCCCGGCGCTGCGCGAGCTGTACTTCATCTACCTGCTCGACGCCTGGCACTCCACCGGCATCGGCCAGAAGCTCTTCGACGCCACGGTCGAGAAGGACGCCCCGCTCTACCTCTGGGTCGCCGAGGACAACCCGCGCGCGCACCGCTTCTACGCGCGCAACGGCTTCACGCTCGACGGCGCCACCCACACCGAACCGTTCCTCGGCGAGACGCTGACCGAGGTGCGCTTCACGCGCTGAGCATCCGTTCCTCGGGCGTCGAGCCACCCCCTTCTCACCGAAACACCCCCTTGCGCACTGGATGCAAGGGGGTGTTTCGCGCGTAAAGGGGTGGCTCGGCAGTCGGTCACCGCCCCGACACGTTGCCGAAGACCTTCGCGATGGGGGCGAGCACCAGGGGGCGAGCCGCCACCCAAGCGGCGGCGATCACCACGAGCGACACCACGAACACCCAGAAGCCCGCCCACGTCACGGCATCCTGGGACGCGTACATGTGGTTGAGGTTGCGCAGGAATCCGGTCAGCATCACCAGCGCCACGTGCGCGACGATGAACGCCACGAAGTACAGCATGATCGGGAAGTGCAGCGCGCGCGCCCACTCCACCGGGTACGCCTTCGAGAGCTTCTCGGCCTTCTTGGGCCACAGCCCCGACATCCGGAAGCCGGTGATCGCCGCCAGCGGGGCAGCGATGAAAACGGTCGCGAAGTAGGCGAGCTGCTGCAGGCTGTTGTAGTTGTTCCAGCCGTTCTCGTGCGGCCAGTCGAACGACACGTACTGCAGGGCCGCCGACAGCGCGTTCGGGAAGACCTCCCAGCTCGTCGGCACGATCCGCACCCAGTGCCCGGTGATGATCAGCAGCACGACGAACACGACACCGTTCACGAGCCACAGGATGTCGAGCGCCTGATGGAACCACAGCGTCAGGCTGATCTTGCCCTTGGGATTTCCCCGCGGCGCCCAGAACACGGTCGGCCGCTTCTCGGTGCGCACCCGCAGACCCGAGCGGATGATCAGCACCATCAGGAAAACGTTGAAGAAGTGCGCCCAGTTGACCCACGCGGGGAACCCGGGCTCGACGGCGATCGGCGAGGTGTACTCGCCGGGAAACGCCGCGAGGAAGTCCTGCATGAACGGGAAGCTCAACAGCGTGCGCACGAGCGCGACCGCGGCCGCCGCGAGAACACCGAGGGCTGCGGCACCGAACAGCACGGCGATGCCCTGCGTCCAGGTCGGGCGCGGACGAGCGGATGCCGCGGCCGGGGTCACGATTCGGCGCGGGGCGGTGCCGTTCCAGGCTGTGGGAGGGCGGGGCGGGGCGGTCGCGGTGACGACGAGTGCCTCGCGGGGGGACGCTTCGACGGGCTCAGCGACCCGATCCTGCTCAGAGACCCAATCCTGCTCAGCGACCCGATCCTGCTCAGCGGGCCCGTCGGGTTCGACGGGACGAACCTGGGTCCCTGAGCCTGTCGAAGGGCCCCGCCCCGCGACGGTGCCGGCGGGCGGCCAGGGGTCTCCGCCCGGAGTGCGCGGGAGACCACGGCGGATGCCGGATGCGGCGGAAGTCTCGTGGGCGGACGCTTCGACAGGCTCAGCGACCCGGTTTCCTTCAGCGACGCGGTTCTGCTCAGCGACCGATCTCTGCTCAGCGACGGGCTCCGGGTCAGAGACCGGGTCAGCGACCGGCTCGGACACCTGGGTCCCTGAGCCTGTCGAAGGGCCCCGCCCCGCAGGAGCTCCGACCGGAGGCCACGGCTCGCCACCCGGCGTGCGCGGCAGCCCGCGGCGGAGGGAGCTCGGCGTCTCGTGGGGGGACGCTTCGACAGGCTCAGCGACCCACTTCGTCTCAGCGACCCGCTCCGTCTCGGCGGGAAGCACCTGGGTCCCTGAGCCTGTCGAAGGGCCCCGCCCCGCAGAAACCTGGGCCCCGGAGCCTGCCGAAGGGTCCCACCCCGCCGAGGCGCCCGCCGGCGGCCAGGGCTCTCCCCCGGGTACGCGCGGCAGACCGCGGCGCAGCATCCGCCCCTCCTGAGCCTCGGAGACCATGGACTCCCCTACTTCCGGGCCTCGAGGGCGGCGATCACCTGAGGCACGATCGTGAACAGGTCGCCGACGATACCGAAGTCGGCGACGTCGAAGATCGGGGCCTCGCCGTCCTTATTGATCGCCACGATGGTCTTGGAGGTCTGCATGCCCGCGCGGTGCTGGATCGCACCCGAGATGCCGAGCGCGACGTACAGCTGCGGCGACACCGAGACACCGGTCTGCCCGACCTGGTGCGACTGCGGGACGTACCCCGCGTCGACGGCCGCGCGCGAAGCGCCGACCGCGGCCCCGAGAGCATCGGCGAGCTCCTCGACGAGCACGAACTTCTCCTTCGAGGCGAGTCCGCGTCCGCCCGAGACGACGCGGGTCGCCCCGCGCAGTTCGGGCCGCGACGACGCCTGCTCGACGGCTTCGATCGGGCCGACGGATGCCGCGGCGACTCCCGACCCGGCGACGTCGAGCGCTTCGACCGAGGGGGAGGCGACGGCCTCGGCTCGGGCATCCACCGCGCCCTGACGCACCGTGATGACCGGCGCGCCGTAGGTGGGAGCGGAGTCCACGAGGTATGCGCCGCCGTAGACGGAGTGGTGCGCGACCACGCCCTCGTCGTCGCGCGACACCCCGATCGCGTCGACCGACAACGCGAGCCCTGCGCGCACGGCGAGACGGGCGGCGGCGTCGCGTCCGGCGATCGAGTTCGACACGAGCACCGCGTCGGGCTGCACCCGTTCGAACGCGGCCTGGAGGGCGTCGACCACGGGCACGGTGAGGACGGCGGCATCCGCATCGGCCGTGAGCACGACGGATGCTCCGAGCGCGGCGACCTGGGCGGCGGCATCGGGCGAGCCGCCCACGATCACGGCGACCGGCGCACCGACCGTCGATGCCGCACCGATCAGAGCGGCCGTACTCGAGGCGGGAGCACCCGCAGGGTCGACGTCGACGAGCACGAGGATCGGGTTCTCGGGGTAGCCCATGTCACACCAGCCTGTTCTGCACGAGGTAGTCGACGAGCTGCTGGGCGGCATCGCCGTCGTCGGTGATCTTGACGCCCGCCGCGCGCGGGGGCTTCTCGGCGACCGCGGTCATGATGGTGCGCGGCGCCGCGGAGGGATCGGCCGAGACGTCGAGGTCGGCGAGCGAGAGCACTTCCACCGGCTTCTTCTTCGCGGCCATGATGCCCTTGAAGTTCGGGAAGCGGGCATCCGGCAGCGCCTCGGTGATCGAGATCACGGCCGGCAGCGCGGCGCTCACCGCCTGCGACCCGAAGTCGGTCGCGCGGGTTCCGTTCACGGCATCCGCGCCGATCTCGACCGCCGTGAGTGCCGTCGCCTGCGCCCAGCCGAGGTGCTCGGCGAGCATCGCGGGAATGACCCCGCCCGAGCCGTCGGTCGACAGGTTGCCGGTGATGACGAGGTCGGGGGCGCCGCGGCGGATCGCGGCGGCGAGCACCTCGGCGGTGAGACCGAGGTCGGCGCCGGTGAGCTGCTCGTCGGCGATGTGCACCGCGGATGCCGCGCCGATCGCGAGCGCACGTCGCACCGTGGCGGTCGACCCCTCGGGGGCCATCGAGACGGCGACGACCTCCGCGCCCTCGCTCGCGTCGGCGTGGCTGAGCGCGACCTCGAGAGCGCGCTCGGTGATCTCGTCGAGCACCACGTCTCCGGCGGCCCGATCGGCCAGCCCGGTCTCCAGGTTCAGCTTGCGGTCGCCGTAGGTGTCGGGCACCTCTTTGACCAGGACGAAGATCTTCATCGATTGCTCCTCACGACTGTGTCGATTCTAGTCCTGCGGCACTGCGTCTCAGCTTCGATGAAACTGAGAACCAGCGGTGACGGCATCCGCTCGGCGGCGCGCGCGCCGAGTACCGTAGAGGCGTGGTCCGTCCCCGCCCCCTGCCCGTGGATCCGCTCGCCGAGGCGAAGCGGCAGTGGCTCGCGCACGGATGGACCGATGCCGCCGACGGCATGGCCGTCGTGACCTCGGTCATGCGGGCCCAGCAGCTGCTGCTCGCCCGCGTCGATCAGGCCCTCAAGCCCTTCGCACTGAGCTTCGCGCGCTACGAGGTGCTGCGCCTGCTCGCGTTCAGCCGCGAGGGGCGCCTGCCCCTGTCGAGCGTGGTGGCACGCCTGCAGGTGCACGCGACCACCGTCACCAGCACCGCCGACCGTCTCGTGCGCGACGGGCTGATCGTGCGCGAACCGCACCCGCACGACGGCCGCGCCGCCCTGCTCGCACTCACCGTGGCCGGTCGCGACCTGGTCGAGCGTGCCACCGCCGCGCTCAACGCCGACGTGTTCGCGTCTCCCGGCATCGATCGCGACGACGCGGCCGAGCTCGTCGCGATCGTCGCGCGCCTGCGCAAGGATGCCGGCGACTTCACCGACCCCCGCCCGACCCCGGAGCCCCTCTGACATGGCGCAGTTCGTGCTCGAGACCGTGATCGCCGCTCCCGTCGACGCGGTGTTCGCCGCATCCCTCGATCCCGAGCTGCACGTGCGATCGATGGCGGCGCACGGCGAGACGATGGTCGAAGCTCCCGCCGGCGGGGCGTTCACCGAGGGCTCGACGGTCACCTGGCGGGCGCGGCACTTCGGCATCCCGTTCCGGTTGCGGTCGCGGGTGTTCGACATCGATCCTCCGCGCGGATTCCGCGACCGGCAGATCTCGGGGCCGTTCGGGTCGTTCCTGCACGTGCACTCGTTCGCGGAGCATCCGCGGGGCACCCTCATGCGCGACGTCGTGACGTTCCGCTCGCCGTTCGGCCCGATCGGGCGCGCGGTCGACGCACTGTTCCTGCGCGAGTACATGCGTCGCGTGATCGCCGCGCGCAACCGCACCCTCGTGGCGGAACTCGAGAACCCCTGATCCCGGCGTACCCTGTGCGCATGAGCGAACTGCGCATCCATACGACCCTCCCGGCCAGCGGCCCGGCGACCGCCATCGTCCTCACCGACGAGCAGGTCGCGTCGTTCGGCGCGGGCAAGGCCTTCCCGGTGGCGGTGACGATCGGCGAGCGCACCGCCCGGCTGCGTCTCAGCCGCATGGGAGGGCGCAACCTCATCGGCCTCAGCAAGGCGTCGCGCGCCGAACTGGGCGTCGAGATCGGCGACGAGGTCGACGCCGTCATCCGCCTCGACGCCGCTGAGCGCACCGTCGACGAGCCGGCCGAACTCACCGCCGCGCTCGACGCCGACCCCGCGCTGCGCGCCGCCTTCGACACCCTCGCCTACTCGGCCCGCAAGGAGCACGCCCGCGCGATCGCCGAGGCCAAGCAGGAAGCCACCCGCGAGCGCCGCCTCGCCAAGATCGTCGAGTCGCTGCGGGGCTGAGGCGGGCGCGGGAGTCATCTGTTCCGGAAGTCGGGCTGCCGCTTCTCACGGAACGCGGCCATGCCCTCCTTCTGATCCTCGGTGTCGAAGAGCAGCGCGAACGCCTGCTTCTCGTGCGCGAGGCCGTCGGTGAGCGAGGTCTCCATCGCGGTGTCGAGCGCGGCCTTCGCGGCGTAGAGCGAGGGCAGCGACTTCGACGCGATCGTCTCGGCGAGCGTCGTCGCCTCGGCGAGCAGATCGGATGCCGGCACCACCCGCGAGACCAGACCGATGCGCTCGGCCTCCTCGGCGCCGATGATCCGCCCCGAGAGCACGAGTTCGGCGGCCTTGTAGTACCCGACCGCACGGATGAGCCGCTGTGTTCCTCCCATGCCGGGGATCACGCCGAGGTTGATCTCGGGCTGCCCGAACTTCGCGATGTCGGCGGCGAGGATGATGTCGCACATCATCGCCAGCTCGCATCCGCCGCCCAGTGCGAAGCCCGAGACCGCCGCGATCACGGGCGTGCGCACGGCCGCGAAGTCGCTCCATGCGCCGAAGTGGTCGGTGGCGAGCATCTCGGCCGACGACATGCCCTCCATCTCCTTGATGTCGGCACCCGCGGCGAAGGCCTTCTCGGACCCGGTGACCACGATCGCCCCCACGCCCTCATCGGCGTCGAACGCGACCGCTGCGGCCGTGACCTCCTCCGACACCCGGCCGTTCAGGGCGTTCAGCGCCTGCGGTCTGTTCAGGGTGATCCACCCCACGCGTCCGCGCTGCTCGACCAGGATCGTCTCGTACTCGGTCATGTCTCTCCTTCGTCGCGTGGTCTTCAGTATCGCGCCCGCGTCCTTCGTCTCGCTCCACTCGCTCAGGAACGGGGTGCGGAGTCGCGGATGTCGGTGATGATGCCGGAGAAGTCGCGGCCGGCGCCGTCGCCCGCGGCGTAGGCGGCGTAGAGCTGCTGGGCGAGCCGACCCATGCGGGCATCCGTCGAGGTCTGCTCGATCGCCTGCAGGGCGAGCCCGAGATCCTTGGCCATCAGCGCACCGGCGAAGCCCGGCTGATAGTCGCGGTTCGCGGGACTCGTCGGCACCGGACCCGGCACGGGGCAGTTGGTGGTGATCGACCAGCACTGACCGGAGGCCTGCGACACCACGTCGAACAGCGCCTGATGTTCGAGCCCCAGCCGCTCCCCCAGCACGAACGCCTCGGCGACGGCGATCTGCGACACGGCGAGCACCATGTTGTTGCACACCTTCGCCGCCTGGCCGAGCCCGGAACCGCCGCAGTGCACGATCCTCTTACCCATCGCCTCCAGCAGCGGAAGGGCAGCGGCGAAGTCCTCGTCGCTGCCGCCCACCATGAACGCGAGCGTGCCGTTCTCGGCTCCCACGACCCCGCCCGAGACGGGAGCGTCGATGTTGCGGTGCCCTGCGGCGAGCGCGAGCGCGTGCGCCGCGCGCGCCTCGTCGACCGCGATCGTCGACGATTCGATGAACAGCGTGCCGGGTCGGGCCGCCGCGAGCAGCCCGCCGCGGTACGCGTCGAGCACGTGCCTTCCGGCGGGGAACATCGTGATGACGACATCCGCGTCGGCTGCGGCATCCGCCCCGCTGGCCGCGATCGGGATGCCGGCGGCCCGCGCCGCATCCACTGCCGCCGGCACCGGGTCGAACCCCTGCACCTCGTGCCCGGCCTTCACGAGATTGGTGGCCATCGGCAGCCCCATGTGGCCCAGGCCGAGGAAGGCGATGCGGCTCATGACGCGCTCCGCATCGAAGCCGAGCCGGCGGGCCGCAGCATCTCGCGCCCGACGATGAGCCGCATGATCTCGTTCGTGCCCTCGAGGATCTGGTGCACCCGCAGGTCGCGCACGACCTTCTCGATGCCGTAGTCCTGCAGGTACCCGTAGCCGCCGTGCAGTTGGAGCGCGCGGTTGGCGATGTCGAACCCGGCATCCGTCGCGAAGCGCTTGGCCATCGCGCAGCGCATCGTCGCATCCGGCGCCTTCGCGTCGACCGCCGCCGCGCCGTCGCGAACCATGAGGCGCGCGGCCTGCAGTTCGGTGCGCATGTCGGCGATCTGGAACAGGATCGACTGCTTCTCGGCGAGCGGCTCGCCGAACGCGACCCGCTCGTGCACGTATTGCACGGCCCGGTCGAGCGCCCACTGCGCCCCACCCAGCGAGCAGGCCGCGATGTTGAGGCGGCCGCCGTTGAGGGCCGACATCGCGATCGCGAAACCGCGCCCCTCCTCGCCGAGCAGAGCGGATGCCGGCACCCGCACTCCGTCGAAGATCACCTGGCGCGTGGGCTGCGCGTGCCACCCCATCTTCTTCTCGAGGGCGCCGAAGCCGAGCCCCTCGGCATCGCCGGGGACGAGGATGGCGCTGATGCCTTCGTGTCGGGGGCCGCGGGCGGCCCCTTGGGTCCCTGAGCCCGTCGAAGGGCCGCCGGTGCGCGCCATCACGACGTACACCGCGGCCTCGCCCGCGCCGGAGATGAACTGCTTCACGCCGGTGAGCACGTAGTCGTCGCCATCGCGCACCGCGCTCGTGGCGATGTTCGCGGCATCCGATCCGGCGCCCGGCTCGGTGAGGCAGTAGCCGCCGAACTCCGCCATGGCGGTGAGATCGGGCATCCACCGGGCGATCTGCTCGTCGCTGCCGTAGGTGTCGATCATCCACGCCACCATGTTGTGGATCGAGATGTACGCCGCGACCGCGGGGTCGCCCTGCGCGAGCTCCTCGAAGATCGCGACGGTGTCGGTGCGACTGAGCCCCGTGCCGCCGGATTCCTCGCGCACGTAGATGCCGCCGAGGCCCAGCTCGCCGCCGCGGCCCAGCGACTCGCGGGGGAAGATGTGCTGCTCGTCGCGCTCGAGCGCGTGCGGGGCGAGCTCGATCTCGGTGAACTCGCGCACGGCCTCGAGGATCGCGTCGCGCTCGTCGGCGGTGAGGGGAGTGGTCACGTCGGTCATGGTCATCATCGACTCCTTGATCCTGGGTTCCTGCCCTTCGACAGGCTCAGGAACCGCAAAAGATGTGGTTAGTGCATCGTGGGGATGACGAAGCTGGCACCGTCGCGGATGCCCGCCGCGGGCCAGCGGCTCGTCACCGTCTTGGTCTTCGTGTAGAAGCGGAAGGCGTCGGCGCCGTGCTGGTTGAGGTCGCCGAACCCGCTGCGCTTCCAGCCGCCGAACGTGTAATAGGCGATGGGCACGGGGATCGGCACGTTCACCCCGACCATGCCCACCTCGACCCGGGCCGCGAAGTCGCGGGCGGCGTCGCCGTCGCGCGTGAAGATCGCGACGCCGTTGCCGTACTCGTGCTCCGAGGCCATGCGCAGCGCCTCCTCGTAGTCGGCGGCGCGGGCGATCACGAGCACCGGGCCGAAGATCTCCTCGCGGTAGATCGCCATGTCGGTCGTGACGTGGTCGAACAGGGTCGGTCCGAGGTAGAAACCCTCCTCGTGGCCGGCGACCGTGAAACCGCGGCCGTCGGCGAGCAGCGTCGCGCCCTCGTCGACGCCCTGCTGGATGTACCCTTCGACCCGTTCCACCGCAGCGCGGGTGACCAGGGGTCCGTAGTCGACGTCGGCCGCGAGCGACGGCCCGACCCGCAACTGCCCGACGCGTTCGAGGAGCTTGGCGGCGAGAGCATCCGCCGTCTGCTGCCCGACCGGTACCGCCACCGAGATCGCCATGCACCGCTCACCGGCCGATCCGTACCCCGAGCCGATCAGCGCGTCGACCGCCTGATCGAGGTCGGCGTCGGGCATCACGATCATGTGGTTCTTCGCGCCGCCGAAGCACTGCGCGCGCTTGCCGTGCGCCGCTGCGGTGGCGTAGATGTACTCGGCGATCGGCGTGGAGCCGACGAATCCGACGGCGCGGATGCGGTCGTCGGTGAGCAGCGTGTCGACGGCCTCTTTGTCGCCGTGCACCACATTGAGCACGCCGGCGGGAAGCCCCGCTTCGAGGAACAGCTCGGCGAGGCGCACCGGCACCGAGGGGTCGCGCTCGCTGGGCTTGAGCACGACGGCATTGCCCGCGGCGAGCGCCGGGCCCGCCTTCCAGAGCGGGATCATCGCGGGGAAGTTGAACGGGGTGATCGCGGCGACCACACCGAGGGGCTGACGCATCGAATAGACGTCGATGCCCGCGCCGGCACCGGTCGAGTACTCGCCCTTGAGCAGGTGCGGGGCGCCGGCCGAGAACTCGATGACCTCGAGCCCGCGCTGGATGTCGCCCTTCGCGTCGTCGACGGTTTTGCCGTGCTCGCTCGCGAGCAGCTCGGCGAGCGACTGCATCTCGCGCTGCACCAGATCGAGGAAGCGCAGCAGCACACGGGCGCGCTTCTGCGGGTTGGTGGCGGCCCACTCCTGTTGGGCGGCCTCGGCAGTCGCGATCACCGCGCGCACCTCGTCGGCCGAGGCGAGCGGCACGCGGGCCTGCACGGCGCCGGTGCTGGGATCGAACACGTCGGCGAAGCGCCCGTCAGCCGGCGTGAGGTGCGATCCGCCCACGAAATGCGGGATGGTACGAGTCATTGTGCGACGTCCCTTCGTGCCGTCGTTGGCACATCGCGAGTTTACTTCGATCCCCGCGTATTTACTAGGGCGTCCACGCATCTCGCGACCACCCCTCCCGAAAAGCGCACCGATCGGTCACGAATGCCGGGTATCGAGCGTCAGAATCGACATTTCGCACCGGTCGGAGCAGCATCCGGATGTTGAGGCGGCGTTCACCGGCCGGTCACTTCGGCGAACTACAACTACAGATGCGCGGACGACTCAGACCGGATCGGGAAGTCACAGGATTCCGCGCCACGGGCGCCAAGCGCCCGCAGACCCCCGCCGAATCGGGTCGGCGGGGGTCTTCTCCGTCTTCCGGACGCGTCCGCCGCGGCATCCGCCGTCCATAACTCCGGACGAACGGCGCCGATCGGCCGCTTCGGGCCCGGTTCGCGGCCGATTCGGCGCATCCGTCCTGAGTTATGCCCCCCTCACGCACTCGGGACGACGACGACCTTGCCGCGCAGCGTGCCGGCCGCCGCGGCCGCGTGCACCGACGCGACCTCCTCGAGACCCACGCGACGCGACGCCACCACCCGCAGCGACCCGTCGTCGACCAGGGTGACGAGATGCGCGAGCTGACCGGGGTCACTGCGCACATACACGGTCTCGCCGCGCACGCCTCGGCCCTCCTCGCCGGGCGTCGGCATCCACGCGGTCGAGCTGACCACGAAGCCGCCGTCACCCACCAGTGAGACGAGCGCCGCGAACTCCTCGGGTTCGATCGGCGCGAGATTCAGCAGCACGTCGACCGGAGCCCCCACCCCGTCGCGCACCGAACCCGCCGTGTGATCGACGACCTCGTCGGCGCCGGCAGCCTCGACCGCGGCACGGCTGCGCGGGCTCGCCGTCGCGATCACGAACGCCCCCGCGTGCTTCGCCAGCTGCACGGCGTACTCACCGACCGTTCCGCCGGCGCCCACGATCAGGATGCGCTGCCCCTTCTGCAGCCCCGCGACATCGAACAGCGCCTGCCACGCCGTCAGTGCGACCGACGGGAGCGCCGCGGCATCCGCCAGATCTCCCACCGCGGGTGCGGCGACCAGCAGATCCGCGGGCGCGACGACGTACTCGGCATCCGCGCCGTCGTCGGTCATCGAGAGGAACCCGATGACGCTGTCGCCGATCGCCAGACCGTCGACGCCGACCCCGAGCGTGTCGATCGTGCCGGCGACGTCGTAACCGGGGGTGTGCGGAAGCGCGACGGGGAACGGGAGCGTTCCCCCGCGGATGCCACCGTCGGCGGGGTTGAAACCGGCGCCCGCGACGCGGATACGCACCTGACCCTCGCCCGGCTCGGGGACCTCGACCTCGTCGACGCGCAGGACCTCCGGGCCGCCGAGCTGGTGGAAACGTGCTGCCTTCATGATGACTTCCTTCTCGATTCAGATGCTTCGAAGTTGAAGCACTTATCGAACCGTAGCACTGCTTCGATATCGAAGCAACTAATTCGAGATCGAAACACCTACACTGGAGAACATGGCCGCCGACACCCCTCCCCTCGACCCCGCCGAACTCGGTGCGTACTTCGCGCTGATCGAGGTGAGCAGCCTGCTGCGGCACGCCGTCGAACAGCAGCTGAAAGAGACCGGAGACCTCAGCTACGTGCAGTTCCAGCTGCTCGCGACCCTCGGGGATTCACCGAACGGCAGCGCCCGCATGACCGCGCTGGCCGATGGCGTCGTGCTCAGCCGCAGCGGCCTCACCCACCAGGCCGGCCTGCTCGAGAGGAGGGGCCTGGTGACGCGCGCCCCGTCGCCCGACGATGAGCGCGGCGTGACGCTCACGATCACCGACGCCGGGCGAGCCGTGCTCTCCGCAGTCTTCCCCGGGCACATCGGCGAGCTGCGAAGGCTGTTCCTCGCGCCGCTCGACGCCGACGACGTCCGCTCGCTCACCGCACCGCTCGAGAAGGTGCGCGAGCACATGCGCCGGATCCCCCCGCGCTCGGCCGCGCCCCGCCGCCGCAGGACGGCCGAGTAGCCCTACAGCCTCTCGACGATCATCGCGTTGGCCATGCCGCCGCCCTCGCACATCGTCTGCAGCCCGTAGCGGCCACCCACCGCGTCGAGGTGATCCACGAGTGTTCCGAGCAGGCGCGTGCCCGACGAGCCGAGCGCATGTCCGAGCGCGATCGCGCCGCCGCGCGGGTTGAGCCTGGCCGGGTCGGCGCCGAGTTCGGCCGCCCAGGCCAGCGGCACCGACGCGAACGCCTCGTTCACCTCGTACGCATCGAGGTCGTCGATCGTGAGGCCGCTGCGGTCGAGGATCCGCCGGGTCGCCGGGATCGGCCCCGTCAGCATCATCAGCGGGTCGTCGCCGACGACGGCGAACGAGCGGATGCCGGCGCGCGGAACCAACCCGAGCGATTCGGCTCTCTCGGCGCTCATCAGCAGCGCGGCCGAGGCGCCGTCGGTGAGCGGCGAGGAGTTGCCCGGGGTGATCCGCCAGTCGAGGTCGGGGAAGCGCGCGGCGAGTTGATCCGTGCGGAAGGCGGGGTTCAGACCCGCGAGCCCCTCCGCCGTGGTTCCCGCTCGCACGGTCTCGTCGCTCACGGCATCCGGCGCTTCGACGACCCCGACGACCGTGCGATCGAAGAAGCCCTCGGCCCAGGCATCCGCCGCCCGCCGGTGCGACTCGGCGGCGTAGGCGTCGAGCGCGTCACGGTCGAGCCCCCAGCGCTGCGCGATCAGCTCGGCCGAGACGCCCTGGTTCACCAGCCCCTCGGGATACCGGGCGCGCACGCGCGGTGACATCGGGGAGCCGCCGGCCGCCGACGATCCGAGGGGCACCCGGCTCATCGACTCGACCCCGCCCGCGATCACGATGTCGTAGGCGCCGGCCATGATCCCCTGCGCCGCGATGTGCACCGCCTGTTGACTCGACCCGCACTGCCGGTCGATCGTCGCCCCCGGCACGCTCTCGTCGAAGCCCGCGGCCAGCACCGCCTGCCGCGCGATGTTCGTCGACTGGTCCCCCACCTGACTCACGCAGCCGAGCAACACGTCGTCGATCTGACGCGAGTCGAGGCCGTTGCGCTCGAGCAGCGCCTGCAGCACTCCGGCGGCGAGATCGACCGGATGCACCCCCGAGAGCGCACCCCCGGGCTTGCCGCGCCCGACCGGGGTGCGGACGACATCGACCAGAACGGCTTCGCTGCGCGTGCTCATTCCCCCATTCTGCGCCGATCGCTGCGCCCGCGCCGTAATCCGGCCGTCACACGCCGCGAATAGAATCGACGACGCGCCATCACCCCGGCGCACCCCGCACGCAGGCCCGCGACCCGGGCCGCCCGCTCTCTCGAGGACCCCACCATGTCCAGTGATCCCATCACCGTGTCCATCCGCCGTGAAGTCGACCCCGCCCGCATCGCCGAGGCGACCGCGTGGGTGCAGACCGGCGTCAACCTCGCCAACAAGTACCCGGGATTCCTCGGGTCGGGCTGGGTGCGGTCGGGGGATGAGACCAACGTCTGGCACATGCTGTACCGGTTCGCCGACGAGCAGACGCTCACCGCGTGGGAGGACTCCGGCGAGCGCGGTTGGTGGTTGTCGATGGGCGAGGGCTTCGTGCGCAGCGAGCGCTCCCGCCGCCGCACCGGGATCGAGGGATGGTTCGACGAACCGACCACCGGCACGATCACGGTGCAGACGACGGATGGCCGGGCCGAGGTCGCGGTCGTGAACGCCCCGCCGCGGTGGAAGCAGGCGGTGTCGATCTGGCTCGGGTTCTTCCCGGTGAACCTCGCCTTCACGTACGCGATGTCACCCGTGCCGGGATGGGATGCGCTGCCGATCTGGCTGCGGGTGCTCGTGACCACCGCGGTGCTGACGCCGATCATGGCCTACTTCGTGCTGCCCTGGGTGACCCGGCGCCTGCGCCACTGGCTGGCGCGCTGAAGTCAAGGGACATCCCCGGGAGCGGATGCCGTGGCACTGTGGTGACATGCGCATCGCTCTCACCGGATCATCGGGCAAGCTCGGCCGCGTCGTCGCGAGGGAACTCCGGGCGAACGGGTACGAAGTCATCGGGATGGACGTCACGGGGGTCCGCGGTCCGGACTTCGTGCAGGTCGATCTGACGGACTACGGGCAGGTGGTCGACGCGTTCACCGCGGTCGGCGACCGGCACGACGGCATCGACGCGGTCGTGCATCTCGGGGCGATCCCCGCTCCCGGCATCCGCAGCGATGTCGCCACCTTCCACAACAACATGCCGGCCACGTTCAATGTGTTCTGGGCGGCGGTGCGCCTCGGCATCCGTCGCATCGTCTACGCGTCGAGCGAGACCGTGCTGGGGCTGCCGTTCGACGTGCCGCCGCCCTACATCCCGGTCGACGAGGACTACCCGCCCCGGCCCGAGTCGGTGTACTCGCTGGTGAAGACGCTCGAGGAGCAGCTGGCGACCGAGCTCGTGCGCTGGCACCCGGACGTGTCGATCACGGCACTGCGGTTCTCGAACGTCATGGACCCCGAGGACTACGCCGCCTTCCCCGCCTTCGACGCCGATGCGACGCTGCGCAAGTGGAACCTGTGGGGCTACATCGACGCCCGCGACGGCGCCCAGGCCGTGCAGCGCGCCCTCGAGGTCGCGGCCCCCGGGTTCGACAGGTTCATCATCGCGGCCGCCGACACGGTGATGTCGCGGCCGAACGCCGAGCTGATCGCCGAGGTCTTCCCCGGTGTGCCGGTCACCCGCGACGTCGGGCCGAACGAGACGCTGCTGTCGATCGACCGGGCGCGGCGGGTGCTGGGCTACGACCCGCAGCACTCCTGGCGCAACGAGGTCTGACGCGCCTGCGGCAGGCGCTCGACAGGCTCAGCAACCCAGCTCTGGTCTCAGCAACCCCGACGGCATCCACGCGCTACCGTCGAGGCATGAGCCGCCCGCCCCGCGCACTCCGGATCCCGCTCGCCGCCGTCGCGACGTTCGCCCTGCTGTCCGCCCTCGCCGGCATGATCGGCCTGACCGTCGGCGGCGGCATGGGCGTGCCGACGGAGTGGCTGGAGGGCACGGGCTTCGACTCGTACGTGTGGCCGGGGGTGATCCTGGGCGTCGTCGTCGGGGGCGTGCAGGTGCTCGCGCTGGTCGCGCAGTTCGGCCGGTTCGCGCTCGCGTGGGGTATGCACGCGGCGGCGGGCATCACGATGATGATCTGGATCTTCGTCGAGATCGCGATCCTGCTCGTGTGGTCTCCACTGCACGGCATCTTCTTCGCGACCGGTCTGATCCAGACGGTGCTGGCCGTCCTGGCGCTCGGGGCATGGCCGCGGCCGTTCTTCGCGCGGGATGCTCCGACGAGCTCAGCAACCCAGTTCTAGACACGTGGCGGGTGCTTCGACAAGCTCAGCAACCCAGTACTCGGCTCGCAACCCAGTTCCGAAACCTGGGTCCCTGAGCCTGTCGAAGGGCCCCACCCGCAGAACGCCTACAGCCCGAGCCGCTCCAAGAACCCGTTCACCAACCGCCGCTCCGGGTCGAAGCGCGCGGCGAGCGCGGCGAAGTCGTCGAAGCGCGGATACCGTTCGCGCACCTCGGCGGCGTCGAGCGTGAACACCTTGCCCCAGTGCGGGCGGGCGGTGGGCGGCAGCGCCGCTTCGAGCGTCGGCAGGAATGCGCGCACAGCCGCTTCGTCGGGCTTCCAGGTGAAGTGGATGCCGACGGCATCCGTGCCGTACGACGAACTCAGCCAGAGGTCGTCGGCCTTCACCGTGCGGATCTCGTTCACCAGCAGCAGCGGAGCGATCTGCCCGGCGAGTGAGCGCACGGCTTGGATCGCGGCGACGGCGTCGGCCCGGGGCACGAGGTACTCGCTCTGGATCTCGGCACCGGCCGAAGGGGTGAACTCGAGTTTGAAGTGCGCGAGCCGCTCGAACCACGGCCCGGGCGCGCCGAGCTGTTCGGTGCACGCGACGGGGTCGACGCCGAGGATCGGATGCCGCTTGCTCGCCGCGGCTTCGGCCCCCAGGCTCTCGAACAGGGACTCGCGGGCGGCCTCGCGCGCCTCGGGGAGGCGCTGCTTGACCCAGATCTGGTCGGCGACGTCGGTGTGCTGCCAGGTCGAGAAGATGCTGACGCTCGTGCCGATGCCGGTGACCGCTTCGAGGTCGGTGAGGATCGCGTCCCACGACGGGTGCTCGAAGACGTGCTGCGCGACGTCGTAGGTCGGCTCGACGTCGAGGGTGAGGTCGACGACCGCGCCGAGCGCACCGAGGCTCACGACCGCACCGTCGAAGTCGGCGTCACCGCGACGCAGCTCGCGCGTCTCGCCACCCGGGGTGACGATCGTGAGGGCGCGCACGGCACTCGCGAGAGAGCCGATCGCGTCACCCGAGCCGTGGGTTCCGGTGGCGACGGCTCCGGCGACGGAGATGTGCGGCAGCGAGGCGAGGTTGGCGAGTGCGAGCCCGTCGGCGGCGAGGAGCGGGGCGATGTCGCCGTAGCGCAGTCCTCCGACCACCCGCACGGCGTCGCGCTCCGGGCTCACCTCGAAGACCGCGGGCAGTCGGTCGAGGGCGATCAGCACGCCCTCGGTGTCGGCAATGTCGTTGAAGCAGTGGCGCGAGCCCAGCATCCGCACCGGTCCGCCCTGCGCGAGCAGCGCCCGCAGCTCGTCGATCGACGCCGGATGCTCGACCCGGGATGCCCGATAGGTGAGGTTGCCCGCCCAGTTGCGTTCGTTGCCCATCGCGCCAGCATAGCCAGGAGCACATCCTCTACAACGATGTACTGCGGCGGATGGCGACCCCGCCGGTAGGCTGACCGCATGACGACGACCCCGCCGCGCCGCGCGACGATGAAAGACGTCGCCGCTCTCGCCGGCGTCTCACCGAAGACGGTCTCGAACGTCGTCACCGGCACCGTCCCCGTGAACGATGACACGCGCTCCAAGGTCGAGGCGGCGATGGCGCAGCTCGACTTCGTGCCGAATCTCAGCGCCCGCGGGTTGCGCAAGGGGCACTCGGGGATCATCGCCGTCGCCCTCCCCGATCTCGCGACCGCGTTCTCGGCCGAGCTCGTGCACCGCATCGTCGAAGCCGCGCACGAGCGGGGGCTGGCCGTGCAGATCGAGGAAACGGCATCCGAGCCCGAGCGTGAGAAGGAGCTGGTCTCCCGCGCCCGCGCCCACCTCGTCGACGGCCTGATCCTCAACCCCATCCGTCTCGAGGACAGCGTGCTCAAGTACGCCGACCGCCTGCCGCCGCTCGTCGTGATCGGCGAGGTCGAGCAGAACCGCGCCGATCACGTGCGCATCGACAGCCGGCTCGCCGCCGCCGACGCCACGCGGCACGTTCTCGCGCGCGGCGCCCGGCGGATCGCGGTGGTCGGCGCCGACGACGACCCCTCGGTCGCGACGGCGACGAGTCGCCTGCGACTCGAGGGCGTGCACGACGCACTGCGGGAGGCCGGCATCCCCCGCGACCCCGCGCTCGAGGTCAATCGTCTGCCGTGGGAGATGGCGGGCGGGGCGGATGCCGTGCGCACGCTGTTCGAGCGCGGCGTCGCTTTCGATGCGATCGTCGCTTTCACCGACTCCCTCGCCCTCGGTGCCCTGCACGCCCTGCACGACCGCGGTGTGCGCGTGCCGGAAGACGTGATCGTCACGGGCTTCGACGACGTCGAGTTCTCGAAGTACACCTCCCCCTCACTGACGACCATCGCGTTCGACCGTCGGGCCTTCGCGGTCGCCGCCCTCGGCCTGCTCGAGACCCGCATGGACGACCGGGCCGCTCCCCCGCGGGCGCTGACGCTGTCGCATCATCTCCTCGAGAGGGACAGCACGAAGGCCGCACCGCTCGGCTACCGCCCTTAGGACCCTGCATTCGTTCGGATCGCACGCTTGCGCCCGCGATTACATCGATGTAATGATGAGGCGTCCACCATCCGGTCACGAAGGAGTGACGATGACGCCCCCGCTCGATCTGTCCCGCCGGCAGTTCCTCACCGCCGCCACGCTCACCGCCGGCGCAGCACTGCTCGCAGGCTGCTCCCCCCTTTCCCCCACCGGCTCTCGCACCGAGACCCTCCAGTTCTGGCACCTGCTCTCGGGAGGCGACGGCGTGACGATGTCGTCGCTGCTCGACGGTGTGAACTCGGCGCAGTCCGACTACCGCATCCGCCCCACCGTGCTCGCCTGGGGCACGCCGTACTACACGAAGCTCGCGATGGCGGGCGCCGGCGGACGCGCCCCCGACGTCGCGATCATGCACGCCACCCGCGTGAACGGCTGGGCCCCCGGCGGGCTCCTCGACGCCTGGGACGTCGACCGCCTCGCCGAGCTCGGCGTCGATCGCTCCACCTTCCCCGGCCCGATCTGGGAGAAGGGCTTCGTCGGCGACCGGCTCTTCAGCGTCGCCCTCGACGCCCACCCCTTCGTGCTCATGTTCAACACCGACATCTGCGACGCCGCGGGGGTGCTCGACTCCGACGGCACGCTGCGTGAGACCTCGTCGCCCGAGGAGTTCGTCGACCAGCTCCGCGAGGTCGGCGCCCAGGCGCCCGATCACGCGCTGTCGTTCGGCTACCTCGGCGACGGCGCGCAGATGTGGCGCCTGTTCTACGGCCTCTACGCCCAGCACGGCCTGCAGATCGAACTGCCCGTGGGCGGCAAGGCCGTGATCGACAAGGATGCCGCGGTCGAGGCGCTCCGCTTCATGCAGACGCTCCTCGACGGCGAGATCGCGGCCGCGCGCGCCGACTACGGCGGAGCCGTGGCCGAGTTCGCGACCGGCAAGAGCGGCATGCTCATGACCGGTGTCTGGGAGCTGCGCACGATGCAGGCCGCGAACCTGCCGTTCGATGCGACGACGATCCCGACCCTCTACGGCACGCCGGCGGTGTACGCCGACTCGCACTCCTTCGTGCTGCCGCACCAGGCGAACGCGAACGACGAGCGCCGCGACCTCGTGTACCGCTTCGTCGCCGACATGCTGAAGGACTCGTTCCAGTGGGCCGAGGCCGGGCACATCCCCGCCTACCTCCCCGTCACCTCGTCGCCCGCGTACGACGACCTCGTGCCCCAGGCGCACTACGCCTCGGCCGCCGACCACGTCGTCTACGACCCGACCGCGTGGTTCACGGGCTCCGGCTCGAGCTTCCAGGGCGAGTTCGGGGCCGCGGTGCAGAACGTGCTCCTCTCGGGCGCCGATCCGGCCGCCGCGATCGACCGCTTCGAAGCGCGCGTGAACACGCTGCTGCGCCAACCCAATCCGGCCGACCCCGAGGGGACGTGGAAGTCATGACCTCGACCGCCACCCGTACCCTCGTCACCGGCGGGGCATCCGACTTCCGTCTCCGCCGCGCCGGCTCCCGCAAGCGCGAGCAGCTCATCAGCTGGGCCTTCCTGGTTCCGTTCCTCATCGCGTTCGTGCTGTTCCTGGCATGGCCGATCCTGCACGGCATCTATCTGAGCTTCACCGACCAGTCGCTCACGGGCGCCGGCGGAGGGTTCGTCGGCTTCGCGAACTACGCCGAAGCCCTCGTCGATCCCGTCATGTGGCAGTCGATGTGGAACACGGTGTGGTTCACGCTGCTGTCGACCGTGCCGCTCGTCGCCGTGGCCCTGCTCATGGCCGCGCTCGTCGATCGCGGCCTGCCCGGGCAGTGGCTCTGGCGGCTGTCGTTCTTCATGCCGTACCTGCTCGCGTCCACCGTGATCTCGCAGATCTGGGTCTGGATCTTCAACCCGCAGATCGGCGCGGCCAACAACATCCTGAAGTTCTTCGGCCTCGAGCCGATCGCGTGGCTGCAGAACTCCGACACCAACATGCTGTCGATCGTGATCGCGACGGTGTGGTGGACGGTCGGGTTCAACTTCCTGCTCTACCTCGCGGCCATGCAGAACATCCCCCCGCAGCAGTACGAGGCGGCATCCCTCGACGGGGCCGGCGCCTGGCGCCAGTTCTGGTCGATCACGCTCCCGCAGCTCGGACCTGCGACCGTGCTGATCCTCATCCTGCAGATCCTCGCGTCGCTGAAGCTGTTCGACCAGGCGTACCAGATGCTCGGCGGGGTCGCGAGCGACACCACGCGCTCGATCGTGCAGTACATCTACGAGGCCGGCTTCGTGAACTACCGCTTCGGGTACTCCGCGGCGATCTCGTACGTCTTCTTCGCCCTCATCGTCATCATCGGCGTCGCGCAGGCCCTGGTCACGCGTCGCAAGAAGGAGCAGTGATGTCCTCCGCCACCCTCATCCCCACCGAGCCCGCCTCCGACGACCACACCCGCACGCTCACCGTTCCCCGCCACCGTCGCACCGCGCGCCCGAAGCTCCCCGGCCAGAAGCCGTTCTCGCCGCTGCGCATCGCCGCGTTCGTGGTGCTGGCGCTCCTCGCGATCGGATGGCTGCTGCCGTTCCTCTGGGCGGTCGCGACCGCCTTCAAGACCGAGACGGATGCCGCATCCGGCGATCCCGGATGGATCGGCGCGAGCGGCCCCACCTTCGAGGCGTTCACGGCGATCCTCTCGCAGGGAAACGTGTACGTCTGGGCACTCAACAGCCTGTGGACCTCGGTCGCCGTCACCCTCATCACGCTGACGATCTCGGCTCTGGCCGCCTACGCCTTCTCGCGGCTCGACTTCACCGGCCGCAAGTGGCTGTTCGTCGTGATCATCGCCTCGATCGTCGTGCCGCCGCAGGTGCTGATCATCCCGCTGTTCTACGAGATGCTCGCGTTCAACCTGATCGACACGCACTGGGGTCTGATCCTGCCGCAGGTCGTGGCCCCGGCGATGGTGTTCATCCTCAAGAAGTTCTTCGACGCGATCCCGATCGAGCTCGAGGACGCCGCCCGCGTCGACGGTGCCACCCGCCTGCGCATCTTCTGGTCGATCGTGCTGCCGCTGTCGCGGCCGATCCTGGCATCCGTGGCGATCTTCGTGTTCATCGGAGCGTGGAACAACTTCCTGTGGCCGTTCCTCGTCATCAACGACACCACGCTCATGACGCTGCCGGTCGGACTCCAGACCGTGATCAGCGCCTACGGCGTGCAGTACGCACAGGTCATGGCCCAGGCCGTGCTCGCCGCGCTCCCGCTCATCGTCGTGTTCCTCATCTTCCAGAAGCAGATCGTCAAGGGAGTCGCGACGAGCGGCTTCGGCGGTCAGTGATCCCGCACCCCCGCACCCCGGCATCCGCCGCAACCAAGGAGAGCAATGTCTCACGCCCGCATCACCATCGACCGCGACTTCACCATCGCCGACGTTCCCCGGAGGCTCTTCGGGTCCTTCGTCGAGCACATGGGGCGCTGCGTGTACACCGGCATCTACGAGCCGGGGCACCCGCAGGCCGATGAACGCGGATTCCGTCAGGACGTTCTGGCCCTGGTGAAGGAGATGGGGCCGACGGTGGTGCGGTACCCGGGCGGCAACTTCGTCTCGGGCTACCGCTGGGAAGACGGCGTCGGCCCGGTCGAGGACCGCCCGGTGCGCATCGACGGCGCCTGGCACACGATTGAGACCAACGCCTTCGGCCTGCACGAGTTCATGGACTGGGCGAAAGAGGCCGACGTCGAGGTGATGGAGGCGATCAACCTCGGCACCCGCGGCGTCGAGGAGGCCCGCGCACTCGTCGAGTACGCCAACCACCCAGGTGGCACGTACTGGTCGGACCTGCGGCGCAAGAACGGCGCCCAGCAGCCTTTCGACATCAAGCTGTGGTGCCTGGGCAACGAGCTCGACGGGCCGTGGCAGATCGGCGGCAAGACCGCTGCCGAGTACGGCCGTCTCGCGCAGGAGTCGGCCAAGGCCATGAAGCTGGTCGACTCGTCGATCGAGCTCGTGGCGGTCGGGTCGTCGAGCAGATCGATGCCGACGTTCGGGTCGTGGGAGCACACCGTGCTCACCCACGCCTACGACGAGGTCGACTTCGTCTCGATGCACGCGTACTACCAGGAGCACGACGGCGACACCGAGTCGTTCCTCGCCGAGTCGGTCGACATGGACGGCTTCATCGAGGGTGTCATCGCGACGGTCGACGCCGTGAAGGCCGCCGGCAAGCACACCAAGCAGGTCGACATCTCGTTCGACGAGTGGAACGTGTGGGATCAGCGCAAGTACAACGACGTCGAGGCGGGCGAGATCGCGAAGGCCGGCTGGCGCGAGCACCCGCGCCTCATCGAGGACACCTACTCGGTGACGGATGCCGTCGTCGTCGGCACCCTGCTCAACAGCCTGCTGCGGCACGGAGACCGCGTGCGCATCGCCAACCAGGCGCAGCTCGTGAACGTGATCGCGCCGATCCGATCGGAGGAGAACGGTCCGGCCTGGCGCCAGACCAGCTTCTGGCCGTTCGAGCGGATGGCGCGGCTGGCGAAGGGGCGCATCCTGCGCCTCGCCGTCTCGGCCTCGCAGATCGCGACGAAGCGCTACGGCGATGTCGACTCGGTCGATGCGGCCGCCACGTGGGACGAGGAGACCGGACGCCTGGTCGTGTTCGTGGCCAACCGCTCGCTCGACTCGGCGAACGACCTGACGATCGATCTGCACGGCCTCGGCGACCTGCGCGTGCGTCAGGCCGAGACGCTCACGATCCCCGAGGGCGGCGACCGACGGACCGCCAACCTCGAGACGGCCCCCGACACCGTGCACATGGTGCCGCTCGCCGCCGCCGAGATCGTCGACGGCACGGTGCGCGCGACCCTGCCGGCCCTGTCGTGGTCGGTCATCGAGCTCGAGGTGACGCGCGCCTGACCCCCTGGGTCCCTGAGCCTGTCGAAGGGCCCCAGACCACGAAAGGCCCGGCATCCATCTCGGATGCCGGGCCCTTTCGCATGCGAGAGCGGATGCCGCGACTACTCCCAGACGACCGTCGGCGCCTCCGCGGCGAAGTCGACCTTCGGGGTCTTCAATGCCGCCCCCATCGCCAGGTACTTGCTGCCGCTCGGCGACTCGAACGTCGTGCTCATCCCGACAGAAGACTCCCATCGGGCTACCGTGCCGTCGGTCACGACGGTGACGGCGGCGAGCTTCGATTCCGACTCCAACGGGAGTTCGCGAGTAACGGTGCCATCCACGGGCGTGGGCCCGTTCTCCCCCGAATCGATGACGTCGTCTCCGCAGGGCGTCGTCAGAGTCTTCATCGCCTCGCACT
This sequence comes from Microbacterium galbinum, assembly GCF_023101185.1. Classification (GTDB taxonomy): domain Bacteria; phylum Actinomycetota; class Actinomycetes; order Actinomycetales; family Microbacteriaceae; genus Microbacterium; species Microbacterium galbinum. The sequence goes on from NZ_CP078077.1 coordinate 857,221, forward strand.
CCTGGAGCGAAGCCGCGACGAGAGACCGGTACGTGGCCGTCGCGGCATCCGTGAGCACGGGGCGGAGGCCTTCGTATCGGTCTGATTCGTGCCCGCTGGCGACCACGACCGGCTCCCCCCGTTCGATCGTGAAGTTCGTGTTCGCGACGGCGAACTCATACGTCCCCGGGAAGAGCGTCAACTCCCCCTCCACCGGGATGCCGTTCACGGTCAGACCCATCCCCGCGAACGCGTCCGTCGGAATGGTCTGCGTGCCGCTGAGGATGGCGAGGTCTCCGCTGAGCCCGATGCTCACCGCGATGTCCTGCGACACGGCCGTGTCACCGATCCGGAAGGCGACCGGCACCTCCACCTCGTCGTCGGCTATCTCCTCTGCCTCGCCCACGTCGATGTCGGTGATCGGCCCGCGTTCGAGAGACGCGGCGAGCATCTCATCGTTCAACGTCTCACCCTCGGCCAAGCCGAGAGCAACGTAATCGAGCGCGGCATCCGCGTCTCCGTCGGCGAGGGCGTGCAGGTAGCGCTCGACGAAGTCCGAGGGCGATGCGGCTTCGTCGGTTTCCTCCGAAGCCCCCGGCCCGCCGCCGCTGAGGGCCGGAATCATGAACGCGACGACGACCACGACCAGGGCGACGACCACCGCGACGATCGTCGCCGTGGTCGTCCACCCGCGCCTCCGGGGCTGGGAGTCGAACGGATCAGGCGTCACTCCCAGACGACCTTCGGGGTCTCCACGGCGAAGTCGACCTTCGGGGTGAGGAGGCCCGAGTAGTAGGTCGTGTACGTACCCCGCTGACCCTCCGCGTTCTGCGCCTCGACGGAGATGTCGATGCCGAAGCTCTCATACGTCGAGACCACGGCACGGTCACTCACCTCGCCGACGAGTCCGGCGAGGGCCGCTTCGCCCTCGGCGTTCATCACGCGAGTCACCGTTCCGTCGACGACGGCGTATCCGTCCTTCTCCATGCCGGTCACGTCCATGCCGCACGGGGTGTTCAGCGTCTTCATCGCCAGGCACTCGCGCAGCGAGGTCGTGACGAGCTCGCGGTAGGTCGCGATCCCTGAGTCACTCAGCGCGGGCCGGAGCATCGAGACCGCCTCCTCGCTCTTCTCGTCGGCGACGACGAGAATCGACTCTCCCTCAACGGTGAACTCCTCGAGGGACGTGCCGAATTCGTAGGTACCGGGGAAGACCAGGGCGTCGTCCGGCACCTCCACGCCGTTGACGGTCAGCCCGACGTCGTCGAAGCCGTAGGTCGAGACCCGCGCGGCGCCGTCGAGCATCGTGATGTCACCGTCGTACGAACTCTGGTACATCTGGAATTCGCGCGACACCTCCTTGCCGCCGATGGTGAACGTGGCCGTCACGGTCACGTCGCTGTAGTCGCCCTCCTCGGCTTCGCCGACCTTGATGTCGTCGATGGGTCCGAGCTTCAGCGATGCCTCCAACACCTCATCGGTGAGCAGCGCGGCGCTGTACGACGAGGTGTCGATGTACTTCACCGCCTCCTCGGCATCCCCCTCGGAGACGGCCGTGAGGTAGGCCTCGACCCATTCCTCCGGAGTGGCCGCCGCCGGTGCGGCCTCGTCCTTGTCGCCGCCCGCGCTCGAGCCGCCGCCGCCTCCGCCGCCGAGCAGCGGCACGATGACGGCCGCCGCGAGGACCAGCAGAACGACGATGCCTCCGGCGATGATGCCGATGATCGCGCCGGTGGACAGCTTCTTGTTGGGGCCGAACTCCGCACCCGCGGGCGCAGGAACATGGCCCGGCGCATATACCTGACCGGGAGCAGGAACGGGACCCGGTCCGTATTCCTGGCCGGGAGCGACGGGGGCGGGCTGCGGCTCCCCCGCCGGCAGCTGGTGTCCGCCGGGAAGGTACGCCGCCACATCAGGAGCGGGCGGTGTCACAGGATTCGTCGGCGGGGTTCCCGGGTACCCCGGGGCAGCCACTGGCGGCGGTGTCCCCGGCGTCGCGTCGGGTGCCGCACCGACGGGCGCGGGATCGTTGGACTGAGGGGTCTCCGGTGTCTCGTGTTCACTCACAAGAACAGCATAATGTCCTCATTTGTGGCATATCGGTATGCCTTTTTCCACTCCCGTGAGAGGCGAGCGCCCGGCCCCCGCACCCACCGCCTGCGCTACTCGAACCGCGCGACCTGCACGAGGGTCGCCCCCGATCCCCGACGCACGAACCGCCCGCGCCCCGGCACCATCTGCTCGGCGTACACCTTCGCCAGCAGCGGGCCTTCGCCGCGATCGCCGCTCATCACCAGTGTCGATCCGCCGGTGTCGCGCAGCGCCTGGAGCGACGAGTCGAACATCGCCCGCGATGCCCCCAGCACCGGCCGGGTGAGGATGACGTTCAGGCCGAGGTCGCGCGCCGAGGCGAGGTACGGCAGCAGCGGCCGCAACGGCTCGGTGCCGCCCGCCGCCAGCACGTCGAAGTCGTCGATGACCACGAGGATCCTCGGCCCCGGCACCTTCGCCGCCTGCCGCTTCTCGAGTTCGATCGCGATCGACTCCGCGAGCTGGCGCGCCAACGGAGCGGTGGCGGCGTGCCCGCCGAGGTACGGCTCGGGCACCTCGTCTGCGAGATCGCCGCGCACATCCATCAGCGCGATCACCAGGTCGTCCGGCGTGTGGTCCGCGAGCGCGCCCCGGACGATGCCCCGCAGCACGGTCGTCTTCCCGCACCCGGTGTCTCCGAGCACCATCAGATGCGGATCGTTGCGCGCGAGGTCGAGCGAGAACGCCTTCATCGTGTCCTGCCGCAGCCCCAGGGGGATGATCGACGGATCGATCCCGGCATCCGCAAGCGTCTGCGGGTCGAGGTCCTCCGGAAGCAGCCGGATGGGCGCCGCCTCCGGCCCCGCCCACGACTCCGCGGACTGCCGCGCGAGCGCTTCCAGCATCTCGCCGACACCCACCGAGTCGTCGTCCTCGAGCACCGGGAGCGCCACCTGCGCGAACTCCGAGGCATCCGTCAGCGCACGCCCTGGTTCATCGCGCCGCAGCGACGACGAGAGCTTGCGCGAGACCTGCGAGTCGCTCGGGTCGTTGAGCCCCAGTTCGATCCGCGTGCCGATCACTCCCTGCTGCGGCGAGCGCAGATCGTTCCAGCGATTGAGCGTGACCACGACGTGGATGCCGAAGCTGCCGCCGCGATCGAGGAGACGCTGCAGCGCACCCTCGTACTCCTCGAAATCGGTACGCAGCGTCGCGTACCCGTCGACGAGCAGCACGACATCGGCCGAGGGCAGCTGCGGGAGTTCGCCGGCGGCATGCCGGCGACGCAGCTCATCGACCGAGTCGATCCCCTCCGCGCGGAACACCTGTTCGCGAACCCCGAGCATGGTCGTGAGTTCTTCGAGCACGCGACCCACGCGCTCCCGATGCCCGCGCGTCGCGACACCACCCACGTGCGGGAACCCCTCGATACGCGCGAGACCGCCGCCGGTGAGGTCGAGTCCGTACACGCTCACCTGGCGCGGTGTACGGGTCACGGCGATCGACGCCGCAACCGTACGCAGGAAGGTCGAGCGACCGGACTGCGGTGCGCCCATCACGCTGACATGCCCGCCGGAGCGGGTCAGATCGAGCCTCCACGGCTGCTGGCGCTGCTGCACCGGCTCATCGAGCAGACCGATCGGAATGCTCAGCCCCGCGGCATCCTCGATCGCACCGCTCGACGGCAGCAGCCCACCGAGCGTGACCCGCGTAGGAAGGGGCGGTAACCAGACCGGACGCGTGCGGACCGCGCCCTTCGCCAGCCGCTCGACGGCTACGTCGACCACTGTTCGCTCGGGCGGCATATTCTCCGTCGCGGAGATCTCCTGCACCGCCGCGGCCCCGTCGGCCTCGACCGCAGGGAGCGGCTGAACGACGTCGTACGCGGAGATCATCCTCATCCGTGGCACCTCGGTCGTCTCGACCGGCCGATCCCGGAGGTCGTCGACGGGTCCCGAGACGTAGCCCGCGCGCAGTCGGGTGTAGATCGAGGTGTCGACCTTGAGATAGGCGTAGCCGGGGATCGCCGGCAGATGGAACGCATCCTGCGTGTCGAGAACCATGGCGCTCTCGGCGGCCGAGAACGTGCGCAGCCCGATCCGGTACGACAGGTAGGTCTCGAGCCCGCGCAGCTTGCCCGCCTCGATCCGCTGGCTCGAGAGCAACAGGTGCACACCGATCGAGCGGCCGATGCGTCCGATCGTGAGCAGCAGATCGACGAACTCCGGCTCCGCGGTGAGGAGCTCGCCGAACTCGTCGATCACGAGGAACAGATGGGGCAACGGCGGCAACTCGGGACGAGTGCGTCGGAGCAGCCGGTACTGCGTGATCGATGCCGAGTTGTCGGCGGCCTTGAGGAGCTGCTGGCGCCGCACGACCTCCCCGTTGATGCTCGCGCGCGCCCGCTCGGTGAGCTGCGGATCGTCGGCGAGGTTGTCGATGATCCCGGCGACGTGGGGGAGACGTGCGAACGGTGCGAACGCCGCCCCTCCCTTGTAATCGACGAGGATCATGCTGAGATCATCCGGCCCGTGCGTGGCCGCGAGCCCGAGCACGAGGGTGCGCAGCAGCTCGCTCTTGCCCGACCCTGTCGCGCCGATGCAGATGCCGTGCGGCCCCATACCGAGCTGCGCGGATTCCTTGAGGTCGATGAGCACCGGAGCGCCCGCGTCGTCGACTCCGATCGGCACGCGGAGGAAGTCCGCGGAGGAGCGCGGCACCCATGCCCGACGCGGATCGATCTGCGCCACGTCGCCGAGGCCGAGGAGTTCGCCGAGGTCGGGCGCCACCGCATCGGTCGCCTCGGCCGCCGTCGCCCTGCTCATCCGCAGGGCGGCGAGCGGACGCGCGATCGTCTCGAGCAGCGCCTGCCCGACGGCGTCCGCCGCGCAGAGCACCGGGTCCCCCGGCTCGGCCGGGTTCTCGATCGCGCAGCCGACCGCATCGACCGCGACGCGGGCGACGACGTGCTCGGGCTCCTTGAGGCGATCGTCGACGAGGTGCACGATCGTGATGCCCAGGTCAGCGGCGTCGAGCACCGAGTCCCAGCGCGGCGGGGTCGTCGCGTACCCGTCGCCCTCATCGACGAAGAGCACGAGCCGCACCGGCCGGATGCGGCGTCCGGCTCGGCGTGCCGCCGTCGTGGCGGCCACACGATCCCTCAGTTCCGGCGCGATCAGAGCGAGCAGGTCGTCGAGCGTCGGCGCGATGCGGCGCGCCACGGGCTGATCGGCGGCAGGACGCGGCGCTCCTGCGTGCGGGAGCAGGTCGAATCCGCGCCAGTCGCCGAGGGCGGATACCGGGACCACGGCCGCGAGGTGCACCTCGTCGGGAGAGTGGAACGTCGCGATCTGCACCGCGATCGATCGCGCCACCTGCAACGCCCGCGTCCGGTCGCCGACGATCGCGTACTGCCCGCCCGTCGAGAGGTCGATCGTCGCCGGCATCCCCTGCACCACTCCCGCGGAGCGCACCAAGCGCTCGGCGGCCGCCTTCATGATCGGGTCGTACGGCTGCACCGGATTCGATTCCTCGGGCAGCACCACCGGGAGCACGGCGAGGTCGCCGGTGCCGATGCGCACCTGCAGGAAGTCGGGGTCGGAGGGGCGGCATTCCCAGCGACGCGCCGGGTCGTGCCCGAGCTCGACGAGCGCCGAGGGCGACGGATGCCGGGTGAGCGCCGCCCGCCGCACGTGCGCCACCCGATCGCGCTGCTCGGCGCGGACGTGCTCGAGGTGGTCGAGATAGCGTTCTCGCTGCATCCGACGCTGACGTGCCGCGTTTCCGCGCGTCGTGAAGGCCATGCCGATGCCGCCGACCAGAGCGACGACGAGGATCACCGCGCCGATCACGACGAACATCGGGTTACCCCGGAGGAGCACCATCATGGTGATCGACGAAAGGCTGCCGACGATCGGCAGCACCGACTGCAACGGGAAACCGGCGGCGTTGTCGTTGCTCGCCGGCGGCGCGGTGAGCACGATGCCCTCCGGGGCCTCCGCCGGGAGGACGGCCCGAGCAGGACGATGGACGATGGACTGCGTCATGCGCCGACCTCTCCGACGAGTGTGCCCGCGAGACGGAGCAGGGCCTGGCGCGCCCGGAAGGATCGCGCCGGCTCTCCCCCGGCCAACGCCGTATCGTGCGGCACGACGATCACCGGCTGCTCGGTCTGCGCCGCGATCACCGCGGGAACCCGTCGCGATTCCCTGCTCGCGTCGACGAGGGCGACGACCGCCCGCGGACTCCCCGGCAGGGCGTCGATCGCCTCGACCACGACCCTGGCCAGTTCCGCCCCCTCGCGCCGTGCGGGAGCGACGACGCAGACCGCATCGCAGAGCCCGGCGATCTCCGCGATCTCACGATCGGGATCACGCGGACCGAAGTCCGCGATCACGAGGTCGTGGAAGCGCATGACGGGGGAGACCTCACGCTCCCACGCGGCGACCGGACGGGCCGCGGCATCCGACGGTCGGGCCCCGAGCACACCCGACGTCATCTGCAGCAGCTGCCGAGCGTCGCCGCTCGTGCGCAGCACGCGTCGGTCCCGACGCGGTGACGTCTCGACGATCCCGAGCCGCCGGGCGAGGTCGCCCTCGGGCGAGAGGTCCGCGACGAGCGGTGGAGCAACGCGCCGTCGAGCGACGAGGCGTACGATCTCACCCGCGACCGTCGTCGCACCTGCTCCGGCGGAGAGCTGGACGAAGCCGATCCGACGGACCGTGCTCATCGGTCGGGTGATCGCGGCGTCCCACGCGGCGAACCGGGTGAGGAGCGCTGCACCGCTGCCGAACATCGCCACGGGGATCGCCCCGCGGTCGAACGGCATCACGCGCCCCCTCCGAACAGTGCGAGCAGATCGGCGTAGATCCCGAAGACCCCCACGGCCATCGGCACGATCGCGATCACGGCAGCGGTCTCCAGCGCGTCGCCGAAGGAGCGGAGCCGCGCTCGCTGATGCGCTTTCGGGCGGGTGAGCCCGGCGATGGCCGCTGTCACGCCGATCACCACGGCACCGGCGACGACGGTCCACCCGAGCGAACCGTTCACGATCAGGGTCGCCGCGGCGACGGCGCCGATGCCGATCCCGGCCGCCCAGAGAAGGAAACCCTGCGACCGGAGCGGGAACGCCCGCGATCGCAGCAGCACCACAAGCGCGAGCGACGCCGCGAGGAGCCTCGGCCAGACGGCATCCGTCATCCAGAGGACGATGCCGCAGAGGGCGAGCACCGCGGCCAGCACCGCCACGACCCAGTCGAGGGTGCGATACGCGTCGGACACGGCGCCCAACGCGGCGGGTCTCGGCAGATCGGCACTCTCGGCCGCCCGATGGTCGAGGCCCGTGAGGCCGGACGCCGAGAGGGCGAGCCACGGCACGAGTCCGAGGAGCACGGCGGCGACGACGCCGATCACCGCGGCGGCCTGATCGTGGCGCATCCCCATCACCAGTGCCGTCAGCAGCGGCACCGTCAGCACGATCCCCAGGGCACCGCCGACCATCGCGCCGCGCGAGCCCCGCGCGACCCCTCCCCCGATCAGGAGCACCGCCGACCAGACGAGCGCGACCCATAGAGCGGTGATCGGAAGGACGGATGCCGGGTGCGTCGCGGCCTGCGCAGCCGCCGCGTGCAGGGCGGCAGGCACGCCCGCCCCCACCGCGGCGGTCGCCATGACGGCCGCCGGCCGACGTCGACCGAACAGACCGAATCCCACGGCGAAGACGAGGAGCAGGCCGAGCAGACCGAAGCGCACGGCGCCGCCAGCGACGCCGTCGAACGGCACCGCGATCGACGCGGCAGCCGCGGACAGCGCGACGACGACCGCGCTGACGGCGGCCCTCGATGCGTCGCTCCAGCGGTCGTTGCGGTTCTCGAGCTCGTCGGCGAGCACGTCGACCACGTCGATGACCATCGGTGGCGGCGGCGCGGAGTCGAACGGGAGCAGGCGCAGCACCGAACCGTCGACGAGACTCTGCTCACGGGCGGAGCGCTCGAGGTCGAGCGAGTCCCCGATCGCGGTGACGAGCGCGAGGGGGCGTCCGCCGGCACCGGAGGGTTCCGCCAGAGCATCGATCAGCTGCGGCAGCAGACTGCCGAGCGAGTCATCGCTCGACACCGCGATCTCGGCGCGCCGAGACGAACCCCGAACGCTCAGGCGCGTGTAGTCGCTCACACCGTCTCCTCTTCGATGATGCTGATCGACGCGTTCTGCCGCGCCTTCTCGGCCGCCTGTGCCTGGAGCAGGTCGGTGACGAACGAGATGCCGACGCACACCGCGCAGGCGAGGGCCGCCACGATGAGGGAGGCGATGAATCGGCGGACGTTGTCGTTCACCGTTCGTCGATCCGGGATGCGCCCGTGCAGCAGTGCAGAACCGAGCCGGAAGCGCTGCGTGCGCGCCTCCTCGATGAGGGCGCGATCGCGGAGGTCAGGCATGGTGCACTCCTCGGGCGGCTTCGTCACCGTCGTCGGCCGCATCGGAGGCACCCCGGCGATCCCGACGGGAGCCGGCGATCGTGAGGCTGCGATCACCCAGCCAGAGCACGGCATCCGCGGGCATGCGCGTCGGCACGAACGGGTCGAGTGACGCGCGCTCCACGCCGACCTCCATCGCCGTCCCGTTGGCGGAGCCGAGGTCGGTGACCCACACGCTCTCGCCGTCCCATTCGAGCCGGGCGTGGGTCTTCGACAGTGTGCGCGAGAGGTCCGGCCAGGAGAATCGCTGCTCGCCCCGGGCATCCGTCGTCGGGTTCCTGCCGACCACCAGAGCGCGCGCGAACGGAAGTCGCTGACCCGAGTCCAGCAACACGACGGTGTTCGTCGCCCGCGCGGGCGGATGCTGCGCGGCGGCGCGCTCGGGGAACCGGTAGAGCGCCACGGCGGAGGAGATCGGATCGCGACCACGACGGATGTCGAGCACCCGGAGCCGACGACCGACGAGGTCGGCGACGAGGAGGCGTCCGGAGGGGCATCCGCTCGATCGCTCGACGATGCGGAGCCCGAACATCCGCGCGCCGAGCGAACGCCCGTCGTAGGCGAGGGCGATCACCTGACCGCCCGCGATCCCCAGCGTGAGCAGCACGAGCCCCGCACCCGCGAGAGGCTCCCGTGCCGCAGACGTCAGCACGGCGCAGATCAGCGGCACGAGCACGGTGAGGGTGTCCGATACCAGGGCGGGACACCACGCCCTGGTATCGGCTCGCACGCTGTAGACGAACGCGTCGACGCCGCCATCCGTCTTTCCAGCCGTGCTCATGACCCCCCTTTGTGGAGTGCGCCCCACGCGCACCCACGGTCGGCGAGTTTATACATACGAGGACACCTCGTGATGACCGCCTGTGGATAACTTCGCGATTCTCGGAGACCGTTTTGTTACGCTCCCGGCGCTCGACCGTGGGGGTCGAGCAGACCGGAGGAAGTGAAATGAACAGTGAAGGTTGGCGCGTGGATCCGGACGGGGTGGCCGGAGTGCTGGCGGGTGTGGACGACACCGCATCGCGATTCGAGAAGAGTCGCGATGAGATCGAGGAGGTGGCGTTCGAGGGCGGGGAGACCCTGATCGCCGATGGCCGGACGGCGCTCTCGTCGGCCTGGGAGGTGTTCCTCGAGGACCGCCGACTCGTGCCGGGCAAGATCATGTACGCGATCAACGCCGCGGCCGGCGCCGTGAGCGAGGCGACGGTCGCCGTCGTCGCCGGCGACGAGCAGATGGCGGGCGAGATGCGCACCGCCGCGCGGCGGGCGGAGGATGCATGGGGCATCTCACCGACGCCTGCCGCCGGCTCGAACGGAGGGCGACGATGAGCGTCTCCGAGGAGCTGCCGACGGTGCTCCCCCCGTCGGCGCTCGAGGCTCTCGCCGGCCGGCTCGACCTCGCCGCGGAGAAGATCGAGTCCGCGATGACGGATGCCGCCGATCGGTGGGAACGGCTGCACGAGGTCTTCGATGTGCGCGGGGCGGAAGGTGCCTACGATCTGCTCGATCGCCCCGTGCGCGCCTCGCAGGACTTAGCCGGCGCTTTGCACGATGCGCGCGATCGCCTCGTCTCCGTCGCTTCGGAGTCGCTCCCCGACCTTCGGCGGCGCCGCGAAGACCTCGCGGCGCGGATCGATGCCGTCAACATCCGCGCGACCGCCGCGGCGCTCGACGTCGCCGCCGCGGAGGCGCGGTTCGTGCGGGCCCGTGACGCCGAGGATGCCGAAGCGGCCATGCCTCGCGCATCGCGGGAACGGCTCTCGGCGTGGGCCGACCAGCACGCGGCCGAGACCGCCGTCGGAGAGCTCGAGGGCGAGATCGCCCGGCTGCGACGCGATGTCGAGCAGGTCGAGGAGGGCTTGGCGAGCAGTCTCCGCGGGATCAGCGGCGGCGACACCGTGTCGGATGCCGGGGGTGGATCGGTGGACATCGCGCAGAACTACTGGGGTGCGTCGCAGTCGCTGTATCCCGGCGGCGCCGGGGTGGCCATCGGACTGGAGGAGCGGCTCACCCGCTCACTGTCGGATGCCTCGGCGAGGCGGATCTCGTGGATGGGGCGAGCGGATCGCGACGACGTGCGCGCCTGGGTCGACGGTCATCCGGACTTCGCCGCCGCCGTCGGGATGGTCGACCCCGAGAAGGCGCAGCGATTGTGGGCGCAGACGGAGCCGGCATCCGCGGCGCAGCTCTTCGCCCTCGCTCCGTTCGCGATCGGCAACCTCAACGGCATCTCGGCGAAGGTCAAGAACCGCTACAACCGGGAGACGCTCGACCAATTGCTCGCGGGCGATGATCTGCGCGACGACTACCGTGCTCATCTCGAACGGCTCGAGGAGGAACTCGACAAGCCGGATGCACCGAAGCTGCTCTCGCTCTTCCAGGAGACCGTCGACGGCAGCCCGCGCGCGAGTATCGGGTGGGGCGACATCGACCACGCGGACCAGATCACGACGCTGTCGCACGGCATCACCGAGGATCTGGCAGCGTTCCCGGACTGGGCGCACAGCGCGCAGACGATGCAGACGGAGGTCGCGCGACGAACGTCTGCGACGACCGCGACCGTGCTCTTCATGGAGTGGGACTCCGGGGACATCCCGGAGGTCGAGCACATCGAGCGTCCCGACAACGGCGCTGTGCGGCTTTCCCATCTGCTCCACGGATTCCGTGCGCAGAACCCGGGCACCCAGCTCAACCTCGGGCTGCATTCCCTCGGCACGACGATGGGAGCGCAGATGATGGCCGACAATCCGAAGCTCGTCAGCAACGCGTGGTTCTACGGCTCTGCGGGCATCAACGGGCAGACGGCCCACGCGCTGGAGCGGCAGATGGATGCCGGCGACCTCGTGATCCACGCGACGTATGCGCAGCCGGAGCCCACCAGCCCGGACGACTGGGTCGCCCCCATCGGCCGCATGGGCGAGCACCCCGTGGATCCGGCCGACATCGACGGTGTACGGAACTTCAGTTCGGAGGGCGGGATCATCCACGACAAGCCCCGCGGCAATGGACCGGTGGTCACGGAGCGCGGACTCGCGACCGACGGGCACAACGCACAGCGCTCGAGCCTGCCCTACTACCGGGTGAACCCGGGTCAACTGCTGCTGAGCCCCGTGTGGGCGGCGTTGCACCCCTGGGAGGCACCCGCCGTCGGCTACCTCGACCCCGATTCGCAGTCGTTCAAGCAGTCCGTCGTCGATATCGCCCACGCAGCCGAGAATCCGCGTTCGGGCAAGTAACGTCCTCACTCATCGGAGAAAGGGTTTCGGGCGCGGTCTGTGGATAACTTCCGCGTCATCGCAGGCCGCCCTGTTACTCTCTCCTCGCCCATCGGGGGCGATGGCGTCTTCGCGACCGCGAGGACGGGAGGGCAACGAAAGGAAGACCGGAGCATGAAGTTCGATATGGGGGCCGAGACGCTCAGCGTCCTCGGCAAGCAGACGTCGGGATCCAGCGACGACCTCGGCGCGCTCGTGAAGCAGCTCGTGGTCGCCGCCGACCCGCTGATGCAGGTGCACGCGGGTGCGGCGAAGGCCGCATTCGACAGCTTCAAGGGCCGCACCGATGAGGTCGCCGCCGAGCTGAACTCGTCGCTCGCCGCTGTGCTCGGAGGCATCTCGGGCATGGACCGCGCGTTCCGCGAGGGAGAGTCCGAGATGGTCGACCAGACCCGTGGAGCCGAGAGCGGCGCATCGTTCGAAGCCGCCCGCTTCGGCGGATCGCGCTGAGAAGAAGGAGACAGACAATGGCATACGAAGATCGCCGCGCCTACAGCGTCGCCGCCTCGCAGGAGGTCCAGGGAGAGTTCAACCGCGTCTCGGGTCTGCTCGAGAACCTGATCGCCGACCGCGACAAGGCCGTGCAGAACGCCATGGCCGACTACTCCGCCGATGGGGTCTCCGAGGAGTACCGCGGCAAGGAGCTGCGGTGGAAGAACGCCGCCGACGAGGTGCGCAACATCATCACGCTGCTGCGCAGCACGATGGAGAGCAACGACGGCACCGCCTCGCAGGCGGGTGCACGCGCACGCGCGGCCGTCGAGAACATCGGCTGACGCCCGCGAGCGGATGCGTCACCGAGAGAGCCTGGGTCCCTGAGCCTGCCGACGGGCCCCAGGCTCTCTCATGCGTGAACCCGCATCAGCCCGCGACGTGCCGCTCGTCCGGGCCGACGTACTCCGAGAGCGGGCGGATCAGCGCGTTGGCACCGGCCTGCTCGATCACGTGCGCCGTCCACCCCGTCACCCGCGCCGCGACGAAGAGGGGCGTGAAAGTGAGGGTGTCGAACCCGATCAGGTTGTACGCCGGACCCGAGGGGTAGTCGAGATTCGGGTAGATGCCCTTGCGCGCGACGAACTCCGACTCGAGCGCGTCGTACAGCGCCGCGACCTCCGGCTTGTCGAAGTGCTCGACGAGCGTGTCGAGAGCCGCCTTCATGGTCGGCACCCGCGAGTCGCCCTTCTTGTACACGCGGTGCCCGAAGCCCATGATCTTGCGCTTCTCGGCGAGGGCCTTGTCGAGCCAGGCCTCGACGGCATCCGCCGACCCGATCTCGTCGAAGATGTGCAGCACGGCTTCGTTCGCTCCGCCGTGCAGCGGCCCCTTGAGAGCGCCGATCGCCCCGACGACGGCCGAGTACAGGTCGCTGAGCGTCGACGTGATGACCCGCGCCGTGAAGGTGGAGGCGTTGAACGAATGCTCGGCGTAGAGGATCATCGACCGGTTGAACGCGTCGACGACCACGGCATCCGCCTCTTCGCCGAACGTCATCCAGAGGAAGTTGGCCGAGTAGTCGAGGTCATCGCGCGGCTCGATGAGCTCCTGCCCGCGGCGGCGGCGCTGGCCGTAGGCCACGATCGCGGGGAGCGCCGCGAACAGGCGGATGCTGCGCTCGAGGTTCTGCTCCGGGCTGCCGCCGGCATCCAGCACCGATCCGCCCGCACCGGGGTCGGAGGCTCCGATCAGGCTGACCGCCGTGCGAACCTCGTCCATCGGGTGCGCGTCCAGCGGTACGAGGTCGATCGCGGCCCGCACGTTGTCGGCGAGAGCACGGTGCCGTCGCTCCTCGACGCGGAACGCCGCGAGCTCCTCCGGCGTCGGCAGCTCCCCCTGCCACAGCAGGTACGCCACGGCCTCGAACGACTGCGTGGCGGCGAGTTCCTGCACCGGGTATCCGCGGTAGAGCAGGCTGTTCGTCTCGGGATTGACCTTCGAGATGGAGGTCGTGTCGACGACGACCCCAGCGAGGCCCTTCTTGATGTCCGGTTCGGTCATGCTCACTCCTTCGTGTGCTGCTTCGTGTGCTGCGGCGCTCAGCGACCGGGCTGGTCGAGCGTGAAGTTGAAGACACCCGAGTCGAAGTGGTTGTACGACTCGTAATCGATGAGCTCGTAGAGATCCGCGCGATGCTGCATCTCTCCGAGCATCGACGTGAGATGCCCGTCCGTGTTCAGCGTATCGAGCGCACGGCCCGCCGCGCCCATCGCGGTGCGCAGCAGCGACACCGGCCAGATGACGATGCTGACGCCCGCGCTCTGCAGCTGAGACGTCGAGAAGAGCTCGCTCTTCCCGAACTCGGTCATGTTGGCGAGGATCGGCACGTCGAGCGCGTTCGCCATCGCCTCGAACTCCGAGAGCTCGCGCATCGCCTCGGGGAAGATCGCGTCCGCACCCGCATCCACGAGCGCCTTCGCGCGGTCGATCGCAGCATCCAAGCCCTCGATCGCCCGGATGTCGGTGCGCGCCATGAGCAGGAAGTTCTCGTCGCGGCGCGCATCGGCGGCGGCGCGGATGCGCTTGATCGCCGTGCTCTCGTCGACGACGCTCTTGCCGTCGAGGTGCCCGCAGCGCTTGGGGTTCACCTGGTCTTCGATGTGCATGCCGGCGAGCCCGGCATCCTCGAGCTCCTGGATGGTGCGCGCGACGTTCATCGGCTCGCCGAACCCGGTGTCGGCATCGACGATCGCGGGCAGATCGGTCATGCGGGCGATCTGCTTGGCACGGCCGGCGACCTCGGTGAGCGTCGTGAGTCCGATGTCGGGGAGCCCGAGATCGGCCGAGAGCACGGCGCCCGAGATGTAGACGCCCTCGAAGCCCTTCTCGGCGATCAGGCGCGCGCTCAGCGGGTTGAACGCACCGGGGAAACGCAGCAGCTCGCCGCTCGCGAGGCGCTCTCGCAGCACGCGGCGCTTCTCGGCCGGGGTGGTGGTGGAGTACAGCATCAGAAGAGGCCCTTCGGAGCGTCCGCGGCGTCGAGCAGGCCGGGCTTCGCGACGATCGACAGCTCGCCGACCTCGGCCGCGGTCAGCTCGGGCAGGCGCTGCACGAGTTCGAGGAAGCGCTCGATCTCGGCGGACTCGAGCACGGGCTCGGCCAGCAGCCGGAACTTGGCGATGTAGTTCTCGCGGGCGAAGGGGCGGGCGCCGAGCGGGTGCGCGTCGGCCACGGCGATCTCATCGACGACGGTCGAGCCGTCGGTCAGACGGAACTCGACACGACCGCCGAACGCCTTCACGTCCGGGTCCTCGGAATGGTAGCGACGGGTCCACTCGGCATCCTCGGCCGTGGTGATCTTGTGCCACAGCGCGACGGTGTCGTCCCGACCCGCGCGCGACGGAGCGTAGGAGTCGACGTGGTGCCAGCCGCCGTCCTGCAGCGCGACCGCGAAGATGTACGGGATCGAGTGATCGAGCGTCTCGCGCGACGCGGTCGGGTCGTACTTCTGCGGGTCGTTCGCTCCCGAGCCGATCACATAGTGCGTGTGGTGGCTGGTGTGCAGCACGATCGCCTCGATGTTCGCGGGATCGCGGAGGGCCGGGTTCTCGGTGCCGAGCTTGCGGGCCAGGTCGATCCACGCCTGGGCCTGGTACTCGGCCGAGTGCTCCTTCGTGTACGAGTCGAGGATCGCGCGCTTCGCCTCTCCGACGGCGGGCAGCGGTACCTCGTACGCGGCATCCTTGCCGTCGAGCATCCACGCGATCACGCCGTCCTCGCCCTCGTAGATCGGGGCGGGGCTGGTCTGGCCGCGCATCGCCCGGTCGACCGCCTCGACGGCCATCTTGCCGGCGAAGGCCGGGGCATGCGCCTTCCACGTCGAGATCTCGCCCTTGCGGCTCTGGCGGGTGGCGGTGGTGGTGTGCAGCCCCTGACCGACGGCCTGGTAGATCGTCTCGACGTCGAGCCCGAGGAGCGTGCCGATACCGGCGGCGGCCGACGGGCCGAGATGGGCGACGTGGTCGATCTTGTGCTTGTGCAGGCAGATCGCGCGCACGAGGTCCATCTGGATCTCGTAACCGGTCGCGACGCCGCGCACGAGCGCGCGACCGTCGGCGCCGGTGTGCTGCGCGACCGCGAGGATCGGCGGGATGTTGTCGCCCGGATGCGAGTACTCCGCCGCGAGGAAGGTGTCGTGGTAGTCGAGTTCACGCACGGCCACGCCGTTCGCCCAGGCCGCCCACTCGGGGCTGGTGCGGTGGTCGAGGGCCGCGCCGAAGAGGTTGGCGCCGACGCCGCCGGTCGAGACCGGGTGGCTGAACGCCTGCGCACGGGCGGCGTTGATCGGGGCGCGGGTGAGGGAGGCCGCCGCCACCGAAGCGTTGTCGATGATGCGGTTGATGATCATGTCGACGACGGGCTGCTCGACCTCCACCGGGTCGGCGGCGACCTCGGCGATCTTCCAGGCGAGCTGGTCTTCGCGCGCGAGGTTCTCGTCGCTGCGGTGGACGCGGACGTGGTGGGTGACGGTCATGGTCTTCCTTCGGTCGCGGGGGCTGTCGCCGGATCGGCGGGGAGGGAGTCGAGGATGCCGGTGAGCGCGTTGTGCAGGTGCACGTGCGTGGCGTGGGCGGCGAGGTCGCCGTCGCGGGCGGCGAGCGCCTGGGCGATCGTGCGGTGCTCGGAGGCGGATGCCGCGAGTCGCGCGGGCTTGTCGCGGGCCATGCGCCGCACCCGCACGAGGTGCGTGCGCACGGTGCGCAGCGCGGCGGCGATGTAGTCGTTGGCGACGGCCGCGTCGAGGGCCGCGTCGAAGCGGGCGATCAGGGCGTAATAGGCATCGCGGCCCTCGCCGGCTTCGAGGTCGACGTGCGCGAACTCCTCGGCGAGTGCGGCGAAGACGGCGGCGTCTCCACGGGTGGCGGCGAGGCGGGCCGAGGTCTCTTCGAGCGCCCGGCGGATCTCGAAGAGCTCGCGGATGTCATCCGCATCGAGGTCGGCCACGACCGTGACGCGCGGCGACTGCTGCACGACGAGTCCGTCGGCGGCCAGACGGCGCAGGGCTTCGCGGAGCGGTGTGCGGCTGACGCCGAGCCGCGCGGCCTGCTCGACTTCTCCGAGGACCGAGCCCGCGGGGAGAGCCCCGGACTGGATGCCGTCGAGCAGCGCCGCGTACGCGCGATCGCCGGCGGTGGTGCGCTCGACGGAGAGTGTCATGGCTTTAGTGTATACACAAAGGCGGCCGTGCGGCGCTCATCGACGGCGAGCAAGTACCTGACGTATACACTCCGCGGCTGCTCACGCCTTCTGGCGCGAGTAAGGATGCCAGTGGGCCGTGAGCGCTGCGATCATCGCGCCGCCGGCCGGCGTCTGCTCGGGCACGGGCTCGAGCACGATCCCCTCGGCTGCGAGATCGGCGAGCACCGCTGTGCGGAGCGCGACGATGCGCGCGCTGTCTTCGACGCCCAGCTCTTCGGATGCGTTGGCCCGGATCTCCGCTACGCGTGCATCGAGTTCGGGTTGCATGCGCTCGACGGCGACGTTGATCACAGTGTCGATCTCGAGCCTCTCCTCGGGGCGCAGCATCCGCACGAGCAGCACGAGCAGCATTCCGCCCACGCCGATCACTCCCCCGGCGATCACCAGCGGCAGCACCCACATCTCCGGACGGGAGAGCTGGAAGGCAGTCGCGGCACCGAGCGCGATCGCCAGACCGATCTGCAGGCGCACGACGGCCCGGTTCCACGGGCGCCAGCCCGCGACGGCGAGCACGACGAGGTCGGCGACGGTCGAGCCACCCACCAGCACCGCGAGAACACCCTGCGTCGCTTCAGGATCGGTGCGCGCGCCGCTGGCGAGAGCAGCGCCGACGCCGGCCGCGAGGAGAGACAGGAACAGCACCGGGAAGGTCCAGCCGCCGTGCGGACTCCGGCCGCCGTACTCCCGTCTCATCCGCCGTCGGCACTCGCGCCATGCGCCCACCGCTGCCGCATGGGCGTCTTCCCAGACCTGGAATGCGAGGTCTCGGTGCCCGACGACACCGAAGGCGGCACGCTCGACCTCCCTCGCGTCGATGTGCGCGCGATTCGGCGGCAGATTCGACCGCGTGCGCGCGACCTGCTCGGCGAGCTCCCCGGGGTCGCCCACCTTCCACCCTCGCGCTCGCTCCATGCCCACCAGGCTAGCGATCGCCGCGGGCGCGCCCCTCGGGCACCGGCTCGACGAATTCCGCAGGCGGCGCGGGCTCGCCGAGCTTCACCACGACGACGCCCGCGAGCACGAGCGCTCCGCCGAGCGCCTGCAGCAGATCGGGCAGTTGCCCCAGCAGCAGCCAGCCGAACAGCAGCGCGGCGACGACCTCGGCGAGCGCGACGAACGAGGCCAGCCTCGATCCGAGCATCCGTGTCGACGCGATCCCCAGGAGATACGCGAGAGCCGTCGCGAGCACGCCCATCGCGAGCACGGGCACGAACCACGGCACGGTGCCGAAGCGGTAGGCGATGTCGTCGGTGCTCCAGGCGATCGGGAGGATGCCGACGGCTCCGGCGAACGTGAGCCCGACCGCTCCCAGTAACAGCCCGCTGCCGGCGAGCGCGAGCGGCGGGAGTCCGGTGTCGACCTTGGCCGAGAGCACGAAGTAGGTGGCCGCGCCGACCATCGCGCCGAGCGCCCAGAGGATGCCGGCGACGTTGACGTCGGCACCGGTGACGATGTCGAGCATGAGCACGAGGCCGACGAAGGCGATCGCGGCGCCCAGGATGCTGCGGCGGCTGGGCTTCTCGCCCCGGCGGATCCAGAGCCAGAGGATGACGGCGACCGGCGCCGTGTACTCGATGAGCAGGGCGAGGCCGACGTCCATCA
The DNA here is from genome assembly GCF_023101185.1 of Microbacterium galbinum. GTDB lineage: Bacteria > Actinomycetota > Actinomycetes > Actinomycetales > Microbacteriaceae > Microbacterium > Microbacterium galbinum. The sequence goes on from NZ_CP078077.1 coordinate 875,774, forward strand.
CGGCGACGGCCTGGAAGTAGAACAGCTGCGTCGCGGTGACGGCGAGCAGTCCGTAGGCGGCGATGATGCCGGCGTTGCGGCGCAGCAGGTGCCAGCGCCCGCGCAGGATGAGGACCGTCGGAATGAGGAGCACGAGGGCGGCGACCCAGATGCGCGCGGTGACGGCGGCGCCGGGCGTCCACCCGGCGTCGATCAGGCCCCGCGCCCATCCACCCGACATGCCGAACGCGAAGGCGGCGCCGATCGCCAGCGGGAGACCCAGCTTCACGCCGCGCGCCGTCCGCACGTCATCGGTCACAGTGCTCATGGCATGTGACGCTACTCGCGGCGAATGTAAGATGTCAACATGATCTTCACCGATGACACGGCGGATGCCCTGCAGGCATCCGTCTGGCTCGTGAACTCCGCCGAGCATCCCGACACGCTCGAGACCCTCGCCGACGAGGAGACCTTCCTCGAGGAGTTCCCCTACACCGGCCGACTCGACCGGGACGAGGCCGAACTCGCCGATCTGCGCAGCATCCGTCCGCGCCTGCGCGCCCTGCTGCTCGCGCCGCGCGACGAGATGGCCGAACGCGTGAACGACGTGCTCACCGACACCCCCGTCGCGCCGCAGCTCGTGCGCCACGGCGACACCGACTGGCACCTGCACGCCGTCGGTGACGAACGGCCTCTCGCCGAACGCGTGCTGATCGAGACCGCGATGGCCCTGGTCGACGTGATCCGGCAGGACGAGGGCTCGCGCCTCTCGATCTGCGACGACGCGACCTGCGAGGCGATCGCCCTCGACCTCAGCCGAAACCGGTCCAAGCGCTACTGCTCCCCCACCTGCGCGAATCGCAACGCGGTGGCCGCGTATCGCGCCCGGCAGGCGGAGGGATAGCTGCGCACCTGCGCAGCAGACCCCGCGCAGATGGATGTAGACGCCAACCTGTAGTAACAGGTATGCTCACCTGTAATGACAGGTTGTGGCGCGATGCCCGACCAGCAATGACGCTGCGCGACGAGGAGCACCGATGCCCACCTTCCACACCCCGCCGATCCAGCCGATGGCGATCGCCTTCGACGCCGAGAAGCTGACCCTCACGCCCGAGGGCCCCACTCTCACCCGGCGGATGTCGGACCTCGAGGGCCTCTTCCTCGACCACGACGCCTGGAAGGCCGCAGCCGAGGGCGACAACCCGGTCGTCTACACCGTCGTCAGCTCGCCCGTGCCCGAGATCGATCGCGAGCTGCCCCAGTCGATCACCACGATCATGCCCGGCGACACCTCCGGCGAGCTCTGGATGACCAAGGGCCACCAGCACCCGAACCATCAGGGAGAGATCTACCTCGCGCTCACGGGTCGCGGCGGGCTGCTCATGTTCGACGGCGAGCGCACCGAATGGCTCGATATGCTGCCCGGCACCATCGGGTACATCCCGCCGGGTTGGGCCCACCGCTCGATCAATACGGGCGACGAGCCCTACGCGTTCCTCGCGGTGTACCCCGGCGGCGCCGGTCACGACTACGGCTGGGTGCTCGAACACGGCATGGGATCCCGCGCCTACCGCGGCGCCGACGGCTCGGCCGACCTGCGCCCGTACACGACCGCGAGCTGAGCCGGCCATGCTGATCGCCCACGACCTCGGCACCACGGGGAACAAGGCTTCGCTGCACCACGACGATGGACGCCTGGTCTCGTCGGTCACGGTGCCCTACCCCGCGCACTTCGCCGCGGGCGGTGTCGCCGAGCAGAATCCGCTCGACTGGTGGAACGCGGTCGTCGAGGCGACCCGCACCCTGCTCGCGAAGACCGGCACCCTCCCCACCGAGGTCGCGGGTCTCGTCGTGGGCGGTCAGATGATGGGCGCCGTGCTGCTCGACGCCGACGGCGAGCCCGCCCGCCCGGCGATCATCTGGGCCGACACCCGCTCGGGCGCGCAGCAGCGCGAGCTCGAGCAGGCGCTCGGTGCCGAGCACGCCTACGGCATCCTGGGCCACCGCCTGAACCCCACCTACTCGGTCGAGAAGATCATGTGGGTGCGCGACAACGAGCCCGACGTCTGGGCGCGTGTGCGCCGGTTCTGCATCGCGAAGGACTTCATCGTGCTGCGCCTCACCGGTCGCCTCGCGACCGACCGCTCCGACGCCTCGGGCACCAACGCCTACGACCAGCGCACCGGCACGTGGTCGAGCGAGGTGCTACAGGCGGCACGCCTCGACCCCGCACTGTTCCCCGAGATCCTCGACTCCACCGCGATCGCGGGCCCGCTGACGGATGCCGCGGCCGAGGCCCTCGGCCTGCACACGGGCGTGCGCGTGGTGATGGGCGGCGGCGACGGCCCGCTGGCCGCGGTCGGCTCGGGCGTGGTCGCACCGGAGGACGGCGCCTACGTGTGCCTGGGCACCTCGTCGTGGATCTCGTTCGCCGCGGATGCGCCGCTGCACGATCCAGCGATGCGCACCTTCACGTTCGACAACGTCGTGCCGGGATCGTTCGTGCCCACCGCCACGATGCAGGCGGGCGGAGCATCCGTCCAGTGGATCGCCGAGGCGCTCTCGGCCGACCCGGCGCACCCCGACACGGGGCGGCTCACCGCCGAGGCATCCGCCGACGTCGACACCGACGACCTCTATTTCCTGCCCTACCTGCTCGGCGAGCGCTCCCCCCTGTGGGACCCGGACGCCCGCGGCGCCTTCGTGGGTCTCGCCCGTCACCACACCCGTGCGCACCTCGTGCGCTCGGTGCTCGAGGGCACCGCGTTCAACCTGCTCACGTGCATCCAGGCGTTCCGCGCCTCGGGCGCCACGATCGACCGCATCGACGCGGTCGGCGGCGGCGCGCAGAGCGATGTGTACCTCTCGGTGCTCGCCGATGTATGGGGCGTGCCTGTGCGCCGTCGCACCATCGTCGAAGAGGCGAACAGCCTCGGCGCCGCGGTCACGGGTGCCGTCGGCCTCGGCCTCGCCGACTTCTCGGCCGCCCGCGCGCTCAGCGAGGTCACCGCCGAGTTCACGCCCGACCCCGCCCGCCACGCGGTCTACGCCCAGCGCCACGCGCGCTTCACCGAGGCGTACACGGCCCTCGCCCCCTGGTTCGCCGGGCGACCGAGCGTCGAAACGACGAACTGATGGGCGTCATCCTCGTCACCAGCCGTTCGTTCTCCGACGGCGACGTCGACCTGGTCGAGCGGGCGGCGGTCGCCGGGCACCGCATCCTCCGCGGCCCCGCGCACCACGACCTCGACGAGCTGCGCGTGCTGCTGCACGGGGCGGATGCCTGGATCGCCGGCACCGGCCCCGTGACCGGCGCGCATCTCGCCGCGGCGCCGAGGCTCAAGATCATCGCGCGCTACGGCGTCGGCACCGAGGCGGTCGATCTGGCCGCGGCCCGGAGCCGCGGCATCCCGGTGTCGAACACTCCCGGCGCGAATGCGGATGCCGTCGCCGATCACGCGGTCGGCCTGATGCTCGCCTCCCTGCGGTTCGTGCCCGACGGCGATCGCCGGGTGCGGGCGGGCGACTGGGGAGTGCGCCGGGGCCGTGAGCTGGGAGCGGCGACCGTGGGGATCGTGGGCTTCGGTCGCATCGGCCAGGGGGTCGCGAAGCGGTTGAGCGGATTCGGAAGCCGCATCCTCGCCGCCGACCCGTTCCTCCCCGCCGAGGTCGTGCGCGCCGCGGGCGCCGTGCCCACGGGGCTCGACGAGCTGTTCGAGACGGCCGATCTGATCTCGCTGCACGCGCCGGGCGGCCAGCTGCTCGTCGATGCCGGTCGACTCGCCCGCATGCGTCGCGGCAGCGTCATCGTCAACACCGCCCGCGGCGACCTGATCGACGAGGCCGCGGTCGCCGACGCCCTGCACGACGGCATCCTCGCCGGCTACGCGGCCGACACCCTCGACGGCGACACGGCTGCGAAGAACAGCCCCCTGCTCGCCGATGCCCTCGCCGATCGGGTGATCGTCACCCCGCACCTCGGCGCCCAGACGACCCAGGCCGTCGACAACATGGGCTCCCTCTCGCTCGACGACGTGATCGCCGTGCTGAAGGGCTCCGAACCCCGCTTCCCCGTGACCGCCCCGTAGGAGAACCCGATGACCACCTCCCTTCCCGCTTCCCTCCCCGTCGACGCGGATACCGGCGCCGGATACATGGGCTTCGTCGGCGTGAGCACCGGATCGTCGTCGATCATGCAGGTGTTCCCCCGCTGGGCCGATGTGCTGGGCCTCCCGACCCGCGAGCTGGTCGGGCACGACCTCCCGATGGACGCCACGCCCGCGCAGTACGTCGCGATGGTCGAGCAGATCCGCGACGACCCGAACCACCGAGGAGCGCTCGTCACGACCCACAAGATGAACGTGTACGCCGCGGCATCCGATCTCTTCGACGAACTCGACCCGTTCGCGGTCTCGTGCAGCGAGATCTCGAGCATCTCGAAGCGCGGCGACCGCCTCATCGGCCGCGCGAAGGACCCGATCACCGTCGACCTCGCCCTGAACGACTTCCTGCCCGCCGATCACTTCGCCCGCACGGGAGCCGAGGTCGTCATCCTCGGTGCCGGAGGATCGGGCACGGCGCTCAGCTGGGCCCTCGCCGAACGAGCGGATGCCCCGACGCGGGTGACCGTGACGGCGCGCAGCGACGAGGCGCTGGAGCACCTGCGCGCCGTGCACGCGCAGCACGGCACGGCGGAGGGACTGATCCGTTACGTGCGCACCGACTCGCCCGCCGAGGCCGCGGCCCTGGTGGCGGCGGCACCGGCGGGCTCCGTGATCGTGAACGCCACCGGGCTCGGCAAGGATCGGCCCGGCTCGCCCCTGCCCGACGACGTCGTCTTTCCCGAGGACGCGTACGTGTGGGAGTTCAACTACCGCGGATCGCTCGAGTTCCTGCACCAGGCCCGCGCTCAAGAGCAGGCGCGGTCGCTCGTCGTCGTCGACGGCTGGCGCTACTTCATCCACGGCTGGTCGCAGGTGGTCGCCGACGTGTTCGAACTCGATCTGACTCCCGAGATCGTCGAGCAGCTCGCCCAGGCGGCGGAGTTCGCGCGCCGATGATCCGCACGGTCCTCGGCGACATCGACCCGGCGCTGCTCGGGGCGACGAACTATCACGAGCACCTGTTCCAGGTGAGTCCGCTGCTGCCCGGCGACGAGCTCGACGACGAGGCGCTCTCGGGCGCCGAGGCCGAGGGTCTGCGCGACAGCGGGTTCGCCGCGATGGTCGACGCGACCCCGTTCGGGATCGGACGCGACCCCGAGGCCGTCGCACGCATCAGCGCCGCGACCGGACTGCACATCGTCACCACGACCGGGCGCCACCGCGAGGCGCACTATGCCCCAGAGCACCCCACCCGCACCTGGGGCGTCGACGCCCTGACCGCGCTGTTCGTGCGCGACATCGTGGACGGGATGCCGGTCGACGACGCCGAGGTCCTCACCTCGCCGACCTTGCGCACCGCGCACGCCCCCGACGGAGCCCCGGTGCGCGCCGGACTCCTCAAGGGCGGCATCGACTACTGGCGCATCAGCGACTTCGAGCGCACGACCCTCGACGCCCTCGCGGCCGCGCATCGCGAGACCGGGGCGCCGATCATGGTGCACCTCGAGTTCTGCACGGCGGCCCACGAGGTGCTTGATCTGCTCGCGGCCGCGGGCGCGGCATCCGATCGGATCGTGCTCGCGCACGCCGACCGCGATCCCGACCCGGGCCTGCACGCCTCGCTCGCCGAGCGCGGCGCGTACCTCGGTTACGACGGCATGGCCCGGCCGCGCACGCGATCGGATGCCGAGCTGCTCGCCCTCACCGCCGCGGTCGTCGAACGCGGCGCCGGCGACCGGGTGCTGCTCGGCGGCGACGTCGCGCGCCGCACCCGCTACCTCGCCTACGGCGGGATGCCCGGACTCGCCTACCTCGGCGAACGCTACGTGCCGCGCCTGCGCGCCCTCATCGGAGACGAGGCCGTGGATCGGATGCTCGTCGCCAACCCCGCCCGCCTGCTCACACTCTCGCGCTGAACCGACCGACCTCTGGAGACACCGTTGTCCGACGCATCCGCATCCGAATCCGAACCCACCATCCTGCACGCCACCTTCACCGCCCGCCCCGGCGAGGGCGATCGCGTCGCCGAACTTCTGCGCGAGTTTTCCGTGGAAGTACAAGCAGAAACAGGTAACGTGGTCTTCGATGCCACGCGACTCGTCGACGATCCCGATCGCTTCTTCGTGTACGAGGTCTATCGCGATCACGCAGCGTTCCAGGCGCACATCTCGGCCCCGGCCGGTGTGCCGTTCAATGCGGCGCTGCAGGAACTGATCGTGGAACCCTCTTCGCAGCTCACATTCCTCCGCCGTCTCTGACGGCGGATGCAACCGGAGGATCCCCCCCTCTCTCCGGTTGGGAAAGGCCCGGTGTGTCCCCCTCGGATACCGGGCCTTTCCGGCGTCCGGGGCTCTCTTCGTGGCGGGGCCCTTCGACAGGCTCAGGGACCCAGAATCTCCGTGCATCGCTCCGAAACTGGGTCGCTGAGCCTGTCGAAGCGTCCCGCACGCGCAACAACGGAGGAGAACTCGCCTTCCGCAGGAAGCATCCGCTCCTCCGGTCCTCCCGAACGCGAGATCTCCTCCCGAACGGATGCCGCAGGGAGGGCCCTTCGACAGGCTCAGGGACCCAGTACATCCGTGCTTCCCTCCGGAACTGGGTCGCTGAGCCTGTCGAAGCGTCCCTCCTCGGCACGCGAAGAGGCCCCCCACCCGAAGGCGAGGGGCCTCTCGATCCGGAGATCAGATCACTGGTAGAGAACCGCGGCGATCTTGTCGTCCTCGAGGTTCGTCTTGTCGTACCAGTACGAACCCGTGTCGTAGAACTCGTCGACCGTCTCGCCGTTGGCGGCGTCGTACGCGGCCTGCACGACCTGCGCACCGATGCCGATCGGGTCCTGCGTGATGGCGCCGGCCATCGTGCCGTCCTTGATCGCGTTGATCTGGGCCGCACCGGAGTCGAATCCGACGATGGTGAGCTTGCCCTTCTCGAGGCCGAGCTCGTTGACCGCGTTCACGACGCCGATGGCGGAGCCCTCGTTGGTGCCGTAGATGCCCTTGAGGTCGGGGTGCGCGGCGATCATTGCCTTGGCGATGTCGGCCGACTTCAGGTGGTCGCCGTCGCCGTACTGGATGTCGACGATCTCGATGTCGGGGTAGTCCGACTCGATCTTCTCGACGAAGCCGTCACGACGCTCGACACCGGTCGAGTTGATCTGCGAGTGGCCGACGATGGCGACCTCGCCCTCACCGCCGATGAGCTCGGCCATGTGCTCGGCCGCCAGGGCTCCGGCGACCTTGCTGTCGGTCGCGGCGAGGCTCAGGCCCACGTCGCCGTCGCACGGTGCGTCGAAGTACACGACGGGGATGTCGGCGGCCTTGGCCTTGTCGAGGTAGGGCACGCAGGCCTCGGGGTCGAGGGCTGCGTACGCGATCGCGGCCGGCTTCTTGTCGATGGCGGTCTGCAGCATCTGCAGCTGCGCGTCGACCTCGGTCTCGGCGGCGGGGCCCTCGAAGGTGATGGTGACGCCGAGCTCGGCGGCCTTCTCCTCCGCGCCCTTCTTGACGGCCTGCCAGAACTGGTGCTGGAAGCCCTTCGAGACGAGGGCGATGTACATCTCGTCACCACTGCCGGCGTCGCCACCGGCGTCGCCGCCGCCCGCGTTGCTCGAGCAGCCTGCCACGACGATCGCCGCCGAGGCGATCAGAGCCGCGAACGCGGCCTTCTTTCCGAACTTCATGGAAACTCCGTTGTTTGTGTGTGTGCCGGCCCGGGAGCCGGAGTGGGACATTCGTGGTGCGGTGTGCCGGTGCGGATCGCTCCGCGGTGTCGGCCGGGTCGCCGATCGGAGGCGGCGGGCACAGCGCCGCCTCCGGGGTCAGGTGCGTGCGCGGTTGCGCAGGGAGTCGAAGAACACCGCGATCAGGATCACGACGCCGACGACGATGTTCTGCCACTCGGACTGGATCGACATGATCCGGAGGCCGTTGACGAGCACGCTCATGATGAGCGCACCGATCACGGTGCCGAGGATCGAGCCGCGTCCGCCGAGCAGCGAGGTGCCGCCGATGATGACGGCCGCGATCGCCTGCAGCTCGTAGCCCGTACCGATCTGCGGCTGGGCCGAGTCGAGGCGCGAGGCGATGATGACGCCGGCGATGCCGGTGAACGCTCCGGCGAACATGTAGACGAAGATCGTCCAGCGGCGCGTGTTGACGCCCGAGAGGCGGGTGGCCTCTTCGTTCGAGCCGATCGCGAAGGTGTAGCGGCCGAGCAGCGTCTTCGACAGCACGAGGTACGCGATGACCGCGAGCACGAGCGTGATGAGCACGGCGTTCGGGAGGCCCGGGATGAGGGTGCCGAGGGCGATCTGCTTGAAGTCCGGAGCGGACGACGAGAAGTAGATCGGCGCGACGCCCGAGATCACGAGCGCGAGGCCACCGGCGATCATCATCATCGCGAGGGTCGCGATGAACGGGGGCAGCCGCAGGAACGTGATGTTCACGCCGTTGACGAGGCCCATCAGCACACCGGTGGCGATACCGCCGATGACGCCGACGAACACCGGCAGCCCCATGTTGGTGATGAAGACACCGGTCATGACCGAGCAGAGCGCCATGCCGGTACCGAGCGACAGGTCGATGCCGCCGGTGATGATCACGAACGTGGTGCCGAGGGCGAGGATGCCGATGACCGCGGTCGAGAGCAGGATGCCGGAGACGTTGCTCCAGGTGAGGAAGTTCGGGCTGGCGACCGAGAAGAAGATGAACAGCACGACGAGCGTGCCGAACGCCAGCGACTGCTGCACCTGGCGTCGGAGGAAGCCGCCGATGTCGCGCTTGTCGGTGTTCTCGTTGACGGCGGTCTGGATGATCGTCGTCGTCGACGACCCGTTCTGCGGGGTGCTCATCGGTCTTCCTCCCCATGGGCTGCGAGTTGCATGATCTTCTCCTGGCTGGCTTCCTCGTTGCGGAGCGTCCCGGTGATCCGGCCGTTCGCGAACACGGCGATGCGGTTCGCGACGCGGAGGATCTCGGGCAGTTCCGACGAGATGACGATGATGGACTTTCCCTGGTCAGCGAGCTGCTGCATCAGGCGGTAGATCTCTTCCTTCGCTCCGACGTCGATGCCGCGGGTCGGCTCGTCGAAGATGAGGATGTCGCAGTCGCGCATCAGCCACCGGGCGATGACGACCTTCTGCTGGTTGCCGCCCGAGAGCAGCTTGACGACCTGGTTGACCGAGGGCGTCTTGACCCGCAGTTGCTGGACGTACTCCTTGGTGCGGTTCTTCGCCTTGCCGTCGCCCATCCAGCCGATCCCGTTGGCGTAGGAGCCGAGCGAGGCGAGCACGGTGTTGAAGGTGACGTCCTGTTCGAGCATGAGCCCGAGGAGCTTGCGGTCCTCCGAGAGGTAGCCGACGCCGTGCTTGACGGCATCCGCGGGCTGCCCGATCTTCGCCGGCCGACCCGAGATGGTCACCGTCCCGCCGTCGCTGGGGTCGGCACCGATGATCGCGCGAGCGGTCTCGGTGCGCCCCGCGCCCATGAGACCGGCGAACCCGAGGATCTCGCCCTTGTGCAGCTGGAACGAGATGTCCTTGAGCAGGCTCTTGGTCGACAGGTCCTGCACCTCGAGCACGACCGGGTCGTTGATGTGATCGCGGGCGGTGGGGCGGGTGCCCTCGTCGATCGCGCGTCCGACCATCATCTCGATGATCTTCGGGATGCTGACCTCGGCCTTGTCGAGTGATCCGATGTATGCACCGTCGCGCAGCACGCTGACGCGGTCGGCGAGGCGGCGCAGCTCGTCCATGCGGTGCGAGATGTAGACGATGCCGGTGCCGGATGCCTTGAGCTGCTCGATCAGCACGAACAGCGTCTCGACCTCGGAGTCGGTGAGCGCCGAGGTGGGCTCGTCCATGATGAGCACCTTGGCGTTGAACGAGAGGGCCTTGGCGATCTCGACCATCTGCTGCTCGGCCACGGTCAGGTCGCCGACGCGGGCCTTCGGGTCGAGGTGGATGTTGAGCCGCTGGAGCAGCTCGGCCGTCTGCTGGTTGAGCTTGCGCTCCGACAGGAACGGACCCGTGCGCGGCTCGCGCCCGACGAAGATGTTCTGCGCGACCGTGAGGTCGGGCATCATGTTGAGCTCCTGGTGGATGATCGTGATGCCGAGCTCCTGCGCCTGGAGCGGGCTCGTGAGCTCGACCTCCCGGCCCTCGAACACGATCGTGCCCTCGTCCTTGGCGTAGATCCCGGAGAGGATCTTCATGAGGGTCGACTTGCCGGCGCCGTTCTCTCCGACGAGGACGAGAACCTCCCCGGCGCGCACCTCGAGATGCACGTCCTTGAGCGCCTGGACACCGGGGAATCCCTTGCTGATGCCCTCCACTTTGAGGATGGGATCACTCACGTGCCTCACCTGCTTCCTTGAAGGTTCTTGTTCACTGCTGCTTCGTTGCTGCGTTCACCCGATGGGGTTAAACATCGGATCAATTCTGACGCTCCGCGGTCTCCCGCGCAAGTTGTACCTAAATGTATCTAATGAAGTTCGGGAGGGGAAGACCTGTAATAACAACTTGGTCACAGCTTCCCCGCCCGAGCGATCCGGCTAGTGCAGCCGGATCGAGTCGACCGCGATGAGCTTGTCGCGGATGAACGCGTTCGCGTGCGCGCCCAGCTCGACGTTGTCGGTCCACAGATTGCGCCAGATCCCCAGCATCCGGCTCAGATCGGGCGCGACGACCGCCGACGAGAACGACTCGAACACGATCGGGCCGTCGTAACCGATGCGCCCCAGCGCCTTGAAGAACGTGTCGAAGTCGACCGATCCGGTGCCGAGGTAGCCGCGATGGCTCTCGCCGATGTGCACGTACTGCAGCTGCGGAGCGGCGTCGAGCACCGGCGCGAACATATCCGACTCCTCGATGTTCATGTGGTACGTGTCGAGGTGGATGCCGAGGTTCGGTCGGTCGATCCGGCCGACGAAGTCGATCGCCTGGCGCGCGGTGTTCAGCACGTTCGTCTCGTAGCGGTTGACGACCTCGAGGGCGACCGAGACGCCGCGCTCGGCGGCGTGGTCGGAGACCTTCGCGATCGCGCGGCGGCTGCTCTCGAGCCCCTCGGGAGTGACCGGCTCCATGTACTTCTTCATGGCGCTGTAGATGACACCGCAGAAGTGGGTGCCGCCGAGGTCGGCGAGCACGTCGACGGCGCGGAGCAGCAGGGCCTCGCCCGCGGCGACGATCGCCGGGTTGGAGCTCGTCACATCGGTCGCCTCCGACAGGCCGAGCGAGGCGCTGACGGCGAGATCGTGCTCTTCCAGAGCGTCTTTCGCGGCGGCGACGTCGAACGAGAACGGATCCATGAGGGGGAACTCGATCAGGTCGAAGCCGGCCTCCTTGGTCTTCTCGACCGACAGACGGATGCCGTCGGCATCGAAGTTCCCGGTCCAGACGAGCCCGTGACAGCCGATGTTCATGCGATCCCTCGGAGGCGGGTGTGCGGCACCGTCGCCTCCATCGATTGGCACGTGCCAAAGCGATGTGCAGGTCACGCTATGCGCCGCGCCCGATCGATGTCAAGAACTTTCTTGTAACGTGCCAATAACGTCGGTTACGCTGATGCCACCTATCGGCGCACGGTGCGCCGCACGGTGATCACGGAGGATCGATGCCCGCGAGCGTCAAAGACGTCGCCGCCCTCGCCGGCGTCTCGTCGTCGACGGTGTCGAACTACCTCAACCACCCGCACGTGCTCCGGGCCTCCAGCCGTGAGAAGGTGCGGGCGGCCATCGAGGAGCTCGGCTACGTGCCCAACGAGTCGGCCCGCCAACTGCGCGCGGGGTCGAGCACCGCGCTCGCCCTGATCCTGCTCGACGCGTGGCTCCCCTACTTCCACGAGCTGTCCCGCGGCGTCGAAGACATCACCCGTGAGGCCGGCTGGTCGCTGTTCTTCAGCAACAGCAACCGCGACGGCGCGCAGGAAAGCCGCAACCTCGACATGTTCGAGGCGCACCGCGTGCAGGGCATCATCATCTACCCCTTCGGCGATGTCGTGCCGCGGCTCGAGACGCTCGCCGATCGCGGGATCCGCTCGGTCGTCGTCGGCCCCATACCGCCCTCCACGAAGGTCGCCTCGGTGCTCTTCGACGATGTCGGCGGCGGCCGCCTCGCGGGCGAGCACCTGCTCTCGATCGGACGCCGACGGGTGATGTTCCTCGGCAGCCCGACCGTCAGCCAGTCGAACGACCGCCTCGCCGGACTCCGCCAGGCGGTCGAGGCGACGGATGCTGCGATCGAGGTGATCGACGTCGATCACCTCACCACCGATGACGGCATGACCGCGGGGGCGCGCATCGCGGCCCTCCCCTCCGCCGAGCTGCCCGACGCGATCTTCGCCGCGAACGACATGGTCGCGCTCGGGGTGCTCACGCAGCTCGTGCGCCACGGCATCCGCGTGCCCGACGACGTCGCGATCATCGGCTTCGACGATGTCGCCCAGGCGCATCAGGGTGTGGTGCCGCTCACGAGCGTGCGGCAGCCCGGCTACGACATCGGTCGCGCTGCGGGGGCGGTGCTGCTGCAGCAGCTCGCGGACCCCGCCGCTCCGCCGCCCGCTATGACGCCGTTCGCCGCCGAGCTCGTGGTGCGCGAGTCGACCGTCGGGCGTTTGCCAGCTGCCGGGCGTACCTAACTCAGGAAAAACTGCCCGGAACCCCCGCTTGCGGGGCGATTCGGCCCGCTTCGGCCCGTTCGTCCTGAGTTGGGTACGCGTTGTCGCGCGCAGAGATCCGGAGAAGTGCGTCCGGGTGCCACCGGATCGACCCATTCCGGGCTTCCCCTCCCCGAATCTCCGGAGTTATGAACCGCGAGCGCCCGAGATCTCAGGCCGACGCGTGCCCGACGACGCCCTTGCGCAGCAGCGCGTTGCCGTATTTGCGCGTCTCGCCCGTGCGCACCATCAGATACGCGGATGCCGCGACCTCGTAGTACGCGAAGCGCTCGACGAACCGCGTGGTCTCGCGCTCGGTACCCGCGGCGACCATCAGCTCGCGCTGCACCTCGAGCACCTCGCCATCGGCCGAGGTCATCAGGTCGAGGCCGGGGGCGTCGTCGAGCGGCAGCACGGTGCGGATCGCCGCGACGACCTCGGGCGTGGTCGTTCCGGGCAGGTCGACCACCCGTGCGCCGAGCCCCCAGGCGGGGAAGTGCGCGTCGGCGATCACGACCGAATCGGAGTGCCCCATCCGATCGAGGTGCAGCAACAGTTCACCGGTGAGCAGGGGATGGATGCCTTCGAGCACGGGGTTCCTTCGGTCGGGGTGTTGCGTGGCCGCGCGGTTCGGGTCCGCGCGGCCACGGGTCTCTACGGCCACGGGGCAGCAGCGGTCAGCGCGCCGGGATGAGCCCCTCGGCGGCCAGGTTCTGCCAGAGCTCGGCGGGGATCGCCAGCGCGGCGTACTCGGCGTTCTGCTCGAGCTGCGCGGGGCGGCTGCCACCCACGACGACCGAGCGCACCTCGGCCGCCTGCAGCGGGAACTGGATCGCGGCGGCCGGCAGCGGCACGTCGTGGTCGGCGCAGACCGCGGCGATGCGCACGAGGCGATCCCACAGGTCGTCGGGCAGCTGACCGTACTCGTACCGGCCGTCGCGGCGCGGTTCGCTCGCCGCGAGCAGTCCGGAGTTGAAGACGGATGCCGCGACGATCCCCGTTCCGGTCTCCCGGCACGCCGGCAGCACGTCGGCGGCGGCGGGCTGCTCGAGCAGCGTGTACCGCCCCGCGACCATGATGAGGTCGAGGTCGGCGGAGCGCACGGCGGCCGCCAAGGCATCCGACACCATCGATCCGATGCCGATCGCCGCCACCTGTCCGTCGGCGCGCAGCTGCTCCATCGCGGGCAGAGCCTCGGCGAGCGCGAGGTCGAGGTCGTGCCGCTCCGGGTCGTGCAGGTACAGCAGGTCGATGCGCTCAATACCGAGGCGCTCGCGCGATTCATCGAGGCTCCGCTGGATGCCGTCGGCCGAGAAGTCCCACACCCGCTGGAGGTCGTCGGGCACGTGGAAGTCGTTGGCCGTGTCGAGGCCGCCCGTGTGCTCGGGGTTCGGGCGCAGGAGTCGTCCGGCCTTGGTCGACAGCACGAACTCGTCGCGGGGCTTCGTCTGCAGGAAGGCGCCGAGGCGCCGCTCCGACAGGCCGAGGCCGTAGTGCGGGGCGGTGTCGTAGTAGCGGATGCCGCTCTCCCACGCGGCATCCAGCACCGCCCAGGCGTCGTCGTCGCTCAGCGCGCGGAAGAGGTTGCCGACGTTCGCCGCACCGTAGCCGAGGGCGGGGATGTCGATCACGCGATCAGGCGAGGACATGCGCGCCGGTCCACGTGTAGGTGCGGATGCTGTCGGCCTTCATCTCCATGCCCGACCCGGGTGCGGTGGGTGCCATGTACGACCCGCCCTGGATGTCGGTGGGTACGACGAAGTGCTCGTGCAGGTGGTCGACGAACTCGATCATCCGGCCTTCGCGAGTGCCGGTGACGGCGACGAAGTCGAACATCGACAGGTGCTGCACGGCCTCGCAGAGCCCCACTCCGCCGGCGTGCGGGCAGACGGGGACCCCGAACTTGGCGGCGAGCAGCAGGTTGGCGATGTTCTCGTTGACGCCGGCGACGCGTACGGCGTCGATCTGCATCACCGAGATCGCGTCGGCCTGCAGCAGCTGCTTGAAGATCATGCGGTTCTGCGCGTGCTCGCCGGTGGCGACCCGGATCGGGGCGACGCCGCGGGCGATCTCGGCGTGGCCGAGGATGTCGTCGGGACTGGTGGGCTCCTCGATCCAGGCGGGGTGGAACTCGGCGAGCGCGTTCACCCACTCGATCGCCTCCGACACCTCCCAGCGCTGGTTCGCGTCGATCGCGATGGGGAAGTCGGGGCCGCACACCTCGCGGGCCTTGCGGAAGCGGCGGATGTCGTCGTCGAGGTCGGCGCCGACCTTGAGCTTGATCTGGGTGAAGCCGTCGGCCATGGCCTCGCGGGCGAGACGCTCGAGCTTCTCGTCCGAGTAGCCGAGCCAGCCGGGGCTGGTCGTGTATCCCGGGTAGCCGGTGGCGAGCAGCTCGCGCTCGCGTTCGATGCGGCCGGGCTCGGCGGCACGGAGGATCTCGAGGGCCTCGTCGCGCGTGAGGGCGTTGGTGAGGTAGCGGAAGTCGACGAGGTCGACGAGCTCCTCGGGCGTCATCCGGGCGAGCAGCTGCCAGAGGGGCATCCCCGCGCGCTTGGCCTTGATGTCCCACAGCGCGTTGATCGCGGCGCCGATGGCCATGTGCATGACGCCCTTCTCCGGACCGAGCCAGCGCAGCTGCGAGTCGCCGATGATCTCGCGGAAGGTTCCGCCCATGTCGTCGAGCAGCGGTTCGATCTCGCGTCCGACGAGATGCCCCGCGAGCGCGTCGATCGCCGCGACCTGCACGTCGTTGCCGCGGCCGATGGTGAACACGAACGCATGGCCCTCGATGCCGTCCTCGGCATCGGTGCGCACGACCACGTACGCGGCCGAGTAGTCGGGGTCGGGGTTCATCGCGTCGGAGCCGTCGAGGCTGAGCGATGTGGGGAAGCGGATGTCGGTGGTGTCGAGTGCGACGATACGGCTCACGGGTACGGTTCCTCTCGGGGCATGGAGAAATCCCATGCAATCCCTTGGAGTGTAAACATCCGATGTCTATACTGTCAACGACGACGGCCGTCACTGGGCGGCCACCCGAAGGATCAGGAGAATCATGAAGTTCGCGCGGCTCGGCACCCCAGGTACAGAGATCCCCGTCCTCGTCGAGGGTGATCGCTACCTCGACCTCCGCTCGGTGACATCCGATGTGAACGGTGACTTCCTCGAAAGCGACTTCGTCTCCCGCGTCGCCGCCGCCCGCGACGCCGGCGAACTCCCCGAACTCGAGGATGCCGCGGCCCTCCGCATCGGCGCGCCCATCGCGCGTCCGAGCGCGGTGATCTGCATCGGCATGAACTACGCCGCGCACGCCGCCGAGTCCGGCTCCGAACCGCCGACCATCCCGATCCTGTTCCTGAAGACCCCGAACACCGTGGTCGGCCCGAACGACACCGTCACGATCCCCCGCGGCAGCAGCAAGACCGACTGGGAGGTCGAGCTCGGCATCGTCATCGGCACCCGCGCCGCGTACCTCGACTCGCCGGAGGAGTCGATGGCCCACGTCGCCGGCTTCGTGCTCGCGAACGACGTCTCGGAGCGCGACTTCCAGATGGCCGTCTCGGGCGGCCAGTGGTCGAAGGGCAAGATCGCGGCGGGCTTCAACCCGACCGGCCCGTGGCTCGTCACCCCCGACGAGGTCGACCACCACGCGCTCGGTCTGCGCAGCTTCGTCAACGGCGAGCCGCGTCAGGACTCGAACACGAGCGACATGATCTTCTCGGTCGAGCACATCGTGCACCACCTGTCGCAGTACGTGACCCTCGAGCCGGGCGACCTCATCCTCACCGGCACCCCGCAGGGCGTCGCGCTCTCGGGCAACTTCCCCTACATCGCCCCGGGCGACGTGGTCGAGGTCGAGATCGACGGCCTGGGCCACCAGCGCCAGGAGTTCGTGGCCTGGGAGGCGGCGAAGTGAGCGGCGCACTCGACGGCCTGGTCGCGATCGTCACCGGCGGCGCCTCGGGCATCGGCGCGGCGATCGCTGCGCGGCTGCACGAGGATGGCGCGCAGGTCGCGATCCTGGACCGCGACACCTCGGGAGCGGATGCCCGTTTCGCCGCGTTCACGGCCGACATCTCCGACCGGGCGAGCGTCGATGCGGCGATCGCCGCCGTCGGCGAGAAGTTCGGACGCCTCGACATCGTCGTCAACAACGCCGGTATCGGCGCGACCGGCGACATCACCGCCAATGACGACGACGAGTGGGCCCGCGTGCTGTCGATCAACGTCACCGGCATCGCCCGCGTGACCTCGGCCGCTCTGCCCTGGCTGCGCGAGTCGCCGGCCGCGGCGGTCTGCAACACGGCATCCATCGCCTCCACCACCGGGCTCCCCCAGCGCGCGCTGTACACCGCATCGAAGGGCGCCGTCTCGGCGCTCACGCGCGCGATGGCGGCGGATCACCTGCGCGAAGGCATCCGCGTGAACGCCGTCAACCCCGGCACCGCCGACACTCCCTGGGTCGGGCGACTGCTGGGCGCGGCATCCGATCCCGACGCCGAGCGCGCGGCCCTCGAAGCCCGCCAGCCGCACGGCCGACTCGTGAGCCCGGCCGAGGTCGCGGCGGCCGTCGCCTACCTCGTCTCGCCGGCGGCCGGTTCGACGACCGGCACGTTCATCGAGGTCGACGGCGGCATGGCGCAGCTGCGCCTGCGGTCGGAGTAGTCGCGGGTCGCACGTCGCACGTCGCACGTCACGGAGGAGATCTCGCGTTGCGCAGGAGCAGATGGTTCGGATGCTCCTGCGGGAGGTGAGATCTCCTTCGCTGTGTATGCGGGTCAGGGCCCGGAGTCGTCCGGTTCGTCGCTCGGCCACTCCTCCAGGGGGAAGCAGTCGCTTCCTATGTGCAGATAAACGGGCCCGCCTTCGATCGGGTAGGCGAAGTCCAACCCGAATCCTTCTCCGGTCTGGGATGCGACAGTGGGAGTCCTGGAGTCCGGTCCGAGAACCCGAGTCTCGAACCCGACGTCTTCCAGGGCCTCGCGCACCGCCGTGTACGCCGCATCACGATCTACCGTCGCCGTCGCCTTCCACGAGGTAGTCAGGTGCTCGAGACCGGGAGTAGAACAACCGATCGGCCCGGGCGCTACTTCGAGCACCCAGTCCTCCCCTGTCGCCGACTGCACGGCTTCCACCGCGATGTCCAACTGATCACGAGCCTTCGTCGAGTTCATGGCGGCGTCTTTGTCGGTGCTGCACCCGGTGAAGACGAGGGCGAGTCCGATCGCTGTTACCGAGAGCGTGCGCGTCGCCGTCTGCTCAATCTTCTTCATCCGGCCATTCCTCGAGCGGGAAGCAATCGCTGCTCACGTAGAGGTACAGCGGCCCGCCTTCGGTCGGGTACGCGAAGTCGAGTCCGAAACCGTCGACCGTTTGAGACGCCACGGCAGGTGTCGTGGAGTTCGGGCCGAGAATGCGCGTCTCGAACCCGACTTCCTCCAGAGCCTCACGGACAGCCGCGTATCCCGCATCACGATCTGCCGTTGCAACGCCTTTCCAGGACGCCTTCATCCGCTCAAGACCGGGCGAACAGCCGATCGGACCCACGTCGGTCATGGGCTCCCAGTCCGCACCTGTCGCCGACTGCACTGCCTCGGCCGCCACTGTCAATTGCTCTCGGGCCTTGTCGGAGTTCATTTCATTCCCTTCGATGTGCGCACAGCCGATCAGCCCGAGAACCAGCACCGTTGCCGCGGACGCAAGCCATCGCCTCGCGAGGTGCCCAGATTGTGCGCTTATTGGAGTTCCTCTGTCCACCGCCTGTTGGCCATCGAGAGTGTTCATTCGCCTTCAGGAAAGCAACCACTACTCACGTTGAATCCGACGGGCCCACCCTCGATCGGTTGCGAATAGTCAAGGCCGAAACCATCGGCAGCCTGCGCCGACAGAACCGGGGTCGTCGTGTGCTCTCCATTGATGCAAGTCGCGAATCCGGCCTCTTCAAGAGCTTCGCGCACAGACGCGTACGACGAATCGCGGTCCGTTGTCGGCGAACCGCTCCAACTCGTGGTCCATTGGCTATGCGCTCGGGAGCATCCAAGGAGGGTCGGTTCTATGTCGACAACCCACCCTTGCCCGGTCGCAGTCTTGACCACATCCACAGCCGTTGACAGTTGCTCTCGCGCCTCTTCGCTGGTCATCTCGTTCCTTCCGGGTGACCCACAAGCCGTCAGCGCGTGGAGGCTCAGCAACAGGGCCGCCACGGCAAGCCAGCGTGTTTTCATTGCAGAATTCATCTGGCTTCTTCCCCTCTGGGCCGTCCAAGAAACCGGCCGAAAAGCGAGACGTTCGAGCTGAGGACGCCGATCGCGAGAGTTGCGATGTCGGAGGAGCCGATCGCGGCCGAGTTAGCCCTCCTCATCCGGCCACTCCTCAAGTGGGAAGCAGTCGCTCCCCACAGATAGATACAGTGGGCCTCCCTCGATCGGATACGAGAACGCCAGCCCAAACCCCTCGCCTGTTTGAGATCCGATCGAGGGTGTTGTCGAGCTCGCTGCGATCACGTACGTCGAGAACCCAACATGCTCGAGAGCTTCACGTACCGCCGAGTACGCCGCCTCACGGTCTACCGTGGCCGTTGCCTTCCAGGACGCAGCCAGTTGCTCAAGCTCAGAGGAGCAATCCAACGGCCCTACCTCGGTCACGGACTCCCATTCCGCGCCCGTAGCCGACTGCACCGCCTCCGCCACGAGTTCTAACTGCTCTCGCGCTTTGTTCGAATTCATCTCATTCCCATCCGCGCCGGCGCAACCAAACGTCCCCAAGATCAGAACCATTGCCGCAAGCACACCGGACAACCTCGCCGTGTATACACCCCGCCCCCTCATTCGACTTCGCCCCCCCGTCCTACCGCGATCAGCGCACCATCGTCGATCGAGTCGGATCCCCGACTCCAATAGCCGTCCGAATCTGAAGTCTTGTCTGCCGAGTGCCCCAGAACACCGTCCGACTCGAAGACATTGAATGCCCCGTCCTCTATTCGACGAAACAATCCGACCCGACGTTCAATCTGATGGTTTCTCCGTCATTGAGGATGACGAACTCGGCTCCGAAGCCATCGGATGACTGAGCCCCGACCGAGGGCGTCGTGGAGTTGGGACCGAGAATCCGAGTGGTGAACCCGAGGTCGCTGAGCGCGCCCATTACCGAGTCATATGACGAGGCGCGATCCTCCGCAGTCGTTGCGGTCCACGTCCCCACCCACTGACCATGGGTTCGAGAGCAACTCGAGATGACCGGGGCAACCTCGACCTCCCAGTGCTCTCCGACGACCGTCTGCACGGCCTCAACTGCAGAATCCAGCTGCTCCCGCGCCACATCACTGTTCATCTGATTCGCTCCGATCAACCCACAACCTGATGTGGTGAGTGCGATCAAGATCAGAATCAACGGCACCATGATCGCCTGCTTGCCTCTCTTCATCGCGCCTCACCCCCTCTTCCGGCCGAGATCAGTGCCCCGTCTTTTAAAGGGTCCGATCCCCTGCTCCAGTACCCGTCTGAAATCTCCGTCTGGTCCACTGAGTGCCCGAGCACGCCGTCAGAAGTGAAGACATTGCGCTCGTCCTTGCCCCAGAAATCCGAGTCATTCGGATCGACGTTGTCCTCGCCACGAATGTCGGACTCCGCCTCCCCCATCTCCGCGACACCCAAGGCGCCAACGTTGCCCGTCAGCAGGGACAGTCCGACATGCGCCAGTGTCCGATCGACGCCATACGCAGGCGCGACGTACTGATCTCCCGGCGATTTCGTCGAATAGACTTCGCCCATCGGCACGCCCGTCAGGTCGTCCACCGTTCGCACTGACTCCGCGATCCCTGGCGAGCCATAGAGCACCAAGTGATCCACCTCTGCCCCGCCGTACTCGCCCGAAGACAGCGCGTAGGTCGCCACTCGCGTTGCGTACGAGTGCGCGTGCACCGTCGTTTGGGCTGTCGCGTTGGCCGCGTCGACACCGCCGAGGAAATGGCCGAGGGAGATTGCGCCGGTCTGGGCGAAGGTCTCCTCACCGACGTAGGTACGCCCCATCGGAACGCTCGTGGGCGACTCGTATCCCATCCACGCGACGGTCGCCGTCGTCCGGGGATTGCTGATGTTGACCTGCGCCTCCTGCATGTTGACGGCATTCCCCACCAACCCCGCGATCGACTCCGCAACGCTGCTGTTCATGCCAGGAATCATGATTCCCACGTCCTGCGCAGTGTCGAGGTCGCCCACCGAGACCGCTGCCCGCATGTCGCGCTCTCCACCGTCGGACGGAACCTCGAACGCGACGAGCTGCACGACCGTGCCCGCGGGCGACGATGCCAGCGCGCGATCCAGCGCCTTCTGGGTCTGCTCAGCCGCGGCACGCTGCTCCGCGGATGCATCGGGATCGTCGAGAGTCTGCCGCAGCGTTTCGCGGTTGAACTCGTCGCGGTCCTTCGCCAGGATCCCGTTCAAGTTCCCGATGGCGAACGGCGCGATATCGAAGAGCTGAGCCAGCGGCCCCGTCGCCCAGCGCTCACCTCCGTCGTCTGAGGCTCGCGTCGATTCCGAGGCCATCCCTTGCCACAGACGCGCCGCCACTGCCGGGTCGATGAACCCGACTGCCGAGACGAACTCGGGATGGGCATCGACCCACTCCTCCGCGGCGGTCGGATCGATCACGCTCAACTTATTGATCCGCGCGACAGTCGCCTGCGCGACGGAGTCACGCAGGTTTTCCGACAGATCAGAGATCTCCCGGGGCACACCCGGATACGCCTGCTCGGCAAAACCCCAAAACGTCTGCGAGACCCGCACCTCGTCACCCCACGCGCCGAGAACCTCATCGCCACCACTGATTCCCGTCAGTTTCCTCGCGATGGCCTCTTCCTCCGCTTCGACATCACGACGGAACGTCTCGATATCGATCTCGAGTTGCGACACGATCTCGCGGGCCTGCTCCTGGCTGTGCAGCGCGTCCGTCCGCGACTCCCGAGCCGACGTGGTCGAAGAAGACTCCGGGTCGCTGCCGTACGCCGACCAGTACTGGGCATCCGCGAGGGCCACCGCACCATCGGCATCCGACGACTGCCTGTTCACCTCGACGATCCGCTCGAGAAGTCGCGTGCGCCGGGTGACCAATGCGGGGAGGGTGTCGGTCGCGGCATCCGACAGCGCCGTCCGCGCCGATGCGAGTGCGGTGCCCCATTCCTGCACCGCGCGAGACGACGGGTCGAGCAGGTAGTCCACGCCCTCCGCCCCGACGACCTGGAAGACATCCGGCACTGTCAGCCAATGTTCCTGCGCGACATCCATCGCGGCATCGAGCGCCGACTGCGCCGAGGACAGCAGCGAGTCGAGATACTCGACGTTCGCGGGCGACACCACCTCGGCGACCGTGTCTTCGGAGATCGCCATCAGCTCGCACCCCCTGACGGGTTGTAAGCCCTCGGCGGAGCAATGCCCCAGCTCTCGGCCGTGCGCTGAGCCGCGTTGATGTCGAGGGACATCTGCTCATCGCCCGCCACGAGTGCAGAAGTCGCCTCGCTCAGCGCTCCAGCCGCGGCTGCGATCGTGTGCATGATCTTGCCCGGCACGAGCGCACGGTCCTCGATGAACGTTTCCCACGCCGCGCTCAACACCGTTCGCCCGCCCACCGACAGCGTCGCGCCCGAGTCTGCCGCATCGGTGATGTCGCGGTGGGCTTTCTCGCAGTCCGGTCCCGCCGTATCCACACCCGTCACGACACCGAGAACACCCTCGGCATCCACACTCCATTGCCCCACGGGACCCCCTCCAGCACGCACGACTGACGAGGTGAGCCTCCCATAATCCGCGAGGCGAGAATCGGCGGACGGAGATTGATGTGGATAACCCGTACGCCCCGCTGATTCAGCCCCCGAACAGCCGCCCGAAGAACCCACGGCGGGGAGCATCCGCCGACTCCACCCGCGGGTCGTCCAACCGGTAGAACCGCCGCCCGTTCGCCCACAGGATCGCGTCGACGTCGTGCCCGCGCGCCTCCGCCCACTCGACCACCGTGTCGAGCCAGCGCTGCCGCGCGTGCGGCTGATACGTCGCCGAGCCGTCGGCCGGCGCATGCGGGTCGCCCTCCTCGGCCGGGCCGATCGACGACACCGGCCAGTCGCTCCCCCACAACAGGCGCTCGACGCCGAAGGCATCCGCGGCGGCGTCGAGGAACGGCACGAGCTGCTCGGCGCTCCACACGCCCCCGGATTCGGCGGGCAGACCCGAGAGCTTGCAGAACGCCTCCGGATGCTTCGCCACCTCCTCGATGTCGCGCACCCATTCCGCCGACGGGGCGAGCGGAGCATCCGCCGTGCCGACGGCGGGCTTGCCGAGGTGGTCGAGCACCATCCGCAGCTCCGGCACGGCGCCGGCGAGGCGGGCGATGTCGGGCAGCTGCGCGGCCCGCACGCACACGTCGAACGTCCACCCGCGGGCGGCGACCTCGCGCGCTCCGGTCACGAAGGCGCTCGACACGGCGAGGCCGTCGGGATCGTTCTGCAGGTTGTGGCGTACACCGACGACGAGCGGATGCGTCGCCAACTCCTCGAGGTGCGTCACCGTGTCGATGCCGCGGTGCAGCTGCGCGCCGGCGACGATTCCGGCGATCCCGAGGCGCCCGGCGAGGGACTGCACCCACCGCACCTCTCCGATGTAATCGCCCTCGGTCGTCTCGGCCTGGACGAACACCGCCTCCTCGCGCTCGACGTCGAGGCGATCGTGCTCGACCTCCGTCTCGGCGAAGCGGTAGGCGTAGGGACCCTCCAGCCAGGTGTAGGTGAGGACTTCTTCGTCCCACATGTGCAGGTGCGTATCGAGGACTCGCATACGCCCATCCTGCCTCAGACATCGGATCACTGGCTAGGATGACGGCCATGGCAGTCACCGATGAGGCGATCGAGAAGATCAAGGCGATGATCGTGTCGGGCGAGCTGTCGCCGGGCGATCGCCTTCCCCCCGAGAAGGAACTGTCGGAGCGTCTCGGCCTGTCGCGCAACTCGATGCGCGAGGCGGTGAAGGCCCTCGAGGTCATCCGGGTGCTCGACGTGCGCCGCGGTGACGGCACCTACGTGACGAGCCTCGAACCGCATCTGCTGCTCGAGGCGATCTCGTTCGTGGTCGACATGCACGACGACGACTCGATGCTCGAGATCTTCGCCGTACGGCGGATGCTGGAGTCGCAGGCCACCGGCCTCGCCGCGACCCTCGGCGATGACGAGCAGGTCGCAGCCCTCGTCGACGAGGTCGAGCGCGTCGACGCCTCGGTGACCATCGAGGAACTCGTCGAGCACGACATCCGCTTCCACCGCGAGATCGTCGGCATGGCCGGCAACGCGTACCTCGCGAGCCTGATCGAGCACCTCAGCAGTCAGACCGTGCGCGCCCGCGTGTGGCGCGGACTCACCGAGGGCGGCGCGGTCGAGCGCACCCTGTCGGAGCACCGCGCGATCGCCGATGCCATCGCCCGCCACGACCCGGCGCTCGCGACCTCGCTCGCCACCGCCCACATCGCGGGCGTGGAGCGATGGCTGCGCCAGGCCGCCTCGGCCTAGGCATCCGTCCCTCCCGCTCACCGCAGCGCATCGATCGGTGCGAAATGACGGTTCTGAGGCGCCATAACCGACATATGGCACCGATCGATGCGCGCTCTCACGCCGATCAGTGCGCGCGTCGGCGCCCCGCCCCGAGAACCGCTACGCCCCGAGGCGCACCATGGCCGCGTCGAACTCGGCCGCCGAGCTGTCGCTGACCTCGTGGAACAGCGCCTGCTCGATCACGTCGGGCGCGGCGGTGAAGTAGGGCACTCCCGCAAGGCGCAGCCCGACGATGTCGTCGGCCGTGCGCAGCGACGCGGCGAGCACGTTCGATCCACTGCCCTCGCAGACCTCCTGCATGCGGGCGATCACGGTGTCGCCGTCGATGCCCGCGTCGCGCATGCGCCCGAGGTAGGGCGCGATGTACTGCGCACCAATGCTCGCGCACGCGAGCGCCTGGGCGACGGAGTAGACGGCCGTCACGAGCACGGTGGCGCCGTCGGCGACGAGGGCGGATGCCGCGGCGAACCCGGCGGCGGTCGCCGGCACCTTCACGGCGACGCGCGGTCCGAGTTCACGGATGCGCTCGGCGTTGCGCAGGAACGTCGCGGTGTCGCCGCCCCACGTCTGGAAGAAGATCTCGGCGGCGCCCTCGGACTCCCACCGGGCGTAGAGCTCCGGGATCTCGCCGGCGGTGCGCCCGCCGCGTTCGAGGATCGTCGGGTTCGTGGTGACACCGTGCACGACGCCCGCGGCGAGGAGCCGGGACACCCGGTCGACGTCGGCGCTGTCGACGTACAGGCGGGGGGCGATCACGGTCATCGGGACTCCTCGGGGACAACCTGTCGTTACAGGTTCGCTTTCGGCTAATGTAATGACAGGCGCGGGGCGATGTCAAAGCTCCGGCCGACGTACATCGCCGTCGAAGACGACCAGGAGCGACATGGCCCCCGCACACCCCGAAGACCGTTCCGGCGTCGTGATCGTCGGCAGCGTCACCGCCGATGTGACCACCTTCTCGCAGCGCCTCCCCGCGCGAGGCGAGACGATCCTGGGCGATCAGTTCACCCTGATGCTGGGCGGCAAGGGCGCCAACCAGGCCGTCGCCGCCGGCCGTTCCGGCGCCCGCACGAGCTTCGTCGGATGCGTGGGCGACGACCTCTTCCACGACCTCGTCGTCGACGGCCTGAGCGAGGCCGGGGTCGACCTGGCGCACCTGCGCACCGTGCCCGGCCCGACCGGCATCGCGCACATCCGGGTCGACGCCTCGGCGCAGAACGACATCGTGATGGTGCCGCTCGCCAATGCCTCCCTCAACACCGACCAGATCGACGAGGCGCTCGCCGCCCTCGCCCCGACCACCTCGGTGCTGCTCACCCAGCTCGAGACGCCCTCGGCCCTCACGGCGCACATCACCGGCCGCGGCCGCGAGCACGGCATGACCGTGATCCTCGACCCCGCACCGGCCGCGACGCTGCCCGTCGAGGTGTGGGCGAACATCGACATCGTCACGCCGAACGAGACCGAGGCGACGCTCATCAGCGGCATCGAGGTGACGGATGCCGAATCCGCCGAGCGCGCCGGACGCTGGTTCCTCGACCAGGGCGTCGGCGCCGCGGTCATCACCCTCGCCGGACAGGGGTCGTGTGTGGTCACGTCGGAGGGAGCATCCGTCATCCCGCCGTTCCCCGTCACCGCCGTCGACACCACCGCCGCCGGCGACGCCTACGCCGGGTATCTCGGCGCCGCGCTCGCGAACGGCAGCAGCCTCGCCGACGCCGTGCGCCTGGCGACGGCCGCGGGCGCCCTCACCGTCACGAAGCAGGGCGCCTCGCCGAGCCTGCCCCTGCGCGCCGACGTCGACGCGTTCCTCGCGGAGCGCGAAGCGGCGCCCGTCGGCTGACCGCCCAACACATCACACAGAGAGACCGGAGCCGCCATGCGCAAGACCGCGACCACGATCAACCCCGCGCTGTCGCGGGTCATCAGCGAGACCGGGCACACCGACCTGCTCGTCGTGACCGATGCGGGCCTGCCGATCCCTCCGGGGTCGGAGCGCATCGACCTGGCCTACCGGCCGGGAGCACCCGCGTTCTTCGACGTGCTCGACACCGTGCTCGCCGAGCTCGTCGTCGAGGGCGCCACGGTGTCGGCCGAGGTGGCCGAGAAGAGCCCCGAAGTGCTCGAGGCGCTACGCGAGCGGTTCGCCGGCATGGACTTCGAGATCGAGCTCGTGCCGCACGTCGACTTCAAGAAGCTCACCCACGGGGCGCGGGCGTTCGTGCGCTCCGGCGAGTTCACCCCGTACGCGAATGTGATCCTGCACGCGGGCGTGGCGTACTAACATGTCCGCCGTGCTTCCCGACGCGATCGACCGCCACTCCGCCGCACCGATGTACGACCAGTTGCGGCAGCTGATCGTCGACGGCATCGCGCGCGACGGGTTGCAGCCGGGCGATCCCCTCCCGGGTGAGCACGGACTCTGCGAGCGCTACGGCGTCTCGCGCACCGTCGTGCGCCAGGCGCTCGCGCAGCTCGAGCACGAGGGTCTCGTCGAGCGCGTCAAGGGCAAGGGCACCTTCGTCTCGCGCCCGCGCACGGCGGAGAGCCTGGTGCACACGCTCGTGGGTCTGTACGACGACGTCGAGCGTCGCGGCGGCCACGTGCACAGCGACGTGCTGCGCCACGAATTCGCCGTCGCCGACGACGAGATCGCGGCGGCTCTCGAGATCCCGGTCGGGTCGCGGGTCGTGGTGCTCGAGCGGCTGCGCCACGTCGACGACGAGCCCTGGTCGCTGTCGACCACGTGGATGCCGGATGCCGTCGGCGCGGTCACCCTGGGCGTCGATCTGTCGGACTCCTCTCTGTACCGGGTGCTCGCCGAGCACGGCATCGTCGCCACCCGCGGTGTGCGATCGGCCGAGGCCACGGTCGCGACGCACGAGCAGGCCGGCCACCTCGGCGTCAGCGCCGGATCCGCCCTGCTGCGCCTGCGCAGCGTGAGCCGCACCGACGACGACACCCCGATCGAGTACTTCATCGCCTACCACCGCGGCGACCGTTCGCGCTTCGAGTTCCAGCTGCAGCAGGAGCAGTCGCAGGCCTCCCTCCTGCACGTCGACGGCCGCGGCGGTATGACACTCGCCGGCAGTACGCGGGTCCAGCCGTGACGGGCGACGACCGGACGCCCGACCCTGCAGCGGGAGCGGATGCCGACGCGGTGGTTCCGCCGGAGGCGCCCACGCCCGCCTCTCCCCCGCCGCCCGCGCAGCCGCCGTTGGCTCCGCCGGTGGGAGCGGATGCCGCAGCCCCCACTCTCCCGGCCGGTGCCCCGCTGCCGCCCGGTCACCGTCCCGCGTACCAGCCGCCGGCGTACCAGCCACCCGTGTACCAGCCGCCCGCGAGCTACCGGCCGACTCCGGCGTACCAGCCGGCCCCCGCGTACCAGGCCCCTCCCGCGCACCCCGGGGCTCCGACGCATCAGCCGGCCGCTCCTGCAGCGCCTCCGGCTCCGGCATCCGCTCCGACTCCGGCAACCGCTCCGACGTACCCGGTCCAGCAGACGTACCCGGCCCAGCCTCCCGCGGGGGCCTCGCCACCGGTGGGCGGCTACCCGCCGGCGAACGGTTACCCGGTCGGCCCTGCCTCCGGCGCGGCCGCGGCCGCGGCCGCTCCGTCGACTCCCCGGCGCGGCACGCTCGTCGTGGTCCTCATCGCGATCGCGGTCATCGGCGTCCTGGTGGCCCTGGTCATCGGCATCATCCCCCGGGGCCTGGGCGACCGCGGCGAGTCGGCACCGGCATCCGATTCCGACGACTCCGGTCAGACCGCCCCCGATCCCGGCGACACCGAGGCCGAACCTGCAGAGCCCGACGACGCGCCCTCTCTGCCCGACACCGGAGGCTCGGCCGAGGCCACCCTGCAGAACAAGATCGACGAGTACAAGGCCGCGCGCACCGACGGGTCGCTGTGGGAGAGGATCCCCGACACCGAGTTCAACCGCACAGCCGTCAGCGCCTACCTCTACCTCATGACCGACATGAAGCTCGCCGCGTCGTTCGGAGCCGACACCTCGGAGTACCTGCAGCGTGCCGCGAAGCTCGAGGAGCTGCTGCTCTCTGAGCAGCCCCTCGGCTCCGACATCGAGATCGTCCTGTCGGACCGCACGTTCACCTACGACGGCGACACCGGCGAAGGCGGCTACACCGACAACTGAGCCCGGGTACGCTCGAACGGTGGACTCCTGGACCAGCAACGCGATCGCTCTGCTGGAGGCCGACGCCAACCGCAGTGCCGACACCCACCTGCACGTCTTCCCGCTGCCCGCCGAGTGGGGCATCGACCTGTACCTGAAGGACGAGTCGGTGCATCCGACCGGGTCGCTCAAGCACCGTCTGGCGCGGTCGCTGATCCTCTATGGCCTCGTCAACGGACTCATCCGGGGCGACACGACCCTCGTCGAATCGTCGAGCGGTTCGACCGCCGTCTCCGAGGCGTACTTCGCCCGGATGCTCGGGCTCCCGTTCGTGACCGTCGTGCCTCGCTCGACCGTGCAGGAGAAGATCGACCTCATCGAGTTCTACGGCGGCACCTGCCACTTCGTCGACCGCGCCGAGGACATGTCGCCCGAGGCCCGCCGCCTCGCCGCCGACTGCCACGGCCACTACCTCGACCAGTTCACCTACGCCGAGCGCGCGACCGACTGGCGCGGCAACAACAACATCGCCGAGAGCGTGTTCAGCCAGCTGTCGCAGGAGCGGCATCCGATCCCCCGCTGGATCGTGGTCGGCGCCGGGACCGGCGGCACGAGCGCCACGTTCGGCCGGTACGTGCGCTACCGGCGGCACACGACCGAGATCGCGGTCGTCGATCCCGAGGGTTCGGCGTTCTACGACGGCTGGGCGGGAACTCCGGATGCTCCGGCCGGGCGCCCGAGCCGCATCGAGGGCATCGGTCGACCGCGCGTGGAGCCGTCGTTCGTTCCGAACGTGATCGACGAGATGATCCGCGTGCCCGACGCCGGCTCGATCGCGGCGATCCGTCTGCTGCGCGAGCGCACCCTGCACTGGGCGGGCGGGTCGACCGGCACGAACCTGTACGGGGCGTTCCAGCTGATCGCGCGCATGCGCGCCGCGGGCGAGACCGGGAGCGTGGTGACCCTGATCTGCGACAGCGGAGTCCGCTACGCCGGCACCTACTACTCCGACGAGTGGGTCGCAGCACAGGGCTGGGACCTCGCCCCGCACCGCGCCCGCCTCGACGGCTTCCTCGACACCGGCCTCTGGACCGAGCTCGCCGACTGAGCTCCCTTCGCCTTGCCGCTGCGCTCCTCGCTCAGGAACCGCGCAGCGCGACGAAGGGCCCCAGAGACTGGGGCCCTGAGCCTGTCGAAGGGTCCCACCCCGAGACGCCCCGTACCCAACTCAGGAACATCGTGTCGAAATCGGCTGATTCGGCCCGTTTCACGCGCCCCGGCATCCGTTCTTCCTGAGTTAGGCCCGGGCCGCTCGCGCACCGCCGACTACGCTGACCCCATGACTACTCTGATCCTCACCGTCGCGGGTGCAGACCGTCCGGGCCTCGTCGCCGCCGTCGCTGATGCCGTCGACGCCCACGGGGGCAACTGGGAGAACAGCCGCCTCGCCGAGCTCGCGGGCACCTTCGCGGGGGTGATCGAGGTCTCGGTGGCCGCCGATCGGGTCGCCGAACTGCAGGCCGCGCTGCGCGCCCTGACCGGACTGCTCACGGTGACGATCCACACCGGATCGGATGCCGGGGCCCACCGCGACGGGAGCTCGATCTCGCTCTCGGTGCTGGGCAACGACCGCGCGGGGATCGTCCACGAGATCTCCGGCGTTCTGACCTCCCACGCGCTCAGCATCACGAGCATGGACACCGAGACGCGCGACGCCGCGATGGCCGGTGGGCGCCTGTTCGAGTCGACGGTCACGGCGACGGTTCCGGCATCCGCTGATCTCGATGCGCTCCGCACCGACCTCGAGAAGCTGGCGGCGGAGATCCAGGTCGACATCACTCTCGCCTGACGGGTTCGCGCGCCGCGCGCCACTCGCCCGCGCCGCCCGGATGACCGGCAGGAGCAGACAACAGAATGTGGAAAGCCCCGCGATGACAACCTTCCCCGCTCCCGTGGCGCTGCGTTCGTTCGCGCGGGCACGCGACGCGTGGCCCCTCGATCCCGCGACCGTGCACCTCAATCACGGTTCGTTCGGCGCTCCGCCGACCGCCGTGATCGAGCATCAGGATGCTCTGCGCCGCCAGGGCGACCTCAGTCCCGTCGCGTGGTTTCCGACTCTCGGCGAGCGCACGCGCGAGGCCCGCGAGCGCACGGCACCCTTCGTGGGTGCGCGCGCCGATGACGTCGCCTTCGTGCCGAACGCCTCGGCCGCGGCGACCGTGGTCTTCAACGCAATGCACCTCGAACCGGGCGACGAGATCATCGTCACCGATCACGGATACGGCGCGGTGACGATGGGCGCGGAGCGGTTGGCGCGCCGCACGGGTGCGACCGTCCGCACGGTGGCGATCCCGCTGCTCGCCTCCGACGACGAGGTCGTCGACCGCTTCGCCGCCGAGATCGGGGATCGTGCGCGTCTCGTCGTGGTCGACCAGATCACGTCGCCGACGGCACGGCTGATGCCGACGCGACGCATCGCCGACATCGCCGCGCACCACGGTGCGCGCACGCTGATCGATGGTGCGCACGCGCCGGGCCTCCTCCCGGATGCCGCGTCGGCGGCGGGCGGTACGTGGTGGTTCGGCAATCTGCACAAGTGGCCGTGCGCGCCGCGCGGATCTGCGCTGCTGGTGACGACCGCCGCGGATCGCGACGACCTCTGGCCGCTGATCGACTCGTGGAACGCGCACGCCCCCTTCCCCTCGCGCTTCGACTACCAGGGCACGATCGACGCGACCGGGTATCTCGCGACGCCGACCGCGATCGCGTTCGTCGAGCGCGAGATCGGGTGGGAGCGCACGCGCACGGTCATGACCGAGATGGCGGATGCCGGGGCCGAGGCGATCGCGGCGGCGTTCCGTCGCTTCGCCGATGCGGAACCGCTCACGCCGGTCCCCTCGCCGGTCCCATCGATGCGACTGATCCGCCTGCCGCGCGGGCTGGGGGCGACCCGGGAAGAGGCGGATGCGCTGCGCGCCGAGATCCTCCCCGCGACCGGCATCGAGACCGCATTCACGAGCTTCGGAGGCGCCGGGTACGTGCGGCTCTCGGTGCACCTCTACACCGAGGCATCCGACATCGAGCGGTTTGTCGATGTCGCAGTGCCGTGGCTCGTGGCGCGCGCCGGCATCCGCTGACCGTCCGCAACACCGTCGACGCGTCTGCGGGCGCCGAGACCCATCGCCCCCGGCTTCAATCCCCGAAGCCCCTCCCACACGACGAGGCCCCCTGCCGCGGTGTGCGACAGGGGGCCTCGTACGTGTGCGTCAGACGCGGATGCTCAGACCAGGCGGGTCTTCGGCGAGGTCGAGTAGGTGTGCTCGGCGTCGCGGTTGACGGTGTCGCCGAGGGCGGTGTCGATCGCCGCCATCGTGTCGGCGTCGAGCTTCACTCCCGATGCCTTGACGGTGTCGGCGAGCTGCTCGGGGCGCGATGCTCCGACCAGGGCTGCCGCGATGTTCGGGTTCTGCAGCACCCAGGCGATCGCGAGCTGCGGCATCGTGAGACCCGCCTGCTCGGCGATCGGCTTGAGGCGCTGGACCGCGGTGAGGATGTCGTCCTGCAGGAAGTTCTTGATGAAGTCGGCACCGCTGTGCGGGTCGGTCGCGCGCGAACCCTCGGGCACGGGCTGACCGGGCAGGTACTTGCCGCTGAGCACGCCCTGCGCCATCGGCGACCAGACGATCTGCGAGATGCCGAGCTCTTCGGAGGCCGGAACGACCTTGCCCTCGATGACGCGCCACAGCATCGAGTACTGGGGCTGGTTCGAGATGAGCTGGATGCCGAGCTGCTTGGCGAGCGCGTGGCCCTCGCGCAGCTGCTCGGCCGTCCACTCCGAGACACCGATGTAGAGCGCCTTGCCCTGGCGGACGACATCGGCGAAGGCCTGGAACGTCTCCTCGAGCGGGGTCTCGTAGTCGAAGCGGTGCGCCTGGTAGAGATCGACGTAGTCGGTGCCGAGACGGGTCAGCGAGCCGTTGATCGACTCCATGATGTGCTTGCGGCTGAGGCCGGTATCGTTCGGGCCCTTTGGACCGGTCGGGAAGTAGACCTTGGTGAAGATCTCGAGGCCTTCGCGCCGCTGCCCCTCGAGGGCCTTGCCGAGCACGACCTCGGCCGCGGTGTTGGCGTAGGTGTCGGCGGTGTCGAACGTGGTGATGCCGGCGTCGAGCGCCGCGTGCACCGTCTTGACGGCGGCGTCGTCGCCGACCTGAGAGGCGTGGGTGACCCAGTTGCCGTAGGTGATCTCAGAGACCTTGAGACCACTGTTGCCGAGATAGCGATAGTTGACCATGTTCTAACGCTAGCGCCGGTCGCCGACACTGCGGGTCGGTTTCCGTGACCGGTCTCAGAAGTTCATGTCCGGCGCGCGCGGTGACGCATCTCGCGAACCGCGAGGACGAGCAGGGCGCCGAGCGCCACCAGACTCGCGGCGTAGAGCGGACGCGCCCACGGCGAGTAGTCGGCACCGCCGATCCCGTAGGTGTCGGCGAGTCCCATGCCCGCCCCGAACGATGCGGCGAAGTACCCGAGGGTCCCGAGAACCACGAGGCCCAGGAAGACCATCGCGGCGATCGCCGCCGGCATCCGCCCGACGATCGCGACGATCGCGACGACGACGGACACCACGACTCCGATACCGAGGATGCCGAGCACCGACATCGGACTCAGGCTCTCGCCCGCTTCTCCCATGTCGGCCCGGATCTGATCGAGCGTACGGCCCGGAGCCGCGGCGAGCGGGTTGAGCACCATGATCTGCAGCGCGGCGACGGCGGCGTAGACGGCGACCGCGACGACGCCGACCAGCGACACCCACACGGTCGCACGACGAGATGAAGCCATGGCCATCACCGTAGAGACCGAGTCTGAGAACCCGCCGCCATCGCGAGGAGTCAGGACACGCCGCTCACTCGGCATCCGTTGCGGCGTGTCTTGACCCCTCACCGAGAGATGAAAACCCTCAGCTCGTGCGCGCCGCCGTCTCGGTCACCGCGGCCGACTGCGTCTGCACGATCGATGCGCGATCGGCGAAGCCCTCGGCGGTGACCTTGTCGAGCGCGACCTGCTTGCGGATCGCCGCGGCCTTCTCGTAGAGGCTCGGGTCGCCGTACGAGGTGAGCACCTTCACCAGCACGGGCAGCAGCTCGATCATGAAGAACAGCGCGGCGATGAGGATATGCGCCCACAGGATCGTGGGCTCCTTCTCGCTCAGGCGGTTCAGCCCGCTGATCTGGCTGAGGAGGCCGGTCGCTCCGGCGTTGCCCTGCGCCACGGCATCCGCTCGGGCGTTGTAGGCCGCGAGCGCCTGGTCGTAGGTGTCGCGTGCGGCTGGCAGCTGGTCCTGCGCGGTCTGGCGGTTCGTCGCCTCGGAGGTCGAGGTGTTCTCCTTCGCGGCGGTGCCGGCCGTGGCGAGCTCCTCGTTCGCGACGCGCAGCTGCTCGGCGAGGCCGTCGTAGGTCTGCTGGGCCTGGGCGAGCTGGGCCTGGGCAGCGTCGGAACTCGCGCCCTCGCCGTTCACCCCGGTGCAGCCCGGAACGGTGCCCGCGCCCTCGCCGGTGAGCTCGCACTGGTAGAGCGCGCGGGCCTGGTCGATGACGGTCTGCTGGTCCGCGAGCTTGGTCGTGAGGTCGTCGACGGTCGCCTGGGCGGCGGATTCGGATGCCGACGACGAATCGGTTCCCGCCACGATGCCCGTCGCCGCCTGGTTCTCGAGCTCGGCGACCTTGGCGGTCGCGGCGTCGAGAGCGATCTTCTCGGGGCCGGACTCGAGGGCTTCCTGGTCGGTCTGCGACTGCGTGATGTTGGTCGAGGCGACCTCGCGGGCGATGTCGTTGTGGAACACCTGCAGCACGAGCGGCTCGGCGACCACGAATCCGATGATCGCGGCCATGATCACTCGGGGGATCGCGAGGCCGATGAGGCGCCACACGTTGCGCGTCGACGCCATGGTCGAGGTGAGGAAGCGATCGAGGTTGAAGATGATGAGCGCCCAGACGAGCGCGAGCGGAACGGCCAGCCAGATCGCGGCCCCCACGCCGGTCGTGAGCGCGAACAGCATCGAGATCGCCGAGACCAGGGCGGTGCCGGCGAGCACGAAGAACATCTGCACGAAGCGCGGCGTCTCGCCGGGGACGCGGTCGAGGATCTCGCCCTCGGCCCCGCCGAGGATCGCGAGCTGCCGCAGGCGCGAGCCCGGGGTGCGGGGCGCGCGTGGCCTGCGCTCCCGCGGCGGGCGGGGCGCGCGGGCGGGCTTCGACGGTGCGGATGCCGCGGCATCCGATTCTGCCGAGTCGTCGGCGGTCTCCGGGCGCGGGGTCTCGCGCGTGGCGGAGTCCGTGATGAACGGCTCGTCGGCGGAACCTGTGGGCTCGTACTCGCGCAGGAAGTCGAGGTCATCCGTCGGGGCGTTCGGGTCGCCGTCGATGATGATCCGACCCTGCGAGTCGAAGCGACCCGGTCGGTGGGCGGAATAGGGCATCCCGACAATCTACGAAAGGTCGCCTGTGCGCACGGTGGAAGAAGGCTTTGACGGCTCCCAGGTTCGGCAGGGGCGCGCTCCGGATCACACTCCGGCGGACAGCAGCCTGCCGAGAAGAGCCTCGTAGGAGGCGAGGGCGTCGTCGAGGCCGAAGTGCCCGGCGGCGGCGAGGGTGCCGAGGCCGTGGATGAGGCCCCAGAGCGCGACGACGTCGGTGGGGCGGTCGAGTCCGGTGGCGGCGGCCGCCGCGGCGAGCGCTCCTTCGAGCGCATCGATCAGCGGGGCCATCGTCGCGGTGGGCGAGCCCGGCACGCAGACCGTGGGGTCGTAGACGGCGTCGAAGGCATGCGGATGCTCGACGGCGAAGCGGATGTAGGCCTCGCCACCCGCGGCGAGCGCCGCCCGCGGGGTCGCGGCATCCGTCGTCGCGTTCTGCACCTGGGCGAGCAGATCGGCCATGCTGCGCTCGGCGATCGCCTTGAGCAGACCGAGACGATCGGAGAAGTGGTGGTACGGCGCGTTGTGGCTGACGTCGGCGGCGCGAGCGACCTCGCGCAGGCTAATGTCGGCGGCCGGCATCCGCTCGAGCAACTGCATCGCGGCGTCTTCGAGGGCGCGCGCGAGATCACCGTGGTGGTACCCCGTCTTCGAACTTGACATGAGCAACATTATCTCCTATCTTGACACTGTCCACCTGCTTGACACTGTCCAGATTGGAACCGACGCATGACCGCTCTCGTGATCGACGGCCACCCGCACGCCGAATCCCTCACCGCTTCGCTCGCGCAGCGCTACGCCACGGGGCACGGCGATGCCCGCGTGCTCGCCCTGCGCGACCTCGAATTCGACCCGCACCTGCGCTTCGGATACCGGCAGCGCATGACCCTCGAACCCGACCTGATCGACGCCAAGCAGGCTCTCGCCGAGGCGCAGACGATCGTCATCGCGACGCCGCTGTGGTGGGGGTCGGTGCCGGCGCTGCTCAAGGGCTTCTTCGACCGCGCCCTGCTGCCGCAGCAGGAGTACCGCTACTCGCCGCAGGGCCTGCCGATCGGCCTGCTCACCGCGCCTCACGGACGCCTGCTGCTGCTCGCCGACACCCCCTGGTACGCCGCGCCCTTCACGGGACTGCCGGCGCAGCGCCAGGTGGTGCGCAACACGATGCGGTTCTGCGGCATCCGTTCGGTGCGCGCGCACCGGATGCTGGGCGTCAAGAACGCCTCACCCGAGAGGATCGGGCGCTGGCTCGCGGATGCCGAACGGCTGGGTGCCGCGGACGGGCTCCGCGATGCGCGGCGCGGTCAGGCCATCGCGGCCGAGGCCGCTTCGTCCTCCGTCGTCGCGACGAGCTGACCGCAGGCGCCGTCGATCTCCTTGCCGCGGGTGTCGCGGAGGGTCGTCGGGATGCCGGCGTCGTTGAGGCGGCGCACGAACTCGGCCGTGACGTCCTTCTCCGAGGAGGTCCAGATCGACCCCGGCGTCGGGTTCAGCGGGATGGGGTTCACGTGCACCCATCCGCGACCGCGCTGGTTGAGCTTCTCGGCGAGGAGATCGGCGCGCCACGCATGGTCGTTCATGTCCTTGATGAGCGCGTACTCGATCGAGACGCGGCGACCGGTCTTCTCGTAGTAGTTGTAGGCGGCGTCGAGAGCCTCGTCGACCTTCCAGCGGGAGTTCACCGGGATGAGCTCGTCGCGCAGGTGGTCGTCGGGCGCGTGCAGCGACAGCGCGAAGGTGACCGGGATGCCCTCGTCGGCGAGCTTCCTGATCGCGGGCACGAGGCCGACGGTCGAGACGGTGATGCCGCGGGCGCTCATGCCGAGCCCCTCGGGCTGCGGGGCGACCATGATGCGCACGGCATCCATCACCCGCTTGTAGTTGGCGAGCGGCTCGCCCATGCCCATGAAGACGATGTTGGAGACGCGCTCCATGCTGTGATCGTCGGACTTCTTACCGCCCAGGCCGCCCTCGGCGATGAGGCGGTTGGCGCGCACGATCTGCTCGACGATCTCGGCCGTCGACATGTTGCGCGTGAGGCCCGCCTGGCCGGTCGCGCAGAACGGGCAGTTCATGCCGCAGCCGGCCTGGCTCGACACGCAGAGCGTGATGCGGCCGGGGTAGCGCATGAGCACCGACTCGACGAGGGCGCCGTCGTGCAGGCGCCAGAGGAACTTGATCGTGTCGCCGCGATCGGTCTCGAGACGGCGCACCTCGGTCATGAGCGGGGGCAGCATGCCGGCGACCAGCTCGTCGCGGATGCCGGCCGGGAGGTCGGTCATGTGCGCGGGGTCGGACGTGTAGTGCCGGAAGTAGTGGGTCGCGAGCTGCTTGGCGCGGAAGCCGGGCAGGCCGAGCTCCTTCACCTTCTCGACGCGCTCCTCGGGCGTGAGGTCGGCGAGGTGCACGGGCGGCTTGCCGCGCTTGGGGCTGGCGAACTGCAGCAGCGGGCGCCCCTCGGCGTCCTTCTGCTGGGTCCAGCCCTCGGTCGCCGGGCGCACCTGAGTGGAGCCCGTGGTGCGCACCTTGCCCTGGGCGGGTCGACCCTCGGGGGCGGACGCGGATGCTGCGGGGCGCGTCTCGCGCGTGCGGGGGTTCTCGGTCATACCTTCCAGGGTACCGGCGAGCGGGTGGGAGACGGCTGGACTGTCGGGGCCCCTGCCTAGACTGACCGGCATGGACTTCGTGTGGATCATCGGGATCATCGTCGGCGCGATCATCGTGATCGCCATCGTGGCCGCAGCCCTGCGGGGCATGCGGCCGAAGGTGCCCGAGGCCACCCCGGGCGTTCCGGTGCCGATCGCCCCCGAAGTGGTCGCGAAGATCGACGACCTGGTGCGCGCCGACAGCAAGATTGTCGCGATCAAGACCCTGCGCGAGCACACCGGCGAAAGCCTGCAGTCCGCGAAGCGCCGCATCGACCACTGGCGGGTCGGCGCCGCCCCCGCCACGACCGCGATTCCGATCCAGCCGCCCGTCTTCCACGACGTCGGGTCGCTGCGCGCCTCGTTGCCGCCCGAGGCGGTGGCCGAGATCGACCGGCTCGTCGCCGCCGAACAGCAGATCGCCGCGATCAAGCTGCTGCGCGAAGAGGCCGGCCTCGGCCTCAAGGAGTCGAAGGACCTGATCGACGCCTGGCGTGCCTGAGGGGGCCCGGACGCGCCCGTTGTAATGACAAGTTGGCGTCGGCGAGAATAGAACGACCCCCACCACAAGGAGCATGATGTCCGACCGCCTCACCCGTGCCCGCGCCACCGGAGTCCTCGCCGTGCTCCGCGCCTCCACCCCCGAGCTCGCCCTCGAGGCGTCCGAGGCCATCATCCGGGGCGGAGTGACCGGTATCGAGGTCACGTTCTCGACCCCCGATGCGCCCGCCGTCATCCGCGAGCTCATCGCCCGGCACGGCGACGCCGCCTACGTCGGCGCCGGCACCGTCACCACCGCCGAGCAGGCCGCCCTCGCCGCCGATGCGGGCGCCGAGTTCCTCGTGAGCCCGGGCACGCTCCCCCACCTCACGCGCAGCATGCTCGACACCGGCCGCGTCGTGATGACCGGCGCCATGACCCCCACCGAGGTCATGGGCGCGCTCGAACTCGGCGTCGACGTCGTCAAGATCTTCCCCGCGTCGCTCGGCGGCCCCTCGTACCTGGGCGCC
Source organism: Microbacterium galbinum (assembly GCF_023101185.1). Classification (GTDB taxonomy): domain Bacteria; phylum Actinomycetota; class Actinomycetes; order Actinomycetales; family Microbacteriaceae; genus Microbacterium; species Microbacterium galbinum. The sequence continues at coordinate 914,359 of NZ_CP078077.1, forward strand.
CTGCGCGGCCCGTTCCCCGAGGCTCCCCTCATGCCCACCGGTGGCGTGAACCCCGACAACCTCGCCGACTGGTTCGCGGCCGGTGCCGTGGCCGTCGGAGCCGGAGGCGACCTCGCCAACGGTGCCTCGCTCAAGGCCCAGGACTGGGCCGACATCGAGAAGCGCTCCGCTCGCTTCGCCGCCGCCCTCGCGGCCGTCCGCGCCTGACGCCTCGGTGATCGCCCTCGACCCGTGGGCGTGGGCCGCGCTGGGCCTCGCCGCGGTGACGATCGGCATCTCGAAGACCGCACTGCCCGGCGGCAGCATCCTCGCGATCGCCCTGTTCGCGGCCGTGCTGCCGGCGCGCACCTCGACCGCGGCCATGCTGCTACTGCTGATGGTCGGCGATGTGTTCGCGCTCATCGCCTACCGTCGGCACGCGCACTGGCCGACGCTGCTGCGCCTCACCCCGGCCGTCGTGCTGGGACTCCTGGCCGGCTTCGCGTTCCTCGCGCTCACCGGTGACGGCGTCGTGCGGCGCGCGATCGGCGTGATCCTGCTGGTCATGATCGCGGTGACGCTCTGGCGACGGTGGCGGCAGAACAGGGCGGATGCCGTGGCTCCCGCCCGCGGCGGCATTCTGCTCGCCGGCACCTACGGCACGCTCGGCGGGTTCACGACGATGGTCGCGAACGCCGGCGGCCCGGTGATGTCGATGTACTTCCTCGCGACGCGCACCCCGGTGCAGGTGTTCCTCGGCACCTCGGCGTGGTTCTTCGCGATCATCAACCTCGTCAAGGTGCCGTTCCTCGCGGGACTCGGACTCTTCGAGGGGCAGGTGCTGCTGATGGATGCCGCGCTCGCCCCGCTCGTCGTCATCGGCGCGCTCATCGGGCTCGCCGTCGCGAAGAGGCTCGATCAGCGGCTCTTCGACCGCATCGTCATCGTGCTCACGGTGCTCGGCGCGGTGTACCTGCTCTTCTGAGCTCCCGAGACGCCCCGGCTCAGTCGAGGAAGATGTCGGGGAACAGCGCCGCGTCAGGGGTCCCCGGGATCGCGGCGTAGCCCGAGAAGTCGGTCACCCCCGCAGCCTCGAGTACGTCCTCGACGATGAGCGTCTGCCCCGTGTACGACCCGGCGGGCTGCAGGAGCACCTGGTACGCGGCATCCGCGTAGATGTCGGGGGTGCGGCTCGCGGCCATGACCTTGTCGCCGCCGAGCAGGTTCTGCACCGCCGCGGTCGCGATGGTCGTACGCGGCCAGAGCGTGTTCGCCGCGATGCCGTCGCGCGCGAACTCCGCCGCGAGGCCCAGCGTCGCCATCGTCATCCCGAACTTCGCGAGCGTGTACCCGGTGTGCGCACCGAGCCACTTCGGCGTGGGGTTCAGCGGCGGCGAGAGCGACAGGATGTGCGGGTTCTCGGCATCCTTCAGCATCGGTACGGCCGCGCGCGACAGCATGAACGTGCCGCGCACGTTGACGTCCTGCATCAGGTCGTACTTCTTGGGATCGAGGTCGAGCGACCGCGAGAGGTCGATGACGCTGGCATTGTTGACGACGATGTCGATGCCGCCGAACTCGCCCTGCGTCTTCATCACGGCCTCGGTGGTGTCGGAGTCGTCGCGCACGTCGCCGACGATCGCGAGCGCCTGACCGCCGGCCGCGCGGATCTGCTCGGCCGCGGTGTGGATCGTCCCCTCGAGCTTGGGGTGCGGGGTGTCGGTCTTCGCGAGCATGGCGATGTTCGCGCCATCGGCTGCGGCGCGCAGCGCGATCGCGAGCCCGATCCCGCGGCTGCCGCCGGACATCAGGATGGTCTTTCCTGCGAGTGACATGGGTCTCCTTCTGGGTCGGATGCCGGTGCGGGCGGGTTACTTCGGCGCCATGCGGATCGCGCCGTCGAGGCGGATCGTCTCGCCGTTGAGGTAGTCGTTCTCGACGATGTGCTGCACGAGGGCGGCGTACTCGTCGGGGCGCCCGAGCCGTGAGGGGTGCGGCACCTGCTGGCCGAGGGAGTCCTGCGCGGCCTGCGGCAGGCCCATGAGCATGGGGGTCTCCATGATTCCGGGGGCGATGGTGACCACGCGGATGCCGTAGCGGGCGAGCTCGCGGGCGACCGGCAGGGTCATCGCGTGCACACCGCCCTTCGACGCGGCGTACGCGGGCTGGCCGATCTGGCCGTCGAAGGCGGCGACGCTGGCGGTGTTGACGATGACGCCACGGGTGTCGGTGTCGCTGTCCACGGGGTTCTTCACGATGACGGCGGATGCCTGCGACAGCACGTTGAACGTGCCGACGAGGTTGATGCGCACGATGCGCTCGAAGTCGGCGAGCACGGCCGGGTTGCCGTCTCGGTCGAGAACCTTCGCGGGCGGCGCGATGCCGGCGCAGTTGACCACGACGCGCAGCGGGGCGACCGCCTGCGCCTGGGCGACGGCATCCTGCACCTCGTCGACGCTGGTGACGTCGGCGGGCACGAAGAGTCCCCCGAGTTCGTCGGCGAGCTCGGCGCCCTTCGACGTCGAGAGGTCGATGATCGTGACGTGGGCGCCGTCGGCGGCGAGCCGACGTGCGGTGGCGAGGCCCAGACCCGAGGCGCCTCCGGTGATGAGCGCGCCCTGTCCACTGATCTGCATGGTGTTCTCCTTCGAACGTCGTCGTGCGACTGAGTTTCAGCCTACGTGGTTCTTGGTGTCACCACGATCCCCGGGGAAGGCTGTGTCAGCGAGCCTACGGGGTCGGCACGGCAGACTGGAGGGATGAGCATCCCCGACGCCCACATCGAGATCCCCGCGCGCGTGCGCGACCTCGCCGGTCGCGCCGCCGTGACTCCGGTCTGGCGCAACGGTATCGGGGGCCTCACGTTCCGCACCGACGACGGGCGCTACATCAAGTGGGGTCCGCTCGATGACGAGGCCAACATGCACGACGAGGCCGAGCGGATGCGCTGGGCCCGCCGCTGGATCACGGTGCCCGAGGTGCTCGCCCAGGGCGAGGACGACGCGCACGAGTGGCTCGTCACCCGCGCGATCGACGCGTTCAGCGCCGTCGATACGCGCTGGGATGGCAAGGCTGAGATCGCAGTACCCGCCGTCGGTCGCGCCCTGCGGATGCTGCACGACACCCTCCCCGTCGCCGACTGCCCGTGGGAGTGGAGCGTGCACTGGCGCGTCTCGAACGCCGCCGAGCGCGGGGTCGTCGTGCCGCCCGAGCTGCAAGAGGCCCCGCCGATCGACCGCCTGGTCGTGTGCCACGGCGACGCCTGCATGCCCAACACGCTCCTCGACGCCGCGGGTGAGCCCGCCGCCCACGTCGATCTCGCCGCCCTCGGTCTCGCCGACCGGTGGGCCGACCTCGCCGCCGCGGCCATGAGCACCGGGTGGAACTTCGGCCCCGGCTGGGAGGACCCGCTCCTCGAGGCGTACGGCGTCGAACGCGACGACGAGCGGCTCGAGTTCTACATGCGGCTCTGGAACGAGACCTGAGCGACGGCTAGGAGCTCGGCCCGAGGATGAAGTTCCACGCGCCGGTCGCGATCGCGGCGGCCACGGCCACCCCGGAGATCGCGAGACCGACCGCGAGCAGCATCCATTCGGCCGCCCCGAACCGCGATTCGCGCGCCCACGTGCGCCGACCGGGGGCTCCGAAGCCGCGGGCCTCCATGGCGGTGGCGAGCTTCGCGCCCCTGCGGATCGAGAGCACGAGAAGGGCGAACGCCATGCCGAAGAACCGGCGGATGCGTCCGCGATCGGCGACTCCACGTGCCCGGCGCGCGAGTTCGAGCGCCCGCCAGTCATCGAGGAACAGCCCGATCATGCGCAACCCGGCGAGCGCGCCCAGCACGAACCGAGCGGGCAGCTTCAGCACCTGAGCGAGTCCGTCGGCGAGGTCGGTGGGGTCGACCGTGATGAACAGCACCACCGACGGCAGCGCGATCGCGAGCACGCGCAGGAAGGTCGCGAGAGCGAGCGCGAGCGACCCGTCGCTGATGCGCAGCACGAACCACTCGACATAGATCGTGCCGCTCGTCTCGCCGTAGAGAGCGATCGTGACGGCGGTGAGGGGCGCCGCGAGCCAGACCGGCCAGGTGCGCAGCCAGAACTCGCGCCAGCCGATGCCGGCGAAGAAGAACAGCACGCACTCGAGCACGAGGGCGACGGATGCCGACACCGGATCGAGCGTGAGGATCAGCGGGATCGCGATCAGCGCGCTCACCCCGAGCTTGGCGACGGGGTTGATGCCGGCGATGCGTCCGGTACGGGCGGTGGTGTCGAGCACGGTCATCGGCTGCCGCCCAGCTCGTAGCGCTCGGCGCGGAGCGCGCGGGCGACGTCGAGGTCGTGCGTGATCGTCACGATCGCGGTGCCCTCGTCGCGCAGGGCGGCGAGCATCGCGACGAGCTCGGCCCAGGTACGGGCGTCCTGTCCGAAGGTCGGCTCGTCGAGCACGAGCACCCGGGGCCGGGTCGCGAGGGCGGCGGCGACCGTCAGCCGACGCTTCTCGCCGCCCGACAGCGTGTAGGGGTTGGCGCGCGCGAGCCGGTCGAGGCGCAGCCGGTGCAGCAGCTCCTCGCTGCGTGCGGCGATCTCGTCTTCGGGCATGCCGAGAGCGCGCGGGCCGACCGCGAGCTCGTCCTGCACGGTTTTCGCCAGCAACTGATGCTCGGGCTCCTGGAAGACCATCCCGATACGGGTGAGCAGATCGCGCGAGGCCCAGTCGATCGGCGTCGATCCGATACCGGCGGCCAGGGCCGCGGATGCCGCGACCGCACCGCCCGCAGGCGGCAGGAGTCCCGCGAGCGTGAGCCCGAGCGTCGACTTGCCGGCACCGTTCGGCCCGGTGATCGCGAGCGCCTGTCCTGCCCGCACGTCGAGGTCGATGCCGCTCGCCACGGGCTTCCCCTTCACGCGGGCGACGGCGAGATCGCGGGCCGAGATCAGCACCTCGCCGGGCGCCGACAGCGGAGCGGGCGGAGCATCCGGAACGAACCCCGGCACCCACACCCCGTCGGCCGCGAGCCGGGCGCCCTCGACGCCGAGCACGTGCGCGGGCGGTCCGTCGGCCACGACCCCGCCCTGCCCGACCACGATCACCCGCGTGATCAGCGGCAGCCATACGTCGAGGCGGTGCTCGACGACGATCAGCGTCGCGGGGTGCGCCTGCAGCATCCGCTCGACCGCGTCGCGCACCTCGACCACGCCCTCGGGATCGAGGTTGGCCGTCGGCTCGTCGAGCAGCACGACCCCCGGCCGCATCGCGAGGATGCCGGCGAGCGCGAGGCGCTGCTTCTGCCCGCCCGACAGCGCCTTGGTCGGTCGATCCAGCGGCACGTCGAGGCCGACCGCGTCGAGCGCCTGCGTCACGCGCGGCCAGATCTCGGCGCGCGGGATGCCGAGGTTCTCGCACCCGAAGGCGACGTCGTCACCGACCCGGGCGAGGATCACCTGCGAGTCGGGATCCTGGAGCACGAGCCCCGTGCGCCTGCGCGTGGACGCTGCGGGGATGCCGTCGACGAGGAGCGAGCCCTGAACTTCGCCCTCCTCGTCGCCGCCGAGCACCCCGGCGAGTCCCTGCAGCAGTGTCGACTTGCCGGCACCGGACGCGCCGAGCACCAGCACGCGCTCCCCCGGCTCGATCCGGAACGAGACGTCCTGCAGCGCCCAGGCCAGACGGCTGGCATGACGCCAGCCCCACGCGGTCGCCTCGACCGTCGCGGGGCCGGCCTGATCGATCGTCATCAGACGCGGACGCGCGCCTCACGGCCCGAGCCGAAGCGATCGAGCGCTCCCGTGGCCGCGATGCCGCGCGCCAGCACCCACGACAGGGCCCCGGCGATCACCGCGCCCGACACGACCGTGCTGATCAGATAGATCACCGTGAACTCGGTGCCCGACCCCGCGTACCAGAGGATGAGGTTGTTGATGCCGCCGGCGAGGGCCGCGCCGGCTCCGGCGAGGATCGCGACGGGCAGCGACCAGCGACGGTAGAAGAACAGCAGGAAGATCAGTTCGGCTCCCAGGCCCTGCACGAGACCGGCCTCGAGCGTCAGGAACCCGCCCCACTGGTTGCCGATCAGGGCCGAGACGACCGCGGCGAGCAGCTCGACGTAGATCGCGGCGCCCGCCTTGCGGATGATGAGGCCGCCGAGCACACCGGCGAACAGCCACGGTCCGTCGAGCAGCCCCTGCAGGCCCGGGAGCAGCGGCTCGAGGAGCGCCTTCGGGCCGAGGTAGCCGACGTTCCACGCGAGGAAGATCAGCCCGGCGGCGACGCCGAGCACGCTGGCGACCACGATGTCGACGACGCGCCAACGCCAGATCGTGACGGGTGCGCTCTTCGCGGATGCCGGCTTCGCGGCGGATGCCGGGTTGGATCCGGATGCCGGGTTGGATGCCGTTTCGCCGGTGTTCTTCGCGGCGGATTCGGGCGTGGACGTACTCATCTGAACTCCTCCCTGCGCTGGCATGACCCAGATCAGGTTCGACGGTCGAAGCGCGATTCGCTCCCTCTCAGCCCGGCTCGCCGGACTCCCGTGGTTGTGCTGACCAGCATACCCGCGCGTCGACACCCGCGCCCGCCCGTGACGCATCGCCGCAGATCAGCCCGGGGATTGGGTACCGTAATCGAGTGACCGCCGCTCATCCCACCGACGCCGCCACCGCCGCCGTGCCCGATTCCGGCGCGGCTGCGACCGACGCCCCGGGCGAACTCGAGCCGCCTGCGACGGCATCCGTGCCCGCCGTGGCGGACCCTGACGAGGCGAAGGCTGCCGGCGTCGAGGAGGCTGGTCCCGAAGGTGCTGATGTCGAGGCTGCCGGTACCGAGACTGCCGGTGCCGAAGGGGCCGTTGCCGAGGGGGCCGGTGCTCCGGAGGCGAACGAGAGCGAGACTCCCGAGGCCGCGTGGGCAGATGAGAAGCGCCCGGCCACCGCTCTGACCTGGATCGACACCGCCGCCGTCGCCGCAGGTTCCGCGGCGCGCACCTACGACGAGCCGTACGTCGAGGATCCCGCCGTCGCGATCATGCGCGGGGCCCGACTGCGCCCGGCGATCGCGAGCGCCCGCGTGCTCGTGCCGATCGGCATGGTTCTCGGTCTCGTCGGCGCATACGCCGGCACGACCATCCTCTGGCCGCTGCACGAGGTCGCCCCGACCGTTCATTCTGTCGAGTTCACCACCGTCGCCGCTCCCCCGGCCGCCGTGGCGTGGCCCGGCGTCGGCAGTGCAGCCGTCGGCGTGGGCGGCATCGGCTCGACGGCATCCTCGGTGGATCCGGCGAGCATCGCGAGCATCACCAAGGTGGTCAGTTCGCTCATGGTGCTCGACCGACTGCCCCTGGCCCTCGGCGAGCAGGGTCCCGAGTTCTCGTTCACCCGTGCCGACAGCCAGTCGTACTGGTCGTATCGGATGTCGGATCAGTCGTCGCTCGATGTGCCGGTCGGCGGAGTGCTCACCGAGTACCAGATGCTGCAGGGCACGCTGCTCGGGTCGGCGAACAACTACATCGACCGCCTCGCGCGGGAGATCTGGGGATCGAACAGCGAGTTCGCGGCCGCCGCGGAGATCTGGCTGAGCGAGCGCGGCCTCAGCGACATTACGGTCGTCACGCCGTCGGGCTTCGACATCGGCAACGTCGCGACACCCGACGCCCTGGTGCGCCTGGGCGAGCTCGCGATGAAGAACCCGGTGTTCGCGGAGATCGTCGGCACCCCTGCCGTCGAACTGCCCGGCGCGGGCCTCGTGACCAACACGAACGGCATGCTGGCCGACCCCGGTGTCGTCGGCATCAAGACCGGCACGCTGGTCGGGTGGAACCTGCTCACGGCGAAGAACGTGACCGTGGGCGACAGCACCGTGCAGCTCTACGCAGCGGTGCTGAATCAGGACGACGATGCCCAGCGGCTCGCGGCCACGCGCTCGCTGTTCGCCGAGGTCGAAGCGGCGCTCATCGCCCAGGAACCCGCGGTTCCGGCCGGCACGGTCGTCGGTCAGGTGCGCACCGAGTGGGGCGCGGAGGTCGACATCGTGACGGATGCCGACGCCGACGTGCTGCTCTGGAACGGTGCCGCGGCGACGACCTCGACGAGCTTCTCGCTCGGGGATGCGCGGGAAGACGGCGACGCCGTGGGCTCGCTGAGCACGGCCGGCCCGATCGACGCGACCACGACGGAACTCGTGCTCCACGACGACGTCGAGGGCCCCAGCATCTGGTGGCGCCTCACGCATCCGATGAACCTGTTCGGCCTCGACTCGGAGTAGAGCCGGGTCTCGACTCCGTGCGGGGTCACAACACGCCGTGTTCGTACCCGCCCGTGAGGCGTGTTGTGACCCCTCACGTTCAGATTGCCTCCTCGCACGCCTGTCGCCCTCTGCCGCCCGCTCATCCGCAGGGAAGAACGACACGTGCAGGGAGAATCCCGCCGAACCTCCCTGCAGATGTCTTTTCTCCCTGCACGTGGTGCCGCGCCATCACGCCTGCACGGACGGATCACGTCTGCACGGCGAGACCCCCGGGATCGCCGTGCAGACGTGCGCGCTCCGTGCAGATGAGCGGGATCGGACGGATGCCGCGGCGGCGGATTCTCGGGACGACGGCGCCGCACGCGAAGCGCCCCGGCCCGCGGATGCGGGTCGGGGCGCTTCGGGTGGGCGTGAGCCCGGGTACTGCGACGGGTCAGCCGTGGCGGGTCAGCTGCGGCGGGTGTCCCCCTCGGGAGACGGGTGCTCGATCACGGCCTGCGCCGCGGCAGCTTCGGCGGCGGGCTGCTGGGCTCCGACCGATGCGCCGGTGACGGCATCCGCTGCTGCGGCCTCTGCGGCATCCGCGTCGTCGGCGTCGCCCGTGATGACGGTCGGCGTCGAGCCGGTGAGTGCCTCCTCGGCGTCGATGTCGGTCGCCGCCTGCTCGAACTGCGACTGGTACAGGCGCCAGTAGGCGCCCTGCGCGGCGATGAGTTCGTCGTGCGTGCCCTTCTCGACGATGTCGCCGTGCTCCATCACGAGGATGAGGTCGGCATCGCGGATCGTCGACAGGCGGTGAGCGATCACGAACGACGTGCGCCCCTCGCGGAGCGCCGCCATCGCGTTCTGCAGGAGCAGCTCGGTGCGGGTGTCGACGGCCGACGTGGCCTCATCGAGGATCAGGATCGACGGCTGGGCGACGAACGCCCGGGCGATCGTGATCAGCTGCCGCTCACCCGCCGAGACGTTCGACGCGTCCTCGTCGAGCACGGTGTCGTATCCCTCGGGCAACGCGTGCACGAAGCGATCGACGTACGTCGCCTTCGCGGCCTCGAGCACCTCGTCATCGGTCGCGGTGGAACGCCCGTATCGGATGTTCTCGCGGATGCTGCCCGCGAACAGCCAGGGGTCCTGCAGCACCATGCCGGTGCGGGAGCGCAGCTCGTCGCGCGTGACCTCCGAGATGTCCTGACCGTCGAGCAGGATGCGCCCGCCGTTCAGCTCGTAGAACCGCATGATCAGGTTGACGAGCGTGGTCTTGCCCGCACCGGTCGGGCCGACGATCGCCACCGTCTGCCCCGGCTCGACCCGGAAGGAGAGATCCGTGATGAGCGGACGCTCGGGCGTGTACGAGAACGCGACGTTCTCGAACTCGACGACGCCCTTGCCCTCGTCGAGCGCGGGAGCGTCGACGTCGTCGGCCTCCTGCTCCTCGGTGTCGAGCAGCTCGAACACGCGCTCGGCCGAGGCGGTTCCCGATTGCACGACCGCCGCCATTCCGCCCAGCTCCGACAGCGGCTGCGTGAACTGCTGCGAGTACTGGATGAACGCCTGCACGTCGCCGAGACGCAGCTGGCCGTTCGCGACCATGAGGCCGCCGAGCACCGCGATACCCACGTAGGTGAGGCTGCCGACGAAGGTCATCGCCGGCATGATGATGCCCGACAGGAACTGCGCCTTGAACGCGGCCTGGAAGAGCTCCTCGTTCTCGTCCTTGAACTTGTCGAGGGCGTCCTGCTCACGGCCGAAGACCTTGACCAGCGCGTGGCCCGAGAAGGCCTCCTCGACGCGGGCGTTCAGCCGTCCGACCTTGCGCCACTGCGTGCCGAAGGCCTTCTGCGAACGCGGACCGATGACGCCGAAGATCACTCCCATGAGCGGAAGCGCCACCAGCGCGACGAGCGCCAGCTGCCACGAGATCGAGAACATGAGAACGAGCACGCCCACGACCGTGAGCACCGCGGTGATCGCGCCCGACAGCGACTGCTGCATGGTCTGCGTGATGTTGTCGATGTCATTGGTGACGCGGGAGATCAGGTCACCGCGCTGCACCTTGTCGAAGTACGACAGCGGCAGTCGGTTGATCTTCGCCTCGACCGATTCGCGCAGACGCCACATGGTGCGCACCATGATGACGTTGATGACGTAGCCCTGGATCCAGCTCAGGAACGCCGCGACCACGTAGATCGCGAGGACGGCGGCGATGACCCACCGGAGCGCGTCGAAGTCGACGCCGTCGCCCACCTGGAAGTCACCGAGCGCGGCGACCTGGTTGGCGAAGTCGGTCTGGCCGCCCTGCCGCAACGCGTCGACGACGTCGTCCTGCGAGGTGCCCGCGGGGAATCCGGGGAAGTCGCCGTTCGCCTGCCCGAGCTGCACCGAGATGAAGCCCTTGTAGATGAGGTTGGTCGCCTCGCCGAGCACCTTCGGAGCCGCCACCGTGAGCACGACGCCGATGGCGCCGAGGATCGACACGATCACGAACCAGACCGCCGAGGGCTTGAGCAGGCCGATCATGCGGCTGAAGCTCTTGCCGAAGTTGTCGGCCTTGCCGGGCGCGACGCTGTCCCAGCCGCCGCCGTCCTGCCGCGCCTTCTCGGCCAGCTCGGCCTCGTACTTCTCCTCGTCGGTCAGTTCGGGCTCGACGACGGCCGCGGTGCCCGCGGTCGCGCTCTTGGCTCCGCGACCGCGACGGGTACGTGAGGAGTTCTGCTCGCTCATGCGTCCACCCCCAGCTGCGACTCGACGATCTCTCGGTACGTCGTGCTCGTCTCGAGGAGTTCTTCGTGCGTTCCGACGCCGACCATGGTCCCGCCCTCGAGCACCACGATGCGGTCGGCATCGGTGATCGACGAGACGCGCTGCGCGACGACGACCTTGGTCACGTGGGGCAGCTCCCTCCACAGCGCCTGACGCAGACGGGCGTCGGTGGTGAGGTCGAGCGCCGAGAACGAATCGTCGAAGACGAGGATCTGCGGCTGACGCACGATCGCGCGGGCGATCGCCAGGCGCTGGCGCTGACCGCCCGAGACGTTGGTCCCGCCCTGGGTGATCCGCGACTCGAGCCCCTGCGGCATCTCCTCGACGAAATCGCGGCCCTGAGCGATCTCGAGCGCGTGCCAGAGCTCGTCGTCGGTGGCGTCCTCACGGCCGTAGCGAAGGTTCGACGCGACCGTGCCGGTGAAGAGGAACGGGCGCTGGGGAACGAGTCCGATCGTCGCCCAGAGCGATTCGACATCGGCGGTGCGGACGTCGGCGCCTCCGACGAAGACGGCTCCGCCCGAGACGTCGAAGAGGCGCGGGATCAGCGAGACCAGCGTGGTCTTGCCGGCGCCGGTCGATCCGACGATCGCGACGGTCTCACCGGGCTCGGCGGCGAAGCTGATGCCGGAGAGCACGGGGGCGTCGGCTCCGGGGTAGGTGAACTCGACATCGTCGAACGCCACGGAACCCGGAGTCGGGAACGAGGTGACGCCGTTCGCCGGACGCTCCATGCTCGACGTCGTGTCGAGCACCTCGCCGATGCGCTCGGCCGAGACCGCGGCGCGCGGGATCATGATCGCCATGAAGCTGGCCATGATGACGCCGCCCATGATCTGTCCGATGTACTGCATGAAGGCGAAGATCGTGCCGACCTGCACCGTGCCGCTGTTGACCTCGACGCCGCCGAACCAGACGACCGCGACGACAGTGACGTTGAGGATGAGCATGAAGAGCGGGAACAGCAGCACGAACAGCGAACCCACCTTGCGCCCGACGACCATGATGTCGGTGTTCGCGCCGCGGAAGCGCTCCTCCTCGATGCGCTCGCGCACGAACGCCCGCACGACGCGCACGCCGGTGAGCTGCTCGCGCATGACGCGGTTCACGGTGTCGAGCTTGCCCTGGTAGCTGCGGAACAGGGGGACCATGCGGCTGACGACGAGTCCGGCGACGATCAGCAGGAGGGGCACGGAGACGGCGATGAGCCAGCTCAGCCCGATGTTGGTCTGCACCGCGAAGATGATGCCGCCGATCGCCAGCAGCGGTGCGGTGACGAGCATGGTGGCGCCCATCATCGCCAGCATCTGCACCTGCTGCACGTCGTTGGTGTTGCGCGTGATGAGCGAGCCGGCGCCGAACTGCGACACCTCTCGCTCGGAGAATCCGCTCACCTTGCTGAACACGTCGGCGCGGATGTCGCGGCCGGCGCCCATCGACGCGCGGGCGGCGAAGTACGTGGCGATGATCGACGCGATGATCTGACCGAGCGAGACCGCCAGCATGAGCAGACCGGTGCGCCAGATGTAGGCGGTGTCGGACTGTGCGACGCCTCTGTTGATGATGTCTTCGTTGAGACGCGGGAGATAGAGGGTGGCGATCGCGCTCGCGAACTGGAAGACCAGGACGGCGACGAGCAGCCACTTGTAGCGGGACAGATACCGAACGAGAATTTTACCCAGCACAGGCGGACTTTCTGAGAGATGAAGCTGTGGACTCAGGCGTGGGGGAAGGTGCCGACCGGGATCGGCCACAACAAAGCGTGACACGAAGCTCCGACATTCGTACCGCCGAGTTCGGAACCTTCGCTCACAGCGAACCCATCGACAGCCGGGCTCCCACTCAGAACAGCGGCGTCACCGGCACGTACGCACGGGCATCCGCCCCGGCATCCGTCCCCAGCTCGGCGAGCGAGGCGGGCTGCCACTTCGGGTTGCGGTCCTTGTCGACCAGCTGAGCCCGGATGCCCTCGACGAGATCGGGATGCTCGTGCACGAACCACAGCACCCGCCGGTACTCGCCCTCGAGCGCCTCGCGCAGCCCGGAGGCCGCCCGCGCCTCGCGCACGGCGTCGAGCGTCACGACCAACCCCGTCGGCGCGAGCCCCTCGAGCAGCTCGGCCGTGGCCGTGGCATCCGTCGTGCCCTGCGCCTGCAACCGCTCGACGATCTCGACGACCGTGTCGGCGGAGAAGGCCTCGTCGATCCACTCCGGCGACGGCGACAGCTCCGAGGGCTCCGGCGTCTCGTCGAACAGCAGCACGATCTCGCTCGGCCCCGTCGGGTCGGCGCGGAACGCGAGGGCCTCGCGCAGCGCGTCGAGATTGGCGGAGGGCACGTAGTAGTCCGCGAAACCGAGGGCGATGGCATCCGCCCCGTTCATCGAACCGCCGGTCAGAGCGAGGTACTCACCGAGGCGACCCGGCGCACGGCCGAGCAGCCAGGTGCCGCCGACATCGGGAGTGAAGCCGATGCGCGTCTCGGGCATCGCGAGCTTCGAGCGCTCGGTCACGATGCGGATCGCCGCGTGCCCCGCGAGCCCGATGCCGCCGCCCATCGTGATGCCGTCGGCGAAGGCGACGATCGGCTTCGGATACTCGGCGATCATGGCGTTGAGCGCGTACTCCGCTCGGAAGAACTCGGCGGTGGACTCGGGATGCCCCGACACGATCTGCGCGTGCAGGGCGCGCACGTCTCCCCCGGCGCAGAAGCCGCGGTCGCCCGCACCGTCGAGCAGCACGATCTGCACGTCGGTGTCGGTGCGCCAGGCGTCGAGCGCCGCGGTGAGCGCCTGCACCATGCCCAGGTCGAGGGCGTTGATCGCCTCGGGACGCTGCAGCGTGAGCCGCCCGAGAGCGCCTTCCGTGCGGACGAGGACGCGGTCGGAGGCAGAGGTCTCGGTCACGGGAGCCAGGCTACCCCGGTCGCCGCGAGGGCTCGCAATCCACAGGAAATACGCGATCCGGACGGTTTTCCGGCAGGATAGGGGGAATTGACCAAGCAAGGAGAGGTCGCGCATGACCGACGGACAGGTTCTCGAATTCACGGGCGTGACGAAGCGCTTCAATGAGGTGACCGCCGTTTCCGACTTCTCTGCTCGGATCGAGCCGGGTGCGGTCACCGCGTTCCTCGGCCCCAACGGGGCCGGCAAGACGACGACGCTGCGGATGCTGCTGGGACAGGTGCGCCCGACATCCGGCACCGCGACGATCGGCGGCCAGTCGTACGCCGAACTCCGCCAGCCGCTGCGGGTGATCGGTTCGGTGCTCGAGGAGACCGTCTACCGTCCGCGCCGCACCGCGAACCGCCAGCTCACGATCGCGGCCAAGGCCAACGACATCCCGCTCGGTCGCGTCGCCGAGGTGCTCTCCCTGGTCGGGCTCGAGAACGAGGGCGACGCCCGCATCGGCGGATTCTCGCTCGGCATGCGTCAGCGTCTGAGCGTCGCGCACGCTCTGCTCGGCGACCCCGGGGCTCTCGTGTTCGACGAGCCGGCCAACGGGCTCGACCCGGAAGGCATCCGCTGGATGCGCCTGCTCATGCGCCGTCTCGCCGACGAGGGCCGCACCGTGCTGGTCTCGTCGCACGTGCTCAGCGAGGTCGAGCAGGTGGCCGACAACGTGCTCGTGCTCTCGAAGGGCCGGCTCGTGCTCGCGAGCGGCATCGAGGAGCTCGCCGATCCTTCGGCCGGTGCCGTCATCGTCGACGCGGCCGATCGTGCCGCGCTCACCGCCGCCCTCGCCGCCGCCGGGTTCGACATCGAGGTCCTCCGCTCCGGGCTCACGGTGCGCGGCACCGACGCGCGCCGGGTCGGTGCGGTCGCCGCGGATGCCGGGATCGCCCTCACCACTCTCGTGCAGCGCGGTCCGACACTCGAAGACGTCTTCATCCAGCTCACCCGTGGCGGCCGGCTCGAGCCGCACGCCGGCCTCCTCGCGACGCAGCTCGTCGCTCCCGCCGCCGCGCCGGCGGCTCCCGTCGAGGAGCCCGCGCACGCGACCGCTCCGGCCGACGCCGAGGATCAGGTCACGACGGACGACACGGCGGCGATGACCGCCTCCGCGATCGCCGCCGACGCCGCCGCGGCGGTACCCGGCGGTCCCGTCGCGGCGGCAGTGGTCGCCTCCGGAGCAGGAGCCGCGATCGTGAACGATGGCGACGTCGTCGCGGACGAAGCGGATGCCGAGGGGGCGGTCGAGGTCTCCGTCGACGGCGCCTCTGCATCCGACGACGCTGGATCCGACGACGCAGCATCCGACGACGAGACGCCTGCGGACGAGACGCCTGCGGACGAGACGCCTGCAGACGGTCCGGCCACCGATGCGGATGCCGCGCAGGTCGCACCGGGCCCGGTGTCGGCCGCAGGGCTCCCCTCGTTCGACGACATCCTCTTCGGAAACGGCGACGCCGCCGAGGAGGAGGCCACCTCGTTCCCGGGGGCCGAAGCTCCCGCCCACGCCGTCGACGGTGAAGCCGCGGGTGTTCCGATCGGCGAGGAGGCCGGGGTCGAGGTGTTCGACGACCTGGGCCCGACCGACGGCGCATCCGACGCCTCGTCGGACAGCGACGAGGCGGCCGCCGACGAGGACGCCGACCCGCGCTCGGCCGCGGTGAGCTCGATGCTCGCCGACGCCGCCCGCGCCTACTTCGAGGACGAGCCGAAGGACTACCCCCTCGGCGAGACGCCCTCCGAGTCGGACGGCAGCGAGACGGACGATGCCGCCCCCTCCGAGCAGGAAGCCGGCACGCAGGCGGAAGCCGACACGGCGACCGACGAGACCCCGAACGACGAAGCATCCGACCGCGAAGCATCCGACGACGCTCCCGCCGACGGCGCCCCCCGCACGACCGTGATCGAGATCATCCCGGAGATGCCGCTCACGGCGACCGACGACGAGCTCGCCAACGCCGACCACTACGACCAGAGCGGCGACGGCGACCAGCACCACGAGCACGGCGAGTACCGCCCCCGCGACTGATCGATCCGCACAGCGAGACGCCCTCCCGACCCGATGGTCGCGGAGGGCGTTTCGCTGTGGTCTGCGAGCGCGGTGGCTCAGGCGGGCCGCGGCCGGATCACCGGGCGCCGGGGTTGCTTGGTCGTGGGGATCGAGCCGGTCGAGACGATCTCCTCGACGTCTGCCGGCTCTTCGGAGACCTCGAGCCGCAGGGCCTGCGTCAGGGCGAGGCCGTGCCGGGTGGTCAGGATGAGACGGCGGTACTGCTCGTCGCCCGTGAGATCGATCACGACGCTCGGCCGGCGCTTGCGGATGAGCACGAAGTCGGTGCTGCCCGCGGCCTTCCACGTGCCGGCGGCGAGGATGCCGGGGATGTGGGTGCCGGGGTTGGGCACGCCGCGCAGCCAGGTCCAGGCGTCATCGGTGAGCTGCACCTTGGTGATCGTCTCGCGCACGATGCGGAGGTTGTCGCGGTGGAAGCTCGCGGCGCGTTCCAGCGGCGAGAGCACGATCTCGAGTTGCGTCTGATCCAACAGCAACGTCACCATGACACCCAGTCTGCCAGCGGCATCCTCCCAGTTGTCTGGATCTTGCTCACAGGAACACAACGATCCGTTGTGGGAATGCGCTCACTCAGGGACGAGCGGATGCCGCGGCGGCGGCCGCGAGGGGCAGCGCCGCCTCGATGCGCAGCAGTTCTTCGTCGCCGTGGGCGGCCGTGAGGAACCACGCCTCGAACACGCTCGGCGGCAGGGCGATCCCCTGCTCCCGCAGCGAGTGGAAGAACGGAGCGTAGCGGAACGTCTCCTGCGCCTGGGCCTCGGCGTAGTCGCGCGGGGCGGAGGGGCGGAACGACGCGTTGAAGAGGTTTCCCGCCTTCGCCACCGCGTGCTCGACACCGGCATCCGTGAGCGCCGCGTCGAGCGCACGCGAGAGCCGGTCGGCCGCCGCGTCGATGGTCGCGTAGACCTCGGGCGTCGCGAGGCGCAGCGTGGCGAGGCCCGCCGCGACCGAGAGCGGGTTCCCGGAGAGCGTGCCCGCCTGGTAGACCGGCCCCAGCGGGGCCAGGAGGTCCATCACATCGGCCCGTCCACCGAGGGCGGCCAGCGGCATCCCCCCGCCGACGACCTTGCCGAAGGTGACGATGTCGGGGAGGTAGTCCTCGCCCTCCGCGGCCTGCAGGCCCCAGAACCCGGCCGGGTGCACGCGGAACCCGGTGAGCACCTCGTCGAGGATCATCAGCGCGCCGTGCGTGTGGGCCGTGTCGGCGATGAGGCGGTTGAACCCGGGGAGCGGGGCGACGACGCCCATGTTCGCCGCGGATGCCTCGACGATGACCGCCGCGATGCGCGGGCCGTGCTCGGCGAACACGGCCGCCAGCGCCTCGGGGTCGTTGTAGTCGATCACGAGCGTCTGCGCGGCGATCGGCGCGGGCACGCCTGCGGATCCCGGCAGCGCAAGCGTCGCGACGCCCGAGCCCGCCGCGGCGAGCAGCCCGTCGGAGTGGCCGTGGTAGTGACCGGCGAACTTCACGAGCAGGTCGCGACCGGTCGCGCCGCGGGCCAGGCGGATCGCCGTCATGGTCGCCTCGGTGCCCGTCGACACCAGGCGCACGCGCTCGATCGGACGGATCTCGCCGAACCGCACGCGGTCGGCGATCAGTGCCGCGAGCTCGACCTCGCCCTCGGTGGGCGCGCCGAACGACAGGCCGCGGGTCGCGGCCTCCTGCACCGCCTGGACGACCTCCGGATGCGCGTGGCCGAGCAGCGCCGGGCCCCACGAGGCCACGAGGTCGATGTAGGTCGCGCCCGCGGCATCCGTCACCGTCGCACCCTGCGCGGAGGCGAGGAACCGCGGCGTGCCCCCGACCGACCCGTAGGCGCGGACGGGAGAGTTCACGCCGCCGGGGATCACCGCGCGGGCGGCGGAGAAGAGATCATCGTTGCGATCGGACATGGTGCTTCCTCTCGAAGTGCGGCGGCGACCGATCAGTCGCGCAGCCAGCGGGCGGCCTCGGTCGCCCAGTACGTCAGAACCGCGTCGGCACCGGCGCGCCGGATCGACAGCAGCGACTCGAGGATCGCCGCACGGCGGCCGATCCATCCGTTCGCGGCGGCGGCCTCGATCATCGCGTACTCGCCGGACACCTGGTATGCCCACACCGGAATATGCACGGTGTCTCGCACCTCGCGCAGTACGTCGAGGAAGGCCATCGCCGGCTTGACCATGACGATGTCGGCGCCCTCCTGCTCGTCGACCACGGCCTCGCGCACGCCCTCGCGACGGTTGCCGGGGTCGAGCTGGTAGGTGCGGCGGTCACCGGTGAGCTGCGAGTCGACCGCCTCGCGGAAGGGGCCGTAGAACGCGCTCGCGTACTTCGCCGCGTACGACATCAGGATCGTGCGCGTGAACCCCTCGGCGTCGAGCGCCCGGCGGATGGCGGCGACCTGGCCGTCCATCATGCCCGAGAGCCCGAGCAGCTGCGAACCGGCCCGCGCCTGGGCGAGAGCCATCGAGGTGTAGCGCTCGAGGGTCGCGTCGTTGTCGACGGAACCGTCGGCGGCCAGCACGCCGCAGTGTCCGTGATCGGTGAACTCGTCGAGGCACAGGTCGGTCTGCACGACGAGGGCGTCGCCCACCTCGGCTGCCAGCGCCTCGGTCGCGAGATTGAGGATGCCGTGGGGAGCGTCTGCGCCGGAGCCGCGGGCATCGCGCACCGCAGGAACGCCGAAGAGCATAACTCCGCCGACGCCGGCCTCGGCCGCCTCGACCGCCGCGGCGCGAAGCGAGTCCATCGAGTGCTGGACGACACCGGACATCGATCCGATCGGCGCGGGGTCAGTGAGCCCTTCGCGCACGAACATCGGCAGCACGAGCTGCTGCGGCTGGAGGCTGGTCTCGCGCACGAGCTGGCGGACGGCCGGCGACTGGCGCAGTCGACGCAGGCGCACCTCGGGGAAGCTCACGGCGTGAACTCGTCGGCCGAGTGCGGGAGGGTGAAGTGCGAGACCGCGTCGATGAGCGCGTCGACCGTCTGGCGATCCGCGACCACCGAGACCGACAGTCCGGCGTTGCGGGCATCGCGCGCCGTGCGCGGACCGATCGCCGCGAGCAGCGTGTCATCGGGGATCTCGGGGAACTGCTCGCGCACCTGCTCGGCGACCGAACCGCTCGTGATGAGGATCGCGTTGATGCGGCCGTTCTCGACGTCGCGTTTGATGCGATCCGTCACCGGTACGCCGACCGTGCGGTACGCCACCACGCTGTCGACGTCGTGGCCCGCCTCGGTGAGCAGCACGCTCAGCACCGGCTTCGCGATCTCGCTGCGGAGAGCGAGGATGCGGCGCGGTGCGGTCTCGAGCGAGATCATCTGCTGCGCCATGCCCTCGGCGGAGTTGTCCTGCGTGGGCACCAGCGCGACCTCGTACCCGACGGCCTGCAGCGCCGCCGCGGTGGTCTCGCCGACCGCCGCGATGCGCGTCGTGGTCGGCACCACCGCACGGTGCGCGAAGAGCACGTCGACCGTGGTCGCGCTCGTCACCGTGAGCCAGTCGTAGGCGCCGGCGGCGAGCTGCTCCAGGGCGACGTCGAGGGCCGCCTGGTCGGTCGTGGGGGCGAAGTTGATGAGGGGCGCGACGACGGGGACCGCTCCCTGCAGGCGCAGGCTCGCGGCGACGCCGTCGCCCCACGGGCCTCCGCGGGGGACGAGGATCCGCCAGCCGTCTAGAGGCTTGTCGTGCTTCGATTCGGGTGTCGTGGTCATCAGGATTGCTCTCGGGGGACGAGTTCGGCCGCCCCTTGTTCGAGCAGCCGACGGGCGACAGCCAATCCCAGCGATCGAACGGCCTGGATCGGATCTGCACCATCGGCAGCATCCGCATCATTGCCACTGCCGTTCCGTTGAATATACCCCTCGTTCAGGGGTTCGGTGACGTCGAGCCCGATCCGGCGACCGCCATCGGCCGCGTACACGACCGTCCTGACGCGGATCTCGTCGCCTTCGACGACCGCATGCGCGGCCATGGGGGCTTGACATCCGGCGTCCAGACCCTCGAGGATCGCGCGCTCCAGCGTGATCGCGAGGCGGGTGGGCGCATCGTCGAGGACGGCGAGCGCCTCACGCAGCTCGGCCGGGGCATCCGTCGTCGTCTCCACGGCCAGGGCTCCCTGGCCGGGCGCGGTCGGCCACTCGCTCAGCCCCAGCTCCTCCCGGTGCAGCGGTGAGTCGGTGCCGAGCCGCGAGAGCCCCGCGGCCGCGAGGATGACGGCATCCAGCTCGCCGGATGCGACGCGCGCGAGACGCGAGTCGACGTTGCCGCGCAGGTCGACGACCGTCGAGTGCGGGGCCCGGCGACGCACCTGGGCGATGCGGCGGGGCGACCCCGTGCCGACCGTGCTGCCGGCGCGCAGCTCGTGTAGCGGAGTACCGCCGCGAGTGATGGCGACATCGCGCGCATCCTCGCGGACGGGCGTCGCCGCGATGACGAGGCCCTCGGGGACCGCGGTGGGGAGGTCCTTGAGCGAGTGCACGAGGAAGTCGCACTCCCCCGCGAGCAGCGCCTCGCGCAGACGCGTGGCGAAGATGCCCTGCCCGCCGATCTCCGACAACGAGGCGCGATTGGTGTCGCCCTCGGACGTGATCGGGACGAGCACGACGGGGCGTCCGACGACCTTCTCGAGGGCGGCGGCGACGTGACCGGACTGGGCCTGCGCGAGAGCGCTGCGGCGAGTACCGAGGCGGATCGGGGAGCTCACGGCGGGCCTACTGCAGCACGTCCGCGATCTCGTCGAAGCGGAGCCTGCGCCCCGTGTAGAAGGGCACCTCCTCCTTCACGAACAGACGCGCCTCGGTGTAGCGGAGGTCGCGCATCATGTCGACGAGATCGGTGATGTCGTCGGCCTCCATCGGGAGGATCCACTCGTAGTCGCCGAGGGCGAACGCGGCGACGGTGTTCGCGACGACGCCGGTGAACGCGGCGCCCTTGCGGCCGTGGTCGGCGAGCATCGCGCGACGGTCGGCCTCGGGTGCCAGGTACCACTCGGGCGTGCGCACGAACGGGTAGAGGCAGAGCCAGTCCTTGGGCTCGACCCCCCGGAGGAAGCCGGGCACGTGCGAGCGATTGAACTCGGCGTCGCGGTGCACGCCCATCACGTTCCAGACGGGCAGGAGCGAGCGCAGCAGCTCGGTGCGGCGCAGACGACGCAGCGCCTTCTGCAGTTCTTCGGCGGTGTCGCCGTGCAGCCACACCATGAGGTCGGCGTCGGCCTTGAGGCCCGAGACGTCGTAGAAGCCGCGGACCGTGACCCCGGAGTCCTCGACGTACGAGACGATCGTCTCGAGTTCGGTCGAGTCGGACTCGGTGACGGGCACATCGGGATTGCGTCGCCACACGGCCCAGAGGGTGAAGCCGGACGGGTTCTCTGCGCTCTCATCGGACATGGTCCCAGTCTGCCCCTTTTGTCGGACGGCTGCGAATGCGGCCGAGCGTGCAAAAACGCGACGCCCCGGAAGCGGAGTTCCGGGGCGTCGCGAAAAGAAGTGGTCAGCGCGAGATCGCCCGGGCGATCACCCAGACGGCGCTGCCGACGACGGCCGCCGCGCCCACGGCGATCGCGATCGCGCCCGCGGGGTTGCGCTCGGAGAACAGTCGCAGACGCACGGCCGCGCGCTTAGATGCCTTGTCGAGACGACGCGGCACGTTGCCCTTGATCTCGATCGCGGCGAGCGCCGCCTTGAGCTCTGCCCGCGCCGAGGCGACGGGGTCGACGATGCCGCCGGGGACGGCGGTGATCGGCAGGTCAGAATTCGTCATTGTCGCCGGCCTCCTTCACGATGCGAACGTCTGTGGCGACGGCCTGCGCGGGGTTCTCCCGGCGCAGCACCTTGCGGAACTTGAGAAGACCGAGCAGCGCGAAGAACAGCACGGCCAGGATCAGGATGCCGAAAACCGCCAGCGCCGAGAGCCACACGGGCCACCACGAGGCGATGCCCGCGATGGCGAAGACCAGCAGCACCGGGATCGCCCAGAACAGGAAGAACAGGGCGACGACGAACCAGACGGCGCCGAAGCCCGCGTCCTTCGCGGTGCGCGAGACCCACGCCTTGGCGGCGTTGATCTCGGCCTTGACGAGGTTCGAAACGAGTTCGGGGAGGTCGCCGATCAGCGACAGGAAGCTGTCATCGGCGCGGTCGCGATAGCCGCGGGGCATGGTCAGTTCCCGGTCTTCTTCGCGGCGGGCTTGCGCGTCGCCGGCGTCTTGGCGGCGGGCTTGCGAGCGGCTCCGGTCGAGGCCGACGAGTTCGCGGAGGACGTCTTCGACGAAGAGGTCTTCGACGTCGACGACTTCTTGGCCTCCTCGACGCGGTCCTTCACCTCTTCGGCGGCATCCTCGAGGTCTTCGGCGACGTCCTTGCCGGCGGCGATCACCGAGTCGAGCTTCTGCCCGGGCGTGCCGTCGCTGCCGACCGACTTCACGACCTTGACGGCGCCGTTCCAGAGGGCGCCCGGAACCGCGGCGGCCTTCTGGCCCACGAAGTCCTTGACCTGCTCCACGCGCTCCTGCACGGGGTCGAGATGCCAGACCTTGAGCCACTGCGTCTTGATCTGCTCGTAGCGCTCGCGTCCGGCGCGCGTTCCGAGGACGTATCCCACGCCGATTCCGACGACGAGTCCGATCTTCCCCTTCATGGGGTCTCCTCACGTTGTTCCGGTCGAGCCGCAGGCGTTCGATCCCCGTCGGCCAGGTACCCAGCGTAACCCCATATGCCGATTTCGGCATTGAGAGGGCAGGGGGTTGACAGGCGCGAGGCGCTCACTCCCAGATCAGGGTGCGGCGCAGGCGGTCCGTTTCCTCGGTCGCATCGGGGATCACCTGCGCGAGACCCGTACCCGCGAGCCAGGCGCCGACCGCCGCGAGGCCAGGAACGGCCTGCACGGCGGAGCGTGCCGCCGCACGACGTTCCGCCGATCCGATCACCGATGCCGGCTGCGCCTGCACGTAGCGCGCACGGTGCGCGGCCACCAGCGCGGACGGTGCCAGATCGACGCCCAGAAGAGCGGATGCCTCGCGCAGCGCGAGGTCCGCCGCAGCCCCGTCGTCGAGCCCTGCGGTGGCCGCCGGCTCGCCCTGCGCACCGAACGACACCCGCACGACGTGACGACCACCGGCCGCCCGGCGCACCCACTCCCACTTCGCGGTGGAGTGCGTGAGCGCCTTGGCGACATGGCTGCCGGGCACCGTCAGCACGCCCGTACCGCGCGGCGCCGGATCGAGCGCCGGAGCGTCGAGGAGCAGGGTGACGATCTCGATCTCGGGTGCCGGTACGTCGTCGGTCGACATGAGTGCGGGCACGGCGTCAGCGAGCAGCGCACGCGCGGTGCGCTCGTCGACGGCGACGACGACGGCATCCGCCTGCCACTCCTCCGCGACCGCGACGACCTCGTCATCGGAGTCCGCTGCGTCTTCGGATGCCGGATCGACGGGCGTATCGGTGACGACGATCCAGCCGTCTCCGTCGCGGGCGATCGCGCGGACGGGCGATGCCGTGCGCACCTCGACACGGAAGTTCTCGAGATCGGCGAGCAGGGCATCGACGAGGACGGTCATCCCGCCGTCGAGTCCCTCGACCGCGGCGCCCGGCTTCTTCGCGGCGGCGCGGGCCGCCCCTTCGTCGCGCAGCGCGGCCACTGCACCCGACAACGAACCGGTGCGCGTGAGCGCGGCGTTGAGCCCCGGTGCGGCGATCTCGACGTCGATATCGGAGGGTGAAGCGGAATACACCCCCGTTGTCACGGGAGCGACGAGGCGGTCGCGCACCTTGTCGCCCATGCGCGTCGAGACGAGCTTGCCGAGGCTGTGCTCGTGGCCGATGGTCAGCGGCGGACGCACCCGATCGAGGTACGCCCTCCAGGCGCCCGACCAGCCGATGATGCGGCGCACGTCGTCCTGGAACGGGTTGGCGGGGATGCCGAGCAGCCCGCCGACGGGGAGCGGTGCGGCGCCGATGCCCGGGACCCCGGCGAGCCAGGCTCCTCCGGGAGCGGGTGCGACGACGCGGTCGTCGATGCCGAGTTCGGCGAGGAGCGCACGCACGTGTCCGCCGCGGGTCGCGAAGCTCTCGGCCCCCGCGTCGAGGGCCACCCCGTCGAGCTCGGCCCGACGGATCGCGCCGCCCACGGCATCCGACGCCTCGAGCACCGTCACGCGCATGCCGACCTTGGCGCACTCACGGGCGGCGATGAGACCGCCGATCCCACCGCCGATCACGACGACGTGCTTCTCGGCGGCGCGGGCGGCGAGTTCGGAGGGCTCGGTCATGCCTTCCATCCTCGCATCGCCCCGCTCGGCGCTCACCGGGGATAACCCGGTGAGGGGTCACAACACGCCGCGCGCGAGACCGCCGGCGCGGCGTGTCGTGACCCCTCACGGCATCCGTCAGTCGCGCTGCGCGTGCACCAGCTCGACGATGCGCGTGAGCTGATCGGGGTCGGTCTCGGGCGGCACGCCGTGGCCGAGGTTGACGATGTGCGCCCGAGCGGCGCGGCCCCGCCGCAGCACGTCGAGCACGTGCGCCTCGAGCACCGGCCACGGGGCGGACAGCAGCGCAGGATCGATGTTGCCCTGCACCGTGGTGTCGGGGCCGAGGATCGCGGCCGCCTCGTCGAGCGGCTGCCGCCAGTCGACGCCCACACCATCGGCCGCACCGTCGAGACGCATGTCGGCGAGGAAGGGTCCGGTGCCGACGCCGAAGTGGATGGTCGGCAACCCGATGCCCTCGAGCGCGGTCTTCGAGTGCGGACGCACGAAGGTGCGGTAGTCGGCGGGGCTCAGGCCGCCCGCCCACGAGTCGAAGAGCTGCACGACGGATGCCCCGGCGTCGCGCTGCGCCGAGAGGAAGACCCGCGACACCTGCGCCAGCCATCCGGCGAGGCGGTTCCACGAGTCGGGGTCGGCGTGCATCATGGCCCGCGCACGCAGGTGCTCCTTCGACGGGCCGCCCTCGACGAGGTAGGCCGCGAGGGTGAAGGGCGCTCCGGCGAAGCCGATCAACGGGGTGTCGCCGAGTTCGGCGACGGTGAGGCGCACGGCCTCGGAGATCGCGGTCGAGTCGAGCGAGGCGGGATCGATCGCCGTGATGCGGTCGACGTCGGATGCCGTGCGCACCGGGCTCGCGAACACCGGACCGCGGCCAGGCTCGATCTCGACCTCGACTCCGGCCAGGCGCAGCGGGATGACGATGTCGCTGAAGAAGACGGCCGCGTCGACCCCGTGGCGGCGCACCGGCTGCAGCGTGATCTCGGCGGCGAGGTCGGGGGTGAGGCAGGCGTCGAGCATCCGCGTGCCCACCCGCAGCTCGCGGTACTCGGGCAGCGACCTGCCGGCCTGGCGCATGAACCACACGGGGGTCTGAGCGGGGCGTTCGCCCGCGAGGGCGCGCAGGAGCGGAGCGTCGGAGAGGGCCATGCCTCCATCCTCGCATCCGCCCCCGATGCGGATGCTGTGGGCCCGGCGACCTCAGCGTCGGGAGCCTCCGGTACAATCGAAGGGTGCTGCTGTGTGTCACGGCGAGTCACAAGACCGCCAGCTTCGATCTGCTCGAACGCCTGAGCCGCACCCCCGACGACGTCGCCCCCACTCTCGTGGGCATGACGCCGTGCGTGCAGGGTGCGGTCGTTCTCGCGACGTGCAATCGCTTCGAGGCGTACGTGGAAATGGACGAACCCGTCACTGCAGCCGGCGCGATCGGCGTCGAAGCCGTGCTCGAAGCGGTCGAGGCCGCGACCGGCGTTCCCGCCGATGAACTCGACGGCGCCTACACCGTGCACTCGGGCCGCCGCGTCGCCGAGCACCTCTTCTCCGTGGCTTCCGGTCTCGAATCCGTCGTCTCCGGCGAGGGCGAGATCGCCGGCCAGGTGCGCCGCGCACTCAAGTCGGCCCGCAAGGAGGGCACGACCTCCCCCGAGCTCGAGCGCCTGTTCCAGCGCGCCAGCCAGGCGCAGCGCAAGGTCAAGAACGTCACGGCCCTCGGCCGCGCCGGCCGCTCGCTGGTGCGCCTCGCCCTCGAGCTCGCCGATTCCCGCATCGCCGACTGGTCGGCCGAGCGCGTACTGCTCGTCGGCACCGGCGCCTACGCCGCCGTCACGCTCGCCACGCTCCGCGAGCGCGGCGCCGTCGACATCTCCGTCTACTCGCCGTCGGGTCGCGCCGAGATCTTCGCCGCGAAGCACGGCATCCGCCCCGTCGCCGAAGCCGACTACGCGCGCACCGCCGCCCGCTCGAGCCTGCTGATCACCTGCACCACCGCCACCGAGCCCGTGCTCGGGCCGCAGCACCTGCAGGCGCCCGCCGGACTCGCCGCGGCCGCTGCCGCGGGCTGCCCCGTCTCCCCTTCGACAGGCTCAGGGACCCAGCGTGGACAGCTGGTCGTCGACCTCGGCATGCCCCGCAACGTCGACCCGGCCGTCGCCACCCTCGAGGGCGTCGCGCTGCTCGACCTCGAGACCATCCGCCTGCACGCTCCGCTCGAAGAGCTGCAGGCCACGGATGCCGCGCGCACCGTCGTTCGCGAGGCCGCGGACACCTTCCATGTCGTGGGCGCCCGCCAGAGCGTGACTCCGTCGGTGATCGCCCTGCGCTCGCACATCTTCTCGCTGCTCGACTCGGAGATCGCCCGCGCCCGCGCGCGCGGCGACGAGGACGGCAAGATCGAGCAGGCACTGCGACACCTCGCCGGCGTGCTGCTGCACGAGCCGACGACCCGTGCGCATGAGCTCGCCGCCGCTGGCCGCGCCGACGACTTCGCCGCGGCCCTCGCGACGCTCTACGGCCTCTCGCCCGAGCAGCCCGCCGTCTCGGCCATCGACCCGCTCGACGACGCCGCCTCCGCCTGACGCCGGGGGCGAGTGCCCATCGCCCAGCGCCCCACAGGAAACCGCCCGATGCGAGAATGAACGCATGGCCCTTCACATCACCGGAGACACCGCCGCCGACGCTCTCCTGACCGACAACCCGCTCGCCCTCCTGGTCGGGATGCTGCTGGATCAGCAGGTGCCGATGGAGACCGCATTCGTGGGTCCGTTGAAGATCGAGCAGCGCACGGGCGCGACGGATGCCTCGGCGATCGCGAGCATGGACCCCGAGGAGTTCCTCGAGGCGTTCAAGACGACGCCCGCGGTGCACCGCTTCCCGGGGTCGATGGCGACGCGCGTGCAGACGCTGTGCCAGACGATCGTCGACGACTGGGGCGGAGACGCCGCCGCCCTCTGGACACAGGGCGAGCCGAACGGCGCCGAGGTGCTCAAGCGCCTGAAGGCACTGCCGGGCTTCGGCGAGCAGAAGGCGAAGATCTTCCTGGCGCTGCTGGGCAAGCAGTACGGATTCACCGGCGCCGGTTGGCGCGAGGCGGCGGGCGACTACGGCGTCGACGGCTCGTTCCGCAGCGTCGCCGACATCGTCTCGCCCGAGTCGTTGACGAAGGTGCGCGAGCACAAGAAGGCGATGAAGGCCGCCGCGAAGGCCGAGAAGTAGGCCGACCGTGCCCGCCGCACTCCGCATCGAACTCTTCCCGAGAGACCTCGGCCGAGCGCTCGCGTTCTACGTCGACGTTCTGGGATTCGAACTCGTGCAGGACGACCGGGGCCTCGCGAACCCGTATGCGGGGGTGCGCCGCGATGCGGTGCGGATCGGTCTGCTCGCCTCTCCGAACGCGATCGGCGACCGCCGCCCTCCGCTGGGCGTCGAGATCGTCATCGAGGTCGATGACGTCGCCGCGGAGCGCGAGCGGGTCGCGGCATCCGGAGTCGGGCTGGTCGATGACCTGCAGCGTCGGGCGTGGGGGCTGACCGACTTCCGCCTGCTCGACCCCGACGGGCACTTCCTGCGAATCACGGATCGCGCTGCGGCGCACGAACCCGCAGCCTCTGAAGGAGAGCCATCGTGAAGCCCACCGGCCACGACGTCGCGGGCCTGATCGCCCGGTCCTCCCCCGCGAAGCGCCGGAGGGATGCCGAGACGCTGACCGCCCTCATGCAGGAGGTCACCGGCCGGGAGCCGGCGACCTGGGGCACGATCATCGGGTTCGGGTCGTGCCACTACCGGTATCCGACCGGCACCGAGGGCGACTCCGGGCTGCTGGCCTTCGCGCCGCGCAAGGCGGCGACGACGATCTACCTGCTCGACGGCGTCGCCGCGCACGAGGAGGCCCTGGCCGCACTCGGCCCCCACACCACCGGCGCCGGATGCCTCTACGTCACCGACCTCGAGGAGATCGACCTCGACGTGCTCCGGGGCGTGCTCGAACGCTCGCTCGCCTGGGTCGAGGCGGGCGGCACCCCCGAGATGCAGCTCACCGTCACGGCCTGAGGCCGCGGCATCCTCTCGTCCCGGTGCGGCGCGGCGCTCAGCGCAGCACTTCGACCAGTGCCACCCACGACACGACGATCGCCGAGACGATGGCGAGCAGGCATCCGGCGGCGGCGAGGTACAGCCCCGACGGATGCCCCACCCCCACCAGCACGCCGGCGACGAGATACGCGGCCAGGGGCAGGAAGCCGATCAGATACTTGAGCGGCCGCGCGCGGTCGGCCGGGTTCGGGTCGCCCGCGATGAGCCGCGTCACGTTCACCTGGAACACCGACATCAGCAGTGTCGCCACGACGATGAGCACGCCGTACCAGGTGAGGTCGAGGCCGGGAACGAGCCCGATCGCCGACACGGCGAGCGCGAGCACGAGCGCCGCGATGCCCGCGAGAAGACGTGCGGTGAGCGTGCGCGACTTCACGATCTCGGCGATGTTGACGCTCGCGGCGACGATCACGAGGCCGGCGAGGGCCGCGGTCGCGCCCGCCATCGCGACGTTGAACTCGCTCCACTCCTCGATCATGCGGTCAGCATAGCCCCGCGCCGAACCACCCCTCTAGAGACGAAACACCCCTCTGCGAACGGTGCGCAGAGGGGTGTGTCGGGCGAAGAGGGGTGGCTCGGCATCCGCCCTGGATCAGGACGGACGGATGCCGCGGCTCACGCGCCCTTCAGGCGCTCGGCCAGGTACTCGTGCAGCTCGTCGATCGAGACGCGCTCCTGCGCCATGGTGTCGCGGTCGCGCACGGTGACGGCGCGGTCGTCGAGCGAGTCGAAGTCGACCGTGACGCAGAAGGGGGTGCCGATCTCGTCCTGGCGACGGTAGCGGCGTCCGATCGCGCCGGCGTCGTCGAAGTCGACCGCCCACGAGCTGCGCAGCGTGTCGGCGACCTCGCGGGCGAGCGGCGAGAGGCGCTCGTTGCGCGACAGCGGCAGCACCGCGGCCTTGACCGGCGCGAGGCGCGGGTCGAGCTTGAGCACGGTGCGCACGTCGGTGCCGCCCTTGGCGTTGGGCACCTCTTCTTCGCGGTACGCGTCGACGAGGAACGCCATCATGGCGCGCGTCAGACCGAACGACGGCTCGATCACGAACGGCGTGTAGCGCTCACCGGTCGCCTGGTCGAAGTAGGTCAGGCTCTGGCCCGAGGCCTCGCTGTGGCTCGACAGGTCGTAGTCGGTGCGGTTGGCGACACCCATGAGCTCGCCCCACTCCTTGCCCGCGAACCCGAACTTGTACTCGACGTCGATCGTGCCGGCCGAGTAGTGCGCGCGGTCGTCTTCGGGCACGTCGAACTGGCGCATGTTCTCGGGATCGATGCCGAGGTCGATGAACCAGTTCCAGCAGGCTTCGACCCAGTGCTCGAACCACTCCTGCGCATCGGCCGGCGGCGTGAAGAACTCGATCTCCATCTGCTCGAACTCACGGGTGCGGAAGATGAAGTTACCGGGGGTGATCTCGTTGCGGAACGCCTTGCCGACCTGGCCGATGCCGAACGGCGGCTTCTTGCGGCTGGCGGTGAGCACGTTCGAGAAGTTCACGAAGATGCCCTGCGCGGTCTCGGGGCGCAGGTAGTAGAGACCCGACTCGTCGTCGACGACGCCGAGGTAGGTCTTCACGAGGCCCGAGAACGACTTGGGCTCGGTGTACTGACCCTTGGTGCCGCAGTTCGGGCAGGGGATGTCGGTGAGACCGTTCTCGGCCTTGCGGCCCTTGCGCGCCTCGAAGTCCTCGATGAGGGTGTCGGCACGGAAGCGCTTGTGGCAGTGGAGGCACTCGACGAGCGGGTCGGTGAAGGTGGCGACGTGGCCGGATGCCTCCCACACGCGCTTCGGCAGGATGATGCTCGAGTCGAGGCCGACCATGTCGCCGCGACCGCGCACGAACGTCTGCCACCACTGGCGGCGGATGTTCTCCTTGAGCTCCGTGCCGAGGGGGCCGTAGTCCCAGGCCGAGCGTGAACCGCCGTAGATCTCACCCGCTTGGAACACGAACCCGCGGTGGCGGGCGAGGGCGATGACCTTATCGAGGCGGGACTGTTCGGCCATGGTGGCTCCAATGGTCGGATGCGAGTGGGATGCGGCACGCGGATGCCGCGGCATCCCCATTCTATCTGCGGGTCCGCGCGAGGTCGGAGCCTTCTGCCCCTCGTGCGCACAGGCCTCGAGGACTACCGTCTAACCATGAGTTCGACCGCCCAGACCCGCCCGCCCCGCGACGAGAACACCCGCTTCTTCGGGCAACCGTGGGCGCTCGTGCACGTGTTCGGCGTGGAGATGTGGGAGCGGTTCAGCTTCTACGGCATGCAGGGCATCCTGCTCATCTACCTGTACTACTCCGTGACCGAGGGGGGCCTCGGCATCCCGCAGGCGGTCGCCGGCGGAATCGTCGGCGCGTATGGCGGCTCGGTATACCTGTCGACCATCCTCGGCGCCTGGCTCGCTGATCGTCTCTTCGGCTCGGAGCGCGTGCTCTTCGTCAGCGCGATGGTCATCGTCGCCGGGCACCTCGCCCTCGCCCTGCTGCCGGGGCTGCTCGGCGTCGGGGTCGGCCTGATCCTGGTGGCGCTCGGCTCGGGCGGGCTCAAGGCCAACGCGACCTCGGTGGTCGGCACCCTGTACGCCCCGGAGGACGTGCGCCGGGATGCCGGCTTCTCGCTCTTCTACCTCGGCATCAACCTGGGCGCGTTCCTGGGGCCCATCCTCACCGGCATCCTGCAGTCGACCCTCGGGTTCCACTACGGATTCGGGTTGGCGGCGATCGGCATGACGCTGGGTCTCGTGCAGTACGCCTTCGGCCGTCGCGCCCTGCCCGACGAGGCGCGGCGCGTGCCGAACCCGCTGCCCGCGGCGCGCTATCCGATGGTCGCCGTCGTCGGCCTCGCCGCCGTCGCCGTCATCGTCGTGCTGGTGCTGCTCGGCGTCATCCGCGCCGACAACCTCGCGCCGATCGTGATCGGTGTGACCGTCGCCGCCGCGATCGCGTACTTCGCGGTGATCCTCTCGAGCCGCCGCATCGACGCCACCGAGCGCTCGCGCGTGTGGGGCTTCCTGCCGCTGTTCGTCACGAGCGTCGCCTTCTGGTCGCTCTACCAGCAGCAGTTCACGGTGCTCACGGTCTACTCCGACGAGCGTCTGAACCGCGACCTCTTCGGCTGGGAGATGCCGGTCTCGTGGGTGCAGTCCATCAACCCCGTCTTCATCATCATCCTGTCGGGCGTCTTCGCCGCGATCTGGACCCGCCTCGGCAAGCGCCAGCCGTCGACGCCGGCGAAGTTCGGCCTCAGCGCGATCATCATGGGAGTCGCTTTCCTGCTGTTCCTCCCGTTCGCAGGCGGCGGGCCGAACTCCACGCCGCTGCTGGCCATCGTCGGCATCCTGTTCGTGTTCACCGTCGCGGAGCTGCTGCTGTCGCCTGTCGGTCTGTCGGTGACGACGAAGCTCGCCCCGAAGGTCTTCCACACGCAGATGGTGGCGCTGTTCTTCCTCTCTGTCGCGCTCGGCACGGCGATCTCGGGCTGGCTCGTCGGGTTCTACAACCCCGACGACGAGGTTCCGTACTTCTCGATCCTGGGCGGCATCGCGATCCTCGTCGGCATCGGACTGCTGCTGTCGATCAAGCCGGTGCTGAAGCTCATGAAGGACGTGCGCTGACGCGCGGGCTTCCGGATGCCGGTCGCAGACGCCGTTCCGGATGTCGGATGCCGGTGACAGACTCGCCTGCATGGAACAACGCGTCAGCTTCATCACTCTCGCCGTGTCCGACCTCGCGCGCACCCGCGCCTTCTACGTCGACGGACTCGGATGGGAACCGATGTTCTCGGGCGACGATGTGCTGATGCTCCCGATCGGCGAGCGGCTCATGCTGTCGCTGTGGTCGATCGAGGGCTTCACCGCCGAGATCGGCGAGGCCCCGGCATCCGGCGTCGCCCCGATCACGCTCGCCCATAACCTCGCCACCCCGGCCGAGGTCGACGCGGTGCTCGCCGAGGTCGCGCTGCTGGGTGTGCCGGTGAGCGCGGGGCGCGATCGCGAGTGGGGCGGGTACTCCGGGTACTTCTCCGACCCCGACGGCTTCCGCTGGGAGGTCGCGGTCAACCCGGGCGAGACGGGTGATTTCGTGCTGCCGCCGCGATAAGCGGCTCCCGACGACCCTCGCCCCTCTCAGACGCCGATAGCCTGAGTCGGTGGGAGCGAACGACGACAAGGCCAGACGACGACTCTCACGGAACACCCCGCGGTGGGCGATCGTCGCAGTGCTCGCGTTCGCGGGGCTGTGCTCGTCGTTCATGTTCACCCTCGTGGTGCCGCTGCAGGCCGAGCTTCCGGCGCTGCTGAACTCGTCGCGTGAAGACACCACCTGGGTCGTCACGATCACGTTGCTCGTCGCCGCCGTCGCGACGCCGATCTCGGGCCGCCTCGGCGACATGTACGGCAAGCGCCGCGTGGCGATCGTTCTGCTCGCCCTGCTGATCGTCGGGTCGCTGATCGCCGCCCTGTCGGGCTCGATCATCGGCGTGATCATCGGGCGCGGACTGCAGGGTGCGGTCACGGGTGTGGTGCCGCTGGGCATCGCGATCATGCGCGACGTGCTCCCTCCCGAGCGCCTCGGCACCGCGGTCGCCCTCATGAGCGCGACGATGGGCGTGGGCGGCGCGCTCGGCATGCCGATCGCCGCGTACCTCGCGGTGAACGCCGACTGGCACGCCCTGTTCTGGCTCGCCGCCGCCCTCGGCGCGGTGGGGCTGCTGCTCATCTTCTTCGTCGTCCCCGAAGACGTGCTCCGCTCCCCCGGTCGTCTCGACGTACTCGGTGCGATCGGCCTCGCGATCGGCCTGACCGGCATCCTGCTCTTCGTGTCGCGCGGCGCGGAGTGGGGCTGGACGTCGCTCCCGACCCTCGCCTGCATCATCGGCGGAGTCGTCGTGCTGCTGGTCTGGGGCTGGTATCAGCTGCGCACGACCGATCCCCTGCTCGACCTGCGCGTCGCCGCACGCCCCGCCGTGCTCTTCACGAACATCGCCGCGATCGGCATGGGCTTCGCGCTCTTCGCCTCGAACGTGACCTTCCCGCAGATGCTCGAGATGCCCGCCGGCACCGGCGCCGGCTTCGGCCTCGACATGATCTCGGCCTCGCTCGTGGTCATGCCGGCCGGTCTCGTGATGATGGTGATCTCGCCGCTGTCGGGTTGGCTCGAGCGCACCGTCGGTCCCCGCCCGCTCTTCACGGTGGGTGCCGCGGCGATCGTGCTCGCCTACGTCTTCGTGCTGCTGCTGTCGAGCGAGGTGTGGCACATCCTCGTCGGCAACCTGCTCATCGGCGTCGGCATCGGATTCACCTTCGCCGCGATGCCGATGATCATCATGCGCTCGGTTCCGGCGAACGAGACCGGCGCCTCCAACGGCCTCAACGCGCTCTTCCGCTCGGTGGGCACGTCGAGCGCCTCGGCCGTCATGGGCGGGGTACTCGCGGCGATGAGCATCGACGTCGACGGCGTCGCGGTGCCGACGCACGATGCGTTCCAGGTGTGCTTCTGGTTGGCGATCGCCGCCGGCATCGTGGCCCTCGTGCTGTCGCTCTTCATCCCGAAGCAGCGCGCCGCCGAACAGCATCCGTCGCTGCCCTGAGCGGGCTTCTGTCCCGGAGAGCCGGTCAGAGGGTGCGCGGATCGGGGTCGTCGGGGCGGGGCGGACGCAGGCGGCTCGGGATCGGCCACGGCAGCTCGAACCGCTCGGTCGGCGGACGGGTGACGTCGCCGAAGTCGTCGACCTTCACCACGATGCGCCCCGGCACGCCGTCTCGATCGGGGGTCACTTCGACGATGCGCACCCGCAGCGGGCGATCGGCTTCGCCGTCGAGCATCCACGGATCGGCGAGCCAGGCGATGCCCCGCTCTTCGAGGGCGGCCTCGGCGTCGAGCCAGTCGGAGGGAGCGGATGCCGGGCGCCCGAGCACATCGACGGCCAGCCAGTCGTCGCCCGCCGGGTGGATCCAGCCGAGCAGCTCGCCGTCGTCACGGCGGTGCGGGGTCCAGTCGGGTCGGGTCATCCGACGAGCCTAGCGAGGGGCCCTTCTCGGGGTCAGTGCGTGTACTCCATGAGTTCGACTCCGAGCACGCGGAACGCGTCGTGGGCGCGCAGCCGGTGGGTGATCGAGAGGTCGTCGAAGCAGACGATGAGCGAGTAGGCCACCCCCGCGCGCGGGCCGGCGAGCACGCCCGCCTCGGCGCGCACGCCGCGGTCGCGCCCCGTCTTGTTGACGAAGAGGAGGCCGTGCGCGTCGTGGTCGTGCGCGAACGGATCGAGACCGGTGGATGCCGCGACCAGGCTCAGATCCTGGTTGAGGCTGAGCCACTCCGACACGCGGGCGCTGACCGCTGCGTCGACGACGGCGGAGTTGACGAGGGCCGAGAAGAGACCCGCGAGCTCGCGGGTGGAGCCGACGGCCACCTGGGGGGCGTCATCGGGCCCGCGCTTGTCGCGGAACCGGTCGAGCACGGCCGTGCGTCGCAGCCCGAGCGCTTCGATGCGTCCGCGCACCCGGTCGTGGCCGACCTTGCGGAGCAGGGCGTTGACGGCGATCGGGTCTCCGGCGGTGGCGGCGAGTACGGCGAGGTCTTCGAGCGGCAGCGCCGGAGCATGCAGGTGCCGCCACAGCCCCGAGGTCGAGACCTCGTCGACGCTCGATCGGTCGATGATCTCGAGCGGGTCGAGAGCGCCGCTCTCGAACCCCGCCGCGACCTCGATCAGGAGCGGCACGACACCGAGTCCGGCCACCGGCATGGTGACGTGGTCGTCGCCCGCGAGCACATGCACGTGGCTGTCGAGATCGACGACGTGCACCGAGACCTGGGCTCCGGAATCGACCAGATTCTCGAGGGCGCCGAGCGTCGCGGTGAACGAGCGTCGGCCGACGGCTGCACGCCGGGGACTGCGCCTGCTGGGGCGCTGCGAGCGACGCAGCACCGCGTTCGAGCCGTCGACAGGCTCGGGAATCGAGGGTTGGGGGGAGCCCACGCGTGATCCTTACCGGGGGATGGATGGCGGGATGCCGAGGGGCTCGTCCCCCGCGGCAGGGCTATCGTAACCCCGCCGCGTGGGACGGCCTCACAGACTCCGGTGATTGGTCACCAGATCGTCACGCGTGCGTCTTCTGCGAGCCACAGAGCGTCGCCGGAGGTCACGTCGAACGCCTCGTAGAACGCGTCGATGTTGCGCACGATCTGGTTGCAACGGAACTCGTTGGGCGAGTGCGGGTCGATCGTGAGCAGACGCAGCGTCTCGGCATCGCGGCTCTTCTGCTGCCACACCTGCGCCCACGAGAGCAGCAGGCGCTGCACACCCGTGAGCCCGTCGATCACGGGTGCCTCGGCCCCGTTCAGCGAGAGCTCGTAGGCCTTCAGCGCGATGCCGAGACCGCCGAGGTCGCCGATGTTCTCACCGATGGTGAGCGCGCCGTTGACGTGGTGCTCGGCATCGAGCCCCTCGGGCACCAGCGCGTCGTACTGCGCGATGAGGGCCTTGGTGCGCTCCTCGAACGCCGAGCGGTCGGCATCCGTCCACCAGTCCTCGAGGCGACCGTCGCCGTCGTAACGGCTGCCCTGGTCGTCGAAGCCGTGCCCGATCTCGTGACCGATCACGGCGCCGATCCCGCCGTAGTTGGCGGCCGCGTCGCGGGACGCGTCGAAGAAGGGGTACTGCAGGATCGCGGCCGGGAACACGATCTCGTTCATCGACGGGTTGTAGTAGGCGTTGACCATCTGCGGCGGCATGTGCCACTCGGTGCGGTCGATGGGCTTGCCGACCTTGTCGATGTTGCGGTCGTGCTCGAAGGTCGAGGCCCGGCGCACGTTGCCGAAGAGGTCGTCGCGGTCGATCTCGAGGGTCGAGTAGTCGCGCCACACCTCGGGGTGCCCGATCTTCGGGGTGAAGGAGTCGAGCTTCGCGAGCGCACGCTCGCGCGTCTCGGCCGTCATCCACTCGAGCTCGGTGATGCTCTGCCGGTAGGCCTCGATGAGGTTCGCGACCAGCTCGTCCATCGCGGCCTTGGCCGTCGCCGGGTAATGCCGCTCGACGTAGACCTTGCCGATCGCCTCGCCGAGGGCCCCTTCCGTGAGCGAGACGCCGCGCTTCCACCGCTCGCGGAGGGTGGGCACGCCGGTGAGCTGGGTGCCGTAGAAGGAGAAGTTCTCCTCGACCAGGTCGTCGGTGAGGTACGCCGCTGCGGCGTGCACGACCTTGGCGCGCAACCACGCCTTCCAGTCGTCGAGGCGCTCGGCGGTGAGCAGCGTGCCGAGGCCCTCGAAGAAGCTCGGCTGCGACACGACGACCTCATCGAAGGCACTCGGGTTCGACGGAGTGACCGCCTCGCGCCACGGCGTCAGATCGACCCCGGCGAGCTCCTGCAGCTCATTCCAGGTCTTGAGGTTGTAGGTGGCGACCGCGTCGCGGCTGCGCACGTTGTCCCAGTGGTGGCCGGCGAGCTCGGTCTCGAGCGCGATCGCACGATCGGCGTTCGCCGCGGCATCCGTGATTCCCGCCAGCGCCAGCAGGCGCTCGAGGTGCGCGCGATACGCCGCACGCGTCTCGGCGAAGGTGTCGAGACGGAAGTAGCTCTCGTCGGGGAGCGACAGCCCGGCCTGCACCAGCACCGGCACGTAGCGCTCGGGGTTGCCGGGATCGCCGTCGACGTAGAGCCCGATCACGGCGGCGCGGCCGTCGCGGTCGTAGGCGCCGACGGTGCGCAGGAAGGAGGCGACATCGTCGATCGCGTCGATCTCGGCCAGGGTCTCGGCGAGGGGCGCCGTGCCGGCGGCGGCGATGCGCTCGGTGTCCATGAAGCTCGCGAAGAGGTCGCCGATCTTGCGCGCGAGGGTGCCGGGCTCGGCATCCTGCGACTCCTCGATGATGGCTCGGACGTCTTTCTCCGCCTGCTCGGCGAGCAGGTGGAACGATCCCCAGCGAGCCTTGTCGCCGGGGATCTCGGTGCGGTCGAGCCACGCGCCGTTGACGTGGCGATAGAGGTCGTCCTGCGGGCGGATGTCGGAGCTGAACTCGTCGAGGGCAAGGCCCGAAGGAAGCGCATCAGTCATACGCTCCACCCTAGGACGCACCCCCGACATCGTGTCCAGGGCAGGTGCGATTCCGTCACACCGCGTCAGCGTCTGCGCAGTCCGAATCGCCGTCGCCTCGGGGTCTCGGAGGCGTTCGCCCCGGCAGCCGCCGCCCGCTCGGCACGGCGTCGCGCCCACGCCTCGACCTCGACCTCCACGTCGCGTGGCTCGGTGACGACGGGCGGTCCGCCCTGGAGCTGCCGACGCGCGTCGCGCACGCGACGGTTGAAGTCCTCGAGCACGGAGCGCACGTCGGCTTCGCGCCCGAGCAGATCGAGCTCGGCATCCAATCCCCGATCCTCCGTGCGCAGCAGCAGCGCGGGCGGTCCGAGACCGGTGAGGTTCTCGGTCTCGATCTTCCGGCGGATCCACCAATCGGGATCGTGATGGTCGCCGAGCCCTTCGAGCGGCTTGCCGGCGCCCGGCAGATCGTCGAAGTCGCCGCGTCGGATGGCGACCTGGATCGCCGTCTCGATGAAGGCGGCGCGATCGACGGCCGCGGCGATGCCCGGCGCCGCGCCCTCCTCGTCGTCGATCTCGTGACCGTGGCGACGCGCCTGCTGCCGCGCCCGATAGCGTGCGGCCTCCTCGCGGGGATCCGTCATGACGCTCCGATCTGCTGCATCCGATCTCTCCCAGCCTACGACCGGCATCCGCCCGGGTCGCGGGATCGTCGCGACCGCACGTTCGGGAGGAGATCTCCCGCAGCTCAGGATCCTTCGGCGATAACGATCCTCCGTTCCGTGAGTTCTCCTCCGCGACGCGCGCGGATCGCCCCCGACCCGGCGTCACCGTGTCGGCAGCGGCCAATAGGCTCGGAGGATGACCGCGCGCCGCTCCCTCAACCGAGAGATCCTGCGCCTCGCCGTCCCCGCGCTCGGTGCGCTGATCGCCGAGCCGGCGTTCCTCATCGTCGACGCCGCTCTCATCGGCCACCTCGGCACGACGCCCCTCGCCGGCCTCGGCATCGCCGGCGCCGTGCTGCAGACGATCGTCGGCCTGATGGTGTTCCTCGCCTACTCCACGACGCCCGCCGTCGCCCGCCGTTTCGGGGCCGGCCAGCCGGGAGAGGCCGTCAGCGTCGGCATCAACGGCATGTGGCTCGCGCTCGGACTCGGTGCGGTGCTCGCGGTGGTCGGCGCCGTGTCCTCCCCCTGGCTGGTGTCGCTCTTCGGCGCGAGCGAGGCGGTCTCCGCGCAGGCCAACGACTACCTCGTGATCTCGATGTGGGGCCTGCCGGCCATGCTCATCGTGTTCGCGGCCACGGGCCTGTTGCGCGGCCTCCAGAACACGATGACGCCGCTCTGGATCGCGGGTCTCGGCTTCGGCGCGAACGCGCTGCTCAACGTGCTCTTCATCTACGGGCTCGGGTGGGGCATCGCCGGGTCCGCCGCGGGCACGGTCACGGCCCAGTGGGGCATGGTCGGCGCTTACGTACTGGTCGTGCGGCGCCTCGCCACGAAGCACGACGCCTCGCTGCGGGCGCAGCGCGACGGTCTCACGAGCACCGCGAAGTCGGGCGGATGGCTGTTCCTGCGCACCGTGAGCCTGCGTGTCGCACTGCTCGCCACGGTCGCCGTCGCGACCGCGGTCGGCACCGACGAGCTGGCCGGTTGGCAGATCGTCTTCACGATCTTCTCGGCCGCCGCCTTCGCACTCGACGCGCTCGCCATCGCCGCACAGGCTCTGATCGGCAAGGAGCTCGGTGCCGGTGACGAGCGGCAGGTGCAACGCGTGCTCGGGAGAACGGTCGCGTGGGGCGCCTGGTTCGGGGTGATCGTGGGCGGTGCGATCGCCGCGCTCTCGGGCGTGCTGGGGATCGTCTTCACGGGCGATGCCGAGATCGCCGCCCTCGTGCAGCCCGCGCTGCTCGTGCTCGCGGTCGCGCAGCCGATCGCCGGCGTCGTGTTCGTGCTCGACGGGGTGCTCATGGGCGCGAACGACGCCCGGTACCTGGCGCTCGCGGGAGGGCTCACCCTGGTGCCGTTCCTGCCGGCGCTGTGGATCATCTCGGCACTCGGCGTCGATGGATCCGCAGGACTCATCTGGCTGTCCGTCGCCTTCTTCGGCGTCTATCTGCTCGCACGACTCGCCACGCTCGGCTGGCGCGTGCGCTCCGGACGATGGATGACGGCCGGCGTCTAGTCCTGCACATCCGTGCCTTTCGATGCGCTTTCCACAGCTCGCGTTCCGCGCGAAATCTCACCCCGACCCGGCCTGGCAGTCCGAAGCTCCGCGATCGACAATGGAGGAATGCTGAGCATGAACGAACCGCAGGTCTGGGTGCTGATCGGCGTCTTCGCCGCGGCCATGTTCGGCATGATCACGATCGTGTCGACGCTGTTCATCCACGTGGTGAAGACCGAGATCCGGAGCGTCCACAGCCGCATCGACGCACTCGACCGCGACGTCAGCGCCCTGTACCGGCACGTCCTCGGCATCGATCGCGACTGATTCCGACATGACGACGCGCGACTGGCCGGGCGACTCCACGACAGTGGAGCGGTGGATACGGGATTCCCTGCGCCCCGATCCCTCCGAGTTCGAGATCCGGGGGATCGACGACGTGCGCATCTCGAGCACCGTCGACGGGGACGACCTCGAACGGCTCGTCGTCGACGGCACCGGGGCCGTGCTCCGGTTGCGGGTACCGAAGCACGACTCCGCGCCCGGGGCATCCACTCGGCCCGCGGCATCCGCTCCGCCCGCGACCCCCGAGATCGTCGAGCGACGCCGCGGTACGGCCCGCACCGTGCGGATGCTCGCGCGCCCCGTCGAGATCGAGGGCATTCCGCTCACGATCGATGTGCAGCTCGACGATGCGCCGATCGAATGGCAGGTCTCCGCGTCGCCCGTCGTCCCGGGCCGACCGGAGAGCCGCTACGCCATCGTCGTCGCGGACGACGGCGAGGGCATGCGCGGTTCGTTCCTCGCCTCGATGGCCGCCGACGACCTCACGCCGCTCCTCACGGCGATCCTCCGCCCGGCGCTGAAGGCCGGCGGCGCGCGCCTTCGCCACCTCGCGGTCACCGTGGCGCAGGACGGCACCGACGGGATCCGCATCGATGCCGCCGCCGGCGTGCGCTGGCGCCTGATCGCGGCATCTGCGCGGGGCCGTGCGCGCATCGGCATCGAGCCCGATGGCGTGGTCACCGTGCGCGATCTGCGGGTGGGGAGCAGGAACCCGTTCGTCGCTCTCGCGCTGCGCGCAGCGCGCAAGAGGATCCGCGCCGAGATCGGGCGACGACACGACCTGAACGAGGGCCTCACCGCCGACGGCGTGCGGCTTCGCCTGCACGACCTGCGCGTGACGGTCGGCGACGAGATCCGGGTCAGCGCTCGACTGGGGTGATCAGTCCGCGTACCGGCGGCACCACTCGTACATGATCACGGCCGCCGCGGCGCTCGCGTTGATCGAACGCGTCGACCCGTACTGGGTGATCTCGATGTGGGCGGATGCCGCGGCGAGCGCCTCCGCCGACAATCCCGGACCTTCCTGACCGAAGAGCAGCACGCAGCGTTCGGGCAGTTCGGCCTTGTCGACCGGCACCGAACCCTCGACGTTGTCGACGGCGACGATCGGCATCCCCTCGGCTGCCGCCCACGCCGCGAACGTCTCGATGTCTTCGTGGTGCACGACGTGCTGATAGCGGTCGGTGACCATGGCGCCGCGCTTGTTCCACCGGCGGCGTCCGATGATGTGCACGGTGTCGGCGAGGAACGCATTGGCGCTGCGCACGATCGACCCGATGTTCATGTCGTGCTGCCAGTTCTCGATGGCGACGTGGAACGGATGCCGATGCGTGTCGAGTTCGGCGACGATCGCTTCCATCCGCCAGTAGCGGTAGCGGTCGATGACGTTGCGGGTGTCGCCGTGCTCGAGGAGTTCGGGGTCGTACTCCTCGCCGGTCGGCCACTCAGAAGCCCCTCCGGGCCAGGGTCCGACGCCGTGGGTGGTGCGCTCCGGCGTCTGCTCTTCCATCCCGCCAGGCTATCCGTCGTCCGACCCGAAACTGATTTCGGTACGCCTAAATATCCGCTAAGGTTTCGGTGTGCCTAAAAATTCCTCGCTGATCGACGCCCCGGCCACCCGCACCGCGCCACCGCGCAGCCTCTGGTTGCTC
This sequence comes from Microbacterium galbinum, assembly GCF_023101185.1. GTDB lineage: Bacteria > Actinomycetota > Actinomycetes > Actinomycetales > Microbacteriaceae > Microbacterium > Microbacterium galbinum. The sequence continues at coordinate 955,889 of NZ_CP078077.1, forward strand.
GGCCCTGCGCTCGTCGCCGGTGTCGCGTATCTCGACCCGGGCAACGTCGCCAGCAACATGACCGCGGGCGCCCAATACGGCTACCTGCTCGTGTGGGTCGTGGTCGCGGGCAACGTGATGGCCTGGCTGATCCAGTACCTGTCGGCCAAGCTCGGCGTCGTGACGGGCCAGAGCCTGCCCGAGGTGCTCGGCTCCCGCCTGCGCAACCGGTGGGCCCGGCGCTCCTACTGGTTGCAGGCCGAGCTCGTCGCGATGGCGACCGACCTGGCCGAGATCATCGGCGGCGCGGTCGCCCTCAACCTGCTCTTCAACGTGCCGCTGCTGCTCGGCGGGTTCATCACGGGCGCGGTCTCGATGATCCTGCTCACGGTGCAGAACCGCCGGGGCGCACGCCCCTTCGAGTTCGTGATCATCGCGCTCATGGCGATCATCACGATCGGTTTCGTCGCCGGTGTCTTCGTCGCGCCGCCGGACCCGGCGGGTGTCGTCGGTGGCCTCGTCCCCCGCTTCGAGGGAACAGGATCGGTGCTGCTCGCGGCATCCATCCTGGGCGCCACGATCATGCCGCACGCCATCTACGCTCACTCCGCCCTGAGTCGCGACCGGTTCGGCGCCAATCCCCGCCTGGCACCCGCGGATGCCGCGACCGAGGCCGCGCGCACCGAGCCCTCGCGCATCCGCCGCCTGCTCACCGCCACCCGCTGGGACGTCACGATCGCGATGATCATCGCGGGCTCGGTGAACCTCGGCATCCTGCTGCTGGCCGCGGCGAACCTCGCGGGCGTGCCGGGCACCGACTCTCTCGAAGGTGCGCATGCCGCCCTGGCCGCGGGTCTCGGTCCGGTCGTCGCCACGTTCTTCGCCGTCGGCCTACTCGCCTCCGGTCTCGCCTCGACATCCGTCGGCGCCTACGCCGGAGCGGAGATCATGCACGGCCTGCTGCACGTGCGCATCCCGCTGCTCGCGCGCCGACTGATCACGCTGATCCCCGCTCTCGTGATCCTGGGACTCAACGTCGACCCGACGCTCGCGCTGGTGCTCAGCCAGGTGGTGCTGTCATTCGGCATCCCGTTCGCGCTCATCCCCCTGGTGGCGCTCACGGCGCAGAAGCGCACGCTGGGAGTATGGGCGAACCGCGCCTGGACGACCGTCGCCGGGGTCGTCGCCTCGGTGCTGCTGATCGCGCTGAACGCCGCCCTGCTCTGGCTGGTGCTCACGGGGGCCTGAACCGCAGGCGCCCGGGGCGCGGATAGGCTCGATGTCATGTCTGCCGACACCGCCCGCCGCAACGTCCGTCTCCTCAGTTGGATCGGACTCGCGACCGGACTGCTCGGGGGCGTACTGGTCGCCTTCCCGACCGTCATCGGCCTGGCCAGCCCGTGGGTGCAGCTCGCGCTCGGCATCGCGACGCTGGTGCTGGCGTTCCGCGCCCGCAAGATCGGCATCGCCGAGGTGCCCGATTATGACGGGCGGCTGTCGCTGGCCGGAGCGATCCTCGGATTCCTCGTGATCTTCTTCGCCGGTCAGGCCGCGTTCGGCATCCTGGTCGCCGTCGCGAACTGACCCCGGCCCGGGTCGCAGGGGTGGCCTCACCTAAACTGGTGCGGTGGCATCCCCGGCAGCAGACGACTACCTGAAGACGGTGTACGCGCACACCGAGTGGCAGGACGCCCCGATCACCCCGTCGGTGCTCGCCGGCAAACTCGGCATCGCCCCCTCGTCGGTCACCGAGATGGTGAAGAAGCTGGCGGCGGCCGGCCTCGTCTCGCACGTGCCCTACGGCGCGGTGCGCCTGACGGATGCCGGAACCCGCCGCGCACTCGCGATGGTGCGCCGCCACCGGCTGATCGAGACGTGGCTCGTGCAGGAGTTCGGCTACGGCTGGCACGAGGTGCACGACGAGGCCGAGGTGCTGGAGCACACCATCAGCGACCGCCTGCTCGAGGGCATCGACGCCCGCCTCGGGCGCCCGCGATTCGACCCGCACGGCGATGCGATCCCGGATGCCGACGGCCACGTCGAGCGCGTGCCGTTCGTGCTGCTGGCGGATGCCCCGACCGGTCACACCGGCACGGTGCTGCGCGTCGACGACCGCGACCCGGAGCTGCTGCGCGCCCTCGAATCACTCGGCCTCGACGTGTCGTCGACCGTGCGGGTGACGGCGTCCGGTGTCGAGATCGACGGCGCCGAAGTGGAGCTGCCCGACGGTGCGGCCGAGGTGGTCTGGCTCGCGGCCTAGGGCGCGTACGTAGTTTCCACATACTTTCGCTTGCCGAGCGGAAGAGGTCTCCGAACTCGATACCGTGAATCGGTTCGAGGATCTGGGGGATTCCGTGGCCGAAGACGTCAGCGTCACCTACTCAGCGCTGTACACGCAGCGCATGGCGCTAGAGGCCGCATCGCGAGATCTGACGGACTCGACGGACTCCGCGCACGACACCGACACCGGCGTGCAAGCTCCGGTCGGACGCACCTCACTTCGCGAGATGCTCGAAGGCGCACTCGGCGAGACTCGAGCACACGTCGAACTCGGCGAGCACGACGTGCAAGTGGTGATGGGGCGCATTCGCGATATCGAGACGCAGACCGAGGAACTCGACATCCGACTCGGAGCCGGCTGGGAGGACCTTCCGCTGTGACCAGCTCGCCCCGCGGCTACCCGTTCGAGGTGATCGCCTACGACGTCGGACAGATGAACACGCTCCACGAGCGCCTGACCAAGGCGAAGGAGGCGGTCGAGCAGATGCAGCTCGTGCTGAACAACCTCACCGGCCACCTCGAAGGGTCGGGCGCTGCCATTGACCGCGTACGGAGCAGCGCCGGCGACGTGGCGGCAGCTCTGGAGAAACCGAGTGATCGAATCGAGAGGCTATCCGGCATCGTGCTCCGATACGGTACTGCCGTCGAAGCTCACGGCGGGAAGGCGAATCAGCTGATGGCCGACGTCACGGCCGCGCAAACCGCGCTCTCTACGGCGGTCGCCGAAGTCGGTACGGCGGAGGACGAGCTGGGCGCATGGACTCGCAGCGACGACTACCGAGCGTGGAGCGCGGGCGAAGAGACCGAGACCTCATCTTCCACTCTGCTCTCGCGTGACGACCGCTTTCGCGAAGCCGTCACGACGGCCCAGGGCACGCGCGATCGCGCTGCCGAGGACCTCGCGGATGCCTGGACGGCATGGGAGAAGGAGTTCGAGGCCTGGGACGACGCGTACGCGCGCGCCGTCGCCTCGCTCGCCCGCGTCGACAGCGGGTACGTCAGCACCGCGGACGCCCCTCCGCTGGCGGCATTGGCGGATGCCGACAGCCCGGAAGAGGTCGCGGCCATCTGGGACGCGATGACCGAGGCGGAGCGTGCTCGGATCGCAGCGTCCTACCCGGAGTTCATCGGGAACCTGGAAGGGATCCCGTACGAGTATCGGATCGCCGCCAACGTCGCCGTGCTCGAAGAGGCGAGTAAGACGTCCTGGGGCGAGCCTCTTGACACGACCATTAATCGACTGATGGCCGAGTACTTGGAGAATGACGGTCTGCCAGTATCACTCAACCTCTGGGACAAGAACCAGCCGGCTGCGGCCGTCCTCTACGTGGACGGCTATGTCTTCGATCCTGCGAATCTGACGGACCCGCTCAGCGGCATCGACAATCTGAACATACTGATCGGCGGGATGATGAGCGAGGCGAATCAGATCGCCGACTGGTCGCAGAGCGCACGCGATCTCAACGTCGTCACGAATGGCACATCAGCGACGATCGCCTGGTTCGGGTACGACACCCCGAACTTCGCCACAGTCGCGAGCTCCGAACAGGCGAGAATCGGCGCCGAACAGCTCACCAACGCGCTTCGCGGACTGGACTTTGCCGCGCCCGGCGGAGCGACAACAACGGTGGTCGCTCATTCGTATGGGACGACCACCGCTTTCCTCGCCGTCGGGAGCGCGGAAGGTAACCTCGGAGTGGACAACATCATCTCCCTGGGCTCAGCAGGTCTCACCGACCGGCCGCTCGGCGACGACGAAGGCCAAGGCGTGGACTACTCCGGAACGGAGATCTTTACGACACGCGCGAGCAACGACTGGGTCTCGTTGCTTGGTCGCATGTCCCCCGATCACGGAATCGACCCCGATAGCCTCGACGGTTCCGTCGCCTTCTCCAGCGACGGGGGATATCTTCCCGACGGCACCTACCTCGACAACACCCCCGGACATGGAACGCACTCAGAGGCCAACCTCCCGATCGGCTCCGTCGTAAACGACGGCGGGTACCTGCAAGAGGGCAGCGAATCGTTCGCGAACATCGCCAACATCATCAACTATGGTGAGCCGTTGGAGACAGTCGATGGGTGACCCGAGCATGCGAAGTACGGCAATCAAGCGGATAGCGAGTCTGACGCTCGCAGTAATCGGAGTGATCACCATGACCGGATGCACGGCGACCGAACCCGCCCCGAGCGGCCAGCCGCTGTTCGATGAGGCCGAGGCGAACTATCTTCGATACCGCGGATTCGTCAACGACCTCCAGTCGACGCTTTCGACCGATGCGTGGACGATCGGACAGATCGGTGTCTACGGCATGCAGCCGGTCGAATGCGACGCCAATCAGTATCGGTTCGACCTCAACCGCAGCATCGCCCTCGACGGCACCCAACGCGAGGAATATGCGGACACGGTCGAGACTTTTTTCACCGGCCACGATATGTCCCCGCGACGCAGCGTCCTCGGCAGAGATGACCAAGAGGGCCAACTGATCCAAATCACCGTCCGCGACCAAGGAGACTTCTCGCTTCTCCTCGTCGAAATTCGCAGAGACGGCCAACTTCGGATCGCGGCGGAAACCACATGCTGGCCGGGCGACCGTAACGAACTCAGCCGCCTGATCTTCCACGGCGAACGACTCGGCGAGGGTTACCTCCCGATCGACACCGAGTCCCCGACCGACCCCCTGTTCTTCGGCATCACCCCCGGCGACCCGCAATTCGTCCGTGAGTCCTCTCCCACACCAGCGCCGTGAGCTCCGCTCGACGGACTCGCGGCGGGGCCCTGACAATGGCAGGAGTCCAGGTCCTCACCGGCATCCTCCTCATGACTTCGTGCCAGTCTTCCGACCCCGGAGCGACTGGAGACGCGTTGTACGCGGAGGCCGAGCAGACTTACTACGACTATCGAGGCTTGGTGAACGAGCTTAAGCTCGCTCTTCACGACGGCCCGTGGGAGATCGGCCAACTGGGCTCGTACGGCATGCAGCCGCTGCGTTGCGACAACGGAAACGGCTATTACTTCAGCCTGCACCGCAACGTGGTCTTGGACGGAGACAAACGGCAGGATTACGCCGACCTCGCGGAACAGCTTCTCGCCAAAAAAGGCTTCTCCCCCGCCCGTGGAACGTTGGGGGCAGACGACCACGACGGCCAACTGATCCAAGTTGTTGTCCGCGACGAGCGCGACTTCGCGCTGCTACTCGTCGAGTTCCGCAAGAACGGCAACATCGGAATCAGCGCCGACACCCGCTGCCGCCCGGGCGATTCGTTCGAGCTGGGGGACATGCTCTTCGGCGATGAAAACCTCGGCCAGGGATATCTTCCGATCGATACCGAATCCCCCACCGACCCCCGGTTCTTCGGCATCACCCCCGGCGACCCACAGTTCGTCCGCCAACCTTCACCCGCACCGACCCCCTGACGCCCATCACGACTCGCCCAGGTGCGCGCAACCCGCTGGCTCTAGGCTGAGCACATGGGACAACACCGCGACGACATCGAATGCTGGCTGACCGACATGGACGGCGTTCTCGTGCACGAGAACACGGCCATCCCCGGCGCGTCCGAGATGCTCGCCGGGTGGGAGCAGAACGAGATCCCCTACCTCGTGCTCACCAACAACTCGATCTTCACCGCGCGCGACCTCTCTGCCCGTCTGCGCGCGAGCGGCCTGGTGGTTCCCGAGGAGCGCATCTGGACCTCGGCGCTCGCGACGGCCGACTTCCTCGCCCAGCAGCTGCCCGGCGGTTCGGCGTTCGTGATCGGCGAGGCCGGCATCCTCACCGCCCTGCACGAGGCCGGGTTCATCATGACCGAGACGAACCCCGACTTCGTCGTCGTCGGCGAGACCCGCAATTACTCGTTCGAGGCGATCACCAAGGCGATCCGCCACATCATCAACGGCTCGCGCTTCATCGTCACCAACCCCGACGCGACCGGCCCCAGCGCCGACGGCGTGCTTCCGGCGACCGGGGCGATCGCGGCGCTGATCACGAAGGCCACCGGCAAGGAGCCCTACGTGGTCGGCAAGCCGAACCCGATGATGTTCCGCTCGGCGCTCAACAAGATCGGCGCGCACTCGAAGAAGACCGGCATGATCGGCGACCGCATGGACACCGACATCGTCGCCGGCATCGAGGCGGGCCTGCACACCGTGCTCGTGCTCACCGGCATCAGCGACCAGGCCGAGATCGAGAAGTACCCGTTCCGTCCCGACGAGATCGTCGACTCGGTCGCCGACCTGCTGCCCACGGTCACCTCGTCGATCCCGACGCTCGACGAGGACTGACATGGGCGTTCTCGACGACGGCGAGCGCCTCACCGCGGCGGATGTTGCGGCCTGGCGCTCGTGGCTCGACGAGAACCACGAACGAACCGCCGGCGTGTGGCTGCTGAGCGTGCGCGGCGGCTCCGGCGACGGCCTCGGCTACGAAGACGCCGTGCGGCACGCGCTCTGCTTCGGCTGGATCGACGGACCGGTGCGCACCTTCGACGGCGTCAACGCGCAGTGGTTCTCCCCGCGCCGCCCGGGCAGCGGCTGGGCGGCGACCAACAAAGCCCGGATCGCGGAACTCGAAGCGGCAGGTCTGCTCGCGCCCGCCGGCATCCGCGTGCTCGACGCCGCCAAGGCGAACGGATCGTGGACGATGCTCGACGGCCCCGAGGCCGGGATCGAGCCGCCCGAGCTGACCACCGCGCTCGATGCCGTGCCGGCCGCGCGCGCGAACTGGGATGCGTTCCCCAAGTCGGTGAAGAAGTTCGGACTCACGCACATCGCGATGGCCAAGCGCGCCGAGACGCGCGATGCGCGCATCGCCAAGATCGTGGCGGATGCCGCGGAGGGGAAGCGACCGTGAACCAGAGCGACATGCTCTTCCTGGTGCTGATCGTGATCGGGCTCAGCTCGCTCACCCTGGTCATCGTGCAGTTCGTGCGATCACGGCGACGCGGGGGCGACTCCGACGGGCGCGGCGGCAACTGGTGGGAAGGTCCCTGGGACGAAGACCAGCGGCGCTAGAGCCCGCCGGCGACTTGCCCGCCGCTGACTAGCCCGCCGTCGTCAGCGTCAGGCTCGTCACCGCGTCGACCGGCTCCGGCATCCGCAGCGGCCCCTCGCCCGGCGTGATCGTGCCGAGGATGCGCGGCGCCCGGGCCCCCGTGCCACCCGGCACGATCGCGGCGACGCCGTGCATCGTGCACCAGCCGATCAGCGCGAAGAGGATGGCCTCCTTGCTGTCGACCGAGGCTCCCAGCTCGTCGGCGAGCACCACGTCGACGCCGGGCAGGGCGGAACGCAGGCCGTCGAGGATCACCGGGTTGTGGCATCCGCCGCCCGACACGGCGAGGAAGCGGATGCCGGCGGCCGCGACGTCCTGCGCGACGGTGCGCACGGTGAGTTCGGTGAGCGTGCGCACGAGGTCGGCATCGCTGATCTCGCGCTCGGCGACGTGCGCCCGCACGTAGTCGAGGTGGAAGTGCTCTTTGCCGGTGCTCTTCGGCGCCGACAGCGCGTAATACGGCTCGGCGAGGAGGTCGGCGAGCAGCGCCTCGTCGATCGTGCCGGCGCGGGCGATCGCGGCATCCTCGTCGTAGCCCTTGTCGTTGAGCCCGCGATCGACCACGACGGCGTCGACGAGCGCGTTGGCGGGGCCGATGTCGTAGGCCGAGACGCGTCCGTCGGCGACCACGGTCATGTTGGCGATGCCGCCGAGGTTGAGGGCCGCGGCGACCTCACCCCGGCCGCGCAGCAGCAGCTCGTCGAGGAACGATACGAGCGGAGCGCCGTGCCCGCCCGCGGTGATGTCGCGGATGCGCACGTCCGACACGACCGGCGCACCGACGGCCTCGGCGATCCAGGCCGGCTGGCCGATCTGCAGGGTGCCACGGGCGTGATCGCCCTCGACCCAGTGGTAGACGGTCTGGCCATGGGTGCAGACGGCATCCACTCCCCCGACGGATGCCGCAGCCGAGGCGGCGACGTCGGCGAAGGCCTGGCCGATGAGGGTGTCGAGCTCGCACACCTCGGCGAGCGTCGTCTGGGCCGGAGGGAGGGCGGCGACGAGGCGGGCGCGGAGGTCGGGAGCGTACGGCACGCTGTCCTCGTGGAGCACGGTGCCACGCAGGGCGCCGTCGTGCTCGGCGAAGTCGACCACCACCACGTCAATCCCGTCGTGGGAGGTACCCGAGAGCAGTCCGAGTACGCGCATGCGTGCCCCTTTCGTCGTCTTGCTACGAGGGTACGCGGAATTTGTTAGGAGTGCGTACGGATGCCGCTCGCGCGTCGAGACACCACAGTCGTCGTGAGACATCACGACGCACGTGGTGTCTCGCGAGGAATGTGGTGTCTCGGGTGGGCGCGCGTGCGAACGCCCCGATCGCTGACCGGCCCGGAAGCTACCGCAGCACGAGCGCCGCGGCGCCGATCAGCGGGCCTTCGTCGCCCAGTCCCGAGCGCACGACGCGCGCGCGACGGGAGTACTCGTGCACGGCGCTCGCGGTGAGCGCCTCCTGCACCAGCTCGATGTAATCGTCGGAGACGCGCGAGAAGCCGCCGCCGATCGCGACCGTGTCGAGGTCGACGAGCGTCGCGGCATCCGCCAGTGCCTCACCGACGGCCTTCGCCGAGCGCTCGATCGCGGCGCGCGCGATCGCGTCTCCGGCGGCCGAGTCGCGCGCCAGATCCTCGCCCGTCGAACCGACCCATCCCTGCTGCTGCGCCCAGGCGACGCTCGCGGGGCCCGACGCGATCTCCTCGAGCGTCAGCCCGCCCTCGCGGCGGATCTGCCCGAGGTGCCCTGCGTTGCCCGAGGCTCCCGGGATGTACGCGCCATTCACCACGAAGCCTCCGCCGACACCGGTCGAGACGACGATCGAGAGCGAGGCCCGGGCATCCTGCGTCGCACCGCGCCACGATTCGGCGAGCGCGAGCGCGCCGCCGTCGTGACCGAGCACGGTCGGCACATCGCGACCGAGCACGGCGGATGCTTCGCGCCGAACCGCGGCGGCGAGACCGTAGCCGCGCGCCGAGGGCATGTTCACGGGCACGATCGTGCCGCTCGGGCGGTCGACGGGGCCGGCGCTTCCCGCACCCGCGCCGACGAGCTCGGCATCGGCGGGGAGAGCGGCGAGGGCGTGCTGCACGATCGCGGCCACTGCGGCGTCGAACGATTCCGGCGTCGCCTCGCGTCCGGTCGCCTGGCGGCTGCGGGAGCCGTCGACGAGCGTGCCGTCCTCGGAGACGAGGGCGGCCTCCATCTTCGTGCCGCCGACGTCGACGGCGAGGGCGTAGCGGGTCACTGGGGGTCGAGCCCGAGGTCGTCGAGGTCGAAGGCGGCGCGCCATTCGAGACCCTCGGCCTCGATGGCGGCCTGGGCTCCGGTCTTGCGGTCGACGATCACGGCAACGGCGACGACCTCGGCACCCTCCTTGCGGAGCGCTTCGACCGCCTTGAGTGCCGACTGGCCAGTGGTCGAGGTGTCTTCGAGCACGACGACCCGCTTGCCCGCGACATCCGCTCCCTCGATCTGACGACCGCGGCCGTGGTCCTTGGGCTCCTTGCGCACGACGAACGCGTCGACAGGACGCTCGGCCGCGACGGAGGCGTGCAGCACCGAGTTCGCGATCGGGTCGGCGCCGAGCGTGAGCCCGCCGACGGCGACCACGTCGAGGTCGGCGATCAGGTCGAGCATGATGCGGCCGATGGCGGGGGCGGCGCGATGATCGAGCGTGAGCTTGCGCATGTCGACGTAGTACGTCGCCTTCTTGCCACTGGAGAGGGTGAAGTCGCCGTGGAACACCGCCTCGTCCGTGATGAGGGCGAGGAGGTTCTGGCGGTCTGCGTCGAGTGCGGTCACGGCATCCAGTGTAGGAGAGTCGCGCTATGACTGCGCTGTCAGATGTCGTCGGGGCGTCATCTGCGTGTCGCGGGCCGCAGATCGCGTGTCCGAGGCCGCAACTAGGCTGGACGCATGCGCTTGGCCACCTGGAACGTCAACTCCATCCGTACCCGTGTCGCCCGCACCGTCGAATTCGCCGTTCGCGAAGACATCGACGTGCTCGCGATGCAGGAGATCAAGTGCAAACCCGAGCAGTTCCCCTACGGGCCGTTCGAAGAGGCCGGCTACCAGGTCGAGGTGCACGGCCTCAACCAGTGGAACGGCGTCGCGATCGCGAGCCGCCTGCCGATGAGCGACGTGCGCACCGGGTTCGACGGCATGCCCGGGTTCGCGAAGGGTCACGAGGGCCCGGATGCCCCGCTCGAGGCGCGCGCGCTGGGCGTGATGGTCGACGGCGTACGGGTGTGGAGCCTCTACGTGCCCAACGGCCGCTCGCTCGACGACCCGCACTACGCCTACAAGCTGCACTGGCTCGAGGCGCTGAAGAACTCGACCGCGGCCGAGCTCGCGGCGAACCCCGCCCTGCCGCTCGCGCTGGTCGGCGACTTCAACATCATCCCGTTCGACACCGACAACGGAGACCCCGACATCGTCGAGGGCGTCTCCACCCACGTCTCCCCCGCCGAGCGCGCCGCGTTCTTCGCGATGGCGGATGCCGGGCTCACCGACGTCGTGCGCCCGATCCTCCCCGAGGGCTACACGTACTGGGACTACCAGCGCCTCAAGTTCCCGCGCAACGAGGGCATCCGCATCGACTTCATCCTCGGATCCCGCACGCTCGCCGACGCGGTCACGGGCGCCTCGATCCACCGCGACGAGCGCAAGGGCGAGCAGCCCAGCGACCACGTGCCGGTCGTGGCCGACATCGACCTCGGCGGCGCGGACGACGACGACGATCTGCCGATGATCTTCTCGTGACTCTCCCCCCATGACGCTCCACCCATGACGCTCCGGCTGATCGCCACCGATCTCGACGGCACCCTGCTCGACTCGACCTCGTCGGTCACGCCCCGCACGCGGGCGGCTCTCGACGCGGCGCGAGCCCGCGGCATCCACGTCGTTCCGGTCACGGCCCGCCAGCCGATCGGCCTGCGCGCGATCGCCGGCGACGCCGACTTCCGCGACTGGGCGCTCTGCAGCAACGGCGCCTACGCCACGCACCTGACCGACGGCCGGATGCTGTTCACCGAAGAGCTGCCGGCCGAGACCATCCGCACGCTGGCCGAGGCGCTGCGCGCGAGCGTGCCGGGACTGCTGTTCGCGAGCGTGCGCGAGGGCGGCGAGACCTTCGTCGCCCAGGAGGGGTACGCGGCGATCGCCGACCTCTCCGACCACAAGCGCGACCCGAAGACCATGGGCGGGGTGCCGCTCGATCAGGTGCTCAATGCCCCGAGTCTCAAATTCGTCATCCGACATCCGGAGCTCGCGCCGTCGGCCCTGTTCGACGCGCTGACCTCGCTGGGCCTCACCGGATTCGAGGCGACGCTGTCGGGCGCACCGTTCGTCGAGGTGATGGCCGAGGGCGTCACCAAGGCCACGGGTCTCGCCCGACTCTGCTCGCACCTCGACATCGACCGCGCCGACGTGATGGCCTTCGGCGATGCGCTCAACGACGTCGAGATGCTGCGCTGGGCCGGCCACGGCGTCGCGATGGCCGGTGCGGATGCCGTCGTGCAGGATGCCGCCGACGAGATCGGTGCCTCGAACGATGATGACGGGGTCGCGCGTGTGGTGGAGCGGGTGCTGGCGGCGGGTTAGTCAGCCAGACTCGTCGCCATCGCGTTCGCCCGGAAGGATGACCTGCGTACGCACACTGAAGCCGAACTGCATCCCGTCGCAACCGTAGAGGAAGAAGTCACCCCAACCGATGCTGCCGAACAGGCCCGAGTCCGCATAGATACTGAAGGCCCCCTCGGCGGAAGAGATCTGTAGTTCCCCTTCGCTGAGGAACTCCCAGTCGGCCCACCCAGTGAGCGATTCCCCTTCGAAGTCGATACAGCCAGGTTCTGACTCTCCATCCCAGGCGCCCGAGGGAAAGTCTTCCAACATCGCCGTGCCGTCCTCGTGCACCGTCAGCCGAGCCGACTGAAATGGGGTCATGTCGGGAGCGTTCGAAGCCGACCACACGATCGGGAAGACGAACTTACCCTCGAACGGACTCTGCTCGGTGCATCCAGATAGAGCAAGAGTGGCCGCGACACCGATTCCGATTGCAGCCGCTACTCGTGTTCTCCTTCGAATGCTCATTCGAACCTGCCTCTAGACAGGTGATTGACGTTCGACTTCCCCAGCATGCTGATGAAAAGAAAGATGAACGAGCCGAGCGCGAGGAGTGGGCCGCCGAACCCGAGGATCAGAGTCACCGCGCTCCCCTCCTGCGGACCCGGGAAGTCGAGCTCGCTATAGACACCACTGAGCCACAGGGCGATGCCGCAGACGCTTCCGAATGCGCCGCAGGTGAGCCACAGGCGGGTCGCCCAGAGCGAAGACAGGGTGGCGTGTCCGCGCGTCAGCAGCGCGAGACCGAAGCAGAATGTGCAGCCCAGGATGGCGAAACCCAGGGCGTTGGGCAGAGTCGAAAGGTTGCCGGGCGGGATCTCATTCCAGCGCGGCGCTCCCCGGAGGAGCATCTCGATACCTACCGGCACCGCGAATCCAGCGATGCCGAGGAGCCACCATCCGGCCATCTGTCGAAGAGTCATCCTCCGCCTCCGCTCACTTGCTTCTGAGGCATTATCACCGCCGCATCGCCACCGTCGCCGCCTTGCCAATCGTCAGAGGGAACGTCAGACGATGATGTCGATCAGATTGAACGCGCCCAAACCTATCGCGACGACCCCGACAAAGATGCTCCACCTCGGAGCAGTACGGGGATATACAGACATGTCCGCAACTGCGCCGCCAAAGAACTTCTCGAGAAGCGAGTGGATCGCGCGATACGCGCGCTTGCGATACGCAATCAAAGCAACGCCAAACAACACCAATATCGTGCCAACGACAGCATCGAGCATCATCTGTCAAGCTCCTTCAAGCGGGCGCCCTTTCACCTGGAATCTCGATAGAACACGACAGTCGTCGTCGAGTCGACGAAGTCTGGGACTTCGAGGTAGAAGTTAAGTGTGAGCCGACCGTCGCCTTCGATAAACAGGGACGCTGAGGGGCTATATCCGGAACACACTTCCGACGGGAAGAAAATCGTCATCGACGCTCCACTACCCTCGTGAAGCACCCATCGCCCTTCCAGCGAAACGGTGTCGTCCCACGACACATCGGCGGCTGACTTCGCTTGCGGGACGCCGCATGCGAGGTTGAGAGGCCATTGCTCCGCGTGGTACGTGCCATCGGCAAGAACGACCAGCTCGAAATCAGCAGGGGCATCTCCGGCTCGCCAGCTTCCCACCACGTCGGCATCCGTGACTTCAGTAACCGGGTTCGCTTCTGAAGCGCAGCCGGTAAGGCCCACCGTGAGGAGAATCGACAGCGCCCAGGGCATCGGTTGCACAAGTCTCAGCATGCCCGAAATATCAGCGGCGCGAGGTTTGAAGCACATACCAGCTTGGAGAACCGTCGCAAACTGGCTGAGCTAGAGAGCTCCAGTCGTATCCATCGAACCGACCAGGGTACGGAATGAGGAGGGCGTCGACCTGAGAAGTTTCTCGCGCGGGGTGCTTCGACAGGCTCAGCAACCCAGTTTGCGTGGCTCGGCAACCGCCGCTGGGTCCCTGACCCTGCCAAAGGAGGACGCCATCCCGAGACGCCCCCCCCCCCCCCCCCCCCCCCCCCCCCCCCCGGCATCCGCCGCACGGGGGATGCCGCCGCCCCGCGCCGCGCCCTACGGTGGAGGGATGCCCGCCGAGTTCCAGCGCACACCCACCGCGCGCGAGCGGCGCAGCGATCTGCTGCTCGCCGCCGTGCTGTTCGTGGGCGCGATCCTCAGCGCCGCGCTCTCGTCGATCTCGCAGATCTACGGCGACGAGCAGGCCGAGCTGTGGACCGCCCTCGTCTACGCCGTGATCATCACCGCTCCGCTGGCGTTCCGGCGGCGCTACCCGGCCGCGGTCGCGATCGTCGTCTCCGCCGCGTACTTCGCGGCCGTCACCATCCGGGTGCCGGAGATCTACGTCGGCAACATCGCGATGTTCATCGGCATCTACACGGCGGGCGCCTGGATGAACAACCGCCGTGCGGCGATGCTCGTGCGCATCGGCATCATCGTCGGCATGTTCGCGTGGCTGCTGATCACGATGTACCGCGACGCGATCAGCCAGGCCGACGAAGCCGAGGTCATCGCGGGCGCGATGTCGCCCTACGTCGCCTTCATGATGCTGCAGATCCTGCTCAACCTCCTCTACTTCGGCGGGGCCTATTACTTCGGCGAGCGCTCGTGGATCTCGGCATCCGAGCGTTCGGTGCTCGAGCAGCGCACCGCCGAACTCGAGCGCGAGCGCGAGGTGACGGCGGCGCAGGCCGTCGCGCTCGACCGCGTGCGCATCGCCCGCGAACTGCACGACGTCGTCGCGCACCACGTGTCGGTCATGGGCGTGCAGGCGGGGGCTGCTCGGCTCGTGATCGACCAGGATGCCGAGAAGGCGAAGGATCTGCTCGCCGGCGTCGAGGGCTCGGCGCGCGATGCGATCGGCGAGCTGCGCCAGCTGCTCGAGACCCTGCGCGCCCCGGGCGGCGAGAGCTCCGACCCCGCCTCGACGGTCGGGCTCGACGACATCCGCGAACTGGTCGAAGCGTCGACCGAGGCGGGACTTCCGACGGACTACACCGTGATCGGCGAACCGGTCGACGTGCCCTCCCTCGTCGCGGTGAACCTCTACCGCATCACCCAGGAGTCGCTCACCAACGCCCGTCGTCACGCCGGCGTCGGCGCCACCGCCGACGTGCGCGTGCGCTACGACGACGCGGGCGTCGAGGTCGAGGTCGTCAACACCGGCCGCATGGTCGGCCAGTTGCGACCGGGCCTCGGGCAGCTGGGCATGCGCGAGCGCGCGATCGCCTCCGGCGGCACGATCGAGGTGACACCGCGCCCCCTCGGCGGACTCCGCGTGCGGGCGCGGGTGCCGCTGAAGGTCGCACCCGCCGCCGCATCTCGCTCGACCGCGAAGGCCGTGAGGAACCCCGAATGACCGCCTCCCCGATCCGCGTGCTCCTCGTCGACGACCACGCGATGCTGCGCGCGGGATTCCGCACGATCCTCGGCACCCAGCCCGACATCGAGATCGTGGGCGAGGCCGCGACCGGAGCGGATGCCGTCGCCCAGGCCGCCGCGCTGCACCCCGACGTCATCACGATGGACGTGCAGATGCCCGACATGGACGGCATCGAGGCGACCCGCCGCATCGTCGCCGACCCCGACATCACCGCGGCCATCGCGATCGTGACCACCTTCGACCGCGACGACTACCTCTACCAGGCGCTGGATGCCGGAGCGAGCGGGTTCCTGCTCAAGAACGCCGGCCCCGAAGACCTCATCGCCGCCGTGCGCGCGCTGGCCGCGGGCGACGGGATGCTGGCGCCCGAGGTGACCCGTCGCGTGCTCGCCCGATTCGCCGGATCGGCGCCCGCCACGGCGCCGGTCGCGATGGCCGAGCCGTCGCCCCCGCGCACCGCCCCCGCGCCCGTCGCGCTGGCCGAGCCGTTCACCGAGCGGGAGGCCGAGGTGCTGTCCCTCCTCGCCGATGCCCGCAGCAACGCCGAGATCGCCGCCGCCCTCTTCATCGGCGAGGCGACCGTGAAGACCCACGTCTCGCGCATCCTGCAGAAGCTCGGAGCCCGGGATCGCGTGCAGGCCGTGGTGCTCGCGCACCGCCTCGGGCTCGCCTGAACCGCATCCTCCTGACGACGGCGCGTGTCGGCGTCGGGCGATAGCCTCGGATCCATGTCCGCCGAAGCGTCCGCCGCATCCGCCGCGCCCCCTGCCCCGCTCTCGCGCCCGATCCTCGCGGGCATCGTCACGGCGCTCGTCGGCTTCACCAGCTCGTTCGCGGTCGTGCTCACCGGGCTCTCGGCGGTGGGAGCATCCGCCGCCCAGGCCGCCAGCGGCCTGCTCGCCGCCAGCCTCACCATGGGACTCGCGTGCATCGTGCTCGCCTGGCGCTATCGGATGCCGATCACCGTCGCGTGGTCGACGCCCGGCGCCGCCCTGCTCGCCGCGACCGGCACCACCGCCGGCGCCATCGAGGGCGGCTGGCCCGCCGCCGTCGGCGCGTTCCTCGTCACGGCGGCGCTCATCCTGCTCACCGCGCTGTGGCCGGCCCTCGGCGGATTCATCGCCCGCATCCCGGCGTCGATCGCGCAGGCGATGCTCGCGGGCGTGCTGCTGCCACTCTGCCTCGCCCCGATCACCGGGATCGTCGAGAACCCCTGGGGTGTGGTGCCGGTCGTGGTGACCTGGCTGATCGTCGCCCGGCTCGCGCCGCGCTGGGCGGTTCCGGTCGCGTTCCTCGCCGCGGCGGTGGTCGTGGCCGTCGAGCTCGTGCGTCAGGGCACGGCGATCGATCCGGGCATCCTGCTCCCCCGCGTCGAACTCACCGCCCCCACCTTCACCGTCGGCGCGATCGTGGGCCTGGCGCTGCCCCTCTTCATCGTCACGATGGCGTCGCAGAACGTTCCGGGCGTCGCGATCATGCGCAGCTTCGGCTACGAGGTGCCGTGGCGACCGGCGATGCTCGTCACCGGACTCGGCACGGCGATCGGCGCTCCCGCGGGCGGGCACGCGATCAACCTCGCCGCGATCAGCGCCGCCCTCGCCGCCTCTCCCGACGCAGACCCCGACCCGAAGCGCCGCTGGGTCGCCGGCGTCTCGACCGGGGCCTCGTATCTCGTGCTCGGCGCCGCGTCCGCCGCGTTCGCGGCCCTCGTCCTGCTCGCGCCCGCCGCCGTCATCCCCGCCGTCGCGGGGCTCGCCCTCTTCGCGGCCTTCGGCTCGGCCGTGCAGCAGGCCATCGACGATCCGGGCGAGCGGCTGCCGGCCGTGGTCACCTTCCTCGTCGCGGCATCCGGCATCTCCGTGCTCGGCGTCAGCGCCGCGTTCTGGGCGCTGGTGGCCGGACTCGTCGTGCGCACGGTTCTGCACAGCGCGCGGCGGTAGCGCAGCCCGATCATCCGCGCGGTGGATGCCCGACAATCCCCCACAGGGGGGATGCCGTCGCATCCGCCCCGTCCCTAACGTGGAGGCATGACCTCAGGAAAGCTCGAACTCCACGGCATCACCAAGAGCTACGGCTCGCGGCGCGTGCTCGACGACGTCTCGTTCGACGTCGCCCCAGGCCGCCTCACCGGCTTCGTGGGCGGCAACGGTGCGGGCAAGACCACGACCATGCGCATCGTGCTCGGACTCCTCTCGTCGGACTCCGGCACCGTCACCCTCGACGGCACGGCCGTCACCGGCGACGACCGCCGCAACTTCGGGTACATGCCCGAGGAGCGCGGGCTCTACCCCAAGATGAAGGTGCTCGAGCAGATCGTCTACCTCGCCCGGCTGCACGGATTCAGCAAGACGGATGCCGCCGCCCGCGCCACCGCGATCCTCACCGACCTCGGCCTCGGCGAGCGCCTGAACGACACGATCGAGTCGCTGTCGCTCGGAAACCAGCAGCGCGCGCAGATCGCCGCGGCCCTCGTGCACGACCCGAAGGTGCTCATCCTCGACGAGCCGTTCTCGGGTCTCGACCCGCTCGCCGTCGACGTCGTCGCCTCGACGCTGCAGGCCACCGCCGCCCAGGGCGCATCCATCCTGTTCTCCTCGCACCAGCTCGACGTCGTCGAGCGCCTCTGCGACGACCTCGTCATCCTCGCCGGAGGCACGATCCGCGCCGCCGGCTCTCGCGACGGGCTCCGCGCCCAGCACGCCGGCAGCCGCTACGAGCTGGTCTCGGCGGGCGACGCCGGCTGGCTGCGCACCGAACCGGGCGTCACCGTCGTCGACTTCGAGGGCGGGTACGCCCTGTTCGACACCGACGGAGCGGAGACCGCGCAGCGCGTGCTGCGCACCGCCGTCGCCCACGGCGACGTCGCGAGCTTCGCCCCCAAGCATCCGTCCCTCGCCCAGATCTTCAAGGAGGTCATCCAGTGACCACGTCGACTCCCGGGGGAGGCTCCCCCATCCGCAGCTCCAGCGGGATCTGGCTCGTCGCCGAGCGCGAGATCGGTTCGAAGCTGCGCAGCAAGGCGTTCGTCATCTCGACCGTCATCCTCATGCTCATCGCCCTCGCCGGCGTGCTGATCGGCGGGTTCGCCAGCAACAACAGCGGCACCGACAAGACCCCGGTCGCCGCGACCTCCGAGACGGCATCCGCGGTGTCGGCACTGCCCGACGTCGAGGTGACCGAGGTCGCCGACGACGAGGCCGCCGAGCAGCTCGTGCGCGAGGAGAAGGTCGACGCGGCGGTCGTCTCGAGCGGCGGCCCCACCGGGTACACCGTCATCGCGCTGAAGGACGCCCCGAGCTCGCTCGTCAGCGGCCTCTCGCAGACGCCCGAGGTGCAGATCCTCGAACCTGCGACCACCAACCCCCTGCTGCGGTACTTCATCGCGCTCGCCTTCGGCATCGTCTTCCTCATGGCGGCGTCGACCTTCGGCGGCACGATCGCGCAGAGCGTCGTCGAAGAGAAGCAGACCCGCGTGGTCGAGCTGCTGCTGTCGGCGATCCCCGCCCGCACCCTCCTCGCCGGGAAGGTCATCGGCAACACGATCCTCGCGATGGCGCAGATCGTCGCCCTCGCCGCGATCGCCACCGTCGGACTCATCGTCACCGGGCAGAGGGACGTGCTGACGCTGCTCGGCGGCCCGATCCTGTGGTTCGCGGTGTTCTTCCTCTTCGGCTTCGTGCTGCTGGCCTCGCTGTTCGCCGCGGCCGCCTCGATGGTGTCGCGCCAGGAGGACATCGGTGCCACCACGACCCCGATCACGATGCTCATCATGGCGCCGTACATCCTCGTCATCGTCTTCAACGACAACGCGCTGGTGCTGACGATCATGTCGTACGTGCCGTTCTCGGCCCCGGTCGGGATGCCGATGCGCCTGTTCGTCGGCGAGGCGCAGTGGTGGGAGCCGATCCTGTCGCTGGCGATCCTGCTGGTGAGCTGCATCGCCGCGATCGCGATCGGCGCGAAGATCTACGAGAACTCGCTGCTGCGCATGGGCTCGCGGGTCAAGCTCACCGAGGCGCTGCGCGGCTGAGGCGCGCTGGGCGAGAGGGACGGATGCCGGGGCAACGGCATCCGTCCCTCTTTCGCGTCACACGACGAAACCCGCACATCCACAGGAATATCCATGCGGGCACATGCGTTCAGACACGCGTAGGCGGACGACGGAGTCCGATCGGCACCCCGTCTGAAAGGCACAACCGTGAGCACTCCCACCCTCGTCCGCACCGCACCCACCGAGCACCCCGTCCTCGAGGTGCTCGCCGAGCGCTGGAGCCCCCGCGCCTTCGACGCCGAGAACGCGATCGACGAGGCCAAGCTGGCCGCCTCCCTCGAAGCCGCCCGCTGGACACCCTCGGCCAACAACTCGCAGCCGTGGCGCTTCATCGTCGCCCGTCGCGGAACGGCTCTGCACGCACAGGTCGTCGACGCACTCGTCGGCTTCAACCAGGCTTGGGCCGTGAACGCCGCCGTCCTCGTCGTCGCCGTCGCCGAGACCGCCACCGAAGACGGCACGCCGATCACCCACGCCCTCTACGACCTCGGTCAGGCCGTCGCCCACTTCTCGGTGCAGGCTCACCACGAGGGACTCCTCGTGCACCAGATGAGCGGATTCGACCCGGAGGCCGTGCGCGAGTTCGCCGACCTCGAGCCCCGTTTCTCGGCCGTCACGGTCTTCGCCGTCGGCGAGTTCGGCGACGTGACCGCCCTCCCCGAGGTGCTGCAGCAGCGCGAGACCGCACCGCGCGTGCGCCGCCCGATCGCCGAGACGGTCATCCTCAGCGCCTGATCCCACCCCTCCGTTCCGGCATCCGCTCGGAATCCTTCGCTCCCGCCGCACTTCCTGTCGGTCTGACCCGGTCATTCCGACAGGAAGTGCGGCGGGAGCGTTCTGTTTCGTAAGGGGTGCAGCGCGACGGCCGCGACCTACAATCGTCGGCATGGCGATTCAGCGCAGAGTGAAGTCGGTCGAGCAGTCGATGGCGGAGACGCACGACGAGAAACGCTCCCTCAAACGCTCGCTCGGCGTCTGGGATCTCGCGGTCATGGGCGTCGCGGTCGCGGTCGGCGCCGGCATCTTCTCGGTCGGAGCCGAGGCTTCCGCCCGTCATGCCGGTCCGGCCGTCATCATCTCGTTCATCATCGCCGCCGCCGTGTGCGGCCTCGCGATCCTCTGCTACGCCGAGTTCGCGTCGTCGATCCCGGTCGCCGGCTCCGCGTACACGTTCACGTACTCGACGCTCGGCGAGTTCCTCGCCTGGATCATCGGCTGGGACCTCATCCTCGAGATGCTCATGGCCTCTGCCGTCATCGCGAAGTACTGGGGCGTGTACCTCGGCGACACCGTCTCGCTGTTCGACCTCGACATCCCGATGTCGGTGCAGCTCGGCGGCGTCAGCTTCGACTGGGGCCCCGTCGTCATCGTCGCGATCTTCACCCTGCTGCTCGCACTCGGCACGCGCCTGTCGAGCCGCGTCAACAGCGTCTTCACGGTCATCAAGGTCGCGATCGTGCTGTTCGTGATCGTCGTCGGACTCTTCTTCGTGAACGGCGCGAACTACTCGCCGTTCGTTCCCCCGGCGCAGGAGGGCGTGGCGTCGGAGAGCGCCTGGACCCAGTCGCTGTTCTCGTTCATGACCGGCTCCGACCCGACGATGTACGGCGTGTTCGGCATCCTCTCGGGCGCCGCACTGGTGTTCTTCGCGTTCATCGGTTTCGACGTCGTCGCCACCAGCGCCGAGGAGACCAAGGACCCGAAGCGCACGGTTCCCCGCGGCATCATCCTGGGCCTCATCATCGTGACCGTGCTCTACGTGCTCGTCGCGATCGTCATCACCGGAATGGTCTCGTACACCGAGCTCGCGAAGCTCGACGAACCGTCGCTGTCGAGCGCCTTCGAACTCGTCGGCGCGACCTGGGCGGCGCAGGTCATCGCAATCGGCAGCCTGGTCGGCCTGACCACGGTCGTGATGGTGCTGCTCATGGGCCTCGCGCGCGTGGTGTTCGCGATGAGCCGTGACGGCCTGCTGCCCCGCGCCCTGAGCGTCACCGACAAGAAGCGCGGCACCCCGATCCGCATCCAGCTGATCGTCGGGGTGATCATCGCGATCATCGCCGGGTTCTTCGACGTGCAGGTGCTCGGCGACATGATCAACATCGGCACCCTGTCGGCGTTCGTGCTCGTGAGCATCGGTGTGCCGATCCTGCGCAAGACCCGCCCCGACCTCGAGCGTCCGTTCATGGTTCCGCTCTCGCCGTGGCTGCCGTGGATCTCGGCGCTCGCCTGCTTCTGGCTGATGCTCAACCTCAGCACCGAGACGTGGGTGCGGTTCGCGATCTGGCTCGCGATCGGCATGATCATCTACTTCGCCTACTCGCGACGTCACTCGATCATCGGGCAGGGGCTCGAGAAGGACGCGCTGGACGGGATCCACAGCGAACGGCTGAAGTAGCGCGGGCGGGCCCTTCGACAGGCTCAGGGACCCAGTCCTTCGGGCGGGCCCTTCGACAGGCTCAGGGACCCAGTGCTGGATACGGAACCCAGTGATTGGGTCGCTGAGCCTGTCGAAGCGTCGCAGCCACCGCCGCTCAGTCGTCGAGGAGTTCGGCCTCGATCACGTCGTCATCGTCGTCGGGAACGGATGCCGGCGCCTCGGCCGTGAGCACGAGACCCGTGCCGTCGGCCGCGACGTCGACGCGCACCGTGTCGCCGTCGCGCACGCCGCCCGAGAGCAGCGCGGTCGCCAGCTTGTTCTGCACCTCGCTCTGGATGAGGCGGCGCAGCGGGCGCGCACCGAAAACCGGGTCGTACCCGCGCTCGGCGAGCCACGATCGGGCGTCGGGCGTGACCGCGAGGGTGAGCCGGCGATCGTGCAACCGCGTGTGCAGCTGATCGATCGACAGCTCCACGATCTGCGCGAGGTCGTCTTCGCTGAGCGCCTGGAACATCACGATGTCGTCGAGACGGTTGAGGAACTCGGGCCGGAACGCCTGCTGCACGAGCGCCATCACCTGCTCGCGCTTCTGCTCGACCGAGAGCACCGGGTCGATGAGGATCGGCGAGCCGATGTTCGACGTCAGGATCAGGATCACGTTCGAGAAGTCGACCGTGCGGCCCTGCCCGTCGGTGAGGCGGCCGTCGTCGAGCACCTGCAGCAGCACGTCGAACACCTCGGGGTGCGCCTTCTCGACCTCGTCGAGCAGGATCACGCTGTACGGGCGACGACGCACGGCCTCGGTCAGCTGACCGCCCTGCTCGTAACCGACGTACCCGGGAGGGGCTCCGACGAGACGCGACACGGAGTGCTTCTCGCCGTACTCCGACATGTCGATGCGCACCATGGCGTGCTCGTCGTCGAAGAGGAACTGGGCGAGCGCCTTCGCGAGCTCGGTCTTTCCGACGCCGGTCGGCCCGAGGAACAGGAACGAACCGGTGGGGCGACCGGGATCGCTGATGCCCGCGCGCGAGCGGCGCACGGCATCCGACACGGCCTTGACGGCATCCTTCTGTCCGATCAGGCGCTTGCCCAGCTCGGACTCGAGGTGCAGCAGCTTCTCGGTCTCGCCCTGCAGCAGGCGGCCGACGGGGATGCCGGTCCACGCCGCGATGACACCGGCGATGTCTTCATCGGTGACCTGCTCGTTGACCATGCGCCGCTCGCCGTCGGAGTCGACGGACTCCGACCGCTCGGCCTCCATGACCTCGCGCTCGAGCGCCGGGATCTCGGCATAGAGCAGCCGGGAGGCGCGCTCGAGGTTTCCTTCGCGCTGCGCGCGCTCGGCGTCGCTGCGGGCGGCATCCAACCGCGTCTTCAGGTCGCCGACGCGGTTGAGCGATGCGCGTTCGCGCTCCCACCGGGCCTGCAGCTCGCCGAGCTTGGCCTGTTCGGTGGCGAGGTCGGCGCGGAGAGTCGCGAGGCGCTCCTTCGATGCCGGGTCCTTCTCCTTCTTGAGCGCGAGCTCTTCGAGCTTGAGACGGTCGACGTGGCGGCGCAGCTCGTCGATCTCGACCGGGGCCGAGTCGATCTCCATGCGCAGCCGCGAGGCGGCCTCGTCGATCAGGTCGATCGCCTTGTCGGGCAGCTGCCGCGCGGGCAGGTACCGGTTCGACAGGGATGCCGCCGCCACGAGCGCACCATCGGAGATGGCGACCTTGTGGTGCGCCTCGTAGCGCTCCTTGAGCCCGCGGAGGATGGCGATCGTGTCTTCGACGGTCGGCTCGCCGACGTAGACCTGCTGGAAGCGGCGCTCGAGCGCGGCATCCTTCTCGATGAACTCGCGGTACTCGTTGAGCGTGGTGGCGCCGATGAGGCGCAGCTCTCCCCGGGCGAGCATCGGCTTGAGCATGTTGGATGCCGCGACCGAGCCCTCCCCGCCGCCCGCGCCCATGAGCACGTGCAGCTCGTCGATGAACGTGATGATCTGCCCGTCGGACTCGGTGATCTCCTTGAGGACCTGCTTCAGCCGCTCCTCGAACTGCCCGCGGTACATCGCGCCGGCGACGAGCGCCGAGATGTCGAGCGTGATCAGCTCTTTGTCCTTGAGGGACTCGGCGACGTCACCCGCGACGATGCGCTGGGCGAGGCCCTCGACGACGGCGGTCTTGCCGACGCCGGGCTCGCCGATGAGCACCGGATTGTTCTTGGTGCGGCGGGTGAGCACCTGGCTCACGCGGCGGATCTCGCTGTCGCGGCCGATCACGGGGTCGAGCTTGCCCTGACGGGCGCGGTCGGTGAGGTTGATCCCGAACTGCTCGAGTGCGGACTGCTGGTCGTTCTGGGAACCGGTCTGCGGGGTGGTCATCTGTCCCTCCTGGGAGACTCCTTCTGCTCGATGAGTACTCAAAAGTTGAGTTGTGTTGACTCAAGTTTAGCAGGGCGGCACCCCATCGACAATGCCCTCATCAGCGCAGCATCCGCACCGCATCCCAGATCGTGCCCGCGACCTCGCGCTTGGTCCCGGATGCCTCGGCCACGACCGCCCCGCCCTCACCGATGATCTCGACCGCGTTGTCGGTGCGCTCGAAGCCGTTCTCGGCATCCGCGAGGTTCACGGCCAGCAGGTCGACGCCCTTGCGCTCGCGCTTGCGGCGAGCGCGCTCACGGCGCTGCTCGGCATCCGTCAGCGTCTCGGCGGCGAACGCCACGATCGTCTGCCTCTCGGGGGCGCGGCCTTCGGCGCGACGAGCGGCGAGCGCGGCCACGACGTCCTCGTTCTCGACGAGGTCGACGCGATCGAGCACGCCCTCCTCCTTCGTGAGCTTGTGGTCGGCGGCGCGCGCGGGTCGGTAGTCGGCGACCGCGGCTGCCATGATCACGACGTCCGCCGATGCCGCGGCGTCCTTCATCGCGCTTCCGAGTTCGGCCGCCGTTCCGACGCGAACGATCGCGACCGACGGATGCCGCGCCGACGCCAGGATCGCGGCATCGATGTGCGCGGCGACGAGGGTGACCTCGGCACCGCGGGCGGCGGCCTCCGCGGCGAGCGCGGTGCCCTGACGTCCGCTCGAACGGTTGCCGAGGAAGCGCACGGGGTCGATCGGCTCCCGAGTGCCGCCCGCCGAGACGGCGACACGAAGGCCCGCGAGATCGCCGGGAGCGAGCAGCGCCTGGGCCGCGGCGAAGATCTCCTCCGGCTCCGACATCCGCCCCGGCCCGCTGTCTCCGCCGGCCAACTCGCCGTCGGCGGGACCCACCAGGTGCACGCCTCGCTCGCGGAGGGTCGCGATGTTCGACTGCGTCGCCGGATGCCGCCACATCTCGGCGTGCATGGCGGGCGCGATCAGCACGGGAGCCTCGGTGGCGAGCAGCGTCGTGCCGAGCAGGTCGCTCGCCAGCCCGGCCGTCATCGACGCGATCGTGTTCGCGGTGGCGGGCGCGACGATCACGAGCTCGGCCGCCTGCCCCAGAGCGACGTGACGTACGCGGGCGACGTCGTCGTGCACGCTCGTCGTGACGGGATGCCGGCTGATCGCCTCCCACGTGGGGGTGCCGACGAAGCGCAGCGCGTCTTCGGTGGGCACGACGGTCACGTCATGACCGGCCTTGATGAGGAGGCGCACGAGGTGCACCGTCTTGTACGCGGCGATGCCGCCCGTGACTCCGACGACGATGTTCACGCTTCGATTCTGCCGCAGCATCCGGGGGCGCGGGGCGCCAGCGGAGGAGAACTCACGTTATGCAGGAGGCATCCGCCCTCCCTGCCCCGCGAAGCGAGAGTTCTCCTCCCCAACGGGCGGAGAACTCCGCGTCGGGCGGATGCCTCGCCCCGGAAAGTCCGCCCAACGGAGAGAACTCCGCCCGGACGCCCTTCGTCTCGTCGCTGCGCTCCTCGCTCAGGAGCCGAGGCCTCGGTCGTGAGCGAGCGGCGCCCCCCTGAGCGAGCGGAGCGAGACGAAGGGCCCCGCAGCGGAGGAGAGTACGCCTTCCGCAGGAAGCATCCGCCCTCCCGATCCTGCGAAGCGAGAGTTCTCCTCCCCAACGGGCGGAGAACTCCGCGTGGGGCGGATGCCTCGCCCCGAAAAGTCCGCCCAACAACGAGAAATCCGCCCAACGGCGCGCATAGGATCGAGAGCGTGTGCACGGTCGTGATCGATGTCGAGGATGCCGCGTCGGTGAGACTGCTGGCGGTGCGTGACGAAGACCCGCAGCGTGAGTGGGATGCCCTGGGGCCGTGGTGGCCCGAGCAGTACCCGGGCGTGATCGGCATCCGCGACCGTCGTGCGGGCGGCGCCTGGCTCGCGGTCGACCCGCAGCGCCGGCGCCTCGCCGTGCTGCTCAACCGCGCCGACGTGCAGGAGCTGCCCGATGACCGCGCCGTCTCGCGCGGATCGCTCGCCCTCGAGTCGGTCGCGGGCCGCTCACCCGAGGGCCCTCTGCCGATGCACGGCTTCAACCTGCTCGAGGTCGGCCCCGAGGGAGCGCGGGTGCTCTCGTGGGACGGCGCCGAGCTGCGCACCACGCCCGTCGCCGCCGGCACGCACATGATCGCCCACGACGATCTCGACGATGCGGTGACCCCGCGCATCCGCACCTGGCTGCCGAGGTTCCGCGCGCTCGCTCCGGCCGCCGAGAGCGCGGACTGGGTGGCCGAGTGGACCGCCCTCCTCGCCGAGAGCGCCGAACTCTCCCCCGAAGACGACCGCGCGATCATCCGCGACAACCGCCCGCACGGCTACCCCACGCAGTCGCTGCTGTACGCCACGGCATCCGTCGCGCCGTCGGGCGTCGACGTGCGCGATCACACCCTGCCCTCGCCCGCGCACTGGCACGCCTGACCGACGTTCAGCGACATTCCGGGCCGCGTTCGCGCGACGCGGGAGGGGCCGCACCGAGGGTTGCGTAGTCATCGCCGCCCCGCGCCGTCTAGCATGGGAGTCCCGGCACGCCCAGAGGAGATCCCATGCCGCCGAAGTCCCGCGGTGTCACGAGCATCGATGTCGCCAAAGCGGCCGGAGTCTCGCAGACCACGGTCTCGCGCATCGTCAACGGGCGCGAAGGGGTGTCCGACGACATCCGCGCCAAGGTCGAGGCGGCGATCGAGAAGCTCGGCTACCGCCCCAACCTCAGCGCCCGCAGCCTCGTCACCAGCCGCACGCAGACGATCGGCGTCGTGCTCGGCGACCCGCGCAACAGCTACTACGCCGAACTGCTGCACACCATCAGCGGCGAGCTCAACCACGCCGGCTACCGCACGCTGATCCTCTCGGGGCGCGCCGACACCACCGAAGACCTCGCCCGCACGCTCTGGGAGACCAACGTCGACGGCGTCATCCTCACCACCACGCTGCTCTCCCCCGACGACGAGGGGCGCATCGTCTCGCTCGGCGTACCCTCGGTCACGATGGGCCCGGGCGCCGCCCCGGCATCCGACTCCATCTCACCCGACAACTTCGAGGGCGGACGCATCGCCGCCCGGCACCTGCTCGACCTCGGCCACCGGCGCATCGGCGTGATCTCGGGACCCCTGGGCGCGGCATCCGTCAACGACCGGCACCGCGGCTTCCTGCTCGAGTTCGCCGCCGCCGGTGTCTCCTTCGACGAAGACCTGCTCGAGGTCGCCGACCTCGACTACACGCGCGCCTTCGACGCCACGACTCGCCTGTTGCAGCTGCCCGAGCCGCCCACCGCGCTCTTCTGCCACAACGACCTCGTCGCCTTCGGAGCGCTGAATGCGGCCACCGCGCTCGGCGTCGCGGTGCCCGAGGACGTCTCGATCCTCGGCTTCGACGACGTCGCGATGTCGTCGTGGCAGGCGTTCGACCTCACGACGGTGCGGCAGCCGATCCTCGACATGGCGCACGGCGCGGTCGAGCTGCTGCTCTCACGCCTGGCCTCGCCCGAGCAGGATGCCGCGCACGTGCTGCTGCCCTGTTCTCTCGTCGAGCGGTCGACGACCCGCGCCCTCTGACGCGGGCTCTGGCGGGGACGCTTCGACAGGCCCAGCGACCCAGTTCCTCACGCCGTCCCCCGAATACTGGATCCCTGAGCCTGTCGAAGGGCCCCACCACGCACGCGCTGCGCAGGAGAACACGGGCTCCGCAGGACCGGAACAGCGGATGCATCCTGCCGAAGGCGAGAATCCCTCCCGAGGGCGCAACCTCAGGCGGCCGGCACCTCGTCGTCGGCGCAGGAGAAGCGGGCGCGGTAGGCGGTCGGCGTCAGGCCGAGCACGCGGGCGAAGTTCTGACGCAGCACGGCCGCCGAGCCGAAACCGCACTCGTCGGCGATGCGATCGAGCGGGAAGTCGGTGCGCTCGAGCATCCGCTGGGCGTGGATGATGCGCTGGCGCGCGAGCCAGGCCGCCGGAGTCGCGCCGTACTCGGCCTTGAACCGGCGGGCGAAGGTGCGCGGAGACATGAGGGCGCGGGCGGCGAGCTGATCGACCCCGAGCTCGTCGCGCAGATGCTCGACGGCCCAGTCGGCGACCGCGGCGAGCGAGTCGCTCGGCACGACCGGGATCGGACGATCGATGAACTGCGCCTGGCCGCCGTCGCGCTGCGGCGGCACGACCATGCGGCGCGCGATGCGGTTGGTGAGCTCGGCGCCGAGCTCCTGCCGCAGCAGGTGCAGGCACGCGTCGATGCCCGCGGCGGTGCCGGCGCTGGTGATGATGCGACCGTCCTGCACGAAGAGCACGTCGGGATCGATCTCGACCTCCGGGTACATCGAGGCCATGATCTCGGAGTACATCCAGTGCGTGGTGGCGCGACGACCGTCGAGCACGCCCGCGGCCCCGAGGATGAACGAGGCGCTGCAGATCGTGAGCACCCAGGCGCCCCGGGCGACCGCATCGCGGGCGACGTCGAGCAGCAGCGGATCGATGCGGTCCCAGTACTCACGCGGAACCGGGCAGAACACGACGAGATCGGCCTCGTAGGCGAACGAGAGGTCGTGCTCGACGTTCAGCGAGAAGCCGAGCTTGGAGGCCACGACGCCGGGATGCGGGGCGACGACGCGGAAATCGAAGTTCGGAACGCCGTCGTTCGACCGGTCGAGCCCGAAGGCCTCGCACGCGAGGCCGAACTCGAACGGGGCGAACCCGTCCTGGACGATGCAGGCGACTGTCTTCATGCGCACTCCCGAATGGCAGATTTCATACGATATACGTCCATCCTGCCACTCGTGGCGGATCGACGTCGACCGTAGCGTTTCTGCCATGGTACTCCTCATCCTCCTCGCCGCCCTCGCCCTCTGGGCTCTCGTCGCCACGGTCGTCGAACTGCGCCGCGACGGATACCGCGCCACCCCCACCGACTGGACCCGCGTCGTCGATCGCGAACCCCTGCGCCGCGCCGAGTCCGGCCACGTCTACCGCTGACTTGCCCGTTCGCGGGGGCGCTTCGGCAGGCTCCGCAACCCAGTCCCTCACGCTGTCCCCCGGATCTTGAGTCCCGGAGCTCGTCGAATGGCCGTCCCGAACCGTTCACCCCGCCGGGCCGCTCGGACGACTACGCTCGGAGCCATGAGCGACCCGCAGCTGCCTCCCGTTCCCCCCACGCCCCCGAACGGGAACGACACGAACCCGCCGCAGCAGCAGTTCCCGAGCGCTCCGCCGGCGGCATCCGCTCTTCCCGCCGACCCGCAGTACCCGGCCGCGCCGCCGTACGGCCAGCAGGCACCGCAGCAGGCCCCGGCATACGGGCAGCAGCAGGCACCGCAGCAGGCACCGGCATACGGCCAGCCGCAAGCGCAGCCCTACGGTCAGGCCGCCCCGCAGGGCGCCTACCCGCACCCGGGCGCCGCCTCCTACGCCGCCACACAGCAGCCCGCATACGGCGCGAGCCCGGCACCGGCGCGCGCCGCCGGTTCGTCGAACGCGCTCGCGCGCGTCGCGTTCATCATCGCCCTCGCGGTCGCCGCGATCGGCGCGCTGCAGGTGCTGATCCAGCCGTTCCTGCTGTCGTCGATCGGCTACTACTCGGGCTACGGCGATGGTGGCTACGGCATCTTCACCCTGCTGTTCGGGGTCGTCACGTTCCTCGCCAGCGCGGCTGCCCTCGTGCTCGGACTCATCGCGGTGCGGCGCCCCGGCGGCCAGGTCTTCGCGGGGGTCGCGATCGGCGTCGGCGGCGTGCAGCTGCTGGGCATCATCCTCGGCTGGATCTCCAGCCTGTTCTACGCGTTCCTGTAAGCGGGCGCGGCGAGACACCATTTCGGCCCCGAGACACCACGCCCGACGTGATGCCTCGGGGCCGAAGTGGTGTCTCGGCGAATCAGTCCTCGGCGAGCACGCGCTCGTAGACCTCGATCATCGCGGCGGTGCGCGACGACTGACGAAAAGCCTCGGCAACCACGGGCAGCGGGGTGGGTGCCGTGCCGGCGGAGATATCGGATGCCGCGACCCGCAGCGTCTCGGCGAGCGCCGCGACGCGCGCCGGCTCCGCACCGTCGGCGTCGGCCACCGCCCAGAACCCGCCCCCGAGCTCGGCGGCGATGTCGGGGTCGCTGATGATCGAGGGCGTGCCGAGCGTCGCGGCCTCGAACGGGGTCATGCCCTGTGTCTCGAAGCCGATCGACGTCTGCACGAGCGCGTCGGCCGCGGCGATGCGGGCGAGGGTCTGCGGGTAGGTGAGGCGCCCGGCGAAGCGCACGCCCGGGCGTCCGGCGACGAGCTTCTCGGCCGCCGCACGCTGCCCTCCTCCGCCGATGATCTCGAGGTCGGCGTCGATGCCCGCCGCGTTCCACGCCTCGAGGAACGGCAGCAGCCGCTTCTCGGGGCTCATGCGCCCGAGCCACACGAACCGCGGGCGTCCCGGCATCCGTGCTTCGACAGGCTCAGCAACCGAATGCGCGCGGTCGGCGAGCACGGCGGCGCGCACGTCGTCGTCGATGCCGTTCCAGATCACGTCGACCGCATCGAACACGTCGTGCTGCTCGAGGCGGCGGGCGAAGTGCGTCGAGGGCGCGGTGACGGCGGATGCCCCGGCCGCGAGCCCGCGCAGGAACGCCCAGCCGTCGCCGCCGCCGACCGGCCGACCGATCCCGCGCAGCGCCGCGCGGCGCCACAGGTTCAACGCCCCGAGCACCGGGCGGTGCAACGGGGTGACGGCGGCGATCCCGACATCGACGCGATTGTGCATCGTGTGCACGACCGGGATGCCGTGGCGCTGCGCGTAGCGGTGACCGATGAACGCGCCCCAGAAATCGGCCTGCACGTGCACGAGATCGACGGGCGGACGCGTGGTCATGGCACGGTCGAGGAAGCGGTCGGTCGCACGCCCCGGCCAGGTCATCGAGTACTCGCGGTCGAGCGTGATCGGCATCGAGGGCAGGTCGAGGTACGCGGCATCCGTCGCGCCGGCCGCCGCCCGCGCCCCGTGCATGCGCGGCGCGACGACGGTGACCGTGTGCCCGGCTCGTTCGAGGAACTCCCGCTGCAGTCGCATCGAGACCTGCGCCCCACCGAGCGAGTCGAGGTGCTGGTCGCCGAAGAACACGACGTGCATGCGCGTCACTCGGGCAGAGGGGCGTCGCGGTACAGCGCCTCGAAGGTGTCGAGGGTGCGATTGATGTCGTGGATCGCGACGCCGTCGAGCGACGCCTGCTGCATGCGCGCGTACTCGGTCGGCTCGGCGGTCAGCACGTCGGTCAGGCGCGCGGCGAGCGCGTCGGCGTCGCCCGGCTCGAACAGGTAGCCGTTCTCGCCGTGGTGCACGAGGTGCGGCAGCGCGACGGCATCCGCGGCGACGATCGGCAGCGCCGAGGCCATGGCCTCCATCGTCGCGATCGACTGCAGTTCGGCGATCGAGGCGATCACGAACAGGCTCGCCCGCGAGAGCAGCATCCGCAGCTCGTCGTCGGAGGTGCGGCCGTGGAAGGTGACCCGGTCGCCGAGGCCGAGCTGGTTCGCGAGGTTCTCGAGCTGCTTGCGCTGGTCGCCTCCGCCGACGATGTCGAAGGTGGTGTCGAGCGCCGGGTCGAGCTTGGTCATGGCCTGCAGGATGACGTCGATCTGCTTCTCGGCCGTGAGACGCCCGACGAACACGATCCGGTTCTTCTCGCGCGGGGCGATCACCGGGGTGTACTGCGAGCGATCGATGCCGCAGCTCACCGGGATCACGTTCTGCACCGCGACCGTGCTCTCGAGGAAGTCGGCGGCCCGGCGGGTGGGCGTGGTGACCGCCCGCGTCATGTCGAAGGTGCGCTTGGCGTCGGCCCACGCGTGCTTCGTGATGAAGCGGTTGACGGCATCCGGCATCGTCGTGTGCTCGAGGATGTTCTCGGCCATGACGTGGTTCGTGGCGATCACGGGGATGCCGCGCTGGCGCGCGATGCGGGCGAGGCCGCGGCCGATCACGATGTGCGACTGGATGTGCACGACATCGGGGTTGACGCGGTCGAGCACGGTGCGCGCCCAGTGCTTCGAACGCCACGGCCACACGAAGCGCAGCCAGTCGTGCGGCGCCCAGCGCACCGACGGCAGCCGGTGCAGGGTCATGCGCTCGCCCTCGATGATCTCGATGTGCGGCTTCGAGCGGCGGTACGCCTGGTTCGGAGCCGAGACGTGCACGTCGTGGCCGCGCTGCACGAGACCGGCGGCCAGACGCTCGGCGAAGCGGGCGGCGCCGTTGATGTCGGGCGCGAACGTGTCGGCGCCGATCAGGATGCGCAGCGGTCGCTCCCCGGTGTCGGGTGCGCTGGTCGGGTCGGTGGGAGAAACAGACATGCTGCCTTACGGTTCGCGGCCAGGGGTGCCCCGGAGGGCGCTGGCAACTCTACCCGAGGCCCCTGGGCGGGGCTTCGAGGCCCACCGGCATCCTCCCGGCAACACCCCACCTCGACACGCCTGCCTGCTACGGCCGAGCGAAGACCGACGGAATGTCCTGGCTGCTGTGGAGCACGCGATGGATGCGAACCGCGTCGACATCGTCGGTGTAGAACACGACGTACGGGAAACGATGCAGTGCGACGTCACGCAACTCCGCGATTCGCGTCTCGACCGCGAAGCGCGATGAACCGATCGCCGGGAAGTCCCCGATGTGGGACACGGTGCTCTCCAACGCATCGATCAACCGGGCCGCGACGTCGCGCCCCGCAGATCGTCGCAGATACGCCACGGCATCCCGGATGTCGTCGTCGGCCATTCGCGTGGTGACGACCTTCTTCGAGGTCACGAGGCGGTGGTCTCACCCTCATCGAGACCGGCACGCAGACCGTCGAAGTAGTCGGCGTTGAGTTCCGATCCCTGACCGGACGTCATCCCCGCCACGATCAGCGCGCGCATCTGCGTGCGCTCCTGCTCGTGGCGGATCAGATCGCGAACGTACTCGCTGCTCGTCCCGAAGCCGCGCTCGGACGACTGCTCCTCGACGAAGCGCTTGAGCGGATCGGGGAGGGAGACGTTCATCGTGGCCATACCGTCAACGATAGTCGCGTTGACAAGGTTTGTCATCGGCAACACCGTCTACCGTGGAGACATGCGCCTGACTGCGGATGCCGACCCCTCGCTGTGGATCCCCGTGACCGACTCGCTGGGCTGGAAGGGCCGACGCCACCGCAAGGCGGCCATCCGGATGCTGCTGGGCCAGGCGAATGCGGCCCTCGGCGCGACCGAGCGGCCGGGGTCGCGCCTCGGCGCGTGGATGATGAGCCAGGCCGCCCCCATGCTCATGAAGCGCGCCGACGGGCGCGTGCTGGTGTGGACGTGGAAGGCCGACCCCGAGCTGGTCGTCGCGATGGCGACGACGCAGGAACTCACGCCCGAGGTGCGCATCGCGCGGGCGTCGATGCCGATGGAGTACGACGACACGGTCTCGTTCCGCACGGCGCTCGGCGCGGGCGAGAAGCTCGTCGTCGCGATGCCGCCGTCGCCGAGCGCCCCTCCGTTCACGACCTACACGTGGGACACGGGGACGCACCTGGTCACCCTCACCGCGATCTGCAGCGAGCGCGAGCGCTTCGGCACCCTCGACGGTGCCCTCGACGATCTGGCGCGCAGCATCCGCATCGCCGACGACCTCACCGGCGGCGAGTCGCCCGACGTGCTGCGGTTGCCGCCGGCCTGAGGGGTCAGAACACGCCGCGCGTCGAGGTTCCGGTGCGGCGTGTCACGACCCCTCACGAGGAGAGAAGCGCATGCAGACGAGGGCCGGACGGGCATCCCACGAGGGCACGCGCACGAACCCGCGCGACTCGTAGAGGCGGATGACGTCGCCCCGCCAGTCCCAGACCGACAGACGCACGTCGCCGGAGCCGGCCGCGATCGCCGCGTCGAGCAGCCCCGATCCCACACCCCGGCCCCGCACCTCGGGCGATGCCCAGAGCCGCTTGATCTCGACGCCCTCGGCATCGGGTCGCAGCACCACCACCCCGACGACCTCGCCGTCGAGCTCGGCGACGAACACGCGGCAGTCGCCGTAGGCATCCGCCGGGTCGTCGACCTCGCGGCGGTAGGCGTCGGGCAGGGCATCGGATGCCGGGGCCGGCGCCGCACCGTGCGCGACCTTCTCGCTCTCGGTCTGACGGAGGTAGTCCTCGACGAGGCGCCCGACGGCGACGGCATCCGCCCCTCGGAGGTCGGCGGCACGGATCATCCCTCAAATCTCTCACGCGTACGCACCGCCGGACTGTCACAATGACCCCATGGCCCCGGAATGGACGCCCCCGATCACGCGCGACGCACTGCGCGACCGGGGCGTCGCCTCACGCAAGCGCACCCCGCGCCGCGCCCTCGCCGCGCTCGCCACGACGCCCCGCGATCCCCTCGGCATCCTCGATCGCCAGAACCGCAGCCGTATCCCCGAACTGGTGCCGCTGCGCACCGAACGCATGGCGGCGAGCCCCTTCGCGTTCTACCGCGGCACGGCGGCGCTCATGGCGGCCGACCTCGCGGATGCCCCGCACTCCGGCATCCTCGTCGCGTCCTGCGGCGACGCCCACGTGTCGAACTTCGGGTTCTACGCCTCGGCCGAGCGCAGCCTGATGTTCGACCTCAACGACTTCGACGAAGCCGCGTGGGCGCCCTGGGAATGGGACGTCAAGCGGCTCGCGGCGAGCATCGTCGTCGGCGGACGGGCCACGGGACGCAGCGACGAGGTCATCGACGCGGCGGTGCGGGCGGCCGTCGCGTCGTACGTCCGCGGCATCCGTCGGGCGACCCGGCTCACCCCGACCGCCCGCTACTTCACGCACTTCGACGTCGAATCCTCGCGCGGGCTGCTCGACCCGGCCGCCCGCAAGGCGATCCGCGGGGCCGTGCGCCAGGCCCAGCGCCGCACCGGCGAGCGCGCCGTGCGCCGGTTGACCGAGACGGATGCCGCGGGCCGCCGCCGCTTCGTGCACCAGGAGCCCACCACGAGCCCGGTCGGCCCCGAGGTGCTCGCGATCGTGCACGAGCTCGTCATGCAGTACCGCCGCAACGCCAGCGCCGACATCGCGCTGCTGTTCGAGCACTTCGACGTCAGCGACGTCGCCCGCCGAGTCGTCGGGGTCGGGAGCGTCGGTACGCGCTGCTACCTGGTGCTGTTCCAGGACGGCACCGGCGGCACCCTGCTGATGCAGCCGAAGCAGGCCTCGCAGAGCGTGCTCGTCGAGTACGGACGGGTGGATCAACCCGCGGGGCTCCAGCACATCATCGACGAGCACGGCGAGGGAGCACGGGTCGTCGCGATGCAGCGGATCCTCCAGGCCGTGTCGGACCCGTTCCTCGGCCACCTGCGGGGACCGGCAGCCGACTACTACGTGCGGCAGTTCCACGACATGAAGGGCGGGGTCGAGGTCGAGGAGCTCGACGACGGCCCCTTCGTCACCTACGCGCAGGCCTGCGCCGCCGTGATCGCCCGCGCGCACAGCCAGTGCGTCACCGCCACCGAGGTCGCCGGCTACATCGGCGGCGGACGCGTGGTCGGCGAGGCGATCCTCGACTGGGCACGCGCCTACGCCGACGTGTCGTACGCCGACTTCGCGGCGTTCTCCGGCGCGCGGTAGCCCCGGGCGTTCCTCGCTGATCGCACGTCACCGGGGTCGGCGATCGCACGGATGCCGTGGCTAGGCTGGCCGGATGGACAACGTCGCCCTCTCCCCCGCCGACCCCCTGCGCTTCGGCGCCAACTACACGCCGCGATCGAAGTGGATGCACGCGTGGATGTCGCTCGACCTCGACGAGGTACGCCGCGATTTCGCCGCCCTCGCCGATCTCGGCCTCGACCACCTGCGCATCTTCCCGCTGTGGACGGTGCTGCAGCCCAACCGCACGCTCATCCGCGAAGAAGCCGTCGACGATGTGCGCGCCGTGGTCGACGTCGCCGCGGAGTTCGGACTCGACGCGAGCGTCGACGTGATCCAGGGGCACCTGTCGAGCTTCGACTTCATCCCGTCGTGGCTGTTCACCTGGCACGACAAGAACATGTTCACGCATCCCGAGGCGCTCAGCGGGCAGGCCGAGCTCGTCGCACGCCTGGGCGAGCGACTGACGGATGCCCGGAACTTCCTGGGCTTCACACTCGGCAACGAGACGAACCAGTTCTCGGCGCAGACGCATCCCTCGCCCTGGCCGGTCACCGAGGCCGAGGCCGCGAACTGGATCACGACGCTGCTCGACGCGGCCGAGGCATCCGCGCCCGCGCAGCGCCACGTGCACAGCGAGTACGACGCCGCCTGGTACATGGACGGGCACGGCTTCACCCCGGCACTGGCCTCGCGGCTCGGCGCGATGACCACCGTACACTCGTGGATCTTCAACGGCACCGCGCAGAAGTACGGCGGGCGGTCGACGGCATCCGATCGTCATGCCGAGTACATGATCGAGCTCGCGCGCGCGTTCGCGACCGATCCGCACAAGCCGATCTGGCTGCAAGAGGTCGGGGCGCCGTCGAACTGCCTCACCCCCGAGCAGACCCCCGACTTCCTCGAGGCGACGCTGCGCTCGGTCGCCCGCACCGACGACCTGTGGGGCGTGACGTGGTGGTGCTCGCACGACGTGAGCCGCGACCTCGCCGACTTCCCCGACCTCGAGTACACGCTCGGCCTCGTCGACCAGACGGGCACCGCCAAGCCGATCGGCCGCCGCTTCGCCGAGCTCATCCCCGAGCTGCGCGAACGCCGCCCGGCGCCGGCGCGCACGCTCGGCATCGTGGTCGAGGTCGACGAGGACGAGACGCCGATCAGCCGCGGGGCGATGAGCCCGGGCGGCTCCATCTTCCAGGCCTGGGTCGATGCCTGCGAGTCCGGCGCCGACCCCGCTTTCGTGACGTCGAAGGATGCCGACGACCCGGCGCTTCTGGAACGGCGCGGCATCACCGAGCTGGTGCGGCCGGTGGTGGAGCGCACGGCGTACGTCTCGCGCAACACGGAGGTCTGAGCGGGCCCGTCGGGTGCATCGATCGCTGCGAAACGTCGGTCATCCGCTCCGATAGCCGGCACTATGCACCGATCGATGCACACGCGCACCGATCGATGCGCACGCGAGACGATCGATGCGCACACGAAAGGGGCGGATGCCGAAGCATCCGCCCCTCGCCCCTCCGGGGATCAGACCGCGACGTCTCCGACGAGGTTGACCTTGATGCCCATGCCGGCGAACATCGCGGCCTTGGCGATGAGCGCCTTGTCGGCGGTCTCGGCGTCGGGCGCGTAGACCGTCTGGGCGTGGTTGGCCTTGTGGCGGGCCATGAACTGGTCGCGCGAGACGCCGTGCAGCACGACGTGGGCGATCGGCCACTCCGGGTTCGTGGCGTCCTTGCGGCGCTGCGTCTCTTCGGCGGGCAGCTCGACGACGGATGCCCGGAAGATGTCGGCCTGCAGGATGCCGTCGGCGATGAACACGCGCGAGAGAACGAGCTCACCGGGCTTCGAGACGCCGTTGATCGTGGCGCCGCCGGCCGGGAAGAACACGTGGCCCTGGCGCCAGCCCTCGGCGTTCTGCCATCCGCCGAGGTGCGAGGCGGGGACCGAGCCCGAGATCTCGTAGACCCACACGAACTGGCCGTCGTAGTCCTCACCCCAGCGCACGTCGTGCAGCGTGTTGTCGGGCACGAGGCCCATCGCGCGCCACACGCGGTCGGTGACGAGCGCGTCGACCGCGACGCCCTCGTCGGCCTCGTTGAAGTGCGGGAACGCGCGGCCCTCGTGCAGCACGCGCGAGCCGTCGCGCGAGGTGACCGGCGGGCGCTCGGTGGAGTTCAGGATGCCTTCGGCCAGGTCGGACGCCGGAACCAGGTCCTTCAGTCCCTGCTGGTACTGGATGCCGACCGCGTCGAGCCCGAAATCGTCGGCGATGCGGAGGGCGGCGATGTACATCTTGAGCTGCCACTGCACCTGCTCGCGGGTGAGCTCGGTGGCGGCATCCTCGCCGTAGACGAACGTCATGCCCGCATCGATCAGCCAGTCGTAGGCGGCGTTCGCCTCGTCTTCGGTGACCTCGAGCATCTCGGCGTAGAGCGCCGACTGCGACAGGCGCTCCTTGTAGATGCCGGTCTGGTTGAGCAGCTCGTCATCGAAGATGGCGTTGTACATGCCCATGCAGCCCTCGTCGAAGACACCGATGATGGCCTTCTCGGCGAGGAGTTCGGCGGCGAGCGCCTCGCCCAGCTGCTTCTCGGGGCTGTCGGGCAGCTCGGGCAGCGGGCGCACGTGCGAGGCGTCGTGGGTGATGGCGCCGGTCTCGGTCCACTCCTTGATGCCGTTCTTGAACCACTCGTCGGTGAAGTCGACCGACCAGATCGAGGCGTAGGGCTTGTCCATCTTGGTGAGTCCGGCGTTCAGCCCGAGCAGTCCGACCAGTCCGGGCCAGTCGCCCGCGAAGTTCGCGACCGTGAGGATGGGCCCCTGGT
Organism: Microbacterium galbinum; assembly: GCF_023101185.1. Classification (GTDB taxonomy): domain Bacteria; phylum Actinomycetota; class Actinomycetes; order Actinomycetales; family Microbacteriaceae; genus Microbacterium; species Microbacterium galbinum. Next base: position 994,465 of record NZ_CP078077.1, read on the forward strand.
GCGTGCGGAGCCCGGCGAGCACGTGGTGCGAGTACTGCCAGACGGCCTCGGCGACGATGAGCGGAGCATCCGTCGGGATGTTCTTGAAGACCTCGAGGCCCATGCGCTGGCTCGAGATGAAGCCGTGGCCGGTGGCGGGGTCGACGTCGTTGGCCCGGATGACCGTCCAGCCGAGGTCGTTGAAGACGCCGGTGACGCCCGCCTCGAGCTCGACCTGCACGGGCCAGCCGCCGGTGTTGGCGGCTTCGCGCAGGTCACCCGAGGCGATCAGGTACGCGGTCTTCGGGGCGGATGCCGGGCGGGATGCCGGGGTCGGCAGGGTGTAGGTCATGATTCCTCCGATGCGGGGGTGGATGCGGTGGTCGTGGAGCCGGTGGCGCCGCGCTGGTCGGCGGCGAGTTCGTGGACGACGTCGGCCGTCGCCGAATACAGGCGCACGTACCGGTCGAAGAGGGTGTCGTAGGTCGCGCGCAGATCGTCGTTCGGGGTGATCGTGTCGGTCACCGGGTTCCATTCGGTGATCAGCGGCGGCTCGTCGGCCGTGGCCACCGCGGCGAGGAAGGCCGCACCGTAGCTCGCGCCGATCGTCGTCGCCGGAACCTCCTGCACGAGCCCGGTGACGTCGGAGACGACCTGCAGCCAGAGGCGCCCCTGCGTGCCGCCGCCGACCGCGACGATACGGCGGATGTCGGCGCCGGCCGCGCGCATGGTCTCGACGTTGTGGCGCACGCCGAGCGCGGTCGCCTCGAGGGCCGCGCGGTACAGGTCGCCGCGGGTGTGCTCGAGGGTGAGGCCGGCGATCACGCCGCGGGCGTCGGGGTCCTGGATCGGGGTGCGCTCCCCCGCGAAGTACGGCAGCACGAGCAGGCCGCGGGCGCCGGCCCCGGATGCCTCGGCCTCGGCGAGGAGCTGCGGGTAGTCGGCATCCGTCAGGTCTGCGAGCCACGCGGTCAGCGCGCCCGAGGTCGAGAGGCCGCCGGCGAGATTGCGGGTGCCGGGGAAGGCGCCGGCGGTGGTCCACATCGACGGGGTGCGGAGGGTCTCCTCCCCCGTCGCGACGAGGAACATCGTCGTGCCGTACATGAGCATGAGGTCGCCGACCTCGTGCGCGCCGACGCTGACGGCCTCGGTCCAGGCGTCGATCGTGCCGGTGATGACGGGGGTGCCGGCCGGGATGCCGGTGATCTCGGATGCCTGCGCCGTCACCGTTCCCGCGATGTCGCCCGCCCAGGCGAGGCGCGGCTGCACGATCGCGGTCGCGTAGCGGCCCCAGAACGGAGCGTGCCAGCGCTCGTTCTCGATGTCGTAGAGCGGCGAGACCTGGCTGGCCGACTGGTGGTCGAGCACGTAGGCGCCCGTGAGCTTGCGTGCGAGCCATGACGCCGGCATGAAGAGGCGGCGGGCGCGCGCCCAGGCATCCGGCTCCTCCTCGGCGATCCACGCGATCTTCGGGCCACCCGCCTGCGAGGTGAGCACCGAGCCGCCGACGCGGGTGATCTCGTCGACCCCGAGGTCGGCGGTGATGCGCTCGATCTGCGCGGTCGCGCGGGTGTCGACGCCGTAGAGGATGGCGGGGCGCACGGGCTCGTCGTTCTCGTCGGCGAGCAGGATGCTCGGTCCCATGCCGCTGACGCCGACGGCGGAGATCTCGGCATCCGGGTGGGCGGCGATCAGTTCGCGGGCGATCGAGGCGAACTCGTCCCACCAGATCGCGGCATCCATCTCGACCCAGCCGGTGCGCGGACGCGAGACGTCGTGCGCGCGGGTGGCGGTGGCGAGGATCGTGCCGTCGGATGCCGTGAGCACGCCCTTGGTGCTGGATGTGCCGACGTCGACCCCGAGGGTGCATCGCATGGTGGTCCTCCTTGATCACGCTCGGTTTCAGGATATGTGAAATCGATTTCAGATCGCAAGTGGAAACTTTGGTTGCGTAGTCAGGCTCAGCCGAGACACCCCGCTCGGGGTGCTGAGCCTTTCGACGCATCCCCGGGCGGGGTGTCTCGACAGGCTTAGGGACCCAGTTGCAGGGCCGACGACTAGCGGTTGGCGCTCGCGCGCTGCGTCTCGCCGCGCAGCACGACCGTGCGGGCGGGCTGGGCGTCGCCGGCGATGCGCTCGAGCAGCATGCGGGCGGCCGTCACGCCCATGTGCCGTGCGGGCAGGCGCACGAGGCTCACGGCCGTCGGCGACAGCGTCGTGAACGGGAGCGATCCCACGACGGCGACGCCCACGGCCGGCGGGGTCAGCCCGCGCTCGGTGAGCACCTGGATCGCACCGACGCCGATGAGGTTGTTACCGGCGACGACGGCATCCGGTGGTTCGGGAAGCGCCAACAGCTCCTCCATCGCCGCCCGCGCCCCGTCGACCCGGAACGTCGCGAACCGCTGCAGTGCCGCGATGTCGGCTTCGCGCCCGGCATCCGTCAGCGCTTGCCGCCACCCGGCGGCACGATCGGCGGCGGTGTCGATGTCTTCCGGCCCGCCGATGTAGGCGATGCGGCGGTAGCCCGCGGCGATCAGCGACTCGGTCGCCGCGATGCCCGCCTCGCGGTTCGCCATCACGACGCCGTCGAGGTCGTAGCGCGTGGCGCGGTCGACCGCGACAACGGGGCGACCGGTCGCGAGGATGCTGTCGAGGTTCGTCGCGTCGGATGCCGCGGCGATGATGACGCCCGACATGTGCTCGGCGATGGCGATCTGCAGGTAGGTCGACTCCTTGTCGGGCTGCGAATCGGAGTTGCAGAGCACGACCGAGTACCCCGCCTCGCTCGCGACGTCTTCGACACCGCGGGCCATCTCGGTGAAGTACGGGTTCTCGATGTCGGGGATGACGAGCGCGATCACCTCTGACGTCTGCGTGCGCAGGCTGCGGGCGGCACGGTTGGGCGTGAAGTCGAGATCGGCGGCCGCACGGCGCACGGCCTCGACCTTCTCGGGCGAGACCTTGGTGCCGTTGAACACGCGCGAGACGGTCGCCGGTGACACTCCGGCGCGCGACGCGACGTCGTAGATCGTGGTCATGTCCCGCCCTCTGCTGCCCGGATGCTTCACCCTATCCGCCCCGCCCGTGCATCGATCGGTGCCAAGCGTCGGTTATGGCCCGCGAGAACCGTCATTTCGCACCGGTCGATGCACGCGCGGGGTCAGGCGGCATCCTCGGCGGCGGTCGTCGCGATGTGCTCCTGCAGGCGGGCGTGCACCTCGTCGAGTCGGGCGCGCGCGGCGTCGTCAAGGGACGGCAGCGGCGAACGGCAGTCGCCGAGCGACAGAGCGGATGCCTTGCCGCCGAGGTACTTCGCGGCGCCGAAGACGCCGACCTCGACCATCGCCTCGACCGTGTCGTTGATGCGCACCTGCACGGCGCGCGCCCCGGCGAGGTCGCCCGCCTCGAACCGACGGCGCAGCGACAGGAAGAGCTCGATCTGCAGCGCGACGGTGGTGCCGATCGCTCCTCGCGCACCGATCGACAGCGCCGGCAGGTAGAACTCGTCGAACCCGTTGATGAGCGTCTGGTGCGGGTAGCGGTGCAGGATGCGCTCGGCGCCGTAGAGGTTGCGCGAGGTGTGCTTGACGCCGATCACCTGCGGCAGGGCGAGCAGTTCGTCGAAGCCGCCCTCCGAGATGTCGCGGCCGGTGAACTGCGGGATGTTGTAGAGCACGAACGGCAGGTCGACGGCGTCGATCACGGTGCGGAAGTGCCGCACGACGTCGTCGGTGGAGTAGCCGTAGTAGAGCGGCGGGATCATCGAGATCGCACCGACCCCGGCATGCTTCGCCGCCTGCGCGATGCGCACCGCCTCACCGGTCGACATCGCACCCACGTGCGAGACGACGGGCACGCGGCCCGCGGCGGCGGCGACGGCGGTCTCGGCCACCGCGATGCGCTCGGCCTCCGAGAGCAGCACGCCCTCCCCCGACGAGCCGCACACGTAGACGCCCTCGACGCCCCGGCGGATGTCGCCGTCGAGCATCGCGGCGAGCGCCTGATGGTCGACGCTCTCGTCGGAGCGCATCGGGGTGACGGCGGCCATGAAGAGCCGCGTGCCCAGCAGGTCGTTCACCACGCCGTCCACCCTCCGTCGACGACGACGTTCGACCCGGTCATGTAGGTCGAGGCGTCGGAGGCGAGGAAGACCAGGGCGCCGTTGAACTCGTTCGCCTCGGCCATCCGTCCGATCGGCATGCGGGCGGTGTAGTTGGCCTGGAAGGTCGCGTCCTGCGTGTCGCGGCGCACGCCTGAGGGCGTGAGCGTGTTGACGCGGATGCCGGCGCGCCCCCAGTAGGTCGCGCAATAGCGGGTGAGGTTGTACAGGCCCGACTTCGCGGCCGAGTACGCGACCGGTTTGATGAACGGGATGCCGGTCTGCTCGGCCTTGTAGGCGTAGATGTCCTGCACCGGCGAGACCATGCCGTAGATCGATCCGACGTTGACGATCGAGCCGCCGAGTCCGGCGTCGCGCATCCGACGACCGGCCGCCTGGGTGACGAGGAAGGTGCCGACGAGGTTCGTGTCGACCACCTCGCGGAACACCTCGGCGGGGAACTGCTCGAACGGGCCCGAGACCTCGGGCGGCGCGCTGGGCTGGGTGTCGAGGCCCGCGTTGTTGACCACGACGGTCGGCACGCCCCAGGCCTCCAGCACCCGGTCGAATCCGGCATCCACGCTCTGCTGGTCGGTGATGTCCATCGCGACCGCGAGCAGCCGGCCGTCGGGGTCGGCGATGCCGAGCTCCGCCGACGGGTCGGCCACCTCGCGGCGGGAGGTGACGGCGACGCGGGCACCGCGCCCGTGCAGTTCGCGCACGAACTCGGCGCCGATCTGGCCGAAGCCGCCGGTGACGACCACCACCTTGTCGCGCACGGAGAACAGCGGGTCGAATCCTTCAGACATGTCTTTCGATACTCCAGGTTGCAGGGCGCTCAGCCCTTGACGGATCCGGCGGTCAGCCCCGACACGATGCCGCGCTGCGCCCACAGGAAGAAGATGATCGCGGGCAGGGCGAACAGCAGGGCGCAGAACATCACGACGTTCATCGGCGTGTAGAACTGGCCGAGGAACGACGACAGACCCACGGATGCCGGCCACAGATCGCTCGACGAGATGAACGTGTTCGCGAACATGAACTCGTTCCAGCCGTCGAAGAACGCGATGACCGAGGCGGCCGCGATGCTCGGCATGACCAGCGGCAGCACGATGGTGGTCAGGATGCGCAGGCGGGAGCATCCGTCGATGCGCGCCGACTCCTCGATCTCGTAGGGGATCTTGTCGATGCCGCTCTTGATGATGAACATCGCCACCGGCATCACGAACGCGGTGTCGGCGAGCACGAGGCCCCAGTGGCTGTTGAGCAGCCCGGCCCCGGCGAAGATCGCGTACAGCGGCACGATGATCAGCGCTTCGGGCAGCATCTGGGTGCTGAAGAAGATGAACCCGGCGACACCGCGGCCGTGGAACTTGTAGCGGCTGAGCGCGTAGGCGGCCATGGTCGCCAGCACGAGGCTGAGGATCGTGGTGCCCGCGGCGATCACGAAGGAGTTGCCGAGCCAGCGGAAGATCGGGATGTCGGCGAGGAACCCGCCCCACTGCCCGATGTTCTGCACCTCGGGCACGAGCGGCTGCGATCCGCCGTACAGCGAGGCCTCGGTGCCGAGCGAGGTCGACAGCATCCAGTAGACGGGGAATCCGGCGAACACGACGAGCAGGGTGATCAGCGCGGCCTTGCCGAGGCTGCCGAACTTGGCGGCGACGCCGCGGCGGCGCGGGAGGTCGGTGGGAATGCGCACGGTGGTCATCGCTGGCTCTCCTGACGTTCCTGGATCTGCTCGACGATGAAGTAGACGACCGTGACCAGCAGCGAGAGCACGAGGCCGAGGGCGCCGATCGCGGCGGCCCGCCCGAGGTTCTGGTCCTGGAAGGCGGTGCGGTAGACGTTCACCACGAGCGTGTTGGTGACGTCGAGCGGTCCGCCGCCGGTGATGAGGAAGATGATCTCGAAGCGCCGGATCGACCAGATCGTCATGAGCAGCGTGATGACGCGGATGGTCGGCATGATGTGCGGGAGGGTGACGGCGCGGAACGACTGGAAGCGCGTCGCGCCGTCGACCCAGGTCGCCTCGCGCAGCTCGTGCGGCACGCTCTGCAGGGCGCTGAGCATCACGAGCATGACGAGCGGGGTGAGCTTCCAGACCGTCGCGAGCGTGACGGCGAAGAGCCCGTACTGCGGATCGACGAGCCAGCCGTGCTCTCCGAGCCCCAGTGCGCTGGTGGTGCGGTTCAGGATGCCCTGCTCGTTGTTGTAGATCCACACGAAGATGAGGGCGGCGGCGACGGTGGGCACGGCCCACGGGATCGTCGCGATCGCGCGGATGATGCCCCGGCCCTTGAACGCGGTGTTGAGCAGCAGGGCGCCGGCGGTGCCGATAGCCACCGAGAACACGACGGTGAAGAGCGTGTAGAGGAGGGTCGTGGCGACCGAGGTCCAGAACTTGTCGCTCGAGAGCAGGTAGTCGTAGTTCTCGAGGCCGACCGGGCGCCCACCCGAGGGGTTCACGAGCTTGGTGGCCGTGAACGACAGCAGCACGCCGCGGATCAGGGGGAAGACCGTGAAGATCGCCAGGTACGCGATCGCCGGGAAGAGGAAGAGGTAGGCGCCGTTGCGCTCGATGAAGCGCGAGATCGCACCGCTGTCGCGGCGACGCCTCGGCGGCGAGGCGGGGGGCGCGGTCTGCGGCGCCTCGAGCGTGGGGGTGGCCATGGCCGGGTGTCCTTTCGCGTGTCGCGGGAGTGGCCGAGGGGCGGGCGGCCGGGGGAAGAACCGCCCGCCCCTCGGAGTGCTCAGCCGAGTTCGGCTTCGAGGGTCTCCTGCACCTCGGCGAGCTTGGCCTTCACGTCGCCGCCGTTGACCCGCAGGTCCTCGACCGCCGTGAGCACCTCGCGCCAGATGACCTTGCTCTCGGTCTCGAAGCCCTCGACGAGGGTCGACTTCGAGGTCTTGGCGGCCTCGAGGAACTGCGTCGCCCAGGGGTTCGCCTCGAGGAACGCGGCATCCGGCTCGACGTCGGTCGCCATGGCCGAGGCGCCGAGGCCCGCACGGATCGCGGTCTGCCCCTCCTCGCCGAGCACCCAGCGCACGAAGTCCTTCGCGGCCTCCTTGTTGTCGCTGTTCGCGTTGACGGCGATGATCAGCTGCGAGTTCGAGCCCGGGTTCGCCAGCGGCAGCGGAGCCGCGCCCATGTTCTGCCCGTTCACGGCGTTGTCGGGATTGCTCGTGATGGTGGTCGCGACGCCCGAGTTCTCGAACAGCATGCCGACCTGGCCCTGGCCGAACTTCGCGCGGAACGTCGACGCGTCGTCGCCGATGGGCGCGACGCCCGAGGCGAAGGTCTCGAGGAACGCCTCGACGGCCTCGACGTTCTCGGCGCGGTCGATCGTGAGCGCATCGCCGTCGCTCAGCTCGCCGCCGAACCCGTAGATCCAGTTGGCCATCTCGAGCGTCCAGCCGTCGATCTCGGCGGTCTGGTGACGACCCGCCCAGCCGGCGATGCCCAGCTCGTCCTTGATGGTCTGCGCGGTGGTGAGGAACTCGTCGAACGTGGTCGGCACCTCGAGTCCGAGCTGCGCGAAGATGTCCTTGTTGTAGATGACGGTGCTGTAGGTCGGGCGCTCCCAGTTGAAGCCGTACTGCCCGCCGTCGAACACGCCCGCCTCGTTGGTGTTGTTGAGGTCGTCGCCGAGCTCGTCGGCGATGTCGTCGAGGGGCTCGAGCACGCCAGCATCCACCAGCGAGGCGAACTGGCTGTCCTGCAGCACCATGACGTCGGGGCCGCCACCGGCACCGAGCTCGGTGCTGAGCTTGTCGGCGTAGTTCGCGAACGGGATCTCGACCTTGGTGAGCTCGATGTCGTCGTTCGGTCCGGTGTATCCCTTGACGGCATCCCAGATGATGGGACCCTTGCCGTCTTCGAGGAACTGCCAGTTCGAGAACGTCAGTTCTCCTCCGGCGCTTCCGGCATCGCTGTCTCCGCCCGATGCGCAGCCCGCGAGGGCGATGGCGGCGACGGCGGCGAGGCCGGTGATCCGCAGCGCGCGTGCGTTGCGGGACGGGTGTAGGGGGTTCGACTTCACTGTTCACTCCTTTGGCCAGCAAGTTCTCTGCGACGGTGCAGCCGACTCCTCGCTCGGGATGCGTGAAATCGGTTTCATAAAGATAACTTCGTAGTCTTCTCCCTGTCAAGCACCAAATGGTTACGCAACCTCGCGCGTACGAAGATCTCCGGAAAACGACGGATGCCGCGGGGGCTGAGCCCCGCGGCATCCGTCGTTCCGTCTCCTGAGGTCAGGCGAGCCAGGCCGGGGCGCGCCCGCGGAGCACGCCACGGTCGACCGAGAAGCGTCCGGCACCCGTGAAGGCGATCGCCAGCGCGGAGGCGCCGAGCAGGGCGACGAACTCGTAGCCGCCCTCGCCGACCCAGAAGCCCGCGGGCAGGTGCACCAGCACGAGCGCCACCACCATGTCGACAGCCAGAAGGATGCCGGCGAGGCGCGAGAAGAGGCCGAGCACCAGCATCGCCCCGCCGATCAGCTCGAGGAAGGCGACGAAGGGGGCAGCGATCTCGGGCAGCGGCACGCCCATCCCGGCGAAGCTCTGCGTGGTTCCGGCGAGCGTGTACTCGAAGATCTTCTGCGCGCCGTGGGCGAAGAAGATGCCGCCGACGACGACGCGGAGGACGAGGAGTCCCCACGCGGTCGCGGCGGAGGTGTGGGCGGTGGTGTTCGTCATGAGGAGGCCTTCCTTCGTGGCAGGACACCGCGCGCCAGGCGCGGAGCGGGCGGGGGAACCCGTCTTCGACGCTAGGAAGGCCACCTTTCGGTTTCCTGTGGGCGGGCGCCCGCAGGCAAGGCTCAGGGACCCATACGGCTGGGTCGCTGAGCCTGTCGAAGCGCCCCACACGAGATACTCAGCGGTGCGCGGCGACCACCTCGGCGACGGCGGTGCGCTCGGCCTCGGTCGGCTCCGCGATCGCCATGCGGCAGTAGGCGTCGACCACGTCGAGCACGCGGTACGCCTCCTTCATGCGCGCCATGTCGCCACCGATCAGAGACACCACGTCGTCGACGGCGGTCTGGGCGGCGGCGATCGCTCCCGCATCACCCGAGCGCCCGGCGTCCGCGAGCGCCCGGAACGGCTTCGGCGTGACCGACGAGACGCCCGAGACGACGCCCTGCGCGCCGGCGCCGACGGCGGCGATCAGGTCGCGGTCGGCTCCCGTGTACAGGTCGAAATCGGCGGGCACGACCGCGCGGTACGCGGCGATCTCGTCGAGCGACAGCTCGCTGAGCTTCGCGCCGACGATGTTCGGCAGCCCCGCGAGGCGCACGAGCAGCTCGGGCGAGACGGTGTTGCCGCTGCGCGCCGGGTAGATGTAGACGTACAGGCGCCCGTCGCCCACGGCATCCGACACCGCCTGGAAGTAGTCGAAGATCGCGTCGTCGGTCGACTTCAGGTAGTACGGGGTGAGGGCGGCGAACTCGGTCGCGCCGAGTCCGCGGGCGATCTCGACCAGGCGCACGGCCTCGAAGGTGCTGGGCTGGCCGACGTGCACGATCACGCGCATGCGGTCGGCGAGTTCGGCGATCGCGGCGCCGACGAGGGAGCGGAACTCCTCGACGTCGACCGCGGGGAACTCCCCCGTCGTGCCCAGGATGAACGCGCCCTCGTTGCCCGACTGCCCGACGAAGCGGAAGATCGCGCGCGACCCCTCCAGGTCGAGGCTGCCGTCGCGGTGGAACGCGGTGGGGACGGCGGTCAGGATGTCGTAGCGGGTCACTTCTCGTTCTCCTTGGAGTTCTTGCGCGCCTTGCGGAGCGCGCGGGGGGATGTGTCGACGTTGCGCACGGTCGAGGTGAGCAGGTCGGGGTTCGCGGCGAGTTCGTCGTGCGCCTTCTCGATCTGCTCGCGGCTCTCGTCGTCGAGGATCGAGTCCTCGAGCGACTTGCGCTCGGCGCGCGGCTTGCGGGCCGCGCGGATCGCCGGCATCACGATCGAGAGCACGGCGAGGGCGAGCAGCACGATCGCGATCGGGCTGACGACCTCGAAGAACGGGCGCGTCGGGAGGATCGCGAGGGTGCGGGCGAGGTTCTCCTCGGCGAGCGGGCCGAGCAGCAGACCGAGCACGACGGGGCCGGCCGGCACCTGCATGCGCTTGAGCAGCACGCCCACGACGCCGAACACGAGCATCGTGACGACGGTCGACAGGCTGTTGGAGGTCGCGTAGGTGCCGATGATGCAGAAGATCAGGATGCCGCTCCACAGGTACGGCTGCGGCACGTCGAGCAGCTTCACCATTCCCTTCATGCGGATGAGGCTGAGCACGAGCGACAGGATGGTCGCGACGAGCATGATGCCGACGATCGAGACGACGAGGTCGGGGCGGTTGGTGAACAGCGTGGGCCCGGGGGTGATGCCCCAGATGATCATCGAGCCGATCATGACGGCCATCACGGAGTCGCCGGGGATGCCGAGGGCCATCGTGGTGGTGAGCGATCCGCCGAGCGTGGCACTCGAGGCGGTGTCGGATGCCGCGACGCCCTCGATCGACCCCTTGCCGAACATCTCGGGGTGCTTCGACGCCTTGCGCGCCCGCTCCCATCCGATGAGGCCGGCGATGTCGCCGCCCGCGGCCGGGATGAGTCCGACCCCGAGGCCGACGGCGCCGCCGACCGCGGTGGCGCGGCCCGACTGCTTCAGCTCGGACCTGTTCGGCCACCAGCGACCGAGGCTCGAGATGGGCCGCACGTGCGACTTCTTGTGCGTGAGCAGCTGGTCGAACAACTCGGCGATGCCGAAGAGGCCGATGATCACGGCGATGAAGTTGACGCCCTCGACGAGCTCGAGCACCCCGAAGGTGAAGCGCTGGTCGGCGGTCGCGGCGTACGTGCCGACGCTGCCGAGCATGAGACCGAAGAGCCCGGCGAGGATGCCCTTGAGCATCGACTTCGACGAGATGCCGATCATGATCGAGATGCCGAAGACGACGAGCGCGAAAAGCTCGGGCGACTTGAAGTAGTCACGGGCGAAGCTCGCGATCGGCACGGCGGCCACCGAGAACAGCACGAGCGAGGCGAGGATGCCGACGGCCGAGACGATCGCCGAGATCGTGAGCGCGAGTCCGGCCCTGCCCTGCTTCGCCATCGGGTAGCCGTCGAGGGTGGTGGCGATGGATGCCGGGGTGCCGGGGGTGTTGATGAGGATCGACGGCACACGGTCGCCGAAGTTGGCGGCGACGTAGATGGTGAGCAGCACCGCCAGGCCCTGCACGGGCTCGAGGGTCATCGTGAAGCCCGCGGCGAGGGCGACGGCCATGGTCGCGGTGATGCCGGGGAAGGCTCCGACCATGAAGCCGAGCACGAGGCCGACGAGCATGTAGAGCAGGATCGAGATGTCGAGGAGCGAGTTCAGCCCCTCCATGAGCGCGTTCACAGGGGAATCCTCAGGAGCATCCCGAACACGACGTAGACGAACGCCGTGACGGAGGCGGAGTAGATGACGAGGCTCAGCCAGCGGCGGTGACCGTAGAGGAGCATGAGGGCGGCCATGAGCAGGGCGGCCGCGACCGGGAACACCTCGATGCGGTAGCCGAACAGGATGACCGTGCCGAGCGACCAGAGGGCGATGAAGGCGCCGGTGATCGCGAGCGTGGCGATGACGCGCAGGTAGCCGCCGGGCTGGATGCGCTCGAGGTCTTCACGGGTGGGTGCCGGCCGGGTGACGGCGACGGCGAGGATCGCGATCGCGATGACCACGCCGGTGACGCCGATGACGAGGGGCCAGAATCGGGCGTCGATCTGCCCGGGAGCGGCCTCGCGGCGCAGCGGGATCTGCGTGGAGAGGAAGAGGTAGCCCGCGGTGAAGGCGAGGGCGACCACGCCGAACGCGATCTCGAGGCCCCGCGAGGCGGGTGCGCCCTCGTACTCGTCCTCGGATGCCGCGTCGGCAGCGATGTCGGGGGTCGACATGGGTTCTCCTTCGTTGGAGGGGGTGCGCTGCGGGGCCGACGGACGCCGGCCCCGCAGGAGTGCTCTCAGCCCAGGAGGTCCTGGAACAGCGTGAACTGGTCGTCGACGAAGGTCGTCCACTCGGCCGAGTCGCGGTAGACGACGAGGTTGCCGGCATCCGCCTGGAACTGCTGGTAGGTGTCGGACTCGACGGCCTCCTTGACCGCGGCCTCGAGCGTCTCCTTCACGTCGTCGGGCAGACCCTTCGGCGCGTAGATTCCGCCCCACCCACCGAATACGACGTCGTCGCCGATGGCCTCTTCGACCGTCTCGACGTCTTCGGCGTCGGGGTGGCGCTCGTCGTTCATGACGGCCAAGATGCGCACGGCGTCGCCCTGCGCGAGCGCTTCGCCGAGTCCGGAGACGGCGGCGACGGTCTCACCGGATGCCGCAGCGGCGACGGCGGTCGCGCCACCGTCGTACGGGACCGGGGTGAAGTCGGCATCGGTCGCGGTGCCGAGGCCGACGGTCGCGGCCTCCCAGATCGAGCCGGCGCCGGAGTTGGCGACGGTCACGGGGCCGGACTTCGCCTGCGCGACGAGGTCTTCGAGGGTCTCGATGCCGCTGTTCGCGCCGACCGTGATGACGCCGGGGGCGAGCATGATCTGGCCGAGGAGGTCGAAGTCCTCCGGCAGCACGTTGGCGCCCTGCGTGGTGTTGAGCATGGCGATCTCGACCGGGGCGAAGCCGATGACGTAGCCGTCGGCGTCCTGCGAGCCGACGTACTCCATGGCCAGGGCGCCGGCCGCACCGGGCATGTTCTCGGGGATGACGCTGACGCCGAGGATCTTCTCGAGCTCGGTCGCGAGGGCGCGCGACGACAGGTCGGATCCGCCGCCGGGGTTGGCCTGGATGATCAGGCGGATGTCCTTCTCGGGGAATGCCGACGCGGCATCTTCGCCCTCTTCGACCTTGGTGCAGGCCGAGACGACGAGAGCGGTGGCTGCGAGGGCGGCGAGTGCGGCGGCCGCCCGGGTGATGCGCTTGCGGGGCATCTTTGCTCCTCTACGTGGGTCGACCGTGTTGTCGACACCGTGAGGCTAACAGTGTTGACTGTTAACAGTCAACACTGTCCAAGTTTTCACCTCCGCGCGCCCTCACCACCCGGCCCGTTCGGATGCGAGGATGGCAGGAGAAAGACCGTAGGAGGGACGGCAGGTGTTCGACGAGCGACGCAGACAGCAAGCGCTCGAGGAACTGGGGATCCTCGACACCCCCCGCGATGAGCGGGTGGATCGGGTGGCACGACTGGCGAAGGAGATGTTCGGAGTGCCGATGGTGAGCGTCTCGCTCATCGACCGCGACAGGCAATGGCGGAAGGCGGAGATCGGGTTGGGCGCCGATCAGGCGCCACGGCAGGACTCCTTCTGCGATTACACGGTTCGACAGGACCGCACCGTGGTGATCGAGGATGCCGCACTGACGGACCTCTTCGCCGACAATCCGTTCGTGACCGGCGACCCGCATCTGCGGTTCTATGCGGGGCATCCGCTGCACGCGCCCGGAGGAGAGCCGATCGGCACCCTGTGCGTGCTCGACACCGAACCGCACACGCTCACGGACGCCCAGCTCGATCTGCTGCGCGATCTCGCGTTCTGGGTGCAGTCCGAACTCGCCAACGACGCCGAGCTCGACCACGCCGCCGTCATCCAGAGCACGCTGCGCCCGCACGCCCATCCCGAGGTCCCGGGCTACACGATCGCCGGCGGTTCGATCTCGCGTGGCGCTCTGGCGGGCGACTTCTACGACCTCGACATCGTCGACGGCGCCCTGCGCGTCACTCTCGCCGACGCGATGGGCAAGGGCACCGGCCCCGCGCTGATCGCCGCGAGCGTGCGCGCCTCCCTGCGTACGGCCCCCGAACGAGGGCTGACGGCATCGATCGCCGAAGCCGATCGTCTGCTCGAGCAGGACCTCGGCGACACCGCGATGTTCGTCACCGCCGTGCACGCGGAACTCGACCCGGAGTCCGGCGACCTCGAGGTGATCGACGCCGGGCACAGTCTCGCCTTCATCCTCCGCGCGGACGGCTCGTGGGAGCATCTGCGCTCGACGAGCCTGCCGCTCGGGATGGGCATGGGCCTGCAGCCGGCGGAGATCCGGACACCGCGGCTCGCGAACCTCGCACGCGGGGACGCATTCGTCTGCTGCAGTGACGGCCTGCTCGACGTCCTCGATCCCGACGATCCCTACGCCCACGTCTACCGCGTGCTCACCGAGCTCGGACCCGACGGAGCGATCCGGGAGGCGATGGGGCTCGCCACCGCCGAAACCGCGACCGACGACATCACCGTGGTCGTCGTCCGGAGGGATGCATGAGCGCCCGGTTCGCCACGATCCGCATCCTCGCCCTGCTGTCGGTGCTGCTCGGCGTGAACTACGTCGCGTGGCGCTGGCTCGAATCGGTGAACTGGTCGGCGTGGTGGATCGCGGTACCGCTCGTGATCGCCGAGACGTACAGCCTCATCGACACCTTCCTGTTCTGCCTGACCATGTGGCGGGCCAAAGAGAGGCCGGCCCCCGTATCGGAGCCGCGTGGCACGGTCGACGTCTTCATCACGACGTACGACGAGCCCATCGAGCTCGTCATGACGACCGCGCGTGCGGCCCAGCGCATCGCGTATCCGCACACGACCTGGATCCTCGACGACGGCTCCCGCCCGGAACTCGAAGCGGCGGCGCGTGATGCCGGGGTGTCGTATCTCACCCGCCCGGACGACTGGACCGGCAAGCCGCGCCACGCCAAGGCCGGCAACCTGAACAGCGCCCTCTTCCAGACCGACGGCGAGTTCCTGCTCATCCTCGACGCCGACCAGATCCCCGATCCGCTCATCCTGCACCGCACCCTCGGCTACTTCGCCGACGACTACGAGGTCGCCGTCGTCCAGACCCCGCAGTGGTTCATGAACGTCGATGAGGCCGATCCTCTCGGAGCCCAGGCACCGCTGTTCTACGGTCCGATCCAGCAGGGCAAGGACGGATGGAACGCCGCGTTCTTCTGCGGTTCGAACGCCGTGCTCCGGCGTGAGGCGCTCATGCGGCTCGGCATCATCGGTTACGTCCGCGAGGTCACCGACTCCGCCGCCCGTGCGCTGCGCGCATCCGAGACGATGATCGAGGCGGAGGTCCGAGCGGCGGCCGACCCGAACCTGACGCGCGAATTCAGCGCGCTGCAGATCGTGATCCGCCAGGGGCGGCGCGACCTGGCCGCGGGCGTCGCCGTGGCCGAGGTGGCCGACCGGGTGCGATCGGCCGTCGATGACGCGTCGCGCATCCTCGTCGCGCAGGATCTCGCGGGTATCCGCGCCGACCTCGCCGAACTCGGCGCGCTGCCGATCGAGCACGATGCCGAACTCGATGCGATCGTCGTCGACGAGGCAGGGCTCGCGACGCTGGCGGCATCCGACCTCTCCCCCATCACGGCGCTCGACGCCGTGCGCGCCCTGCTCGACGCGCTGCGCCTCGACCGCGGAGACGAGGCCCAGCCCATCCTCCCGATGGCGACCATCTCGGTCACCGAGGACATGGCGACCGCGATGCAGCTGCACTCGCAGGGGTGGCGCAGCGTCTACCATCACGAGATCCTCGCCAAGGGCCTCGCTCCCGAGGACCTTCGCACCATGCTCACCCAGCGGCTGCGCTGGGCACAGGGCACGTTGCAGGTGATGCTCCGCGACAACCCCCTGGTCAAGCGCGGGCTCTCGGTGGGCCAGCGCCTGATGTACTTCGCGACGATGTGGAGCTACCTGTCGGGGTTCGCGGCGGTCGTGTACCTGACGGCTCCCGTCGTGTACCTCGTGTTCGGGGTGCTCCCGGTCACCGCATGGTCGGTCGATTTCTTCGTGCGTTTCCTGCCGTACTTCGTCGTGAATCAGGTGCTGTTCCTGGTGGTCGCGAAGGGGGTCAGGACCTGGCGCGGGCAGCAGTACTCGCTCGCCCTCTTCCCCGTGTGGATACGAGCGTGCTGGACGGCGTTCGCGAACGTCGTGCTCGGCCGCCCCCTGTCGTTCGCCGTGACGCGCAAGGACGGTCGCGATCCTCGCGGCGTGCCGTGGGGGCAGATCTGGCCGCAGCTGACGGCCATGGTGGTGCTGACGGTCGCCCTCGTCATCGGCGTGACGCGCGTCATCATCGGCACCGCCGACGGAACCGGCACACTGGTCAACACCGCCTGGGTGCTCTACGACCTCGTCGTGCTGAGCGTCATCATCCAGGCCGCCCGCTATCGTGGGCCGGCCGCCCGAGTCCTCGAGAAGGAGCCCCATGGATCTGAGCACTGACACCCGCGACGGCTACGCCGTCATCGGCCTGACGGGTCGACTCACCGCGACGGGAGCACCGCTGCTGCGCAACGCGGTGAGCGACCTCATCGCCGCGGGCGAATCGAACATCGTCATCGACATGGCGGGTCTGCTGTTCGTCGACTCGTCCGGACTCGGCGCCCTCGTGGGCGGGCTGAAGAGTGCGCGCGTCGCCGGCGGCGACCTGCGCATCGCCGCCGTGCCCGAAGCGGTGCAGACCGTGCTGCACCTCACCAACCTCGATCGCGTGCTGCGCGACCACCCGACGCCGGAGTCGGCGTTCGATGGACGCTGAGACCCGCGCGGTGCACATCGACGGGCCGGCCCGGCTCGAGCTCGTCGACCACGTCCTCGACGCCCTCGACGGGCTGTGGGCGGACGCCCCGCACGTCGCCGACCGGGACCGCACGCTGTTCGCCCTCGCCGTGAGCGAGGTGGCGACCAACATGGTGCAGCACACCGACGACCCAAACGGGGTCACCCTCACCGTCGACATCCGCGTCTCGTCGGACGACCTCCTCGCGACCCTCACCGATACCGCCCCGCCGGCGGAGATCGACTGGGACGGCGTCGAGATGCCGGATGCCGACAGCGAGAGCGGCCGAGGGCTGGCGCTCTCCACCGCCGCGCTCGACGAGTTGCGACACTACGCCGACGCCCGCGGCAACACCTGGCGTCTGCGGCGGAGGCTCGCGCCCTAAGCAGGCTTCGCCCTTCGTGCAAGCCCCTATCGCCGGCGCTTCGGTGCGGGGACAGTGGGCGCATGCTGATGCGATCGAGTACTCCCCGCCCTCTGCACGACGACTCGATCGGTCTGCTCACCCGCGGCTACCGCCTCGGCGAGCACCTCTGGCGGCGCACGGAACCGGGGGCCCGCGCCGTCGGGATGCGCCTGCTGGGAAAGCCTGCGCTGTTCGTGCGCGGCGCCGAGGCGGTGTCGCTGTTCTACGACGGGGATCGGATCGCCCGGCACGGCGCGATGCCCGCTCTCGTTCAGAACACCCTTTTCGGGAAGGGCTCGGTGCACAGCCTCGACGGCGCGACGCACCGCCACCGCAAGACGACCTTCCTCGACGTCGCGTACGAAGACGAGCAGGTCGCGCGTCTCGCGCCGTACCTCGAGCGCGAGTGGCGGAGCGAGGTCGACGCCTGGGCGGCCGGTACGAGCCGCCGTTCCGCCTACGAGGCCGCGATCGGCGCCTTCGGTCGCGCCGTCATGCGCTGGGCCGGACTCCCGGGGACGGCGCGGGCGAAGACTCGGTGGGCCGAGCGGCTCGCGCAGATCGTGGACGGATTCGGTGCGCCCTACTCCCTCGCCTTCCTCAGCGCGCAGTTCAACCGGGCATGGTCCGACCGCCACGCCGAGAACCTCATCATGGCCGTGCGGCGCGGCGAGCTCGAGACCGTCGCGGGGACCGCCCTGCACGAGTGGGCCTGGCACCGGGATGAGACGGGCGTGCTGCTGTCTCCTCGGCTCGCGGGCATCGAACTGCAGAACGTGCTGCGCCCGATGATCGCCGTGGCGCGGTTCGTCGCCTACGCCGCGAAGCGACTGCATGAGCATCCCGAATGGCGCGGGCGCATCGCGACCGAGGCAGCCGAGCGGGGTTCGCTGACCGGCGGCCCGCTGGCGACGGCGTTCGCGCAGGAGATCCGCCGCACCTCGCCGTTCGTGCCGATGCTTCCCGCCTGGGCGACGGAGGACGTCGAGTTGGACGGCGAGCGGGTGGAGGCGGGCGACCGCGTCGTGCTCGACATCCTCGGCACGAACATGGACGCGGCGTCGTGGGACCGTCCCGCGGACTTCGTTCCGGACCGGTTCGTCGGGATCGACGACTACGAGGCGATCGAGACCTTCGTCCCGCACGGCGGAGCGGATCCGCGTACGGGACACCGCTGCCCCGGCGAGAAGCTCGCCATCGCGGGGCTCGCGGCCGCGGTCTCCGCGCTGAGCGACCGACGGGTCGAGATCCTCGACCAGGGCCTCGACGTGAACCTCCGCCGCCTTCCGACCATGCCGGCCTCCGGAGGTCGAGTCCGCGGTTGCCCCTTCCACCGCCGGGGCTGACGCCCCCGGCTTTCGCATCGTTCACCTGGCGCTCTTCGCCTGGCGAGACCCGCGAGGCGCGCGACTCGAAAGGCCGAGGGAGATCAGGCCCGCGTCTGGATCTCGCTCAGCATCCGATCGCGGGCACCGTCGAGGTGCGCGGCCAGAACGGCGGATGCCTCCTCCGAAGTGCCGGTGCGCATGACGTCCATGAGCGTGAAGTGGTCGCCCGAGGACTCGTGGAGGTCTTCGTCGTGGTTGATCGTGACCTCGAGCAGCGCGGCGAACGTCGGGAGGTACTGGCTCCACGCCCCCTCGAGCCGCGGGTGGTCGGCGAGCGCGTAGATCTGCGAGTGGAAGTCGAGGTCGGCGGTCACGAAAGCCGCGTGATCACCGGCATCCGCAGCCGCACTCATGCGCCCGACGGCCGCCGCCATCGGCGCCCAGCGCGCTGGGTCGTCGACGCGCATCGCCCGAGAGAGGGCGAGCTGCTCGAGGGCGCCGCGCAGGCTGTAGAGCTGGTCGACGTCGTCTTTCGTGAGTCCGGTGATGTACACGCCGCGCGGGCGCTGCACCTCGACGAGGTTCTCGAAGCTGAGCTGCGTGAGGGCGTCGCGGATCGGACCGCGGCTCACGTCGAACTCCTCGGCGAGCGCCTCCTCGGTGATGCGGGTGCCGGGCGCGAGGTCCCCGCGCACGATGCGCTGACGCAGCACGCGTGCCACCTGGGCTCCGAGCGACTCTGCCCGCTTGACGATCTGTGTCACGCCGACCTCCTGTTAACAGTTGACAGGATACACACCGGTCGCTGAGGAGAGGTCAGTTGCGCCCGTCGCGCGGGCTCCAGAGCACCACTTCGGTCGAACGACGCAGGCGTCGGCCCGACGGCATCGGCACCACACCGGATGAACCCGCCGCGAACACGCGCACTCCGGGTCGATTCTCGCGCTCGGAACGCAGAGAGGCCTCGAGGTCGGCGATGCGGCGGCGGAGCATCCGATTCTCGTCCTCGAGGTCGAGCAGTCGGGCGATCGCCGGCAGGCTCATCCCCTCGGACGACAGCTGGGCGACCTCACGGAGCTGCTCGATGTCGCGATGCGAGTACCGGCGAGAACCGCCGCGCGTGCGGCCGGGGGTGACCAGGCCGATGCGGTCGTACTGGCGCAGCGTCTGCGGGTGCATGCCCGCGAGCTCGGCCGCGACGGCGATCGCGAAGACCGGGGTGTCAGCGTCCATGGCGGGCCCCTTCGTCTCGTCGCTCCGCTCCTCGCTCAGGGACCGGTGAAAGTGCCCGGTTCCTGAGCGAGCGGAGCGAGACGAAGGACGTCATCGCCGCGCCTTCGCCATGAGCTCGGCGCGGGGGTTCTCGGTCGGCTCCAGGGCCTGGAACTTCTCGAGCGCCTGGCGCGCCGCCTCGTCGAGGTGCGTCGGCACGGCCACCTGCAGCTCGGCGAGCAGATCGCCGGTGCCCTTGCCGGTCGTGACGCCGCGGCCCTTGACCCGCAGCACCCGCCCGGAGGGGGTGCCGGGGGCGACCCGGAGCTTGACGACGTCTCCGCTCAGCGTGGGGACCTCGATGGTCGCGCCGAGCGTCGCCTCGGTGAAGGTCACCGGCACCACGACGCGCAGGTTGAGGCCGTCGCGGGTGAAGACGGGATGCGGGCGCACCGTGATCTGCACCACGATGTCACCGCTCTCGCCCCCGTCCGGCGAAGGCCGACCGCGGCCGCGCAGACGGATCTTCTGCCCGTCGGCGACCCCGGCCGGGATCTTCACCTTGAACGGCTTGCCGTCGTCACCCTGCAGCGAGATCGTCTCCCCCTGCACGGCGGTGACGAAGTCGAGGGTGGTGCGGGCCGTGACATCGGCACCGCGCTGCGGGCCGCCGAAGCCGCGGAATCCGCCGCTCGTCTGCCCGAAGCGTCCGTTGCCGAAGCCTCCTCCGCCCTGACCCTGGTTGAACATCGCGAAGATGTCCTCGAAGTCGGCGGACTGCCCGCGCCCTCCCTGGCCGAAGCGACTGAAGACGTCTTCGAACCCGCCGGCGCCCGAGCCGCCCGCCGTGAAGCGGGCGCCCGAGCCCATGGCGCGGATCTCGTCGTACTCCTTGCGCTGCTCGGCGTCGGAGAGCACCGAGTACGCCTCGCTGATCTCCTTGAAGGTCGCCTCTGCCTTGGCATCACCCTGGTTGGAATCCGGGTGGTACTTCCGTGCGAGCTTGCGGTAGGCCTTCTTGAGGTCGGCCTCGCTCACGTCCTTCGAGACCCCGAGGGTCTTGTAGAAGTCCTTGTCGAACCAATCCTGGCTAGCCATGCATCACCTACTCCGCGGGTACGGCGACGACGACCTTCGCAGGACGCAGCTCGACGTCTCCGAGGCGGTATCCCACCTCGACGACCTCGAGGATCGTGGTCTTGTCGACGCCGGGCGTCGGCTGCTGGAAGATGGCCTCGTGGCGCTGCGGGTCGAACTCCTCGCCCTTCTCGCCGTACGAGACGACGCCGAGGCGCTCCACGACCGCGCGCACCTTCTCGGCGATCACGGCGAAGGGGGTGCCGTCGACGAGGTCGCCGTGCTGGCTGGCGCGATCGAGATCGTCGAGCACCGGGATCAGGCCCTTGACGGCCTCGCCCTTCGCGCGCTCGATCTCGACCTGGCGCGACTCCTCCGTGCGGCGACGGTAGTTCGCGTACTCGGCCTGCAGGCGCTTGAGGTCGTTGAGCAGCGTCGACTCGAGGTCGGCGAGCACGGCGTCCTCGGCCGCGGCCTCACCGGTCTGCGTCGCGCCGAGGATGTCGTCGACCGTGAGCCCTTCGACAGGCTCAGGAACCGAATCCATCGCGTCGACCGGCGTCTCATCCGAGCCCTCGGCCGCTGCGGCCTCGGTGGAGTCCGGATTCTGCGGCGCGGGGCCGGATGCCTGAGCATCCGACCCCTCGCCTGCGACTCCGTTGTTCTCTTCGAAGTCCTTGTCAGCCATGATTACTTCTTCTCGTCCTCGTCGTCGACGACCTCGGCGTCGATGACATCCTCGTCGGACGAGGATGCATCACCCTGAGGAGCGTCGCCCTCGGGAGCGGCACCGGCCGCGGCATCCGCCTGCGACTGCGCGTAGATCGCCTCGCCCAGCTTCGTCTGCGACTCGTTGAGCTTGTCGAACGCGGTCTTCACGGCGTCATCGTCCTCGCCGGCGAGAGCCGTCTTGAGGGCGTCGACGTCGGCCTGGACCGACTCCTTGACGTCGGCGGGGAGCTTGTCCTCGTTGTCCTTGATCAGCTTGTCGATCGAGTAGGCGAGGGTCTCGGCCTGGTTGCGGACCTCGGCGGCCTCACGGCGCTTCTTGTCCTCGGCAGCGTTCTCCTCGGCCTCGCGCACCATGCGCTCGATGTCGTCCTTCGACAGCGACGAGCCGCCGGTGATCGTCATCGACTGCTCCTTGCCCGTGCCCTTGTCCTTGGCGGACACGTGCACGATGCCGTTGGCGTCGATGTCGAAGGTCACCTCGACCTGCGGGATGCCGCGGGGGGCCGGGGCGATTCCGGTGAGCTCGAAGGTTCCGAGCGGCTTGTTGTCGCGGGTGAACTCGCGCTCGCCCTGGAAGACCTGGATCGCGACGGACGGCTGGTTGTCGTCGGCCGTGGTGAAGGTCTCGCTGCGCTTGGTCGGGATCGCGGTGTTGCGGTCGATGAGCTTCGTCATCATGCCGCCCTTGGTCTCGATGCCGAGGCTCAGCGGGGTCACGTCGATGAGGAGGACGTCCTTGCGCTCGCCCTTCAGGACACCGGCCTGCAGAGCGGCGCCGACGGCGACGACCTCGTCCGGGTTGACGCCCTTGTTCGCTTCCTTGCCGGTCTCGCGCTTGACGAGCTCGGCGACGGCGGGCATACGCGTCGATCCACCGACGAGCACGATGTGGTCGATGTCGGCGACCTTGATGCCGGCTTCGCGGATGACGTCCTCGAAGGGCTTCTTGGTGCGGTCGAGCAGGTCCTTCGTGAGGTCCTCGAACTTCGCGCGGGTGACGGTCTCGCTGAGCGAGACGGGGCCCGAGTCGGTGAGCGAGAGGTACGGGAGGTTGATCGAGGTGCTCGTCGAGGACGAGAGCTCCTTCTTCGCCTGCTCCGCAGCCTCCTTGAGGCGCTGCAGGGCGATCTTGTCACCCGAGACGTCGACACCGGTCGTGGACTTGAACTGCGAGATCAGGTAGTCGACGAGGCGCTGGTCCCAGTCGTCTCCACCGAGGCGGTTGTCACCGGCCGTGGCGCGCACCTGGATCGTCGAGAAGTCGTCGTCCTTGCCCACTTCGAGCAGCGAGACGTCGAACGTTCCACCACCGAGGTCGAAGACCAGGATGAGCTCGTCTTCCTTGCCCTTGTCGAGGCCGTACGCGAGGGCCGCGGCGGTGGGCTCGTTGATGATGCGCAGGACGTTGAGGCCCGCGATCTCGCCGGCCTCCTTGGTGGCCTGGCGCTCGGCGTCGTTGAAGTACGCGGGGACGGTGATGACCGCGTCGGTCACCGTGTCGCCCAGGTACGACTCGGCGTCGCGCTTGAGCTTCATGAGGATGCGCGCGGAGATCTCCTGCGGCGTCCACTTCTTGCCGTCGACGTCGAAGGTCCAGTCGGTTCCGATGTGACGCTTGACCGACGCGATGGTGCGGTCGACGTTCGTGACGGCCTGGCGCTTGGCGGTCTCACCGACGAGCACCTCGCCGTCCTTGGTGAAGGCGACCACCGACGGGGTGGTGCGGAAGCCCTCGGCGTTGGCGATGACCTTCGGCTCGCCGCCCTCGAGGACGCTGACGACGGAGTTCGTCGTACCGAGGTCGATTCCCACAGCACGTGCCATGTTGTTCTCCTTTGTGTTGCTGACGATGGTTGGTCTGAAAATCTGCGGCGATCAGGAAACCTGAGTCGCGATGGCTCAACTGTACATCGACGCGAGATGACTGTCAAACAAACTTGATATGAACTGGCTCAACTTTGATCCCAGAGCGATGTGGGCCACCGGCCGAGTCGCATGGCAGGATGGAAGTAAGGCGAGCCTTACCCGATGCGGCTCGCGGCGGCGTCGCCCGGGCGGCGCAGCCGCATCCCATCCGAGACCGCGTGCGCGACGAACGCAGGTCAGGAGGATGCTGTGGACCACACCGAATACGACGTGATCATCATCGGCGGCGGCCCCGCCGGGCTCTCGGCCGCCCTCAACCTCGGCCGCTCCCTCGCCCGGGTGCTCGTCGTCGACGCCGACCGGCCGCGCAACGCCGCCACACTCGCCTCGCACGGATTTCTGACGCGCGACGGCATCCCGCCGCACGAGCTGCGCCGACTCGCCCGCGCGGAGCTCGCGGCGTATCCGAACGTCGAGATCCGCTCACGGGTGCGGGTGGTCTCGCTGCGCCGGACGGATGCCGGGTTCACGGCCGAGATCGGCCGCCGCGAGCCCGCGGGAACGGCATCCGCCCCGGCGGTGCTGATCGCGACCGGCCTGCGCGAGACGCTCCCCGCGGTGCCCGATCTGCGCGGCTTCTACGGCATGAGCCTGTTCAGCTGCGCCGCCTGCGATGCGTGGGAGCTGCAGGGGCGCACACTCGCCCTGATCGGCGAGACGACGGACCTCGCCGACCGCGCCCGCCTGATCTCGCGCTGGACCGAGAGCCTCACGGTGTTCACGAACGGGGCCTCGGTCGTGAGCGCGCAGGAGGAGGCCGAACTCGCCGCCGCCGGAGCGGTGGTGCAGCGGCATCCGATCGTCGAGCTCGTCGGCGACCGCGGGCAGCTCGAGGCCGTGCGGCTCGCCGACGGCACCTCCGTCGCGGTCGAGGGCGGGTTCGTCCGCCCGGAGTGGGATGCCTCTCTGCCCTTCCTCGACGGCATCGACCCGGCGCGCGACGCGGCGGGCCACCTGCTCACCGATCGCTCCGGGCGCACCGACGTCGCGGGGTTGTACGCGGCGGGCGATGCGGCGGCGCCCGGCCCCCAGCAGTTGATCGTGGCGGCGGGAGCGGGCGCGCGGGTCGCGGCGGTCATCGTGCACGACGGGCTCGGGATCGCGACCTCGCACTGACGCCGCATGGGCAGTCCTGCCCCTGTGCGAGGTGAACGCGAGTGATTAGGCTCCCCGTATGCCCTCGATGCCCCTCCCCCGTCTCGCCGCCGCCCTCGTCGTGACCGCGGCCCTCCTTCCGCTGAGCGGCTGCATCTACGCCCAGATCCCCGCCGACGCGCCCGCAGCGGAGGACACGACCACCCCCGCGCCGGAGGAGACGTCGACCGCCGACGGCATCCCGACCACGCTGTCGTTCGACGACGGTCTCTCCCTCCCGTCGACCGCCTACATCCAGTGGGGCGACGGACTGCTCGTCGACGAGGGGTGGGAGATGGCCTCGCCCGACGACGGGCAGGGCAACTGGAGCTACGCCACGGTCGACGGCTCCTGCACCGCGCACTTCTGGCAGGGCACGATCGGTGCCGACATGCAGGTCGCCGGCGACGACAGCGCCACCTCGGATGCCGTCATCGCCGCCGTCCTCGGAGGATCCCCCGAAGACATCACCCCGAACGCGACGACGGGTGCGTTCAGCTATCAGGTCGGCGGCAACGACGCGGTCGAGAACCGCCAGGTCGTCGGCCAGGACACCGGCCGCACCTGGATCGTGGCGGCTCGCGCGTTCAGCGAGGTCGGGGTCGGGCTGTACGTCATCGTCGACTGCACGACCGGCGACCCCGCCACGGTGCTCGCCGAGATCGCCGACACCAACTCGGTCGTCGTCACGCCCTGAGGGCTGCGGACGCGCTCACTTGCCGCCGGGAGGACCCGCGATCAGCAGGATCATGTAGAGGGCGACGATCGCCACAGCCAGCAGGAGCACGAGCACGACCGGCCGACGCAGGAACCAGCGCATGAGGCGGTCGTACCAGCGGCGGTCGCGCGGGTCGTCGGTGGCCTCGAGGCGCCAGGCTCCCGCGAGGCGCCCGGTGCGGTGCAGCCAGATCTCCATGGGGATCGTCGCGTACGGCACCACGGCGCTCGCGACCGCGAGGATCGCGACCCCGACGTGCCAGCGCTGATTGACGGCGACGAGCAGCGCAGTCGCCCCGTAGGCGAGGAACACGAACCCGTGGATGCCCCCGCCGATCGTCACCACGATGCCCGGGGCACCGAGGGCGCGGGCGATGATCGCGCCGATCAGGAGGGTCCAGGTGATCGCCTCCGCGATCGCGAGAACTCGGTACAGGCGGTCGGGCGTTCGAAACACGGGACTCCTCGGGTGGGGGTGGTTCCAGGGTATCTGCGGCTCCTATGAGCGGAATAAGGCCGGGCACGACCGCGTTTCCGAAAGCATGACTGTGGATGCGGATGCTCTGGCGCGCGTGCTCGCGACCGTCGACCTCCGCGTGGGCTTCGCCCGCCGCGTCCCCATCTCCTCGGGCGAGCTGCTGCCGATGATGCCCGACGCCATGACGCTCGTCTACGTCGCCGAGGGCGGGGTGGCGGGGCATCCGCCGCTCCAGGCCGGATGCCGCCTCGACGTCGATCGCTCCTCGCAGGAGGTGTCGGTCGATGCCGGCGCACCGCGCGATCTCCTGGTCTCCGGCGACGCCTTCCTCACACGGGGCGGCTCCCCCTTCGCTCTCGAGGCCGACGGCGACACCACTCTCATCGTGCTCGACATCGAGCTCGCCGACGCGGCATCCCCGCTGCTCGCCCTGCTTCCCGATCTCGTGACCGTCACCGGCTTCGACGCTCTCGAACCCGCCGCCGCCACGCTCGCCGCCGGCATGGGGCTCGTCGACCCGACGCAGTTCCCGCTCCGGCGCACCGATCCGGTGATCTGCAAGCTCATGGCGACCACCGTGTTCCTGTCGGTGATCCGTGCGTGGGCCGAGAACGGCTGCGCGCCCGCCGGATGGCTGCGGACGTCGAGCGACCCGTTCCTCGACCGCGTGATCGACGCGATCCACGACGAGCCCGGCCGCGACTGGACCGTCGAGCGCCTCGCGAGCGTCGGCGCGATGTCGCGCTCGACCTTCGCGGAGCGGTTCCGCAGCGCGATCGGACGCTCCCCCGCCGAGTACGTCACCGAGGTGCGCGTCGATCAGGCCAAGCGGATGCTCGATGCCGGGCGGTCGGTGTCGGACATCTCGCGCGCTCTGGGCTACGCCTCCGACGAGGGGTTCAGCCGCGCGTTCCGCCGACGCACCGGCATGACGCCGTCGTCGTGGCGCCTGGCCCACCGCACGCCGGTCTCGGCATAGCCTCTCGCGCGCGAAAACGGAGACGTCACGGTCAAGGCTCGGCGTGTCCCCCTCGGACACGCCGAGGGAGACTCGACCGGTCTGGGTTTTCGCCCGCCACTCAGCCGCGCACGCGGTTCGAGAGCCCGAAGAGCACGGCGCCGACGACCAGGAGTGACGCCCCCAGCACGTAGGCGACCTCGACCCCGGCTCCGTCGACGAGGAATCCGCCGAGTCCGGCCGCGAGCATGATGGCGCCCTGGAATCCGACGACCACCAGGCTTCCACCGGCCTCCAGTCGCGACGGCATCCGGTGCCCGACCCACGTGTTCACCACGATCAGCCACGAGGCGAAGAAGAAGCCCCACACGAACACGACGACCGCGATGCCGACGACCGAGCCCGAGAGCAGCAGCATCGAGGCGACCGACACGGCGATCACCAGGGGCGCGAGCACGGCGAAGAACGCGAAGGTCTTGTCGATCACGAAACCGATGACGAGATTGCCGATCAGACCTCCGGCGCCGAACAGCGCGAGCAGCACGACGATGGTCGTGGCATCCGCATCGGGAATGCGCTCGAGCGCGAGCCGCACGTACGTGTAGGCGAGGAAGTGCCCGAGAACGACGAAGACGTGACCGATCAGACCGAGTCCGATGCCGGGCTGACGGACCGTGTCGACCAGCAGGCGGATGCTCGACGCCTGCGCCGCGGGCACCGAGGGCAGCAGTGCGCGCAGGGCGATCGCGAGGAGTCCGGTGGCGACGCCCGCGATAGCGAACACCGTGCGCCAGTCGACGATCTCGGCGAGCATGACGCCGAGCGGCACACCCGCGACGGTCGCGAGCGAGGTGCCGGCGGCAGTGAACATCACGGCGCGGCCGAGGCGCTCGGGGCCTGCGATGCGCGCCGCGACGGTGATCGACATCGACCAGAAGGCGCTGATCGCCGCCCCCAGCAGGAACCGGGCGAGCAGCACGATGATCAGGTTCGGGGCGATCGCCACGATGAGGTTCGAGACGGCGGCGGCGAGCGCCATCCACACCAGCAGCGACCGGCGGTCGAGGCGCGGGAAGACGAGCCCGATGGTCGGGGCGACGATGAATCCGACGAGCGCGGTGACCGTCACGGTCTGACCGGCCTGCCCGGGCGTCACGCCGAGCGCGGTGGCCATCTCGGTGAGCACGCCGTTGGGCAGGAACTCCGCCGTCACGAGCAGGAAGCTCATGAGCATGACGACGATGAGCCCGCCGTAGCGCATCCGTCCGGCCGGGGCGGATGCGGTGGTGGGCACGGGGGAGGTGATCGTCATGCGTCCAGCCTGATGCACACGGATGCCGCGCGCCCGACCGCCCGTCCACGGCATCCGACCGATCGTCCGGGGCCTGCGGCACGGCGCGCCGTCACCGCCCGTTCACCGGGTGCGGCCAGACTTCGACTCATGAGCGCACCCGAATCCCAGCCCGGCGTCCCCGAGCCGGTCGCCACGGCGAACAGCGGCGCCGTCGCCGTCATCGGCCTCGAGCTGCGCGGCGAGACACCGGCCCCCAAGAAGCAGGTCTTCTCGTGGGCGCTGTGGGATTGGGCGACGCAGCCCTTCAACACGGTCATCCTGACCTTCGTCTTCACCGCCCTCTATCTCGTGGGCGAAGGGTTCCTGCCCGCCGACATCGCGGCACTCGACGAGAACGACCCGGTGCGGCTGGCGGCCGAGGCCGACCTGACCTCGGGCCTCGGCCTGGGGTCGACGATCGCGGCCTTCGGCATCCTGCTGCTCGCTCCCGTGCTGGGTCAGCGAGCGGATGCCGCGGGGCGACAGAAGCTCTGGTTGGGCATCGGCACCGGCGCCCTGATCCTGTGCATGCTGGGGCTGTGGTTCGTCGAGCCGACGCCGAGCCTGTTCTGGCTGGGTGTGGCGCTGATCTCGGCGGCGACGGTCTTCCAGGAGATCGCGGCTGTCAACTCCAACGCGATGCTCATCGGCATCGCGAACCCCCAGAACGTCGGACGCATCTCGGGTCTCGGCTGGGGCTTCGGATATCTCGGCGGCATCATCGCCCTCGCGATCGTGGTGGCGTTGAATGCGGTCGACTGGTTCGGGATGCCGACCGACAACGGTCTCGTCTACCGCCTGATCGCGGTCGGCTGCGCAGTGTGGGCGATCGTGTTCAGCATCCCGATCTTCCTCAACGTGCCCGAGCCCTCGCTCGGCCGCCCCGAGCGCAAGGTCGGGTTCTTCCGCTCCTACGTGCTGCTCGTGAAGGACGTCGCCGGTCTCTACCGCGACCCCGAGACGCGCCCGACCTTCTGGTATCTGCTCTCGAGCGCCGTCTTCCGCGACGGCCTCGGCGGAGTGTTCGCGTTCGGGGCGATCATCGGCACCGCGGTCTTCCGGTTCGAGACCGACGACATCATCATCTTCGGCATCGCCGCGAACCTCATCGCCGGGGTCTCGACGATCCTCGCCGGGCGCCTCGACGACCGCGTCGGCCCCAAGCGCATCATCCTCGTGTCGATCGGCTCGATGATCGTCGCCGGACTCGCGGTCTTCCTGCTGCGCGACGGCGGGGCGATGGTGTTCTGGATCGGCGGACTCATCCTCTGCGCGTTCGTCGGACCGGCGCAGGCCGCCGCGCGTTCGTTCCTCGCCCGGGTCACCCCGGCCGGACGCGAGGGCGAGATCTTCGGCCTCTACGCGACGACCGGTCGCGCGGCGAGCTGGATGGCCTCGGGCGCCTGGACGCTGCTGATCGTGCTCACGGCGCAGACCGCCTTCGGCATCCTGGGCATCATGATCGTGCTGATCGTCGGCTTCCTGCTGCTGCTGCCGGTCAAGGCGCCGCGCTGATCGGAGCCCCTCGGGCTAGCGCTGCCAGTTGTCGGCGAGCTTGTTGAGAAGACGGGCCAGCTCGGCGCGCTCCTCGTCGGTGAACGCGGCGAGCGCGCCACTGAGCAGCTGACGCCGCTCGCCCCGCACGCCGCGGGCGAGGCTGCGCCCCTCGTCGGTGAGTGCGATGCGCGTGCGACGGGCGTCATCGGGATCGGCTTCGCGCCGCAGGAATCCGTGGTCGACACCCTGCTGCACGAGCCGCGAGGCGCGCGGCTGGTCGACACCGATCGCCGCGCCGAGCTCGCTCACGCTGAGCGGTGCGGATGCCGCGGCGAGGGCTTCGAGCATCCGCATGCGCGCGGGTCCGCCGAGGCGGCCGGAGGGATCGCCCATCCACGGCGGCATGCCGGGGTGCCCGTGGCCGAACGGCCCTCCGCGCTCTCCGCCGCGCGGTCCGCCGTGCCAGCCGTGCGGACCGCCGTGACCGTGATCGTGGGGCCCCCCGCGGTCGCCGCGGTCTCCCGGCCGACGTCCGCGCAGACGGGACAGGGCCTGGGCGATCGCTTCGGCGGGGTCGATCTCTTCGGTGCTCACACATCGATTTTACATGCGACTTGACATGCATTCACATCGCATGTCACACTACATGTACATGCACAGTGACATACATGTGCACCCTGACATGCAAAAGGACGCAACCCATGAACACCTCTGAACAGAACCCCGAGAACACCGCCCGCCCCTTCGGCTACTGGCTGAAGGCCGTCGACCGCCTCATGGCGGCCGAGTTCGCCGCCGCCTTCGACCGCGAGAGCGATGAGGTCGGTCGCCGTGACTGGCGACTCCTCAACGTCGTCGATGGCACGATGCCGGCGCGACGCCCCCTGAACGAGCACAAGCTGCATCGCCTCGTCGAGCGCGGCTGGGTCATCGCCGACGGCGACGGCTGGACGCTCACCGACGACGGACGCGCAGCGAAGGACCGCCTCGGCGCGATCGTCGACGGCATCCGCGCGAAGGTCACGGGGGCCGTCTCCGAAGACGAACTCGCCACCACCCTCGCCTCGCTCGAGAAGATCGCCCGCGCCTTCGGGTGGGACGAGGAGACCCCTCTCCCCCGGTCGCGCCGCCACGGCTTCGGCCCCCACGGACGCTTCGGAAAGCACGCCGGCCCGCGGCACGGCTTCGGCCGCCGTCACGGTTTCGGCCCCGGATTCGGCCCGGGTCGCGGCTTCGGCCCCGGCTTCGGCCCCGGTCGCGGTTTCGGCCCCGGTCGCGGCTTCGGCCCGGAGCACGGCTTCGGACCGGATGCCGACGGCGAGCGCGACTTCGGACCCCGTCACGGCTTCGGCCCCCGACACGGCTCCGGCTCCGACGCGGACTGCGGCCACGGCTCCCACGGCGAGCGCGGTCACGGACCCCACGCCCACGGAGACCACCGCGGGCACGGTCAGCACCGCGCCGCTCGCCTGGCGCAGCACGCCTACGAGCGCGGCTTCGACGCCGGCTTCAGCCGCGGACGCGACGCCTGACCCGAGTCACCCCATCGAGAGAGGGGCGGATGCTTCGGCATCCGCCCCTCTCTCGTCGTGCCCCTGTACCCAACTCAGGAAAAATGGCGCTCACACCCGTCGAATCGGCCGAAACGGCGCCGATTCATGGCGTCCGTCCTGAGTTAGTGCCACGCTCCCCGTTCACAACTCCTCACAACCGCCCGCCGAAACCCCCGAAGTCCGGGTTTCCGGGCCTTCGCGTCCCGTTTCTCCGGAGCTATGAACGCTCAGATCGGCAGAGCGTCGGCGCCGGACACCGGCGCCGCGGCCACGAGGGTGCTCGATCCGTGGGCGGACGAAGCATCGTCGAAGCCTGGGATGTTCAGGGTCGTGCTCGTCGCGAGGTAGATGACGAGGGCGATCGCGCCGGCGAGCAGCAGCACGAGAATGCTGAAGATCGCGACGGTCCACGCCCGATACCCGCCGGATGCCGGAACCTCGGGCGCCACGAATGCCGGGTCGGGTTCGGGTGCCGTCGACGCGGCGTCGGGAACGACGGCGGGCACCGACGCGGGTGGGGTACGACGACGCAGCGATGCGGATGCCGGAGCACTCACGGCATCTCCGTCGAACGTCGGCGGTGGAGGGACCACAGCGTCACCGGTCGTTCCCTCGAAGGCAGGAGGCGGGGGAACGATGTCGTCGGTGGACGCCGACAGCGGTGGAACCGACCCGGTCAGCGGACCGTCGAACGCGGGCGGCGGGGGCACGACGATGTCGGCCCGATTGTCGTCGAAGACCGGGGGCGGCGGCACGACCGCGGCGGCCGCCGCATCGTCGAAGACGGGAGGCGGCGGGACGACGGCATCCGCCTCGCCGTTCTCGCGCTTGTCGGGGTCGGGCGGGGTGATGCTGTCGCTGGTCATGTCAGCCTCCGAGGGCTCCGACGTCTGTGACGCCGACGTCTGTGCGATGGAAATTCTGGAAGGAACGGGATGCCGTCGGCCCCCGCTGTCCCTGGTACCGGTTGCCGTAGGGGCCGGAGCCGTAGGGGTTCTCGGCGGGCGAGGTCAGGCGGAAGAAGCAGAGCTGTCCGATCTTCATGCCCGGCCACAGCTTGATGGGCAGGGTCGCGACGTTGGCGAGTTCGAGAGTGACGTGTCCGGTGAAGCCCGGGTCGATGAACCCGGCGGTGGAGTGGGTGATGAGGCCGAGGCGTCCGAGCGACGACTTGCCCTCGAGGCGGGCGGCGACGTCGTCGGCCAGGCTGACCTGCTCGAACGTCGCTCCGAGTGCGAACTCGCCCGGGTGCAGGATGAACGGCTCGTCGGGGTCGACCTCGATCAGGCGGGTGAGCTCGGGCTGATCGACCGAGGGATCGATGAAGGGGTACTTGTGGTTGTCGAACAGCCGGAAGTACCGGTCGAGCCGCACGTCGACGCTCGACGGTTGCACCATCGCCGGGTCGTGCGGCGAGAGCCCGATCTTGCCGGAAGCGAGTTCTGCCCTGATGTCGCGATCGCTGAGAAGCACGGGTTCAGCCTAGTTGCCGCATGGTTCGCGCTCACGAAGTATGCCCGCATTCGACGACCGAATCGGGAATCTCGACCGTCAAGCCTTGTGGCGCACTCCGTTGAGTGCGTCGTCCATCGATGAGTGAAGACCGGAGACGAAGAACATGTCGACGCCTGTTCAGAGCAGCACACTGCAGGAAACGAAAACGAAGAAGAAGAAGAGGAAAGGCCGGTGGCAAGCAGTCCTGCTCGCCGGTCTGATGATCGCAGGCTCGGTCGCCGTGCCGCAGGCCGCGGATGCGGCGTGGGGACATAAGAGCTGTCCCGGCTCTCGGGTGTGCATCGTGGCGATGAACACGACCAGGCCGGTTCTGACCATCGCGACAAGGGGGAAGTACGAAATCGCGCACAAATACACGGTGCGAACCGCAGGCGGAAAACTCCTCTGCAGCGGGCGAACGGCGACGTATTGGGAAAAGTATCCGCGTTGCAACCTCAAGGGCTACATAGGGCGGGTCCGAGTGACGGTGGCGCAAGGTTGGCACCCCAACTTCAGCGTCACCATCGAGGACGACGAGAGCTAACCGATCTTCTGCCTCTGATCGAGGCGGGACGTATGCCGCCGCACCTGCCCCCGGCACGAGATGGCTGAATCCCTGAAGGCCCTCGTCATCGGTGAGGCGATGGATGCTCGCGTCCGTCGCCTCACCGATGAAATCGACACCTCCGTTCACGTCCACGAAGTATGCCCGTATCCGACGACCGATTCGGGAATCTCGACCGTCTGGACTTATGACGCGCTCCCCCGGGTGCGTCATCCATCAATGATGACTGGAGAAGAAACATGTCGATGAAGACGAAGAAGAACCGTTGGGCCGCGATCGCACTGGCCGCCCTCGTGGTGGCGGGTGGAACCGTGGCTGCGCCGCAGGCGGCGAGCGCCTATACACAGACCGCGACCTGTGCGAAGTGGTTCTCCACGGACCAGTGCGCGACGTACGTGAACGCGAAGAAGAGTGTGAAGTTCCGGCTCTCCACCGACTCGAACCAGGGCTCGCACCGGTACACGGTCCGCACTCCCGGCGGGCGCCTGCTCTGCAAGGGCGACATCGCTCCCAACGCGGGCAGCAAGAGCTGCTGGTTCGGCACGTACACCGGACGCGTCAAGATCACCATCGAGA
Source organism: Microbacterium galbinum (assembly GCF_023101185.1). GTDB lineage: Bacteria > Actinomycetota > Actinomycetes > Actinomycetales > Microbacteriaceae > Microbacterium > Microbacterium galbinum. Next base: position 1,028,122 of record NZ_CP078077.1, read on the forward strand.
ACAAGTGGGGCGTGGAGGAGAAGATCGTCGTTCTGCGGTGATCGCTCCGACGTGACCTCGAAGAAGCGCGCCTCCGGATCCCCCTCCGAAGGTGCGCTTCTTCGTCGGCCCGAGGTGCGTTTCATAAGCCTCGAAGAGGTGAACGGAAGGTATGCCCGTACGCGACGACCGATTCCACCTCCGACGACGTCACACAGTCAGCGGGCTCGCCGAGCCCGCTATCCCCGATTGATGAAGACCGGAGAGACCTATGCTCACGAACACGAAGAAGAAAGTCAGCCGCTGGCAGGCGCTCGCGCTCGCCGCACTCGTGCTGGCTGGCGGATCGATCGCCGTGCCACAGGCGGCGGATGCCGCGACGGCAAAGACCAAGACGACCTACTGCTACATCGGGACATCCGTGTGCAAGCAACGCGTAGCGATGAAGTACAAGGGATCCGCCACGAGAACTCTGATCATCTCGACCTCCAGCAACTTCATCCTTCCTCCGTACAACTACCGTGTGGTCGACCTGGACCGCGGCAAGGTGCTCTGCAAAGGAAAGACCTCGAACTTCTCGGCCGCAAAATGCAGGATCTCCGATCGATCGACCACGTTGTCGATTGAAGTGACCCAGGAGCCAGCTCGCCAGGTGAGGCTCATCACCAAGCTCTACTGAACAGCAGGAGAACACGAGAGGCGCACCTCCGGCATCAGCCGGGGGTGCGCCTCTCGTCATGACGCATCGCGCCCCGCATCCGCTACGGCCAGAGGATGCCGATACTGCTGCCGACCGCCGAGAAGCCGAGCACCAGGAACAGCACGCACATGATGGTGTTGTTCTCGCGGCTGAGCCACACGTGCAGCGCCGCGAGCGGTGCGCGCAGGCGGTCGGCGGCGATCGCGTAGGCGACGACGGGGACGAGCACGGTGGATGCCGCGATCACCGCGAACACCACGATCGGCACGAGCAGCTCGGTGCCCTCGAGGTCGGAGACGCCGAGGTCGATGGCGACGCTGAGGCTGAAGATGTAGGTCTTGGGGTTCACGGCCGAGAGGAAGAGGCCGAACCGCAGCGCCGCGGCGAAGTCGAACGCGTCGACCTTCTGCATCCATCCCGGCAGCTTCGGCTCCTCACCGGGCTTCGGGCGCTTGCGCCACTGGCCCACCGCGAGCACCACGAGCAGCACGCCGACCACCAGCTTGGCGAGGCCCGCCGGAACACCGGGTTCGGAGTCGTCGCGGTCGGGCAGGAAGGTCGACAGCGCCGTGAGCACCCCGATCACCACCAGGATGCCGACGATCCACCCGATCAGGAACCCGAGGCTGCTCGTGCGCGCCTTCGGGCTCAGCAGGGTGAGGATGACGACGATGATCGGCAGCGGACTGATCGCGATGCCGAGCGCGAACGGGAGAAGCTCCCCGACGACACTGCCCATACCGACATCATGGCGCGGATCCGGCGAGCCGCGTGAGCGCTTTGGTCGCGGGCCGGGCGGCAGGTAGGCTGGCGTCACCCCGTTCCGCGAGGATGCGGGGTTCGGGGCTGTAGTTCAATGGTAGAACTTCTGCTTCCCAAGCAGACAGCGCGGGTTCGATTCCCGTCAGCCCCTCCACTCGAACCCCCGGGACACACCCGGGGGTTTTTCCGTCCCATCCGAATCCCCACCGGCTCCGAACAGCACCCGATGGGCGGCTCCGGCGCGCCCGCAGACCGAGAGGAGCCCCGATGATCGAGTCGTCGACCCCACCCCTCGCCGCCCTCGACGGCTACCGCAACGTCACCGACCTGCTGGTCCGGCGCGAAGCGGATGCCCCCGATCACGTCGCCTTCGAGGTCGACCGCAACGGCGGCTGGCAGCCGGTCACCACCCGGGAGTTCGCGAACGAGGTACGGGCCCTCGCGAAGGGGTTCATCGCCCGCGGCATCCGCACCGGCGATCCGATCGCGATCATGGCGCCGACGCGCTACGAGTGGGCCGTCGCCGACCTCGCCACCTGGTTCGCCGGCGCCGTCGTCGTGCCGATCTACGAGACGTCGTCACCCTCGCAGGTGAACGCGATCGTCGCCGACGCCGGTGTGCGCCTCGCGATCGGCGGCACCCCGGCGCACGCCGAGCTTCTGCAGGCGGCGCTCGCGCACGCCGACGCACCGACGCTCGGCGCGTGGACGATGGATGCCGACACCCCGCACGATTCCGGCCCCGGAGCCGCGGCATCCGGAACCCTCGACGACCTGGTCGCGTCGGGCACCGACGTCGCCGATGACGAAGTCGAGGCACGCCGAACGCACGCCACGCAGGACGCCCCCGCGACCATCGTCTACACCTCGGGCACCACGGGCGAACCCAAGGGCGTCGTGCTCTCGCATCGGAACTTCCTCGGTCAGGTGCTCAACATCGCCGCCGCGTACCGCGAGATCGTGAACGAGAACGGCAACACCGTCATCTTCCTGCCGCTCGCCCACGTGCTGGCCCGCGGACTCCAGCTGATCTGCCTGGCCAGCGGCATGCGCATCGCGCACCTCTCCGACCCGTCCACGGTCGTCTCGACCCTCGACACGCTGCGCCCGACGTTCCTGGTCGTCGTGCCGCGCGTGCTGGAGAAGATCCAGGCGGCCGCCGCCACGAAGGCTGCGGACAAGGGCCTGAGTCGTGTCTGGGAGAAGGCTCACGAGACGGCCGTCGCCTGGGGCCGCCGCGCCGAGCGGATCGACGCGCGTCGGAGAATCCCGAACCGCCGCGGACTCCGTCTGCGCCACCGTTTCTTCGACGCCCTCTTCTACCGCCGCCTCCGCACCGTGATGGGCGGGCGGGTCGGCTACATCCTCTCGGGCGGAGCCGCGCTCGACCCCGAGCTCTCGCTCTTCTTCCGCGGCCTCGGCGTGCCCGTCATCGAGGGGTACGGGCTGACCGAGACGACGGCGCCGCTCACCGGCAACCTGCCGGGCCTCATCGCCTCGGGCAGCGTCGGCACGCCCCTGCCCGGACTCACCGTGCGCATCAGCGACGAGGGCGAAGTCCTCGCCCGTGGAGTCGGCGTCTTCGACGGGTACCGCAATCCGGCCCACGACGCGGATGCCTTCATCGACGGGTTCTTCCGCACCGGCGACCTCGGGCGACTCGACGACCAGGGCCGACTGTTCCTGGAGGGTCGGCTCAAAGACGTGATCGTCACCTCGAACGGCAAGACCGTCGTGCCGACCCGCTGGGAAAGCACGGTCGAAGCCGATCCGCTGGTCTCGCATGCGGTGATGGTCGGCGAGGGAAAGCCCTACCTGTCGGCACTGCTGCTCCTCGATCCCGAGCAGACGCGGGCCTGGGCATCCGCCGAAGGCATCGCCCTCCCCTCGGGTCCGATCGACGACATCCGCACGGTCGCCGATCCAGCGCTGCGCGCCCACCTGCAGCGCGCCGTCGACGCCGCCAACGCACTCGTGGCGCACAGCGAGCAGGTGCGCCGCTTCAGCGTCGTGCTCGCCGACCTCGACGACCGCGAACTCGTCACCCCCACCATGAAGCTCAAGCGGAACGTCGTGCTCGATCGCGCAGCCGTCACCGTCAACGACCTCTACCTCTGAACCCCCCTGCGAAACGGAAAGAACGCCATGTCGTCGCCGACGCCCACGAACACCCGCTCCTCGCGCACCTCGCTGATCGCGATCGTCGCCGCCCTCGTCATCGGCGCGCTCGTCGCACTCGCCGGTAGTCAGAACGGCGCATCCGTCGGCGGCATCCCGCTGTTCGCGGTCGCGGTCGCGGCGGCGTTCGTCATCCAGATCCTCGCTTTCATCCCCGCATTCCTCCTGCGCACCGAGCGCTTCTTCGACCTCACCGGCAGCGCTACCTTCTTCGTGATCTCCGTGGTTCTCGTGCTGCTGACGCCGATGCCCGACGCGCGCAGCTGGATCCTCGCGGGCATGGTGATGCTGTGGGCCGCGCGCCTCGGCTCGTTCCTCGCCATGCGCGTGCACAAGGCGGGATCGGACGGCCGATTCGACGAGATCAAGGGCTCGCCGCTGCGCTTCCTGCAGGTGTGGGTGATCCAGGGCGCGTGGGTGTCGTTGACGGCGGCGGCCGCGTGGATCGCGATCAGCACGGATGCCGCGGCCCGGCCGCCCCTCGGATGGCTGAGCATCGTCGGGGTCGTCGTGTGGGCTCTCGGCATGGTGGTCGAGATCGTCGCCGACGCCCAGAAGTCGGCGTTCCGGAAGGACCCGCGCAATCGGGACGAGTTCATCCGCACCGGCCTGTGGTCGCGGTCGCGCCACCCCAACTACTTCGGTGAGATCGTGATCTGGGTGGGAGTCTTCATCACCGCCGCGCCGGTGCTCACCGGGTGGCAGTGGGTCGCCGTGCTCTCGCCGCTGTTCGTGATCCTGCTGCTCACGCGGGTCAGCGGCATCCCGCTGCTCGAGGCGCGCGCCGAGAAGAAGTGGGGCGATCGCGCCGACTACATCGCCTACCGCGACAGCACGCCGGTGCTGGTGCCGCGTCTCACGCGGCCCCGGGTGAGCGCGACGGCGCGGTAACGAGTCCCTCGTCGGCCGGTCGGTCGGTCCGGCAGACCGTCAGCTGGCGAGGTCGGCGATGCGCTCGGGGCCGGACTCGCCCCGAATGTTCGTGAGCGCGGCGCGCGTCAGCGCGCGAACGATCGCGAGGGTCGTGCCGGTCACCGATGCGATCTCGACCTGGGAGAGACCGAAGTAGTGTGCGAGCGCGAGGCATCGGCGCTGCTCATCCGGCAACGGGCGCCAGGCCCCCGGAGCGCGCCGGGCCACCGACTCCGCGTAAGCGATGTCCGAGATCCACCCGATCACGGACCCCCGCGTCGAAGCGCCCTCGTGCGCGCGACGCCATATCTCGAGGTATGTCGACTGAAGGGCTTCATCGCTGACCGTCGGGTCGTCGACGACGTCGCGGATGAGACGCAGAACCGGAACGCAGGTGAGGTCGTACACCTGGGCGATGGCCTCCTGATCCCCGCCTGCCGCAGCCTCTACGAGCTTCCGCAGCAGCGCCTCGTCATGCCCCGCGGGGACCTCGACCACGACTGCGGCATCCATGCTCCGATGGTTCCACCCCGGCGCGATCTCCCGGGAGCCATTGAACGCACGACTGAATGCTGCTATCACCGACCGGCCGCGCTGGACGCCGCGCATGTGCGGAGCACTCATTTCGAGCGTCCGACCCTGTGCCCTGGGCACATGAAGACCTGTGGACGATCTGTCTAGCCTGAGTGAGGTTCGCGCGCCCACCGACGGACGTCGGCGCGCGGACCTCCACCTCGACACACAGGAGTGCCATGGACATCGACATCGCCGACGACATCGATCGCCCCGGTCTGGACCCCCGCGCACAACGCCGACGGGCCGTCATCGGAAGCTCGGTCGGAACCATCATCGAGTGGTACGACTTCACCCTCTACGGACTCGCATCGGCTCTGGTCTTCGCGCCGCTGTTCTTCCCGGGCGGCGGCGACTTCGCCGGCCTGCTGGGGGCATTCGCGACGTTCGCCGTCGGCTTCGGCGCCCGCCCGATCGGCGGCCTCGTGTTCGCGCACTTCGGAGACCGGATCGGCCGCAAGGGCACCCTCCTGGCCACGCTCCTCATGATGGGCATCGCGACGACCCTCATCGGCCTGCTGCCGACCGCCGAGACCATCGGCATCTGGGCACCCATCCTGTTGATCGTCCTGCGCCTCTTCCAGGGCGCCGGCGCGGGTGCGGAGTTCGCCGGCGCGATGACGATGGCGAGCGAGTCGTCCGACACGCGCAACCGAGCCTTCATCGCGGGTTTCCCCGGAGCATCCGTCTACGTGGGCATGGCACTCGCCACCGCCACCTTCGCCCTCATCAGCCTGCTGCCGGTCGAGCAGTTCCAGGCCTGGGGATGGCGCATCCCGTTCATCGCGAGCATCGTGATCGTGGCCTTCGCGCTGTACTTCCGCCTGCGCGTCAAGGAGACCGCGGCGTTCGAGGCCGCCGAGCGCGATGGCGAGGTGACGCGTGCGCCGCTGGTCACGGCGGTCCGCTCGCACTGGCGCACCCTGCTCGCCGGCATGGCGCTGTTCGTGTTCGCCCTGCCCTGGGTCTACGTCGTGCAGACGTTCTCGATCTCGTACACGACCGGCACGCTCTCGGTGAACCCCACGCACGCTCTCATCGGCCTCATCGTCGCGGAGTTGCTCACCATCCCCGCCACCCTCGGGTTCGGGCGTCTCGCCGACCGCATCGGCCGCAAGCCCGTGCTCATCGGCGCGGCGATCTTCGCGATCGCCTTCGCGTTCCCGATGTTCATGCTCTTCCAGACCGAGAACTCGGTACTGGTCGCACTCGGCCTGATCCTCGGTCTGGCCATCGTGCAGGGGGCGACGATCGGCGTGTCCGCGGCGATGCTGGCGGAGCTCTTCCCCACCCGCATGCGCTGGAGCGGCATCGCGATCTCGCGCGAGATCCCGGCCGCCCTCGTCGGCGGCACCGCCCCGCTGGTCGCCACCGCGCTCGTCGGCCTCTCCGGCGGCGCTCCCTGGCTGGTCGCCGGCTACCTCGTCGGCCTGAGCGTCATCGGACTGATCGGCATCTCCGTGCTGCCCGAGACGCTGCACCGGGCGGATGCCGCGGCTCCGGTCGACGCGGCCGACGAGTCGGTCTCCACGAGATGAGGTCTGCGAGGAGAGCTCAGCCCGCGTACATCTCCCCCACCGGCACCGCGATGGGGAGCACGTTGCCGGGCTGGGCGAGCGGGCAGGCCCACGCCGGGTCGTAGGCGCACGACGGGTTGTACGCGAAGTTGAAGTCGAGCACGAGCGTTCCGCCCGCGGCATCCGATCCCAGGTCTGCGCCCTTGATCGTGTCGACGAGGTAGCGCCCGCCGCCGTAGGTGCCGTCGGGCTTTCCGGCGAGCGCATCACGCACCGGGATGAACAGCCCGCCACCGTACGTCGTCAGCCGCCACACGTCGAGCGATCCGGCATCCGGCACCTCGACCCGACCGATGCGCTCGAAGGGCACGACGCCGTCGGTGCCGGTCGCGAAGTCGAACCCGCCCGGCTCGGCCTCGAGGATCGGCAACTCGAACCGCCACTGCGCGTCGTACGAGGCGATCGGCAGCCCCTCGAACATCACCCGGTCCTCGGGCAGCAACGCCGTGGCCGGATGGTGCAGCATGAGGTCGTCTCGTTCGATGCGCCACAGCTCGTGGGCGTCTTCGGGCGAATCGGCCTCGCGCACGGCGGCGTAGAGGGCGAAGACACGGCGTCGCCAGTCGGCGACGTCGAGGGCGGTGCGCGATGCGGGGGTCGACATGCGTCCAGGCTACGGGGGTTCGCCCGCGCCGGGGCGGGCGAACCGAAACGCCTGGTGCGGATGCCGTGCGCCGGACTACCGTGACCCCATGGCGACCTTCGCGCTCATCCACGGCGGCGGATCGACGGGCTGGGACTGGCACCTGGTCGCGCCGCACCTCGAACGCGCCGGGCACGAGGCGGTGGCGGTCGACCTCCCGACCGAACGATCGGATGCCGAGCTCTCCGACTACGTGCGCACGGTCGTCGAGGCCGTGGGCACCCGCGATCACGTGATCGTCGTCGGCCATTCGCTCGGCGGCTTCACGGCGCCCCTCGCCGCGGAGGCGCTCGAGGCGGACGGACTCGTGTTCTTCTCGGCGATGATCCCGCAGCCCGGCGAGACCTTCATGGAGTGGTGGACGAACACCGGCCACGACCGCGAAAGCATCGACGACGACCCCGAGGTCTCGTTCTACAACGGTGTGCCGCGGGAGCTGGCCGACGAAGCGCGTCGACGCGAACGGGACCAACAGGGCGCGTGGCTGTCGAAGCCGTGGCCCGGCGATCGCCTGCCGGCCATCCCGACGATCGGGATCGTGTGCACCGACGACAACTTCTTCCCGGCGCCGTTCATGCGCCGGGTCGTGCGCGAGCGCCTGAGGTCCGAGCCCGTCGAGGTGCCCGGCGGGCACTACGCCGCCCTCACCCACCCCGCCGAGCTGGCCGGCGCGCTCGACCGGTTCGCCCGCGGGATCGACCGGGCGCCGATGGAACGTGGAGCGTGAACATCCGATTCCGGACCGCGTGCGAATGAATGTTGGGCCAGCCGGGAAGGATGAGGGGGTGCCCGAGCTGCTCCCTCCCCCGCCCGACCGCGAGCCCGACATCGCCGACGACTTCGCCGACGGCCCCGACCCCGACCTGTGGGTGACGAGCTACCTCGCGCACTGGACCACGCCGGAGCGCGCGGAGGCGCGATACGAGACCGGGCCAGAGGGGCTGGTGCTGCGGATCGACGCCGACCAACCCGACTGGCGGCCGGAGGACGCCCCGATGCGGGTGTCGAACCTGCAGACCGGATCGTTCAGCGGACCCGTCGGATCGACCCGAGGCACGCACCGGCACCGCCCCGACGGGCTCACCGTGCGCACCGCCGTTCCGACGCGGCTGTCGTGGGCGCCCCGCCGCGGGCGCGTCGACATCACGGTGAGCGCGAGCGATGACCCCGGATGCATGCTCGCGGCGTGGCTCGTGGGCACCGAGCAGGAGTCGGAGCGCGACCGCGGAGAGGTCTGCATCTTCGAGATCGATGCGCGGCCGGGCGCGACGGGGTGGACGGCGCGCTGCGGCATCAAGGCGCACGGCGACGACCGGCTCGTGACCGACATGGTCGAGGTCGCGCTCGATCACGACGCCCGCACCCCGCACACCTGGACCGCGGTCTGGGGAGACGGCGAGACGGTCATCGGCTGCGACGGCGTCGTGGTGTTCCGCGCGGCCCAGGCGCCACGGCATCCGATGTTCCTCATGATCGACCTGTTCGAGCTCGGGGAGCCGGGCGGCGAGTACCCGAAGACCGCGGTGATCCACGCGGTGCGCGGCTGGAAGGTGTGACGTAACGCACTGATCGGTGCGAAACGCCGGCAAAGGAGCGCCAGAAGCGGCACTCTGCACCGATCGGTGCAGGAGAACGGGCATGGGGACGAGGGAGTCAACCCCCTGCGCGGACGCGTCGGAGCGGACGTACGGTGCAGGTCCACTCACCCAGAAGGAGGACGACATGAGCGATCCCGTGAGCAACGACCTGCACGACGACGACCACCAGAACACGCAGGGCACGCCCGGCGCCGACGAGGAGGCCGACACGGCCTCGGGCGGCGCGCCGGAAGAGCCCGACGAGGACTGACCGTCCGCTGAGGGGTCGAGACACGCCGCAACCGCCCTCGCGCGCGGCGTGTCTCGACCCCTCAGCCGTGTGCGGGAATGACAGGGGCGGGGTCGCACCCACGACCCCGCCCCTCTTTCATCCCCTCCGGTCAGGAGGCATCCGCCTCCGACGCGTCGGCCAGGACGGACCGACGACGCCGCACCATCAGCACACCGAGCGCGAGGAGAAGCGCTGCGGCGATGCCGACGGGCACCACGGGGAAATCGGAGCCGGTCGACGCCAGGCCATCGGGGCCGGCCGCAGCCGCTCCACCGGCGGGGCCACCGTTCGACCCACCGCCCGGCGCACCGTCGGTCGGTGCCGCCGTCACGGTGACCGCGAGCGACGCGAGCCCCGAGCGGCCGGTGGCGGTGAGCGTGTGCTCTCCGACATCGACCGAGTCCGGAACGGTGACGATCGCGGCGGCCGTGCCGTCGGCACCGATCGTGAGGGTGGCGAGGAGGACGGGCTCGGAGTGCAGCACCAGCTCGACCTCCTCACCCGCGACGAATCCGGCGATGTCGATCGTCGTCGGCACGCCGATCCGCAGCGCACCCCCCTCCACCGAGATGCTCCGCGCGGGGGTCTCGCCCTCGCCCGGATCCACCTCGGCGATCGCGGTCGAGAGCACTCCCGCGACCTCTTCCACCGCCACCTGGGTGACCTCGGCATTGCCGGAGCCGGGGGTGGTGCGGTTCACCTTCGCGACGAGCGCCCGAGCGTCGTCGAGGGCCGCATCGAGCGCGGCATCCGACACCGATGCGGCGAGCGCATCGCCCTCGGCGATCAACGCCTCGATCTCGCTCGTATCGACGATCTCCACCGTGACCCGCACGGGGTTGCCTGCGCTGAACTCGAAGATCAGCCCCGACGTCCCGAGCATCTTGTCGGCGTAGAAGGCCGGGGTCAGCCGGTAGACGCTGACGCCCTCCGCACCGGCGGTGACGGTGTAGTCGTCGGCGTCGAGCGATCCGACGACCGCTCCCGACGTCGTGACGTAGCGGATCGCGTCGAGCGTGGCGCCGTCGGCATCCGCGGTGAACTCCACCAGGTTGTTCGGGTTGTCGGCCTGCGCGGGGTTGCGGTCGAACACGCCGATCGCGGGCGTGACGACCGGCTGGGCGTCGTCGGCGTTGCGGTAGACCGAGATGCGCGTGAGCGTGGGCTTGTAGACCTCGCCGGGCAGCATGCTCGTGATCGAGAGGCGCAGCTTCGACGAGGTGACCGTGCCGAAGCCGTCGATCACGGCGTCGCGACCGATGCCCGAGTCGCGGGTGACGAACGCCTCCCACTGCTCGGTCTCGGCGTTCCAGCTCTGCAGCGCGAAGTCCTTCACGCGCAGCCCCGTTCCGGAGTCCGTGAACTCGTCGAGCACGACCTCGTCGAACGCGGTCTCGGCGCCGAAGTCGATGTCGATCGTCAGCGGGAACGTGGCGTCGTCCGCGGCCGCCCAGCGGGTGGTCGGGTCGCCGTCGACGAGCTTGTCGGCCGAGAGCACGAAGTTCTGGTGCGGATGCGTCGAGCTCGCCGTCGCGGTCTTGCCGAGGGCCAGGTCGACGCGGGTGTCGACGCCCTCCTCCTCGATCGGGTCGTCGTCGACGGGGTTCGTCACCACCGGGCCGTTCGCCGTCTCGTGCAGACCGATGTCGGGGGCGTCGCCGCGGTACGAGGGGTCTCCGAAGAAGTCGAACTCGCCGATGCGCTCGTTGTAGCGGCCGGCGTCGACCAGCGGCGATGCGTCGTCGAGGCGGAAGATGCTCGCCGACTGCCGGATGTTCTCGACACCGGCGCCCTGCGCATAGTCGGCGGGGTCACCGACGAAGAGCGGGTCGCCGATGACGGCCCGGTCGTCCTTCGGCTGCTGCGTCGAGTACTCGCCGCTCGCCTCGTAGTAGGCGTTGTTCGAGAACACCGCGCGGTCGAGGCCGCCCGGCTTCGCCGCCCACGTGGTCGTGTCGGTCGTGGAGGTGTTGTAGAAGATGTTGTTCGCGAAGTAGACGCGGTCCTTCAGCACCTCGTCGTGCACCGACTCGAGGATCGACCCGTCGTAGACGAACACGTTGTTGAGCACGTACGTCGGCGAGTAGTTGCTCGACAGCATGTTCTTCCAGATCACGCCGTTGTCGTTGACGCTGAGGTTGTACCGGGCGACGGAGTTTCCGCTGTTGCCCATGTACGCCATCCAGCCGCCCTTGTTGTCGTGCGAGTAGTTGTACTCGTAGGTCACGTCGAAGTTGGTGAACTCGAGGTCCCACGGGGTGGCGTCGTACTGGTTGGCCGGCCCGTCGTAGATCTCGTTGAACCGCATGACCGACTCGGCGCCGGCCCAGAGGTAGAGCCCGGCCGAGACCTGCTCGTAGCGCTGCAGCCAGCCGTTGGCCTCGTTGTACTCGGCGAGCAGGTTCTTCGTGTTCGCGAACTGGTACGGCCCCTGGCCGATGCTCTCGGCGTAGTTGTGGGCGATGTGCACGTTGCGGCTGTAGAGGTCGCGGTCACGCACCCAGAGCTGTTCCCACCCCTCGTGGAACTTGCCGGTCTCGTCGTTGTATCCGACCTGGTCTCCGAACCAGTTGAAGCCGAACTGGATGGCGTGCAGCTCGACGCGCTCGAACGTGTTGTTCACGATCTCGATGTCCCGGAAGTAGTGGCCGCCGGTCGCGTACGCGCCGTACTGCTGCGAGCCGAACACCTGGAAGTTCACACCGCCGTAATGGATGCGCTGCCAGATGCTCGGGCCGTCGATGTCGTGCACGTGGAGATCGCGGATCACGATGCCGTCCATGATCGTGTCGGCACCGGCGGGGAGCAGATCGGCGTTGATCGAGACCGAGACCCCGTCGCGCACGTAGGAGCCGCGCGTGATGTCGGTGGCGAAGTCGTCGTCGTTGCTGAGCTCCAGGTTCGCGATGTGCACGTACTCCTGGTTGCGCAGGTTCACCGCTCCGGTGAGGCCGACGGTCTGGACGTTCTTGGTCGTGCCCGACGTGAAGGGGCTGGGCACGTTGCCGTTGGTGGCGATGTAGGGCAGGCCGTCCTCCGGGTCGCCGTAGGCGTCGATGACGATGGGCTTGCCCGCCTCGCCCGATCCCTTGGGCCAGAGCTGCTGGTCGCTCCACGTCTCGCCGCCCTTGAGCAGGATGCGGTCGCCGGGAAGGAAGGTGGTGTCGTTGGCCTTGGCGAGCGACTTCCAGGCGGTCGCCTCGGAGGTTCCGGATGCCGCGTCGTCACCGCCTGTGGCGTCGAGGAAGTAGTCGGTGCCGCCGTAGGGGTTCGCCGTGGCGCCCGCCCAGCCGGCGTCGGTGACGTCGGCGACGGCGGGGGCCGCGGCGACGCCGGCGAGGGCGGTCGTCGCGAGGATGCTCGTGAGGGCGAAGGCGCCGAAGCGTCGACCTCGATGTCTCGGGGGGCGGTGTCGTGTCATTGCGGGTCCCTTCTTCGGAGGTTGCTGCGGGGGCAGGACGGCGGGGGCCGTCAGTCGGAGACGTTCTGGTGGGCCCGGGCCTCGGCGATCGCCGCGGTGAGCTTCTCGTCGAGCAGGACGCTGCGGATGCGTTCGCGGTAGCGCTCGTAGGCGGCGTCGGCATCGACCTCGCGGGCATCGACGCGGTAGGCCGCCCAGCCGGATCGCGAGGGTTCGGGACCCGCCGTTCCGCCGATGTCGGCGGCACGGATCGCGGCGGCGGTCTCGGGGTTCCACAGGCCGTCGACGAGCTCGGCATCCGCGACGGTGATCGTCTCGACCTGCACGTCTGCGGTGTCACCCGTGGCCAGTGCGCGTTCGAGGATCGCCTGCGCGGCGGCCGGGTCGGCCTCGTCGGTGCGGAGGCGGGTGAGGGTGTGGGTCGTCGCGGCGGATGCCCACTCCGACGATTCGGCATCGAAGCGCGCGCGCACCTCGTCGTCGCCGACGGCGAAGCGGGGGTCATCGGAGGAGAGGAGCGCGCGGGCGGTCGCCTCCCGGATGTCGGTGAGGCTCTTGGAGTAGAACGTGCGGGCGCTGTAGGAGATCGGGCCGTAGACGACCTCGCCCGCGCGCTGCGCCTCGGCGCGTGCGGCGTTGACCTCGTCGAGCGCATCGAGGATGTCGGCCGGGCGCTCGAGGTCGGTCGCCCCGACCGCGCGGGCGACCTCGAGGAGCGCCAGGTCGTCGCGGAGGGAGTCGATCGCCGCCGCGCGCACATCGGCGTCATCACCGCCGGCCTGCTCGGCCGCGCGGCCGGCGCGATCGACGCCGATCGCGAGCTCGTCGTCGGTGAGCACGATCCCGTCGATCTCGGCGCGCGCCGGCGATGACACGGTCAGCGGGATCGCCACTGCGGCGACCGCCGCGAGAGCGAGCACACCCGCACCCCAGGCGGCGAGTCGCCGCCGATGCTGCCGTCTGTCCACGCTGTCTCCCTCGTCGGATCCGTGTTCAGGAGGATGGCACAGATTGTGATCGATCACAACAGTTGCAGGCGACTCTCCTCAGAATCCATGATTCCTCGGAATATCAAGAGTGATATCGATGCCAATTTGCCCCCATAATGGATCTCATGCCTTCTGCACTCGTCACTCCCGCGTCTGACGCGACCGTTCCGGCGCCCGCCGCGCCGACGCTCTCCTGGGCCGGGAACCGCCTCCTGCGCGAGGGCACGCGCACCCGCATCCTCGCCGGGTCGCTGCACTACTTCCGCGTGCATCCCGACCAGTGGCGCGACCGCCTCCAGCGGCTGCGCGACCTCGGCCTGAACACGGTCGACACCTACGTGCCCTGGAACTTCCACCAGCCGAGCCCCGACGACGCTCCCGACTTCACCGAATGGCGCGACATCGTCGCGTTCCTGCGGATCGCGGCCGAGGTCGGACTCGACGCGATCGTGCGCCCCGGGCCCTACATCTGCGCGGAGTGGACCAACGGCGGCCTGCCCACGTGGCTCACGGCATCCGGCATCCCCCTGCGCACCGCCGACCCGCGCTTCCTCGACGCGGTCGACGCCTGGTTCGCCGCTCTGCTCCCCCGCCTCACCGACCTGCAGGCCAACGTCGGCGGCCCGGTGATCGCCGTGCAGGTCGAGAACGAGTTCGGCAGCTACGGCGACGACCCGTCGTACGTGGCCGAGGTCGCGCGGCTCCTGCGCGCGCACGGCGTCACCGAGATGCTCTACACAGCCGACGGCCCGACCGACCTCATGCTCGACGCAGGCATGCTGCCCGACACCCTCGCCGCCCTCACGCTCGGCTCGCAGCCCGGCGCCGCGCGCGAGCTCATCCGCCGTCGCCGCCCCGATGAACCCTTCTTCGTCGCGGAGTTCTGGAACGGATGGTTCGACCATTGGGGCACGGCCCACCACGTGCGCGGCACCGCGAGCGCGGCCGGCACGCTCGCCGGCATCATCGAGGACGGCGGCAGCGTCAGCATCTACATGGCCCACGGCGGCACCAACTTCGGCCTCTGGTCGGGCGCGAACCGGGTCGACGGGCGGTTGATGGCGACGACGACGAGCTACGACTCCGACGCGCCCATCGCCGAGGACGGCACGCTGACGCCGAAGTTCTTCGCGATGCGCGAGGTGCTCGGTGCCACCGAGCCGGTGCGCAGCGCCCAGCCAGAATTCCTCGCGCCTCAGCGGATCGACGTCGCGCGCGGTGCCGACCTGCCGGCGGTCCTGGATGCCGCCGCCACGGGGCCCCGCCGAGTCGCGGCCACGAGCAGCTTCGAGGAGCTCGGCACCGACGACGGCTTCGTCCGCTACACGGCCGACACGCTCCTGCCCGATCGCGAGCTGCGTCTGGTCTTCGAGCGCATCGCCGACCGCGCCTTCGTCTTCGTCGACGGAGAACCCGTCGGCGAGATCGAGGAGCGCGGCGAGATCGTCGTACGCGGTCACGGCGCCCGCGCCCGCATCGTCGTGCTGGTCGAGAACCGCGGACGCGTGAACTACGGATCATCGATCGGCGAGCGCAAGGGGATGCTCGGCCCCGTCCTGGTCGATCGCCGGATCGTGCAGCACTGGGAGGCATCCGCCGTCGACCCCACGACCTTCGACCTCGAAGCCCTGCGTGCCCCCGCGCAGCCCGACACCGAACGGCCCGACACCGAACGACCCGGCCTCGCCACGGCATCCTTCGACATCACCAGCGCCGTGCGCGACACGCACCTCGCCCTCCCCGGCTGGGGCACGGGACTCGTCTGGGTCAACGGGTTCCTGCTGGGCCGCTACTCCGAGGTCGGACCGCAGCAGACGCAGTACGTGCCCGCACCCCTGCTGCGCGCCGGCACGAACGAGATCGTGCTCCTCGAGCTGCGCCGCCGCGGCGGGGCGCTCGAGTTGCGGGCGACGGCCGAGCTCGGCCCCGAAGAGGAGTACGTCGAGGAGTTCTGAGCGTCAGCGCGCGGGCGGCGCCGTGCTGCCGCGCACGATCAACTCGGGCGCGATGTGGGCGTTGCGCTGCTCGTCGGCGTCGCCGTCGAGTTCGGCGATCACCCGCTCGACGGCGAGTTCACCCATGCGCTCGAACGGCTGGCGCACCGTCGTGAGCGGCGGCGACAGGTACTGGGCGACCGGGATGTCATCCATGGCGACCACCGAGATGTCGCCGGGCACGTCGCGCCCCAGTTCGCGCAGCGCGTGGATCACGCCGATCGCCATCTCATCGGACGACACGAACACGGCCGTCGCGTCGGCCACCCGGCCGAGCACGAGACCGAGCTGATAACCGGATGCCGGGGTCCAGTCCCCGTTGAGCACGGGGGGCGCGGTCTTGCCGGCCTCCGCGAGCGCCGCGGCCCACCCCTGGGTGCGGCCCGAGGCGTCCTTCCAGTTCGCCGGACCGGCGATGTGCCACACGGTCTCGTGCCCCAGGTCGATGAGGTGCTGCGTGGCCAGGCGTCCGGCGGCCTCCTGATCGAGGTCGACCACGACGTCGGCCGCCGAGGTGTCGGCATCGATGACCGCGGTCGGGATGCCGTGGACGGCCTTCGCGAGTGCGGGCTCGTCCCAGATCGGGACGGCGATCACGAGGGCGTCGACGCCCTGGTCGCGCAACCGCCCGATGCCGCCGGCGATCGCCGCGGCCGAGACCGAGGTCGTGCCGGCAGAGGAGACGAAGTAGCCGCGGGCGCGCGCGGCGCGATGGATGCCGAGCATGATCGAGCTCGCCGCGTACTGATCGGATTCGTGGGTGAGCACGCCGATGGTCATGCTGCGACCCGTGACGAGGGCGCGCGCGAGACCCGTGCGGCGGTATCCCGTGCTCTCCACGGCGTTCTCGACCTG
This sequence comes from Microbacterium galbinum, assembly GCF_023101185.1. Taxonomy (GTDB): domain Bacteria; phylum Actinomycetota; class Actinomycetes; order Actinomycetales; family Microbacteriaceae; genus Microbacterium; species Microbacterium galbinum. The sequence goes on from NZ_CP078077.1 coordinate 1,044,574, forward strand.
CAGTCGGGTCACCTCCGAGACGTTGGGGTGATCGCGGAGCACGCGCGAGACGGTCTGCGGAGACACTCCCGCCAGGGCGGCGACATCCGCCATGGTCGGAGGGCGGACGCGGCCCGCGCTGGTGGTCTTCGGCATATCCGTTCCGGTGGGATCGACAGCGCCCCTGGTGGCGTGTTGCCTCATGTTAGCGGATGTGATCGGTGCCGCCGCGGAGGTCACCAGGCACCCGTCCGACGGAACACCCGCACCTGCGAAAGGGCCACGGGACCGCGGCATCCGACGATCTCGACCTCGACCGCGCGCACGCCGTCGACCGCGGCATCGACGATGCGCTGGGCACCCACCGACGCGCCGCTTCGCTCCGCGAGCACGGTGCCGTCGGCGCCGCGGAAGCGCACGACGAAGCCGTCGACGCGCTGACCCTGCACGATGTCCTCCCGCAGGGCGACGCCGGCGATGTCGGCATCCGTCTCGAAGCGCAGCACCACGGATGCCGGCACGTCGTCGGCCTCGACCCGCCACACCCCGCCGGGCCCGGGCGCCGCCGACAGCGACGACGCCGAGAACTCGGCCACGGCCGTCGCGGCGATGTCGCTCTCGTCGAGCGAGCGGATGAGCTCGCCGAGTCGCGCGAGCATCGCGCGGTCGGACTCGGCGATGTGACCGGTGGCCGCGGGCGGCACGTTGAGCAGGAACGTCGCGTTGCCGCCGACGCTGCGACGGTAGATCTCGAAGAGCTCCTCGGGCGAGCGCACCGCGTCGTCCTCGGCGGGGTGGTGGAACCATCCCGGTCGCGTCGACGTGTTCACCTCTGCCGGGTACCAGACCAGCGGATCCGTCGATGCGAGGAGCGCGTCGCGGCCACCGAGGTCCTCCTCATCGCTGCGCACCAGGCGCGAGAAGAGACCGTCGTCGACCTGCTGCGAGCGCGACGCGGTCGACTCCGCCTCACGGAGCGATGCCGGGACGACGCTCCATTCCTCGGGCCGGGTGTCGCCGGCCTCGTTCCCGCACCACCGCACGTCCGGACCGCACACGCTGATGACGGCGTCGGGCTGCAGGCGGCGGACGAGTGCGTAGTAGCGGTCCCAGTCGTAGTACTGGCGCCGCCCATCCGCGCCCTCGCCGTTCGCGCCGTCGAGCCACACCGAGAAGATCGGCCCGTAGCCGGTGAGCAGCTCGGTGAGCTGAGCCACGAAGAAGTCGTCGTAGGGCGTGCCGGTGCCGTAGGTCGCCTCAGTGCGGTCCCACGGCGAGAGATACACCCCGAACGCGAGCCCCTCGGCGGCGCAGGCATCGGCGACCTCGCGCACGAGATCGCCCGAACCCCCGCGCCACGGGCTCGCCGCGACCGTGTGCGCGGAGTGCGCGCTCGGCCACAGGGCGAAGCCGTCGTGGTGCTTGCAGGTGAGGATCACCGCGGTCATCCCGGCGGCGGCGAGGTCGCGCACCCAGGCGCGCGCATCCACGTCGACCGGGTCGAACAGCGCGGGGTCCTCGTGGCCGAGTCCCCACTCACGATCGGTCATCGTGTTCATGCCGAAGTGCAGGAAGCCGTAGAACTCCCGACGCTGCCAGGCGAGCTGGCGTTCGGAGGGCACGACGGCGGCGGCCTCGGCCAGACGGGCGGTCTCGGTCGGACGGGATGCCGCGGTCAACGGTGCCTCCTGTTGAAGATCGCGAGCTGCGCGATGAGCACGGCGAGGGCACCGAGCATCGTCAGCAGCTGGGGCCAGCCGGTGGTCTGCTGGGCGACGATGATGGTCGTGATCGCGGCGACGAAGACGACGGCGTGGACGATGCCGACGACGAGCGCCTGCACGTCGATCACACGACGGGGAGTGGGACGACCGGTCATTTGATGCCTCCCCCGCCGACGGACTGCAGCAGTCGGCGCTGGACGATGAGATAGAAGACGATGACGGGCACCATGACGATGACCATGCCCGCGTAGAGCTGGCCGTAGTCCGCCGCCGCGCGCTGCGCCTGGAACAGGTTGAGGAGCCCGACCTGGACCGTCTTGTTCTCGCCCGGCATGAGGGTGAGCGAGATGATGAAGTCGTTCCAGTACGCCAGGAAGTTGAACAGCAGCGCGGTGTTGATCACGGGCGAGGCGAGCGGGAGCATCACCGACACCATCGTGCGCAGCCGGGAGCTGCCGTCGAGCGTCGCCGCCTCTTCGTACTCGACCGGGATGGTGCGGAAGAACGACGTCAGCAAGTAGATCGTGAACGGCAGCGAGGTGGCCGCGTAGACGAGCGCGAGCACCGCGAGGTTGTCGATGAAGAAACCGCCGCGGAGGACGTCCTTCAGCGCGCGGTCCCAGCCGAGCAGCATGAGGAAGATCGGGATGACGATGTAGTTGACGTTGATGAACAGACCGGCGAGCATCAGCACCTCGACGACCGACTTGCCGCGGAAGTCGAAGCGGGCCATCACATAGGCGGCGGGCACCGCCACGACCAGGCAGATCGCGAGGGCGAGCGCCGTCACGAGCACCGAGTTGACGAAGTACTCGCCGATGCGCGCGTTGACGAACGCCTGCACGAAGTTCTCCCAGTACACGCCGAGCGGAATCGCCCAGGGGCTCTCGTAGAACTCGGGCTTGGTCTTGATCGAGGCCATGAAGACCCAGGCGACCGGGATGAGGATGGCGAGGGAGATCGCGCCGAGCAGGATGTTGACCAGCACGCGGTAGGTGCGATCGCTCGCCGCGCGGCCTCGGGTCGGGGTGAGGAAGGCCATCAGAACTGCTGCACCTCTCGCTTGGTTGACCGGTTGATGATGAGCGCCAGGGCGAACGAGAAGAGGAAGATCACGACGCCGATCGCCATGCCGTACCCGTAGCTGGAGTTCGTGTACGCCTGCTTGTACATGTAGTTGAGCAGCACGTCGGAGGAGCCGTTGGGGCCGCCGTCGGTCATCGCCCGCACGAGCACGAACGCGAGGTTGACCGACGAGATGATGAAGAACGTGAGCGTGGTGCGCAGGGTGCCCCACACCAGCGGCAGCGTCACATCGAAGAAGCGACGGAAGGCACCGGCGCCGTCGAGCGCGGCCGCCTCGTAGACGTCGGCGGGGATCGAGCTCATCCCGCCCATGTAGAGCAGCACGTAGTAGCCGAGCGACTGCCACAGCATCGCGAGCGCGATGCTGTACATGATGATCTTCTCGTCACCCAGCCACACCTGGGCGAGGTTCTCGAGGCCCACGGTGCTGAGCGAGCCGTTGATCAGACCGTTCTTCTGGTCGTAGACGGCGGAGAAGATCGCCGCGACGACGACGATCGAGAGCACGCTGGGCAGGTACAGCACGAAGCGGTAGAAGTTGCGGGCGCGGATGCGCGGGTTCACCATGATCGCCGCGATGCCCAGCGCCCCGGCCATCGTCACGATCGTCACGATCACGAGCAGCAGGATCGTGTTCTGGAACGAACGCACGAACTGCATGTCGCCGAGGAGGGCTGTGAAGTTGTCGAAGCCGATGAACGTCTGCGAGCCTCCGAAGCCGGTCCACTGGAACAGCGACATGCGGAAGACGTCGATGGTCGGCACGACCATGAAGACGACGTAGAGGACGAACGCCGGGAGCAGCGAGAACAGGATGAAACGACCGCGACCTCGGTGCATCGCGGAGCGGGTGTGGGCCACGGGGGTGTCCTTCGGGCGTGGGGATGGAAGCGGGGCCGCCGACGGATCGGCGGCCCCGCGGGGTGTCACTGTGCGGCGGCGCCGAGCTTGTTGCTGGCGTCGTTCACCGCGGCCTGCCACTCGTCCAGGCTCATGGTGCCCGAGATCACGCTGTTGGCCGAATCGAAGAGCGTCGCCTTGAGGTCGACGCCCGGCACCGGGGTGGTCGCGGCGAAGCTGCCGACGAGCGCCTTGACACCGTCGCCGGAGTACCCGGCGTAGAACTCCGCCGAGTCGCCCGTGAGTCCGTCGGCGAGTCCGACGATCGGCTGGATGGCACCGGTCGCGGCGAAGATCTCGGCCGCCTCATCGGAGTAGAGGAACGCGAGGAAGGTCTTCGCCTCCTCCTTGTGCGTCGCCTCGGCCGGCACCCACGCCGACTCGACGAAGGTCGTGAGGTAGCGCTCGCCGCCGGCCTCGGGGGCGGGCACCGCGGTGAGACCCCAGGTGAACCCGTCGCTGCGCGGAGCATCCGCCATCTCGTTCGCGATCCAGGTGCCGTTGGGCATGAAGATCGCGGTGCCGTCGAGGATCGTCTGCTGGTTCTTGGTGAAGTCCTGGCCGTTGGCGTAGCCGACGGTCGTGGGCGCGGTGTACTCGGTGAGCAGCTCGGTCGTGAGCTCGAGCACCTCGCGAGCCTCCGGCTGCATCCAGACGTCTTCCTCGTAGGTCATGACGTCGGAGTAGAAGTCCTCGCCGCCCGCTGCCGCGAGGAGCGAGAAGAAGTAGGAGTCGAGGTAGCCGGCGGTCGGGTAGGTGAAGAGCGAGATGCCCTCGGCCTTCGCGGCCTCGCCGAGTGCGAAGAACTCGTCGAAGTCGGTGGGCACCTCCCAGCCGTGCGCGTCGAGGAGGCCCTGGTCGTAGACGAGCCCCGTCGGGGAGGCGAACATCGGCAGGAGGTAGACGCTGTCGTCGCCGTAGGGGTTGGTGTTGAGGTTGCCGACGATGCCCTCGGTGAGCTTCTCGCCGACCGTGACGTCTTCACCCGGGACGGTGAGGTCGAGCACGTCGGAGAGGTCCTCGAGTCCACGGTCGCGGATGAAGCCCTCGGTGAAGCCCTCCTTCGCGCCCTGTCCGAGCACGACGACGTCGGGGTAGTCGCCCGCGGCCACCTGAGGGGTGAGCTCCTGGGCGAGGGTCTTGCTGGTGACGAGCTCGACGTCGATGTCGGGGTTCGCCTTCTCGAACGCGGCGACGACGTCGGCGTACATCTCGGCGCCGTAGCCGCCTTCGAACGCGGCGACCTTGAGCGTGTCGCCGGAGCCGGCGTCCTGCCCTCCGGCACCGCTGCAACCGGCGATGAGCGAGACGCTGGCGATCATGGCGACCGCGCCTGCGATGGTCTTCTTCTTCACGGGGGTCCTCTCGGGTTTCTGCATGATCATCGATCGGGCGAGCGTGCAGCCCGGTGCTGTCGTGATCGGGTGTGAGACTTCGTCGTTCCGCGGCTCAGAGAGGAGCCGTGGAGATAGTGTGTCACACTTTGGCATCGATGCCAACATAAACATCCGATGTATATATTCGATGCGCGAATGGAGCGCCCGCACGCACTGAGGGGTCGAGACACGCCGCGCGCGCGAGCGCGGTTGCGGCGTGTCTCGACCCCTCGGGTGTCGGAGCGTCAGTCCTCGGACGACACAGCGAGCCTGCGGCGTCGTGCGACGAGCAGTCCGCCGGCGGCCAGCAGCAGCAGTGCGGCCGCGAGCGACCACCCGAGCGCCAGACCGGTCGCGGCGAGATCACCGTCGGATCCCGAGCCGTCTCCGCCGGCGCCCCCGCCCGAGCCGCCGCCGGGAGTGCCGGGCTCGCCGGGCTCCCCGGGCTCACCCGGATCCACCGGCACCGCGGTGACCTCCCCGGCGAAGGCACGGGTCGATGCCTCGCCGATCCCGTTGTCGGCGGCGACCGTGAAGGCGTACGCACCGACCGTCGTCGGCGCGCCCGCGAGCGCACCGGTGGCGGGATCGAGGGTCACGCCGTCGGGCAGGGCCCCGGCCACGACCGCATACGTCGGGGCCGGAACACCGGATGCCTGCAGGGCGCCGCTCACGGTCGCACCGACCACGAGCGCGGGGACCTCGCCCCGGATCGCGCCCGGGGCGGCGTCGTCGACGGCACCCGGGGCGAGCACGCGGAGTGCCGTGAGACCCGGGTCCCCGGTCTTCCACGCGGTGCTCAACGCCACGTAGCGCGCGGTCGCATCGACGGGCACGGCACCGTGGGTCGTTCCCGCTTCGATCGTGCCGACATCGCGGAACGTGACGCCGTCGTCGCTCACCGACACGGTGGCGGCGGGGGCATCCGATCCGTCCCACAGCATCGTGACGGTGCCGATCGGCTGCGCGGACCCGAGATCGGTCACCATGCGGCCGTCGCGGCCCGGCGTCCACGACGTCGTCTCGTCGCCGTCGACCGCGCCCTGCGGCGAGGTCATGCCCTCGGGCAGGACGGATGCCGGGAACGTCAGCGTGCTCAGCGCCCGGTCGGGCACGGGGAACGGCGTCGCACCGGGGAAGCTCGCGGCGGCCGCCACGACGGGCTCGCCCACCGGCAGCGCCCGCGTCTCGCCCGTCTCGGCGTTCGTCACCTCGAGGGTCGGTGCTGCGGCGGATGCCTCCGCTCGCGCATCGGCGGCGGCATCCGCGATTCGGATCGTGCGTCCGTCGACCACCGAGACTCCGACGCCCGCGGATCGCGCGACGTCGGTGGGCACCGTGGCGCGCGGAGCGAGCACGACCGCCTGCCCGGCCGGAACCGTGACCCGGAGGGTCGAGGCATCCGCGCCGAGCGTCTGCTCCCCCGCGAACAGCGACACCGTGTCGCCGACGTACGGGATCGTGACGTCGGTCGTCACCTCGGTGCCGGACAGGTTGAACGCGCTGAGGTAGCCGCCCAGCGAGCTGACCAGCAACCCCTCGGCCGACGGCTGCGGCGCGGCGTCCTGAGCCGCCGTCGCCGCAGCGTCGCCCGGCACCATCTCGACGAGCAGCGGGCGATCGCCGCCGCCGAGCCGGAGCGCGTTGATGCCGGGCTTCTCGGCCGACACCGTGATCGGGGCCTGGCCGCCGCGCACGACGAATCCGGCTCGATCCTCGACGTTGATCCACGACCCCTCGGTGGAGGTCACCTCGTCGCCGGTGTACCGGAAGCTCGCGGCATCCGTCCACGTCACGCCATCGGCGGAGGTCTGGATGCGGTACTCGCGACCGGCCGAGGCCTCCCACCCCAACTGCACCTGGGCGATCGCCGTCGGGGCGCCGAGGTCGACCTGGATCCAGGAATCGGTGCGCGTGCGGTCGGCGCGCGACACCGCCCAGCGCGAGGCCGCGTCGTTATCGGTGACGCTCGAGGGCGCACGGCCCGTGTCGGCGCTGGATGCCGTGGCCGGCTTGCCCGCCGCCGCATCGACGCCGGCCGCGGTCAGCGCGCGCATCGTGTACAGCGAGTAGCCGTAGGCGGGGTCGCCCTGCACGCCCTGCATGCGCACGAAGCGGGTCTCGACGGGTGCGGGCGCAGTCGCGCCGGCGGGCGTCAGGTCGACCGTGTCGAGGCGGGCGACGTTCGCGTCGACGCCGCCGGTGCGAGCGGTCTGCGTCGTCCAGGTCTGGCCGTCGACCGAGGTCTGCACGAGGTAGCGCTCACCCGCGCTCGACTCCCAGGCCAGACGAACCGCGGAGACGGTGCGCTCGCTGCCGAGATCGACCTGGATCCACGAGTCGGCCCGCGTGCGATCCGCGCGCGCCACCGCCCACCGTGTCGTCGGGTTCGCGTCGGTGACGGTCGCGGCCAGGCGCGCCGGGTCGTCGCTCGATGCGGTCGCGGGGCGGCCCGCGGCGAGGTCGGTCGTGGCCTCGGCATCCGCACCGTAGGCGTGGAACGAGTACAGCGAATAGCCGAACTGCGCGTTGCCCTGCTGGCCCTGCATGCGCACGTAGCGCGCCGGCACCGGGTCGAACGACAGGTCGTCGACGCGGGCGGCGTTCGCGTCAGCGGGGTCCGGCGGCGTCACGACGGGGAGGGTGTCGGTCGCCGAGCCCTCCGCCGTGACGTACGTGCGCGAGCCGTCGAGGCCGTTGTACCCGCCCATGTCGAGGTTGCGCACCGACACCGAGCCGTCCTGCCAGCCTGCCCCCGTCGACGCGTAGAGCGCGGCTCCGTTCGGCAGGGTGACCTGTCCGGCGTAGCCGTCGCCGATGCGGAACACCGAGGAGGTGCCCTCGAAGCCGTCGCGCGGGGTCGTGAAGGTGCTCGTGCGCCGGTCGTCAACCGTGGCGGCCGAGTTCGGGTAGAGGTACGGCGTCGCGCCGGAGAGGGCGAACAGCCACGAGTCGTGGCCCGGCACCCACGGGAACTTCAGGAACCCCTTCTTGCTGGATGCCGCGGCCCAGGCATCCGCGGTCTGCTGCACCGAGAGCCCGGGACCGGCGCCAAAGTCGCGCACGCCCGCGAGCCGCGCGAAGAACTCGTCCTGCGGGGTCGGGGCGACCGGCCCCTCCTCGGACTCGGCGGCCGCGACGTGCAGGAGGTACGAGATCGCGATCTCGGCCCGCGCCTCGGGCTCGTACTTCGGCTCACCCGAGAACTTCGCGAGGCGATCGACCGGGGTGTAGGCCTGATACGCCTCGAGCGAGGCGGCCATGTTCGCCTCGGCCCGCACGGCGTCGGGGTCGCGCAGCACCTGACCGAGGAACGCCATCGGGATCACGTCGCGCCCGTACAGGTACTCGCGGTCGTTGACCATGGGCATGAACGGCTCGCCCTGGTTCGACATCACCATCTTGATCGCCTCCCAGAGCTCCGCCGAGTTGGGCTGGTGCTTCAGGTATTCGGGGATCGGCTGGCCGTTGAGCACGAACTGGATCGCGTTGCGTCCGCCCGAGCGCCAGATGTCGGACTGGTAGTGCGGCCCGAAGGACCCGTGGTTCTCGACCAGGTACGTGTCGTAGATCGTCTGCATCGTGTTCGTCGACACGGGCTTGCCGGCGACGATCGCCGGGTTGTTGAGGTCGGCGATCGGCTGGCCGGCGGCGTTGCGCGCCCAGTCGCCGAGCTGCTCGTCCCAGCGCGCGGCGTCCGCGTGATCGGGCGCCCAGGCCAGCCCCGGGGCGAGGGCCTGCGTGTAGACGCCGGCCTCCTCCTGCGCGGTGTCGCCCTCGTGCTTGCCGGTCGGCCAATCGGCGGTCCACGAGCCCGAGAGCGGGTCGTTGCCGTAGTTCAGATCGGAGGCGTACGCGGACTGCCCGACCGCGATGGTCTCGAGGTTCTTCTGCGTCGTGGCGTCGAGCTGGTCCCAGAGCACGCGCCCGGCGTCGAGGAAGTACGACTGGAACGTCGAGTCCCAGAAGAGCTTCTTGCCCCAGGTGCCGTTCGGATCGACGAAGCGGTTCTTCGCGGCGTAGTAGCGGATCGTGTCGACCGTGCGCTGCTGCAGCTGCTCCTTCGGGATGCCCGTGACGGAGGCGTCGTACTCGCCGTGCGTGAGGATCACGGCGTTGCCGAGCACGACGGCGAAGTTGAAGTCCTTGAACTGATAGGCGCCGATGGCCGGATCCCAGACCGTGTTCACCCAGCGCGTGTGGCGCAGCAGGGCCGCGTAGTAGTCGGCGGCGATGTCGTCGGGGGCGCCGAAGGCCGCGGTCTTCACGACCGGAGCGGCGGATGCCTGCGCCGCGGGCGCGAGGGCGGCGATCGGGGCGGCGAGGGTCGCGGCGAGGGCGAGGGTGACGGTGCGCTTCAGGATGCCGAGGCGACGGGGGCGGGCGGTCGCGCGGGAGGGGCGGGCGGGGCCGGAGCGGGCCATGGGGTGTCTCCTGGATTCAGCGGGCTTCGGCGGCGCCGCGTGCGGATCGACAGGAGTCACATCGGGAGATTCGGAATGACAACGCTGTCAGAACGGGGTGGAGCAACAGTAACCCGCACGTCGCGGGCGCGTCAAGAACCGGTTTACCCCGGTGGATGCCGCGACGACGCTCGGTCGCGCGAGGCGCGCTTCGGGAGGAGATCTCCGTCTCGGGAGGAGAAACAGGAGGGATTTCTCCTCCCCACGCCGAGATCTCCTCCCGAAGCGGTGGGTCAGACGGCGGGCAGGCTACGCGTCAGACTGCGCCTCAGACGGCGGGGAGCGAGGGAACCGCATCGATCAGCAGGCGCGTGTACGCGTCGGCCGGGGCACGCAGCACCTGCGAGGTGAGACCCTGCTCGCGCACCACGCCGTCCTGCAGCACCACGACCTCGTCGCAGACCTTCTGGATCACACCGAGATCGTGCGAGATGAAGAGGTATCCGACACCGGTCTCGGCCTGCAGACGCGCGATGAGCTCGAGGATCTGCTTCTGCACCGCCACGTCGAGCGCCGACACCGGCTCGTCCAGCACGACCACCGCGGGCTCCACGGCGAGCGCCCGGGCGATGCCGAGCCGCTGGCGCTGACCGCCCGACAGCGACGAGGGCCGCCGGTCGGCGAAGTCCGCCGGGAGTCCGACTCGCTCGAGCCAGTCCCGCACGCGCGCACCGCGCTCCGTGCGCGACAGGGACGGATGCCGCAGCCCGATCGCCTCGTCGAGAAGGCGTCCCGCGGTCCAGCGCGGGTCGAAGGACGACCCCGGATCCTGGTAGACGAACTGCACGTCGCGCGGGTCGTCGCTCGCACGGCGCACGGTGCCGGCATCCGCGGTCTCGAACCCGGCGAGGATGCGCGCGACGGTCGTCTTGCCCGACCCGGATTCGCCCACGACGCCGAGCGACCGCCCGCGGCGCACGGCGATCGAGACGTCCTTCACCGCGGGGCGCGTCGCGCCACCCGGCAGGCGGAAGGTCTTGCTCACGTGCTCGGCGGCGAGGACGACGTCGGGGTCGCGCGGGGCGGGACCCTTCGACAGGCTCAGGGACCCAGTTTCGGCTGGGGCGGCGCCCTTCGTCTCGTCGCTACGCTCCTCGCTCAGGGACCGATCCACACCCGGTTCCTGAGCGCCCTTCGTCTCGCTTCGCTCGCTCAGGATCCGTGGATCGAGCGAAAGGGCGGGGCCGCTGTCGAACCGCGGGGCGGCGTCGATGAGGGAGCGGGTGTACGGATGCTGGGGGTTCGACAGGACGTCGGCGGTCTCGCCCGACTCGACCACGGCGCCGCCCTGCAGCACCAGCACGCGGTCGGCGAGCTGCGACACCACGGCGAGGTCGTGACTGATGAGCAGCAGCGCGATGCCCTGCTGCTTGAGCTCGCTGAACAGGGCGAGGATCTGCTTCTGCACCGACACGTCGAGCGCGGTCGTCGGCTCGTCGGCGATGAGCACGGCGGGGTCTCCGGCGAGCGCGGTGGCGATGAGGGCGCGCTGGCGCTGACCGCCGGAGAGCTGCGCCGGACGCTCGTCGATGCGCGTCTCGGGATCGGGCACGTGGGTGCGGCGCAGCAGTTCGAGCGCACGTTCGCGGCCGGCCCGTCCGCGCGGTCCGCCGGTCGCGGCGATCGCCTCGCGCACCTCCTTGCCCACCGTGCGCAGCGGGTCGAGCGACGACAGGGCGTCCTGCAGGATGTACCCGATGCGGCGGCCACGGATGCGGCGCCAGCGGCGTTCGGAGAACCGCCGCGCGTCGACGCCGTCGATCTCGAGCACCGCGGCATCCACACGGGATCCCGTGCCGACGAGCCCGAGCAGGCTGCGCGCGCTGACGGACTTGCCCGATCCCGACTCGCCGACCAGCGCGACGCACTCGCCGGGGCCGATCTCGAAACCGACACCCTCGACGGCCGTGCGGCCTCCGAACGACACGGTCAGGCCCTCGACCCGGATCAGCGCGTTCATCCGCGACCCTCCAGACGTGCCTGCAGGCGACGACCGAGCACGGTCGTGCTGATGACGAACAGGGTGATCGCGAGACCGGGGAACACCGCGGCCCACCACCCCAGCGTGAGGAAGTTGCGCGCGTTCGAGAGCATCGAACCCCATTCGGGAGTGGGCGGCGGGCTGCCGAGACCGAGGAACGACAGGGCGGCGCCGGTGAGCGTCGCACCGCCGAGGCCGATCGTGGCGATCACGACGACCGGGCGCACGGCGTTCGGCAGCAGGTGACGTCCGAGCACGCGGGCGCGCGACAGCCCCATGCCTCGGGAGGCCTCGATGAAGGTCGAGGTGCGCACGCGCAGCGTCTCCCCGCGCACGACGCGCACGTAGTACGGGATGCCGGCGATGCCGATCGCGATGGTGGCGGTGGCGAGCCCTCCACCGAAGAGCGCCAGGATGAGGATCGCGAGCACGAGCTCGGGGAATGCCGCTCCGATGTCGGTGAGCCGCAGCGTCACGGTCGAGATCACCCGGTTCGACAGCCCGGCGACGAGGCCGAGGATCGTCCCGAAGAGGAGCGAGATGACGACGGCACCGAACCCGAGCACGAGCGAGCTGCGCGCACCGAAGACGATGCGCGCGTAGACGTCGCGTCCGATCTCGTCGGTGCCGAGCGGATGCCCCGGCCCCGGAGGCGCGAGGATCAACGCCCGATCGGCGGCGAGCGGGTCCTGCCCGGTGAGCAGCTGCGGCCACAGCGCGGCGAGCACGAACAGCACCAGCACCAGCGCGCACAGCAGTGTGCCGATGTCGGCGGCCAGGCGCACCCAGCCGCGCCAGCGCACGTGCTGCCGGGCGGTGACGGCCTCGGCGACGACTCCCCCGCTCATGCGGTGGCCTCCGTTCGGTCGGCGCCCGTAGGTTCGGATGCCGCAGCGGCGGCGTCGTCCTTCGACGGGGCGATCACGCGGTCGGCGTCGCGCACCCGCGGATCGACGAGCGCGTACGACAGGTCGACGAGCGTGTTCACGAGGATGAACACGGCGGTGCCGACGAGGACGACGCCGATCACGACCGGGATGTCCTGCGAGGCCACCGAGTCGACGAGCAGGCGCCCGAGCCCCGGACGGCTGAACAGGGTCTCGGTGATCGCGGCGCCACCGAGCAGGGCCCCGAACGAGAACCCGAGCATGGTCAGGTACGGCACCGCGGCGTGGCGGAGCGCGTGCCGCACGGTCACGGCGAGCGACCCGAGACCGCGCGCACGGGCCGAGAGGATGAAGGGCTGCTCGAGCGCGTCGTCGAGCGACTGCCGCAGCACCTGCAGCAGCAGGGCGGCCGTCGGCAGCGCGAGGGTGAGGGCGGGGAGGACGAGCGAGCGCAGATCACCGCTGTCGAGGATGGGGAGCGCGCGCAGCCACACGGCGAACACCAGCATCAGCACGAAGCCGAGCCAGAACACCGGGGTCGACGCGAGCACCAGTTCGACGCCCGAGGAGATCCAGCTGGGCAGGCGGCGACCGGCGGTCAGCACACCGCCGGCGAGCGAGATCACGACGGCGAGCACGATCGCGGCGAGCGCGAGGGCGATCGTCGGACCCGCCTGCGCGGCGAGCAGCGGGGCGACCGGTTGCTCCTGCACGTACGACATGCCGAGGTCTCCGCGCAGCAGACGACCGAGGTAGAGGAAGTACTGCACGATCAGCGGCTCGTCGAGGTGGTACTCCTGCCGCACGACGGCGAGAACCTCGGGGCTGATGTCGACCTGCTGCTGACCGGCGCCGAGGATCGCGAAGGCCGGGTCGACCGGCACGAGCCGCAGCGCGAAGAACGTGAGGGTCGCCGCACCCCACAGCGTGATCAGGCTCACGCCGAGACGGCGCAGTACTCGCCAGACCGTGCTCATGTCGTTCCTCCTCCGTGTGCGTCTCGGGGCGGGACCCTTCGACAAGCTCAGGGACCCAGTACCGGGGCGGGACCCTTCGACAAGCTCAGGGACCCAGTACCGGGGCGGGACCCTTCGACAAGCTCAGGGAGAGCGACCGCCCTGGGTTGCTGAGCCTGTCGAAGCATCCCAGGGCGGTCACCCCGCGAGACTCAGTTCTTCCAGGCGTCGAACAGGTACGGCTGCGGCCACGCGTAGTCCCACGCGACGCCGTGCACGTTCGGCTGCCACGCCACCACGCGGGCCCGCGAGTACAGCGGGATCGACGGGGCGAGCGAGGGCAGCAGCTCCTGCGCCTGGCCGTAGAAGTCGGCGCGGGCGGCCGGGTCGGCGCTGGCGCGCGCCTGGGCCAGGATGCCGTCGAGCTCGGCGTCCGCCAGGAACGATGCGTTCGAGCCGATCGACGAACCGTCCGACACGTTGTCGCCGCCGTAGAGGCGCCACAGCTGCATGCCGGTCGCCTCCGACTGGAACGACGGCATGATGCCGTACTCGCCGGTGTAGAGGCGCTGCGAGAAGTCCGCCGCCGGAACCGGCTGCAGCACGAGCTCGAAGCCGAGCTCCTTCGCGTCGATCTGCACCTGCTCCAGCGTGCGCTGGGCGAGCTGGTCGTTGTCGGCGTAGGGCACGGTGGTGCTCAGGCGCTCGCCGTCCTTGGTGCGGTAGCCGTCGGCATCCGTTCCCGTCCAGCCGGCCTCGTCGAGCAGCGCGCCCGCGGCATCCGCGTCGAACTCGATGACGTTCTCGAGGTCGGTCTTGTAGTCGGGCGTCGTCGTCGCCAGGTACTCCTGCACGGGGTACGCGCCGAAGGTCGCGCTCTTGACGATCGCCTCGCGGTCGATGCCCGTGAGCAGCGCGCGACGCACGTTGACGTCGTCGAACGGCGCGGTGCGCGTGTTCAGGTGCAGCGTGAAGCCGACACCCGGCAGCAGGAACTCGTCGGACTCGTAGCGGTCGTCGGCCTTGACCTCTTCGGCGTACTCGGGAGCGATGTAGTCGACGATGTCGGCTTCGCCCGTGAGCAGCGCGTTGTAGCGCGTCTGGTCCTCGGGCAGGAAGCGGTAGGTGATCTTGTCGAGGTAGGCGGCGCCCTCGTGGGTGCCCTCCGGGCCCCAGTCGTAGTCGTCGTTGCGCACGTAGCTGATGCTCTGGCCCTTGACCCACTCGTCGAACACGAACGGACCGGTGCCGACCACGGTCGACGCGAGCGAGTCGGGGTCGTCGAGCAGCTGTGTCGGCGACACGATGCCGAAGTACGGGGCGGCGATCAGCGTGAGGAAGCTCGACTCCGGCTGCTCGAGCGTGATGCGCACGGTGTACTCGTCGAGCACCTCGGCCGTCGGGCCCAGCTTCGCGACCGAACCCGTGGACTTGTTGGCCGGGTCGGCGACGTAATCGAAGTTGACCTTCACGGCCTCGGCGTCGAACGGGGTGCCGTCGTGGAAGGTCACGTCGTCGCGCAGCGTGAACGTGTACACGCGTGCGTCGTCGGACACCTCCCAGTCGGTCGCGAGCCACGTGCCGTAGGTGCCGTCGCCGTTGTCCCACACGAGGGAGTCGACGACCGGGGTCAGCACGTGCGCGCCGCCCATCTGGTCGACGAGCGGGTTGAGCTGCGGCGGTTCGGAGCGGGCCGCGACGACGAGGTCGCCGCCGGTGACGGGCTCGCCGTCGCCACCCGAGGACTCGGGGGCGGCCGAGGCGCAGGCGGTCAGGGTCAGAGCGATGACGACGGCTGCTGCGACGGCAGCGCCGAGGCGACGGGGGATTCCGGATGCCACGATGGGTCCTCTCGGGTCGGCACGGGCTTCCGACGCTATCCATGCCCGCGGATGCCGGTCGCCCCGGGCTACACAGGGCGAAACCGTGCGTCAGATTGCGTCACACGGGTGAGTTGCGGCATCCGTTCCGATAGGCTCGCGGCATTTGCGGGGCGGGTCCCTTCGACAGGCTCAGGGACCCAGTTTCGGAGTCGATGCTGAGCACTGGGTCGCTGAGCCTGTCGAAGCGTCCCCCACGCACGACCCCCTCAGCCCCCGAGCAACTCCCGCCGGAGGCGCTCGAGTCGCACGGCGGCCTGCAGGCGGAACCGGTACTCGGCATCCGCGGGGTCGCCGTCGAGCAGCGTCCAGATCCGGTCGAGCCGCTGCTGCACCGTGTTCGTGTGCACGCGCAGCGCGGTCGCCGCCCCCTGGCGGCTCTCCCCCGCGTCGAAGTAGGCGACGAGGGTGTCGACGAGCGCCGTGCCGCGCCGTTCGTCCCACGCGCGCACCGGCCCGAGCATCCCGTCGACGAATCGGGCCGCGGCCTCCGGCTCCCCCGAGGAGAGCACGTGATACGGCGCGAAGTCGTCCGACCGCACGGTCGCCCCCGACACCCCGAGCGGCCCCAGGAACCGCAGATCGCGCACGGCACGCTCGACCGACGCGCGCAGCGCCGGCACCCCGTCGACCGTCGCGCCGACGACCGCGGTGACCGACGGATCGTCGAGCTTCTCGGCGAGGATCCGCCGCACCCGCTCGGTCGCGGCCACGAGACCGGCCCCGCCAGCCCCGGCCCCGGCCCCGGGCCCGGGCCCGGGCCCGTCGACGGATGCCGTCCACGCGACCACGAGCCCGTGTTCGCGCACCGTGACGAGGCCGTGGTCGCCGACGGCATCCGCGGCCACCGTCAGCGCACCCTCGCGCCCGCGCACGTCGATCGCGGCCGCGCCGACGAGCGGGCGCGCGACCTCGGCGGAGAGAGCGGATGCCTCGGCCGAACCGTCGAGCACCGCACCGAGCACGCGTGCACGGCGCTCGGCGCGGATCGCCGAGACGGCATCGCGTTTGAAGGAGACGAGGGCGGCGACCTGCGCGGCGCGCTCGAGCGTGGGGCGGGCGACGTCGTCGGGCACGGCGTCCTCGTCATCGGCGACCATCGCACCGAGCACCCGGTCGACACCGAGGATCGCGACCACCAGCCACCGGCGCTCCCCGTCGACCACCGCGACCGCATGCCCGCTCGCCCGGCTCTCCCGGATCGCATCGGTGAGCGGTCGGCGGCGCGGCAGGCCCGCACGGGCGTCCGCTCCCGTATCGAGGGGAAGCCCCGTCTCGTCGACCGCGCGCACGCGCCGCCCGAGGCGATCCGACACCGTCGCGACGAGATCGATCAGGGTCGCGCCCGAGACCACGGCGGCGGTGAGCTCTTCATGGATGCCGCCGACGATCTGCGTCGCCGCGAGGTGGCGCTCGAGCTCGCCGTACGCCTCTTCTGCGCGGGCGCGGGCGGCCGCGCTCTCGGCCAGCACGCGGGCGCTGTGCAGCACGGCGGCGGCATGGTCGGCGAACGCCGAGAGCAGCAGCACCTGGTCGGGCGTGAAGTCGTGGGCGAACCGGTTGCAGGCGAACAGCGCTCCGAGCACCTCGTCGCCGACGGCCAGCGGCACGCCGAGGAACGAGACGAGCCCCTCGCGCGCGACCGCATCGTCGATGGAGGGGTCGTGCGGAGCATCCGCCATGCGCGTGTACTCGCGCACCCAGACCGGTTCGCGGGAGTCGGCGACCAGGCTCGCGAGGCCGTACCCGGCGGGCACGAGCAGGTCGCGGAACTCCGGGGTCACCGTGCCCGCCGAATACCGCACGCGCAGATCGCCCTGCGCGTTGTCGACCTCCGAGAGGTACGTGACGTCGGTGCCCATGAGCTCGTGCGCGCGCTGAACCAGGCGGCGCAGCACATCGGTCACGTCCTGCAGTCGCACGAGTTCGCGCGCGGTCGAGAACAGGGCCTCGAGTTCGACGGTGCGTCTCCGCAGCCGCGCGGTCTGCTGCTGCGACTCCTGCACCGCGGCGAGGATCTCCTCGACATCGGATGCCGCGGCATCCGCCTCGGTGAGCAACTGCGTGAGCGCGAGCATCCGCTCCCCCGGCTCGGCGCGCGCGGCCGCGACGACCTCGCGCACGAGCGCGGACGCGGTGTTCTCGACCATGAGGCTCCTCTCACCCCCACCTTCCCACGCCCACTCGCTCGGGGTGGGACCCTTCGACAGGCTCAGGGACCCAGTCATGCGGGTGGGACCCTTCGACAGGCTCAGGGACCCAGTCATGCGAACGGGCCCTTCGACGGGCTCAGGGACCAGTCATGCGCCCCGCGACGGGAACCGCGGGGGGCGGCGCTCGGCGAAGGCGGCGAGTCCCTCGCGGGCGTCGTCGCTCGCGAACGCCTGCTGGCCCAGCACCGCCTCGAGGCGGAACGCCTCCGACTCGGGCAGGTCGGCGAGCGCACGCACGGCCCGCTTCACGGTCGCCAGCGCCGTGGCGCTCTTCGTCAGCAGCTGCTCGGCGACGGCGATCGCCTCGTCGTGCAGAGCGGATGCCTCGACCACCCGGTTCACGAGCCCGTACCGCAGCGCGGTCTCGGCGTCGATCCGGTCGCCGCGCAGCATGAGGTCCATCGCGAACGCGTAGGGGATCTGCCGGATGAGCCGCACGAGCGTGCCTCCGGCCGGCACGACGCCGACACCGGTCTCGGGCAGCGCGAACTGGGCATCGGCGGAGGCGAGACGGATGTCGGTCGATAGCATGATCTCGAACCCGCCGCCGAGGCAGAGGCCGTTGATCGCGGCGACCACCGGCTTCTCGAGCGTCGAGTGCTTCTGGTGCGCGGCATC
Source organism: Microbacterium galbinum (assembly GCF_023101185.1). Classification (GTDB taxonomy): domain Bacteria; phylum Actinomycetota; class Actinomycetes; order Actinomycetales; family Microbacteriaceae; genus Microbacterium; species Microbacterium galbinum. The sequence goes on from NZ_CP078077.1 coordinate 1,062,637, forward strand.
CCACTCGCTGATGTCGAAGCGCTCCTCGGTGAGCGCCGGGATCGATTCGCCCAGATCGGCGCCGACGCAGAACGCGCGCTCCCCCGCCCCCGTCAGCACCGCGACGCCGATGCGCGGGTCGCCCTGCACCTCCGCGAACGCGGCGCCGAGTTCGTCGTACATCGCGAGCGTCAGTGCGTTGAGCTTCTCGGGGCGGTCGATCGTGATGACGCCGATGCCATCCGTGCGGTCGAGACGGATGCCCATCAGATCGTGCCTCCCGTGCGCAGCGCGGCGACCTCGTCGGCCGAGTAGCCGAGGAACTCTCCCAGCACCCGATCGGTGTGCTCACCCATGTCGGGCGCGAGCCCCGCGGTCTGCGCGGGAGTGCGATCGAGCTTCACCGGCGACCCGAAGGTGCGCAGCGACCCGTGGCCCGGGTAGTCGTTGTCGACGATCATGCCGCGCGCGGCGATCTGCGGATCCTCGACCACCTCGCCGATGTCCTTCACCGCGCTCAGCGGCACGAGGTCTCCGGCGAGCGCCTCGAGCTCGGCCTTGGTGCGGTCGGCGAACCAGCGCACCACCATCGGCTTCACCCTCTCCTGGTAGACCTCGGCATCGAAGCGGGTGGCCATACCGTGCAGGTCGGGGTTGTCGTCCCAGTCGGCCGGGCTGCCGAACGTCTCGCACGAGATGCGCCAGAACTTGTCGGTGTATCCGCCGAAGAACACGAAGCCGTCGGCGCACGGGAACAGCTCGTACGGGCGCACGAACGGATGCTGATTGCCGAGGGGCTTCGGCACGACACCGTCGACCGTGTACGACACGACGGCGTTCTCGGTGAGGGTGAGGACGGAGTCCTGCTGCGAGATGTCGACGAGCTGCCCCTCGCCCGTCTGCTCGGCGTGCCGGAGCGCCGCGAGCACCCCGATCACGCCGTAGAGGCTGGCCGCGAGGTCGCCGATGATCGTGCCCACACGGGTGGGCGGGCCACCGGCCTCACCGTTCATCGACCACAGTCCGCCGGTGGCCTGCGCGCTGTTGTCGTAGGCGGGGCGCAGCCGGTACGGACCCGACTGGCCGTAGCCGCTGAGCGCCGCGTACACGAGCTTCGGGTTCACCCGACGCAGACGCTCGTAGCCGTGCCCGAGACGGTCCATCGTGCCGGGGCGGAAGTTCTCGACGAGCACGTCGGCGTGCTCGACGAGCCGGTCGAGCACCTCGGCGGCACCCGGGCTCTTCAGGTTCAGCGTCACGCCCAGCTTGTTGCGGTTGTACTGCGCGAAGAATCCGCTCAGCGGCTCCGCATCCTCGCGCGGCAGCATCGGCGGGAAGGTGCGCGTGTAGTCGGGGTCGCCGGGGTTCTCGACCTTGATGACCGTCGCGCCCAGGTCGGCCAGGATCATCGAGCAGTAGGGCCCGGCGACGACGCGTGTGACGTCGACCACCACCACCCCCGCGAGTGAGCCGGGAGCGGCATCCACTCCTCCGAGTCCGGCGAGCAGGGCGCGGGTGGCGTCATCGATCATCGAGAGGATCCTTCCGGGGCGGGAGCGGCGGCACGCGCAGCGGCGCGACGCGAGAGGCGGTGGAGCAGGGTGACCGAGACGAGGGTGACGATGCCCGCGACGACCATGTAGAGGGCGATCGCCCACGAGCCGCCGAACACGTCGAGCAGCTCGAGGTAGATGATCGGCACGAACGCCGAGCCCACGATCGTGCCGATGCCGAGCGCGAGCGACATGCCCGTGTAGCGGATGCGCACGTCGAACGCCTGTGCGTAAAGCACGCCGAGGGTGCCGTAGGTCGCGCAGAAGCCGATCGTCGTCGCGATGTAGGCGACGTATGCGGCGGCGAGGCTGCCGGTGTCGATCAGCCAGAACGCCGGGAACGCGAGGAGCACCGAGAGGATCGTGCCGGAGGCGAAGACCTTCGCGACGCCGAAGCGGTCGGCGAGCCATCCCGCGAGCGGGAGCCCGACCAACGCCAGCAGGGAGCAGATCGTCGCGATCGTGAGCATCTCGGGCTGCGTGTGCCCGACGAACTGGGTGCCGTAGGTGAGGCTGAAGGTGAACAGCATGTAGAAGACCGCGCCGATGACGGCGAAGCTGAGGGCCGCGAAGACGACCTGGCCCGGGTGGGTCTTGAGGGTCTCCCAGAGCGGCACGCGGGCGGCCTTGCCGGCGTCGCGCATCTTCTCGAACTCGGGGGTCTCACTGATCTTCAGACGGATGAACAGGCCCACCAGCACCAGCACCGCGCTGATGAGGAACGGCACCCGCCAGCCCCACGCCTGGAAGGCGTCGCCGGGGAGCGCGACCAGCGGCAGGAACACCAGGGTCGACAGCGTCAGCCCCAGCGCGAGTCCCACCTGCGGGAAGCTGCCGAGGAACGCGCGACGACGCGGCTCGGCGTGCTCGACGACGAGCAGGACCGCACCGCCCCACTCGCCGCCGAGAGCGAAGCCCTGCACGAAACGCAGCACCATCAACAGGATCGGGGCAGCGACCCCGATCGCGGCGTACGTGGGCAGGAGACCGATGAGGAAGGTGGCGACGCCCATGAGGACGAGCGAGATGACGAGCATCCGCTTGCGTCCGATGCGATCGCCGAAGTGCCCGAACACGATCGACCCGAGCGGGCGGCCGAAGTACCCCACAGCGATACCGCCGAACGCCAGGATCGTGCCGACGAGCGGGTCGTAGTCGGGGAAGAACAGGCTGTTGAGGATCAGCGCCGCCGCCGTCGAGTAGGCGAAGAAGTCGAACCACTCGACGGTCGTGCCGACGACGCTCGATGCGACGATCGTGCGGATCTGCGAGCGCTCCGCGGGAGGTGCGTCGCGCCGGGCGGTGGATGCCGAGGTCATGGGGTTCCCTTTCCGCGGCGTCTCCGCTGACGCCGGCCAGGGATCAGCCTGTCAGGGCGGGAGGCACGGGCCTATGTCTCAGACGCATACACCTGTGGTCTCCGTATGGCGCTTCCAGCCACGGCATCCGCGGGCCCTTCGTCTCGTCGCTGCGCTCCTCGCTCAGGAACCGGTTCCTGAGCGAGCGGAGCGAGACGAAGGGCCGCACACAGCGGAGGAGAACTCGCGTTCCGCAGGAGCATCCGCTCGATTCGATCCTGCGTTGCGCGAGATCTCCTCCGCTGCGGGGCGCGGCACCGCGGGGCTTGTGTGCCTCGGGACGGCCTGGGAGGCTTCGAGGCAGGAGAGGATGCCGATGAGCCAGCGAACGCGACGAATGCGACACGGGGTCGGGATGTCGCTGGGACTCGTCGCCCTCACCACCCTGGTCGCATGCACGGCCACCGACCCGGCTCCCACGACATCGAGCGCCCCGGCCTCGCCGACACCGTCGTCCGCCGCGGCATCCGAACACTTCCTGGGCGAGTGGGTGTCGCCCGACGACGCGGCGGTCACGTTGACGCTCAGCGCCGACGGCACGCTGGTCGCCTTCGACGGATGCAACTCGCACTCCGGAACGTGGGTCGGGCCGAACGGGGGAACGATCGGCCTGGAGTTCACGTCGAGCACGGAGGCCGGATGCCCCGAGGGCGTCGTCCCGTGGCTCACGACGTCGGATGGCGCGATCGTCGACGGGCCCGAGGTCGCCCTCACACTCTTCGGCCCGACGGATGCCGAGACGGGAAGCCTGGTGCGGGCCGACGGCTAGCCGTTCCGCGGGGCCCTTCGACAGGCTCAGGGACCCAGTTACGGGTGCGGCGAAATCTGGGTCGCTGAGCCTGTCGAAGCGTCCCCCACGAGATGCGGCCTCAGCCGCGCAGCAACCGGCGCCAGGCGAGCTCGGCGAGGACGGATGCCTGCAGCGGAAGCACCTCGTCGTCGAAGATCGCCTGCTCGGAGTGCAGCGGCATCGGACCCGAGTCAGGGGCGGCACCGACGAACACGAGGGCGCCGGGCACTTCCTGCAGCACGTACGAGAAGTCCTCGGATGCCATCGACGGCGCCGCGAGCCGGGTCACGCGCTCCTCCCCGACGAGCTCGTCGAGCACCTCCAGCACCTCGCGGGTCTCGGCGGGGTCGTTGTAGGTCACGGGGTACGAGGCGATGAACTCCGACTCCAACCGGCATCCGTTGGCCTCGGCGATCCCCGCCAGCATCACCGGCAGCTGCTCGCGCACCGTGTCGAGGGTCTGCATCGACAGGGTGCGGATGTTGGCCTCGAGCGAGACGGTCGCCGCCAGCACGTTGCTCGCCTCGGAGTCGCTGCTCAGGCGCGTGATCGAGATCACGGCCTGGTCGGTGGCGGGCAGGCGGCGTGCGGCGAAGGTCTGCACCGCGAGGATGAGCTGCGCCGCCACCGGCACCGGGTCGATACCGAGCTGCGGGAAGGCGGCGTGGCCGCCGGTGCCGTGCAGGGTCAGGCGCAGCGCGCTGGCGCTCGCCATCATCGCGCCCTCGCGGGTGACGAGCTGTCCGCGCGGGGTGGCGCTGTCGACGTGGATCGCGTACGCCGCGACCGGCCGCGCCCCGGCGGCGTCGAGCACGCCCTCCTCGATCATGATGCGGCCGCCGGCCTGCCCCTCCTCACCGGGCTGGAACATGAAGACGACCGTGCCGGGGAGTTCGTCTCGGCGGGCGACCAGCAGCCGCACGGCACCGAGCACTCCGGCCATGTGCAGGTCGTGGCCGCAGGCGTGCATCGCTCCCGAGGTCGAGGCGAACGGCAGACCGGATGCCTCGGTGATGGGCAGTCCGTCCATGTCGCCACGCAGCAGCACCACCGGGCCCGGACGCCCGCCGCGCAGCACGGCGGTGATCGACGACAGCGATTGCCCGACGGTGATCTCGAGTCCGAGACCCTCGAGCTCGCGCAGCAGGATCGCCTGCGTGTTCGGCAGGTCGAGTCCGATCTCGACCGCCCCGTGCAGCTCGCGCCGCACGGCCGTGAGGTGCGCGCGCAGTTCTTCCGCCGCACCCCCGAACCCGCCGTCGAAACCAGAACCCGCGTCCGAACCGGAACCCATCAGAACTGCATCCTCTCGCCGAGAACGGGGACCGCGTCGAGCAGGTCCACCGTGTAGGGGTCGGCGGGGTTCGCGAGCAGTGCTTCGGTCGGCCCGGCCTCGACCAGCTTGCCATGTCGCATCACGCACACCTCGTCGCTGATGTACCGCACGACCGCGAGGTTGTGCGAGATGAACAGCATCGACAGCCCCAGTTCCTGCTGCACCTCGCGCAGCAGGTTGAGGATCGCGCCCTGCACCGAGACGTCGAGGGCGCTGGTGACCTCGTCGGCGATGAGCACCGAGGGCTCGCCCGCGAGGGCGCGCGCGATCGTGATGCGCTGGCGCTGGCCGCCCGAGAAGGCGCCGGGCCGCTCCCCCGCGCGGTCGGGGTCGAGGTGCACCTGGGCGAGCAGTTCGCGCACGCGGGCGATGCGCTCGGCGCGGGTCCAGCGGCGGCCGGTGGCGCGCAGGGCCTCGGCGATCGAGTCGCCGATGGGCATGAGCGGGTCGAGGGCCGAGAACGGGTCCTGGAAGACGAGCTGCATGCGGCGGCGTGCGCGGCGTGCGGCCGCCCCACCGGTGGCCGTCTCGACGCCGTCGACGCGGATCGATCCGGATTCGGGGCGCACGAGACCGACGGCGGCGGCCGCGATCGTGCTCTTGCCCGACCCGGATTCGCCGACGAGTCCGACCGTGCGGCCCTTCGGCACCGACAGGCTCACCCGTTCGACCACGCGGGTACGGCCGTAGCGGACACTCAGGTCCGTGATCTCGAGCGCGTTCACACCGGCACCTCCTTCTCGTGAGCTCCGTCGTGGGAGCCCTCGCGGGCATCCGACGGCTCCTCCGTCGGCGCGGAGTCGTCCAACGCCTCGGGCATCAGCTCCGGCGGGATCACCGGCAGCGGCTGCGTGCGGTCGCTCGTCATGTCGGGGAGGCACGCGATGAGCGCCTGCGTGTACGGATGCTGCGCGTCCTGCCGGATGCGGCCGGCCGAGAGCGCCTCGACGACCCGCCCGTCCTTCATCACGATGACCCGGTCGCAGAACGCCGAGACGAGGGCGATGTCGTGCGAGATGAACACGATCGCCGCTCCCGTCTCCTCCTGCGCCCGGTGCAGCACGCCCATCACCTGGCGCTGCACGGTCACATCGAGTGCGGTGGTGGGCTCGTCGGCGATGATCAGCCGCGGCTTGCCGGTGAGCGCCATGCCGATCATGGCCCGCTGACGCATGCCGCCCGAGAACTCGTGCGGGTACTGCTTCAGCCGGTTCGCGGCATCCGGGATCCCGACGGCGGTCAGCGCGTCGGCGGCGCGCACGCGCGCCTCCTTCGGGCGCATGCCCATGTGCACCTCGGGCACCTCGCTGAGCTGGCGCCCGATGGTGAGCGCGGGGTTCAGCGAGGTGAGCGGGTCCTGGAAGATCATGCCGAGCTCGACGCCCAGGCGGGCACGATCGGATGCCGTCAGCTGCCCGGTCATGTCGAGGTCGTCGAAGCGGTGCGCCGAGGTCGTGATGATCGCGTCGTCGCCGAGGAGTCCGGCGAGCGCCATCGCGGTGAGCGACTTGCCCGACCCGGATTCGCCGACGATGCCGACGATCTCTCCCCGGGCGACCCGCAGGTCGACGCCGCGCACCCGCTCGACCACGCCGCCGTCGGCGGTGGGGAAGGCGACGTGCAGGTCGGTGATCTCGGCGACCACGTCGCTCTCGGGCGCCGCGGCGGCCGGGGCCGGGTTGCGTCGGCGCGAGGTGATCGTCACCCCGCCGGCGGCCCGGGCGGCGACGGCGCGGAAGCCCGAGCCGCGGCTGCCGGCGACGGCTTCGCTGAGCAGCGTGAAGACGAGACCCGCGAGCACGATCGCGATGCCGGGGCCGATCGCCGCGAGCGGGTTCACGTAGATGCGCAGAATGCCCTCCTGCAGCATCCGCCCCCAGTCGTACGCGGGCGCCTGCACCCCGAGGCCGAGGAACGAGAGACCGGCGAACGACAGCAGCGTGACGCTCGCGGTCGCGGCGGCGTTCACGAAGAACGGGTTGGCGATGTTCGGCAGCACGTGCCGCAGCAGGATGCCGACCGGCCCGACGCCCACCACGCGGGCGGCCCGCACGTAGTCGCGGCCCGACACGGAGGAGGCGAGGTTGTACACGAGACGGGCGAACGAGGGGATGCCGGCGAAGCCGATCGCGAGCATCGCCCCGGTCGCCGTCGCGCCCCAGATGACGGTGAAGAACAGCACCATCAGCAGCCAGGGGAACGCGAGCAGGATGTCGAGGAGGCCCGTGAACCAGCGCCGCGGGTACTTGGGCAGGATGCTCGCGACGAGACCGAACACGATGCCGCCGGCGAGCGCGATCGCCGTGGCGCCGAGCGTGAGCAGAAGCGTGAGGCGCGTCGCGGTGAGCACGCGGGCGAGGATGTCGCGGCCCAGCTCGTCGGTGCCGAACGGGTGCGCCGCGCTCGCGCCGAGCAGCCGCGAGGAGACATCGGTGGTGTCGGCGGCCGGGCCCCAGATCGTGGGACCGGCGACGGCGAGGAACACCAGGAGCGCGCTGCCGGCGAGGGCGGAGATCGCGGTGGCGTTGAGGAGTTTCTTGCGCACGGACATGTCTCAGCCCTCCGTGATCGACGAGCGCGGATCGATGGTGGCGAGGATGACGTCGACGACGAGGTTCACGCCGAGCACGATGAGCGCGTAGACGATGACGACGCCCTGCACCATCGGGTAGTCCTTGGCCCCGACCGACGAGACCATGATGGTGCCGAGTCCGGGGATCGCGAACACGGTCTCGATGAGCACGGTCGCGGCGGTGAGGCCGGCGAGGATGAGCCCGCCGACGGTGAGCGATGCGGTGACGATGTTCGGCAGCGCGTGCCGCAGGTGGATCAGGTGCCGCGGCAGGCGCTTGGCCCGGGCGGTGGTCATGTAGGTGGTGTCGAGCACCGCCAGCATCTCGACCTGCACGATGCGCACGAGGTACGCCATCGGGCCGATCGCGAGGGCGATGACCGGCAGCACGGCATCCGCCGGCTTTCCCCATCCCGCCGCCGGCAGCCAGCCGAGCTGCACCGCGAACAGCGAGATGAGACCGACCGCCACGAGGAAGCTCGGGACGGCGATCAGGATGCCGAGCACGGCCGACAGCGTCATCGACAGGCCGCGGCGACGGCCGGAGCGCGCGAGCACCGCCGCGCCGATGCCGGCGGGCAGCGCCCCGATCACGGCGATGATGAAGGCGAGCACCGCGAGCAGCAGCGTGGTCGGGAAGCGCTGCGCGAGCACGTCCGCCACCGGTCGCTGCAACCGCACCGAGGTGCCGAGGTCGCCCGTGAAGAGACCGCCGATGAAGCGGAAGAACTGCTCCCACATCGGCCGGTCGAGGCCGAGCTGGGTGCGGGTCGCCTCGACGAGCTGCGGTGTCGCGCTCTGACCCAGCGCCGCGCGCACGGGGTCGCCGGGCACGAGGTACATGAGCAGGAACGACGCGACGATCACCACGGCCAGTGAGATCACGAGCCGGCCGAGGCGGCGGAGCAGGAACGCGGTGCGCGGGGAGAGCCCCCGACGCAGGCGGCGCTCCTCCACCCGCGCCGCCAGGGCGGCCGTGGTGGTGTCGACCACCTCGGCGGTCGCGGGAGGAGGAGTCGTCGTCATGTCAGCCCAGCATCCGGATCGAGGTCGGCTGGATGAAGTTCGGCTGCTCGAACACCGCGCCCGACTGGTAGGTCGGCAGGATGTTGTCGGTCACCGGGAACACGTCGAAGCGGTTGATGAGCTCGGCCTCGGCGTCCTGCCAGATGCCGCAGGTCTCCTCGGGGCTCGCGCTCGAGGCCTCGGCGGCGAGAGCGGAGTACTCGGGGTTGTCGACCCACATGAAGTTCAGACCGCCCTGGTCGGGGGTGGCGCCGTCGAAGAACGTCGACAGCACGACCGGGCCGCCCGGTGCCACCTGCACCCAGCCCGTGTCCCAGTCGAAGGTCGACCAGAGCTGCTCCGACCAGGCCGCCGCGTCGTTCGCGAACAGCTCGGTCGTCACGCCCAGCTCGTCCCACGTCTCCTTGACGAGCTCGGCCGCGGCCGCGTGCGTCGAGGTGGGGGCGTTGTAGACGAACTTGATGGTCAGCGGCTGGCCGTCCTTGGTGCGCGTGCCGTCGGAGCCGACCGTCCAGCCGGCCTCGTCGAGCAGCTCGGCCGCCCGGTCGAGGTCGGTGTCGGGCAGCTCCCACTTCGGGCCGTCGGCGACGCAGAGCAGCGGGTTCTTGGTCACCAGTGAGACGGACTCCAGTGCCTCGCCGTCGGCGATCACCGTGCCGACCTCGTCGCGGTCGATCGCGATCGACAGCGCCTCGCGCACGAGCGGGTCGGAGAACGGACGCCCCTCCTTCTCGTTGAAGAGGATCATGCCGACGGGGTTGCGCACACCCGAGTGGGTGAGTCCGGCGCCGTCGAGACGGGCACGGTCCGCGCCCGAGATCGTCGCCGCGTTGATCTCGCCGGAGACGAGCAGGTTGGCGGCCGTGCTCTCATCGGTGACGACGCGCGCCTGGATCGTGTCGGGCAGACCGACGGTCTCGCTCGTCACGTCGTCGGGACCCCACGTGTAGTCGTCGCGCTTGGTGAACGTGTAGGTGTCGCCCGGCTTGACGTCGCTCAGCCCGAAGAGTCCGGTGCCATCGGTCGCGTCCGACAGCGTGGTCGGGTCGGCGAGGCCGGCGTCGCAGACCAGCATGATGGTGCCGACGTTGACGGCCAGGAACGGGTTGTTCTCGGTGCTCGTCACCGTCACGACGTTACCGTCGGCCGTGGCCGAGATCGTCTCGTCGATGACCGAGCCGTACGAGAAGGTCGCGTTGGCGGGGTCGGCGTTGTAGTTGAGGTTGTCGGCGACGGTCTGCGCCGTGAACTCCGACCCGTCGGTGCAGGTGATGCCGTCCTTGAGGGTGAAGACGACCTCGGTGCCCGTCTCCTCCCAGCTCTCGGCGAGCCAGGGCACGAGGTCTCCCTCGTCGGTGACGGCGATCAGCGATTCGTAGGCGAGGCTGACGACCGCGAACGTGTCGGGCGAGACGGCCTTGAGCGGGTTCAGGTCGCCCGGGTCGTCGCCGACGGCGGTCACGAAGGTGCCACCGGAGACGTAGTCGCCCTCGGCGGGCGCGGACTGATCGTTCGAGCCCGCGCAGGACGTCAGTGTCAGCGCAAGCGCAGAGAGAACGGCGGCCACGGGTACTGCGGTACTGCGTTTCATAGCGATCTCCTGATTTCGGGTGAGGGGGTGGAGCTGCGGATGCTGTGGTCTTCTTCTTCCGGTCAGCGGACCGGAACCTCGGCCGAGAGCCGCGCGAGCGGGCCCGCGGCCTTGACCGTCACGTTGACGGTGGGCTGGGCGGTGTAGGGCACGTGCGTCTCGAGGACCTCGACGATCGACACCTGCAGCGGGTCGGCGCCGGCCTGGATCGCCTTCGCGATGGCGGCTTCGGATGCCTGCTCGATCGCCTGGTCGCGATCGCCCATCGGGGCCATCTGATCGGCTCGGCCGCCGGCGAGCGAGATCGCCGCGCCGACGGCGTTGGCGACGCCGCCGTGGTCGGGACGCAGGATGCTGCCGGCGCTCGCGAGGCTGTCGGGCACGAGGAATCCGCCGCCGCCGACGACGACGAGGGGGATGTCCATGCGGCCGAGGGAGAGGCGTTCGACGGCCTCGTCGAGGCGATCGGCGACCTTCGCGAGCGCCTGCTCGAGCGCCTCGGTCACCTGCGGCGACAGCCCGGGCAGCGTGCGTCCGGCGACGGGGCTGCCGGCGAGGGCCGCGGCATCCGTCAGCGTCGGGGTGGAGCCGCCGAACAGCAGACCCTCCCGGTCGATGCGGTAGCCGACCGAGTCCGGGCCGACGCGGCCCGAGGCGACGTCGACGATCGTGCCGCCGCCGATGCCGACGCTGAGGATGTCGGGCATCCGGAAGTTCGTGCGCACCCCGCCGATCTCGCGCGGCAGCGTCGACTCGCGGGGGAATCCACCCACGACCACGCCGAGGTCAGAGGTCGTGCCGCCCACGTCGATCACGATCGCGTCGTCGTGGCCCGAGAGGTACGCGGCGCCGCGGATGGAGTTCGCGGGGCCCGATCCGATCGTGAGCACGGGGTACTGCGCGGCGTAGTCGAGCGACATCAGGGTGCCGTCGTTCTGGGCGAAGAAGGTGGTCGCGTCGAGGCCCTCCTCGGCGACGACCGTCACCAGCGCTTCGGTGACCGACCGGGCGACGCTGTAGAGCGCGGCGTTGAGGAGCGTCGCGTTCTCGCGTTCGAGCAGACCCGTCGGGCCGATGTCCTGGCTGAGGAACACCCGGGTGTCCTGCCCCAGGTGGCCGCGCAGCAGGTCGGCGACCTCGAGCTCCTGCTCGGGCGACGAGGGGCTGAAGATGCCCGCCACGGCGATCGCATCGAAGTCGTCGAGGCCGTCGACGAAGCGCAGGATGCCGTCGCGGTCGAGCGGGGCGATCGGGGTGCCGTCGACCATGTGGCCGCCGCCGAGCATCGTGGCGCCGGCGAGCACCATGCGCACGAGGTCGTCGGGCCAGCCGGTCAGCGGCGGGTACTCGGTCGCGGCCGGGGCGCCGAGGCGGATCATCGCGACCCGGTCGAGCTGGCGGCGCTGCACGATCGCGTTGGTCGCGTGGGTCGTGCCGAGCATGACGCGCGAGACACGGGAGCGGTCGTCGCCGATCGCGGCGAGCACGTCGCGGATGCCGGCGCGGATTCCGCCGGTGATGTCGTCGGTCGTGGCGCGCTTGGTCCACGCGAGCACCCGGCCGTCGCCGTCGAGCACGACCGCGTCGGTGTTCGTGCCGCCGACGTCGACGCCGATGGAGAGGTCGCGGGCGGTCATCGGGTCGCTCCTTCGAACGGGACGTACGGCAAGTCGTAGCCGAAGGCCAGGGGCCCGGCGAGTTCGAGGCCGCGGGGCGTGCGCCAGATCGGGTCGCAGGCCCACGCGAGAACCGAGACGCGCTGGCCGAAGCGCAGCATCTCGGTGGTGATCGCGTGGCCGGTCTCGGCGTCGATGATCGTGATGAGGTCGGGGACGCTCACCAGCACCTCACCGTCTTCGAGCACGAGCAGGTTCTCGTTCTGCAGCTCGAGGCGCTGCAGGCGGCCCCGGTCGGCGCCGGTGCCGGTGATCGTCACCGAGCCGCGCACGAAACCGCCGACGGTGCGGCGGTCGAGGTCGGTGATCTTGCCGGTCATGAGCACGCGGGCGTCGAGCTCGGCCGCGACGGCGGCGACCGGATCGGACGACGACATCAGGGCGTGGCCGACGCGGATGGCGGCGCTCACCGTGCCCTCGATGACCGAGCCCTTCACCTGGTCGGCGGTCATCGGGTAGTGCGCGCCGATGCAGATCGAGCCGCTCGCGACGGTGAGGGCGCGGGCGTGACGCTCGAGCCAGTGCAGGTCGACCGTCTTCATGACCGAGATGTTGCCGACGACGTCGCTCTGCACGGCCCATGCGCAGGGGACGCCGGCGACGTTCATCGCCACCATCGCGGCATCCGGGAACGCGCGGCCCATGCCGTCGGCGTCGAGGATCTGCAGCCCGAGGCGGGCGGCCCAGCCGATCGGCTGCACGCCGTTGCTTCCCCCGATCTCGGCCGCCATCAGCGTCGTGACCTTGCGGCCGAGCAGCCGCTCGGCCTCGGCGAGCAGCGCGTGGATCTGGTCCTTCGCGGCCAGCATCTCGATGCCGACCGTCGGGGCGCCGATGCCCGACATCAGGATGACGACGTCGTCGGCGCCGAGGTCGTCGACCTGCACCAGGCGCACGGGGCCGTGCTCGCGCAGCGCGGTCTCGACCATGATCTGCGAGGTGTAGACGGCGCCACCGCCGCCGGTGCCGAAGATCGCGGTGCCGACGCCGAGCGCGGCGATATCGTCTGCCGTGATCTCGGTGATCGGAGCCGCGGTGCGTGCGACGGAGGAAGTCTGGGCCATGTGTTCACGGTACGGAGCCGTTCACCTCCGGGCAATGTTTCCTGCATCCAGTGATTCCGGGCATACTGTGCGCATGGCACAGTACACACTGCGGGATCTGCGTGATGACGCCGACCGACTCGGGCTGCGCTCGCACGCCGGCCCCGTCGACGACCGGCAGATCGTGCGCGTCGACCTCGCCGCCGTCGACCGCCTCGACGCCCTCGCCACCGGCACCCTCGCGATCATCGACGGCGAGGAGCAGCCGCCGCCCTTCCGCATCGACGTCGCCCTGCGGCAGGCCAGCGCCCGCAGCCTCGCCGGCCTCGTCTTCACCGCCCCGCTCACACTCGCCGAGACCGCGCGCGTGCTCGCCGAGCGCGCCGGCGTCCCCGTGTTCTCGGCCGTGGGCGTCGGCGCCGCCGACCTCGCGAAGACCATCGACCGAGCCATCTCGGGCGGGGCGTCGGAGGCGATGATGCGCGGCGCGCACGCCATCGCCCTCGCGACCGAGGCCGCGGCATCCGCAGACAGCACGACCGAGAGCATCCTGTCGGTCGCCGGCGGGGCACTCGGGGTCGCGCTGTCGATCGCCCCCGACCAGGCCGCCGCGTGGACCGATGCGGATGCCGTGTTCATCGGCGAGGTGCTCATCGGGCGCCTCGTGGCCGATCGCACCGACGGCGCGACCGAGGTGTCGCTGCCCGTGATCGCCTCGCTGCTCTCGCGCGTCGCGCAACGGCAGAGCCGCGACCGGTTCGCCCCCACGCAGTCGCGCGCCGACCTGCTCGTCGAACTCGTACTCGCCGAGCCCTCGCGCGCCGAGGGCTTCGTCGCCCAGGCCGCGCGTCTCGGGCTGCCCCTCCCCCAGTCGCACGCGGTCGCCTGGCTCGCCCCGACCGGCACCGCCGACCCCGACGCCCGGGCGCCGCGCAGTGTGCAACCCGCGCTCGAACTGTTCGCGCTGCAGCTCGTCGAGGCGCGCGAGGAGATGTGGCACGTCGCCTTCCTGCAGGACGACCTGCTGCTCGTCTGCACCGAGGAGCACGGGGCCGGCGACCATCAGCGCCGCGTGCGCGAGGTCGCGATGCTCATCCAGGAGCGGGCGCAGGAGATCGCCGGCTCCGACTGGGCCTACACGCTCGGACTCGGCACCCCGCAGGTCGGCGCGCTGGGGCTGCGGCAGTCGGCCGCCGAGGCGCGCATCGCGGCCGAGTCGGCCATCGCCGCCGGGCGCCTCGGCGGGGTCGAGCTCACCGATGTCACGGGTCTGCGGCGGGTGCTGCTCGACGTCTACGCCTCGCCGATCAGCCGCGAACTGCTGCACGACATCCTGCGCCCGCTCGACGACCTCGGCCCCGAGCGCGCGCTGCAGTCGGTGCGCACCCTGCTCGTGTACCTCGCGCGCGAGGGGTCGCTCGTGCACGCCGGCCGCGAGCTCATGCTGCATCCGAACGGCGTGGGGTACCGGATGCGGCGCATCCGCGAGCTGCTCGGCATCGACCTCGCCGACCCCGACGCCCGCTTCGCCGTCGAGCTCGCCTGCCGCGTGAGGTTGCTCGGGGCCGGGTAGCCCCGTCCCCGGATCAGCGACCGAGCTCCGCGCGGAGCGCCGCGCCGTCGGCGTCGAGACCGGGCGCGCGTGCCAGCCTCACCGTGCCGTTGGTGCCGAGCGCCGACCGGGCGATCGACACCCCGTCGTCGTGCTCGATCAGGCCGAGAGCATCCGCCTGCGGGCCGCGGGCCGCCTCTTCCGGGGTGCGCACTCGCGCCACGAGCACACGCGCCGCCTGCAGGCATCCGACCACCGTCTCGAGCGGCAACGATCCCACCCGCGCGGCCAGGATGCGTTCGAGCTCGTCGCGCCCCTCCACGCGGGCCCGGTTGCCCGCCCACTCCGGCCCGCCGAGCACGGCGCCCAGGTCGAGCGCCGCCACGAGACGCGCGAACATCGCGTCGTTGGTCGCGCCGAGCACGACATGACCATCGGATGCCGCGAAGGCGCGGTACGGCACGATCGACGGGTGCGAGCTGCCCCAGGGCTTCGACGGGGGTCCGCCCGCCGAGGTCGCGGCGATCACCGTGCCCAGCGAACTGAGCGCGGTCGCGAACAGCGAGAACTCCAGCCGACGGCCGACACCGGTGCGCCCGCGTTCGAGAAGAGCGGCGAGCACGCCGTTGATCATCGACATCCCGGTCGCGATGTCGACCATCGCCACCCCGGAGCGCACGGGGTCGGCGCCCTCGTACCCGGTCACGTGCATGAGCCCGGACTCGGCCTCGACCGTCACGGCGGTGCCCGGCTCGGCCGCGAGCGGGCCCTCCTGCGAGAAGCCGCTGATCGAGGCGTAGACCAGTCGTGGAAACCGTTCGCGCATCGCGTCGGCACCGATCCCCAGTCGGTCGGCGACCCCCGGGCGGAAACTCTCGACCACGACATCCGCCGTGCCGATCAGCGCGTGCGCCGTCTCGCGATCGGCGGGGTCGGCGAGATCGAGCGCGATGCTGCGCTTGCCGCGGTTGATCGCGTGGAAGTACGCGCTCGCCCCGTGCACGAACGGAGGACCCCAGTGCCGGGTCTCGTCGCCGATGCCCGGTTGCTCGACCTTGATCACGTCGGCGCCGAGCTCGGCGAGGGTCATGGTCGCGTACGGCCCGGCGAGCAGCCGGGTGAAGTCGATCACGCGCACGCCCTCGAGCGGCCGGAAATCTCCGTCAGTCATCGTCGCCCCTTCGCTCCCGAGCGAGGTTATCGACGAGCGGATGCCGTCGGCGATGGGTGCTGCGCACACCGAACGGGGCGCGGGGTGGGCCCTTCGACAGGCTCAGGTGCGCTTCTTGCGTTTCTGAATCGGAGGAACGAGCAGTTCTGGAACGGCTCGCAGCATGTACTTGTCGAAATCCGGGACGGTGAACGCGGCGTATCCGTGTTCCGGCGTGTAGAGCAATCCCATGTCGATCAGCTCCGCCCTTGTGGGCCCCACCTGCGACGACTCCCTGCCCAGAACCCGAGCAACCGCGTCGGCTTTCTGCGGCTCCGGCCCGAGCTCGGCCATCGCTCTCATGTAGGCGGACTGCAATGGCGTCGCGCGATCCAGTCGAACCCGGAAGAAAGAACTGTCGAGTTTCGCCTCGTATGCTTCGCGCGCCTGCTCCACGTCATCCCTGCTGATCGGGTTCTGTTCGGCGATCTCCCACACTTGATATCCGAGTTCCTGGATGAAGTACGGATACCCACGCGTGATCTCCACCGCCAGATCGACCGCATCATCGTCGTACTGCACCGACTCCGCGGCGGCGGGATCGGTGATCGCGGTGCGAGCGTCCTCGGGACTGAGCGAATCGACCGTCGGGAACTGGAAGAGTCGTTCGGCATAGGACTTGGCGTCCCCGGCCAACTCCGCGATCTGAGGAAGCCCCGCGCCGACGAAGGTGATCGGCAATTTGCGTTGGACCGTCTTGTGGATGGCTTGGATGAGGGCTTCCAGTTGTCGAGCACTGAGGAATTGCACCTCATCGATCAGAATCGCCACGCCGCGCTGACGCTCCTGCGCAGCTTCACCGACTGCGACGAGCGCGTCACTGAGATCCATTCCGAGTTCGCCGTGGTCGCCCAGCCCCTCAGATGGCTCCACGTCCCATCCCAGCGACCATGTCCCCTGCTGATCCATCGACACGGAGAACGCCGTGATGACGGACGCGGCGCGGTGACCTCTGTCCGTCCAGCGCGCTCGCGGTGAGAGTCGGAGCAAAGCTCCCCGGAGAAGCGTCGCCATCGTTTGGCGAAAGCGAGAATCGTCGTGCTTGCTCGCCTCGTGCTCGATCACCTCCCAGTTCTCCTGGTGAGCGATGTCGCGGAACTCGTTGAGCAGCACTGTCTTGCCGACGCCGCGGAGACCCACCATGACCATGGATTGGTGCGTCCGCCCCGCACCGAGCCGGCCAAGCAGAGTTCGGAACGCCTTCGTCTGCTCGCCACGTCCGACGACGATCTCGGGCGATGCTCCGGCGTTGGGCGTGTAGGGATTGCGTGCGCTGTCCATGGCACCCGTTTCTAACTTTAGGTCACTTTATTAGGATCTAATAAAGCACTCTAAATCATGAAACCCTCAGCGCAGGAACATCCGCTCGCCGCGGATCCAGGTCTCGGCCACGCGCACGGAGGCGATCTCGTCGTCGGGCACCGTGAAGACGTCGCGGTCGAGCACGGCGAAGCTGCCGTCGAGCCCCGGCGCGAGGCGCCCGACGCCCTCCAGCGGCGACAGCGAGGCCGCCCGCGAGGTGTAGAGCAGCAGCGCCTGCGGCACGGTGATCGCCGCCTCGGCGCCGAACTCGATGCCGTTGTAGGTGCGGCGTCGCACGGCGGCCTCGACCGAGAGCATCACGTCGTCGGCTCCGCTCCACGCGGTGGCCGGCCGGTCCGACGACAGTGCCAGCGGCTCGAGCCCCGCGTACAGGCGCGCGATCGGGTAGGCATCCGGCACCTGCTCGACGCGCAGCGCCTTCTCGTAGCCGTCGTACTCGGCGAAGAAGAACACCGTGTGCGTGGCGATGCCGAACGACATCCGCCCCGATCCCAGTCGCGCGAGATACGCGTCGCTCACGATCGTCGCGTGCTCGATGCGCACCGAGGGGATGCCGTCGAGCCACGGCTCCTGATCCTCGAACAGCTCCACGACGCGGTCGAGCGCCCGGTCGCCCATCGCGTGCACGGCGAGCTGCACGCCGTTGCGGCGGGCCCAGTCGCCGGCCGCGAGCACGTCGGCGTCGTCGACGAGACGCAGGCCGTGGTCGCAGGAGTCGGGGTAGGCCTCGTGCACCCAGGCGGTGCGGTTGGAGTACGCGCCGTCGAGCACGACCTTCACGCCCGCGATGCGGATCGGCCCGGTGCGGTCGTCGTCGGTCAACTCCCCGAGGGGCGCCTCCGGGTCCCACCCCGGGTACAGCGCGACGCGGGTGCGCAGGCCGCGCTCGGCGGCGGCGCGGAAGGTCTCGAGCGGGCGGTCGATGCGCGACGACAGCAGGTCGCAGACCGCCACGATGCCGCGTGAGGCGAGCTCGTCGCCGATCGCCACGATCGCATCGATCTGCTCGTCGCGGCTCGGCGCCGGGATGAAGGCTGCCACCACGTTGACCGCCGCGATCTCGGTGAGCACCCCGTTCGGGTTCCCGTCGGTGTCGCGTTCGAACCGTGCACCCTCGGGGTCGACCGTCGCGGCGGTGATGCCGGCGATCTCGAGCGCGCGGGTGTTGCAGACGGCCGAGTGCGCGTCGCAGCGCCAGACCAGCACCGGGCGATCGGTGGCGATGCGGTCGAGGTCGGCGGCCGTCGGCATCCGCCCCTCCGGGAACTTGGTGTCGTCGAATCCGCGCCCCAGCACCCAGGCATCCGCCCCGCTGATCGTCGCGGCGTGCGCGTCGAGCACGCGCACGAGGTCGTCGGCGCTGAGCACGGCGGGCGGGAAGCACTCCGCCGCCGCCGCGGTTCCGGCGAGCAGCGCGGGGTGCGTGTGGCTGTCGAGCAGTCCGGGCAGCACGGTGCGGCCGCCGAGGTCGACGGCATCCGCATCGGTCACGTCCGCCGCATCGCCGACCCAGTCGACGATCCCGTCGACGACGCGGAACGCCGAGGCGAACGCGGTCTCGCTCTCGCCCGTGAACACACGGCCGTTGGTGAAAGTGGTCATCACAGCTCCCGGTGGGTGAAGCGGCCGCCGAGCAGGGTGGCGGCGACGGGCATGGACCGCAGTTCGTCGCGGTCGCTCGCGTAGGGGTCGCGGTCGCCGATCACGAGGTCGGCGGGCTGCCCGACGGCGAACGAGTTACGAACGGATGCCGCGAGCGCCACGTCGAGCGGAAGACGCTGCTCGGGGTGCCAGGCGTCGCGGTCGCCGCGGCTGCGCGCGGTGGCCGCGCTGAGCGAGACCCAGGGGTCGAGCGGGGCGACCGGGGCATCCGATCCCAGGCGCAGGGTCGCGCCCGAGCGGTGCAGCGAACCGAACGCGAAGGCGCGACCGGTGCGGCCCGCCCAGTGGTGGTCGGCGACGTCGCGGTCGTCCATGGCGTGCTCGGGCTGCACGCTGGCGATCAGGCCGAGCGCGGCGAAGCGGGCGAAGTCGTCGTCGCGCACGAGCTGGGCGTGCTCGATCACGCCCTTCATGTCGAGGGCCTGGAACGTGTCGAGCACCTCGGTGTTCGCGCGGTCGCCGATCGCGTGCACGGCGGCCTCGATGCCGGCGCCGCGGGCGCGCTCGAGCAGGCGGCGCAGTTCGGGGATCGGCACGCTCTCCATGCCGCAGGCGTGCGGGTGACCGGGGTCCATGCCGGGGTACGGGTCCCAGCACCAGGCGGTGCGGGTGTTCAGCGAGCCGTCGACGACGACCTTGAGCCGGCCGAAGGTGACCAGACCCGCCTCGTCGACGATGTCGCCGGTGCGGACGCCCGCGGCGATCACCTGCTCGAGCAGGTCGGGCCACACCGCGATGTCGGTGCGGAGGCTCGTGAGCCCGCCCGCCGTGCGCGCCGACCATTCGGCGATGTTGTCGGTCTTCTCGTACTCGACGATGCCCACGACGCCGCGGGCGGCGGCGGCCGACGCGGCATCCGCATAGGCATCCGCCGGCAGCTGCGCGGCCTCGTCGAAATCGTGCAGGATGCCGATCCACGGCCCCTCGCGCAGCAGCCCCGTCTCGTCGAGCTCGACACCCAGGCGCGCGGCCGCGGCACGGTTCATCCAGCCGCAGTGCAGATCGCCGCTCACGAGCACGACCGGGATGTCGCTGACGGTGGCCTCGAGGGCCGCGAGCGAGGCGGGCACGGGCCACAGCCCGTCGCGGAACCCGTAGCCCATCAGCATCCCGTCGCTCGGCGGGGCGCCCTCGGCGCGGGCCCGCCGCACGATGTCGAGCACGTCGTCGGCGGTGCGGGTCTCGGTGAGATCGAGGCGCCGGCGACGGATCACGTGCTGCGTGAAGTGCACGTGCGCGTCCCAGAACCCCGGGCCGATCCAGCGACCGCCCGCGTCGACGACCTCGCCCGCGGGTGCGACCGTTCCGGCGGGGGTGATCTCGGCGATCACTCCATCGCGCACGAGCACGTCGACCGGCTCACCGCCGTCGTACGGGCGCACGTCCCGCAGGGTGAGGGACTCGGTCATGCTGCTCCTCTCGGCGCGCGGCGCGCGCGGGGATGGTCGGGGTCGGCGGGCGGGGCCGCCGGTCAGGCGACGGGGACGGGGGAGGTCGCGAAACCGAAGAGGTCCTTCGGGTCCTCGGGTGCGGCGACGAGGTCGATCTCGGTGTCCAGCCCCGTGCCCACGAGATCGGCGCGCAGGTGGCGCAGCGCCGAGAAGTCCTCGATCGCGAAACCCACCGAGTCGAAGATCGTCACCTGCTCCGGCGAGGTGCGCCCCGCAGCCATCCCGTTCAACACCTGCCAGAACTCCGTCACCGGGAAGTCGGCGGCGACGTTCTGGATCTCGCCCTCGACGCGCGTCTGGGGCGTGTACTCCACGAACACCGGACCGCGATCGAGGATCCGCGGGTCGAGCTCGGTCTTGCCCGGGCAGTCGCCGCCGATCGTGTTGATGTGCATGCCCGGGGCGACGTCGGCATCCGTCAGCACCTGCGCGACCGCCTTGTCGGCCGTGCACGTCGTGACGATGTCGGCGCCGGCGGCGGCCTCCGACGCCGAGGCGCACACGGTGATGTCGAACCCGCGCGGGGCGAGGTTGCGCACGAACTTCGCCGACGCCGCAGGGTCGACGTCATAGATCCGCAGGCGTGACACACCCAGCACACCCCGGAAAGCGAGCGCCTGGAACTCGGCCTGGCTGCCCGCACCGATCATCGCCATCGTCGACGAATCCGGGCGCGCGAGGCGTCGGGCGACCATCGCCGACGTCGCCGCCGTGCGCAACGCCGTGAGCATCGTCATCTCCGCCAGGAACACCGGGTAACCGTTGTGCACATCCGCGAGCACACCGAACGCCGTCACCGTCTGGTAGCCGCGACCCGGGTTGAACGGGTGACCGTTGACGTACTTGAACGCGTACACGTCGGGGTCGCTGATCGGCATGAGCTCGATCACCCCGAAGGGCGTGTGATTGGCGACGCGCTCGCTCTTGTCGAACGACTCCCACCGGCGGAAGTCCGCCTCGATCGTGTCGGCCATCTCCGTCATGATCGTCTCGGCCCCACGGCGCGAAATCCACTCGACCATGTCACCCACTCCGACGAACGCGGTCATGCGGTCACTTCCTTTCCATCGAGCACGTCGCGGTTCACATCCGCGATGCGATCGGCGAGCTTCGGGTTCTCATAGGGGCCGGGGTTGCGCAACGCTTCGACGACGCGCGCGATCACCTCGGGGGACTTGTCCTGGTGCATCTTCTCCTTGGCCTCGATGCGGGTGGCCCGCAGGCGGAAGCCCACGGTGCCGTGCACGATGCGCTCGGCGTAGGCGGTGTTCTCGAGCGTGCGATGCATCAGGTAGGGGTCGGGTAGCGGGCTCTCGAACCAGCTCACGAGGCGGTCGAGCACCGCGAGGTTCTCGTCGTCGGAGAGGATCTCGGGGGTGCCGAACAGGTGCGCGACGGCGAAGTCCCACGTGGGCACGGCCGGCGAGGTGCCGTACCAGCTCGGCGAGACGTAGCCCTGGGGTCCGTAGACGATCACCATCGTCTCGTGCCGGCCGAGCTGGTGCAGGCGCTCGTCGGGGCGACCGACGTGGCTCACGATCGAGATGCCCTCGGCATCCTCTTCGAGCAGCACCGGGTAGTGCGAGGCGACGAGTCCCTCACCGGGCACGTGGCTGACGATCGTCGCCCACGGGTTCTCGCGCACGAGGGCGCGCACGGTCTCGACGTCGTCGAGGGCGTAATCGGGGTTGTGCCTCACGGTGTCTCCAGGTGGGGGGGTGGGATGGCCGTCAGGCCCAGGTGATGTCGGCGGTGGCCAGCACGACATCGTCGGCGTCGACGGCGGTGACGCGGATGCCGTCGGGCGCGGTGTGTCCGACCAGACGCAGCGGCCGGTCGACGAGCACCGGGGCGATCGCCCGCACGTCGAGACGCGCGGGGACGCGCTCGGGCGTGTGCCGGCGGGCGGCGTCCATCAGCAGGATGCGCGTCAACGGCCCGTGCACGAGCAGGTCGGGCAGGCCCTCGACGTCGCGCGCCCAGGCACGGTCGTAGTGGATGAGGTGCGTGTTGAACGTGAGCGCCGAGAACCGGAACAGTTGGCGGGCGTCGGGCGTGAGCTCCTCGACCCACTCCCCCTCCGCCGCGATCGACGGGTCGGGGCGCGGGGCGCGGGCGGGAGCATCCGGATCCGCCGCCTCGAGGAAGACGTCGTGCCACACGCTGCGCACCGCCACCTCGCCCGCGACCGCGTACTCGCGCACGATGTCGACGAAGGTCAGACGCCCGCGCGAACCGGTCTTGTCGACCACTGAGCCGAGTGACGTGGTCTGCACGACCTCGTCGCCGAGGCGGATCGGTCGGAGGAACTCGGTCGTCTCGCCCGCGTACATGCGGCGGGGCAGATCGATCTCGGGCACGACGCCGTCACGCGCCGGGGTGCCGTCGGGGCGCAGGTCGGCGAGCGGCACCGCGAACGGGAAGAACACGCCCTCCCAGGCGGCGGGCAGCGGGTCGCCCGCGGCGAGCGCCGGATCGGATGCCGCGAACGTGCCGCGGTACGCCTCGACGGTGTCGGCGGTGATGGGCGCGGTGCGCACGACGGGCGCGGGGGTGCTCACGGCAGTGCCCCGGCGGCACGCAGCTCGGCGATGCGGGCGGCGTCGTACCCGGCGAACCGCGCCAGCACCTCGTCGGCGTGCTCGGCGAAGCGGTTGGCGGTGCGGGCGGGGGTCGCAGGGGTCTCCGACAGCTTGATCGGCTGACCGAACATGCGCAGCACGCCCAGGTCGCCGTAGTCGGCCTCGACGATCATGTCGCGCTCGGCCGTGCCGGGGTCGTCGACCACCTCGCCGATCGTCTTCACGGCGGTGAGGGGCACGACGTCGCCCGCGAGGTCCTCGAGCTCCTGCTTGGTGCGGGTCGCGAGCCACCCCGCCACGATCGGCTTGACCCGTCGCTCGTAGACGTCGGTCTCGAACCGCTTGCGCATGGTGTCGATCTCGGGGTCGTCCTTGTGCTCGGGGGTGCCGAACAGGTCGCAGCTCGCGTTCCAGAGCTTGTCGGTGTACGCCCCGAAGAAGACCTGACCGTCGGCGCAGTCGAACAGCTCGTAGGGCCGCACCCAGGCGTGCGCGTTGCCCTGCGGCGACGCGACGTTGCCCGTGACCGTGTAGTCGACCACCGCGGTCTCGGTGAGGGCGACGATGCTGTCGACCTGCGCGACGTCGACGACCTGGCCGACGCCGGTGGCCTCGGCGTGACGCAGCGCGGCGAGCGTGCCGATCACGGCGAACAGGGTCGCCGAGAGGTCGCCGATCGTGACGCCGACGCGCACCGGCGGATGCTCGGCGTAGCCGTTCATCGACCAGATGCCGCCCGCGGCCTGGGCCGTGTTGTCGAAGGCGGGGCGCTTGCTGCGCGACCCCGTGCGGCCGTAGCCGGAGATGGCGGTGTAGACCAGGCGCGGATTGATCTCGCGCAGCACCTCGTAGCCCACACCGAGCTTCTCCATGGTGCCGGGGCGGAAGTTCTCGACGAGCACGTCGGCGCCGCGCACGAGGTCCTTCAGCACCTCCTTGCCCTCGGGGGTCGCGAGGTCGAGACCGACGCCGAGCTTTCCGCGGTTGTACTGGGCGTAGTACGCGCTGAACTCCTCCTCGCCGTCGGTGAGGTACGGCGGGAAGCCGCGCGACACGTCGGGGTCGCGCGGGTTCTCGACCTTGATGACCGTCGCGCCGAGGTCGGCGAGGGTCTGCGAGGCGTAGGGGCCGGCGAGCACGCGCGACAGGTCGATCACGGTGACTCCGGCGAGCGCGCCCGGGGCGGGGAGGGTGGTGTCGATCATGCGGGAGTGACCTCCTGTGCGGGTTCGGGGGTGTCGAGTCCGGCGGCCGCGAACGCGCGGGCCACGTTCGACGCGGGACGCACGGTGCGGATGCGGGAGAGCCAGAGCGTGGTGGCGGCCAGGGCTTCGAGATCGAGTCCGGTCTCGATGCCGAGGCCGTGCAGCATCCACACGAGGTCCTCCGTCGCGAGATTACCGGTCGCGCCCTTGGCGTAGGGGCAACGGCCGAGCCCGCCGACCGACGCGTCGAACTCGGCGACGCCCAGCCGCAGGGCGGCGTGCACGTTCGCGAGAGACTGCCCGTAGGTGTCGTGCAGGTGCAGGGCGATCGCCTCGACGGGGATGCCGGCGTCGAGGGCCTCCTCGATGACCGCGATCGTGTGACCGGGCGTGGCGACGCCGATCGTGTCGCTGATCGCGATCTTCCGGGCACCGGCCTCGTGCAGGGCGCGGGCGGCTTCGGTGACGGCATCCGTGTCGACGCTCCCCTCCCAGGGGTCGCCGAAGGCCATCGAGACATAGCCGCGCACGGGGATGCCCTGCGCGGTCGCCGCGGCGATCACCTCGACCGCGCGGTCGATGGCGCCTGCGCGAGTGGTGTTGAGGTTGGCCTTCGCGAACGACTCGGTGGCGCTGACGACCACCGACACCTCGCGGATGCCGGCGTCGATCGCGCGCTGCAGGCCGCGGAGGTTCGGCACGAGGCCGACGGCGCGGGCGCCCGCGGGCACCTCGAGACCGGAGACGACCTGCTCGGCGTCGGCGAGCTGGGGGATCCAGGTCGGCGGCACGAAGCTCGTGACCTCGAGGTCACGGCTACCGGCCGCGTACAGCCGCCGGCAGAGCTGGATCTTGACGGCGGCGGGGATGATGTCGGTCTCGGCCTGCAGGCCGTCGCGCGGACCCACCTCGAACACGGTGACGCGCGCGGGGAGCCCGTCCTCGCGGATCACCCGGGGCGCCGGGACCGTGACGGTCATGCGCCGGCCCCGCCCCCGCGCAGTTCGGCGAGCACCTCGCGGGCGTACTCCATGCGGATGCGGCGGTCGGCGACGATCCGGGCGGCGACCGCGCCGATCTCGTCGACGTCGGCACCCGCGGATGCCGCGATCGTGCGCGCGTGCAGGGTCATGTGTCCGCGCTGGATGCCCTCGGCGGCGAGCGCCCGGCAGGCGGCGAGGTTCTGGGCGAGTCCGACGGCGGCGATGACGCTCGCGAGCTCGCGCGCGGTCTCGACGCCGAGCAGCTTCACGGACGCCTGCGCGGTGGGGTGCGCGCGGGTGGCACCGCCGACGAGCCCGACGGCGAGGGGCACCTCGAGCGTGCCGACGAGGTTGCCGTCGGCATCCTTCTCGAACTGCGACAGCGCCGTGTATCCGCCGGCTCGGGCGGCGTGCGAGTGGCAGCCCGACTCGACCGCGCGGGTGTCGTTGCCGGTGGCGAGCACGACCGCGGTGATGCCGTTCATGATGCCCTTGTTGTGCGTGGCGGCACGGTAGGGGTCGGCCTCGGCGAACGCGCTCGCGGCGACGATGTCGTCGACGACCTGGGGACCGCCCAGCAGTTCGGCGTCGAACACGGCGCGGGCGCGGGTGAGGCGCAGCTCGGCCTTGTTGGTGAGGATGCGCAGCAGTGTGCGGGTGCCGGCGAGCTCGGCGATGCGCGGGGCGATCGCCTCGGCCATCGTGTTGACCGCGTTCGCGCCCATCGCATCGCGCACGTCGACGTGCAGGTGCACGATGACCTGCACTCCGGCGCGGGTGGGGAGCACGCGCACCGAGATGTCGAACGCCCCGCCGCCGAGCGAGACCAGCATCGGGTCCTGCTGGTTGGCGAGCTCGAGCAGCTCGTCCTTCGCCTCGAGCAGGGCGAAGCGCGCGCCGTGCGGGTCGATCGCGTCGAGCACCTGGATCTGGGCGATCATCACATCGCCCGTGTACGAGGTCGTGAAGCCGCCGTGACCGCGGGCCATGCGGGCGGCGTTCGAGGCGGCGGCGACGACGCTCGGCTCCTCGGTGGCCATCGGGATCAGGCGGTCGCGTCCGTCGATCGTGAAGTTCGTGGCGACGCCGACCGGCACCGCGATGAGACCCACGACGTTCTCGACCATGTGGTCGGCCTGAGCGAGCGAGAGACCGCTGTCGGGGCGCAGCGCCCCCAGAGCATCCGCATCCAGCTCCGCACCCTGCGCGACGAGCGCGAGGCGCTCATCCGGGGTGTGATCGCGGAGTCCGGAGATTCGGCTGTTGATCGACATCGGCCACCTTCCTTCGGGACAGCGACCGGGTCATCGGCGCTGTGGTCAAGGAAGACACTAGGAGCGGGCGGCAGGGGCGACGATGGGTGGAACACTCATCCTCGGGGCCCCGCTGTATGCGGTCGACACATCACCCCGCCTGATCGCGGAACCTAGACTCGCACCATCACCCGGAGCGCGGACCGCGGGTCCCCCGAGCGCGAGGAGTACGCATGCCCTACACCGATTCCGCCGATGTGCGCCTGTACTACGAGGTGTTCGCCGGGGCCGATGCCCCCGCCGACGCCCCCGTGCTCGTGCTCGTCTCGGGCGGCGGCGCCCAGCTGCTCAGCTGGGACGAGGAGTTCATCGGCATCCTCACCACCGGCGGCCTGCGGGTGGTGCGCTTCGACAACCGCGACACCGGACTCTCGCAGCTCTTCGGCGGGGCCGACGACGTGGACGGCGGCTACGACCTCATCGATCTGGCCGAGGACGTGCTGCGCGTGCTCGACGATCTGGGCGTCGAGAAGGCGCACGTCGCCGGGCACTCGATGGGCGGCATGATGGCGCAGATGCTCGCGATCCACCACCCCGAGCGCATTCTCAGCCTCGGGCTGCTGTCGACCATCCCGGGCCAGTCACGCCGCTGGGTCGCGCACGGCGAGCGCCCCGAGCTCGCCGAGGCGCCCGTGCGCGTCACGCGCGAGCAGGCGGTGGCGTTCACGCGCACAGCCCTCGAGGCCGCACCGGTCGGACGCTTCGACCACCAGGTCGAGTGGCACGTGCGCGCGACCGGCGAGGCCTACGACCGCGGCTACTACCCCGAGGGGTTCTCCCGGCAGTGGGCGGCCCTCACGCGCGCGCCCGAGCGCCTCGACGCCCTGCGGTCGGTGACCGCGCCCGCGTTCGTCTTCCACGGCCGCGACGACGACGTGCTGCACTGGGCATCCGCCGTCGACATCGCCGAGGCGATCCCCGGCGCCGAACTGCAGGTGCACCCCGACATGGGGCACCTCATCCCCCACGAGCTGTGGCCCGAACTCGCGGCCGGACTCCTGCGCACCGCTGCGCGCGCCGAGGGTCGCGGCTGAGAGACCTGATTTGAGGGCGACAGCGCTCATGCTCGACACTGAAGTCACGCGCCTGTCGGCGCCGCCCTCCCCCGAAGGGACGAAGATGCCCGAGCACGACGACGCCATCGCCTCGCTCCTCGATGCGGCCCACGACCCCGAACTCGTCGGCCCCACCGGTGTCAGCGACGCCCTCCGCGCGCTCGGGGCCAGCGAAGCGGATGCCGCGCTCCTCGCCGAGCGCGTCGCCCGCATCCAGCGCGAGCTGTCGCGTCTGCGCCGCCGCGAGCACGAGCTCACGGCCCTCTTCTCCAGCGCTCGCGAGCTCGCCGAGCTGCGCGACAGCGACGCCGTGCTCGCCCGCCTCGTGCAGCGCGCCCGCGAGATGATGGGCGTCGACCTGGCCTACCTGTCGGAGTTCGATCCCGACACCTCCGAGCTGCGGGTGCGCGAGACCAGCGGTTCGGTGAGCGCCTCGTTCCAGCAGTTGCGCGTGCCCCCGGGGCGCGGCCTCGCGAGCGTCGTGGTCGAGTCGCGCACCGCGCAGTGGGTCGCCGACTACACCGCCTACACCGAGGACCGCCACGACACCGGCATCGACGACGCCGTCTCGGCCGAGGGCCTGGTGTCGATGCTCGGCGTGCCGATGCTCAGCAGCGACGACGTGCTCGGCGTGCTGTTCGTCGGTAACCGCGAGACGAAGGAGTTCTCCCCCGACGAGGTCGCGCTGCTGTCGGCGCTCGCCGACCACGCCTCGGTCATCCTGCAGACGACGCAGACGCTGCGCGAGCTGCAGCTGTCGGAGGATGCCAGCCGCCGCACCCTCGAGAGCCTCACCGCGCACCTCGTCGAGCGCGACCGCGCCAACACCGTGCACCAGGAGCTCGTGCAGGCGGTGCTCGCCGGAGGCGGGTTCGGCCCGGTGGCCGAGACCCTCGCCTCGGCCCTCGGACGGGCGGTCGCGATCATCGATGCGCAGGAGAACGTGATCGCCGCCGCGGGGCTGCCGCTCGCCCCCGGGATGCTGTCGCTCGACGAGCCCGTGCGCGACGCCCTCGCCGAGAGCCGCCGCAACGGACACTGCGTACCGGTCGCGGGCGCGGGCGTGCGCGCCGTCTCGGCTCTCACCGCCGGCAACCGCCACTTCGGGGCGCTCCTGCTCGGCGACGGGGCCTTCGAACTCGGCGCCGTCGACTTCCGCACCGTCGAGCGTGCGGCCCAGGTCGGGGCGCTGCTCGAGCTGCAGCAGGAGGCGGCATCCGGAGCCGACCACCGCGTGCGCAGCGAACTGATCGCCGACCTGCTCGACGACGTGCCCGAGCGGCGCTCCGACGTCGAGCGGCGTGCGCGGCGCCTCGGCGTCGACCTCGCGACCCTCGACTCCCTGCTGCTGCTGGCGGTGCCGGGCGATCAGCAGACCGCCGCGGCGCGCGCCGTCGTGCGCTCGCTCGACGACCGAGCGCTGGTCGGCGAGTACCGCGGATTCGTGGTCGCCGCCCTCGCGAGCGACCGCGGCCCCGTCGATCCCGAGCGCCTGCGGAGGGAGGTCGCCTCCGCGATCCAGGAGGCGGTGACCGTCGTCGTACCGCCGCCCGCGAAGGGTCCGCTACCCTCGGCGTTCCTCGCGGCGCGGCGCACCGCGCGCCTGCTCGCCGCGCTCGAGCTCGCCGATCTCACCGCGCGCGTCGAAGACTTCCTGCCCTACTCGGCCGTTCTCGACACCGACGCGCAGGGGCTCTCGGCGTTCCTGCGCGACACGATCGGGGCGGTGCGCCAGTACGACGCCGAACGCAACGCCGATCTGCTCGGCACGCTACGGGCGTTCGTGCGCAACAACGCCAGCCCCACCCGCACGGCGCGCGCCCTCAACTTCCACACGAACACGATCCTGCAGCGCCTCGACCGCCTCGACCACGTGCTCGGCGCCGGATGGCGCGACGACGAGCGGATGTTCCGCATCGGCATCGCCGTGCGCCTCGACGAACTGCGCGAGCGCCTGCGGGGCCCCGCCGCGTAACGCGGCTCGTGGCGGGCCCACTGGGTCGCTGAGCCCGTCGAAGCGTCCCCCCACGTGCAACAACGGAGGAGAACTCCGCGTTGGGCGGAAGCATCCGCCGTTCCGATCCTCCCGGACGCGAGAACTCCTCCCGAACGGGTGCCGCGGGGCAGGACCCTTCGACAGGCTCAGGGACCCAGTGCTCGGGGCGCCCTCACCAACGAAGGAGAACACAGCCTCCGCAGGAAGCATCCGCCGTTCCGATCCTGCCCAGGCCGCGAACTCCTCCCGAACGGATGCCGCGAGGCGCCCCCACGCGCGACTCCGGCGGAGAACTCCCCGTCGGGCGGAAGCATCGGCCCGCGAACTCCGCCCGACGACGAGAACTCCGCCCATCACGGATCCCGCGAGCGACCCGTCGTCGACCGGTTCCTGAGCGAGCGCAGCGAGACGAAGGGCCGCCACCCTCACCAACGGAGGAGAACACAGCCTCCGCAGGAAGCATCCGCCGTTCCGATCCTGCCGAACGCGAGAACTCCTCCCGAACGGATGCCGCGGGGTGGGCCCTTCGACAAGCTCAGGGACCCAGCTCCTCCTACCGCTCACCCTCCGCGTCGAAGGCCTCGACCCCGGTCTGCGGGAACGGATGCGGGCCGCGAGGCCCGAACACGAGCACGAGCTCGGCGACGGCATCCGACTCGTTGCGCACCCCGTGCCGCATGCCCTCGGGCGCGTAGAACGCGTCACCCACCCGCAGCACCCGGCGATCGGACCCCGCCGTGATCACGACCTCGCCGCGCGTGACGATGTACATCTCGTCGGAGCTGTTCGGCGAGCAGCTCGTGGGGTCGTCGTCGAGATGATGGTGCTGCCCCTCCTCGGCGCCCGGCTCGAGCCGGTACATCATCACCGAGGTGGGCAGCGACGACGATTGCTGGAAGTACCACTCGATGCCGATCCGGCCTTCGCCGTGGTACAGCTCCCAGTCGTGCTCGTTGTCGCCGCGTCTCTGCACGCGCATGTGCGACCCCTTTCGAAGAGACCCTCAGCTCCGGTACAGCACCGGCATCGATTCGAGGAGCTTCTGGGTGTACGGATGCTGCGGAGCGTTCATGACCTGCTCGCCGGTGCCCTCCTCGACGACCCGCCCCTGGTGCATCACGGCCACCCGATGGGCGATGTGGTGCACGACCGAGAGGTTGTGGGTGATGAAGAGGTAGGTGACGCCGGTGTCCTTCTGCAGCTGCACGAGCAGGTTGAGCACCTGCGCCTGCACCGACACGTCGAGCGCCGAGGTGGGCTCGTCGAGCACCACGAACTCGGGTTCGGCGGCCATGGCCCGCGCGATCGCGATGCGCTGGCGCTGCCCGCCCGAGAACTCGTGCGGGTAGCGTCCGGCGGAATCCATCGGCAGTCCCACGCGGTCGAGCGAGTCGGCGATCCGGCGGCGGCGCTCCTTCTGGCCGATGCCGGCGGCCACGAGCGGCTCGGCGATCGACCGGGCGACCGTGAAGCGCGGGTCGAGGGAGTCGTTGGGGTCCTGGAAGACCATCTGGATACGGCGGCGGTGCGTGCGCAGGGCGCGACCCCGGATGCCGGTGACGTCGGCGCCGTCGAACTCGATCGTGCCGAGCGTGGGCTTGCGCATGAGCAGGATGGCGCGGGCGAGCGTGCTCTTGCCCGACCCGGATTCGCCGACGAGACCGAGCGTCTCGCCGCGGGGCACGCTGAGGCTCACGTCGTCGAGGGCGGTCATGACGTTGTCGCCGTGCCCGAATCGCTGGGTGATGTTCTTCACCTGCAGCACGTCGTCGGGAAGGGCTGCGGGGGTCTGCAGGGCGTCGGTCACGATGCCTCCTCGAGCACGGCGGGAACGCTGTCGAAGTCGTTCACGGCGGGGATGACGGCGAGGGGCGAGCGCACGGGCACCGAGGGCCGCGGGATGCTCTCGAGCAGCGCCCGGGTATACGGATGCCGCGGGTCCTCGAGCACGCGTCGGGCCGAACCGGTCTCGACCACGCGTCCGCGGTACATCACGGCGACCCGCTCGCAGAGCTGGCCGATGACGCCGAGGTCGTGGCTGATGAACAGCACGCCCATGCCGGTCTCGTCGCGGAGGCTCTTGATGAGGTCGAGGATCTGCGCCTGCACGGTCACGTCGAGCGCGGTGGTGGGTTCGTCGGCGACCAGCAGGTCGGGGCCGGCGGCGACGGCGATCGCGATGACGACGCGCTGGCGCTGGCCGCCGGAGAGCTGGTGGGGGTAGTAGTTCAGGCGCTTCTCGGCATCCGGCATCTGCACGAGCCGGAGGATCTCGAGGGCCCGGGCGCGCGCCTGCTTCTTGTCGGCCTTGCCGTGGATCTGCAGCACCTCGGCGATCTGGGCGCCGATGCGCATGCAGGGGTTGAGCGCCGACATCGGCTCCTGGAAGACCATGGATGCCTTCACCCCGCGCACCTGGGCCCAATCGCGCTCGGTGGCGTCGTTCATGTCGGAGCCGGCGACGTCGATGCTCGCGGCGGTGACGCGGGCCGAGTCGGGCAGCAGCCCCATCATGGCGAGCGCGATGCTCGACTTGCCGCTGCCGGACTCGCCGATCACGCCGACGATCTCGCCCTTGCGCACGCGCAGCGAGACGCCGGAGACCGACGGCGGGGCGCTGCCGTAGGCGATGCTGAGGTCTTCGACGCGGAGGGCGTCGGTGGCGTCGGTCATGCGCGACTCGCTTCTGTGATCGATACGGGAGAGAAAGCGGGGAGGGGTGCCCCGGCGCCTCCGGGGGGGGGGAAGAGGCGCCGGGGCGGGGTGTCACTGCGTCAACCAGGCGTGGTCGAGAGCCGAGCGCGCGTAGAACGCGTCGTTCTCGTAGTCGTGCAGCTTGTTGCTGTCCCAGACCTCGAAGTACACCGGCACCGCGGCGGGGACGAACTCGAGCGCCTTGTCGGCCGCCTCGGTCGCGAGTTCCGCCACGAGCTCGTTGTACTCCTCGGGGGTGGCCGCCGACTTCGCCTGCACGAGCAGTTCGCGGGCCTTCTCGGCGTCGGGATTGCCGTCCCAGTGGTTGTAGTAGCCGCCCTCGAGCAGCACCGGCTCGAGGTAGTAGGCCGCCGAGGCGCGCGGGCTGCCCGGGATCGCGACGAGGTCGGTCCAGGACTCGCCGGTGGTGAAGATCGGCGAGATCTCGGCGAGCGGCGTGGCCTTGAGGTTGAGGGTGATCCCCGCCTCGGCCAGCTGCTGCTGCATCATCTCGTAGACCGGGTGGTGCGCCGCGGCGACGTCACCCATGTAGCTGAGGGTGATCTCGGGGTTGGGCTGACCGGCCTCTTCGAGCAGACGCTTCGCCTCATCGACGTCGCGCTCGTGGTACGGGAGCTTCGTGGCGTCGGTGGCGCCGGGGTCTCCGGCGGGCGGCACGAACGAGATGCCGGCGTTGCCGAGCATGGCGGTGTCGACGATCGCCTGTCGGTCGAGCGCGAGCGAGAAGGCGCGGCGCACGTCGACGTCGGCCAGCGGACCCGACTCCGGGTTCACGTAGACGGCGAGGTTCTGACGGAACACGGCCTCACCGAGCGTGAAGCCCGACGATGCGGCCTGCTGCGCGAGGCTGCCGTCGATGAACGACGCGGCCTGCACGCTGCCCTGCTGCACGGCGGCGAGCAGGGTGTTCTCGTCGGGGTACAGCTCGAACACGATCGTGTCGATGTAGGGCTCCTCGCCCCAGTAGTTCTCGTTCTTCTCCATCGTCACCGAGACGCCCTGGTTCCACTCGGTCACCTGGTAGGCGCCCGTGCCGACGCTCGTGGTCTGACGCTCTTCCTCGGTGGCGTTGCCGTAGGCCTCTTCGCTGACGATGAGGAAGGTCTGCCGCGCGGAGACCGCGTCGAGGAACGTGCCGTCCGGGGCGCTGAAGTGGAACGTCACCTCGTAGTCGCCGGTGGCCTCGACGCTGTCCATCAGGCTGAGGTAGGTGGCGTTCGTTCCGCCGTCCTTGCGGGTCTCGAACGAGTAGACGACGTCACCCGCGTCGAACGGGGTGCCGTCGGCGAACGTGACGTCGTCGCGCAGCTGGAACACCCACGTCGTCTCGTCGGTCTGCTCCCACTCGGTGGCGAGGGCCGGCTCGATGGTGCCGTCGTCGTCTCGGGTGAGGAGGGTGTCGTAGGCCATCGAGTAGATGACCTCGGCGGCGATGGCCGAGGCCACCATCGGGTCGATGCCGCCGGCCGAGGGCTCGGCGGGCACGCCCCACGTGAGGGTTCCGCCGGCGACCGGGTCACCGGCATCCTCTCCGCCGGTGCCGGTACCGCCGCCGGACGTGCATCCGGCGATCGCCAGGGTCGCGACGGCGAGTGCCGTCACCCCTGCCCAGTGTCGTCTGTTCATACCTCTACTCCGTTCGGGTGTGCTGCGTGGATGTGGTGGTGCGGTCGGGGTTCGCCGGGCCGCGGCGCTTCGTGCGCCGCCCGAGCGAGAAGGCGGGCTCGCGCCGCGGGGCGAGGTAGTCCTGCATTCCGTCGGCGAGGAGGTTCCACGCGGCGGACAGCAGGATGATCACCAGCGAGGGCAGGATGATCAGCAGCGGCTGCAGCTGCATGAAGCGGGTGAACTCGCTGATCATGCGACCGGCCGAGGGCTCGGGCGCCTGCACGCCCTGGCCGAGGTAGCTCAGCGCCGCCTCGATCAGCACGACCTGCGACGCCACCGAGGCGAACTGCACGAACAGCGGGGTGAGCACGTTGGGCAGCAGGTGCTCGACGATCACGCGCGCCGGGCGCACGCCGCTGAGGGTCGCCGCGAGCACGAAGTCCCGCTCGCGGAGGGCGATCACCGGAGCCCGCATCACCCGGGCGAAACCGGGGGCGAACACGAGTCCGAGGGCGAGGATCAGCGGCCACGGCCCGTTACCGATCACGACGCCGACGACGAGGGCGACGAGGATCGCCGGCAGAGCGAGCACCGCGTCGACGACGCGCATGATGACGGCATCCACCCATCCGCCGACGTACCCGGCCACCAGACCGAAGAAGGTGCCGATCACCGCGCCGAGCAGCGCGGCCGCCCCCGAGATGATGAGGCTGGTGCGGGCGGCGAGCGCGAGGCGGGTGAACGTGTCACGGCCGAGGTTGTCGGTGCCGAGGATGTGGTCGAGGCTCGGCGCGGCGAGCGCGGGGCCCGAGGCGACGAACGGATCGTAGAGCGGCGCGACCGTCATCCAGCCGGCGAGGATCAGGATGACGCCGAGGATGCCGGCGCCGCTCCAGAACGCGGGGCCGAACTTGCGGCGGGCCGGGCGCTTGCCGGCGACCTTGGCGAGGGCGAGTTCTCTTGTGACGGTCATCGCGTGTGCACCCTCACTCGGGGATCGATCAACGGATACAGCAGGTCGACCACGAAGTTGATCACCACGTAGACGACACCGATCAGCAGCACGGTGGCCTGGATGATCGGATAGTCGGAGGAGCGGATGCCGGTCAGCAGCAGCGAGCCCATCCCCGGCAGCGAGAACACCGCCTCGATGACGACGGTGCCGCCGACGAGCGCCGCGAGCTCGATGCCGATGACGGTCGTCACCGGGATGAGCGCGTTGCGCAGCGCGTGCCGGCCGACCAGTCGTCCGGGCGAGGCGCCCTTGGCGCGGGCGGTGCGCACGAAGTCCT
The DNA here is from genome assembly GCF_023101185.1 of Microbacterium galbinum. Classification (GTDB taxonomy): domain Bacteria; phylum Actinomycetota; class Actinomycetes; order Actinomycetales; family Microbacteriaceae; genus Microbacterium; species Microbacterium galbinum. The sequence goes on from NZ_CP078077.1 coordinate 1,097,508, forward strand.
GACCGAGGGTGTCGAGCAGGGTGCCGCGCGTGTACCGGGCGACGATCGCGGCGAGCACGATGCCGATCAGCAGGGCGGGCAGGATCAGCACCCCGATCGCCCGCAACGGATCGTTCGCCGCACCCGCGTATCCCACGAGCGGGAGGCGGAGGGTGAGCGAGTTCACCAGGATGAGCACGGTGCCGAGCACGAACGGCGGCGTGGCCAGCAGCACGAAAGACAGACCGCGCACGACGTGGTCGGGCAGGCGGCGCCAGCGGGTCGCGGCCAGCACACCGGCCGGGATGCCGAGCACGGTGCCGAACACGGTCGCCATCACCGCGAGGGTGAGACTGAGCGGCAGGCGCGTCGCGATGAGGGTCGACACCTCGCCCGGCACGGTGATCGCGCGGCCGAAGTCTCCCTGCACGACGCCCAGCAGCCAGGAGAAGTACTGCGTGATCCACGGCTGGTCGAGACCGAGTTCGGCGCGCAGGGCCTCGAGCTTCGCGGGGTCGGGGTTGGCCGGGTCGACGAACGCGGCGAGCGGGTCGCCCGGGATGATCCTCACCATCGAGAACACGATGATCGAGAGGATGAAGAGCACGAACAGCGACGAGAGGATGCGCTGGATGATGTAGCGGGTCACCGTCGTGTCACTCCCCCGTGCTCATCACGCGGTCGCGTGCGCCCGCTGTCGCGTGCGTGCGGGGTCCGAGAACGGAGGGTGTCGTCGATGACATGGCGGTCACGCTACCCAGCGCGCGAGGGCGTCTGTACGGTGCGGCGGCCCAGGGGAACGGTCGCATGATGGGCGAAACCTCCATAGCAGGGGCGGAAGAAGGGCGCGGCGATCGGGATGCCGCGGGCAGGCGGGTCAGACGACCATCGAGTCCGCCGCGGCGAACTCGCTCAGGTCGTCGGTCGACTCGCCGTCCAGGGCGAGCTCGGCGAGCACCCGACCGAGGGCCGGCGTGAACTTGAAGCCGTGACCCGCAGCGAGGCCGACGATGATGTCGGGGTGCTGCGGCAGCGCGCTGAGCACGAATCGGCGGTCCTTGGTGAGCGCGTACTGGCAGGTGACCGTGCGCAGTTCGGGGCCGGATCCGGGGATCACGTCGTGCATGAATCCGGTGAGCTGTTCGATGAGCTCGGGCGAGGGGACGAACGACCGGTTCTCGGGCGTCATCCGGTTCTCCGACACGTCGCGGGCGGCCTTGATGGTCGGCTCGCCGTAGGTTGGGAACCCGTAGTAGCACTCGTCGTCCTCCCAGATCCACACGGGGAAGACCGAGCGGTCGTAGTTCTCGGGCTCGGCGGGGCGGAAGTAGCTGACCTGCTCCTGCATGATGTCGAGCGGGATCGTCGCACCGAGCGGGTCGAGGAGCGTGTTCGTCCAGGCATCCGTCGCGAGGATCACCTTGCCGGCGCGGATGTCGCCGTTCGACGTGTGCACGATCACGCCGTCGCCGTCGGGCGTGAGGCGCTCGACGGCGGTGCGGTCGCGGATGTCGGCGCCGTGCACGCGGGCGCGCATCTGCAGCGTCGCGACCGTGCGGGAGGCATGGGCGATGCCGGTGTCGGCTGTGTAGACCGTCTCGACGTTCTCGGGCACGCGGAACTGCGGCCAGCGCGCCTGCACCTCGGCGGGCGAGAGCAGTTCGTGCGCGACGTCGCACTCGGTGAGAGCGGTGGTGAAATCGGATGCCGAGTACGGGCCGTCGGAGGGGATGAGGATCACGCCGCCGGTGATGGTGAGCAGGCGCTCGCCCGACTCGGCCTCGAGATCGGCCCAGTCGCGGTACGCGGACTGGGCGAGGCGCACATAGGCGGTGGATCCGTACGAGGTCCGCACGATGCGCGAGGTGTCGTGCGAGGCTCCCCGCACGTGACCGAGCTCGTACTGCTCGAGCGCGACCACCTTCGCTCCACGACGGGCCAGGTGGTAGGTGGCGGCGCTGCCAAGCGCTCCCATCCCGACGACTGCGACCTCGAACGACTCCATGATGCTCCGTCTCTTCCGCGGACGGTGCACACCACCGGCCTGTTGTCGTTCAGTGTGGATGCCGCCGCGGGGCCGTTGCTATGGGGCGATGTCCCATGTTGTTCGCACAGGAATGTGCCTTCGATACGCGTCCGACCCCGCAGATGACAGGCGTGAGCAGAAGGTGTTTCCGGCGCGTTTCGGGGGGCCCTTCCGTGCTGACCTACTGGGTCGCTGAGCCTGTCGAAGCGTCCCCCACGAGACGCAGCTCCCTGAGCGGCGGGCCCTTCGACAAGCTCAGGGACCCAAATGCAGAGGCTGGGTCGCTGAGCCGCACTACTGGGTCGCTGAGCCGCACTACTGGGTCGCTGAGCCTGTCGAAGCGTCCCACCCCGAGGAACGGGACAGCCTCGGCAGATCTTCGCCCCGCTGCTCGATGAGCGCGATCTTCTTCGCCCGGCTCCAGCCCTGGATCTGCTTCTCCCGGAAGAACGCGGCGTCCACGGTGTCGAACTTCTCCGCGTAGACGACCACGACGGGTCGGCGGACACGAGTGAAGTTCGCCGCGAGCTCGTCATCGTGGTTGTGCTGCCACACGCGTGCGTCGAGATCGCCGTTCGTGCTTCCGGTGTAGAAGCATCCGTCGTTGCAGCGGAGGATGTACGTCCAGGCCATGGGCAATTGTCGGATGCCGTGAACGGCGCGTTTGCCCGCCTGGGGATAAGTCTCCTCGGGCGGGGCCCTTCGACAAGCTCAGGGACCCAGTCCCTGACCGGGTCACCGAGCCGCACCACCGAGTCACCGAGCCGCACCACCGGGTCACCGAGCCGCACCACCGGGTCACCGAGCCGCACTACCGGGTCGCCGAGCCGCACCACCGGGTCGCTGAGCCTGTCGAAGCGTCCCCCACGAGACGCAGCTCCCCGGGGAGGGGCCCTTCGACAAGCTCAGGGACCCACTCCTCGAAACCGGGCCGCCACCCACGACGAAGCCCCCGCAGACGTGCTGTCTGCGGGGGCTCGGCCGGTCTCGGTAGCGGGGGGTCTACTTCGAGACGAGCTCCGACGGGAGGTCCTTCGCCGTGGCGACGGCGCGATGCTGCCGCACGGTCATGGTGAGGATCGCGCCGACGATCATGATGCCGCCCGTGATGTACAGGGCGACGGTCGCGACGCCGGTCGTGTCCTTCACGAAGCCGATCAGGTACGGGGCGGCGAAGCCCGCGAGGTTTCCGGTCGAGTTGATGAGCGCGATACCGCCGGCGAGGGCGGTGCCAGCGAGCATCGAGGTCTGGAAGCTCCAGAAGATCGCCGGGATCGACAGGGCGCCCGCGTTGGCGAGGCACAGGCCGATGATTCCCCAGACGGGGTCGGTGCCCGCGATGATGCAGATCGCGAAGCCGGTGGCGCTGAGCAGGAAGGCCGCGGCGATGAACTTGCGGCGCTCGCCGGCGCGGTCCGACAGGTAGCCGAAAGTGACCATCGAGATGATCGCCGCAAGGCTGGGCAGCGCGCTGAGGAAGCCGATCTGCACGGTGTCGGTGATGCCCAGGTCGCCGATGAGTGTCGGCAGCCAGAAGCTGATGCCGTACAGAGCGAAGTTGTACGAGAAGTACACGGCGGTGAGCAGCCAGATCAGCTTGCTGGTGAAGACCTTGCGCAGAGGGGTCTCGGCCTCGTCAACGCGTTCGGCGGCGAGGAGGGAGCCGAGGCGATCGCGCTCGGGTTCGGTGAGCCAGGTGACCTTGCGGTAGTCCTCCTGAAGGCAGAAGAGGATGACGATACCGAGGAGCACGGTGGGGATCGCCTCGATCACGAACAGCCACTGCCAGCCGGTGTGGCCCCAGACGCCGTCCATGCCGCTGAGGATGAAGCCCGAGACGGGGCCGCCGATGAGGCCCGACGAGGCGAGCGCGATGTAGAAGATGCCCCAGGCACGTCCGCGGCGGCTGGCCGGGAACCAGTGCGCCATGTAGAAGAGGATGCCGGGGATGAAGCCGGCCTCGGCGACACCGAGCAGGAAGCGCAGCAGGTAGAACATCCACTCGCTGTCGACGATGAACATGAGGCCCGAGATCAGGCCCCAGGTGATCATGATGCGGGCGATCCACTTGCGCGCGCCGACCTTGGCGAGGATGAGGTTCGAGGGGATCTCGAAGATGAAGTATCCGATGAAGAACAGGCCGGCGCCGAGACCGTAGACCACGTTCGAGAAGCCGAGGTCGGCGCTCATCGTGGCCTGCGCGTAGCCGATGTTCACACGGTCGAGGTACGAGAGGAAGAAGCCGAGCATCGCGAGCGGGAGCACGCGCAGCATCACCTTCCGGAAGAGCTTGTCGTCGTTGACGGTCGTCATGAGGGTCCTTCGTCGGTTCAGAGGGGGTGTCGGGTAACGGGTCAGACGGCGGGTACGTCGAGTCGGTAGACCCGCGCGGCGGTGCCGTGGAAGAGGGCGTCGAGTCCCGCGGCGTCGAGGCCGGCGGCACCGGTGAGGATCGTGTCCATCACCTCGTCGAAGTCGGGGGCGGTCAGGGTCGCGACCGGCATGTTGGAGGCGAACAGCGCGCGGTCGGCGCCGAAGATCGCGAGGGTGTCGCGCACGACCTCCTCGTTGGAGGGGCGGTCCCAGCGGTTGCGGTACAGGCCGAGCTCCGACACCTTGACGGCGGTGCCGGGCAGCGCGGCGAGGCGTTCCATGCCGTCGCGCCAGACGCGCAGGGCGTCGGCGTCGCGATCGAGCGGCAGGCCGCAGTGGTTGATCACGACGGTCAGCTCGGGGAAGTCCGCGAGGACGTCGGCCGCTTCGGCGAGGTGGTAGTACGGCACGCGCAGGTCCCACGAGAACCCGTGCGCCGCCAGCGCCGCGATGCCCTCGACCCACGCGGGGTCGTGGAGGGTGCCGGGGCCCGTCGCGGTCTCGTCGGCTCGTGCGGCGATGACGGGCTTCGAGCGGATGCCGCGCACGATGGAGCGCTGCGCGTGCCCGGCGAGCACCTCATCGCGGTCGGGCTGCAGGAAACCGACGTGAGCCACGGCGGCGATCGGGAAGCGTCCGCCGGTGGCGTCGCTGAGCCCCTGCAGGAAGTCGTCCTCCGCGACCTGTTCGCTGCGGCTGCGCTCGGCCTCGCAGTGCACGGTGCCGAGGATGGTCCAGCCCGCGGTCTCGGCGAGGTACTCGCGCGGCAGGAAGGTGCGGCGCATCGCGTTGTAGTCGCCGAGGAAGAACTGCTCGTTGTACTCGTCCTGGATCCAGGGCCAGTGGCCGTCGCCGTCGAGGTCCCAGAAGTGGTGGTGCGCGTCGATGATGCGCAGATCGTGCCCCTCGGGGAGGCGCGCGTCCTGGATCCGGCGAGCGTTCTCGATGCTCACAGCCGCACACCCTCCACGAAGGCGGTGCGCACGTCATCGGCCACGCCCGCGAGGTCGGCGAGGCGGATGAGCTCGCCCTCGGCGATGTCGCGCACGAGGCGTGCGCCGGAGAGCAGGTAGTAGGCGGCCGCGAGCGTGTCGTCGGCGTCGGTGACGGCATCCGCCCGATCGATGATGACGGGTGCGACGCCGTCGATCTCGTGGTGGTGACCGCGCACCTCGAACGTCTCTCCCGCGGCGAGCGCACGGGCGGCGCGAGCGGCGAGCACCGTATGGTGCCGGGGCTCGGCGAAGGTCGAGGTGCCCTCGACCAGAGCGTCGATCGTGAGCGGGGTCTCGACGCCCATGAAGTGGTACGGCCAGTAGATGCAGGCGTAGCGGCCCGAGCGCGAGACGATGTGGCCCTTGCCGGCGAGCAGGTCCCAGGTCTCGGGGTCGCCGGTGGTGACGATCGCGAACACGCCGCCGGCGAAGCTCGTCTCGCCGGGCAGGCGCAATGCCGAGAACACGTCGACCGTGCGGTCGGTGCCGATGATGCCGCCGTCGGCCCGGCGGGCGTAGATGTCGGCCAGCTCGCTGGGGCGGGCGACGGGGTAGTGCATGCGCTCGGTGTCGGCGGTGGCGCCGGCGTAGAGCGAGACGACGGCCATCTCGCAGGAGTCGGCGGCGGCGGCGCGCTTGAGCGGTGCGACGACGGATGCCCGGGCGGCGAGCGTCTTGTCGATGTTGTCGCCGAGGAACAGGTGGTCGGTGAGGGCGGATGCCTCGATCCGCTCGCCCTGCTGCTCGAGCACTCCGGTGGCGGGGTCGAAGACGAGATCGTACTCGCCGGACTTGCCGAGGGCGACGACCTCGAGGCCGACGCGCTCGACCCAGTCGAGCAGGCGCAGCAGGTTGGCGGGCTGGTCGCCGTCGCCGGGCAGGTAGCCGACGCCCTGGGCGCGGGCGGCGCGCGAGAGCGAGACACCGGCGACGCTCTCGATCTCCTTGCTGACCATGACGACGTGGATGCCGCGCTCGATGGCCTCGGCGGCGTAGCGGTAGCCCGCCTCGACGCGACCCGAAGCTTCGACGAGCACATCGATCTCGTCCCAACGGACGTCGTCGTGGCCGGGGATCGGCTCGGCGTCGGGGAGGCCGCCGAGGTCGGCGATGAGGGTGCGCACGCCGTCGACGTCGGGGTCGATGAGCTGCGTGGCCGTCATACGGTCGATCGAGCGCAGCTGGGAGAGGAACGTGCGGCCGAAACCTCCGCGTGCGCCGGTGAGAGCGACGCGGATAGGAGCGCGGGTCATCGGTGGTCCCCTCTGCACGGGACGTTCCGTGCGGTCGTACGAGAGCTGCGGGAGCGGGTTCTCCCTGCGGCCTCGAACACTGTTTCACAGTCGTAAACATTTCTCAAATTTGTTCACAACAGTTCACACGTGATGGAATGGGGGCACCCACTCCCGAGGAGGAACCGTGATCGACATCGGCGCCGTCGCAGACGACTTCACCGGCGCGACCGACCTCGCCATCGCGCTGCGCCAGCGCGGGTTCCGCGCGGTCGTCTCGATCGAGGACGCCCCGCTCGACCCGGCCGAGCTCGGCGATGCGGATGCCGTCGTCGTCGCCCTCAAGACCCGCACCGCCCCCGTCGGAGACGCGGTCGCCCAGTCCCTCCGCGCCGTGCGCGCCCTCGAGGCCCTCGGCTCCCGCCGCTACTACGTGAAGTACTGCTCGACCTTCGACTCCACACCCGAGGGCAACATCGGCCCGATCCTCGACGCCGTGCTCGACGAACTCGGCGAGACCCGCACGATCGTCGTGCCCTCGTTCCCCGACAACGGCCGCACCGTCTACCGCGGACACCTGTTCGTGCACGACGAGCTCCTCGAGCACTCCCCCATGCGACAGCATCCGCTCACACCGATGACGCAGTCGCGCCTGCGCGACATCCTCGCCCCGCAGTCCGCGCGCCCGATCCACGAGGTGGGGGCGGATGCCGTGTGGGCGGGCCCGGCGGCCCTGCGCAACGCCCTCGGCTCCGAGCCGGCCGGCTACACCGTCGTCGACGCGATGACCGACGCCGATCTCGAGACCATCGCGACCGCCGTCTCGGACTGGCGCGTCGTCACCGGCGGGGCGGGTCTCGCCCTCGGGATGACCGGACCGCGCCCCGGCACCCTCTCCCAGATCGAGGTTACCCCCGGCCGCCGCCTGATCGTGTGCGGCAGCGCCTCGGCGAAGACCCGCGCGCAGATCGCGCACGCCGCTCACACGCTCCCCAGCCGCAAGCTCGACATCGAGGCGATCGCAGACAATCCCGAGCAGGTCGTGGCCGACACGGTCTCGTGGCTCGAGACGCTCGACGCCGACAGCATCCCGCTCGTCTACACCGTCGGGTCGCTCGACGACATCCGCCGCGGCCCTGAGGGCAACACCGTCTCCGGCCGGATCGAGGAAGTGCTCTCGGCGATCGTCGACCGCGCCACCGCCGAACTCGGCGTCACCCAGGTGATCGTCGCCGGCGGCGAGACCTCGGGCGCGGTCGTGCAGCGCCTCGGCATCCAGCGTCTGCTGATCGGACCGCGCATCGCCCCCGGCGTGTGCTGGAGCGCCGCCGAAACCGCGCACGGCCCCGTCACCATCGCTCTCAAGTCGGGCAACTTCGGCGCCGACGACATGTTCACCACCGCCTGGAGGGCGCTCGATGACCACTCCCACTGACGCACTCATCGCGGCCGGCGCACGCGTCGCCGCCGCCGGCATCAGCCCCGGCAGCAGCGGCAACGTCAGCATCCGCGTCGACGACGTCGTGTACATGACCGGCACCGGCACCGACCTCGGCCGCCTCACCGACGCCGACATCGCGGTCGTCACCCGCGGCGGCGAGCACCTGCGCGGCGCGAAGCCGTCGAAAGAACTCAGCCTGCACCTCGCGTTCTACGCCAAGAACGTCGAGCACACCGCCGTCGTGCACCTGCACTCGCCGTTCGCGGTCGCCGCGAGCTGCCTCGAGCCATGGTCCGAGTACAGCGCCATCCCGCCCCTCACCCCCTACTTCGTGATGCGCGTCGGCCAGACGCCGCTGGTGCCGTTCCGCGTGCCGGGCGACCCCGACCTGGCCGCGCAGATGCTCGCGCTGCCCGGCCCGTTCCGCGCCGCACTGCTCGCGAACCACGGTCAGATCGTCTCGGCACCGGGCCTCGATGCCGCCGTCGAAGCGGCGATCGAGCTCGAGGAGGCGTGCCGCATCGCACTGCTCACCAACGGCAAGCCCCGCCGCCTGTTGCCGCCGGAAGACGTGCGCGCCCTCGCCGACCGCTGGGGCACCCCCTGGACCGAGGAATCCACCCTCGTTCGCTAGGCTGACGACGACATGACCCCCTCCGACGACGCCACCGCCACGCCGCTCATCCCCGAGCAGCGGCGTGAGCTGATCGTCAAGCACCTGCGCCGCGAGGGCGTGCTCAGCTACCGCCAGCTCACCGGCATCCTCGGCGTCAGCCACATGACGATCCGGCGCGACATCGCCGTGCTCGAAGAGGCCGGCCGCGTGCTCGCGACCCCCGGCGGAGCGAAGATCGCCTCGCGCCTGGTCACCGAGCCGTCGCGGTTCGAGAAGGCTCGGCAGGACGTCGCCGAGAAGGACGCGATGGCCCGCCACGCGGCATCCCTCGTCACCGAGTCGATGACCATCTACCTCGACGCCGGCACGACCATCCAGGCGATGCGCCCGCACCTCGAGACGGTGCAGGACCTCACGGTCGTGACCAACGACCTCGCGATCATCGCCGCGTTCCTCGACCACCCCACCGCCGACATCATCGCCATCGGCGGACGCGTCGAGAAGGCCAACCAGTCGACCACCGGGCGTCTCGCCGCTCTCACGCTGCACGAGCTGTCGATCGACATCGCCTTCCTCTCGTCGTCGTCGTGGGATCTGCGCCGCGGCGTCACGACCCCGACCGAGTCGAAGATCGCCCCGAAGACCGCGGCGATCGAGAGCGCGAGCGAGACGGTGCTCGTGGCCGGCAGCTCGAAGTACGGCTCGTTCGGCCGCTACCGGGTGTTCGACCTCGAAGACCTCGACGTGATCGTCACCGATGCGGGCCTGAGCGACGCCACCGCCGCCGGCATCGAAGAGCGCGGCGTCACGGTCGTCCGCACCGGCGTCTAGCCCCGTCGGGGCCCTTCGACAAGCTCAGGGACCCAGTTCCTGAGACGGCTACGCCGAGCCACCGGCTGGGTCGCTGAGCCACTGACTGGGTCGCTGATCCACTGACTGGGTCGCTGAGCCTGTCGAAGCGTCCCCCAAGGGACACCCCTACGCCATCAACTCCCCCGCATGCACCGCCCGCAGCAGCGCGCCGAACTGAGTCGCAGCGGTGAGCGGATGCTCGGGATGCCACTGCACCCCCAGCAGGGGCAGGGTCTCGTGGGCGATGGCCTCGATCACGCCATCGCCCGATCGCGTGAGCACCACGAGCCCCTCGCCGAGTTCGTCGATGGCCTGATGGTGCGTGCACAGCGCAGGCGGCGCGAGGCCCGGCGCGACGGCGGCGAAGTCGAGTGTCGTGGGGATGAACGGCTCCGCCCCCGGCCCCCGGTGCCCGGGAACGTGCTGCAACAGACTCCCGCCGAGGGCCACGTTGAGAAGCTGATGCCCTCGGCACAGTCCGAGCAGCGGGCGCCCGGCACCGACGGCATCCATGATCACGGCGATCTGCAGCCGGTCGGCCCGGCGTTCATACGGCGACCTTCGCGGTCGGCGGTCCTGCTGACCGTAGAGTCCGGGTTCGATGTCGTCGCCGCCGAGGATCACGACCACATCGGCCTCTCGCGAGGCCTGCCGCAGCTCGGCCTCGGGGTCTTCGGCCGCGGCGTGCAGCGAGGCGGTCCATCCGAGCCCCTCGACGGCGGTGACGGCCGCCTCGTTGAGCGAGTCGAGGAGGGCCTGGTATCCGGCGGCGGCGCGGGGACGGTGGGTGCGCACATGGAAGAGAGCGACGTGCGGGGCGGTCATGCGGATGCCTCGGTCATGGGTACTCCTCCAGCACCAGGAAACCGTGCGAATAACCCCAGGTCAAATGCGTTATTGATACCTTTTCGCTCGCAATCTGCCCGTAACGGAGCGGTAATACGAGACACGTATCGTGCCCTCATGGAGCTCCGTCAACTGCGCTATTTCATGGCCGTCGCCGACGAGCTCCACTTCGGCCGCGCGGCTCAGCGGCTGCACATGTCGCAGCCCCCGCTGAGCGTGCAGGTGGGCAGGCTCGAGCAGGAGGTCGGCACCGCGCTGTTCGAACGCAGCACCCGTCGCGTCTCGCTCACCCCGGCCGGCCGCCATCTGCAGGAGCGCGCCCGCCGCATCCTCGACGAGGTCGAATCGGTGCGCTCCGACATGCGCGACTACGTCGACGGCCTCGCCGGTCACCTCACCGCGGGCTTCGTCAGCTCGGCGAACTACACCCTGCTCCCCGGCGTCGTGCAGCTCTTCCGCGCCCGCCGCGAGAAGGTCACGCTCAGCCTCGTTCCGCTCACCTCGGGCGAGCAGTTCGCCCGGCTGCGCGAGGGCACGCTCGACGTCGGCATCGTGCGTGACGAGGTGCCACCGCAGGGGCCGGCATCCGTTCCCCTGACCTGCGAGGTCGTCTTCGAGGAGCGCCTCGTCGCCTGCCTGCCCGTCGACCATCCGCTGGCCGGCCTGTCCGAGGTCACGGCCGAGCAGATCGCCGGTGTACCGATGATCACCTACCCCCGCGCGCTCATGCCGGGCTTCGTCGATCGCGTGGCCGAGGTGCTCGGGGCGAGCGGCCGCACGCCCCGAGTGATCGAGGAGGTCGCCCACCAGGAGACCGCGCTCGGCTTCGTCGCCGCGGGCATGGGTGCGAGCATCCTGCCCGAGTCGGTGCGCCAGCTCGTGCCGCCGTCGATCACCGTAGTGCCGCTCGCCGGCTCACCGACGACCCGGCTGCTCGCCGTTCGCCAGGCCCGGGCCGGGAGCCCCGTTCTCACCGCGTTCATCGACTGCCTGCACGACGCCGCCCGGTCGCTGCCCGTCTCGGCGTAGCCCCCGGCACCGGCTTCTCACCCCGGACCCGCCGAAAACTCACCCCGGCGGTCGCGTCACGAAAACCGATATACGGCGTCTTAACCAGTGAAGGGCTTCTTGCCTTCGCCGGCCTCCCCGCCGGCAGCCGGCCTCCCCGCCGGCATCCGATCCAGGTCCCCACGACCGGATCCCGAGGGAGGGCGCCCCAACGCCCTCCCTCTTCTCTGTGCCGCCGACGCTCGCACGCGTCTCGATGAGCGGATGCCGCCACTCAGGCGCCGTCCAGAATCAGTCCGTATCGTCGCCGACTCGCTGTCCATCCTGGGGAGGGTCGACGAGCGAAAGACACGACATGACTGTTGCCACGATTCTCCACGCCGCACCCTCGACGATGTGGGCGTTCGTTCTGGGTGCACTCGTCGTCTCGCACCGAGATGACAGACGGGCGCGACGACGACTGACCGCAACGATTCTCGCCTCGATCTGGCTGACGTTCTGCGCCGCGAGCCTCTGGCAGAACCCGGCGATCGAGCCCCTGTGGCTGCAATACCTGCTCCTGATCGCGCTGCCCGCGGTCGCGGGGGCAAGCGTCGCGTGGATCGTCGGCCGTGTGCGGGCCAGCCGCTCGACCGCTCCTCGCGAGGATCGCTCGGTTTCGGAGGAAGCGCGATGACCGAACAGCTCGCCACGACCATCAGCGTCGCCGTCGCGATCGCACTGGCACTCGTCTCGCTCGCGTTCGGCCTCGCCCTCGGCCACCTCCGCCACCGCAAGCGGGAAGCGCGCGGCCCGGCGCGGCCCCGCAACCTCGGGGCGATGATCTTCTTCTCGGCCGCGATGCCCGGAGGCATCGTGTTCCTCTGGAACCGCCCCCTCTTCGATCCGGTGCTGCAGATCGCGCTGCTCTGCATCCTCCCGGCACTGATCGGCTACGGCATCCACGCGGTGGCCCGTCGACGCCGGAGTCCTGAGCAGCCGTCGCCCTGATCTCCCTGTTCCGCGAGAGGATGGTCTCGGCCCACCCTCGAGGAGACCCATGTCCGCAGCATCCGCTCCCCTGTCCCAGCCGCTGTACCGCGCGACGTTCGCGCAGGCGGTGAGCCGGTTCTTCCGTCGGTTCGCGACGTTCACCGGGCGGGCGTCGAAGAGCGAGTTCTGGTGGGTGGCGCTGTTCGTGTTCCTCGTGACGCTCGTACCGAACGCCCTCCTGACCGTCGGCCTCACCTCCGGCATCACGCACTCGATCACCAGCCAGCTCACGGTCTCGGCCGGCACCGACCCCGACTCCGCTATGCCGGTCGGCACGACGGGCGCGGCGATCCTCGACGACCCGACGGCCGCACTGCTCATCCCGCTCGGGGCCGCGATCGGCGGCGTCATCGCCCTCGCACTCGTGGTGCCGTGGCTCGCCCTGACCTGGCGCCGCCTGCACGACGCGGGCCTCGCCGGGGCGTGGTTCTTCCTGTCGTTCCTCCCCGCCGTCGGCGGTCTCTTCCTGCTCGTGCTCATGCTGCAGCCCGCCAAGCGAGAGGGTCGCCGGTTCGACCCGGTTACCTGATCCGGCGGGCGCCGTAGCCATCACCCAGGGAAGGAGTTATAGTCTCTCCGCGTCACAGTCCATCCTGGGGAGGGTCGACGGACGAAAGGTCGCACATGCGATCCGCACCTTCACCGAAGACTCCGCATGCATCGGAATCGCCTGCGTCCATCGCGATCTCCATCGCCCTGGTCCTCTCCTTACTCGCGAGTGTGGTGCTCGGCTTCCACTCGATCGGATGGTTCGCCTTCGGACGGTCCGAGCCGCTGGCCTATGTGGGGTACGGCATCGCGAGTGTCGTCACCGCGATCGTCGTCCCGTTCGTCGCGATCGTCGCGTGGCACATGCTTCGTCGCACGTCCGAACCGACGGGATCTGCTCCGCCGTCGAGCCCCCGATGGACGGCCGTCGCGTGCCTGCCGATCGGATGCCTCGTCACCGCCGGGTGGGTACTGACGATCATGGACCTGTCGCGGTCCGTGTAGGCCGCCACCTGCAGGGAAGAAACACACGTGCAGGGAGAAAACGCCCGATCCTCCCTGCAGGTGGAGAAACTCCCCGCAACTCGCACCCGAGCCCGGCCCCTCACGCCCCGCGCCGTCGCCGTGACCGCGCCTCCTCGTCGAGCATCCGCCGCCGCTCCCGCCACCCCAGGAACAGGGCGACCGAGGCGATCACGAGACTGACGAGCGCGGCGACCCCCACCCACACCCCCGCGGATCCGACCACGAGCGCGAGTCCGAACAGCACCCCTGCTGCGAGGAACAGCACACCCTGCACCAAGAACCAGCGCCAGCGCGGCATCCGCCCGCCCCTCAGCCCTCGCCCCGCACGGAATCGGATGCCGCGGCCACGGCCCGATACCGGCGACTGCTCGGCCGGCGCGGGGTCACGCGTTCGCGCTCGCGCTCGCGCAGCGCGAGCGCGAGCCCCAGCGCCGAGATCGAGAACACCAGGATCAGCGTGAGGATCGCCTCGATGACGTGCCGATCGTCGCAGGCGAGCAGGAGCATGACGCCGACGACGAGGAACACGACTCCCTGCAGTAGGTACGCCTGCGTCGTCGTCACGGGCGCCGTTCCGTGTGGGTCACCCGACGCTCACGACGGCGCTCGCGCAGCGCCCGGGTGAGCATGATCCCCGATGACAGGAACGCCGCGGGCACGACGAGAGCCACCCACCAGCTGGCGCCGACCGCCGCGATGACGAGCGAGAACACCACCGCGCCGAGGAACAGGATCCCCGCCTGTCCGAGATTCCACTTCCACTGATCCATGACCGTTCCCCCTCGCATCGCGCCGGCGTCGCCTCACACGCACGCCCCCTCATCCACATGACGAGATCGCCCTCGGGATCGGTCGCGCTCCGCCCCATCCGGCTCGATTTCGAGCACCCGCGTAAGAAATCGCCCCCTCACTCGTCTCCTAAGGGGGCATCGCGCCCGCATCGTTCGAACTGGGGAAAGGAACGACGACATGAGCGAGGGAATCCCTCTCTGGTCACCGGGTTTGCTGACCGCGCCCGACTCCGCCGCGCACGCGCGCTTCCACGTGCACGCCGACGCGGATGCCGTGGCGGCCGCCGTCGAGCAGATCGTGATCGGCGGCGAGCACACCGATCTGCAGGTCGACGATTCGCGACAGCACCTGCGGTTCCGCACGAAGCGCACCATCTGGAACTGGGAGATGGAAGTCGGCGTGACCTCGACCCCGATGCGCCGCGGGTGCCAGGTGCAGATCTCGCTCGACGTCGCGCCCGACCGCCCGTTCAGCCCGCACGACGCCGAGAAGAATACGGCCGCGCTCGAGCAGATCCGCTGGCAGCTCGAATCCGCCGTCGGTTGATTTCCGGAATCCGCGACAGATTCCTGCACTCCATCCGTCAATAGATGTGGAAGCGGAGTCTCGGTCTCCGCTTCCGCCCTCGATCCGGGAATATCGAGGCCACAGGTGGGCGACATGGGGGTGTCGCCCACCGCAGGTGGCCGGCATCTCTCGCATGCGGATGCCGGCCACCCCGGTGGGGATTACTCCCCATGTCCAGAGCCATAGCGGCCGCACAGGTTTCGCTATGCTCGGGCGCATGACCCTGGCTACCGTCCAACATCAACTGTCCACGCCCGAAGGTTTCGCGAAGGCCGTCGACGGCAAACGCACCGTGTCGAGCCTCGGTTGGACGAGCCTCGGGCTCGGCGCCGCGGCGTTCGCGTTCAACCTCTTCTCGACCGGTCAGGCCGTGGATTGGGCGTGGGAGTACATCCCGCAGCTGCTCTTCCGCCCCGACCTCTTCGAGTACTCGAGCGGGCGCAGCGAGGTGTGGTCGTACGTCTACTCCTTCGCCCCGCTCATCCTCGTGCCGCTCGGCATCATCCTGCTGATCGTGCACTTCGCGACGCGCAAGAACGCGGGCGCGAACCTCTTCACCGACTTCCAGTCGCGCGGCTGGGTCGGCAAGCAGCGCTACACCGGACTGCAGGTCAAGAACGGCAACCAGACGGTCGACACCGTGCTGATCTCGCACCCGAGCATCCCCGACGAGAGCTTCGACGCGATCGCCCTGCAGTTCCAGACCTACGTCACGAGCCTCGACAAGAAGGCGCTCAAGGCGTTCACCACCAGCGCGACGAAGGCGGGCGTGCTCACCGGCATCCCCGCCGCGGTGATCGCACCGGGCATCCCCGCCGAGGTCGTCATCGCCCCGACGCAGGGCAAGAGCGAGTTCGCCGTCGTCGTTCCGCCCGCTCCGGGCACGACCGGCAAGTTCAAGGTGCTGCCGATCAAGAGCTGATTTCCTGCACTCAGTCGCCAATTCGACGAGCGAGCGTCAGATTCCTGATGCTCGCTCGTCAATCTTTTGAGGGGTAGTCGGTCCCCTCATCTACGCGGCGGCTCCAGGGGAGTGTCGCGTGAAGGGGGCGGAGTGTGGTGCGCCGCTCCCTTCACCCTCCACAGTGAGTCGATTGGTGATAGATGAGCGTCATCCTGGACGAAGTCCGCGTACGGCCCCGCAGCGCCCTGAAGGTTCCCCACCCGGTCGAGGATCTGGCCCCGGCCGATCCGAACCCCGAGATCCCCGCCACTCCACGGCAGGAGATCTACGACGGCTCCGAGCTTCGCCGCGAGCGCCGTTTCCTCGGTGATGACGCCTTCTCCGAGATCGGATCGGCGATCGCCTCCGGCTCCCTCGAAGACGGCGAGTTGCTACGCGACCGCGAACTGGCCGAGCAGATGGGCATCTCCCGCACGCCGGTGCGCGAGGCCATCCTGCAGCTGCAGCAGATCGGGCTCGTCGAGATCCTGCCGTCGCGGCGCACGCGCGTGACGCCGCTGACCCGCCAGATCGCCGAGGACTGCCGACGCTGGGCGGGCTACTGCGGGGGCATCGCCGCCCGCCAGTCGGTCGCGTCGCTGTCGACGACGGATGCCGAGACCGCCGTCTCCCGCATCGACGGGCTGCTCGAGGCCATCGGCTCGCCCGCCGAGGCGGCGACGGCCGCGCTCGAACTCCTGCTCTTCCTGTCGGCACGCGCCGGCAGCCCGATCCTCCACGCCGAGATCACCGAGCGCCAGTTCTCGCTGTTGCGGGCACTGCGCCGGCTCTCGTACTCGTCGCACGAGGTCGACGCCGCGCGCACGGCCAGCCGCGAACTCGCCACCGCGATCGCACGCCGCGACGGCGACGGCGCCGAGACGGCGATGCGCCGCATCTTCGGCATCCGCTAGAAGCCCTGCGAAGGGCCCGGGTGCACGCGATCCGCGTTGCCCCGGGCCCTTCGTCGTATGCCGGTGCGTGGGAGTGCTTCGACAGGCTCAGCAACCCAGTGAAGAAACTGGGTCCCTGAGCGTGTCGAAGGGCCCCACCTCGAGATTCAGCCGCTTTCGGGCGTCTCGACCTCGGCATCCGTCGGGTGCGACTCGCGCCGCGCGTACCCGACCCATGCGTCGCGCTTGGCCGCTTCCTCTGCGGCGCGACGACGGCGCTGCAGCACGATGAACACGACCGCGAGCGCGATCAGCACCACGACCAAGCCGATTCCCACCGCGAGCAGGATGCCGGGCAGCGGACTGACCTCGGTCTGCACGTCGTCGACGCCGTCGATCAGATCCGCCGAGGCGGTGCGCACGAGCGGACTCGTCCCATCGCCGACGTAGAGGCTGAGCAACGCGGTCGCCCGCAGCTCGGCCTCGGGGATGTCGCCGATCCGCGCGGGGATCTCGATCGTCTTCGTCTCGGCCGCTCCGAGGGTGAGCGACCAGGTCGCCTCGTTTCCGTCGACATCGGCCCCGTCGAGCGAGCCGAGTGCGACGTAGGTGGGCGGGGTGAGCACCACGCGGGCCTGAACGGCCTCGCCCCTGTTCACGATCTCGGCGGTGTAGGTGATCCGCTCCCCCGCGGCGAGAGCCTCGGCGTCGCTCGTGAGCGTGACCGCGATGTTCGGCGCCGACTGCTCGGCGGCGGCCGCCGGAGCCCCACCGAAGCCGAGCAGGCCCAGCACCGGCAGCGCGATCGCGAGCACGGCCGCAAAACGGGTGACAGTTAAGAGATGTATGCGTGACATGTCGTGGATGCGGTGAACGGGCGAGGCCTGATGGCCCCGCCCGTTCACCTCTGCCTTACTTCTCGATTACTCCGTGATGTTCTGACGACGGCGCACCAGGAGCAGTGCGAGTCCGGCGAGGATCGCCAGCGTCGCGACTCCGAGGCCCCCGCCCACGATCCACGGGTTCAGACCCGTGGTCGCCAGCGGCGGGGCCGGCGGCGTGACCGTCGTGGTGACCGAGCACGCGTCGCCGCACGCTCCGCCGTCACCGGGGAGCACCGCGTTCACGAGCTCACGGTCGCCCGTGAGGGGATCGTTGACCGTGACGCTGTAGGTGACCGAGACGACCTGGCCGACCTCGAGCGCACCCGCCCAGCTCAGCACCGGAGCGGTGTAGGTCGCGCCGTTCGTCGCGTCGCCGTTGTAGGTCGCGTCGTCGAGCACCTCCGACAGGTCGTCGGTGGACGATGCCGGCGTCTCGTCGGTGTACGCGACCGCACCGGTGTTGCCGATGGCGATCGTGTAGGTCACCTTCTGACCCGCGGCCGTGGTCTCCGTGTCGACCGACTTGGAGACCTCGTACGCGGAGATCGGCGTGTTCGTGACGCACGAGCCCTCCTCGAGGCACTCGCCGCCATCACCCGGGGTGACGGCATTGGCGAGGTCGAGGTCACCGGTCGCGGGGGCGTTCACGGTCACCGAGTAGGTCAGCGTGACGCTGTCCTCGACGGGGATCGCGAGCGACCACGACAGGATCGGGGCGGCGTAGGTCGCACCGTTCGAGGCGTCGCCGTTGTAGGTCGCATCGTCGAGCACACCCGAGAGGTCATCGGAGACCGTGGCCGGGGCATCCGCCGTGAAGGCAGCGGCACCGGTGTTGGTCACTGGGGAGGGTCGAACGGGGAGAAGACTCCCCGCACTCATGTGACGGGGTCGACCCCGGAATCTGTCGGCGGAATCCGAAAGTCAGTCGCCGACGGTGCCGCGCGACGTGCCGTTGAGCATCGAACCGCCCGCGGTGCGACCGTCGAACCCGATGTCGAACGTGACCTCGGCGGCAGGGGCATGCGTCACCTCGAAGCGTCCGCCGCTCGGCGACTCGCGGTCGGTCGTGCACGAGACGTCGCCGCCCTCGACCAGGCAGGTCCAGCCGCTGGGGGCGGTGATGGACTCGACGTCGACCGAGAGATCCATCCGGAGCGTGCCCAGAGTGAACGACTCGTCCTGCACGGTGACCGCCATGTCGAACTCGCTGTGCTCGGCGTCGACCGCCTCCGAGGTCAACGCCAACGACCCCAGAGGCGTCTCGGCGAAGAACCACGTCTTCGTGACGAAGGTCACCACGACCACCGTCATGAGCACGAGCGCGGTCGCGGCGGCCGCGAGCATCGCCGTCGTGCGCGCCCACTCCTGCCAGACAGACGACCCGGAACCGGCATCAGACGGAACGTCGGCCGGAACATCGGCGGGAGCATCCGCCGGCGTCTCCGGCACCGAGGCATCCGCCCCATCCACCGGCAGCTCGCCGGCCTCGGCCGAGCCCGACGGGCCGGCCAGTGCCACCGCTCCCGCGAGCGGCAGTGCGCCGAGCGTCGCGAGCCCGGCGAATCGCTTCCACGACCGGCGGCAATACGGGCACGTGCGATAGTGCTCGGCCGAGCGCCCGCCCTTCGTGCCCTCGGGGGTGTCGCCCACCGTATCGGGCAGCAACTGGGCCGCCGCCACGCACTCCGGTCGAGCGTTCTCTTCGAGCAGGAGACGCAGCGTCGTGCGCCGCAGATTGCCCTTCGCCCGGCGCGACAGCGAATAGATCGCGGATGCCGGACGCGCCATGTGCTCTTCGAGATCCCGCGGCTTGCGCCCCTCGAGCACGGTCGCGACGAGCACACGCTGCTGGTCGGACGGCAACTCGGCGAGCGCCTTGCGCACGATCGCCAATTCCGACTCGATCTCGAGCTCGCGGATGCGCGGATCGGCGTTCGACGCCGGCTCCTCGACGTTGTCGAGCGGGGCGACCTTCGACCGCGGCGAGCGGAAGTCGTCACGGATGCGGTTGCGCATCGTCTGCGCGATGTACGCCGGCACGTTCTCGGTCGGGCCCGTGCCCTGCGACCACTTCGCCAGCACCATCAGCAGCGCGTCGCCGAGCAGATCGTCGGCGTCGTGCGTGATGCCCGCGACCCGCTTGGAGGTGAGGGTCAGCGAGGGCATCATCAGCGCGAAGTACTCGCCCGCCGCATCGCGATCGCCGGATGCCGCCCGGCGCACGAGCTCTGCCGTCGCATCGGAATCGAGGGCAGGCGAATCGACGGCGTCGTCTTCGGGCGCCGCATCGGCACCGGAAGCGTCGGGGGGAAACGCGTCCGTCATCACTTTCCTCATCGATTCGCAGGGGGCGGGGGCGCAGCAGCTTCACCGCACGCTGCCGCCGAGCGGAAACGATACACCGCCGAGCCGACGCGTGGCATCACGAAGCGTCGGCTCGGGGGCGAACTGTGGATAAGTGAGGGCGATTGTTGCGGGCCCTTTTCGGGTGGGCCCGCACTCTCAAGACGAGATCGACCCGCGAATCTGTCGGTCAGGTGGCGGTGTCAGATGGCGGAGATGCGCCAGGCCGCTGCGTGCGACTCCCCGGGCTCGAGCACCACCAGGTCGACGCCCGAGTTGAAGGCATCCGGCGGGCACGTCATCGGCTCGACCGCGAGGCCGATCCGGTTCGTCTCGGGCAGCGGGGTGTCGGCCGTGTGCACCTGCACCCACGGGCAGCGCTCATCGAACGTGATCGCGACACCGTGGCCGTCGGCCGCGCGCACCGTGACCGCGGCGACGCCCGACGGATGCCGCTCGAGAGACGTGAACGCGTGGTCGATGAACGTCTCACCGATCAGTCGCTCCTCACGGAAATCGAACTCGGGCACCAGCTCCACGGCCTCGACGCGCACCGGGCTCAGGCGATCCTCGGTCACGAGCAGCACCTCGGATGCCGGCAGGCTCAGCGTCCAGGCATCCACCCCGCCGTCGCCCGCCCACAGGTACGGGTGCGGTCCCGTGCCCCACGGCGCGGGCACGTCGTCGACGTTCGTCGCGGTCACCGTCTGGGTGAGTCCGTCGATGCCGACCGCGTACTCGGTCTGCACCGTCACGCGCAACGGATAGCCGTCCTGCGCGGGGATCGTCGCCTCGAGCGTCACCCGATCGGATGCCGTCGACACCAGGCTCCAGTCGACCCAGGCGAGCAGCCCGTGCAGGGCGTGCCCACGAGCGGGCTCGGTGAGCGCGAGCTGGTGGTCGACACCGCCGAACGAGTAGATGCCGTCGACGACGCGGTTCGGCCACGGGGCGAGGGTCGCTCCGCGGTAGGCGGGGCGCACGGCATCCGCGTCGAAGGGAACGACCAGATCGCGACCCTGGAAGGTCAACGCGCGCAGGGAGGCGCCGACGCTCGCGATCGTCGCCTCGTAGCCGTCGGAGAAGATCGTGAACTGGCGGCCGGAACGGGGGGTGGTGGTCATTGGATCCACGTTACTTGTGTCCTTCGTCTCGCTTCGCTCGCTCAGGAACCGGGTGTCTCACCGGCCCCTGAGCGAGGAGCGCAGCGACGAGACGAAGGGTCACAGGCCCTGGGCGAGGCGGTGGTAGGCCTGGTTCCAGCGCACCTGCTGCTGGAACTCGGGCAGGCGCGTCGTGTCGTCGATCACGAGCAGCTCGACCTCAGCCATCTCGGCGAAGTCGCGGAACGCCTCGATGCCCACGGCCGTCGACATCACGGTGTGGTGCGCGGCTCCGGCGGTGAGCCAGGCGGCGGCGCTGGTCGGGAAGTCGGGCTGCGGCTTCCAGACCGCACGGCCGACAGGGAGCTTCGGCAGCGCCGCAGTCGGCTCGACGTTCTCGACGACGTTGGCCGTGAGGCGGAACCGATCGCGCATGTCCGACAGCGCCACCACGACCGCCGGGCCCGGGTCGGCCGTGAACACGAGGCGCACCGGGTCGTCCTTGCCGCCGATCCCCAGCGGATGCACCTCGAGCGTCGGCTGCTGCGACGACAGCGACGGCGAGACCTCGAGCATGTGCGCCCCGAGGATCACCTCCTCGCCCGGGGTCATGTCGTAGGTGTAGTCCTCCATCAGGCTCGCGCCACCGGGCAGACCCGCACCCATCACGTTGGCGACGCGCACGAGCAGCGCGGTCTTCCAGTCGCCCTCGGCGCCGAAGCCGTACCCCTCGGCCATCAGGCGCTGCACCGCGAGACCCGGCAGCTGCTTCAGCGCACCGAGGTCTTCGAACGAGGTCGTGAACGCCCCGAAACCACCCTCCTCGAGGAAGGAGCGCAATCCGATCTCGATCGCCGCCCCGTCGCGCAAGGACTGGTGGCGCTCGCCCCCGCGACGCAGTTCGGGGGCCACCGCGTAGAGCTCCTCGTACTCGGCGACGAGAGCGTCGATCTCGGCATCCGAGGCGGCGGCGACGGCATCCGCCAGGTCGTTCACGCCCCAGGTGTTGACCTGCACGCCGAAGCGCAGCTCGGCCTCGGTCTTGTCGCCCTCGGTGACCGCGACGAAACGCATGTTGTCGCCGAACCGGGCCAGCTTCAGCGACCGCGCCGCCGCGAGGCCGGCAGCCGCGCGCTGCCAGGTCGCGAGCTCGGCGCGCACGCGCGGGTCGCTCGCGTGACCGACGATCGTCTTGCGCGGGATGCCGAGGCGAGTCTGGATGTACCCGAACTCGCGGTCGCCGTGCGCGGCCTGGTTGAGGTTCATGAAGTCGAAGTCGATCTCGCTCCACGGCAGCGCCACGTTGTGCTGCGTGTGCAGGTGCGCGAGCGGCTTGCGCAGGCTGTCGAGGCCGGTGATCCACATCTTCGCCGGGCTGAACGTGTGCATCCAGGCGACGACGCCGATCACGCGGTCGTCGGCGTTCGCCTCGAGGGCGATGCGGCGGATCGCGTCGGAGTCGGTGAGCACGGGCTTCCAGACGATGCGCACCGGCACGTCGTCGGCCGCGTCGAGGATGCCGGCGATCTCCTGCGACTGAGCGGCGACCTGGGCGAGGGTCTCCGGGCCGTAGAGGTGCTGGCTGCCGGTGAGGAACCAGACCTCGTAGCCGTCGAGCGACGTGGTCAGCGGGGTGCGGGTCATGAGGCGTCCTTCGGGTTCTTGCTGATTTCCTGCGTGGGCAGAGCGGCGATGGCGGCGGCCTCGATGGCGAGGCCCGCGCGGTAGCGGTCGAGGTAGGCGGCGAAGCCTGCGACGTCGGTCGGGTCGGGTTCGGCGGTGGTGACGGATGCCCCGGCGAAGACGGTCTCGTCGAGATAGGCGGCGAGCGGTCGGTCGGCCTGATCGAGGTACGCGGCGAGCACCGCGATGCCCCACGCTCCGCCCTCGGCGGCGAGATCGCCGACGTCGACCGGGGTGTCGAGGGCCGCGGCGAGGAAGCGCTGGGCCACACCCGCCGTGCGGAACAGGCCGCCGTGGGCGAACATCCGCTCGATCCGCACGCCGTCGTCGGCGAGGATCCGCATGCCCAGGGCGAGTGTGCCGAAGACGCCGTAGATCTGCGTGCGCATCACGTTCGCGAGGGTGAAGGAGGCATCCGGGGTGCGCACGAAGAGCGGGCGGCCCTGGTCGAGTCCGACCACCGGCTCGCCGGCGAGATGGTTGTAGGCGAGCAGGCCACCGGCATCCGGATCGCCCTGCAGCGCCTCGGCGAACAGGGTGGCGAAGACCTGATCCTCGTCGACGAACTGCCCGTTCGCGACCGTGAACCGGTGGAACAGCGCCGCCCAGGAGCCGAGCTCGCTCGCGCCGTTGTTGCAGTGCACCATCGCGACCGTCGCGCCGGCGGGCGTCGTGACGAGGTCGAGCTCTTCGTGCACGGTGGGCAGCGGCTTCTCGAGCACCACCATCGCGAAGATGCTCGTGCCCGCGCTGACGTTGCCGGTGAGCGGGGCGACCGAGTTCGTCGCCACCATTCCGGTCCCCGCGTCGCCCTCCGGCGGGCAGAGCGGAATACCGGGCTGGAGCGCGCCGGTCGGGTCGAGGAGCGCGGCCCCCTCGGGGGTGAGGGCGCCGGCATCCGCCCCCGCCGGGAGCACGGCCGGGAGCAGCGGGCGCAGGTCGCGACCGGTGTGGTCGCGATAGGCCTGGAGCAGGCGCTCGTCGTAGTCGATCGTGGCGGAATCGATCGGGAACATGCCCGAGGCATCCCCCACTCCGAGCACGGTACGACCGGTCAGACGCTCGTGCACATAGCCCGCGAGGGTGGTGATCGACGCGACGTCGGCCACGTGGGATTCGCCGTCGAGCGCTGCCTGGTGCAGGTGCGCGACCGACCAACGCTGGGGGATGTTCACGCCCAGAACCTCGGTGAGCTCGGCCGAGGCCTCGCCCGTGCTCGTGTTGCGCCAGGTGCGGAAGGGCACGAGCAGAGTGCCGTCGGCGTCGAAGGCGAGGTAGCCGTGCATCATCGCCGATATACCGATCGCCCCGAACGAGGAGGGGCGGATGCCGTGGCGCTCCTGCGCGTCGTCGACCAGTGCGGCGTACGCCTCCTGCAGCCCCGACCACACCTCCTCGAGCGGATAGGTCCAGCGGCCGTCGACGAAGCTGTTCTCCCACGTGTGCGACCCGGTCGCCAGCACCTCGGCGGTGTCGGCGTCGATCAGGCAGGCCTTGATGCGGGTCGATCCGAGCTCGATGCCGAGGGCGGTGCCGTTGCGCGCGATGACCTCGGCGGTGGTCCCTGAGCTCCGACGAAGGGTCATCGGCGCGCGTCCGCACTCTGGCCGTACACGTTCTGGTACCGGTCGAACAGACGGTCGATCGCCTCCTGCGGGAGGGGGATCACCGGGCCGGCCTCGCGGGCGTAGTGCACGGTGCGGGCGACGTCTTCGACCATGACCGCGGCCTTGACGGCATCCTTCGCGTCGACGCCGATCGTGAACGGCCCGTGGTTCTGCATCAGCACCGCACGGCTGCGGTGCCCGCTGAGCGTCTCGACGATGCCGCGACCGATCGAGTCGTCGCCGATGATCGCGAACGGGCCGATCGGGATCGGGCCGCCGAACTCGTCGGCCATCGCCGTGATGACGCAGGGGATCTCCTCGCCGCGCGCCGCCCAGGCGACCGCGAACGTGGAGTGCGTGTGCACGACCCCGCCGACCTCGGGCATGTGGCGGTAGACGTACGCGTGCGCCGCGGTGTCGCTCGACGGGCTCCGCTCGCTGCCGGGGGCGCCGGGGATCGCGGTGCCGTCGAGATCGCAGAGGATCATGTTCTCGGGCGCGAGATCGTCGTAGCTCACGCCCGAGGGCTTGATCACGAACAGGTCGGCTCCGGGCACACGGCCCGAGACGTTGCCACCGGTCCAGACGACCAGGCCGTTGCGCACGAGTTCTCCGTGCAGGCGGGCGACATCGGCGCGGGTGCGGTCGATCGCCGCCTGGATGTCGGGGGCGTATCGGGGGGCGTCGTCGCTCATGGCACCTCGTCGTGGTTTCGACTGTGACCGGTCACAGTTCGTGTCACGGACAGCCTACGGCCGGGTCGGTGGCGGGGTCAAGCGGCCGGGCGGCCGCACCTTCGGGAGGAGATCTCACGCAACGGAGGACCGCTTGCGGCATCCGCTCCTGCATTGCGCGTGATCTCCTCCCGCCACGCGCGCCGGGTCCCCGAGAAACGCCTCAGACCGACGGGGCCGCGATCGAGTCGCGCACCACGAGCTCGGGCACGATCGACTCCGCGGATGCCGCGGCATCCGCGGCGATCACCGCAGCGACCGCCCGCCGTGCGAGCTCGTCGAAGTCCTGCCGCACCGTCGTCAACCGCGGCCAGGCGTACGCCGCCTCCGGCAGATCGTCGAAGCCGACGACGCTGATCTCCCCCGGCACCGCGATACCTGCCGCGTGCAGCGCGCCGATCAGCCCGAGCGCCATCTGGTCGTTCGCGGCGAACACCGCCGTGGCTCCGGCGTCGCGCAGCGCCTGCGCCGCCTCGAATCCGGCGCGCGCAGTCCAGTCACCGACCACGGTGAGCACGGACTCCAGCCCGCGGGCCGCGAGCTCGGCCGCGAAGCCCTCGGCACGGGACTCCGCCTCGAGCCAGTCGGCGGGTCCGGCGAGGTGCGCGATGCGCGTGTGCCCGGCATCCGCCAGCGCCCCCACCGCCAACCGCGCACCGGCGACCTGGTCGACGCCGACCCCGCGCGCATCGTGGCCGGCCGAGTGCAGGGTCACGATCGGAACCCCGACCGAGACGGTGTCGAGCATCCGCAACGTGCGGGCGTGCGGGGCGACGACCAGGATCCCCTCGACCCCCTGGGCGACGAGGTGATCGACCGCGGCCGACACCGACGCCGCGTCATCGGCATCCGCGAAGGCCGCGCTCACCCAGTACCCGGCGGCGCGGGCGGATGCCTCGATCGCCGCGATGCTGCGCGAGGGACCGAACTGCAGGGCGTCGGAGGCGAGGATCCCGAGCGTGCGCGACCGGCGCGTGCCCAGGGCGCGGGCGGCGTTGTTCATGCGATAGCCGAGCTCGCCCATCGCCTTCTCGACCCGCTCGCGCGTGGCGTCGGCGACATCCGGATGCTCGTTCAGCACCCGCGAGACGGTCTGCCGGGACACTCCGGCGAGCGCGGCGACATCGCGCACTCCGACCGCCCGCCCGCTGTTGTCCACCACGTCGAGGAGTCTAGGCGGCGCGGCATCCCGTCCCTAACTCAGGACGATCGGGCCGAAACGCATCCGAAAGCCCCGGTTCGGGGCCCGAATCCGCAGTTTGTCCTGAGTTGGGTACGGGCCCCGGCGGGCATAACTCCGGAGAATCGGCCCGAATCTCGGCGGAATCGGCCGAATCGGGCGAATCGGCAGCGATTGTCCGGAGTTATGAACCGGGGCGGGGCCCGTCGACAGGCTCAGGAACCCCGTTTCGGGCAGGAACCCCGTTTCGGGCAGGGACCCAGTACCGGAGGAGGCGCCTTACCCCGCGACGACGGCGAGGGGGTCGGTCCACAGCGGGCGGAACGCGAGTTCGGCCGCGCCGACGAGCAGCCGGTCCGAGCCGAGGGCCGCGGTGCGCAGCTCGACGACCTCGGCGCTCTCGCTCATCGCGAGTCGCGAGACCTCGGCCGCGAGGGTGTCGTGCTCTGCGTCGTCGAGCAGCGCGAGGAATCCGCCCAGCACGACCACTGCGGGGTTGAGCACGTTCACCGCGTTGGCGAGAGCGCTGCCGAGCACCCGGGCCTGCCGGGCGACCTCGGCCTCGGCAGCGGGGAGACCTGCCTCGTCGAGCGCTGCGGCGAGCGCGGCGTCGTCGGCATCGTCGAGGCCGAGGAGCGCCAGCAGATGCCGCCGGTTCACCTCTTCTTCGAGCACCCCGTCGGACGTGCGTCGGTCGGCGTCGTCGTCGATGCGAGGACGGTTGTGACCGAACTCTCCCGCGTAGCCGTTCGCCCCGGTCGCGGCCCGCCCGTGGATCACGAGCCCGCCGCCGATGCCCGAGGCGCCGCCGTTGAGGTAGACGAGTTCGTCGATGTCGCGGCCGGCGCCGAAGAGGTGCTCGGCGAGCGCCCCGAGGGTCGCATCGTTGTCGACGGCGGTGCGGATGCCGGTGAGCTCCTCGATCCGCGCGGCGAGAGGTTCATCGGTCCAGGCGAGGTGCGGGGCGTTGCGCACGACGCCGTCGGCGGTGCGCACGAGCCCGGGCACGGCGACGCCGATGCCGATCACGGTGCTGTACAGCAGAGCATCCGTCTGCCAGTGCGCCAACCGGGCGGCGACGAGCGCGGCGACCTCGGCGGCGGTCGGGGTGGCCGTGTTCACGATGCGCTCGCGCACGACGATGCGGCGATCGAGGGCGACGGCGGCGATCTCGACCGCGTCGACCTCGGGGTGCACGCTGATCGCGACGACGGATGCCGAGGGCGCGACCACCGGCGAGGGGCGGCCGGCGCGCGACGAGGATTCCGGCGGGCGCTCGTCGACGAGTCCCGCGGCCGCGAGTTCGAAGACGAGGGCGGCGATCGTGGAGCGGTTGAGCCCGGTGGCCTCGGTGAGGGCCGATCGCGACTGGGCGCCGTCGTGATGGACGATCGACAGGATCCGCGCGAGGTTCGCTTCGCGGGAGCGCGGGGTGGTCAGGTCACGGGGCACGTTCCCACTTTAGGGGTGCGGATGCGGCCTGTCATCGGTTATGTTGTGAATCACAACTTATTGCGCCGCGGCATCCGCCCGGCCCCGCAGACCACCGCAGCACTCGCAGAGGAGCGATCATGCCCACCCCCACCCGCGCCGACAAGTTCTCGTTCGGACTCTGGACCATCGGCTACAACGGCACCGACCCGTTCGGCGGCCCCACCCGCCCGGCGCTCGACGTCGTGCACGCCGTCGAGAAGCTGTCGGAGCTCGGCGCCTACGGCCTCACCTTCCACGACGACGACCTGTTCGCCTTCGGATCGACGGATGCCGAGCGCCAGACCCAGATCGACCGCCTGAAGGGCGCACTCGCCGACACAGGCGTCGTGGTGCCGATGGTGACCACCAACCTCTTCAGCGCACCCGTCTTCAAGGACGGCGGCTTCACGTCGAACGACCGCCAGGTGCGCCGCTTCGCGCTGCGCAAGGTGCTGCGCAACCTCGATCTCGCCGCCGAGCTCGGAGCCAAGACCTTCGTGATGTGGGGTGGCCGCGAGGGCGCCGAGTACGACTCGGCGAAGGACGTGCGCGCAGCTCTCGAGCGCTATCGCGAGGCCGTCAACCTGCTCGGCGACTACGTCACCGACAAGGGCTACGACATCCGCTTCGCGATCGAGCCCAAGCCCAACGAGCCCCGCGGCGACATCCTGCTGCCGACGCTCGGCCACGCGATCGCGTTCATCGACTCCCTCGAGCGCCCCGAGCTCGTGGGCGTCAACCCCGAGGTCGGGCACGAGCAGATGGCGGGCCTCAACTTCACCGCCGGCATCGCCCAGGCGCTGTACCACGGCAAGCTCTTCCACATCGACCTCAACGGTCAGCGCGGCATCAAGTACGACCAGGACCTCGTGTTCGGTCACGGCGACCTGCACAACGCGTTCTCGCTCGTCGATCTGCTCGAGAACGGCGGCCCCGGCGGGGTTCCGGCCTACGACGGCCCCCGCCACTTCGATTACAAGCCGTCGCGCACCGAGGACGAGACCGGGGTGTGGGACAGCGCCGCCGCCAACATGCGCACCTACCTGCTGCTCAAGGAGCGCGCCGCGGCCTTCCGCGCCGACCCCGAGGTGCAGGAGGCACTCGCCGCCGCGAAGGTCGCCGAACTCTCGACGCCCACTCTGAACGAGGGCGAGAGCTACGACGACCTGCTCGCCGACCGCGCGGCCTACGAGGACTTCGACGCGAACGCGTACCTCGGCGGCAAGGGATTCGGCTTCGTGCGTCTGCAGCAGCTCGCCACCGAGCACCTGCTCGGCGCCCGCTGAGTCCGGCGATGGCACTCGTCCTCGGGGTCGACTCCTCGACCCAGTCCTGCAAGGTGGTCGTCGTCGACTCCGTGACGGGTGCCATCGTGCGCTCCGGCCGCGCCCCTCACCCCGACGGCACGTCGGTCGATCCCGAGGCGTGGTGGGTCGCGCTGCAACAGGCGATCGCGGACGCCGGGGGCCTCGACGACATCGAGGCGTGGGCGATCGGCGGTCAGCAGCACGGCATGGTCGCGCTCGACGCCGAGGGCCGCGTCATCCGCGATGCGCTGCTGTGGAACGACACCCGTTCTGCGCAGGCGGCCGACGATCTGATCGGCGAGTTCGGGGCATCCGTCCTCGCCGATCGCACCAGCCTCGTACCGGTGGCGTCGTTCACGATCACGAAACTGCGCTGGCTGCGCGATCACGAACCCGACAACGCCGCCCGCGTCGCCGCCGTCGCGCTGCCGCACGACTGGCTCACCTGGCGACTGCGCGGCTTCGGACCCGAGCGGCCCGACCTCAAGGAGCTGGTGACCGACCGATCGGATGCCTCGGGCACCGGTTACTGGAATCCCCGCACCGGGGAGTACGACCGCGAACTTCTCGTCGCCGCGCTCGGCCACGACGCCGTGCTGCCGCGGGTGCTCGGCGCCCGCGAATCGGTGACGGATGCCGCGGGCCGGCGCGTCGCGCCCGGTGCCGGCGACAATGCCGCCGTCGCCCTGGGCGTCGGTGCCCGGACCGGCGACGTGGTGGTGTCGATCGGCACCTCGGGAACGATCTTCGCGGTGACCGACCGGGGTGTGGCCGATCCGAGCGGGATCGTGGCGGGCTTCGCGGATGCCGCCGACGGCTACCTGCCCCTCGTGTGCACCCTCAACGCCGCACGCGTGCTCGACGTGATCGCGCGCCTGCTCGACGTGGACCATGACGGATTGAGCACCCTCGCGCTGGAGGCGTCGCCCGGAGCGGGCGGTCTCGAACTCGTGCCGTACTTCGAGGGCGAGCGCTCGCCCAACCTGCCCGAGGCGACCGCGAGCCTGAACGCCATGACGCTCGCCTCGACGACGCGCGAGAACCTGGCGCGCGCCGCGGTCGAGGGGATGCTGGGCGGGCTGCGCTTCGGTCTCGACGCGCTCCGCGAGCTCGGCATCCCTCTCGATCGGGTGCTGCTCGTCGGCGGCGGCGCACAGTCCGGTGCCGTGCGGGAGATCGCGCCGCTGGTCTTCGGGCTGCCGGTCGAGGTGCCCGAGGCGGCGGAGTACGTCGCGGTCGGCATGGCCCGGCAGGCGGCATCCGTCCTGGACTGACCCGCAGGCGGGGTCAGGTGATCGTCGCGACGAAGACCGGGGTCATCGCGGCCATCATCGCGGCCGAGATGACCATGGTGATCGCGCGCGACACGGCATCGCCCGTCGGGCTGGCCTCGGTGAGCTGCTCGATGCGCTTCTTGAGCTGACCCGACGAGGTCGGGCCCACCTCGTCGCGCAGCAGCGGATGCGCCGCATTCATGCCCTGCAGGATGGCGAGCAGCGCGAGATCGGCCTGGGTCGGCGCGAGCGTTCCCGCGATCACCGCGGCGAGACGCGAACGCAGCAGTGTCTCGGGACCGGGGTCGGACTCGGGAGTGCGCTCGGCGCCCCACCCGAAGAAGCCCCGCTCGCCGCGCGCCAGAATTCCCTGCGTGACCAGGGATTCGACGACCTCGTCGAGAGGATCGAGCTTCGACCGCATCACGAGCGACTGCAGCCTCTTGCCGTTCACCGGCGCGAGACGGGCGAGCGCGGCATCCAGAACCGGATGCCCGGTCGGCTCCGCGGAGACGATCGTGATCGCGGGGTTCTTGCCCTCCCCCACGGTCACGCGATGATGCAGCACGAGGTCGACGATCACGGCCGCGACCTCACCGAACAGGCGGTTGGTGCTCACGCTCGACTCGACCCGGCCATCCGGCCGGAGCAGCAGCAGGTGGAGTTCCTCGACGATCAGCATGCCCTCACGGTATGCCGCGGCATCCGCCCGCCGCATCCCCCGTGAGGCGGATGCCGGGCGAGGGGTAGGGCCCTTCGTCTCGTCGCTTCGCTCCTCGCTCAGGAACCGGGGTTCTTCCGGTCCCTGAGCGAGCGCAGCGAGACGAAGGGCCCGCCCCGAGTTACTCGGCCGCGGCGATCTTCTTCACGTCGTCGCTGTTGAGCAGACGGAACGCGAGGGCCGCGAGGGCGCCGCCGACGATCGGGGCGACGATGTAGAGCCACAGCGAGCTCCAGGCGAAGTGACCGCTGACCGAGAGGCCGAGCGCGACCGCCGGGTTGAAGCCGCCGCCGGAGATCGAGCCGACCGTCGTCGCACCGACGAACACCACGCCACCGATGGCGAGGCCGTAGAACGAGTTGCCCGCGGTGCCCTTGGCCGTGGCCACGTTGAGCACGACGTACACGAGGAAGAACGTGAAGATCGCTTCGACGAGGAACGCCGGACCGACCTGCACGACCATGGCCTCCTTCTCGGGCGCCCACCAGACGGCGCTGACGAGCGCTGCCAGCACGCCACCGATGGCCTGGGCCACGATGTAGGCGATCAGGTCGGCGACGCTGAGGCCGCCGCGCACGAAGACACCGACCGTGACGGCCGGGTTGAGGTGGGCACCGGAGATGTGCCCGGTCGCGAAGATCAGCACGGCGAGCGCGAAGCCGATCGCGAGCGGGGTCAGCGCGCTGCCGCTGTTCACCGCGCCGATGATGCTGAGAACGAAGAGGAAGGTGGCGAGCGCTTCTGCGACCGCCTTGCGTGCCGTACCGGTCATGGAGATCCCGTCTCTCGAGTCTGGTGGTGCGCGATCCCCCCGGACCGCCGGCTGAAAACTATCGGCACTTCCCCCGGGCGTGTCGCCCGACGCGCGGCATTCCTGAGAAATCGCTGAACGAATTTCACCCTGTCAACCCCGTCGTCGGACGACTGCCGCGCCCCTAGTCTTCCGAGGATGACAACCGAAAAGGCCCCTGCGGCCGAAGCCCCGACGCGACTGCGGCGGGCGATCACCGGTCCACTCCTGTTCGCCTTCATCCTGGGCGATGTCCTCGGTGCCGGCATCTACGCGCTCATGGGCGTGCTGTCCGAGAAGGTCGGCGGGATGCTGTGGGCACCGCTGCTCGTCGCACTCCTGCTCGCGCTGCTCACCGCAGGGTCGTACGCCGAACTCGTCACGAAGTATCCGCGCGCCGGTGGCGCCGCGGTCTTCGCCGAGCGGGCTTTCCGCAGTCCGGTCATCTCGTTCCTCGTCGGCTTCAGCATGCTCGCCGCCGGTGTCGTGAGCGCCGCCGGCCTCTCGATCGCGTTCGCCGGCGACTACCTCGGCACCTTCATCGACCTGCCGACCACACCCGTGGCGATCGCCTTCCTCGCCGTCGTCGCGCTTCTCAACGCCCGCGGCATCCGAGAATCCCTCGGAGCGAACCTGGTCATGACCACCATCGAGCTCAGCGGTCTGGTCATCGTGATCGCCGTCGTCTCGGTGTTCTTCTTCGGTGGCGGGGGCGATGCCTCCCGCGTCGTCGAGACGCCGGAGGGCACCCCCGCGGCACTCGCCGTGCTCGCCGGCGCCGTGATCGCGTACTACTCCTTCGTCGGCTTCGAGACTTCCGCGAACATGATCGAAGAGGTCAAGAACCCCAGCCGCACGTACCCGCGCGCACTGTTCGCCTCGCTCCTCACCGCCGGCGTCGTCTACGTGCTGGTCGGTCTCGCGAGCTCGATCGCCCTGCCGGCCTCCGAGCTGCAGGAGTCCTCCGGCCCCCTGCTCGCGGTCGTCGAGGCCGCCGGGGCCAGCATTCCCTCCTGGCTGTTCAGCCTCATCGCCCTCATCGCCGTCGCCAACGGCGCACTGCTCACGATGATCATGGTCAGCCGCCTGACCTACGGCATGTCCGAGCAGAAGCTGCTGCCGGACGTGCTCTCGCGTGTGCTGCCGAAGCGCAAGACGCCATGGGTCGCGATCCTCGTCACCACGCTGGTCGCGATGGGCCTCACCCTCGTCGGCGACCTCGAGACGCTCGCCGCGACGGTCGTGCTCCTCCTGCTGATCGTGTTCCTCAGCGCCAACGTCTCGGTGCTGGTGCTGCGTCGCGACAAGGTCGACCATCCGCACTTCCGGGTGTGGACGTTCGTCCCCGTGCTCGGCATCCTGTCGTGCATCCTGCTCTTCACGCAGCAGAGCCCCGAGGTCTGGCTGTTCGGCGCCATCCTGCTGGCCGTCGGAGCCGTGCTCTTCCTGCTCACCCGCCTCGCGCGACGACGCGCCGATACGACCACCCACCACCCCACCGAGGAGAACACCCATGAGCACGCAGAATGACACCGCGAACGACGGCGCGAACGACGGCGAGGACTTCGAAGCGAACCGTCACGACCAGCTCACGTCGGCGCCCGAGTCGACCGAAGCCGATGCCGCTCCCCGCATCGACGTGAGCGAGCACGACGGCACGACGCGCATCGACATCCGCGACGACGCCGAGGTTCGGCCCGGCGCCGGCCCGGGGATGCCGGAAGCCGACGGCGAGTAGCCCCGGCTCTCGGGCTCAGATCACTCGACGGGCGGCTCGACGCACGGCAGTGCTGCGGCGTTGACCGCTTCTCGATACTGCTCGGCGGTGAACGGCAGACCGAACTCGGGAGCGGTCTGGCCGTCGGCGGCCGGAGCCTTCGAGCCGATGGCCGCGAGCTCCCAGGCCAGGGACTGCGCGATACCCGCACCCGCGGTCGAGTTGTTCAGCACCACGGCGACGGTGAATCCGCTCGCCGGGTCGGAGTACGCGGCGGTCGCGTAACCGGGAGTCCACCCGTGCTGACCGACCATCGAACCGACCAGGAACGCGCCACCCGTGGCCTGGTACCAGGACTCGGCACCGTCGAACGCGGGCAGCGGCGCGGCGAAGCGGTCGGGCTCCTCCTTCGTGCGCAGCACCTGACGGGCTTCGGCCTGCGCGTAGCGGCCGAGGTCGGCGATCGTCGAGACGGCACCCGAATCGGTGAACCCCGAGCTCGACGACATCTTCGTGATGTCGACGGGGGCGCTGCACGCGAAGCCGCCCTCGACCGGGTTCAGGTAGTGGCCTCGGAGCACGTCGCCGGTGGACGGCGTCGCGGAGGTCGAGGGCGGGAGCGACGTGTTCGCGAGGCCGAGCGGCTCGGTCACGTACTCGGCGATCAACTGCGACGCCGACATCCCGGAGGCGCGCTCGAGCGCGAGGCCGAGCAGCAGGTACCCGGCGTCGGAGTCGCGGTACGTCGTCGCCACGGGAGTGCGCGGAGCGGCGAGGCCGAAGCCGGCCAGCTCGAGCGGAGCCCACACGCGGTCGGGGGTCTTCAGCCACTCCGCCTTGATCTTCTCCTCCGACGATCCGAGGCCCGAGGTGCCGTTGCAGAGGTCGAGGAGGGTGACGTCCTCGAGGTCGGGCACGCCCGACACGTAGTCGGGAACGGCGCCGTCGAGGTCGACGGTGCCCTCGTCGGCGAGCGCGTAGAGCACGTCGCACGTCATGAGGCGCGTGACATCGGCGATGCGGAACGACATGTCGACATCGACAGGAGTCTCGCCACCGGGCTCCTGCGAGCCGACGCCCGTCACCCACTGGCCGCTCCACGGGGCCCAGACCCCGACGATCGCGGCCGACGAGCCCGACGCGCGGATCGCGTTGTCGACGGCTTCCTGCATCTGCGCGGTCATGTCGTCGGGCAGAGCGCCGTCGACCTGCGCCGGAGGCTCGTAGGTGAAGCTGTCTTCGGAGGTGCATCCGGTGAGGACGAGTCCGAGCACGACCGCACTGGCCGCGGCGGCGCGCCAGCGGCGCGACGAGAGAAGCTGCATGTAGGAAACCCCCGGAGATGTGTCTCCCGATTCTAGAGCGCCGAGCCTGAAAGACGACATCGAGCCCTCGGCATGCGCCGACGTTCTATGGTGATCTGGTGCCCCACATCTTCGATGACGCCGTGACCGCCGCCGTCCTGCACCACATGAACGACGACCACACCGACGACAACCTGCTCATCGCCCGTGCGTTCTCGACGGCATCGGATGCCGAGGTGACGGATGCCGTCATGACCGGGTTCGACGGCGACGGCGGCACCTGGCAGGTCACCCGTGCCGGCGAGACCACGGAGCTCGTCGTGGCGTGGCCGGGCGGATCGATCACCGAGCGTCCCGAGGTTCGTCGGGAGATCGTCGCGCTCTACGACGCGGCCTGCGAACGACTGGGCATCGAGCCCCGTCCGCACGCCTGATCCGGGGTCGTCACAGGGTTTCGCCAAAGGTAAGGCTGCCCTTACACTGAAGGCATGCCCGAGATCCTCTCCTTCTCCGCCGCCCTGCGCGAGCGCTCGTCCGGATCGCACTCCCGCAGCGAGACCGCCGGCTTCATGTCCGACCTCCTGAAGGGCGAAGGCTCCCGCGAGGACTACATCTCGCTCGTCGCCCAGCACTACTTCATCTACGAGGCGCTCGAAGGTGCCGGCGACCGCATGCGCCAGGACCCCGTGGCCACCGTCTTCATCAGCGACAAGCTCACGCGCCTGCCCGCGCTCGAGGCCGACCTCGAGTTCCTGCTCGGCGCCGACTGGCGTTCGCAGATCGTGCCGCTGCCCACCACGCAGCGCTACGTCGAGCGCATCAACCAGGTCGGCGCGACCTGGGCCGGCGGATTCGTCGCCCACCACTACACCCGCTATCTCGGCGACCTCTCGGGCGGCATCTTCATCGGCCGCGTGATGGCCCGCCGCTTCGGCTTCGAGACCAACGGCATCGGGTTCTACCTCTTCGATGACATCGCCGACCCGGCCGCCTTCAAGGACGTCTACCGCGAGCAGCTCGACGCCGCCCCGTGGGACGAGGCCGAGCGTGAGCGCGTCATCGACGAGGTGCTGCTCGCCTACCGCTTCAACACCGAGCTCTTCGAAGACCTCGACCGGGCCCGCGCCGCGGCGTAGTCCCGCACGTGGCGGGCCCTTCGTCTCGTCGCTGCGCTCCTCGCTCAGGAACCGGGTCTCATTCGGAACCGGCCCCTGAGCGAGCGCAGCGAGACGAAGGGTCAGGCCTTCGGGAGCTCGGGCGTCGAACGCGCGATCCAGGCTTCCCGCATGAACCGCCGCACGTCCTCGTCGACGCGGATGTCGCTCGGGCGCAGCGCGCGCGACAGGTACAGGCCGTCGAGCGAGGTGAGGCGGCTCAGCGCGACGTACGTCTGCCCGGGCGCGAACGCCCCGGATCCGAGGTCGATCACGGCGCGGTCGTAGGTCTTGCCCTGCGATTTGTGGATCGTGACCGCCCACGCCAGCCGCAGCGGGAACTGCGTGAACTCGGCCACCACGTCGCGGCTGAGCTTCTTGGTGTTCTGGTCGTAGGCGTACCGGAAACGCTCCCAGACCGCCGGCTCGACGTCGACCTCCTCGCCGTCGATGTCGACGCGCACCGCACTGCCGAGAATGCGGAGTACCGTGCCGATCGTGCCGTTGACCCACCGCGGCGGCTCCCCTGACATGGAGGTGTCGTTGCGCAGGAACATGACCTGCGCGCCGACCTTGAGCTTGAGCTCCGACTCCGCCGGCAGCGACGCCTCGCCGCGGCCGAAGTCCCCGCTGACCTCCGCCCGCGCGGTCTGCTCCTTGCCCGGGAGAGCGGCGAGGTGGCGGCTGTTGATGCCGTTCACGATGTCGTTGCGGGTGGCGAGGGTGATCATCGGCACCTCCCCCGGCTCGGGGTCGGGAGGGGTGCGCGCGCCCTGCGTGTTGAGCACGCCCGCGATCTCGGCGGTGACCCGCCCGTAGCGCACGGCGTTCAGCATCGCCTTGAAGCCGTCGTCGGACTGCCGGTGGATCTGCACGAGTTCTCGCACGTGCAGCTCGGCGCGGGTGTCGACGGCGAACAGCCCGTCCTGGTCGGAGGAGCCTTCGCCGCCGCCGGTGCCGGCCCACACGTGCGCATCGAAGAACCAGAACGAGCGGTAGTGGTCCTTGACGTAGCGGGCCTCGTCGCCGCGGGGCGGCACGGGCGCCAGCTGATACGGGTCGCCGAACATCACGACCTGCACCCCGCCGAACGGCTCGCCCCGACGCCCGCGCGCCTGACGCAGCGAACGATCGATGGCATCCATGAGGTCGGCGTTGACCATCGAGATCTCGTCGATGACGAGCGTCTCGATCGCGTTGAGGATGCGCCGGGTCGCGTCGTTCTGATCGATGTCGCCGTCGGCGATGAGGCCGATCGACAGCCGGAACAGCGAGTGGATCGTCTGCCCCTCGACGTTCAGGGCCGCGACGCCGGTCGGCGCGCAGATCGCGATCTGCTTCTTGGTGTTCCAGGCGAAGTACTGCAGCAGCGTCGACTTGCCGGTGCCCGCGCGCCCGGTGATGAAGACGTGCTCGTTCGTGTCCTCGATGAGTCGGAAGAGCTCGTGCTGTTCTTCGGACAGGGCAGGAAGGGACACGGTTCTCGCAGAGGACGACGGACGGATGCGGGCGCCCACCATGCTACGGCTCGCCGCGCGACGCGAGGTGTCGGCGCTCGGCTTCGTCCCAGGACGCTTCCCTAGACTGACCCCATGGACGGGGTGGAGTCTTCGGCGCGCAAGCGCGCGCGCGTGGGGGTCGATCTCACGATCCTCGCCCTCGTCGGCATCGTCCTGATCGCGGCCCTCGGCGCCGGCGGAGCCGTGCTCTACAAGGACTACTACAGTCCGTCCGCGTTCGTCACCCGCTACCTCGACCTGCTCTCCTCCGGCCGCGCCGCCGACGCGCTGCGCGTCCCGGGCGTCGCCGTCGACCGCGAGACCCTGGATGACGCGGGACTCTCGCCCACGGCATCCGAGGCCCTGCTGCGCCATGCGGCGCTCGCCCCGCTCACCGACGTGCGCATCGAGTCCGAGAAGGCCGTCGACGACGGCTTCGCGGTGACCGTCGGCTACTCGGCCTCCGGTCACCCCGGCACGACGACGTTCACGGTCACCCAGGACGGCTGGGAGGGTGTCGCCCCGCGCTGGCGATTCGACGACAGCCCGCTCGCGGTCGTCGATCTCACGCTCCGCGGCGCCGACCAGTTCTCGGTCAACGGCTTCGCGGTCGACCGACGGCAGGTCTCGGCCGCAGGGATGGATGCCGCTCCCCTCGACCCGTTGCCGCTGCTCGTCTTCACCCCGGGCCTGTACGCGGTGACGGTCGACACCGCCATCTCGGAGTCGTCGGGCATCGGCGTGCTCGCCGACACGCCCCTTGCCACCACCCCGCTCGACGTGCAGACGACGCCCACCGAGGAGTTCCTCTCGGTCGTGCAGGAGCGCGTCGAGGAGTATCTGACGAGCTGCACCTCGCAGGAGGTGCTGCAGCCGACCGCCTGCCCCTTCGGCATGGAGGTCAAGAACCGCATCGCCACGCTGCCCGCGTGGTCGATCGTCACGCAGCCGACGGTGACCGTCGAGCCCGACGGTTCGCAGTGGCAGATTCCGCCGACGGATGCCGTGGCCCACGTCGAGGTCGAGATCCGTTCCCTGTTCGACGGGTCGATCCAGACGGTGTCGGAGGACGTGCCGTTCCAGGTCAACGGGACGATCGTGATCCTCGCCGACGGCACGGCGTCGATCCGCGTCGGCTCGCCCGAGGACGGCCCGGCCGGTTAGTCGGCGGGGGGCTCCGGCTCAGCTGCGGCCTGCCTCGGCGTTCTGACGGTCGCGCTCGGCGATGCGGGCGAGCTTGGCGTTGTACTCCTCGAGCTCCGCGTCTCCGGTGCGGTCGGCGTGGCGGTCGCGGCGCTTCTGCAGCTTGCTGTCGCTGCGGCTCCACTGGATCGCGACGGTGATGGCGAGGATGAGCGTGGGGATCTCGCCGATCGACCAGGCCACACCGCCGCCGATGTACTGATCGTCCATCGGGTCGGGTCCCCAGGTGCGGCCCATCGAGCCGAACCAGTCCGCGACCATGAGGCCCTCCTGCATCATGATCGCGACCCCGAAGAACGCGTGCATGGCCATGATGGCGATCAGGGTGATGAGCCGGCCCGGATACGGCAGGCGGTACGGGATGGGGTCCTCGCCGATGAGCGTCAACACGAAGAGGTAGCCCGAGATGAGGAAGTGGATGACCATCCACTCGTGCCCGAGGTGCTCGAACATCGACCAGCGCACGAGGTCGGTGAAGTAGAACGCCCACAGCGACAGGATGAAGATGCCCGCCGCGACGAACGGATGCGTGACCACCTTCGAGAACGGCGAGTGCACCGCCCAGAGGATCCATTCGCGGCCGCCGCGCGTGCCGTCGTCTCGCTTGTGGATCGCGCGCAGCGCGAGCGTCACCGGGGCACCCGACACCAGCAGCAGCGGGATCGCCATCGACAGCATCATGTGCCCGAGCATGTGCACGCTGAACAGGTACTCCTGGTACGCGTTGATCGGGCCGCAGGTGACCCAGACGAGCAGCAGCATCCCGAGCACCCAGAAGACGGTGCGGTGGATCGGCCAGCGATCGCCGCGGCGCTGCAGACGGATGACGCCGGCGATGTAGAGGAAGAGCCCGAACCCAGCGGCGACGAGCCACAGGATGTCGAGGTCCCACGAGGTGAACCAACGGTCGAGGGTGAACTCCGGCGGCACGTTCGAGCGGGTCAGCACCTCGGCGGGGGTCTGCGCGAACGCGGCCTCCTCACCGGTCGGCGGGGGCGTGCGGGCGAGGGCCGCGGCAGCACCCGACGCGAGCCCCATGAGGGCGACCTCGCAGAGCACCAGCATCCAGAACCAGGCGGATGCCCGGGGGCCGTCGAGCCTCGGGATCAGACGCGCGCGGTACCAGGCGCCGAGCAGGCCCATACCACCCAGGAGTACGACCTTGGCGAGCAGGATCGCGCCGTACGGCGTCGCGAGCTGGCTCCAGTCGCCGAGGGCGACGACCGAGCGGGCGACGCCCGAGATCGCGACGACGAAGAACGCGGCGATCGCGAGCGACGAGTAGCGTCGCACGAGCTGCGCACCGTCGACGCCGTCGCGTCCGCGCAGCAGCACGATCAGCAGCAGACCGCCGAGCCACACCGCGGCGCCGATCGTGTGCAGCAGGATCGAGTTGACCGCGACCGTGTGGCCGGCGAGGTCGCCCGAGTGCCCCTGCGTGGCGAGGGGGAGGAAGGATGCCGCGGCCAGGAGCGCCGTGATGAGCGTCGGCGTCCAGGTGCGCCAGGCGAAGGCGAGCACCGTGATCACGGAACCGAAGATGGTCGTGATCAACCACGACTGACCCAGGGCCGTCTCGAGCAGGTAGCGGCCGAGCTGTGCGCCGAACTCGCGCTCGATGCTGAGCTGCGGGTTGAACGCGGCCATGAACGTGAGGAACGCGGTGAACCCCGCCGAGATCGTGAAGACCGCCGCACCGATCGAGGCGATGTTGAGGGCCGTGTCGAACGGCTTCTCGCCGCTCTTGAGGGCGAACAGGGCGAGCACGAGCGAGCCGAGCATCGCGGCGGCCGCGACGTTCATCGTGAGCTTGACGATCGGGGTGGCCCACATGACGAAGGGGCCGGGATCCTGCAGCAGCAGGGGTGCCGCTCCCCCGCCGACGATCAGCGCGGCGACGACGCCGACGATCGCGGCGACGGCGAGGATTCCGATGCCGGCGAGGCGGTAGGCCGACGCGCTCGATCGGGTCGTCGCGGCGCGGGTGTTCACCCCTCCAGCCTAAGCCGCGGTATCCGTGCCGGCTGACGTGGCGCTGGATGCCGCAGGCTCTCTGCCGGGGACGCAGAAGGCCGCCACCCCGAGGGGCGGCGGCCTTCGACAGGAAGCGTCTTACTTGACGGCTGCCTTCAGCTTGGAACCAGCGGTCACCTTGACGCGCTTGCCGGCCGGGATCTTGATCTCGGCGCCGGTCTGCGGGTTGCGGCCGGTGCGAGCGG
Organism: Microbacterium galbinum; assembly: GCF_023101185.1. Taxonomy (GTDB): domain Bacteria; phylum Actinomycetota; class Actinomycetes; order Actinomycetales; family Microbacteriaceae; genus Microbacterium; species Microbacterium galbinum. The sequence continues at coordinate 1,138,312 of NZ_CP078077.1, forward strand.
CGGTGTCGACCTGCTCGAACGAGATCCAGCCCGGGATCGAGACCTTGCTGCCCTTGGCAACGGCGTCGGAGACCGTGGAGAACAGCGCGTCGAGGACACCCGAGACGGTGGCCTGGCTCTGGCCGGTGGCGCTGGCGATGCTCGCGACGAGCTCGGTCTTGGTGATGGACTTGTCAGCCATGTCATCCTCCAGCGACGAGGATCTCGTCGCATCGTTGTGTGGATCGGGGCGGATGCCCCTGGTCGAGTGACCGCCTTGAATGTATCAATGACCACCCCCATTTCCGCGTCATTTCGCGGGTTTTGGTCATTTATTGGGCGTGTTGCACGACTTTTGTCACTCCAGTCACAGGTTTTCGGGCGTGTCCCGACGCTTTTCAGGGCCGGTGCGCCGCGATCACGGCCTGCGCCGTGCGCTCGAATGCGGGCGATACGCGGTCGTCTCCGTCGAGGTATCCGCCGACCAGAGCGGCGTCGCGGAGCAGCACGAGCGAGGCCGCGACCTCGGCCGGCCGCTCGAGACCGGCCGCTCCGGCGACCTGTTCGAGCGTGCTCCGGAACCACTCGCGGTGCTCGTCGATCATCGTGCGTACGGGTCCCTCGCCGTCGGGGTACTCGGCGGCGGCGTTGATGAACGGGCAGCCGCGGGTGTGCCGCAGGCGGATGTCGGCGACGATGCCGTCGATGACGGCGTCGATGAGCCGCGTGGGGTCGGTGACGGCTGATCCCGCCTCGGCGAACATGTCGCGCAGCATCCGATCCTCGTTCTCGAGGTAGGCGAGCACGAGGTTCTCCTTGCCACCGAACTGCTTGTACAGCGTGGCGCGCGTGACCTCGGCCTCGGCGATCACGCGGTCGACGCCGACCGCGTGGATGCCCTCCTCGTAGAAGAGGCGCGTGGCGGCCTCGATCAGGCGTGCGCGGGCGGGGCTCGGGCGCTTCGTGGTGTCGGTGCTCATGGTGGGTCCTCCCCTCATCGTGGCATCCGTTCGGCGATTTCTCGATTTTCGGGAATATCTTGCAGTAGATAGAACGTTCGGTCTACTATCAGCGTAACGCACTCCCACCCCGTAGGACCGAACACAGGAGAAGATCATGAACAGCACCGACAAGACCCCCATCGTCCTCATCCACGGACTCTGGATGACACCCAAGAGCTGGGACACCTGGGCCGAGCGCTTCCGCGCACAGGGCCACGAGGTCATCGTTCCCGGATGGCCCGGCATCGACGACCGCACCGTCGACGACATCCGCCGCGACCCCTCGGCACTCAAGGGCATCGGCCTGAAGCAGATCGCCGACAACTACGAGCGCATCATCCGCGCACTCCCCGTGAAGCCGATCATCATGGGCCACTCCTTCGGCGGCGTGCTCACGCAGATGCTCGCCGACCGCGGCCTCGGCGCCGCCTACGTGGGCGTCGCTCCCGGACAGACCGCCGGCGTCACCGCCCTCCCCCTCTCGACCCTCTGGACCGGTACCCCGATCCTCTCCAACCCCTTCGGACGCAACGGCGCCAAGCCCCTCTCGAAGCGCCACTTCCACTTCACCTTCGGCAACGACCTGTCGCGCGCGGCATCCGACGCCCTGTGGGAGGAATACGCCGTCAACTCGTACAACCGGGTGTTCTTCGAGGGCGTGACCTCGGTGCTCAACGAGAAGGGCGGCGTCACGCACGTCGACTACGCCCGCGCCGACCGTGCTCCGCTGCTGCTGATCGCCGGCGAGATCGACCACGTCGTGCCGCCGGCCATCGTGCGGGCGATCGAGAAGAAGTACCGCGCCTCGGGCAGCCCCGCGATCGTCGAGTACATCGAGTACCCCGGACGCACCCACCGCCTCGTCACCCAGGACGGCTGGGAGCAGATCGCCGACCACGCCCTCGCCTGGGCGGTGCAGCACGCCGAGGCATCCGTGGCGTGAGGGGTGCGGCTCCGCACCGCTTCCGCCCCCCTCCCGCACCCGCACCCGCACGAGCGGAGGAGATCTCGCGTTCTACAGGACAGGATTCTGATTCTCGTCCTGCAGAACGCGAGATCTCCTCCGCTGCGGGCAGGCCCGTCGGCCACCGATGGCGTCAGGCACGGTGCTTCCCCTGCGCGACCGCCTCCATGATGACCGCCTGAACCTCGGACCAGCGCTCCATAACCTGCTCATACCCGAACCGCAGCACCGTGTACCCGCGAAGCACCAACTGAGCGTCATGGGCGATGTCGCGAGCGCGCTGCGGCCCGACATGCGTGCCCCCGTCGATCTGCACGACCAGGCGTTCGCCGATCAACAGATCGACCGGCCGATCGATGATCCACACCTGGGGGATCATCGGCAGGCACATCCACCGCAGCCGGTAAAGGAAGATCGTCTCGAGCCCCGAGTCGGCATATGGCCGAGCCTGCTCGAGCACTGCGCGCGCGGCGGCCGGGAGATCGAGGCCGCGCAGCCGCGCAGCATCGACGAGCCCCTTGTTCATCGCGGATTCCCAGATGACCAGAGCCGTCTCGAACGGTTGGCACTGTGCGACCACGGCGAGCGAGTTCACGAGATCGTCGACGGTCGTGTCGGGCGACCGCGGAACCACGGGTCCCGACCAGTGCACGACCACGCGGGACGGCACGACGACGCGCCCCGCATGCCTCGGCGCGACGACGTGCAGCGCACCGACCTCGGGCACCCACAGCCCATGGTGCTCAGCCGCGGTGACGCACCCCAGGATCACGCCGCGTTCGATCGCTCCGACGACGCGCGGGTCGGCATCCGGAAGAGCAACCCATCCACGACGGATCGTGCGCACGTCGCCGCGCTCTCGCGCGCGGCGCAGCGAATGGGCACTCACGCCTGCGGCGTTCAGCGTGGCGGTTCGGGCGATTCCTCCGCGGCGGGAGAGTTCGGCGAGAGCATCCATCCGTCGATCCTGCGCCGCCCCGACCAGCTTTCGGCGCCCAGATGACGGATGCTGTGGACCGAGCCGAGCACTGTGCCAGCTGTGCAGAAGCGCTCCCCGGGAGGAGAACTCTCCTTACGCAGGAGCAGTTCCTCCTCCGCGGGCCCTCAAGCCCGAGATCTCCTCCGTTACAGGGGGGGGGAGGGGGTCAGGGCCGTTGCGGGGGGAGGGAGTGAGGGCCGTTGCAGGGGGAGGGAGTCAGGGCCGTTGCAAGGGGGAGGGAGTGAGGGCAGCGCGGCGTGAAGCACCCGACATGGGGCACGTGAGTCGCGCTCGCTGAGACCAGCGGGCGCCGATAGCGCAGGAGAACTCGCGCTTTGCAGGAGCGGATGCCGGAAGCGATCCTGCAGAGGGCGAGAACTCCTCCCCGACGCGCACGACGCACCCCCACACACGCAGAAGGGGCGAGGATCCGAAGATCCTCGCCCCTCCGGACCCCGAGACGAGCTCAGGGACCGAAAATGCTACTTACCAGCTGGACTTGGTCACGCCGGGCAGCTCGCCACGGTGTGCCATGTCACGGAAGCGGACACGCGAGATGCCGAACTTCGTGAGGACACCGCGGGGGCGGCCGTCGATGACGTCGCGCGAACGCACGCGAGCCGGCGACGCGTTGCGCGGCAGCTTCTGCAGGCCGACGCGTGCGGCCTCGCGGGCCTCGTCGGTGGCGTTCGGGTCGACCAGGGTCTTCTTCAGCTCGGCGCGACGCTCGGCGTAACGCTCGACGATGACCTTGCGCTGCTCGTTGCGAGCGATCTTGCTCTTCTTAGCCATTGATCAACGCTCCTCTCGGAATTCGACGTGCTTGCGGACGACCGGGTCGTACTTCTTGAGCACGAGGCGGTCGGGGGTGTTGCGGCGGTTCTTCTTGGTCACGTACGTGTAACCCGTACCCGCCGTCGAACGCAGCTTGATGATCGGACGTACGTCCTGAGCCTTCTTGGCCATTAGAGCTTCACACCCTTCGCCTGGAGGTCCTTGACCACGTTCTCGATACCGCGGACGTCGATCACCTTGATGCCCTTGGCGGACACGTTGAGCGTGATCTTACGACCGAGCGACGGAACGAAATAGGTCTTCTTCTGCACGTTCGGGTCGAAGCGACGCTTCGTCCGGCGGTGCGAGTGCGAGACGTTGTGACCGAAACCGGGAACAGCTCCGGTCACCTGGCACACTGCTGCCATGATGACTCCTTCTATACCGTGAGGCCGGACGGCCCCACCCAAGATCCCTTGTCTGCACGCCATCCGACCCTCGGGACGAACAGCATGCGAACTGCGCACAGGAGTGTGCACAGACAATCGCCAATGCTATCACAGCGCGAAGGGATGCCGAGAACGCCGAAAGGCCCGCGGATGCCGGAGCACCCGCGGGCCTTCGAGAACCGGAGAACCTACTCGGTGACCGGGATCGATGCCGACTTCAGGGCGTCGACCGTGGAGGTCTGCGCGTCCTTCAGCGCATCGGCGAGGGTGCCGCTGCCGCTGACCGCACCCTTGAAGCCGTCGGAGACGTCGGCGTAGGTCTGCGTCATGGTCGGACCCCACACGAAGTCCGGCGACACCTGCGTGGCCGCCTCGGCGAACACGTCGTAGATCTTCTGTCCGCCGTAGAAGTCGACGCCGTCGGCGTAGACCGGCAGCTTCAGGCCGGCGGTGGTGGCCGGGTAGAGGTTCGCGGCCTCGGCGAGAGCGGTGAGCGCCTCCTCGGAGGTGTTCAGCCACAGCGCGAACTTCGTCGCCTCGTAGACGTGCTCGCTGCCCTTGAGGACCGCGGTCGACGATCCGCCCCAGTTTCCGGCGACGGAGTCACCCGCGCTCCACTGCGGAAGCGGCGCGACGGCCCAGTTGCCGGCCGTGTCGGGGGCGCCGCTCGAGATGGAGTTCGCACCCCAGACGGCGGAGTTCCAGGTCCAGACCTCGCCCGAGTTGTAGGCGTTGTTCCACTCGTCGGTCCAGGCCGGGACGGTGGCGACGAGGTCGTCGTCGAGCAGGCCCTGCCAGTAGTCGGCGACCGAGACGGACTGCTCGCCGTCGAGCGAGACGGTCCAGCCGGCGTCATCGCTCGAGAACCACTGCCCGCCGTCCTGCCACACGAAGCCGGCGAACTGGTTGATGTCGGACTGCGAGAAGTTGGTGATGTAGCCGCCCAGCGCGCGGATCTGCACCGCGGCCTCACGGTACTCGTCCCACGTGGTGGGGATCGGGATGTTGTTCTGCTCGAACAGGTCGGCGCGGTAGAACAGCGCCATCGGTCCGATGTCCTGCGGGATGCCGTAGACGCCCTCGGTGCCGAGCGTCACCTGCCCCCAGGCCCAGTCGACGAAGTCGCCCTCGGCGGCCACGACGTCTTCGCAGGCGCTGAGGTCTTCGATGCCGTCCTGCACGAGGAAGTTCGGCAGGGCGTCGTACTCGATCTGACCGAGGTCGGGAGCGTCGCCCGCCTGGAGCTGGTTGAAGAAGTTCTGGTACGTGCCGCCGTTGCCGTTGGGGCCGGTCTGCACCTTCACCTGGATCTCGGGGTTCTCGTCGTTCCAGATCTTCACCACGTCTTCGATCCCGGGGATCCACGACGTGAACTCGAGCGTGACGTCGCCGTCCGCCGGGGTGCAGGCGGCGGCGTCGCCCCCTGTCGAGGTGTCTCCGCCACCGGCGGAGCATCCCGTGAGCACGAGCGCCGCGATGGCGATCGCACCGGCTGCCTTCTTCTTCGAATGCTGCATTTCTGACCTTTCTCGGGTGGTGCATCGCCGGACGGGCCATCCGCCCGGCAACCTGCTCACTTCAGGGCGCCGGCGCCCAGACCGTTGCGCCAGAAGCGCTGGAGCAGGAGGAACGTGACGATGAGGGGGATGACCGACAGCAGGGCGCCGATCAGCACGAGGCCGCGCAGCTCGGGGAGCTGGTTCAACTGGTTGTTCCAGTTGTAGAGGCCGTAGACGACGGGGAAGAGCTCTTCGCTGCGCAGCATGATCATCGGCAGGAAGAAGTTGTTCCAGATCGCGACGAACTGGAAGAGGAACATCGTCACCAGCGCCGGGGTCATCAGGCGGATGCTGACGGTGAAGAACGTGCGGATCTCCCCCGCACCGTCGAGACGGCTCGCCTCGAGCAGTTCGTCCGGCACCGACGACGCCGCGAAGATGCGCGCGAGGTAGACGCCGAAGGGGCTCACGATCGAGGGCAGGAAGACCGACCAGAAGGTGTTCGTGAGGTTCGCCTGGCTGAAGATGAGGAACAGCGGCAGGGCGAGCGCGGTCGCGGGGACGAGCACGCCGCCGAGCACGATGTCGAAGAGCGCGTTGCGCCCCGGGAAGCGGTACTTCGCCAGCGCGTACCCGGCCATCGCCGCGAGGAGCGTGGCGATCGCGCCGCCGAGCGCGGCGTACAGCACCGAGTTCAGCATCCACTTCAGGTAGACGCCGTCGCGGTAGGCGAACAGGTCGACGATGTTGTCGAAGAACTTCACGTCGGCGAACCACAGCGGGGCCGTCGTGAGGATGTCGCTGTTGTCCTTGCTCGCCGCGACCAGAAGCCACCACAGCGGCAGCAGGAAGTACACGGTGAACACGGCCATGATGAGCATCGCGGCACCGCGCGAGATGCCCGATTCGCGTGCGGCGCGTCCGGTCGAGCGGCGCGCCCCGATGATCGTCGCGGTGGTCATGCGTTCTGCTCCTTGCGCTGCATGTACTTCATGAACCCGAACGAGAGCACGAAGGTCGTCACCGCGAGCACGACCGAGAAGGCCGCCGCGAGGTTCGTGTTCGGGATGGATGCCGTCGCGAACACGGTCATGTTCGGGGTGAACGTACTGGCGACCGCCGAGCTGAACGAGCGGAAGACCTGCGGCTCGGCGAGCAGCTGCAGCGTGCCGATGATCGAGAAGATCGCGGTCATCACGATCGCCGGTCGCACGAGCGGGATCTTGATCGACCAGGCGATGCGCCACTGCCCGGCGCCGTCGAGGCGGGCCGCTTCGTACAGCTCGGTCGGGATCGACAGCAGCGACGAGTAGATGATGAGCATGTTGTAGCCGACGTAGACCCAGGTGACGACGTTGGCGATCGACCAGAGCACCAGATCGGCGCCGAGGAAGTCGATGTTCTTGGTGATCGCGGTGAAGGGCGACAGGTTCGGCGAGAACAGCGAACCCCACATGATCGCGGCGATCACGCCGGGAACCGCGTAGGGCACGAAGAACGCGAGCCGGAAGAAGCGCTTGCCCTTGACCAGGGGCGAGTCGAGCAGCAGCGCGAACAGCAGCGCGAGGCCGAGCATGATCGGCACCTGCACGACGCCGAAGAGCAGCATCCGCCCCATCGAGTTCCAGAAGGCCGAGTCCTGGAAGACCTGCACGTACTGGGCGAAGCCGCCGAAGACGAGCTCGGCCTTGCCGAAGGTGCCCTCGCGGCGCACGACCAGCAGCGACTGCCAGAACGCGTAGGCGATGGGGGCGACGTAGAACAGCGCGAACAGCACGCCGAACGGCAGGAACAGGAAGGCGATCGCGCCCTTGTGCGGGATGCGGGATCGACGCCGACCCGGCGCCGCGCCGGTCTTCGCCGGCGCCGTGAGCGTGGTGGTCATACATCCTCCTTGATGATGCGGACCGCCCCGGCGGGGACGGTGATGATGCCGGTGGCTGCGGAGCCGGTGAGGAGCTCGGTGCCGGTCGCTGCGACCTCGACGGGGTCTGCGCCGTGGTTGATGACGAAGCGGTAGGCGGCATCCGCTCCGACGCGGCGCACCACGTCGACGTCGGGTCCGGCGCCGGGTGCCGCGGCGATGCCCGCCGCGTCGGCGAGCCGCGCGACGAGCGCGCGGTACGCCTCGGGCGACGGCTGGGTCGCGAGGTACCAGGCCTCGCCTGCGCCCTGCGCCCGGCGCGTGATCGCAGGGTGACCGGCGGAGGGCCCGTCGACGAAGGAGGCGATGGCCTCGGCATCCGTCGTGCGCAGCCGCTCGCTCCAGACGGATGCCGTCGAGCCGTCGCTCAGCGCGACGCTCTGACCCGGCACGAGCGGCGCGAACTCCTCGGAGCGGATGCCGAGCAGCTGCCGGAACGCGCCGGGGTAGCCGCCCGTGCGCACGCGATCCTCGGCGTCGACGATGCCGCTGTAGAAGGTGACGAGCACGGTCGCTCCGCGCTCGACGGCGCGGGCGATGACGGCCGCCTCCTCGTCGCGCACGAGGTGCAGGGCCGGTACGACGATCAGGCGGTAGTCGTCGAGGTCGCTGCCGGGGCGCACGATGTCGGCGACGATCCCGGCATCCGCCAGGGCGGTGTGCGCGGCGTGCACCTGGTCGAGGTAGCGCACCTCTTCGCTCGGGCGCCCCTCGTTCTCGACGGCCCACCAGTTCTCCCACGAGAACAGCACCGCGGCGTCGGCGACGACCCGGGTGCCGGCGACCTCGCCGAGGCTCTCGAGCATGCGGCCCAGTTCGACGGTTCCGCGCCACAGGTCGCTGTCGGTTCCGGCGTGCGGCAGGAGGGCGGAGTGGTACTTCTCGGCACCCTGGGTCGAGGCGCGCCACTGGAAGAAGCAGATGCCGTCGGCGCCGCGGGCGACGTGCGAGGCGACGTTGCGGGTGAGCTCGCCCGGGGCCTTGGCGAGGTTGACGGGCTGCCAGTTGACGGCGCTGGTCGAGGTCTCCATGAGCAGCCAGGGGTCGCCTCCGGCGAGGCCGCGGGTGAGGTCGGCGGCGAACGAGAGCTCCTGGCGCGGGTTCGCGATCCGGCGGTCGAGGTAGTGGTCGTTGGCGACGAGGTCCATGTCGGCGGTCCACGACCAGTAGTCGAGGGCGCGGATGTGGGCGGTGACCATGAAGTTCGTCGTCACGGGGATGTCGCTGTGCGCGCGGATGATCTCGGCCTCGGCGCGGTACAGCGCGAGCTGCTCGTCGGAGCTGAAGCGCTGGAAGTCGAGCACCTGGCCCGGGTTGCGCAGTGAGAGCACCTGCGCGGGAACCTGCACCTCGTCGAACGAGCCGTAGCGCTGGCTCCAGAAGCTGGTGCCCCAGGCGGTGTTCAGCGCGGCGATGTCGTCGGCGTAGCGGTCGCGCAGCCAGGTGCGGAAGGCGCCGGCGCTGGTCTCGCAGTAGCAGAGGGCGTTGTGGCATCCGAGCTCGTTCGAGACGTGCCAGAGGGTGACGGCGGGGTGCGAACCGTACCGCTCGACGACGCGGCGCGTGACCTCGGCCGCGTAGGCGCGGAAGACGGGGCTGCTCGGGCAGTAGGCCTGACGGCCGCCCTGGTGGAAGACGGTGCCGTCGATGCCCTCGGGCAGGATCTCGGGGTGCGTGGTCGTGAGCCACGGGGGCGGGGAGGCCGTGCCGGTGCCGAGATCGACGCGGATGCCGGCGGCGTGCAGCTGCGCGATGATCTCGTCGAGGCCGGAGAAGTCCCAGCGGCCCTCGCCCGGGTTGATCGTCGACCATCCGAAGATGTTGATCGCCACGAGTCCGACGCCCGCTTCGCGCATGAGGCGGATGTCTTCGGGCCAGACGCTGCGGTCCCACTGCTCCGGGTTGTAGTCGCATCCGAAGACGAGACCCTCCCCCTCGGACAGAGAGGAGATGAGGGTGGGCGCGGCGGCGGGCATTCGGTTTCGCTCCTTTGCGGAAGAGATGTGTGCACGTGCACAGTTCGGTTCACGAGAAGATCGGGATGGTTTTCTGTGAACGTGCACACATCGTCACATGTCCGCCGGCTCGACGTCAAGTCCAGTCGCTAGGCTGAGCATCATGAGCTCCTCGACGCGCCGCCGCAGCACCGTGCACGACGTCGCGCGCGTGGCCGGCGTCTCGCGCGGAACCGTCAGCCGCGTGCTCAACGGCGGCTACGTCTCGGACTCCTCCCGCACCGCGATCGAAGAGGCCATCCGCGAGGTCGGCTACGTGCCCAACACCGCCGCGCGCAACCTCGTACGTCAGCGCACGCAGGCCATCGCGTTCATCGTGCACGAGCCGCACGCGCTGTTCCTCGAAGACCCCAACATCGGTGCGATCATGCTCGGCACCAACGAGACGCTCTCCGAGGCCGACTACCAGATGGTGTGCCTCGTGGTCGACTCCGACCGCGACACCGAACGCGTCGCCCGGTACCTGAACGGCGGCTTCGTCGACGGCGCGGTGATCGTCTCCGCCCGCGCGCAGGACCCCATCACGAAGGCCGTCATGCGCCTCGACCTGCCCGTCGCCTACGTCGGGCACCCGCCCGACGTCGATGCGGCCTGGGTCGGCGTCGACAACCACGGAGCCGCCCGCGCGATCACGTCTCGGCTGCACGAGACCGGACGCCGCCGCATCGGCATGATCGCCGCGGCGTTGGATCGCGACTCGGGTGCCGATCGCCTCGCCGGGTTCACCGAGGCCCTCGGCGCCGACTTCGACCCCGCACTCGTCGAGCCCGTGCCGCTGTACTCCTACGCCGACGGTGCCGCGGCCATGACCCGCCTGCTCGAGCGCGCACCCGACATCGACGGCGTGTTCGCCGCGTCGGATGCCGTCGCCGCCGGCGCGATCTGGGCGCTGCGCGAGGCCGGTCGCCGCGTGCCCGAAGACGTCGGCATCGTCGGCTTCGACAACAGCACCTGGGCGTTGCGCACCACTCCCCTGCTCTCGACGGTCGACCAGCCCGCCGAGGGACTCGGTGCGGCGGCCGCGGCATCCGTGCTCGCGCAGCTGCGCGACGACGAACCCGCCGCCCGCACCGGCATCATGCTCGACACCCCCGTCGTCTGGCGCGACTCCGCCTGACGGGTGAGGCGTCTCGGGGCGGGACGCTTCGACAGGCTCAGCGACCCAGTGGTGCGGCGCCCGTCCGGGGAGGGACGCTTCGACGAGCTCAGCGACCCAGTGGTGCAACGGCCGTCAGGAACTGGGTCCCTGAGCCTGTCGAAGGGCCCCACCACGCGACGCCTCCTCGGCGCCGCGGCCCCAGCGGAACGGCGAGACCGTCGGGTCGCCGGCGATCCAGAAGCGCCAGGGAAAGGCATCCGTCCCGGCGATCCCGGCCACGCCCACCCGCGGGCCCGACGCCACCTCGACCGGTTCGTCGCTCAGCCATAGCTCGGCGCGCGCTCCGTGCCACTCCGCGCCCGTGACCGCGTCGATGCCGTCGTGGAGCGGATGCTTCAGCCCCACCGCCTGCCCGAACCGCCCGGGCCCGCGCGCGAGATCCCGCAGCACCCGGGGCGTCAGCGCCGCGTCGATGCCGCGGCGGCTCGCTGCGGCATCCGTTCCTTCGACGACCTGCCCGGCGCGCAGCAGCACACCACCGGCGACGCCCTCGGGTCCGCACACGACGTTGACGCACGAGTGGATGCCGTGGCTCAGGTACACGTAGAGATGCCCGGGCTCGCCCCACATCGTGGCGTTGCGGGCGGTGCGCCCCATGCGGGCGTGGGAGCCGGGATCGGCGAACTCCCCCGTGCCCTGCCCGTGGTAAGCCTCGACCTCGGTGAGGCGCATCCGCACCTCGACGGCCGGCTCACCGGGCACCGCGACGACCGTGCGCAGCTCGGCGCCCAGCAGTCGCGGGGCGACGTCGACCGGCAGACCGCTCAGCTCGTCGCGGGTCGCCCGGTGCAGAGCGCCGACCATGTCAGAAGCGCGGGGCCGTCTGGCACCACGAGGCGTCGAAGCCGGTGAGCACCGGCATGGCGTCCCCCGTGCGCAGGTCGATGAGGTGCGTCTCCAACCTCTTCGGCAACGGGAGCAGCATCTCGTCGTAGGGGTTGTCGGTCATGTTCGGGGCGATCACCACCGCGGCGTACTGACCACTGGGCGAGGCGCAGGCCTGCAGGATCGAATCCGTCGAGGGGACCTCGATCAGCGGGCTCGCCGTGCCGTCGTCGTCAACCTTCACGACCGCCTGGCCGGTCGGGATGCCGAGGTCGTTCCGCTGCACGACGTGCCGGAGCGTGCCGCCGGGGAACGGGGTGATGGTCGAGGCGATGCCGTAGTCGGGGTTCGATGCGGCGAGCGGCTGCTCCGATCCGTCGGCCAGATTGAGCTCGACGACCGTGCCGTCGAGGCGCTCGACGATCGCGGTGTAGGTGCCGCGGCTGATGCCCTGGATGTTCGCGGCCAGACCGAGCGACTGCACGCCGGCATCGCTCGAGCGGTCGACGAGCGACAGCGCGCCGTCGAAGTCGATGAACAGCACCGCGGCGCTGTCGGGTACGAACTGCCACGCGAAGATGCTGGCCTCGGTGTCGCCGACCTCGATGACCTGCGGCTCGGAGTCCTTATCGTTCAGCGACTGGGTGACGAGCACGCTCGCGCGGCCCTCGGTGTCGCTGAGCTCGCGGTCGGAGTAGCTGTAGCCGACGAGTCCGCCGCGCTCCGACACCTGGATCGATCCGACGTAGCCCTCGCCGGGCAGGGGCAGCTCGCGCTGGTTGCCGCCGTCGTGGTCCATCACGAGGATGTGCGAGCCGTCGTCCTCCTCGACCGTCACGACCAACTGCGACGAGGTCGCGCGGAAGTCGTTGATCTTGTCGGCGGCGAACACCGGCACGCCGTTCTCGCCGGTGAGGTCGGTCTGGAAGATCTTGTCTTCCTTGTCGCTGCGGTTGAGCAGGAAGATGCTCGAGGGCGGCGTGGCGAACGTCGTCGTCAGGTCGTTCTTCGGCCCGCCCGATGCGCCGGTCGCGTCGGCGACCGTGACGGTGTACTCCGTCTCGTCGTCGAGCGGCACGGTGAAGCGGATGCCGATGCCCCGGCCCGCGGCATCCACCGTGAACGGCACCGACGGCTCGACCGTCACCTGCGCGGGGTCGATCGCCGCGAGCGACTGGTTGGCCGTGAGGATGAGCCGACTGCCCGAGGCGTCGATCGCGTGCGCCGGATCGACCTGCACCTCGGTGATGCGCGGACCCTGCGTGAGGCTCACGACGCCGAGACCGGCGCCCACCAGCACCAGGATGCCGAGCACGGCCGCGAGCGCGATCCCGAACCGGCGCGAGCGCTTCGGGGTGGCCTCGGATGCTGAACGCCCTCCGTCGGTTCCTGAGCGAGGAGCGGAGCGACGAGACGAAGGACGCTGCGCTCGCTCAGGAACCGGAGCGGAGCGAGGAGACGAAGGGTCTCCCTCCGACGAGAGACTCGGCTCGAAAGATGCTCGGCGCGCGGGCCCTTCGTCTCGCTCCGCTCGCTCAGGAACCGGAGGTTCAGGGACCTCCGCAGGCGCCTCGGAACCGGCTCCCTGAGCTGGTCGAAGGGCCCCGCCCCGAGACTCCTCCTCGGCCGCCTCCACCGCCGCGGCGGCCTCGCGGGCGGCGCGCATCTCGGCGCGCGTGCGCGGGACGGCGGGGCCCTCGGGCCGCTCGTCGTCAGTACTCATACGGGTCTCCCGGCTCGTCGATCGCGACGACCTCAGTGGGGACGATGCTCAGCTTGCCGTCGGCATCCGTCTTCACCGTTCCCGTGACCTCGACCCACTGTCCGGTGTCGTACGCGCTCGCGTCGACGTCGACCGGCAGCGTCGCCGGCTGCGCGTCGATCACGCAGTGCGTGATGACCATGCGCGTGAGGTTGACCTCGCCGTCCTTCACCGCGTCGGGGGTGACGAACCCGACCAGCGAGACGGATGCCCCGTCGTAGGCCGCCGTGTTCGTCGCCGTCGCGAAGACGCTGGCCCAGTCCCCCACCCCGAAGGTGGAGGTGTCGGCGATGCCGAGCGTGACGTCGTCCGAGCCGGCGAAGAGCGCCGTCTGCTCGCCGACGCGCGACATCGCGAGTTCGACCGAGAGCGACGCCGGCGGCAGCACGAGGGCTGCCGCGACGACGCCCGTCGCGAGGATGCCACCGGTCACCGCTCCGGCGGCGGCGAGGGCGCGGCGCGGGGTGGGCGCGGCATCCGCGTCGTCGTGCGCGGTGCCGTGATCGTGACCGTGATCGGCCTCGTCGCCCAGCGGCAGGGTGCACGACCAGATCGCACCCAGCAGGGTCACGACCGCCGCGGCGCACGCGAACCACACCGACTCGGGGCTGATGTAGAGGGTGAGGCGGCCCGTGAAGCCGAGGCCGAGCGTGACGATCGACACGAAGGTCGCGAGCCCGATGCCCAGCCACCGCGTGCCGAGGGCGCGCAGGCGGGAGCGCGAGGGGCCGTGCGTGTGCTCAGCGGGCGTGTTCTCAGAGGCCGTGTTCTCAGACAAGGACGTTCACCCCGATCCCGATCGCGAAGGCCGAGGCGACCACGACGCCGACGATGCCGAGCAGCGTGCGCGCCGTGAAGGTCGTGCGCATGAGCGCGAGCATCTTCACGTCGACGAGCGGTCCGACGAGCAGGAAGGCGACGAGCGCTCCCGACGAGAACGTCGAGGCGAACGACAGCGCGAAGAACGCGTCGACGTTCGAGCAGATTGCGACCGTCATCGCGAGCGCCATCATGGCGACGATCGACAGCACCGGGTTCGCGCCGATCGCGAGCAGCATGTCGCGCGGGATGAGCACCTGCACGGCTCCGGCGAGCGCCGAACCGATTACGAGTGCGGGCATCACCGCGCGCAGCTCGATGAGGAACTGCGTCAGGCTGCGCTTCACCGGGGTGCCGTGCTCGTGGGTGACGCGGTCGCACGTGTCGATGAAGCGCTGCGTGAGCATCGCGTCGGGCGAGGGGTGGCGGCTGTAGATCCAGCCGATGAGGTTCGCGATCAGGTAGCCGCCGACGAGACGGGCGACGAGGATGCCGCCGTCCCACCCGAACGCCGCGTGCGTGGTGAGGATCACGATCGGGTTGACGATCGGCGCCGCGATGAGGAAGGTCATCGCCTCGGCCGGCGCGAGGCCCCGCATCATGAGTCCGCGGGCGAAGGGCACGTTACCGCACTCGCAGACCGGGATCAGCATGCCCAGCAGTGACAGCACCGCTCGGCGGGCCCACGCGCGCTTCGGCAGCCAGCGGTGGATGACGTCGGCCGGTAGCCACACCTGCACGACGATCGACAGCAGCACGCCGAGGATCACGAACGGCAGGGCCTCGATCAGCACGCTGAGTGCGAGGGTCAGCCCGTCCTGCGCGCGGGTGGGCAGCGACGCCGGGAACAGCTGAGGCAGGAACGCGTCGACCAGGAACAGCGCCGCGATGATGACGGCGCCCAGGATCACGCCGATCCACGCCGAGCGCGGCGACCGCGTCGAGCCGTGGGCGTGCGCGTGGCGCTGCGGGGCGAGCAGAGTCACGCGGTCGCGGCCCTCTCGGCGTCGCGCTTGTTGGTGCAGGGGGCGCACAGTCCGAAGATGTCGACGACGTGCGCGGCATCCGTGAACCCGTGCAGTGCGGCCGTGCGGTGCGCCCACTGCTCGACGTCCTTGGCCTCGATCTCGACCGTGAGTCCGCAGTTGCGGCAGATCAGGTGGTGATGATGGCCCTGCGTGGTGCAGGCGCGGTAGAGCGCCTCGCCCTCGGGGCTCTGCAGCGAGTCGGCATCGCCGGAGGCGGCGAGACCCGCGAGCGCGCGGTACACGGTGGCCAGGCCGATGCCCGTGTTGTCGTCGCGCAGCGAGGCGTGCAGGTTCTGCGCGCTCACGAAACCGCGCGCGTCGGCGAGTGCTTCGCGCACGCGTTCGCGCTGCCAGGTGTTCCGCTGAGCCATACCGACGATTCTAGGCGTCGGGGATCGGCGAGGGCTGGGAGTCGCTCACGTCAGACCCGCACCCGCCGCACGCGGGCCCGGGCCTTCTGCACCACCCAGCACACGACGTAGATCGTGAACGACAGGGTGGTGATGTAGGGGCTGACGGGCAGGGTGCCGGCCAGGGCGAGCAGGATGCCGCCCACCGCCGAGACGAAGCCGAACAGGGCGGCGAGCAGTGGCACGGCCACGGGCCCCGCGGTCACGCGCATCGCGGCGGCGGCGGGGGTCACGAGCAGCGCCATCACGAGCAGCGCGCCGATGATGTGCACGCTGACCGCGACGATGAGGCCGAGCAGCATCATGAACAGCAGGCTCACGGCACGGGTGGGCACACCGCGGGCGGCCGCCGACTCGGGGTCGAGAGAGTCGAAGCGCAGCGGGTTCCACATGATGAGCAGCCCGAGCAGCACCACCAGGCTGATGCCCATGAGCCAGCCGAGGTCGGGGCTCGACACCGAGACGATCTGCCCGGTGAGCAGGCTGAACCGGTTGGCGCTGCGGCCGTCGTAGAGCGACAGGAACAGGATGCCGAGGCCGAGGCCGAACGGCATGAGGACGCCCACGATCGAGTTGCGGTCTCGGGCCTTCGCGCCGAGGACGCCGATCAGTATCGCCGCGACGAGGGCTCCGCCGAGCGACCCGAACACCACGCTGCCGCCGAACAGCAGCGCGGCCGCGGCGCCCGCGAACGACAGCTCGCTCACGCCATGCACGGCGAAGGCGAGGTCGCGCTGCATCACGAAGACCCCGATGAGTCCGCCGACGATGCCGAGCACGGCCCCCGCGATGATCGAGTTCGAGAGCAGCGCCACGAGCTCGCCGTAGTCCTGGAACGAGAAGACGTCGCTCCAGTCGACCAGAGGCCTCATGCTGCTCCTCCGTGCGCGTGCTCGTGGTCGCCGTGATCGTGGTGGGGCTCGGCATCCGGAACGCCCACGACCACCAGCCGGTCGCCGGCGCGGAGCACGAACACCGGGGTGCCGTAGAGGTCGGTGAGCACGCGCGTCTGCAGCACCTCGTCGGGGGTGCCGAGCAGGAAGCGCCCACCGGCGATGTAGAGGATGCGGTCGACCTTGCCGAGGATCGGGTTGATGTCGTGGGTGACGAACATCACGGCCGCCTCGCGCTCGCGGCGCTGCCGGTCGATGATGTCGGTCACGGCGACCTGGTTGGCGAGGTCGAGGTTCGAGAGCGGCTCATCGCACAGCAGCAGGGCCGGCTCGTCGGCGAGTGCCTGACCGACCCGCAGCCGCTGCTGCTCACCGCCGGAGAGGAGTCCGACGCGGCGATCCGCGAAGTGCGCGGCCCCGACCGACTCGAGCAGGCGGTCGACCTTCGCACGGTCGCCGCGGTGCGGCACCGGGAACCCGAAGCGGCTGCCGTGCACGCCCAGGGCGACGAGGTCGCGGGCCCGCATGCTCGTGTCGGGGGCGAGCGAGCGCTGCTGCGGGATGTAGCCGATGCGCGAGTTCCCGCGGTGCACGGGCTCACCCGCGACGCGGATGGTTCCCGATGACAGCGGCTGCAGACCGAGGATGCTGCGCAGAAGGGTGGTCTTGCCCGAACCCGAAGGGCCCAGCACGGCGATGAACTCGCCGGGCTGGACCGTCAGATCGAGTCCCGACCAGAGTTCGCGGTCTCCACGGTGGAGCGAAGCATCCGCGATCTCGAGGACGGGGCGCCGACTCACGACTGGGTCGCGGCGGCGAGGCTCTGGATCGCGTCACTCATCCACTCAGAGTACGACGATCCGTCCTCGAGCAGCTCCGTGAAGGCGATCACGGGGATGCCCGCGGCCTTCGCGGCGTCCTCGACTCGCTGCGTCTCGGAACCACCGGTCTGCGCGTTGGTGAGGAGAGCGGCGACCTCGCCGCTCTCGATCACGTCGAGCGCCTGCAGCAGAACGGCGGGGGCGACATCGGTGCCCTCCTCGACCGACTCCGCGAAGCCCTCGGGGGTGACATCGGTGAACCCGGCGGCCGCGGCGAGGTAGCCGGGCAGCGGCTCGGTGATGAAGACGTCGACGTTCGAGGCATCCGCCTTGATGGACGCGAGGTCGGCTTCGAAGCCCTCGAGCTCGGCCGTGAGCTCCGCCGCGTTCGCGGCGAACTCGTCGGCGCCGTCGGGGTCGAGCTCGGAGAGCTCGTCGGAGATCGCCTCGACGACGTGGATCATCGTGTGCGGGTCGAACCACACGTGCTCGTTGAAGCCCTCGATGTGGTCGTGACCCTCGTGGCCCTCTTCGCCCTCGGCGTGCTCGTGGTCGTGCTCCTCCTCGGCGGGCGCCTCGGTCGCTGCGTCGTCGGCGGCATGGTCCTCGTCGGCATGGTCGTCGTGGGCCTCGTTGCCGGGGTAGTCGTGCGAGTACTCGACGGCCGTGACGACGTGGGGGTCGTTCGCGTCCTGCAGGAGCGTGTCGATGAACGCGTCGTATCCGCCGCCGTTCTCGATCACGAGGTCGGCCTTCTGCACCGTGAGGCGGTCGCGGGCGGTGGCCTCGTAGGAGTGCGGGTCCTGCGAAGCGGAGGTGATGATCGACTCGACGTCGATACGGTCGCCGCCGATCGTCGAGGCGATGTCGCCGTAGACGTTGGTGCTCGCGACGACCGTGATGGTGCCGTCGTCGCTCGCGCCCTCTCCCGCAGCGGCGGTGGAGCATCCGGCCAGCGTCAGGGCGGCGACGGATGCGAGGGCGAGAACGATCACGGGCTTCTTCATGCTCTCACTTTAAACGCTAATGAGAACCATTATCAAATCGGCATCCGCAGACGTGCACCTCCCCACCGCCGAGACCCATCACTCGCGTCGATACCCCCCACCCGCGACGTGCGGGGCGATGGGTCTCGACGGCGGTGATGGGTCTCGACGCGGCCGGACGGGTGTCAGGCGAGCAGCGCCGCCGGGGCGATCCAGACCGTGGCCTCGCCGGGAAGCGACGAGCCCTCGAGCGGGATGCTCGTGAGCACGACGTCTGCGGCGTCCGCTCCCAGATCGAACGGCTCGGTGCCGAAGTTCGTGACGATCTGCCATCCGTTCGGACGCGCGAAGCGCAGCACGTCGGCGCGACCGGTCTCGACCCACTCCAGCGTCTCGCCCGTCTGCAGCGGGTGCCGCAGGCGCAGCGCCTCGCGGTACAGCGACAGCGTCGATGCCGGATCGGATGCCTCGGCATCCACCGCGTGATCGGCGAACCACTCCGGCTGGGGCAGGTGCGCGGCAGCCGCGCCGAACCCGAACGAGACGCCGTCGGCGCTCCACGGCAGCGGCACGCGGCATCCGTCCCGACCCAGTCCGTCGAACTCCGCCCCGCGGAAGAACGCCGGGTCCTGTCGCTGCTCGGGCGAGATCTCGGCGACCTCGTGCAACCCGAGTTCCTCGCCCTGGTACAGGTAGGCGCTGCCGGGCAGGCCGAAGAGCAGCAGCGACGCGGCCGTCGCGCGACGCAGACCGCGCTCGCGATCGAGCAGCTCGGACGGGCCGCCGGCCGCGACCCACTCCGTGCCCTGCTTCACCGCGCGACCCTGCAGCGGTGCGAGACCGTAGCGGGTGGCGTGGCGGGTGACGTCGTGATTCGAGAGCACCCACGTCGTCGACGACCCGCTCTGCCGGGCCTGCGCGAGGTTCTCGTCGACGATCTCGCGGAACTGCGCGGCGTCGAAGTCGGCCTCGAGCAGGTCGAAGTTGAACGCCTGCCCGAGCCCCTCGGCGGAGGCGTAACGGGCGCGGCGCTCGGGCGTATCGACCCACGCCTCGGCGACCGCGGTGCGCGGCGGGTCGAACGAGTTGAAGACCTGACGCCACTCGGCGTAGATCTCGTGCACGTCGTCGCGGTCGATCAGCGGGTGCGAGCCCGAGGAGCGGTCCATCGCGTCGAGCTCGGCGCGCGAGGGCAGCGGCTCGCTGAGGTCCTTGGTGAGCATGTGCGCGACGTCGATGCGGAAGCCGTCGACCCCGCGGTCCGACCAGAAGCGCAGGGTCTTCAGGAAGTCCGCGCGCACCTCCGGGTGATCCCAGTTGAAGTCGGGCTGCTCGGTGGCGAAGTTGTGGAAGTACCACTGGCCGTCCTCGACCCGCTCCCACGCCGACCCGCCGAACACCGAGACCCAGTCGGTGGGCGGCTCGGCGCCGTCGGGCCCCGTGCCCTCGCGGAAGATGTACCGCTCGCGCGCGGCCGAACCGCGGCCCGCGGCGAGCGCCTCCTGGAACCACGCGTGCTGATCCGACGAGTGGTTCGGCACGATGTCGACGATGACGTGGATGCCGCGGGCGTGCAGCGCCTCGACCATCGCGTCGAAGTCGGCGAGGGTGCCCAGCCGCGGGTCGACGTCGCGGTAGTCGGCGACGTCGTAGCCGCCGTCGGCGAGCTCGGACGGGTAGAACGGGCTGAGCCAGACCGCATCGATGCCGAGCGCCGACAGGTAGTCGACGCGCGACAGGATGCCGGGGATGTCGCCGAGCCCGTCGCCGTTGGCGTCGGCGAAGCTGCGGGGGTAGATCTGGTAGACGGCGGCCTGCCGCCACCACGCTGCCGTCTTGTCGTCTTCGCGGGTCTCGGTGAGAAGCGAATCGGTCATATCGGGGAGTGCTCCTTCGTTTCTTGCGGTGGTTCTCGTGTCAGCCCTTGACGGCGCCCTGCGTGACGCCCTCCATGACGAAGCGCTGCGTGAACAGGTAGGCCAGGATCGCCGGGGCCATCGCCATCAGGTACGAGGCGAACGACACGTTGTAGTTGTTGCTGAACTGGGTCTGGAACAGGTTCTGCCGCACCGGCAGCGTCTGCAGCGCCGGGTCGGAGATGATGAGCGACGGCATCATGAAGTCGTTCCAGGCGTAGAGGAAGGCGAAGATCCCGACCGTGGCGCTCATGGGCGCGAGCAGCGGGAAGATCAGCTTCCAGAACGTCTGCCACGTGGTGGCGCCGTCGATGCGGGCGCTCTCCTCGAGCTCGATCGGGATCGATCGCAGGAACGCCGTGAACAGCAGCACGCTGAAGCTCAGCTGGAACATCGTCGCGAGGATGATCACGCCGAACGGGTTGTCGAGCCCGAAGCGTCCGGTGAGCTGGATCTGCGGCAGGGCGACGACCGGGAACGGGATGAACATCGCCGCGAGCAGGTAGAAGAACGAGTAACGGAAGAGGCGGCGGTCCCAGTTGCGCACGATCGCGTACGAGGCGAAGGCCGCGAGCACGATGGTCGCGATCACGGTGCCGGCCGTGACGAGCAGGGAGATGCCCGCGCCGACCGGGAACTTCGTGAGGTTCCACGCCTCGACGAACCCGTCGATGCTGAACGGCGCCGGCAGCGAGAACGCGTTGCCGTCGACCGCCTGGCCCGTGGTCTTGAACGCCATCGAGACGGTGACGTACAGCGGGAGGAGAACGGTGACCGCGCACAGGATCAGGATGATCGTGCCCGACCAGTTGATCCGTTCCATGCGCACGCGGGGCTTCTTGCCCGCGACCTGTGTGGTGATCGTCTGCGTCGACATCAGAGTGCGTTCCTTCCGCGCGTCAGCGACAGCTGGAGGAGGGAGATGAGCACGGCGACGATGAAGAAGATGGTCGCGTTGGCCATCTGATAGGCGTAGTCGCCGCCGTTGAAGCCCGCGATGATCGTCATCGCGACGCTGCGGGTGGAGGTTCCGGGGCCGCCGTTGGTGAGGCCGACGATGATGTCGTAGGCGTTCAGGAAGCCCTTGAACCCGAGGATGACGTTGATCACGACGTAGCCCATGACGAGCGGGAGCGTGATGCGGGTGAGCTGCTGCGTCTTGCTCGCGCCGTCGATGCTCGCCGCCTCGTAGACGTCGCCGGGCACCGAGAGCAGGCCGGCGATGTAGATCAGCAGCGTGCCGGGCACGGCCTGCCAGGCGGTGACGATGACGATCGCCACCCAGGCCAGGTCGGGGTTGGCGAGCAGGCTCGTCTGCAGCCACGGGATGCCGGTGGCCGCCCCCGCGGCGGGGATCGAGTTCGAGAACAGGAAGTTGAAGACGTAGGCGATGATGATGCCCGAGATCACCATCGGGATCACGAAGATCGTGCGCAGCCCCGTCTTGAAGCGGATGCGGGAGGTGAGCCCGACCGCGAGCAGGAACGCGACCACGTTGACCACGATGACCGTGGCGATCGAGAACCCGAACGTGAAGAGGTAGCTCTGCAGGATCGCCGGGTCGCTGAACATGGCGATGTAGTTCGTGAAGCCGTTGAAGCTCCACTCGCCGATGCCGATCGAGTCGGTGAAGCTGAAGAAGATGCCCATCACCCCCGGCACCGTGATCGCGAGGGTGAAGATCACGAGCGTCGGCAGCAGGAACAGGTAGTAGATCGGCTCGACCCGGCGGGTGCGAGGACGGATGCCGCGCTTGCCGCCCGTGATGATCGCCGTGGTGTCGGTCGGAATCGTCGGGGTGATGGTCATGATGCCGGCTCCTCTGCCGAGGCGTTGTCCTGGGTCGAGGGGATCGGCGCGCGGAACGCGATGCGCGCCCAGTCGGCGTCCATGGTGCGCAGCGTGTTCTGCGTCGAGGCGCCCAGCACCATCGCCTGCGCGTAGTTGAAGATCGGCAGGGTCTTGGGCACGAGCACCGAGGGGCCCTGGTAGATCTTGCCCTCGTCGTAGTACTCGATCATCCCCTCGATGCGCGGGTCGTCGGGGGCCGGGGCATCCGTCGTCGGGGTGAAGCCGAGCTGCGAGGCGTTGTACTCCTCGATGTTCTCGGGCTGATACAGGAACTCGAGGAAGTCGCGGGCGGCCTCCTGGTGGCGCGACCCCTCGGGGATCATCGCCGCGAGGTCCATGTTGACGCGCACCTCGAGGTCGTCCGGGTCGTCGGTCATCGGCAGCGGGAACGTTCCGAGCTGCAGGTCGGGTGCGGTCTTCGCGATCTCGCTGAACGCCCACGGCCCCTGCAGGTACATGGCCGCCTCGCCCTTCGCGAAGGCGAGGTTGCCGTCGCCGTAGGCCCTGCTCGCGGCATCCGCGTTGGTGTAGTTCTCGGCGAGCTGCATCATGCGATCCATGGGCTCGGCGAAGTCCTTCTCGAACGAGACCGGGGCGTCGGGCCCGACCTCGGTGCCCTCTTCGGCGAGCGCGTCGAAGAAGTCGATCACGTCCACCGATCCGCCGGCGGTGTAGTCGTACCAGCCCTGACCGACGGTCCAGTCGTCCTTGAAGGTGCCGTAGAAGGGGTCGATGCCCGCGGCCTTGAGCTGATCGCAGACGGCGATGAGCTCGTCCCAGGTGGTCGGGACCTCGAGGCCCTGGGCCTCGAAGATCTCCTTGTTGTAGATGACGGATGCCGCCATCACCGAGTACGGCAGGGCGCTCGTGCGACCCTCGCAGGAGCCGTACTGGTCCATGAGCGGCTGCAGGTCGTCGCGCACGCTCGCCGCGGCGTCGGTGTCGGAGAGATCGGTGAGCGCGCAGCGCTGCACGAACCGGGCGATCTCGTAGTTGTAGTTGGCGAGCATGATGTCGGGCGGGTTGCCGCGCACGAAGCTGGCCGAGACGACGTCGACGCCCGAGGTGTCGATCTCGACCTTCACGTCGTCCTGCGAGGCGTTGTACTCGGCGACGCGTTCGGTCATGAACTCGATCGCTTCGCGCTTGCTGAAGGTGAAGCGGATGGTCTCCGCTCCCGAGCCGGCTGCGCAGCTCGTGAGGGCGGCACCGATCAGCGTGAGGCCGAGGCCCCCGGCGATCAGCCGCAACGCGCGTGTTCGTTCTCCAGACACCGTCGTCCTTCCGGTTTTTAGATCCGATAACTAAATCTAATGAGCGAATTTACTCCGCTGGAAGGTACTCTCTCATTCAGACGACAGGAAGGCAAGAGCGTGGCAGACATCACCGCGGGGCTCGGCACGGGGCGTGCCAGCGTCGGCGCCGTGCTCGACTTCGCCTGGAGCGCGGGCGAGTTCACCGCCACCGACGTCATGGCCGCGACCTCGCTGACCCGCTCCACGGCCATCGATGCGATCGACACGCTCGTCGGCGCCGACGTGCTGCGCGAGCTGCCGAACGCCCGCGTGGCCGGCCGCTATCGCTCCGGCCGACCCGCCCGGCGCTTCGCCCTCTCCCCCGACCTCGGCGTCGTCGTCGGGATCGACGCGGGCGACACGCACCTCTCCGTCACCGTCGCCGACCTGCTCGACCGGAATCTCGTGCACCATCGCGTCGAGGTGTCGCAGACGCAGCCCGCCGCCGATCGTCGCGCGCTGATCATCGAACGCCTGGGCGCCGCTCTCGACGAAGCCGGAGTATCGCGGGAGCAGGTGCTGGCCGTCTGCGCCGGCGTCGCCGCCCCCGTCGATCGCAACGGCATCTCTCCCCCGCACCCCGACGGCTTCTGGGAGCGCACGAACCCCGGGCTCGCCGAGGCGCTGCGCGGCTGGGCGCCGGTCGTGCACGTCAAGAACGACGCACAGCTCGCGGCGATCGCCGAGGGCGCGGTCGGCGGGGCGATCGGATGCCGCGACTACGTCGCCCTGATCGCGAGTGAGCGCTATGGCGGCGGCGTGGTCGTCGACGGGCACGTGCTGCACGGCGCCCACGGCGGCGTCGGCGAAGGTGTCGTGTTCGACCACATCATGGGCGTCGGCTCGGCCGTCGGCCTCCCCTACTCGGTGCAGGATGCGGCACGGGATGCCGTCGCCTCGGGCACCGTGGCACCATCGTCGGCGTTGGGGCGGCTCGTGGCGGAAGAGCGCATCGACCCGCGCCTCGTGCTCACGCTCGCCGCGTCGGGCGATCCCGATGCCCTGCTCGTCACCGAGCACGTCGGCGCCGTCGTCGCCCGCATCGTCGGCGTGCTCGGCAGCATGTACGACCCGGCCCGCGTGATCGTGTGCGGCGCCGTGGCCGAGAGCATCGAACCGGTGCTCGAGGTCGCCCGCCGTCTGCTGCCCGAGGAGCTGCACCTTCCCGCGCCCCTCGTGCTCGCCTCCGAGCTCGGCGCCGAGGTCGTGTCGGTCGGCGCCGTCGCGACCGCCCGCCGTGCGGCGCGCGAGAGTTCGGTGCCGCTTCTCGCGGAGCAGCGTCTGTCGGTGCCCGCGTAGCGCCGCGGCATCCGTTTCCGACCGTGAGGAGTCACGACATGCCGCATGCGGATGCCGGCTCGCGGCGTGTCGTGACCCCTCACGCGGTGGGGACCCAGCCCCGCCGATCGCCGTCGACGATCGAGCTGCTCCTCGACGCCGCCGCCGAAGACGCGGTGCGAGCCGAGTGGGAGGCTCTCGCCGCGCTCGGTCTGTCGAGCCTCGCCGGACACACCTCGGCGAGCAATCGACCGCACATCACTCTGGCCGCCCGAACGGAGCTGCCCCTGCTCGACGCGGGCGTCTTCGCGGACCTCCTTGCGCTCCCGATCACGCTCGGCGCCCCGGTGCTCTTCGGCACCGGCGAGCGCCGCGTGCTCGTCCGCAGCATCCTGCCCACCGCAGAACTGCAGCGTTCTCACGCGACGATCCACACTGCGATCGGCCCGGGAGAGGATGCCCCGCACACCGCCCCGGGCGAGTGGACCCCGCACGTCACCCTCGCCCGCCGACTGCGCCTCGCCGATCTCGAGACCGCGCTCGGCTGCATCGGGGGCGATGTTCACAGCCGCGCTACGAGCGTGCGGCGCTGGGACCCCGCCACCGGAACGACCACCACGCTCGCGACGCTGCCGCAGGGCTAGGGACGATCGGCTCGGCTACGCCCCGGCCTCCCCGACGGTTGGAGCGGGCCGCAACCCGATCTCATCACCGCAGAGCCCGTCGCGGGATGGGTCGACGGCGAGGATTCCTTCGGGATCGTGACGTTCGGCAGCTCGAGCTGCCCCCTCGTCGCGGCCTCGGTGTCGGCTGACGACCCCGGCACGGTCACGGTCGATTTCCGGTACTCGTCGAACAACCCGTGCACGGCCGACATGGCGATGACCACGCACGTCTTCACGCTTCCCGAGAACGTCACTCAGCGCCCTGTGGCCGTCGCCTTCATCCTCGAGGGCACAACCGTGCGCATGGAGCTACCGGGCTGAGCCGGGGCCGCTCGGCCGGGTGACGGCATCGCCCTCACACGGGCGCCCGGCGGTTGTGAGCGCTTCGCGCCACAGTCGTAACCTGCCGCCCGATCGCCGGAAACGACGCTCTTGCACCATGAAGGAACCTGAGTTTCCGTGTTCCCTCTCGTGGAGGTCCCGTGTCCTATATCAAGCCAGCCGAGCTCGCCGTTCGCATGGTCGACGCCGGCGCATACAAACTGCAGTTGTCCACTCGCGATACGCTCATCCGCTCCTTCATGGGCGCGGCGCTCCTCACGATCGCCGCCGCATTCGCGGTGACCGTGTCGACGCAGACGGGGCAACCGCTCCTCGGCGCGCTGCTGTTCCCCGTCGGGTTCGTGATGCTCTATCTGCTCGGCTACGACCTGCTCACCGGCGTGTTCACTCTGGGCCCGCTCGCGCTGCTCGATCGTCGCCCCGGGGCGACGTTCGGCGCGCTCATGCGCAACTGGGGCCTCGTCTTCCTGGGCAACTTCGGCGGCGCCTTCCTCGTGGCGATCCTCATGGCGGTCTACTTCACGTACGGATTCTCCACCGCCCCGAGCGCCGTCGGTGAGGCCATCAGCGAGATCGGGCACGGGCGCACGGTCGGGTACGCGGACCACGGAGCGGCGGGCATGCTCACGCTCTTCATCCGGGGCGTGCTGTGCAACTGGATGGTCTCCACCGGAGTGGTGCTCGCGATGATCTCCGACAGCACGATCGGCAAGATCGTCGCGATGTGGCTGCCGATCATGCTGTTCTTCTACATGGGGTTCGAGCACTCCATCGTCAACATGTTCCTGTTCCCGTCCGGCCTGCTCATGGGAGCCGACTTCACGGTGTGGGACTACCTCGTCTGGAACGAGCTGCCGACGGTCATCGGGAACCTCGTGGGCGGTCTCCTGTTCGTCGGCCTCCCGATCTACCTCACGCACGGTCGGCAGAAGGCGCGCTCCACCGGCGACCGGAGCCGCCGTGACCGCTCGCGCACGACCGCCGTCGCGATCAGCGCCGACGCACCGGTCTCGCCGGTCGTCGAACCGGAACGCGAACCGTCTCGCGTGTGACTCGCAAACGGTGGAGGGGCGGATGCTTCGGCATCCGTCCCTCCACCGTGCGGCACGGGATCGCGGTCGATCAGGCGCTGCCGCGGAAACGATCGACGATGACGTCGGCCACCCGCGCATCCGCACCGAGCGGAGCGGAGGTGAGGTCGGCTCCGGCTCGCTCGACCAGTCCGGCGAAGAAGCCGGGAGCGAGAACGTGGCTCGCCGCGATCACCCGACGAGCACCGGAACGGCGGGCGTCGGCCACGGCAGCGGAGATCCGTGGGTCGATAGCCGAGGCGTACCCCACCGTCAGCGGCACCGGCATCAGGCGGGCGAGCGCCTCGGCGGTGCGGGCGACGTCGACCGCCGAGGCCGGATTGCGGGATCCCGCAGCGGCGAGAACGACATGATCGCCCTCCTGCCAGCCCCCGTCGACCACCTCGAGAAGGCGGGAGAGCAGGAGGTCGGCGATGAGCGGGTGCGTGCCGAGCGGCTCGGTCTGACGCACGTTCGCATGCGGGGAGACGGCGTCGGTGATGTCGACCGCCGTGTGGAATCCGGCGGACAGCAGAAGGGGCACGACGACGACCTCGTCGTCGTGCCGCTCGCGCTCGACCACGTCGTGCACGGTCGGCTCCTGCACGTCGACGAACGCCTCGACGACTCGGGTCTCGGGGAGCCTCGCCCGCACGAGATCGACGATCTCCGCGACCGTCGACCGGCCGACCGGGGAGTCGGTGCCGTGGGAGCACGCGATCAGGGTGGTCATGATTCCTCCTCCACGGCCAGGCGATACCCCCGCTTGACGACCGTCTGGATGCACGCCGCCCCTCCCAGCGCCTCGCGCAGACGGGCGACGGCCATCTCGACGGCATGCGCACTCTCGCCGCTGCGCGGCAGCGCGCGGGCGATCTGCTCACGGGAGCGCACGTCGCCCGCGGCATCGAACAGCTCCGACAGGACGCCGGTACCCGAGCGAGACAGCGGCACGAACGTGCCGTCGAGCACCACGCCGCCGCTGCGCATCTCCATCGTTCCCGCCGCCGTGCGCAGACGAGGCGCGGCCCCGGAGGAGAAGTGGTCGACCACGCACCGCACGAGCGAACCCAGGCGACCACTCGCGGCGAGGGTCGTGCGCAGGTCGGCGTCGACCAGCGGCGCGGCCGTGATGGGTCCGACAGCGGCGAGAAGCAGCCGCGCGCTCGCGGCTCGACGGCGGATCGCACCGAGGATCTCGGCCCGTTCGGCCGCCCGGATCCACTCCGCCGCACCGGGGGACGACGTGAAGAGCACCGCATCGACCTCGCCGTGTGCGGCCTGGATCACCGTTCGGCGCAGCAGCTCCGGATCCGGAGGCGGCCCCCAGCGGTAGACGGTGATGCTCACGACATCCGCGCCCTGTTGGCGCAGCAGCTCGTCGAGTCCATCCGAGCCGGCCCCGTGGTGCTGGACCGCGATGCGGAGACCCGCGACGCCCTCCGAGGTCAGATACTCCCCGACCTCCGCCGATGTCTCGGACTCCGCGACCCAGTCCGCGGTGAACCCGGCCTGCTGGATCGCGCCGTGCGCCTTGGGCCCGCGGGCGACGAACTGCGCATTCGCGAGCGCAACCGTGAGGTCCTCGGCCAGACCGTTCTCGTGCGCCGCATCGATCCATCCGCGCAGGCCGACTCCGGTCGTGACGACGACGATGTCGGGTGGTCGGCTGATGAGCTCCGTCGTTCGTGCGAGCAGATCGGCATCGTCTTCATTGGGAAGGATGCTGAGCGCCGGGGCGCGAAACGTCCGTGCTCCGCGTCGCTCGAGCGCCGATGCGAGCTCGCCGGCGCGACGATCCGCCGCGATGGCGATCGTGCACCCCTCGAGGGCGGGGGCGAGTCTCGGTCCGTCCGTCACGCGTTCGCTGTCTCCTTCGGGATCGGCAGAGGAAGAAGCAGACCCTCGTCCGCGACATCGCCGATCACGATCACCGCCGGGTTCTGCAGACCCACCGCCTCCGCGTCGCGCACCGCGTGTCGCAGAGTCGTGCGGGTCGTCCGCTGCTGGGGCGTATGCCCGCTCTCGACGAACGCTACCGGACGATCTTCCGGAGCGCCCTGCGCCAGCGCCTTCGCCACCAGACGCGGCAGTGCCGCGACGCCCATGAGCACGATCGTGGTGACGGCATCGTCGGCCATCGCGCGCAGCGTGCTCTGCGCGATCTCGCCCTGGCCGTTGACGACATGGAACGCGCCGGAAGTGCCGCGATGCGTGACGGGGATGCCGGCCGCCTGGGGCACCGCCACCGCGCTCGAGATCCCGGGAGTGACAGCGACGGCGACCCCCGCGGTCAGGCACGCCTGCATCTCCTCGCCACCGCGACCGAACACGAAGGGGTCTCCGCCCTTGAGGCGTACGACGCGTAGACCCGCCAGCGCGCGATCGACGATCAGCCGGTTGATCTCCGCCTGCGGAACCGGGTGCCGTCCCGGAGCCTTCCCCACGTCGATGACCTCGACGTCGGCGGCGAGACCCTGCACGATCTCGGGCCCGGGGCCCAGACGGTCCATGACGAGCACATCGGCCTCGGCGATGAGACGTCGCGCCCGCACGGTCATCAGGTCGAGGGGCCCCGGCCCGCCGCCGACGAGGTCCACCCGGCCCGAGCGCGGCGCCCGATGCCGACGGAGCGGGAGCCGCCCCTCCCCGACCAGATCGACGATGGCGTCACGCACCGCGACAGACCTCCGCGGATCCGCGCCCGCGGTGCTCGTCACGCCGACGATCACGTCACCGATCTCGGCCTGCGCCGACAGCCGCGCCGAACCGTGCCCGCCGTCCGTGGCGTTGATGCAGAGCACGCGCGCATCCTCGCAGCGATCGGCCACTTCGCGGTCGACGCGGGTATCGCCGGTGGCCGTGTGCACGAGCCACGCCCCGTCGAGGTCGGCGGGGAGGAACGGGCGCTCGATCCACTGCGCCTCTCCACGATCGACCACGGCCGCGATGTCGGCGTGCACCTCGGGAGCGACGATCCGCACTCGTGCGCCCTCGACGAGGAATCGGCGCAGCCGCCGTGCGGCCACCGCTCCTCCGCCGACCATCAGCACATCGCGTCCCGCCAGCGAGACACCGAGCATCATCGTCATCTTTCCTCCTCCGAGAACAGCTCGACCTGACCGTCGACGACCACAACCGCCCAGACCCTCAGCGCCGCGGGCTCGCGCCCCTGCGCGTCGAGGCACTCGCCGGTTCGCAGATCGAAGACCTGCTTGTGCATGGGAGAGGCGACTGTCGGCGCGTCTCCGCGAGTGCCGACGATCCCCCGGGAGATGACGTTGGCCCCGCTGAAGGGGTCGAGGTTCGACACCGCATGCACCGATCCATCGGCGAGCAGGAACAGCGCGACCTGTGTTCCGTCGTGGAGCGCGGCACGACCGCGCTCCACCTCCAGATCGCTCACGGCGCAGATCCGGATGCCGCGCGCGACGGGACTCGTCGCTTCGAGAGTCATCGACGCACCTCCAGCGTCGTCCCGGCGATGAGCACCGATCCCGACTGCTTCTCCGCCTCCGTCGCCGGCCGCACCTGACCGCGCTCGGGCACGTACGCGAGAGAAGGGTCGGGGGTGTCGGTCGCGTTCACGAAGGACTCGAAGCGTCGCAGCTTCGCCGGGTCCTTCAAAGTCGCAGCCCACTCGTCCTCGTAGCGGTCGACGTGCAACGCCATGGCGGCGTCGAGATCATCGCAGATCCCGAGGCTGTCGTCGAAGATCACCTCGCGGAGACCATCGAGCCCGCCGTCGAGCTCGGCGCACCAGCCGGCGGTCCGTTGCAGGCGATCGGCCGTGCGGATGTAGTACATGAAGAAGCGATCGATCGCGCGGATGAGCCCCTCATCGTCGAGGTCGGCGGCGAGCAGCTCGGCATGCCGCGGAGAGAAGCCCCCGTTGCCTCCGACGTACATGTTCCACCCGGTCTCCGTGGCGATCACGCCGACGTCCTTCGACCGGGCCTCCGCGCATTCGCGCGCGCAACCCGAGACACCGACCTTCAGCTTGTGCGGTGCGCGGAGTCCGCGGTAGCGCAGCTCGAGGCGCACGGCCATCCCCACGGCATCCAGAACGCCGTACCGGCACCAGGTTGACCCGACGCACGACTTCACGGTGCGCAAAGCCTTGCCGTAGGCCTGGCCCGACTCGAACCCGGCATCCACCAGCCGCTGCCAGATCTGCGGAAGCTGCTCGAGGCGGGCGCCGAACATGTCGATGCGCTGGCCGCCGGTGATCTTCGTGTAGAGCCCGTAGGTGTCGGCGATGGTGCCGATGGCGATGAGTCCGGCGGGAGTGACTTCGCCGCCCGGCATCCGCGGCACCACCGAGTAGGTGCCGTCCTTCTGCATGTTCGCCATGACGTGGTCGTTGGTGTCCTGCAGCGTCGCGTTCTCACCGTCGAGCACGTGCTCGCCGACGAGGACGGCGAGGATGCTGGCGAGGGCGGGCTTGCACACATCGCACCCTCGGCCCGATCCGAACCGCGCGATGATCGCGCTGAACGTCGAGAGTCCCGAGACGCGCACGGCGTCGAACAGTTGCCGCCGTGACATCGCGAAGTGCTCGCACAGGCCCTCGGATGCCGTCTGCCCCAGCTTCACGAGCTCCTGGCCGACGATCTTCTTGACCATGAAGATGCACGATCCGCAGGTCGCGCCCGCTTTGGTGCACGCCTTCACCGCCGCGGCATCCGTGCATCCGTCTTCGTGCACGGCGTCGCGGATGCGGCCGGCCGTGACGTTCGAGCAGGAGCAGACGACTGCCTCGGCCGGAAGCTCGGTGGTCGGCTCCGAGCCGCCCGCCGGTGCCAGGTAGGCTGCGGGGTCACCTCCGAGCGCTGCTCCGACGAGCGGACGCAGGGCGCCGTAGGCCGACGCGTCGCCGACCAGGATGCCGCCGAGCAGAGTCTTCGCGTCGTCGGAGAGCACGAGCTTCTTGTAGACACCGTTCACGGGGTCGGTGAAGACCACATCCAGCGCGTGGGGCGTGGTCGCCATTGCATCGCCGAAACTCGCCACATCGACGCCGGAGAGCTTGAGCTTGGTCGAATCGTCGTACCCGGGGAAGGTCGCGTCGCCGCCGAGGAGCAGAGTCGCCGCGACTTCGGCCATGGCGTAACCCGGAGCGACGAGGCCGACCGACCGACCGTCGTAGTTCGCGACCTCGCCGATGGCGAGGATATGGGGGTCGGCCGTACGGCACCGCTCATCGATGAGAACGCCACCGGTCGGGTGCACGGCGAGCTGCGCTTCACGTGCCAGCGCATCGTGCGCCCTCACGCCGACGGTGAAGATCACGATGTCGGTCTCGTGCATGGCGCCGTCGTCGAACTGCAGCGCGGCCACCCGGCCGGACGCGTCCGCATCGACGCGCGTGGTGCGGGTACCCGTGCGCACGTCGATGCCCTTGGACTCGATGAGTCGGCGCAGGATCGTGCCGCCGGGCAGATCCAGTTGCGCCGACATCAGACGGTCGGAGGACTGCACCACCAGGCAACCGACGTTCATGGTCTGCAGCGCTCCTGCCGCCTCGAGCCCGAGCAGCCCGCCGCCGATCACCGTTCCGCGCAGCGGACGACCGAGCGCGGCCTGTCTCTTCGCGACGTACTCCTCGATCGCGACGACGTCGTCGAGGGTGCGGTAGACGAAGCATCCCGGGAGGTCAGCACCGTCGACGGCAGGGCGCAGGGCCGTGGAGCCGGTCGCGAGCACGAGGGTGTCGTAGCGGTGGGCATCGCCGGACCGCGCGTGCACGACGCGCGCCGATCGATCGATCCGCAGAACGCGGTCTCCCTGCGAGAAGTTCACCCGCGAATCCGAGAAGACACTCTCCTCGAGTGCGAGATCGGAAGGCGTCGCCCCCGCGAAGAACGAGGTCAGCTTGACGCGGTCGTACGGCAGGTGCCCCTCATCGCCGATGACGGTCACTCGGGGAGACGCACCGGGCGACCGGAGCAGACTCTCGACGAACCGGTGGGCGACCATGCCGGCCCCCACGACGACGATCTCGTCCGACGTCGACTCTCTCGCGCTCACAGTGCCTCCTCCGATGACACTCCTGACGCTAAGCGGGAGATGTTTCGCGAGGCGACGGGCGGCCGTTACGCGCAGAGAACGTTCTGCTCACAAGTCCGTAACGGGGATGTGAGGTGCCCGGGTGCTCGACTCAGTCGACGAGCAGCGCGGGCTCCTCGAGCACCGATGCGACATCGGCGATGAAGCGGCTCATGGCGTCGCCGTCGACCACGCGGTGGTCGAAGGATCCCGCGACCGTCGTCACCCAGCGCGGTCGCACCTCGCCGTCCACGACCCAGGGCTTCTGGCTGATCGTGCCCATGGCGAGGATGCCCGCCTGACCGGGGTTGATGATCGGGGTGCCGGCATCCATCCCGAATACACCGATGTTGGTGATCGTGAAGGTGCCGCCCTGCTGGTCGGCCGGCGTGGTCTTGCCGTCGCGGGCCGTGAGGGTGAGGCGGTTGAGGGCGCGGGCGAGGTCCTTCATGCCGAGGTCCTGCGCGTCCTTGATGTTCGGCACGAGCAGGCCACGGGGCGTGGCCGCGGCGATGCCGAGGTTCACGTAGTGGCGCACCGCGATCTCCGCACCGTTCTCGGTCTCGATCCAGGCCGCGTTGATCATCGGGGTGCGACGCAGCGCCCAGATCACGGCGCGCGCCACGATCAGCAGCGGCGACACCTTGATGTCGGCGTACTCGGGTGCGGCCTTGAGGCGCTTGACGAGCTCCATCGTGCGCGTCGCGTCGACGTCCTTCCACACCGTGACGTGCGGGGCCGAGTAGGCGCTCTGCACCATCGCCGAGGAGGTCGCCTTGCGCACGCCCTTCACCGGGATCGACTCGGTGCGCTCGGCATCCGACGCCGACACGGATGCCGCGACCGGCGCGACACCGCGGGCAAGACCCACCGGGGCGTTCTGCGGTGCGGGCACGGTCTCCTCGCGCACGGCACCCCACTCCGGGGTCTCGATGTTGCGGAACACGCTCGCCTGCGAGGCGAGCTTCATGACGTCGTCACGGGTGACCTCGCCGTCGGCGCCGCTCGGGGTGACCGTGGTGAGGTCGACGCCGAGGTCGCGGGCGAGCTTGCGG
Organism: Microbacterium galbinum; assembly: GCF_023101185.1. Lineage (GTDB taxonomy): Bacteria > Actinomycetota > Actinomycetes > Actinomycetales > Microbacteriaceae > Microbacterium > Microbacterium galbinum. The sequence continues at coordinate 1,172,119 of NZ_CP078077.1, forward strand.
ATCGGGGGCTTCGCGATGACTCCCACCGACGAGCGCACCGGGCGCTCGGCCGGGCGCTTACGACGCGAGGTCGCTCCTCCCCCACTGCCGTAGCCGACGAGAACGGATCCGCCGCCCTCCTCCGCGGCGGGCGCGGCAGCTGCCGGGGCCGGAGCGGCCGGAGCCGCGGCATCCGCCTGCACGAAGGTGATGATCGGGGTGCCGACCTCGACCGTGGCGCCCTCGGCGACGAGCAGCTCGCCGACCGTTCCGGCATGGGGCGAGGGCAGCTCGACGAGCGACTTGGCCGTCTCGATCTCGCAGATGACGTCGTTGATCGCGACCGTGTCGCCGGGCGCGACCTTCCATGTGACGATCTCGGCCTCCGTGAGGCCCTCGCCGACATCGGGAAGGGTGAAGTTCTGCGTGCTCATCTGCGGTCCTTTCGGAACGTCTCAGTAGGCGAGTGAACGGTCGACGGCCTCGAGGATGCGGTCGGCATCCGGGAGGTAGGCGCCCTCGAGCTTGGCGGGCGGGAACGGGGTGTCGAAGCCCGACACCCGCAGCACCGGCGCCTCGAGAGCGTAGAACGCGCGCTCCATGACGGTCGCGGCGACCTCGCTGCCGATGCTGCCGAAGCCCTGGGCCTCCTGCGCGTAGACCATGCGTCCGGTCTTGCGCACCGAGTCGAGGATCGGCGCATAGTCGATCGGCGAGATCGAGCGCAGATCGACGACCTCGCAGCTCGTGCCCTCCGACTCGGCCAGCGCAGCCGCCTGCAGCAGCGTCGTGACCATCGCGCCGTGTCCGACGAGGGTGACGTCGGAGCCCGCACGCACGACCCGCGAGGAGTGCAGCGGGGCGGCGGAGGCCTCGAGCTCGACCTCGCCCTTGGGCCAGTAGCGGCTCTTGGGCTCCATGAAGATCACGGGATCGTTCGAGGCGATCGCCTCCTGGATCATCCAGTAGGCGTCGTTCGGCGTCGAGGGCGACACGACCCGCAGGCCCGGGGTGTGCGCGAAGTACGCCTCGGGGCTCTCCTGGTGGTGCTCGACCGCGCCGATGTGCCCGCCGTAGGGGATGCGGATCACGATCGGCATGCTCAACGAGCCCTCGTGCCGGTTGGTGAGCTTGGCGAGCTGCGTGGTGATCTGGTCGAAGGCCGGGAACACGAAGCCGTCGAACTGGATCTCGACCACCGGGCGGAACCCGGCCATGGCGAGTCCGATCGCGGTGCCGACGATGCCCGACTCGGCGAGCGGGGTGTCGAGCACGCGCTTGTCGCCGAAGTCGCGCTGCAGGTGCTCGGTCACGCGGAACACGCCGCCGAGCTTGCCGATGTCCTCGCCCATGAGCAGGACCTTGGCGTCGTCTTCCATGGCCTTGCGCAGACCGGCGTTCAGAGCCTTGCTGAACGGCATCGTCTCGAGGGTCACTGCGCTCCTCCTTCGAACGACGCTTCGTACTTCGCGAGCCACGCCTTCTGCTCGGCGATCAGCGGGTGCGCCTCGCTGTAGACGTGGTCGAACATCCGGCTGACCGGCGGCGGGCCGAGCTCGACCGTGCGGGCGCGGAGGTCTTCCGCAGCATCCGCGCCTTCGGCGTCGACGTCGGCGAAGAAGGATGCCGCCGCTCCCCGGTTCTCGAGGAACGCGCGCATGCGGGTGATCGGGTCGCGCTGCGCCCACGATTCCTCTTCGTCGTTCCCGCGGTACTTGGTGGGGTCGTCGCTGGTGGTGTGCGCGCCCAGGCGGTAGGTGACCGCCTCGATCGCGCGCGGCCCCTGGCCGGCGCGCGCCTCGTCGAGCGCGGTGCGCGAGACGGCGTAGCTCGCGAGCACGTCGTTGCCGTCGACGCGGACGCTGGGGATGCCGTAGCCGGCGCTGCGCTGCACGAGCGGAACGCGCGACTGCGTCGAGACCGGCACCGAGATCGCCCAGTGGTTGTTCTGCAGGAAGAAGACCGTCGGCGACTGGTAGCTGGCGGCGAAGACCATCGCCTCGTGCACGTCGCCCTGGCTGGAGGCGCCGTCGCCGTAGTAGACGATGACCGCTTCGTCGCGGTCGACGTCACCGCTGCCGGAGCGGCCGTCGAACGCCAGACCCATCGCGTAGCCCGTGGCGTGCAGTGCCTGCGACCCGAGCACGAGGGTGTAGAGCCGGGTGTTGCCGTTCTTGGGATCGGTGGGATCCCAGCCGCCGTGCGAGACACCGCGCATCAGCTTGATGATGTCGAGCGGGTCGACGCCACGGATGCGGGTGACGACGTGCTCTCGGTACGACGGGAAGATGGTGTCCTGCGCACGGGCCGCTCGACCCGAGCCGACCTGCGCCGCCTCCTGGCCGCGGCTCGGCGGCCAGAGCGCCAGCTGCCCCTGTCGCTGCAGGTTGGTGGCCTGGGTGTCGATGGCGCGGATGACGACCATGTCGCGGTAGAACTGCTCGAGTTCGGCATCGCTGATCGATTCGATCAGCGACAGGTACCGCTCCGCAGCGGGGGTAGGGGCGAATCGGCCGTCTGCCTCGAGGACGCGGACGATTTCGTTCTCTGACGAGCTCACCGTTCCACGCTATCCGAGGAACGGTGCCTAGGGCTGGAGAGTCCGCACAACGGATTCAGAAACCTGTAGGACCTTGTCCACCGATTCATGCTCCCCGACGGATATGCGGATGCCGTCACCCGAGAACGGGCGCACGACGATGTCGCCGGCGACGAACGCCGCGGCGACCTCGTCGGTGCGGTCGCCGGCGGGCAGCCAGACGAAGTTGCCCTGGGAGTCGGGCACCTTCCAGCCCTGGGCGCGGAGCCCGGCGACGAGGCGCGTGCGGCGGGCGACGATCTCGGTGACGCGTTCGAGCAGCTCGGCTTCGGCGTCGAGGCTCGCGATGGCCGCGTTCTCCGCCGCAGCCGTCACGGAGAGGGGTACGCCGGTGACGCGGGCCGAATCGAGCACCTTCTCGTGGCCGATCGCGTAGCCGATGCGGAGGCCTGCGAGTCCGTACGCCTTCGAGAAGGTGCGCAGGACGACGACGTTCGGATGCCGGTCGAAGATGCGCTCGGCGAGACCGTCGACCGCATCGGGCGCCGTGACGAACTCGGCGTATGCCTCGTCGAGAATGATCAGGACGTCGGCGGGGACCCGCTCGACGAAGGCCGCGAACTCGCCGCTCGTGATGATCGGACCGGTCGGGTTGTTGGGCGTGCAGACGATGATCGCGCGGGTGCGGTCGGTGACGGCATCCGCCATCGCGTCGAGGTCGTGACGCGCGTCGTCGGTGAGCGCGACCGGGACTCCGGTCGCTCCGGAGATGAGCGGCAGGCTCGGGTACGCCTCGAACGACCGCCAGGCGTAGACGACCTCGTCGTCGACGGATGCCGTGGCGAGGATCAGCTGATGCAGGATCGACACGCTGCCCGCGGCGACGTGCACCTGGTCGGGCTCGACGCCGTACCGCGCGCCGAGGCGCTCGCGCAGCCGCAGCGCGGTGGCGTCGGGGTAACGGTTGATCGGCGTGATGTGCCGCATCGCCTCGACCACCGACGGCAGCGGGTCGAAGGGGTTCTCGTTGCTCGACAGCTTGAACGCATCGGGTCCCGCCTGCTTGCCCTGGCGGTACGGCGCGAGCGCGGCGATGGCGGGGCGGATGCGGGGAAGGATCGGGTCGGTCACGAGGACGAGTCTACGAGTGCTCGAGGGAAGCGCAGCGGACGAGTCCTCCTGACAATCACCACCCCCACGTGGAAGACTGGGCGGACCATGCGCTTCATCATCCGAGTCGTCGTCAACGCGTTCGCCCTGTGGGTCGTGACGCTGATCCCCGCACTGCAGGTCAGCATCGTCGCGTTCCCTCCGGGCGAGACACTGCAGCTCGTGCTCACGCTGCTCGCGGTCGCCGCGATCTTCGCGCTCGTGAACACGATCATCGGCACCGTCGTGAAGATCGTCGCGTTCCCGCTCTACATCCTCACCCTCGGGCTCATCGGGTTCATCATCAACGGCTTCCTGCTGTGGCTGACCGCCTGGATCACGAGCGGCTTCGGCTGGGGACTCACGGTCGGCCACTTCTGGTGGGGCGTCGTCGCCGCGCTGATCATCTCGATCATCAACGGTATCTTCGGCTTCATTTTGCGCCCGCAGGCCAAGAAGCAGCGCCGCCGCGACTGAGGTCACAGCACGTCCTTCCGTCGCCACCACTCGTCTCCGATGACCGGTGCCGGTGCGGGCGACCCGCCCGGTGCCACCACGTCCTCGGGCAGCACGCGCTCGGCCCGATAGTCGGTCGACGTGACCGAGGTCGCCTGACCGAGTTCGTTCCACAGGCCGTCGAGCCCGTCCACCCGCGGGTCACCCGACTCCTCGACCATCTCGGCGGTCTCGACGTAGGTATCGAGCATGTGCGGTTCGAGCGTGAGATCCTGCAGACCCTCGACCGGATCGCCGACGCGCTCCGCGGTGAAGCTGTCGGGAGAACCGGTCCCGCCGGGGGATCCGCCGCCGGCCAGGGAAGACACGACATCGTCGGTGTGCCGCAACTGCACGAGCGTCTGGTCGTCGTCTAGCGTCGGCTCGACCGGGCTTCCCGCGGTGATCTCCACACCGACGTCGTAGACGTCGTCCATCGCGAGATGCGAGGCGATCGCCCCTCCCTGCGAGTGCCCGACGACATCGACCCGGTCACCCGGTTTCGCGCCCGATGCCTTCAATGCGTCGAGCGTCGCTTGGTACGACGCCGACTTCGTCCCCGCGTAGAGCTGGAAGTTCGACTTCATGTCCCACGGGTTGCTCCCGCCATGCAGAACGGACTGCGTGCCCTTCACATACGCGACGAAGCGGTTCGTCCCATCGGGCATCGTGTACTTCTCCACCCGCACCTGCGCTCCCCCGGAATTCGGGAACCGCTGGAGGGCCTCCGGCAGCGAGGCCGGCGGGGCTTTCGGGGTCGTCGTCGCGACCGGAGTGACGCGCACGGCATCCGCCCTGCCCTGCAGCGTCGTCCCCTTCGGGATCACCCCCCTGCCGAGCAGGGCCGCCGCCATACCGATCCCGCCGAAGAGTCCACCGAACGACGTACCGAACCCGACCTGCACATCGAGTCCGTCGAACCGATGCGTGCCCCAGTCCAGAACGAGGGCAGTGACGAGGCCCTGAACGCGGGGATCGGCATCCAGGATCTCGTCGGCCCGTGCGTTCAGGGCAGCCGCCGCAGCGGCATCGCTCGCGGCGAGCGCCTCCGCCTGCGCGCGCAGCTCGACCACCTCGTACGCATCCGCCATGAGCAGCGTCGAGGACGCCGTCGTCTCGGCCGTGAGCCGCAGCTCGTCGAGTCGCGTGCGACTGCGCCCGAGCGCATCGAAGCCGCTCCACGAACGGCAGGCGGACGACCCCATGAGCAGGGCGTAGGCGTTGCCGGCGGCGGCCGCACCCTGCGCGAGCGACCCCGCCACGGCGGCCAACCGCGTGCCGATGTCGCGCAGCACCTCGGTGTCGACCGCGATCGCGCCGCCGTAGCGGATGTCGAGGTCGTCGCTCATCCGAGCCCCGCCGCTCGCTGCTCGGCCTCGGTCGACTCCAGGATCATCACCTCGAGGGCGACGAGACCGCGCTGCTCGCCCATTGTCTCGTGCAGCGACCGCAGCCCGTCGGACGACCATTCGGTCTCGTCGACGAGCGGATCGAGCGTCGCCGCTGCTGTCTGCGTGAAGTCGAGGGCGACGCGGAGCTGAGCCCCGGCCTGCTGCCACATCGACAGGTCGTACGGGGTCCACTCATCGGTGGTCGGGAGGGCGATCGAGGAGTACATGCCCACAGCCTGCGCCGCGCGACGACTCGGCGATCACCGTGGGCGCACGAGCGGTGCAGAGCATCGCTCGATCGCGAGCTGTGCAGGATGAGTCCGACCCCGAACTGTGCACGACGGCCCGGGAGCGGCAGAATGGTTCTGTGACATCCCCGGATCCCTTTCGCGTGATCTTCGTGTGCACGGGGAACATCTGCCGATCCCCCATGGCCGAGGTCGTCTTCCGCGACCTCGCCGAGCATCAGGGACTGGGCTCGCGCATCGTCTCGCGCAGCGCGGGCACGGGCGACTGGCACCTCGGCGAGCGCGCCGACCACCGCACGATCGACTCGCTCGCCCGCCGCGGGTACGACGGATCGCAGCACCGCGCGAAGCAGTTCACCGCGGCATCCTTCCTCGAGAACGACCTCATCGTGGCCCTCGACCGCACGCACGAGCGCATCCTGCGCGAGTGGGCGCGCGACGAGGATCAGGAGGGGAAGGTCACCCTCCTCCTCGGCTTCGACCCCGACGCCTCGACCCACGATGTGCCCGACCCCTACTACGCCGGCCCCGAGATGTTCGATTCGGTGCTCGGTATGATCGAGACGGCGACTCGCGGGCTGTTCCGTCAGCTCGAACCCGCCCTGCGCCAGCCCCGCACGCCCCGCATCTGACGGGCCCGATCAGGAGGATTCCCCTGACTTTCCAGCCTTCGCTTCCGCCGCAGCCCCTGAGCCCCCTCGACGGTCGCTACCGCGGCGCCGTCACCGGACTCGCCGACTTCCTCTCGGAGGCCGGCCTCAACCGGGCCCGCGTCGAGGTCGAGGTCGAGTGGCTCATCGCCCTCACCGACCGCTCGCTGTTCGAGACCTCCCCCCTGTCGGATGCCGACAAGGAGCGCCTCCGCGCCCTCTACCGCGACTTCGGCCAGGCCGAGATCGACTGGCTCGCCGAGAAGGAGGCGGTCACCCGCCACGACGTCAAGGCCATCGAGTACCTCGTGCGCGACCGCCTCTCGACGCTCGGCCTCGACGCCATCGCCGAGCTGACGCACTTCGCCTGCACGAGCGAGGACATCAATTCGGTCTCGTACGCGCTCACCGTCAAGCGCGCGGTCGAGAGCGTCTGGCTCCCCGCCCTCGACTCCGTCATCGCCAAGCTCCGCGAACTCGCGGTCGAGCACGCCGACGCCGCGATGCTCTCGCGCACCCACGGCCAGCCCGCGACGCCGTCGACCATGGGCAAGGAGATCGCCGTGTTCGCGTGGCGTCTCGAGCGCGTGCGCGGCCAGATCGCGGCATCCGACTACCTGGCGAAGTTCTCCGGCGCCACCGGCACGTGGTCGGCGCACCTGTCGGCCGACCCCGACGCCGACTGGCCGACCATCGCCCGCGAGTACGTCGAGGGCCTGGGTCTCGGCTTCAACGTGCTCACCACGCAGATCGAGTCGCACGACTGGCAGGTCGAGCTCTACGACCGCGTGCGTCACGCCGGCGGCATCCTGCACAACCTCGCCACCGACATCTGGACGTACATCTCGCTCGGCTACTTCGCGCAGATCCCCGTCGCCGGTGCGACCGGGTCGTCGACCATGCCGCACAAGATCAACCCGATCCGCTTCGAGAACGCCGAGGCGAACCTCGAGCTCTCGGCGGCACTGCTCGGGTCGCTCTCCCAGACGCTCGTCACGAGCCGCCTGCAGCGCGACCTCACCGACTCCACCACGCAGCGCAACATCGGCGTCGCGTTCGGGCACTCGCTGCTCGCGCTCGACAACCTGCGCCGTGGGCTCAACGAGATCTCGCTGTCGCGCGACGTGCTGCTCGCCGACCTCGACGTGAACTGGGAGGTGCTCGCCGAGGCGATCCAGACGGTCATCCGCGCCGAGGTCGTCGCCGGTCGCTCGAGCATCACCGACCCGTACGCCCTGCTCAAGGAGCTCACCCGCGGACACCGCGTCGGCGGCGCCGAGCTCGCCGAGTTCGTGCAGGGCCTCGAGATCGGCGACGCGGCCAAGCAGCGCCTGCTCGCGCTGACCCCCGCCACGTACACGGGAATCGCCGAGCGCCTCGCGCGCTGACGCCTCTCCGCCACGCAGAAACGCACCCCATGCCCATCGGGCGGGGTGCGTTTCTGCGTTCGGCTCGGGCACGCGCGTGCACTAATTCAGGAAGATCGGTCGACTGCGATCGGCGGGTCCGCGGGATTCCGCGGGTGACCCCACTCGGCGGCCACGGTTTTCCTGATTCATGGCACGCGCCAGGCGGGCACGCCGCCGTCGTGACTACTCCGTGCGGTCGGTGCGGGCGTCGCCCGCGGCAGTGCCGTCGTCGGACTCGGGGTCGTAGAGCACGGGACGGTCGACCGTCTTCGTGACGTCGGCCGGGTCGACGGCCAGGATCAGCATCGCCAGCATGAGCAGCGTCACGATGAACGCACCGCCGCCGACGACCAGTCCCAGCATCACCGGGGTGAGGCCCTCGTAGCTGCCGTTCGCGATCGCGGTGTTCACGCGGGCCGTGAAGGCACCGGTCGAGACGAGCGTCACGATCATCGCGAACACACCGCACGCGAGGGCGATGCCCAGCAGGTGCAGCGGCCGCAGGATGTCGCGGCGGGTGGGCTTCTCTTCGCTCATCGGGCGTCTCCGCTCTCGGCGGGAACGGATGCCGGGGCGACGGCATCCGCCTTCTGGGGCGTGAGTCCGGCGATGCCGAGGAAGACGGCGACGAGCGCGGCGTAGCCGCCGAGCATCCCGACCCCGAGGATGATGCCGGTCAGCTCGAAGGTGCCCGCTTCCTTGATCGTGTAGTCGTGGGTGAAGCCGGCGGGGATCACCCAGAGCAGCACGGCGAGCAGGATGCCGAACGACCCGATGATGACGGAGTCACGAGCCGTCGGGTCCGTGCCGATACGGCGAGCGCGGATGCCGGCGAGCAGTTCGGTCAGACCCGTCGCGAGCGCCCAGGCGCCGACGACGATGAAGAAGACGTCGTTCGTGCGCCACACGGGGATGCCGGTCGCCATGCCGGCCGCGACGCTGAGCAGGCCGATCACGACGGCGGGCCACCGCGATCCCGCAGGGAACACCAACCACACCGACAGCAGCATCACGAGGGCCGTCGCGATCGCGAAGCCGCTGAAGACCGAGAGACCCACCGCCGCGGAGTGATCGGACGAGAACGTGATCATGAGGGCGGCGACGGCGGCGAACAGCGCGCGCAGCAGTTGCACGTTGCGCACGGTGAAGGTGCGGGAAGGGGCAGACATGAAGATCCAGAGTCCTCCGGGGTTGTGCTCCCAGTCTACGCGGGGGCGCCGGGACGGAAGGACGGGGCTGTTCGCGGGGCCCGATGGATCTCCCCAGATCGATCATCGGGCCCCACGATTACGCAGCACGGGGGCATCGCTGCGCCCGATCATCCTCCGCAAGGTCGGGCACCCTGCCTGCGTCGAGACGATCACGTCGACCCCACTTCGTCACCCAGGTCCCCAGGGGTGGCCTCGTGCGGTCGTAAGCTCACTCTAAACAGCAGTTCTTCACATACCGGAGGGGGTCTGTGATGGAGAGTGAAGATTTTCTGAAGCCCTCGAACGGGCCCGGCTTCCCCGCCGCGTTCAGGGATGCGATCAACGCGCGCCGCGTGACGCTGTCGTGGGTGCAGGAGCGTCTGCGCGCCCGCGGCAACCGGGTGTCGATGGCGACGTTGAGCTACTGGCGCTCGGGGGCGCGGCATCCGGAGGGCGCGCAGTCGCTGGCCGCGGTCGCCGATATCGAGGAGCTCCTGCACCTCGACCGCGGTGCGCTGACCGGGCTGCTGCGGTCGTCGCGAACGGGGCCGCTCGGACCGAACCTCTTCCCGATCGACGAGCACGCCATCGAAGAAGCCGTGAAGGAGGCCTTCGCGGCGCTCGGTGCCGAGTACCCCGACACCTCGCGCGAGCTGACGACGCACTCGGTGACGGACGTCGGGATCGAGGGGCACGTCGTGCAGAGCCGCACGCGCAGCATCGTGCAGTCGACGATCGGCACCATCACGGCGATCCCGTTCCTCGAGCTCACCCCCGGCATCCCCACTCCCGCGCCGGAGTTCGCCGCCGACTTCGGGGGTCGCATCGCGAATCGCTACTCGCACCCCAACGGCGAGGTGCACGGCGTGCTGTTCGAGCTCGACGCACCGCTCACGGCGCCGAACACGGCGATGGTCGAGTGGTCGGTGTCGTATCCGCCGGGGTACCCGCCGCAGCTCGAGACCGGGCACGCGGTCGCCCGCCAGTGCCGCGAACTGCTGGTGTGGACGAGGTTCCATCCCGAAGCGCTGCCGGACTGGTTCGAGGAGCAGGTCGACACTCCGCAGAGTCAGACGGCGACGCCGGTGACGCTGGAGTCGGGCACATCGATCCACCAGGTGCGCCGCGCGTTCGGGCCGGGCGCGCTGCTGCTGCGCTGGGGCTTCGGCGAGCGCGACTGAGCCGGATCCGCCGCCGCGTCAGCCGGGCTGATCGCCCGTCGCGACCGGACGCCCCGGCGTGTTCGACCACTGGCTCCACGAACCGGGGAAGACCTTCGCGTCGATGCCGACCTCGTCGAGCACGAGCGCCGTGTGCGCGGCGGTGACGCCCGAGCCGCAGTACGCCGCGACGCGGGTGCCCTCGGCGATGCCGACGGTGGCCAGGTTCGCGCGCACGGTCGCGGCGTCGAGGATGCGTCCGTCGGCGTCGAGGTGCAGCATCGTGGGCAGGTTGACGGCGCCGGGGATGTGCCCGGCGATCGGGTCGAGGGGCTCGGTCTCACCGCGGTAGCGCTCGGGAGCGCGCACGTCGAGCAGCACTCCGGATGCCGGGAACGCCGCCGCCTCGTCGATCGACAGGGCGTCGTCGCCGATCTCGCGGAGCACCGCGGTGCCCTCCTCGGGCGACTCATCGGCCGTGTCGACGTCGTGCCCGGCGGCGATCCATCCGCGGATGCCGCCCTCGAGCACGTGCACGTCGACGCCCGCCTGGCGCAGCAGCCACCACGCCCGCGCAGCGGCGAGGCCCTTCGCATCGTCGTAGGCGACGACCAGATCGCCGTCGTGCACACCCCAGCGGCGCACCGCCCGCTGCAGGGTCTCGGTCGACGGCAGCGGGTGCCGCCCCTCCGAGGCTTCGCCGTGGGTGGCGAGCTCGGAGTCGAGCGGCACGTACACGGCGCCCGGGATGTGGCCCTCGAGATACTCCGCGTGCCCGTCGGGGCGGTCGAGCCGCCAGCGCACGTCGATCACGCGCACGGGGGCACCCTGCTCGCGCAGGTCGCTCAGTTCGTCGGGGCTCACGAAGTTGCTCATGCAGCGAGGCTACCGACGCGTTCGATGCATCCGCTCGGAGCCGACATTCTTCGTGATCTTCCGGCATCCCTCACGGCGCTATCCTCCATCCCGCTCGGCGCTATCCTCGATGAGGCAGCCGTCGAGAAAGGGCCCCGCGATGCCCACTCGTCTGCGCTGGATGCGCTTCCGCCCGCAGGAGGCCGCCCTCATCGCGATCACCGCGGTCTGGGGCAGCACCTTCCTGCTCGTGCACTGGGCGATGCAGCACTCGGGTCCGTGGTTCTTCGTCGGGCTGCGCTTCCTCGTGGCCGGACTCATCAGCGTCGTCATCTTCCACCGCGTGCTGCGCGGCATCCGCTGGCGGGACATCGGCGCCGGCGTCGCGATCGGCGTCATGATCTACCTCGGCTACGGCTTGCAGACCGTCGGACTGCAGACGATCGACTCCAGCACCTCCGCCTTCATCACCGCGATGTACGTGCCGCTTGTGCCGCTCGCGCAGTGGGCCGTGTTCCGCAAACGCCCGCCCGCGATGGCGTTCGTCGGGGCGGCGCTCGCGTTCGTCGGGCTCGTGCTGATCGCCGGACCCGACGCGTTCTCCCTCACCCTCGGCGCCGGCGAGATCGCCACGATGATCAGCACTCTGCCGATCGCGGCCGAGATCATCCTCATCAGCGTGTTCGCCGGGCGCATCGACCTCGGACGCATCACGATCGTTCAGCTGCTCGCGGCGGGCGTGCTCGGACTGCTGACGATGCCGGTGGTCGGCGAGGGGTTCCCCGCGTTCTCGTGGGTGTGGGTCGTGTGCGCGGTCGGGCTGGGCGCGGCGAGCTGCCTCATCCAGCTCACGATGAACTGGGCGCAGAAGTCGGTCTCCCCCACGCGCGCGACGATCATCTACGCGGGTGAGCCGGTCTGGGCGGGCGTGATCGGGCGCATCGCCGGTGAGCGCCTGCCCGCCCTCGCCCTGGTCGGCGGCGGACTCGTGGTGCTCGGCATCCTCGCGAGCGAGCTGAAATTCGTGCGGCGGCGGGACCGGGCGCCGTCACCCGAGGAGTCCCGGGAATAGACCCGGCCGCGCCGCGTTCTACCCCACATGATTGAAAGTTCAACGGTGGTTCCTCTCGCCTCCGAGCGGACCCGCGTGCGCGTACCGATGGCCTTCGCCGACGGGTACTCCACCACCGCCGACGTCGTCACCTTCGACGGCCTCGTCGACGGACGCGAGCACCTGCTCCTCGGCCTCGGCGACTGGCGCGCGGCGCTCGACCGTGCAGCCGACGGCGGACCCGCCCCCCTCGTGCGCCCGCACAGCGAGTGCCTCACCGGAGACGTCTTCGGTTCGCAGCGCTGCGACTGCGGCCCCCAGCTGCGCGAGGCCGTCGAACGCATCGCCGACGAGGGCGGCTTCCTTCTGTACCTCCGCCAGGAGGGTCGCGGCATCGGCCTCTACGCCAAGCTCGACGCCTACGCGCTGCAGGACTCCGGCCTCGACACCTACGAGGCGAACGTCGCCCTCGGTCGCGGTGAGGACGAGCGCGACTACACCGTCGCCGCTCAGATGCTCGCGGCGGTCGGCGTCGACGGCATCCGCCTGCTCAGCAACAACCCCGACAAGGCGCGCCAGCTCGAGGACCTCGGCATCCGCGTGACCGAGCACGTGCCCACGGGGGTGCACCTCTCGGAGGCGAACACCCGCTACCTCGAGGCCAAGCGCGACCACACCGCGCACACCATCGACCTCTCGGCGGCGTGAGCATGGACGCGCGGATCGACGGACAGACGGATGCCGTGCGGCACCCGCGCCGGCTCGACGACGCCGAGATGCAGACGTGGCTGCCGGTCATCCGCTTCGTGCAGCTGCTGCCGCAGGTGCTCGATCGCGCGCTGAAGGACGAGGTCGGGCTCAACCACGCGCGGTACGCGATCCTCATCATGCTCGCCGGGCAGATCGACGGCGGGGCGACCACCATGACCGAGCTCGCCCGCATCGCGGGGCTCAGCCGGTCGCGACTGAGCCACGCGATCGACTCGCTCGAGGAACGCGGATGGGTGGAACGCACGTCGTGCGGCGCCGACAAGCGCACGCTCTCCGCAGCCCTCACCCCGGCCGGGCGCGACCTGTTGCGCGAGGCGGCGCCCGTGCACGTCGAGCAGATCCGCGAACTCGTGCTCGACCCGCTCACCGACGAGGAACGCGGTCAGCTCGCCGGCATCCTCACGAAGCTGCTGCCCGGGGTGACGGCGGCGCTGTAGGCGTTCTGCTCGGGTTCTGCTCTGAGCAGAAACGATGGATGCCCGGGAACCGTGCGTCGTACCGTGAGGCATGGCCGACATCGTCCCCTTCCCGCGCACGCCACGCCCGAGCGACCCCGAGCCGCTGTGGCGCCACCTCCTCGGCGAGCAGTTGCGCCGACGCCGCCACGACCGCGGTGAGACCCTCACCGAGACCGCCGACACCGCGGGCGTCTCGCCCCAGTACCTCTCAGAGGTCGAGCGCGGGCGCAAGGAGCCGTCGAGCGAGATGATCGCGGCGATCGCCGGCGCACTCGACACCAGCCTCATCGAGCTCACCAGCGCGGTGGCCGATGAGCTGCGCACGACGTCGGTGCCGGCATCCGCTCGCGCATCGGTCTTCGCCCTCGCGGCCTGACTTTCCCGGGGGCTGGGGCGCTTCGACAGGCTCAGCGACCCAGGGTGGTGGCCCAACAAGCCTGGATCCCTGACCCTGTCGAAGGGCCCGCCCCGCGCCCCTACCCCCGCTCCCCCAGCACCGTGTCGATCAGTCCGTAGGCCTGGGCGGCGGATGCCGTGAACACGCGGTCGCGGTCGGTATCGGCACGCAGCTCCCGGGCCGTGCGGCCGCTGTGCCGGGCGAGGATCTCCTCCATGTCGGAGCGCACCCGCACGACCTCGTCGGCCGCGAGGATCAGGTCGGGGATCGCCCCGCGCGACTGCCCCGCCGGCTGGTGCAGCACCAGTCGGGCATGCGCGAGTGCGGCCCGCTCCCCCGGTGCTCCGGCGGCGACGAGCAGGGCGGCGGGTCCGATCGCCTGGCCCACGCACGTCGTCGCGATGCTCGGACGGATGTGCTGCATGGTGTCGTAGATCGCGAGCGCCGCCCCCGGATCGCCGCCCTCGCTGTTGATGTAGAACTGGATGGCGCTCTCGGGGCTGTCGGCGTCGAGGTGCAGCAGCTGGGCGATCAGCGCGTTCGCGACGCCCGCGTCGATGCCGGTGCCGAGGTAGATGACGCGTTCGGCGAGCAGGTGCGAGTACACGTCCATGACGCGCTCGCCCCGCGGATGCTGCGCGATCACGTTCGGGATCGTGTAGCCGCTCATGCGCCCGCCCCCAGTCCGACCCGTGCCCGTCGACGCGGCATCACGTCGGAGAGAGACGACACGATCTCGTCGATGAAGCCGTAGTCGCGCGCCTGCGCGGCCGTGTACCAGCGGTCGTGCAGCGAGTCCTCGAAGATGCGCTCGCGGGTCTGCCCGGTGTCGTCGGAGATGAGTCCGAGCACCGTGTCGCGCATGTGGCGGAGGTCGTCGGCCTGCGTCTCGATCTCACCCGCCGATCCGCCGATCCCCGCCGAGCCCTGATGCATGAGGATGCGCGCGTGCGGCAGCGCCCGACGCTTGCCCACGGCGCCCGCCGAGAGCAGGAACTGCCCGGCGCTGCACGCCAGCCCGAGCGCGAGGGTCGAGACGTCGTTGGGGATGAGCCGCATGATGTCGCGGATCGCGAGCATCGACGGCACGGAGCCGCCGGGCGAGTGGATCCAGAGGGCGATGTCGGTCGCGGCGTCCTCGGCCGAGAGGGTGAGAAGCTGCGTCATCAGCAGCGTGCCGTTGTCGTCGTCGAGGGCGCCGTCGAGCACCAGGACGCGTTCGTGGAACAGGGCGCGTCGGGCCTCGGGCCCGAACTGCGGGAGGGGGTTCTCTTCGCTCATTCCCCCAGCATCCGCCGGTCACCCCTCGCGCACGCCGGAATCTGCCCTCGGCCGATCCGCCCTGGGCAGAGGGCCCCTTCACGGCGCGTAACACCGCCGACTCACGCGGTTCCTAGGCTGGAGGCATGGCCAAGCATGAAGCGAACTCGTGGTCCGAGGACGGCATCAACTTCCGCACCCGCAAGTGGGTGCGCCCGGAGGACCTCAATGCCAATGGGTCGCTGTTCGGCGGGAGCCTGCTGAAGTGGATCGACGAGGAGGCCGCGATCTACGCGATCGTGCAGCTCGGCAACTACCGCGCGGTGACGAAGCTGATCTCGGAGATCAACTTCGAGGCCTCCGCCGTGCAGGGCGACCTGATCGAGATCGGCCTGACGGCCACGCACTTCGGCCGCACCTCGCTGACGATGCGGGCCGTCGCGCGCAACATGATCACGCGCAAGCGCATCCTCACGATCGAGAAGATCGTGTTCGTGAGCCTCGACGAGGACGGCAACCCGACCCCGCACGGCTACCGCGACATCACCTACAACCGCGACCGGATGCCCACCGAGCGGCTCTCGACCGGAACGGTCATCCTGCCCAAGCTCTGAGCGGCGGGCGCGAGCCCGGCGAACGCGGTCGCGAGGTCGGCGATCAGGTCGTCGGCATCCTCGAGTCCGATCGACAGGCGCAGCACGTCGGCGGCGGGGCGCGCCTCGGCCGGCACCGGTCGGTGCGTGAGCGCGGCGGGGTGCTGGATGAGCGAGTCGACACCGCCGAGCGAGACCGCGTGGGTGAAGAGCGTGGTGCCCGAGGCGACGGCGGATGCCGCGGCGTACCCGCCCTGCATCCGCATCGCGATCATCGCCCCGGTGCCGCGCATCTGACGGTCGAGGATGCCGTGCGGGTCGCCGTCGAGCCCGGGGTAGAAGACCTCGGCGATCTCGGGCCGGTCGAGCAGCCACGACACGATGCGGCGGGCGTTCTCCTGCTGGCGCTGCATGCGCACGGGCAGGGTCGCGAGTCCGCGGTGCAGCAGGTAGGCGCCGAGCGGGTGGAGCAGGCCACCCGTCACGGCGCGTACGCGTCGCAGCGCTTCGGCGGTCTCCTCGCCGCAGGCCACGACTCCGGCGATCACATCGCCGTGCCCTCCCAGGTACTTGGTCGCGCTGTGCAGCGACATCGCCGCACCGAGATCGATGGGGTTCTGCAGGATCGGTGTCGCGAACGTGTTGTCGACGACGACCGGCACCTCGCCCGCGAGACGGACGACCTCGGCGATGTCGGCGATGTCGAGCGTGGGATTGGCGGGTGTCTCGAGCACCACCAGCCCGGTGTCGGGACGGATGCTGCCCGCCACCTCGTGCGGATGGCAGTAGGTGACCTCGGCGCCGAGCAGCCCCGAGCCGAGCAGATGGTCGGTGCCGCCGTAGAGCGGGCGCACCGCGACGACGTGGCGCTTGCCGACCGCATTGGTGTGCGCGAGGATCACGGCGGTCATCGCCGCCATGCCCGACCCGAAGGCGACGGACGCCTCGGCGTGCTCCATCTCGGCGAGCGCCTCTTCGAAGCGGGCGACGGTCGGGTTCCACAGGCGCGCGTAGACGAGGCTGCCGTCGGCGGGCGGGCGTCCACCGGTCGCCATCGCCTCGTAGGAGTCGCCGCCGCGCTCGACGTCGGGCAGTGGGTTCGTGGTCGACAGGTCGATCGGCAGCGCGTGCACTCCGAGATCCGCGAGGTCGGAGCGGCCGCTGTGGACGGCGACGGTGTCGGGATGCAGCGGGGCGGTCATCCCTCCATGTTGCGCGAATCGCGGCTTGGACGGTGGGAATCGACAGCATCCGCCGCCGATCACACTGATATCGCTATTCTGAGCAAACACGGATGCCGAGGAGGACCCGACGTTGCCCAAACCCCCAGGATCGCCGCTCGACGAGACCGACCTCGCGTTGCTCGCCGTGCTCACCCGCGAGGCCGACATCACGAACAAGGCCCTCGCCCACCGCCTGAACCTCGCCGAGTCCACCTGCGCTCACCGCGTGCGGGCGCTGCGCGAGCGCGGGATCATCCGCGATACGCGGATCCGCCTCGACGAGGCATCCGTCGGCTATCCGTTGCAGGCGATCATCAAGGTGCGCCTCGCCAACCACACCGGCCCCACCGTCACCGCGCTGTTCGACGCGCTCGCGAGCGTGCCGCGCGTGCTCCAGGTCTTCCACGTCGCCGGGGTCGACGACTTTCTCGTGCACGTCGCCGTCGAGGACGCGACGGCGCTGCGCGACATCGTGCTCGAGCACATCACCGTGCATCCGGTCGTGCGCGGCACCGAGACGCAGTTGGTGTTCGAGCTGCGCGACGGCGCCGGGCTGCTCGCGCGCTAGCGGCGGCATCGGCTCGTTCCGGAATCAGCCATTCGCGCGACGGGAGCGACGCACCTGCGCGAGGATGGAACGCATGACCCGCAGTGCCACCGCCGCCACGCAGACCATCCGCGAGATGCGCGACTTCCTGTTCGCGAACGCGACCGACTACGACGCCGCCCGCGCGGGGTTCGCGTGGCCGCAGGTCGACGAGTTCAACTTCGCGCTCGAGTGGTTCGACGTCGTCGCCGGCGAGACACCCGACCGCCCCGCGGTGCAGATCGTCGAGGCCGACCTCTCGCTGCGGTCGTGGACCTACGGCGACCTCTCCCGCCGGTCCGACCAGGTCGCCGCATGGCTGACCGGTCTCGGCATCCGTCGCGGCGACCACCTGATCGTGATGCTCGGCAACACGATCGAGCTGTGGGAGGTGATGCTCGCGATCACCAAGATCGGCGCAGTGTCGATCCCGACCTCGACGCTGCTGTCGGCATCCGACCTCGCCTACCGGATCGATCACGGCCGCGCCCGCGCGGTCGTCACGCTCGGCGCCCTCGGCGACCGTCTCGCAGACATCGACGACGGCATCCTGCGCATCGGCATCGGCGACGGCATCCCGGCGGGTTGGGAGCGATTCGCCGATTCGGCGGATGCCCCGGCCGTCTTCGAGCCCGACGGACCGACGCCCGCCACCGACACCTCGCTGCTGTACTTCACCTCGGGCACCACCAACCGTCCGAAGCTCGTGCAGCACACCCACGTCTCGTACCCGATCGGGCACCTGTCGACCATGTGGTGGCTGGGCGTGCGCCCCGACGACGTGCACCTCAACATCTCGTCGCCGGGCTGGGCGAAGCACGCGTGGTCGAGCTTCTACTCGCCGTTCCTCGCCGAGGCGACCGTGTTCGTCTACAACTACGCGCGCTTCGATGCGAACACCCTCATGCAGGTCATGGACACCCACCACGTGAGCACGTTCTGCGCGCCGCCGACGGTGTGGCGGATGCTCATCCAGGCCGACCTCGCCCGCCTCACCCACCCGCCGCGCGAGCTCGTCGGCGCCGGAGAGCCGCTCAACCCCGAGGTCATCGACCGCGTGCGCGACGCGTGGGGGGGAACCATCCGCGACGGCTTCGGGCAGACCGAGATGACGTGCTGCGTGGGCAACTCTCCCGGGCAGCCCGTGAAGGTCGGCTCGATGGGACGGCCGCTGCCCGGGTACCCGGTGGTGCTGCTCGACCCGGTGACCGGCGAGGTCGTCGACGGGGCGAGCGAGGGCGAGATCGCGCTCGACCTGTCGCAGCCGCCGCTGGGGCTCATGGCCGGGTACTACGACGACCCCGAGAAGACCGCGGAGTCCCGCGTCGGCGGCTACCACCACACCGGCGACATCGCCGTGCGCGACGATGAGGGGTATCTCACCTACATCGGGCGCGCCGACGACGTGTTCAAGGCATCCGACTACAAGATCTCCCCGTTCGAACTCGAGTCGGTGCTGCTCGAGCACGACCTCGTGATCGAGGCGGCGGTCGTGCCCAGCCCCGACCCGACGCGCCTGTCGGTGCCGAAGGCGTACGTCTGCCTGACGGCGGATGCCGCGGCCGACGGCGAAGCCGCGCGCTCGATCTTCGCCTACGCGAACGAGCGTCTGTCGTCGCACCTCTGGGTGCGGGTCATCGAGTTCGTGGACGAGCTGCCCAAGACGATCTCGGGCAAGATCCGCCGCGTCGAACTGCGGGCCCGCGAGTCCGCGCGCGTCGAGGCTGGGGATTCGGCCGGGCAGCACTGGGAGCGCGACTACCGCTGAGAGCGCTGAACTGCCGGAACTCAGCGCACGGGACTCAGCGCACGACGGCGATCGCGCCGGTCGAGGTGCTCGGCGTGCGCGCGGGGACCCGGATCGTGGTCGTGGCCGGGGCGGGCTGCGCCGCCTCGACCACCGCTGCCGCTCGTGCCGCGCTGCGCGTCATGCGCCCGTTGTCGGCGGCGCTGATGATCGCGCGCACGATGCCGCCGAGCACGAGCATCGCACCCAGGGCCGCGCCCGAGATGATCAGGGGCAGCCACTGGTGGGCGAACGATGCCGTGGAGCTCAGGAGCGCCGCGGGAATCCACACCCCGACCGCCCCGCCGCTGAGCCCACCGGCACCGCGAGCGATCGCGGCCCCCGCCACGATCGCGCAGACGACGGCGATCGCCGCGCCGATCCATCCGATCGGAACCAGAAATCCGGCCAGGTCCCTGGCAATGGCAGCTGTCGTCATGATGACCCCCCGGTCTGCGGAATCTCCGCACTCTCCACAGTAGAAAAGCGTACGCGGATCCCCATCCGTCTCACGCATGATCTTTGTCATCCTTTCGGAGGACAGCGATCGGAACCCTTCTTCTACTAGACGACCGAAGTGCTCATTTCTGACGCGGTTTCCGCGTTCGATTCTCTTGGGGTCCGGGTGCCTCAGCGGCGCGCCTTGCGGCGCGACGGACGCAGGGTCAGCCGACGCAGGCCGCGCTTGCGCACGACGGGGATCGGCTGGGTGACGACCGCGTCGACCACCATCGATCCGTCGGTCGGGCCGACGATCGCCATCGCCGAGGTCTCGGTCGCCTCGGCGGGCGCGACGGGCAGCTTCGCGAGCGCGCGATGCGCCTTCACGTACGCGGGCACCAGCAGCACGATCGCGCCGACCCAGGCGAGCGGGTTGCTCAACGCGACGCCCGCGAACCCGATGACCGCGCCGAGTGCGACCGCCGCGACCACGCGCATGACCAGCTCGATCACGCCGGTGACCGTCGGAACGAGCGTGTGGCCGAGCCCTTGCAGGGCGCCGCGCAGCACGAACAGGATGCCGAGCGCCCAGTAGCCCGCACCGTTGATGATGAGCATGAGGTGCGCGAGATCGACGACCTCGTCCGACCCCTCGCCGACGAACAGGCGCACCATCGGCGCACCGAAGGCGACGAGCAGTCCGCCGAGCACGAGGCCCGCGGCGATCGCCATCCACGTCGCCTCCTTGACCCCGCGACGGATGCGGTCGGGGCGGCGTCCGCCGTGGTTCTGCGCCGCGTACATCGAGGTCGCCAGTCCCAGCGACGAGAGCAGGGCGACGGCGAGACCGTCGACGCGCGAGGCGGTGGTGTAGGCGGCGACGGCATCCGATCCCAGCGTGTTCAACGCGACCTGCACGGTCAGCGTGCCGATCGCGATGATCGAGGCCTGGAAGCCCATCGGCAGGCCGAGGCGCAGGTGCTCGGCGATGTCGGCGCGAGTGACGCGCCAGTCGCTGCGACGCAGGTGCAGCATCGGCAGACGACGACGCACGAACTCGAGGCACAGGGCGACCGAGATGGCCTGGGCGATGACGGTGGCGAGGGCCGCTCCGCCGACGCCCCACTCGAGCGGGCCGACCATGAGCACGACGAGTCCGACGTTGAGCGCGCACGAGATCGTGAGGAAGACTAGCGGGGTGCGCGAGTCGCCGATCGCGCGGATGATCGCCGACAGGTAGTTGAAGAACATCGTGGCGCTCGCCCCGAGGAAGCTGATCTGCGTGAACGTCGTCGCCTCCGGCATGAGCTCGGTCGGCGTCTGCAGGAGGGCGAGCAGAGGGCCGGCGATCAGCGGCGCGCACGCCGTGAGGATCACGCTCGTCGCACCGCTGAGCAGCACGCCGGTCGCGACCGAGCGACGGACGGCCGCGTTGTCCCGCGCACCGAACGCCTGGGCGATCGGGATCGCGAATCCGCTCGTCAGTCCCCACGCGAAACCGAGGAGCAGGAACAGCAGGGGTCCGGTCGCACCGACCGCGGCGAGCGAGGTCACGCCGAGGTGCCGCCCGACGACGATCGCGTCGGCGAACTGGTAGAGCTGCTGCACGACGTTGCCGAGCAGCAGGGGGATCGAGAAGGCGAGGATGACGCGCCACGGACGGCCCGTCGTGAGGGAGGTTGCCATGAGGGAGAACTCGCAGGGCTGGAGTACGGATGCGGGGATGGCGGCACTGCGCCGTGTCGCGGGAAAGAGTCTATCGAATCGATTCGGTGACGTGCACGCGAATGTTGTCGATAGAGTCCTGATCACCGATCGGTCCGACCGCACCACGGCACTTTCGAGAGAGCAGAAGAAGTTTCCGTGAAAGCGACGCGCGCGAACGGGCAATACCTGTTGTGACCACTGACAGCGAGATCATCGAGCGCTCCGAGCGACATCCGCAGGCGTTCGGGGAGGTGTTCGACCGCCACGCGGCGGTCGTGGAGGCCTTCCTCCGGCGAAGACTCGGGGCGGATGCCGCCGAGGACTGTCTCAGCGAGACCTTCCTCGTCGCGTTCCGCCGACGCCGCACCTTCGACCGCACGTGGGAATCGGCGCGGCCGTGGCTGCTCGGCATCGCGGTGCGGATCGCCTCCAAGCACCGAGCGACCGAGGCGAAGCACTGGCGTGCCGTCGAAGCATCCGCTGTGCGGGGCGAACACACGACCGGCGGCGGCATCGACGACAGTGACGGGCGGGTCGACGCCGCGGCGGCGATCCGCCTGCTCGCCCCGCGGATCGCCGCACTGTCGCCCAAGGATCGCGACACGCTCCTGCTGCACGCTTGGGCGGATCTGTCGCACGAGGAGATCGCACAAGCACTGCGCATCCCGGTCGGCACGGTCGGATCGCGATTGCACCGCGTCCGTCGGAAACTCGCACCCCCGGGCGCGCAGACCACGCGAATCAGCTGGATCGGAAAGGAGATCGACGATGGAACTGTCAGAACTCGTGCGTGAGATCGAGAGCGCACACGACCCCGCCGCTCAGGCGCGGATCGAACGATCCCGCTCTACGGTGATGCGGGGCATCGCCCAGCCTCGCCCGCGGCGCTCGCGCCGACGCTGGGTCTGGGGCGGCACGGCCGCCGGGACGGTGACGGCTGGAGCGATCGCCGCGACCGTCATCATCGCGGGCACCGTCTCGCCTCTCGCCGCACCGCCGGCATCCGCTGCCGCCGTGGCCGTGCTCAACGATGCCGCTGGCGCGGCCATGACGTCGCCAGACCCGGTTCTCGCACCCGGACAGTACCTGCGGATGCGCGAGACATACGACCTGATCACTCTGTGGGACGCCGACCTCGACCCCAGTGATCCGGTGTTCGGATTCAGCGCAGCGGCCCTCGATCAGTCAGAGGGTGCCGTGTTCCAGCGGAGCATCCGTGACCTCTATGTGCCCAGCGATCGGGCGGGCGACTGGATCATCGACGACCGACAGGTGAACGAAGTGCGCGACGTGTTCGGCGACCCCGCGACGCTTCCGGCCTTCGAGGCCATGGTGGCGGAGGTCGGCGATCGGGATGCCGACCCGGGCGGTCTTGTCGCCTTGCCCGGAGGAATCGCCAAGGAGGGCGAATCGTGGGAACCGTTCCGAGACGAATACGCAACGATGCCCCGTGATCCGGAGAAGCTGCTCGAATGGTTTCGCGAGAGGCTCGCCGCCTACGGGGATGACGACTGGATCATCTTTCAGAACATCGGCCACTTCCTGAGCACCGACGTGATGCCTGCCGAGCTGCGGGCGGCCACCCTTCACACGGTGGCGCTCCTGAGTGGCGTCGAGGTCGCCCGGACAGACGGTTCGGTGACGACTCTGAGAATGGAATCCCACCTCGATGAGGGTAGCGAGTTCGGGGATCTTCTCGTCTCCGAGATCGACATCAACACTGAGAGCGGTCACATCGTCGGTGGTCGGGAGGTCTATCCCCACCGACCCACCGATCTGCTGCCCGCGGAACTCCCGTGGGTGTCCTGGACGGTCGACTTCGAGATCGTCGACGAGGCACCTCAGCCCTGACGGCATCCGCTCCCGTCGTGCTTCCTGTCGGAACGGCCGGCCCAGACCGACAGAAGTGCGACGGGAGCGGTTCGAGGGGCTGGATAGGGTGGGCGGATGAGCAGGTATTCGGCGACGATCGCGGGTGCCGTCGACCACGAGCTCGTCATCAAGAAGTCGCGGTTCCTCACGCACATCGCGCCGGTCGGGTCGGTCGAGGAGGCCGAGGCGGTGATCGCCGGCATCCGCAAGCGGGCGTGGGATGCCGCGCACAACTGCACCGCGATGGTGACCGGTCTGCTCGGCGATCAGGCCCGCTCGTCGGACGACGGAGAACCGTCGGGCACCGCGGGGATCCCGATGCTCGAGGTGCTGCGCCGCCGCGAGCTGACCGATGTCGTCGCCGTGGTCACCCGCTACTTCGGCGGCGTGAAACTCGGCGCCGGCGGGCTCGTACGGGCCTATTCGACCGCCACCTCGGAGGCGCTCGACCTCGCCCGGCTGGTGCGGCGCGAGGCCCTCACACAGGTGCGGATCGAGGTCGCGCACGCCGACGCCGGGCGCTTCGACAACCTGCTGCGCGACTGGGCGGGCCACCACGGCGCCACGCTCGGCGAGCCCGCGTACGGCGCGGCGGCCACGCTCGAGGTCTGGACGCCGGCGCTCGAGATCGCGCACCTGACGGATGCCGTGGCCGCGGCATCCGGCGGGGGCGTCGTGCCCGTGGTCGGTGTCGAGCGGGTGGTCGACGTTCCGGAGTGAGGGCGGCCCTTCGTCTCGTCGCTTCGCTCCTCGCTCAGGAACCGGGTTCCAAGACCGGTTCCTGAGCGAGCGGAGCGAGACGAAGGGCCCACCCGCGCGGATATTCTGAGGGGATGTTCGACAGCCCGCTCTCGGCCTCGGCGTACGAGGTCCTCGGGGTGACGCCGGGCACCGACGACGACGAACTGCGCCGCGCGTATCGCGCCCGCCTGCGCGAGGCGCATCCCGACACGGGCGGCGATGCGGCGGTGTTCATCCGGGTGCAGCGGGCGTGGGAACTCATCGGCACCCCCGCGGGCCGCGCGAGCTACGACCGCACGCGCAGCGGCGCAGACGAATGGCGCGCGCCCGAGCCCGCCCGCACCGACACACGCCCGCGCCCGAAGACCTCCGGCGAGGCCGGCGCCTGGCGCCGTGCCCGCTACGTCGCACTGCTCGAGGAGTGGGCGGGCGAGAGCATCCCCGACCCGTACGCCCCGAGCCTCGTGCGCGCCGCACCCCGCGCCCTGCGCCGCCTGCTCGCCGACGCCCTCGCCGAAGAGGGCACCGCCCACGCGATGGCGGGGCTGGGCATGGGCTTCACGCTCTGGCACGGGATCGCGACCGGGCCCGCGAGCGCCGGCGACGACCCGGATGCCGAGCACCGCCTCGACCACGTGATCCTCGGACCGTCGGGCCTGTACGGGGTGATGTCGGCCGACTTCGGCGGCGTCGTGGGGTTCCGCCGCGGCGAGATCACGGGGCCCAGCCTCGGGCACCGCGCCCCCGTGACCGACCTGCTCGCGCAGATCCGCTCTGTCGCCCGGGCGGCCCGCGTGACCTTCAGCGGCGCGATCGTGGTGCTGCCCGACGACGACCTGTCGATGCCCTCGACGCCTCTCGGGAGCATCCGCGGTCTGCCCGTCTTCGTCGTGCGCCGCAGCATCCTGCCCACTCTCCTGCGCCAGGGCCTACCGGGTACGCGGGTGATCGGCGGCAACGAGCTGTTCGACATCCGTACGCGGTTGCGGCACAGCATCCGCCACCTCTGACGCACTCCGCACCTCTGACGCACGCGATCGGGCGACACGCGGGCCGACACGCCGCACTTTTGAATCACTAAAAAGAGCGGGTAGGGTCGAAGACATGGAGACCACACTCGATCAGGCGCTTCGCGGCGCCGGACTGAGGGCGACCGCGGGCCGCGTCGCCGTTCTCGAGGCGCTGGACTCCATGGCCCATACGGATGCCGAACGCCTCTACCGGGCGATCTCGGAGGTGCTGCCGAGCACGTCGATCCAATCGGTGCACAACATCCTCGCGGACCTGACGACGGCGGGCCTCGTCCGCCGGATCGAACCGGCAGGCTCCGCAGCGCTCTACGAACGGCGCATCGGCGACAACCATCACCACATCGTCTGCACCTCCTGCGGGGCGGTCGGCGATGTGGACTGCGTCGTCGGCGAGGCGCCGTGCCTCACCCCGTCGTCTTCGGGGGGATTCACCGTCCAGACAGCAGAAGTCACCTTCTGGGGCCTGTGCCCCAGCTGCCAGAACGCCGCGCAGTAGTCCGACGCATCCGCCACCGACCCGCCACCCGCGGAGAAGGGCTGTTCGCCGTACCCGCGCGCAGAAGGAGAACACCATGACGAAACCCGCCACCACCACCCAGACCGGCACCCCGGTCGCGAGCGACGCGCACTCGCTCACCGTCGGAGCCGACGGCCCCACCGTCCTGCACGACCGCTACCTCGTCGAGAAGCTCGCCTCCTTCAACCGCGAGCGGGTGCCGGAGCGCAACCCGCACGCCAAGGGCGGCGGCGCGTTCGGCGAGTTCGTCGTCACCGAAGACGTCTCGGCCTACACCCGCGCGGCCGTCTTCCAGCCCGGCGCCACCAGCGAGACGCTGCTGCGCTTCTCCTCGGTCGCCGGCGAGCAGGGCTCCCCCGACACCTGGCGCGACGTGCGCGGCTTCTCGCTGCGCTTCTACACGACCGACGGCAACCTCGACATCGTCGGCAACAACACCCCCACCTTCTTCATCCGCGACGCGATGAAGTTCCCCGACTTCATCCACTCGCAGAAGCGCCTCGGCGATTCGGGTCTGCGCGATGCCGACATGCAGTGGGACTTCTGGACGCTCTCGCCCGAGACCTCGCACCAGGTCACCTACCTCATGGGCGACCGCGGCCTGCCGCGCAGCTGGCGCCACATGAACGGCTACGGATCGCACACCTACCAGTGGGTCAACGCCGCGGGCGAGCGCTTCTGGGTGCAGTACCACTTCCTGTCGAAGCAGGGCGTCGAGGCGATGGGCGCCGACGAGGCCGAGCGCCTGGCCGGATCGGATGCCGACTTCTACCGCCGCGACCTGTTCGACTCGATCGCCGCGGGCGACTTCCCGGAGTGGGACGTCTATGTGCAGATCATGCCGTACGACGAGGCCAAGGCGTACCGCTTCAACCCGTTCGACCTCACCAAGACGTGGTCGAAGAAGGACTACCCGCGCATCAAGGTGGGAACGTTCACCCTGAACCGCAACCCGGAGAACTTCTTCGCGCAGATCGAGCAGGCGGCGTTCTCGCCCGGCAACCAGGTGCCCGGTACCGGCATCTCGCCCGACAAGATGCTCATGGCCCGCGTCTTCGCCTACCCCGATGCGCAGCGTCACCGGGTCGGCACGAACTACAACCAGCTGCCGGTCAACCAGCCGCACGCCGCAGAGACCCGCAACTACATGCACGAAGGCAGCATGCAGTATCGGTTCAACCCCGCCGAGCACCGCGTCTACACCCCGAACTCCTACGGTGCGGCCGGCGGCCCCGAGGCCGACCCGCAGGCGGGTGTCGAGGCGAGCTGGGAGTCCGACGGCGAGCTGATCCGCTCGGCGGCGACCCTGCATCTCGACGACGACGACTTCGGTCAGGCCGGCACGCTGTACCGCACGGTCTTCGACGACGAGCAGCGTGCACGCTTCCTCGAGACCCTGACCGGTCAGGGCAAGTCGATCACGGTCGACGGCATCCGCGAGCGCTTCTTCCAGTACTGGACGAACGTCGACGCCGCGCTCGGAGAGGCCCTCCGCAGCCGCGTCTGAGCCGAGGCGGGTCGCTGACGGAGTCGCGTCGAGACCCACCACCGCCGTCGAGACCCATCGCCCCGTACGTCGGGGGCGGTGGGTTTCGGCGTTCCCGGTGGGTCTCGTCGCGCATGCACGCCCCGCCGCAGGAGCAGAATGGATGCCGTGGCTGTCCCTCTCTCCGACCTCACCCGCATGCCCGAACCCCAGCAGGTCTACGCCGCCGACGGCACCCGCCTCGCGACGTACACCTGGGGAGAACTCGACGCCCCGGTCGTCGTGATCGTGCACGGGTTCGCCTCGAACGCCCGTGACAACTGGGTCCTCACCGGCTGGGTGCGCGAGCTCACCAAGGCCGGGTATCGCGTGCTCGCCCTCGACCAGCGCGGGCACGGACTCAGTGAGAAGCCGCACCAGTCCGAGGACTACAGCATCCGCACCCTCGTCACCGACGTCGAAGCCGTGATGGACGCGTATCTCGTCGACGACGCCGTGTACGTCGGATACTCATTGGGCGCGCGGGTGGGCTGGGAGGTCGTGAAGGAGCTCCCGCACCGCATCGGCCGTGCCGTGCTCGGCGGGGTGCCCGACGGCATCCCCCTCGCCCGTCTCGACCTCGAACAGGTGCGCGCGTACATCGCCGACGGCACCCCGGTCGCCGACCCGACGACCCAGAACTACATCGCCCTCACCGAACGAGTGCCCGGCAACGACCTGCGCGCGCTCGTCGCGCTGGCCGAGGGCATGCGGGCGTCCGGGTCGATCGACCCCGACCCGGCGGATGCCCCCACCCGCCCGATCCTCTTCGCGACGGGGTCGAAGGACGCGATCATCGAGGGCTCGCGCGCCCTGGCATCGGCCGCCCCCGACGCCCGCTTCTTCGAGATCCCCGACCGCAACCACTTCAACGCCCCGGGCTCGTCGGCGTTCAAGAGCGCCGCCGTGGAGTTCCTGCAGGGCTGAGGGCCGGCGCGCTGGCGCATCCGGCCGCGCGCAGCGGAGGAGATCACACGCCCTGCAGGACCGGTTGCGGCATCCGCTCCTGCATTGCGCGAGATCTCCTGTGGAGCGTGCGTCAGTCGGCGGCTGCGCCCGGCGCCTGCTCACCCTCGCGCGCGCGCCGCACGAACCAGGCGGTCGGGCCGATGACCGGCACCAGTGCGATGACCAGGAACCACAGCAGGAAGCGGATGCCGGAGACTCGACGATCACGCACGGCGGAGACGAGAGCGACCACCGTGTAGACCATCGCCGCAACCCACAGCGCGAAGAAGATCACGTCGTAGGCGGTGGGGATGAGCGGGTTGGCGTCCATACGGGAGTCTCCTCAGCGGTCGAGAGCCCAGCCTTTCACGCTCCGCATCCGCAGCGGAGGAGATCACACGCTCTGGAGGACCGCTTTCGGCATCCGCTCCTGCATTGCGCGAGATCTCCTGCCGGGGGCGTGCTCACGCGGGCACGAAAAAGCGCCCCCGTCGTGAAACGGGGGCGCTTCGGCCGGGCAGAGGCTCAGACGGCGGTCTCAGCGCGCTTCGGCAGCACCCATCCCGCACGCGGGAAGTGGCAGGTGTAGCCGTTGGGGTACTTGATCAGGTAGTCCTGGTGCTCGGGCTCGGCCTCCCAGAACGGGCCCTCGGCCTCGATCGTGGTGACGGCCTTGCCCGGCCAGAGGCCCGAGGCGTCGACGTCGGCGATGGTGTCGCGGGCGACCTGCTGCTGCTCGGGGCTCAGCGGGAAGATGGCCGAGCGGTAGCTCGACCCGATGTCGTTACCCTGACGGTCACGCGTCGACGGGTCGTGGATCTGGAAGAAGAACGCCAGGATGTCGCGATAGGTCGTCTTGGTCGGGTCGAACACGATCTCGACCGCCTCGGCGTGACCGGGGTGGTTGCGATAGGTGGCGTGGTCGTTCTGGCCGCCCGTGTAACCGACCCGGGTGTCGAGCACGCCGGGCTGGCGGCGGATCAGGTCTTCCATGCCCCAGAAACAACCGCCGGCGAGAACCGCCGTCTCGGTGCCGGGGGTGCGGGTGATGGTTCCGGTGTCATCGGTCATGACTGCTCCTCGGAGTCGTGGGTGGTGGTGCCGGTGCCGTCGGCGGAGAAGAGGCCGCTGTAGCGACCGTACCCCTCTTCGTCGAGCTGGTCGGCGGGGATGAAACGCAGGGCCGCGGAATTCATGCAGTAGCGCAGGCCTCCGGCGTCGCGCGGGCCGTCGTCGAAGACGTGCCCGAGGTGGCTGTCGGCCCCGCTGGATCGCGCCTCGGTGCGCTTCATGAACAGCGAGCGGTCGGTGCGGGTGGTCACGGCATCCGCCTCGATGGGCTTCGTGAAACTCGGCCATCCCGTGCCGCTGTCGAACTTGTCGGTGGAGCTGAACAGGGGCTGGCCCGAGACGACGTCGACGTAGATGCCGGCGTCGTGGTTGTTCCAGTAGGCGTTGCGGAAGGGCGGCTCGGTGGCATCCTCCTGCGTGACCTCGTACTGCAGGTGCGTGAGGTCGCTGACGGCCTCGGGCGTCTTGCGGAAGTCGTTCGACATGGTCTGTGTCTCCTTTGTCCGACGCCGCTGGCTGCGACGTCTCTGATCACAACCAGCGAGCGACCCGTTTTGGTCCCGCAGGGCTGAGAGCGGGCTGTGAGTTTTTCTTCGTCACGCGAGCACGCGGACATGAGACGATTCCGAGGATGGATGCCGCCAACGATGCCGAACTGCGCGAACTCCGCGCCCGCGCCTACGGCCCGAGGGCCGACATCACGAACGACCGTGCCGCGATGCGACGTCTGCGCGAACTCGAAGCGGCCCGACGTGCCGAGCTGAGCGCCGCGACGGCTCCCGCAGGACCGCCGGTCGGCGCGGAAGAGGCGGATGCCGCGCCCGCCGAGCATCTCCCCACCGACGCGGCACCGGCGGTCGCCGCCCGCACCGGTGCCCCCACCGCCGACGACGGCGAGCCCGAGTGGTGGCAGCCCGACGACGAGACCGAGGAGGACGCTCGCGTCGGGGCGACGGCATCCGTTCCCCGTCGGCGACGCGTGCTCTGGGCGCTTTCAGTGATCGCTTCGGCCGCCGTGGCTGCCGGCGTGACCTACGCGCTCACCGGGGTTGCACCGGTGTCGGCGTCGTCGGGTGTGCCGCAGACGACGACCCTGCATCCGACCTCGGCGACCCTCGTACCGCAGGACTTCATGGGCGCCATCGAGAGCACTCCCGTGTACGACTTCTACGGCCTCACGCTCTTCCTCGGCGAGGGCGGCTTCGGCGGCCCCATCGGGCCCGACGACGCCTGCATCATCGCCGTCTCGACCACCGACGTCCCCGCGATCGAGTCCTTCGACGGGTCGTCGTGGTCGATCGACGGGCCCGTCTACACCGGCTGCAGCGCAGGGGCGTTCCCCGCGACCATCGAGATCCCGCTCCGCGCCGATGTGCCCGCCGCGCTCGGCGCGCGCTTCTCCGGCAGTCGAGCGATCCAGTTCGTGCTCGACGGCGACCGCATCGGGGTGTTCGTCGACGGCGGCTGAACGATGACGATCCGCATCTCCGCGACTCGATAGAGTGTCTCGTCTGCACACATACCCTGGGGGACGCACATGTCGGTTGGTCTGCTCGCCGTCGTCGACGACATCCTGAGCGCGGCGATGAAAGCTTCGGCCAAGGCCGCGGGCGTCGTGATCGACGACGCCGCCGTCACGCCGCAGTACGTGCAGGGCATCACGCCCGCGCGCGAGCTGCCGGTCGTCGCGAAGATCGCCGTCGGCTCGCTGGCGAACAAGTTCGTCATCATCATCCCGGTCGCGCTGCTGCTCACCGCCTTCGCACCGTTCGTGCTGCCGTACCTGCTGATCCTCGGCGGTGCGTACCTCTGCTTCGAGGGCGCCGAGAAGGTGCTCGAGTGGTTCGGGGTGCAGCACGGCCACGCCGACGAAGGCGCCCGCAACGAGAACAAGCTCGTGTGGGGCGCCGTGCGCACCGACCTGATCCTCTCGACCGAGATCATGCTCATCTCGCTGTCGAACCTCGAGGCGGGCCTCGACATCTGGACCACCCTCGCCATCCTGGCCGTGATCGCGCTCATCATGACCGGTGTCGTCTACGGCGCGGTCGCGCTGCTGGTGAAGATCGACGACATCGGCCTCAAGATGGCGAAGAGCCGCGAGAAGCGCGTGCGCCACACCGGCATGCGGATCGTACGATCGATGCCCGGAGTGTTCCGCTTCATCAGCATCCTCGGCACGGTCGCCATGCTCTGGGTCGGCGGGCATCTGCTGCTGGTCAACCTCGGCGAGGTGCACGTGACGTTCGGCGCCGACATCCTGCACGGGATCGAGCACATCCTCGAACCTGCGGGCGCCGTCATCGTCTGGATCGGCGACACCCTCTTCTCGGCGATCGCCGGCCTCGCCGCCGGCCTCATCATCGTCGGGATCGTGCTCGGGATCGCGAAGGTCTTCGGCAAGAAGCCGAACTTCCACGAGGGCGAGGAATCCCCCGCCGACGTGCACGCCTGAGTTTTCTCGCGCAGGGTTCCGCTCGCGGAACCCCTCTGCCACACTCGGGCCTGTGAGCATCCTCGTCAACACAGACAACTTCGTCCGCGCCGAGAACGACCGCATGTTCGCCGACCTGCAGCGCGATGCGGGCGGCATCAACACGTTCTCGCACAACCGCGAACCGGCCGCGATCGACAAGCAGACCGTCATCCGCCTCAACCGCGACACCCTCTACAGCTTCGCCATCGTCGACATCTCGCAGGGCGCCTCGTTCACGCTGCCGGATGCCGGCGACCGCTACCTCTCGGCGATGGTCGTGAACGCCGACCACTACGTCAACCGCGTCTTCCACTCCCCCGGTGAGCACGAGCTCTCGGTGGAGGAATTCGGCTCCCCCTACGTCGCCCTCGCGATCCGCATTCTCGTCGATCCGACCGACCCCGCCGATGTGGCGGCCGTCGGGGTCCTGCAGGATGCGATCGAGCTGCGGAGCGCCTCGGCCGTGCCGTTCGAGATGCCCGACTACGACACGGCCTCGTTCGACGAGACCCGGTCGGCGCTGCTCACGCTGGCAGGACGGATGACCGGCTTCGAGCGCACTTTCGGGCGCGCCGACGAGGTCGACCCGGTGCGCCACCTGCTCGGCACGGCCGCGGGATGGGGCGGACTCCCGACGAGCGAGGCGACGTACTTCGGCACGAACCCACGCCTTCCCCTCGGCACCTACGAGCTGACGGTCGGCGACGTGCCGGTCGACGGCTTCTGGTCGATCTCGGTCTACAACGCCGAGGGCTTCTTCGAACCGAATGCGGCGGACGCCTACACGGTGAACGACATCACCGCCGAGAAGAACCCCGACGGATCGGTGACGGTGCACTTCGGCGACTGGCCCACGGGCACGCCGAACGTCATCCCGACGCCCGAGGGGTGGAACTACCTCGTGCGCCTGTACCGCCCGCGCGCCGAGGTGCTCGACGGGAGCTGGTCGTTCCCGACGCTGACCGCCTGAGTCGGGCGGATGCCGGCCGGCTCAGCCGCGCCGACGGCGAACGACGATGCGCTTCTCGTCGGCGGGGTTCATCCGGTCGAACCAGACGTCGACGGATTCGCCCTCGACGAGCGGATCGGCGACGTCGATGACCGCGCCGCGACGAACGAAGCGCTGCGTGCCCTGGCCGTCGACGAAGGAGTAGGTGACAGCGGTGAGGATGCGCGTCGACTCACCGAAGTGCGTGTACCCCTGATTCGTCACCGTTCCGTCGACCGGATCGGAACCGCGCACGATCTCCTCCTCGGTCCTCGCCTGCGTCGTACGACGACGCAGACCCACGACGGCGAGCAGGGCGAACAGCACGCTCACGCCGAGGAGGGAGACGCCGAGAACGATCGGTCCGGCGTTCAGCAGGCAACCGACTCCCGCGCCCGCGGTCACGAGCGCGATCGGCGCGGCCCACCCCGGGAGACGGAGGTTCTTGACCGAGAGCCGTACCCAGAAGATCAGACCGGCGATCGCCGCGAGACCGCCGATCAGGGCGCCCGTCATCGCCACCAGGAGCCACCCGGTGTGCGCCGACACCTCGTCGGCCGCGGGCTCGCGCGCCATCATGAGCACGCACGTCATCAGACCGCCCGCGCCGGCGAAGGCGAGGATGCCGGGGACGAAGAGATCCTTGATGGTCGGAACTCGAGCGGCTCGTGCGCGGCGGGCCGCATCGGGGTCGACGGTGCTCATGCTTCCATCTGAGCACATTCTGCGCGTGCGCTCCAGAGAGGTCCGCCCGACCTCAGCCGCGCGTGTGATCGGGGCTGCGCAGCCATTCGTCGAAGGTGATCGCGCCCTGGAGCGCGTCGGGTCCGCCGCGCAGCGCGCCGGAGGCCAGGCCGCGACCGTAGGCGTCGGGCAGCTTCACGTCGAGCACCCGCCGACGGATGCCGTCGAAGGCGAGCTGCCGTCGGGCGACGTCGACGAGCGTCTCGTCGCGCGGACCCACGAGATCCTGCGCGCGCCCCACCGGCCCCGCCTCGGCCACCCGCACCACGTGAGCGGCAACCTCGCGGGCGGCCACGGGGCGCATGAGCGTGCGCGGCGCGACCGCGAAGGGCCCGGCGATCTGCGCGAGCACCTGCCCCGCGAACTCGTGGAACTGCGCCGCCCGCACGATCGTGTGCGGGATCGCGCCCGCCGCGACCGCCCGTTCCTGAGCGAGCTTCGCCGCGTAGTACGCGGTGTCGATGCCGTCGATCCCCACGATCGAGAGCGCCACGTGGTGCGCCACCCCGACCTGCGCCCCGGCCGCGAGCAGGGTGCGCGTGCCGGTCTCGAAGAAGTCCCGCGCCTTCTTCTCCGACAGCGTCATGATGCTGGTGACGTCGATGACGGCATCCGCTCCGGTGAGCGCCTCGGTCACCCCCTCACCGGTGAGCACGTTCGCCCCGCTCGCGCGCGAGAGCACGACGACATCGTGCCCGGCCTCGCGCGCGGTGCGGCTGACGTGGCGTCCGACGGTTCCGGTGCCTCCGGCGACGGCGATCCTCATGGGTCTTCCTCTCGTTCGGGGTGCC
Source organism: Microbacterium galbinum (assembly GCF_023101185.1). Lineage (GTDB taxonomy): Bacteria > Actinomycetota > Actinomycetes > Actinomycetales > Microbacteriaceae > Microbacterium > Microbacterium galbinum. The sequence continues at coordinate 1,206,161 of NZ_CP078077.1, forward strand.
CTGCGCGTCACCCTGTCACATGTCCGACGATGCAGAGGGCGCGAGTGTGAGGTCGGTAGTCTTCGAGAGCACCCCGTCTTCGAGAGTGCCCCGACGAGGAGAACCCGTGGACGACGACCAGAACGACGTGTTCGGCGAACGGCGCCGTCTCACTTCCCTCGCCTATCGCATGACGGGAACTCTTGCCGATGCGGAGGACGTCGTGCAGGAGACGTACGTGCGCTGGTATCGGATGACGGATGCCGAGCGCTCCGGCATCCTCAACCCGCCCGGGTGGCTCACCACGGTCGCGAGCCGCATCTCGCTCGACCTGCTGACCTCGGCGCGGCGACGACGCGAGCAGTACGTCGGGCAGTGGCTGCCCGAACCGGTGCCGCTCGACCTGTTCGTGGGTGGGGAGCGGATCGCCCCCGCATCCGTCGCCCTCGACGACCCGTTGGAGCGGGTCGCGCTCGATGAGTCGGTGTCGACCGCGCTGCTCGTGGTGCTGGAGTCGATGACGCCGGCCGAGCGGGTCGCATTCGTGCTGCACGACATCTTCGAGGTGCCGTTCCCCGAGATCGCCGAGATCCTCGGGCGCTCGGCGGCAGCGGTGCGTCAGCTCGCGACCTCGGCCCGGCGCCACGTGCGCGAGAACCGCACGAGCGCGGTGCCGCGCGCCGAGCACGACCGGGTGGTGCGGGCGTTCCAGCACGCGAGCCGTTCGGGCGGTATCGAGCAGTTGCTGCGGGTGCTCGCCCCCGACGTCGAGCTGCACAGCGACGGCGGCGGGGTCGTGCGCGCGGCGCTCAACATCGTGTCCGGCGCCGATCGCGTGGCCCGGTTCCTGCTCGGGATCGCGGCGAAGCGCCCCGACATGCAGCTGGAGGAGATCGAGACCGGCGACGGGATCGCGCTGCTGTTCCGCGAGTACGGCGAGGTCGTCAGCGTCGTGAACCTCGGCGTCACCGACGGGGCGGTGACCCGCGTGTGGATCATGATGAACCCGCACAAGCTGTCGCACTGGCGCACCGACGTCGCCGCATCTCAGTAGGGCGGCGCGAGTCCGTCGAACATCGGGAAGTGCGTGACGTTGCGGGTGAGAAGCTCGGCTCCGAGGAGATCTGCTGTGGCCGCGACGATGAAGTCGGCGGCATCGATCCCCGAGTACGCGGGAAGCCACCGACGGCCGAGCTCACCGGCGCGCTCCGCGACCGGCCGATCGACCGGGTGCCAGATGATCTGGTCGATCAGCGGCTCGATACGGGCCGGCTCATGATCGCGGATCAGGACGAGGAGCTCGGTACGCACGATCTCACTCGAATGCAGAGCGCCTCTCTCGACCGCAGAGAGAAGAGCCTGGTGCGCGCCGAGGACCCCCCGCGTGTGATCGATCAGTACGGACGTATCGATGAGGCTGATCATGAAAGTCAAGTGAGACGTCGCCCGGAGCGGATGCCGTCGACGAGCTGCTCCCCCGAGATGTCAGAGGTCACAGCGCCGAAGGTCGCCGCGAGGGCGCGCCGCGTTGCGTCTTCGTCGTCGACGTGGCCGTACGTCGAGTGGATCGCCTGACGGATGAGACTGCTCATCGACAGGCCTGTACGGGTCGCGACGGCGTCGAGCATGCGACGGTCGTCGTCGCTCAGGGAGATCTGCGTGCGCTTGAGGCTCATGATGTAAGGACTATACATCGCGACTCATTCGCGCGACAGAGATGAGAGAGGAAGCATCCACCCATCCTGTCGAGCTCAGCGCGTCGATCGATGGCGAGCAGACCCGCCCGCACCGACCGACGCGAAAGCGACAGAAACGGGTCGCTGTGCAGGAGCACTGGCGCACCGACGTCGCCGCATCCTGATACCGTCGGCGATGCGCTTCCCGCAGCGCAGACCCAGGAGAACCCCGTGCAGATCAGGGATGCCGGAGTCGCCGACCTCGAGGCGCTCACCGAGATACACAACCACGCCGTGGTGCACACGACCGCGATCTGGAACGAGGACCCCGTCGACGTCGACGACCGGGCCGCGTGGCTGGGCGAGCGTTCGTGCGACGGATTCCCGGTGATCGTCGCCACGGATGACACGGGCGTGCTCGGCTACACGTCGTTCGGTCGGTGGCGCCCGCACAGCGGTTATCGGCACACGGTCGAGCACTCCGTCTACGTGCGCGAGGAGCAGCACGGACGCGGCATCGGACGCGCCCTGCTGACCGCGCTGATCGAACGGGCCCGAGCCCAGGGGGTGCACGTGATGGTCGCCGCCATCGAGAGCGGCAACGCCGCCTCGATCGCCCTGCACGAGAAGCTCGGCTTCATCGAGGTCGGGCGTATGCCGCAGGTCGGCGCCAAATTCGGACGCTGGCTCGACCTCACCTTCCTGCAGCTCACGCTCGACGAGCGTGCCACCCCCGCACCGGCATCCTGAGCATGGATCCCCTGAACTGGCTCGTCGAGGCGTTCAACTCGAACTGGGTGCTGCCCGGCGGGCAGACGCTCCTCGTGCGCGAGGTCGTCGGAAACGCCTTCGGTCTCGCGAGCGCGATCGGCGGGATGCGCCGGCGCATCTGGGCCTGGCCCGTCGGCATCATCGGCAACGTGCTGCTGCTGACCGTCTTCCTCGGCTCGGTGCTCAGCCCCGACCACTCGCTGCCGCACCTGCTCGGGCAGGCCGGACGCCAGGTGATGTTCATCGCCGTCGCGATCTACGGGTGGGTGCGCTGGCGTCAGGCCGAGGGCGGTCGGATCCAGCCGCGGTGGGCGCCGACCGGAGCGCGCATCGGACTGGTGCTCGCCCTCGTCATCGGCACCGTCGCGCTGACCCCGCTCTTCCGGGCGCTCGGTTCGTGGGAGCCCGTCTGGGCCGACGCCTGGACCTTCGTCGGGTCGCTGCTCGCGACCTACGGCATGGCCAAGGGCTGGACCGAGTTCTGGCTGATCTGGATCGCCGTCGACGTGGTGGGCGTTCCGCTGCTGTTCAGCTCGGGATACTACGCCACCGGACTCATGTACGTGTTCTACGGCGGGTTCACCGCGGTCGGTTTCATCGTGTGGATGCGCACGCAGCGGCGGGCGGTCGAGCCGATCCTCACCGCGCAGACCGGGCTGATCCCCGTGCAGAAGAGTGTGCAGAAGAAGAGCGCTCGGGGATCAGCAGCACGACCCCCAGCAGCAGACTGATCCCGAGCGCCACCATCTCGCCGATCGCCGATGCGAGCGGCATGTGCGCGAGGTGGAACGCGTGGTACGCGAAATGCAGCGTGCCGAAGACCGTCCAGGCGAGACCGAGCACGCGGTACGCGATCGGGTGACGCCAGATCAGCCCGCCGATGCTCGCCGCTCCGAGCGCCAGGTACATGGCGCCGACATCGCGGATGAGGTGCTCGTTGAACGGACCGTCGACCGAGACCCACGAGCCGAGCACTCCGGGGAACGAGTCGTAGAAGCTCCGCGCCGCGAAGTACGCCCAGCCGCCGACGAACAGCGCGAGCAGGGCGGAGAACGCGAGGGCGAGGAAATGGAGTCGTCTCATGCTCGTGATGACGAAGCGGGTGGGGCGGGTGTGAGGTCGGGGGTCGCCCGTCGCACCGCGGCCCCGTACCCAACTCAGGAAGGTCGGGGCGAAACCGGCTGAATCCGGGCCAGATCGGCACCGAGGCGACCGATCTTCCTGAGTGAGGTACGCCCGTCCCCCGGGCTCAGCCGCGCTCGCGCCCGCGCAGCACCCCGGCGAAGAGCACCACGGCGACGCCGACCGCGGGGATCAGCAGCAGCCCCGCGCGCAGGCTCGTCGCGTCGGCGATCATTCCCACGACGGGCGGAGACAGCAGGAACCCGAGGCGCATGAGCCACGAGACGACCGTGAGACCGGTGCCGTGACGCAGGCCCGGCAGCACATCCGCCTCGTTCATCGCGGCGGGAACCAGGGTCGCCACCCCGAACCCGGCGGCGGCGAAGCCGATGATCGTGCCGGGGATCGTGGGGAACGCGAGCGCGACACCCATGCCGACCACCACGATCACGCCACCGGCGCGCGCGACGAGTCGCTGACCGAAGCGGTCGACGAGGCCGTCGCCGAGCAGACGCCCGATGAACTGCGCGCCGACGAGCGCGATGAACCCGGTCGCCGCGATCGCCGCGGGGGCGCCGAGCGAGCCCAGGTACAGGGTCGCCCACGAGTTGCCCGCGTCTTCGACGATCGTTCCGGCCATCGCGATGATCACCAGGGCGATCAGCATCAGGACCACGCGAGGACGGATGCCGGCGCGCACCGCCGCGCGCACGTCAGCGGGGTCGGCCACCGCGTCTTCGTCGGCGGCCGCACCCGCCGCATCGAGTCCGGGGAGGCAGAACCGCAGCGCCGTCAGGGACACGGCCGAGAACAGCACCGCCGAGATCGCGAGGTGCACACCGATCGGCAGGCCGACGGCGATCGCCCCGGCGGCCATCGATCCGCCGAGCACCGCACCGATCGACCAGACCGCGTGGAAGGAGTTGAGGATCGAGCGGCCGTACCCGCGCTGCACGCGCAGACCGTGCGCGTTCTGGGCGACGTCGGTGATGGCATCCATCGCGCCGCCGACGAAGAGGCCCAGCGCGAAGAGCAGCACGCTGGGAGCGAGACCGGCGGCGAGCACTCCCACGCTCGTGAGCACGGTGCCGACGACCGCGACCTTCGCCGAGCCGAAGCGCCGGATCAGTGCCGCCGCGGCGAGGCCGGCGACGATCGCACCGACCGGGAACGAGGCGACGGCGAGACCGTAGACGGTGTTGTCGAGCCCGAGCTGCTCCTTGATCTCGGGGTAGCGCGGCAGGATGTTGGCGAACAGCGCCCCGTTGGTGAGGAAGAGCGCGGCGACGGCGCCGCGGGCGCGACGATCGGCACGCGTGGGTGCGGTGGTGGTGGTCATGATCTTCCGAGGTCAGCGAGTGGTGATGCGCTCGACGGCGATGGCGACCTCGGCCGGGTCGCGCTCGTCATCGTCGAGGGCGCGGTGGATCGAGAGGCCCTCGATCAGGGCGTCGAGCATCCGGGCGGTCTGCGGGTCGAAGTGCCGTTCGAGGGCCACGCGGCTCCGGGCCATCCACGCCGTCGTGATGGCCCGGTAGGCGGGATCGCGGGCGGCGAGCGTGTAGATCTCGTGCGAGAGAACGAGCTCGCGCGCGTCGCCGAACACGTCGCGCAGGATCAGCTCGACCACCGCGGCGCGCGCCTCGGCGGGGTCGGATGCCGCCGCCATCCGCTTCTCGAACCGCTCGCTGATCTCGGTGCCGAAGCGCGTGAACGCCTCCCGCAGCAGGTCGTCGATGCCGTCGAAGTAGTAGGTCATCGATCCGAGGGGCACACCGGCGGCCTCGGCGATGCGACGGTGCGACGCCCCCGCGACGCCGGACTCGGCGACGACGTCGAGGCAGGCGTCGATGATGCGGTCGCGGCGCGCGGGGTCGTTCTGACGCCCGCGGCGACTGCCCGGTTCAGGCGCCATCGGCCGTGTCGATCTCGCGGATCACGCGCGCCGGGTTGCCGACGGCGACGACGTTCGCCGGGATGTCGCGCGTGACCACGGCCCCCGCGCCGATCACGGAGTTCTCGCCGATGGTCACGCCGGGGCACACGATCACTCCCCCGCCGAGCCACACGTTGTCGCCGATGACAATGGGTTCGGCGGCCTCGAGCTTGTCGCGCCGCATCGTCGGGTCGATCGGATGCGTGGGCGTGAGCAGCTGCACGTTCGGTCCGATCTGGCAATCGGCACCGATCGTGATCGTGGCGACGTCGAGTGCCGTGAGGTTGAAGTTCACGAAGGTGCGCGCGCCGATCGAGATGTGATCGCCGTAGTCGACGTGCAGGGGCGGACGGATCGCGACGTCGTCGCCGAGGTCGCCGATGAGATCCTGCAGCCAGCCGCGCGCGGCCGGGTCGCCCGAGATCGTCTGCCGGTGGTAGAGGTCGGCCAGGCGCGCGGCGCGGGCTGTGCGGGCGGCGAGCTCGGGGTCGTCGCCGATGTACAGATCGCCGGCGAGCATCCGTTCCCGCTGCGTGCGGGGATCGCCCGCGAAGTAGTCGGTCATGGATCGAGGGTATCACCGTGTGCGTACGATCGTACGCACTATCTCATACGGCGACGCGAGGGGCCAGGGCCGACAGCATCCGCAGCTTCTCGTGGCTCTCGCTCCCGGGGATCGCCGTGTAGACGAGCAGCGCCTGCGACTGCTCCGGATCGAGCAGGCTCTGGCAGGTGAGCTCGAGCGCCCCGAGATCCGGATGCACGAAGCGCTTCGTCTCGTGCGGGCGGAGCCCGACCTCGTGCGTCTCCCAGATCTCCCGGAACTCGGCGCTCTGCGCGTGCAGATCGTCGGCGATCGCCGCCGCCCGCGATCGGGGGCCGCGCCGTGCGATCACCTCGCGCAAGCCCGACACCCAGAGCCGGGAGAGGTAGTCGTGCTCGTCTTCGGCGTACAGCTCGCGCGTGCGCGGGTCGCTGAACCAGCGATACCCGATGCTGCGCTCGGGACCGCGCAACGATGCCGTATCGCCCGTCAGCGCGATCCCGAGCGGCGTCTGCCGCAGCGTCTCGCCGAGCTCGCTGACGATCTCGGCCGGGGTGTCGCCCAGGCGGTCGAAGATGCGCAGCATGCCCGGGCCGATGTGGTCGCCCGCTGCCCCGCGGGGTGGCGGTTCGTGCCCCGCGAGGCGGAAGAGGTGGTCGCGCTCGTCGATCGTGAGGTGCAGGCCCTGCGCGATCGCGGCGATCATCTGCTCCGAGGGCAACGGCCCGTCGCCGCGCTCGAGACGGGCGTAGTAGTCGGCCGACATATGGCTGAGCGCCGCGACCTCCTCCCGGCGCAGCCCCTCGGTGCGGCGGCGCTGACCCCGGTGCAGCCCGACGTCCTCCGGCTGCAGGCTGTCTCGGCGCAGTCGCAGGAACCCCGCCAGCGCCTCTCTGTCGATCGCCATCCGCCACCGTCCTTTCGCCGCACCGATCCTCGCACCCGCGGCCGAGGCGTATCCACTGCATGACGTGTCCTGGATGCGCGGGGCCGACGACCGCACGCTGGAAGCAGACCACGAAGGAGCACACCATGACCCGCAGAAGCATCGACATCGAGATCCCCGACCTCACCGGCCGCCGCGCCGTCGTCACGGGAGGCAGCGACGGCATCGGCCTGCGCATCGCGACCCGCCTCGCCGCCGCCGGCGCCGAGCTGGTGCTGCCCGTGCGCAATCCGGCGAAGGGCGAGGCGGCGGCATCCGTCATCCGCGCCGCCGCGCCCGACGCCCGCGTGCAGATCGCCACGCTCGACCTCTCGTCACTGGCATCCGTCGCCGCACTCGGCGAGAGCCTGCTGTCGGACGGACGACCGATCCACCTGCTCGTGAACAACGCCGGTGTCATGACTCCACCCGATCGCCAGACCACTGCCGACGGCTTCGAGCTGCAGTTCGGCACCAACCATCTCGGTCACTTCGCCCTCGTCGGGCACCTGCTTCCGCTGCTGCGGGCGGGGCAGGCACGCGTCACCTCGCAGGTGAGCGTCGCCGCGAACCAGGGCGCCATCAACTGGAACGACCTCGCGTGGGAGCGTTCGTACAACGGCGGGCGCGCCTACAGCCAGTCCAAGATCGCGTTCGGGATGTTCGGGCTCGAGCTCGACCGTCGCAGCGCGGCCCACGGCTGGGGCATCACGAGCAATCTGTCACACCCGGGTGTCGCTCCGACGAACCTGCTCGCGGCGCGACCCGAGCTCGGGCGATCCCGCGACACCGTGGGTGTGCGGGTGATCCGCTGGGCCTCGGCGCGCGGCATCCTGCTGGGCACACCCGAGACCGCAGCGCTGCCCGCGCTGTACGCGGCGACGTCATCGGATGCCCGGGCCCGCCGCCTCTACGGCCCGAAGGGACCCGGACACCTCGGCGGCGCACCGGCCGAGCAGCCGCTCTACTCCCGGCTGCGCAGCGAGGCGGATGCCGCGCGCATCTGGCGGCTGTCGGAGGAGCTGACGGGCGTCGCGTTCCCTGACGCTTCGGTCAGTCGGTCGACCGCGAGCTGAACAGCCCGCGCAGCACGAGGAAGACCACGACCGCGACGACCAGCACGATGGCGAGCTTGGCGACGAACCAGAGGATCGAGAACAGCGCGCTCACGATCCACCAGGCGATCACGATCGCCACGATGACGCCGAGGATGGTCCAGAGGTTCTTGGTCATGCCTCCAGCCTAGGTTCCCGCGCGGGGCGTTCGAATCGCTCAGGCCGCCGGGATCTCGTCGATCGAGAAGTACACCGGCAGCCCGCGCTCGCGAGCGATCTCGACGTCCTTATCGGCGCCGGCGGATGCCCCGGGCAGACGCAGCACCGCATCGCAGTGCTGCAGCAGTCGGTGCGCGGTCTCGTACATGACGTCGCCGTCGAGGCTCTCCTCGGCGCTCCGGTCGGGACCGAGCGTGCGCAGGATCGGCAGCGCGACCCATTCGCCGATCATCGGCACGTGTCCGAGGCGGAAGATCGGAGCGGATGCCTCTTCGAGCCGCTCGAGGTTGGCGGCGATGCGCGCGGGGTCGCCGTCGGTTCCGGAGCGGTAGGGGCCGGCGATCAGGATCAGCAGTGGAGTTCTCATGCCGAAGACTGTAGCGTTAACCGTGCAAGAACGTGCAACTTCATGAAGGAACGCAAATGCTCGGTGCGCAGCGCAAGACCCATCTGCTCGAGATCCTCGCCCGAGACGGCCGGGTCGTCGCGAAGGACGTCGCCGCCGAACTCGCGCTCTCCGAGGACTCCATCCGCCGCGACCTGCGCGAACTCGCCGACGAGGGCAAGGTCATCCGTGTCTACGGCGGCGCCCTCCCGGTACCCGCCGCCGACCGCCCCGTCGACGAGCGGTCGGGCCTCGCGACGGCGAGCAAGGAGCGGGTCGCGCGGCGTGCGGCCGACGGCATCCGTCCGGGCTCGACCATCGTGCTCGACGCCGGCACGACCACCCTCGCCCTCGCCCGTCTGCTGCCGTCCGGCGCCGATCTCACCGTCATCACCCCGAGCCCCGCGATCGCCCTCGCGGTCGCCGCGCACTCCGATGCGCGGGTCGTCATGATCGGCGGTGAGCTGTCGCGGCACTCGATGGTCGCCGGGGGCGCGCTAGCGATGGAGGCGATCCGCCACCTCGCCGCCGATACGTTCTACCTCGGCGCCACCGGCATCCACCCCGAGCACGGCCTCACCACCGGCAGCCTCGACGACGCCGTCACCAAGCGCGCCATCGCCGAGCGCTGCGCCGAGACGATCGTGCTCGCGAGCGAGGAGAAGATCGGCGCGGTCTCGCGCTTCCCCGTGCTCGATCTCGCCGCCGTGACGGCCGTGATCACCGATCCGCTCGACGAGAATCCGCTGATCGCGGGGCTGGCCTCGGCGGTCGCGCGTTCATAACTCCGGAAGAGCATCGGCGAACCGCCGAGTTCGCACCGCTTTCGGACTCCGCCGGCTCGTTTTCGAGGAGTTATGAACCGCAACCGGCTCAGACCGGTACCGGAGCTGTACCCAACTCAGGAACAACGGGCGAAACCGCACCGAGAACAGTCGATTCGGACCGCCCGATCCCTGATCTTCCTGAGTTGGGGACGCGGGGTGCGCGTGACTCCGGAGAATCGGAGGGTTCGGGCCGGATTCGACCGAATCGGGGCCGGCGGCACAAGGTCTTCCGGAGATACGCGCACCGTCCGTCACACTTCCCCCGGCCACGGCGTCAACACTTCGACGGCGCACCCCGCGCCGACGAAGGAGACAACGTGTCGCACGTCAACATCGGCAAGACCTACCCCGCTCCCTACCAGGCGATGCTCGCGTTCGCGGGCACGGCCGCCGAGGCCGGAACGGATGCCGGGCTCTCGCCGCTGCTCGTCGAACTGGTGAAGGTGCGGGCCTCGCAGCTCAACGGCTGCGCGTTCTGCCTGCGCATGCACGCCGCGGATGCCGTGAAGCACGGCGAGACCGCCGACCGACTGGCCGTGCTCGCCGGCTGGTGGGAGTCGCAGTACTTCAGCCCCGAGGAGCAGGCCGCCCTCGTCATCGCCGAGCGGGTGACGCTGATCGGCGACCACGGGCGTCTGCCCGATCGCGGCATCACGCCCGAAGACGTGCTGACCGAGAAGCAGATCGCCGCGGTCACCTGGCTCGTCGTCGTGATCAACAGCTGGAACCGGATCGCGATCACGAGCCAGTACCCCGTCGCGCCCTGACCGCGCGCGGGCCCGAACGGAGAGGGAGGGGAGGATGCTCCCCAGCCTCCTCCCCTCCGTGATGCCCCGGTCCGACGGGGAGACGGACCGAAGACGTGGCGCGCGATGAGGGAACGGCGCCATGTACTACGACGAGACCGGTGCGATTTTCTTACGCGGATTCGGTGGCGACTTCGACGGGAGGATGCTCCGCCGCCCACGAGGCGAGCAGATGCAGCCGCTCGGCCGACGGCGATCCGGGTTCGGCGGTGTAGATCATGAGCACGTTGCCGGGCTCGGCGGTGATCGCGAGTTCCTCGTAGGCGAGCGTCAGCTCACCGACGACCGGGTGCCGGAACCGCTTCGTGCCGGTGCCGTGGATCCGCACATCGTGCGCCGCCCACAACGCGCGGAAGACCTCGCTACGGGTCGACAGCTCGCCCACCAGATCCTGCATGCCCTTGTCGTGCGGGTCGCGGCCCGCCTCGGCGCGCATGATCCCGACGCACATGCTGGCGAAGAGATCCCAGTCCGGGTAGAAGTCCCGCGACGCGGGGTCGAGGAACTGGAAGCGCGCGAGATTCGGGGTGCGCCCGCCATCGCCGATCACGGGCGAGTAGAACGCGCGGCCCAGCTCGTTGGTCGCGAGCAGGTTCTGGTTCGCGTCGCGCACGAAGGCCACGGCATCCGTCATCGCGGCGAGCGCCCATGCCAGACTCGGCCGCGGGGCGCTCTGCTTCGTCGCTCGGCGGCGCGCACGCCCGCTGGCGGGCACGCCGTCGGCGGCGCGCGCCAGGTCGAGCAGATGCGCCCGCTCGGCCTCGTCGAGCAGCAGCGCCCGCGACAGCGCATCGAGAACGGATGCCGACGCCCCGGCGAGCGCGCCCCGTTCGAGTTTCGCGTAGTACTCCACGCTCACCCCGGCGAGAGTCGCGACCTCGCTGCGCCGGAGCCCGGCGACACGACGGTTGGTGCCGGCGGTGAGTCCCACCGCCTCGGGGGTGAGCCGTGCGCGGCGGGTCATCAGGAACTCGCGCACCTCGGATCGGTTGTCCATGACTTCAGGGTAGGTCGCAGGTCGCCTCTGCGGGAGGCGTGAGGGGTGCCCTGCCGGTACACCCCTTCGCAGGGACTCCCTCCCCCGTCGCGCGAGGCGCACAGTGGGAAGCATCCACTCAGAGAAGGAGACCACCCAGATGCGTGGAGTCGTCATGCACGCCCCCGGCGATGTCCGGACCGAAGACCTCGAGATGCCCGTCATCGTCGAGCCGACCGACGCGATCATCCGCGTCACCGCGACCTGCATCTGCGGGTCGGACCTCTGGCCGTACCGCGGCCTCGAGCCCCTCGCCCCGCACGGGCAGCGGATGGGCCACGAGTACATCGGTGTCGTCGAGACCGTCGGCGATTCCGTGACCTCCGTCGCGCCCGGAGACTACGTCGTCGGCTCCTTTGTCGCCTCCGACAACACCTGCGAGATCTGCCAGGCGGGCTACCAGTCGCGCTGCGTGCACCAGGTGATGATGGGATCCGTCGGCACCCAGGCGCAGTACGCGCGCATCCCCCTCGCCGACGGCACCCTCGTGAAGACGCCGGGCGAGCCCTCCGCCGACCTCGTGCCGTCGCTGCTCGCGGCATCCGATGTGCTCGGCACCGGCTGGTACGCGGCCATCGCCGCCGAAGCCGGCCCCGGCAAGACCGTCGCGGTCGTCGGTGACGGCGCCGTCGGACTCCTCGGCATCCTCGCCGCGAAGCAGCTCGGTGCGGAGCGCATCATCGCGATGTCGCGGCACGCCGACCGGCAGGCGCTCGCGCGCAGATTCGGTGCGACCGACATCGTCGAGGAGCGGGGGGATGCCGGCGTCGCCGCGATCAAGGAGCTGACCGGCGGACTCGGTGCGCACAGCACGATCGAGGCCGTCGGCACGCAGGAGTCGATGGAGCAGGCGATCCGCGCGACCCGGGCCGGCGGGCACGTCGGATACGTCGGCGTCTCGCACGACGTGTCGCTCGACGGTTTCGAGCTGTTCTTCTCGAGCGTGCACCTGCACGGCGGGCCCGCCCCCGTGCGCGCCTACCTGCCCGAGCTGATCCAGCTCATCTGGGACCGCGAGATCGACCCCGGCGTCGTCTTCGACCTCACGCTGCACCTCGACGAGGCATCCGAGGGGTACAAGGCGATGGATGAGCGCCGTGCGACCAAGGTGCTGCTGACGACGGACTGACCGTCGGCTTTCGAGAGGAGACACCATGAACATCGAAGCATCCGTTCCCACCACGAAGAACCCGCCGGAGCAGTTCGCCGGCGACGTCTGGCTCGACGTGATCGCCGCCCCGCACGAGGCGGGCCAGCGCGCGACCGTCGCCCTCGTGCGCTTCGCGCCCGGCGCCCGCACCGCCTGGCACTCGCACGCGCGCGGCCAGTACCTGCGCGTGACCTCGGGTGTGGCCCGTTTCGGCGACCGCGACGGCAACATCATCGAGGTGCATCCGGGGCAGACGCTCTACACGCCGCCCGGCCAGGACCACTGGCACGCGGCGGCACCCGGCTGCTTCATGGAGCACATCGCGATCCTCGAAGCGGGCGACGACCCGGCGGCGACCACGACGTGGAAAGAGCACGTGACGGATGCCGAGTTCGACGGGGCGGTCGGTGCATGACCGGCTGGACGGGCGGACAGCGTTCCGTCGGCGACATCGCCCCGGCCCTCGCCCACTACACGGATGCCGTGCTGTTCGACGAGGTCTGGGCCAGGCCCGAACTCTCGCCGCGCGACCGCAGTCTCGTCACGGTGTCGGCGCTCGTGACGCTCGGGGCCGTCGATCAGCTCGAGTTCCACCTGGGCTTCGCCCGCGACAACGGCGTGACCGAGGAGGAGCTGGTCGAGGCGATCACGCACTTGGCGTTCTACGTGGGCTGGCCCCGGGCGATGGGCGCGATCGCAGCGGCGCGGAAGGCGTTCGCGGCGTGCTGAGTGACGGCATACGGCTGTTCTCCTGCACGACTTCGGAGCTCTCGGGCGACACACGGGGGACGGATGCCGCGACGCGGCGTGTCTCGTCGGATCTCCGAAGTCGTGCGGCAGCTGACCCGCGCCTACGCATAGACCGCGGCGCGAGCCCGGGTACCGTGGGCAGGTGTTCGAAGAGACCGTGACCGACCGCCTGATCCTCAGTCCCATCGCCTCCGCGGATGCTCGGACCGTCGCCGCGATCTTCGCGCTGCAGTCCGACCCCGCGACGTGGGCGCATCTGCCGGAGGCCGTCGAGACCGACATCTCCCAGAGCCGGGCTCGCGCGGCCGATCACGGAAAGTCGTGGGCGGAGTTCGGCCTCGGCTGGTGGTTGCTGCGGCTGCGCGCGCCCCTCGGAGACCTCGACACTGAAACGGTCATCGGGATCGGCGGGGCTGCGATCCGACCGCATCAGGCCGCCGCATGGAACCTCGGTTACCGGCTCACTCCGGGCGCCTGGGGACACGGGCTCGCGACCGAGGTCGGCCGTGCTGGCCTGGCCGCGGCGACCGCCGCCCGCCCCGATCTGCCCGTCACCGCCCGCGTGCTCGCCCACAACCGCGCGTCGTGGCGCACGCTCGAGCGGGTGGGTCTCGCGCAGGTCTGGGAGGGAGACGCGCCCGCCGACTACGCCCTCACGTCGGGCATGCAGCGACGTGTCTATGCCGATCGAGCCCTGCCCTCGGAACTCCGCGACCGTCTCATCGCCCTGGGCTGATCCGATCCGGTCGCGCCCCCGCACAACTTCGGAGTTCTCGGGCGACACGCCGGGGGACGGATGCCGCGACGCGGCGTGTCTCGTCGGATCTCCGAAGTCGTGCGGGGCGGGGCGCTTCGACGGGCTCAGCGACGCAGAAGGGGCGGGCGGGCTCAGACGTACAGGAGGTCGTCGGCGACAGCATCCGCCCAGTCCGGCACCGCCAGGCGCGCGGGGTCGTCCCACTCGCCCGCGACGATCTGCGCGAAGGCGCCGCGCACGCCGAAGAGCTTCTCGAGCGGGCTCCAGTCCGACTCCCCCGGCATCGGCACGAGCGAGCGCTCGACGAGCGCGCCCGGGTGCAGCTCCTCGACCAGCGACAGCAACCGCACGCCCGCCGACACGGGGCGCAGCGCCTCGGCATCCGTCACGTGCAGGATGATGCCCTCGCACGCCTCGCCCGCGTGGTCGCGCACGAGCGGGGTGAACCCGTAGGGCACGGCGGCCAGTCCCGGCAGGCCCGCGGCGTTGACGGCGGAGGCGTAGCGCTCCCCGTCGATGAACGGCGCCGCGATCACACGGAACGGCACGGCGGTGCTGCGACCCTCCGACACGTTCACGCCCTCGGCGAGACAGGTTCCGGGGTACAGCAGCGTCGTGGTGGGGCTCGGCAGGTTCGGCGACGGCGGCATCCAGGTGCCCTCCCCTCCACCGATCGCCGCATCACGGGTGAGACCCGCCACCTCGACGACCTCGAGCTCGACGTCGATGCCGCGCGTGCGCACCCAGTGCCGGGCGAGTTCGCCGATCGTGAGGCCGTGGCGGATCGGCATCGTCCAGCGGCCGACGAGGGACTGCGCGCCCTCGTCGAGCATCGGCCCCTCCGCGCGATCGAGCCGCCCGCCGAGCGGATTCGGGCGGTCGAGCACGACGACCGCGACGCCCGCATCGGCGCAGGCCTCGAGCAGGTGGCTCATCGTCCAGATGTACGTGTAGAAGCGGGCGCCGACGTCGGGCAGGTCGACGAGGACGACGTCGAGGTCGTCGAGATCGGATGCCGACGGCCGCACCGCATCGCCGTAGAGGCTGCGCACCTCGACGCCGGTGACGGGATCGCGCAGGTCGCCGACGTGTTCTCCCTCGCGCGCCCGCCCGCTCAACCCGTGCTCGGGTCCGAACAGCCGCGTGAACGAGAAGCCCGTCGCGGCGAGCGCCTCCCTCCCCCGCAGCAGCCCGGAGGTGAGTGCGAGGTCGTTCGTCAGCATCCCGATCCTGCCGCCGGTGAGGCGGGCGAGCAGATCGGGGCGGATGTCGCGGCGGATCAGTCGGTCGATACCGAGGTGCAGGGCGGGCATGTGATCAGTCGATTCTGTGGTCGGTGACGGCGTTGAAGGTGCGCTGGAGGTTGTCGGCGATGGTGTCGTAGTCGGCCTGGGCGATGCGGGTGAACAGGAAGTCGAGCACCGCGAGCTGCGCGATGCGGCTGGCCATCGCGCCCGAGCGGAAGGTCGACTCGGAGACGGCGGTGAACAGCACGAGATCGCAGACCCGCGCGAGCGGCGAGCGCGGGTTGTTGGTGATCGCGACGGTGGTGGCGCCTGCACGGGCGGCGACCTCGGCCGACTGCACGATCTCGAGCGTGCGCCCGGAGTGCGAGATCGCGATGGCGACGTCGCGCTCGTCGAGCAGGGCGGCGCCGGTGAGCGCGAGATGCAGATCGGTGCGGGCCTGGGCCACGAGTCCGGCGCGGTGCAGTTTCTGCTCGAGGTCTTGAGCGGCGAGTCCGCTCGATGCGGCGCCGTAGATGTCGATGCGGCGAGCGCCGCGCACGGCGCCGACGCACGTCTCGAGCACGTCGATGTCGATCTGGCGCGCGGTGCGCTCGATGGCGGATGCCTCGGCGAAGGCGATCTTGCGCACGGTCGTGAGGGCGTCGTCGTGGCGACTGACGTCGCTCTCGGACACTTGGAAGCGCTCACGTTCGGAGGCCGTGCGGTCGAGTTCGGTGGCGAGGGCGAGGCGCAGATCGGGGTAGCCGGAGAAGCCGAGGCTCTGCGTGAATCGGGCGATGCTGGCGACCGAGGTGCCCACGGCGAGCGCCAGCTGGGTGATGGAGTTGTCGACCGCGCTCTGCGGATCGGCGAGCACGTGGGAGGCGATCCGGCGCTCGGTGGGCGTGAGCACGGAGAGCCTCTGGTGGATGGCGGTCATCGCGCTGGTGGTCACGCCAAAAGGATTGCAGATTCGAATCAATAAGTGAAAGGAATTTTCAGAAAGCCCTTGATCTTCTGTAACTCATTGCCCAAAGTAGGGCAGAGGCATTCACAGCAGAGCGCCCCGGTCCCGTCCGACGGCTCTCATCAACCGAGAGGATTCCCATGCGACACCGCACCACCCGACTCGCGTTCACCGCGGGCCTTCTCGTCACCGGGCTCGCCGTCGCGGGCTGCGCTCCCGCCGCGTCCAGCGGTGACGGGGACGGCGAAGAGGTCACCCTCAAGATCTGGTCCTGGCAGGCATCCTCGTCGCCGAAGTGGGAAGCCGTCTTCGACAAGTACGAGGAATCGCACCCCGGCGTGACCATCGAGTTCGAGGGCTACCAGCCCACCGAGTACAACCAGATCCTCGCCACCGGCCTCGAGGGCAGCGACGGACCCGACATCGCCATGCTGCGCGCCTACGGCGGCATCCAGCCCGCGATCCAGTCGGAGCAGATCGTGCCGATCGACGACATCGTCGACGGTCTCGACCAGTTCGACCCGACCGTGCTGCGCGCCGCTCAGGGCAAGGACGACGGGGCCACCTACGGCGTGCCCTTCGCGTACCAGACCATGCAGATGTTCTACAACAAGACGATGTTCGACGAGATGGGCCTCGAGGAGCCCACCGACTGGGACGAGTTCATCGAGCTGCAGGACACCCTGCTCGACGAGGGCGTGACGCCGATGGCGCTCGGCGCCCGCGAGGACTGGGTGCTGCCGATGTTCCACGACATCGTGGGCTCGGCCAACTACGGCGGCGCCGACTTCGAGGAGAAGGTGCTCGCCGGCGAGACCGACTTCACCGACCCCGCCTACGTGTCGTCGCTGCAGATCGTGCAGGACATGCAGAAGTACCTCGACAAGAACGTCAACGCGATCGCCGTCGCCGACGCCGTGCTGCAGTTCACCTCGGGCCAGGCCGCGCAGTGGCCCGGCGGCTCGTTCGACCTGCCGACGTTCCAGAACTCGGCGCCCGACACCGAGTGGGGCGTGTACGAGGTGCCGCCGGCCCCCGGCAGCGCCCTCGACCACGCGGTCACGCCGGGCTACGCCGACGGCAGCTTCGGCATCAACGCCGCGAGCGAGAACCAGGATGCCGCGACCGAGCTGCTCAACTGGATGACCACGAAGGAGTTCGGCCAGCTCGTCGCCGACGAGGTCGACCAGTTCTCGGCGCTCCCGGGCGTGACCTACTCCGACCCGCTCATGCAGGAGATGAACGAGGCGTACACCGCCAACCCGGCGCCGTACTTGCTGCTCGTCGACTTCCGCTACGGCGACCCGACCGGCACCGCAGTGCTCGGCCCGGACATCCAGGCGATGTTCCTCGGCGACAAGACGCCCGAGCAGCTCGGCGCCGACCTGCAGTCCGGGGTCTCCACCTGGTTCACCCCGGGTTCCTGATCCGAACACGAGGGGGCGTCGATCCGGCGCCCCCTCGCGGAGCGAAAGACACACCATGGCCCTGACCCTCCCCCTCCGGCGCGACCCCGCCACCTCGGGCGCCCCGAAGCGCCGCACCCGCGCGGGCATCGCGCTGAGCACCCCCACGGCGGCGCTGTTCGTGCTGCCCGCGGCCGTGCTCTTCGCGGTGCTGATCCTCTACCCGATGCTCGCCGCGCTCAGCTACTCGTTCTTCGACTGGCAGGGCACCAAGCAGGGCGGCTTCGCCGGCGTCGCCAACTACATCACGCTCCTCACGAAGGAGCCGTACGCCTCCGAGCTGTGGAACGCGTTCGGGCACAACCTGCTGCTGTTCGCCGGGGCGCTCGTCTTCCAGAACTCGCTCGGCCTCGGCATCGCGACGCTGCTGCACCGCCGCAAGCGCACCAAGCGCTTCTTCCAGACGATCTTCGCGCTCCCCTACCTCGTGAGCCCGATGGTCATCGGCTACCTGTGGTCGCTCATGCTGTCTCCGCTGTTCGGTCCGGTCAACGCGATCCTGCGCGGCGTGGGCCTCGAGAGCCTGGCCCTGCCGTGGCTCGGCGACCCGCAGCTCGCGATCTGGGTGATCGTGCTCGTGAGCGCCTGGCAGTGGCTCGGTTTCCCGATCCTGCTCTACGGCGCGGCGCTCGGCGGCATCCCCGAGGAGATCGAGGAGGCCGCGTCGCTCGACGGCGCGACCGCCGCCAAGCGCTTCCGCTACATCACCCTGCCGATGCTCACGCCCACGATCGGCATCATCACCGTGCTCACCTTCATCGGCAGCATGGAGGCGATGGCGATCCCGTTCGCCCTCGCCGGATCCAACGGTGCCCCCGCCGGGTCGACCGACGTGATGATGCTGCTCTTCTACCGCACCGCCTTCGAGTCGGGCAACCCGAACTCGATCGGCGTCTCCTCCGCGCTCGCGACGGTCCTCTTCATCTTCATCATGGTGATCTCGGTCGTGATCACCTCGACGATGCGTCGCGCCGAACGAAAGCTGTTCTGATGAGCACCGCCACCGAAACCCGCCCGGAGCCGACCACCGAGGCCATCGTCTCGGGCCGTCGCCCCGCCGCGCCCCGACGCCGGTCGAGCCGCACGAACGACACCCCGTTCATCGGACGCCTGTTCGCGAACGTGTTCCTGTGGGGATACGCGCTCGTCGCGATCGGCCCGCTGCTGCTCATGGTCAACAACTCGCTGCGCACCCAGCAGCAGATCGCGACCGAGCCGCTCGGCCTGCCCGTGCCGCCGACGTTCACGAGCTTCCAGAACGCGTGGATCACGGCATCCTTCGACACCTACTTCGTCAACTCGATCACCGTCACCGTCGGCTCGGTCATCGTGACCACCGTCGTGTCGGTGCTCGCCGCCTACGCGTTCGCCCGGGCGCGGGCGAAGTTCTTCCGGGGCATCGAGGCGGTGTTCCTCTCGGGCCTCATGCTGCCGGTGCACCTCGCGATCCTGCCGCTGTTCTATCTGCTCGACTCGCTCAAGATGACCAGCAACGTGTTCAGCCTGATCCTCGTGTACGGCGCCCTCGGCATCCCGTTCACGACCTTCGTGCTGACGGTCTTCTTCCGCGCCCTGCCGATCGAGCTCGAAGAGGCGGCGCGCATCGACGGCGCGGGTCCGTTCCGCACCTTCGTGCAGATCCTGCTGCCGCTCGTGCGTCCGGCGCTCGCGACCGTGATCGTCTTCCGCTTCGTGCCCGTGTGGAACGACTTCTTCTACCCGCTGATCCTGCTGCGCGACCGCGACTCGTACACGCTGCCCGTCGGGCTCACCCGCTTCTTCGGCGAGTACTCCACCGACTGGCCGCAGCTGTTCGCGGGTCTCACGATCGCCACGATCCCGCTGGTCGTGCTGTTCCTGCTGGCCACGAAGCAGATCGTCAACGGCCTCACCTCCGGCATGAGCAAGTGAGTCGCGCGTGGTGAACGGCGCTCCGGGCTCGGCGTGGGCATCGCTGCGGTCGATCGACGACGATGCGGTGGTGCTCGGCTCCGCCGCCGATGACGAGCGGATGCCGTTGACCCCGGCGCACCTGTTCGACCTCGCGTCGCTCACCAAGACGTTCACGACCGTCGCCGCGCTGCGGCTCGTCGACGCCGGGCTGCTGGGGCTGGACGAGCCCGTGCGGTCGTTCGTGCCCGTCGGCTCGGAGGCCGATGGCGTGACGCTGCGGCAACTGCTCACGCATACATCGGGCTTGCCGGCCGAGGGGCGGATGTGGCGGACGGGACTCACCGGGGAGGAGCTGCGCTCGGCGGTGCTCCGGTCGCCGCTCGTCGCGTCAGCGGGCTCGGTGCACCGCTACTCGGACGTCGGATTCATCGCGGTCGGCGAGATCGTGGAGCGGGTCTCGGGGCGGGCGTTGGACGCGCACGTCGCCGAGATCGCGGGGTTGCTCGGCGCATCGTCAGTGACCTGGCAGCCTTCGGCGGACCTCGCGGTGGCGACCGAGAGGCAGCCGCATCGCGGGCTCGTGCGCGGCGAGGTGCACGACGAGTTAGCTCACGCCCTCGGCCGCCCCGCGGGTCACGCCGGGCTGTTCGGGACGGTCGAAGACGTGGCGGCGCTCGCGCGCATGATCCGCGACGACGGGGTCGGCGCCGGCGGACGCGTACTGTCGGCCGACGGCATCCGTCTGATGACGACGCCCGCCGCGACCGCCGATGCCGGGTACGGACAGGCGCTCGGCCTGCGCGTGCGCGACGCGGCCTGGATGGGCGGGGCGGATGCCGTCGGCCACACCGGCTTCACGGGCACCGCGTTCGCGGTCTCGCGCTCGGGCGCCTTCGGCGTGCTGCTCACCAACCGCGTGCACCCGACTCGCGAGGGCACCGATCTCAGCGCCGCGCGCCGGGAGTTCTTCTCGTTCCTCGGATGAGGTGGGCTCCTCGGGCCGGGACGCTTCGACAAGCTCAGCGACCCAGTGCTAGCGGGCCCCTGAGCTTGTCGAAGGGCCCCACAACCTGGGTCCCTGAGCTTGTCGAAGGGCCCCGCCCCGCGCTACTCCCCGCTCACCAGCTCTCCCCCGGCGGCGCGCCAGTCGATGAGCCCGCGCGCCATGTTGGTCGCCTCGAAGCCCAGCTCGGCGAGCAGGTTCGCGGCGCCGCTCGACAGCAGCCCTCCCGTGCAGAAGGTGAGGAGCATCCGGTCGTCGGGGAGTTCGTCGGCGCGTCCTTCGAGCTCGCCGAGCGGGATGTGGATCGAACCCGGGATGTGGGCGCGGCGCCAGTCCTGCACACGTCGCACGTCGATCACGAGGGCGCCCTCGGCGATGAGCCGTTGCGCCTCTTCTGAGGTCACCGCCGGCGGGCGCCGGAAGAAGTGCCGCACACTCACCGGCGGGCCTCTCGTCGCACGTTGACCAGGGTGAGCACACCGCCGGCGACCGGGATGAGAGCCATCAGGCGGGTGCGCAGCATCAGGTCGCGCGCGAACAGCGCCGTGACGGCGACCGCCAGGAACAGCGCGCCGTGCACCGGACCGATCACCGAGGCGACCCCGTCGATGTGCACGGTGGCGAGGTTGATCAACAGCACCGCGATGCTCAGCAGCTCGAGCACCGACAGCACCTCGAGCACCCGCAGCACGGGCCTCATGCGGCACCCGGTCGCACGATCATGAGCACGACGACCGCGGCCCAGAGCACATTGAAGACTCCGGTGAGCATGCGCATGGTGCGCAGGCCGCGTGCATCCAGGGTGCCGGCGAGCGCGTCGCGCTGGGCGGGCACGATCCGCAGCGCGAGCAGCGCACCGGCGACGGCGGTGAGCACCATGGCGATCGTGATCCAGATCTCGCCGAGACGCCCCTGCACGGCCGCGAGCACGAGTCCGATCACGGGAACGACAAGGGCCAGGATGCCGTAGACCCGGGTGATCCGGTGCAACACCGTCGCGACGGCGGGCGCGGTGGCGACGGCATCCGCTCCGGTGCCGGTGGCCGGTGCCGCGAATCGCGGGAAGAGGCTGGTGGTGACGGCGACGGGGCCGACGAAGAGGATGCCGGCGAGCACGTGCGCGGCGAGCAGGATGTTCTCCATAGCTTTAGTCTAGCTAAAGGTTTACGGGCGGCGAGACCGCACTTCGGTCGCGAGACATGATCAGCGACGTGGTGTCTCACGGCGGAAGTGGTGTCTCGGCGAAGGAGGGGCCGGCTCAGCGCGGGGTGCGGCTCAGCGCGGGGCGCGCATCAGGTCGGCGACGTGGGCGCGCAGCGCCTCGGTGAGCGACGGATGCTTCGCCGCGAACTCCGCATCGAGGGCGGCGATGCGTGCCCCGGCATCCGCCAGCAGCCGGTCGCCCGCGCGCGTCACGCGCAGGTGCGAGGCCGCGCCCGCTCGCTCGGTGTCGTCTTCGACGAGTCCGTCCTTCTTGAGTCCCGCCACCGCGACGTGCGCGCTCGGTGCCGTGATGCGCGAGCGGCGCGCGAGTTCGCTGAACGACAGCCCCGGCATGGCGCGGATGTGCCCGAGCAGCGCGTAGGTGCGCGAGGTGAGACCCACCGGTTTCAGCGCCTCGGCGAACGCCGCCTGCCACGCCGCCGTCACGGTCAGCAGCGCGACCGTGGGGCTGAACGGGGGCGTCTCGGACATCTGTTCAGGCTACCCGGGTCGCCCCTGGCATCCGTCCGCCCCTTCGTCTCCGGCATCCGACCCCCACCACCCGCACAACTTCGGAGACCCGACACGACACGCCGGATGCCGGGGGCGCCCGGCCGGCGTGTCGGCGACGATCTCCGAAGTTGTGCGGGCGAGGCGACCCCGGCAACCCGGTTGCACCCGACTTCAGCCGCGCTTCAGCAGAAAGGCAGCACACTGGAGGCATGCGCATTCTGGTGGTCGACGACGAGGTGCGTCTCGCCGACGCCGTGCGCCGCGGGCTCGAAGCCGAAGGGTTCGCGGTCGACGTCGCCCACAACGGGGTCGATGGGCTCTGGCGCGCCCGCGAGACCCGCTACGACGCGATCGTGCTCGACCTGATGATGCCGGGCATGAGCGGGTGGAAGGTGTGCGAGGCGCTGCGCGCCGAGGAGAACTGGACGCCCGTGCTCATGCTCACCGCCAAGGACGGCGAGTGGGACCAGGTCGAGGCCCTCGAGACCGGTGCCGACGACTACGTCACGAAGCCGTTCTCGTTCGCGATCCTCGTCGCCCGGATCCGCGCCCTCGTGCGCCGCGGGGCGGTCGCACGCCCGGCCGTGCTCGAAGCCGGAGACCTGCGCCTCGACCCCGCCGCCCACGACGTCTGGCGCGGCGAGACACCGATCACCCTCACCGCCCGCGAGTTCTCGGTGCTCGAGTACCTCATGCGCCACCGCGGGCAGGTGATCTCGAAGCGCACCCTCATCGAGGGGGTGTGGGACGACGACTTCGACGGCGACCCGAACATCGTCGAGGTCTACGTCGGCCACCTGCGGCGCAAGGTCGACAAGCCCTTCGACCGCGAGGCCATCGAGACGATCCGCGGCGCCGGATATCGATTGGCGGCCGACGGTGGCTAGGCGCGGCTGGCGGTCGGTGCGCGGGCGCACCACGCTCGGTGCGACGGTCGTCGTGGCGGTGGCGCTGGCGATCGGCGCGGTGTCGTTCTACGGCATCCTGAGCGGGAGCATCCATTCGGCGACCGAGCGCTCCGCCGAGCAGCGCCTCGACGAGCTCGCCGAGCGGCTCGACCAGCCGGGCGGTCGCGGGCCCGACGGCGCCGGCGGTCTCGGCGGGCTCGCCGGGCTCGACGACGAGATCGTGCAGATCATCGCCGACGACGGATCGGTGCGCGCCGCCAGCGAAGAGGCGCGGGATGCCCTCAGCTCGACCGTTCTGCCCGTCACCGACGACGCGATCACGATGACCATCGACGACGAACCGATGCTCGTGCTCTCGGACGACCTCGACGACGACCGGACCCTCGTGCTCGCCGTCTCGGTCGAGAACGACGCCGAGACACTGTCGACCGTCGCGGTTCTGCTCACCGTCGCCGTTCCGCTGCTGCTGCTGCTCGTCGCCGTGACGACGTGGCTCGTGACCGGACGCGCGCTGCGGCCGGTCAGTCGCATCCGCGAGGAGGTCGACGGCATCACCGCCGAGCGCCTGCACCACCGGGTGGCGGTGCCCGACTCCGCCGACGAGATCGCGGCACTCGCGTCGACCATGAACGGGATGCTCGATCGGCTCGACGCGTCGGCGACGGCTCAGCGCAGATTCGTGTCGGATGCTTCGCACGAACTGCGATCGCCCCTCGCCGTGATCCGCCAGCACGCCGAGCTCGCCCAGGCCCACCCCTCGACCACGAGCATCGGCGAACTGGCCGAGGTCGTGTCGGACGAGGGTCTGCGGCTGCAGGGCATCGTGGAATCGCTGCTGCTGCTCGCCCGCCTCGACGAGGGTGCCGGCTCGGTGCACGAGCCGGTCGACCTCGACGACATCGCGCTCGGCGAAGTGCGGCGACTGCGCTCCTCGGGGATGGAGGTCGACGGGTCCGGCATCCGCGCCGCCCGCGTCGAGGGTGACCCGCGCCTGCTCGGGCAGTTGCTGCGCAACCTCGCCGACAACGCGGCCCGGCACGCGCAGGGTTGCGTGGCGATCGCGGTCGCACCCGCCGACGGGTACGTGTTCGTCACCGTCGAGGACGACGGCGCGGGTGTGCCGGTCGACGAGCGGGAGCGGGTGTTCGAACGCTTCGTGCGCCTCGACGAGGCGCGAAGCCGCGACGCCGGCGGCAGCGGACTCGGGCTCGCGATCGTGCGGGGTATCGCCGCGGCCTCGGGTGGAACGGTCGCCGTCGACGATTCCCGCTGGGGCGGCGCTCGGTTCGTCGTGACGCTGCCGCTCGCGCGATAGCGGCACGGTTTGTCGGGGCGGGACGCTTCGACAGGCTCAGCGACCCAGTTCCGTCAGCGACCCAGCGCGACGGGTCCCTGAGCCTGTCGAAGGGCCCACTGCACGGAGCCGCGTTCCTGAAGACCGCTTCAGGACGCTTCAGGGTGGCTTCAGCGGTGTCGCGGGAGCATGAAGCCATGAACGACAACACCCCGAACCCCGACCAGACGCCCGAGTCCACGCCCGACGCTCCGACGGTCCCCGTGACCCCGACGACGGATGCCACGACGCCCGCACCGACCGCACCCTCGGCCGAAGCATCCGCCGCCCCTGCCGCTCCCGCCCCGAAGCCGGGACGCAAGCGCGCTCTGCTCATCGGCGGAGGAATCGCCGCGGCCGTGGTGCTCGCCGGCGGCGGTGTCGCCATCGGAGCGGCGATCGGCGACGACTTCGGTGACGACGACGACCGCCCCTCGATGTCGGACGGCCAGCGCCACGACGGCGACCGCGGAGACGACCGCGGACAGGACGACCGCGGCGACGACCGCTCCGACGACGGCGCACCGCAGCAGGGCGGCCCCGTGACCGGCATCGGTTCGGACTCCGCCGACGAGATCGTCGAGATCGCGGATGCCGCCCGCGGCGCCGCCGACGGCGAGGTCACCTCGATCGACGCGAAACGCGACGGCTCGTGGGAGGTCACGCTCGAGACGGCATCCGGTGACGAGTCCGAGGTGCGCGTCACCGCCGACCTCGCGACGAGCATCGTGTCGACGGATGCCGCCGACGGTGACGACACCGGGCCCTCGCTGACCCTCGACGAGGCGACCATCCGCTCGCTCGTCGCCGCGGCGCTCGACGAGGCCGAGGGGCGCATCACCGACCTCGACGTCGACGACGACAGCGTCAGCCCCTACGACGTGTCGGTGCTCACGAGCGACAACCGCTCGATCGACATCGACGTCGACAGCGCCTTCGCCGTCGTCGGCACCGACCTCGACGACTGAGGCCCGCGCCGGGGCGGATACGATGCAGGGATGAGCGCTATCGACGACGTCTCCATCGGCGGTGAGGTGATCCGCCTCGGCCAGTTCCTGAAGTTCGCGGGACTCATCGACTCCGGCGGCGACGCGAAAGAGGCGATCATCGACGGCTTCGTGAAGGTCAACGGCGAGGTCGACCGCCGCCGCGGGCGCCAGCTGCACGACGGCGACCTGGTGTCGTTCGAGGCCCGCACGGTGCGCGTACGCCCCTGACCCGATCCGCCTGGTCGGCTCGGCGAAGTGCCCGAGCGGGGCCGACACTAATTCAGGACGAACGGCCCGCCACGGGCACGAACGGGCCGTTTCGGGGCCTCGAACCCCAGTTCGTCCTGAGTTATGACCGCAGGCCGG
This sequence comes from Microbacterium galbinum, assembly GCF_023101185.1. GTDB lineage: Bacteria > Actinomycetota > Actinomycetes > Actinomycetales > Microbacteriaceae > Microbacterium > Microbacterium galbinum. Next base: position 1,231,969 of record NZ_CP078077.1, read on the forward strand.
TTCACAACTCCTCAAAAAGTGAGGGTTTCGGCAGTGATCCGGGCCGTGCGGCTCCTCGCGGCCGCGGTTTTCAGGAGTTATGAACGGCGCGGGCCGAACACGAGGGGCGGATGCTCCGCTCAGACCGCGAGCAGCCGCCGAGGTGCGACCGCCTCCACCACCGGCACCTCCGCCTGCGCCGATGACGCCCCCGCGACCCCCGCGACCGCACCGAGCGCCCGGTCGAGATCCGCGACGAGGTCGTCGAGGTCTTCCAACCCGATCGACAACCGCAGCAGACCGGGGTGGATGCCGGCGGCGGCGAGCTCGTCGGCATCGCGCAGCACGTGCGTGGTGGTGGCGGGGTGCAGTACGAGAGAGCGCACATCGCCGAGATGGGTCATGCGGGTGAAGACGCGCAGGGCGTTCGTGAAGGCGCGAGCCCCGTCGACCCCACCGCGCACGGTGACGGCGAGCACCGCCCCGAATCCGCGGGTGAGGTAGCGGCGGGCGACGGCGTGGTGCGGACTCGACGGCAGCCCGCTGTAGTCGACCGACTCGACCTGCGGATGCCCCTCCAACCAGCGCGCCAGGTGCAGTGCCGAGTCGGACTGCCGTTGCACGCGCAGCGACAGCGTCTCGATCCCCTGCAGGATGAGGAAGGCGTTGAGCGGCGACGGCACCGGCCCGTACCGCATCGCGACGCGGCGGGCGAAGTCGAGGAACGCCGCGTGCGGCAAGCGCTCGGCGAAGGTGAGTCCGTCGGGCCCGGGCGTGCGGGCGATCTGCGGGTAGGCGTCGGCGTGGGCCGCCCACGGGAACGTTCCGCCGTCGACGATGACCCCGCCCAGCACCGTGCCGTGACCGGCGAGGAACTTGCTCGCCGAGTGCACGACGATGTCGGCGCCGTCTTCGAGGGGCCGCAGCAGATAGGGCGTCGCGAGCGTGTTGTCGACGACGAACGGAATCGCGTGCCGACGGGTGAGGCGGGCGAGGGCGGCGACGTCGAGCACGTCGTTCTTGGGGTTGGGGATCGATTCGGCGAACACCACACGGGTGTTCGGACGGATGCCGCGCTCCCACGCCGCGAGGTCGTTCGGCTCCGCGATGAAGTCGACGGTCACACCGAGGCGGGCGAGGTCGTCGCGGAGCAGTTCGCGGGTCCCCTCGTAGATGCTCGACGAGGAGAGCACGTGGTCGCCGGTCGAGACGAGGGCGAGGATCGTGGTGGCGACCGCGGCCTGTCCGCTGCCGACGAGCAGTGCCCCGGAGCCCGACTCGAGATCGGCGATGCGGCGCTCCGCGGCGGCGTTCGTGGGGTTGCCCACGCGCGTGTAACTGAAGCCGTCGTCGGTGCCCGCGAAGCGCGCATGCGCCTGATCGAAGTCGTCGAACACGAAGCCCGCGCTGAGGTGGATGGGTGTCGCGCGTGGCGCGTGCGGCCCGTCGTACCGCTCCCCCGCGTGCAGCTGCCGCGTGCTGAATCCGAGGCCGCTCATGACAGCACCGACTCCGGCACCCGGCGCTCGGGCCGCGCGCGACCGAACCGCTCGCCGAGCGTGCTCTCCTCGTACGCGCGCCGGGTGAGGCCCCGCAGCTGGAGCTCGGGCACCACCTGGTCGACGAACTCGCGGAACCCGGTCGGCTGCGTGAGCGCCTGCACGACGAAGCCGTCGGCGGCGCCGGTCTCGAAGCGCTCCTGGATGTCGTCGGCGATCTCGAACGCCGTACCCACCGACACCGACTCCCAGAACGACTCGGCGTACAGCTCCCGCGCCGTCAGGCGCTCCCCCGCCTGCAGCCGCGCGAGGCGCCGGTTCGGCGACTTCGACTCGTTGGCGATGCCGGCGGCGACACCGCCCGCGGCATCCGACTCCACTGCGATCACGGCATCCGGGTCCGGGCCCAGCACCTGCCCGATCGAGTGCGCGACGTCTTCGACGATCAACGCGTCGGGTGTCGACGCGAGGATGCGTGCGGCCTCGGCCCGGGCATCCGCCGTCGTCTCGCCCACGACCGGGCGGTACTGCGGCAGGATCGCGACGTCTCCGGGGTCGCGCCCGTGGGCGACCACACGCGCCTTGAGCCCGGCGGAGAACCGCTGCGCCTCGGCGAGCGGCAGCGAGCGGGCGAACACGGCATCCGCGGTCGCCGCCGCCAGCTCCTGCCCGGCCTCCGACCCGCCGGCCTGGAAGAGGAGCGGATGCCCCTGCGGAGGTCGCGCGATGTTGAGGGGCCCGCGCACCGCGAAGTGATCGCCTCGGTGATCCGTCACGTGCAGCTTCTCGGGGTCGGCGAACAGCCCGCTCGTGCGATCGGCGAGGATCGCATCGTCGGCCCAACTGTCCCAGAGCAACTGCACCACGTCGACGAACTCCCGCCCGCGCTCGTACCGCAGCGCGTGGTCGAGGTGCGCATCGCCGCCGAAGTTGCGGGCCTCCTCGGGGTAGCGCGAGGTGACGAGGTTCCAGGCGGCGCGTCCACGGCTGATGTGATCGAGCGAGGCGAGCGCGCGGGCCACGTGGTACGGCTCGTTGTAGCTGGTCGAGACCGTGGCCGCGAGCCCGATCCGGCTCGTGCGCGCGGCGAGCGCCGACAGCAGCGTGAGCGGTTCGAGCCGGGTCTGACCGTAGTGGTCGATCCCCGAGGTGAAGCGATCCCAGAAGTACAGCCCGTCGGCGAGGAAGAGCGTGTCGAAGATGCCGCGCTCGGCGGTCTGCGCGAAGTCGGCGTAGTAGTCGATGTCGACGTGCCGGTGCGGCTCGGCGTCGTCGTGACGCCAGCCCGAGACGTGCGACCCTCCCGGGTGGAAGAGGAAAGCGGCGAGGAGCAGTCGACGGGTCATGCGGCGTACCTTCCGGCGGGGCGGGCGAGGCCGAGGTTCTCGCGCAGGGTGTCGCCCGCGTACTCCCCCGGGTAGATTCCGTGATCGGTCAGGCGGGGCACGATGTGCTCGACGAACCGGGTGAGGGTGTCGGGAAGGGTCGGCGCCATCAGGATGAACCCGTCGGCCGCACCGTTCTCGTACCGCTCGATGAGGTGGGCGGCGAGGGTGTCGGGCGTGCCGACGGTGAAGCGGCGGCGCAGCACCTCCCACGCCAGCTCCCGCAGCGTGTAGGGGCGCTGCGCGAGCAGGTCGGCGATCGCCTTGTACCCCGACTTCGACTGGTTGAACCCCTCGTGATCGAAGTCGAAGGTGAACGTCTCGTCGACGTCGCGCTCGCCCAGATCGACGCCCAGGTAGTGCGCGAGCAGGTCGACCTGCACCCGCTCGGGGGTGAGCTCGGCGAGCTCGCGGAACCGCTCCTCGGCATCCGCTTCGGTGTCGCCGATGATCGGCGAGAACCACGGCAGCACCTTCAGATCGTCGGCCCCGCGGCCTGCGGCGAGCGCCCGCCGCTTGTAGTCGTCGTAGAGCTTCTGACCCGAGGCGAGCGATCCACCGCCGAGGGTGAAGACGGCATCCGCCGTGCGACCCGCCAACGCTCGGCCGGCCTCCGACGCCCCGGCCTGGAACAGCGGCGGATGCCCCTGCACCGGGCGAGGGATGTTGAGCGGGCCGCGCACGGCGAAGTGCTCGCCGCGATGTTCGAGCACGTGGAGCTTCGAGCGGTCGGCGTAACGCCCGGAGCTCTTGTCGAAGACGAAGGCGTCGTCGTCCCAGCCGTCCCAGAGACCGTTCACGACGTCGACGAACTCGGCACCGCGCTCGTAGCGGATGCCGTGGTCGAGGTGCGTGTCGCGGCCGAAGTTGCGGGCTTCCTCGTCGCTCGCGCTGGTGACCAGGTTCCATGCCGCGCGGCCGTGGCTGAGGTGGTCGAGCGAGGCGAGCTTGCGGGCCACGTGATACGGCTCGTTGTAGGTGGTCGAGACCGTGGCGGCGAGGCCGATCTTCGTCGTCAGCTGCGAGAGCGCGCTGAGCAGCGTGAACGGTTCGAGGCGCACGTTGGTGCCGTGCTCGATGCCCGAACGGAACCGATCCCACACATACAGCTCGTCGGCGAGGAACAGTGTCGCGAAGCGCCCGGACTCGGCGGTCTGCGCGAAGCGGGTCCAGTAGTCGAGGTCGAGGTACGACGACGCGTCGGCGCCCGACCTCCAGCCGGTGATGTGCTCGCCGCCCGGGTAGAACACGCCGGCCGCGAAGACGAGGGGCGGGCGGCTCATGCGGCCACCTCCCGCCGGATCGCCGCGTTCAGCGCCGGTGCGACGTCGGAGGTGAAGAGCTCGAGGGCGTCCTTCTGCTGCTCGAGCGAACGGTAGAGGCCATCGAGCTGCAACTGGATCTGCGTCGTGTGGGCGAACGCCGGGTGGGTCGCGATCGACGCCGCGATGTCGTCGGCCGTGCCGTAGTGCAGGTTGAGGCGCTCGGCGATCTGCGCGGTCGAGTCGGCCTGGGGCAGGAAGTCCCGCGCCCACTGCCACTTCGCGATCAGCCCCTCCTCGGCCTGGGCGAGGGCCTCCTCACGCGTGCGGCCGGGGAAGATCCACGTCGAGAGCCCGAGCCGCGGCACCGCCCCCTCGGCGAGACCCCGGTGGTACGCCTCGGCCGACACCTCGCCCGGCACGACCTGGGTGGTGCCGATCAGCACGCCCTCGCCTCGCTGACCGGTCTCGTACGCGCTCTGCGCGGTGAGGGTCGCGTGCCAGATCCGGTCGGCGAGGTCCGGTCGCGCCGGGGCGATCACCTCGCCGTCGACGGTCACGGCCTCGCCGCGCAGGGCCGCGGCCAGCCGATCGACGGCCTCGAGATAGGCCCGGCGGCTCTGCGTGCGATCGCCGATGTGCGGGATGCCGAACGCGGATGCCGTCTGCGGCTGTCCGCCGTTCGCGAGCCCCAACTCCACCCGGCCCCCGCTGAGCGCGTCGAGCACCGCGGCATCCTCCGCCACCCGCAGCACCTGCTCGAGCGGAAGCGTGATCGCCGCCGTGCCCAGCCGCAGTGTCGAGGTGCGCGCGGCGAGGGCGCCCAGGAACACGAACGGCGACGGCAGGCCACCCAGCCGACCGGCATCCGGTTTCGCCAGATGGAACTGACGCACCCACGCCGACCCGACGCCCAGCCCCTCGGCATGGACGAACAGATCGAGGTAGTCGAGATACGTCTGCTCGACCGCGCCGCGATGATCGGCGAGGTGCGCGAACAGACCGATGTGCAGGGAGTCGGTGACGCCGGCGGGCGTGTGCGGGGTTGACATGGCGCCACGTTAGAGCGGCCCCTCGACGAGCGGAACGGTGCGGTTCACGGGGCGTCAACGCCGGTCACGCGGAGACCGCGCGCGTCATCCGGAGTCATGTGTCGTCACCGAGAGGAACCATCGTCGCGCGATCCGGGCGACGGGGCTTTGATGGGCGTGTCATCCGACCGAGGAGGAGAAGATGCTCGAACCCACCGCGACGCTCGTGATCCAGCACGCGACCTTCCTCTTCGGCGCCCGGCCACCCCGAAGGAGGAACACCATGACCGATTCCGCCGTGCTCGACGCCCCCGGCATCGCCACCGACGGCCTCGTGCACCTGACCGCGCACGAGGGAACGGTGGAGGTCTGGAGCGGCGACGAACGCATCGCCACCAGCTCGAACGTCATCGAACTGCACGAGGTCGACGTGCCCACGCGGCTCTACTTCCCGCGCGGCGACGTCGACCTCACCCGGCTGCGCCGCGTCGAGAACACCACGTTCTGCCCGTTCAAGGGCGTCGCCAGCGACTACTGGGCCCTCGCCGACGGTGCGGATGCCTCGCCCGTCGCGTGGTCGTACCCCGAACCCATCAGCGCGTTCACGCCCATCGGCGGGCACATCGCGTTCTACGACTCCCTCGAGATCCGCCCCGTGGGCGACGGCCCCGGCGCAAAGGCCTGACCCGGTGAGCACGGGGACCACCGCACGTCGCGCCGACTACCCGGCCGCCGACCCCGGACCGGTCCCCGTGCGCATCCGCCACTCGAAGGGCGGGGGTGCGCTCGGCTTCTTCGAGACCACCGGCGACGTGCGCGCCTTCACGCACGCGGGGCTCTTCCAGCCCGGCATCCGCACCGATGTCGTCGTGCGATTCTCGGCGACGCTCGGCTATCGGGGCAGCCGCGAGGCCTGGCGCGACCTGCGCGGCTTCGCCGTGAAGTTCCTCACCCCGGACGGCGAGTACGACCTCGTCGGCAACAACTCCCCCGTCTTCTTCCTGCGCGACGAGGCGAAGTTCGCTTCACTCGTCGTCGCCCACAAGATGTACCGCGACGGCTCGGTCTTCGACTACGACCGGCTCTGGGACTTCTGGACCCGCAACCCCGAGTCCGCCCACCAGGTGGCGTGGCTGCTGAGCGACCGCGGCATCCCGCGGTCGTGGCGGCACCAGGACGGCTTCGGGTCGCACACGTTCCAGTGGGTGAATGCCGCCGGTGAGCGGTTCTGGGTCAAGTACCACCTGCGCACCGACCAGGGCATCTCGAACCTCTCCGACGACGAGGCCTCGGCGATCGACGCGACGGAGGTCGACCATCAGCGTCACGACCTGCGCGCGGCGATCGACCGAGGAGAGCATCCGTCGTGGACGCTGTCGGTGCAGGTCATGCCCGACGACGACGCCCGCACCGCCCCGTTCAACGCGTTCGACCTCACCAAGACCTGGTCGAAGGCGTCGTATCCGCTGATCGAGGTCGGCCGGCTCGTGCTCGACCGCAACCCCGACGACGAGGTCGCCGAGATCGAGCAGTCGGCGTTCGCCCCATCGAGCTTCGTTCCCGGCATCGGGCCGAGCCCCGACCCGATGCTGCTCTCGCGCATCGACAGCTACTGGCGCTTCCACCGGCACCGCGTGCAGGAGGGGGTCGCGAGTCGTGCGGTCGCGCCGTTCACGGCATCCGCCCCCGGCTGGGACGACGACCTCGCCGCGCAGGCCCGCGCGTGGGATCCAGCCGACGATTTTCGTCAGGCCGGAGACCTCGTGCGCCGGGTGCTCGACGATGCCGGCCGAACGAGGTTACGCGGTGTGGTCGTGTCGCAGCTCGCCGAGGTCACCGACCCGGCGCTGCGCGAGCGCGCCGTGGAGTTCTGGCGCCGCATCGACGCGGCCGAGGGCGCGGCGATCGCCGCAGAACTCGCCTGATGACCTGCGTGGGTCGCGCATAACTCCGGAGAATCGGGAGGATCGGGCCGGATTCGGCTGTTTCACGGTCCGGCGGACGCGTTCTTGAGGAGTTATGAACGCGGGCCGCTCGGAACTGGGTCCCTGAGCCTGTCGAAGGGCCCCACCCTGGCCCTTCGTCTCGCTCCGCTCGCTCAGGAACCGGACCCCCCCCCCCGACACACCCGGTTCCTGAGCGAGGAGCGAAGCGACGAGACGAAGGACGCGGGCCTACGCGGCGATGACGTCGCGGAGCCCCCGCGTGGTCTCGCCGCGCAGGCTGCGGGCGGCATCCACGAGGGATGCCGAGTACGGATGCCGGGGCGTACCGAGCACCTCGTCGACCGCTCCGGTCTCGACGATGCGTCCGCCGTTGAGCACGGCGACGCGGTGCGCGATGCGGCGGACGACGGCGAGGTCGTGCGTGATGAAGAGGTACGACACCCCGGTGCGCTCCTGCAGCTCGACGAGCAGGTCGAGCACGCGCGCCTGCACGCTCACGTCGAGCGCCGAGCTCGGTTCGTCGCACACCACGAGCGGGCTTCGGCCGGCGAAGGCACGGGCGATCGCGACGCGCTGCTTCTGGCCGCCGGAGAGTTCGTCGGGGAGCTTGTCGAGCACGTCGCCCGCGAGTCCGGTCGAGAGGGCGAGCTCTTCGGCGTCGGTGTCTCCGCGCAGCAGCTGGATCGATCGCGTGAGCGTCTGCCGCACGGTGCGCCGCGGGTTGAGCGAGGCGTCGGGACTCTGGAACACGAACTGCACGGGCACCGCGTCCGTGGCATCCGAACCGTCCAACTCCACCGTGCCCTCGGAGCGCGCGAGCCCCGCGATCACCCGGCCGAGCGTGGTCTTGCCACTGCCCGATTCGCCGACGAGGCCGAGCACTTCGCCGCGGCCGATGTCGAGGTCGACGCCGTCGAGCGCGAGGTGCGCGCCGTAGCGCTTCGTGACACCGCGCACCGACAGCAGCGGCTGCGCGTGCTCGGGCTCGACGGGGCGCGACGGCGCGTCGAGCGAGGGCACCGCCTCCACCAGCACACGCGAGTACGGGTGCAGCGGGGTCTCGACGAGGCCCGCGGCTTCACCGTGCTCGACGAGGATGCCGCGCTCGAGCACCCCGATCCGCTCGGTGTGGCTCGCGACGAGCGGCAGGTTGTGGCTGATGAGCAGGGTGGCGAAGCCGCGCTCCCGGCGCAGTCGGTCGACGAGCGCGATGACCTCGGCCTCGACCCGGCTGTCGAGCCCGGTGGTCGGCTCGTCGAGGATGAGCAGGCGCGGATCCGCGGCGAGCGCCATCGCGATGACGACGCGCTGCTGCTGCCCTCCCGAGAGCTCGTGCGGGAATCGGTGGACCAACGAGGCGGGGTCGGGCAGGCCGACGTCGGCGAACGCGGCGATGGTCGCCGCACGCGCCGCCGCCGAGCGCAGCCCCTGCAACCGGTAGGTCTCGGCGACCTGACTGCCGACCGACCGAGTGGGGTTGAGCGCCCGCGCGGGCTCCTGGTAGACGAAGCCGATCGAGCTTCGACGGTACTCGCGCAGTTCCCGCGGTCCGAGACCGAGCACGTCGTGCCCGGCGACGGTCAGCCGCTCGGCACTCACCCGGGCCCCCGCCGGCAGGTAACGCGCCAGGGCGAACGCGATCGTGCTCTTGCCCGACCCCGACTCCCCCACGAGTCCCAGTGACCCACCGGGCTCGATGTCGAAGTCGACGCCGTCGACGGCCCGCCGCCGCTGACCCTCGACCTCGTAGTCGACGGTCAGTCCGCGCACGCTCACCAGTGGTTCGGTCATCGTCGGAACACCTCTCGGAAGTTGTCTGCGATCAGGTTGAGGGAGACCACGAGCGAGGCGATCGCGAGGGTGGGGAACGCGAGCGTCCACCACGCGGCCTGCAGGTAGGTGCGGTTCTCGTTGACCGCGAGCCCCCAGTCGGGCGAGGGCGGCGCCGAAGCGAGTCCGAGGAACGACAGCGACGACGAGATGAAGATCGCGCCGGCCACGCTCAACGTCGCCTGCACGAGCACCTGCGGCCAGACGTTCGGCAGCAGCTCGCGGAAGACGATCCGCACCGCACTCTCTCCCTGCACGCGCGCACTGGTCACGTACTGCTTGCCCATCTCGACGAGCACGGCGGCGCGCACGATGCGGGCGATGCCCGGGGCGAAGAGGATGCCCACCGCCACGATGATCGTCGGCGCGCTGCCGCCGAACGCGCCGACGATCACGAGCAGGAAGATCAGCGTCGGCAGGGTGAGGAACACGTCGAATCCGCGCATGAAGAGCTGGTCCACCCAGCCGCGGCGGTAGCCGGCGATGAGGCCGAGCGTCGACCCGAGAGCGGTGGCGAGCGCCGCCCCGATCGGTCCGACGAGCAGCGCCGGTTCGGCCCCGGCGAGCACGCGGGCGAACACGTCGCGACCGATGCGGTCGGTGCCGAACCAGTGCTCGGCGCTCGGCGGCGACAGGCGGGCGCCGCTGTCGGCGAAGGGATCGAGGCCGACGAGGCGCCACCCCACGGCGGCCGCGACCCAGAACAGCACGATGAGCGCGCTGATCACGAACGTCGGGCGGCGCAGGAGAGCGGCCCAGCGACGCGGCCGCGGCGAGCGCGATGCAGAAGGACGACGGATGCCGGTGGCGACGGCATCCGTCTCGATGATGTCGATCGCGGCCGGGTCGGCACCGCGCACCGCATCGGTGAGTGCCATGTCATTCCCCTTCGTCGAAGCGCACGCGCGGGTCGATGAGCACGAGGGCGATGTCGGTGATCAGGAGCGCGAGCAGCGCGACGACCCCCGTGACCATCACCCCGGACTCGAGCAGGAAGATGTCCTTTTCCACCGTCGCCGACACCAGCAGGGCACCGAGCCCCGGGTAACCGAACAGCGTCTCGACGATCGCACTGCCCCCCAGCAGCGTGCCGACGTAGACGCCCAGCAGCGACACCGTGGGGATGAGCGCGTTGCGCGCCACGTGCCCGACCGCGAGCTGCGGACCGTGCACCCCCTTGATGACGGCGGTGCGGTAGTACTGCGAGTCGAGGGTGTCGAGCACGCCCGTACGGGTCATGCGCGCCAACACCGACAGGTAGCCGAGGGCGAGGGTGACCGCCGGCAGCACGAGCGCCCGCAGCACCTCGCCCGGAGGGCCGTCGAGGCTGATCGACGACTGGATCGGGAACCACTTGAGCCACAGGCTGAACACGATCAGCAGCAGCACGCCGACCACGAACTCCGGCACGGAGGCCAACGACATCAGCGCGATCGTGAGCGTGCGGTCGGTGCGCGATCCCTCGCGGCGGGCCTGGATCGCGCCGAGCGCGAAAGCCACCGGCACCAGGATCACGAACGCCACCGCCCCGAGGAAGAGCGAGTTGCCGAGGCGCCCCAGCACGAGTTCTCGCACCGGAGCGCCGTAGATGAGGCTGGTGCCCCAGTCGCCCGTGACGAAACCGAACAGCCAGGCGAAGTAGCGGGAGACCAGCGAGCCGGTCAGCCCGTGAGCCTCGTTCCACGCCTGCACCTGCTCGGAGGTCGCGTACTGACCGAGGGCGTTGCGACCGGGATCACCGGGTACGACCTCGATCAGCCAGAACACCAGCACCGACACCACGAACAGCACGAGCGGCACCTGGACGAGGCGCTGCCCGATCAGTCGCGGCACCTGGCTGTGCCGGGAACGGAGGACCGCCAGCCCCCGTCGGGCGGACGACGCCGTCGCGGCGTTCCCGCCCGACGAGAAGCTGACGGTCATGAGTCACTCGCTCGCGATCGAGATGCCGGCGAAGTTGTAGCCCGACCAGAAGTCGATCGGGGCGATGAAGTCGCCCATGACCCGCTTGTTCTGCAGCACCTCCGAGCGCACCAGGGCGGGGATGATCGTCGGAACATCCGTCCACTCCGTCTGCGAGATCTCGGTGATGAGCTGCTCGCGCTCGGCTTCGTCGGTCGTGGCGTCGAAGTCGGTGACGAGCGTCCCCAGGTCGGGGTTGGCGTAGTGCGCGGCGTTCCACGCCGCGCCCTCTGCGTAGAAGAGCGAGTAGTACTGCGAGGGCACGCGCTTGCCCCAGCTGGTGATGGTGAGCGGTGCGTTCAGCCAGGGAGAGTCGTCGCCCTCGGCGTAGTACTGCTCGTCGGAGAGCACCTCGAGCTGCACGTCGAAGCCGTCGATCGCGTTGAGCTGCTGCTGCAGCACCTCGCCGTAGAGCTGGAACGACGTCGTGATCGTGAACGACACCGTGCGCCCGTCGAGCAGATCGGCGACCTTGTCGAGGTCCTGCGCACGCTGCTCGATGTCGAGCGGCTGGGGCAGGTAGTCCGGCAGCACGGGGAAGTCGTTGCCCGGTGTGGCCGTGCCCCCGAAGACGAGGTCGACGATCGCATCGCGGTCGATCGCCCAGGCCAGCGCCTGCCGGATCGTGACGTCGTCGAACGGCGCCTCGGTGACGTTGAGGTGGATGCCGTAGAAGTGGCTGTATCCCGCCGAGAGGGTGTCGTAGTCGTCGACGTTCACGGTCGCGAGCACCTCGGGTGACACGGTGATGCGGTCGATCTCCCCCGCCTGGAACGCGAGCACGATCGCCTGCGGATCCTTGTAGACCTTCAGTTCGATGCCGTCGAGGGCGATCTCGTCGGCGTTCCAGTAGTCGGGGTTCTTGACGTAGGTGACACTGCGGCCGACCTCGTAGTCCTCGAGCAGGAACTGCCCCGCACCGACCGGGTTCTCGAGCCAGGTGCCGGGTTCGTAGTCGGCGGGCAGGATGCCGGTGTTGTTGCCCGCGAGCAGACGCGGGAAGTCCGAGAACGGCCGCGCGAGCGTGAACGTCACGGTGCCCTCGTCGGTGGCGGCGACGGAGTCGAGGATGCCGGTGAACGCGCTCTTCGCGGGCGAGATGCTGTCGTCGCCGATGAGGGCGTCGAACGTCGCCACGACGTCGTCGGCGGTGACCGGGTCGCCGTCGTTGAACGTCGCCCCCTCGCGCAGCGTGAACGTCCAGGTGAGACCGTCGTCGGATGCCTCCCAGTCGGTCGCGAGACGCGGCAGCGCCTCGCCGTCGGCGGTGAAGCTCACGAGCTGCTCCGTGACGAGCCCCGTGATCAGCTGCGCGTCGCCGTCGGCGACCGTCAGCGGGTCGAGCTCGGCGCCGGGATCGCTGATGCCGATGCGGTACACCGCGGACGCGGCATCCGCCGTCGTGTCGTCGGAGGGCGTGGCGGTCGCGCATCCGGCGAGCGCCAGCAGGGTCGCGCTGAGGGCGGCGACGATCGCGAGGGGTCTGCGGCGCCCCGGCACACGTGCCGTCGGGGGCGAGGAGAGAACGGTCATGGGCGGTGTCCTTGGGGTCGGGTGAGGCGTTACTGCGGAAGGAGTTCGGCGGCGTCCACCTGGACGCGCTCGGAGTAGAAGGCCACGTGGCCGGCGATCGGCTGCAGGTAGTCGAACGGGGTCGGGTACGACCAGGCGACGTCGGTGGCGGGGTCGCTCTTCAGCGCCCAGTAGTCGTCGGCGTCGCCCTTGACGGGGCAGTGGCTCGTCGACGCGGTCTCCTGCAGCAGGTCCCAGTTCACGTCTTCGCGCGGCAGGTAGTAGCGGTCGGCGTGGTTCGACTCGTGCAGCACGATGGCGCGGGTCGAGTCGGCGAGCACGGCGTCTCCGGCGAGCACGCGCACGCGATGGGCGGCGGGCTCGGTGGTGACGGTGTGGGCGGGCTTCTGCGCGGTGGTGTCGGACATGACGGCGGCTCCTGGATCGCTCGGGCGTGCGGTGGGTACGCCCATAGAACCGTCAGATCGCCCGGGTGCCTATCGACGTTCCGCACCGTGAACGGACGTTCCGTCCGATGACGTCACATTTCCGCGTGAGTCGGCCGTTCGTCTCGTGCGCGCACGAAAAGGGGCGGCCCTTCGTCTCGTCGCTGCGCTCCTCGCTCAGGAACCGGTTCCTGAGCGAGCGTGCTCACCCCGGTTCCTGAGCGAGCGCGCTCACCCCGGTTCCTGAGCGAGCGCAGCGAGACGAAGGGCCGCCCCTTCGAAACCGCCCCGCGGCCTACCGCTCGATGTGGTCGAGGTGCAGCATGCGGGCGAGGTTCTTGTCGAGTTCGTCGTCGCGGAAGATCTTCTTCCAGTCGTCCTTGATGATCGACTCGCGGCCGTAGTCCATGGCGATCAGGCAGGCGTCGGAGAACGGGTTGTCACCGCGCAGACCGTTGGCGAGCGCGACCTGGGTGTGGCCGTAGAGGATGCTGCGCGCCGCCGCCTCGGGAACGCCCATGGTCTTGACGGTCTCGTCGAGCGCCTCGTTGAGGAGCGCGCCGATCATGCAGGCGACGGTCTCGACGAGGGTCGGCTCGAGCTGCGCGAGCTGCTTGATCGTGACCCAGTGCACGTCGATGACGGGGGCGTAGATCGCGCGCACGGTCGCCTCGACGATGGCCCGCTTGGCGGGGTCGTCGCTCTCGATCGCGGCGATCGCGTCTTGCGGGGCAGCGATTCCACCGAAGGTGTCGGCCCACTGCTCGGGCGTCTCGCGCTGCAGGAAGATCGACGGGTGGCACGGGTGCGCGACGGCCTGGATGACGTCGTCGCGCGTGGTGAGCAACCCGGCGTAGGCCGCGGCCGGGTCGAGCGTGAGCACGATCGCACCGGGGCGCAGCTGCGGCACGAGGTCGGCGGTCACCGGTCCGAGGGCGAGGTCGGGCACGGCGAGCACCACGATGTCGGCGTCGGCGACGGCGGTCGCGGCATCCGTCAGTTCGCGTCCCGCGTCGATCGTGCGCTGCTGGCCGGCCGGCGAGTTCTCGACGTACCAGACCGTGTGGTCGGTCTTCACGAGGTTGTTCGAGACGCGCATGCCCATCTTGCCGCCGGCGCCGATCACGGCGATCCGGTAGGTCGCGGTCTCGGTCGACGCGGCTGTCGAAGTGTCGGTCATGGGGTGCTCCTCAGCAGTTCGAGTGTGATGCGGGTCCATTCCCGCTCGGTTCGGATGGTGGTCGCGGCGTCGCCCTGCCAGGGCAGCCAGTGCTCGACGATCTCGTTGATGCCTCGCTCGCGCGGACGCACCGTCTCGAGCAGGTGGGCGTAGTCGTGAAGGCCCGATCCCATGGCGGTGCCCGAGTAGGTGAACCCGACCCAGTCGTCCTGCCGGGCGAAGGCGAAGTCCTTCACGTGCACGTTCTTCACGAGTCGCGCGGTCCGCTCGGTGCAGGTCTGCGGATGCTCGAGCCGGGCGACCACGTTGGCGGGGTCGAGGCAGATGCCCAGCCGCGGGCTGCCGACCCGGTCGATCACACCGATGAGGTCGGCGGTGGCGATCTGCTCGTAGGTCTCGAGGGCGAGGCTGACGCCTGCGCGTTCGAAGGCGCGCATGCTGCTGCGCAGCGAGGTCTCGGCCTCGGCGAGCGTCGGGCGCGAGTCGGGGCCGTAGAGCATGCCGCGCACGAGTCGCGCGTCGAAGACCTCGGCGAGACGCAGATAGCGGGTGAGGTGCTCGGGCACGATGCCCTTGGTGCCGAGTTCGATCGTGAGTCCGAGGTCGCGCGCGGCCCGGGCCGCATCGCGAACCTCGGCATCGCTCATCGTGTCGAGCGGCGCGAAGTCGCAGATCTGGAAGAGGTCGACGCCGTGGGCCTTGGTGTCTTCGAAGGCGCCGATCAGGCCGAGCTGGTCGGGCGCACGATCGGAGTGCTGCCAGAAGTACGCATAGGTGCCGAGACCGATCATGCGGCGCCGCCTTCGCGACGACGGGCCAGGACGGATGCCTCGTCGAGCACCGAGACGAGGGCATCGGGGTCGTGCGCGAAGCGCCCGAGGAACACCCCGTCGACCGCATCGCCGAGGGCGGTGAGAAGCCCCGGTCCCGCCGCGCCGCCGTAGATCACGACCGATCCGTCCCGTGCGGCATCGGCGTCGAGCGCCGCGCGCAACGCCGACGCGATGACGCGCACGTGCTCGTGGGGCGCGGGTTCGGGGGCGCCGATCGCCCAGACCGGCTCGTAGGCGACGATCACGGCGCCGGCGGGGGCATCCGTCAGCGCCGAGCGCAGCTGCGCGACGGCGACGTCCGCGGCATCCGTCGGTGCCTGCCGTTCGCTCTCACCGATGCAGAGCAACGGGGTCAGCCCGGCCCTCAGCGCCGCGGCCACCTTCGCGGCGACGACCTCATCGGTCTCGCCGTAGAGGCGGCGGCGCTCGGCGTGCCCGATCTCGGCGACCGTGGCACCGACCTCGGCGAGCTCGGCGGCGGTCACCTCTCCCGTGAACGCACCGGGCTCTTCGGCCGAGACGTCCTGCCCGCCGACGCGCACCGGGGTACCGGCGAAGGCGGCGAGCGCGGGCAGCACCTGCAGATAGGTCGGAGTCACGAAGAACGACACCGCACCCGAGCGCACGGCGTCGTGGTCGCGCACGCGTGCGGCGACGTCGTCGAACCAGGCGCGTGCCCGCTCGTGCCCGAAGTACGTCTTCAGGCTCACCCCGACCGTGACCTGCGGCATCAGCAGGCGCCGGTGGTCTCGTACGCGTCGATGACGGCGACCTTCTCGGCGCTCGCGCTGGTGGTGTCGAACCGGTAGCCGAGCCACTCGCGCACGAGACGACGCGCGAGCTCGATGCCGACGACGCGCTGGCCCATCGTGAGCACCTGGGCGTTGTTCGAGAGCACGGCGCGCTCGACCGAGAACGAGTCGTGCGCGGTGACGGCACGGATTCCGGCGACCTTGTTGGCGGCGATCGCCACGCCGAGACCCGTACCGCAGATGAGCAGCGCGCGATCGGCCTCGCCCGCGGCCACCAGTTCGGCGGCGGCGATCGCCACGCGCGGGTAGGCGGTGTGCCCGTCGGCGTCGACGCCGACATCGACCACCGTCACGACGCCGGGGTTCTGCTCGAGGTCGCCCTTGAGGATCTCCTTGTAGTCGAATCCGGCGTCATCGCAGCCGATGACGAGGCGCAGCTGGTCGGTCATGTCGTCTTCCTTCAGTCCTGTACGGCGAGATCCCGGGTGGAGTCCCGGGTGGCGAGGAGCTCGCCGAGAGCGGTGGCGATCAGTGCGAGCGAGATCGCACCGGGGTCGGGGGTGCCGACGGAGTGCTCGCCGTGGGTGCGTGCGCGGCCCATCCGCGGCAGCAGATCGGCGGTCGCGGCGGCGGCGTCGGTGGCGGATGCCGCGGCCGAGGCCCAGGCATCCCGCAGCCGTTCCCCCTCGCGGGCGCCCGCCTGCAGTGTCGCGGCGAACGGCACCAGCGCGTCGACGAGGGTCTTGTCGCCGACCTCGGCCCTGCCGTACTCCTGCACCCCGCGCAGCCCCTCGGCGACACCGGCGGCGACGGCCGCGGCATCCGGTGTTCCCGCGTCGCCGAGGCGTGCGGCGACGGCATTGAGGATCACGCCCCAGAGCGCGCCCGAGGTGCCACCGGCCTTGTCGGCCCAGGCGTCGGCCGCGGCGGCGAGGCTGGTCCGCGCGCCGGCCCCGGCATCCGCTGCGGCGATCCCCGCGGCGAGCGCGGCGTGCGATCCGCGCTGCATGCCGATGCCGTGGTCGCCGTCTCCGGCGATCGCGTCGATGCGTCCGAGCTCGTCGGCGTGGGCGTCGATCGTGTCGACGATCACCCGCAGCGCCGCGCTCACGGTGCGCGCCGCCTGCTGCGAGGCGTCGTCACCGGGCGTGATCTCGTGCGCTTCGACCGCTTCCTCGTGCGCGTCGGACTGCGCGGCCGCGACGACCGACCCGCGGCGGTAGGCAGGGGCGTCGACCGGGGTGTCCCACAGACGTTCGAGTTCTTCATCGAGCCAGAAGAGCGTGAGCGAGGTGCCGGCCATGTCGAAGCTCGTGCAGTACTCGCCGACGTGCGGGTCGACGAGGACGAGGCCCGCCGCTTCGAGCAGCTGGGCGATGCGCCGGTAGACGACGAACATCTCCTCGTACTTGAGCGAGCCGAGTCCGTTGAGAATCGGCACGACGCGCGCTCCCTCGACCGGGACGCCCGCGGGTATCTCGTCGAGCAGACGTTCGACGAGCAGTTGCGCCAGGCCGTCGGCGGTGGGGATGTCGGTCTCGTCGATGCCGGGTTCGCCGTGGATGCCGAGGCCGATCGCCATGCGCCCGCTCGGCACCGCGAACAGGGGCGCGGGGGCGCCGGGGAGGGTGCAGCCCGTGAACGCGACACCGAACGAGCGGGTGCGTTCGTTCGCGAGGGCGGCGACGCGGGTGACGCCGTCGAGGTCGTAGCCCGCCTCGGCAGCGGCGGCGGCGGTGCGGAAGACGGTGAGGTCGCCGGCGATGCCGCGGCGCTTGTGCTTCTCGGCGGGCGGGGCGCTGAAGATGTCGTCGGTGACGGTGACGGTCCGGGTGGGGATGCCTTCGGCGCGCAGCTTCTCCTGCGCGGCATCGAAGTTGAGCACGTCGCCGGCATAGTTGCCGTAGCTGAGGAAGACCCCGGCGCCGCGGTCGACGGCCTTCGCGATCGCGTAGACCTGCTGGGCCGAGGGCGAGGCGAAGAGGTTGCCCATCGCGGCGCCGTGCGCGAAGCCCTGTCCGACCAGTCCGCCGAAGGCCGGGTAGTGCCCCGATCCCCCACCGATCACGACCGCGACCTGCCCGTCGGGGATCACGGTGCTGCGGATGACGCCGCCGCTCGCGCGGCGCACCGACCGGGGGTTGGCGGCGACGAAACCCTCGATCATCTCGTCGGCGAAGTCGGCCGGGGCGTTCCAGAGTCGGGTCATCGCGCGCTCGCCTTCGTCGTGCGGATGCTGTCCACAGTGACTCCTCTGTCGGTGGCCGTCGGTCGGGTCGTCGGCTCGGACCCGGGTCTATATTGACAAACCGGTTGACCAATTGCAAACGCGGGGATGCCGTGCGGCGCCATCGAGACACCACTTCCGTCGCGAGACATCACGGCATACGTGATGTCTCACGAGAGATGCGGTGTCTCAGCGCGCGATCGCCGATCCGCCTGTCACCCTGGGTCCCTGCACCTGTGGGAGGGCCCGCCCGCAGAACCGGCTCAGCCCGCGGCGTCGCCGCTCAGACGCAGCAGCGCGGTCGACATGTGCGTCGCCATCGCGGCGGCGGCGGCGTTCTCATCGGATGCCGCGACCGCCCGCAGGATCGCATCGTGCTCCTCGATCGCGGTCAGCACGCTCTCGGTGTCGTGCACGGCGCGGTCGGAGTACACCTGCAGCAGCGACCGCACGACGTGCAGCATGTCGACGATCGTGCCGTTCGCGGCGGCCTCCGAGAGGGCGCGGTGAAAGCGGCTGTCCGCCGCGGCGAACGCCGAGAAGTCGTCCTTCGATGCGCGCATCGCCTCGAGGGCCGTCGTCAGGGCGGCGACGGACGAGGCATCCGCTCGTGCGGCCGCCAGGCGGGCGACGTAGATCTCGAGACCCGACCGCAGCTCGATGAGCTCGGCCGTGTTGCGGTCGCCGATGAGCAGACCCCAGCGCAGGGTCTGCGGCAGGAGGTCGCTCGCCGATCCCCGCAGGTACGTGCCCGAGCCCGGGCGCACGTCGACGATGCCGAGGATCTCGAGCGCCGCGAGCGCTTCGCGCACCGCCGAGCGCCCGACCTCGAGCGTCGCGGCGAGCTGGCGCTCGGGAGGCAGACGCGTGCCCGGGGCGATGTCGCCCCCGGTGAAGAGGTCGAGCAGCCGCCGCGCCACTTCGGTCACCGGCGACCCCGCGGGCAGCGCGTTGAGCGAATCCGCGATGTTCAACGTGCGGTTCTCGGGGTAGGCGGGCATGGGTTCGAGAATAGCCGTCGCCGTGGCGTTACCCGGTCGACGGCGTCCGCCGCAAGCCCGCTCCCCTTTCGCCCGGCCCCTGGCAGGCTGACGTCATGAAACTCGTCTCCTACGCCGCTCAGCAGCTCGTCACCACCGACGACGTCGCGGACGCCTTGGTCGTCCTCGCCGCCGAGATCGCGAACGAGGGAGGATCGCAGGCCCTGCAGATCCCGATCCTCGTCGATGACGAAGAGGATCTGGCCGAGCTCGTGGTCGGCGTGGGCAACGACGTCCTGGTCGGACCGCACGCCTCCACGGGCGCCGATCCGGATTTCTCGGAGCACGCCGCGCGCCTGCGCTCGCACCCCTCCTACCCGAAGCGGCGGGCCGCAGATGGCGATGCCGACGGGGAGGACGATGCCTGGGTCGTCGACTTCGATCTCGACGCGGGGGCGAATCGACTCTGATCGCCCTTCGGAGGAAGACTGTCCGGTCCTCCGTCGCCCGAGACGGAGGACCGGCGAAGTCGACGAGAGGTGCGCAGAGCGCTCCGCCCCCCGGGGCGTCGCTCCTGACCGAGAGAGAACAGGAGGCGCGCCGTCCGGTTCGACCGACGCAGAACCGGCAGTGCCGACTCGTTGTCCTCCGAGCCTAGGAGCCACGCCCGAATCGGCCGCATCGGCCCTGAACCGTTGACGCGCGATACGCGCTGCTGCTAAGCGATCGCAAGAGCAGACGCCGCCCCCGCGCGATAGCGAGTGAGCGGCCGTCACGCAAGGCTTTTGCCCCATCCGCTCGACGCGCGCACGATGGCGATATGTCCACCCCCATCGGTCGCCCCCTGGAGACCTACGCTCCGATCGGCGACGGTCGCACGGTCGCCTTGATCGGCTCGGATGGCTGCATCGACTGGCTCCCCTTGCCCGATCTCACCGATCTTCCGGTGTTCGCGCGCCTCCTCGACGAGGAGACGGGCGGATGCTTCGAGCTGCGGCCCGTCGCCGAGTTCCGCACCGAGCGACGCTATGTTCCCGAGACGAACGTGCTCGAGACGACCTTCGTGACGGATGCCGGACGCGTCCGCGTCACGGACGCCCTGGTGTCGGGTGTCGCCGGACGACTGCCGTGGGCCGAGCTCGCCCGGCGGATCGACGGTATCGAGGGTTCCGTGGAGATGCGCTGGTGCGTGCGTCCCGGCACGTCGCTGCGCACGGCGGCACCCTGGATCGAGAACACCGACCACGGCCCGGTGGTGCGCAGCGGCGCCACGGCGTTCGCCATCGTGGGCTTCGATCACGGGCCACGGCATCCCGATCCCGACGGAGCCGACGGGCCGCGTCTCGACGGCGCATTCTCGGCGACGGCGGGCTCACGCCACCTGATCGCCCTCGCGGCCACGCACGACGAACCCCTCCACATCCCCGATCCGCGCAACGTCGACGACGGCATCGATCGCACGATCGAGAACTGGCGGCACTGGTCTCGCGTCTTCTCGAACGAGGGTCCCTGGAGCGAGCAGGTGCAGCGCAGCGCCCTCGCCTTGAAACTGCTCATCTACAGTCCGTCGGGCGCCATCGCCGCTGCCGCCACCACATCGCTGCCCGAGAACCCGGCCGGCGGCAAGAACTGGGACTACCGTCACGCCTGGGTGCGCGACCTCGCCTACACGGCGCACGCGCTGGTGCGCTTCGGCCTGCGGGAGGAGACCCAGGCCGCGCTGTCGTGGATGCTCCGCACGATCCGCGACCACGGCCCCGAGCTCCACGTCATGTACACGCTCGACGGCGGGCGCGTGCCCGAGCCCCACGAGTACGACGTCGAGGGCTGGCGAGGCATCGGGCCGGTCGTGACCGGAAACCCCGCGGGCGACCAGCTGCAGCTCGGCGTCTACGGCGACCTGCTCGCGATCTGCCGCACCTACGTCGATGCGGGCAACGTGCTCGACATCGGCACGGCGCGGATGCTCGCGGGAGTCGCCGACCGTACGTGCGATCTGTGGCGCAATCCGGACTCGGGCATGTGGGAACTCCCGGAGGAGCGGCACTACGTCTCGTCGAAGATGGGCTGCTGGAAGGCCCTCGATGACGCCGTCGCACTGGCCGATGCCGGCGCGATCCCCGGGAGCGCCGATCGCTGGCGGGCCGAGCGCGAGCGCATCCGCGGGTGGATCGACGAGAACGGCTGGTCCGCCGAGCGCTCGGCGTACGTCTTCTACGCCGGCTCGGAGGAGCTCGACGCCTCGGTGCTGCTGCACGCGCCGTCGGGTTTCGATCGCGGGGAGCGCATGTCGTCGACGATCGACGCCCTGGCCGACGAGCTCGGCGCGGGTCCGCTCCTCTACCGCTACAGCGGGGCGGATGCCGAGGAGAAGACGTTCGTGGCGTGCGCGTTCTGGCGCGCCGAGGCGCTCGCCTGCGTCGGCCGGCACGACGAGGCCCTCACCCTCATGGACGAACTCATCGCCCAGGCCAACGACGTGGGCATCTACGCCGAGATGATCGACGCCGACGACGGCTCGGCCTGGGGCAACACCCCGCAGGCACTCAGCCACCTCGCGTTCCTCACCGCCGCCATGACCATCCGCGACGTCGTCCCCGACGAGCTGTTGCGCGACCGCACCTGAACGATCGACACGAAAACAAGGAAGGGGAACACCATGTCCCGTGACCAGTACACCTTCACCAACCCCGCCGAGCTGTACGCCGACATCGAGCCGCAGAAGCAGCACATGCCCGAGCCGGGCCTCGACGCGGACCTCGCCCCGAAGGCCGACCTCGGAGAGGAGAGCTACCGCGGCTCCGGCCGCCTGACGGGCCGCAAGGCCCTCATCACCGGTGGCGACTCCGGCATCGGCGCCGCCACCGCGATCGCCTTCGCCCGCGAAGGCGCGAACGTCGCGCTCTCCTACCTCCCCGAGGAGCAGGAGGACGCGGACCGGATCGCCGGCATCGTGCGCGAAGCGGGCGTCAAGGTGGCGACCTTCCCCGGAGACCTGCGCGATCCCGAGTACTGCCGCACGCTCGTCGCCGAGACGGTCGGGGCCCTCGGCGGCCTCGACATCCTGGTGAACAACGGTGGCAAGCAGATCTACCAGGAGTCGCTGACCGACATCACCGACGAGCAGTTCGACGACACGTTCAAGACGAACGTGTACGCGATGTTCTGGATCACGAAGGCCGCGCTCCCCCACCTCCCGGCGGGCTCCGCGATCATCAACACCACGTCGATCCAGGCGTACTCGCCGTCCGACATCCTGGTCGACTACGCGTCGACCAAGGCGACGATCAATGCCTTCACGAAGGGCCTCGCCCAGCAGCTCGCGCCGAAGGGCATCCGCGTGAACGCCGTCGCCCCGGGACCGATCTGGACCCCGCTGCAGCCGAGCGACGGACAGCCGCAGGAGAAGATCGACCAGTTCGGTGAAGACACCCCGCTGGGCCGCATGGGCCAGCCGGCCGAGCTCGCCCCGGCCTACGTCTTCCTCGCATCGGCCGAATCGAGCTATGTCGCCGGTGAGACGCTCAACGTGAACGGCGGCATGCCGACTCCCTGATCGCCGCGGCCCTTCGTCTCGTCGCTCCGCTCCTCGCTCAGGAACCGCGCTCGAACACCGGTTCCTGAGCGAGCGCAGCGAGACGAAGAGCCGGTACCCCGCACGGCTCGCGCCCGTCAAGCCCGTCGCGCCGCGGCATCCGCCCCGGCACGCTGGAAGCACTCAGCCCACCGCCCCCCAGGAGGACTCCATGAACACCGACTCCAACGACAGCCGTATCGACGAGACCCCCGAGAACGTCCAGCCGCTGCGCGACGACGAGGCGACCTCGTTCGCCGACCCGTCCGACGACCCGGCCCAGGCCGAGTGGGAGCGCACGGATGCTCTCGACGCCGGTGTCGACATCGACGAGGTCGTGGCCACCGGAGCCGACCCCGACGAGCTGCCGTCGGACGACGACGAGATCCCCGCGACGGACCTGCCGTCGAGCGGCCTTCAGCCCGAGACGCAGGAGGGCGACCCGGTGATCGCCGAGATCGGCGAGGACGGCGAGGGCGACCTCTCGCCCAACGACCTCTGACCGCCGGTGGCCACGCGACTGCTGCTGCTCGCCGACACGCACGTGCCCGCGCGGGCGAAGCGCCTGCCCGACGCCGTGTGGCGTGAGGTCGACCGCGCCGAGGTCGTCATCCACGCCGGCGACTGGGTCGACCTCGCGACGTTCGAGACGCTCGACGCCCGCGCCGCCCGGTTGATCGGGGTGTGGGGCAACAACGACGGTGCCGACCTGCGAGAGCGGATGCCGGAGTTCGCGGTGGAGGCGATCGAAGGTCTCACCGTGGGCGTGGTGCACGAGACCGGTGCGGCCACGGGCCGTGAGCGGCGCATGGACCTCGCGTACCCGGACGCCGCACTCGACGTTCTGGTGTTCGGGCACAGCCACATTCCGTGGGACTCGCGCACGCCCCGCGGCATACGCCTGCTCAATCCCGGGTCGCCGACCGATCGTCGGCGCCAGCCCGTCTGCACGCTCATGACCGCGGTCGTCGACGGGGACGAGCTGCGTGATGTCGAGCTAGTGCCGGTCGAACGGGGTTGACCCCGCTCCTCAGGCGGCGAGCGCCGACTGCTCGCGCCGCGTCTTCGCCTCGCCCCGGAGCACGGCCGCAACACCGAGACCGCAGAGCGCGAAGCCGACGAACGTCACGATGGTGAGGGGTTCGCCGAGCAGGATGCCGCCGGCGATGGCCGTCGCCGGCGCGATGAGGAACAGCAGCGCCTGCAGGGCGGTGATCCCCACCCGTCGCAGCAGCCACCAGTAGAGGCCGTAGGCGGCGAGCGTCGGGAACAGGGCGGTGAGCACGACGGCGAGCAAGAACGATGCGGATGCCGGGGGCACGAGCGACCCGGTGGCCGCCGACACCGCGAGCAGCAGGACGGCGGTCACGGTGACGTGGATGGCGAGCGTCACGAGCACGCCCGTCCGCACCGCGGATCGCCGCTGCAGGAACGTGCCGACGATGAGGCACACCATCGCGGTGGCCGGCAGGAGGTAGGCGATCGGGGGTGCGGCCGACGACCCGAACTGCGAGCGCACGACGAGCAGCACACCGACGGCGCCGAGGGCGAGGCCCGCCCACTGCGATCCCCGCACGCGCAGTCCGAGGATCGGTCCGACGAGCACGGCGACGATGAGGGGCTGCACCGCGTCGATGAGCGCGACCGTGCCCGTGGCGATGCCGGTCGCGACGGCCCCGTAGACGGCGGCGCAGTATCCGAACTGCGCGAAGAGCCCGATCAGCGCCTGCGTGCGCACGTCACGTCGGGTGACGCCCTTCGCGGCCCCCGAGACGCGGACGATGAGCAGGAGCACGATCGCCAGGGGCACGAACCGCCAGACGAGCAGCGTGAGCGGTGCGACGTCGACCGTGGCGAAGGCCGGGATGATGAAGCCCGAACTCCACGTGACGATGAAAGCGGCTGCCGCTGCGGCCGTGAGCACCCCGCGAAGTACACCGATCTGTTTACTCATGCGTCCGACTATACAGGTTGGTATAGTTTTTGCATGACCTCGTCCGTTCCCGAGCTCGCACCCCTTACCCCCGGAGCACGCCGCGTGCTCGACGCCGCCTCGCAGCTCTTCTACGAGCGCGGCATCCATGCGGTCGGGGTTGACACGATCGCCGAGGTCGCCGGCGTCACCAAGAAGACCCTCTACGACCGGTTCGGCTCGAAGGAGGCGCTCGTCGTCGCCTACCTGCAGCACCGCGACGCGCGCTGGCGCGAGCATGTCGCCGCGCACCTCACCCGGGTTCCCGAGCCGGGCATCGACCGCGTGCTCGCGATCTTCGACGCCGCGATCACCTGGTCCGACGACAACAGCCCCAAGGGTTGCAGCGCCATCAACGCCCGCGCCGAGATCGGCGAGGGTAACGACGACCACCCCGTCTTCCCCGAGGTCTCTCGCCAGAAGGTGTGGCTGTTCGACCTGTTCGACGAGCTCTGCGCCGAAGCCGGCATCCGCGATCACCGCGCCGTGGCGCAGGCGATGATGCTCCTCTACGAAGGGGCGATCGTCACGGTCGGCATGGCGACGTTCGCCGAACCCTTCGTCGTCGCGCGCGGCTGGGCGCGCGCGCTGCTCGCGCAGAACTGACCGCGTGACGGTGAGAGCTCAGCCCTGGGAGCCCTTGCCCGGTTTTCCCGCGTGGTCGGGCTTGTTGCCGTTCTGATCCGACGGGTTGTCCTTGGCCCCGTTGCCGGGGGTGCCCTTCTCGCCCTGACCGGAGTTTCCGTTCTCCCCGTCGTCGACGGTTTCGACGACGGACTCCGACGGCGCGACGGGGTCGCTGACAACCTGGTCGCTCACCGGCGCCTCGGGCGCGACCTCCTCGGGCGCGACCTCGACAGAAGCGACCGCACGGGCCACGGCCTCCGAGAGCGCACTTCCCGAGGCGCCCGAGTCCGGGGCGAGGGCCATCGCGCCGGCGACGGAGACTCCGGCGACCACGAGCGCGGCTGCCCCGGCGATCACGCGCATGCGGGCCCGCCCGACGCGTGCGGGGCGCTCGGCGGGGAGAACGGCCGTGCGCCCCGTCTCGGCATCCGCAGCTCCGAGGTCGTCCTCGACGGTCGCCGCTTCGGCCACCGCGGGCGGAGCAATCCGGTCTGCGGCGGCACGACTCGTCGCCGGCTCGCCCCCGCTCAGGAGCGCGCCCGCCGCCCTGGCCACCTCCGCGGCGGTCGGTCGCCGATCCGGCTCCATCGCGGTCATCCGCTCGAGGAGGTCGCGCCACGCCGGATCGACATCGCCCGGAACCGGGGGCGATCCGGCCAGCCGTGCGATCGCGGCGGCGCGGCCCGAGCCGATCGGCGTGTATCCGGGTTCGCCGGTCAGCGCTTCGAGCACGACGAGGCCCAGCGCGAAGATGTCGGCGGGTGTGCCCGGGTCGTGGTCGCGCAACTGCTCGGGAGCCATGTAGGTGAGAGTGCCGAGCACGATGCCGGGCGTGGTGAGGCGCGATCCGTCGACGAGGCAGGCGATCCCGAAGTCGGCGAGCTTGGCCGTCCATGCTCCCCCGCTGCGCGTCCCACGCCTCTGCAGCAGAACGTTCGACGGCTTGACGTCGCGATGCACGATGCCGGCCGCGTGCGCGGCAGCGAGGCCCTGCGCCAGATCACGGGTGAGCGCGGCGAGTTCGCGCGAGGGGATCGGTCCCTGCGCCATGCGCTGGGCGAGCGTCGGCCCGTCGATGAACTCCATCACCAGGTACTGCGGCCGCCCCGGGTCGAGCTGGGCGTCGAAGAGGGTCACGAGCGACGGGTGATTGAGCGAGGCGAGCAGGGCCTTCTCGGTGTGCGCGCGTTCGACCGAGACCTTCGCCTCGTCTCCCGGATGGATCATCTTGATCGCGACCGTCCGCCCGAGATGCGTGTCCTCGGCGCGGTATACCGTCGCCATGCCGCCCTGTCCGACGCGGTCCTCGAGCAGGTACCGGCCGTCGAGCAGAGCCTCCGTCGGCGAGACGACTTCCAGCGTCATCGGGTACTCCTCATCGCGAAATGTCGATCGATCCTCCGACTCTATGTCTCTCGATCGGCCGGAGTCAGTGGGCTTGACTCCGGCCGATCGAGTGGTTCGCTGCCTGCGAGGCGTCACGCCGCGAGCGGTACCGCCCCCACCAGCACGCCGACCGCGAGCATCACCAGCGACACCGCGCACGCCCGCCACAGCACCTTCTTGTGGTGGTCGCCGAGGTTGACGCTCGCGAGCGAGACGAGCAGCAGGATCGCCGGCACCAGCGGGCTCTGCAGGTGCACGGGCTGCCCGGTGATCGATGCCCGAGCCATCTCGACGGGTTCGATGCCGAAGTGCTCGGCACTCTGCGCCAGCACCGGCAGGATGCCGTAGTAGAAGGCGTCGTTCGACATGAAGAACGTCAGCGGGATCGACAGGATGCCGGTGATCACCGCGAGGAACGGCCCGAGCGCGGTGGGGATGGCGGTCGTGATCCAGCCGGCCATCGCGTCGACCATGCCCGTGCCGTTCAGCACGCCGACGAGCACGCCGGCGGCGAGAACCATCGACACCACACCGACGATGCTCGGGGCGTGGGCGACGATCTCGTCGGCCTGGCTCTTGAGCTTCGGGAAGTTGATCACCAGCGCGACTGCCGCCCCGACCATGAAGACGTAGGCGAGCGGGAAGATGTCGGCGACGAGCAGCACCATCACCGCCGCGGTGAGGGCGAGGTTGACCCAGATGAGCTTCGGGCGCAGCGTGGCGCGGTTCGGGTCGAGCATCGTGTCGGCCATCGCCGTGTCCTCGCGGTCGAGCAGCGCGGTCGCCGCCGGCAGGCCTCCGCGGCCACCGGCGAGGGTGACGATGTTGCCGGTGCGCAGCGTGGCCCGGGCGCCGGGGGTGGCGTTGCCGCCGCGGAACACCTTCGAGCCGGTGCCCGCCGAGCCGCCGATGCGATCGGGGTCGATGCTGCCGAGGCGCTTGCGCTCTCCCAACCCGAGGAACCAGGCGAAGAGCAGGGCGACGATGAGACCGGCCGCCAGCGAGGGCAGCATCGGCACGAAGACGTCGGTGGGCTGCAGGCCGAGTGCGGTCGCGGCGCGCACGGTCGGGCCACCCCAGGGGACGATGTTCATGGTGCCGTTCATGAGCCCGGCGACGCAGGTGAGCACGACCGGGTTCATGCCCAGCTTCAGGTAGATGGGCAGCATCGCCGAGGTGGTGATGATGAAGGTCGTCGAGCCGTCGCCGTCGAGCGAGACCGCGCCGGCCAGGATCGCCGTGCCGAGCACGATCTTGGCCGGGTCGTCGCCGAGCAGCCGGGTGATGAAGCGGATGAGCGGGTCGAAGAGTCCGACGTCGATCATGATGCCGAAGTACATGATGGCGAACATCAGCAGCGCGGCGGTCGGTGCCATGTCGGAGATCGCGTCGATGATCATCTCGCCGAGGCCGAGACCGGCGCCGGCGAAGAGCCCGAACACCGTCGGCACCAGGATGAGGGCGACCATCGGGGTGAGGCGGCGGGTCATGATGAGCGCCATGAAGACGAGCACCATCGTGAACCCGAGGGCCACGAGCACGCCCTCGGGCGGCAGGAACGCCGTCGCGTAGCCCTCCTCGGCGGAGAGCAGGATCCCAGGTTCCACGTTCACATCGACTCCTTCGTCGTGTCGTGCATCAGAGCGGAGCACCGCGTGCGGCGCATCCCGAGAGACTAGGTCGATCGCAGACGCCGCGCGCGCTATGTCGCATTGCTGCACGTTGTGCGCGTAGCGTGTGTTCTGCGCATTGTGCTCACGACGCGACGAGGAGGTTGCCCCGGTGCGTTTCGCCACCCGACTGCTGCTCGTGCAGCTCGCGACCGTCGCCGCGGTCGTCACCGTCTGCACCCTCGTCTTCGGATGGCTCGGAGTGCAGCAGCTGCGCGCCGAGTCCGAGGCGACGGCGCTCAACATCGCCCGCACCCTCGCCGAGGACCCCGATGTCCGTCAGCTCGTCGCCGAGTTCTCCGCCGATCCGGGCACGCCCGCGGCCGCGGCGCTGCGCGGCGGACCCCTGCAGCAGATCTCGGTCGACGTCGCCGATCGCACCGATGCCCTGTTCGTCGTGATCACCGACGATCACGGCATCCGCCTCGCCCACCCCAACCAGGATCTGCTCGGCCAGGTCGTCTCGACCCCGTTCGAAGAAGTGCTGCGCGGAACCGAGGTCGTCGACTGGGAGGTCGGCACGCTCGGCGAATCGGCGCGCGCCAAGGTGCCGATCTACGCGACGGCCGGAGAGCCGCCGGTCGGCGAGGTGAGCGTCGGATTCGAGCGCGCGAGCGTCTTCGACGAACTGCCCGCCCTGATCGCGACGATCGCGGTCGCCGGGGTCGCAGCCCTGGGCTTGGCCGCCCTGGCCACGCTTCTGCTGCGGCGCCGCTTCGAGCGGCTGACGCTGGGCCTGCAGCCCGAAGACCTCGTCGCGCTCGTGCAGAATCAGGCCGCCGTGCTCGAGGGGGTCGGCGACGGCGTCTTCGCGGTCGACCCGGAGGGCGTCGTGCGCGTCTGCAACAGCGCGGCGGAGCGGATGCTGCAGCTCGACTCCCCCGTCGGTCGCCGCGTCTCGTCACTCGGCCTCGACGACACCGTGCGTCGTCTGCTCGACGGTCGCGGGGCGAGCGCCGAGACGGTGGTCGGCGATCGGGTGCTGTATCTCGATGCCCGCCCGGTCGTGCGCGAGGCCCGCCCGCTCGGGGTGGTCGTGGTCGTGCGGGATCGCACCGACATCGAGGCCCTGGCCGGTCGCCTCGAGACCGTGCGCGCGACGACCGAGGCACTGCGGGTGCAGCGCCACGAGTTCGCCAATCGCCTGCACGTGGTCTCCGGTCTGCTCGACGCCGACCGCGGACGTGAGGCACGCGCCTTCCTCGACGAGCTCACGCACCGCGGGTCGGTGGGCGGCGATGTCGAGGGGATCGAGCGGGTGCCCGATCCGTTCCTGCAGTCGTTCCTCGGAGCGACCGCGGTCACGGCCCGCGAGCGCGGTGTCGCGCTGGTCATCACCGACGACACGCTCCTGCTCGGTGAGGTGACCGCCGCCGAAGACGTCGCTGCCGTGCTGGGCAACCTGGTCGACAACGCGATCCGCGCTGCCGTCGCCGGCGCCGAGCCGCGACGGGTCGAGGTCACCCTCCTCACCGACGGCAGCGAGTTGGTGCTGACGGTCGCCGACTCCGGCGCGGGCGTCACCCCTCCCGACCGCGACCCCTTCGCCCCGACCACCGAGACGATCGCCGTGCGCTCCGGTTCCGACGCATCGGATGCCGGACCCGTGCACGGCCACGGCTACGGGCTGCCACTCTCCCGCGACCTCGCCCGTCGGCGCGGTGGGGACGTGTGGCTGATCTCGCCGGGCGGTGGTGGCGGCGAGGGCGCCCATGGCGCCGTCTTCGGCGCCCGCATCCCTTCGGCGGTGCGACCGCCCGACGACGACCGGCATCTGGAGGAACAGTGACCGACGACATTCGCGTGCTCGTGATCGACGACGACTTCCGCGTGGCGGGCCTGCACCGCGACGCGGTGGCGAGCGTGCCCGGGTTCACCCCGCTCGAGGCGGTGCACACGCTCGACGCAGCCCGCCAGGCGCTGCGCGCGCATCAGCCCGACCTGCTGCTGGTCGATGCATATCTGCCGGATGGCGACGGCATCCGCTTCGTCGCCGACACCGAGCGCGACGCGTTCGTGCTGTCCGCTGCGACGGATGCCGTGACCGTGCGGCGCGCGATCAACGCCGGCGCCCTCGCCTACCTCGCCAAGCCCTTCGACGCGGTGGCCCTCGTCGACCGGCTGCGCCGCTACGCACGCATGCGCAATCTGCTGGGCGGCGACGCGGCGCTCACCCAGGAGCGCATCGACCGTGCGCTGTCGATCATGGCCGGTGGCGCCGAGCCCGCGACCGTCTCGCGCTCGGCGACCGAACAGCTCATCCTCGACGGCCTGGGCGACGATGACGAGGCATCCGCCGCCGAAGTCGCGGAGCGCGTGGGAATCTCACGCGCGACGGCGCAGCGCCATCTCGCGGCCCTCGCGACGCGAGGCCAGGTCGAGGTGCGGTTGCGTTACGGCACCACCGGTCGGCCCGAGCATCGGTACGTGCGGGTGGGGAAGCGGTAGGCGGGCGGTGCTGCGACAGCGATCCGGCGCTGGCGCCCTATCGCCGGTGATGGGATGCTGAGCAAGATGAAGCGTTCGACGAAGATCACGATGGTCGTGTCTGCAGCCGTCGTTACGGGGCTGCTCGTTCTCGCGCTGCCGGCGATGATCGGAGCCACGACCTGGGTCACCGGAGTGTTCGGTGCGGGGTCGGGCTCTCCCGCCGCGACCGAGCCTCCGAATCCGACCGCCGACCCGGCATCCGATGATGGTCTGGTCGACCTCGGCGACGGCATCTCGGTGCCCGCCGGCGGGCCGGGCGAGTGCACGAGCACCGCCCACATCAGCACGATGTCGACGCGAACCGACGACTCCGGCCCGTACTACTCGAAGCTCATCGGTGACCTTGTCGACAGGGGCCCGTCGGAGCTGGCCAGTGGCCAGGCACTCACTGACGAGGCTGGCGGCGTCTACGCATACGAGGTCGCTGCGGGCGACAGCGCGATCGCGATCGGCGAGCGATTCTGCATCGACTACATCACGGTCCAGTCGCACAACCATGTGCGCGCCGGCATGATCCACGCAGGCAACATCCTCTACCTGCGTCCCGACCCGACACTTCCGTGGGTCAGTCCCTATGAGCCGTTCGACGTTCAGCCCGGCGAGCAGACCGGCCCGTACTACGACGCGATCGACTTCATGCGCAATGCGGTCGTCGCGCAAGACCTCGCGGAGGCGCAGCGGGTGTGGGCCGGACTCGGCCCACACATTCATCCGGACGCCCGCACGATCGCGACGCGGGCGCTCGAGGCGGGCGACTGGGAGCTGCTGCGGCAGATGTTCCCGTGATGCTGGGGCTCGACGCTGCTACTCGACGTCGGGCCAGTCGCTGGTGAGGAACGCCTCCAGCGCCCGGTGACGGAAGCTGTACGGCTTGCCTCGCGTGATGATGCCGCGGACGCGGTCGAGGCGCTGCGACGGAGGCCCCGCGTCGGTGGACTTCGCGAATCCCGCCTCCGTCGCGATCTTCGTGAGCGTCCGGTCGCTCGGCTGCAAGTCGGCCATCGCCTCGAGGAACTCGCGCTCACGCGAAGGAAGGCGATCGAGGATGCGCTCGACGTGTGAAGTGGCCTCCGCCTGCGCTTCGCGCCATCCACGCACGACCTCGTCGTACGTGATCACATCGCCTCTGCCTGCGTACCACGCCTTCTGGCCGGCGAGTTGGAAGAGGAATGGCTCACCGCGCGAGAGGTCCACGATCGCTTCAGCTGCGGATGACTGCATCCGAATGCGGGCGAAGCCTCCTTCGCCGTCCGCAACTTCCCAGCCGTCGATCACGAGGGGACGCAGGGCGGTGCGGAGGTCGTCGTCCTCGAGTGGCGCCAGAACGGTTGTTGCGAACCGTCGGGTGAACGTCGCACCCTTGCGCGCTCCAGACGCCTCGTCGAACTCCGGCAGGCCGGTGAGGTAGACCGCGATCGGCAGCGAACGCTCCAGCCGCCCCACTCCAGGAACGTCGACCTCGACGATCCGTGTGATCGCGTCTCCGAGTGCGATCAGGAGCTGCGACAGCGTTCGCTCGTCGTCGATGTTCTGTATCTCGTCGATATGGATGAGGACCACGGTGCCGCGACCGATCGCGACCCGACCGATCTCGACGAGCATCTCGGTGAGTGCGCTGTGCGGCTCCTGTCCCTCCGATGGCGACAACGCGAGCGAGACACCGTTGATCGCGATGGACTCCACGCGTTGCAACAGACGCGTCAGTCGGGTCTCACGGCCCGTCGACAGTCCGGCCTTGTCGGCGATGACGAGGAGTTCGGCGGCTAAACGCTTGATCGGATCTGATCCGACCGCGATACGAATCTGCGGTGTGACCCAGTCCCCCTGGCGCTCCGCCTCATTGGCGATGCG
Source organism: Microbacterium galbinum (assembly GCF_023101185.1). Lineage (GTDB taxonomy): Bacteria > Actinomycetota > Actinomycetes > Actinomycetales > Microbacteriaceae > Microbacterium > Microbacterium galbinum. The sequence goes on from NZ_CP078077.1 coordinate 1,264,363, forward strand.
CCGCACGAGCGACGATTTGCCCAGTCCCGGCTCGCCGAGGATCGTTCGGCCCCGCTCGAAAAGTCCCGCCTCGAGTCGCGGACGCAGAACATCGCGCCAATCACTGAGCTGAGCCGTTCGGCCGGCCCAGATCTCCGGCACGACGTCGGAGCCGGGCTGGAAGGGGTTGTTCAGAGCAGTGCGCACGTTGATAAGTTTATCAGACGATCCGACCGAAGCTTGATAAATTTATCAAGCCTCTCTCCCGATCAGTTGAAGTCGCCACCCGGCGCCATGTCCATGAACCGTGAGTAGTGACCCTGGAACGCCACCGTGATCGTCGCGGTCGGACCGTTACGGTGCTTGGCGACGATGAGGTCGGCCTCGCCCGGACGCACGTCCTTGTCGTAGACCGAGTCGCGGTGCAGCAGGATCACCATGTCGGCATCCTGCTCGATCGAGCCGGACTCTCGCAGGTCGCTGATCGCGGGCTTCTTGTCTTGACGCTGCTCAGGACCACGGTTCAGTTGCGACAGGGCGATGACGGGAACCTGCAGCTCCTTGGCGATGAGCTTGAGGCTTCGCGAGAACTCCGAGACCTCCTGCTGACGCGACTCGACGCGCTTGCCCGAGGTCATGAGCTGCAGGTAGTCGATGATGACCATGCGCAGTCCGGCGCGCTGCTTGAGGCGACGGCACTTGGCGCGGATCTCGACGAGCGTCATGTTGGGGCTGTCGTCGATGTAGAGCGGGGCGTCGTTGATGCGGCCGCGGGTCGCCGCGACGGTGGTCCAGTCGCGGGGGTCGAGGGTTCCCTTGCGCATGTTCTGCAGCGGGATCGCGCCCTCGGCGCTGAGCAGACGCATCGCGATCTCGCTCTTACCCATCTCGAGCGAGAAGAAGATCGATGGGAAGTCGTGACCGATCGATGCCGCGCGCGCGAAGTCGAGCGCGAGCGTCGACTTACCCATGGCGGGTCGGGCGGCGACGACGATCATCTGCCCACCGTGCAGGCCGTTGGTGAGTTCATCGAGCTCGCGGAATCCGGTCGGGATGCCGGTCATCGAACCGTCGCGGCCGTTCGCGGCCTCGATCTCCTCGATCGCGGCGTCGACGGCGTTCGTCAGCGGGACGTAGTCCTCGGCGGTCTCGGTTCCGGTGACGGAGTAGATCTCGGCCTGCGCGTTGTTGACGATGTCGGTCGCGTCGCCTTCACCCGCGTACCCGAGCTGCACGATGCGGGTTCCGGCGTCGACCAGGCGGCGCAGGATCGCGCGCTCCGAGACGATGCCGGCGTAGTAGCCGGCGTTGGCCGCGGTGGGGACGATCGAGGTGAGCGAGTGGAGGTAGTCGGCGCCGCCGGCTCGGCCCAGCTCGCCCGTCTTGATGAGCTCATCGGTGACGGCGACGACGTCGGTCGGCTCGCCGTGCGAGTAGAGCGAGAGGATCGCCTCGAAGATGAGCTCGTGCTTCGGCACGTAGAAGTCGGCGCCCTTGAGCGTCTCGATCACATCGGCGACGGCATCCTTCGACAGGAGCATGCCGCCCAGTGCGCTCTGCTCGGCGAGCAGGTCGTGGGGCGGGGTGCGCTCCGGTCCGCGCGGGCTTCCGCCCATGCGCTCTTCTGAGATGTCGGCGATCGACACACTGCTCCCTTCGCTGCGACGTTCTGCGGTACCGCGACACCCGGGACCTGGGGCGTCGTGCTGTTGTCCGGGCCGAGAACGGCCATCTGCGCAGCACATCACGGACTTCCGACATTGGGTCGCTCGCCCACGCTACGAGCGGCGTTATCCACACGCAACACGGCCTGTGGATAACTCTGTGGAGAGCGTGCGAACAAGTCCGGAGAGTCTGTGCACAACGCATGTGGATAACCCGGTGGAGTACCCCGAGTTCAAACTTTCTTTTTCGCCTGGACCGGGGGTTTCCTGTTTCCCCACCCTGTGGATGAGAACGGGCTTCAACTGCACATTTAAGGTTTGTTCATCTCGAAGACACATGTGAAGAACTTGGGGAAAGTCAAGCCGGAATTTCGCCGGGCGCGTCACACCGCGACACGCGCGGAATCCTGCGGAAGGTGTCATCGGATCGGCGCGAGATGGTATGGACATCGCGATATACCGGGAGTATCGTCACCCGGTATCGACGCAGAGCGCGTCGGAACGATCGTCTTTCGGAGGGGGAAGTCGACGTGAACGCTCGAGCAACCCGTCGCGGCGTACCCGCGATCGCCCTGTGGGGCGGTCTGGGAGCGCTCGCGTGGGCGACGATCACCGTCCTCACCGGCGGCGGATCCGCTCAGGCCGACGAGCAGAAAGACCCCTCCCTTCTCGGAGAAGTGTCGTCCCTCGTCACCGGAACCGTCTCCACGGTCGGCGACACCGTCACCGCCGTGACCGAGCCGATCGTCACCCAGGTCGTCGCGCCCGTCGTGAACCAGGTCGTCGCCCCGGTCGTGCACGAGGTGGTCGCTCCGGTTCCCGAGACCGTCCCCGCCGTCGTCGAACACGTCACCGACACGGTCGCCGAGGTGCCCGTCGTGGGAGATGTCGCGACCCCTGTCGTCGAGACCGTCACCGACACCGCACAGGCCGTCGTCACACCGGTGGCCGACCTGCTGCAGGATGCTCCGGTGTCGCAGATCGTCGATCCCGTGCAGGATGCCGTCGCCGCACTGCCGGTGGTCGGCGGGCTGCTCCGCGACCTCGGCGTCACGAAGCTCCTCGACGATGTGACCGGTGTCGTGGACGACACCACGGGCATCGTCGGCGAAGTCGTCGAGAACACCGTGCCCCCGGTGCTGGTCGGGCTCGACCCGACCGAGTCGCTCCCGCCCATCGCGCTTCCGCCGGTGGTGGTCCCGGATCCCGGGTTCGCATCCCTTCCGACCGTGGTGCCGGCGGATGCTGCGGGCGCCAGCACCGTGTCGACGCTCACGCCCGCGCCCCGGCATCCGCTCGACGAGTCTGCGCTCTCCGCGCGCGTCGAGAACGCTGTTCCGGCGACGACTGCGTCCGCGTCCGGCCATGCCTCCGGCCCCGCCACGGCCCCTCTCGGCGGGCCGCTCGCACCGTCTTCCTCCGCCACTTCCGGCGGAGCATCCGCTGTCTCTCCCGCCGGTCTGACCGACGCGGGAGTTCCCGTGCTCCGTGCCGAGGAGCGCACCTCCGGCGCATCCGACGACGTCCTGCCGACGTCGCTGGTCGCCGACACCGACGTCTCCCCCGACTGACGGGTCGTCACGTCGTCCCCTCGAGGACGACAGATGCCGTGCTGCGCGCGCACATCTTCGCGCGCACCCACATCAGACACCCCAGTCCAGTCAAGGAGAAAGTCATCATGCGTACTTACCTCAAGCGGGCCCTGTGGGGAACGCTTCTCGCCGGCGGGATCACCCTGCTCGGCGCAACGGCCGCGAACGCGGCAGACACCTCGGGAGACGACAGCGTCCTCTCGGGCACCCAGGTCGAGGCTCCGGTCTCGGTCCCGGTCACGATCGTCGACAACGCGATCTCCCTGCTCGGAGACTCCTCCGCGCAGCAGGCTCCGGCCCCGGCACCCGCACCTGCGCCTGCCCCGGCACCAGCCCCGGCACCGGCACCGGCGCCGGCGGCGGCGCCGGCGCCGGCGGCCACGACGAACGGCGACTCCGGCACGGCATCCGGATCGCAGGCCGTCGTGAACGTCACCGTTCCGGTGACCGTCACCGACAACTCCGTCAGCCTGCTCGGCGACTCATCGAGCGAGCAGACTGCGGCGCCCGCCGAGGCTCCGGCCCCGGCTCCCGCCGCACCGGCCCCGTCGGTCACCACGACCGGCGTCGACGGTCTGCTCTCGGGCACCCAGGCGCTCGTGCACGTCGACGTGCCGGTCACCGTCTCGGGCAACGCGATCTCCCTTCTCGGAGACAGCGAAACCGCAGGTCAGGATGCCGCGGCACCGGCACCCACGACCGCACCGACGGATGCCGTGGCGCCGAGCACGTCAGGTGACGACGCTATCGCCGGCGGCACCCAGGTGATCGCGCCGATCTCGGTTCCGGTCGACATCTCGGGCAACGCGATCTCCCTTCTCGGAGACAGCGAGGTCGCGGGTGGCGACGCGGCACCGGCGGCACCGGCAGCACCGGCGGCACCGGCAGCACCGGGTGAGTTCACGGCGCTTCCGGCACCGTGGACGAGCACGTCCGGCGATGACGGAGTTCTGAGCGGTACCCAGGTCACCGCCCCGATCACCGCACCCATCGGCGTCACCGGCAACGCCATCTCCCTCACCGGAGACAGCGACGTCAGTGGCACGACCGGCACCGGCACCACCCCGGGCGCCCCGACCACCGGCAGCACCACCACCGGTGACGACGGCATCCTCGGCGGCACCCAGGTCACCGCCCCGATCACCGCACCCATCGGCATCACCGGCAACGCCATCTCCCTCACCGGAGACAGCGACGTCAGCGGCACCGAAGGCACCGGCACCACCCCGGGCGCCCCGACCTCCGGCAGCACCACTACCGGTGACGACGGCATCCTCGGCGGCACCCAGATCACCGCCCCCGTCACCGCACCCATCGACGTCACCGGCAACGCCATCTCCCTCACCGGAGACAGCGACGTCAGTGGCACGACCGGCACCGGCACCGGCACGGGCACCCCCGCCACCGGCAGCACCACCACCGGCGACGACGGCATCCTCGGCGGCACCCAGATCACCGCCCCCGTCACCGCACCCATCGACGTCACCGGCAACGCCATCTCTCTCACCGGAGACAGCGACGTCAGTGGCACCGAAGGCACCGGCACCACCCCGGACGCCCCCGCCACCGGCAGCACCACCACCGGAGACGACGGAATCCTCGGCGGCACCCAGATCGGTCTGCCGATCACGCTGCCGGTGACGATCGGCGACAACGCCATCTCGGTGATCGGTGACAGCACGGTGACGACGCCGACCGGCACGGACCCGGGAACCGATCCTGGGACCGACCCCGGCACGGACCCGGGGACGGACCCCGGCACGGATCCGGGAACCGACCCCGGCACGGATCCGGGAACCGACCCCGGTGTGACGCCGGGTACGGACGCCGGAGTCGGACCGAGCTCGGGCGGCACGATGGCCGCGGGCATGGCGACCTCGTCCGGAGGAGCTGACGCCCTCGCCACCACGGGTGGCGCAGCGTCGCTCGCTCCGGTGTTCGTCGCCGTTCTCCTGCTCCTGACGGGAGCGGGCCTGCTGCGCCGCCGCACGGCGTAACGCGGACCCCGGTGGTCCGGCGCCCTGGAGGGAGGAGGCGCCGTACCACCGGCGCGCCGCGTCGCCGAGAGCGCGACGAGTTGCCCCCGGGTCCCCAGCCCGGCGTCGACCTCTGACGCGGCTGCAAGGGCGGATGCCCCGTGCCCCCAGCGCGGGGCATCCGTCGTGCCCGTTCACAACTCCGGAGATCCGCGCTGCATCCGGTCGAGGAGTCCCCGAATTCACCGATTCCACGTGGATTCTCCGGAGTTGTGCACCGCGCCCGATGAGACCGAACCCGTTCATGGGAGCATGTCCCCTGTGAAATCTCCTGCGATCTACCACATCGTTCTGCTCGAGAACACAACCCTTCTGGTCAAGCGAGAAACGGAGGACTGGCGTGACTTGAATGCCGAGTTCGGCGATCTCAAAGCCAGCCTCGGCCCCTGGACGTTCGAGGACGCGTGCGAGTGGATGGTCGAGGAGTGGGGGTCCCGCGCCTTGAGCAACCCGTGGCTTTCGGCCTTCCCTTCGAGCACCGCAACGATCATCAGTGTCTGATCCCGACGACGCGCTCTCCAGTTCTGAGGAGCGACCTCCGTTCGGGTCGCGCCCGTTCACAACTCCGGAGATCTGCGCTGGATCCGGTCGAGGAGGCCCCGAATCCACCGATTCCACGTGGATTCTCCGGAGTTGTGCACCGCACCCGTGCACTAACTCAGGAAATCCCTCACCGAACTCCCCCGAACCAGCCCGAAACCACCCCCAAACCCGCGCTTTTCCTGAGTTGGTGCACACCCCACCCACGCCCCCACCCGAGAAACGCCGAACGCCCCCTGTCCCGAAGGGCAGAGGGCGTTCGCACTTCGACGGGCTCAGTGACCCAGCGAAGACGGAATTACTTCGCGGCGACGACCTGCAGCGTGATGACTGCGGTCACGTCGTCGTGCAGACGAACCGTGGCCTCGTGGTCACCGGTCGACTTGATCGGCGAGGTGATGTGCACCTTGCGCTTGTCGATCGAGCCGAGGCCCGCAGCGGCGACGGCGTCTGCGACGTGCTCGGTCTTGACCGAGCCGAAGAGACGACCAGCGGCGCCGGCCTTGACGGCCAGACGGACCTTGGTGCCCTCGAGGGCGTTCTTCAGTGCGACAGCGTCGTCACGATCGTGGATCGCGCGTGCCTGACGCGCGGCCTGGATCGATGCGACCTGCTTTTCGCCACCACGGGTCCACGCCGTAGCGAAGCCCTGGGGGATGAGGTAGTTACGGGCGTACCCGTTCTTGACCTCGACCACGTCACCGGCGCTACCCAGCCCGGCGACCTCGTTCGTGAGAATCAGCTTTGCCATCTCGATACCCCTTACCGGCCGGCGCCAGCGTAGGGCAGGAGCGCCATTTCGCGCGCGTTCTTGATCGCCGTGGCGATCAGACGCTGCTCCTGCACCGAGACACCGGTGATACGACGGGCACGGATCTTGCCGCGCTCCGAGACGAACTTGCGAAGGGTGGCGACATCCTTGTAATCGATGACTCCGACCCGGATCGACTTCGCGGGAGCGGTGGGCTTGCCACCCTTCCGCGGCTTGCGGCGGTCGCCGCTCGACTTTCCAGCCATGGTTTTTCCTTAGTTATGAGCGGCCCTTCGACAAGCTCAGGGACCCACACGGGTCATGAGCTCAGGGCCAGAGAATTAGAACGGGGTGTCGTCGCCGAAGCTGCCCGGAGTGCTCCAGGCGTCGGCGCTGGTCGACGAGCCGGGGGTAGACCACGGCTCCTCCGACACCTGCTGCTGCTGTGCGGGGCGAGACTGTCCTCCGCCGCCACCGCCGTTCGAGGCCGCACGGGTGACCTGCGCGGTCGCGTAACGGAGCGAGGGGCCGATCTCGTCGACCTCCAGCTCGATCGCGGTGCGCTGGTTGCCCTCGCGGTCCTGGTAGGAGCGCTGACGCAGACGGCCCTGCGCGATGACGCGCATGCCCTTCGTCAGCGAACCTGCCACGTGCTCGGCGAACTCGCGCCAGACGGATGCGCGGAGGAACAGCGCTTCGCCGTCCTTCCACTCATTCGCGGCACGGTCGAAGTTCCGAGGCGTCGATGCGATGGTGAAGTTCGCCACCGGCAGCCCGTTCTGCGTGTACCGCAGCTCGGGGTCGGCCGTGAGGTTTCCCACAACGGTGATGACGGTTTCGCCGGCCATGGGACTTAGGCCTTCGCAGCCTTGGCGGCCTTGCGAGCAGCCTTCTCTTCGGAGCGCTTGGCTTCCGAAGCGACCATCGCCTGAGCCTCTTCCGAGCGGAGGACCTTGGTGCGCATGATCTGCTCGTTCAGCTTGAGCTGACGGTCGAGCTCCTGCGTGGCCTCGCTGGTAGCGGTGAAGTTGACGACGGCGTAGATGCCCTCGTTCTTCTTCTGGATCTCGTAGGCCAGACGGCGCTTACCCCAGATGTCGACCTTGTCAATCGAGCCACCATCGTTGGTGATGACCTTCAGGAACTTGTCGAGCGTAGGTGCGACCTGGCGCTCGTCGATCTCGGGGGTCAGAATGACCATGAGTTCGTACTGGTGCGTCACTTACCCACCTCCTTCGGACTAGAACGGCTTCCGAGGATTTCTCGAAAGCAGGAGGGTGTGTGAACGTGCCTGCCAGAAGGCAGACAACCTCGACAGTCTAGCGGACGCAACCCTGAGCTTCCACCGCGCGTCACCCTGCCCCTTTGGCATGCTTGTCTGCGGTGGCCGGTGACCGTCATCGGCCACGTGAAGGGGGGACGCCATGCGCGTCAACATGTGGAAGGCCGGGGCCGTCGTCGCCGCCGCGATCCTGCTGGCAGGATGCTCGGCACCGAGCGGAAATGGCAACGAGAGCAAGCCCAGCAGCACGAGCAGCTCCTCGTCGTCGGAGGAGACGTCGACGGCATCCGACTGCCCCGAGCTGAAGGAGGGCGAGACGGTCGACATCGCCGACCTCAGCACCTGCTCGGCTGACCGGATGAAGGAATCCGCCGGTTATGCGGCCACGTCGACCACCATGGGAATGGTCTCGACCGCGCGCTACGACTCGGCCAACGACGCCACCGAGGTCATCTCCGACATGGGCTCGATGATCATCATCGGTGACGACACCTGGGTGAAGAGCCCGACCAGCGAATGGCAGGTCGCCGACCCGAACGCCAGTGACCCCGTGATCGCGGCGCTCAGCACGGCCGCGCAGAACGCCGCGTCGCTCGATCCCGCGACGGCGGCCGCCGCTCTCTCGGGCGAGTTCACCGTGACCGGCACCGGCGAGCGCCTCGGCCAGAAGGTCTACCTCGTCACCGGTACCGCTGAGACGCAGGGAGTCGAGGTCGACGCGACCTTCGAGGTCACCGCGGACTACATCATGCTCGCGACCTCGACGAAGACCGAGGTGCAGGGTCAGGCGATCGAGTCGGTCCTCGAGATCACCGACTGGGACGTGAAGCAGGACATCGTCGCCCCGATCTGATCGGCGACGCGGAAGGGCCCGGCATCCACCACGGATGCCGGGCCCTTCTGCGTCGCGTCAGTTCAGGACGGGCGGGATCTCCGACCACACCTCGCGGTCCTCGGTCGACGGGGCATCGGGGATGCGCCCGGCGCCGTCGGGTTCGGGGATCGCCGCGAGCAGGGCCTGCGTGTACGGATGCTGGGGCGCCGCCCAAAGTTGATCGGTCGGACCCGACTCGAGCACCCGACCGGAGTACATGACGAACGTGCGATCGGCGATGCGCCGCACGACGGCCAGGTCGTGCGAGATGAAGAGCATGCCCGCGCCCGACTCGGCGACGAGGTCGCGCATGAGGCCGGCGACACTGGTCTGAGTCGACGCATCCAATGCCGAGATCGGCTCATCGGCGACGAGCAACGATGGCCGCGCCGCGAGTGCGCGGGCGATCGCGAGGCGTTGCTTCTGGCCGCCCGAGAACTGGTGCGGGAAGCGCGAGGCGACCGAGGTCGGCAGCCCGACGCGCTCGAGCCACTCCTCGACGGTGGAACCGGCGGCACCGCGCGCTCGCGCGGTGGCGATGCCGTCGGAGATCTGGTCGCCCACCCGCCGGCGCGGGTTGAGCGAGGTCGACGGGTCCTGGAACACCATCTGGATGCCGGTGAGCGCGGTCGCCCGGCGACGGATGCCGAGGGGCGAGACCGGCGCGCCGTTGAACAGCACCGTTCCCCCCGCGGTCTTCTCGATCCCGACGACGGCGCGAGCGAAGCTCGACTTGCCGCTGCCGGATTCGCCGACGAGCGCGACGGTCTCGCCGGCGGCGACGGTCATCGAGACGCCGTCGACGGCGATCACGGGCGGATGCCCCGGGTAGCGCACGACCATATCCTGCGCGTCGAGGACGGAGACCTCACTCATCAGCGTCCTCCTCGATGCGGGAACCGGGCAGTGCGGCGAGCAGCATCCGCGTGTACTCGTGCTGCGGATCGCGGAACAGGGTCTCCCTGTCGGCCTTCTCGACGATCAGGCCGTCCTTCATGACGGCGACCTCGTCGGCGATCGCGCTCATCACGCCGAGGTCGTGCGTCACGAGCAGCACGGCGAGCCGGCGCTCGACGGCCAGGTCGCGCAACAGCTGCAGGATGCCGGCCTGCACCGTGACGTCGAGCGCGGTGGTCGGCTCGTCGGCGAGCAGCACCTCGGGGTCGCACGCCAGAGCGCAGGCGATCGCGATGCGCTGACGCTGACCGCCCGAGAACTGGTGAGGGTAGCGCTTCAGGGCCTCGGTCGGGTTCGGAACCTGCACGGTCTCGAGCAGCTCGACGGCGCGCGCCCGGGCGGCGGCGCCGCGCAACCCCAGGTGCACGCGCATGTGATCGGTGAGCTGGCGGCCGACCGGCAGCTGCGGGTGCAGCGACGCCGAGGGGTCCTGGAAGACCATCGCGACGCGCTTTCCGCGCACCCGGTTCATGCCGCGGCGCCCCAGACCGAGGATCTCGTCCCCCGCGAGCGCGATCGATCCGCCGGTCTTCGCCTGGCGCGGCAGCAGGCCGAGCACGGCGAGGGAGGTGAGGGTCTTTCCCGAGCCGGATTCACCGGCGAGGCCATGGATGCGACCGGCTTCGAGGTCGAGCGAGACGCCGCGAACCAGCGGGCGCCCGATCTCGATCGTCAGGTCGCGGATGCTCAGCGCGGTCATGCGGGCACCCCCGCGGCATCCGTCTTCTCGGCCTGCTTCTCGTGCGTGACCTCGGCCGTCGGGTCGAGGATGTCGCGCATCGCGTCACCGAGGAAGTTGAACGCCAGCACGACCGTGAGGATCGCGAGACCCGGGAAGACCCCGAGCCACCAGGCGTCGAAGTTCTGCATGGCCGACGAGATCATCGAACCCCATTCCGCCGTGGGCGGCTGCGCGCCGAGGCCGAGGAACGACAGCCCCGACAGCAGCAGGATGGCGGCACCGATGTCGAGCGTCGCGAGCACCAGCACGGGGCCGGCGATGTTCGGCAGGATGTCGACGAACAGCGTGCGCAGCGGCGAGTGGCCGAGCAGGCGTCCGGCGATGACGTAGTTCTGCCCGCGGAGGCCGAGCACGATGCTGCGGGTCACACGCGAGTACTGCGGCCACGAGACGACGATGGCCGCGATCACCGCGTTGAACAGCGACGGTCCGAGGGATGCCGCGACCACCATCGCGAGGATCACCGTCGGGAACGCCATGAAGAGGTCGGTGATGCGCATGAGCGTCTCGTCGACCCAGCCCCCGAAGTATCCGGCGAGCGCACCGATGAGGGTGCCGATGATCATGGCGGCGACGACGAGCATGAGCGCGAGCGGCAGGCTCACGGTCGCACCCGTCATGAGGCGCGAGAAGATGTCGCGGCCGTTGCCGTCGGTGCCGAGCAGGGTCTCGACCCCGGGCTCCTGCAGGCGCGGGAAGATCTGCGCGTTGGGGCCGTAGGGCACCCACCACTGCGCGGTGAAGGCGACGATCACCCAGGCACCGGCGATGACGGTGCCGATGATGCCGAGGGGCGTGCGCCAGGCGCGCGGCCAGCGGAACCGGAACCGGAAGCGACCGGATGCGGCGTCGATGCGGCTCATGCGATCCTCACTCTCGGGTCGAGGACGCCGTAGAGCATGTCGACGACGAAGTTGATGAGGAGATAGATGAACCCGACCACGAGACCGACGCCCATGATGCCGGGCAGGTCGAGGTTCGCGGCGGAGTTGTAGGCGTAGGTGCCCAGGCCCGGCCACGCGAAGACCGACTCGACGAGCACGGTGCCCGAGAGCAGGGTTCCGAAGGCGACGCCGACGACGGTGAGGATCGGGAGGGATGCGCCTCGCAGCACGTAGTCGAGGATGACGCGCATCGCGGGGAGGCCCTTGGCGCGGGCGGCGCGCACGTAGTCGCTGCCGAGCACCTCGAGCACCGAGGTGCGGATGAAGCGGGTGAGCAGACCGATCGTCACGAGCGACAGCACCATGACCGGCAGGGCGAGGTGGGCGAGGGCGTCGAAGTAGCCGACGGCGTCGCCGTTGAGCAGGTAGTCGACCGTGTAGAGCCCGGTCACGCGCGGCGGCGGGGTGATCGACGGCGAGATGCGGCCCGACCCGGGGGCGATGCGCAGCTCGAGGAAGAAGACGTAGAAGCTGACCAGCGCGAGCCAGAAGGTCGGCACGCTGAGGCCGACGAGCGTGACGACGCGGATGACCTGGTCGGTCACGAGTCCGCGACGGTACGCGGCGAGCGTGCCGAGCACGATGCTGACGACGAGACTCAGGATGATCGCGCCGATGGCGATCTCGATCGTCGCCGGCACGGCGGTGGAGAGGTCGCTGGTGACCGCACGGCCGGTCACCAGCGACGTCCCGAGGTCCCCGCGGAGCAGGTTCCCCATATAGATGAAGTACTGCACGATCAACGGCTGATCGAGTCCGTGCTCCCGGATGAACGCTTCTCGCGTCGCCGGGTTCTGCGATGCGCCCTCACCGAGCGCGGCCGAGACCGGGTCTCCCGGCACCAGGTTGGTGAGCAGGAACGTGACGATCGTCACGCCCACCAACAGGAGCAGGGAGGTGCCGGCCCGCCGCAGCAGGTATCCGATCAGGGGAGACCGACGCCTGCGCGCCTGTCTCTGCACCGCCACCGTTGTCATGCGTCGCTATCCGTTCAGCCGGCCGGGGTGATCTCGGCGATGTCCATCTCCCACACCGAGTTGTACACGGCGCCCGAGACGGCGGATGCCGAGGCGATGTTGCGACCCGGAACGATGAGCGGCACGAACGGACCCTCGGCCTGCATGGCCTCGGCGAACTCGGTGAACAGGGCGGTGCGCTCGTCGGCATCCGTCGCACTGGCCGCGTTCGCGGCGATCTCGGCGATCTCCGGGTTCGCCTCGGCTGCCCAGCCGGCACGGAGGCCGACTTTCAGGCCCGGGCCGAACGGCAGGAAGTTCGCGGAGTCCGCGTAGTCCGGACCCCAGAACCACAGGCCGAAGCCCTCGGTGCCGTTGACGTAGGCGTCGAGCTCGGTGGCGAACGGCGCCGGGGCGAGCTCCACCGCGATGCCGGCATCCTCGAGCTGCGCCTGGATGCGCTCGGCGAGCGGGGTGAACTCCACGCCGCCGACCGGGTAGTCGTTCGGGAACTGCAGCTTCAGGGTCTGGCCCGTGTAGCCGGCCTCGGCGAGAGCGGCCTTCGCCGCGTCGAGGTCCTGCGAGACGCCGCCGTCGAGCGAGCCCTCGAATCCGGGCGGGATGACGCCGGTCGCCTGCACCGCGCCGGCACCGGCCAGCTCGAGCAGTGCGTCGTAGTCGAGCGCGTAGCGGATCGCCTCGGCGATCTTGACGTTCGCGAGGTCGCCTCCCGCCTCGCCCTGGTTGAGCAGCAGGAAGATCGTCTGGCCCGAGGGCACGGAGTCGACCGTGAGGTCGTCGCCGAGGCCCGCGACCTGGTCGCCGTTCAGGTCCATCGCGACCATCGAGTCGCCGCCCTTGAGGTTGGCGAGCTGCGTGGCGCTCTCCGAGACGTTGCGCACGACGACGCGGTCGTAGGCCGACTCCTCGTCGCCGTTGTACTCGTCGTTCTTGGTGAGCACGACCTGCGACGAGAGGTCGAGGGTGTCGAGCACGAACGGACCGGAGCCCGCCGACTCGCCGTCGAGGAAGCTCTGCGCACTGTCGGAACCGTCGGTCGCGCCGCCGTTCTCGATCACGACGTCGGAGTTGACGATGCCGAGCGCCGGGTTCGCGAGGATCGCGGGCAGCTGCAGCAGCGGGGTCTCGGACGTGAAGGTGATCGTCTTGTCGTCGACCTCGGTGATCGTGATGCCGGCGAGCAGGAAGTTGGGCTTGGCGTCCTCCATGCCCTGGATGCGCTGCAGCGAGAAGACGACGTCCTTCGCCTCGATCGGGGTGCCGTCGGAGAAGACGCGGTCGCCCTCGAGCGTGAACGTGAACTCGGTCGCGGCGTCGTTCTGCTCCCAGGAGGCGAGTCCGGGAACCGGGGTCGAGACGTCGGAGCCCTCGAAGTCGACGAGGGTCTCGTAGATCGCCTTGGCGATCATGTTGCCGGTCGGGTCGTAGGTGTGACCCGGGTCGGTCGTCTCGATCGAGAACGCGGTGTCGATGACCAGCGAGCCGGAGCCCGACGAGTCATCGCCGTTGTTGGCGGAGTTTCCTCCCGAGCAACCGGCGAGCGCGAGGAGCGCGACCGCTCCGAACGCGAGCGCAGGCAGAGTGCGGCGTGACGACATGTGAGCCTCCAAGGGCGAGGAGTACATTCGGGTGTCGGCCGCCACTGGTGTGGACGACCGTGGATCAGATTCGCATCATATGCGACGATGTGTCCAGCAAGTGTCCGGGATGACCGACACGGTCTGTCCAGATCATCAACCGTGGGGAGCAATATGTCCAGCAAGGATGCCGAAGCATCGAAGCATTCTGGACGAAGTGCCACCGGGTTGGACGAGATCGCGTACAAGATTCTCGAAGTGCTCCGTGATAACGGTCGCATCTCGATCGCCGCACTCGCCGACAGGGTGGGGATCTCCCGCGCCAGCGCTTATTCGCGAGTCGAATCATTGGTGAGCGACGGCGTGATCACGGGCTTCAGCGCCCGGGTCGATCAGGCCAAGGCGGGTCTCTCCATCGGCGCCCTCGTCTTCGTCACGGTGCTGCCGCAGGCCTGGGCGTCGTTCCGTGATCGCGTGAGCGAGATGCCCGACGTCGAGTGGTGCGCGATCACGACCGGCGAGCACGATGCCATGCTGCTCATCCGTGCCGTCGACGTCAGCGGGGTGCACGAGTTCTCGACCGGGGTGATCGCGCAGCTGCCCGAGGTGCGCACCGTCGTCAGCGTCGTGGTGCTCGACGAGGTCATCCGTCGGCCCTACCTGCTGCCCTCCGACATCCCCGAGCGTCACGCCGAGATCCCCCTCGGCATGACGCGCTGGACGCCGGCATCCCCCGGGCGCGACGCGCTACCGCCCCGCTGATCCGGTCAGGCGGGGATCTCCTCGCACACGCTCAGCTGCGGCAGGCCGTGCATCTCGTAGTGCTCGACGAGGCGGATGAGTCCGTCGTCGGTGAGCTCGAGCTCGCTCTCCCCGTCGCCCGTGACGACCTGGCCGTCGGCCACGAGCACGTGCACGAACGACACCCAGATCGTGTCGGCGGTGCGGGTTCCCACGAACTTGCCGAAGGTCACCGTGTCGCCGGTGTACCCGCCCCAGATCGCACCGTCCTTCTCGAAATACTCGAAGATGCTCGGCGCCTCGGGGTCGACCGCCGAGGTCGTGGACGAGATCATCCGGAAGCGGCGGCCATCGAGCGAGGGAAGGGTTGCAGTCGCAGTCACCCTTCGATTATGGCGGGCGCATCACACCTCCCGGGTACCGTGGTCGCATGGAGTGGATCGCGAACCCGACCGTCGGCGACTGGCTGCGGAAGCGGCTCGACACTCGCGCGGGCACCATGCACGCCGCCGTTCCGCAGGGGTTCGAGGCCTATGCGCGCGTGTTCCATCGGGGCTTCACCCGGTCACTCCCCGGTCGCGCGGTCCCCGCTCCCGAGGAGTGGGAACGGATGCCGAACGCCGAGCGCGAGCGCCTGCAGGGGGAGTTCGTCGACGCCGAGGTCACCTGGGCCGAGACCGCTGCGGCGTTCGGCACGACGATGCATGCGCTCGCGCAGTGGCATCGCCTCGTGCGCACCCCGATGGCCGGCGACTGGCGCACGCGCATCGCCCCGGACGGCCGCGAGTTCGACGCCCCGACCGAGGGCGAGCTCGATCCGTCGCTCCTGCCCGTGGTGGCCGACGTGCTCGCCGCGCACACCTCGACCCCGGATGCCGGGTTCGCAGCGCTCTGGGAGGGATGGGGCAATCTCGTGGGCCACCTCGGCATGCCCGCGAATCCGGGCCTGTTCGGTCCGTCCGGAGGCGACGACCCGCACCACCAGGCGATGCTCGGACGCAGCACGCACGATCCGTTCAACAACGTCTTCCGCAAGCCGACCTGGCAGGAGGGTCTGCTGCCCCGCGAGGTCTCCGAAGGACCGCGGCTGGAGTTGCCCGACCGTGCCCACGTGCTCTTCTCCGCCGGGCCGCGCGCGTTCGCCGACCCGGACTGGGTGCTCGGCGCGCCGTGGCGCGACCGCCCGTCCGAACAGGACGGCTTCCCCGCCTACGCGCAGAGTCCGAATCTGATCTGGCCCGAGGATCGGGCCTGGGTGATGGTCACCGAGATCGACGCCGACTCGACCGTCATCGCCGGGTCCGGCGACCTCATCCGCGCGCTGTGCGCCGACGACCGCATCGAGGCCCTCCCGCTGCGTGAGGGTTCTGCGCTGACCTGGGATTCCGACGAGGTGAATCGATGAGTTCGCCGCAGCATCCGGCATCCGCCTTCGACGCCCGCGCACTGACCGGCCCGGTCGATCCGCGGGCGGTCGGGGCGTTCACGGCCGACCTCAAGGCACGACGCGCTCCGGCCTCCGCCGGCACGATCGCCGGAACGGTGATCGGCGTCATCGCGCTCGGATTCGTCGCTCTCGTGGGCGTCGTCGTGCTCGGCGGAGTCGTCACCAGCACCCTGCGCACGGGAGGATCGACGGGCGCCTCGATCTTCGCCGTGCTCCTCGTGCTCGCCCTCGGCGCCGCCGCCGTGATCACGTTCTTCACGGTGCGCGCCAACCGCATCCGCCGCTATCGGATCGGCATGTTCGCTCAGGCGAACGGTATGAGCTACACCGAGCGCATCGCGAACCCGCCGCTGCCGGGCATGATCTTCAGCCTCGGCTCGGGGCGGCTGGCGACCGACCTGGTGCGCGGAACGCAGCCGCGGTTCGTCGAGTTCGGCAACTACCAGTACACGGTCAAGCACGGCAAGAGCTCGACCACGTACCGCTGGGGCTACATCGCCGTGAAACTCGACGTGCCGCTGCCGAACATCGTGCTCGACGCGCTCGGCAACAACGGTTTCGGCTCGAACCTGCCGGCGTCGTTCCAGCGCGCGCAGCGCCTGTCGCTCGAGGGAGACTTCGACCGGCACTTCACGCTGTACTGCCCCGAGGGGTACGAGCAGGACGCGCTCTACCTCTTCACACCCGACATCATGGCGCGGTTCATCGACCATGCCGCCCAGCTCGATGTCGAGATCGTCGACGACTGGATGTTCCTCTACACGAGGCGCCAGGCGTCGACGCTCGACCCGGCGACGTGGGCCTGGTTGTTCGGCGTCGTCGGTGCGCTGATGACGAAGTTCGACCAGTGGGCGCGCTGGCGCGACGACCGCCTGCGTGCGCAGCATCGGCAGATATCGGATGCCGTCGCGCCGGGTGCCGCGGCATCCGCACCCCTGCCGTTCGCGCCGCCGGCCGGGCTGCTCACTCCCCCACCGGGCGTCGCCCCGCAGGGCCGACGACTGAAGCGCCGGGTGACGTGGATCCCGCTCGTCATCGTGATCCTCATCGGCGTCGCGTACGCGTTCATGTCGATGCGCTGACCCGGTCCGGCGGTGCCGGTATCGAGTGTGGGGGTGGGTGCCGTTCTGGGGACCAGCGCCCACCCCATCCCCCCTCGGGATCAGAAGAAGTTCGACTCTCCCTCTGCAGACGGCCTCTGCCGTCAACGCCTTCGCCTGCTGGGGACAAGCGGTATATCGGCGCTTGTGAAAATGGTATGCCGGGCCACGTTGCATTTCGTTGCACAGTTATTCAGTCTTCACGAACAGTCGGTCGCGTCCGCGCTCCACGCGGTTCCTGAGCGAGCGCAGCGAGACGAAGGGCCCACCCTCACTAGGGTGAACGTCATGCCCGACGCACCCGCACCCGTCCCCTCGCGCGCCGTCGGCCTCACCCGAATCGTCGTCGGGCTCTCCGTCATCACCGTGCTCGTGCACACCTATCTGCTGGGCATCAGCGCCGGGCGCACGAGCCTGATCGACTACTTCGGATACTTCACGAACCTCACGAGCCTGCTCACGAGCGCCCTGCTCCTCGTGTCCGGAGCGATCGCGCTGCGCGGTCGACGGCATCCCCTCTGGTTGTCGTACGGGCGCGGCGTCGCCGTCACCTGCATGCTGCTCGTGGCCGTGATCTACAACCTGATCGTGCCGGGAACCGGGTCGGCGCCGGCGTGGGTGAGCGCGGTGCTGCACGCCGTCTTCCCGCTGCTCGTCGCGCTCGACTGGCCGCTGATCCGCGACCGCCCGCCGCTGGCCTGGCGACACCTGTGGGTCGTTACGGTCTACCCGCTCGTGTGGATCGTCGTCGTGCTCATCCGCGGCGCGACCGACGGCTGGGTGCCGTACGGATTCCTCCTGCCGTCGCACGGCCCGGCCGTGCTCGCGGCGCACGTCGCCGGGCTCCTCGCCGCCCTGCTCGCCCTCGGCGCACTGGTCTGGCTCGCGAGTCGCTACCGTCTCGTCCGTCGCAAGCAACTGGGTCCCTGAGCCCGTCGAAGGCCCTTCGTCTCGCTTCGCTCGCTCAGGAACCGGTTCCTGAGCGAGGAGCGCAGCGACGAGACGAAGGGACGTCCGCGAGCCTCACGCCAACCCGAAGTACTCCAGCTCCTGGTCGTCGAGCATCCGCGACCGGATCAGGAACCGCATGCCCGTCGGCCCCTCGACCGAGAACCCGGCACCGCGCCCCGGGACGACGTCGATGGTGAGGTGCGTGTACTTCCAGTACTCGAACTGCGACTCCGACATGAAGACCTCGACCTCTGCGTCCAGCCCGACGTCGAGACCCCCGAGCTGCACGTCGCCCGGCCCGGTGAGGAACATCCCCACCGGGTAGCACATGGGCGACGAGCCGTCGCAGCATCCGCCCGACTGATGGAACATGAGCGGGCCGTGCTGCGCCGTGAGGTCGCGGATGAGGGATGCCGCAGCATCCGTCACCGCGACCCGCTGGTAGGTGCCGATGTCGACCATCAGAAGAAGCCCATCGGGCCCTCCGCGTACGAGACGAGGAGGTTCTTCGTCTGCTGGTAGTGGTCGAGCATCATCTTGTGGTTCTCGCGACCGACGCCCGACTGCTTGTACCCGCCGAACGCGGCGTGCGCCGGGTACTGGTGGTAGGTGTTGGTCCACACGCGCCCGGCCTCGATCGCCCGGCCCGCGCGGTAGGCGGTGTCGCCGCTGCGGCTCCACACCCCCGCGCCCAGCCCGTAGAGGGTGTCGTTGGCGATGTCGATCGCGTTGTCGAAGTCGTCGAACGAGGTGACCGACAGCACCGGGCCGAAGATCTCCTCCTGAAAGATGCGCATGTCGTTGGTGCCCTCGAACACGGTCGGCGCGACGTAGTAGCCCTCGCTGAGATCGCCGCCGAGGTCGACCCGCTCGCCGCCCGTGAGCAGCCGCGCACCGCCCTGCTTTCCGATGTCGATGTAGCTCAGGATCTTCTCCAGCTGATCGTTGGATGCCTGGGCGCCGATCATCGTCGCGGGATCGAGCGGATTGCCCTGCACGACCTTCCCGACCCTCTCGAGCCCGTCGGCGAGGAATCCGTCGTAGATGGATCGCTGGATGAGCGCCCGCGACGGGCAGGTGCAGACCTCGCCCTGGTTCAGCGCGAACATCGTGAAGCCCTCGAGCGCCTTGTCGTAGAACGGGTCGCTGGTCGAGCGTGCGACGTCTTCGAAGAACACGTTCGGGCTCTTGCCCCCGAGCTCGAGCGTCACCGGGATGAGGTTCTGCGAGGCGTACTGCATGATGAGCCGGCCGGTCGTCGTCTCGCCCGTGAAAGCGACCTTGCGGATGCGCTTGTGTTGCGCGAGCGGGGCGCCGGCCTCGATGCCGAAGCCGCTGACGATGTTCACGACGCCTGCGGGCAGCAGGTCGCCGATGATCTCGAACAGGAACAGGAGGGATGCCGGTGTCTGCTCGGCCGGCTTGATGACGACGCAGTTGCCCGCGGCGAGCGCCGGAGCGAGCTTCCACACGGCCATCAGGATCGGGAAGTTCCACGGGATGATCTGCCCGACCACACCCAGCGGTTCGTGGAAGTGGTACGCGACGGTGTTCTCGTCGAGCTGGCTGATGCCGCCCTCCTGCGCCCGCAGCACACCCGCGAAGTAACGGAAGTGGTCGACCGCGAGGGGGATGTCGGCGGCTAGCGTCTCGCGCACCGGCTTGCCGTTCTCCCACGTCTCGGCGACGGCGATGCGCTCGAGGTTCTGCTCGATGCGGTCGGCGATCCTGTTCAGGACGACCGAGCGCTCGGCGGGACTCGTCTTGCCCCAGGAGGCGAAGGCCTTCCAGGCGACGTCGACCGCGCGGTCGATGTCTTCGCCGGTGCCCCGGGCGACCTCGGTGAATGGCTTGCCGTTGACGGGGCTGACGTTCTCGAAGTACTGGCCCTTCGCGGGCTCGACGAACTCGCCGCCGATGTAATGGCCGTAGCGGGGGCGGTAGTCGGCCAGGGATCCCGGCTGACCCGGGGCGGCGTAGGCAGTGGACACGTCTTCTTCGACGATGGTCATCGTGACTCCTCGGGCTGGGCCGCGCCTCGGTGCGCGGCTGTCCTTCGACGGTAGGTCGCGCGACGTTGCACCCGGGTGCGCAACGTTGCGCCCGGTTGCGGATGCTCCTCAGGCCTGCGCGCGCTCGAGTCGCTCGATCCGGGCGACCAGTCCGGGCCGCTTCGGCGAGCGCGCCGGCAGCATCTCGAGCGCGAGGCGCAGCGCCTCGGCATCCGACTGTCCCTCGGGGATCTCGGCGTACGAGAGCAGCACGTCGAGGCTCGCCTCCGACAGCATCGCCTCCCGCAGCGCAGCTCGCGCCGTGTCACGGAACTCCTCGACTCCGGGCGAGGTCGACTCGGGCAGCACCGGACCCCGGTAGGCGGTGAGCGCGACGCGGTGCGCGCCGCGGTCGAGCAGCGACATCACGTCCTGTGCGTCGGTGTCGAGGGTCACCGGCAAACGGTACGGTCTCGACTCGGGAACCAGCTCCGGCATCCGCTGTTCGAGCACCTTGCGCAGCCGCACCATCTCGGGGCGCAGCGTGTCGGGCGAAACGTCGGCTCCGTAGACGAGCTCGGTGAGGCGCTCGGCCGACAGTCCCTGCCGATGGACGGCGAGCATCAGCAGGATGGCCGCGTGGCGGGCGCTGAGCTCGATGACGGATTCCTCATGATCGGATGCCGTCTCGAGCCGCGCCCTGTCGCGACCGAGCACGTGCAGGGTCGCGCGCGCCGCGGCGCGGGTGCGCGTCGGCGCAGGGTGCACCCGGGGCGCCACCTCGGCCCGGGCGCGCAGGCGGGTGATCAGCAGTTCGGACTCGACGGCACGGGCGGTCGCATCCACGAGCAGTCGTGCCTGCGGGGTCACGACCTCCGGCCCGCCCGTGATGTCGATCACTCCGAGCACGCGCTGCGTCTCGGGGTCGCGCACCGGTGCCGCCGTGCACGACCACGGGTGCACCAGGCGGTTGTAGTGCTCGGCGCCGCGGATCTGCACAGGCTGTCCGAGGGCGAGCGCGGTGCCCGGGGCGGTCGTGCCGACGGCATCCTCCGCCCAGTTCGCACCCGCGACGAAACCCATGTCGTCGGTGAGGCTCTGCAGCTGGCGGTCTCCCTCGATCCACAGCAGTCGACCGGCCTGGTCGCCGATCGCGATCACCACTCCCGCGTCTTCCGGAGTGCCCGGCAGCAGCAGGCCGCGGATCGTGTCCATGACGGCGGCGAGCGGGTGCGCACGCCGATACTCCTCGAGCTCGTCGAGGCCGAGTTCGAGCGCGGGCGGGCTCTCGGGGCCGACGCGTCCGCGCCATGACCGCTCCCATGACGCCCGCACGAGCGGACGCACCTGCTGCAGGCGCTGGTCGTCGAGGTTGCCGGCGAGCAGCTCTTCGTGCGCACGCTCGATGATCAGGCGAGAGGCCTCAGGCGAAGACTGCCACTGCGACGGCACAGGGACTCCGTTCCTCGGGGGTGGAGCGTGCTCCCAGTGTAGAAGCGGAGGTCGCCCGTGGGAACCCTCCCACGGGCGAGCGAGGAGGTTCTGGCGCGAGGCGAAAGATCCGTGCGTCCGCCGTCATCTCCGCCCGCGTCGGTGCCTCAGGCGCGCGCCGCCCACCAGGCGCGCAGACGCTCCTCGGCGACGTCCGTCCCGAGCACGCCCTCGTCGAGGCGCAGGTCGAGCAGGAACTTGTAGGCCTCGCCGACCTCGCGACCAGGACGGATGCCGAGCACCTCCTGGATGCGATTGCCGTCGAGTTCCGGACGCATCGCGTCGAGTTGCTCCTGTTCGGCGAGCGCCGCGATGCGCGACTCGATGTCGTCGTACGCCGACGACAGTCGCGCCGCCTTGCGCTTGTTGCGCGTGGTCACATCCGCACGGGTGAGGATGTGCAGGCGTTCGAGCAGGGGGCCCGCATCGCGCACGTAACGGCGCACCGCGGCATCCGTCCAGGCGCCCTCGGCGTAGCCGAAGAACCTCAGGTGCAGCTCGATAAGGGTGGCGACGGCATCCGTCGTGGCGGTGTCGAACCGCAGGGCCTGCAGGCGCTTGCGCGCCATGCGGGCGCCGACGATGTCGTGGTGGTGGAACGTGACCGCTCCGCCGTCTTCGAGCTTGCGTGTGCGGGGCTTGCCGATGTCATGCAGCAGAGCCGCGATGCGCAGCGCCACGTCGGGCTCGGCACCCGGATGCCGGGAGTGCTCGAGCGAGATCGCCTGGCGCAGCACCGTCAGGGAGTGCTCGTAGACGTCTTTGTGGTGGTGGTGCTCGTCGACCTCGAGCTTGAGGGCGCTCACCTCGGGCAGGAATTCGTCGATCAGTCCGGTCTCGACGAGAGCGCGGATGCCGCGCACCGGGTCGTCGGTCTGCATGAGGCGCACGAGCTCGGACTGGATGCGCTCGGGGCTGACGATCTCGAGCGTCGCCCGCAGCCGCGTGATCGCGTCGGCGGTGTCGTCGTCGATGCGGAAGCCGAGCTGTGCGCTGAACCGGGCGGCCCGCAGCATGCGCAGCGGGTCGTCACCGAACGAGACGTCGGGGTCGGTCGGGGTGCGGAGCAACCCCGCGATGAGGTCTTCGACCCCGCCGGTCGGGTCGACGAGCTTCACCGAGGGCACCTGCAGCGCCATCGCGTTGACCGTGAAGTCGCGACGCACCAGATCGGCGTCGATCGTGTCGCCGAACTCGACGGTGGGCTTGCGCGTCACCCCGTCGTAGCTGTCGGCGCGGTAGGTCGTGATCTCGACCTGCTCCTTCTGCACGCGCGCACCGATCGTGCCGAACGCACGGCCGATGTCCCACTGCGCGGTCGAGATCGGGGTGACGATGCGCAGGATGTCGTCGGGCCGAGCATCGGTCGTGAAGTCGAGGTCGTGGGTCGGACGCCCCAGCAGCGCATCGCGCACGGGACCGCCGACGACGGCCAGGTCGAACCCGGCATCCGCGAACGCCGTGGCGAGGGTGCGCACCACCGGATGCGCGGCGAGCGCGCCGAGACGGTCGAGGCCTTCGGCCATGTTGAGCATGGGTTCCAGCGTAGTCGGGCGGTGTGGTCGTGCCCTCAGAACAGCGGGTTCTCTCCCCGGGCCCTGTCGATCGCCTGCACCCGGCCCTGGATGAGGCGCAGCAGCATCATGCTCAGCACGCCGCCGCCGATCACGGCCACCGCGACGAGGAACCAGATGCCGACCTCGGGGTCGATGAGCTCGAACCCGTAGATGAGCACGGCTCCGAGCAGCAGCACCGGCCCCTCGATCAGCGCGAACGTGATGAAGAGGCGGGTCTGGCGCGAGAGGTAATCCTTCTCGACGGCTCTGACACGTGCATCGACCGAGGAGTCTCCCGCGTGGCTCATGCATCCACGGTACCGATGCGACGGGATGCGTTCCAGCATTCCGCCACCGTGCTCCCCGCCATAGGATCACCCCATGGCCGACGACAGCACCCCTCCCCCGGCATCCGATCCGGCATCCGACCGGAATCCCGACGCTGCCCGCACCCCGTCGCGGCGCGGGTTCCTCAAGATGGGCGGGGCCGCGTTCGCCGGCGCCGTCGTCGGCGGTGCGGCGGGAGCGGCCATCGGCGCATCCGTCGCCGCGCAGAATTCCCGCAACGGCTTCGCGTCCGAACCCGACCCCTTCGCCGCCCTCACCCCGCGCAGCGAGCCCGGGTTCGACCACCTCGTGGTCGTCATGGGCGAGAACCGCTCCTTCGACAACCTGCTCGGCTACCTGTACTCGCCGCAGACGCTGCCAGCCGGCGAGACGTTCGAGGGGCTCGCGTTCGGCAAGCACAGCAACACGGCATCCGATGGCACCATCGTCGACGCCCACGTGTACACCGGCGACACCGATCGCATCATGAGCCTGCCCGATCCCGACCCGGGCGAGGAGTACCCGCACGTCAACACGCAGATCTTCGGCACGGTCGACCCGAAGGGAAACGCCGATCTGTTCGTCGACGAGATGACCGCCCCGTTCAACGCTCCGACGCACGGCGAGAAGGCCACGATGTCGGGGTTCCTCGAGGACTACATCATCAACTTCCGTCGCCTGCGCAAGGGCACGGAGCCGAAGCCCGAAGAGGCCGCGCACATCATGGGCTCGTTCTCGCCCGAGATGCTCCCGGTGCTCTCGACACTCGCGAGCGAGTTCGCGGTCTTCGACCACTGGTACGCCGGCGTGCCCTCGCAGACCTTCTGCAATCGCTCCTTCTTCCACGCGTCGACCTCGCATGGCTTCGTCACCAACCAGGCCGGCGGCGGCTACAAGAAGTGGCTCGACGCTCCCGCCGCCCCGACCGTCTTCAACCGGCTCGAAGAGAAGAAGGTGAGCTGGAAGATCTACATCGACAAGCTGCAGCTCGTCTCGTTCACCGGGATGCTGCACGCCGCCGTGCTCGAGAAGTACTGGCGCACCGACCACTTCGGCACCATGGAGGACTTCTACGCCGACACGAAGAACGGCACCCTCCCCGCCTACGCGTTCATCGAGCCGCGCATGGTCTACGACCACAACGACTTCCACCCGCCGTTCGGCTCGCCCCGCGAGAGCACGGTCGACGGAGAGCCGGTCTACGACAGTGCGATCTCCGACGTGCGCGCCGGCGACCGACTCATCCACGACATCTACGAGGCCGTGCGCACGAGCGCCTCACCGAAGGGGTCGAACGCGGTCAACACCCTGCTGCTCATCACCTTCGACGAGCACGGCGGATGCTACGACCACGTGCCGCCGCCCGCCGCGACCAAGCCGACCGCCGACACCGGTGCCGGCGAGATGGGGTTCACCTTCGACCGCCTCGGATGCCGCGTTCCCGCGATCGCCGTGTCGGCGTACACGAAGCGCGGCACGATCGTGCACGACGAGATGCATCATGGCACCGTCACCGCCACGCTCTCGCGGCTCCACGGATTGAAGCCTCTCAACGACCGCGACGCCTCGGCGAACACGCTGTTCGAGGCCATCAACCTCGATCAGCCGCGGCATCCGTCGGACTGGCCCGTCACGACTCCCGCCTACACGCCGCCGAACCCCGAGGAACTCGAGCCGAAGCCGGGAGACCCCTCCGGCATGAAGCCCCTCACACCGCCCGCGCGGGGACTCCTCGGCCTGCTGCTGTCGCGCTATGGGAAGCCCGGAGAGCCCGACCCCGAGACGTTCGCCGACGCCTACCGCCTGCTGCACGAGCACGGCGAGGAGCTGTTCGGGCCGCCCGCCTCCTGATCGGATGCCTAGGCTGAGGTCATGATCACCGCCGACCCCACCGCCCTCGCCTCGTTCTGGGAAGGGGTGCGGTCGGAGCATCCGGAGCTTCCCGCCGCCGTGCCCCTGGCCTGGGCCTTCGGCGCGACCCCCGCGCACGCGGATGACCTGCTGGCTCTGGTGCTCGACGGCATCAAGACGGGCACCGCCTCATCGGTCTGGGACTACGACGCAGCAAGCGATCCAATCCCCGTCGAGGGCGAGCTGAGCATCATCCTCGACGGCACCGGAGCACCGCGCGCGGTGATCGAGACGACGAGCATCCGCATCGTCCCCTTCGACGAGGTCGAGGCCGCGCACGCCCACGCCGAGGGTGAGGGCGACCGCACGCTCGAGTACTGGCGCGCCGCGCACGAGCGGTACTGGCGCGCGCACTCCGAGAATCCGCGGGGTTTCGCGCCGGATATGCCGATCCTGTGCGAGCTGTTCCGGCTGGTGCACCCGGCCGGGCGTCCCTAATTCCGGAGAAAACTGCTTCAGCACTCCGAACACAATCGAATCCGGCCGTGAACGCCCAGATTCTCAGGAGTTGTGAACGCGAAGAACGGATGCCTCACCCCTCGTCGCGACCACGTGCCCGCCGACGCGACACGATGAGCAGCGTCGCGCCGAGCAGCAGCACGACCGCTCCGCCGGCCGCCCACGCGAAGGTCTCGGGGCCGAGGCCCGTACCGGGGAGCGTTCCGGTGCCCGCACCACCCGTGCCCGGCGCCGGCGGTGCGACGGGCGTCGTCGGCGGGTCAGGATCCGGCGACGGGCTGGGCTCGACCACGACCGCGGCGAGCACGAAGTCCTGGGCGATGACGGTGCCGCCGCCCTGTGGCAGGAAACCGAACGAGCGGCGCGCGAAGTCGACCGCCTGCGTGCCCTCGGGCGGGACGACGGTCAGGACGTAGTCTCCCGGCGCGAGACCGCCCAGGCTGTAGGAGCCGTCTTCCGCCGACACGAGCTGCCGCGTTCCGCCCGGACCCTCGAGCGTGAGGGCGACCCCGGCGACCGGGGCACCCGATGCATCCCGCACAGTTCCCGAGAAGCTCCCCAGCAGGGCGAGCTCGAAGTTCACGTCGGTCAGGGACTCACTGCCGAGCTCGACCGTCGCGCTGGTGGGTCCGAGTGGCGCGTAGCCGCTCGGCGGCGTGATCGTGACCGTGTAGTCGCCCGGCGGAAGGCGCGGGATCGTGTACTCGCCGAGCGGGCGGGTAACGGTCGTCGCGACGATGTTCCCGTCGGGGTCGGTGACGGTCACCACCGCCCCGCTCACGCCGATACCCGTCGCCGGCGATGTGACGACGCCACTCAGATCGGCGTTCGTCAGCAGGACGAAGTCCTCTTCCGGCGGGATCGTGATCGGATCCTCGCTGTCGTCCGGCACCGTGATCGAACGCGTGTCGTCGGCGGTCGAGAAGCCGCCCGGCGGGGTGACGCGCACGAGGTGGTCGCCGACGGGCACGGTGTCGAAGAGGTATCGCCCGTCCGATCCGGTGATGGCGGTGAGCTCGGTGCCGTCGATCGTCACGGTGACCCCGCCGACGCCGTCGCCGTTCTCGTCGACCACCCGTCCGGAGACCGCGACGGGCACGATGTCGCGCACGACGAAGTCGACGCCGACGGCATCCGTCTCACTGAGGTCGACGGGTCGGGTCGAGGGGCCTTCCGCGATCTTTCCCTCGGGTGCGCTCACTCGCACGGTGTACCCGCCGCTGCCTTGGATGCCGGGGAAGGAATAGGTGCCATCGGCGCCGGTCGTCGTCGAGGCGACGACCCGACCGTTCGCATCGGTCAGTATGAGATCCACATCCGCTTGCGGTGCATCGGCGTCGTCGACGACGGTTCCGCTGACGTCGCGCGCGAGCGAGGCGAACCACGTCTGGTACACCGGCAGACCCGAGCGGCGGGTGAAGACGAAGCTCAGGGTCGTGATGGGGGCGGAGGGTTCGAACCAGGCCGCCGCACCCGAGGTGTCGACCGCACCGGCGTTGCCGGTGAGCGTGAGGGTCGTGTCGTCCCAGGTGGGCACATCGGTGGCCGATCCGGTGCAGGACGGCTTGCCGACCACGCCGGGAGCGCAGTAGTTGAAACCGCCGCGGAACCCGAGCTCGTCGGCGGTGAGCGCCTGTCCGTCGGGACCGGTGGCCTGGATGCGCACGGCGTCGGCGTCGATGTCACCGAGCACGAAGGTCCAGCCTGCGGTGGGTGTCGGGTCGAGGAAGGAGTACGTCGTCGTCGACGATCCGGTCGGGGTGTCGGCCTGCGGGCGCAGGTTCAGATAGGGCTGGTCCCGGCTGGATCCGTACTTCGCGCCGACGGGGGTGCCCTGCGAGAGCCAGGTCGATGCGCCCGAGATCACGCCGACCTGGCCGGAGCGCGAGGTGCTGGTCACGATCGCGACCATGGACGGGTCGGGAGTGATCTGCACCGAGGTCGAATACGCACCGCTCGTGCCTGTCAATGGCTGCCAGGTCGCCCACTGCGTCGTGGTCGCGGCCGACGCGGGGCTCGCGACCACCGCGACAGCAGCCACCAGGGCCAGGACTCCGATGACGATGCTGCTTCGCTTCGCGCGCATGGCGCCAGGCTACATCGGTATACCAACGAGGCGGAGAAAAACTTCCGCCCCGGCCGGCCGTCAGTTCGCGCGCGAGAACGTGATGTGCACGACGCCGGACTCGGCCGTCTCCGACGCAACGGAGTATCCGGACTCGAGTCCGCGCAGGTCGTCCCACAAGCGGATGCCGCTGCCGATGAGGATCGGGGTGATGCCGACGTGCAGCTCGTCGACGAGACCCGCGCGCAGGTACTCGCGCACGGTCGTCGCTCCGCCGCCCACCCGCACGTCTGCGCCCTCCGCAGCCTCGACCGCGCGTCGCAACGCCTCTTCGGGCGCCGCGTCGATGAACTCGAACGACGTGCCGTTCGCGAACTCGATGCGCTCGCGCGGGGTGTGCGTGAGCACGAACACCGGCGCGTGGAAGGGCGGCTCGTCGCCCCACCAGCCGCGCCAGTCGGGGTCATCGGGGTTCGCGTGCAGACCGAACATCCCGGCGCCCATGATCTCGGCGCCGATGTTCTCGAAGTAGCGTGCGGCGTACTTCTCGTCGACCCCGGTCGTGCCCGCACCGCTCGTGTCGTGGAACACCCGCTCACGGAACGTGCGCGTCGCGGCATACGCCGCCGTGAGACGACCCCAGTCCTCGCCGAACGGGTTCTCCGGGGTCTGGTCGGTGGTCGTGGCGAAGCCGTCGAGAGAGATGTTGAGATCGACGCGAACGCGGGTCATGGGGTCTCCGATGTCCGAGGAGCGGATGCCGCGGCATCCGACACGGCGAACCCACTGTCGACCATCCCGCGCGCGGTGTCAACGGCCGGCCGGTCCCGGCGAGCGCCCACTCCCGAGACGCCGAGCCGGGAACGGATGCCGCGCCCGACGCGTCTCAGACGACCGGGTCGCCCTGCACCGGCCCCTCGGTGTTCGGCTTCCAGCCGAGCGCCGGCGCGACGTGCTTCGCGAACGACTCGAGCACGTGCAGGTTGTATGCGGGGCCGAGCTGGTTCGGGATCGTGAGCAGCAGCGTGTCGGCGGCCATGACGGCCGAGTCGTTCTTCAGCTGCTCGATGAGCACGTCGGGTTCGGCGGCGTAGGTCTTTCCGAACGTCGAGCGGTAACCGTCGATGATGCCGATCTGGTCGCCGCTGTCCTCGCTGCGCAGACCGAAGTACGCCCGGTCCATGTCGGTGATCAGCGGGAAGACGCTGCGGCTCACCGAGACGCGCGGCGAGCCGGTGTGACCGGCCTCCTTGTAGGCCGCGCGGAACAGCGCGATCTGCTCGCTCTGGAGTTCGTGGAACGGCACGCCCGTGGCCTCGGTGAGCAGCGTCGAGCTCATCATGTTGAGGCCCTTGCGCCCGGTCTCCTCGGCGGTGGCTCGGGATCCCGAGCCCCACCAGATGTGGTCGCGGAGCGTGGGCGACTGCGGCTCGATCTGCAGGTAGCGTCCGGCGCCGACCATCCGCGGGTCGCCGGGGGCGAGGCCCTCGCCGTCGATCGCGCGCAGGAACAGGTCGAACTTCTCACGAGCCATCACGCCGCCGCGCTCGGGATCCTCCTCATCGTGGAAGCCGAACGTCTCGTAGCCGCGCAGAGCCGTCTCGGGTGACCCACGGCTCACGCCGAGCGCGATGCGTCCGTCGGCGATCAGGTCGAGCGCGGCCGCCTCTTCGGCGAACTGGAACGGGTTCTCGTACCGCATGTCGATCACGCCGGTGCCGACCTCGATGCGCTTCGTGCGTGCGGCCATCGCCGACAGCAGCGGCATGGGCGAGGCGGCCTGGCGGGCCCAGTGGTGCACGCGCACGTAGGCGCCGTTCACCCCGATCTCATCGGCGCCCTCGGCGATCTCGATGGTCTGCTTCAGCATGTCGCCCGCGGTGCGGGTCGCCGAACCCTGGACATCGGCGTAGTGACCGAAAGAGAGGAATCCGAAAGCCTTCATGGTGTATTCGAACGCATGAATACCGCGGGTTATTCCGCCGCAAGGAACCCGTCGATCAGCAGCGCCCGGATCCGCGGCTCCAGCTCGGCCCACAGATCGGCGAGCGGCACGTCGAAGAGGTCGGCGAGGGCCGCGGCGATCTGTCCGACCGTCAGCTCGCCGTCGCAGGCGCCCACGAATGCGGCGAGCGCCGGGTCGACGTTCACCGTGCGTCCGAAGCCGCCGCCCTGACGCAGTTCGATCACGCTGGGGTCGTCGTTGCCGGGCAGCAGGTGCCGGGCCTCGGTGACATCGGATGCCGTGACGAGGGTCGCGGGGATCCCGCTCGCGAGCAGGTCGTGCGCCACGAGTCCGCGGCCCAGCGCCTCGCCCACACCCGACACGGCCTGGCCGACGTGCTCGCTGCGACGCAGCACGGGGGCGTCTCCGCGACGGATGAGCACGTACCCGAAGCCGATCGCGGTCACTCCGCGTGCGGCGAAGTCGTCGAGCCAGGCGGTGAGCAGCGGCGTGAACTCCGCATCGCGCGGGGTGGTGCCGCCGTCGCGGATCCACAGCTCGGCGTAGGCGAGGGGCGAGAGCTCCTCGCGCTCGACGACCCAGAGGTCGAGGTCGCCCGGCACCCAGGCGTCCAAACGCGCCAGGCCCTTCACCCCGTCGCGTGACTCCCAGTTGCCGAGCAGCTGGGCGCTTCCGCCCGCGGTGAGGAAGGCGGGTGCGGTGCGCACGAACTGTTCGACGAGCGCGTCTCCGATGAGTCCACCGTCGCGGTACTCGTACTCGGGCACGCCCTCGGTGCGCGGCGTGATGACGAAGGGCGGGTTCGAGACGATCAGGTCGAACGCCTCCCCCGCGACGGGCTCGAACATGCTGCCCAGACGGAACTCGATGTTGCCGATCCCGTTCAGGCGTGCGTTGAGCTCGGCGTAGGCCAGGGCCCGAGAGGAGATGTCGGTCGCGACGACCCGTCCGGCACGGCGCGATACGAGCAGCGCCTGGATGCCGCATCCGGTGCCGAGGTCGAGCGCGCGCTCCACCTCGATCGGCACGACGATCTCGGCGAGGGTGCGCGAGGCGCCGCCGACTCCGAGCACGTGGTCGGCGGGCAGTGCGGTGCCGAGCGCGACCTCATCGAGGTCGCTCGCGATCCACCACTCCCCGACCCCGTCCGCGTCGACGAACGACTGCGGGCGCAGGAGCGCGGTGGGCGTGACGACGGTGTCGGATGCCGTGGCGAGACCGAGAGCCGTCAGCCCGTCGACGCCGAGACGCGGAAGCGCCTCCTCGACGGAGCGTCGCGGCTGCGGCATCCCGAGCACGAAGAAGCGCCCCAGGGTCGCGAGAGTTCCCTCGTCACCCTCGATCGCGCGCAGGATGGGCTCGCGCATGCCGCGGGCCAGGGCGTCGTCGGCCTCTTCGCCCCACAGGCGGCGCAACGGCGCGGAGCGCAGGTCGGCGGCGTCGAGGTCGGCGGCGAGCGAAGCGCATCCGAGCGGGTCGGGAACGGGCATTGCAGAGGCGGACACGGCCGTCACTCTACGCGTCTTCAGGGTTCTCCTCCGGCGCGCCTTCTAGAATCACAAGGTCAGTACTCACGATTCCGCCCTCTTCCCGGGCGTTCGAGGAAGACCTTCATGACCGCGAGCACCCCCGACAGACGCCTCCGTGCGCGTCTTCGGCGACTCACGAGCGCGGCCGCCGCGTTCGCCCTCGCGGCCGGTCTCGGCGCGGTCGCGTCTCCGGCGATGGCGGCCGACGGCGACGACGAGACGACGGATGCCGGCATCGTCGAGCTCTCCGTCGCGATAGGCTCGCACGGCAGGATCACCCCCGGTGCGTCGGCCACGGCATCCCTCTCGCTGCAGAACGACACCGATGCCCGCCTGTCGACCGGCACCGTCACGGTCGAGATCAACCGCACTCCGCTCTCCGACGGCACGGCCGTCTCGACCTGGCTCGACGAGACGTCGGCGCCCGGAGAGTTCGAGACGCTCGGATCGAAGGCGACGGATGCCGTCGAAGCCGGCGGCTCCGATCGCGTCTCGGTCGACATCCCACCGGAGTCCCTCGCCGAGCTCGCCCCCGGTGTCTATCCGATCCGGGCGGAACTGAGCGGAGCGAGCACCGGCACGGTCGGCAGCGATGACTTCGTGTCGCGCAACGTCTCGGCCGACAGCGTGCTCGTCGTGACCGCCGATGCCGTGCAGGTCGGCGTGATCGTGCCCATCACCGCGACTCCTGCCGACGGCGTGCTGCTCACGGCCGACGAGCTCGCCGAGCTCACGGCGGCCGACGGGGCACTCACGGCCGCTCTCGACGGCGTCTCGGGCACGGCGGCCGTGATCGCCATCGACCCCGCGATCGTCGCGGCGATCCGGGTGCTCGGCACCTCGGCGCCGGCGAACGCGACCGATTGGCTCGAGCGCTTCGACGATCTCCCCAACGAGCGCTTCGCCCTGCAGTTCGGCGACGCCGATGCGACGGTGCAGGCGCAGGCGCAGCTGCCGGAGCTGCTGCAGCCCACGACCCTCGCGCCCTTCGTGAACCCCCTGAGCTTCCCGAGCACCCCGGCGACTGCCACGCCGACCCCCGGCACCTCCACGCCATCTCCGACGCCCTCCGCGACCGACGCGCCCGTGCTGCCGGACGACGAGACGCTCACGGCCATCGACGACGCCATCGAGGGAATCGTCTGGCCGCTGGCCGGCGCCCGCTCCGAAGACCTCGCGACGTTCACCTCTTACTTCGGCGGCGAGGTCACGACGATCGTCTCGTCGTCGGCGACGGATGCCGTCGACACCGCGCACGCGACCACCGACGGGCACGACCTGCTCGTCGTCGACGAGGCGATCTCCGCCGCGATCTCCGGTGCCGCGAGCGAATCGGCCTCGGGCGCCCGGCAGCGCTGGCTCGCCGCAGCGAGTGCACAGCTCTACTTCGCCGGACAGGCGGCGCCGCAGGGCCCGCTCCTGGTCGGCCTCGACCGCGACGAGACCCGAGACGCCGCAGCCCTTCGTGAGGCGATCGCCGCGGTCGACTCCCCCGGCTTCGACCTGTCGTCGGTGCGCTCGGCTCCTGCCGCGGGCGTCGCTCTCACCGGCGCCGTCGACGACCTCCGCGTCAGCGCTCTCCAGAACATGCTGGTCGACGAGGGCACACTCGCCACCTTCGCGACGATCCTCGACGACCCGCAGGTGCTGCTCAGCCGAGAGCGCATCCGCGTGCTGCGCGAGATCGCGGTCGGCGTGCCCGAGACGAAGTTCAGCACCAACGTCGCCGTGCACCGTGCGGCGACGAACGACACGCTCCACGCCGTCAGCATCCCCCCGTCGAGCACGATCCAGCTGCTCAGCGCCAATGCCGACCTCCCGTTCAGCGTGCGCAACGACCTGCCGTGGCCGGTCAATCTGCGCCTGACGGTGGCGCCCACCGACCCCCGCCTCGAGGTGCAGGGCAGCAACGACGTCGTCGTGCAGGCCAACTCCAGTGCCCGGGTGAAGGTTCCCGTCTCTGCGCGCGTCGGCAGCGGCGAGCTCGATCTGCGCCTGAACCTCTACAGCCCCACCGGCGCACTGATCGACGGCCCGCAGACGGTACGCGTCGCGGTGCGCGCCGAGTGGGAGACGATCGGTCTCGTCATCTTCGGCGGTCTCGCCGTGCTGCTGATCGTCGGCGGTGTGATCCGCACGGTGCTCCGTCGACGTCGGGAGTCCGCGGTCGAGGGTGGCGAAGCGGATGCCGCGGCGGATGCTGACGCCCTCGACGAATCCGGAGAGAAAGAAACCACGTGAGCAGTCTCGGGCGCGCGAGCGCGATCATCGGCGCCGGCACCCTCGTCTCCCGCATCACGGGGCTGCTCCGCAGCATCGTGCTCGTCGGGGTGCTGGGGTCGGTCGCCTCCGAGGCGGCGGACGCCTTCACCTACGCGAACCAGCTGCCGAACAGCGTCTTCTCCCTGATCTCAGTCGGCATCCTCACCGCGGTGATCGTCCCTCAGATCGTGAAGGCCACCGCGGATGCCGACGGCGGCAACGCCTTCATCTCGAAGCTGTTCACCCTGGGCACCGTCGTGCTCGTGGTCGTGACCGCGATCGCGACCGCGGCCGCGCCCTGGCTCGTGCACCTCGTGGCCGGCAAGGCGAGCGATGATGCGCTGGCGCTGGCCACCGCCCTCGCCTACTGGTGCCTGCCGCAGATCCTGCTCTACGGCCTGTACGCGATGCTGGGCGAGGCGCTCAACGCCCGCAAGATCTTCGGCCCCTTCACGTGGGCCCCCGTCGTCAACAACATCGTCTCAATCGCCGGCTTCCTCGCGCTCGGCGCCCTCTTCGGCCCGGTCTCCACCCGGGCCGCCGACTGGACGCCCGAGATGATCACCGTGCTCGGCGGCACCGCCACGCTCGGCATCGCGCTGCAGGCCCTCGTGCTGCTCGTGTTCTGGCGCCGCACGGGACTCGCCCTCAAGCCCGACTTCCGCTGGCGCGGTGTCGGTCTCGGCAACGTCGGTCGGCTCGCCGGATGGACGTTCCTCATGGCGTTCGCGAGCCTCGCGGCGGGCATGTACCAGGGCTATCTCGTGAGCGAGGTGTCGGGCCTCGGGGCCTCGGCCACCGTGACCGCCAACGCCTGGCTCATCTTCATGCTCCCCTACTCGGTGATCGTGCTCTCGATCGGCACCCCGTACTTCACGCAGATCAGCGCGCACGCGGCGGCCGGACGAGACGACGAGGTGCGCGCGGACATCGCGCAGAGCATCCGCACCCTGCTGTTCTTCATCGTCGCCGCCACCGCCGCCGTCGCCGCGGCCGCGATCCCCGCCTCCCGCGTCTTCACCGACAACGCCGACGACGCCCAGGCGGCCGCCCTCGTGCTGATCGCCTACCTGTTCGGCCTCATCCCGCTCACGATCCTGTTCATCGTGCAGCGCACCTTCTACGCCTACGACGACACCCGCACGCCGTTCTGGTTCACGATCTTCCAGTGCGTGCTCATCGTCGGCACGGCCCTCGGGGCTCTCGGCCTGCGTGAGGCGGGCATCATCCCGCTGACCTCGCTCGCCGCCGCCGTCGCCCTCGGCCAGTCGATCGCGAGCATCGTGCAGACGATCCTCGCCACCTGGCTGCTGCACCGCAAGATCGGCGGCCTGCAGATCCGCTCCTGGATGGCCGCGATCGGCCGCTTCGCCCTCGCCGGCATCCCCGCGGGCTTCGCCGGATGGGGCGCCTTCGTGCTGCTGGGTGGCGTCGACGGCTGGACGATGGCCGACAAGTTCCAGGGCGCCCTCGGTACCGCGATCGTCGGACTCGTCGTCGTGGTCGTCTACCTCGGCATCCTCGCCCTGCTCCGCGCTCCCGAACTGAAGGCCGCCGGAGCCCTCGCCCGGCGCTTCCTGCCCGGTCGCTGAGCGTCTCCCGTCGCGGGAATGCCGCGCGGTTACCATGGGTTGAAGCTGTCGGACATCATTCGATGGCATTGCAGTTCTCACAGGGAGCATTTCATGCGTCAGGTCGTCATCATCGGCTCCGGCCCCGCCGGTTTCACCGCCGCCATCTACGCGGCGCGCGCGAACCTCGAGCCGCTGCTCATCGCGAGCTCGGTCGAGGTCGGCGGTGAGCTGATGAACACCACCGAGGTCGAGAACTACCCCGGCTTCCCCGATGGCATCCAGGGCCCCGAGCTCATGGCCAAGTTCCAGGAACAGGCCGAGAAGTTCGGCACCGAGGTCGTCTACGACGACGTCGCGTCGCTCGAGCTCGACGGACCGGTCAAGAAGGTCACCCTCGGCAGCGGCACGGTGCACGAGACCCAGACCCTCATCTACGCGACGGGCTCGGCGTACCGCAAGCTCGGCATCGAGGGCGAAGAGCGCCTCTCCGGCTACGGCGTCTCGTGGTGCGCCACCTGCGACGGCTTCTTCTTCCGCGAGAAGACGATCGCGGTCGTCGGCGGCGGCGACTCGGCGATGGAAGAGGCCACGTTCCTCACCCGCTTCGCCGACAAGGTCTACGTGATCCACCGCAAGGACACCCTCCGCGCGTCGAAGATCATGCAGGAGCGCGCCTTCGCGAACGAGAAGATCGAGTTCATCTGGAACAGCGAAGTCGCCGAGATCCTCGGCAAGGACTCGGTCGAGGGCGTGCAGCTGCGCTCCACCGAAGACGGCACGCTACGCGACCTGCCCCTCGACGGTCTCTTCGTCGCCATCGGCAACGACCCGCGCACGCACCTCGTGCACGACAAGCTGAAGCTCACCGCCGAGGGCACGATCTGGGTCGACGGCCGCTCCTCGGTCACCTCGGTTCCCGGTGTCTTCGCCGCCGGCGACGTGATCGACCCCACCTACCGTCAGGCCATCACGGCTGCCGGTTCCGGAACGGTCGCCGCCCTCGACGCCGAGCACTTCCTCGCCGACCTCGAAGACGCCTCCGTCGAGTTCCCCGCGGCTGAAGCGGCCGAGATCATCACCGCCTGACCTGCGGGAACACTTTCCCCCGGTCGGCTGTTGTATCCGACGAACCTCGAACAAGGAGAAACTCTGATGAGTGCACAGGCTACGAGCCAGGCGACCTGGGAGCAGGACGTACTGCAGGCCGAAGGTCCCGTTCTCGTGGACTTCTGGGCCGAATGGTGCGGACCGTGTCGTATGGTCGCCCCGGTCCTGGACCAGATCCAGGCCGACAACCCCGACAAGATCACCATCCTCAAGCTCAACGTCGACGAGAACCCCGAGCTGGCGATGAAGTACCAGATCACGTCGATCCCGGCGATGAAGGTGTTCCAGGGCGGTGAGGTCAAGACGACCATCATCGGCGCGAAGCCGAAGCCGGCCCTCGAGAAGGACCTCGCGGCCTTCATCGGCTGAGTCTGAGAACTTTCGGGCCGTCGTCTCCTTCGGGAGGCGGCGGCCTTCTCTGTTCTACGGATGCTTTCGGTGACGGGCTCCGGGATGTTCCCCTCTCTCGCAGAACGGGGACCCTCCCGCTTCGCGGGCCCCTCCCGATGCTCGTTCGGGGAACATCTCTGCGCCCGCGGACACGGACGATGGGGTGTTTCGTAGCTGGTCGCAGCGTCTCGCTTCGCTCGACGGACTGCGCCCGATCAACGCCCCCGGTCCCTGAGCGAGGAGCGCAGCGACGAGACGAAGGGCCCACCACGCAGCAGCTGGGTCCCTGAGCCCGTCGAAGGGCCCGGCGGCTACTTGTCCGACACCTCGACCCGCGGCAACCCCCGGGCCGTGCGCGCGCGATCCACGATCTCCTGGATCACCGGGGTCTTCGCGGCGCTGTAGCTCGACGTGCCACGGGCAGCGGCGGCCACGGCATCGCACTTCGCGTGCCGGTAGCGATCGGCATCCGCGGGGTGCTCGAGCAGCCAGTCCCGCAGGATCCTCTGGTTCACGGCATCCCAGTCCGCCGCGGTGAAGAAGTGCGCGATGTGCGTGCGCACGCCGTCCCTCTCGCGGAGCATCACCGGGTGACTGCGCACCGCGCTCCCCCGCCGCCAGCCCGACCTCTCGAGCGCACTCCGGTGCATCTCGAAGTCCGCGGCATCCGCGACGCGCACCGCGAGGTCGATGATGGGCTTCGAGCGCATACTGGGGATCGCGGTCGAACCGATGTGCTCGATGACCCAGTCCGGGTCGCCGTGCGAACGCAGCTGAGCGGCGGCAGCCGCGAACTGCTCGGGCCATGACGGATCGTAGGCGACGAGCATCCGTGGCATCGTCAGGAGGCGTCCGCGACCGTCGGGTCCCACCGGCGGTAGCGCTGCTTGTCGTCGAGCAGGCCCCACACGGCCGGCGTCAGCTCCGGGTACTCGAGGGCGATCTGCCGCAGCACCCGGTAGTGCCGGGCTTCGTTCGGCCGCACCCCGTCGTTCGCGCTGATGTTGTCGGCGCGCAGCAGGTAGACGACGAGCTCATCGATGCTGGGGAGCTCCTCCATGAACTCCCACGGGTCCTCCCCGCCCAGCAACCGCTCCTGCACGATCACGGCGAGTTCGTCGGATGCCTCGGCACGCAGTACTTCCAGGCTGGCGCGACGGGGGACGGACTCGCTCATGCCTTCCAGCCTACGCGCGTGCGCGACGGGGTCGGCGCTCGACCTTCACATCCTCGCTCATGTCCTCGAGCTCCTTGCCCTTGGTCTCGGCGACCTTGAAGTACACGAAGAAGAACGACAGCAGTGCGAAGAACGCGTAGAAACCGTAGGCGAACGGCAGGCCGATGTTGGCGAACGCGGGGAACGTGGTCGAGATGAAGAAGTTCGCCGCCCACTGCGCCGCCGCCGCGACCGCGAGGGCCCCCGCGCGGATCGAGTTCGGGAACATCTCGCCCAGCAGCACCCACACGAGCGGGCCCCAGGTGGCCCCGAAGAACACGACGAACGCGTTGGCGCAGATCAGCGCCACTGTCGACCAGGGCTCGGGCAGCGTGACGGCACCGGCGGAATCGAGGGTGCCGAACGAGAACGCGAGAGCCATGAGGCCGAGAGAGATCGTCATGCCCACCGATCCGACGAGCAGCATGATGCGCCGGCCGACCTTGTCGACGAGCAGGATAGCGACGATCGTCACCACGATGTTCGTCACGGAGGTGATCACCGTGATCAGCAGCGCCTCGGATTCACCGAAGCCGACCGACTGCCACAGCGTCGTCGAGTAGTAGAAGATGACGTTGATGCCGACGAACTGCTGGAAGACCGAGAGCAGGATGCCGACCCAGACGATCGGCTTGAGGCCGAAGCGGTTGCCGCGCAGGTCGCGCAGGGATTCCTTCTTCTCCGTGTCGATCGTGCCGGTGATCTCGGAGATCTTGGCCTTCACATCGACCGTGCCCGTGACGGTCGTGAGCACCTCGGATGCCTTCTCGATGTCGCCCTTGCGCACGAGATAGCGCGGGGATTCGGGGAGATTCAGCGCCATGATTCCGTAGACGATCGCCGGGATCGCCTCCGCGATGAACATCCATCGCCAGGCGTACAGGCCCCAGAGCGACTCGGCAGCCCCGCCGGCGACCTCGGCGAGCAGGGCGTCCGACAACAGGGCGACGAAGATACCGCTCACGATCGCGAGCTGCTGCAGCGAGCCGAGTCGACCGCGCATGCTGGCGGGAGAGACCTCGGCGATGTACGCCGGCGCGATGACGGATGCCGCGCCGACACCGAGGCCACCGACGATGCGCCAGATGATCAGGTCGACGACGCTGAAGGCCAGACCGGAACCAATCGACGACACCAGGAAGAGGACCGCAGCCGCGACCATGATGGGGATGCGTCCGTACCGGTTCGCCAGCGGACCGGCGAACCACGCGCCGACCGCACAACCGATGAGGGCCGACGAGACGGCGAAGCCCTTGAGGCCGGCGCCGAGGTCGAAGCCCGACTGGTTGCCGGCGAGAGCATCCACCGCGCCGTTGATGACCGCTGTGTCGAATCCGAAGAGGAATCCACCGAGGGCCGCGGCGATGCTGATCGCGATCACCTTCCCCTTGATGCCGGATCCGGATGCTGTCGCTGACATGTTGCCCTCCCATGGGTCGTCCTCAGCGAGTCTAGAACTCCGGAGAATCTCGCGGGGGTGCTTGACATCGAGGGCCGTCAACGAGAAATGCGCCCGACTCCCCGTGATTCAGGGGGTCGGACGCGATTCTCTGCAGTGGATCCGGCTCAGTTGCCGTAGCTCTCCTCGCCGAGCTCACTGAGGATGCGGTTGAGATCCTGGATCGAAGCGAAATCGATCGTGACCTGGCCTTTGCGCGAACCGAGGGAGATCTTGACCCGCGTGTTGAGGCGATCCCCGAGCTTGCCGGCGACCTCATCGAGGTAGGCGCGGCGCGCTCCCGGCGTCGCCTTCGTCGTCTTGGTGCCACTGCTCCACTGCGTCTTCGCGGCCTCCTCGGTCGCACGCACCGAGAGGTCTTCGTTCACGACCTTGTCGGCGAGGCGCTGCATCGATTCGGGCGTCTCGAGGCTGAGGATCGCGCGAGCGTGGCCCGCGGTCAGCACGCCGGCCGCGACACGCTGCTGCACGGGCACCGGCAGCTTGAGCAGACGGATCGTGTTGCTGATCTGAGGACGGGAACGACCGATGCGCGTCGCGAGTTCCTCCTGCGTGATGCCGAAGTCCTCGAGCAGCTGCTGGTAAGCGGACGCCTCTTCCAGAGGGTTGAGCTCGGAACGGTGGAGGTTCTCGAGCAACGCGTCGCGCAGGAGATCCTCATCGGCGGTCTCGCGCACGATCGCGGGGATGGCGGTGAGGCCGGCCTCCCGAGCGGCGCGCGTGCGCCGCTCCCCCATGATCAGCTCGTAGTCGCCCTCGGAGTTGGTGCGCACGACGACCGGCTGCAGCACGCCGAACTCCCGCACGCTGTGCACCAGCTCGGCGAGATCATCGGCATCGAAGTGGGTGCGCGGCTGGCGCGGGTTGGCGACGATCTTGTTCGGGTCGACCTGCACGAGGTGGATTCCCGGCACGACGGTGAGGTCGACGGCATCCGCATCCTCGGCGGATGCCTCGGCCGTGGTCGTCGACTCCGACGGACGGATGCTCGCGCCGGGGAAGAACACGTCGACCGGACGCTCCGTCTGGTCGGCCGTGGGGATGAGTGCGCCGATTCCGCGGCCCAGACCAGTGCGCTTCGCCATCATTTCTCCTTGCTCTGCGCCGCACGCGACGCGATTTCGACAGCGGCCTCACGGTATGCGATCGCGCCGGCGGACTGACCGTCGTAGGCGATCACCGTCTGGCCGAAGCTCGGGGCCTCCGACACGCGCACCGACCGCGGGATCATCGTCTCGAGCACCTGCTCGGGGAAATGACCGCGCACCTCTTCGGCCACCTGCTGCGCCAGGCGGGTACGGCCGTCGTACATCGTCAACAGGATGGTCGAGAGGTGCAGACCCGGGTTCAGGTGCTTCTGGATCATCTGGATGCTGCCGAGCAGTTGGCTCAGACCCTCCAGCGCGTAGTACTCGCACTGAATGGGAATGAACACCTCGGATGCCGCGGTGAACGCGTTGATCGTGAGGAGACCGAGCGACGGCGGGCAGTCTATGATCACGAAGTCCATCGGCGTGCTCTTGAGGTACTCGTCGAGTGCTGTGCGCAGTCGATGCTCGCGCGCCACCTGCGCCACGAGCTCGATCTCGGCGCCGGCGAGGTGAATCGTGCTCGGCGCGCAGAAGAGGTTCTCGTCCTCGGGGCTCTGCTGAACGATCTCAGCGAGGGGCGTTCCCTCGATCAGGACGTCGTAGATGCTCGCGGTCTCCGCATTGTGCGGGACTCCGAGCGCCGTCGACGCATTTCCCTGCGGATCGAGGTCGATCACGAGGACCTTCGCCCCCAGCCCGGCGAGGGCCGAAGCCACGTTCACCGCGGTCGTGGTCTTACCGACCCCGCCCTTCTGGTTGGAGACCGTCATCACCCGCGTCTCTCCGGAGAACTCCACCTTCGTGGACTCCAGAGCACGACGTCGAGCTGACAGGTCGGCGAGCTCCCGCGCGAGCGGTGTATCCATCCCGAATGATTCACTCGGGGATGCCTTTTCGGACTGTTTCACGTGAAACATCCACTCCTTTCGGGGCCGCGTTCCACTCTAATCGCTTGGACCGACGTCGGAACGCCGAGGGTGCGGTTCCTCGGGCTGTCGAGAGCTGTATCTCGGGTTTCCTCGGCACTCTTCGGGGTGTGGGGGTGCAGTACTCCTTGGGGTGTGGAGGTGCAGTAGTCCTTGGAGGTGTGGAGGTGAAGCGCTCCCTTCGTTCGCAGAACGGGGACCCTCCCGCTTCGCGGGCCCCTCCCGATGCTCACTCCCGGGAGTACTTCACCTCCACACGGCTTCTTTGCGTCAGTCAGTCGAGGTTGGTGTCGGCATCTCTACGACGTTTCACGTGAAACACGGCTACTCGACGGGAGGAGCATCGGTCGCCAGGGGTCCGGCGGAACCACCGCAAACTTCGCGATCTACCGGACTGGCGCCTGTCGGAGTGGGTGCCCTCAATCCTGAGTCGCCCTCATCGACATGCACCTCTTGCAGCTGACGTGCCGGACCTCCGCCCCAAGGTGCGGGTGCGCTCCTCTGGGGCCATAGTTGGGACTCGCTTGGCGGACCAGTCGGTTGGTTGCCTACTGCTCGGAGTCGCACAGGCCCAGTTTTCGCCGCCGCGGCTGCATACACGTTTCACGTGAAACACAGGGGGATGAGTGTTTAGCGGGCCCGCGGTGAGAGACACTCACGGTCCCTGAGCGAGCGAAGCGAAACGAAGGGCCGCCAGCGAGGAACAGTCAGCTACGCTCCCCCGCGCAGTACCTCCGTCGTCACTCTCCATCCCCCGTTCCCCACTCCCCTCTCCCCTCTCCCCTCGCCACGCTCCCCGCTTCTCTCGCCACGTGCTCCGCACTCCTCGCCACGTTCCCCGCGCTCCTCGCCAGTCCCCGGCCACCGTCTCGGCGATGAGGACTCCTATGTTTCACGTGAAACAAGTTCAGATGGGCCCAAGCTGCGGCGCTCCGAGCCTTTGATCATCACCGATTGCTTCCGCCGAACGGAAGTGGGGTACTTCCCCAACCGGCAGCGGTAGCCCGCAACGCGGCGCCCGCCCCACCCCGCCCCGCCCCGTCCCGTCCGCCCGTGCCGTACAGCCGCCCCGCCGCCTCCCGCCGTACCCTTCCCCGCGTCCCCCGCGCCCCCCCCCCCCCCCCCCCCCCCGCCCCCCCCCCCCCCCCCCCCCCCCCCCCCCCCCCCCCCCGGCGTCCCCCGCGTCCCGCTTCGCCTCGCTGCGTCTTGCTTTGAGCGATCCCGCTTCGCGTCATCCCGCTTTGCCTCGCTTCGCATCCCCATGCCTCGTTTCGTGCCAGCTTGCCGCGTTTCGTTCCGGTTCACCGAGCTCTCCTACGGGGGGAGGGGCGGAAGGCGCGAAGTGGCGAAGCGCAATGCGAGGGGAAGCAAGGCGAGGGGAGGCAAGGCGAAGGTCTGAAACGAGCGCCACCGGTCCCCACACCTCCCCCACACTCCGTTCACTGTTCGTCGCTATCCCGGCCGCAACACCACATGTTTCACGTGGAACATCGCCCCAAGAGTCCCGACAACGGCGCAGCGCGCAACGACAGGTGATATGGACTGCAGAGGCAACTAGGTGCGCCAGGGCCTAACGTCGCCCGACCCGCGGGGCGGCGGGCCCCCGGCTCTACTGAGCGAGCGGACCACAAGAAACAATAAGAAGCGAACGAAGTCACAAGCGAAGGGAACACTACCGCTGCGCACCAGCTACCTCGAACCCTCTGATCGGGCTCTCTAACCAGATGTTTCACGTGAAACAGAGCCA
The DNA here is from genome assembly GCF_023101185.1 of Microbacterium galbinum. Classification (GTDB taxonomy): domain Bacteria; phylum Actinomycetota; class Actinomycetes; order Actinomycetales; family Microbacteriaceae; genus Microbacterium; species Microbacterium galbinum. The sequence continues at coordinate 1,307,584 of NZ_CP078077.1, forward strand.
GCCGACACCAGCAGCCCCTCAACGCACTCGCCCTCCGCGCGCTGCTGCATCAGATTGAGCGAGCTTAGTGCGCTCCCTCACCTGAGCATCGGCACGAACTCGCGAGGTAGTAACGCCTCAGGCGCTCCTCACACGAGCGAGAAGTACTCGAGAGCCGCAACCCAACCGACCAACCCTGCCGCTCCCGACGTCTTCGCACTGGAGATGACGAGCTTCATCGGGAACGATGTTTCACGTGAAACACAGATATGCAGAGGCCGTCACCGCCCGGTCCCCCCTGCTCGCACAGGCCTACAAGCCACTGTGTGGAGGTGGCGTACTCCCGGGAGTGAGGATCGGGAGGGGCCCGCGAAGCGGGAGGGTCCCCGCTCTGCGAACGAAGGGAGTACGCCGCCTCCACACCCACAAGAAACGCACGAAAGCAGTCACCGGTGTTTCACGTGAAACACCAGAACTACGAGGACTCCACTCCCCCACGAACCATGAAGACGTCCACGGCATCCTCACTCTCGAGCCTGAATCCATGACGCTCGTAGAGACGCCGAGCGGCACTCCCCTGCAGTACGTTCAGGCGGAAGGGGAGCCCGGTGCCATGCTTCTCGAGAAGGTGAGTGAGCACCGCAGTCCCCACACCCTTGCCCTGCACGTTCGGGTCCAGATAGAAGTGCTCGATCCATACGGCATCCGGCTCGTCGCGAACGGCAACAGATCCCACGTCGCGCCCATCGAGGACGATGACCCAGGTGTTCTCCGGCACGAAAGCCCTCAGGAAGCGTTCACGCACCCAGGTCGGGTCGTACCTGTCGAGGCGCTCGAGATCCGGACGCATCACCACGGCGCGCAGCTCGGCTATCCAGGCCGCATCACTCGGCGTGCTCGTGCGCAACGTCCAGTCCATGTCCATACCCTCCCGACCGCGAACACTCTGATCTGAAGCGAATCCGGGCAACGTTTCACGTGAAACATCGTCGACCTCGGGCCAGAGCCCTCCCTCGGCGATGTGATGTTTCACGTGAAACATCGCCGCTCAGGCGCGCACGAAGGCCCGGATCACGCGGGTGATCTCCGGGAGAACGCCCTCACCGAGCACCTCGACCCGCACGTCGCTGAGCTTGTACTTCTTGATCTGCTTCTGCGCGGCGTCGATCTCGTTCGCCGCGTTCATCCCCTTGAGGAGAGTCACCTCTCCACCATCGCGCGCGAGCGGCGCGGTGAGAGGAAGCAGTGTGCGCAGAGCGCTGACGGCACGCGCGGTGACCACGTCGAAGGCGCCGGGTCGGCCCACATCCTCGGCACGAGCGCGCAGGATCTCGACGTTCTCGAGGCCGAGCGCGTCGACCTGCTCGGTCAACCACGTCACGCGTCGTTCCATGGGCTCGATGAGGGTCCAGTGCACATCCGGTCGGGCGATCGCCAGCACCAGCCCCGGAAGTCCCGCTCCAGAGCCGATGTCGGCAACACGGCCGTGGAAGAGAGGTGCCGCGATCGCACTGTTCAGAATGTGACGCGTCCACAGTCGCGGCAGTTCCAATGGGCCGATCAGACCACGCTGCTCTCCCTCACGGGCGAGCGCATCGGTGAAGGCACGCGCGGTGTCGATCCGATCACCGAAGAGCGTGGCCGCAACGGCCGGTTCCGCCTCGAGCCCACTCATGCCGAGTACATCCGACATCGATCGTTCGATGTCAGCGACGGCGCAGAACCGTGTGACGGTCCGCGCCCTCACCGTACGACTCGGAAACGAGTCCGCGTTCCGCCGCGATGTCGTGCACGAGCTTCCGCTCGTAGCTGGACATCGAGGGCAGCGACGCCTGAGACGCACCCTCATCGAGCTTCGCTGCAGCGGCATCCACCAGCGTCTCGAGCTGACGACGACGCGTGTCGCGCGAACCGCCGATGTCGAGGATCAGGCGGGAGAACGAGCCGGTCTTGCTCTGCACGGCGAGGCGCGTGAGCTCCTGCAGCGCCTGAACCGTATCGGGAGCCGACAGGAGGCTGAGCCCGTCGCCCTCCGCCTCGACCGAGACGTACGCACGTCCCTGACGAACATCGAGATTCAGGTCGCCGTCGATGTCGGCGATGTCGAGCAACTCTTCGAGGTAGTCCGCGGCGATGTCGCCCTCGTTCTCGAGCTCGGCCACCGTGGGCTCGACGTTCTCGGTCACGCTCTCGCTCATCAGGAGCCCTTCTTCTTCGCGCGCTTCTTGCCCACCGGCTGCTGACGCTTCGGTGCTTCGGCCTTCGCCTTCTCCGCCTCGTCGAACAGACGCTTCTGCTCGGCCTCGTACGCGGCCATCGGAACGACCTTGCCCGAGGAGTCGATCGCCTTGCCCTTGCGAGCGAGGCGCTCCTCGCGGGCCTTGGCTGCTTCGGATCCGGGGGTCGGCATCTCGCGGATGACGAGGAACTGCTGCCCCATCGTCCACAGGTTCGAGATGAACCAGTACACGACGACGCCGAGCGGGAAGAAGATACCCGAGAAGATGAAGCCCAGCGGCAGAACGTAGAGCATGATCTTCTGCATCTGGTACGCCTGGCCGGTCTTGGCCTCGGGCGACAGGTTCTTCGAGATGATCTGCAGCTGGGTGAAGAACTGCGAACCGATCATCAGCACGACGAGCGTGACCAGGATGATGATCGCCGTGGTGTTGCCGGCGTCGACCGCGTTGCCGAGCGTCTCGTGCAGCGAGGCGACACCGAAGAGCTTCGCGTCGTAGAACTGCTCGGTGAGCTCGGCGTTGAGGAGGCCCACACCGCCGATGCCGGCCGCGTGGTGCTTGGTGACATCGCTGAGCACGCTGAAGAGCGAGAAGAAGACCGGCATCTGCACGAGGAGCGGGAGACAGCTCGACATCGGCGTCGTGCCGTGCTTCTTGTAGAGGGCCATCGTCTCGCGACTCATGGCCTCACGGCTGAGCTGGTCGCGCTTGCCCTTGTACTTCTCCTGGACTTTCCGCAGTTCAGGAGCGATTTCCATCATCTTTCGCTGGCTCTTGATCTGCTTCACGAAGAGCGGGATCAGAGCAGCACGCACCACGATGACGAGACCGACGATCGACAGGACCCAGGTGATGCCCGACGCTGCCGGCAGGCCGACGGCGGTCAGCAGCCAGTGCCAGGCGACGAGCACCAGCTCGACCAGCCACTTGAGCGGCCAGAGGATGGTTCCGATCAGATCGAAACCTCCGGAGGAGGGAGCCGGCGACGGTGAGACGCTGGCGAGCAGAAGGTCGAGACCCACCGGTCAGTCCTTTCGAGCGGGAACGACGAAACCATGGGCGGTCAGGTCGTGGCGGAAGTGTTCGTGCGGTTTCACGTCGTCGACGCCCCCGCGGGTCCAGGGATTGCAACGGAGGATGCGCCATGCCGAGAGCAGTGTTCCCCGCACGGCACCGTGCTGTTGCACCGCACCTACAGCGTAAGCCGAACAGGACGGGTAGTACGCACAGACATCTCCATACATCGGGGAGATCACCTTGCGGTACCCGGTGAGGAACCCGAGCACGAGATTGCGCGGGATCAACGGGATGCTGCGCATCAGATCACCCGTGTGCAGGTGTCCCGTCCCGATGGAGGATGCCGGCAGCGCGGTCATCGCGCGTCCGTCGGTGCGAGTCGGGAGAAGCAGCGCTCGACATCGGCCTGGAGCTCGGCATAGGTCGCGGTCGCGGACGAAGGAAGGGCACGGATGACGACATCCGTGCCCTGGGGTACGCGAGACAGCGCTTCGGCGCACACAGCTTTCAGTCGACGCCGGATGGTGTTTCGAACCACCGCCCCGCCGACCTGCTTGCTGATGATGAAGCCGAAACGCGCGGCCCTGCTCTCATCCGTCGTCATCATCGAGGTGATGACGCGCGCCCCGCCACAGCGTGAACCGCGACGAACGACCAACCGGTAGTCGCTCCCGCGGGTCAGCCGATAGGCGCGGGCGAGCACAGCGGATTACGCGGAGAGCTCGGTGCGGCCCTTCGCACGACGCGCGGCGAGGATGCCACGACCCGCACGGGTACGCATACGGGCGCGGAAGCCGTGCTTCTTGGCGCGACGACGGTTGTTGGGCTGGAAGGTGCGCTTGCTCATAAGATCACTCCGGGAATGCTGCCACCGGATTCACTGCGACCGGAGACAATTTTGGGAACTGCCGAAAAGGCATAAGTCAACCGACTAAGGGTACGTCGCGGCGGCGCACAGAGCAAATCTGCGCGCTTCGCCGCGGTGGATCGGTGAGTACCGCACAGCCATTATCCACAACCTCGAACGCCGGGCGTGGCACAACACGCGCGTTGATTTTCCAGGGCAGGTTGCCGTTCCCGGCTGCGATGACTACCGTTGGCATCCGTAGTTATCCACAGGGGCGACCCGCGTCTCGCAGCCCCTCACCGATCCCCGCCCGGAGCGTCATGTCCTCACCTGCCCAGCCCGACGTCCCGATCTGGACCACGGTGCAGGAGTTGCTTGTCGATGACGATCGGGTCACGCCGCAGCTGCAGGGCTTCCTGAGTCTCGCCGTCCCGGCAGGGGTCATGTCGGCCACCCTCTATCTCGAGGTGCCCAACGACCTCACCGCGGCACAGATCAACAAGCGTCTGCGGCTGCCGATCATGGAGGCCCTCACCCATATCGGTGAAGAGGTCACCTCTTTCCGCGTCGTGGTCAACCACGAGCTCGCCGAGCAGCCCACCGCCCCCATCGCCGTCGCCGACTTCGGGCGACAGGAGAACGTTCGGGTCGAGTCGCCGATGGAGCAGCCCACCCCGCTGCGCCACGAGTCGCGCCTCAACCCCAAGTACACGTTCGACAATTTCGTCATCGGTCAGTCCAACCGTTTCGCGCACGCGGCGGCGGTCGCCGTGGCCGAGGCGCCGGCCAAGGCGTACAACCCCCTCTTCATCTACGGCGACTCGGGGCTGGGCAAGACCCACCTCCTCCACGCGATCGGCGACTACGCACAGTCCCTCTATGCGGGGGTCAAGGTGCGCTACGTCTCGAGCGAGGAGTTCACGAACGACTTCATCAACTCGATCGCGAACAACCGCGGCGCCGCGTTCCAGGCGCGCTACCGCGAGGTCGACATCCTGCTCATCGACGACATCCAGTTCCTGCAGGGTCGCGCCGAGACGCAGGAAGCGTTCTTCCACACCTTCAACACCCTCCACGACCACAACAAGCAGGTCGTGATCACGAGCGATGTCGCACCGAAGCACCTCACCGGCTTCGAGGACCGCATGCGCAGCCGCTTCGAGTGGGGTCTGATCACCGACGTGCAGGCGCCCGACCTCGAGACGCGTATCGCCATCCTGCGCAAGAAGGCGCAGAGCGAGGCCCTCCACATCCCCGACGAGGTGCTCGAGTACATCGCGACCGTGGTGTCGTCGAACATCCGCGAACTCGAGGGCGCACTCATCCGTGTCTCGGCCTTCGCGAGCCTGAACCGCTCGGCGCTCGACATCTCCCTCGCCCAGACAGTGCTGCGAGACATCGTCGACACGGCGGAGGACAACATCATCTCGCCGACCGACATCATCACGGCGACCGCTCAGTACTTCAAGCTCACGGTCGACGACCTCTACGGATCGAGCCGCTCGCAGCAGATCGCGACCGCGCGTCAGATCGCCATGTACCTCTGCCGGGAGCGCACGAGTCTCTCGCTGCCGAAGATCGGTCAACTGTTCGGCAACCGCGACCACACCACGGTGATGTACGCGTACAAGAAGATCAGCGACCTCATGAAAGAGCGTCGCTCCATCTACAACCAGGTGACCGAGATCACCACACAGCTCGGTCGACGCTGACCGCTCGAACCGCAGTCAGCGCCTCGACACGGGGGACACGGCATCCGTTCACGGGTCGTGTCCCCCTTTTTTCGGACTTGACGACGATCCGCGGCATCCGATAAATGCCTCTATGCACATGTGGATAACTTGTGGATGGTTGTGAATCACATCGGGATGAATGAGGTCCGAAGACCCAAACCTGTGGATAACTTGGGGGGACCGATCGGACGGTCGGATGCCTCGAACCCGCGGTTTCCTCAGGGATTCCACAACTGACAAGCGTGTAGTTCCCTACTCGCGACTACTATCCACCGAGTTATCCACAGTATCCACAGCTGTTAACACCGTTAAGGAGTTAACCCGGTTAAGGCGCGATCCGATCACCAGACGGTGGGGAGAACCACCCCGAACGACAGATTCCCGTCGGCGTAGGGATCCGAAGGACTGTGGGGCTAGCATGGGAAGCCCTGCGGTGGGCTCACCTCGCAGCAGTACCGACGACACCGTCCTAGATCGACGACAAGGGAGCACCCGTGAGGTTTCAGGTCAACCGCGATGTCTTCAGCGAGGCAGTGTCGTTCGTCGTCAAGCTGCTGCCGCAGCGCAACCCGCAGCCGATCCTCGCCGGAGTGCTGATCGAGGCGGACGGTTCAGGTCTGACCCTCTCGGCCTTCGACTACGAGGCATCCGCCCGCACCACGATCGAGGCCACCGTCGACACCCCCGGCACGATCCTCGTGCACGGCCGTCTGCTCTCCGACATCGCCAGCCGTCTGCCGAACGCTCCGATCGAGATCGCGGTCGAGGAAGACGGCGGCATCACGGTCACCTGCGGATCCGCCCGATTCACCCTCGCGGCCATGCCCGTCGAGGAGTACCCGTCGATCCCCGAGGTCGCCGGCTCCTCCGGTGTCGTCCCGGCCGACGACTTCGGCACGGCGATCGCCCAGGTCGGCTTCGCCGCTTCGCGTGACGACGTCACCCCGGTTCTCACGGGTGTGCAGCTCGAGGTATCGGGCCAGAGTCTGAGTCTCGTCGCGACCGACCGCTACCGCGTATCGCTCCGAGACGTGCCGTGGGACGGCGAATCCGCTGCGGATCAGACCGCACTCGTCCCCGCCCGCACGCTCGTCGAGGTTGGAAAGACCTTCGGTCACGCCGGAACCATCCAGATCGCGTTCTCGGGTGCCGGCGATCGCGAGATCATCGCGTTCACCGCGGGGAACAAGACCGTGACCTCGTTGCTGATCAAGGGCAACTTCCCGCCCGTGCGCCGCCTGTTCCCCGAGCAGACCGACCACTACGCGGTCGTCAACACCGCCGACCTCATCGAGGCCGTGCGTCGTGTCGCCCTCGTGCTCGATCGCGCGGCTCCGCTGCGGTTCACGTTCTCCAGCGACAGCGTGACGATGGATGCCTCGGGCAGCGAGCACGCTCGCGCCTCCGAGTCGGTCGACGCGATCCTCTCCGGTGGCGAAGAGGTCGTGCTCGGCCTCAACCCCCAGTACCTGATCGAGGCGCTCGGTGCCGTGAAGAGCGAGTTCGTGCGCGTCACGTTCACCTCGAGCGACAACGCCAACAAGCTCAGCCCCGTGCTGATCACGAGCCAGACCTCGGTCGACCAGGCGGGTCTCGACTCGTTCAAGTACCTCCTGCAGCCGAACCTCCTGCTGCGCTGAGCCCCCTGCGCTGAGCCCCGGATCCGGCCGTTACGCGCCGGAAACCGCAGCGCTCAGAATGCGAAACACCCGACTGCGAGAGTCAGCCGTACCCCCTGAGCACGGCTGCTCCGCGTAGCCGTGCAGCCGAGCTCGTCTCTCCAGACGAAAGACGCTCCGCATGCCCGAGATCCCCCCTGCCCGATTCCGCCGGTTGCGAGCGCTCGCATCCGGCGTCGCATTCACGGCCGCGACTCTGCTCGCGTTCGGTGCGACATCACCCGCCTCGGCCGTGGTCGTGCCCGACTCGTACGAAACCGCCACCTTGACCGCCGCTCCGACGTCGGTGTCCGTCGGTGACACGATCACCGTCAGCGCGGTGTTCACCGGTCTGGTCGACGCCTACGCGTACGAGCTCGACATCGCCTACGACCCCGACCTGCTCGCGTTCGTCGCGGACAGCGAGATCCTCCCGACCGGCGGCTTCGGATCGGCGACCGACTCGGGCAGTGAGATCGCGGTCGCCGCGACCCGGCTCGGCACCTCCCCCGGTCTGACCGGCACGCAGACCCTGGTCACACTCACCTTCACCGCACTCGAGGCGGGCGACGCCTCGCTCGACATCGCGAACGGACGCATCGTCGACTCGAGCACCGCATCGTCGACGGTCGATTCCGATGCGCCGGGCACGTCGACGACGGTGGAGATCACCGCCGATGAGGACACCGAGCCGGGGCCCGGTGACGGAGGCTCCGATGGTGGCTCCGATGGCGGCGATCCCGACACCGGATCGGGTTCGGATTCGGGCTCGGGTTCCGGATCGGGCACGACGACGGACGGCTCGCTCGCCGTCACGGGCGCGGATGCCGCACCCTGGCTGATCCTCGGTGCGGGAGCCATCGCCGCCATCGCGGCGGGCACCGTCATCGCCGTTCGACGGAGGACCCGATGACCGCGCACGACACCCGAGCAGAGAAGCCGAGAACCAGGAGAGACACCACTGTGAAGAAGACCACACTGCGGATCGTCGCCGCCGTCTCGGTCGTGGGTTCCACGATCGTCGCGGCGGGGATGGCGAGCGGAGCAGCGACGGCGGCGGCACCGGCCACCGTCAGCCTCCCCCCGTACTACAGCGAGCTCGACGTGACCGGTGACGAGATGGTGACGGCCGCGGATCTGTCCGTCGCCGCCGAATCCCTCGGTCTCACGGAGTCGTCGCCGGACTGGTCCCGAGTTGCCGTTTTCGATACCGATGCCGACGGCGAGCTCACGATCCTCGATCTCGCCGATCTCTCGCAGCGGATCATCTACGACGACGGTCCCTTCGAGCTCGTCGAAGCATCCGTGATCGACATGCAGGCCGCGATGAATGCGGGAGTCGCGACCTCCCAGAGCATCACCCAGGAATACCTCGACCGGATCGCCGCGTACGACCGCACGGTCGTGCCCGGCGGAAGCCGTCCGCTCAACTCGATCATCACGGTGAACCAGAAGGCCCTCGCGGATGCGGCTGCGGCCGACGAGATCCGTGCATCCGACGGCATGACGAGCATGCTGCTGGGCGTGCCGATCGCGCTGAAGGACAACTACGACACGGTCGACATGGTCACCACCGGTGGATGCGCCTGCTGGAACGAGAACCAGACCGCGACCGACGCGTCGATGGTCAGCGGACTCCGCAGCGACGGCGCCGTGATCCTCGCGAAGGCCAGCCTCGACGAGTTCGCCTACGGATTCGTCTCGGAGTTCTCCTCGTTCCAGGAGCCGGGAGCGACGTCACTCGTGGCGAGCCCGTACGACACCACCCGGACGGCCGGCGGATCCAGCGGTGGCACGGGAGCCGCGATCTCCGCGAACCTCGCGGGCATCGGCTTCGGCACCGACACGGGCGGGTCGATCCGTGTCCCGTCGTCGTACAACCAGCTCGTGGGTGTCCGCCCCACGGTGGGTCTGGCCAGCCGCGACGGCATCATCCCGCTGGCCCTCTCGCAGGACACCGGTGGGCCGATGGCTCGTTCCGTCATCGATGCCGCCGTCGCTCTCGACGCGGTGGTGGGAGTCGATGACGCCGATCCCGTCACCGCACGACAGGAGGGCCTCGTGCCCGAGTCGTACACCTCGTTCCTCGACGCGGATGCGCTCCAGGGCGCGCGGATCGGCTATGTCTCGTCGATGGTGGGAACCAACGCCGGCACCGTGCGGCTCTTCTCCGAGGCGACCGCAGCGCTGACCGCGCAGGGCGCGACCGTGGTGCCGATCACTCCTCCGTCCGGGTTCTCCGCCGTTCTGAACGAGGGCTCCGGGTCGACGAACGAGTTCGTCCACGATCTCGATGAGTACATCGCCACGCATCTCGGCCCCGATGTCGAGGCGCGCACTCTCACCGACATCCTCGCGACGAACAGCTTCGTCACCTCCCGGCGGTCGATCTACGTGGCGCGCAATGCGGTCACGGACGCGACCTACGAGGGCTGGGCGGGCGAGACCGGTACGCACACCGTGCAGCTCGCGGCCGGCAAGACGCTCGTGACGCAGATGATGGAGGATCTCGACCTCGACGCGATCGTCTATCCGAGCACGAACGCCTACGGGACCCAGGGGACCAACATGCGGCTGAGCCCGAACACCGGGATGCCGTCGGTCACCGTGCCGATGGGGCAGACGATCGCGGGTGAGACGCTGCCCGGCAGCGGCGTGAACCTCGAGTTCCTCGGACGCGACTTCGACGAGGGAACCCTCCTCGGTCTGGCGTACGCGTTCGAGCAGGCGACGGATGCCCGCACGGCGCCGTCGCTCTACGGCCCGCTGCCGTGATCCACGACCGGCGACTGCTCTAACAGCTCGGGCAGTCGCCGGTTCGGCTCCGCCGGGGAAGATGTCGGACCCCGAAGGTAGGCTGACTCCGTGATCGTGGAGCATCTGAGTCTGGTGGATTTCCGCAATTACGCGACCGCCGAACTCGCTCTGCACCGCGGACCGAACGTCCTGGTCGGCCGGAACGGGCAGGGAAAGACGAATCTCGCCGAAGCCGTGGTCTTCCTCGCCACCCTGGGCTCGCACCGGGTCTCGTCCGACGCCCCCATGGTGCGCGACGGACAGGAGTTCGCGATCATCCGCGCGCGACTCTCGCACGGGGAGCGCAAGGTGCTCGCCGAAGTCCAGGTGAATCGACAGGGCTCGAACAAGGCGCGCATCAACGGCTCCCCGTCGAAGACCAACGAGCTGCCGCGTTACGCGCACGTCGTGCTCTTCGCCCCGGAGGATCTTCAGATCGTGCGTGGCGACCCGTCGTCGCGCCGCCGTTTCGTCGACCAGTTGCTCATCCAGCGCACGCCTCGCCTCGCCGCCGTGCTCGCGGACTACGACCGTGTGCTCAAGCAGCGCAACGCGCTGCTGAAGTCGGCCCGGGCCCGCGGCATCCGGGGTGAGGGACTGAGCACTCTCGACGTCTGGGACGACAAGCTGGTCGCACTCGGCTCCGAGATCATCGTCGCGCGCCAGCGCCTGGCCAACGACCTGCAGCAGCCGGTCGCCGATGCGTACGCCGCGATCGCGGGTGCCGATCATCGACCCCAGCTCGAGTGGGCGCTGTCGATCCGCGGCGGGGACCCCGAAGAAGACGAAGACACAGCCACCGCGCCCGAGGATGCCGTGACGCCGGCAGCCGTCGCCGAGCAGTTCCGCGCGTCGCTCGCGTCGAAGCGCTCGAACGAGCTCGATCGGGGTCTGACGCTGACGGGTCCGCATCGAGACGATCTGGTGCTGCGCGTCCGCTCGCTCCCGGTGAAGGGCTACGCCTCGCACGGCGAATCCTGGTCCGTCGCGCTCGCGCTGCGTCTCGCCTCGGCCGAGCTCCTGCGCAGCGAATCCCCGGCCGGCGACCCGGTGCTGATCCTCGACGACGTCTTCGCCGAGCTCGACGCCGATCGTCGTCAGCGGCTCGCTGCGCTCACCGCGGGCTACGAGCAGGTGGTGGTGACCGCGGCCGTGGAGGAGGATATCCCCGAGGTGCTGCATGCGCACGTCGTGCGGATCACCGCGGGAACCATCAGCGACGAGCGGTCGGGGGGCGACGAATGAACGACATCGTGAATCCGGCATCCGTTCCGGCATCCGAGACCTCCGCCCCCGAAGCGCCCGAGACGGTGGCGACCTATCTGCGTCTGCGGGGACTCAAGCCCAGCGCCAAGAACTGGCGCAAGAAGAAGCGCGTCTCGATCGACGACGAGAACGCCCCGTTCGCTCCCGGCCGCGACCCCGGTGCCCTCGGTGCCGTGCTCGACAAGCTCAGCCGCGACTCCGGTTGGCAGATCACGCTCGCCCGGGAGGACCTCGTGCGTCAGTGGGCCGATCTCGCCGGCGCCGACACCGCGAAGCACTCGGAACCGGTCTCGCTCGAACGCGGGCTGCTAACGGTGAAGTGCGATTCCACCGCGTGGGCGAAGAACCTGCAGTACATGCGGGCGACCATCCTCACCGAGATCGGACGACGGTATCCGGATGCCGGCGTCGAGAACCTCCGCTTCATCGGACCGGACGTCCCCTCCTGGAAATGGGGTCCCAGAGTCGTTCCAGGGCGGGGCCCGCGCGATACCTACGGGTAGGGCACCATGCAAGGGGGTAAAACCTCTCAGAGGCCCACACGCGGCCGTTGAGCGATATTTCGAGAGAAAACCCGGCTAGACTGGGAGTTCGCAATATCGATGTGGAGAATGTCTTCTGATGACGCCTGAATCCCCCGCCGACGAGTCCGAATCGACCACCGGGGGAACCCCCGACCCTTCGACGGGTGCGACCGGAGGAACATCGAACGCACCCGCGGGCGACCTCCCCGAATACGGGGCCGACTCGATCCAGATCCTCGAGGGCCTCGAGGCCGTGCGCAAGCGCCCCGGCATGTACATCGGGTCCACCGGTCCGCGCGGTCTGCACCACCTGGTCTACGAGATCGTCGACAACTCGGTCGATGAGGCGCTGGCCGGCTACGCCGACACGATCCTGGTGACCCTCCTCGCCGACGGCGGCGTGCGCGTGGTCGACAACGGCCGCGGCATTCCCGTCGATCCGCACTCCTCCGACCCGACCAAGTCGACCGTCGAGGTCGTGCTCACGATCCTGCACGCCGGTGGCAAGTTCGGCGGCGGCGCCTACGCCGTCTCGGGCGGTCTGCACGGCGTCGGCTCCTCGGTCGTGAACGCGCTGTCGACGCGCTTCGAGGTCGAGGTCAAGCAGAAGGGCTTCGTCTGGCGGCACAGCTTCGCCGACGGCGGTGCCCCGCAGCAGCAGCTCGAGAAGGGTGAGGCGACCGACGAGACCGGAACCGCGATCACCTTCTGGGCCGACGGATCGATCTTCACCGAGACGACCGAGTACGACTACGACACCCTGCGCACGCGCTTCCAGCAGATGGCGTTCCTCAACAAGGGACTCCGCATCGAGCTGAGCGACGAGCGTCCGTCCTCGACCTACGAGATCGAGGAGAACGGGCAGACGATCGAGAAGCAGCCCGGCGACGTCTTCTTCTACGAGCGCGGACTCGTCGACTACGTCGAGTACCTCAACAAGGTGCGTCACGCCGAGGTCGTCACCGAGGAGATCATCGCGTTCGAGTCCGAGGACACCGAGCGCAAGATCTCGCTCGAGGTCGCGATGCAGTGGACCACCTCGTACACCGAGAACGTCTTCACCTACGCGAACACCATCAACACGCACGAGGGTGGAACGCACGAAGAGGGCTTCCGCGCCGCACTGACCACCCTGGTCAACAAGTACGCGCGCGCGAACAACCTGCTCAAGGAGAAGGACGACAACCTCTCGGGCGACGACGTGCGCGAGGGGCTCACCGCCGTCATCTCGATCAAGCTCGGCGAGCCGCAGTTCGAGGGACAGACCAAGACCAAGCTCGGCAACACCGAGGCGAAGGCGTTCGTGCAGAAGGTCGTCGGCGATCAGCTCGGCGACTGGTTCGAGCGCAACCCGAGCCAGGCGAAGAACGTCATCCGCAAGGCGATCGATGCGGCGACCGCGCGCCTGGCGGCTCGAAAGGCGCGGGAGACCGCGCGTCGCAAGAGCGTCTTCGAGTCGGCCGCGATGCCCGACAAGCTCAAGGACTGCACGAGCAAGGACCCGTCGATCAGCGAGATCTTCCTCGTCGAGGGTGACTCGGCCGGCGGTTCCGCGGTGCAGGGTCGCGACCCGCACACGCAGGCGATCCTGGCGCTCCGCGGCAAGATCCTGAACGTCGAGCGCGCGCGCCTCGACAAGGCCCTCGGCAACAAAGAGGTCCAGGCGATGATCCAGGCCTTCGGCACGGGCATCGGCGAGGACTTCGACATCGAGAAGGCCCGCTATCACAAGATCGTCCTGATGGCGGATGCCGACGTCGATGGCCAGCACATCACGACGCTGCTGCTCACCCTGCTGTTCCGCTACATGCGCGGACTCATCGAGGCCGGCTTCGTGTACCTCGCGATGCCGCCGCTGTACCGCCTGAAGTGGTCGAACTCGCCGCACGAGTACGTGTTCAGCGATGACGAGCGCGACGCGCTGCTCAAGTACGGCCTCGACAACGGCAAGCGCATCCCGAAGGATGCAGGCATCCAGCGCTACAAGGGTCTCGGCGAGATGAACGCCAAGGAGCTGTGGGAGACCACGATGGATCACTCCACCCGCACCCTCCGTCAGGTGACGATCGAGGATGCCGCGGCCGCCGATGAGATCTTCAGCGTGCTGATGGGTGAGGACGTCGAATCGCGCCGTACCTTCATCCAGCGCAACGCCAAGGACGTCCGCTTCCTCGACATCTGACGCCACCCTGGGTCCCTGAGCTTGTCGAAGGGTCCCGGATGCTTCGACAAGACTGAACGACCGGAATCGAAAACCACATGACTGACGAAGAACGCCCCGTCCCCGAGCACGACCACGGCCGGATCGACCAGGTCGACCTGCAGTCGGAGATGCAGCGCAGCTACCTCGACTACGCGATGGCCGTGATCGTCGGCCGCGCGCTGCCGGATGTGCGCGACGGCCTCAAGCCGGTGCACCGCCGCGTGATCTACGGCATGTACGACGGCGGGTTCCGCCCCGACAAGTCGTTCTCGAAGTGCGCCCGTGTCGTCGGCGAGGTCATGGGTCAGTACCACCCGCACGGCGACTCGGCGATCTACGACGCCCTCGTCCGTCTCGTGCAGCCGTGGTCGCTGCGGTACCCGCTGGCACTCGGCCAGGGCAACTTCGGGTCGCCCGGCAACATGGGAGCCGCCGCCCCTCGATACACCGAGACCAAGATGGCCCCACTCGCGCTCGAGATGGTGCGCGACATCGAAGAGGACACGGTCGACTTCACCGACAACTACGACGGTCAGACCCAGGAGCCGACGGTCCTCCCGGCCCGGTTCCCGAACCTCCTCGTCAACGGCTCGGTCGGTATCGCGGTCGGTATGGCGACGAACATCCCGCCGCACAACCTGCGCGAGGTGTCGGAGGCCGCGCTCTGGGCCCTCGACAACCCCGACATCACCCGCGAAGAACTGCTCGACGGCCTGATCCAGCGCGTTCCCGGCCCGGACTTCCCGACCGGCGCGCAGATCCTCGGCACCAAGGGCATCCACGAGGCGTACCGCACCGGCCGCGGATCGATCACGATGCGCGCCGTCGTCAACGTCGAGGAGATCCAGGGTCGTACGTGCCTGGTCATCACCGAGCTGCCGTATCAGGTGAACCCCGACAACGTCGCGGTCAAGATCGGCGACCTCGCCCGCGACGGCAAGATCACGGGCATCGCCGACATCCGCGACGAGTCCTCCGACCGCACGGGTCAGCGACTGGTCGTCGTGCTCAAGCGCGATGCCGTCGCCAAGGTCGTGCTCAACAACCTGTACAAGCACACGCAGCTGCAGGAGAACTTCGGCGCGAACATGCTCGCGATCGTCGACGGTGTGCCCCGCACCCTCGCGATCGACGGGTTCATCAGCCACTGGATCGCGCACCAGATCGAAGTGATCGTGCGTCGCACGCAGTTCCGCCTCAACGAGGCCGAGAAGCGGATGCACATCCTGCGCGGATATCTGAAGGCGCTCGACGCTCTCGACGAGGTCATCGCGCTCATCCGCCGGTCGCAGACCACGCAGGAGGCGAACGAGGGACTCCAGAAGCTCCTCGACATCGACGAGATCCAGGCCGAGGCGATCCTGCAGATGCAGCTCCGTCGCCTCGCCGCCCTCGAGCGTCAGAAGATCATCGATCAGGCGAACGAGCTCGAAGCGCTCATCACCGACTACAAGGCGATCCTCGCCGACGAGGGCCGCCAGCGCACGATCATCCGCGAAGAGCTCACCGGCATCGTCGACAAGTTCGGTGACGAGCGCCGCACGCACATCCTGCACGGCTACGACGGCGACGTCTCGATGGAAGACCTCATCGCCGAGGAGGAGATGGTCGTCACCGTCACGCGCGACGGCTACATCAAGCGCACGCGCAGCGACAACTACCGCTCCCAGCACCGCGGCGGCAAGGGCATCAAGGGTGCCCAGCTGCGAGCGGATGACATCGTCGAGCACTTCTTCGTCACGACGACGCACCACTGGCTGCTGTTCTTCACGGACAAGGGTCGCGTGTACCGCGCCAAGACCTACGAGGTGCCCGAGGCCGGCCGCGACGCGAAGGGCACGCACGTCGCGAACCTGCTGGCGATGCAGCCCGACGAGAGCATCGCTCAGATCCTCGACATCCGCGACTACGCGGTCGCCGAGTATCTGGTGCTCGCCACGCACAACGGTCTCGTCAAGAAGACCCGCCTCGAGGCGTACGACACCAACCGTCAGGGCGGCGTCATCGCGATCCGCCTGAACGACGACGATGCACTGGTCGGCGCTCTGCTGGTCGATGCCGAGGACGACATCCTCCTCATCAGCCGCAAGGGCATGTCGGTGCGCTTCCAGGCCACCGATGAGGCACTGCGTCCCATGGGTCGAGCGACCGCGGGTGTGAAGGGCATGAAGTTCCGCGAGGGTGACAGTCTGCTCTCGGCATCCGTCGCCGCCCCCGGCCGATTCGTGTTCGTCGTCACCGACGGCGGGTACGCGAAGCGCACGGCCGTCGAGGAATACCGCGTCCAGGGACGCGGCGGATTCGGCATCAAGGTGGCCAAGCTGCACGACGATCGGGGCACTCTCGCGGGTGGTCTGATCGTCTCCGCAGACGACGAGGTCCTTGTGGTTCTGTCCAGCGGCAAGGTGGTACGCTCTGCCGTGGCCGAGGTGCCCGCCAAGGGCCGAGACACCATGGGAGTGGTGTTCGCCCGGACGACGGAAGCCGACCGGATCCTCGCGATCGCCCGCAACGGCGAACGTGGCCTCTCCGACGAAGACGACACGGATGAGGCGGATGCCGCAGCAGACGTCACCGAGACGACAGAGACCCCCGAGGAGAGCACGGACGCATGAGCACGGTAGCCGACAAGCTCGCGAAGAAATCCACCCGTAAGACCGGTGGCAAGCAGGTTCGCCTGCGCCTGGTCTACGTCGACTTCTGGTCGGCCGTGAAGCTCTCCTTCCTCGGAGCTGTGGCCCTCGCCGTCGTCACGATGGTGTCGTTCTTCCTGATCTACCTCGTGCTGCAGGCGACGAACGTGCTGACCACGGCCGATTCGTTCCTCGCGGGCATCACCGACAACGCGTTCAAGCTCACCGAGGTCGTCGGACTGCCGCAGGTGATGGCCTTCGCGGCCGTCGTGGCGATCCTCAACCTCATCGTCTTCACGGTGCTCGGCGCCGTGATCGCGGGGATCTACAACCTCGCGGTGAAGGTCACCGGCGGCCTGCTCGTCGGCTTCATGTCGAACTGACCGATTTTCATGGAGGGGCGGATGCTGCGGCATCCGCCCCTTCGTCGTTCACGGGGGTAGGGAAAACCCGAACACAGGTGTCCGGGTTCCTCGGTGTCGGCGCGATCTGCGCGCCCGTACCTTGGAATCATGACGACACAGACTGCGACCCCGCCGCAGGCGACGGCCGTGAAGCCGCCGCTGAGGATCCCGCTCACCATCCTGCATCTCGCGGGAGTGGGCGTCATCGGCGGCATCATCAACGCGACCCTCATCGGGATACTCGGAACCGGCCTCGGACTGCTCTTCGCCTTCGGCATCGGGCTGGTCTTCCTCGTCGGCCTGGTCTACGCGCTCTTCGGCGTCGGTTGGTTCGAGGTCGCCCGGGTGAGCGCGCTCTACCGCACACCGATCGCCCCGCTGCGTCTGCGGCCGCGCGAACGGCCCGGCTTCGGCGGGTGGCTCCGTGCTCTCGGTCGCCAGACGATCGACGGACGCATGTGGCGGGCGCTCGCGAACTTCGCGATCGCCGTGGTGCTGGGCTTCATCGTGCTGCGTCTCGCCGCCGCGTTCGCGTGGTCGGTCGTGATCTCGTTCGCTCCCCTCACCTCCGCGGAATCGGTGGTCGGCCCGTTCGGCGGTGGCGCACTGCTCGTCGCCTGGGCACCGCTCGTCGGTATCCTCGGGATCGCCGCATCGGTCGCCGGCATGATCGGTCTCGCGCTTCTCCACCGCACGCTGTCGCTCGCGATCGTGGTGCGCAGCCGTGAGGCCGAGCTCACCGAGCAGGTGCGCACGACCACCGCGCAGCGTGAGGGAGCCGTGCGCGCCGCCGACGTCGAACGCACCCGCATCGAACGAGACCTGCACGACGGCGTCCAGCCGCGACTCGTCTCGGTCGGCATGACGCTCGGGCTCGCCCAGCAGAAGATCGAGACCGATCCCGATGCGGCGAAGGAACTGATCGCCGAGGCGCACACCTCCACGAAGGCCGCCATCACCGAACTCCGACAGCTCGCCCGCGGCATCCACGCCTCGGTTCTCGACGACCGGGGACTCGACGCGGCCCTGTCGGCACTCGCCGGTCGCTCGCACATCCCGGTCTCGCTCGACGTCCGCATGGACGGACGATGCAGTCGTGAGGCGGAGGCGGCCGTGTACTTCTCGATCGCCGAGTCGCTGACCAACGCCGCGAAGCACTCGCGGGCCAGCGAAGCGCGAGTGACGGTGCGGATCCGCGAGGGCAACACGCTCTGGGCCCGCGTCGAGGACAACGGCATGGGCGGCGCGCAGGTGCAGCCCGGTGGCGGACTCGACGGGATCGCCAACCGCGTGCTCGCCGCGGGAGGGACCTTCCGCCTCGAGAGCCCGCAGGGCGGCCCGACCAGCCTGGAGGTGAACGTGCCATGCGCATCCTGATCTGCGAGGACTCGGTCCTGCTGCGCGAAGGTCTCGTGCGTCTGCTCGAGGACGCCGGCCACGAGGTCGTCGCGGCACTCCCCGACACCTCGGGACTCGCCGAGGCGGTCGCCACGACGGATCCGGAACTCTGCATCCTCGACGTGCGCCTGCCCCCGACGTTCACCGACGAGGGCATCCGTGCGGCGCTCGGACTGCGGTCGACGCATCCGTCGCTCGCCCTCCTCGTGCTCTCGCAGTACGTCGAGGAGCGCTACGCCTCCGACCTGATCGCCGCGCAGGGCGGCCCGCTCGGCTACCTGCTCAAGGACCGGGTCGCCGATGTCGCCGAGTTCCTGCAGTCGGTGCAGCGCATCGCCGAGGGCGCGACCGTGCTCGACCCCGAGGTGGTGGCGCAGCTGCTCACACGGCGCAATCGCGACGATCGGATGCTGCGGCTCACCGAGCGCGAACGCACCGTGCTGGCGTTGATCGCGGAGGGCAAGTCGAACCAGGCGATCGCCGGACTCCTCTTCGTGTCGGAGGCGAGCGTCGAGAAGCACATCACCTCCATCTTCCAGAAACTCGGGTTCGAGCAGGACGAGTCGGGAAACCGCCGCGTGCTCGCCGCCCTCGCCCACATCGAGAACACCGGCGGTCCCATCCCGCCGGCCACCCAGAACGGAGCGGCGCGATGAGCACCGACCAGAACGACCACCAGGGCGGACACACCCCGCTCACTCCCCCGCCGGCGTCCGCGCCGCCCCAGCCGACGGCATCCGTTCCGCCCACGCCTCCGCCGACCGCGTCCGGCGGGCCGGCCGGTACCGGTGCACGATCGGGCGGGGTGACCGCGATCGCGATCGTCACCGCGGTGGTCGGCGGAATCGCCCTCGTCGGCACGGCGGGGACGGCGGCGATCGGCGCGATGAGCAACGTCAGCGTCGCGAGCAACGCGGGTGGTGACACCGTGCAGGGCATCGACGTCGACGGCATCGACTCTCTCACCGTCGACGCCGATGCGAGCAGCATGCGTGTGGAGTTCGGTGACGTCGATCAGGCGGAACTCTCCATCTCGAACCGCCGTGGCCCGGACTGGACCATCGAGCGCGACGGTGACGAACTGGTGGTGCGCAGTCCCGACAATCGCTGGGACTGGTGGTTCGGCGACTGGGGCCGCGAGGGCGAGGTCGCCGTGCTGACCCTGCCGGAGGCTCTCCGCACCGACGCGATCGACGCCGACCTGACGCTCGACGCCGGAAGCCTCGACGTCGTCGGTGACTTCGGTGCTCTCGACATCGACGTGAGCGCGGGGGCGCTCGACGTCGAAGGATCGGCGACCGCTCTGGCGGTGGACATGAGCGCGGGCCGTGCCGACATCGTCCTCGCCGACGTCGACGACGCGTCGCTGAGCGTCTCGGCCGGAGAACTCAATGTCGAACTGAACGGAACCGCCCCGACGCGGACGACGGTGGAGGTGAGCGCGGGTTCGGTCGACCTCACGGTGCCGGATGTCGCGTACGACATCACCCAGAGCGTCGACGCCGGGTCCCTCGATGCTCGGGTCGAGCAGTCCGCGAGCGCCCGACGCAGCATCGAGGTCTCGCTCTCGGCCGGTGGCGTGACGATCCGTCCGGGCCGCTGATCGCCCATGAGCGCGGGGACTCGCCCGGGTCCCCGCGCTCGATTGGGAGTTTCGGCGAATCTCCGGTAAAGTTTCGGAGGTTGACGGGCCCATAGCTCAGGTGGTTAGAGCGCTTCACTGATAATGAAGAGGTCCCAGGTTCAAGTCCTGGTGGGCCCACACATCAACTCAAGAAATACCCCTCGGGGCCTTAGCTCAGTTGGTAGAGCGCCTGCTTTGCAAGCAGGATGTCAGGAGTTCGAATCTCCTAGGCTCCACACTGTGTTGAGACAGTTCGAGAAGGCCCCGCCAAGTGCGGGGCCTTCTCGTTTCCACAGGTGTTAACAACTCTGTTAAGAACTTTGAGGTCGTGCGGGTCACGCTCCTCGAGCGCGACTCTGACCGATGATGCTCTGCAGGTAGGTCACACGCTGGAAGGTATCGGCGCGCTGCGCGGCATTCCAGACGGGAACGTTCTCGGTGTACGACTGCCCGCCCGGACCCCAGAGCGTCACGTTCACGTATCCACTCACTCGTGGTTCACGAGCGAAAAGGAAGAGCAAGCTCAGGAGGAAGAACCAGATGAACAGGATCACCATGATGATCGCCCACGCCGGGGTGTGCGTGGTCGTCGCGGTCTGATCCTGCGTGGTCACGTTCACCGTCGATATCGGCCATGTGCCCGCCGGTGTCACGACCCAGTCCGGGGTGGCATGCACGTTGCCGATGGAAACGAGGTACGGAGACACCGGAAGTCCAGTGCCGCCTACGGGTTGCATCGTCATACCTGAACCGTATCGGCAGATTTCGTAGGATTCTTTGGCACACCGATATTCCATGTGGATAACCTCTGATCAGGGATTTCCACATGGAAGACTTCGGGTGCCGACCGTGCAGAGCGGGCGGCTCGTCCGCGTATCGGGCGATCACCGGAGGGGGATTCTCATGGAACAGCAGAAGCAACCGGCGCCCGCGCGCCCGACCGCCGCGTTCGTCGGGGCATCGTGGGTCGCACTCGGAATCGGCGCCTCGCTCTTCTTCATCGGGCTCTACAATGCACACATGCTGCTCTCGGAGAAGGGCTTCTACTTCGCCGTCTTCCTTCTCGGTGTCTTCGCCGCCGTCTCGGTGCAGAAGGCGGTGCGCGACCGCGCCGAAGACATCCCCGTCACGGGCGTCTACCTCGGCGTCTCGTGGAGCATGCTTCTCGCCTCGCTGATCCTCATGACCGCGGGACTCTGGAACGCCGATCTGCTGCTCTCGGAGAAGCGCTTCGACGGGATCGGCTTCGCGATGAGTCTCTTCGCCGTCGTCGCGGTGCAGAAGAACGT
Organism: Microbacterium galbinum; assembly: GCF_023101185.1. Classification (GTDB taxonomy): domain Bacteria; phylum Actinomycetota; class Actinomycetes; order Actinomycetales; family Microbacteriaceae; genus Microbacterium; species Microbacterium galbinum. The sequence continues at coordinate 1,329,195 of NZ_CP078077.1, forward strand.
GCGCGACCTGGCCGCCGCTCGCGACGGCGACCCCGCTCCGGCGCGCCCGCGGCCGCCGCTCTTCCCGCCTCCGCCCGCACCCTGAGTGTCGGACCGAACCTCCGTACCTCCTCCGAGTGCGGGTGATCGACTCGATCCCGTGGGTCGGCCTCCGTAGCGTGGGACGTATGGACATCAGACGAGGACTCACCATCGGGGCGGTGCTGACGGTCGGCATCGCCCTCACCGGGTGCACCGGCGCGCCGACGGATGCCGGCACGCCTGCGCCCTCGGCATCCGCTTCGCCCGCTCCCACCCCGACGCCCACCCCGACCGCGGATGCCGACACCGACGCGGCCCTGCTGCCGATTCCCGTCGACGACATCAAGGACTGGGCGGACACCGCCATCACCTGGGCCGACGACGCCCAGGGCACCGGTACGTTCTCGGGGTGGCTGAGTGAGCACACCTCCGCGCACCACCTGACGAGCTTCTCGTCGGTGCCCGCCGGCACGTACCAGGGGCAGATCGCCTGCCGCGGCGACGGCACCATCACCCTCCAGGCGGGCGAGCTCGACAGCGACCCGAGCACCGACCCGATCGAGTGCACGAACGCCACCATCGCCTTCGACCTCACGACCACCGGCACCGGGATGAGCGTGATGCTCGATCTCGACGGAGCGCCCACCGTCTACGCCGTCGCCCTCCAGCGGGTGGAGTGACCGTCCCGCGCACTTCTCAGCGAATGGCGCTGATCCGCACCGGTCCGCGTACGTGATCGATGCGCACGGGCTCGCCCTTCTGCGTGACGACGACGTCGCCCTGTGCCGCGAGGGCACCGGCGATCCGGCGCACGTCGTCCATCGAATCCCGCCACGTGTCGCCACCCACGGTGCGGGCGACGTCGCTCGGGCAGATCGACGACCCCTCCCGTCGGCGCGTGAGAGTGCGGATGGCGGCGGCGATCCTCTCGTCGAATCCGCTGCCGGTTCGCTGCTCCCACCACGGGTGTCCGCGCTCCCCGAGGGCGACCTTCGCGTCCTGGACGCGCCCCCGAGCATCCGCTTCCCCGTCCTTGACGGCGCGACGTGCGGCCATCAGTTCGTCGACCAGCTCCTGCCGGAACGAGTCGGGGATCGACGGATCCGTCGCCCGCCAACGCCGTCCGTCGATCACGAAGTGGTGGCCGTCCGGCGTGCGCTCGGGCTCGGTGCGGGGGTCGGTGGAGGTGGACATGGAGTCACTCTGCGCGCGGTTCCCTCGGAGATGAAGGGACTTGACGCGCGGGTGCGAAGGCGTGCACACCCCCTCAGGGGTCAAGACACGCCGTCATCGCCCGCTCGGGCACGGCGCGTTCTGACCCCTCGCGAGGACGACACGCAGGTAGCGCGACTAGCCTGGCGCGCATGACCGAGAACAGCGATCTGACCGACGCGAGCACCTTCGAGCTGGCCGAGCTCTCGATCGGATTCCTCGCCCCGCCCGAGGTCTTCGACGAATTGCACCGCCGCGTGGAGGAGATGCTCGAGACGGAATTCGAGAACGTGGTGTGGGAGATGCACATCCGCGAGAACCTCACCGACGACCCCGACCACCGCGAGAACTACGCCGGCCTCTACGAGCAGGTCGAGATCGAGGAGAAGCACGGGTTGCTGGGCAAGCGGATCGATCCCGGCGAGAGCTGAATCAGTCGCGCGGGGCGGGGCCCTTCGACAGGCTCAGGGACCCAGTCGTGGCTCAGGGACCCAGTCGTGGCTCCGGGACCCAGTTGCTGCACTGGGTCGCTGAGCATGTCGAAGCGTCCCCCCACGCGAACCCTCAGTCCCTCCGGCGGAAGAACCTCGCGCGGGCGGCGGCATCCGCCGGGGTGTAGACGACCAGCTGGATGTCGGTCTGGTCGGACGGCCGCAGCTGGTGGTGCTCGAACACGAGCCTGCCCAGTGACGGATGACGGAACACGCGTTCGCGCGATTCGAACCCCCGCACGTCGTGGCTCTCCCAGCGTTCGCGGAACTCCGGGCTCGCCTCCATCAGCCGCCCGACGAGGTCGCGATAGCGCGGGTCTCCGAGTCGCGGCCCCGCCTCGGCGCGGAACTCGGCGAGGAAGCGGCGGCTGGTGTCGTCCCAGTCGTCGAGCAGGTCGCGCACGGCGGGGTCGGTGAAGATCAGCCAGAGCAGGTTGCGCTTCTCGGGTGGGGTGGTGGCGACGTTCGGATAGAGCGCCTCGTAAGCGGCGTTCCACCCGGCGACGCCCCAGTCGGGCGCGAGTGCGTATGCCGGGTGCTCCTCCAGCGCATCGAGGAAGCGCTGAACGTGGGCCGGTGCGGTCTCGACCGCCTCACCCGTGCCGGGCCGTGCGGGTGCGAACCCGGCCAGGCGCAGCGCGTAGTCGTGCTCGGCCACGGTCAGGTGCAGCGCCGTGGCGACGGCATCCAGCACCTGTCGCGACGGATTGATGTCACGCCCCTGCTCGAGCCAGGTGTACCAGGTGACGCTGACGCCCGAGAGGTAAGAGATCTCCTCACGGCGCAGACCGATCGTGCGGCCGCGACCGGCGGGCGGCAGGCCGTAGGCGGTGCGGTCGAGTTGCTCGCGCCGGGCACGCAGAAAAGCGCCGAGTTCCTTGCGCTGCTGCTCGTCGGTGGCCACTCCACAAACCTAGTGCTCTCACTACTAGTGTCAGCGCCGTCTTCCGGCATCCGTCCCGTCCCGCGAAAGTGGAACCATGCCCACCCCTCTTCGTTCCCGCACCGTCACGCATGGCCGCAACGCCGCCGGAGCCCGCGCCCTCTTCCGCGCCGCCGGCGTCAACGCCGCCGACTTCGGCAAGCCGATGATCGCCGTGGCGAACAGCTTCACCGAGTTCGTGCCCGGCCACACGCACCTGCAGCCGGTCGGACGCATCGTCTCCGACGCGATCTCGGCGGCGGGCGGCATCCCCCGCGAGTTCAACACGATCGCCGTCGATGACGGCATCGCCATGGGTCACGGCGGCATGCTCTACTCGCTGCCGTCGCGCGACCTGATCGCCGACTCGGTCGAGTACATGGTCAACGCGCACCAGGCCGACGCGCTCGTGTGCATCTCGAACTGCGACAAGATCACCCCCGGCATGCTCATGGCCGCGCTGCGTCTGAACATCCCGACGGTTTTCGTCTCGGGTGGTCCGATGGAGGCCGGTCGTGCGACGCTGGTCGACGGATCGGTGCGCACCCTCGACCTGGTCGACGCGATCTCCGAGGCCGCGAACGACACGGTGTCGGATGCCGACATCCAGCGCATCGAGGAGAACGCCTGTCCGACCTGCGGATCGTGCTCGGGCATGTTCACCGCCAACTCGATGAACTGTCTCGTCGAGGCGCTGGGCCTCGCCCTGCCAGGCAACGGTTCGGTGCTCGCCACGCACACCGCTCGTCGCGCGCTGTACGAGAAGGCCGGCGAGGTCGCGGTGCAGATCACCCGTCGCTTCTACGACGAGGACGACCGTTCGGTGCTGCCGCGCGAGGTCGCGAGCTTCGCCGCGTTCGAGAACGCGATGGCGCTCGACATCGCGATGGGCGGATCGACGAACACGATCCTGCACCTGCTCGCCGCCGCCCACGAGGCCGGGATCGACTTCGGTCTCGACGAGATCGATGCGATCTCGCGCCGCGTGCCCTGCCTCGCCAAGATCGCCCCGAACCCGGCCTACGGCCGCATGTACTACATGGAGGACGTGCACCGTGCGGGCGGCATCCCCGCCGTGCTCGGCGAGCTGCGTCGTGGCGGTCTGCTGAAGGAAGACGTGAGCACCATCCACTCGGAGTCGTTCGCGGCCTGGCTCGACGACTGGGACATCCGTGGCGGAAAGGCGACCGACGTCGCGAAGGATCTGTGGTTCGCGGCTCCCGGTGGCGTGCGCTCGTCGAGCGCGTTCTCGCAGTCGGAGCGCTGGGCGGCTCTCGACGAGGACGGCGAGAACGGATGCATCCGCGATGTCGACCACGCCTACTCGGTCGACGGCGGTCTGGCCGTGCTGCGGGGCAACCTGGCCGTCGACGGCGCCGTGGTGAAGACCGCGGGCGTCGACCCGTCGATCCTGGTCTTCTCGGGCCCGGCGGTGGTGTGCGAGTCGCAGGAGGAGGCGGTCGCGAAAATCCTCGGCAAGAAGATCCAGCCGGGCGACGTGGTCGTCATCCGTTACGAGGGTCCCAAGGGCGGCCCGGGCATGCAGGAGATGCTGCACCCGACGTCGTTCCTCAAGGGCCGCGGACTGGGCAAGGTGTGCGCCCTCATCACCGATGGCCGCTTCTCGGGCGGCACCTCGGGTCTGTCGATCGGGCACGTCTCGCCCGAGGCGGCATCCGGCGGCGTCATCGCGCTCGTCGAGGACGGCGACATCATCTCGATCGACATCCCCACCCGCGGCATGACCCTCGAGGTCAGCGAGGCCGAGCTCGAGCAGCGCCGCGCGCGCCTGTTGGACGCCGGTGGGTACCGTCCCGTCGACCGTCAGCGCCCCGTCTCCCTGGCGCTGCGCGCCTACGCGGCCATGGCGACCTCGGCCGACCGCGGTGCGGTGCGCGACGTCGAGGCGGTCGAGAAGGCCCTGCGCGAGCAGGAGGTTCGCCGGGCGTCCGCGCTCGTCTGAAACCCGACGCTGAGGGGTCAGAACACGCCGCTCGCGACTGCACGCCTGCGGCGTGTCGTGACCCCTCACGATCACTGTGAGCGGGTCGACGTCCGCTCGATCAGGCGCATCGGCACCACCACGCTCTCGGGTTCGCGGGTGCGGTCGCCGAGGCGGGCGAGAGCCAGGCGTGCGGCCGACCGTCCGAGCTCTTCGACGTCGCCGGTCACGACGCTGATGCCGAGCACCGTCGCCCACTCCGGGTCGTCGAAGCCGATCACGGCGGGCGGGGCATCCGTCGTCGCGATCTCCTCCATGACGCCGAGCAGCACGCGGTTGTTGCCGGCGACGATCGCGGTCGGAGGTTCGTCGAGGGCGAGCAGTTCGCGCACGCACTCCCGTGACGATGCGACGTCGTGCGCGTCGGTGCGCAGCAGCTCGCGCCAGGCGACCGGTGAGCCGTCGAGCACGTCGCCCATGCCGGCGAGACGGGCCCGGTAGGTGGGCAGCCAGGCGTAGTCGCCGATCAACGCGATGCGCCGGTGTCCGCGATCGATCAGATGCTGGGCGACGAGGCGCCCGCCCTCGCGGTTGTCGAACACGACGGAGTCGGCGGCGAGATTCTCGGCCGGCCGGTCGACGAAGACGACCGGGATGCCGCGGGCCTGCAGCGTCGCGTAGTCGGCGTGATCGGTCATCGCCGAAACCGTGATGACCGCCTTGGTCTGCCGGTCGGCGAGGTCGTGCGCGACGCGCTTCTCCTGCTCGGCGGACTCGCGGGAGTTCGCCACCGACAGGTGCATGCCGCGCGGGCGGATCTCGTCTTCGACGGCCTGGGCGAGAGCCGAGTAGAACGGGTTGGTGAAGTCTCCGGTGATGAGTCCGAGCGAATCCGCGAGACGACCGCTGGCGAGGAGGCTCGCGGCGGCGTTGCGCTGGTAGTCGAGCTCGGCGGCCGCGGCGAGCACGCTCGTGAGGGTCTTCTCGCTGACGTACGACTCGCCTCCGAGTGCACGCGATGCCGTCTTCAGGCTCACGCCGGCGCGTGCGGCGACCTGCGCGAGCGTGGGGCGGGGTGCGGCCCCGTCTTCGTGTGGTGTCATCTGTTCCTCTACCGCCTCGAGCGATCTGCTCATTATGACGGGTGATCCGATGGGGGATGCATCTTCCGCCCACGGCATCCGCTGTGTTAGTGTCTCGATCTATGACAGCGATGTCATAAACGTCGCGCAGCCCGCCCCCCGGTATCTGCGACAGGCGAACGACACACCGCAGTGGAGTTTGAGGAGCAACCATGACTGTTCCCCGTAAGAGGAACGCACGACCCGCAGGTCGCATCTGGGCGGCCGCCGGCGCCGCCGTGACGGTGACCCTGGCCATGCTGACGCCGCTCCCCGCGGCGGCTGCAGCAGGAGGGACGTTCTCGTCGTCCTTCGAATCGACGGATGCCGTGCCCGCACTCACGGGCACCGGTGAAGCCGTCAACATCACCGGCAACCGATTCGCGCCCGGCAGCATGCTGCCCGCGATCGCGCCGAACGGTGTCACGGCCTCGGCGCAGAACGCGCCGAACGAAGCCGCCGTGTTCGCCGCCGACGCCAACGCCTCGACCAAGTGGCTCGCCTTCGTGAACAAGGGGTGGCTGCAGTACCAGCTCACCGCCGCGCAGCCGCTGCAGAAGTACACGCTCACCTCGGGCGGCGACGCGCAGGAGCGCGACCCGAAGAACTTCCGCGTGCTGGGCTCGAACAACGGCACCGACTGGACCCCGGTCGACGAGCGGAGCGGTGAGATGTTCACCGCGCGCGGCCAGACCCGCACGTTCGAACTGGCGGCGCCGAGCGCGCCGTTCCTCTACTACCGTCTCGACATCACCGAGAACCGCACGCCCACCACGAACCTCATCCAGCTCGCCGACTTCGAGCCCATCGCGGTGAGCGACGGCGCCCCGACCGCGAGCGACCTGCGTGTCGTCGTCGGGAACGGCCCGACGGCGTCCGACACCGCCAAGACCGGCGTCGGCTTCACCGGCACCAAGGCGCTGCAGTACTCCGGGCGCCACCTCGACGCCGGCGCTGCATCGTCGACCACGACGCTCTACGAGAACGTCGATGTGACCGTTGACGGCGACAGCCAGCTGTCGTACCTCGTCTTCCCCGTGCTCGACGGTGAGCAGACCTACGCGGCCACCTTCGTGGCCGTCGATCTCGCCTTCGACGACGGCACCACCCTCGCCGCGACCCCCGGCGTGACCGACTCGTACGGCTACCCCGTCACCGCCACCGAGCAGGGCCGCTCGAACAGGCTCTGGCCCAACCAGTGGAACAAGGTCACCGTCGACCTCGGAGCCTTCGAGGGTCGCACCGTCGAAGACATCCGCTTCACCTACTCCCACCCGGGCGCGGACGTGAAGAACATCGAGGCGCCGACCGCGGCCACCGCGTTCACCGGCTGGCTCGACGACGTCGAGATCGACGCCGCGACCCCGCTCGATGACTCCGACGGACTCGTGTCGTACGTCGACACCCGCCGCGGCACGAACTCGACCGGCGGCTTCTCCCGCGGCAACAACCTGCCCGCGACGGCATGGCCCAACGGCTTCAACTTCATCACCCCGATGACGAACGCCGACAACACCGGAACGATCTACCAGTACCAGCGCGCCAACAATGCGCAGAACAACCCCGGACTCAACGGCATCGGCTTCTCGCACCAGCCGAGCATCTGGATGGGCGACCGCAACCAGCTCGCCGTGCTCCCCGCCGCGAACGCCAACCCGACCTCGAACCTGAACGACCGCAAGCTCACGTTCACGCACGAGAACGAGATCGCGCGGCCGGACATCTACGACGTCACCTTCGACAACGGCATCCGCACCGAGGTGACCGCCACCGACCACGGCGCGATCTACCGCTTCGAGTTCGCCGGCGACGCGAGCTCGATCCTCATCGATCAGCTCGTGAACTCGTCGAAGCTCTCGATCTCGGGTGACACGGTCAGCGGCTGGGTCGACGGCGGCTCCGGCTGGCCAGGACGCACCCGCATGTTCGTCTACGGCACCTTCGACCGCGCACCCGCGACGGCCGGCCCCACGACCGTCGGCGACCGCAACGGCACCGCCCGCTTCGCCTCGTTCGACACGACCGGTGACCGCTCGGTCGAGCTGCGCATCTCGTCGTCGTTCATCTCGCAGGACCAGGCGAAGAAGAACCACGACTTCGAACTGAAGGACGTCTCGTTCGACGACGCCCACGCCGCGGTGAAGGATGCCTGGAACGAGCGCCTCGCCGTCGTCGACGACGTGCAGGGTGCGACCGACACCCAGCTCATCACCCTCTACTCGAGCCTGTACCGGCTCAACCTGTACCCGAACTCGCAGTTCGAGAACACGGGCACCGAGGCCGACCCGGTCTACAAGTACGCGAGCCCCGTGGCCGGTACGACCGGCTCGGCGAGCGACACCCAGACCAACGCCAAGATCGTCGACGGCAAGATCTACGTCAACAACGGCTTCTGGGACACGTACCGCACCGCCTGGCCGCTGTACTCGATGCTCTACCCCGACGTGACCGAAGAGCTCGTCGACGGCTTCGTGCAGCAGTACCGCGACAGCGGATGGATCGCACGTTGGTCGTCTCCCGGCTACGCCGACCTGATGACCGGCACGAGCTCCGACGTCGCGTTCGCCGAGGCGTACCTCGCGGGCGCCCTCTCGACCGACACGGCACTCGAGGCCTATGACGCCGCGGTCAAGAACGCGACCGTGCTGCCGGCATCCAACGCCGTCGGCCGCAAGGGGCTCGGGCAGTCGATCTTCCTCGGTTACACCGAGGCCACCACCCACGAGAGCGCGTCGTGGGGTCTCGAGGGATACATCAACGACTTCGGTATCGCCGAGATGGCGAAGGCCCTGTCGGAGGACCCGAACACCCCCGCCGACCGCGTCGCTCAGCTGAAGGAGGAGGCGACGTACTTCGAGGCGCGCGCCGAGCACTACGGCGAGATGTTCAACCCGGAAGCGGGCACGTTCACCTCGCGCAACGCCGACGGCTCGTGGACCTCGGGTGCCGACTTCGACAAGAAGGCGTGGGGCGGTGCCTTCACCGAGGCGAGCGCCTGGACCTTCGGCTTCCACGCGCCGCACGACGTCGACGGCCTGGCCGCGCTCTACGGCGGACGCCAGGGCCTGGTCGACGTCATGCACGACTTCCTCACCGTGCGCGAGAAGGCCGACTACTCCGGCATCCACGAGGCGCGCGAGGCGCGTGACGTGCGACTGGGCATGCTCGGCATGTCGAACCAGATCGCGCACCACATCCCCTACGTGCTCGCCGAGGCGGGCGACCCCTCGGGTGCGCAGGAGCTGATCCGCGACATCCAGGACCGCCTCTTCATCGGCGACGACATCGGCCAGGGCTACCCGGGCGATGAGGACAACGGCGAGTTCTCGGCCTGGTACGTCTTCTCGGCGCTCGGCTTCTACCCGCTCGAGGTCGGCTCCGGCGACTACACGATCGGTACGCCGCTGTTCGACAGCGCGACGCTGAACATCGGCGGCAAGAAGCTCGTCATCAACGCCCCCGGCGCGTCCGCGGGCAAGGACTACGTGGCGGGCGTCAGCATCAACGGCACCCCGATCACCGAGACCACCTTCGACGGAGACCTCGTCCGCGCAGGCGGAACGCTCGACTTCACGATGAGCGACACGCCCTCGGCGTGGGGTGCGAAGGACCTCGGTGAGGAGCTCGACGTGCCCGCGACCCTGGTCGACGCGACGAAGGCCGGACGCGGCGTGCTGACGGCCACCGACGGAACCCCCGTCGGGTCGCTCGTCGACGACAACATGAGCTCCAACGTGGCGTTCACGGGCGACACCGCCGAACTCGTCTGGACGTCGCAGTCCGGTCCGGTCTCGATCGGCCAGTACACGCTCACGAGTGCGAACAGGGCGAACGCGCCGTCGAGCTGGACGCTCGAGGGCTCGGTCGACGGCACCACCTGGACCGAGATCGACAGCCGCACGGCGCAGTCCTTCACCTGGGACACGCAGACGCGACCGTTCACGACCGCGAACCAGGACGGCTTCACGAGCGTGAAGCTGACGCTGAAGACGGATGCCCCGACGCTCGCGCTCTCGGAGGTCGAACTGTTCGCCTCGGCATCCGCCGCCGACGGTCTCGCCATCTCGGCCGGGTCGCCGCAGCGGGTCGCGGTCGACACCGAGTTCACGGGAACCCTCGCCACCATCGTCGGGACCGAGACGGATGCCTCCGGCTACACCGTCACGGTCGACTACGGCGACGGTGTCGCGGTGACCGACGTGACGCTGACGCGCGACGACCTGGGTGGCTGGAAGGTGAGCGCACCGCACACCTTCGCGAAGCCGGGCACGTACTCGGCAGCGATCACGGTGCGGGACTCGGCCGGAGCGGTGGCGCAGACCACGGCGACGGTGACCGCGTTCCGCGACGAGACGCTGGTCGGCGCCTTCAACAACGTCTGCATCGGTGACCTCAACGTCACGGCCGCGAACTGCGACTCGCAGGGCCACGGGTACTTCCGCGACAAGATCAACGCCGACGGCTTCGTGCAGGGTCAGACCCTGACCGTCCCGAACACGACGCTGACCTACGACCTGCCGGCGATCCCGGCCGGCCAGCCCGACAACATCACAGGCGAGGGTCAGACGGTCAAGGTGTCGCTCGGCACCGGTGCCACGCAGATCGCGTTCATCGGAACCGCCACCGAGAGCAACCGCGACTCGGTCGCGACGCTGCACTTCACCGATGGCACGACGCAGCAGGTGACGATCAGCCTGGGCGACTGGGTCGGTGCATCCGGCAACCCCTACAAGGGCAACACGGTGCTGACGATCTCGGAGGGCCGCCTCTCGGGCACGGGTCCCGAGGGTTCGGTGAAGAACACCGCCATCTACGCCACCGCCGGCATCCCGCTGGCGGTCGATGGAGACGGTGCGCCGAAGGTGGTCGAGTCGCTCACGATGCCGAAGGAGGCGGGTTCGCTCAACGACGGACGCGTGCACATCTTCGCTCTCGCCTCGGACGGCGACCGCACGGCAGCAGCTCCCCTGAGCGTCACGGCCGGAACGGTCGACGGTCAGATCGCGGGCGAGGAGTTCGACGCGACGCTCGCGACGATCGCCGGTGGTCAGGGCGACACGTCGGCACTCGTCAACTGGGGCGACGGAACTCCCGTCGCCGAGGTGACGATCGCCGACGGCGCGGTCACGGGAACGCACACCTACGCCACCGCCGGCACCTACACGGTGACCGTTACGGCCGACGACGGCGTGCGGTCGGCGGATGCGCAGCTCGAGATCGGGGTCGTCGACCCCGAGCCCGAGTACGCCCCCGAGATCCAGGTGCCCGAGGGCACGGTCGCCCCGGGAGACCGGGTGACCATCACGGGTTCGGGCTTCGCCGTCGGAGAGAACGTGTCGGTGCGCATCGACTCGGAGACCCCGGTGGTCGTGAAGGCCGATGGGAACGGTGCGATCAGTGCCGAGATCACGGTTCCGGTGGATGCCATCGACGGCGCGCACCCGGTGGTGGCGCTCGGCGACGTCTCGAAGGTCGAGGCTCGCGGAGCGGTGCAGGTGGCGGTCGACCCGACGGCCCCGCGCAACACGTCGGTCTCGCTGTCGGCCGGATCGGACGACCCGGTCGCGGGCGAGTCGATCCCGCTGATCGCGACGGTGAAGCCCGCGGGCGCCGCCGGCAAGGTCGACTTCTTCGAGGGCGACGAGATCGTCGGCTCGGCGGAGGTCACCGGTGGCACGGCCACGGCCGATATCACCATCGCGACCTCGGGTGCGCACACCTACATCGCTCGGTTCGTGCCGTCCGACGACACGGCGTTCCGCGCCTCGGAGTCGGCACCTCTCACGATCGACGTGCGCGACACCCCGGTGCTCGAGGCCGAGCTCGTGATCGGAGCGTCGACCGTGCAGCAGGGTGGCACGGTGCAGGTGACCGGTCGCGGGTTCGCGTCGGGTGAGGTCGTGTCGCTGACGCTGCACTCCGAGCCGATCCACCTGACGGATGCCGTCGCCGACGAGTCCGGAGCATTCCGACTCCAGGTGACGATCCCGACGAACGCGGAGGTCGGCGCCCACACGCTGATCGCCGTCGGAGCAGACTCCGGTCTGACCGCGGAAGGCGCTCTCACGGTCACTGCCGCACCGGTCGGTGGCGGTGGTGGCGGCGACGGGCTCGCCGGAACCGGCGGAACCGTCCCGATCGCCGCGATCGCGGTGCTGCTGCTCCTGCTCGCCGCCGGTGGCGTGCTGGTGCTGCGCCGGCGCCGCGTGGAGTCCTAACCCCCGCTCCACTCCCCACAGAAGCCGCCCTCCCCGCCCCCGGGGGAGGGCGGCTTCGCCTTTCTCGTGGCGGGCCCTTCGACAGGCTCAGGGACCCAGTTCCTGCGGTGAGGGGTCAAGACACGCCGTGCCGCGGCATCCGCTCGCGGCGTGTTGTGACCCCTCACGGGTGCTGGGTCGCTGAGCCTGTCGAAGCGTCCCACCATGAGACCGCCCGGTACGCTCGCGGGATGGATGCCGAGCACGAGATCGTCGTCCGCGTGACGTCGGATGCCTCGTGGCTCCCGCCGGGTGGCCGGGCCGAAGTCGTGCAGCGGGAGGTTCCGCCGAGCCCGATGTCGATGGTGAGGCTGCTCCTGCGCCGCGGTGACGAGGTGTTCTGCGTCCCCCGGGCGGGGACGAGAAAGCTCGACCTCCCGACGCGACTGACGGCTGCGAACGACCTCGACGGATCGGTCGAGATCCGCGCGCTCGCCGCGGAGGTGGCGGGTCTCGGTGCCGATCTCGCGTTCGTCGGTGCCGTGCGCAACGTCGTCGAGCGTCCGGTGGACGACTACCCCTGGCCGACTCCGCGCGCCCACTTCGGCGTGTGGGCGTCACCGGACGCCCCGATCATCGACGGCACCTGGGTCGATCTCGCGACGCTGACCGAACGCCACTGGCACCCGCTCGCCGGCTGAGTTCTCCTGTCCCAGCGCCCCCACCCCGCGCGAGCGCTCAGACCGAGCGCAGGGAGTGCTCGGAGGTGTTGAGGCGCTCGCAGCCGTCGGCGGTGAGCACGACGATGTCCTCGATGCGGGCGCCCCACTCCCCCGAGAAGTAGATGCCCGGCTCGATGCTGAAGGCCATGCCCTCGCGCAGCACAAGGTCGTTTCCGGGCGCGATGTAGGGCTCCTCGTGCACGGAGACGCCGATGCCGTGACCCGTGCGGTGCAGGAAGGCCTCGCCCAGCCCGGCATCCGCGAGCACCTGCCGGGCGGCGTCGTCGACCTCGGATGCCGTGACCCCGGGCCGTGCGGCGTCCACTGCGGCCTGCTGCGCGCGCACGAGTACGGCGATGCGCTCGGCCGCCTCCGGATCGGGGGTGCCGACCGCATAGGTGCGCGTGCTGTCGGAGTTGTAGCCGCTGGGCACCGCTCCCCCGATGTCGACGACCACGATGTCGCCCTCTTCGATCACGCGATCCGACACCTCATGATGCGGGTCCGCGCCGTTCGGCCCCGACCCCACGATCACGAACTCGACGGTCTGGTGGCCCTCGGCGACGATGGCCCGGGCGATGTCGGCGGCGACCTCGCGTTCGGTGCGACCGGCGCGCAGCCACTCGGGCACTCGGCGGTGCACGGCGTCGATCGCGTCGCCCGCCCGACGCAGCTCGGCGACCTCGGCGGCATCCTTGATCATGCGACCCTCCCGCAGCACGGGCGTCGCGAGCTCGAGACGCACGCCCAGTCGCTCGCCGATCGGGATCACGTGCAGGGCCGGCAGGGCATCCGACACCCCGACCCGCGCCACCGATCCGACGGCCACCGATCCGACGGCCACCGAGCCGACGGCGGCCGCGACCAGGTCGTACGGGTTCTCGCCGTCGACCCAGTCCGACACGGCGAGGCCGAGCGTGCCGACCGCCGTGCTGCGCACCTTCGCGAGTTCCATGCGGGGCACGACAACGGTCGGCGCGATACCGGGCCCGATCACGAGAGCAGTTAACCGCTCGATCGTGTCTCCCTCGACGCCGACCAGGTACTGCAGGTCGGGACCGGGGCCGACGATGACGGCGTCGAGCCCCGCTTCGGCGGCGAGAGCGGATGCCCGCTCGAGACGGGCGGAGTATACGGAGGAGGAGAAGGGCGGAGTGCTCACCCGGCCCACGCTACTCCGCCGCGGGCCTCAACTGATGGCGAGACGGATGCGCTCGGTGAGCAGCGTGCGGTTCGCCGGGGTGAGTTCGAGCAGCGCATAGGCGGTCGGCCACATCGTGCCCTCGTCGAGGTTCGAGATGGGCTCGAAGCCGAACGTGCCGTAACGCACCTTGAACTTGCTCGCGGGCTGGAAGAAGCACAGCACCTTGCCGTCCTTCCCCCACCCGGGCATGCCGTAGTACGTGCGGGGCATGAGGTCGGGCGCGACCTCCATGACGAGTTCGTGCAGCGCGGTGGCGAGCTTCTTGTCGTTCTCGTCGGGCAGCTTGGCGATCGCCTCCCGCAGGTCGGCCTCCCCTGCCGCGCGCTGCTCCTCGGGCGACTTCTTCGCGCGGGAGCGCTTCGCCTTGGCCTCCTGGGCGGCGGCCTGCATGGCCTCGCGTTCTTCGGCGGTGAAGTTCTTCGTGTCGGTCTTCTTGTCGTCGGCCATGACGACTCCTCTCATCGGTGCGTGATCTCAGCGTAAGGATGCCGGGGGCCGCGTGGCTTCTCGATTCGTGATCGATCGTCTGCGGCATCCGTCATACGCGGAGATCCCCCGGTGAGCGCCGGTTAGTGTGGGGGAATGGACCTGCGTGTGGCGGCATACGCGGTCGTCACGGACGACGACGACCGCCTGCTCCTCGCGCGCTGGATCGAGGGCCGCCGCGTCGCGTGGACGATGCCCGGTGGAGGTCTCGAGGCCGGGGAGTCTCCCGAAGACGCCGTGCGCCGCGAGCTCCGCGAAGAGACCGGGTACACCGTGAAGGTCGGCGAGCTGCTCGGCATCCACTCCCGGGTCATCCCCGCGAGCCAGCGCGTGCACAAGGCCGATCAGCCTCTGCACACCCTCCGCATCGTCTACCGGGCGACCGTGACGGGCGGCAAGCTGCGCTACGAGACCGACGGGTCGACCGACATGGCGGGATGGTTCACGCGCTCGGCGGTCGCGGAGCTTCAGCGGGTCAAGCTCGTCGACATCTCGCTGCGCATGGCCGGGATCTTCTGACCGCGAGCCGCCTCACCGGGCGACGAGCGAGCGGATGCTCAGGCCCGGGGTTCCTCGGGAACCGAGATGTCGGCGACGGTGGCGCCGTAGGCGGCGATGAGGTCGTCGGCGTCGACGAACAGGCTGTATCCGTGCGCTCCCGCGCCCATGGCGATGCGCTGTCCGACGATCGACTCGTCGGCGTAGACGGGCCAGTCGGTCGTGCTGCCGATCGGCACGATGGTGCCCCGCTCGTAACCGGTCGCGGCGAGTGCCAGGTCGGCTTCGGGGAGCCGCAGCTTGTTCACGCCCACGACGGCGCGCAGCTTGGGCCACGAGATCGAGCGTCCACCCGGGATCAGGGCGAACAGGTAGGTGTCGTCGGCGCGCTTGACCACGAGGGTCTTCACGATGCCGGACGGGTCGAGCCCCAGGAGCTCGGCTGCCTCGAAGAGGCTCCGCGCCTCCGGCCGCTCGCGGATCTCGATGTCGAGACCGCGAGCGGCGGCGGCGTCGGTGACCCGCGCGTGCGGGTCGGTGGAGTGTTCGGCGCTCACGCGTCGGGCGCGGAGAGCGGGTCGTCGGCGACCCAGAGCTCATCGTCCGCACGCAGAGCCGTCCATGCGGCGTAGAGCACAGCGGCGGCCGCGGCGGCACCGAGGATCAGCGCGACGATCGAGCCGAGGCCCGAGTTCTTCTGCTGCTTCTTCTGGTGGGCCTTCTGGGCCTTCTTGATCTTCTTCGAGACCGGGGCGACGATGCCGTGACGCTTGTTGTTGGCGACGTCCCACGCGCTGAGGGCCGTGCCCACGACGCCTCCGACGATCGGCACGACCTTGTCGTCGACCACGTGCTTGCCGATCTTCACGCCGCGGTCGACCACGGGGGCGACGCGACGGTTGTAGGCGTCCTGAACGACCGGCACGACCTGCTCCCGGTAGGAGTGTCCGAGCTGGTGGCTGGCCTCTCGGGCGACGCCGGCAGCGTGCCCTACGAGCTCCTGCTGCGCCTCCCAGAGCTGGTTCGCGTCCTTCTGAAGACGACGCAGTTGCTTCTTCCGCTTGCGGCTGAGGCTCACGATGCTCTCCTGTCGATGTGGAGTACGGGTTCCCCATCCTGCCAGACAAGTCTGTACGGGGGGAGGGAATCGCCCACCCCTTGACTTATCCCGAGATGTGCAGGAGAACCCGGCTCACACACGGGAAGCTCTGCGAGAATGGACGTATGCCTCACGCTTCCCATGTCGCAACCCTGCACACCAACCACGGTGACATCGTCATCAACCTCTTCGGCGACCAGGCCCCGAAGACGGTCAAGAACTTCGTCGGCCTCGCCGACGGCACCCAGGAGTGGACGCACCCCGCGACCGGTAAGCCGGGCGAGGGTCCCCTCTACAAGGACGTCATCTTCCACCGCATCATCCCGAACTTCATGATCCAGGGCGGCGACCCGCTCGGTCAGGGCGTCGGCGGTCCCGGCTACAACTTCAACGACGAGATCAACGCCGAGCTCAACTTCGACCAGCCGTACATCCTCGCGATGGCGAACGCCGGCCTGCGCCGCAACGCCATCACGGGCGAGGTCGAGGGCACGAACGGCTCGCAGTTCTTCATCACCACCGACCCGACCCCGTGGCTCAAGGGCAAGCACACGATCTTCGGCGAGGTCGCCGATGACGCCTCGAAGGCCGTCGTCGACAAGATCGGCTCGGTTCCCACCGCTGCCGGCGACCGCCCGATCGAGCCCGTCGTGCTCCAGTCGATCGACATCGTCGCGGCCTGACGACAGCGATCGCCGATCCGGATGACGACGCCTGAGTTCGCGAGCAATCGCGACAACTTCTGTTACCGGCATCCGGATCGGCAGAGCTTCGTGCTCTGCCAGCGCTGCCTGCGCACGATCTGCGGCGAATGCCAGACGCCCGCCGCGGTCGGGGTGATCTGCCCTGAGTGCATGAAGGCCGAGCGCAAGAACCGCACCCCCGCGCAGAAGCGCGCCGAGCGCCGCTGGGGTGGTGGTTCGACGGCCGCCGTCATGGGGATCACCCGCAGCGGACGCCCTCTGGTCACGTACGCCCTCCTGGCGGTGACCTCGTTGATCGGTCTCATCCAGCTCATTCCCGGGGTGGGCGAGGCGCTCACGCAGCAGATGGTGTTCGCGGCCGCGTACCTCTACCCCGATCTGTCCGGAGCGCCTTTCCAGCCCTGGCGCCTGCTCACGGCGGTGTTCGCGCACGGCGGGTTCATCCATCTCGCCCTCAACATGCTCGCGCTGTGGTTGATCGGTCAGAGCCTCGAGCCCATGCTCGGCCGGGTGCGCTTCCTCGCGCTCTACCTGATCAGTGGTCTCGGTGGCTCGGTGATGGTCGCCCTTCTCGACCCGAGTCAGCCGACGGTCGGAGCATCCGGTGCGATCTTCGGCATGATGGCGGCTCTGCTCATCATCGGCCGCCACATCGGAGCCAATGTCACCGGACTCCTGGTGATCCTGGGCATCAATTTCGTCTATGGGCTCTTCTTCGGCGGCGGGCGCATCTCGTGGCAGGCCCATCTCGGCGGACTCGTCGTGGGCGCCCTCGTGGCCTACATCATCGTCAAGACGAAGCGGCGAGAGCAGCGGATCTGGCAGATCGTCGCTCTGGCGGCGCTGACGGTCGTGCTGCTCGTCGTGGTCTTCGTCGTTCCACCGCTGATCATTCTGGCCTGATGAGGGGTTGTTAACAACTCTGTTAACACCTGTGAATAACACCCGTGTAATTCTCCCCAGGTGTGGATAGACCTGTGGATAACTCTGTGGGCGGCTTGTGAGTTCCTGGGGATACAGCCCCGCTCGGAACGACGAAGGCCCCTCGCCGGAGCGAGGGGCCTTCGGAAGTCGTGGACGCTGAGGTCAGCGCCAGCGCGTGGTCATGAGGAAACCGATCAGCGCGATGCCCAGGCCGATGCCGAGGTTCCAGTTGCCGAGACCCGGGATCGGGAACTGCTGGCCCGAGATGTAGAACACGAGGATCCACGCGAGGCCCAGCAGCATGAAGCCGATCATCACCGGCTTGAACCACACGGCGTTGGGAGCGGCGTCGCCTTCGGCGCGCTCGACAGCGGGTTCTTCGGTCTTTCGGTCTCGTGCCATTCCAGCATTGTACCGAAATCGAGTGATGATCCCGAGTGCGGATGCCCAGGCGCTCCTCAACGATCGCGGCGCTCCCACAGCGCGACGGGATAAGATCACGCCATGACTGCATCCGTCGTGCCTGGGGGGCGACGCGCGCGACGGTCCCGTCGACGTTCGCGCGCCACGTTCGCGAGCGTTCTCGGGGAGCTCCTGCTCACCGCCGGCGTACTCGTTCTGCTGTTCGTCGCGTGGCAGATGTGGATCGGCGACATCATCATCGCCGCCCAGAAGAACGAAGAGGGCGCGGCCGTCTCGGCCGAGTGGGCCGCAGGTCCCACGCCCGAGCTCCCCCCGCTCGTGGAAGGCGACGACGGCTCGACGTATTACGAGCCGGTGATCCCCGCCGCGCCCGCCGACACCGAGCAACTCGGTCAGATGCACATCCCGCGTTTCGGTGCCGACTACAACTACGGCATCTACGGCGGCACGACGCGTGCCCGCACGCTCGACAACCTCGGCATCGGCGTCTACACGAACTCGAAGATGCCGGGCGAGGTCGGCAACTTCGCGATGGCCGGGCACCGCACGACCTGGGGCAAGCCGTTCAACCAGCTCGACAAGCTCCAGATCGGCGACGCGATCGTCGTCGAGACGAAGGACGGCTGGTTCACCTACCGCTTCCGCACCCTCGAGTACGTCAAGCCGACGCAGACCGATGTGCTCGCCGACGTGCCGCAGATGCCCGAGGTCGCGACCGGTGAGCGCTACATCACCCTCACCGCGTGCTCTCCCCTGTACTCGCTGGCCGAGCGCATCGTCGCCTACGGAGTGTTCGAGAGCTTCCAGCCCCGTGCCGAGGGTCCGCCCCCGGCACTGACCGACCCGCCGCCGCCCCCGGCCGCACCGTCCATCTAGAGGCACGAGGAGAAACATGTACGCCGCAATCTGGCGCCTGCTGCCCGGCCCCTGGTGGATCCGCCTGCTCATCGTGCTCGTCGTCGTCGCCGCGATCCTCTACGGGCTGTTCTGGTACGTCTTCCCGTGGATCAGCCCCATCATCAACCCCGGCGAGGTCGACCTCGAATGACCCGGGTGCTCGTGGTCGACAACCACGACAGCTTCGTGCACACCCTGGTCGGCTACCTCCACGAGCTCGGCGCCGAGACCTCGATGATCGAGGCGGACGCCGTCGACGCCGCCGAACTCGACGCGCTCCTTCCGGAGTTCGACGCCCTGCTCCTCTCCCCCGGCCCCGGCACCCCGGCGGATGCTGGCGTGTCGGTGGATGCCGTACGACTCGCGGCCGAACGACGGATGCCGCTGCTCGGCGTCTGCCTCGGGCACCAGGCGATCGGCGAGGCCTTCGGCGCCCCGGTGACCGCTGCGCCCGAGCTCATGCACGGCATGGTGTCGGCGGTCGTGCACGACGGGTCGGCGCTGTTCGACGGCATCCGCTCGCCCTTCGACGTCGGGCGGTATCACTCGCTCGGGGTCGCGGCATCCGATCTGCCTGAGGCGCTGCGCGTGACCGCGCACACGGCGTCGGGCACCGTCATGGCCATCGCGCACCGCGACCTGCCGATCGTCGGTGTGCAATTCCACCCCGAGAGCGTGCTCACCGAGAGCGGCTACCGCCTGCTGGCGAACTGGCTCGCCCTCGCCGGCGACACGGATGCCGTGGCGCGGTCGACGGGCCTCCACCCCCTGGTGTGACCCCCGGGGTCAGCCGGCGGAGTCAGCCGGCGGGGGCGGTGGAGCAGAAGCGCAACTCGACCGTCGAGCCGACCGGCACGTCACCGGGCGCTGCCGACATCGAGATCACCGTGTTCGGCGCGACACCCGCGGCGCACTCCCCCTGGTCGATCGGGCTCGCGATGAGCTTGAGACCCTCGAGCTCGGCCGTCGCTGCGTCGATCGTGAAGCCGCTGAGGTTGCGCAGCGTGACCTTGCCGCTCGCGACGACGAGGTTGACCACGGTTCCGGGCGCGACCTCGGCGTCGGCGGGCTGGCTCGACTCGATGACCGTGTCGCCCGCGATCTCGGGTTCGTTCCTCTGGATGACCGTGCCGAGTTCGAGTCCGGCATCCGCCAGTGCCTGACGGGCGGCATCGAGCGCCATGCCCTCGATGGCCGGGACGGTGACCGTCTCCTGACCCGTCGAGACGTAGATGGTGACCAGGTCGCCCTTCGCGACGGCGACACCGGCCTGCGGATCGGTGCGCGTGACGTTGCCCTCGGCGATGTCGGAGCTCGTCTCGAGCACCAGTTTCGCCTCGAGATCGAGTTCGGCGAGATCGGCCTGGGCGCGGTCGGAGGCGACGTCGACCAGGTCGGGCACCACGCGAGCGGTCTGCGGCACCTCGGGGGGACGCATCGTGACCACCCAGAACAGCACCGAGGCGATGAGCACGGCGAGAAGGGCCACACCGGCCCAGATCCACGCCACGGGCGGGCCGGACTGCGTGCGCGCCATCGTCGTGTCGGTGCTGAGCTGGCGCAGAGATCGAGCCGTCTCCTGCGCCTGGCGCGGGTTGGCACCGTAGAGCTCGCTCGTCAGTGCGCCCAGTTGCTTGCGCGTCGGAGCCTCGCCCGCGACCGCGGCGTCGAGAGCCGAGCGGAAGTGCGCGGCATCCGGGTACCGCTGGTACGGGTCCTTGGCGAGAGCGCGCAGCACGATCGGATCGAGGGCGCCCGGGGAGTCCTCGTTGAGCTCGGTCGGCGGCACCGGGGTTTCGCTGACGTGCTGGTAGGCGACCGCCACGGGAGATTCGCCGCGGAAGGGCTGACGACCGGTGAGCAGCTCGTAGAGCACCACGCCGGTGGAGTAGAGGTCGGCGCGGGCGTCGACGGGCTCGCCCTTGGCCTGCTCGGGGGAGAAGTACGCGGCCGTGCCGATGATCTGCGTGGTCTCGGCGACCGTCGACGAGGAGTCGGAGACGGCACGGGCGATGCCGAAGTCCATCACCTTGACCTTGCCGTCGGGCGTGACCATGACGTTGCCCGGTTTGATGTCGCGGTGCACGACGCCGGCACGGTGCGAGTAGTTCAGCGCCTCGAGGATGCCGTCGACGTATCGGATCGTGTCGTCGAGGGGCACGGGGCCGGCCGCGATGATGTCTTTGAGCAGCGTGCCCTTGACGAGTTCCATCACGATGTAGGGCGGGTCGTCGGACGAGGCATCCGCCGCCGAGTCGCCCGCGTCGAAGACGCGCACGATCGAGGGGTGCGACATGCGCGACGCCGCCTGCGCCTCGAGCCGGAACCGGGTGCGGAACGCGGTGTCGCGCGCCAGGTCGGGATCGAGGATCTTGATCGCGACCTCGCGCCCGAGGGTCAGGTCGTACCCGCGGTAGACCTTCGCCATGCCGCCGTGCCCGATGAGCTCGTCGACGCGGTACCTACCCGCGAGAACGCGTGGCTCTGTGGACACGGATGACCCCCCTGGGACAACTGGACGTGATGTGTGGTGGAGTAAAGGCTACCCTCAGTTGCCTGAGTTCCCGCCGTTCCCACCGTCTCCGCCGTCGTCGCCGTTGCCCGGATCGACGGCCGCTCCCTGGATGGCGGTCGACTGCCCCTGCGGGGAGTTTCCGGACTCGCGGTCGCCGCAGAACGCCTTGTAGGTGCCGGTCACGACCTGCCCGGCCGTGCCGGTGTTGATCGAGATTCCCGCCGTGGTCTCGTTCGGTCCGAAGCTCTTCGTGGTCACGGCCGGCTGGCCGGGACCCGCGAAGGATGCGTTCGTGATCGTCACCTCGTAAGAGGAAAGGGTTCCGGTGCCGTTCGGGCAGGAGAACGCCGTCCAGTTGATCGTCGCAGAGCCGCCCTCGAGGAACGTGCCCGAGAACGTCGGCGCGTTGGTCGGGGCTCCGACCGCGGCCTGGTCGGCGTAGAGGTAGAGCGTGATGTCACTGCCCACATCCACCGAGCCACGGGGCTCCACGCGCTCGACAGCGCCGACGAGGTCGGCGGACGGGGCGACGGTCGTTCCGGTCACGCAGTTGGGGACGAGGCCCGCACCGCGTGCGGCGGCGAGAGCCGCGTCGCACGTCATACCCGGCAACTGCAGGGCATCGACGTCGACCGGCTCCGGGGCGGGCGTCTGCGTCTCTGTCGGAGTGGGCTTCGGGGTGGGGGTGCGAGAGGTCGACGTGCTCGGCGTCGGGTCGGCGTCGCTGTCGCCCTGGTTCATGAGCGCGAAGACGGTTCCGCCGAGCACGATCACCAGCAGGGCGATCAGAGCGACCAGCGGCCACGTCCACGGGCTGCGCTTCTTCTTCTTGCCGTCGGGCGCCTCGTCGTCGCCGGCTCCGGTGGGGAGCTGCGCCGTGGTCGGCAGCACGCGGGTAGCCCCGTCGTCGCCACTCGCGGTGAGGATGCGCGTCGCGTCGTCGGCGACGCCGCCCGTCGCGATGGCGGGCACGGCGATCGCCGCGGAGTTCAGGTCGCCGCGGCGCAGCGCCTGGGCGGCGCGTGCGACGGTGGCCGACGACGACGGACGGTCGCTCGGCTTCTTCGCGATCATCGCCATCACGAGGTTCTGCACGGGGATCGGCACGGTCGGCGGCAGCGGCGGCGGCTGCTCGTTGATCTGCGCCATCGCGATCGCCACCTGCGACTCGCCCGTGAAGGGGCGCTTCCCGGCAAGGCATTCGTAGGCGACGATGCCGAGCGAGTAGGTGTCGGTCGCGGGGGAGGCCGGGTGACCCGAGGCCTGCTCGGGCGACAGGTACTGCACGGTTCCCATGACCTGACCGGTGGCCGTGAGCGGCACCTGGTCGGCGATGCGCGCGATACCGAAGTCGGTGATCTTGACGCGGCCATCGGGCGTGATCAGCAGGTTTCCCGGCTTGATGTCGCGGTGGACGAGACCCGCCGCGTGCGCGGCCTGCAGAGCGGATGCCGTCTGGGCGACGAAGTCGAGAGTCTTGTCGGCGCTCAGCGCGCCGTCGCGCTCGAGCACGGTCGACAGCGCCTCGCCGGGCACGAGCTCCATGACGAGATAGGCGCTGCCGTTCTCCTCGCCGTAGTCGAACACGCTCGCGATGCCCTCATGGTTGACGAGTGCGGCGTGACGGGCCTCGGCGCGGAAGCGCTCGAGGAACCCGGGGTCGCCCATGTACTCGTCCTTGAGGATCTTGATCGCGACGGTACGTCCGATGACGTGATCCGTCGCCTCCCAGACCTCACCCATGCCACCGATCGCGATACGCGACTGCAGCTCGTAACGACCACCGAACGACACACCCTGCGTCGGTCTCATCTGCCCAGCACCGCCTCTATGACCTTCTTCGCAATCGGAGCGGCGATCGTGTCGCCGGATCCGGATTGACCCTGTCCTCCGCCGTCTTCGACGACGACTGCCACCGCCACAGCGGGGTCGTCCGCCGGCGCGAAGCCGGTGAACCACAACGTGTGCGGCTTGTTTCCGTTCTCAGCGGTGCCGGTCTTACCGGCCACGTCGATCCCGTCTATTCTTGCACCCTGCGCAGCGCCCGTTGAGACGCTCGCGACCATGGCATCCGTCACCTCGTCGGCGATGTCGGGCTCGAGCGCACGGCCGAACTCGGTGTCGTCGTAGGAACGCACGACCGAGAGGTCGTTGCCGATCACCTGATCGACCATCCGCGGGTTCATCACCAGGCCGTCGTTCGCGATTCCGGCCGAGATCATCGCGACCTGCAACGGCGTCGCCGTGACCTGTCCCTGTCCGAATCCGGAGAGGGCCGTCTGCGCGTCGTCGAGCGCGCGCGGGTAGCTCGAGGCGGTCGAGACGAGCGGCGTCTCGAAGCTCTGGTTGTAGCCGAACTTCTCCGCCATCTCGCGGATCGCGTCGTCTCCGAGCTTCACCGCGAGCTCGGCCATGGGGATGTTGCAGCTCAGGCGGATCGCCTCGGCGATCGTGACGGTCTCACC
Source organism: Microbacterium galbinum (assembly GCF_023101185.1). GTDB lineage: Bacteria > Actinomycetota > Actinomycetes > Actinomycetales > Microbacteriaceae > Microbacterium > Microbacterium galbinum. The sequence goes on from NZ_CP078077.1 coordinate 1,353,038, forward strand.
GCCGCCGCAGGTGCCTCCCCATGCGTTCGAGACGCGGTTGCTCGACCCGGGAAGCGTGTACGACGCGGGGTTCGGAAGCGTGGAGTCGGGCGTGAAGTCGCCGCTCGCGTAGGCCGCGGCCGCAACGACGAGCTTGAACGTCGAGCCCGGCGGGTTGAGGTCGCCGGCGATCGCGCGGTTGGAGAGCGGCTTGAGCGGATCCTGCACCAGCTGGTCGTAGGTCGAGTTCGCGGCATCCGCATCGTGCGTGGCGAGCAGATTCGTGTCGAAACCGGGCGTCGAGACCATCGCCAGGATGCGGCCCGTGCTCGGTTCGATCGCGACGACCGCGCCCTGCAGCCCGCCGAGCGCATCGTAGGCGGCCTTCTGGGCCGCGGCATCGAGGGAGAGCTCGACGCTGAAGCCGGTCTGCGGCTGCCCGGAGAGGATGCGCTCGATCTCGGAGAAGAATGCGCTCGATCCGGTTCCCGAGAGATCGGCGTTCATCGCCTGCTCGATGCCGGTGCGGGAATCGAGGGCGGCGTTGAAGTATCCGGTGACGGGCGCCCACATGCCGGCGTCGGCATACACGCGCTGGAACTGATAGCGATCGTCGGACGGCACGGAGGTGGCGACGTTCGTACCGTCGATGATGATCGAGCCGCGCTGGATCTCATAGCTGTCGAGGCGCGTGCGCTGGTTGTTGTCGTTCTGGGCCAGCGCATCGGCGTCGACGACCTGGATCCAGCTGGTGGCGGCGAACAGCGCGATGAACATGAAGAGCATCACGATGCTCAGGCGACGCAACTCACGGGTCATCCGATCACCACCCTCGGTTGGCGGCGTACGCCGTCGGAGATGCGCAGCAGCAGTGCCACGATGAGCCAGTTGGCGACGAGCGACGAACCGCCCGCGGCGAGGAACGGCGTGGTCAGACCCGTCAGCGGGATGAGGCGGGTGACACCGCCGACCATGATGAAGACCTGGAGGGCGATCGTGAACGAGAACCCGATCGCGAGCAGCTTGCCGAAGTCGTCCTGACCGGCGAGACCGATGCGCACCCCGCGACTGACGAACACCATGTACAGGCAGAGGATCGCGAACAGGCCGATCAGGCCGATCTCCTCACCGAGGCTGGTGATGATGTAGTCGCTGTGGGCCAGGGGAGTGACCCAGGGCCGGCCCTGTCCCCAACCGGTTCCGAGCATCCCGCCGTGCGCGAGACCGAAGAGCCCCTGCATGGGCTGGTAGCCGGCACGCTCGGGGTCGACCTGGTTCGGGTCGAACAGGAACAGCCAGTTGATGAAGCGCCCGCGCACGTAGCTGAGGATCTGGGTCGCGAGCGCGACACCCGCCGCCACGAGCCCGAGGCCGATGACGACCCAGCTGGTCTTGCCGGTGGCGACGTACAGCATCGCCACGAACATGCCGAAGATCAGGGTTCCGGTACCGAGATCCCGCTGCAGCACGATGATGCCGAGCGAGATCAGCCACACCACCAGCACCGGACCCAGCTCGCGCATGCGCGGCCAGGTCATACCGAGGAAGCGCGTGCCGACCGAGGTGAGGCTCTCCCGCGTGCGCACGAGGTAGCCCGCGAAGAAGATCGCGAGGCAGATCTTCGCGATCTCACCCGGTTGGAAGGCGAACGCCCCGCCGAGCGACACCCACACGGCCGCGTTCGCGTCGGGGATGCGCAGGCCGGGCACGAACGGCAGCAGCAGGAACACGATGCCCGCGAAGCCGAAGATGTACGTGTAGCGGAAGAGGACGCGGTAGTTGCGCAGCAGGATCACCGCGGCGATCGCGCCCGCCAACGAGATGCCGGTCCAGGCGAGCTGCTTCGTCGAATAGGCATCCCACCCGGTGAACGACTTGGCGATGTCGATCCGGTAGATCATCGCGATGCCGAGCCCCGTGAGCAGGGTCGCGATCGGGACGACGAAGGGATCGGCATCCGACGCCACGACCCGCAGCACGATGTGCAGGGCGAAGGCGAGCACGGCCAGGCCGCCGCCGATCGCGAGGATGACGGGGTCGACGGTGCCGAGGGCGCCGAGCTGCACGAGAGTGAGCGCGGAGCCCGCGATCAGCACGGCGAACAGGAGCAGCCAGAACTCGCGGTTGCGCTGCTTCTGCGGGGTGCGGATGCGCTTGAGCGCCTTGAGGACCGCGGTGTCGGCGGAGACGTCGGTGCTCATCCGTCACCTCCGTCCTCGGCGGGAGTCTCGGAAGGCGTCGGCGTCGGCGTCGGTGTGGGGAGCGGGGTCGGAAGCGCGTTGGCATCGGCACCCGCCCGTAGACGGTCGACGATGGCCATGGCATCCGACAGCGAGCGGGCCGTGATCGTGCGCTCGACCGACGCGCGCTGGTACTCCGGCAGGTTCGCGAGCAGGATGTCGGTGTCTTCGACGGGCGTCGACAGGGTGATCGGGCCGATGTTCTGCTGCACGCCCTGGAAGATCACCACACTGTCGTCGTCGGCGCCGATGAAGTAGCGGGTCTGCGTCCAGCTGTAGGCCGCGAACGCGGCGAAGCCGAGCATCGCGAGCACCAGGAGCATCGCGGCGATCCAGCCGACGCGGCGACGGGTCGCACGCCGACGATCCTCCTCGATGAGTTCTTCGAGGTACTCGGCGGCCGGTTCGAAGTGGGTGGGATCGTTGGCCGCCTGGCGCACCGGGTGCAGCCAGTTGCCGCGCGGGGCGCGCACGGGCGGCACGATGATGCCCGAGGGGTTCGAGGCCGCGCCGACGATCGTGGGCGTTCCGGAGGAGAGCGGATGCTGTCCGCCGACGTCGACGATCACGATCGTGACATTGTCGGGGGCGCCGCCGTCGAGCGCCTGCTTGAGGAGGTTGTCGGCCGTGCGCCCCGGCGCGAGGCCCAGGCGCATCGCCTTGAGGATGCGGTTCTCGTCGACGACCCCCGAGAGGCCGTCGGAGCAGAGCAGCCAGCGATCGCCCGGCTGCGTCGGCATGACGAACATGTCGAGCTCGGGGTCGGAGTCCATGTCGCTGAGCACGCGCATGAGCACCGAGCGACGCGGGTGGTAGCGCGCCTCCTCGGGCGTGATGCGGCCCGAGTCCACGAGCCGCTGCACGAAGGTGTGGTCGGCCGTGATCTGCGTCAGGGCGTCGTCGCGGTACAGGTAGATGCGCGAGTCGCCGATGTGGCCGATGACCGCGTACTCGTCGACCATGATGATCGCGCTGACCGTGGTGCCCAGGCCCGCGAGCTCGGGGCGGTCCTTCGCGGCGCGGATGAGATCGCCCGCCGCGGTCGTCGCCGCCGCCTGCAGCGATGCCTGCGCGTCGTCGGTCGAGGCGTACGCCTGATCGAGCGGTTCGAGGCGCTGGATCGCGAGGCTCGATGCGACGTCACCGCCGGCGTGACCGCCCATGCCGTCGGCGACGACGAACAGGTTGGCTCCGGAGTACCCGGAGTCCTGGTTGTTGGAGCGGATCTTGCCCGTATGGGAGATCGCGGCGCTCGAGCCCTCGAAGACCATGCCGGCGTCAGGCTCGCAGCTCGAAGGTCGTGGCGCCCACCTTGATGGGGGTGCCGAGCGACAGCGAGACGGGGGAGTTGCCGACGCGCTGGCCCGCGACGAACGTGCCGTTGGTGGAGTCGAGGTCCTGCACGGCCCACGCGTCACCGCGCAGGATCAGGCGGGCGTGGTGGCTGGACGTGTAGTCGTCACGGATCACGAGGGCGGACTCGCTCGAGCGGCCGATCGTGAGGGTGTCGTTGCCGAGGGGGAGTTCGAGCCCCGCCTTCGGGCCCGAGGTGATGACGAGGCGCTGGGCGGTCGCGACGGTCGCCGGACCCGTGGAGGGCTTGGCGGAGGCGGGCTTCGCCGAGGCCGGCTTCGCGACGGGGGCGGCCGGAGCCGCGGCGCCGGATGCGGGGGCACCCGCAGCGGCCTCGGCGGGGAGCTTGCGCACCTTCACGCCGAAGAGGTCGGCGCGCAGCGAGTAGACCACGCCGAACACGAAGAACCACAGCAGCACCAGGAAACCGATGCGCAGGAGCAGGAGGACCAGTTCACTCATGGATGCCTCCGAACGCACGGGTGGCGTCGCTGACACGCGCCGGTACCGTCTGCGGCACCACGCGGAAGACGAGATCGGTGCGACCGATCGTGATCGTGGTGTCGGAGGGGAGGGCCGCTTCGCGCAGCTTCTGCCCGTTCACCTTGGTGCCGTTGGTGGAGCCGAGGTCGCGCATCATGGCGCGCTCGCCGTCCCAGAGGATCTCGGCGTGCTTACGGCTCGATCCGGCATCCGCGATGGTGATGTCGGCATCCGTGCCGCGTCCGATGACGGTGCGCGCGCGGGTGATGCGGTGCCGGCGACCGTCGACGTCGACCACGGCCTCCCAGCTCACACGGCCCTCGACCGTTCCGGAGCTGACGCGCACCGTACCCGTCGACACCTTCTCGTCGGGTTCGAGCACGATCGAGAGCGGGCCACCGAAGCTGTAGCCCTGCGACTTCGAGTGCTTCGTGAGCAGGGCGTGCAGCTCGTCGGTGAGAGCGCCGCCGAGTCCGCGCATCCGCTCGGCGTCGTCGGCGCTGAGGCGCACGACGTAGTTGTTGGGCGCGATGATGCGGTCGCGGCTGACGACCGCCGCCTTCGTATCGGCCTCGCGCCGCAGCGCCGAAGCGATCTCCACCGGCTGGATGCCGCTGCGGAAGGTCTTCGCGAACGCGCCGTTCACGGCGCGCTCGAGACCCTTCTCAAAGCTGTCAAGTAGTCCCACTGGGCTCCTCTGGCATGCCAACTGGTAGGGACATCGTAGCCAGGTGTGCTGAGGATCCGCCCCGCGACGGGCTCGGAGTCCCGGATTTCCGGGGTTTTCCGGGGTGCGGGGGGAGTTTCTCGTGGGGTCGCGACGCGTGATAGCCTTACGAGGTTGAGTTCTTCGGAACGAGACACTCGCGCGAGTGGCGGAATGGTAGACGCGCTGGCTTCAGGTGCCAGTGTCCTTGCGGGCGTGGGGGTTCGAGTCCCCCCTCGCGCACAGCGAGTTGAAAGGCCCGGTTCCCTCTGTGGAACCGGGCCTTTTTTTTGCAGCCAGTGCTTCGTCGGGTGCGACTTCCTCCCTCGAAGACCGTTGGGCAGGAGGCGCGAGACGTCCCCGGCAGCGCGCCCTAGCGTGCACTCATCGTGAACGCCAGGACCGTTCCCAGAACGGTACCGATCAGCAATGCGACTCCTGCCCATCCCACGATCACGGCGCGTTCTTGGGGGTGCCGGGAGGCGTGGAAGCCTGCTCCGATCCCGCCCACGAGTGCGGTTCCCATGGTGACGAACGCCACCGCAGCCTGCATGTCGTAGTCAGGAGGGAGCGGTGCAGGGTCGATGAGGGGAATCGCGAACCGGAAGGTCGCCACCAGCGCGAGGAAGAGCAGCGAGACGACCGTCATCGCCGCGATCAGAAGCCATGCCGTTGCGGAGCGCATCTGCCCATCATGTCCTGCGTGGCCACAGGGAGCGGGTACGTGTCGCCGAACCGACGCTGCCCTGAAGGCTCACCGTGCCGGTCACCTGCGAGTCTTCGAGTAGGGGGTCGCTCCTCACGGCGACAGGTGAGAGTTCCGCGTCTTTCTAAGCCGGACTCCACACACCCCCGGGGCCGATTCCCTCCGCCACCTTCCGACTGATGACCCCCAGCTGCCGCGCCTGGGCATCCGTGAGGGTGTCGAACACGAGGGTGCGGATGAGCGCGTGGTGGGCGGGGGTCGACTCGGCGACCGCCTGCGCGCCGGCGTCGGTGAGGATGCCGAGGGTGAAGCGTCCGTCACTCGGGTCGATCTCGCGACGCACCCACCCCTTCGTCTCGAGTCGGGAGACCGCGCGCGACAGGCGCGACAGGGTGCAGCTCGCGTAGGCGGCGAGCACGCTGAGACGTAGGGTGCGCTCGGGGGCGCTGTGCAGCGCGAAGAGGATGCCGTGCTCGAAGTGGGTGAGCCCGCTGTCGCGCTGCAGCTGCGCGTCGAGGGCGGTGGGCAGGCGCTCGAGCAGGGTGGCGAGCGAGGCCCAGATCGCGAGCTCGTCGGAGCTCAGGCCGTGGTCGGCGTTCGTGTTCGGCATGGCCTCAGGCTATCCCGAGTTCACTTGCTTGAGCAAGTAAAAGCCTGTACCTTGACTTGCTCAAGCAAGTGAAAGGACGTCGAACATGGATCTGCGACTCGCAGGCAAGAAGGCATTCGTCAGCGGCTCGACCCAGGGGATCGGCTACGCCATCGCCGCAGCGCTCGCCGCGGAGGGCGTGCAGGTCACGCTCAACGGTCGCGACGCCGAGCGCCTCGACAGCGCCGTCGCACGGCTCGGGGCGGAGCATCCGGAATCCCACCCGAACGGTCTCGTCGCCGACTTCGCGAAGCCCGACGAGGTCGCGCGCCTTCTCGCCGACCTCGGCGACGTCGACATCCTCGTCAACAACGTCGGACTGTTCGGCCTGGCCGACTTCTCGGCGACCTCCGACGACGAGTGGTCGCGCTACCTCGACGTGAACCTCATGAGCGCCGTGCGCCTGTCGCGGCAGGTTCTCGGCGGCATGCTCGAGCGCGGGTGGGGGCGCATCGTCTCGATCAGCAGCGAATCCGGAGTGAACGTTCCCGCCGACATGGTGCACTATGGCGTGACCAAGGCGGCGATGATCGCCCTCACCAACGGCCTCGCCAAGCTCACCCGCGGCACCGAGGTCACTGTCAACACGGTGCTCGGCGGACCCACGTACTCCGACGGGGTGGCCGCGACCGTGGCGGCGGTGGCCGAAGCGCAGTCGCTGCCCGCCGACGCCATGAAGCAGGCGATCATCGGCCAGAACGCCACGACGCTGCTCGAGCGATTCCTCGACCCGACCGAGATCGCGAGCCTCGTCACGTACCTCGCGAGCCCCGTCGCCTCGGCGACGAACGGTGCCGCCCTGCGTGCCGACGGAGGCGTGCTCACCGCGATGCTGTGAGCCGCGAACGGATCAGAGTGAACGGGTCAGCGCGAACCGATCAGACGGCACACTCCTCGGATCTCTCGGTGATGATCCAACCGGTCACCTCGCGCGTCATGACGACCGTGCCGCAATCGCCGGAGGCGAGGTAGGTCACGAAGAGGGTGGCGTCGTTCTCGGTCTGCTCCTGGATCGTCACATCGACCTCGCTGCTCTGCGCGGTCGCGCGATACAGCTCGGCGGTGGCGGTGATCATCTCGGCGCAGGTGCTCACCGCGAACGCGCCGCTGCCGTTGAGTTCGGCGATCATGCGCGCGGCGAGTTCGGGGGAGAGGCCGGCGCACGCCGCTTCGGCGTCGGGGGCGCGCGAGGCTTCGAGCCAGGCGAGGAAGCTCTCGACCGGGCCGAGGTCGCCGGACGGCGTTGCGCTCGGGAGAGGTGAGGCCGTGATCGGTGTCTCGGCGGCCGGGGCATCCGACGGGGCTGCGGGCGAGGGCGTGGCCGCGCATGCGCTCAGCACGACGGCTGCGGCCAGGAGGACCGCGCCCGCCATCACACCGCGTCGGGGCCGGAAGATCACCCGCTCATCATGTCAGGGCGCCCTCACCCCTCGCATCCCGGGCAGACTGGAGGGAACGTTCGGCACCCCGGGAGATGCAGATGACCGACCAGCCTCGCAAGCCACCCGCACAAGCAGTCCTCACCGTGCAGGAGGTCGAGCAGGTCAGTCCCGATCTGATCCGCATCACGGCCGGCGGCGACGGCTACGCGGACTTCACCGACAACGTCTACACCGACAAGTACGTGAAGATCCTCTTCGCCGACCCCCGTCACGGCCTCGTGCCACCGTACGATCTGGCGCAGCTGCGCGAGGAGAGCCCCGAGAAGCTCCCGACGCGGCGCACCTACACGGTCCGTTCGGCCGACCCCGAGGCTCGCCTGATCGTGATCGACTTCGTCGTGCACGGTGACGAGGGCGTCGCGGGTCCGTGGGCCCGCCGGGCGCAGCCGGGCGACACCCTCGTCGTGAGCGGTGCCGGGGGCGGATATCGGCCCGAGCCGTCGACGCCCTGGCATCTTCTCGTCGGCGACCACACGGCGCTGCCGGCGATCTCCTCGGCGATCGAAGCGATGGAATCGGATGCCGTCGGCCACGTGATCCTGACGGTCGCCGACCCGTCGGACCGGGTGCTGCCCGCGGCGCCCTCCGGCGTGAACGTGCGCTGGACCGACACCGATGAGGAACTGCTCACCGCCCTCGCCGACCTGCCCTGGGCCGACGGTACCCCCGGGGTCTTCGCCCACGGGGAGCGCGGCACGATCAAGGAAGTGCGCGCCCTGCTGAAGCAGCGCGAGGTGCCCCGCGAGTCGCTCTCGATCTCGGCGTACTGGGCACGCGGTCGCGCCGAGGACCAGTTCCAGGCCGAGAAGCGCGAGCCGATCGGGCAGATCGAGTAGTCACCGTCCGGCATCCGTCGAACATCCACGAGAAGGAAGAACTCATGATCGAGCCCGGTGACCACGTACGACTCGGACGATCGGGGCTGCGCATCTCGCCGGTCGTACTCGGATGCATGAGCTTCGGCGCCCCGGATCGCGGCGCGCACGGCTGGTCGCTCGATGAGGAGTCGAGCCGACCCCTCATCCGGCAGGCCCTCGAAGCGGGGATCACGACGTTCGACACCGCCGACGTCTACTCCGACGGCACGAGCGAGGAGTTCGTCGGCCGTGCGCTCGCCGACTTCGCCCGCCGCGACGAGATCGTGCTCGCCACAAAGGTGCATGGGCGCATGGGACCCGGCGCGAACCAGGCCGGCCTCAGCCGCGGGCACATCCTTTCGGGCATCGACGCGAGCCTGCGGCGCCTCGGCACCGACTACGTCGACCTGTACCAGATCCACCGGTGGGACCCCGAGGTGCCGATCGAGGAGACGATGGAGGCGCTGCACGACGTCGTGCGCTCGGGCAAGGCGCGGTACATCGGCGCCTCGTCGATGTGGGCGTGGCAGTTCGCGAAGGCGCAGCACGTCGCCGCGCAGAACGGGTGGACCCCGTTCGTCTCGATGCAGGACCAGTACAACCTGCTGCAGCGCGAGGAGGAACGGGAGATGCATCCGTTCTGCCTCGACACCGGCGTCGGGGTGCTGCCGTGGTCGCCGCTCGCGCGGGGCCGCCTGACCCGCGACTGGGACGAGACGACGAATCGCACGGGGAAGGATGCCTTCGGCGCGACGCTCTACCACCGCGAAGAGGAGTCCAACCGGGTGATCGTCGAGGCCGTCGCCCGCGTGGCATCCGATCGGGGCGTCTCCCGTGCGCAGATCGCCCTCGCCTGGGTCGCGCAGCAGTCGGCGGTCACCGCGCCCATCGTCGGCGCCACCCGTGCGGCCCACATCGACGACGCGGTCGCGGCCGTCGGCATCCGTCTCGAACCCGCCGAGATCGACGCGCTCGAAAGCGCCTACACGCCCCGCGAGGCCGAGGGGTTCTGAGAGGCGCCGCAGGGTTCTGAGGGGAGCCGCGGGCCGAGCGCATCGGTACGCTCGGGGGTGAGCTGCGAGCACACATGACCAAGGACGGTGATGGGCGATGAGCCGACCGGAGACCCCGCCGATCGCCGTGGAGAGTGCGCCGGTGCGGTGGTCGCGCTGGTGGGCGGCCTCGGGAGCGCTGTTCCTGCTGACGGCCCTGCTCGCCGCGTATCGCAGTCTGCCCGGCACGCTCGACGGGGGCGTGCTCAGCGCACTGAGCGTGGCGACGTCGGCGGGGTTCGGTCTCGCGTTGATCGCCGCGGCGATCGCCGGGGTGCGGCATCCGTCGGTCGGGTTGCGGCGGAGCGCGATCGTCGCCCTGGGCCTTCTGGCCATCTGGATCGTCGCCGGCCCGCCCCTGCTGCTCGCCGTGTTCGGCGTGTCCTCCTCGGCGCCCGTGTTCATCGACGCGATCGTCAAGATCGCGCTGAGCGGCGTGGTCGTCGCGGGCTTCACTCGCAGCACCCTGCCCGACCCGTGGCGGTACACCCCGGCGGCAGTGCTCGCCGCGGTCGTGCTCGCCTCGCTCATGGAGTTCTTCCTGCTCTCGGGAGCGGTGACCGACATGAACGCGATCGTGCTCGTCGCCAACGTCCTCCTGCTCACCCGGATCGTCGCGACCGGTGTGCTCGGCGCGGTGGCCCTGCGGGCCGCCCGATCGCGAGCGGACTCGGTCGTCGTGCTCGGAGGACGGGCCGACGCATGAGCGATGACGAGCTGCGGGCCCTGCGTGCGCGGGCCTACGGGCGGGATGCCGACATCGACGGGGACCCCGCAGCGATCGCCCGGCTGCGCGCGCTCGAGGCGCAGGCGGCGCCGGCGGCGCTGGTCGTGACGGCGCCGGTTCGTGAGGTTCCCGTCGTTTCGGTCGCCCCCGCGCCACCGGTCGAGGAGGCGGCGACGTATGCTGCGCCCGATGAGTTCGGCCGCAGCGGCGAACTCCCTCGCACCGGTGAGCCGCCGGCGATCGACGCCGAGAACGCGGAGCCCGAGCATCCGTCGCCCTCCCGCCTGCGCACCCTCTTCACGCCGCGACCGTCGGCACCCTGGCTGTGGCTGGGCGCGGCGTGCATCGCGCTCGCCGCGTTCGGATCCGCGGTCGTCGTTTCTGCCATGCGGTCGGCCGACCCGGGCTTGGTGGCCGAGATCGCGATCGACCCGGATGCCTCGTGGCCCGAGTCGTTCGGCGAGAAGGGGCCCGACGCGGCGCTGTTCGAGGAGTTCGCCGGTCTGACGATCGCCCGCGGCGTGGAGTGGCTGTCGTTCGACGAATCGGACGCGATGTGCATCGTCGCGATCGACACGGAGGAGCTCCTCGGAGACTCCGGTGGCTTCCAGATCGCGGCGTGGGGGTGCGACGCCGGGTCGTTCCCGCCGGTGATCCGGATCGAGGTGACCTCCGCTCAGCCCCAGGCGCTGCGCGACCGCTTCGGCGACGGCACCGGCCTCGAACTGATCATGCGCGGCGACCGCATCGAGGTCTTCGCCGATCGTTGAGGAGACGGGTTTCTCGGGGCCGGACCCTTCGACGGGCTCAGGGACTCAGAGGGGCCGCTGTGGCCCCGCGGTCATCGTGTCGACGGCGAGTCGCCCCGTGTTCTGATCCGACCCCTTCGAACCCGAGCAGAGGGAAGCTCCCCGCGCGCTACCCCTCGTCCCAGAGCGTGTAGCCGGTCACGCCCGCGGGGATGAAGTCGAGGGGCTCGGTGAGCTCGTCCTCTGTGCCGACGATGCGCCCGGTCTCGCGTGAGACGAGCACGGTGAGCCGGTAGAGCGGGTTGAACGGTTCGGCGACCTCGAGGCCGACCACATCGCGCCCGAGTCGATCGGTCGTGCGGCCGAGCACGGTCACCCCGCCGGCATCGACGAGCATGTCGAGGAGGGTCGCGTGCTGCGCGTCGGTGAGCGTCCACTGCGACATCAACGAGACGATGGCCGCCCCGAGTTCTCCCGACGTCGGCGCCGGATCATCGCTCAGATAGGGGGCGAGCGCGGCCTTCAGCTCGTCGGGACTCGACCCGTCGAGGGCGGCCGTGGCGGGCGGGATGTTGAACTGCTCGGGCGTCATCGTGACGCGGTCGATCAGCTCCCCCGGCTCGTACGGACTCTCGCCGAGGCCGGCGGGTCGCTCGCCGTCCTCCCAGTAGGGCTCGCCGGCGACGATCGTCGTGACGCCGCCCTCGTCGAGCGTCCAGTCGATCGTGACGTCCTGCGGGATCACCTCGATGTTCTTCTCCGACATGTCGATGCTCCAGCCCCAGGTCACGAGCTCCACATGCGGTGCCTGCATCGGTCCGTCGCCGTCAGCGAGCGCCGCGTGCGCATCGGCGAGCACCGCGTCGAGCGGCTCGGCACCCGTATAGATGAGCGGCGGCGGGGTGAGGGCGACCGCCCGCTGGTCGGGAGCGAGCACGTTCACGGCGATCAGTGCGACGATCGCGCAGGCGGCGACGGCGGTGGTCAGACCGGCTGCCCAGATCCCGCGCCGGTGCGGCGCTCGCCGCGGGGCGACGTCGCCGCGGATGATCCGCTCCCGCAGGGCGATGTCCTGGGCGCGCAGCGCGGTCTCGCGGGCGGGCGAGGGGTGCGCGAGCGCGAAGAGCTCGTCGAGCCGGTCGTCGGTGAGGGTCATGCGTCCGCCTCCTTCGCCTCGAGCTGCCGGCGCAGTTTGGCGCGTGCGCGGGTGAGCGTCGTCCAGACCGCGGCCGCGCTGCACCGGAGCACCTGCGCCACCTCCCCGGCGCTGAGCTCGTCCCAGTAGGTGAGCACGACGACCTGGCGTTCGCGCGCGCTCAGGGTGACGATCGCCTCGCGCAGGGCGAGGGCTTCGAGCGGATGCAGTGCGTCGGAGGTCTCCTGCAGGCCACGAGTGAGCGCGTCGATCGCCCGGCGCTTCGAACGATCGCGCCGGGCGGCGTCGCGCAGCTTGTTGTCGGCCGTGCGGATCAGCCAGGTGATCCCCATCGGATTCTCGGGCTGGAGCTTCTTCCACGCCACGACGAAGACGTCGGCGGCGATCTCCTCGACCTCGCTCCGGTCGTCGAGGAAGCACGAGAGGTGACGCCGCACCCGGGGCAGGTGCTCGTCGAACAGGATGCGGAAGGCGACGGCCTTGCTCCGCGGTGCCGGGGCGCCCGGTGCGCCCGTCGCGCCACTCGCACCCGTCGCTCTCGTCGCTCCCGTGCGAGTGGCGTGAGCGCGTTCGCGCGCGATCCGGCCGTCGACCTCGGCGAGCACGACGCGCAGGCGCGCGCGAGGGTCCGATCGCAGACGCATCGCCACCCCGCTCCGTCTCTTCCCTGCTCCCTCACGGTACCGGGAGGAAGCACTCGTGCGCCCCGTGTCAGCCCCTCGACGGGGCGCACGAGCCGGCCCCCCGACTCTCAGTATCGATCGGGGGCGCGGAGCGGCGGCATCCGCTCTTTGGCTCGAACGGACGATTCCTTACACACTTCTCTTCGGGGTCATGCGCGGCGATCGATCGCCGTGAGCACGATGTTGCCGATCGTCGCGACGACGACGATCGCGAGGCCGAGGAAGAAGACGGCGACGAGCAGGGTCGGCACCGGTTCGGCGTCGATCAGCGGATGCCGGAGAGTCCACAGCCGCAGCACCACGGCGGTCGCCACCGCCGCGAGACCCAGCACCAGCAGCATCACCCACACGAGTCGTTGCACGGTCTCCCCCTCCGCGAGCGACGCTACAGCGCGGGTCGTGTGCTCTCGCGCCTCTCTCTTTGCACGTGCGACGGATTCCTGACAGGCCAGGTGGGAGCGGGCCGCCGAGACACCACGTCGAGCGTGAGACATCACGCGTGCCGTGGTGTCTCGCGGAGAATGTGGTGTCTCGGTGCGACCTGCGCGGCGTCTCGGGGCATCCTCCGCAGGTCGTACGCCGGTCATCCGCAAGACGGTACCTGCGGCGGATGCGGTGGGGTCGCCGCCGCTCGTAGCGTGGAGCACATGATCACAGCAGAAGGCCTCACGAAGAGGTTCGGAGACAAGACGGCCGTCGATGACGTGTCGTTCACGATCAAGCCCGGAGCCGTCACCGGCTTCCTCGGGCCCAACGGTGCGGGCAAGTCGACCACGATGCGGATGATCGTCGGGCTCGACCGCCCCACGTCGGGCCTCACGACCGTCGGCGGACGCGAGTACCGCAAGCTCGGGGCTCCGCTCACCGAGGTGGGCGTGCTGCTCGACGCGAAGGCCGTGCACACCGGCCGCACCGCCCGCAACCACCTGCGCGCGATGGCGGCGACCCACGGCATCCCCGCGTCGCGCGTCGATGAGGTCATCGACCTCGCCGGCATCGGATCGGTCGCCCGCAAGCGCGCCGGCAAGTTCTCGCTCGGCATGGGGCAGCGCCTCGGCATCGCGTCGGCGCTGCTCGGCGACCCGCACACGCTCATCCTCGACGAGCCGGTCAACGGTCTCGACCCCGAGGGTGTGCGCTGGGTGCGTCAGTTCGTGCGGCACGCGGCATCCGAGGGACGCACCGTGCTGCTCTCGAGCCACCTGATGAGCGAGATGGCGCAGACCGCCGACCACGTCATCGTGATGGGGCGCGGCAAGGTGCTGGCGGATGCTCCGCTCGAAGACCTCGTGCGGGCCTGGACCACGAACCGCGTGCGCGTGCGCACCCCGCACGGTGCGGCACTCGCCCAGCTCGTGGCGGGGCCCGACGTCGAGATCGTGAGCACCGCACCCGATCTGTTCGACATCACGGGCCTGCCCGCCTCGCGCATCGGCGACCTCGCCGCCGAGCGGGGCGTCGCCCTGCACGAACTCACCCCGACCACCGGATCGCTGGAGGACGCGTACCTCGCGCTCACCGGCGAGGCCGTCGAGTACCGGACGAAGGAGATCGCATGACCGCCCCGGCCCTCACCCCGCCCCGCGCCGCCGTGCCGCACCAGGTCGACACCCGCTACCGCCTGACCTTCGTGCGCGCGCTGCGCGGCGAGTGGATCAAGCTCACCACGGTGCGCTCCACCTGGTGGTCGATCGCGATCGCCGCGGCCCTCACCATCGGCATCGCGGTGCTCTTCGCCTCGGCCGTCGACATGCCCGGCTTCGAGCCGATCCAGGCGGTCGTCTCGCCGATCCAGTTCACGATGCTGCTCGCCGGCATCCTCGGTGCCATCTCGGTCACCGGCGAGTACTCGACGGGCATGATCCGTTCGACGCTCACCGCCAACCCGGGTCGCGGCTCGGTGCTGGCGGCCAAGTCGGTCGTGCTCGCGGTGTTCCTCTTCGTGTCGTCGCTGATCATCTTCGGCATCACGGCGGCTGCCGTGTCGGCCGTCGTAGCCGGTCGCGACCAGGGCATCGACTGGTCGGACTTCGACCTGTCGTTCGGACCAATCCTCACGGCGTCGCTCTCGATGGCCGTGTTCGCGCTGATCGGTGTCGCCTTCGGGTTCATCCTGCGCTCGGGCGCCGGAGCGATCGCGGCGACCGTCGGTCTGCTGTTCGTGCTGCCGATCGTGGCGAGCATGTTCTCGATCGCCGGCGAGGCCTGGAAGTGGGTGTCGGATGCCGGGATGTACCTGCCCTCCTCGGCGGCGCAGAGCCTCATCCTCTCGGGCGGACCGCTCGAGACGCCCGTCGCGTACCTGACGCTCGGCGCCTGGGTCGTCGCGACGCTGCTCACCGCGTGGGGCGTGCTGCGCACTCGCGACGCGTAGAGTCTGGCGAGTGATCACGACGCGCAGCCGCAGCGCCTCGGACCGAGCCCCGGCTCGGGCCTCGGCCCGGGTCTCGGCCCGGGACGACGAGGAGCTGCGGCTGCCGCGTCCGCCCGGGGTGTTCCGGCGCTTCTGGGCGCGGCACCCCGTCGTGGGCGATGCGGTCATCGCGCTGCTCTGCCTGTTCCTCACGCTGACGCCGGCGAGCAGCGTGCGCACCGGCATCCCGGACCCCGCGGGCATCGTGCTCTCGATCATCGCGCTGGCCGGGGTGCTGGCCGCGTGCGTGGCCCTGTTCTGGCGGCGTCGGCATCCGCTCGTGCCGTTCGTGCTGTCGTTCGCGCTGCAAGCGCTGTTCGTGGTCGGCATCCTGCCCGGCGGCACTCCGCTCATCCTGGTCACCGCCTACGCGCTCGCCGTGTACGGCTCGTCCCGCGCGGCGTGGATCGGATTCGGGGTGGCCCTGGGGGCGCTCGTCGTCTGGGGAGGCGCCTTCGTGCTCGGCGGCGGGCTGGGGTTCGCCGACGCCGCGAACGCCGTGATCGGCGCGGTCATCTTCGGTCTGATCGGCACCCTCATCGGCGTCAACGTGGGCGGGCGCAAGCGCTATCTCGACGCGATCATCGACCGATCGCGGCAGCTGCTCGTCGAACGCGATCAGCAGGCGCAGCTCGCCGCCGCCGCCGAGCGGGCGCGCATCGCCCGCGAGATGCACGACATCGTCTCGCACTCGCTGACCGTGATCGTCGCGCTGTCGGAGGGAGCGGCGGCGACGGCCGATCGCGAGCAGGCCCGCGTCGCCTCGACCGCGACGGCCCAGACCGCCCGCACGGCTCTCACCGAGATGCGGGCGATGCTCGGGGTGCTCCGCGACGACACGAGTCCTCTCCCGCTGGCGCCCCTCACCGCCCCGTCGCCCGAAGAGACGGTGGCGGCGGCTCAGCGCGCGGGGTACCCGATCAGCCTGACCGCATCGGGAACACCCGTGACGTTGTCCGCACCCATCGACCATGCGCTGTCGCGGATCGTGCAGGAGGGGGTGACGAACGCGATGCGTCACGCTCCGAGCGCGACCGCGATCACCGTGCGCGTCGAGCACCGGGCCGACGCTGTGAGCGTCGAGATCGTGAACGACGGAGTGACGGAGCCGGGCGATTCCCCCGGCTTCGGGCTGCGCGGCCTCGACGAGCGCGTCGCTCACGTGCGGGGCACGATCGCGCACGGCCCGGTCGACGGAGGACGATGGATGCTGCGGGCCGAACTCCCGCTCACACAGGAGGACGCATGACCGAGAAGATCAGGGTGCTGCTGGTCGACGATCAGCAGCTCATCCGTCTCGGATTCCGGATGGTTCTCGAAGCCGAGAACGACATCGAGGTCGTCGGCGAGGCCGGCGACGGCGAGGTGGCGATCGCTCAGGCCGCGGCGCTGCAGCCCGACCTCGTGCTCATGGACATCCGGATGCCCGGGCTCGACGGCATCGCCGCGACCGAGCAGATCGTGCACCGGCATCCGCAGACCCGCGTTCTCGTGCTGACGACCTTCGACCTCGACGAATACGCCTTCGGCGCGATCCGCGCGGGGGCGAGCGGATTCCTGCTCAAGGACGTGCAGCGGCACGAGTTGCTCTCGGCGCTGCGCGCGGTGCATCGCGGCGACGCGGCCCTGTCGCCGCGGATCACCCGGATGCTGCTGCAGCACGTGACCCCGACACTGGGTGTCTCGGGTGTGTCGGCTACCTCGGCTGTGTCGCCCGCCTCGCCCACCACCGTGGCGGGGGTGGAGGTTGCCGCCGACCGGGGAGATGCGGCCGCCTCTCTTCTCGAGTCGCTCACCGACCGCGAGCGCGACGTCTTCCTCGCTCTCGCCCGGGGTCTCAGCAATGCCGAGATCGGCGACACCCTCTTCGTGACGGAGTCGACGGTCAAGACGCACGTCGGCCGCGTGCTCGCCAAGCTCGGTGCTCGCGACCGCATCCACGCCGTGATCCTGGCGCACCGTGCGGGGCTCGTCGTCGGCGACTGACCGAGAGTCGCGGCGGATCGGCCCGCGTGACGTCGATGAGGCGCGTGATGCGCGCGAGGTCGATGAGGTGTGGGGGGCGAGAGACGCGCGGGGTCGAGGGACGCGTGACACCGAGGGGCGCTCGGCGTCGAGGGGGTGCGCGACGTTGATGCGAGGCGACGCGACGCGCGCAGCACGCGTCGCACGTAGAGCACGCGTCGCACGTAGAGCACGCGTCACACGAAGAGCACGCGCCACACGAAGAGCACGCGCCGCCCAGAGAGCACGCGTCAGACGAACATCACCCGTCGCGGAGCGCGGTCGGCGTGGATGCGGCCGAGGGGGCCGGTCCATTCGATGGTGCCGTCGGGTCTGGAGCGAGCGGTCCAACGGTGGTCGGAGTCGATGTCGGGATGTTTGAGCTGGTGGTGACTCCTGCAGAAGTGGGCGAGGTTGTCGATCGCCGTTCTGCCGCCCTTGGCGTGGTCCTGGTTGTGGTCGATCTCGCATCGGTGGACCGGCATCCGGCATCCCGGGAAGCGGCAGTGTTGATCCCTCGCGCGGAGGTATCGGCGCATGCCCTCGGTGGGAGTGTAGGTGTCGGTCTCGGTGACCATGCCGCTGGCGTCGAGGAACAGGCGGCTCCAGCCGTTGTTGCGGCCGGCAAGGGCGCGGGCGATGTCGGGGTCGAGGGGGCCGTGGCCGTCGAGTTCGGCAGGGTGGTCGTCGAGTCCGGCGAGGGTGGTCGCGGCGATCGTCACCTGGATGCGTGCCTGTACCCCGTCGAGGTCGTTGCCGAGTGCGGGACTGGGAGAGGCTGCGAGCAGCAGGTCGCTGAACAGGTCGGCCCGGACCTGATCGATGGTCCGCTCGTCGTCAGGAACGGTAGTGCCAGGAACGATGATGCTCTCGGGAGCCGCGGGTGATGCGAGTGGGTCGGTGGTGAAAGTGGAGTCCTCGCCGAAGATCACACCGGCGAGCGGGTCGTCCGGGGCGATGTGTTCGGGCAGAATCACGTCTTCCGGGTCTTCGCCGTCGAGGAACGTCGGTGCGGGTGCGTCATCGCGGGCCCGGATCACCTCTCGTGCCATGCGCGTGATGCGGTCCTGGATCGCCACGGCGAGCGTCTCGGGCAGTACCGCGGTGAGCAGGGCGAGTCCGTCGTCGAGCGACCGCACGGTCACACTGCGTTCGGAGGCTGCTCGTCGGTGCCGTTCGAGGAGCGTCTCACCGGCGAGGGCCGCGGCGACCTGCCGCGCGTGCGCGCGGGTGCGGGCCGGCGAGTCGGTTTCGGCGACCACGAGTACTGCGGTCTCGTAGAGGCCCAGCACCGCGGCATCCGCCCGACCGTTGCGCACCGCCTCGCGCACCACGGACGCTGCTCTCACCATTTCGCGCACGTGCGCGGCAGTCACCCGCCCCGCGGTGAACGCCCCCTCGACCGCCGGCATGCTCTGCAGAGCCAGCGCGTCGGAGAACGCGAACTCCACCGCACCCCGCGACAGGTGTCCCGCCGCGGAGTACTCCGCGATCATCGACCGGTAGATCGCATCGCGGTGATACGGATGCTCCGCGACCTCCGCATCGTGCTCGCCGATCCGCTCGCCCAGCAACGCGGTCGCCTGCGCTTCGAGCTCGGCGATCCGCCGCCGCACCTCTACCCATGCGTCGAGCAGACGACCGCGTTCGACCCTGTCGAGGGGAGTCGCGGCGTCTGATGTCATGCTCCGAGTTTAGTACATATGTTCGAATCGAGCAAGCATCCGAGCCAGGCGATCGGGTCTCGTTCAGCCCCGACCAGTACCCTGGCTGCATGCCCTTCCTTATCGCCGCAGGTTCGACGCGCGCTCCGCGCCGCCTGGCGTCGGCGACCCCGATGGGGGAGTGGATGCGCGTCGTGATGCACCCCGGCACCAACGGATGGACGAGCGTCTGGGGAACGATCTCGCACGGCGAGATCGCCGGCTGCCCGCCGCCTCGTCGACCTTAGGCCGCGCCTCACCGGGGCGGCCGAACGTTTCGTCGACCACTCCCACTTCCCGAGGTACCCCTGTGTCTTCTTCCCGTCTTCGTCTTGCCCCGCACGAGCTGTGGCGAGGCATCCGTTCCACCGCCCGCAGCGACGTCTTCGGTGGCGCGCTGCTCCTCGCCGCCACCATCGCCGCGGTCGTCCTCGCCAACTCTCCGGCCGCACCCTGGTACGAGGCCGTTCGCGACTTCACCTTCGGCATCCCCGCGCTGCATCTCGAACTGAGCGTCGGTGCCTGGGCGGCCGATGGACTCCTGGCCATCTTCTTCTTCGTCGTCGGACTCGAGCTGAAGGAGGAGTTCGTCGCGGGTCGGTTGCGCGATCCCCGGCGAGCGGCGCTCCCGATCGCGGCGGCGATCGGCGGTGTCGTCGTTCCGGCCCTGTTCTTCCTGATCGTCAACGCGTCGAGCGGTGCGGAGGTGTTGCGCGGCTGGGCCATTCCCACGGCGACCGACATCGCCTTCGCGGTCGCGGTCATCGCCGTGGTCGGCCGATTCCTGCCGCCGGCACTGCGCGTCTTCCTCCTCACTCTTGCCATCGTCGACGACCTGATCGCGATCACGATCATCGCGACCTTCTACACCGAGTCGATCAGTCTGCCGCTGCTCGTGCTCGCGCTCCTCCCGCTCGCCGGTTTCGCCTTCGCGGTGCAGCGGGGCGTGCGCGCGTGGTGGATCCTGCTGCCGCTGGCGATCGCGGTCTGGGTCTGCGTGCATGCGGCCGGTGTGCACGCCACCGTCGCCGGGGTGCTGCTCGGATTCGTCGTTCCCGTGCTGCCGACCGAGCGGGCGCGCGTCGCCGTCGGTGAGGATGACGACGGCACGCGGTACGACGGCTTCGCGGCGCATTTCGCCGACCGCTGGGGAGTCGTCGCGACGCTCTTCGCCGTGCCGGTCTTCGCCTTCTTCGCGGCGGGTGTGAGCATCGGCGGGATCGACGGACTCCTCTCGGCGCTGCGCGACCCGATCACGATCGGCATCGTGGCGGGCCTCGTCGTGGGCAAGCCGATCGGCATCCTCGTCACGACGTTCCTGCTGAGTCGCATCCCTGCGCTCCGTCTCGACGCGTCGCTGCGGTGGCCCGACCTGGCGGGTATGTCGTTCCTGGCGGGCATCGGGTTCACGGTTTCGCTGCTCGTCGGCGAGCTCGCCTACGGCTCGTCGTCGGTCGCCGACGAGCACGTCAAGATCGGGGTGCTGCTCGGATCGTTCCTGGCCGCAGTCATCGGTGGTGCGGTGCTGGCCGTGCGCAACTCCCGAGCGCGCGCGGCGCTGGACCCCGCGGGACGACAGCCGGATGCCGACGGCCCGCAGCCGCCCCGGCATCCGTAGGCTGGTCGGAAGCCACTCGACGAAAAGGACACCCCATGGCAACGACAGCGCTCAGCAGTGCGGACTTCGCACAGACGGTCGAGAAGGACGGCATCGTGCTCGTCGACTTCTGGGCGGAATGGTGCGGCCCCTGCCGGATGTTCGGCCCGATCTTCGAGGGGGCGTCGGAGCAGCACCCCGACATCACCTTCGCGAAGGTCGACACCGAGGCGAACCAGGACCTGTCGCGCGCTGCGGGCATCGTCTCGATCCCGACGCTGATGGCTTTCCGCGACAACATCCTGGTCTTCTCGCAGGCCGGCGCCCTGCCCGCCCCGGCTCTCGAGAACCTCATCGGCCAGGTGCGCGCCCTCGACATGGACGCTGTTCGCGCTCAGATCGCGGAGGCGGAGGCGGCGGCCGAGTAGTCGCCCGCGAGGGGTATCCCTCACCGCACGATCGGACTCTCGGCGGCGATCACCTCGGTCGACATCGGCAACTCGCCCAGGATGCGGGGCGCGCCGTCGACCCATTCGACCCGCACGCCCTGTGCCTCGAGCGCCTCGACGTCGATCTCGATGTCGAGGAGGGGAAGCCGGAGATCGCCGAACCGTCGCGCGACGACCACGCTCACTCGATCGGCCGTGGTCGCGTGGATGAATCCCACGTCGTCGAGATGCATGCCGCGCGTCGAGACGACGTACTCGCCGAATCCGCGACTCATCTCCCAGTCGTCCTGGATGGCGATGTGATGGATGTGATTGCCCAACGCTCCTCCTTAATGAAACGCAACCGTTGCATTAAACGCTAGGCTACTCCTATGACAGGAAAGCGCGGACGACCCTCGGCCGCCGAGAGGCTCGAACGTCACGAGCGGATCGTCGAACTCGTCGTCTCGCTCCTCGCGTCCGAGGGGTACGACGCCGTGACCTTCGACCGCATCGCCGCCGACGCGCACGTCGCCAAGCGCACTCTCTACAGCGAGTACGGTGACCGGCTCGGACTGATGCGCGCCGCCGTGCGCCGACAGCACGCCTATGCCGATGAGGCATGGCGATCGGTGGGCGGGGTGCGCGAAGCATCCGTCGCCGTAGTGAGCCACCTCCTGGCCGACGATGCGATCGCCGTTCATCGCGCGCTGATCGGGGCGGCAGGAGCCGATGCGACGCTCGCCGCGGAGCTCTACGACGAGGGGCCGGGTCGGGCGCAGCGATTCCTCGGCGAGTACCTGCCGGTGGATGCCGTCGTCCCCGCCGACCTCCTCTTCTCCGCGCTGCTCGGCGAACCGCACCGCCGACGCCTGCTCGGGCTCGATGCGGCACCGTCGGCCGCGACGGTCTCCGCGCACGTCGACCGCACGCTCGCCGTACTCGGCCTGTGACGACGGACGCTCGGGGCGTCCCCTCCATCGCACCCGCGAATGCGACCCGCGATCACCCGCCGACGCGGCCGATCGACCCGCCGAAGTACACCTCGACGGCGTGCACGCGGCCGTCGCGCACCTCGAGCGACTCGACGTTGCGCCACAGTATGCCGTCGACGGCATACTCGTAGCGGTGCAGCACGAGACCGTCGATCGGGATGATCTGGAGGGTCTGCGCCGGTGAGCTGAAATGACCCGCGGTCGGGAAGCAACGCTCCAGCCAGGTCGCCTTGTCGATGTGGTCGTCCTGCGGGCTGGTGAACACGAAGTCGTCGGCCATGATCCGCTCAGCCGCCGCGCGATCCTGCGCGCGGAATGCCCGCATGAACTCCTGGACGACCCCGACGGCGCTGCTCGACATGTCGCGAGCGTAAGCCGCCACGGATGCCGTCGCAAGGGGGCGCCCCTCCCCGGCCGCGTCACGAGGTCGGCTAGAATATCGCTGCCTCTCCACTCCTCGGGCGGAGTCGAGGTGATGGGGGATGTACGCCCGGTATCCGTTCGGCTTTACCCGGAGCCATGAAGGAGAACCCCGGTGGGGAACACTCGCGTTCGCGCGCGCCTTTCGCGCACCCTTTCGATCCTTACCCTGGCGGCTGCGCTCGCCACAGGACCGGTCCTCGTCGCGCCCGCCGAACCCGCCGCCGCGGCATCCGGGTTCACACAGGCCGCGACCGATCGAGCCCTGACGGGCGAGACGCCGTCGCCGCACACGGAGGTGAGCGACAGCACCGGGCTAACGCCCGCGAACCTCGCCATCGCCGGCCTGAGCGGCGCCTTGCTGCTCGCCGTCATCGGCGGGGTGGTTCTCGACGTGCGTCGTCGCCGCCCGTCGCGGCGGAATCGGATGCCGGGGGTGTGAGCGCATCGATAGAGTGTGCGCGGGGATGACCGCGTATGCGATGAGGGGATTCACGGAATGACGGTTTCGACGCGCACTTTTCGTGGTGCACGGAGGCGGGTTCTCGCAGCTCTCGGCGGGGTGTTCGCGCTCGCGTTGGCAGCGGGCGCGGCTGCGGTGCCGGCCCAGGCGGCGGAGGTTCCGCTCGCGGTGACGCCGGGGGCCTGCGTGCCCGCCGACGTCTACGTGAACAGCGGCGAAGACCCGCTCACCCTGCAGCGCTACGGGGCGGATGCCGCGACCGGTGCTCTCGCGCTCGAGTCGAGCGTCGCGCTCGACCGCTCGTTCGGCGACATCGCCTGGAACGCCGATGAGACCGTGCTCTACGGGGTGGACTGGACCGACCCGCAGCACCTCTTCACGATCGATGCCGCCACGGGCGTCTCGACGGATGCCGGCGAGATCCTGTTCGACGACGGCAGCGCCCCCTTCGAGGACAACTGGCTCAACTCGCTCTCCGCCACGGCCGACGGCCGGCTCCTCGCCGCCGGGTACCTGTACACGAGCATCTGGTTCCTCGATCCGGAGACCGCGCGGCTGACCGATGCGCCGGTGAGCTTCCCGATGCTGGCCGACGGCGAGACGTACCTCGCCTCGGGCGGCGACTTCCTCACCCTCGACTCCGGTCTGATCCTCGGTCTCGCCCACGACGGCGCCGACCGCGGGTTCCTCGTGCTGTTCGACTTCGCCGCCGGTACCAGCACGGTCGTCGGCCAGGTGCCGCTGTCGTTCGGTGCGGCGCTCTCGGGCGGACGCGTGTACCTCGCGGCATCGACCGGCGAGATCCTCGTGCTCGACGGCATCCCGACCACGGCATCCGAAGCTCCGTTGGCGACCTCCGTCGTCGCCACGACCGATCTCCCCCTGTACGGAGCGACCTCGCGCCAGGACTCGGGGGCGTGCCCCGTCGCGGCGCTGACGTTCGTGAAGAACCTCACCGGCAACGATGATGCCGACGGCTCGGGAACGGTGACC
This sequence comes from Microbacterium galbinum, assembly GCF_023101185.1. Classification (GTDB taxonomy): domain Bacteria; phylum Actinomycetota; class Actinomycetes; order Actinomycetales; family Microbacteriaceae; genus Microbacterium; species Microbacterium galbinum. The sequence goes on from NZ_CP078077.1 coordinate 1,376,836, forward strand.
GTCGGCGACACGCTGAGCTACACGCTGACGGCGACCAACACGGGCGAAACCGCTCTCACCACCGTCACGGTCGACGACCCGCTCACGGGGCAGAGCACCTCGTGCGAGCGGGTGGAGGTCGGGGCGGCCTGCGTGCTCGCGGCGACGCACCGGGTGACGGACGTCGACCTCGTCGCCGGCCAGATCGTGAACACGGGGCGGGCGAGTTCGGCCGAGACGGATGCCGTCGAGGATGCCGTCACCACGCCGGTCGTGGCCGCACCGGCCCCTCAACCCAGCACGGGCGGCGGCGGTGCTGCTGCGGCTCCCGCTCTCGCCGAGTCCGGCGGCGCCACCGGACTGCCCGCCATCATCGCGGCGATGGGTCTGCTTCTCTGGGGGGCGGTTCTCGTGATCCGTGAACTTCACCCCCGGTTCACCCACCGCGCTCCGTAATCGGAGCCCTTCTTCCCCGTCTCTCCAGTGCAGGGGTCTTCGGACCCGTGCGTGAACGCCCGGTTCCCGAGGCCGCGGCGTTCGACGAGTACCGGAATCGGTACCGACGCAGGGGTGCGTCCCCCCATTGACGCGCCCCCTCATCTGTTCTGGAGTAATCGATGTCTGAGCACATCGCGCGGCGATCCCGCGCGCGCACATTCGTTCACTGGCTGGCGGGTATCCTCGTCGCCCTCATGTCCATCGGCGGGCTGAGCGCTCCGGCGCTCGCCGCGGGTGGCACGGTCACGGTCTTCCCGATCGACACCGGAAGCGGACACAACGGCATGCCCGTGCTGACGGAGGGTGGAACCTACGCCTTCCAGCTCGGCTACGGCAGCATGGACGACGGTGCCGTCGTCGCGATCGGCCTGCCGTCGGGGATCACGATCCCCGATGCGGCTCTCACCGTTCCCGACGGCAACACCGCCGTTCGCTCCCTCGCGGTCAACGCCGCCGGCGAGCTCGTCGTGACGTTCAACGATCCGTTCCCGGCCGATGTGAACCAGGGCGTTCTCGATCTCTCGTTCACCGTCGACAAAGTGCAGCGGTCCGAGGTCCGCGACCTGGTCTGGAACGTCGACGGCACCCCCACGACCCAGAAGGTGATCATCACCGAACCCGGCGAGTCGCCGCAGTCGACGGGCACATCGTCGAACAAGTCGGTCGGCGGCGTGAACATTCCGCACACGGTCGTCGACGGTCGCGTCGTGATCGACCCGAGCGCGCTCGACATCGCCCTGCCGTACACGGTCACCGTGTCGAGCAGGGAGGCGCGCGACATCACGGTGACCGACACCCTCGGCGCCCACCTCGCCTTCGTCGAGGGGTCGCTCGCCGGCACCAAGGTCGTACGCGACGGGAACGACCTGAACCCGGTCACCACCGCGCTCGCCGATCTGCCCGCGATCTCGGGCACGAGCTTCGCCCACACCTTCCGTGCCGAGGCGAACTCGATCTACACCTTCACCTATCGGGCGACCATAGCCGACGCCGCTGCCCTCGAGGCCGTACGCGCCGACCTGCAGCGCGCGTACGACGCCGTCGACAAGATCAACGGCGGTTCCTACTCCGTCACCGTCACCAACCAGGTCGACGTGAACGGCACGAAGCACAGCGCCGGCACCGCCATCCGCGGTTCGGTCAAGGGCCAGGACCGGCCGGGAACGGGCGCCGCCTTCGGCAAGACCGTCGACCCGACCGCCGTACAGCTGCAGAAGCAGCTCGCCGCCGGCGCGACCCTCGAGACGGCGATCGACGCGACCTACACGCTGCGCGCCGACCTGCGCGTCTTCGCCGACTTCGCCGACGGCCCGTTCGCGCTGACGCGCAACGTCGTCATCCGTGACACACTGCCGGCTCAGACGTCGTGGAAGACGGATGCCGCCGGCTTCCTCACCGCGATCGATCAGGACGGCACCGCCGTCGCACTCCGCCCCGCCACGGGCATCACGAGCGACGTCGAGAAGACGATCGCCGCCGACGAGTACCGGGGCACCTACGTCGTCGACGGCAAGAACCTCTTCGTGAACATCGGCAAGGACGTCACCAGGGAGTACCGCCTCGCGGCCGCCGCCACGATCACCGCTCTGCCGCAGCAGGCGAGCAGCGACAACCAGTACGCGACCCAGTACCGCGTGTCGAACGATGCGTACTTCGTGTACGACGACGGCAAGTACGAGTCGAAGTCGGCCTCGACGACGATCACCGTTCCGAAGGACACCTCGGGCGGCGTCGACGACCCGGGCCGGTTCTCGAAGACCGCCCCGGGCGGAACCGTCTCGGTCACCGGCGGCACGTCGACGACGATCCCGTACACGTTCCGCATCGGTGAGAACGTCGGAGACGCCGCGACCTCGCGCATCGTCGACGAGATCGATCACTCGATCTTCGACGTGACCGCGGCGACGCTCCCCGCGATCAAGGAGTCGATCACCGGCGCCTACGACTACAACTACCCGCTCGACGCCGACACGTTCGACGTGACGATCGCCGAAGACGGCACGCTGGTCATCGCCCCGAACGACGCGTTCCCCCAGGACGCCGCGTGGGGAGCATCCGCCGCAGCCCCGTTCCTGAAGAGCTGGGCGATCACGCTCGACCTGCCCACCCAGGTTTTGCAGGGCAAGCAGACCATCGAGGTCGACAACGCCGCGCGGTACGAGGGGGAGGGTCAGGAGATCGTCTACACCTCGACCTCGCGCACGACGGCGACCAGCTTCGGCAACGAGATGGAGGTGCGCAAGCGCGTCTACGACGCCGCGAACGACGCCTTCACCGGAAGCCTGCGGGTCGAGATGGATGCCGAGGGCGCCCTGACGCAGACCGACTTCATCTACCGCGTCGAGCTCATGCCGCACGGCACCTTCACCCACATGGTCGAGGACGTCGTCGACGTGCTGCCCGCGGGCGTGGAGTTCCTGGGATGGGTCGCACCGGGTGACGTGACCTCGGGCACGACGACCGGCGGTGCCACCTACACGGTGCCGGGCACGAACATCACGGCTGCGTACGACGCGTCGACCGACACGGTCACGCTCGAGCGCGGACGCCTCGTGAGCGGTGAGACGCTGGCCCTGTTCTTCAAGGTGCGCGTCGTCGACTACCAGGCGAACGTCGGCATCACCAACATGATCGGCGCCGTCGGCGCCACGATCACGCCGACGAACGACTACCCGCTGAACCTGCTCAAGCGCGACAGCACGGATGCCGCGAAGCTGATCACCGACGCGGGCGCCCGCTTCTCGGTGCTGGCCGACGACCAGCAGACGGTCGTGCTGAGCGACCTGCGCGTGGTCGACGGCAAGATCGTCACGGCCGAGGGCACGACGCCGACCGTGAAGAGCGCCGGAACGTTCTGGCTGCGCGAGGACGTCGCGCCCGCCGGGTACCAGCTGGCGACCGAGCTCACCCGCATCGCCGTCGCGGCGAACGGGGTCTCGGACGACGTGGCGCTCTACAACACCCCGGGCACGACGCCCGAGCCCGAGAAGACGTACGCGATCGGCGACGTCACGTGGATCGACGCGAACAAGGACGGCCGACAGGACGACGACGAGCAGGTTCTGCCCGGCGTGACCGTCGAGCTCATCCAGGACGGCGAGGTCATTGCGACTACGACGACCGACGAGCGCGGCCGCTACCTGTTCGACGAACTGCCGGCCGGGGAGTATCGCGTGAAGTTCACCCTGACCGCGGACCAGAAGAAGACGTACGTCTTCACGCAGGCGGATGCCGGGGCGGACGACACCGTGGACTCGGATGCGGACACCACGACCGGCATGACGCAGACGATCGTGCTCGGGCCGGACAACGTCCACCTCTCGCGCGATTACGAATGGAACGACGTGCGGGCCACCGAGGGCGTCGACCCGACCTGGGATGCCGGCGTGATCGTGCGCGAAGCGCCGACCGAACCGACGCCGGGCACCCCGGGTGCAGGCGCCGAGGAGCCGGGAGAGAGCCCGGTCGACCCGGCGCGGCCGGGCACCCCGGGCGTCAACGCGCTCGCCACGACGGGCGGCGACCTGCCGCTCGCGCTCGCCGGAATCGCGCTGCTGCTGATCTCGGGAGGTGCCGTCACGTTCGCCGTACGACGACGCCGCGCGGTCTGACCCGCGGAAACCTCGAGTCCGGCGCGGGACACCACGAGAGACGTGGTGCCCCGCGCCGGGGTGGGTGAAGCGAGGGTGAAGTTTCGCCTTCGCGGCGGTTGGGCGACCCTTCAGACGACAGCATGCAGATGAGGCTCTGTCCTCGCGACCTCTGCGTCGCCCTGCGGTTTCTGAAGGGGAGTTCAATGACCGGTCCATCTCGCGCGCCCTCGCGCCTGCGCACCGCAGCCGTCGCCATGCTGGCGACGCTCGCCACCGTCACGATGATGCTGGTGGCCGCGCCCGCGGCGTACGCGGCGGGACCCGCCGTGCTCTCGATCGAGATCACGCCGGTGAATCCCACCACCGGCGAGGCGGTGACGGCGACCGGGTACGGACAGCAGAACAACCGTCTCGGATACCGCATCGCGTACTCCTGCTCGGTCGCCGAGTGCACCGACACCGTGGTCACGCTGCCCGCGGTCGCCCTCGACCCGACCTACGGCACCTTCCGCATCCACCGCTACGAGACGTGGACACCGCCCGCCGGCGGTGGCGCGACGATCGCCAACACGGTGACGGGCGGAGTCACCGTGCGATTGGGCACCGTCGCGGCCGGGACGTCGTCGACGTTCCTCGTGCAGTACGTGCGCGACATCGACGCCAGCGCGCCCGGCGCCGCGGCTCCCGCCTACTTCCCGAACGGATACCAGATCAGCAACTCGGCGACGATCACCTCGCCGAACGCGGTCGGACCCGCCACGGCCACTGCAGCGCCGGTCACGTGGCAGATCGCATTGCCCGCAACGCCCACCGTCGTGAAGACCGGTCCGGCGACGGTGCGCCCCGACACCGACATGACCTACACGGTCGCGATGTCGGACGGGTGCTTCACCAACCGCGGCTCCGGTCGCTGGACCGCCGCGGGCAACCTGCTCTGCGGCGAGAGTTACAGCGTGGTGGATCGGCTGCCTGCCCAGGCGCAGTTCGTCAGCGCCGGGGACGGCGGCGTCTACGACGCGGCGAATCACAGCGTGACCTGGACGAAGTCCGGCGCGACCGCGGCCGGTGGATTCGGTGTCGCCGCCGTGGGCGGCTGGACCCAGGGGTACGGATACAACCCGCGCACCGTGACGGTCCGCTATCCCGCGAGCGCCTTCCCCGAGTCGGCGGACGGAGCGGACTTCATCGCTCCCGTCACCAACAACGTCGATGTCAGTGTGACCTACCTCGACGACGCGCAGACCGTGAAGACGGCGACCACCTCGTTCCGGCACGATGTCGTGCGGGTCGAGCCGTTCGGCCGCGCCGAGCAGACGAAGATCGGCAACGCCGACCAGGACATCAACGGATCACGCTGGGTGAACGTTCCGCCGGACACGACCGGACTGGTCTGTCCGACGAGCGGCCGCGACGACTGGAACCGCGTCTGCACGCCGGGACAGACCGTCGCGCCATTCGCGACGCGCACCGACCGCTTCTGGCAGGTCGACACCTACAACCGCGGCAACGTCGCCGGCATCGCGACCGTCGTCGACAACGATCTGGGCAACTCCGACGTGCGCGTGCGGCGGATCACGACCTCGGGCGGCGCGACCGCACCGACGATCGCCTGGACGATCACCGACGGCACGACGACGACGCAGGGAACCACGACCGCGACCACCTACACGGCCCCGGCGGGCTCGTGGCTGACCGCGGCCACCGTGACCTCCGGTTCGCTGGCCGGCCCCAACCTGCTTCCGAGCGGCACGGCCGGAACCCTCTTCCGCATCAACTACGGGTACGACCTTCCCGTGGGCAGCCCGCTGTTCACGTGGCGCAACGCTGCGTCGGCGACCATGACCTACCCCGATCAGCCGCAGATCTCCCCGATCCCGGTGACCTCGACCGCAGCGGTGATCTTCCGCGAAACCCCGAAGGTCGCCGCCGCGGCGCCCGCTTTCAGCGCGGGATTCGTCGGCACACCGGTGGTCGAGGGCGGCGGACAGGTCGTTCCCGGGGGCAAGGTGACGTACCGCGTCAACGGCGCCACTGCCAATATTCCGGCCGACCGTACGGTTTCGCCCCAGTACGTCTTCATCGCACCGATCGGGTGGAACATCACTCCGAACTCGGCGAGCTTCGCCGCGGGAACCGTGCCGCCGGGAGTGAGCTTCACCTCCAAGAACGTGACGATCGCAGGCGTGACGCGTCAGGCGGTCATCGCCTCGTGGCCGACCGGGGCGACGTTCGGCGCCAACGCGACCTGGCCGACGATGAGCGTCTCGGCGAGCCCGACCTCGGCGGTCGCCGCCGGAACGAGCAGTGTCGCGAACGTCTGGACAGGAGACTCGCGCAATGCGTTCGCTCCGGACACCACCACATGGGGCGGAAAGGTCGTCGACACGACGGACGTCGACGGAGACGGCAACATCACGGAGGCGTTCGCCTCGAACTCCATCAGCGTCTCGGTGAGCGGCGTGGCACGTCTCGACGTCGTGAAGGAGATCTGCGTGGTGACCGACGACGACTGCGTGTGGGTGTCGAACCCCGACGTGGTGGTCGGCGTCGATCCCGACGCGAGTGACATCACCTACCGCGTCACGCTCGTGAACTCGGGAAACACCGTGCTCTCGGGCATCGTCGGCTACGACATCCTGCCGCACGTCGGCGACGGCCGCGGCAGCACGTTCGCCGAAACGTTGAACACCGTCACCTTCCGATCCTTCAACATGGCGCTGAGCTACTCGGCGTCGCAGAATCCGTGCCGCACCGAGGTGCTCCCCACGAACCCCGGATGCACCACCGGGTGGACGGCCGGCGCGTTCGGTGCCTCCGCGATCCGCGCGCAGGTGAGCGGCAATCTCGCACCGGGAGAATCGTCGTCGTTCGAGTTCACGGCCAACGTCGTGCCGGGCGCCCCCGCCGACGCGATCGCCTGCAATTCGGTCGCCATCGACAGCGCCAGCACACTGCCGACCGAACCGCGCCCGGTGTGCGCGACCACGCAGGAGGCCGATCTCGCGGTCTCGGTGCCCGATCGCCTGCCGCTGCAGGCCGGACGCCCCGGCACGGTTCCCTTCGTGGTGACGAACCTCGGCGGGTCGGAGGCTGCGCCGGCGACCGTCGAGATCGCCGTTCCTGCCGGCATCCGCATCACCAGCCTGACCCCCGAGGGGTGGGTGTGCGATGCCGATGATGTCGCCGCCGACGGCTCGGTGCTCGGACCCGTGACGTTGACGTGCGATCCGGTGACGGCGGAGGGCGCATCGCGCATGCTCGCGCTCGACGAACCGAACCCGCTCGACCTGCCCGCCGTCATTCCCGATGACCAGCTGGTCGGTGACGACACGTGCTTCGGGGCCGAGGTCTCCGGCCTGATGTCCGACCCCGTCGACGCGAACAACACCGCCGAGGCGTGCTTCGTCGTCGCGCAGGGAGACGCCCTCGTCGGCATCACCAAGACCGACGGCGTCGACACCGTCGCGATGGGCGAGGAGTTCACGTACACGATCGACGTCGCCAACCTGCTCACGGGGGAGGCGATCGCGGATGCGGTCGTGACCGACACCCTGCCCGACACCCTCGCGTTCGTCTCGGCCAGCGCGGGTGGCGTGGTGACCGATCAGGGCGAGGCGGATGCCGACGGCCTGCGCCCGGGAGGAACGGTGACCTGGAGCATCGCGTCCTTGGCGCCATCGGGCCGGCTCGGCGACGGCGATGCCGCGACGGGGGCGGCGGGCTCGACCCAGCAGGTCACCGTCACGGTGCGCGTCGTGCAGGCCGCGGAGACGCAGGACGAGATCGTCAACGGCGTCCGGGTCGAGGCGGGCGATCCGGCTCTCCCGGGTGTCATCCTGGCTGCCGACGACTCCGACACCGACGACCTGATCCGATCGGCCGCACTGACGCTCGTGAAGTCGGCATCGCCGACCATCGTCGACGGCGTCGGCGACGAGGTCGCCTACTCCTTCGAGGTCACCAACTCCGGTGACGTCACCGTCACCGACGTGCAGATCGACGAGACCGCCTTCTCGGGAACGGGTACGGCTCCGGTCGTCACGTGTCCGGCGGAGGCGGGCGAGCTCGCCCCGGGCGACGTCGTCACCTGCTCCGCTGCGTACGAGGTCACGCAGGCCGACCTCGATGCCGGAGCGATCACCAACACGGCCATCGCCTCGGCGTCGGCTCCCGCCGGCGTCGACGGCCCCGAGTCCGAGCCGTCGAGCGCGACCGTCGACGTGACCGCGGCGCCCACTCTCTCCCTGGTGAAGTCGGTGGCATCCGATCCGATCCAGGCGGCGGGTGACGAGGTGTCCTACGTCTTCACCGTCACGAACGACGGCAATGTCACACTCGAGGGCATCGAGATCGAGGAGACGGCGTTCACCGGATCGGGTGAGGACGTCGTCGCGAACTGCGCCGACGGCTCCCTCGCGCCGGGCGACTCCGTCGACTGCACCGCGACGTACGCGGTGACCCAGGCCGACGTGAACACCGGACGGATCGACAACACGGCGGTGGCCCACGCCACCACCCCGGCGGATGACGTCGTGTCGAGCGACCCGTCGTCGGCCCCCGTGATCATCGACGCGGCTCCGGGTCTCACGGTCGTCAAGTCCGCGACCCCGACCGACCTCGCGGTCGACGACGAGGTCACGTACTCGTTCGTCGTCACCAACACCGGCAACGTCACGCTCCAGAGCGTCGCGGTCGTCGAGGGCGAGTTCACCGGATCGGGCGACCTCTCGGCCGTCGACTGCGGCGATGTCTCGCGCACCCTCGATCCCGACGACCAGTTGATCTGCGAGGCGACGTACGTCATCACGCAGGACGACGTGGATGCCGGTTCGCTGTCGAACACTGCGACCGCGACGGGTACCGGTCCGGGCGGGCCGATCGCGTCCGACCCCTCGCGCGAGGATCTCTCGTTCGAGCGCGTGCCCGGCCTGGCGATCGTCAAGACGGCCGACGTCGAGGGCATCGAGGCGGCGGGGCAGGAGATCGAGTACCGCTTCCGGGTGACGAACACCGGCAACGTGACGGTCTCGGGCATCGAGGTCGAGGAGGGGGCGTTCTCCGGAACGGGCGAGCTCTCCGAGATCGGCTGCGAGACCGGAAGCCTCCTGCCCGGTCAGTACGTGGACTGCGTCGCTGCGTACGAGGTCACGCAGGACGACGTGGATGCCGGCGGCATCACCAACACGGCGTCCGCGACGGCGAGCGTGCTCGGCGATGCGACGGTCGATGCCGATCCGTCGACCAGTGAACTGCCGTTCATCGGCGTGCTCTCCCTCTCTCTCGAGAAGGTCGGTACCCCGATCGACGTCGACGGTGACGACAGGATGACGGTGAACGACCGCATCCGCTGGACCTTCACCGTCACGAACCCGAGCGCGGCGACGCTCTCGGGTCTCGAGGTGTCGGACCCGATGGCGGGTGCGATCGAGTGCGAGGCCGACGTGCTCGCTCCCGGAGAGACGGTGGCGTGCGCGGCGATCGAGGAGTATCAGGTCACGGCCGCGCAGGCCGCGGCAGGGGAGGTCGTCAACGTGGCGACGGCCACCGCGACGGGTGTGGGTGACGCCCGGGCGGATGCCGAAGCGACGGCCAGTGTGACGATCGTCGAGGTCGCTCCCGCTGCTCCCTCGCCGGCGGGTCCGTCGGGCCCGCTGGCCACGACCGGCGGCGACCCCCGGGCGTGGACTCTCCTCGCCCTTCTGGTGATGCTCGCCGGCGCGGGACTGGTCGTGGTCTCGCGGCGGCAAGGGGTGCGACGGGGTTAGCGTCGCGCCCGCGTACGGAGCGGCGGCCGACGACCCGAAGGTCGGTCGCCGCTCGGTATATTGCATAGGAGAAAAGAGAGCGATTCCCTCCCCCCATGAGCAGTGATCCCCTGGGTGACGTGCGCCTCCGACCGTCCCCCGACCAGGTCGAGCACGGCCTGCGCCGCGCGCTCGATGAGGAGGACTGGTCGTCGGCCGTGCAACTGCTCGGCACACACTGGTCTCTGCTCCTGGACGAGCATCGGGAGCTCCTCGACCTGGCCCTGAAGGCCGTGCCGCTCGGTGCGTTCGAGCAGGATGCCCGCGCCGCGGCCGTGCGCGACATCCGCCTGCACTCCTCGGCGGACGCCGTCGACCGGATGCTGGGCGCTGCCACTCTCCCCGACGCCGACGACACCGCGAAGCTGGAGTCCCTCGCGCGTTCGGAGCGAGCGCTCAGCCTGCTCAGCGTCGCCTCGTCGCGCATGATCGCGCTCCGCGTGCGAGGCAGGATGTCACGCGCGATCCAGCTCGCCCGGCTGGTGGAGATGTTCGGGCGCATCGCCGCGGTGCATCAGCCCGCACTCGTGCACGATCGTCTGCCGGCGGCGCTGCTGCAGGCGGGGATCACGCGCGGACTCGCCGACGACCTCCCCGGCGCCACCGTCGGGCTGCGCGATGCCTACGAACGCGCTCATCAGTCCCGCGTCGCCTACGTCGAAAGGGATGCCGCCGGGAAGTCGGCCCTCTTCCATGCGCTGGAGGGCGACATCGAGCAGGCGCGCTCCTGGCTGGAGCGTCACGACGATGCACCGACCGCCGACGGCTGGTATCGCTCCCGGATCGCGCTCACCGCGGATGTCGCGCGGAGCCTCGTCGCGATCGAGGGTCTCCGGTCGTCCGAGGCCCAGGCCGCCGTGCGCTTGCTCGATCAGCCCGTCAACGCCGAGCAGAGCTGGGGGCCGACCGTCTCTTACGCTCGGCTGCGCTACGCGCTGGCGTGGGGGGACCGGCTCAGCGCGCTGGATTCACTGCGCTCGGATCGCGTCAGGTACGCGGAGTGGCTGGGCGAAGGCACGACGATGGGACCCCTGTTGGCCCAGGGAGAGGTCGATCTCCTGCTCTCCCTGGGGCAGACGCGTCAGGCGCGCCTCGTCATCGACGCTCAGGACGACCACCTCGTGAACCGTGTGGCGCGCGCGCAGCTCGCCCTCGTCGAGGGAGACGTCGTCGGGGCGGCGCGTCGTGCGGCGGCGACGCTGGGGGAGAGGCAGACGATCCGCGCGCGGGTGAAGGCCCTGACGGTGCACGCCGTCGCCACCGATCGCCGTCCCGGGGGGATGAGTGCGGCCGAGAGCTACTCGGATCTCAGAGCGGCGATCGGCGAGCGCGGGTTGCTGTTCGCTGCGCTGAGCGTGCCGGCCGATGTGCGAGGGCCGCTCGATGCGCTCCTGCCACCGGATCACGGCGCACGCCAAGTGCTTCCGGATCCGACGGATCGGGTGCGCCTGACGCCCCAGCAGCAGCACGTGCTCCTCGGGCTCGAGCGGGGCCTCACCGTGCGTGAGATCGCGCTCGAATCGCACCTGTCGACCAACACCGTGAAGTCGCACGCACGGGCGCTCTACCGCCGTCTCGAGTCGACGACTCGCGATGAGGTGATCGGGCGGGCCTACGAGCTGGGGCTGTTGTGAGGTGCCTCCGTACGGTTTCGTCCGACGCCGGCGCGATGCAGGGCGGAGGCGAGGGCGCCGGAGAGCTCCGACGCCAGCAACTCGCCGACGATGCGCCCGAGGAATGATCCCAGCAGGATCGCCGGGGAGAGGTGCTCGGGCGAGAACACGACGACGGAGACCCCGAAGAGAGCCGTCCCGGCGCACACCGCCGCCAGGAGATACCGTCGGCGTACCCGCGCGCCCGTGCCTCGCGTGCGCCAGACGACGAGATCGATGACCGCTCCGGCCAGCACCAGCGGGAAGATCACGATCACTCCCGCGGTGTTCGCGACCGCGATGAAGACGGCGGCGATCGCACTGGTGAGCACGGCCGTGCCCGGCACATCGGTCAGCCGCCGGGCCAGGAACGGCAGGAGGCTGTGCACTCCGGCCACCAGTGCGTACAGCGGCGGGGCGAGCGGGGCGAGCGCGGTGAGCAGGGGGGCGGTCGCGAGGTGGATCAACAGGTGCACCGCGGCCAGCGCTCCGCAGATCAAGAGCACGCGAGTCGTCGGGCGACGATGAGTCGGGGAAGCCATCACCCTCACCGTATCGGGGTATCTCGGGTCGCCACGTCGCAATATATTAGAAGGCGAACCGATGCCATGCGAGATGCCGGAGGGGCTCTCGCATCAGGGAGGTGAGGTTCGTGGAGTGGTCTCGGAGTGGGCGCGACGCGCTCCTCGGCGACCTGCGCTCCTTCCTCGATCACGAGCAGTGGGACGACATCGCGATCCTGCTCGACGACTACTTCTTCGCCCTGTCGTTCGCTGCACCGGAAGCGGTCTTCGAGGTGTGGGAACGGGCTCCTCGCGAGTGGCTGCAGGAGCATCCGCGGTACCTGATGGCGCGGGAACTGACCCGCAAGGCCTGGCGGTCGTCGGCGCTCACCGAGCACCGCATCGAGCGGATCTTCGCCGACTGGGTCGCATCGCAGGAGCATCCGATGGCCCGCGACGTGCTCGGCGTGAAGACGGCCGAGATCCGCCGCCTCCTCGCGTTCGGACGCATCGAGGAGGCGCTCGGCGCCGTCGCCGAGGTGCAGGAGCTGATCCGCACGACGCGCGATCACGACGGATTCGACGACGTGCTGGGCAGCGTGCTCATGCGCATGGGCCTGACGTTCGTGGCCGGCGGCGAGCTGGAGCGCGCGGTCGAGGCGTTCTCCGAGGGGTGGCGTTGGTCGCGCAGCACCCTCCCGCATCCGATCGCCCCGTATCTGGCCGGGCACTGCGCGCTCGCGCACGCGCTCGCCGGAGACTTCGCGCACGCCGAGGAGTGGCTCGCCCGCAGCGTGGAGGACGCCTCCGAAGATCCACGCACGATGGCGTTCCACCTGCAGAAGGCGGCGGCGCTCAGCCGCACGCTCATCGCAGTCGCCCGCCTCGACCGCGCCGAGGCGGAGGCCTCGCTGGCCGAGCACGCCGACAGGATCGACGACGGCGACCTGTGGTGGGTAGATGCGCACGTGCGTGCGCGCATCGACCTGTACTGGGGCGACGGAACGCGGAGCGCGCGGCTCATTGAGCGTGCACTCGCGGCCTATCCCTCCGCGACCGCGCCCGCGTCGCTTCCCGGGATGCTGCTGCGGGCCGACCTCTCCGACATCCTCCAGCACCGGGGTGACCTCGATCGTGCGGGGGACGTGCTCGAACACGTCGAGATCGTCGACGCGCACGCCTCGGCCGTCACGGCCCAGGCGCGCCTGCTGATGCACCGGAAGCGAGCGGGTGACGCCCTCTCCCTGCTCGACAGAGCATCCGCCCGTCGCCGCACTCCCGCAGTGGTGCCGGCGCGCTGGCTCGTGATCCGCGCCAACGCCGCACATCTGCTGGAGCGGCCGAGCGTGGTCGAGGTCGTGCGCCTGGCCGCCGACCGCATCGCGTCCACCGGTGCCCATGACGCGGTGCACGAGGCGATGCCCGAGGTGCGCGCCGCGATCGACGAGCGGATGCCGTCGGCCGAAGCTGCGGTCGCAGAGGCTGCCGCCGACGACGACGACGCCGCCGCGCCACCCGAGGGTGCGATCGCGCTCACCCGGCGGGAGCGCCAGATGCTGGAGCTGATGCGCACGCACGCGTCGGTGCGTGACCTCGCGGGAGCACTGTTCATCTCGGCGAACACCGCGAAGAGCCACCTGCGAAACCTCTACCGCAAGCTGGGCGCGACCGGGCGCGAAGACGCCTTGCGCCGGGCGGGGTACTGACTCGGGGTGGGGCCCTTCGACAGACTCAGGTACCCACGCGGAGCAGGTGAGATTCTGGCCCGTCGCTCGTCTAGAAGATGAGGACCTCCCCAGGCCTCGATGGAGCGGGCTCGCCCGCGGCTGCGGAGCCTTCCTCCCACATGACCCCGCAGCGTCGCGAAGAAGGAGGGGCGTTCCCCAGCGCCTCTCCTTCTCACGTTCTTCCCCCTAACGCCGGCTTTCCTCACCCCTCTCCACAGAGGGTGAGGGGGTGGGTGATCTCGTGGGTGATTTTTCGGGGCTCGCCGTTTCAGAGCACCCCTCTTCTTGTTCTCTTCTCATAAGGGGAGCGGACGACTGCCGTCCGCTGCAAGGGGAGAAATGATCGATGTGGATGGACCGACGCGCTTCGCGACGGATGCTGCGGCATGGGATGAGAACGACCTCGCCCGTGCGACGAATGGGGGCGAGCGCGGGGCGGCCGATGTGCTGTTTACTCGGAGCATGCCCACCCTGCTGAACCTCTCGCGTGCGATCGCGGGGCGAGCGATGGAGGCCGAGGAGCTGCTCGCGGTCGCGCTGCTCTCGACCTGGGAGAAATGGTCGCAGGGTCGCGGCCCGGTCGAGAACGCCCACGCCTACATCGCCCAGACGATGCGTAATCGTCTGCGCGATGAGATGCGCGCGCCGCGGTCGCGCAACGTCGCGCTCGACGACGCGAATGTGCACGAGTTCGCGCATCACGACGAGACCGATCGCATCCATGCGGCGATCGACAACGAGATCGTCGGGGTGGCGTTCGCGCGGTTGTCGGACGAACAGCGGATGCTCCTCACCGAGGTGCTGGTCAACGGGCGCAAGCCGCAGGAGGTCGCTCGCGAGCTCGGGCGTTCGTCGGGGAGGGTGAGCTCGGCGGTCTACCGCGCGAAGGCCGCGCTGCGAACCGAGCTGGTGGCCGAGTGCCTGAGGCGGGCGTGCCCCGGGGCGGGGTGCGGGACCGACCAGGAGGGGATCGCTCTGCTGATCGGTGCGAAGCACACGTGGAATGCCGGTCATCCCGCCGTAGCCGCAGCGCACGAGTGCCCCGGATGCCGGGCGGGCCTGCAGGCCTACGCGGCGCTGCCCGGGGCGCAGTCCGTGACGGTCGCCGCGTGAGCGCTCCGGCCGACCGGATGATCGGCTGACGCGTGTCCTCGTACGTCAGCGCCGACGCCGGCGACGCGCTCGCCGATGCCCTCCGTTCGGGGGATGAGGATGCCGTCGCCGCCGTGCTCACCCTGCACGTGTGGCCGCTGCTCAACGCCCACTACGACGCCTTCGAGCGGGCGTTCCGAGCCCTTCCGGTCACCGTGCGCGCCCGGCACTTCCCCCTCGAAGCCCTCGGTCAACTCGCGATGGTGACCGGGTCGCAGCGCGCCCGCGAGGTGCTGCTCTTCGATCATCGCCGGGTCGCGGCGAAGGAGGCCGGTGGCATCCACTTCGTGCAGCTCCTCGCCGCACGGCTCGCCGGCGACTACTCCGCGGCGAACCGATCGGCTTCCCGCCTCGCCGACTGGAGTCGTGCGGCGGAGGCCGAGGGCCTCGTCGCCGACGGGCCGGCGGCATTCTTCATGGCGCAGAGCGGGTTCACCGAGCTGCTGAACGGACGCACGGCGACGGCCGTCCGCCGATTCGGACAGGCCCGGCGGATGGCGGCGACCGCCACGCTGCACGACAGCGAACGTGACGCTCTCGGCAAGTCCGCGCTCGCGCACATCGTGCGCGGATCGATCGCCAGCGCTCGGCAGGCCCTCGCGCTGGCCCAGGAACTCCCGGTGCGCGCCCCCACCGTCTTCCAGCGCTTCTCGGCGAGCACGGAGCGCGCAGCACGGGCACTCATCGCCGTCGAGCAGCAGGACGACGCCGCGTCGGCGCTCGCGCCCCTTACGCTTCTGGAGTCCGCCGACGAACTCTGGCCGTTCAAGCTGCTCGCTCTCGCGCGGGACGCCCTCGCCCGCGAGTCCCCCCTCGAAGCGCTCGAGTTCGTCACGGTCGCGCAGTCGACTCAGCTCATCCCCGCGCGATCCCTCGCCTCCGACGCCGTGACGGCGCTGCGGGTCGACGCGTTCCTCGCGATGGATCAGCCCCTCGCCGCCTCCCGTGTGAGCGACAACGACGAGACCGGCATCCTCACCCGTCTCGCGCGCATGCGCGTGGCCATCCGCTCGGGGGATCGGGAACGCGCTCGCCGCCTGAGCACGGTGATCGTCTCCGACCCCGATGCCACGCCGCACGTGCAGCTCGAGTCGCGGCTGCTGCTCGCCTGGGTCGACGTGCTCGACGAGGCCTCGCTGAGCCCGGCGACGGCCGCGATGGCCACCGCCTACGCGGCGCAGCGTGGGGCGCGCCTGTTCACGGGGGTGCCGGGGTACGTGCTCGAGGCGCTGCGCGCGCTCGTGCGCGACCCCGACGCGATCCCGCTGCCCGAGTCGTCGGGGTTGACGACGAGTCAGTCGTTGCTGCGGCATCCGCTCACGCAGCGCGAACGACGTGTGCTGGTCGCCGCGTCGACGTCGGCGACGCTCGCCGAGATGGCCGTCGACCTCAAGGTGTCGCGCAATACGGTCAAGACCCAGCTCTCGTCGCTGTACCGCAAGCTCGGCGTCGGGTCGCGAGCGGATGCCGTCGCCGCCGCGACCCGTCTGGGGCTGCTCGGAACGACTCCCCTCCCCGATCCAGACTCCGTGTGACACGGCATTCGACCCGTCCCGGTGATGTTCCGAGCGGTCGCTCGTCTAGTTAAGGATCGCTGGCGCTCCGCGCCGGACGACACATCATCTGGATGGGGAGGAATCGGAATGAGTAACGAGAGAAGACCGCGCGGGGGCGCGGTCGCACGGACATGGGGGCGGCGACTACGTCGCGCCATCGGTCTCGGTGCCGTGGGCATCCTGGCGAGCTCGGGGCTCGTTCTGGGAGCGGTCGCGCCCGCGAGCGCGGCTGACGGAGACTTCACGATCGATCTGCAGGCGCCGGAGTCGGTACCTGTGGGCCAGTCGTTCAACTACACGGCGACCCTCGACTTCGAGGGACCGGCGACGACGCACAGCGGCGTCGTGCTGACGACGACCATTCCGGAGGGACTCGCCTTCGAGTCCTGCCCGATCGGCGGATCGTCGCCCATCGCGAGCTGCTCGTTCGATGCGGGCACGCGCGCTCTCACGATCACTCTGAACGACACCGACACCGACCCGCTCAGCGTGGCGTACACGGTGCGCCAGCAGCCCTACAACGACCGCTACGAGGGTGAGGTCTTCGCGACCTCGATCACCGGTACCGGTGGGCCTTCGGGCGCCGTGACGTCTGACCCGGTCGAGACGGTGCTGACCGGCTCGAACGATTACGACGCGGCGAAGGGTTTCGAGACGCTCACGGGTAGCGACAACCGCACCGTGACCTACAAGTTCAACATCGGTGTCGGAGGCCCGATCCCCGGGACCTTCGCCTCGCACGCGCAGGAACTGATCGACACCTTCCCCGCCGGGGTCGAGTTCGTGAGTTCGAACGCCGGAATCGGTTCGTGGGACGTGTCGGCGTTCCCGACCGTCAAATGGTCGAACGACACCGTCTTCTACGCCTTCGGATCGATCGACATGTCAGGCAATGCGATCTCGATCACGGTTCGGTACCCCGAGGAGTCGTTCCCGGGGCTGGTGCGTCCGCCCACGAACACGGTCGATCTTCGCACCCAGGACGCGAACGGCGTCTGGCACGACGGGTCGCCCGCATCGGTGCAGTCGGTTCCCTTCACCGACGGCAATGCACCCGGCGTCGCCGCGTCGAAGGAGTTCCTCTTCGGCGGGAGTTCCGCAGGGTACCTGTCGCTCGCGGTCGTGATGAAGGGCGCCTACATCGGCCCGGTGGGAACGCCGAACCTCGACGCCCTCGTCCTGGAGGACTCGGGCGCGGCGGGCAGCCCGAATGCCGCGTGGTTCGAGCACTACAACGTCCTCAACCTCGATGTCGCCTTCAACGGCGTGCTCGCCGCGGCCGACCTTCCGTACACCCTGGAGTACCAGGTCAACGGATCGCCGACCTGGCGCAGCGTGACGCCGGCGAGCGGCACGGGCGCGTCGGCGAGGTTCGTCGCCCATGTCGTGGGTTCCGAGGGGTGGGATGCGGGCGTCTCGCTGGGACTCGCGGCCGGCGAGACGCTGAGCGGATGGCGCATCGTCGTCGCGCCCGGCGCGGAGACGGTTCCGCTGGCGAGTGAGGTGCAGGTGACCATGGCGGGGCAGCCGGTGTTCCGGTCGATCTCCGAGGGCATCATCGAAGCTCCCGCACCTGCAGGAGCGCCAGTCGGACCGGTGGACAACACGCTCAGCGTGCGCAACGGCGACAGCTCCATGACCGCCGAGGACGACTACTCCTTCACGCCCGCTGACTCCGTCTACCTGACCACGCGGATCGACGGCCCCTCGTCGATGAGCGTCGGCGGGACCGGAACCTATCGCGCGGGCATCGTCAACCAGAACCCCAGCGAGGTCTACCAGGACTCGGTGATGTCGGTTCTGCTGCCCTGCGGTGTGCTGTACGACTCGACCCAGCAGATCTCTCCCGTGAACCCGCCCACGCTCGGTATCCCGACTCCTGCTCCGGCGATCGGCTCGGGTGTGACGGTCGATGCGTCGAAGCGCATCACGAACGCTGACGGCTGCGAGCAGCAGGTCGTCGAGTTCACGTTCGACGAGGTGCCGCCGATGCGTGCGCCCGGGGTGGCGAACCACCGCGGCGTCGAGAACACCGGCTGGATGTACGACATCCCGGTCACCGTTCTCGCCGAGGCGTACGACCCGACCGCGACCACCATCGCCCCGCAGTCGTGGGTGCATACGAACGACCCGCGCTTCCTCAGCGTCGCCGACGGCGGTACGGGAGCGGCGACGGTGCCGATGATCGGTTACAACCCGTTCTTCAACACCGATCTGAACGACTTCGACCCCGTGCGCGGCGTCATCGCCTACGCGCAGACGTTGACCACGATCAACACCGCCGGTGGCGTGTTGATCGACAAGCTGTCGTCGGCATCCGTCGATGGACCGTACGCGATTAGCAGCGAGGTGAACGAGGACGCGTTCTGGCGCATCTTCGTGAGCAACGTGCTGCCGGGCACGGTGTCGGACGCGGTCTACTTCGACCGCCTGCCGAACGTCGCAGACGGCGACGACTTCTCGGTCACGCTCGCGGGCCCGGTCACCGGCATCCCGACGGGTGCGACGGTGGAGTACTCGACCGACGCGGCCTCGGCGACCACGGGAACGTGGACCACCGACCCGACCGGGGCCGCGGCGTTCCGCGTGCTGGTGCCGACGATGGCGACGGGCGCGAACTTCACGCTCATCGTCCCGACCTCGGTCGAGGGCGAGACGATGGCGGCGCAGTCGGCCGACAACGAGATCTCGGCGACGGCGATCTACAGCGGCAACGCGGTGGCGTTCCAGTCGAACCCGGCAGTGGTGACGATCTCGTCGGCACCCGGCATCGGCATCGTGAAGACGACGAACGGGATCGACGTTCCGAGCTCGGATGCCGCACCGGTCGTTCCCCAGGGATCGAACGTGCAGTGGAGCTATGTCGTCACCAACACCGGTAACACGGTGCTGACCGATGTGACCGTCGCCGACATCGGCGGCGCGATCGGGTCTGACGGTGAGGCCGTCGAGGTGTTCGCGCCCGACGGATTCGACGGCGCGCTGGCTCCCGGTGAATCGGTGACGTTCACGGCGAGCGGCACCGCGATCGAGGGGCTCTACGAGAACACCGCGACCGCGACGGGAGTGCCGTCGGATGAGGAGGGCACGCCGATCCCGGATGCGGCCCCCGTCGATGCGGCGGACTCGTCGTGGTACACCGGTGGAGCGGTGGGACTCGAGATCGTGAAGCAGGTGTCGCTGAACGAGGACGGCCCCTGGTCGGAGACGGTCACGGCGCCGGCCGGCACGATCATCTACTGGAGCATCGCCGTCACCAACACCGGCGAGACGCCGCTGACGAACGTCGTGGTGTCCGACCCGCTGGCGACTTCGTTCGAGGAGACCACGATCGAGACCCTCGCCGTCGGTGAGACGCGGGTGTTCGTGGTCGAGCACGAGCTGACCGAGGGGCTGACGAACGTTGCGACGGCATCCGTCGACATCGATGGCGAGCCGGTGGTCGTGGCCGACGATGCGGCCGCGTCGATCACTCCGGTCGTACCGCCCACCCAGACTCCGGCTCCGCCGGTGCCGGGCCTCGCCATCACCGGTGGCGGGCTCGCGGTCGGGTTCCTGGTGCTCGCACTGGGTCTGATCGCCGCGGGTGCGTTCTTCGTGATCCGTCGACGTCGCACGGCCGAGTAGCCGGCGGCTGACGCCCTGAGAGCGCCCGGGCATCCCTCGAGAGAGCGGATGCCCGGGCGCTCCGTCGTGTGCGGAACGGCCGCACATGAGTTCCACTGAATACACGTTCAGCGGTAAAGAAGTATTCAGTTGCATACATCTCCGGAACCCCAGTAGCCTCCGTGACGACGGTGCGTCAGATTCTCTGCGCTCATCCGTTGTCACTTATGCGTCGGCTACCCAGGCCGACCTGGTCGGCCACCCTGCCGACCGAGGGGAGGGGCGCCGTCGTGCGCCCGGAGATGAGGAAACCGATGGGGGAGTACACGAAAGACGCGCGCTCGACGCGCAGACGCCCGACTCGCGGACTGGGGATCGCCACGGTCCTCGGCGCCGCAGCGGTGGTGGCTCTGTCACCGCTGGCGGCCTCGGCCGCACCGATGCCCGACGCCGGCCCGACGATCGGGGGCGCGACCGTGAGCGACACCGTGATCGGTGTGCGGTTCACGGACGTCTCGGCCGACCTCGGACCGTCGTACGCGCTCGGCGACGACGGCAACGCCTACGCCTGGGGCCTCAACTCGCTGGGACAGCTCGGCGACGGCACCACCACGAACCGCCCCACCCCCGTGCGGGTGGCGGCGCCCGCCGGAGTGACCTTCACCGAGGTCGCGGGCGGTGAGGGCTTCGCGATCGCCCTCGACCCGAGCGGCCAGGCCTACTCGTGGGGGCAGGGCTTCTACGGGCAGCTCGGCGACGGAGACATCCAGAGCCGTATCGCGCCCGTCGCGGTGCAGATGCCCGCGGGCATCACCTTCACCGATGTCGATGCGGGCTCGTACCACTCGCTCGCCGTCGGCTCCGACGGCCTTCTCTACGGCTGGGGCTACAACGGGCAGGGGCGCGTCGGCGACGGCACCACCACCCAGCGGACCGCTCCGGTGCAGCTCCCCACCCCGGCGGGCGTGACCTTCACAACCGTCGACGCGGGGAGCACGTACTCGCTGGCCCTCGCGAGTGACGGATCGATCTACGCCTGGGGGATGAACTACGGCGGCACGCTCGGCGACGGCACGCAGAACGACCGGGCGACCCCCGCTCTCGTGCAGACACCCGCGGGCGTGACGTTCACGCAGATCTCGGCGGGCAACAGCCACGCGCTGGCACTCGCCTCCACCGGCGAGGTCTACGCCTGGGGCTCGAACCTCGGCGGACCCATCGGCAACGGCGACACCTCGGGCGACCCCGTGCTCACCCCCGCGATCAGCGCGATCCCCGCGGGGGTGACGATCGCGCAGATCAGCGCGGGTTCGTCGTACTCCCTGGCTCTCGACGGCAGTGGTCAGCTCTACTCGTGGGGCGCCAACGGCAACGGCACGCTCGGCACCGGCACCACGACCGGCCGTTACGTTCCGGGTCTCGCGCAGCTGCCCGCAGGAGTGACGTTCACCTCGATCGACGCCGGCTCGCAGCACGCGCTCGCCACCGGCTCCGACGGCAAGACGTACTCGTGGGGTATCAACAGCATCGGCATGCTCGGCGACGGAACCAACCAGAACCGTCGGGCCCCCGGGCTCGTGCGCACCGAGGTCACCGTCACCGGCGTGACCTTCGACGGCATCCCCGGCACCGACCTCGTGCAGAGCGACGGCGCCTGGAGCGTCACGACGCCCGCGTACTGCGGACCGTCCGACGTGGCCGTCTCGTACACGCAGTTCGGCGTCGCGGCATCCGTGGTCTTCGATGACGGCTATGTCTTCGGCTCCGCCCCGACGATCACCGAGAGCCCCACGCCCTCGGTCGTGGTGGCCGGTCAGTCGGCGACGCTGACGGCCGCGGCCGACGGCGACGACGCACCGACCGTGCAGTGGCAGCAGGCGCTCACGGCGGGAGGCCCGTTTGAGGACATCGTGGGGGAGACCTCGACCTCGATCTCGGTGAACCCCACCGACACGACGTACTACCGCGCCGTGTTCACCAACTGCCTGGGCCAGGCGATCACCGAGCAGGCGACCGTCAGCCTGCGCGCCTCGACCGGCGACCCGGGAACCGAGAACCCCGGAACGGAGAACCCCGGAACGGACGATCCCGGCACCGAGAACCCGGGCACCGAGAACCCCGGCACCGATGAGCCCGGTACCGAGAACCCGGCGGGCGGCGGCAGCAGCGCACCCGGCGAGGGTTCGAGCTCGAACGGCAGCGCCTCGGCGGACGCGACCCTCGCGCTCACCGGCGGCGGAGCGCCGTGGGCTCCGATCGCGATCGGCGGGGGCCTGCTCCTCGTCGGCGCGGCCGGATTGCTCCTGCGCGGGAGGCGGTTGGTCTGACGACCGCACGCGTCGAATCGGCGGCACCGGATGACCGGTGCCGCCGATTCGCGTTGGTCCCGGGCGTGCGGGAGTGCAGGACAATGATGATCGGGGAGGTCGTCAGATGGCAGTACGGGCACGACAGCGCACGATCGATCCGGCGATCCTGCGCGAATACGCGGAGGACGACCGGCTCAGCGCGGCCGCCAACGCGGGCGATCGCGCGGCCGCCGGCATGTTCCTGCTCCGCAACCAGCGGATGCTTCTCACCACCGCTCGCCGACTCGCCACCAGCGGCATCGACCCCGACGACCTGCTCGCCGATGCCCTCGTCGGCCTGCTCTCGCTGTGGAAGAGCGGCACCGGACCGAAGGAGAAGGCGGGGGCGTACGTGATCCGCTCCATGCGCAACCGCATGATCGACGAGTTCCGCTCGCCGCGCTCTCGCGTGCTGCCGCTCGTCGATACCGAAGACAACCTGCCGACGGTGATGCAGGACACGCGGCACATCGAGCTCGACGCCGAGTACCGTCGCGTGCGCACAGCGCTGCTGCTGCTCCCCGACGATCAGCAGCAGGTGCTGCGCGCCACGATCATCGACGGACGCAAACCCGCCGAGCTGGAAGAAGAGCTCGGGCGGCCGGCGTCGTCGATCTACGCCCTCAGCCTGCGCGCCCGCAAGGGACTGCGCCGCGCCATGCTCCGGGTGATCCTCGAAGAGGACGATCCGCCCGCCGAGTGCCGTCACGCGGCCACGAGACTCCCCCCGGTGGTCACCGAAGACGTCGACGAGGCCGCGGACTCGGCCGGTATGGAGCACATCCGCGACTGCCCCCGTTGCCGCGCCGCGTGGGGTCGTTTCGGCACCACGGCCTCGCTGCTCGGCGTCGCCGCCGTGCTGCTGATCGGCAACATCGTGCTGGGCCCCACCAGTGCCGAGGCGTCCGAGGAGCCCACGCGCGACGCCGAACCGTCGGCCGGATCGTCGTCGGTCGGATCGAGCGCGCCGAGCGTGAGGGGTGGGGCCGCGGCATCCGTCTGGCAGGTAGTGGGGAACATCTGGCCGGTGCTCGCGATCGTCACGGGTCTCGGCATCCTGGGCGTGGCCGTCGTGCCGCCCGTGATCGAGCAGATCGCCGCCCCGGCGCCGATCGTCTCCGAACTCGTCGTCACCTCCGACATCACCGGGCAGGGCACGGCGACTCTCGCCGTCTCGCTCACCGGGCGCGAGGAGTCGTCGACCGTCTCTCTCACCCTGCCCGAGGGGCTCGCGGTGGTCGCGGCCCCGACCGGGTGGGAATGCCGGCCGACGGATGCCGCGCTCGTCTGCACGGTCGAGGGGCAGCCGGACGGCCTGTTCGTGCTCAGCGACGACCGGGCCGAACAGGTCGGCGACTACCGCCTCGAGGTCTCGGCCGTCATCGGCGACCAGACCCTCACCGGCAGCGCCTGGGGCCAGATCGGTCCCGATTCGCAGACCGTCCGCGCGTCGATCGACTGAGCGCGACGTCTACGTGCCGAACGGATGCCTGTCAACGGGCATCCGTTCCCGGCCCGTCGCGGGCACGCTGGAATCCTCACGACCGATGACGAGAGGAGCACGACATGTCGAATCCCGAGGGTCTCATCAACTCCTTCGGCGCCGAGGAATCGGCGATCCGCCCCGAGGAGGAGGACCTGATCGCGGAGGAGCACGCCGAATCCGACGACGAGGTGTCTGCGGAGGAGCGCATCGCCGGTCAGGACGCGATCGGCGGCGGCGTCAACACCGATCCCGACCTCGGACTCGCGAGCTCGCCGTCGGACGTCTCGGCCGCCGACCTTTCCGACGGCACCTCATGAGCGGGTCGGACTCGAGCGCAGACATGCCGACCGGAGCCGAGGCCGAGGAGCGCATCGCGGAGCTGCTGGAGCAACGACAGCGCGACGGCGTCGGGGTGGACGACGTGCCCGCGGGTGGCGGCGGTGCCGATTCCGGCGCGGCCGGTGCAGTGGGGGTCGACGACGACACGGATGCCGCGGCATCCGCCGACGCCGACTCCTACGACTCCGCGCACAACGACGAGCCGGGGGTCGGCAACCGCCGCCCGTGACGCCGCCCGTGACCTCGCGGGCCGGCGGCCGGCCGGGCGGGCACGGCCTCAGGCCGCCGACGGGTGCAGTACGACCTTGATGCAGCCGTCCTCCTTCTTCTGGAACGTGCGGTACAGCCCGGGCGCATCCTCGAGCGGAGCGTGATGGGTCGTCAGGTCCATCACCCCGAGCGGATCGGCGGCGTCCTCCACCAGCGGCATGATGTCGTCGATCCAGCGCTTGACGTTGCACTGCCCCATGCGCAGGCTGATCTGCTTGTCGAACAGCGTCTTCATGGGCATGATGTCGGCGTCTCCCGCGTAGACACCGCTGAGCGAGACCGTTCCCCCGCGACGCACCGCGTCGATCGATGCGTACACGGCGGCGAGGCGATCGATGCCTGCCTTGTCGAGCAATTGGCGCGCGGCGGCGTCGGGGAGCAGCCCCACCGCCTTCTGCACGAACTCCACTCCGGCGTTGCCGTGCGCCTCGAGACCGACGGCATCCACCACTCCGTCCGCGCCGCGGCCCTCGGTGAGGTCGCGCAGCTCTTCGACGATCGTGTCGGTGAGATCGAAGGTGTCGATGCCGTGACGCTCGGCCATTGCCCGGCGTTCCGGAACGGGATCGACGGCGAGCACCCGGTAGCCGCGGTGCCGACCGATGCGAGCGACGAACTGACCGACGGGGCCGAGCCCCATCACCGCGAGCGTGCCGCCCTCGGGCACTTCGGCGTACTCCACGCCCTGCCATGCGGTGGGGAGGATGTCGCTGAGGAAGAGGTATCGCTCGTCGGGGAGGTCGGCGCCGATCGGGATGTGGTTGTAATCGGCCAGGGGCACCCGCAGGTACTCCGCCTGTCCGCCCGGAATCTGGCCGTAGAGCTTGGTGTAGCCGAAGAGCGCCGCCCCGCTGCCGTACTCGCGCACCTGCGTGGTCTCGCACTGCGACTGGAACCCGTGCGTGCACATGAAGCACTCGCCGCAGGAGATGTTGAACGGGATGACCACCCGGTCGCCGACCTTGAGTTTCGTCACGCCCGCGCCGACCTCGACGACGACCCCCATCGGCTCGTGGCCGAGCACGTCGCCGCGGTCGATGAACGGTCCGAGCAGCTCGTACAGGTGGAGGTCGGACCCGCAGATCGCCGAGGACGTGATGCGGATGACGGCATCCGTCGGTTCCTGGATGACGGGGTCGGGCACCTCCTCGACCGTCACGTTGCGGGTGCCCTGCCAGGTGAGTGCCTTCATCGTGTGCTCCGATCCGTGGGTGTCGTCCCACCGTCGTCGCCGTCGACGGCGCCGGCATACCCGGTTGACAGGCCCCGGCGAGGGTGCTTCGAGGGTGCGCGGCCTCAGACCGCGGGAAAGCGTTCGATGTTCGACTCGACCCAGTCGCGGAGTCCGCGCAGAGGGCGAGCGGCATCGATGCCGAGCTCGGTCAGTGAGTACTCGACCCGCACCGGCACCTCGGCGAAGACCTCGCGCGTGAGCAGGCCCCGGTCCTCGAGGCGGCGGAGCGTGGCGGTGAGGACCTTCGGGCTGATGCCCATGAGCCGCTTCTTGAGTTCGCCGAACCGCAGTGCGCCGTCTTCGAGGGCTCCGATCGCGAGCGCGCTCCACTTGTCGGCGAGCAGGTCCAGAACGCCGCGGCACGGGCACTGGGCGTCGTAGACGTCATGCGGGGTGCCGAGCGCGCAGGTGTCGAGCGTGGTCATCCCGCAATGGTAACCGAAAGATACTAGAGACCCTTGCGGGTAACTGGGGTGGACTGGATATGGTCGAGCCATGGCAGAACAGACGTCCCCCACGACACCCGCAGAACTCCCCGCGACCATGCTCGCGATCGACGCGCCCGGCGGTGCGGCATCCGATCCGGGTTCGATGGTCGACGTGGAGATCCCCACTCCCGTTCCCCACGGACACGACCTGCTCGTCGCGGTCGACGCCGTCTCGGTCAATCCGGTCGACGTCAAGAATCGCGGCCGGGCGAAGAAGGGGGATGCCCCGCGTGTGCTCGGCTTCGACGCCGTCGGTCGCGTCGTCGCCGTCGGCGAGGACGCTCGTCGCTTCGGCGTGGGTGACCGCGTCTTCTACGCCGGTCAGATCGACCGTGCGGGATCGGACGCGCAGTTCCAACTCGTGAACGAGAACATCGTGGGCGCAGCACCGGAATCGCTGACGGATGCCGAGGCCGCCGCCGTGCCGCTCACGGCGATCACCGCCTGGGAGGCGCTGTTCGATCGGCTCCGCCTCGGCGCCGACAGCGAGGGCACCCTGCTAGTGATCGGTGCCGCGGGCGGGGTCGGGTCGCTGATCATCCAGTTCGCCCGCGCGCTGACGCGACTCACGGTGATCGCCGTGGCCTCCCGCCCGGAGTCGGAGGAATGGGTGACGCGGATGGGCGCCGACCACGTCGTGGGGCGCGACTTCGCCGACGCCGTCCGCGAGATCGCACCGGGGGGCGTCGACTACGTCTTCACCTCGTTCACCCCGGGCAACATCGACGCCATCGCCGCGGTCATCCGCCCCCGCGGAGAAGTCGTGTCGATCGACGAGACCGGTGGCAGCATCGACGCCCTCAAGGGCAAGAGCGTCACATGGCACTGGGAGCTCATGTTCACCCGGCCCATCCACGAGCCCGACGACGACTACCAGCACGAACTGCTCACGCGCGTCGCCGGTCTCCTCGACGCCGGGGAGGTGAGCACGACGCTCACGACCACTCTCTCGCCGCTCGATGCGGCGACCCTTCGCGAGGCGCATGCGCTCGTCGAGACCTCGCGCACGATCGGGAAGGTCGTCGTGACCGGTCCGTGGGGCGCGGAGTAAGCGGCTAGTCGGCCAGCGCCGCCGCGATCGCGGCATCCACGTGCAGCGAGGTCGTCGGGAACACGGGTACCGGCACGTCGCTGGCCGACAGCAGCAGCTCGATCTCGGTGCAGCCGAGGACGATGCCCTCCGCGCCGCGCGCGACCATCCGGTCGACGACCTCGACGTACGCCCGTCGCGACTCGTCGCGCACGACGCCGTGCACCAGCTCGTCGTAGATCACGGCGTGCACGGTGCGGCGGTCGTCGGCATCCGGAACGAGGGTGCGGATGCCGTGCGCCGCGAGCTTCTCGGCGTAGAACGGCTTATCCATCGTGAAGGCGGTGCCGAGCAGGCCGACGGTGGCGAGCCCCGCGCCCGACACCGCCGCGCCGGCGGCATCGGCGATGTGCAGGAAGGGGATGCCGACGGCATCCGTGATCCGGTCGGCCACGAGGTGCATGGTGTTGGTCGCAAGCACGAGGATCTCCGCACCTGCGGCCTCGAGCGCGCGGGCGCGATCGGCGAGGAGAGCGCCCGCGGAGTCCCAGTCGTCCTGCGCCTGCAGCGCCTCGATCTCGGCGAAGTCGAGCGAGTCGAGCAGGATGCGGGCCGAGTGGTAGCCGCCAAGTCGTGCGGCGACCCGCTCGTTCGCGAGCCGGTACCACTCGAGGGAGGACTCCCAGCTCATGCCGCCGAGAACGCCGATCGTCTTCATCCGATCAGGGTATCGGCGGCGTGGGACCCTTCGACAGGCTCAGGGACCCAGCTTCTGCAACGGGTCGCTGTGTCTGAAACTGGGTCGCCGTGCACGCAACTGGGTCGCTGAGCACGCAACTGGGTCGCTGAGCCCGTCGAAGCGCCCCGCCGCGAGACTCACGCCAGCGCGGAACTCCCCTGCAGGGCGTGCACGACCGGGGCGAGCTCGGGCTGATCCATGGCGTCGCCGAGCGTGCGCTCGAGGGTCTCGTCGTGGATCGGGTGCGCCTGGTCGTACAGCGCACGCCCGGCGGCGGTGAGCTCGGTGTAGATGCCGCGGCGGTCGTCGGCGCAGAGGATGCGGGTCAGCAGCCCGCGGTCCTCGAGGCGGGTGACGAGGCGGGTCGTGGCGCTGGGGCTGAGGGCGGTCGCGCGCGCGAGCTGCTGCATCCGCATGTGCCAGCCGTCCTGGCGGCTGAGCGCATCGAGCACGGTGTACTCGACGACCGACAGGCCGACGGATGCTCCGAGTGCGCGTTCGAGTTCGGTCTCGATGATCCCGTGCAGGGCGGCGAGTGTGCGCCAGCCTCGTGCGCGGATCTCGACGGCGTCGTCCGAGATGCCCATGGTGACCTCCGAAAGTCGTTGCTTACGCAAACTACTTGCGCGTGCAATCATTGTGTTCCGGACGCAATATCCCGCGTCTGCAACTACCTTATCAGAGCACCACGGAGCACCACCATGCCACTCGGACTCATCGCACTCGCCCTCGGAGCCTTCGGGATCGGACTCACCGAGTTCGTGATCATGGGCCTGCTGCCCGAGGTCGCCGCCGACTTCGCCGTGAGCGAGGCCACCGCCGGCTGGCTCATCTCCGGCTACGCGCTGAGCGTCGCGGTCGGAGCGCTCGTCGTCACCGCCGCCACGGTGCGGCTACCGCGCAAGGCCGTGCTCATCGGGCTGCTCGTGCTGTTCATCGCCGGCAACGCCCTCACCGCGATGGCTCCCGACTACACCGGCGCCATGATCGGGCGCATCGTCGCGGCGCTGTGCCACGGGGCCTTCTTCGGCATCGGCTCGGTCGTCGCCTCCGAGCTCGTCGCCCCCGACAAGAAGGCCGGTGCGATCTCGATCATGTTCACCGGCCTCACCGCGGCGAACGTGCTGGGCGTGCCCTTCGGAACTTTCATCGGCCAGCAGTTCGGCTGGCGTGCGACGTTCTGGGTGATCACCGTCATCGGTGTCGTCGCCCTGATCGGGATCGCCGCGGTCGTCAAAGCGCCGCGCACCGACGGTGCCGCCGTGAGCCTGCGGCAGGAGCTCTCGGCGTTCCGCTCCGGGCAGGTGTGGCTGTCGCTCGTCATCACGGTGCTCGCCTTCGGCGGCATGTTCGGCGCTTTCACCTACGTCGCGTACACGCTCACCGGAGTCTCCGGCTTCGACACCGCGGCCGTGCCGTGGCTGCTCGTGCTCTTCGGCGTCGGCCTCGTGGCCGGTAACGCGATCGGCGGACGCCTCGCCGACCGCTCGATCGACCGCACGCTCCTTCTCTTCATCGCGGCGCTCGTCGTCGTGCTCGTCGCGTTCGCCCTGCTCGCCTGGTCGCAGCCGGCGACGATGGTGATCCTCGTCGCGATGGGCGGCTTCGGCTTCGGCACCGTTCCCGCGCTGCAGAGCCGCATCATGCAGTTCGCGGGTGGTGCGCCGACGCTCGCCTCGGGCGCGAACATCGGCGCGTTCAACGTCGGCAACGCGCTCGGAGCCTGGGCCGGAGGGGTGGGGATCGCCGCCGGGCTCGGCTACACCTCCCCCATCTGGATCGGCGCGGCGATCACGGCATCCGCCCTGGTGATCATGCTGTTCGCGGCGCGGGCGGCCTCTGCGGCGCGGCGCGCGCACCGCGCGGAGTCGGTCGAGCTCGTCTCGGTCTGAGGATCTCGGGGTGGGGCCCTTCGACAAGCTCAGGGACCCAGTTTGTGGGGCCCTTCGACAAGCTCCGGGACCCGGTTGCTGGGTCGCTGAGCCTGTCGAAGCGCCCCGCCCGGGCGACTACTGCGCGCGCATGAACTCCTCGGCCTGGCGCACCTGCTCGGCCGACGGGCGGATGCCCGTGTACAGCACGAACTGCTCGAGCGCCTGCCGCGTCGCGACCTCCGCGCCGCTGATGACCGTCTTCCCCGCCGCGCGCCCCGCGCGCACGAGCGGCGTCTCGGCGGGCAGCGCCACGACGTCAAAGACGACGGACGCCGCGGCCACCGCCTCCTCCGAGAACGACAGCGTGTGCTCGTCGGGCCCGCCGGCCATGCCGATCGGGGTGATGTTCACGATGATGTCGGCGGTGCTGTCTCCGGCATCCGCTTGCCAGGCGAAGCCGTACAGGTCGGCGAGGGTGCGCCCTGCCTGCTCGTTGCGCGCGACGATGGTCACGTTCGCGAATCCGGCGTCGCGGAAGGCGGCGGCTGTGGCCTTGGCCATGCCGCCCGATCCCTTCAGCAGCACCGAGGCTGCGGCATCCAAGCCGTTCTCCTCGATGAGCTGGGCGATGGCCGAGTAGTCGGTGTTGTACGCGGTGAGCACGCCGTCGTCGTTCACGATCGTGTTGACCGAGTCGATCGCCGACGCCGACTCGTCCATGCGGTCGACGAGCGCGATGACGTCTTCCTTATACGGCATCGAGATCGCGCACCCGCGGATGCCGAGGCCGCGCACGCCCGCGATCGCCTGGGCGAGATCGGTCGGCGCGAAGGCTTTGTAGATCCAGTTGAGGTCGAGGGCCTCGTAGAGGAAGTTGTGGAAGCGCGTGCCGTTGTTGCTCGGTCGAGCAGACAGCGAGATGCACAGCGTCATGTCCTTGTTCAGCATGGTCACCCGCTCAGGCTACTCAGCTTCGAGCGCCTCGCGGATTCGGGAGAGGCGGAACGCCGGAGGTGCCCCCGTGCTGTCCGCCCCGCCTCTTCCCGAAACCTGCGATCCTTGCGGATCAGTCTCCCCACCCTTGCCGCTTCCGCCACGGCCCCCGTCGTAGCGTGTTCGTGCTTCCTCCCCTATGGTGAAGATGCATGCACATGGGGATCGATCGTCTCCGTCTTTCCCCAGAAGACGGGAAGCCTTCCCCAGAGGCAAGACGATCCGTGCATGCGATTGGGCCCTCTCGAGTAGGTCAGTCCCCAATGGGCTACTCGAGGGGGCCGCTATCGACATGATTGCACTTTTTTTGAGATTTGTCCCCCAAATGGGGGACACGGATCCAAAAAAAGAGGTACAGTGGAATCTGACGCACCCTCCGGTCGTCTTCGGCCCTCATCGCTCCCCCCGCGGTGAGGGCCACACCATTTTCTGAGCGAGGGTCCGTCCTCGGGGGCGTCGGCGCACGACGCCCCCGCTACCGTGCCGCTCGTGCAACATTTGGATTACCTTCTGATTGCGGCTATTGCCCTCGGGGTCTCCTCCACTAGCGTTAGCGATGTCGGTGCATCCCTGCGTCGGCTATTTTTTCCAGCAGAACAGGCAGTACATGAGCACCCAGGGCACGGTCAAGTGGTTCAACTCGGAGAAGGGCTTCGGCTTCATCTCCCCCGACGACGGAGGCGCTGACGTCTTCGCGCACTACTCCGCAATCGATTCCTCCGGCTACCGGTCTCTCGAAGAGAACCAGCGAGTCGAGTTCGACGTGGCGCAGGGCCCCAAGGGCCTGCAGGCAGAGAACATCCGCCCCCTCTGAGCGGGCAGGAGCATCGCTCCCCGACCGGATCCGTCGCCATCGGTGACATCCGGCGGGGAGCTTTGTGCTTTTCGGGGTGATTCAGGGGCACGGGGCGTGGCGGTCGGCGTGCACTAACTCAGGAAGAACGGGCGATTTCCGCCGGATCCGGCGCGAATCGCGCCCGATCGGTCGAGTCTTCCTGAGTTGGGTACGCGACCGATCGGCGTCAGGCCGAGAGCAGCAGTGCGCGCAGCTCGTCGACGGATGCTGCGCGGAACGCCGCGTCGTCACCCTCGTGCGCGTCGCTGAAGCCCCACTCGACGAAGATCACCGGAACGCCGTTGGCGTTGCCGCCCTCGACGTCGTGGTGACGATCGCCGATGAGCACCGGGCGCGAGACGTCGGCGCCGCGCTCTTCGAGGCGGCGCAACGCCTCGGCCACGATGTCGGTCTTCGAGGCGAGGGTCGACTCGTCGGGCGTCGCTCCGACCGTCGTGACGAAGTCGGCGCGCAGGTCGAAGTGATCGATCAGGGCGTCCACCTGGTTCTCGGGCTTCGAGCTCGCGGTCGCCTGCGGGATGCCGGCGGCGTGCACGTCGTGGATCAGGTCGGTCACCCCGGGGTAGGTGGTGACGTCGGTCGTGTAGCCGTCGGCCTTGCCGAGCGTGCGGTAGAACGACACGGCCTCGGCGGACTGCTCGGGCGTCATGCCCGCCTGGTCCTGGAACGACTGGAACATGGGCGGCCCGATCCAGTGCACGAGCTGCTCGCGCGTCGGCGCCGGGTGCCCGAAGTGGGTGAGGGCGACGTTCAGGCGGCGAAGGATGCCGACCGAGGCGTCGACGATCGTGCCATCGACATCCCACAGCACGCAGGAGTAAGGGGAGGAGGCCATGCCCTCCAGCCTATGGGGCGCGGGGCGCATGATCGCACACGGTGCACGGACGTGCAGGTAGGGGCAGGCGTCAGAACAGGCGGGGGATGCCCGACTCGATGCCCTTCATATCGTCGTAGTCGAGAACGAGGCAGCGGATGCCGCGGTCCTCGGCGAGCACGCGCGCCTGCGGCTTGATCTCCTGCGCGGCGAACACGCCCTGCACGGGGGAGAGGTGCGGGTCGCGGCCGAGGAGTTCGAGGTAGCGGGTGAGCTGCTCGACGCCGTCGATGTCGCCGCGGCGCTTGATCTCGACCGCGATGGCGGCGCCGTCGGCATCCCGCACCAGCAGGTCGACCGGGCCGATCGCCGTCGGATACTCGCGGCGCACGAGCGTCGCGCCCTCGGAGATGCGCTCGACCTGCTCGGCGAGGAGGCGCTGCAGGTCGGCCTCGACGCCGTCCTTCTGCAGGCCGGGGTCGATGCCGAGCTCGTGCGAGGTGTCGTGGATGACCTCGTAGATCTGCACGCGCAGCGCATCGCCGGTCTTCTTGTGGCTGACCCGCCATACCTCGACGACGCCGGCGCTCGCTTCTTCCTCGCCGGGCTCCTCGGTGGTGAGGGTGCACGGCGGGCTCATCCAGTTCAGCGGCTTGTAGCTGCCGCCGTCGGAGTGCACGAGCAGACTCCCGTCTCCCTTGTGCACGAGCAGACGCGTGGCAAGCGGAAGATGGGCATTGAGCCGACCGGTGTAGTCGACCGAGCAGCGGGCGATGACGAGACGCACCCGACGAGCCTACTTCGTCGCGCGCGGGTTCTCGCGCGACGGGTTCGCGAGTCTGCGCAGGGCTGGCGTGGGGTGCTCACCCTGCGTCCGCGACGCGCGCTGGGGAGGAGATCTCGCACTGTGCAGGATCCATTCCGGCATCCGCTCCTGCGTAGCGAGAGATCTCCTCCGATACGGCGGGCGGATGCTGCGCGGCCGACGCGCCTACTTCGTCGCAGACACCTTCTCGTCGGCGCGGAGCGGGCGGGCGGCGCCGGAGAACAGACCGGATGCCACGATCAGCGCGACCAGGATGAACAGCGTGTTGAGCAGGCCGATGTGCTCGCTGATGAAGCCGAGCACGGGGGGCCCGCCGAGGAAGGCGACGTAGCCGATGGTCGCGGCGGCGCTGACACGGGCCGCGGCCTTGGCGGGGTCGTCGGCCGCGGCCGACATGCCGATCGGGAAGCCGAGCGAGGCGCCGATGCCCCAGAGCGCCGCGCCGACCAGCACCAGGGGCAGGTTCGGGGCGAGGATGAACAGCAGTACCCCGCTCGCCGCCGACACCGCGAGCACGCGCAGCACCGCCACCCGGCCGAAGCGGTCGACGAGGGGTCCGCCGAACAGGCGCACCACGGTCATCCCGACCGAGAAGACGGCGAGGGCGATGGCACCGGTGCCCGTCGTGAAGCCGTGACCCTGCTCGGTGCCGAGGGCGATCCAGTCGTTCGCGCCGCCCTCGGCGAAGGCCATGCCCAGCATGACGACGCCGAGGAGGTAGGTGCGCGGCTCGCGCCACGCCTCGAGCGAGGTGTGCAGGCGCTCGCGCCAGGCGGGCTTCTCGGCGGGTTCGGGATCGAGCGCGGCCTCGCGCACGGGAACCTGCAAGAAGGTGGCGACGGCGACGAGAGCGAGCAGTATGCCCATGATGCCGGCGTGGGTCGCGACGGTGAGCTGCAGCCAGGCGGCCAGGGCGCCGATTCCCGCGCCGATCACGGTGCCGAAGCTGAAGAACGCGTGGAACACCGGCAGCACCGTCTTGCCCATCTGCTGCTCGATCGCCGTCGCCTCGACGTTCATCATGACGTCGAGGCATCCGTTGCCGAATCCGAAGAGCACCATGCCGGCGAGCACGAGCGGCACCGAGCCGAACACGGTGGACCCGAAGCCGACGAGAGCGATGCCGGCCGAGAACATCAGCATCATCGTGAGCATGCCGACGCGCGCGCCGGTGCGGGCCATGACGGCGGGGCTCGTCGAGATGCCGATGATCGAGGCGATGCCCATGCCGAGCAGGATGAGTCCGACCTGCGCGTTGTCGAGGTCGAGATCGGCCTTGATGCTGGGGACGCGCGATGCCCACGTGGCGATCGACAGACCGCTGGCCATGAAGATCGCGAAGATCGCGGCGCGCCAGCGGACGAACTGCGAGCGGGTGAGGACGGCATCCATGGGCGTCATCCTATCGAATCGATTCGACGCGCGGAAAGGCGGGCGGGCTATTCTCGAAGCATGAGCAGTCAGGAGCCGCCTCGGCGCGCGACCATCGCCGACGTCGCCCGTGAGGCAGGAGTCGCGACGTCGACGGCATCCGTCGTCTTCAGCGGCAAGGCCAAGGTCGCCGACGCCACCCGCGAGCGCGTGCTCGCCGCCGCCGCCGACCTCGGCTACGCCGGCCCCGACCCGCGGGCCGCATCGCTGCGACTCGGACGCAGCGGCATCGTCGCCGTCGTCTTCGAGGGGCACCTGCGCAACGCCTTCCTCGATCCCGTCACCACCGCCATGATGGACGGTCTCGCCGACGGGCTCGCCGAGCTCAGCGCCGGCATCCTGCTCATGCGCGACGAGCCGGGCGAAGACGGCCCGGGTCTCGCCAGCGCACCGGTCGACGCCTACGTGCTGATCGGCTGGTCGGGTCGCACGCGCGAGTCCGTCGAGGTGGTGCGCGGTCGCGGCCTGCCGGTGGTCGTGATCGAGGGCGACCCGGGCGACGGCACGATCCCCCGCATCGCACTCGACAACGCGGATGCCTCGGCCGAAGTTGCCCAGCATGTCTACGACCTCGGGCATCGCGACGTCGCCCTCATCACCCTCACGCTCGGCCACGACCGCGAACGCGCGCCCATCACGCCCGAGCGCCTCGCCGCCGCGACCGTCGGGGTGACCGTCGACCGGCTCGAGGGCATGCGTCGCGTGTTCCCCGACGCTCCGGCGATCTCGGCATCCGGCAGCTTCATCGACGAGGGCATCGTCATCGGACGGATGCTGCTCGCCGATGCCGCGACCCGACCCACCGCCGTGCTGGCGCAGAGCGACCTGCTCGCGGTCGGTGTGATCCGCGCCGCGCAGGAACTCGGCCTGCGGGTGCCGGAGGACGTCTCTGTCGCCGGGTTCGACGGCATCGCGATCGACGGGCTCGGCGGGCAGTCGCTCACGACGACCGTGCAGCCGGCCGTCGAGAAGGGGCGCGCCGCCGGCGAGCAGATCGCGCGGATGCTCGGCGGAGAGGCCGGGGAGACGCAGAACCTGACGTGCGTGTTCCGGCCCGGGACGACGACCGGGGTTCCGCCGCGCTGAGGGGCTTCTCGGGGTGGGGCCCTTCGACAGGCTCAGGGACCCAGTAGCGGAAACTGGGTTGCTGAGCCGAAAACTGGGTTGCTGAGCCTGTCGAAGCACCCACCACGCAGCACGTCAACTGCGCTGCGGCCCCAGGGGCAGCTCCGTCTCGCCGAAGTCGAGGATCCGGTAGCGGCCGCAGTCGACGACCTCGTCGGGGATCGCCTGGATCGGCAGATCCCACGCGCCCGTCTGGGCATCCTCGACGAGGAACGACACGGTTTCGGCGTCGAAGTCCGTCCGGTTCACGAGCCACGCGTAGCCGTTGAGCTGGTGATCGACCTGCACGAGCTGCGACGGGTCGTCGAGGTGGAGCTTGGGCAGGCGAACGGTCCAGAACTGCCCGGCGCCGGTGCGGGCGGATGCCTCGACCCAGTCGGTCACGCACGCGGCATCCGCATCGGGGGCGTTCGCGGCGTCGCTCAGGCGGGGGATGCTGAGGCCGCCGCCGACCAGCAGGATCACCGACGCGACCGCCGCCGCCTGTCGCCGGAGTCGTGCAGGCATCCGCAGCGTGCCCGGCATCGCCACGAGCGCGAGCACCGGGGCGAACGCGAGCGGTTGCAGGTAGCGCGCGGCGTGCGTGCCGAGCGCGATCGCGCCGACGGCGACCAGCAGTGGCAACACCCAGGCAGCCACGGCGACGAATCGCGAGCCGGGGTCGTCGACCCGCACGGTCTGCACGACGGCCAGCGTGATCAGGGCGAGGTCGAGGAGGAGCCCGACGACGCCGAGCGGCGTCGAGAGACGCGCCGCGAACAGGTCGGCGTAGTAACCGATCGACTCGCGCCAGAGGTCGGGCTGGGCGTATCCAGCACCGGTGTTCGCGATCCATGCCGAGAACGGAATACGCGCGGCGAAGCCGAGTGCCGTGCCGCCGATGAGTGCAGCGAGAATGCTCAGCATCCGTCGTCTCGTTACTGTGCGCAGGGAGCCTGCGATCACGATCGCACCGAGCGGCACGGTCGCCCAGGCGGCGAACAGCGGGTTCGACAGCGTCGAAACGAGGGCTACGGCGCCGAGCACGAGAGACATCGGCACGAGGCGGGCGCCGTCGAGCATCCGTCGGGCAATGCCGATCGCGAGAACTACCCCGACGACGGTCGCCGAGTAGTACGTGGTCGTGAGCTGCAGCGAGGCGAGTTCGAGGGCGTCGCGCGAGGCGGATGTCTCGGTCATCGCGAGCGCGCCGAACGCGGCGAGGGCGACCAGCGACCAGGCGACCGGTGCCCGTCCTTCTCGCCGTCGCCCGGCGACGAGCCGCAGCGCGCCGTAGAGGGCGAGCAGGTTCACGACCGCGCTCACGGCGAAGAGCGCGTTCGCATCCAGCGGCAGCGCCACGTCGAGACCGGTGAAGACCGTCGTCTCGGGCAGGAACAGCACGCTCGACATCGCCCAGTCGAGCGGATCGCCGGCGAGCAGAGAACGCGAGAGTATCGCCACGACGAGCGAGTCGCCGTCGCGGAACAGTAGGTCGGCGCGGGCGGAGGAAGCGACGGATGCCGCGACGATGAGCGCCACGGCGGCGGCCATCACCCAGCCCCCGAGCTCTCGCACCCACGTCCGCGTCACGGGCTTACTCTGCCACGACAGTGTTCTCGAGGGGGACGCTTCGACAGGCTCAGCGACCCAGTTCTTGTCAGCGACCCAGTGGCGTGGGATGAACACGAACTGGGTCCCTGAGCCTGTCGAAGGGCCCCGCCCCATGGCCGCTCGATGCCGCAGTTGTATAGTCAGCGCATGCGGAGGATCTGCGCCGGTATCGGCCTAGCGGGGATGCTCGCTGTCGGGCTCACCGGGTGCAACCTCCCGTTCCCGGGCGAGTACACGAACTCGCCGCTGAAGTTGTCGAAGGTGGATGGGAGCCCGGCCGTTGCCTACTGCGGCGATCCCGGGACGCTCGTCTATGTCGTTATGTGGTGGGCGCAACGGTCGGACACCTCGTATGGTGAGGTCGCCTTCAAAGCGTCAGGAACGGCGGAGATTCTCACCGGAACGATCATCGGGCCTTCCTCCCTCCCCTCCGGAATGACCGTCGCGGACGACTCAGGATTCCCCGCAGACTTGGACAACATAGACGTCACTGTCGAGGTCGACGGTATGAAGTCGAGCGTTCAGTTCTTCTTCGAGGATGATGTCGCGTCGATCGGGGACTGGCAGCCGGACGGATGGATGCGCGCGGACGGGTCGTACAGCGAAGAGCCGTGCGGGTGAACCACGACGGTGGTGGGGTCGACGGGGCCGTCGTGCGGAACCGCGCGACGACGCCTCAGGGGAATGTTCACCGAATCCGGAGGATCTGCGCCGGTATCGGCCTAGCGGGGATGCTCGCTGTCGGGCTCACCGGGTGCAACCTCCCGTTCCCGGGCGAGTACACGAACTCGCCGCTGAAGTTGTCGAAGGTGGACGGGAATCTGGCCATCGCGTACTGCGGTGATCCCGGAACGCTCGTCTTCGTTGACATGTGGGTGGCGCGGCGATCGAACACCGCGCGCGGCGACGTTTCGTTCGAAGCGTCGGGCTCGGCGGAGATCGTCCGCGGATCGGTCATCGACACCGCCGCGCTCCCTGCGGGGCTGACCGTCACGGCCGATTCCGGATACCCCTCGGATCCGGACAACATCGCTGTCACTCTCGAAGTTGACGGAGTGCAGTCGTTCGCTCAGTTCTTCTTCGAGGATGATGTCGCGTCGATCGAGGACTGGCAGCCGGACGGATGGATGCGCGCCGACGGGTCGTACAGTGCGGAGCCGTGCGAGTGAATCCTGACCTCATCATCGGGGGAGTGCTCGTCGCCGTCGGGATCATCGCGATCCTGGTGAGACGGCCCTTCATGCGGCTCATGTATCGCGGTCTCCGCATGTTCTATGGAGAGCCAGTGGCTGACGACTCGATTCGCGGACGCCCGATCGTGCGCATCGCGGTGGTGGGCGCGTTCATGATCGTGTGCGGTGGCGTGCTGTTGGTGACGGCGGCGATGGAGCTGCTTTGAGAGGACAGGGTGTTCGCGTGGGGGACGCTTCGACAGGCTCAGCGACCCAGTTCTTGTCAGCGGCGCGGGCCCGCCCCGTCGTCTCGCTTCGCTCGCTCAGGAACCGGCGGCTCGGTCCCTGAGCGAGGAGCGAAGCGACGAGACGAAGGATCTCAGCCGACCTGGGCGCGGAGGTCCCAGACCTGTTCGATCGGGGCGAAGCCCTCGGCGCCGTCGGCTCCGCGGAACAGCTCGACGAAACGGCCGATGTCCTTCTGCCACTCCGCGTTCGCCGGGTCCTCGTCGAGCGCGGCGACGGCGGCATCCCAGTCATCGCACTCGACCAGGTGGAACAGCCGCTGGCCCGAGCGCCAGATGGTCCAGTCGTGGATGCCGATGCGCGCGAACGTCGCGGCGAGAGCATCCGGAATCCGGGCGTGGTGCGTGCGGTAGTCGTCGATCGCGCCGTCGCGGATCTCGGAGTGCAGGGCGATGCGCATGCGGCATCCTTTCGTCGGTCGTGCGGGTCAGTCGCGCGGGCGGAAGGAGATCGCGACGGGGGTCGCGGCATCCGCCACCTCCACCACGATCGCATCTCCGTCGCGCGAGGCAGGCACCGGCAAGTCCCCGATGCGCGCGCTCGACTCATCGAGCAGGCGGTCGGGATCGGACAGGCGGATGCTTCCGGGCTGATCGGTCACGGCGTGCACGGCGCCGTCGGTGCGGGTCCAGCGCACCCACGGCTCGTCCGACGGCTGCAGGCGCGGCTCGGGCCGGGCGCCGAAGACGGCATGCCCGAACCGCTGGTTCCACTCGCCCAGCCCCTCGAGCGTCTGCCGCTGCGCGTCGGGGATGCGACCGGATGCCTCGAGCCCGATGTTCAGCAGCAGGTTGCCGCCGCGCGACACGACGTCGACGAGCAGGCGCACGGCCTCGTCGGCGGTGAGAAGGTGCTCGGGACCCTCGTTGCGGTTGTGCCCGAAGGAGAGGCCGATGCCGCGGCAGTTCTCCCACGCCTCGCCGACCTCGACCGCGGTGCCGTGCACATACTCGCTGGTGCGGAAGTCCCAGTGCGACTCGCCCCACCGGTCGTTGACGACGCCCTCGGGAACCGCGTCATAGAACTCCTGGAACGCGTGCGCGAGGCTCTTCGGCCCGGGCTCGATCCCGGCCTGCGGCCAGCGGATGTCGCCCCAGAGGATGTCGGGTCGATAGCGGTCGATGAGGTCGATGACGTGATCGTGCGCGTACTCGGCGTAGGCGAGGTCGTCGGGGGCCGGGGCGTCGTCGCGGTCGATGGGCGGCAGGTCGGAGAAGTGCCAGTCGAGACCGCCGGAGTAGTAGACACCGAAGCGCAGGCCGCGGGCGCGCGTGGCGTCGGCGAACTCGGCGATCAGGTCGCGCTGCGGTCCGCGGGCGACGGTGTTGCGCCCGTCGGTGGCCG
This sequence comes from Microbacterium galbinum, assembly GCF_023101185.1. GTDB lineage: Bacteria > Actinomycetota > Actinomycetes > Actinomycetales > Microbacteriaceae > Microbacterium > Microbacterium galbinum. The sequence continues at coordinate 1,417,174 of NZ_CP078077.1, forward strand.
GGGCGTCCCACAGGGTGACGCCATCGTGGTGCTTGGTGGTGGGGATGAAGTACCCGGCGCCGGTCGCGGCGACGACCGCGAGCACCTCGTCGGCGTCGAACTCCTCGGCCTTCCACTGGTCGAGGAAGTCGTCGTAGGGGGCTCCGCCGTGCACCTCCTGCTGGTGCCGGTGCGCGGGCGATCCCTCGATGCGGATCGTGTTGGCGTACCACTCGGCGTAGGGGTTGTGGGCGTACCACTCCTCGCGCGGCACGGCCCCGAGCTCGCCCGTGGGCTCGGCCCAGGCGGGAACCGAGTACGGCCCCCAGTGCACGAAGATCCCCAGCGCCGAGCCGCGGAACCACTCCGGCAGCGGGCGCTCGAACGCGCGGTACTCCGCGGGGCGAACGGGATCGGTCTTGAACATGGCCATCATCGGCACCTTTCGTCACACCCTTGTGAACTGCTTCGACTATCACCTATCCTATAGGAAATCTGGAACTCAACGAGGAGCTTCAATGACACCGGCAGACTTCCGACGCCCCACCACCCGCATCCCCGGCGGTGAATGGTTCAGCGGCGCGGGCTTCGGCATCTTCGTGCACTGGGACCAGGCATCCCAGCAGGGCATCGAGATCTCCTGGCCGCTGGTCGGCCGCTCGATCATCCCGGGCGTGGATGCCGTCGACGACGCGGTGACCGTCGCCGAATACCAGGCCACTGCGCCCACGTTCGACCCGCAGAACTGGGATGCCGCCGACCTCGCGCGCCGTGCGAAGGCGGCCGGTGCCACCTACGTCGTCTTCACTGCGCGCCACCATGCCGGATACAACATGTTCTTCACGGAGCAGTCGGACTTCGGGGTCGAGCACGGCCCGTTCGGTCGCGACATCACCCGCGAGTTCGTCGACGCCGTGCGCGCCGAGGGCCTCAAGGTCGGCATCTACTACAGCCTCCCGGACTGGAACCACCCCGATTACCCGGCGTTCCGCGACGAGGACCTGCCCTACAAGCTCGAGCACTGGCCCGCCGCCGGCATGCCCGAGTTCGCCGACACCCCGGATGCCACGGATCGTCACCGTCGCTCCAGCCCCGAGGAGTGGTCGCGCTACCTCGAGTACGTGCGGGCGCAGCTGACCGAGCTGCTCACGAACTACGGCACGATCGACCTGCTCTGGTTCGACGGCGACTGGGAGCGCTCGGCGGCGGAGTGGACCGCTCCGGGTCTGCGTCGCCTGATCAAGGAGTTGCAGCCCGACGTCGTGATCAACGACCGCCTCCCCGGGCAGGGCGACTACCGCACGCCCGAGCAGGGGTTCCCGCTCACGGTGCCCACCGGACCGTGGGAGCTGTGCCTCACGATCGGCGACCACTGGGCCTGGCGCACGCACCCCGACAACGAGAAGTCGGCGCGGTCGCTGCTGGTGACCCTCATCGACGTGGTCGAGCGCGGTGGCAACCTGCTGCTCAACGTCGGCCCCGGCCCCGACGGCACCCTGCCCGAGGTCGAGAACGAGCGCCTGCAGGAGTTCGCCGACTGGATGCACGCGCACGCCGAATCCGTGATCGGCGTGGAGCCCACGCAGGGCATCGACTTCCACGGCCCGACCACCGCCCGCGAGGGGCGCCTCTACCTGCACCTGACCGCGATCCCGGTCGACGAGATCATCGTGCGCGGTCTGCCGGTGCGGCGTATCACCCGCGTGCACCGCCTCGCCGACGGCCTCGAACTGCAGCACGACGCCAGCTTCGAGGTGCACGAGGCCTCCACCGCCGGCGACGACTCCGGCGAGCTGCGCATCGTCGCGCCGGCATCCCCCAGCGGTGCCCTCATCGACGTCATCGCCATCGACTTCTCCACCGAGTGATACCCGCAGTAACCCGAGCAATACCCCCTCAACAACACACGCATCAGTTGCAGCATCCAATGAAGGAGGCAGTCAGTATGAATGCAGTCTCGAACCGGCGCGCGAAGCGCCTCGTCCTCACCGGCGTCGCCGGCCTCAGCGCCCTCGCTCTCGCGGGGTGCGCGAGCGGCGGCGGCGGGGGAGGCGGCGGCGAGGCGGGCGGCCCGCTCGTGCTCTACACCTGGGCCGCCAGCGAAGGCGACCAGGCTCAGTGGGCCGACTTCATCTCCGGGGCGCAGGCCGAGGATCCCGACCTCGACATCTCGGTCGAGGGACCGAGCTTCTCCGACTACTGGACCAAGGTGAAGACCCGCCTCTCGGGCGCCAACCCGCCCTGTCTGCTCACCACCCAGGCCGCCCGCGCACAGGAGCTCGGCGACCTGCTCATGCCCCTCGACGACCTGATCGAGAAGAGCGGCTTCGACATCGAGAACATCGACGAGTCGATGCTCAGCGGCATGACGGTCGACGGCACGATCCGTGCGATCCCCTACGACGCCGAGCCCATCGTGCTGTTCTACAACGTCGAGGCGTTCCAGGCCGCCGGCCTCGAACTGCCGGGTGCGACCTACACGCGCGACCAGTTCGTGTCGGATGCCAAGGCCCTCACCGACGGCGACAAGAAGGGCCTCGCGCTCGCGCCCGGCATCTTCATCCCGAACGCGTGGTCGCTGGCCGACGGCGTGCCCGCGGTCACCGAGGACGGCGAGCTCGACCTCACCAACCCCGAGTTCGTCGAGCAGATCCAGAGCTTCTTCGACCTCGTCGCGGTCGAGGGCGTCGCGAAGGCACCCGAGGCCGCCGACGGCTCGGAGGTCTCGCAGCAGGCGTTCACGAGCGGCGAGGTGCCGATGCTCATCGAGGGTCCGTGGATGTACGGCAGCTTCGCGGATGCCGCGGACTTCACCCTCGGCGTCTCGATCGTTCCGTCGACCAGCGGTGAGGCCGCGGCGATGACCGCCGGCTCCGGCTTCGGCATCGCGGCGAACTGCGACCGCCCCGACGAGGCGTTCGCGGCCATCGAGGCGCTCACCTCGCTGTCGGTGCAGGAGAAGCAGGCCGAGGCCCGCGGCATCGTTCCCGCCCGCATCGAGGCGCTCCCGGCCTGGGCCGAGGGCAAGACCGAGGGCTCGTCGGAGGTCGTCGAGGCTCTGCTCTCGAACGCGACCCCGCAGCGCACCACCCCGACCTGGAACCAGGTCGAGACCCTGATGACGCAGTACGGCGTGCAGGGCTACCGGGGTGAGCTGACGGCGGAGGAGATCATGGACACGATCACGAACTCGGTCGCGGGCTGAGCGGATGGCGATCATGAGCGACCGGAGCGAGGCCACGGCCTCCTCCGCGATGCCCGGCGTGGCGGGGGTGCCCATCGGCGCCCCCGCCCCGCCGGGGCCGCGGCTGCCGCGTCGGCGTGGGAACGGGTGGGTGGCGGTCGCGTTCCTCGCCCCCGGGATGATCGGGTTCGTCCTCTTCATCCTCACCCCGCTGTTCGGGTCGGCCTTCATCAGCCTCTTCGACTGGAAGCTGTTCGGGAACCCGGACTTCATCGGCCTCGAGAACTACGTCAAGCTGTTCCGCGACCCGACCTTCTACACGGTGCTCGGCAACACGGTCATCTTCGCCGTGGTCTACACGGCGCTGAACCTGTTCGTCGCTCTCACGATCTCGCTCTGGCTCAACACCCGTATGAAGGCCGCGGGCGCGTGGCGGGTGATCTTCTTCCTCCCGGTCATCACCCCGATGGTCGCGAACGCCCTCGTCTGGCGGCTGCTGCTCTCGCAGGACGGGCTCGTGAACTCGATGCTCGCCACCGTCGGTATCGACGGACCCAACTGGCTCTCCGACTCGGCCTGGGCACTGCCCTCGGTGATCGCGATGTCGGTGTGGCAGTCGTTCGGCTACAACGTCATCGTGCTGTCGGCGGGACTCAGCGCCATCCCGAAAGAGCTGCTCGAGGCATCCCGCATCGACGGCACCAGCGCCTGGCAGCGACTGCGGTACATCATCCTCCCGCTGCTCTCGCCCTCGCTCTTCTTCTGCTCGACCATGACGATGATCGGGGCCTTCCAGGTGTTCGTCCAACCGCTGTTCCTCACGCAGGGCGGCCCGGGCGAGAGCACCAACACGTTCGTGCTGTACCTCTACCGCAACGGCTTCGTCTTCGACCGGCTCGGCTACGCCTCCGCTCTCGCGTGGATCCTCTTCGTCGTGGTGATGCTCATCACGGCCCTGCAGTTCGTCGGCCAGCGCAAGTGGGTGAACTATGAGTGATCGTGACCTCTCGGCGACCGCGCTGCTGATCCTGCCGCGCCGTCGGCACCAACGCCGATCGACCCTCAAGGAGTGGCTGAACACCGCCGCGATCGCGCTCGTCGCGCTGATCTTCGCGTTCCCCTTCATCTGGATGTTCCTCACGGCCCTCAAGCCCGAGAACGAGGTCTTCACGGCGACGCCGCAGATCTTCGGGTCCGAGATCCGCTGGGCGAACTTCGTCGAGGCGTGGACGGTCGTGCCCTTCGGGCGCTTCATCCTCAACGGGCTCATCGTCGCGATCGCTGGTGCCGCGCTCTCGGTCGTCGTCGCCGTGCTCTCGGCCTATGCCTTCTCGCGGCTGCGCTTCAGGTTCCGCGACAAGCTCTTCCTGCTGTTCGTGCTCACGCTCGTGCTGCCGCAGGAGGTGCTCGTCGTGCCGCTGTTCATCATGATCAACAGCTGGGGCTGGAACGACACCTACGGCGCGCTCATCATCCCGTTCGCCTTCACCGCGTTCGGCACGTTCCTCATGCGCCAGTTCTTCCTCACGATCCCGATCGAGTACGAGGAGGCCGCGCTCATCGACGGCGCCTCGCGCCTGCGCACGCTCTGGTCGGTGCTGCTGCCGCAGCTGGTCGCACCGCTGAGCGTGCTCGCGGTCTTCTCGTTCATCGGCTACTGGAACTCGTACCTGTGGCCGCTGATCATCATCAACACACAGGACATGGCGACCGTGCCGCTCGGGCTGGGGATGTTCACCGGCCAGTTCGGCACGCAATGGTCGCTACTCATGGCGGCGTCGACGCTCGCCGTCATCCCCTCGTTGATCCTCGTGCTGCTGCTGCAACGGCAGCTCATCAAGGGGGTCACCCTGGGCGGACTCGGAGGACGATGATGAACGCATCGCAGAACACCGGCTCGAGCATCCTCGACGCCACCACCACCACGGCCCACGCTGCTTTCGCCGATGTGACGGCGGGCAGCCGGATCGTGCACGTCGAGGCGCAGCTCGTCGACCTGCCGGTCGAGACCGTGCGCACCGACGCCCTGCAGACCTTCGTCAAGCAGGAGACGATCTTCGTGCGGATCCGCACGGCCGACGGCACCGAGGGTGTGGGATACAGCTACACGATCGGCACGGGCGGCGGGGCGGTGCTGAGCCTGCTGCGCGAGACGCTGCTGCCCGCACTGATCGGGCTGGAGGCCGAGCGGCCCGAGGCGGTGTGGCTCGCGCTGTTCGGCATCACCCGCGCCACCACCGTCGGACCGATCACCGCGCTCGCGCTCGCCGCGGTCGACACGGCGGTGTGGGATGCGAAGACGCGGCGTGCGGGTCTGCCGCTGTGGGTCGCGGGTGGGGGTGCCTCGCCGTCGATCCCGATGTACGACACCGAGGGCGGATGGCTGCACCTCACCGTCGACGAGCTCGTCGCGCACGCGGTCGCGTCGAAGGAGCGCGGCATGGGCGGGGTGAAGATCAAGGTCGGCAAGCCCCGCGGTCACCAGGACCTCGAGCGTCTGCGGGCCGTGCGCGACGCCGTCGGCGACGACCTCGACATCATGGTCGACGCCAACCAGTCGTTCACGGTGTCGGAGGCGGTGCGCCGTGCGCGCCTGTTCGAGCAGGTGGATGTTTTCTGGTTCGAGGAGCCGCTGCCCGCGGAAGACATCGAGGGCCATCGCCAGCTCGCCCGGTCGACCTCGGTGCCGATCGCGGTCGGCGAGAGCATGTACTCGATCGGCCACTTCCGCGAGCACCTGCAGCGCGGCGGCGCCTCGATCGTGCAGCCCGATGTCGCCCGGGTCGGCGGCATCACGCCCTGGCTCAAGATCGCGCACCTGGCCGAATCGTTCAACGCCCCCGTCGCCCCGCACTTCCTCATGGAGCTGCACGTGTCGCTCGTGTGCGCCATCCCGAACGCCCTCTACCTCGAGCACATCCCGCAGCTGCGGGCCGTCACCACCGACGAGCTGCGCATCGAGGGCGGTCGCGGCTGGGCGCCGACCACGGCGGGCCTCGGCATCGCGTGGGACGACGAGGCGCTCGGGCGGTTGATCGTCTCGTGACCCGTCCCGTTCCCGTGCGCATCGGTCGCGGCGGACTCTCGGCCCCGCCGATCGGGTACGGCGCGGCCGCGCTCGGCAACCTCTACAGCGCGCTCGCCGACGACGCCTGGCCCGCGGTGGTTCCCGCGGCGTGGGCCGGCGGCATCCGCTACTTCGACGTCGCCCCGCACTACGGTCTCGGTCTGGCCGAACGGCGGTTGGGGGAGAGCCTGAGGGCGCTGCCGCGCGAGGAGTTCATCGTCTCGACCAAGGTCGGACGGCTGCTCGTGCCGCAGGATGCCGCGGGCCGCACCGACATCGACAACCTGTTCGCCGTGCCCGCCGATCATCGGCGCGTGCGCGACTACTCGCGCGACGGGGTGCTGCGCTCGATCGACGACTCGCTCACGCGGCTCGGCCTCGATCGGATCGACCTGGTGCTGGTGCACGACCCCGACGACTTCGAGGCCGAGGCGCTCGACGGCGCCTTCCCCGCGCTCAGCGACCTGCGCGACCAGGGCGTGATCCGCTCGTTCGGGGCGGGCATGAACCAGAGCGCGATGCTCGCCCGGTTCGTGCGCGAGACGGATGCCGACGTGATGATGGTCGCCGGGCGTTGGACGCTGCTCGACCAGTCCGCCGGCGACGACCTGCTGCCCCTCGCCGCCGAGCGCGATGTCTCGGTGCTCGCCGCGGCCGTCTTCAACTCCGGCATCCTCGCGACCGATACCCCCGGGCAGGGGAGCCTGTTCGATTACGGTCCCGCCGACCGCGCGGTCGTCGAGCGCGCGCAGGAGATCGCGCGCATCGCGCATCGGCACGACCGCACGCTGCCCGAGCTCGCGGTGCAGTTCCCGCTGCGGCATCCGGCCGTCGCCGCCGTCGTGCTGGGCGGGGCCAGCGCCGCCCAGCTCGCGCAGAACAGCGCGCTCGCCGACCGACCGGTGCCGGAGGAGGTCTGGCGCGAACTGCAGGAGCAGGGCCTGCTCGGAACGGATGCCTCCGCGCGGCAGCCGCGGGCGCGAGAAGGGCAACCCGTACGATGAGACTCATGTTCAGCGACGACGAAGCCCGTGGGCCACGGGCTCTGCCCGCCCGCCGTGCCCTCGTCGACGACGTCTACGACGCCGTGCTCGGGCTGCTCATGGACCGGGTGATCGAACCCGGTGCCCGCGTGAACATCGACGCGGTCGCCCGCGACCTCGACGTCTCGCCGACCCCGGTGCGCGAGGCACTCACCCGCCTCGAGTCCGAGGGGCTCGTGATCAAGCGCGCGCTCAAGGGCTACGTCGCCACCCCGCTGCTCGATGCCGACGGCCTGCGCGACCTCTACGACATGCGCGAACTCCTCGAGCCCGAAGCGGCCCGCCGCGCGACGACGCACATCGACGCCGAGACCGAGGCCGAGCTCACCGCCTCCGTGGCGCAGATGCGCACGGCATCCGCCCCCGACGACGACGAGCACTTCGAGAACTACCGCCGCTTCATCGACGAGGATCTGCACTTCCACCACCTCATCGCCGAGCACGCGCAGAGCCCGCTGCTCTCGGAGGCGATCGTGCGGCTGCGCTCGCACATGCACCTCTACCGGCTCAACTTCCGCCACGACTTCGAAGACGACACGGTCAGCGAGCACGAGAAGATCCTCTCCGCGCTGCGCGATCGCGATGCGGATGCCGCGGCAGCCGCCATGCTCACCCACATCACCAACTCCTACGCCCGCCTCGGCCCGGTGCTCGCGGCGCGCTCGGAGTAGCTCCCGGGGCGGGACGCTTCGACAGGCTCAGCGACCCGGTCGTGGTGGGTCCATGAGGTCGCGACCGTGGGTCCCTGAGGTCGCGACCGTGGGTCCCTGAGCCTGTCGAAGGGCGCCGCCTCAGGGCCGCGGCCTAACGGTTCCCTAACGCCAGGTAGAATGGAACCAGACACCCGCCCGCCTGCGCCGTTTTACCCCGGCCGACGAGCCCTGAGGAGCCGCGTATATGCTGACGCTCCTCGCCGTGTTCCTCCTCGGGTCTCTCCTGATGCCCGTTCTGGTGCGCTGGCTGGGGTCTCAGGCATTCGCGATCGCCGCTCTCATTCCCGCGGCGGCATTCGTCCATGCGCTCGTGATGACGCCGCAGGTGATCGATGGCGACTCCCCCTTCGTCTCGGTGTCGTGGATCCCGCAGCTCGGGCTGAACCTGTCGATGAACATGGACGTGCTCGGCTGGGTGCTCACGCTCATCGTCACGGGTGTCGGTTCGCTCGTTCTCCTCTACTGCCGCTGGTACTTCCACGACGACTCGGCCGGGATCGGCCAGTTCGCCGGCGTTCTGCTGGGCTTCGCCGGCGCGATGTACGGCCTCGTGCTCACCGACGACCTGGTCATGCTCGTCATGTTCTGGGAGGTGACGAGCATCCTCTCGTACCTCCTCATCGGCCACTACCGCCGCCGCGCGGCCAGCCGTCGTGCCGCGCTGCAGGCGCTGCTGGTCACCACGCTCGGCGGACTCGTGATGTTCGTCGGCGTCGTGCTGCTGGTGGTGGATGCCGGCACGTCGAGCATCCGCGAGATCCTCGCCGAGGTGCCGACCGGTCCGATGATCGATGCCGCGATCGTCATGCTCCTGATCGGCGCGATCAGCAAGTCGGCGATCTTCCCGTTCCACTTCTGGCTGCCCGGTGCGATGGCCGCTCCCACTCCGGTGAGCGCCTACCTGCACGCCGCCGCGATGGTGAAGGCGGGTATCTACCTCATCGCGCGCTTCGCGCCGATCTTCGCGCTGAGCCCCACCTGGCGTCCGATCGTGATCAGCCTCGGCATCCTGACCATGCTGATCGGCGGGTTCCAGGCGCTGCGCGAGACCGACCTCAAGCGCATCCTCGCCTTCGGCACCGTCAGCCAGCTCGGTTTCTTCGCCGTGGTCGTCGGCTACGGCACGCAGGCCGCGGCGCTGGCGGGGCTCGCGCTGGTCATCGGCCACGCGCTGTTCAAGTCGGCACTGTTCCTCATCGTGGGTGTGATCGACCGCCAGCTCTCGACGCGTGACATCAACGAGCTCTCGGGCGTGGGCCGGCAGGCTCCGGTCATGACGACGGCGGCGTTCATCTCGATCGCCTCCATGGCCGGCATCGCCCCGACCCTCGGTTTCGTGGCGAAGGAATCGACGCTCACCGCCCTGCTCGACGATGCGATCGGCGGGTCCGCGTGGGGACTCGTCGCCCTGATCGGCGTGATCCTCGGATCCATGCTCACTGCGGCATATGGCGTGCGCTTCCTCTGGGGAGCCTTCTGGACCAAGCGCGACGCGCAGGGCGATCGGATGCCGGACACCCCCTGGCCCGACCCGCCCGTCGGGTTCCTGTCGGCGCCGATCATCCTCGCGGGCGTCACGCTCGCCGCCGGCATCGGTGCTCCCGCGCTCGACGTCGCGCTGCAGGGGTACGCGGTCACGGCGACCCCCGGCCTCGACGCCGAGGGACTGGCCGTCGAAGGCCCGGGGCACCTCGCCCTCTGGCACGGCTTCGAGCCGGCGCTCGGCATCTCGATCCTGTCGATCGTGCTGGGCTTCGGGATCTTCCTGCTCTCCCGCCGCACGGGCTGGGACCGCAAGGCCCGCCTGCTGCCGTTCACCGCGGCCGATGTCTACTACTTCGTCATGCGCGGCGTCGACCGGCTGTCGGTGCTCAGCACGACCCTCACCCAGCGCGGTTCGCTGCCCGTGTACGTCGGCACGATCTTCGTGGTGTTCGTCGCCGCCGAGGTCACGGCGCTCGTCGCGACCGACATCGACCGCTTCCAGCTGTCGGCCTGGCACACGCCGGTGCAGATCGTCGTGGCGCCGATCATGGCCGCCGCCGGTCTCTTCGCGGTGCGGGCGCAGAAGCGCTACACCGGGGTCGTGCTCGTGTCGGTCACGGGCCTCGGCATGGTGGTGCTGTTCGCGACCAGCGGCGCCCCCGACCTCGCGCTCACGCAGATCCTCGTCGAGACCGTCACGATGGTGACTTTCGCCCTCGTGCTGCGCCGCCTGCCCTCGAAGATGGGCGAGCACAACGCCTCGGTCGGGCGCATCCCGCGTGCGTTGCTGGCGGTGGGCGTCGGTCTCACGATGGCGCTCGTCGCCGTGGTCGCCACGCAGTCGCGCATCCACGAGCCCATCTCCACCTCGTTCGCGCAGCTCGCCTACGAGATCGGCCACGGCAAGAACGTCGTCAACGTCGCCCTGGTCGACCTGCGTGGATGGGACACGATGGGTGAGCTGTCGGTGCTCGTGCTCGCCGCGACCGGTGTGGCCTCGCTCGTCTTCGTCACCCATCGCGCCGACATGCTCGCCGCCACCCTCAAGCTGCCGCGGTCGAAGCGCCGCCGCACGCAGAGCCGCCCGCTGGTCGAGACGACCGAGGGCATCCGTTTCCAGACCACCGAGAACGAGAGCAGCCCCCGGGCCTGGCTCGTCGGCGGAACGAAGATGAAGCCCGAGAACCGGTCGATCCTGCTCGAGGTGATCGTCCGGGTGCTGTTCCACACCATCATCGTGGTGTCGATCTTCCTGCTCTTCTCCGGTCACAACCTCCCCGGCGGCGGTTTCGCCGGCGGTCTCGTCGCGGGCATGGCGCTCGTCATGCGCTACATCGCGGGTGGCCGCTGGGAGCTCGGTGCAGCCGCACCCACCGACGCGGGACGTCTGCTCGGCGCGGGCCTCATCCTCGCGGTCGGCAGCGCGCTGATCCCCCTGTTCTTCGGCCAGGCGCCGCTCACCAGCACGTTCTGGGAGTGGGAGATCCCCGGCTTCGGCCACATGGAGTTCGTCACCTCGACGATCTTCGACGTGGGCGTCTACCTCGTCGTCATCGGCCTCGTGCTCGACGTGCTGCGCAGCCTCGGGGCCGAGGTCGACCGTCAGACCCAGGCGCTGCGCGATGCGCCGATGGTCTCGCGTGAGAGGCGGGGTGCCCACTGATGGACGTCTCGCTCACCCTCATCGTGATCATGGCCGTGCTCTTCGCCTGCGGCGTGTACGCGATGCTCGAGCGCAGCCTGACCCGCGTGCTCATCGGATTCCTGCTGCTCGGCAACGCGACGAACCTGCTGCTGATGATCGTCATGGGCGTGCCCGGACGCGCGCCGTTCTACGGCGTCGACGGTGAGATCAGCGATCCGCTCCCGCAGGCGCTCACCCTCACCGCCATCGTCATCACGTTCGCGGTCTCGGCGTTCCTGCTCGCGCTCATCTACCGCTCCTGGCAGCTGGGCCAGGCCGACACGGTCGAGGACGACGAGGCCGACATCGCGCTGCGCGAGCGCACCGACGCCGACGAAGATCTCATGGACGACGAGTCCGAGTCCGACGACGACAAGGCCACCACCGACTTCGTCGGCGTGCAGACCGCGCCGATCACGGTGCTCCACATGCGCGACCACTCGTCGATCCAAGACGACGCGCCCGTCGATCGGGCGTACGGCTCGTACGGGACGGATGCCTCCGCGGGCGTCCTCGATGCCGAATCGGCGCCTCCCGACGACGACGAGGTGGAGACCGAGTCCGTCGACGAAGCGGATGCCGAAGGATCCTCCTTCCGGACGGATGCCGACACCCACGCCGCCGATGCCGACGAAACGGATGCCGCGGACGCGGCCCGAGATACGGCTTTCGATCCGGCATCCGACGACAACGCCCCCGAGCACACCGATGAGGAGGATCGCCGATGAGCGTTCTGGTCCCCCTCCTCGTCGGGCTCCCGCTGCTGGGAGCCGCGATCACGCTCGTCTTCGGTCGCAACGCGCGCCTGCAGGTGTTCGTCACCGTCGTGACGCTCGCCGCCGTCTCGGTGATCGCCGCCGTGCTGCTGGTCGCCGTCGACGCCGGCGACACCCCGATGGCGGTGTCGGTGGGCGGATGGCCGGTGCCGTTCGGCATCGTGCTGTACGTCGATCGGCTCGCCGCCCTCCTCGTGCTGATCTCGAGCATCGTGCTGCTCGCCGTGCTCCTCTTCTCGATCGGCCAGGGTGCCGCCGACGGCACCGACGAGACCCCGATCTCGATCTTCAACCCCTCGTACCTGATCCTCGCGGCGGGCATCTTCAACGCCTTCATCGCGGGCGACCTGTTCAACCTGTACGTCGGCTTCGAGATCCTGCTCGTGGCCTCGTACGTGCTGATCACGCTGGGCAGCACCGAGTCGCGCATCCGCACCGGCGCCGTGTACATCGTCGTGTCGCTCGTGTCGTCGATCCTGTTCCTCGCGTCGATCGCGATGATCTACGGAGCCGTCGGCACGGTCAACATGGCGCAGATCGCCGAGCGCATGGCCGAGCTGCCGCAGGAGACGCAGCTCGTGCTGCACCTCATGCTCGTCGTGGCGTTCGGTATCAAAGCCGCCATCTTCCCGGTGTCGTTCTGGCTGCCCGACTCCTACCCGACCGCGCCCGCCCCGGTCACCGCCGTCTTCGCCGGATTGCTGACCAAGGTCGGCGTCTACGCGCTCATCCGCACCGAGACGCAGCTGTTCGCCTCGAACAGCATCGACACGCTGCTGTTGATCATCGCGCTGGCGACCATGGTCGTCGGCGTGCTCGGCGCCGTCGCGCAAGCCGAGCTCAAACGAATCCTGTCGTTCACGCTCGTCAGCCACGTCGGGTACATGATCTTCGGTCTCGCGATCGCGACGCCCGCGGCCATCGGCGCCACGGTGTATTACATCGTGCACCACATCGTCGTGCAGACGACCCTGTTCCTCGCCGTGGGGCTGATCGAACGAAGAGCCGGCAGCACCTCGATCCTGCGGGTCAAGGGGCTGCTGAAGATCGCGCCGGTGATCGCCGTGCTCTACTTCATCCCCGCCATCAACCTCGGCGGGTTGCCACCCTTCTCCGGGTTCATCGGCAAGTTCGCGCTCTTCGAGGCCGCGGCATCCGTCGGCACCCCCCTCATGATCGTGCTGATCATGGGCGGAATCCTCACCTCGCTCCTCACCCTGTACGCGCTCATGCGCGCCTGGAACCTCGCGTTCTGGCGTGAGGAGGAGGACTCGACCGAGACCGAGGGACGCATCTCGTACCTCGGCAACGCGCCCGCCGCCGATGAGCAGCAGGAGCGTCGCCGCATTCCCAAGATCATGACGCTCGCGACCGCCGGCATGGTCGGGGTCACCGTCGCGCTCACCGTCTTCGCGGGCCCGCTCTACGAGCTCTGCGACCGCATCGGCGAGACGCTGCTGCAGCCCGTCAACCTCGTGCAGCTCGAAGAGGAGGTGGGCGGATGAGTCCCGAGGGCAAGCGCCACTTCTGGCGCGACCTGCGCGCCCAGCTGCCGTTCCTCGCCTGGCTGGTCGTGCTGTGGATGCTGCTGTGGGGGCAGTTCACGCTGCTGGCGTTCGTCTCCGGACTCGTCGTCGCGGTGTTCGTGACCCGGGTGTTCCGCCTGCCGACGGTCGAGCTGTCGGGGCGGGTCAACGTCTTCTACGCCGCGCTGTTCGTGGTGCAGTTCCTCTGGGCGCTGCTGCGCGGTGCCGTCACCGTCGCCATCCAGGTCTTCGACTTCCGCAAGCAGCCGGGCACCGCCATCATCGCGGTGCCGCTGCGCTACGCCGACGACCTCGTCATGACGCACGTCGCTGTCGTGTCATCGCTCGTGCCGGGCTCGCTCGTGGTGGAGGCCGACCGTGATCGCCGCGTTCTCTACATGCACGTGATCGGCGTGGACGGGATGGACGACGTCGAGAAGCAGCGCCGCATCGTGCTGCGCTGGGAGCGGCGGGTGGTGCGTGCGCTCGGCGATCCCGCGCAGTATCGTGCGCTCAAGGCCGATGAGCGGGCACGCGCGACCGCCGCCGGATCTTCGACGAAGGGCGGTGCCCGGTGAACATCCTGCTGCTCGTGATCATGGTGGTGTTCGGCATCGCCGCGATCCTCACCGTCATCCGCATCTTCCGCGGGCCCACGATCCTCGACCGCGCGGTCGCCTCCGACGTGCTGCTCACCGAGGTCATGTGCGTGCTCGGTGCCGAGATGGCGATCAACGGCCATACCCGCAGCATCCCGGTGCTGCTCATCATCGCCGCGATCGGCGTCTTCGGATCGATCTCGGTCGCCCGCTTCGTCGCACGAAGGGACAACACGACGCCATGAACATCTTCGGTCTCGTCATCCCCGACGCCGTCATCGACGTGACGGTGCTCGTGCTCATCCTGCTCGGCGCGCTGCTCTGCCTCTCGGCCGCGGTCGGGCTGCTGCACTTCCGCGATGTGCCGTCACGACTGCACGCCGCCACCAAGCCGCAGGTGCTCGGACTCGTGTTCATCTGCCTCGCGGTCGCCCTCGCGCAGCGCAGCGTCGGCGGCATCCTGCTGGGGCTGCTGCTGGTCGCCCCGATCGTGCTCATGCAGTTCGCGACCGCCCCGCTCTCGGCGCACATGGTCGGACGCCAGGCGTACCGCAACGGCTCCGCCGATCAGCGCCACCTCGTCGTCGACGAGCTCGCCGACGCCAAGCAGACCCCGCCCGCCGCGGGGTAGTGCCGGGCGCGTCGGTTCACAACTCCGGATAATCAGGCACTATCCACCTGAATCTGCTGTCCTGCGCGCCATCCCATCAGTTTCTCCGGAGTCGTGAACAAGCTGGGAGGGCGCGACTACTCCTCCACGGCGCGCCAGTGTGCCGGACTTGTTCCGATGGCCGCGATACGTGAGTAGCGCAGGCCCCCCGCCGCACACACTGCTGTGGTGCGAAACAGCAAGAAAGCCGTCAGAGATCGAGTCGTAGAGGTGTATGCGCCCTGCGTGTTCACGCGATCGGATCTGCTCGCTCGCGGGCTGAGCGGGCGCTCGATCACGCGGGCCGTCGAGGCGGGAGCGCTGCTACGGCTGCGACGAGATCGCTATGCGTATCCGGACATCGCGGCCGAGGTCGCAGAGGCCGTGCGCATCGGTGGACGACTGTCCTGCCTGTCGCTTCTCGTGGCGATCGGAATCTTCGTGCATCGGGCCTCGGGCCTGCACGTGCAACTCGCACCCGACGCGTCGCGCGTGCGACCGCCTGGCTCAGCACGCACTCGGCTGCATTGGAGCGCACCGTCGTCCGTGCCGGCGCCCCTGCATGCGGCGGCATTCGAGGATGTCGTCCGACATGCGATCAGATGCCAGACGCCTCGTGGTGCACTGGCGACGCTCGACAGCCTGCTCCACCACAGGCTTCTGACTCGGAGACAACTCGCCACGATCTTCGACGGGTTGCCGCAGCGCTACGCCCGCCTTCTTTCCCTCGTCGATGCGACCGCAGAGTCGGGGCCGGAGACCTTCATGCGCCTCATCCTGAAGGCGATCGGCGCAGAGTACGAGACGCAGGTGCGCATAGAAGGAGTCGGGCGCGTGGACTTCGTCATTGAGGGGTGGTTGATCATCGAGTGCGACAGCAGGGAGTTTCACGAAGGATGGCTCGCGCAGGTCGAGGATCGGAGACGGGACCTGGCTGCTGCCGCACGCGGCTACGTCACGATTCGACCGCTTGCAACGGACGTCATGGAGCGACCGGACATCGTGCGAGGTGCCGTGATCGACGTGATGGCTGCTCTTGGCATGCGTGGCGGACGCGGCCGGCGTTCATAATTCCGGATACTCAGGGGCTCAGCACACACTTGCGCTCATGAAGGGCGCGAGAGCGCGCAGAACTCCGGAGTTGTCGACGTCCGAGACCGGTGGGCGGGGAGGGGGAGGAGTGCGATCGTCCGAGCGTTCGCTCTGGACGCTCTGTTCATAACTCCGGAGAAAGCGCCGTCGATGTGGCTACCGCGAGCCTGTGGCCGGTGCGTGCGACCTTTCTCCGGAGTTATGCGCACTGCGCGACGCCCCTCACAACTCGGCGGCGAAGCCCTCGATCAGGCGGGCGGCGGGCTCGGAGTCGCTGATCAGCGTGCCGTGCCCGTGGTCGGGGATCACCTCGAGCCGGGCGCCGGGAATCGCATCGAGGATCGCACGGCACCAGCTCATCGGCGCGAGCGGGTCGTCTTCACCGCGCAGCACGAGCACCGGCGCCGTGATCCGCACGAATGCCTTCTCGGGCTGGTGAGCGATCGTGGCCCTGATCTTGCGGATCAGGTGCGGCCCGCCGCGCAGGTACTCGCGCGCGCCGCGCCAGATCACCAGCGGCCGCTCGCCCATCAGGTCGCGCATCAGGTACGAGCCCTGCGCGGCGAGGTTGCGCTTGGTCTTGTCGACGGTGGGCCCGGCGAGTACGACACCCGAGACGAGGAGCGGATGCCGTGCCGCGAGCTCCGCCGCGATCTGGCTGCCCATCGAGTGCCCGATCACCACGACGGGTCCTTCGCCCGTGTGCCGGAGGTATGCCGCGACGAGGTCGGCGTGGCGCTCCATCGTGAGGGTGCGGGTGGGTTCGGGGGCCTCGCCGAACCCCGGCAGGTCGAGCGCGATGAGCCGACCCGGGAGCCGCTGCGCGATGTCGAGGTAGACGCTGCGCCCCATGCCGATGCCGTGCAGCAGAAGGAACGTCGGCTCGCCCTCGCCGAAGGTCTCGGCGATCAGTGTCGACCCGGCGTGCTCGAACTCGAGGAGCGTGACGGGGGTCCCGGCGGGGGCGAGATAGCTGGTGGGCACCGTTCCACGTTAGTAGAGACGGCCTCCCGCCCCGCGCCGGGGACTCAGCCCCGGCGCCGCACCTCAGCCGATGAGACTGGGCTGCAGGTCGCGCAGCGTGCGCCGATGCGTCATGCGTGTCACGCCGATCATCGCGAACAGCAGCGCACCGACCAACCAGATGCCGAGCACGATCAGGTCGCCGCCCGCTCGGGCGAGATCACCCCCGTACATCAGCTGCCGCATCGCATCGACGACGTAGCCGAGCGGCAGCACGTGGTGCAGGGCCGCGAGCGGGGCGGGCAGCGTCTGCCAGGGGAACGTGCCGCCGGCGGTCACGAGCTGCAGCACCATGAGCACGAGCCCGAGGAACTGCCCCACCGAGCCCAACCACACATTGAGCGCGAGGATGATCGCCGCGAACGTCGCCGAGGCGAACACCAGCACCCCGAGGGTGCCGAGCGGATGGTTGAACGTGAACCCGAGGGTGAGCGCGAGGATGCCCATGAGCCCCAGCATCTGCACCGCGCCGAGCGCCGCGGGCGTCAGCCACCCGGCGAGCGTGATGCGGATCGGGGAGTGCAGCGCGGTGATCGCGCGCCGCGAGATCGGCTTCACGATGAGGAACAGCGCGTAGATGCCGATCCAGGCCGAGAGGGCGGCGAAGAACGGGGCGAGCCCGGCGCCGTAGTCCTCGGCCGAGGCGACCTTGTCGCTCGACACCTTCACCGGGTCGGCGATCGTGTCGGCCTGCAGGCTGCGCAGCTCGGGGGTGGATGCCGGGATCTGGTCGACACCGGATGCCAAGCCGTCGCGCAGTTCGGCCGCCCCGCTGGCGAGGGTGCTCAGTCCGTCGCGCAGTTGCGCGGCGCCGTCGTTGGCGGATGCCGCGCCCTCCGCGACCGTTCCCGCACCGGTAGCGAGGCTCGAGGCGCCGGTCGAGAGGGTCGCCGCGCCGGAAGCGACCTGTGCCGCGCCATCCGCGAGCTGATCGATCTTGCCGACGTCCGCCTGCACGGTCGCGTTGCCGTCCTGCAGCCGCGTCGCGAGCGGGTCGAGCTTCGCGAGCACCTGGTCGATCTCCTCGGGTGTGAGGCCCTGATCGGTGAGGATCGTCGTGATGTCGGTGCGCACCTGCGGCAGGGCATCCGTCGCCTGCTGCACGACCGAGCCCGCCCGGTCGGCGATGTCGGCGAGCTGGCGGTTGCCGTCGCTCACCTGCGCGGCACCGTCGGCGAGGGACTGCGCCCCGGTCGCCAGGGTCTGGGCGCCGGAGGCGAGCTGCGCGGTGCCGTCGGCCAGCTGGGCCGTGCCGTCGGCGAGGGTCGCGCTGCCCGTGGCGGCGGTGTTCGCGCCGTCGGTCAGCTGCGTCGCCCCGTCGGTCGCGGTCACGAGGCTGTCGCGGATGTCGCTGAGCCCGGTAAGCAGCCGCTCGGCCGCCTCGCTTCCGACCATCTCGGCCACCGAGCTGCGGATCTTCTCGACCGCCTGCGTGCCCATCGACGATGCGAGGTAGTTGTTCGCGTCGTTGGTCTCGAGGTCGATGCGGGCCTGGTGCGGGTCGTCGCCCGCGGCCGAGGTCAGCGCCGTCGAGAAGTCGGAGGGGATGGTCACGGTGAAGTCGACGGTGCCGTGGCGCAGGGCATCCGCTGCTTCGTCGGCCGTCATCCGCTGCCAGTCGAAGGCGTTGCCGTCGATGAGGTTGTCGGCGACGTCCTCGCCGTAGTTGACGGTGTCGCCGGCGGCGGCGTCGGATGCCGTGGACGGCGCCCCCGCATCGTCGACGACGAGAGCCACCGGCACCTCGGGGAACTTGGCGTAGGGGTCCTGGTTCGCCCAGAGGTAGAGGCCGCCGTAGAGGATCGGCACGCACACGAGCGCGATGAGCGCGATGATGCCCATCTTGCTCGCCGTCAGCCGCCGCAGCTCGGCGGCGATCATCGCGGGAACCTTCATGAGGCGGCTCCGTTCGTGTCGTCTTCGGGGTCGGGGTCCGGGGTGGGGGACGCTTCGACAGGCTCAGCGACCCACTCCTGCGGCTCAGCGACCCACTCGTGAGGCTCAGCGACCCGCTCGCTGGGTCCCTGAGCCTGTCGAAGGGCCCCGCCCCGCTCGACCTCACCGTCGTCCGAACCGCTCACTTCGGCATCCGCTTCCGCGTCGGCATCCGCTTCCGGCTCGAGCACGAGTGGCTCGACCGGGCCGGAGGCGTTGACCGCGCCGAGCTCCTGCATCCGCTCCAGCGCCACGGCGGCCGAACCGCCGAGGATCACGAGCATCGCGAACCCGCGCTCGGCGAACTCGGCGGCGATGCGCCACCAGCCGTCGGGCGAGCCACCGTGCCGGTCGGGCGACACGAGCACGACGGCATCCGTTCCGTCGCGCAGCACCGCGAGCTCGCACAGGATGCGCACGCGCGCCGAGGGGTCGATGTTGCCGATCGGCACCGAGGCGAGCTCGGCGTATCCGAGCTGCGACAGCCAGCGCTTGGCGTGCAGCGGCGTCGCGCCGAGCCCGGCGAACATCAACTCCTCGCCGACGACGCCCGCGAGCGAGATGTCGGGGTGCGGGTCGCTGACGTCGGGGGCGTCGACGAGGGCGACCCGGCGGCGCAGCTCCTTGGCGCTGTCGGAGTCGTCGATCGTGACGCGACCGGTCTCGGGGCGCATGCGTCCGCTCGCGATCAGGCCGAGGACGGTCGGACGCTGCTCGGTCTCGGCGAGCGCGTAACGCACCTCGCCGGTGTGGAACTCGAGAGTCGTGGGCGGGAGGGCCTGGCCGTTCTTGCCCTTGCTCACGTCGTGCAGGGTGATCCTCATGCGGGGGCCTCCGTCGGGCCGGTGACGATGTCGGGGTGGGCGGCGAGCAGCTCATCGGTTTCGCGCCACGAGAGCCCGGCGATGCTGAGCACCGCGCGGACGGCGAGGTTCGCGGCGCCCGTGCTCGCGGCATCCGTGCGGGAGATGACCGTGCGCGCGATCTCCTCGATGAGGCGGGCGAGGGTGGGGGCGGCGAGGTCGCTGCGGAAGCTCCCGTCGTCCTGGCCGCGGCGTACCAGGGCGGCGACCGTGCGGCGCAGCGGGGCGAGGGCGTCGGCCGTGTGCTGCACGTGCGCCTCGTCGAGCGCGAGAGCGGCCGCGACCTGTACGTGCGCGGCCTCGTGCCAGAGGCGTGCCGTGAGGCGGGCGAGGGCGAGGCGGGCGTCGGCGTCGGTCACGGATTCGGCGATGGCGTTGAAGCGCTGGGCGCCGGTCGAGATGAGTTCGCGGATGAGGGCTTCGCGGTCGTCGAAGTGGCCGTAGAGGGTGCGGCGCGAGAGGCCGGCGCTGCGGGCGATCACGTCGACCGAGGCGTAGGGGTCGACGGAGAGCGCGGAACGGGCGGCGTCGAGGATGCCGGCGCGGTTCTCGACGGCGTCGCGGCGGGGTGCGCGGGTGGTCATGGATTCGAGTGTACTTAATGTGCACAGTTGTGTGCAAGATAACTCGACGGACTCACAGCATCCGCTCGTGCCACGCACTCCGCGGGACCGCACGGAAAAGGGGGCGGATGCCGCAGCATCCGCCCCCTGATCGAAACCCGTGAGGGTCAGTCGGTGCCGGAGTCGAAGGCCGCGCCCTCGGAAGCCGTGTCGACCGCGTCGGCGAGGTTCTCGTCGACCTCTTCGACCGCACCCGTGATCTCGCCCGACTCGCCCGCGGTCACGCGACCGACGAGCTCGCCCGTGGCGCCGCCGACGAGGCCGAGGCCCGCGTACTGCTCGAGGCGGGCACGCGAGTCGGCGATGTCGAGGTTGCGCATGGTGAGTTGGCCGATGCGGTCGACCGGGCCGAAGGCCGCATCGCCGACGCGCTCCATCGACAGCTTCTCGGGGCCGTACGACAGGTTCGGCGAGACGGTGTCGAGGATGGTCCAGTCGTCACCGCGGCGCAGACGGATCGTCACCGATCCGGAGATCGTGAGGCCGACCCAGCGCTGGATCGACTCGCGCAGCATGAGCGACTGCGGCTCGAGCCAGCGACCCTCGTACATGAGGCGACCGAGGCGTCGGCCCTGCTCGTGGTACGTCGCGAGGGTGTCTTCGTTCAGGATGCCGTTGACCAGGCGCTCGTAGGCGATGAACAGCAGGGCCATGCCGGGGGCCTCGTAGATGCCGCGCGACTTCGCCTCGATGATGCGGTTCTCGATCTGGTCGCTCATGCCGAGGCCGTGGCGTCCGCCGATCGTGTTCGCCTCGCGCACGAGCGCGACCGGGTCGGAGAACTCGACGCCGTTGAGGGCGACCGGGCGGCCGGCCTCGAACGTGACGGTGACGTCTTCGCTGTCGATCGCGACCGACGGGTCCCAGAACTTCACACCCATGATCGGGTCGACGGTCTCGAGTGAGACGTTCAGGTGCTCGAGGGTCTTGGCCTCGTGCGTCGCGCCCCAGATATTGGCGTCGGTCGAGTAGGCCTTCTCGGCCGAGTCGCGGTACGGGAAGTCGCGGGCGACGAGCCA
The DNA here is from genome assembly GCF_023101185.1 of Microbacterium galbinum. Lineage (GTDB taxonomy): Bacteria > Actinomycetota > Actinomycetes > Actinomycetales > Microbacteriaceae > Microbacterium > Microbacterium galbinum. The sequence goes on from NZ_CP078077.1 coordinate 1,438,434, forward strand.
GTCGCTCATCTCCTTGCGCCCGCCGAGCTCGGTCACGAAGTCGGCGTCGAGCCACGGCTTGTAGACGCGCAGACGCGGGTTGGCGAGCAGGCCGTAGCGGTAGAACCGCTCGATGTCGTTGCCCTTGTAGGTGGAGCCGTCGCCCCAGATGTCGACGCCGTCCTCCTTCATGGCGCGCACCAGCATCGTGCCGGTCACCGCGCGCCCGAGGGGAGTGGTGTTGAAGTAGGTCTTGCCGCCCGAGCGGATGTGGAACGCACCGCACGAGAGCGCCACGAAGCCCTCTTCGACCAGCGCGGTCTTGGCGTCGACCAGGCGCGATGCCTCGGCGCCGTACTCGAGCGCACGGCCCGGGATCGAGTCGATGTCGTCTTCGTCGTACTGGCCGAGGTCGCCGGTGTACGTGTAGGGCACGGCGCCCTTCTCGCGCATCCACGCGACGGCGACGGAGGTGTCGAGTCCTCCGGAGAAGGCGATGCCGACGCGCTCGCCGACGGGCAGGGACTGGAGGACCTTGGACATACCCTCCAGTCTACGGCGGGCGGCGTGTCGCTCCCGAATGCGTGACGGCATCCGGATGCGGTCCATTCCGGCCTGCTGCCGGCTCCGGCTGCCGGCACCCGGCTGGCGGCTCCGGCGCACGCAGCGGAGGAGATCGCACGCAACGGAGGAGCGAATCCTCGAATCCGTCCTGCGGAGCGAGAGATCTCCTCCGCACGGGAGAGGCGGATGCCGTCGGCGCGCTGTCGTGCCAGAGTGGGCCACGGAGGTGCTCATGGGCGCAGCAGTGCTGTGGGGCGTGGTCGCGGCGGCGCCGCTGTTCATCGGTGCCGTGCTCGCGATGCTGCGGAAATGGCCGCCGCGCTGGCTGGGCTTCGTGCTCGGCTTCGGTGCGGGCGCGCTCATGGCCTCGATCGCCTTCGAGCTCTGGGAGGAGGGCCTCGATCGCGGGGGTCCGTTCCCCCTGGTCATCGGCGTCGCCCTCGGCGCGATCAGTTACTACGTCGCCGCACGCATCCTCGACGCGCGCGCCGCGAAGAAGAAGGGCGACGCGGGCGGCGGACAACTCGCCGTCGGTGCACTGCTCGACGGCATCCCCGAGCAGCTCGTGCTCGGCATCGGCCTCGCGTCCGGCGAACCGGTGAGCATCGCGCTCGTCGTCGCCATCCTCGTCTCCAACCTGCCCGAGTCGATCGGCTCGGCCGCCGACCTGCTCGACGGCGGCATGAAGCGCTCGCGCGTACTGCTGCTGTGGGCCGGCGTCGCCGTGATCTGCGCCGCCGCGACCGTCGCGGGCTTCGGCCTCGCGAGCATCACCGGCGACGCGTTCCGCACCGCGGCCAGCGGTTTCGCGGCCGGGGCGCTGCTCGTGATGCTCGTCGATTCGATGGTGCCCGAGGCCCAGTCCAAGGCCAAGGAGTCGACCGGTCTCGCGACCGTTCTGGGCTTCGCGCTCGCCGCGGGTCTCGCGCTCGCGAGCTGAGCGCCTCGGCGGGCAGCGACCCAGGGAGGCGAGGCTCAGCGACCCAGCGAGGGGCAGCGGCCCCGGGCCTCAGAACCCGGGGTACTCCTGGATCTTCTTCTCGAACTCGTCGCGGTCGTCGTCACTGAGCACGGCGCTCGCGATCACGAACAGCTGCAGTCCCTCGACCGGCTCGCCGGTGCGCGCGTTCTGCGCCTCGCGCTCGGTTCTGAATCCGCCGTCCGCGTCGTTCGACAGGTCGTAGATCGTCGCGTAGAAGCGCAGCGGATCGGGGTAGTTCTCGGTGTACGACTCCCACGTGTGCTGGGTGCGCGGGTCGTCGCTGCCGTAGAGCTTCTCGATCATCGTCGGGTCGATGCCCGATCCGGTCGGGTCGTTGAAGGCATACAGGCCGTACATCCCGTGCTCCTGCACGACCTGATCGATCACGGCCATGACCTGCTGCTTGCGCGCGTAGTCCTGGATCGGTTCGTTGGTCGCCCAGCCCGCCGAGCCGTACTCGTAGAGCATCGACTCCCCGCCGTAGCCGTTGCGCTCGGGCCGCAGGTCTTCGTCGGTGAACTGCGTCCAGGTGTAGCCGAACTCGTCACTGAGGCGCTGGCGCACGTCGGCGAAGAGGCTGTCGGCCTCGGCGCGCACCTCCTCGAGCGACTGCTGGTTCAGCACGTCCTGGTTGTCGGTGCCCTTGATGCCGGGGTAGGCCTCGGCGTGCTTCTGCTCGTCGGACTTCGATCCGTCGTAGTTGCCGCTGGCCGACGATTGCAGGGCGCTGAGCCCGCCGACGGTGGCGACGTTGAACAGCACCGCGATGACGAGGGCGATCGCGCCGAGCATCCGCCCCCGTCTCGTGGCGATCGCCGCGATGATGACCGCGACGAGCACGAGCTGCAGGGCGAGCATCGTGACGCCGTAGAGCAGGTCGGTGCCGCCGGCGAGCATCGTACCCAGCAGCACGATGGCGAACAGGATGCTGGCGAGCAGGGCGATCCATCCGATCGCGTTCGCCGACCGGCGCTCGTCGTCGCCGTCGGCCACCGACACGAACGTCGGGAACGCCGGTGCCTCCTGCGGTCCGGTGCCGCGGCGCGCACCCCGGTAGCCGCCGGGCGGCGGAACGGGTGGCGCACCTTCGGCGCCCGCGAGGTAGCGGGCGCGCTGGCTCTCGTGATCCATCACCATGGCCTGTCCGTTCCCGAGCCGGGCTCGTCGCCGCCCTGCTGCTGGTCGCGCTCCTGCGTGCCCTGGTCGAGCTTGTCCTTGAGGTCGTCGAGCTTCTGCTCGTCGGGCTGCTGCGGCTGCTCCTGCTCCTCCTCGCCCTCCTGCGGGTCGGGCTGCTGCTCCTGCTCCTGCTCCTGCTGCTGCTTCTCCTTCAGCCGCTCCTCGGAGTCGTCGAGGCTCTCGCCCATGTCGCGATCCGGATCGGACGACTGGTTCTCGGCCTCTTCGCTGTTGCACTCCTCGGGCGTCTCGACGACGATCGTCAGCGCCTCGGCGTACAGCTGGGCCGCACCGGCGCCGTCGCCGCCCTCGCGGGCCGCATCGCCCATCCGCTCGATCACGAGCGAGAGGTTGACGCGCACGGCGCAGACCTCCAGGCCCGTCGCCAGGTCGAGGGCCTCTTCGAGCTTCGTGCGTGCCTCGGGCAGTTCCTCGGCGCCCGCGAGCGCGGTGCCGATGTTGAAGGGGGCCTTGTACGGCTCGAACCAGTTGAGGAACTCCTGGCCCTCGGCCGCCGCCTCGGAGCCCGCGTAGTCGTCGACGACGTAGGCGCTGATCGCCTGGTGCGCGAACGCGTACATGCTGAGGATCTTGCCCACGAAGAACAGCGACACCAGCACGAGGGGCAGCGAACCGATCGCGATCCATCGACGGATGCTGCGGCGCCGACGGTTCGAGGCGAGCAGGTGCGCGGCCGCAGCCTGCGGGTCACTCATCGGGCTCCCCCTTTCTGCGGGAAGGGCGCTTCGACAGGCTCAGCGACCCGGTTTCCGAGCCGGCGGAGTCGATCTTCGGGGTGCGGAGGCCGCGCAGGCGGGCGATCAGCATGGCCGCGCGCGCCAATTCGATCCCGAGCAGCACGATGAGCACGAGCGCCGCAATCCAGTAGAGCTCGGTCACGTTGCCGACCTCGCCCGATTCGGCGTAGTTCGTGGTGGTCGTCGGCGCCTCGGGCAGCTGCGGCTCGGTGTCGGCCGTGCGGTGCTCGTACTCGACGCCGAGTTCGGCGGCCAGCGCCTGCAGGTTCTGCTCGTCGACGACCGACAGTGCATCGGAGCCCTGGTACTGGATGTACCCGGCATCCGTTCCGTCGACGCCGCCGCTGGTGATGCGCATGGGCCCGCCCTCGGCGGTGCCGTACCCGAACACCGCGCCGGCGTCGGTGTAGGGCGCGCTCGCGGCGAACGACTCGGGGTCCGACGACACGGTCTGCTCGCCGTCGCCGAAGTAGAACACCATGCGCGAGCGATCGGGCGACGACTCGGCCGCCGACGCGAGCGTCTGCTCGAGCAGGGTCGCGGCGATGCCGATCGAGCTTCCGCGCGACTGGCTCGTGACCTCGGGGCGCAGCACGTCGAGAGACCCGACCAGCGCCGTGGTGTCGGTGGTCAACGGCATCCGCAGTTCGGCGGCGGCATCGAAGGTGAGCAGCGCGAAGCGCGCGCCCGGGTACTCGGCGATGATCGTGCGCACGTCGGCGCGCACGCCGTCGAGGCGTGGCTCTCCGTCGGCCCAGTCCTCGGCGACGATGCTCGCGGTCGTGTCGACCACCAGCACGATGTCGGTGTCGGTCGCCAGGGTCTGCGTGGCGCCGCCGGGGATGCCGGGGCGCAGCAGCATCACGAAGCAGGCGAGCACCGCGGCCAAGCGCAGCGCCCAGAGCAGACGGTGGTTGCGCGTCTGGGCGGTCGAGCGCCCCGCGTCCTTCGGCGCGCGCACGAGCACCCACACCACGAGCGCGGCGATCGGGGCGAACAGCAGCAGGAGCAGGAAGACGTTGATGGCGGGTTGGAAGATCACAGTCGCACCCTCCACAGCAGCACCACGAACGACAGCAGCGCGATCGAGACGACCACGATCCACAGATCGGGGGCGTCGGTCCACACCACCTGCGCCTCGCCGCGGAGCTCGGTCGCGTCCTGCTCGCGCACCTGCTCGACGATGTCGCCGACCGTGGTCGTGTCGCGCAGTCCGTAGGCCTGGCCGCCGGTCGCTTCGGCCGCAGCGGCCAGTTCGGCGCTCACATCCGCGTCCTTGCCCTCGACGGGGTTCAGCGCGAACACGCGCACGCCGTTCGACGCGGCGTAGTTCGCGGCCTCTTCGAGCGTCACGATCGACGCGCCGTTGATCTCGTTGTCGGTCGCGAAGATCACCGAGCGCGAGCGCTCGTCGTCGGGGTGGTCGAAGCCCATCGCGCAGGCGGCGAGCCCGTCGCCGATCAGCGAGGCGCCGTTGCCGTTGAGCGTGCCGACCCAGTGCTCGGGGATCTGATCGACGTAGTCGAAGCTCTCGCGCATGCTCTCGAGGTGCGTGCGGATGAAGTCGTAGTCGTCGGTGAGCGGGAAGATCTGCACCGGCGAGCTGTTGAAGATCGTCAGCCCGATGCGCTCCCCCTCGAAGCCGTCGAGCAGCTCTTCGAACACCGTCAGCACCTCGACGTCGACCTCCGACATCGATCCCGAGACGTCGAGGCAGAGCATGATGTCGCGGCTCGTGTTGACGGGCTGGATCGTCTGGGAGGACATCGGCCGGGCGGCCACGACACCGGCCGTGATGACCGTGAGCGCACCCAGGAGCAGGATGCCGCTCAGGGCGATGATCCGTCGGGAGAGCGCTTCGCGGAACGCGGGCAGCGCGCGCAGACGCTCCGCGCGGGCGATGCGTGCGCGGTCGGTTCCCGTGGACTGCCCGCGGCGGCGCAGTCCGAGCGCGAGACCGATGCCGAGGGCGGCGATCACGACCGCGGCCGCGACGATGATGAGCCAGCCGTTCGCTAGTGCCATGAGCGCACCACCGTCCGCGCCGCCTCGGCGCCGGCGAGAGGATCGATCGGCGGGCCCTGGCGGAAGATGCTCGGATAGTAGTGTCGGCGCATCGCGTCGATCAGGGCGGGGTGCACTCCACGGGAGACGAGGTCATCGAGGGCGAGTACCGGGGCCTCGAGGCCGCTGTACTCGTTGACGAAGGTGCGCACCACGCGGCTCAGTTCGAGGTTGGCGTTGCGGGGCGAGAGCCGCTTCTCGCGGTAGTCGGTCTCGATCTGCTGCACGCGGTCGAGGTACTCCACGCGCAACTGGCTGAGCACGTCGCCCGTGAGCAGCTGCGGCTGCTCGATGCCGAGACGGTCGGCGGAGCGGCGCTGCTTCGTGAGCGCGATCACGAGCCATGCGCCCACGATCAGCAGGGCGAGGATGCCGAACGCGAGCAGCACCCAGCCCCAGCCGTACTGCGCCGGCGGGTAGAGCTCATCAGACCCGGGCATTCGACCTCCCGCCGGATCGGCTGAGCGCCCCGTGGAGCAGGCGCAGCAGCTGGGGGACGGCCGACTCCTGAGCCTCGAGCACGGCGTGGCCGATCTCGAGGCGCTTCAGGGTCTCGGCGAGGTGCGCCTCCTCGGCCTGCGCCTGCGCGGTGAGCTGGCGCACGATCGCCGCGTCACCCTGCACGAAGTCCGGCACGTCCCAACTGCTGTCGACATCGCTGCGGATGCGCCCCGTCGCGTGATCGAGCACCGGATCCGCGTCGCGGAGGGTGAGCCACAGCACGTCGTGCTGCACGCGCAGACGGCGCAGCATCCGCTCGGTCTCGCTCGTGATCGGCGCCTCGTCGGTGATGACGACGACGATCATGCGCCGCGACACCGTGCGGGTGACGTACGAGAGCAGGCCGTCGCGGTCGTTGGGAACCGTGCTCTCGTCGGTCGCCCGGCTGATCGTGCGCAGGGCGTGCTCGAGCGCGCCCTCGCTGCGACCGGGGGGCAGACGACGCGCGCGCGAAGCATCGCCGTACACCGTGGTGAAGTCGTCGCCGTGGCGCAGCGTCAGGATGCCGAGAGCACCGGCCGCCATGATCGCGAGGTCCTTCTTCGGGCGTTCGTCGGCCGCGAGGGCCGTCATCGAGCGCCCGGTGTCGACGACGAACAGCACCGTTTGCATGCGCATCGCCCGCGATCGCTTGACCAGCGGCGTGCCTAGGCGGGCGGTCGCGCGCCAGTCGATGTCGCGCACCTGGTCGCCGTACTCGTACTTGCGCAGGTCTTCGAAGTCCAGGCTGCGCCCGCGCAGCAGCGACGCGTGCGCACCGTCGAGCGCGTGCATCGACTTGCGCGACGAGTGCAGGAAGAGCTTGCTCTTCACCTGCGTGATCAGACTGGGCATGGGCTTCTGTTCCGGTGCGGGGGCGACTGTTCCGGGCTCGGCGACCGGGTCAGGGAGTGGGGACGGCGGCGAAGATCTGGTCGATGATCTCCTCGCTGCGGATGCCCTCGGCGTCGGCCTCGAACGTCAGCAGCACGCGGTGGCGCAGCACGAGGTGGCGCAGCTCGCGGATGTCTTCGGGCAGCACGTGCGAGCGACCCTTGAGCAGGGCGAGGGCGCGCGACGCCTGCAGGAAAGCGATGCTCGCGCGGGGGCTCGCGCCGTACTTGATGAACCGGGCGCGGTCGTCGCCGATGTACGGTGCGGGGTTGCGCGTGACGTACGCGATCGACACGATGTAGTTGCGGATCGCGGGGTCGACGTAGATGCGGCTCGCGACGTCCTGCAGCATGTGGACGTCGTCGAGCGAGATCGCGCTCGAGACGTGCCGGTCGGGGTCGAGCACACCGGAGTCGATGCGGCCGAGGATCTCGAACTCCTCGGCGGGGCTCGGGTACTCGACGATCTCCTTGAGCAGGAAGCGGTCCATCTGCGCCTCGGGCAGCTCATAGGTGCCCTCCTGCTCGATCGGGTTCTGCGTCGCGATCACGAGGAAGGGCTTCGGCAGGTGGTGCACCTCACCGCCGATCGTGGTCTGGTGCTCCTGCATCGCCTCGAGCATGGCGCTCTGGGTCTTGGCGCTCGAGCGGTTGATCTCGTCGAGCAGCACGAAGTTGGCGTGCACGGGGCCGAGCACGGTGCGGAACGAGCCGGTCGCCGCGTCGTAGATCTGGTTGCCCGTGATGTCGCTCGGCAACAGATCGGGCGTGCACTGGATGCGCTTGAACTGCGCCTTGACCGTGTCGGCGAGGGTGCTCGCGGCGGTCGTCTTGGCGAGGCCGGGCACGCTCTCGAGCAGGATGTGGCCGCCGGCGATGAGGGAGATGAGCAGGCTCATGCGCAGGCGCTCCTGGCCCACCATCTTCGCGGAGTAGGCGTCGGAGACGACCTTCAGCACGTCGCTCGCCCGCGAGATCTCCGCGTCGGACGGGGCCGTCCTGGGCGCGGCATCCGCTTTCGGAGCCGGGGCGGATGCCGGGGCCTGTGCAGGTGCGGCGGGGGCGGATGCCGGGAACGTCGGGGGCGCGTCACGCAGTTCGCTGCGCAGTGCCGGCGCCGGTGCGGGAGGCGCGGGCGGGGGCGGAGGGGCCGAATTCGTCGACGGGTCCGGCGCGTAGGGCTCGTTCATCTGCAGTCTCCTCGATCACGCGGGGAAACATCGCGTCCTTCCCCCGCACCAGGGTAACCGCATCCACCGACGCGCCGGCTCGGAGCCGATGGGGAGGAGTCCCCATCGGCCGAGCGACCGTCGGATCAGGGAACGCGGATGCCGCGGCGACGACCCACCCAGACCACACCGGCGGCGACGGCGACGATGCCGATCGCGATCCCGATGATGTAAAAGACGACCGAGCCCCATCCGCCGGGACCGTGCGGGTCGAGGAACGGATAGGGGTACCACCACGGGTTCCCGGTGATCGGGCCCGTGATGAAGTTCGCGCGCACCATCGTGTAGACGGTCCACACCAGCGGGAAGATCACGGCGACGAGGGCCGCGCTCCACGGCAGTGCGCGCCGACGCGGAGCGAAGAGCACATCGAGGAGCATGACGAGCGGCACGATCACGTGCAGCGTCTCGTTGGTCCACACCTCCGAGACGCCGTCGAGGTTGATGTACCGGAGGAGCAGGTTGTAGACGATGCCCGTGACGATCATGTAGGTGCTGGTGCAGACGAGCAGCGTGGCCAACCAGCGGGGTTCGGGGGTGTCGTCGCGTCGCGTGCGGATCATCCAGATCGCGGCGATCGTCAGGGAGACCACTGCGCCGATGTTCGACAGGACGGTGAAGAAGCTGAAGAAGTTCGCCACGACGGTCGGCACGTGCGAACCCCACTCGGTGGTCGACGAATGCGCGTTCGTGATCGACACCGTGATCTGCCGAACGAGCGCCGCCGCGCCGAGAAGGGCTGCGGCGATCCGCAGGTAGGGCCACCAAGTCGTCATCATGCCTCCGCCGCCAATGTATCGGGAGAAGCCCGATGACATCAGTGTGGAGTAGGCGCGAGCTCAGGCGCCACGGTCGGCTCGGGCCCGTACCGTCGTGGAGCGGCCTGATGCAGGCGAACGGCGCGACCTAGTGACGCTTCCGCGCGCCGCGGAGGCGCCCGATCCCGACGACGATGAGCGAGATGACGACGATCGCGGCCGCGATGGCGGCGACGTACAGGCCCACCGAGGCCCAGCTCGAGGTGTTCGGGTTGAGGAACGGGTACGGGTACCAGTAGGGCGTGGCGGTGAACGGGTCGGTGATGAACGGCCCGCGAACCAGTGTGTAACCGCCCCACGCGAGCGGGAAGACCACGGCGAGGAGCGCGGTGCCCCAACCGAGTGAGCGGCGGCGCGGTGCGAAGAGAACGTCGAGCAGCATCACGATCGGGAGCACGACGTGCAGCGTCTCGCTCGTCCACGCCTCGGTCGCGCTGTGCGAGGGGATGTTGCGCAGCAGCAGGTTGTAGACGATGCCGGTCGTGATCATGTAGGTGCTCGCGTAGGCGAGCAGCACGGCGAGCCAGCGGGGTTCCGTGTCGTCGCTGCGGCGGGTGCGCAGCATCCACCCGGCGGCGATCAGCAGGACGATGGCCGCGATGAGACCGGAGAGCGTGGTGAAGAAACTGAAGAAGTTCGAGACTGCGGTGGGGATGTCGCGTCCCCATTCGGTCGTCGCCGCCTGGGCGGTCGCGATCTCGCGTGTGAGCTGCCGCGCGAGTGCCGCGAGCGCGAGTAGGGCGGCGACGATCCGCACGTAGGGCCACACAGTTTTCATCGTTCCTCCGACGTTCCGTGCTCGACACTCTGGCGGTCGAACCGTCGGACACCGTAGCCGTGAAACGGGCGAACTTCGGCATCTCAGGGCGGTTTCCCACTCTGGACGCGGGCTTGTCGGAATATCGCTAAGTGGGGCGCCGGATTCGGGCGAATTCGCTATGGCGATCGGTATATCGATACGCCTGGGTCAGCCCCGCCGCCCCCACCTCAACCGCGTCACGAGCACACCCAGCAGGCAGAGCGCGCCGCCGAGGAACATCAGCGGGGTCGGCACCTCGCCGAGGATCGCCCACGACATCAGGATCGCGACCGCGGGCACGACGTAGGTCGTGGCGGAGGTCTGCCCCGCGGTGCTGCGCTGCAGCACGTAGGCCCAGGTCGTGAAGGCGATCGCCGTGGGGAAGATGCCGAGGTAGACGACCCAGAGGGTCGAGCCGAGGGGAGCGCTCTGCAGCGCGCCGATGAGGCTGCCCGTCCACGGCAGCAGTGCGACGGTGCCCGCCATCGCGCCGAGCCAGGTGAGCGTCGTCGCATCGGACCCGGCGCTCAGCAGATGCTTCTGCAGCAGCGTGCACCCCGCGTACATGACCGCGGCGAGCAGGGCCAGCAGCAGCCCCGTGAGGTCGGGGCCCTCGCCCTCGGCCGCCTGTGAGTTCATGCCGATCAGCACGACGCCGAGGAACGCGATCGGCGCGCCGATGATCAGCGGCTTCGGGAACCCCTCGCGCAGGAAGAGTCCGCTGAACACCACGACCATCAGCGGTGCGAGGTTCACCACCATGGCCGCCGTGCCCGCGTCGAGCGTACGCTCGGCGGCGTTGAGCGCCAGGTTGTAGACGCAGAACCACCCGACGCCCCACACCGCGACCAGCCACCAGTGCCGCCGCGCGGGCAGACGGATGCCGTGGCGCACCGCGATGACCGCGAGAACAAGACTGCCGACCGCCATGCGCAGTAGCGCGAGCGCACCCGGGTCGAAGTGCGGACCCGCACCGCGGATGCCGATGAACGCCGACGCCCAGAGCACGACCGTCACGAGGGCGGCGATCAGCACGAGCGGTCCCTGCCGGGGCTTCGTGCCCTGTAGGTCGCCGGTGAGGGGAGCGGTCTTCGACATCCTCCGATGGTGTCAGGGGTCTCCGACATCCGCGATGCGCGGGAGCGACAGCATCCGCACGTTTCCCGCCAGGACCTCGCCGAAGGCGATGTCGGCCCCTTCGATAGGATGGGGGAGCCCGACAAGGGCCAGCTCATCAGCCGGTGCAAACCCGGCGAAAGCAAGGGGGACACCCATGCCAGGAATCGTTATCGTCGGCGTGCAGTGGGGCGACGAAGGAAAGGGCAAGGCCACCGATCTGCTCGGTGACCGCACCGACTGGGTCGTGAAGTTCAACGGCGGCAACAACGCCGGGCACACCGTCGTGGTGGGCAACGAGAAGTACGCCCTGCACCTGCTGCCCTCCGGCATCCTCTCCCCCGGCGTCACGCCGGTCATCGGCAACGGCGTCGTCGTCGACCTCGAGGTGCTCTTCCACGAGCTCGAGGCGCTCGGCGCCCGCGGCATCGACGTGTCGCGCCTGAAGGTGAGCGCCAACGCGCACATCATCACCCAGTACCACCGCACGCTCGACAAGGTCACCGAGCGTTTCCTCGGCAAGCGCATGATCGGCACCACCGGCCGCGGCATCGGACCGGCCTACGCCGACAAGATCAACCGCGTCGGCATCCGCGTGCAAGACCTGTTCGACGAGAACATCCTGCGCCAGAAGGTCGAGGGTGCGCTCGATCAGAAGAACCACCTGCTGGTGAAGATCTTCAACCGCCGCGCCATCACGGTCGACGAGATCGTCGAAGACCTGCTCTCGTACGCCGAGCGGCTGCGCCCGCTGGTCGCTGACACCGGCTACCTGCTGGCCGAGGCGCTCGACCGCGGCGAGGTCGTCGTGTTCGAGGGCGGCCAGGCCACCATGCTCGACGTCGACCACGGCACCTACCCGTTCGTCACGTCGTCGTCGGCGACCGCGGGTGGCGCGGCCACCGGTTCGGGCGTCGGTCCCGGTGCACTCGACCGCATCGTCGGCATCGTCAAGGCGTACACGACCCGCGTCGGATCGGGTCCGTTCCCGACCGAGCTCTTCGACGAGCAGGGCGAATGGCTGCGCTCGCGCGGCTTCGAGTTCGGCACCACCACCGGCCGTCCGCGCCGCGTCGGCTGGTACGACGCCCCGATCACCCGCTACGCCACGCGCGTCAACGGCATCACCGACCTCGTGCTCACCAAGCTCGACATCCTCACCGGACTCGAGCAGATCCCCGTGTGCGTCGCCTACGACGTCGACGGCGAGCGCTTCGACGAGGTGCCGGTCAACCAGACCGACTTCCACCACGCGACGCCGATCCTCGAGTACTTCCCCGGCTGGAGCGAAGACATCTCGGTGGCCCGCACCTTCGACGACCTGCCCAAGAACGCGCAGGACTACGTGCTCGCGCTCGAGAAGATGAGCAACACGCGCATCTCGGTCATCGGCGTGGGCCCGGAGCGCGACCAGGTGGTCGTGCGCCACGACCTCGTCGACTGACCCCGTGACCCGTTTCTGGCTCGGGGGCTACGGCCCCGAGATGGACGGTTCCGCCGAGGGGATCGGATTCCTCGCCGGAGACGACGGCCGCGAAGCCACGACGCTCGGCTACCGCGACCTCGCGGCGACGGCATCCTCACCGTCGTGGTTGGCGCAGCATCCGTCGCTCGACGTCGTCTACGCGGCGCTCGAGCACGAGGGCGCGGTGCAGGCCTTCGTGCGCTCGGGCGAGGGATCGCTCGCGCCGCTCGGCGGCCCGGTGCCGGCAGGAGAGGCCGTGTGCCACCTGGCCGTCTCGCGCGACGGGGCCACGCTGATCGCCAGTTGCTACGGCGACGGTCGGGTGGTGCGATTCGGCCTCGCGACCGACGGGCGCATCGTGCCGGCGAAGGCGGATGCCGCGGCGGCGCTGCGCGCGGCACTGTTCGGCGAGGACGAAGACCCCGACGCGGTGCGCGAGGAACCGGGCGTGGGTGCGGCGGCATCCGATCCCTACGGTCTGCCCGACCGCGCCTCGCACGCACACTCGGCGGCGTTCCTGCCCGATGGGCGCATCGTCACGACCGACCTCGGCTTCGACCTCGTGCGCTTCTGGCGGCTGTCGGGAACCGGGCTGCGCCTCGACCACGAGGTGATCCTGCCGCTCGGCGTCGGTCCGCGTCACATGGTGGTGCACCCGAGCGGGCACCTGCACATCGTCACGGAGTACTCGTGCGAGGTGTTCACCCTCGCCGAGACCCCGAGCGGGTCGTGGGCCGTCGTGTCGTCGACCCTGTCGAGTCCCATCGCCGAGGTCGGCGTCGACTTCCCCGCCGAGCTCGCCCGCACCCGCGACGGCGCCTTCCTGTACACGGCCCTGCGCGGCAGCAACACGATCGCGGCGCTGCGCGTGCTCGGCGGGGGTGAGCGCCTCGAATCCATCGCGCTCGCCGACTCCGGCGTCGACTGGCCGCGCCATCACCTGGTGTTCGAGGGCAAGCTCGTGGTCGCCGGGCAGCGGTCCGACTCGATCAGTCTGATCGACCTCGACGAGCGCACGGGCGCGCCCCTCGGCATCCGCCACCAGGCCCCCGCCGCGACGCCGACGCACATCCTGCCGGTGCGCTGACCCCTGCCCGCCGGGCTTCGGTCAGGCTCGGCGTGTGTACCCAACTCAGGAAGAACGCTCGGATTTCGCCGGATCCGGCTTGTTTCGGGCGGTTCTGGTTCGGTCCTTCCTGAGTTGGGTACGCCCTCGGCCGGAGAAGCGGTGCACAACTCCGGAGAATCGGTCCCGATCTGGCGGGTTTCGCACCCCAGCGCCGGCGCGGCCCGGTTTCTCCGGAGTTGTGAACCCCACGCGGCGCATACCGTACCCGGCGCGTCGGGGAACAACCACCCCGTGACACGACGTTGCTGTTCAGCGAGACTGTTGCGCGGAGAGGTGCGAAGCGATGACTGCAGACAAGACGAACGAGTACGACCTGATCGTGCTGGGCGGAGGACCGGTCGGCGAGAACGTCGCGGACCGCGCGGTGCAGGGAGGTCTCACGGCGATCATCGTCGAGAGCGAGCTGGTCGGCGGGGAGTGCTCGTACTGGGCGTGCATGCCGTCGAAGGCGCTGTTGCGCTCGGCCCAGGCGCTGCGCGCGGCCCAGCACGTCGCCGGCGCGAAAGAGGCGGTGACCGGTGCTCTCGACGTGCGTGCGGTCTTCGCGCGCCGCGACTCCTTCACGAGCAACTGGTCGGACGACGGCCAGGTGAAGTGGCTCGAGTCGGCGCACATCGATCTGGCCCGCGGGCACGGGCGCCTGACGGGCGAGCGCGAGGTCACGGTGACCGATGCCGACGGCGGCACGCGCGTGCTGCATGCCCGCCACGCGGTCGCGATCAGCACGGGTTCGGATGCCGTCGTGCCGCCGATCCCCGGCCTGCGCGAGGCTTCTCCGTGGACGAGCCGCGAGGCCACGAGCGCCGAGGAGCTTCCGGATTCGCTGGCCGTGATCGGCGGCGGTGTGGTCGCGGTCGAGATGGCGACGGCCTACGCCGCGCTCGGATCGACGGTCACCCTCATCGCACGCAGCGACCTGCTGGGCGGCATGGAGCCGTTCGCGGGCGAGCGCGTCGCGGCGGGGCTGCGCGAGCTCGGCGTCGACGTGCGGCTGAACACGGGCACGTCGGCCGTGCGGCGCGATGACGCCGGCGTCACGATCACCCTCGACGACGACAGCGAGATCACCGCGAGCGAGGTGCTCGTGGCGACGGGGCGTTCGCCGCGCAGCGGCGACATCGGCCTCGAGACGGCGGGTCTCGAGTCCGGCACGTGGATCGAGGTCGACGACACCCTGCGGGTGCCCGGTTCGGACTGGCTGTACGCGGTGGGCGACGTCAACGGCCGGGTGCTGCTCACGCACCAGGGCAAGTACCAGGCGCGCGCGGCGGGCGATGTGATCGCCGCCCGGGCGAAGGACGAGCCGGTGGATGCCGACGAGTGGGGTCGCCACGCCGCGACCGCAGACCACGCCGCGGTTCCGCAGGTGACCTTCTCGATCCCCGAGGTGGGATCGGTCGGGCTCACCGAGAAGGCCGCACGCGATGCGGGCCACGAGGTGAAGGTCGTCGACTACGACCTGGGCTGGGTGGCCGGGGCGAGCCTCTACGAGGACGGGTTCGAGGGGCAGGCCCGGCTCGTCGTCGACACCGCGCGCGACGTCGTGCTCGGTGCGACGTTCGTCGGCCCGGAGGTCGCCGAACTGGTGCAGGCCGCGACGATCGCGGTCGTCGGCGAGGTGCCGATCAAGCGCCTGTGGCACGCCGTGCCCTCGTATCCGACGGTGAGCGAGGTCTGGCTGCGGCTGCTCGAGGGCTGCGGGCGGGCCTCGGCGTGAGCCGCCGGGCCGGGGCGTCGACGGAGGCGCTGCGGCATCCGATCCGAATCGGCCGACGCTCCGAACAGGGAGTGACGGCGGATGCTTCGCTGCGCGCTTTATTTCTCACATTGACGGCCGCGCGCACAACCCCCGCCGCAATGTCGGCGACCTCTTATACGCTCTAACCCACATCCCAGGAGGCAGAACCATGAAGGCTGTACTCGCAGGAACCGTGATCGCCGAGGCCGACGAAGCCGACCTCTTCCGCATCGAGGGCAACTGGTACTTCCCGCCGGCGTCGATCACGCCGGGCGCGCTCGTCGAGAGCCCGACGCCGTACACGTGCCCCTGGAAGGGTGCGGCGCAGTACTTCTCCGTCGAGGTCGACGGAAAGCTGCACAAAGACCTCGCGTGGTCGTACCCGACGCCGTACCCGACCGCTTTCGAGCGCGTCGGCGGCGACTTCTCGGGCTACGTCGCGTTCGACCCGAGCGTCGCGGTCTCGGCCTGATCGGCGACGGCATCCGCTCGTCGTCGTAGAACCCGCCGCACACATGCCCGCCATCGTCGCGCCCTGCATCGATCCCCCGACGGGAGACCACCCATGATCGAATTCCGCAACGTCACCAAGCAGTTCCCCGACGGCACCGTGGCCGTGAACGACTTCAGCCTGGTGCTGCCGTCGCGCAAGACGACGGTGTTCGTGGGCTCGTCGGGCTGCGGCAAGACGACGCTGCTGCGCATGATCAACCGCATGGTCGAGCCGACCTCGGGCGACGTCGAGATCGACGGCGAGAGCGTGCTCGGCGGCGACCCGGTGCAGCTGCGCCGTCGCATCGGCTACGTCATGCAGAACTCGGGACTGATGCCCCACTTCACGGTGATCGACAACGTCTCGACCGTGCTGCGTCTGAACGGCGTGAAGAAGTCCGACGCGTACGCGCGCTCCCGTGAGCTGCTCGACACGGTCGGTCTCGACCAGAAGCTCGCCGAGCGCTACCCCAGCCAGCTCTCGGGCGGTCAGCAGCAGCGCGTGGGTGTGGCCCGCGGTCTCGCCGCCGACCCGAACATCCTGCTCATGGACGAACCGTTCGGCGCCGTCGACCCGATCGTGCGCGCCGATCTGCAGCAGGAGACCCTGCGGCTGCAGCACGAGCTCGACAAGACGGTCGTGTTCGTCACGCACGACATCGACGAGGCGTTCCTGCTCGGCGACCAGGTCGTCATCCTCGACAAGGGCGCGCGGGTCGTGCAGGTGGGCTCGCCGAGCGAGATCATCGAGAACCCGGCCGACGACTTCGTCGCCTCGTTCATCGGCGCGGACCGCGGGCGCCGCGCGCTGCACCTCAAGCAGACGCCGCAGGGCACCGTGGTCGTCGACTCCGAGGGGCGCACCCAGGGGGCGCTCGTCGCCGAGACCGAGCACGTCGACGGTCCGCTGGCGGGGCCGGATGCCGCTGCCCTCGGCGCCGTGCAGGGCGGTCAGCCGTGAACTGGGTCGTCAACAACTTCGGGCTGATCCTCGAGCTCACCGCAGTGCACCTGCGGCAGAGCATCGTGCCGATCGTGCTCGGGTTCGTCCTCTCGCTGCCCCTCGGCTGGGTGGCCTGGCGTTACCGACTCGTACGCGGCCCGATCATCGTCCTGACGGGTCTGCTGTACACGATCCCCTCCCTCGCGCTGCTGATCCTGCTGCCCGCCACGCTCGGCTACTCGGCGATCAGCGAGACGAACCTCGTGATCGCCCTGACGATCTACGCGATCGCGATCCTCGTGCGCGCCGTGTCCGACGGCCTCGACTCGGTCGACGACGATGTGCGCCAGGCGGCGACGGCCACCGGGTTCGCGCCCTTCCGCCGTTTCTGGGCGGTCGAGTTCCCGCTCGCCGGCCCCGTGATCCTCGCCGGACTCCGGGTGACCGCTGTCAGCACGATCTCGCTCGCCACCGTAGGCATCCTGATCGGCGTCACGAACCTCGGCTACCTCTTCACGAACGGCCTCGAACGGCGCATCATCGCCGAGGTCTTCGCCGGGGTGATCGCGGTCGTCGTCATCGCACTCGTGATAGACCTGATACTGCTGCTGGTCGGCCGCGCGCTCATGCCGTGGACCCGGGCGGCCTCGAAGGCCACCGCGAGCCGCGCGATCGCCGTGGGGGCTCCCGCATGAACCTCTTCGTCGAAGCCTTCGCCTGGATCCTCGCCCCCGCCCAGTGGACCGGCACCTACGCGCTGCCCAAACTCCTGGGCGAGCACCTCGCCCTCACCGCGATCTCGGTACTGATCGCCGCGGCGATCGCGATCCCGATCGGGTGGCTGATCGGGCACACGGGCCGCGGCCGCGAGGTGGCGGTCGCCGTCTCGGGTGCCGCCCGCGCCATCCCCTCGTTCGGACTCATGGTGCTGCTCGTGCTCCTGCTCGGAGTGCTCCGCATCCCCGAGGCCGCGATCATCACCTTCGTGCTCCTCGCGATCCCCTCGCTGCTCGCCGGCGCCTACACCGGCCTCGAAGCGATCGATCGGCGCACGCTCGACGCCGCCAAGGCGATGGGTATGACCGGCTGGCAGGTGTTCTGGAAGGTCGAGGTGCCTCTCGGTCTGCCGCTGCTGGTCGGCGGCATCCGCTCGGCGCTCCTGCAGGTCATCGCGACCGTCACGATCGCCGCCTATGTGAACCTCGGCGGTCTCGGTTGGCCGATCATCCAGGGCATCCCGCTGCGCCGGTTCGACCAGGTGCTCGCGGGCGCGATCATCGTCGCGGTGCTCGCCCTGATCGTCGATCTGCTTCTCGCCACCGCCCAGCGCGCCGCTGTTCCCGCCGGGCTCCGTGGCGGTGGGCCGCGCGCCGACGGCAAGCGATCGAGTCGGAACGCGGCTTCCCGCTCCGCCTCGGCCACGGCATCCGCCACCGCCACCGCCTCCGAACCCGCACCCGCCACCGCCTGAGCATCCGCCCGGCGCCATCCACCTGAATCCACAGCACTCGAAGTCCCAGCAGTTTCCAGAGAAGAGGAAATCCATGTTCACAGCACGAGGCAAGCGCTCCGTCCTCGCCGTCGGCCTTGTCGCCGCGGCCGCGCTCACCCTGTCGGCCTGCGGCGGAAGCAACCCGCTCGACGAGCCGTCCGACAGCGCCGGTTCCGGCAGCGGCGACACGATCGTCGTCGGCTCGCAGGCGTACTACTCGAACGAGATCATCGCCGAGATCTACGCCCAGGCCCTCTCGAACGCCGGTTTCGACGTCGAGACGCAGCTCAACATCGGTCAGCGCGACGCGTACATGCCCGAGGTCGAGTCCGGCGCGATCAACGTCTTCCCCGAGTACACGGGCAGCCTGCTCGAGTACCTGTCGAAGGACGGGGTCGACGTCACCAGCCCCGACGACGTCTACGCCGCCCTGCAGGACGCCCTGCCCGACAGCCTGACGGCTCTCGACTTCGCCGAGGCATCCGACCAGGACACGTACACGGTGCTCAAGAGCTTCGCCGACGAGTACGGCATCACCTCGATCGCCGACCTGTCGAAGGCTCCGTCGCCCGTCACCATCGGTGCGGCTCCCGAGTTCGAGCAGCGCCCGTACAGCCCGTCTGCGGCCAAGGACGTCTACGGCGTCGACCTGCAGTTCTCGGCCACCGGCCCGAGCACGCTCGAGTCGCTGCTCGCCGGCGAGATCCAGGTCGCCGACATCTACACCGCCGACCCCGCCTTCGAGACCGAAGACATCGTGGCCCTCGAGGACCCCGAGAACCTGATCATCTCGTCGAACGTCGTGCCGATCGTGTCGAGCGACATCGCCGATGAGGTCTCCGACGTGCTCAACGAGGTCAGCGCCAAGCTCACCGCCGAGGAGCTCGTGTCGCTGAACGTGCTCAGCACGGTCGACCAGCAGTCGTCGAAGGACATCGCCAAGAAGTGGCTCGAGGAGCAGGGTCTGATCTGACCTCCTGACCGCATCACGAGAAGTGCCCGGGCCCGATGGGTCCGGGCACTTCTGCGTGTGCCCGGCATCCCTCTCCGGCATCCATCCCCGGCATCCGGGGACCCGTCGAAACCATCGCCCCCGTCGAGACCCATCGTCACCGACGTGGCTCGTGGTGGGTTTCGACGCGACTCTGAGAGGGGATCTGCGAGAGACGGGCTCCGACGGAGGATCCGCCTCCGTTACACCCGGGCGTCCTGCCTCGGGACCCAGACCTGCTTGATGATGATGAGGATGGATGCCGCCACCGGCACCGCCACGAGAGCCCCGAGCAGACCGAGCAGCGTGCCACCCGCGAGGGCGCCGATCACCACGAGCGAGCCGGGGATCGCGATCGCCTTGTTCATGACGCGCGGAGTGATGACGTACGCCTCGATCTGCATGTAGACGAGGTAGATCGCCGCGAAGATCAGCGCACCGAGCGGGTCGGTGAAGAGCGCGAGGCCCGTGCCGATGATCCAGAACATCACCGATCCGACGAGGGGGATCAGCGTGATGCAGAACGCGACGGTCGCCATGAGCGGCGGGAACGGCAGCCCCAGGAACGTGTAGAGCAACAGTGCGAGGATCGCATTGAAGAACGCGAGCACCACCATGCCCATCACGTATCCACCGACCGAATCGGTGATCTGGTCGGTGATGTCGCCGGCGCGGTCGCGGTCACGGGCGGGGATCAGGCGCAGCATGCTCTGCTTCATTCCGGGCAGAGTCGCCACGAAGTACAGGGTGAGCACGAGCACCACGATCACACCCGAGATCCCGGAGGCGATGGATGCTCCGACCTGCAATGCGCCGCCGCCGATGCTGGCGATGTTGCCGGGATCGGTGAGGAATTTCTGCACGTCGGCCACGAGGCCCTGGAACTGGTCGCCGAACTGGTCGTCGAGCGTGGCGTAGAGATCGCTGCGCTGGAAGTCGGCGATCATCCCGGGGACCGATCGCACGAAGCTCGCGATTTGCTCGATCACGATCGGCAGCACCATCCAGAGGATCAGCGCCACTACGACGATCAGCGACAGGATCACGATCACGACCGAGATCGCCCGGGAGAGCCCGCGGCGCTCGAGGAAGCGCACCGACGGATCGAGTCCGAGAGCGGCGAAGAGGGCGAGAGCGATGTAGATGAGCACGGTCGACAGGCTCGTGACCGCGAGCCCGAGCACGAGTGCGCCGAGACCGCCGAGAGTCACCAGGAAGCCGAAGACGAAGGGGCGGTCGATGCGGGTCCAGAACGAGCGGCTCGGCGTCATCGGCTCGATCACGACGGCCCGCTGCGGGTGCGACGCAGCCGGCCCGCTCGACGCGGTCGCCGGTGCTGCAACCGGTGCCGCGGCCGGCGAGTGCTCGTCCGCCGACGCGTCGTCGTCGGAGGGCCCGGATGCCGGCGGCTTCTCGTTGCTCATGTGCTCACGATAGCGGTGCCCGGCATCCGATCACCGGCGTTGGCTCGCGCTCTAGAGTGGAGGCATGACCGCGCCACAGGATCCGAAGGCCGAACTGCTGCGCCTGCGTGCCAGCATCGACAACATCGACGCCGCGCTGATCTTCATGCTCGCCGAGCGCTTCCGGGCGACTCAGCAGGTCGGTCACCTCAAGGCCGAGTACGACATGCCCGCCTCCGACCCCGGCCGCGAGGAGCAGCAGGTCGCCCGCCTGCGCGCGCTCGCCGAGGAGGCGCACCTCGACCCCGAGTTCGCCGAGAAGTGGTTCAACTTCGTGGTGGCCGAGGTCATCCGTCACCACACCGCGGCAGCCGAGTCACGCTGACCGAGCCAGCCGGCTCGACCGCCCGCCAGGCCGTCGCCCAACCCGTTGGTCAGACCGTGATCGTCCGACCCGTCTCGAGGCCCTCCACCGCGAGGGTGTAGGCGCGACCGATCTCGTCGTCGCCGACCGGGCGGTGACCGGCGAACAGCCGGTGATAGCCGGGGGAGTTCTCGAGCACGTCGGGCGAGACCGCGTTGATGCGGATGCCGCGGGGCGCCTCGGCGGCCGCCGTGATCACGAACGACTCGAGCGCACCGTTGGCCATCGCGGCCGCGGCGCCGGTGGCGATCGGGTCGCGCGACAGCACACCGCTGGTGAGCGTGACCGACCCACCGTCGCGCAGGTGCGTGATCGCCTGACGCACGACCTCGATCTGCGGAAGCGTCTTGCCGAGGAACGCCGCCGTGTAGTCGTCGCGGTCGAGTTCGGTGAGGTGCTTGAACGGCACGGAGCCCGCCGCCACGACCACGGCATCGATGTCGTTCACCTCGACGAACAGGGCGGCGATCGACGCGGCATCCGCCAGATCGACGCGCACCTCGCCGGTGCGCGACGCGCGGATCACCTCGTGCCCGCGGGATTCGAGCGTGTCCGAGACGACGCGGCCGATGCTTCCGGATGCTCCGATGACGACGATCTTCATGACCCCAGTCTTTCACCGGTTTCTCGTGGCCGGACCCTTCGACAGGCTCAGGGACCCAACGGCAAGAACCGCAGACGGACGAAGGGCCCGGCGTTCCCCGTCCGCCGGACCCTTCCGAGGCCATCACGGAGCCGAGCCGCGGTGATCTCTGAGCAGTCGGTGCCGGTCGTCGCCCTCCCGCACTCCCCAGTGCACGGATGAACCCCCCTCGACCGCGTCCTCCCGACTCCGGTGCTCGGAGCCTCCCGCGTTCGACACCTTCCGAAGAACAGGAGCGCCTCGCGCCCCTCGTGATACATCGCGTCGAGAAAAAGTTCGGAGAAAGGTCAGAACCCGGCGCCGTGGCACTGGAACGGCGCCCGATGCCCGGTCTCCTGCGCGGCGACGGCGAGGGCGGGCGCGGGGTCCATGCCGTCGGCGAGGTGCCCGTGCACCGTGGCGAGCAACTCGCACGCGACGTCGTCGGGCACCGTGACGGGGGCGGCGATCACGCAGCGGGTGCCGGCGTGCAGCCACACCCGTGTCATACCGAGCGCCTCCTCGCCCCAGCGCACCGCCGAACGGCCCAGCTCGCACGCCGAGAGGATGACCGTCTCGGGCGCCGTGGGGATCAGGTCGACGTCGTAGCCGAACAGCGTGCCGTCGGCGAGCTCGAAGCCCGAGAACAGGGGGTTGTCGGCGGAGTGCCGCCCGTGCGCGGCGATGTGCAGCAGATCGGATGCCCCGGCCAGCTCGGTCACGGCCGACACCGTCGCCTCGCCTCCGAGGAGCGTTGTGGTCGCGGCATCCGTCGTCGCCCAGGCCGCGCGTGCCCGTTGCACCTCTTCCCCGGCGCGGGGCACGCGCGGACCGGTGGCGAAGCCGATGCGTTCCGGGCGACGACCCGTCGCTCGGCGGGTGCGCACCTCGGCCCAGCGCGACGCCGAGGTCGCGACAGTGAAGGGCACGCCGTGCATGCCGGGCAGCATCGCCCAGGGCACACCGGCCAGTACGCCGGGCAGGGTGATCACGACGCGCTGCGCATCCGCCGGGTTCACCGCGGCGCGCACGGGGGTGAGGAGCTCGTCGTCGAGGGTCTGCAGGCGCACGGCCAGCGAGCGCTCGATCAGCGCGGACAGGGGGCCGCCCCGGGTGAGGGCGGCGACGTCGAGGTCGGCACGGAGCCCGTCCATCGCGGCGCGCACGCGCGGCCACGACAGTTCGACGACCGACGCTCCGGATGCCGTCGTCGCCACGCACAGCAGTTCATCGCCCGTGTAGAGGTACGCGAGCAGCGCCGTGCCGGGGTCGAGGCGCGCGCGGGCGCCGGGGAGATCGAGGCGCCCGCGGGTCTCGCCGGCACCGGTCGCCGCCCACTGCCGCTCGCGCACCCGGTCGCGCAGCACGCGCACGCGGGCGTCGGTCGTCCAGTCGGCACCGGCGAGGTCGGCGCGCAGCATCCGCAGCTCGGCGAGATCGGATGCCTGTGCGTCGTCGACCGGCGGGCGCACCGGCGCGACCTGGTGGCTGAGGTGACGGGCGCGCTCCGCCCACTCGAACAGCACGGCGGGGTCGCGCGTCCTCGCCGCCGCCCGAAGCCCCGCGAACATCAGATCCGTGCCGTGCATCGCGACGGACGCCTGCAGGTCGAGCGCGCCGAACGACTGCTGCCACGAAGTGAGCAGGTCGAGTCCCTCGGTCGCCGCGCGCAGAGCCGCCGTGTGGCGACCGCCCGCCGCCGCCCGGGCTGCTCGCACCTCGTGCGCCCTCAGCCGCAGCGGGGTGGGAGCGCTCGCATCGACGCGCGGCATCCGTCCGCTGCCGTCGCGGCGTGCGTCGAGGCGCAGGGCGGTCGCCTCGGTGCGGAAGCCGCCGTGCGCGAGAGCGGATGCCGTGCGCTCGATGTCATCGTCGATGCGCGCACTGCGGCTCGAGGGCCGTGTGCGCAGCCGCGACTCGAGGCGCACGGCGTCGGCGCGCGCCGCCCAGCCCGCGCTGCCGAGGGCGGCGAAGCGGCGGGCCGCGGTGCGTGCCATGCGCTCGGCCGCCACCGGATCGTGCCGCATCAGGGAACGCGACAGGTGGAACTCCGCCTCGCCCCGGGCCTGCGGCATCCGCTGCGCCCCGAACTGCCCCGCCACCCGGGCGAGGAGGGTCTCGGCCTCGGTCGTCAGCCCGGCATCGCGCAGCACCTCGGCGCGGTCGAGGTCGCTGATCGCCGTCGCGAGGTCGCTGGTCGCCGCGAACACCGGGCGCGAGGCGGTCATGAGCGACAGCGCGGTCACCAGGTCGCCACCGAGCAGCGCCGCATAGCCGAGGTTGTGGCGGGCCTCGGCGAGAGGCTCCTCGTCGCCGTTCTGCTCGTAGACCGCGACGGCCCGGTGCAGGTCGTCGGTCGATGCCGCGAGCTCGTGCCGCTGCATCCGCACCATCGAACGGTTCATGAGGCAGTTCGCGAGCTCGGTGCTCTCGTCGCCGGTCGCCCCGAGTGCGTCGATCGCGCGGCTGAGCATGACCTCGGCCTCGGCGAGGGTGCCGCCGTGCATGAGCAGCGTGCCGAGCTGCCCGCTCAGCAGTGCGACGGTCGCGTCGCTGAGCCCCGCGCGATCGAGCGCCTCGCGGCACAGCTGCTCGGCCTCGGACGGATGCCCGGTCTGCGCCTGCACGTACGCCCGGGTGCCGTCGATCCGTGCCCGCAGGTCGGCGTCGTCGGTGCGGGCCGCGGCGTCGTCGAGGGCGCGACGGGCCGCCGCGAACCGTCGGGCGTTGGCCGCTTCGACCCCGCGCCGGTGCAGTTCGCTCGCGGACAGGGGCATCCCCCCAGAATGCCGGGTCGCGGCACCCGGGGGGAAGTCCTGTCGCCGGCTGGCTGGGACCCGTCGACAGGCTCAGGGCCCCAGCCGATGCTCCAGGGGGCGGCCTAGTCGACGGGTGAGGGGAGGTCGGCGACCACCGAGGTCACGGCGGCGTCGACGGCATCCGCGTCGGCATCCGCCACCGAGACCTCGCCCAGGAGCGCGGCGATCCGGCCCGCGACGTACGGTGCCGCGAACGACGTGCCGCTCCACACCGCGAAGCCGCCGCGGTAGTCGTCGGGATCGATCGTCTCGCGCCGCAGCCCGTCGATGTCGGCCCGCGTCATCGCCTGCTGACCGCCCACGAACGCCGGCGACGTGCTGACGACCGCGGCCCCCGGGGCGTACAGCCGCACCCACGGTCCGACGTTCGAGAACAGCGCCACCGACCGGGCCGAGGGGTTGAGCGCCCCGACCGAGACGAGCGGCGCCCAGCGGTCGCGGGCGATGCCGTTGTCGGCCCCCGGCCACGCCCACAGCGACGCGGGGAACGACGGGCGGTCGATCGCATCGTTGCCGGCCGAGCACACCACCACGCAGCCGAGCTCCCGCGCCTTGGCGAGCAGCGCGTAGAGGGTGCGGCTGTAGAGACCGTCCTCCGGGGTCTCGTGGTAGTACCCGAGCGACAGGTTGAGCACGTCGATCGGATGCCCGGTCTTCGGGTCCTCGCGATACCTCCGCAGCAGCTCGATCACCTGCGCGAGCGTCGTCAGCAGGTCGCTCTCGTCGACCACTCCGAGCGCCCCGGCGACGCGCACCGAGAGGATGTCGGCATCCGGAGCGGTCTGGCGCACGATGCCCGCGATGAACGTGCCGTGCCCCGCGACCGCGTCGATCTCACCGTCGAGCTGCCCGTAGAGGTCGGGGTAGCGCTCGGGATCCGCGTCGTCGGTCAGGCCGATCGGCACCCCGTCGAGCTCGACGTGCCGGGTGACGATGTCATCGGGCAGCCAGTCGTGCACCCCGCAGCCGGTGTCGAGCACCGCCACCACGGGGCGCCGGCCCGTCGTCGGGTCGGGTCCGCGCCGGGGCGCAGGGCCCAGCCAGCTCACCGGCTGCCGCGCGCCGCGACCCGGCTCGAGGTAGTCGTCGCTGCCTCCCGCGCCGGCCCCGCGCACGGGATTCGTGCGGCTGAACGGGTTGGTACGGCTGAAGGGATTTGTGCGGCTGAACGGATTGAGGCCGACCGGATCGATCGACAGCACGTGCTCGAGGCTCGTGCGCGGCATGGTCGAGCGCGACATGCGGCGGGCGCGCTGCAGCACGCGCCAGGCATCCGGAGCGACCGGGGATTCGCCGCCGGTCGGCTCTTCGGGGGTGGTCAGGCGCGCGCGGAGGAAGCCGGGAACGCCGGGCAGCAGCTCGCCGGCGTTCTCACGATCGGATGCCTCGATCTCGAGCGTCCATCCGAAGGAGTCGGCCGCATCGCGCAACGTGCGCAACTCGCGGTCGTACTCCTCCCCGTTCTCGAGGTCCTGCGTGATCAGCAGGCGCGTGGGCAGGTACGCGGTGGGGAACGCGCGGATGCCGTCGACCGGCTCCACACTCGGATCGAGCGCCGTGCCGCGCCTGATCGATCCCTCCGCCCGGTCCTGCCAACTCCACCCTCTCGGCTGCTCCATGCGTCATCCCTTCCTGCGCGGGTCCTTCCCCGCGTTCCATCCCCGGTGCCCGTCGGGTCGGCGGGCACCGCCACAGCTCACAGCGGTTACAGCGATCTACAGCGGTACAGCGGTTACGGCGATACAGCGATTACGGCGATACAGCGGTCACGGCGTCACGGCGTCACGGCGGTCAGAGTTCGAAGCGCGGCGTCGCGAGAGTGCGCGCCTCACCGCCGACCGTGGTGGTCAGGCGCACCGTGGTCATGCCCGCGGGGACCTCGTCGAACACGAAGCGTCCGGTCTCGGCGGGTGCGGTCGTGCGGATCGTCTCGCCCGCCGAGCCCTCCTCGCCCTGTGCGAGCACGATCTCGGCGGCCGCCGTGTCGACCCACCCGTCGACGCGGCGCAGGCCGCCCGCGCTCGCCGTGACGTGCAACAGGATGCTCGTCGTGCCGTCGCTGAACTGCAACGTCAGGGCATCCGTGTCTCCGCGCACCGCACCGAGGTGATCCTCGATGAGCGTGAGCAGCGCGTACTCCTGGTTCAGTCCGTCCGCGGCGACGGCCGCGATCATCCGATCGACGAGGGTGTCGGGCACGGGGTCGGCATCGCGCCACATCGCCCGCAGCTCGGCGAACAGGGCGTCATCGTGGGTGCTCATGCGATCCCCTCCGTCCGCGGGGCGGTGTCGAGAAGCGAGCGCAGTTTCGCCAGGCACCGCTGCCGGGTCGGGCCGATGCTCCCCACCGGCATCGCGAGATCCTGGGCGAGGCGGGCGTAGTCCGGGCGGTCCTCGAATGCGACCACCCGCAGCAGGCGCTGGCACCGTTCGGCCAGTCGACGCACGGCGTTCCAGAGTTGCCGCCGCTCATCCGCGATCGCCGCCCGCTCCTCGGCCGAGTCCTGCACCGGCAGAAGGGCGTCGAGGTCGTCGGCATCCGTCGTGTCGACGCGTCCGTGGGCCTTGCCCACGCGCCAGGCCTCGCGACGGGCGGTCGTCGTGAGCCAGGCCGAGACCGCCTGCGCATCGGAGATCGCCGCGTGACCGCGCACCAAACGCATCCATGTGGTCTGCACCACGTCTTCGGCGAGTGAGCGCTCGAGTCCATACGCCCGGACGACATGCCACAGCACGGGCGTCATCAAGCGGACGAGCCCGTCCATCGCGCGACCGTCGCCCTCGCGCCATGCGTCGAACAGGTTCGCCGCATGCTGCCAGCGAGGGGGACCGTCGTCCGACGCAGGATCGAGCGCGGTGCCGGGAGCACCGTCGATCATGAAAGACATTGTGAGCACACCTACCAGGAGCACGGCAAGAGGTTTCTGATACATGACGTGATTGGTCGGAGTCCAGGAATCCGGGGAGCGGATGCCGTCATGCCGGGCCGATACGGTGGACGGGTGACCCTTCTCGCCGTCATCCTGTTCCTCAACGCCGCCTTCAATGCGATCGCGTGGCCGCAGTTCCTCCGCCGGGTCGCGAAGGACCCCCGTGCCAAGGACGCGAACGGCAAGGCCACGAAGTTCCTGATCGTGCACATCGTGCTGATCTCGATCGCGCTGACCCTCGCCCTGCTCTCACTGCTCGCCGGCATCGCCGCGCTCACGGGCGCGCTGTAACTCGGGCGCCGAGGAATTCGGGCATCCGTTCGTCGAGACCCATCGATCGCGCCGAGACCCATCGTCCGCGACGTCGATAGGGGTGGGTCTCGACGTTTCCGGTGGGTTTCGAGGCGCAGGCGGATGCCGAGGGCTCAGGCCTCGTAGCGGCGGGCGTGCTCGGCCCACCGCGCCTCGACCGGTAGGGCGCGCAGTGCGCGGTTGCCGATCGCCAGCGCGACCGCGACCGCGCAGAGCGCCGCGCACACCAGGATCGTGTTCTGACGGCCGATCCAGGCGAGTCCGAACCCGGCGATCAGCGGTCCGAGCGGCATCGCCCCCATGCCCAGCACCCCGGCGGCGCTGTTCGCGCGCCCGAGCAGGCGGCTCGGGGTCGCGACCATGAAGTAGCCCATCATCCCGGCGTTGAGGGCGGGCACGAGCAGCACCGCCGCGCCGAGCACGGCGATGATCGCCCACGGTTCGACCATCCATGACAGCGCGACGGTGGCGACCGCGACCACCGACAGGGCGGTGATGGTCAGGATGCCGGCGCCGATGCGCGGAACCAGCAGCGGGGCGATCACGGCTCCGACCAGCATCACGGCCCCGACGCCGGCGCTCAGGGCGCCGATCAGCAGTTCGGAGTGCCCGGCCTGCTGCAGCGCGTAGATGGTCGTGGTGATCGCGGCGTTGAACCCGAGGTTCACGATCGTGGTGATCGCGAGCACTCCGCCGAGATCCGGGCGGGAGAACAACCAGCGGAACGCCTCGCCCATTTCACGGACTCCGCTGCGAAAACCCGGACCGCCCGCGGCATCCGCGGCGTGTCCGAGTGCGACGTGCCGAGCATCCGTCCGTTCGTCTCCGTTCTCGCGCGTCGTGCGCGAGCCGCCCCGCACGAGCACCCACGCGGTGCCCGCGGCGATCAGATGGCAGAGCGTCATGACGAGGCCGACCAGCCACCCTCCGACGCCGAGCAGCACACCGCCGAGCGGTCCGCCCGCGAGCTGCAGCGCGGCATCCCGCCCCTGGTTGGCGGCCTGCGCGCGGCCCATGGCGTCATCGGGGACGATCTCTTTCAGCGCGCTCTCGCCGGCCACGTCGAAGAGCCCGCTGCGTGCCGCGAGCAGCAGGTTGATCGCGAACAGTGCGGTGAAGGTGAGCGCCTCGCTCGCCGCGAGCAGGGTGAACGCCGTGGCGAGTGCAATGCCGAACAGCGAGCCGATGAGCATCAGCACGACGCGGCGGTGGCGGTCGGCGAGCACCCCGCCGACCAGGGTCGTGAGCAGGCGGGCGACGAGTCCGGCCCCGGCGATGATGCCGGCCTGCGCGGGGTCGTCGGTGACGATGAGGGCGAGGAGCGGGATCGCGAAGCCCGTCAGTGCGGCGGCGAGGCCCTTGCTCGTGTCGCTCACGAGCCAGGTGAGATAGCGGGTGTTCCGCCACAGGCGGTGCGGGGCGGTCGCGGTGGTCATGGCTCGATGGTAGATCCGCAAGAACAGTTGCGCAACTACTATTGCGCAAATTCGGGTGCGGATAGACTCGACGCATGGCTGACGACGAGACCGCGGCGGATGCCGAGTGGATGACCTCGGCGATGCTCAAGGCGTTCGCGAACCCGCTGCGCCGCCGCATCCTGCGCCTGTTCTCGCGTCATGAGCACCTGCGCGCCGCCGACATCGCCGCCGAGCTCGAGGTGCCGGCCAACAGCGTCAGCTTCCACCTGCGGGCGCTGGCGGATGCCGGGCTCATCGTCGAAGCGCCCGAGCACGCGCGCGACCGCCGCGACCGCGTGTGGACGAGCCGCAAGGGGGCGCTCAACGTCGGCGGCCCCGAGAACCCCGTCGTCGACGAGGCTCTCGGAACCGCCGTGATCTCGGCCATCGCCGAAGAGCATCAGGACCTGTTCCGCCGCGTGATCGCGTGGACTCCCGAGTACGTCGCCGGGCGCACGGCCGAGGTGCACGCGACCTTCTCGCAGCGCACGATCCGGCTCACCGAGGCCGAGTTCGAGAAGGCCATGATCCGTGTGAACGACGTGCTCGATGACGCGCAGAAGGCGCACGACGACGCCGACCCCGCCGGTCGCCACTGGCAGATCGACGTGATCGGCGCCGACGACACGATCTGATCGAAGTTGTGCGGGGTGGGACCCTTCGACAGGCTCAGGGACCCAGTGCGTGTGCGGGGCTACTGGGTTGCTGAGCCTGTCGAAGGATCCCCCAGGCGGGAGGCCCGGCGCTACGGCTTCGCGCGGCGGAAGGCGAGGAACGAGATCGCGGCGAGGATCGCGGCCGCGAGCAGTCCCCACAGTGCGATGCCGAGCGCGCCGGCGTCGAGGAACGCGGCGCCGACCTCCCCCCAGAGCTCGAGCCGAGTGGCCAGGAAGGCCAGGCCGATGAGCACGAGCGCGAGGCCCACGCCCACCACGGTGAGCACCGTCGGTCCCCAGCTCTTGTAGATCGTCGCTCCGGTGAAGCCGATCACGAAGAGGAGCAGGGCCAACGCGAAGTAGACCGTGAACGCTCCGAGCGGGCCGGCCTCCCAGAGCCACGGAAGGTAGAACACGTAGCCGTTGATGCCGTAGCCGTCGGTGAGGGTCTCGATCGCACCACCGATGAGGAAGATGATGCCGAGGAAGGTGCTGCCGAGAACCGCGGTGAGGAGAGTTCCGACGAAGAACTCCCGGCGCGTGACGCTCATCGCCTGGGAGAACGGGAACGTGAGCGTCATGGACGACAGGCCGAGCGCGAAGAAGTACCAGAGCGGAGCCTGCCCGCCTCCGCCGTACTTGGGGCCCGAGGTCGGGATCATCGCGTAGATGAGCACCGAGATCACGACGGCCGATCCGAGGATGATCAGCGGCACCCAGACGAAGGTCTGCCGGTTGATGAGCTGCAGGCGGACGACGTTGAGCGTGCGTCGCATCAGAGTGCCCCTTCCTTCACGGCCGAGGGGTTCTCGGCCTTCTGGGTGAGTCGGACGATCAACTGCTGGAGAGAGACGGGCGCGAGGTCGAGCCCGAGTCCGGAGACCTCGGCGCGCTCTGCGGGAGAGAGGGCGCCGAGCACGGTGACGGACGCCACGCGCCCGAGCGACTCGCGGTGGAGGACTTCCCGGTCGCCGACCCAGGAGTCGACGGCCGCGGCGTCGCCGACGACGGTCACGGCACGGTCGCGCACGGCATCCGTGTCGTCGTTGAGGAGGATGCGTCCCTGGTCGATCACGATGACCTTCTCGATGAGGTTCGACACCTCGTCGATCAGGTGCGACGACAGGATGATGGTGCGCGGGTGTTCGGCGTAGTCCTCGATGAGACGGTCGTAGAAGATCTGCCGGGCGACGGCGTCGAGCCCCAGGTAGGGCTCGTCGAAGAACGTAAGCTCGGCGCGCGAGGCGAGCCCGATGATGACTCCGACCGCCGAGAGCTGGCCGCGCGAGAGCTTCTTGATCGTCTGCTTCATGGGCAGCTGGAACTCGGCGATGAGTTCGTCGGCGAGGGCCTGGTCCCAGTTCGGGAAGAACAGGCGGGCGGCCGTGAAGGCGTGCCGCGGGTACGCGTCGTCGGGGTACTTCTGGCTCTCGCGCACGAAGCAGATGCGACTGAGCACGCGGGAGTTCTCGTACGGGTGCTCGCCGAACACCCGCACCGAGCCCGAGGTCTCGAAGTTCTGGGCGGTGAGGATCGACATGAGCGTCGTCTTGCCGGCGCCGTTGCGACCGAGGAGGCCGTAGATGTGGCCGCCCTCGAGCGTGAGCGACACGTCGTCGAGCGCCCGGGTGTCCTTGTAGCGCTTGGTGAGGTTCTGCACCTCGATGACGGTGGTCATGCGGTGGTCTTCCCTTCTCGTGCGGTGGGGGTTCGTGCCGCGCGCTCGGCGAGCAGCGCGGCGAGGTCGTCGGCGTCGAGACCCAGGGTGCGGGCCTCGGTGATCAGCGGGTCGATGTACCGGTCGGCGAAGGCGGCGCGGCGCTCGCCGAGGAGGCGCTCCCGGGCGCCGTCGGCGACGAACATGCCGATCCCGCGACGCTTGTAGATGACGCCCTTGTCGGTGAGCATCGCGACTCCTTTCGCTGCGGTGGCGGGGTTGATGCGGTAGAACGCGGCGAGCTCGTTGGTCGAGGGTGCCTGGGCTTCCTCGGCGAGCGAACCGTCGACGATCGAGTCCTCGATCTGCTCGGCGATCTGGAGGAAGAGGGGCTTGCCTTCTTCGATCACGCGTCCTCCACGGGTTAGGGGGTTACTTACATGACTAACTAACCCCTTAACCGGGAGTGTTGTCAACCCCTCGGTCGCGTAGATTCGTAAGGACCCCCGACGAACCCCACGCGAAGGACACCCCATGGCACGGCTTCAGGACGGGTGGGGCGACGAGCGCCTCACCGCACGCGACAAGGGAATCCCCGAGCGAGCGATCGGGCTGACCGTCGACGAATTCCTCGCGACCGGGCCCCGGCTGTCGGAGTTCTGGACGCCGATCATCGCGCTCGACGACGCCGCGATGCGCCACAACCTCTCGGTGATGGCCGAGTGGACCTCCGCCCGGGGCCTGCAGCTCATGCCCCACGGCAAGACGACCATGGCCCCCGCGCTCTGGCAGCGTCAGCTCGACATCGGATGCCCCGGCATCACCCTCGCGACCATGGGCCAGGTGCGCACCGCCCGCACCTTCGGCCTCGACAGCGTCATGCTCGCGAACGCCGTCGTCGACGCGCGCTCGCTGCGGTGGCTCGCGGGCGAGCTCGCCGACCCCGACTTCCGCTTCGTGAGCTGGGCCGACTCCCTCGAGACCGTCGACGCGATGGAGCGCACCCTGCGTGAGACGGGTGTGCCGCGCCGGGTCGACGTCTGCGTCGAACTGGGAGCCGAGGGCGGGCGCACCGGCGCCCGGAGCGTCGAGGCGGCGATCGAGATCGGGCGTCGGATCGCGGCATCCGATGTGCTCCGCCTCGCCGGCGTCGGCGGCTACGAGGGTGCCCTCGGGCACGACCGATCGGATGCCGCGCTCGCCGCCGTTCGCGCCTACCTGGCCGACCAGCTCGTCGTGCACGAGGCCCTCGGCGACCTCTATGACGAGGGCGACGTGTTCGTCACGGCAGGCGGCAGTGCGTATTTCGACCTGGTCGCCGAGGTCTACGCGCCCGCGATCGCCCGCGACTCCCGCACGCGGTTCACGCTGCGTTCGGGCGCGTACATCGTGCACGACGACGGCTTCTACCGCGGCATCTCGCCTCTCGACGAGACGTTCCCCGGCACGGAGGCGGGCGGGGTGTTCCGCTCGGCGATGCGCGGCTATGCGCGGGTCGTCTCGCACCCCGAGCCCGCGCTCGCCCTGCTCGACGGCGGCAAGCGCGACTTCCCCTTCGACGAGGGGCTGCCCGTCGTGCACGGGGTCGCCGGAGATCTCGGTGAGGCGCTCGCGCCGCTCGCCGGGGCATCCGTCACCGCGATGAACGACCAGCACACGTTCCTGCGCGGGGCGGACGTCGCGATCGGCGACGTCGTCGCCCTCGGCCTCTCGCACCCGTGCACGGCGTTCGACAAGTGGCACTTCCTGCCCGTCGTCGAGTCGGCCGAGTCGGACCGCGTCGTGGAGCTCGTGCGCACGTTCTTCTGAGGGCTCTCTCGTGGTGGGCCCTTCGACAAGCTCAGGGACCCAGCTGCTGAACCCTGGGGTCGCTGAGCCTGTCGAAGCGTCCCGGACCCCGGTTCCTGAGCGAGGATCCCTTCGTCTCGCTTCGCTCGCTCAGGAACCGCGCAGCGACGAGACGGAGGGCCCCGCGTACAGTGAACAGGTGCCGGAGTTCCCCTACAGCCGCCTGCGTCGCTGGCCCGATGTCGAGGCCGAGAACCTGCAGGCGCACGACGCGACCGACCTGCTCCTCACCGAGCGTGCGCTCGCGCTCGCCGCGGAGCGCGGTGTCGCGGGCCTGGAGATCGCGGTCATCGGCGACGAGTACGGGGCGATCACGCTCGCCTTGACGGATGCCGGGCTGCGCGGCATCCGCGTGCACCAGGATCTGGCGACCGGTCGCCGTGCGCTCGACCGCAACGCCGCCGACCTCGGGATCGACGGCTTCGTCACGCACGAACTCGACAGGTCGCTGCTCGACGGCGCGCGACTCGTGCTGCTACAGCTGCCGAAGGCGCTCGCGGAGCTCGAGGAGATCGCGGATGCCGTGGCCCGCTGGGCCGCCCCCGATGCGGTGCTCGTCGCCGGCGGGCGCGTGAAGCACATGACCATCGCGCAGAACGAGGTGCTCGGGCGCAGCTTCGGCATCGTGCAGGCGCAGCGCGCCGAGCGGAAGTCGCGACTCATCATCGCGTCGGATCCGAAGGAAGTGCCGGTCGCGACGCCTTTCCCGGTGGCGGCCACGCATGACGGGCTGACGCTGGTCGCGCACGGCGGGGCGTTCGCCGGAGCGAAGCTCGACATCGGGACGCGGGTGCTACTCGATGTGCTGCGGCTGTCGCGGGGCAGGGCCCTTCGACAAGCTCAGGGACCCAGTGCGGCTCAGGGGCCCAGTGCCGCTCAGGGACCCAGTAGCGCTCAGGGACCGGGTACCGCTCAGGGACCCAGTGCAGAGAGCTGGGTCGCTGAGCTTGTCGAAGCGTCCCCCACGGGGAACCGCATCCTCGACCTGGGCTGCGGCACCGGAGCCCTCGCCGTCTCGTACGCCCTGGCGCACCCGGATGCCCGCGTGATCGCGACCGATCGCTCGGCCGCCGCCGTCGCCTCCGCCCGTGCGACCGTCGTCGCGAACGGCGTCGCCGACCGGGTCACGGTGACCCACGACGATGCGGCCTCCGAGGTGCCGACGGCATCCGTCGACGTCGTGCTGCTCAACCCGCCGTTCCACCTCGGGGCGAGCGTGCACACGGGTGCGGCGACGCGCCTGTTCGAGGCATCCGCTCGTGTGCTCCGACCCGGCGGAGAGCTCTTCACGGTGTTCAATTCGTCACTCGGATACCGGGCCGAGCTGACCCGTCTGGTCGGCCCGACCGAGCAGCTGCACCGCACGCCGAAGTTCACGGTGACGCGCAGCATCCGTCGCCCGCGCTGAGGGGTCAAAACACGCCGCGATCGGATGCCGCCGCACGGCGTGTCTCGACCCCTCAGCGGGCACGAGAAACGCTTGCGGCACGCCCGCTCGAGATTCGCTAGATGCCCGAGCAATTCCCCGGTCAGCACGCGATTCTATGAGTATGCCGATAGACCGGATTTGCCCCTGACCGGCCATTTCGTTACGTTGGTCTGTGGGCCTGACGGCCCGAAGACCAGTCCGCGACCACGTCCTTCTTTCGATGAGCTGTGCTGCGAAGAGGCGTGGACGTACGGTCGTTGCTCTATCGCGGTGGATCCGAAATCCGCCGTCCGTGCCGCCACAGCAGACATGTCGAACGGCCTCGAGAGCATCACCCGGGCGTAACCGAAGCAGGCTCAGCCACCCGAAGGCGAGCCGCAGGGGAAACGTGTCCGAAACCGTTCTAGAAGCGCGCAATCTTTTCAAGGTGTTCGGGAAGAATCCGAACCAGGCCGTCCGCCGGCTGAAGGCGGGCGAGAGCCGAACACAGGTCGCCGAGGCGGGAACCGCCGCCGTCATCGACGCCAGCTTCACCGTCAACCGCGGTGAGATCTTCGTCATCATGGGGCTCTCCGGCTCCGGCAAGTCCACCATCATCCGCATGCTCAACGGCCTGCACCCCGCCACCGACGGATCCGTCACGGTGAACGGCGATCCGATCACCGGCATCCCGGCGTCGCGTCTGCGCGAGATCCGCCGCGACCGCGTGTCGATGGTCTTCCAGCACTTCGCCCTGCTGCCGCACCGCACGGTCGCCGCGAACGTCGCCTACCCGCTCGAGCTCAAGGGCGTCGCCAAGGCCGAGCGCCTCGCGAAGGCCGAGGAGATCCTGTCGCTCGTGGGCCTCGAGGGCCAGGGCGAGAAGCTGCCCTCCGAGCTCTCGGGCGGAATGCAGCAGCGCGTCGGCATCGCCCGCGCGCTCGCCGCCGACAGCGACATCCTGTTGATGGACGAGGCGTTCAGCGCCCTCGACCCGCTCATCCGCCGCGAGATGCAGGAGCAGCTGCTCGAACTGCAGCAGAAGCTGCACAAGACGATCGTGTTCATCACGCACGACCTCAACGAGGCGATGTTCCTCGGCGACCGGATCGCGGTCATGCGCGACGGACGCATCGTGCAGATCGGCACGCCGGAAGACATCCTCACCGACCCGGCCAACGACTACGTCGAGCAGTTCGTGCAGGACGTCGACCGTGCCCGCGTGCTCACCGCCGGCAATGTGATGGAGCGTCCGCGCCCCGTCGTCGCCGAGGGAGCCGGCCCGCGCACCGCGCTGCGCCAGATGCGCGACGCCTACATGTCGGCGACCTATGTCGTCGGCCGCGACCGTCAGCTCGTCGGCATCGTGACCGACCGGGATGCCGTCAAGCTCGTGCGCAAGGGCACCTCGACCCTGCGCGACATCATCAAGCCCGTGCCGCAGAGCGTGAGCGAGGACGAGGTCCTCATGAATCTGTTCGTGCCCGCGGTCGAGTCGCCGCTGCCCCTCGCGGTGACGGATGCCGCTGGCCGCCTCGCCGGTGTCATCCCGCGCGTGACCCTGCTCGCGGCCCTCGGCCCCGGCCCCGGTGCGACGGGTGAGCTCACGCTGCCCCTGCTGCCGATGCCGCAGGCCGAGATCGACGCCGTGCTCGACGACGGCTGGACGGCGGACCCTTCGACAGGCTCCGGGACCCAGGTCTACGGGGACGCCCCCACGAGTGAGGAGGTGCGCTGATGGACTTCCGCATTCCCCTCGGTGCGTGGGTCGCTGCCGGTGTCGACTGGATCAAGGACAACCTCGACGGTTTCCTCGGTGCGATCTCGTTCGTCGTCTCGTTCCTCGTCGACGGTCTGACGCGCGCGCTGCTCAGCCCGCACTTCATCGTCATCATCGTGATCGCCGCGCTCATCGCGTGGCTGGTGCGTTCGTGGCAGCTCGCGATCGGCACGGTCGTGTCGTTCGGTCTGATCGTCGCGATGAACCTCTGGGTGCCCGCGATGCAGACGCTCGCGCTGGTGCTCGTCGCCGCCGTGATCGCCGTCGTCATCGCGATCCCGCTCGGCATCTGGTCGGCCCGCAACGCCACCGTGCGTGCGATCCTCAAGCCGGTGCTCGACTTCATGCAGACGATGCCCGCCTTCGTCTACCTGATCCCCGCGATCGTGTTCTTCAGCATCGGCGTCGTGCCGGGCCTCGTCGCGACCGTGATCTTCGCACTGCCTCCGGGTGTGCGACTGACCGAGCTCGGCATCCGCGGTGTCGACTCCGAGACGGTCGAGGCCGGGCAGGCGTTCGGCGCCAAGCCGGGGCAGATCCTGCGCGGCATCCAGCTGCCGCTCGCGATGCCGACCATCCTCGCCGGCGTCAACCAGGTCATCATGCTCGCCCTGTCGATGGCGGTCATCGCCGGTATGGCGGGCGCCGACGGCCTCGGAAAGCTCGTCGTCGAAGCGATCTCGACCATCACCATCGCCAAGGGCGTCGAGGCCGGCCTGGGCGTCGTGCTCATCGCCGTCTTCCTCGACCGCGTGACCGCGGCCCTGGGCACGCTGGGGGAGAACCCGTCGTCGCTGCTCGGCATGCTCGCGCGTCGCAAGGCGAAG
Source organism: Microbacterium galbinum (assembly GCF_023101185.1). Taxonomy (GTDB): domain Bacteria; phylum Actinomycetota; class Actinomycetes; order Actinomycetales; family Microbacteriaceae; genus Microbacterium; species Microbacterium galbinum. The sequence continues at coordinate 1,475,685 of NZ_CP078077.1, forward strand.
CAGCGGGGTGCCACGGCATCCGCTTCGTCGTCCGGGTCGACGGATGCGACGGATGCCGCCGACGAGGCCGAGCGCCACGTCGCGTCGCCGCACCGCGCCCCGGTCACCACCGCCTGACGCCTTCCCTTCCGAAGCACCACTGCAGTACCCGCAACACAGCACACATCCATACGTGACGAGAGAGATACACATGAAGAAGAAGCTCCTGACCATCGCGGCGATCGGCGCCGCAGCATCTCTGACCCTCGCCGGTTGCAGCGGCGACGGCATGGGCGGCACCGGAGGCGGCTCCGACAGCGGCGACGCCGGCTCGGGCGACAAGGGCACGATCACGCTCGGCTACCTGCCGTCGTGGACCGACGGCCTGAGCACCGCGTACCTGCTGCAGGACCAGCTCGAGAAGATCGGCTACACGGTCGAGATGAAGACGCTCACCGAGGCCGGCCCGCTGTACACCGGCCTCGCGCAGGGCGACGTCGACATCTACCCGTCGGCCTGGCCCGAGCTCACCCACAAGTCCTACATGGACACCTACGGCGACGACATCGAAGACCTCGGCGCGTACTACGACAACGCCAAGCTCACGATCGCGGTTCCGGAGTACTCCGAGCTGAACTCGATCGAGGACCTCGTCGGCAAGGGCGCGGAGCTCGATGGCAAGATCTACGGCATCGAGCCGGGTGCCGGTCTCACCGCGCAGACCCAGTCGATGCTGCCCGAGTACGGCCTCGACAGCGAGTACGAGCTCGTCACCTCGTCGACGGCCGCGATGCTCACCGAGCTGAAGTCGGCGACCGACAAGCAGGAGGACATCGTCGTGACGCTGTGGCGTCCGTTCTGGGCCAACGACGCCTTCCCCGTGAAGGACCTCGAAGACCCGAAGGGTGCCATGGGCGACCCCGAGGCCCTGCACTTCCTGGGAACGAAGGGCTTTGCCGAGGAGTTCCCCGAGGCCGCGGAGCTGATCGAGCAGATCAAGCTCGACGACGCCCAGTACGGTTCGCTCGAGGACCTCGTCGTGAACGAGTACGGCGAGGGCAAGGAAGCCGAGGCGGTTGACGCGTGGCTCGAGGAGCACGGCGCGGACTTCGACTGGGTCGTCAGCTGATCTGACGCTCTGCCTCGCCCCGCGCTGCAACGCGATGGGCGGATTTCTCGCCGATGGGCGGAGGATTCTTCTCGAATCCTCCGCCCATCGGTGTTTTCTCCGCCGGAACGATGATGCCTCGGGTCACCGCACCTTGCGGCGGTAGGCGAGCATCGCGAAGGCGTAGGCGACGATCAGGATGCCGACGCACCAGGCGAGGGCGACCCAGATCTCGGACCCCACGGGCTCCCCGGTGAACAGCGCCTGGATCGTGTTCACGATCGACGTGACCGGCTGGTTCTCGGCGAACCAGCGCACGGGCCCGGGCATCGTGTCGGTCGGCACGAAGGCCGAGCTGATGAACGGCAGGAAGATCAGCGGGTACGAGAACGCGCTCGCCCCGTCGACCGTCTTGGCGCTGAGTCCGGCGATGATCGCCAGCCAGGTGAGCGCCAGGGTGAACAGCAGCAGGATGCCGATGACCGCGAACCATGCCCCGACGCCGGCCCCGGTGCGGAAGCCCATCAGGAACCCGACGCCGAAGATGATCGCCAGGGTGATGCCGTTCGCGACGAGCGAGGTGAGCACGTGCGCCCACAGCACGCTCGATCGGGCGATCGGCATGGAGTGGAAGCGCTCGAAGATGCCGCTCTGCAGGTCGGTGAACAGACGGAACGCCGTGTAGGCGATGCCCGACGCGATCGCGATGAGCAGGATGCCGGGGAGCAGATAGTTCACGTAGTTCTCCTGGCCGGTGCTCTGACGCAGAGCCCCGCCGAAGACGTACACGAACAGGAGCATCAGGGCGATCGGGGTGACCGCCGTCGTGATGATGGTGTCGGCGCTGCGGAAGATGTGCCGCATCGACCGGCCGGTGAGGGTCGCCGCGTCGGCGACGAAGTGCGTGCTCATGAGCGGTCCTCCTTCGTGGATGCTTCGGGGTGGGACGCTTCGACAGGCTCAGCGACCCAGTCCTTGTGTGTCGGAGGGCCGACCAGCGAGAGGAAGATCTCCTCGAGCGTCGGCTGCTTCTCGACGTACTCGACCTTCGCGGGAGGCAGCAGCGCCTTCAGCTCGGCGAGCGTGCCGTTCGCGATGATGCGGCCCTCGTGCAGGATCGCGATGCGATCGGCGAGCTGCTCGGCCTCGTCGAGGTACTGGGTGGTGAGCAGCACGGTGGTGCCGGTGCGCGCGAGGTCCTTCACGACCTGCCACACCTCGAGGCGGGCCTCGGGGTCGAGACCCGTGGTGGGCTCGTCGAGGTAGATGACCTCGGGGTCGCCGATGAGGCTCATCGCGATGTCGAGGCGGCGGCGCATGCCGCCGGAGTAGGTGCCGACCTTCCGGTCACCGGCATCCGTCAACCGGAAGCGGGCGAGCAGATCGTCGGCGATCCGTCCCGCGCCGGGCAGATGCCGCAGCTTCGCGACGAGCACGAGGTTCTCGCGCCCCGTGAGGATCTCGTCGACGGCGGCGAACTGGCCGGTCAGGCTGATCGTCTCGCGCACCTTCAGCGGGTCGCTCGCGACGTCATGTCCACGCACGGTCGCCGTGCCGGCATCCGCCGTCAGCAGCGTCGAGAGGATGCGCACCATGGTCGTCTTGCCGGCACCGTTCGAGCCGAGCAGGGCGAAGATCGACCCCGCCTCGACCTCGAAGTCGACGCCCTTCAGCACGTGGAGGTCCTTATAGGACTTCTCGATCCCGGTGACGGTGATCGCTGCGGTCATGACTCCTTCTCCTCGTCCCTCGCTTCGTCGACGGCCTTCACCAAACGCGCCCGCTCCTTGTCGATCCACTGCTCTCCGCCGTAGGACTCGGCGTAGGTCTCGGCGAACTCGACGGGGTCGTCGCCCACGATCGCCGAGATCGGAGTGCCGTCGATCGCGGCCCGCTCCCACAGGTCGGCGAGGCCCAGGAAGATCTGCACCAGGGTGTCGCCGTCGGTGATGCCGCCGTAGTACATCGAGTAGCGGTGCTGGGCGTTCGCCACCGAACGGTAGGGCTCGGGGAGGGCGTCGATCCGCTTCTTCGCGTCGCGGTACTGCTTCTTCTGCTCGAGCGATCCGGTGAGCGCTTCGATCCACTTCGCAGCCATGTCAGTTCTCCTCTTTCGTGGTGGGGGTGTCGTTCGTGTCGTTCGGGGTGTTCGTGTCGTTCGTGATCGCGGGGTTCAGGCCGTCGATCCGTCGCGCGAGCAGGTTCCAGGTCTTCCAGAACTCCGCCAGCTCGTGGGTGCCCTGCGCGTTGAGCGTGTACACCTTGCGGGGCGGCCCCTTCTCGCTGGGCACCTTCTCGACGTCGACGAGCCCGCGCTGCTCGATCCGCACCAGCAGCGCGTACACGGTGCCCTCGGCGGTGTCGGTGAAGCCGTGCTCGCGCAGGCGTGCGGTGATGTCGTATCCGTAAGCCGGCTGCTCGGCGAGGAGCGCCAGCACGATGCCCTCCAGGGTTCCCTTGAGCATCTCGGTCATTTGCTTGCCCATCGGGTTCGCCTCCCTCTCATCCGTCGGTACTCAGTGATGCTTGGTACCGGTACAAAGTAACACTAGGTACCGGTACTTAGCAACACCGAATACCGGACACATCGTCAGACACCGGTCCCTGCCTCGTTGTTGATCAACGGGAAGGCGTCGATGGGGCGCCGCTTCCCGTCACAACTCCAGGGGGAGAAATGAAGTTCACGAAGATATCGGCGCTGGCCGGTGCGGCGACGCTGGTGTCGCTGCTGCTCACGGGGGTGGCGGCCGCACCGGCGACCGCGGCGCCCATCGATGCGACATGCGGTTACGCGGAAGAGGGCACCGGCGGCAAGTTCACCGACTCGATCTGCTGGTTCGATTTCGCCGGGTACGACCAGTCCATCGGCCTGACCGCTGAGGGGCAGCGGTTCGAGACCACGCTCGGCGAGTACGACATCGCCTACACGGTCACCCAGCGGCCCACGGGCATGGGGTGGCAGCCGCGCGGCGTCGAGGCGCGACCGTCGACCGACCCGTTCTTCCCGATGGGCAACTGGGACTACTACGACGGCATCCCGGGCCTGCCCTACCTCTACGCCAACCGCGGCGCCTCGTTCGGCTCCGTGCAGATCAACATCGTCGACGTCGAGGTCTCGCTGGGGGGCGTGCCGGTGACCGGCTACGACCTCGTCACGGCCGCACCCGAGACCCCGGATGCCTTCGTCGGGAACTTCGGCGAGCGGATCTACTGGGGCTCCGATCAGCCGCTCACGATGATCGACAGCACGACGCCGATCACCTCGGGCGGGGGATGCACGATCCCGCTCGCCGGCGACGGAACGCACGCCGCGGTGTGCAACCCGGCGAACGCCGGAACCACGAGCGCCTTCGGCACCATCCTCGCCGCTCCGTCGGCCACCTCGATCTCCGGCACGCTCTTCATGAACTCGGCCGGTGAGCGCGAAGCGCTCGCCTTCGGCATCCGCACCTCCACCCTCACGCTCGAGAAGAGTGTCGACAGTCGCGTCGACCCGCTCGACTCGTTCGACGTGCAGGTCACCTCGCCGGAGGGCGTCGCCCTCGCGACCGCCACGACCGGCGCCGATGACACCGCCGCCACCTCCACGACCACCGTGATCCCGAGCGGGGCGTTCACGCTCTCCGAGGCGGCCACCGCCGGAGCGCCGAGCCCGCTGGACTACTACGACGCGGCGTGGACGTGCACCAACAACACCGAGGGCAGCACCACCGTGCTCCCGAACGGCACCGATCCGGCGCAGCAGCTCACGCTCGCCGCGGGCGACTCGGTCGACTGCGTCGTGACGAACACCGCCAAGCAGGCGTCGCTCGGCCTCGTCAAGTCGGTGTCGCCCGCCACGGCATCCGTCGGCGACACGGTCGTCTACGACTTCGCCGTCACCAACGACGGCGCACTGCCCGTCGAGAACCTCGTGATCGATGAGACGACGTTCACGGGCACGGGCGAGCTGGGCGACATCGCCTGCCCGGTCTCCACGCTCGCGGTCGGCGAGTCGACCACGTGCCAGGCCCCGTACGTCGTGACCCAGGCCGACATCGATGAGGGCCTGGTCTCGAACGAGGCGACCGCCTCGGCCGGCGTCGTCGGCACTTCGGTGACCGTCGATGCGAACTCCTCGACCGCGCTGCTCGACACCCCGGGCACCGGACTGCTCGACGTCGTGAAGACGGTCGACAGCCCGACCGCGGCCGTCGGCGACACCGTGCTGTACACGCTGACCGCCACGAACGCGGGCACCCTGACGCTGTCGGACGTGGAACTCTCGGACGTCGACTTCACGGGCGCGACGCCGCTCGACGAGCTGACCTGCGACAAGAGCGCACCGGTCACGCTCGCCCCCGGTGAGACGCTCACCTGCACGGTCGAGTACGAGGCTGCGGTCGCCGACATCGGCACCGTCACCAACGACGCGAGCGGCACGGCGACCGACCCGCACGGCGAGCCCATCGCCGGGAGCGACTCGGCTTCGCTCTCGGTCGTCGCGGCGCCGGTGCTGCCCGAGACGCCGGATGCACCCGTCGCGCAGACCGGCGCGACCCTCGCCATCACCGGCGGCGACGCCCCGTGGCTCGTCGGCGGCGTGGGCGCGATCCTGCTCCTCGTGGGAGCATCCGTGCTGGCCTTCCGTCGCGCGCTCCGGAGCTGATCCGCGCGCGACACCGGAGCGCCTCGGACCTTCGGGTCCGGGGCGCTCCGTGCGTCGGGGCCGTACCCGGTCCTCCTCCGCTGCCGAGTCGTCGGGGCCCGCCCCGGCACGACTTCGGAGATTCGAGGAGACACGCCGGGTCGACGGCATCCGCTCTCGGGGTGTCGGGTCAAATCTCCGAAGTCGTGCGGGCAGCCGGAGGTGAGGTGGTGGTGAGGTGGTGGTGCCGCCCGGCCGGACGGGCCAGAGTGGGGGACATGGCGTCGGCGGTCGCGTGGTCGTGGCGGAACGCCCTGCACGGGGCGGTGCTCGGAGTGCCCGCCGGGATCGCGATGCTCGCCGACCCCGTCGACGGCTTCACGACCGGGCTCACGCTCGCGGTCGGCGTGCTCCCGGCGGCCGGACTGGGAGTGGCGGCGACCCGGCCGCAGCGGGCGCGCGGCCTCGTGATCGGCGCCATCGCGGCGGCGGCCATCTTCGTCGGATCGGTGATCGGACGGATGCCGGCACTCGCCGTCTGCGTGATCTTCGTGCTCTGCGTGGCCGTGGCGCTGCTCGCGGCCAACCGCTCCCGTCGCCTCGCGACCCCCGTGCTCGTGCTCGGCCTGCCCTTAATCGGTGTCGGGCTCTCGTTCGCCTCGATCGGCGAGGGGGCGGGTGCCGCGCTGCTGATCCTCGCGGGCACCGTCTACGCGTTCCTCGTCTCGCTGCTCTGGCCGGCTCGGGAGTCCGCCGTGCGTCCCGTCGCCCCGCCCGCCACCCGCGGGGCGATGCTCGTGTACGGCATCCAGATCGGGATCGCGGGTGCGCTCGCCGCGGCGTGCGGCTTCGCCCTCGGTGTCGACCATCCGGGGTGGGCGTGCGTCGCGGCGCTCATGGTGAGCCGACCGGCGCACGCCGCGCTGGTGTCGCGGGGGTGGGGGCGCGCACTCTCGGTGCTCATCGGGGCGGTGCTGGCCCTCGCGGTCGCCGCCCTCTCGCCGCCGCCGGCCGTGTTCGCCGTGATCCTGGTCGTCGTGCTGACGGCGGCGACGGGCACCGCGGGCAGTCGCTGGTACGTGTTCCCGCTGTTCTCCACGGTGATCGTGCTGTCGCTCCTCATGGGTCCTGAGGGTGAGGCGCCCGCGCACTGGTTCCTCGAGCGCCTGGGGATGACCCTTCTCGGCATCGCCCTGGCCCTCGCCGCGGCGGCAGTGGTGCCGCGCGTGGCCGCACGACTTCGGAGATCGTGACGGATCGCTAGCGCCGCCGCCAGGGCAGCAGCCGGTCCCACACGCCACGCGGGGCCTCGGCGACGACCGTCGGCGGCGGCACCACGAACTGCACGATCTCCTCGGCCCTGTGGTGCACGACCCGATACAGCGCGGTGCCGATCAGCACGCCCAGCGCGATCGACATGACCGAGACGAGAGCGGCCAGGAAGTCGGCGAGTCCGCTGTCGGTGGCGACTGCCTCGGTGAGCCCGACGAGCCCCGCGGCACCCGGAACGAGCAGCCAGAACGCGGGCAGGAACGTGATCTGCGCCGGGGCGCCGTGGCGCAGCGAGGCGATCCAGAACACGACGAGCGTCATGGCGACCGCACCGATGAATCCGCCCATCGTCGCGCCGAGCAGCACCGACCCCGCCCACTGGCCGCTGTAGGCGGCGATCAGAGCGAGCAGCACCCATCGGAACGTCGAGGCGGGTGCCGAGAAATGCAGGTAGTTGCCGAGGGCGAAGACCAGGATGCCGATGAGCGCCACCCACCACGGCAGGAAGGCGCTCGCGGCCAGGGGCTCGTAGGAGCGGGATTCGACGCCGATCACCGTGCCGGCGGCGAGGATGCCGAAGGCCAGCAGTGCGAGTTGCACGAACCCGTAGACCAGTCTCGACGCCCCCGAGATCATCTGCCCCGCGGCGAGCTCCACGGTCGCGGTGGTGAGCACCCCGCCGGGCAGGAAGGTCACCAGCGGCGCGATGAGCAGCCGGATCGGGTCTCCGATCTCGATCACCTCCGCGAGCAGGAACACCGCCGTCGCGCACACGAACGCGGCGGCGATCGGCAGCACGAGCTGCAGGGTGGGCGAGCGCACGAGCTTGAGCAGCCCGATCCCCGCACCCAGCACGAACGCGACGATCGCGCCCTGCCAGGTGGGGGTGAGCAGCAGTGCGAGGCCCGTGGTGAGCACGGCGTGGCCGAACGTGCGGGTGACCCAGCCGAGGCGCGGGCGCATCGCGCCGATCTCGTTCAGGCGACGGATGCCGTCGAGCGGCGGTACCTCGCCGGCCCTGGCCCGCGCGATCAGCTCGTACAGCGCGGCGATCTGATCGAAGCGGAACGAGGCGTTCGTCGCCGAGCGGATCGCGACCCGCGACTCCTCGTCGTCGCCCGTCTCGACGAGGATGATCGTCGGCAGCACCACGAAGTCGGTGTCGTCGCCCCCGTAGGCGTCGGCCACCTCGGTCATGGTGTCGCGGATGCGGTCGACCGATTCGGCCGAGGCGTTCATCCCCTGCGCCAACCCGAGCAGGAATTGGCGCAGGGCCGAGCGGTCGACGGCATCCGTCATACCGCCGACCCGCCCTGCGCGTGCGCCGTCATGTCACGAGAACAGGAACGACAGCGTGACTCCGACGATGATCGCGACGCCGACGTACACGAGGTTCGGCAGCTGGAACGAGTGGTCGAAGACGTACTTTCCCATCTTCGTCGTGCCGGTCTGGTCGAACGCGACGGTCGCGACCTGGCTGCCGTTGGCCGGCAGCGTGTAGATGCCCATGGTCGACGGCCAGAGCCCCACCAGCAGAGGTGCGGGCAGGCCGATCGTGATGCCGATCGGCACGATCGCGTTGGTCGCACTCGACTGGCTGGTGGTGAGCATCGCGACAGCGAACAGGGCCAGCGCGAACAGCAGCGCCCCGAGGAACGCCGACGACCCCGAGACCACCGAGCCGAGCCCGTCGACGATGAGGGTCTGGTTCGCGGCGACGAAGGTGTTGGCGAGCCAGGCGATTCCGAAGAGGGCGATCGCACCGACGAGACCGGCGGGGAACGTCGGCTGCTTCGGCACATCGGATGCCTTGACCTTGCAGAACACGAAGATCAGCGCCGCGATCACACCCATCACGACCTCGATGATCACGGTGACGCTGAGCCGCACCGGGTCGCCGGAGTCGTCGGTGCCGATCACCGGACGAAGACCTTCGAAGAGTCCGAAGAACACGATCACGCCGACGCCGATGAGGAACAGCGCGGCGGAGAGCACCGCGGTCGGGGCGAGCTTGTTCTCGTGGGCATCCACCGTCGGCGGCTTGATCTGCTTGTCGGCCAGACGGCGCTGGAACTCGGGGTCGTCTTCGAGGTCCTTGCCGTGGCGCATCATGACGAGCGCGGCGACGAACAGGCCCGCGATGGATGCCGGCCACATGATGAGCAGCAGCCCACCGAGGTCGACGCCCTGAGGGGCGAGCAGCACCACCATCGACGCGGTGGCGGCCGAGACGGGCGAGCAGAGGATGCCGACCTGCGAGGCGACCGCCGAGACCGACAGCGCCCGTTCGGGGCGGATCTTCTGCTGGTACGACACGTCGTAGATCACGGGCAGCAGCGGGTAGAAGATGTTGCCGGTGCCCGCGCCGACCGTGAAGAGGAACGACATGGCGGGGGCGAGGAACACCACCGACTTCGGCTTGCGCCGGATCACCTTCGCCGCGACCGACACCATCCAGTCGATGCCTCCGGCCGCCTGCATCGTGGATGCCGCGGTGATGACCGTGATGACGATGAAGACGGCATCCACCGGGGCGTTGCCGGGTGCTTCGCCGAAGACGAAGATCAGCACGGCGACGCCGACGAGTCCCCAGACGCCCAGGCCGATCCCGCTCGTGCGGGTGCCCATGTAGATCGCGAGGATGACGACGATCAGCTGTGCGACGAGGATCCACACGTTGTCGTTCATGACGACGGCCCCCGCGTGATGGGGCCGGTGCCCGTGAGGATCTCGGTCGCGAGCTCGGTCTCGACGATGCGTCCGTCGATGGCCTCGACCCGCAGGGCCAGGGGGTTCTCGACCGGGCTGATCGCGGTGACGAAGTCGGCGTTCTCGAAGTGCAGCGACTGCAGGTTGCCGACCGCGTAGCCCGTCGCGAGCTCACCGCTCAGCAGCGAGTCGTGGAAGAGCGGGCGCCGCTGGTCCTCGGCGTCGTAGTGCGGGCAGAAGCTGCCGTGCAGGAACCCGAGTCCTTCGGGGAGCACCTGGAGGGTCGGACCGTAGCTGTCGGTGGTTCCGCCCTCGAACCAGCAGATGCCGCCGGCGCTGCCGCCCGTGAACACGACGTTCGAGTCGGGGTCCTCCCACATCTCGCGCATGATCTCGTCGAGGCCCTGCCGCTTCCACACGTCGAGCATGTTGGCGGTGTTGCCGCCGCCGACGTGGATCACGTCGAAGCCCTTCACGAAGCCGGCGAGATCGTCGACCGCGCGGTGGAAGAGCGGAAGGTGGTGCGGCGCGCACCGGTCGGAGTCGTACGTCGAGTAGAAGCTCACGATGTACGCGGCGTCGTCTCCGGTCGCCGTGCCCACGAAGAGGACCCTCGGTCTCTTCTTGCGCGTGAGGCCGAGGATGTAGTCGTGCGTCGGATCATTCCGACGCTCCATCATCGCCTTGCCCGCTCCGGTTGCCACCACATGAGACATGAGCCACCCCGCTCTCGACTGCAGATGCGGCCAAGATATCGGTGTGCCGGGGGTCCCGCTAGCCCATTCTTGAAAAGGCTGTGGGCGGGGTCAGCGGGGCAGGATCGCCGAGACCTGCGTGCGGACGCCCTCGACGATCTGCGCGATGTCGACCTCGGCATCGCTGGACGCCATGGTGAGGAACATGATCGACGAGACCACGCGCGCCAGGGCGGAGGCCTCGGCGGCGGGGATGCTTGCGAGGCGGGAGAGGGTCTCGGCGAGAGCCTGCTCGGTCTCCCCGACGATGGCGAGCGCCGCGGCGTGATGCGGTTCGGTCGGGTCGCCGAAGACCATCTCGCGCAGGTAGGTGCGTCCGTTCTCGACCTGCACCCGATTGCACTCGATGATGGGCGTCGCCAGCGCCATCACGCCGTCGAGGGGCGTGCGGGCATCGGCGGATGCCGCGCGGCCGCGCTCGAGCGCGTCGGCGTAGTGCGAGTTCTGCACGAGCAGCAGGAGCTCGCCCTTGGTCTTGGCGTACAGGAACAGTGTGCCGGTGCCGATGTCCGCCGCATCGGCGATCTGCTGCGTCGTCACCTCGTCGACGCCGCGCTCGGAGAAGAGCTCGGCGGCCGCGGTAACGATGCGCTCGAGCTTCTGCTGCTTGTTCCGTTCGCGTCTTCCGACGGGTGCGCTCTCTGCGGGCACGAGACTCCCCTCGGAATAGATTCTGACCAGGCTCAGTTATGAGTGTAGTCGCGACCGTGCGGGTCACGAGCGACAGGAATCATTGTTCCACGAGCCGAAAGAAGTCCTCATGACCTCCCTCACCCACGCCGTCGTCCTCGTCACCGGAGCGAACGGAGGCATCGGAACGCATCTCGTCGAGCAGGCACTCGCCCGGGGCGCCGCGAAGGTCTATGCGACCGCTCGCCAGCCCCGCGAGTGGGCGGACCCGCGCGTCGTTCCGCTCACTCTCGACGTCACGGACCCGGCGTCGATCGCGGCCGTCGTCGCCGCGGCATCCGACGTCACCGTGCTCGTGAACAACGCCGGTGCCTCGACGCCCACCCCCGGCATCCTCACCCACACCGACGAGGAGATCCGCCACAACGTCGAGACGAACTTCCTCGGACCGCTGTTCCTCGCTCGGGCCTTCGCCCCGCTGCTCTCGGCCCACGGCGGGGAGACCGCCATCATCGATATCCACTCGGCCCTGTCGTGGTACGCCGTCGCCGGCATCTACTCGGCGACGAAGGCGGCCCTCTGGTCGGCCACGAACTCGCTGCGGCTCGAGCTGCAGCCCGCCGGGGTGCAGGTCGTCGGCGTGCACGTCGGCTACGTCGACACCGCGATGGCGGCGCACGCCACCAGCCCGAAGCTCGACCCCGCCGACCTCGTCACCCAGATCTTCGACACGCTCGAGGCCGGCGGCTACGAGGTTCTCGCCGACCAGACCTCGGTGCAGGCCAAGGCCGGACTCTCGGCTCCGCTCGAGGTGGTCTACCCGCAGCTCGCGCAGGGCTGAGGGCGAGTGCGGGGGCGGGTCAGGCGACCGCCCCCGCCCCCGTGACGACGACCTTGCCGCGCAGGCCGCCGCGCGTGAGCGCGGCCAGGGCCTGCGGGGTCTCGTCGAACGGGAACGCCGCGCCCACGACGGGGCGGATGCTGCCGCTGTCGACGAGCGCGGCGATCTCCCGCAGCTGCGAGCCGTCGGCCCTCATCCACAGGAACTCGTAGCCGACGCCGAGCTTCTTCGCCCGCGCGCGGACCTTGCGGCTCAGCGCCGCGATCGCGAGGCGGAGGAGGGGGTTGAGTCCCGCCGCGCGAGCGAAGGCGGGGTCGGGAGGCCCCGCGATCCCGATCGCCTTTCCGCCGGGGCGCAGGACGCGCAGCGACTTGTCGAGGTTCTCACCGCCGAGGCTGTCGAGTACGAGGTCGTAACCCGAGAGTTCTTTCTCGAAGTCCTGGGTACGGTAGTCGATCACCACGTCGGCCCCGAGTTCGCGCACGAAGTCCGCGTTCTTCACGGATGCTGTGGTGGCCACGTGCGCGCCGAGATGCTTCGCGAGCTGGATCGCGATCGAGCCGACTCCGCCGGCGCCGGCGTGGATGAGTACCTTCTGACCGGCCTGCACGTTCGCCCTCTCGACGAGTGCCTGCCATGCCGTCAGCGCCACGAGCGGCAGTGATGCGGCCTCGACGATGCCGATCGACGTGGGCGCGGGGGCGAGGTCGGCCTGGTCGATCGCGATGCGCTCGGCGAACGTTCCGATCCGCTGGTCGCGGGGACGGGCGAACACGTGGTCGCCCACGGCGAATCCCCTGACCTCCGACCCCACGCGCAGCACGGTGCCGGCGACGTCGTGACCGAGGACGAGGGGCAGCGGGGAGGGCAGGATCGCCTTGAATTCGCCCGCGCGGATCTTCTCGTCCAACTGGTTGACGCCGGCCGCCTCGACGCGCACGAGCACGTCGCGCACGCCGAGTTCGGGCTCGGGCGCTGCGACTTCGTGCAGCGGCTGTGAGTAGGTGTCGAACGCGAACGCGCGCATGTAGCGTCTCCCAAGGTCGAGTTGACTCAATTATGAGTCAACTCAGTTTCCTTGTCAACGCAGATGCATCCGAGATCGCCCGGACGCCGCGGGTCAGACGGCCGTGAAGTGCAGGAGCAGTGCGTTACCGGGGTTCAGCACCGGCAGGGGGAGGCCCTGCGCGAGCACCGCGCCCGTGACGGTGAGGTCGGATGCTGCGAGCCACGCCGGGTCGGCGACCTGGTGGCGGTGCGCTCCGCCGATCTCGTCGCGCACGCGCACGCGGTACGTCGTCGCGGGGTCGAGGCCGGGGATCGGCACACGCGGCGACTGCGCGGTCGCGCTGGTCTCGGTGCGCACCCACGCGAACACGGCCTCCTCGCGGTCGGCGCTCACGACGCCGTGCAGAAGGCTGCCGGGGTCGACGTCGTCGCCGCGCACCGTGACGCCCGAGTGCAGCAGTCCCCGCAGCTCGCGGTACAGGGCGGTCCAGGCGGCGATCGCAGTGCGGTCGTCATCGGATGCCGTCGTCAGGTCCCACTCGAGGCCGGCGTGGCCGAACAGGGCGGTCGCGGCGCGGAACGAGAACGACGCGTGCCGACCGGTGGTGTGCGAGACCGTCGGGCCGACGTGCGCGCCGATCAGCTCGGGCGGCAGCAGCGTCTGCGTACCGCGCTGGATGCTCTGGCGCTCGATCGGGTCGTTGCAGTCCGACGCCCAGACACGGTCGGTGCGGGCGAGGGTGCCGAGGTCGGTGCGGCCTCCGCCCGAGGCGCACGATTCGATCTCGAGACGCGGATGCCGGCGACGGATCTCGTCGAGCACGCGGTACACCCCGAGCGTGTGGGCGTGCACGCGGCGGCGGCCGCGCGCGTCGAGCGAGGCGTGCAGGTCGCGGTTGTGGTCCCACTTGACGAAGTCCACGCGGGCGCGTGTGATCACGTCGTCGAGTCGCTCGACGATGTAGTCGACGACGTCGTCGCGCGAGAAGTCGAGCACGAACTGGTGGCGCGAGGCGAGCAGCGGGTTCTCGCCGAGCAACCAGTCCGGATGCTGTCGCGCCAGGTCGGAGTCGGGGTTCACCATCTCGGGCTCGAACCACAGGCCGAACTCGAGGCCGAGGTCGTGCACGCGCGCCGAGAGCGGTGCGAGCCCCTCGGGCCACACGTCGTCGTCGATGAACCAGTCACCGAGGCCCGCATGGTCGTCGCGGCGCCCGCGGAACCAGCCGTCGTCGAGCACGAACCGCTCCACGCCCAGCTCGGCGGCGGTCGTCGCGAGCGCGGTGAGGGTGTCGAGGTCGTGGTCGAAGTACACCGCCTCCCACGTGTTGAGCAGCAGCGGCCGCGGCGTCTTCGGGTGGCTCGGGCGCGACCGGATCGACGCGTGGAACCGGGCGGTCACGCCGTCGATCCCCTCGTCGCTCCAGGTCGAGAGCAGCTCGGGCGAGCCGTACGTCTCGCCGGGCTGCAGGCGCACCTCGCCCGCATCGACGAGTTCGCCGCCGCCGAGCACCGAGCGGTGGGCTCCGGCGCCCTCGGGCAGACGCTCGACCAGCATCTCCTGGTTGCCGCCCCACGCGAGGTGCGCGGCCCAGACCTCGCCCGAGCGGAAGCGGAAGCCCTCGGTGCCGGTCAGGGTCAGGAACGAGGAGTCGTGGCCGGGGCGTCCGCGACGCGACGATCGCAGCCAGGTGCCGTCGTGGATCGCCGCGCGCTGCGACACCTTCTCGTTCGTCCAGCGGCCCGTGAAATCGACGACCTCGGCGGCGCGGGCGGGCAGCGGTAGCAGCGAGCGCACGGCGGCGACGTCGACCGGATGCTCGGCGCCGATGTTCTCGAGGACCACGGAGGAGTGCAGCACGCCGGCCTCGTCGAGCGCGAACGTGAACGTCGCCTCGACGGTGGCGCGGGCATCCACCAGCACGAAGCTCGCGCTCGCGGCATCCGTCTGCACCGTCCGCGTCCGCGCGAACCCGTCGATCACGGCGTCCGCTGCGGTCGCCTCGATCGCCGGGGTGCCCGACCATCCGTGCGCGCGGCCGGGCGCGATCGAGAACGAGCGGGCCACGTCGAGGGAGCTGTTCATCACGGCCGGGGTGGCGGTCGCGAGGAGGCCGGGGATGTCGGCATCCGTCAGCGGTGCACCCCAGTGCGCGATGGTCGGGGCGCCGAACAGGTCGGTCGTGACGACGAGGCTCACGCCTCCGTTGCGCAGGTGCGTGGCTTCCGGAACGGCGCTGTCCGGAACGGGGTTACTTGACAACATGAATTAATCATAGCCAGACCGGAGCGAGGAGTTGTCGGCAAGGATGGGAACATGACCACTGCACTCGACGAACTCCTGGCCGCCGTCATCGAGAGCGGCCACCTCGACGAACCGGTCGCCGAGGACGGCATCGTGCACGGCCGCGCCCACCTCGAGGCCGCCGGCACCGACGTCACCGTCAACATCGACCCCGAGATCGCAGACGGCGATGCGGATGCCGAGGCCGACGTCGAGGAGCTGGTCTCGGGAGTCGAGCGCATCCTCTCGATCACCGAGAAGCGCTGGCGCGCGATCGTCGACGAGGCCGCGTCCGACATCGAGGAGGCCGTCGGCGAGTCCGAGGTCAGCGAGCGCATCGACCTGCGCGACGACATGGAGGCCGCGTCGGTCGTCGTCTTCGCGGATGCCGTGCTCGTGTCGTTCGACGCCCCGCGGCAGTTCCCCGACTCGCGCATCCTCGTGCAGCTCGACGAGGAACTCGAGGTCGACGGGGTCGAGGTCGCCGAAGACGACGGGGTCGAGACGATCTCCTTCGCCTCGGGCGACGCGCTGCTCGACCACATCAGCCGCGACGACGCCTGAGGTTCTTGCCGCGGGACGCTTCGACAGGCTCAGCGACCCAGTCTCTTCCGCCCCACGGGGTCCCTGAACCTGTCGAAGGGGCGCCCCGCGCGACCGATCAGCTGTAGATGCGCGCCGCGCCGACCTGCGCCTCGAGCAGCGGCAGCGTGCGTGAGCGCTCCGGTTTCGGGCGGATGCCGAGCACCGTCGCGATCTCGAGCGCGAGGGCGGCGTGCCCGGCCGCGTTCGGGTGGAACGGGTCGCCCATCAGCCCCCACGGGATGCCGCCGGCGCCCAGCTCGATGAGCCGGGCGTACTGATCGACGAGGATGACGTCCTCGCTCGCGGCGACCTGCCGCACGGCATCCGCGAACTCGGCGACACGGGCCCGCTCCGGAGCGTTGGCGACGTCGATCGGCGGCGGGGTCTGCAGCACCGCGATCGCGCCGAGCGCCCGCACCCGTGCGACGAACTCGCGCAGCGAGGCGGCGTACTCCTCGGGCGAGACGACCGGCTGCGGTCCACCGGTCGAGAGATCGTTCGTGCCGATCATCAGCGTCACGACGTCGGGCCGCCACGACGACACCCGGCGCTCGAAGTCTCCGAGGATGTCGACGATCCGGTGCCCGCTGATCGCCGAGTTCACGACGATGTCGCGCACCCGCTCGAGCTCGCCGCGAACGAGTTCGTGCAGGTGCTCGGCGTAGCTGCGGCCGCCCTGCGTGAAGACGAGGCCGTGGGTGATCGAGTCTCCGGTGATCACCCAGGTCAGCGGGTCGCCGCCCGCGAGCAGGTCGGCGAGGCGGGCGAGATCGGACGCGGCGGTGGGGGCGGTGGTGTCGGACACGCCTCCGACCCTATCCACAGCATCCGACGTCGTGCATGCCGCCGCGCAACGGGAGGAGATCTCACGCTCCGCAGGATCGAAACAGCGGATGCCTCCTGCGGAAGCCGAGTTCTCCTCCCGGGGCGCGCGGCGCCGCGCTCAGAGCCAGCGCTTGTACTTGAAGATCCCGAAGAGACCGATCGCGAACGCCGCCATCGCACCGAGAGCCAGCGGGTAGCCGAACGCCCAGTGCAGCTCGGGCATGACCTCGAAGTTCATGCCGTAGACGGTGCCGACGAGGGTGGGGGCGAAGATGATCGCCGCCCACGAGGAGATCTTCTTGATCTCGTCGTTCTGCGCGATGCTCGTGTCGGTCTGACGGCGGGCGACGAGGGCGGAGTGCACGCGCAGCGCGTTCTCGAGGATCGCGCGGAACGAGTCGACCCGCTCGTTCACGCGGATCGTGTGGTCGAGCACGTCGCGCAGCGACCGCTGCAGCTCCTCGTCGATGCGGTACTTGTCGGACCCTCGGCGCAGCCACTCGAGCATGCCGGTGAGCGGGTGCACCGCCCGCTGGAAGTTGATGACCTCGCGCGAGAGCTCGTAGATGCGCCGGGAGAGGGCGTCGTCGTCGCTGTCGCCGAAGAGCTGGTCCTCGATCTCGTCGATGTCGTTCTCGAGCCCCGCGACGATCGGCTCGTACTCGTCGACGACCTCGTCGAGGATCGCGTAGAGCACGGCTTCGGGTCCCATCGCGAGCAGCTCGGGGTGCGCCTCCATCCGCCGCCGCACGGCCGCGAGGTTCGGCGACTCGGCGTGCCGGATCGTCACCACGAAGTCGGGGCCGACGAACAGGTGCAGCTCGCCGAACTCGACGGACTCCTGCTCGTCGCGGTAGCGCGCCGGCCGCAGCACCGCGAAGAGCGTGTCGCCGTAGCGCTCGACCTTGGAGCGCTGGTGGCCCGAGAGCGCGTCTTCGACGGCGAGCGGATGCAGATCGAACTCGCGTGCGACCGAGGCGACCTCTTCGGGGCTCGGTCGATAGAGGCCGATCCACGCGATGCCGCCGACGGAGTCGAGGATGCGGTAGGTCTCGTCGAGGTTCTGGGGGGTCTCCACGCGACGTCCGTGGACGTACACGCCGTTGTCGATCAGGGCCATGGGAGTGCTTCTTCTCTCGCAGGCGCGCACCGACCGGGGGCGGGCGCGCAGTTTCGTCAGGATGCGGAGGACGCCACCCGGGACTGCGGAGATCGACGTGCGAACGCGGAGCGGATGCTCAACGCGCGAGCGCAGGGAGTCGCGACGCAGCGAGGGCGGCGTCGTTACTATCGTCGGACATCGCCATCACCGCCTTTCGGGACTCATCGGGTCACTCGACCCAAGGGGAGAGCATACTCCTCGGTTCTGGCAGGTTTCTGCGTGCTGAGACCCTTCGACAGGCTCAGGGACCCAGTTCGGCGCAGGGGCGCTGCGGGTCTCGGAACTGGGTTGCTGAGCCTGCCGAAGCATCCCCGCCCGCGCGCTCGGGAGGAGTTCTCGCGCAACGGAGGAGTGTGTGCGGCATCCGCTCCTGTGCTGCGGGAGAACTCCTGCGTTGGGCGCGGGGAGCGGGGGCCCTTCGACAGGCTCAGGGACCCAGTTCAGCGAAGGGCCAGCCGGGCTACAGGGTGACGACCTCGCCCGCGCGAGCGGCGGAGGCCTGAGCGGCCGTCACGATCTCGACGGTGCGGATGCCGACACCGGCGTCGGGTTGCGGCTGACGCCCGGCGCGCACGGACGCGACGAACTCCTCGAGCAGCAGGGCGTCGAGATCGGCGCCGATCGGGTCCCAGGTCTCGCCCGCGGCGTCGTGACCGGCCACACCCTTCGCGAACGGGCTGACGGTGACGGTGCCGCGCTCGGCGACGACCTGCAGGGTGAGTCCGCCCCAGGTCGCCGAACTCATCGGCCAGCTCCACGAGCAGTCGATCGTGGCGATGACGCCGCTCGGGTACTGCAGGGTCACGAGCCCTCCGGTCTCGACGGCGAGGTCGCGCTGGCCGTGCAGGATGCCGTTCGACACGGCCCTCACCGACGCGGCGCGCTCACCCAGGAGGTCGTCGAGCAGATCGGCGCAGTGCACGACGTGGTCGACGAGAGCCCCGCCGCCCGCCAGCGACGGGTCGGTGAACCACGCGCGATCCTGCGGCAGCTTGCCGTTGTTGATGCCGGTGACACCGAGCACCCGGCCGAGGCGTCCGCTGCGCAGCTCGGCGATCGCGTCGCGCACGGCGGGCGCGAAGCGCACGGGGTAGGCGACCATCAGGATCACTCCGGCGTCGTCGCAGGCGGTGCGCATCGCGACGGCATCCTCGACCGTCGTCGCGAGCGGCTTCTCGCACAGCACGTGCACTCCTTCGGCGGCGGCGCGCTCGACCAGCGCCCGGTGCCGGGAGTTCTCGGCCGCGACGACGACGGCATCCGGCTTCCAGGCGAACGCCTCGTCGTAGGTCTCGACGTACGCGACGCCGAGCTCGGCGGCCAGCGCGGCCCCGCGCGGCGCGTCATCCGGCGCCGATGCCCCGTCGGGGTCGGTCGCGATCAGCTCGATGCCGGGCATCGCCGACAGGGCGTGCACGTAGCTGAGGGCGTGCGTATGCGCGAACGACAGCACGGCGATCCGCAGGGGCATGGTCATCGGACGACCTCCTCGGTCGGCGAGGGAACAGGGGAGACGGGCGTCCCGGCGGCGATCGACGCGATCGCCGCCTCGGCGACGGCGACCGCGCGGATGCCGTCGGCCGGTGTCACTCGCGCCTCCCGCCCCTCGCGCAGCGCTGCCACGAAATCGGCGATCTCGGCGTAGTACGGGCTGTCCTGCGGTGACATCGGCGGCAGGTAGTCGGTGGCACCGGGGAGGGCTGCGGCATCCGTGCGCAGCGTGCGGTCCTCGGCGCTGTCGTATCGCAGGCGTCCTTCGGAGCCCGCGACCTCGACGCTCGTACGGAACGGGATGCCGGGCGCGACCCAGCTGCCGTGGATGTGGCTGATGACCCCGTTCGCGTGCGTCAGCACGATGTGCGAGGTGACGGGAGCGGGCACGCGGTCGTCGATCGTCGGCGGGTTCTGCACCGCGAACACCTGCGACACCTCTCCCGCGAACCACAGAGCCTGGTCGATGTCGTGGATCATGAGGTCGCGGATCAACCCGCCTCCCGCGCTCTCGGAGAAGAACCACGGCGACTGCGGTGCGGCACCGGCCCGGCTGAACCGCTGCACGGCGAGAGTTCCGATGCGCCCCGCGTCGACGGCGGCCTTGATCTGCGCGTACTCGCCCATGTAACGCACGACGTGCGCGGGGAAGAGGCGCACACCCGCGGCGGCCGCGGCATCCGTCACCCGTGCGGCGTCGATCGACGTCGCCGCCAGCGGCTTCTCGCAGACGACGTCGCGGCCGGCGGCGATGGCGCGCAGCGCGAAGTCGGCGTGCGTGCTGCTGGGAGTCACGATGTCGACGAGGTCGACCAGGTCGATCAGCGCGTCGACATCGGCGACGAGCTCGAACCCGTACTCCTCGGCGATCTCCTCCGCACCCGCCAGCGAGGTCACGTAGCCCTGTGCGCCCAGCGCCCTCCAGGCGTCGGCGTGCACGCGCGAGATGCCGCCGGCTCCGATGAGTCCGACCTTCAGGGTGCTCACTTCGTCTCCTCGGGGATGGGGGATGCCGTGTCGTGCGGCAGCGGGGTGATGGGCGGCACCGGCATGTCGTCGATGCCGTAGATGTCGGCGGCGTGCCGCTGGAAGGCGTGCACGACCGCGCCGTGCGCCGCGGCCTCGCCGCCGAGGCGCGCTTCGGCGAGGGGCACCTGGAACGGCAGTCCGAGATGCCGGGGGAGCGCCTGGCGCAGTGGATCGAGCAGCTGCTCGTGCGCCGCCGACAGACCGCCGCCGATCACGATCATGGCGGGGTCGACGGTCATCGTGAGGGTCGCGATGCCGTGCGCGAGTTCCTCGATGAAGTCGTCCAGCTCGTCCTGCGCGGCACGGTCCCCGGCCCGCGCGGCGGCGAACACCTCCGCGGCCGTCGGGGCGGTGCGCCACGAGATCTGCCCGGTCTCGGTGTTGAGGCCGCGGAAGGCGAGGCGGCCGATGTCGCCGGCGGCGTTGTGGATGCCGCGCCGCGGGCGCCCGCCGAGGATGAGTCCCATCGAGATGCGGTTACCCACCGAGAGGTAGATGACGTCGTCGACGAGCTGTGCCACCCCGAGGTGGTGCTCGGCGACCGCGGCGAGTCGCACGCCGTTGTCGACCGAGACGGGGCAGCCGAACGCCTGGCGCAGCTGCGCACCGATGTCGGCTCCCGACCACTCGGGGATCACGACCGAGAGCACCACGCGGCCGGTGTCGTCGACCAGACCGGGGAGCGAGACGCCGATGGCCCGCACGCGGGACGAGGCGACGGATGCTCCGCCCAGTGTCTGCCGCACGTCGTCGATCACGGCCGCGAGCTTGGCGGCGCCGTCGGGGTGCGCTTCGACCCCGGGGAAGCTGCGCTGGGCGATCACGCGGCCGGCGAGGTCGGAGAGGAGCACGCGCACGCTCGCGACGCCGATGTCGACTCCGACGACGGTGCCCGCCTCGGCGTGGAACGAGTAGTGCCGCGCGGGGCGGCCGGCTCCGCCGACGCTCGCGACGGGGGCGTCGACGATCAGCCCCGAATCGCTCAGAACCGACACGGCGTTCTCGACCGAGGTGCGCGAGATCTCGAGCGACCGGGAGAGGTCGTTGACCGTCGAGGGCCCGCCATCGCGGAGCTGCAGCGCGGATCGCGCGACGATCGACAGCTGGCCTGACACGCCCATGTGCGGTCCTCTCTTCATCGACGTGGTCGGTGTGCGAACAAGTTAGCACACCGGATTCTCAGATCAGGCTCGGACGTTCTCGAGCCGGAAACACGGCGGAAACAACCGTCTGAGAACTTGTCCTTGACGAATTATCCCATCTCGATGTCATAATGAACCGTACTCAGCACGGTTCAAGCAAAGGAGCACCATGCGCGTCAGCAAGATCACCGGCGTCGTCGCGGGAGTCGCGACCGCCACCCTGTTGGCCGGATGTTCGGCCGGCGGAGGAAGCACCGCTGAAGGAGACCAGAGCATCACGGTCTGGCTCTACCCGGTCATCGCCGACGAGGCGGTGCACAAGGACTTCTGGGACTCGACGATCGAGGCCTTCGAGGCCGAGAACGACGGCATCGACGTGAACTACGAGATCTTCCCGTGGGCCAACCGCGACGAGTCCCTGCAGACGGCGATCGCCGCGGGCAAGGGTCCGGACGTCGTCTACCTCATCCCCGACCAGCTGTCGGCGTACCAGTCGTCGATCGCCCCGCTCAACGACCTGCTCAGCGAGCAGCGGCAGGACGACCTGCTCCCCAACGTCAAGGAGTCCGTCACGATCGACGGCGACATCCTCGGGGCGCCGATCCTGACCAGCGCCCAGCCGCTCATCTGCAACGCCGCCGCCTTCGAGGCCGCGGGCGTGACCGAGTACCCCGAGACCTGGGACGACATCATCGACATCGCGCCGGAGTTCACGGCGGCCGACATGTACGTGCTGAACTACCCGGCGTCGGCCGAGAACACCCTCAACCTCACCTTCTACCCGCTGCTCTGGCAGGCCGGGGGACAGGTCTACGACGACGGCGAGGTCGGCTTCGACAGCAAGGCCGGCGAAGAGGCGCTCACCTTCATCACCGATCTGGCCGAGGCGGGGGCCCTCGACCCCGAGGCGCTCACCACCAACGTGCCGCTCGAGCAGACCGCGATCGCTCAGGGCAAGGTCGCCTGCACCTGGAACAACGGCGTGACCGAAGTCGCTCCGTTCTGGGGCGAGGAGAACGTCAAGGTGCTCGCTCCGCTCACCGATGAGAAGTCGGTGGCCTACGGCACGGTCGGCTCGCTCTCGGTGCTCAAGGGATCGAAGGCGCAGGATGCCGCGGCGAAGTTCGCCGAGTACGCCACCAGCGCCGAGGTCGTCGAGCCCTACCTCACCGCCGCCGGGTACTTCTCGGCGCTCAGCACCACCGAGCCGCTCTACGCCGACGACCCGCTCCTCGGCGAGGTCGAGAAGTACGTGCCCGACACGACGGTGGGCGAGCTGAACGAGAGCTCGCGTGCGCTCATGGGCGTGCTCGCCCCCGAGATCCAGGCGGCGCTGCTGGGTCAGAAGTCCCCGGCCGACGCGCTGAAGGATGCCGCGACCGCCGCGGCCCCGCTCATCAAGTAGTGACCACGGGGGTGCGCCGCGGCATCCGCTGCGCACCCCCGTCCCTTCCCGACCCGACGTGAGGTTCTCATGACGACGGCAACCATGCCGAAGAAGCCGCAGGGCACGGTGACCCGCCTGCTCGCCCGGCGCGAGGCGCGGGTGGCGTTCCTCTTCGTGCTCCCCGCCTTCCTGCTCTTCATCGCGTTCCGCTTCGGCCCCAGCATCGCCGGCGTCGCTCTGAGCTTCTTCGACTACGACATCTCCGGTGAGATCGCCTGGCGGGGACTCGACCACTTCCAGCGACTCGTCGCCGATCCGCTCTTCTGGCGGGCGATGGGCACGACGCTCGTCTACACCGTCTTCGCCGTGCCGATCTCCCTGGCGCTCTCGACGATCATGGCGCTGGGGGTGCGACGCGCGTTCCGCGGTGCGCGGTTCTTCCGGTCGATCTTCTTCCTCCCCGTCATCACCTCGCTCGTGCTCGCGGGCAGCATCTTCGTCTGGATCTTCTCGAGCAACGGGCCCTGGTCGCAGCTCATGGCTCCGCTCGGGCTCGGCGGCTCGTGGCTCGGCAGCACCGTGCTCGTCATCCCGGCGATCGTCGTCGTGGGGGTCTGGTCGCGGTTCGGCTACGGGATGATGATCATCATCGCGGCCCTGCAGGACGTCCCTCGCGAGCTCGAGGAGGCGGCGCTGGTCGACGGGGCAGGGGCGTGGAAACGCTTCCGCTACATCGTGCTGCCGTACCTGCGCCCCACGTTCTTCTTCCTCGCGGTGATCGAGACGACCGCCGCCTTCCAGGTCTTCGACGTCATCTACGTGATGACCCAGGGTGGGCCGGCGAACGCCAGCTACTCGCTCGTCTACCTGCTCTACGACCAGGGCTTCCGGTACTTCGACTACGGCTACGCGGCCGCGGTCGGTGTCGCCCTCTTCGTCATGACCCTCGTGGTCGCCCTCATCCAGCGCCTCGTGATCGGAAAGCAGAAATGACCGCCCTGATCCAGCCGCCCACGCAGACGCCGGTCTCGGCGCCGCCGCAGAAACCGGCCGCCCCGCGCCGCCATCGCTCGTTCCGCGCCCTCGAACCCACACGCATGGGCGTGGTGGTGCGGTGGATCTGGCTGAGCCTCGCCGGAATCCTGAGCTTCTTCCCCTTCTACGCGATGGTCGTGCTGAGCCTCAAGCCCGGCATGGTGGTCGACCTTCCCGGATCGCTGATCCCCTGGACCGACATCTCCTTCGAGTCCTACGAGCAGGTGCTGGGCGGGCAGAACATCCTCGGCTGGCTGTTCAACACGCTCGTCTACTCGCTCGTCTCGGTCGTCGCCGTGCTGTTCCTGTCGGCGCTCGCCGGGTACGCGTTCGCCAAGAAGCGCTTCCGCGGCAAGGAGGTGATGTTCTGGTCGTTCCTCGCGATGGTGATGGTGCCGTTCCACGTCACCCTCATCCCGACGTTCATCCTGATGGCGAACCTCGGCGGCATCGACACCTACTGGGGCCTCATCCTGCCGACGCTCGCGAACGCGCAGGCCGTGTTCCTCATGCGCCAGTTCATCCAGGGGCTGCCCGACGAACTGTTCGAGGCCGCGCGGATCGACGGAGCGGGCGAGTTCCGCATCTTCCTGCGCATCGTCCTGCCGCTGTGCAAGCCGATCCTCGCGACCCTCGGCATCTTCGTGTTCCTGTGGCACTGGAACGACTTCCTGTGGCCGCTCATCATCGCCAAGTCGAACTCGATGTTCACCCTCACCGTCGGCATCTCGTCGCTGCAGCAGCAGAACGTCCCGTTGAGCACGATGCTCGCGGGGTCGGTCGTCGCGCTGCTGCCCATCTTCCTCGCGTACCTGATCGCTCAGCGCTACGTGCAGGAGGGCGTCACGGGCACCGGCATCAAGGGCTAGAGACACCAGCTGAGAAGAAGGGAAAGCACCACATGCCTCAGCGCCACTTCACCTCCGAGGCCGATCTCGAGGAGGCCCTCGCGACACCGAGCGACGCGCTCGTCGACGACCTCGCGAGCGGTTCGGGCGACCTCGTCATCCTCGGGGCCGGCGGAAAGATGGGCCCGACCCTCGCGATGCTGGCCCGTCGGGGAATGGATGCCGCGGGCCGTGAGGCCGATGCGGTCTACGCCGTCTCGCGGTTCGGCGACGCCGAGATCCGTGCGCGCCTCGAGAGGGCCGGCGTGCGCGTCGTGCCGTTCGATCTCATCGAGAACGACGACTTCTCGTCGCTGCCGGATGCCCCGAACGTGGTGTTCATGGTGGGGGCGAAGTTCGGGGCCGCGACCAACGCCTCGTGGGCGTGGGAGGTCAACGCGGCGCTGCCCGACCGGGTCGCCCGCCGCTACCGCGACAGCGCGATCTCGGTGCTGTCGACCGGGAACGTCTACCCCTTCGTGCCGGCATCGTCGGGCGGAGCATCGGAAGAGCTCGCTCCCGCACCGATCGGCGAGTACGCGCAGTCGTGCCTCGGACGCGAGCGGGTGTTCGAGTTCGGTGCGCAGGAGCGCGGGACGAAGGTCGCGATCATCCGCCTCAACTACGCCGTCGATCTGCGCTACGGCGTGCTCGCCGACATCGGCAGCGCGGTGAACGCGGGTGAGCCGGTGTCGGTCGCCACCGCCAACGTCAACGTGATCTGGCAGGGGTACGCGAACGAGGTGGTGCTGCGCAGTCTGAACCACGCCTCCACCGACCCGTTCACGATCAACCTCACCGGCCCCGAGCTGCTGAGCGTCGAGTCGATCGCCCGCCGCTTCGGAGCGCTGTTCGACCGCGAGGTCGACCTCGTCGACGAGCCCCAGCCGACCGCGCTGCTCAGCGATGCGCGTCGGTGCATGGCGCTGTTCGGCTACCCGTCGGTGTCGGCCGAGACGCTCATCGCGATGCAGGCCGACTGGATCGCGGGCGGCCTGCCCATGATCGCCAAGCCCACCAAGTGGGCCGTGCGGGATGGGAAGTTCTGATGGGGACCTCCGCCGCGCGTACCGCGACCGTGCCGTCGCTGCGTCCCGAAGCCGCGGCCACTCTGGCCCGCGGCGCGGTGATCCCCGCGCATCCGCTCGCACTGACCGCCGATCGCGCACTCGACGAGCGTCGCCAGCGCGCCCTGTCGCGCTACTACCTCGACGCCGGGGCCGGGGGCCTCGCCATCGGCGTGCACACCACGCAGTTCGAGATCCGCGACCCCGAGCACGCCCTCTTCGAGCCGGTGCTCGCGCTCGCGGCCGAGGAGATGGATGCCCGCTCCGATCCCGCTCTCGTGCGCATCGCGGGGGTGGCCGGAGACACCGCGCAGGCGGTCGCCGAAGCCGAGCTCGCACGCTCGCTCGGCTACGACGCGGTGCTCATCAGCCCGCGCGTCGCGGGTGCCGACGAGCGCGCGCTGCTCGACCGCGCCCGCGCCGTCGGCGAGGTGCTGCCGCTCGTGGGCTTCTACCTGCAGACCGCGATCGGCGGACCGGTTCTCGACCGCGACTTCTGGCGCGAGTTCGCGGCGATCCCCGCGGTCGTGGCCGTGAAGGCGGCGCCCTTCGACCGCTACCGCACCCTCGAACTGGTGCGCGGGGTCGCGGCATCCGGCCGTGCCGACGAGATCGCGCTGTACACCGGCAACGACGATGCGATCGTCGCCGACCTGCTCGCCGAATTCCACGTCGAGTCGCCCGACGGGCCGCGCACGCTGCGCTTCGTCGGCGGACTGCTGGGCCAGTGGGCCGTCGGCACGCGCGCCGCGGTCGCGCTGCTCGAGAAGGCGCACCGCGCGATGGCGGGGGATGCCACGGCCTATCGCGAGCTGAGCCTCCTCGCCTCCGACATGGTCGACGTCAACCAGGCGGTGTTCGACCCGGGCAACGACTTCCACGGCGTGATCGCGGGAGTGCACGAGATGCTGCGACAGCAGGGTCTGCTCGAGGGCACCTGGTGCCTCGACCCCGCCGAGGGCCTCTCCCCCGGGCAGGCCGAGGAGATCACCCGTGTGCGCCGGGCCTACCCCGCGCTGAACGACGACGCGTTCATCGCCGCACACCGCGAGGACTGGTTGCGATGAGCGCCCTCCCCGTCGTGGTCGCAGTGGTGCCCGAGGCGCTGTACGCGGAGTTCTTCTCACCCGACGATGCCGATCGCCTCGAGGGGGTCGCCGGGCGGCTGGGGGGATCGTTCGTGCGGGTGGACCGGCTGACGGATGCGCCGCTCGACGAGGTGCGCGTCGTGATCACGAGCTGGGGCATCGATCCGTTCGACGCCGCCGTGCTCGACCGGATGCCCCGACTCGAGCTCGTCGCGCACACGGGTGCCTCGATCAAGGCGTTCGCGACCGCGGAGCTGTTCGACCGGGGCGTCGTCGTCACGCAGGCGGGGGCGGGCATGGCGCGATCGGTCGCGGAGGTGTCGCTCGCCTTCACGCTCGCGCTTCTGCATCGCGTGCCCGAGATGCACAACGGGCTGCGCGGCGGCGGCTGGGACGCGGGCGTCCCGGCGCAGCACGAGATCCTCGACGCCCCGATCGCGGTGATCGGGGCATCGCGCACGGGTCGCGCCTACCTCGAACTCATCCGGCTGCTGGGGGCGCGTCCGCTGCTCGTCGACCCGACGCTCGATCGGGCCGCGGCATCCGCTCTGGGTGCCGAACTCGTCACGCTCGACGACGCCATGGAGCGGGCGCGGATCGTCGCCGTGCACGCGCCGACGCTGCCCGAGACGCACCATCTCATCGGAGGCCGGGAACTGGCGCTGATGCCCGACGGCGCCGGTCTCGTGAACACCGCGCGCTCCTGGCTCGTCGATGAGGAGGCGCTCGTCGTCGAGGTGCGAGCGGGGCGTCTCAGCGCCGCGATCGACGTGTTCGACGAGGAGCCCCTCAGAGCGGAGCATCCGCTGCGCACGCTGACCGGTGCGCTGCTCACGCCGCACCGGGCGGCCGGCACGACCGAGGGTCGGCTGCGCCAGGGGCGCATCGTGGCCGACGAGCTCGATCGCTTCGCTTCGGGTCGACCGCTCGCCCATGCCGTCGATCGCGCGCACTTGGCGTCGATGGCATGAAACCGAAGACCTCTGGGGGCTCTGGGGACTGAACCGGATGTTGCGTGACGACCGCGAGGCCGCACGCCCGACCGCGGCCACGCTGCCGCAAGGAGGTACGACATGACGATCACGCACGACACCGACAGCACCACCTCGACCGCCGCGCTGCGCAGCAGACGCATGCTGCTCGCCGGGTTCGGCGCCGCCGCCCTCGGCGGTGTGGCGGCGGTCGCGGTGCAGACACCCGCGCAGGCCGCCGGCCCGGTGGCGCCGATGAGCTCTTCGGGCTCGAAGGACGTCGGCAACGCCGGTCTCGCGACCGACCTGCCCTCGCTCAAGGGCAAGGCGGGCGACCTCGTACGCACGAGCGGTTACGCGGCGCCGGGTGACGGTGGCCACGGCCTCTACCGCTTCATGAAGAAGGACGCCCCGGCCGTGAACGGCGGCACTGTCATCGCCGCGCGGAAGGAGGGCGCGTGGGTGCTCGTGCATCACGGCGTCGTCGACTTCCGCGCGTTCGGGATCATGGACGCGAGCGTGAACGCCGATGATGCGCTCGATGCGATGGTGAACGATCCGAGCGTCCACCGCGTCGAGGCGCACAGCGACCTCAATTTCGTGCGTCGGCACATCTTCCGCCGCTCGGGCATCGCCTTCGATTTCGGCAACCACCTGATGACGACCGTCGGCATCGAGAACGCCGGCAAGGACGACCCGTTCGCCGCCGTGATGTTCTTCCAGGGCGAGGTGACGGGTGCGGCGCAGGAGGCGCGCCTGAACGAGGTCGTCCCCGACCTCGGCGACGTCTTCCCGGTCGCCGATTCGTCGTTCTTCACGGTCGGCGACTGGTACGCGGCCGAGGTGAACGCGCTCGCCGGCCGCTGGGAGCGCGAGCTGCAGAGACTGGTGCAGGTGACGCAGATCGTCGACGGCACGCACATCCGCATCAACTACAAGAACGGCTGGCCGCTCGCCGCCGACCGCACGATGACCTGGCGTCACGTGCTGCCCGTGCAGGACGTGACGGTCTCGAACCTGAAGTTCCTCGGTACCGGGACCGACGAGTACACCGGGTCGCACCCCCTCGCCTTCGAGTACGCGGTGCGCTGCGACGTCGACCACATCGACGGAACCGGCACCTTCTGGCCGCTGATCCAGCGCCGCTGGAACACCTACTACTCGACTGTGAGCTGCACGCTCAAGAACCCCACCTCGGTGACCTGGGGCGGTGCGGGGTACCTGACGCAGCAGATCTACTGCCTCTACGGCTACGTCGCGAACTGCCACACGGCCAACGCGCGCCACCTCAACGACTTCACCGCGAGCGCCTACTGCCTCGTCGAGAACTGCCACGGCGACGGTGACGACCAGGGACCGTTCGTCACCCACGGGCAGTACGAGCACGACCTCACCTACACCGGCAACTCGGGGCTCATGACCTTCGCGAACTCCGGCGCGGCCTGGGGCTCGGCGGCCAAGCGCATCACGGTGCGCAAGCACGTGTGCTCGTGGTTCGTCGCCCGCGTGCGCATCACCGACCTCACGCTCGAAGACGTGCAGGTCATCGGCAAGCCGTCGCTCGCGGGCTCCGGCATGCTGTGGATCAACGCCGACGGTGCGCAGCTGCGCGGGTGCACGGCATCCGACACGCTCATCATCACCCAGCAGTCGGATGCCTCGTCGCGGCCGAACCTCATCGAGGGCTCGCACGTCACCTTCGTCGCGGCCGGCGGCGAGCTGACGAGTGCGGCCGTCACCACCCCGGTCACCTTCGTCGACACGGTGCTCAACGGCGTGGGCGGACTGAAGATCACGGGCCCGGGTGCCGTGACGTTCCGGGGGTCGACGCTCGTGGGAGCGGACGACGCCGCACCGATCGTGTCGCAGTCGGAGCGGCTGCGGTTCGAGGGCTCGACCCTGCGCAACGCCCGTGTGGCGGCGGCGCGGGGGGAGCGCCAGACCATCGAGGTCGCGGGGTCGGACGTCGTGAACGTCGGCGGCACGGGCCTGGCGCGCACTGGAGCGGGCGAGCTGCACGTGGCGCTGTCCGACAGCACGTTCCGCGCCGAGGGGGCGGCGACGCACGTGTCGATCACGACCGGCGCCACGCACTACCGCGCGGTCGGCAACCGCTTCGAGGGCGGCGCGATCGAACTCGGCGACGGGGCTTTCGGGTCGTCGTCGACGCTCGTGCACACCGCCAACGTCGAGTCCGGCGTGACGCGCACGGCCTTCCCCGCCGCGGGCGACCGCGTCATCGACACCGCTAACGTCACGGTCTGAGGTGCTCATGCGTGGGGGGCGCTTCGACAGGCTCAGCGACCCAGTTTCTTGCGACTGGGTCCCTGAGCTCGTCGAAGGGCCCCGCCGCGCGCAGACCTGGGTCCCTGAGCCTGTCGAAGGGCCCCGCCGCGCGCAGACCTGGGTCCCTGAGCTTGTCGAAGGGCCCCGCCGCGCGGCATCCGCGTCAGTAGCGGGCCGAGAAGCCGCCGTCGGTGTGCAGGAGCTGGCCGGAGATCCACCGACCCTCGGGCGAGAGCAGGAAGGCGGTGATGCCGGCGATGTCTCGCGGCGTGCCTGCACGGCCGAGCGGGTGCATCGGGGTCAGCGCATCGCGGATCTCGTCGTCCATCCATCCGGTGTCGATCGGCCCCGGGTTGACGACGTTCGCCGAAATGCCCTGCGGGCCCAGCTCGCGGGCGGCCGAGATGACGATCCGGTCGAGTGCGCCCTTCGACGCCCCGTAGGGGAGGTTGCCGGTGGTGTGGTCGCTGGTGAAGGCCACGACCGCACCGCCGTCGGGCCCGACCTGACGCGCGAAGGCGGCGATGAGCAGCAGACTCGCGCGCGCATTGACCGCGACGTGCCGGTCGAAGCTCTCCGCGGTCGTGTCGAGGATGCCCGACTCCACGTCGTGGGCATGGCTCAGGACCAGGGCCGAGAGCTCGCCGTGGTCGCGACGCACACGGTCGATCAGGGCTTCGGGCGCGGCCGGGTCGGAGAGGTCGGCGGGCTGGTCGCCGCTGTCGAGGTCGCTGGTCACGACGGTCCAGCCGTCGGTGCGCAGACGGGGCACGATTCCCGCGGCGATGCTGTTCGACCGTGCGGCTCCGGTGACGAGTGCGAGAGGCATTCCCGAAGGGTATCGAAGGGTGACGGCGGAGGACGCTTCGACAGGCTCAGCGACCCAGTTTCTCGGCTCAGCCACTGGGTCCCTGAGCTTGTCGAAGGGCCCCGCCGCCCGGATCCCCTACAGCCCGACGAGCTCGGCGCTGCGCTGCCAGAGGGCCTCGGCGAGGGCGGGGTCGTCGACCTGCGGGTTGGTCTTCGACGACAGCGTGCGCTCGTCGTAGTACGCCCCCGAGAACCACGTCTCATCGGGCGTGCCCTCGATGAACCAGCGCAGGATCGCGCCGCCCTCCTCGGTGCTCGTGAGCAGCAGCCTGCCGAGGAAACTCCGGTAGACGAGCCGCATCAGGCTCGACGAGTCCGAGGCGAAGTTCGTCTGCACGGTGCCGGGGTGGAAGGCGACCGAGCTCAAGCCGTCGGGGTGGAACTTCGTGTGCAGGCTCTTCGTGAAGAGCACGTTCGCGAGCTTCGCGTCGCCGTAGGCCTTGTTGGCGCTGAACTTCTTCGAGTTGTCGAGGTCGTCGACGTCGATGTGCCCGAAGAGCCGGTGCCCGACGCTCGACGTGTTGATCACCGCCGCCTTCGACGCCAGCAGCGTCGGCATCAGCAGGTTCGTCAGCAGGAACGGCGCGAGGTGGTTGACCTGGATGGTCTTCTCGAAACCGTCGACCGTGGGCGTGCGGTCACCGAAGATGCCGCCGGCGTTGTTCGCCAGCACGTGGATGCCGTCGGCGCCCACGGCATCCGTCAGCTTCGCGGCCAGCTCGCGCACGTCGTCGAGGCGGGCGAAGTCGGCGAAGAAGTACTCGGCGCCGGTGTCGTCGGCCACGGCCTTCGTCTTCTCGGGCGAGCGCCCGACGAGGATCAGCCGGTGGTCGGTCGCGGCGAGCTGGCGGGCCGCGGCCGCGCCGATGCCGTCGGATGCTCCGGTGAGGACGATCGTTCTGGCGGTCATGCGTCTGCTCCTGTCGTCGGGATGATGCGTTCGACCGCTCGGGTGATGTGCGCGGCGACGACGGCGCGTACGCGGTCGGGGTCGCCGCTCGCGAGCGCGTCGACGATCACCTGGTGGCTGCGCACGTGCTCCTCCTGCTCGTCGACGTCGAGGGCGGCGTTCGCGGCGCGGATGAACCCGGCGATGCGTCCGCGCAGCTGCGCGCTGACCTCGTCGAGGAAGCGGTGCTCCGCCAGTTCCGCGAGCGTCTCGTGGAACAGCCGGTCCTGTCGCAGCACCTCGTCGACGTCGCCGGGGGCGGCGGCGCCCATCGCGGTGACGATCGTCTCGAGGCGCGCCGCGGCATCCGCGTTCCATCGCTCCTGCACCCGGATCGCCATGAACTGCTCGAGCACGATGCGCAGGCTCGAGATGTCGTCGAGATCGGATGCCGTCAACTCCGCGACCCGTGCACCCCGGCGGGGTTCGCGCACGATGAGCCGCTCCTCGGCGAGCCGCGTGAGGGCTTCGCGCACCGGGATGTGGCTGACGCCGAGGCGGTCGGCGAGCTTGCGCTCGACCAGGCGCTCGCCGGGGGCGAGCTCGCCGGAGTGGATCGCGGCGCGCAGCTCGTCGGCGACCTGCTCGGCGATGTTCTGGTCTGACACGGTGCGCATCGGGGGAGTCCTTCCGAACGGGCGGCGATCGGCGGAGCTCGGGGTTCCGAGGTCGCACGCTCGCACCGATGCTATGGCATCGGTCGATGAGACGGCCGAACGACGGGAGCAGCGACGATGAACCCCGCTCTGGGCGATCGCATCCGCATTCCGCGCAGCGCGCTGCGGGTCGGGGTGGCGCGTCGAGACATCACGCCGCCCACCGGCATCCGCGCCAAGAACTGGGGGCCCGCCGACTGGGAGCGCTCCGAGGGCGCGCATCGGCCGTTCGAGCTGACGGCCCTCGCCATGATCGGCGACGACGACCGTCCGCGTGTTCTGCTCGCGGTCGACGGCACCTGGTGGCGACGGGTCGCCGACGAGCAGGGGGTGCGCGGGTCGATCCTCGCGGGCCTCGGGCTCGCTCCCGACCAGCTCATGCTCTCGCTCTCGCACACGCACGCGGGCGCCGTGCTCTGCGCCGCCGACGCGCATCTGCCCGGCGGTGAGCTCATCCCCGGGTACCTCGATGCGCTCGCCGCCGCGGGCATCGCGGCCGGACGCGAGGCGCTGAGCACCGCCGAGGTCGGCCTGATCGAATGGACGACCGGACGCTGCACCCTCGCCGCCGACCGCGAACTCGATCTCGACGGGCGTGCGCTCGTGGGCTTCCACCCCGATGCCGTCGCCGACGACACCGTCGTGATCGGTCGGGTGAGCGTCGCAGGTCGCGTGCGCGCCACGCTCGTGAACTACGCCTGCCACCCGACGACGCTCGCGTGGCAGAGTCGCGCGGTGTCGCCCGACTACGTGGGCGCGATGCGCGAGGTCGTGGAGGCGGCGACCGGTGCCGCGTGCCTGTTCGTGCAGGGCGCGTCGGGCGAACTCGCCCCGCGCGAGCAGTACACGGGAGATGTGACGGTGGCCGATCGTCACGGCCGCTCGCTCGGGCACGCCGTGCTCGCGGCGGTGGACGCGCTGCCGGTTCCGGGCGAGGAACTCACGCTCGATCGCATCGTCGAGTCGGGTGCGCCGCTGGCGGTGTGGGCGGGGCGCAAACCGGTCCCTGAGCGAGGAGCGGAACGACGAGACGAAGGGCGCTCGGCCGGCGTCACGGCATCCGTCTCCCTCCCCCTGCGCGACCTGCCGACGCTCGACGATCTGGCGCGCGAGTGGGCCGACATCAATCCGCGCTCCCGCGAGGAGCGCCTCGGGCGCGCGCGCAACCTGCGCGAGGGGTACATCGACGGTCCGACCGTCGCGCACCCCGTGTGGGCGTGGCGTCTCGGCGATGCGGTGATCGTCGGGCACCCGGGCGAGGCGTACTCGCGGTTGCAGACGACCCTGCGCGCGAGGTTCCCCGAGACCCCGATCGTCGTGATGAACCTCACGAACGGACCCGGCTTCGTGTACCTCCCCACGCGCGACGCCTACGACCGCGGCGCCTACCAGGCCTGGCAGACCCCGCTCGCCCCCGGCGCTCTCGAGCTTCTCGAGAAGCACGCCGCCGACCTCGTCGCCGCGCTTCTGGCGACCACGACCCCAGGAGAGAAATGACCCGTCTCGTCGCCATCGTCACCGGAGGTTCCGCCGGCATCGGCTGGGAGATCGGCCAGCGTCTCGCGGCCGACGGCTACCTCGTCGTCGCCGCCGATCGCGTGCCCGGACTCACCGCCGGTGAGAACCCCGCCGGTATCCTCTGGCGCGAGCTCGACGTCACCGATCACGACGGCGTCGATCGCGTGTTCGGCGACATCGAAGCCGAGCTCGGGCCCATCGAAGTGCTCGTGAACAACGCCGGGATCCAGCGGCATCGCGGGATCGAAGACCTCACGTGGAGCGAATGGCAGGCGGTGGTCGACGTGAACCTGCACGGCGTCTTCTCGGCGCTGCAGGCGGCCGGACGGCGGATGCTCGAGCGCGGGGACGGCCGCATCGTGAACATCTCGTCGATCTCGTCGCGCGGCTCGGCCGGACGCGCGCCGTACGCCACGACCAAGGCCGCCGTGATCGGTCTCACCGCGACCGCCGGTGCCGAGTGGGCCGCGCGCGGCGTGCGGGTCAACGCGGTCGCCCCGGGTTACGTCGACACCGGGGTGTTCCGTCAGGGCGTCGAGGCGGGCACGCTCAGCCTCGACACGATCCTGTCGCGCATCCCGGCCCGGCGGTTGGCCGAGGCGAGCGAGATCGCGGCGGCCGTGAGCTTCCTCGTGTCCGACGAATCGCGTTACATGAACGGGCAGACGCTGTACGTCGACGGCGGATTCCTCGTCGACTACGGTGTGCCGCTCGCGAAGAAGCCCGCATGACCGGCATCGCGCGTATCGAGACGGCGACGGCGGTGCTGCCCCTTCCGGCGCCCCTGCACCTCGGGGCGATGACGGTGACCCGGCGCGAGTACAGCGCGGTGCGGGCATCCGACGCCGATGGTTTCTCGGGCGTCGCCTACTGCCTGTCGCGCGAGGCGCCGATGGCCGAGATCGTCGAGCGGCTCGTGGCGGGGCACGCGATCGGGGCGAATGCCGACGATCCGGCCGCGACATGGGACCGGATGCTGCGCGGCAGCGCGATCGTCGGGCGCGTCGGCCTCGTGCGCCGAGCGATCGGACTGGTCGACATCGCGCTGTGGGATGTCGCCGCGCGGCGGGCGGAGATGCCCCTGTGGCGGATGCTCGGCACAGGGAACGCCCCGCGTGACGCGATGCTCGTGGCCGCCTACCCGTCGGCGGCGCGTACCCCGCGAGAGGTCGCCGACGAGGTGCTCGCCCAGGCGGACGGGTGGTCGCAGGTGAAGATCTCGCGTATGCCCGATCCGGCATACATGCGCGAACTGTTGGCCCTGCTCGGCGATGATCTGCCCTCGGGGACCGGTCTCGTCGTCGACGTCGGCTTCGGCTGGCGCGATGCCGACGAGGCGCTGGCCGAGATCGCGCAGTGGGGAGACCCGCGCCTCGCCTGGCTCGAGGACCCGCTGCTCCCGGAGGACGCCGCGGGGTGCGCGCGCATCCGCCGCGAGAGCGGGCTGCGCGTGTCCGTCGGCGACGAGGTGACCGACCCCGCCGTGCTGCGCGCACTGGTCGAGGCCGAGGCCGTCGACGTGCTGCGCCTCGACGTGGTGGCGATCGGAGGAGTGACGCCGGCCCGCGAACTCATCGCCTGGGCGTCGGATCGTGGCGTTCCGGTGTCGGGTCACGTGTATCCCGAGGTCACGGCGCATCTCGGCATCGGCGTCGAGACCTTCGCGCGCGGCACGAACCCTTACGACCCGGCGCCGTCGTTCATCGTCGGAGGGCCGGTGTTCGCCGGCACGGTCAGGCCGACGGATGCCGCGGGCCTCGGGTTCACCCTCGATCCAGGGGTCTTCGATCTCAGTGCGTTCTCGGGAGGAAGGCGATGACTGATGCGATGCGCAGTGTCGTGGTGACCGGGAGCGGAAAGGGCATCGGCCGCGCGGTCGCCGAGCGGCTGACGGCCGACGGCTGGGTCGTGGTCGGGCTCGAGCGCACGCCCGGCTCGGGGACGATCGAGGCGGGTGTCGTGGCCGAGGTGGTGCTCGGCGATGCGTCGGATCGCGCGGCGCACGAGCGGGCCGCATCCGTCGCGCGGGGCCTGGCGCCGCTGGCGGGATGGGTGAACAACGCCGGGATCACGAAGCGCACACCGCTGCACGAGCTCGACGAACGCGTCGTGCGCGAGATCCTCGACATCAACGGCTTCGGCTACCTCTGGGGGTGTTCCGCCGCGGTCTCGGCCTTCGTGGATCAGGGCATCGCCGGGGCGATCGTGAACATCGGCTCGATCCATGGGCGGGCGTCGTTCGTCGACCACGCCGCCTACGAGTTCACGAAGGGCGGCATCGATGCGCTCAGCCGCAGTGTGGCGGTGACCTATGGAGCACTCGGCATCCGTGCGAACACGGTCGCACCGGGCGGGGTGCGCACTCCGCACCTCGAGGCGCAGATCGCGGCATCCGTCGACCCGATAGCCGCCGAGCGCGCGCTGTCCGAGGGGCCGCCCATGGGGCGCATCGCGCGAGCCGAGGAGGTCGCAGCGGTCACCGCGTTCCTGCTGTCGGACGCGGCCCCGTACCTCTCGGGGCAGTCGATCGCGGTCGACGGGGCGTGGACGGCATCCTTCGGCGACGTCGCCGTCGACCCCGCGCTGCGCGAGCGCTTCTCGGGTTCCGGCTCCTGAGCGAGCGAAGCGAGACGAAGGGCCGCCCCGTGATGCTTCGACGGGCTCAGCGCCCAGGGCTGGGTGTCTTGCCTCCACGGGTTCCTGAGTCCAACGGGGTCCCTGAGTCCCACTGGGTCCCTGAGTCCAACTGGGTCCCTGAGCTTGTCGAAGGGTCCCGCCCCGTGATGCTTCGACGGGCTCAGCAACCCAGGGCTGGGTGTCTTGCCTCCACGGGGTTCCTGAGTCCAACGGGATCCCTGAGTACACCTGGGTCCCTGAGCTTGTCGAAGGGCCCCGCCCCGTGATGCTTCGACGGGCTCAGCGACCCAGGTCGGGGAGGCTGGTCCTGCCTACGCCTTGAGCATCGAGGCCCGTGCGATGAGCCCGTCGACGACGTCGAAGGTCGCGATGGTCTCGGTCGCGACACCCGCGTTGACGACCTGCTCCTGTGCGACGACCCACCGGTCGCCGAAGAGCACGGTCTGCTCGATCACGCACGACAGCTCGGGGTTCTGCAGCCGCGGCTCGTAGAAGGCGCGGATCGCGGCGCCGCCGACGATCGGCTCGGGTGCGACGCCGGTGATGATGGCATCCGGCGCGTACGTCGCGACGAAGGCGTCGAGGTCGTGCGCGTTGAACGCGTCGAGCTGGTCCTGCACGGTCTGCTCTGCGGACCGGGAGTGGATGCTGTCAGTCAATGCGAACACCCCCGTTGACGTCGTACGTGGCCCCGGTGATGAAACCCGCCCGCGGCGAGGCGAGTGAGGCGATGATCCAGGCGACGTCGGCCGGCTGTCCGAACGCCCCGAGCGGGATCGATGCCTCGAGCTTCGCGCGTCTCTCGCCCTGCAGCTGATCGGTGATCGCACTGGACACGGGCCCCGGGGTGACGGCGTTGACGCGAATCCCCTCCGGCGCCAGGTGGCGGGCGAAGCTGCGGGTCAACGCCAGGATCGCGCCCTTGCTCGCGGCGTAGTGCAGTCCGGTCTGCAGGGCGCCCACCTGTCCGGCGATCGACGACAGGTTGATGACGCTGCGATCGCCCGCGGCGGCGCGCAGCAGCGGTAGCGATCCACGCGTCAGCAGGAACGTGCCGCGCACGTTCGTCTCGAGCACGCCGTCCCACTCCTCGATGTCGATCTCGTCATAGGGCGTGTAGGGGCACACGCCGCCGTTGTTCACGAGCACGTGCAGTTCGCCCCAGGCATCCGCGATCTCCGCGACCAATGCATCGATCGAGGCGGGGTCGCGCAGGTCGAGTCGCGAGACCCGCACATCGGACGCGCCGGCCGCGCGGCAGTCCTCGGCGACACGGGCGGCCTCGGCCTCGCGCCCGGTGTAGGTGAGCCAGACGTCGAGCCCCTCGCGGGCGAGTTCGAGGGCGGCGGCCGTCCCGATGCCGGAGCTGGCCCCGGTGATGAGTGCGCGGCGAGTGTCCATCCCTAAACGCTATAGCAAATAACGGGGCCCGCCAACCATCCCGAGCATCCCCTCGTCCCCTCGCGCACTCGCCCACTCGCGCACACGTCCACTCACGCACTGATCGGTGCGAAATGCCGGTTCTGAGCGCTCAGAACCGGCATTTGGCACCGATCGATGCACTCTGGACGGATGCCGCGCCCGACGGATGCCGCGCCCGACGGATGCCGCACCCGACGGATGCCGCGCCCTCAGCGCTCGAAGACGACCTCGCCGCCCACGACGGTCGTGGTCACGTACTGCTCGGCGATGCGCTCGGGTTCGATCTCGTACAGGTCGTCGCTGAGGGCGATGAAGTCGGCCAGCATCCCGATCTTCAGCGTGCCGGTCGCATGCTCCTGGCCGACCGCGTACGCCGACCCGTACGTGTAGGCGCGAACGGCCTCGTCGACCGTCACGCGCTCGCGCTCGCCCAGCACCTCGCCGCCGCTCGTGCGCCGCAGCACCATGTCGCGGATCGACACGAGAGGGTTGGCGTCGGAGATGGGCGAATCGGTCGAACCGTTCAGCACGATGCCGGCATCCGCCAGCGACTTCACGCGGTAGATGTCGTCTCGCCGGTCGGCGGCCACCGCCGCGGCCATGCCGTCACCGAAGTCCGACACGAACACGCCCTGCGGCACGGGGATGACACCCAGTCGCGCAGCGCGGGCGATGTCGTCGTCGCTCGCGAGGGCGAAGTGCTCGATGCGGTGCCGTACGTCGGGGCGCGGAGCGATGCTCTGCGCGTGCTCGATCGCGTCGAGCACGTGCGTGATCGCCCGGTCGCCGATCGCGTGGGTCGCGACCGTCCACCCGGCCCGGTGCGCGCCGACGATGTAGTCGCGCAGCGCCTCGGGCTCGTGCAGCAGCACGCCGAAGTTGTCGGCCTCGCCGTGGAAGCAGGCGTGCATGGCGGCCGAGCGTCCGATGAACGATCCGTCGGCGACGATCTTCACCGGTCCGACGCGCAGCATGTCGTCGCCGAGACCGGTGCGGATGCCGAGGTCGAGGCCGAGCACGTCCTTGTCGGGGAGGTCGGCGAAGGGGTGCAGCACCGTGATGTACGGCATGAGCGTGGTGCGTACCCGCAGCTGCCGCTGCTCGACCGCCGACTGGTAGGCGTGGTAGTCGAGCGGACTGTTGCCCACCATTCGGATCTCGCCGATCCCCGGCTCGGTGACCGAGGTGAGTCCGTAGCTCAGGGCCTGATCGCTCGCGAGCCCCAGGTTGCGCTGCACCTCGTCGAGGCTCATCGGCCGTACGAGCGCGAAGATCGGGGCCATCGCCGACTCCTGCAGCAGGCCCTGCGGCCGCCCGTCGGCGTCGCGGGGGATGCCGCCGCCCGCGATCTCGGGGAACCCCTCGCGTCCGGTGTACCCCGCGAGCTCGAAAGCCTTCGTGTTCGCGACCATCATGTGCCCCGAGACGTGCTCGAGGATCACGGGCCGCCCGCCCGCGACCCGGTCGAGCCCCTCGGCCGTCGGATGCGCCTCGAGGAAGTTCTGATCGTAGCCGGAACCCCGCACCCAGGCATCCGACGCCAGCCCCTCGGCGTGCACGCGCACCGCCTCGTACAGCTCGTCGAGCGAGTTCACCGCGCCGGGGCGCAGGTTCAGCGACGCGAGACGGAAGCCCGTGAGCGAGAGGTGGTGGTGCGCGTCGTGGAACCCGGGCAGCACGGGCTGACCGCCGAGGTCGACCACCTGGTCCGCTTCGACGCCGTGCAGGTCGTCGTCGAAGCCGACGATGCGGCCGCCCAGCACGCCGATGCTGTGCGCCGCGGGACGGTCGGCATCGAGCGTGCGGATGCGGGCGTTGGTGAAGATGGTGTCGACGCGCATGGTCTCTCTCGGTTCTCGGGGGTCGCTCGGGGGGTTGCTCGGCCGGCGGGACGGATGCCGGTCGGGCCGGGGCTGCCCTCAGGCCACGGATGCCGTGGCCGTGGCCGCGGTCTCGGCCTCGACCGATCGGGCGATGCGTCGCTGGAGTCCCCAGACACCGGCGATCGTGATGAGGATCATCACCGCGTAGAACACGGCCACACCCCACACGCTGCCGCCGGTCGAGTTGAGGATCCACTGGGCCACCAGCGGGGTCGATCCGCCGAAGACGGTCGCGCACAGCTGGTAGGCCAGCGAGACGCCGGAGTAGCGGATGCGGGCCGGGAACGCCGAGGCGAGCAGCGTCGCGAGCAATGCGTAATACGCGGTGCTGCCGATGATCGTGGCGTAGAGGGTGACCGTGATCCACAGAGGGGAGGCGGCCTGGATGGCGAGGAAGTACGGCACCGTGAGCACGACGCTGAGGATGAGGCCCGCGAGCATCACCCGGGCGATGCCGAACCTCTCGGCGATCTTGGCGGCGATCGGCTGCCAGATGAACTGCAGGATCGCCATGCCGAGCAGGATGTTGAGCATGAGCTGCCGCTCGATGCCCAGGGATCCGGTGGTCCAGGCGAGCAGGAACGTGTTCGAGAAGTAGGCGTTCGAGATGCCCATGACCGACGCGAGCACGCCGAGCCCGATCAGCAGCGGTGCGGTGCGGATCGCCACGAGCACCGGGGCGCTCACGACCTCCTTCGACTGCTTCGCCGCCTCGAAGTCGGGCGACTCCTCGACCTTCACGCGGATGACGAGGCCGACGATCACGAGGATCGCCGACACGAGGAACGGGATGCGCCAGCCCCAGGTGATGAACTGCTCGTCGGGCAGCAGGCCCACGATGAGGAACATCACGGTCGCGAGGATGGATCCGGCGGGCGAGCCCTGCTGCACCCAGGCTCCGGCGAGGCCCTTCTTCTTGGCCGTGGCGTTCTCGGTCGACAGCAGCACGGCGCCGCCCCACTCGCCGCCGACCGCGAAGCCCTGCAGGCCGCGCAGCACGACGAGCAGGATCGGCGCGAGGATGCCGATCTGGGCGTAGGTGGGCAGGAGGCCGATCAGCGTGGTGGCGGAGCCCATCAGGATGAGGGTGAGCACGAGCACGTTCTTGCGCCCGAACTTGTCGCCGAAGTGGCCGAAGACGAGTCCGCCGACCGGGCGCATCAGGAAGCCGACCCAGAAGGTGGCGAACGAGGCGAGCAGCGCGGCGCCGGGTGCGACGTCGGGGTAGAAGACGCGGCCGAACACGAGGGCGGCGGCCGTGCCGAAGATGTAGAAGTCGTACCACTCGATCGCGGTGCCGACGAAGGCACCCACCATCGAGCGTCGTTGCCGGGCAGAACTGATATCAGTGCGGGAAGCAGCCATCGGGAGGGCTCTCTGTCTCGGGGAAGGAGGGGGAAGTTCGGGTTCTGCCCATCCTGCGGTGATCACCCCATGCTCGTCCAATGAAGAAAACGGGGTGAGGTAAACGGTTTACGTATGTACGGGGAACGCGAACTCGAGGCATTCGTCGCGGTGCTCGACACCGGGTCGGTCAGTCTCGCGGCAGAACGCCTGATCAGGACGCAACCGACGGTATCGCGGCAGATCGCCTCGCTCGAGCGCCAGGTGGGAGCATCCCTGTTCCGACGGATGCCGCAGGGCATGGTCGCGACCTACGCGGGCGACCGTCTCGAACCGATGGCGCGCGACCTCGTGCGCCGGGGCCGGAGAGCGCGCGAGGTGATGAGCGGCATCGTGCTCAAGGAGCGCTCGTTCGTCGCCGCAGCCCCCGAGATGACGAGCGTGCTCGTGCTCGCGCCGTTCATCGCGGGCGGCGGACCCATCTCCGACGTCGTGGTCGCGACGCCGGTCGAGACCTACGACCGGCTGCGCTCCGGGGCGGATCTCGCGGTGACGACGAGTCCGCCGGACTCGCGGCTCAGCAGCATCCGCATCATGAACCTGCCCCTTTACTGCCAGCTGCCGGCGTCGCATCCGCTCGCTGCCGGGGACCGCCTGGAACTGGAGGATCTGCTGGCCGGACCCTTCCTCACCTCGGGCACCGGATCGGCCGCGTGGACGCAGATCCAGCGCGCGGCCGAGAGCGAGGCGTGGTCGGTCGAGATGGCGAGTTTCGGAGCGGATGCCCCGATCATCCAGGCCCGGTCGGCCGCCGGCCACGGGCCATGCGTGGTCGTCGAGCCGCCGCGCTTCGGGTTGATCTCGAAGCCGCTGCACCACCGCGGCATCCCGATGCAGTGCGCGCTGTACGCGAGTTGGGAGCGCACGCACTACGCGCGCGACGACATCCGCGGGGTGGCCGAGCAGCTCAGCGCCTTCGCCGCCGACCACGTGCTGAGCCTGTACGACGCGGAGGACTGAGTGCTAGATGCTATAGCATCGCTCTCATGACAACGCCGTTCATCCTCGTCAGCGACTGCGACCTCCCCGGAACCGTCATCGAAGACACGCTCCGATCCGCCGGGCTCCATGCCGAACGGGCAGCGTCCCCGGCGTCCGACGACCTCGCAACTCTCGGGGCGGATGCCACAGGGCTCGTCGTGCAGTGGGCCCCGATCACGGCCGAGGTACTCGATCGGATGCCGAACCTGCGCATCATCAGCCGCGTCGGCATCGGTTACGACATGATCGACGTCGAAGCGGCCACCGCTCGCGGCATCGCGGTCGCGAACACCCCGAGCTACTGCATCGAGGAGGTCGCCGCGCACACCATCGCGATGATCATGACCCAGGCGCGCGGCCTGCCGGCCTACGACCGCGCGGTGCGCGCCGGCACCTGGAAGGCTGTGGACGCCCGGCCCCTCGCCGTGCGTCCGTCGACGACCACGGTGTCGGTGCTCGGCTTCGGCCGCATCGGATCGATCGTGGCTCGCGGGTGCCGGGCGCTCGGTTTCCGGGTGCTCGTCGCCGACCCGTACGCGCCCGCCGACGGCATCCGCTCGGCCGGGTGCGAGCCCGTCGAGATCCCGGATGCCGTGGCGCAGGCCGACATCCTCACCCTGCACGTGCCGCTCACCGAGGCGACCCGGCACCTGATCGACGCCGAGTCGATCGCGACGATGAAGCCCGGAGCCGTGGTCGTGAACACGTGTCGCGGACCGCTCGTCGACGAGCGAGCGCTGGCCGATGCGCTGCGCTCCGGGCACTTGGGCGCGGCCGCGCTCGACGTCTTCGACGGTGAGCCGCTGGCCGACGGCTCCCCGTTGCGCGACCTCGATCAGGTGCTGCTCAGCCCGCACGCGGCGTGGTTCTCGCCCGAGGCGCTCGCCGACCTGCCCGTGCACGCCGCCGAGAACGTGATCCGCTTCCTCGCCGGGGAATCGGTGCCGATCGTGAACCCGGCGTACGCCGGCTGAGCCTCGGGCCAGTTCCTCACGCGACCCCCGGGTCGCCGCGCACGTTCGGGAGGAGATCTCCGCGTTGGGCGGAGGAATCCGCTGTTTTTCTCCTCCCTTGGGCGAGTTCTCCTCCCGAACGGGTGCCGAGCGGATGCCGCGCACAACGACGGGGTCGCTGGGTCAGGGGACCTTCGACAGGCTCAGGAACCCAGCCTCTGACTGAGTCGCTGAGCCAGCTTCTGACTGACTCGCTGAGCCAGCTTCTGACTGGGGCGCTGAGCCTGTCGAAGCGTCCCGTCCCGAGAAACCCGGTCCCGACAGACCCGGTCAGCCGGCGAACGCCGCCACGGGCATACCGCTCGCGCCGGGCTGGACGGCGAAGAGTGAGCCCGCCTCGGTGCCGTGATCGGCCCCCAGCCCCTGGGCCGAGGTCGTGATGAAGAGCGTGCCGAGGTCGTCGCCGCCGAACGTGCAGGCACTGACCTGGGGGACGGGCAACTCGATCCGAGCGATCAGGGAACCGTCGGGCGCGTAGCCGTGCACCGCCGAACCACCCCAGAGCGCGACCCACACCGACCCATCGGCGGCGACGGTCAACCCGTCGGGCGACCCCTGCTCCTCGGGGATCATCGCGAATCCGCGGCGTCCGCGCAGCTCGCCCTCAGTCACGTCGAACACGTCGACCCGTTGCGTGACCGTGTCGACGTAGTAGGCCCGGGATCCGCCAGGTGCGAATGCCACGCC
Source organism: Microbacterium galbinum (assembly GCF_023101185.1). GTDB lineage: Bacteria > Actinomycetota > Actinomycetes > Actinomycetales > Microbacteriaceae > Microbacterium > Microbacterium galbinum. The sequence goes on from NZ_CP078077.1 coordinate 1,519,873, forward strand.
GTTCGAGACGGTCACGCTCGACAGCACCGTGGTGGAGGCGAGGTCGCCGCCGATCCGCAGCATCCGCCCCACGGCTCCGGCATCGCCGAGAGCCATCGACCCGGCGAGCAGCCGCCCGAGCGGGTCGACCGTGCCGTCGTTGAAGCGCGCGTCGCCGAGGTCGAAGGTCGCGGCGACGCGCGCCGGTCCCTCTGGCGAATCCGAGAGGTGCAGCGAGCGCGCACCGAGGGCGACGAATCCGCCGCCGACGCGCGGGCGCACGAACGCCGCATACGTGTCATCGAGGTGCAGGCGATGGATGCCGTCGTCGCGCAGCGTCACGAGGTCGGCGGCGTCGCCGTCGACCCAGCGGACGCCGCCCCACGATGTCGACCAGACGGGCGCCTCGGCGTGCACGCAGATCGGACCGGTAAGGTTCTCGGCCTTCACGACTGCTCGTCGGTGCGCCGCAGCGGCATCCGCTCGGGCTCGGGAGTGGAAGCCGTCTCCGGGTTCGACGCCGCACTCGGCGCAGATGCAGGTGCGGTGGGAGCCGCGATCTCGCGCGCGACCTGCTTCTCGAGCACCTGCACGGCGTCGTCCGACAGCAGGATGAGACCGTCGAGCTCTTCGCGCACGCGCTTGTAGGCGACGTTGCGCTCGGCCTGCGTGGCCGACTCGTCGACCGCGACCTTGAGCAGCTGCTGCGCGCGATCGAGGCGCTTCCGCTCGGCGTCGGTGAAGGTCGAATCGCGCAGACGCCGGGCATCCTTCTCGGCGATCTCGAACGCGACGGCGTACGCCCCCACTGCGTCGAGGTACTCCGACACCTGCTGCTCGGTGACCTTGGCCTCGGCCGACGCCGGGCGTAGCGCGTCGGCGGTGCGCTTCGCGCGCAGGAACGCGGCCGTGAGGGGCTGGCGCCCATCGCTCATGGCGGGGAAGGCGATGAGCTTCGCGACGTCGAGCTCGTAGTCGAGCCAGCGCGCGGTGATCTCGTCGTGCTCGGCGAACAGGCGCGCGAGCAGATCGTTCGGAACGGGGGATGCCGTGGTGTCGACGACCGTCGTGCCGCGGTTTTTCGGCGGGTGGGCCAGTGCTCGCGCCTCGATCTGCGCGGTCTTGAGCTGCGCCTTCATGCGGAGGGTCTCGATCCGGCGTTCATGGCGGCGCTTGGCCGAACGCTCCCACGCTTTCGCAGCGCCTCCGGCCATGCCCATGATCGGGAAGATGAGCCACCAGTAATGACCGGCCCACTGCAAGATCTGATCCATGATGTGCCCAGCCTACTGGCGAGCGGCGACACCGCCGAGGCCCGTCTTCGAGAGGATGGAGGCATGGCAGCGCACCGCATCGGCATCGTCGGCATCGAGAACACGCACGTCGACGGGATCGTGCGCGCGCTCAACGTCGACGGCGTCGAGGATGCCCGGATCACGGCCCTCGTCGCCGGTGCCGCCGACCGCACGGAGCGGCTCGCCGAGCTCGGGGGGATCGAACGGATCGCGTCGGAATCCACCGACCTGATCGGCGAGGTCGACGCCCTGATCGTGGCCACTCGCGACGGGGCGACGCATCGTTCGCTCGCCGTGCCCTTCCTCGAGGCGGGCGTGCCGGTGTGGGTCGACAAGCCGCTCGCGCTCTCGGTCGCCGATGCCGACGCGATCCTCGCCGCCGCCGGATCGACGCCCGTCACGTCGTCGTCGACGCTGCGCTGGCTGCCCGACACGGATGCCGTCGCCGCCGCGCTCTCCTCGATCGGGGAGGTGCAGAGCCTCGCGATCACCGGACCGGCCGATCCCGACGGACCCTACGGCGGCCTCTTCTTCTACGGCATCCATCTCGCCGATCTCGCCCAGCGCCTGGTTCCCGGGGTGCCCGAAGAGGTCGAGGTGGAGCACTCCCCGGGACGCGTGCGCGCCCGATACGCCGTCGGCGGGGTGGGGGTGACGCTCGATTTCGTGCGCCCGGAGGGTGAGGTGTCGGTGCCGTTCCGCGTGACCGCCGTCGGCAGCGGCGGCACGGAGAGTCGTGAGATCGTCGTCGGGTCCGACTACGTGCGTCCCGGTGTCGAGGCCTTCGTGCGCATGCTCGACACCGGTGAGCTCCCGGTACCGCCCGAGCAGATGACCGCGACGGTCGCCGTGCTGGCCGCGGTCGTGGCCGAGAGGTCGTGAGGCGCCCTCTTCGATGACGGCAGGCGCAGGAAATCGGTTTCTCGGTGGCATTCGAATCTAGAATGTGCGCATGGTGGCGCGGGGAAGGTACGCGAAGGGTGTGGCGAAGCGGGAGGAGATCCTGCAGGTGGCGCTCGACGTGGTGGCGGAAGTCGGTTATCGCAAGGCGTCGAATCGAGAGATCGCCGCACGGGTCGGTCTGACCCAGCCCGGGCTCATGCACTACTTCGGCTCGCGCGAAGAGCTCTACATGGAGGTTCTGCGCGCCCGCGACGAGCGCGACCTCGGCGAGTTCATGGACCCCGACCCCTCGTTCGCCGGGTTCCTGTCGATCATCGAGCACAACGTCTCGGTTCCCGGTCTCGTGCGGCTCTTCGTCGAGTTCTCGGCCGAGGCCACGATGGTGGGGCATCCCGCACACGAGTACTTCGTCGAACGCTACGCGTGGGCGCGCGGCGTGCTCACGGGCGTGATCGACCGCGCCCAGAAGTCCGGGGAGCTCGGGGCGACGCTCGACCCGAAGATCGCGGTCGACATCGTGCTCGCCGCCGCCGACGGGCTTCAGGTGCAGTGGCTCCTCGACCCCGAGGTCGACATGGTCGAGCGTCTCTCGCGGCTGTGGGACGGCATCCGCCTGGCTTCCCGCCGCGACTGACGCGCTGCTCTCGCTCGGGATCAGCCGCGAGTGAGGTCCTGCGCGAGCATCACGATGATGCCGCTCGGGCCGCGCACGTAGGCGAGGCGATAGATGTCCTGGTAGTTCGCGACCCCGCGCAGCGGGTGGCAGCCGTGACGGGCGGCGATCTCGAGGGATGCGTCGATGTCGTCGACCGAGAAGGCGACCCGGTGCATCCCGATCTCGTTCGGGAGGGTCGGCTCGGTCTCGATCGCATCGGGATGGATGTACTCGAACAGCTCGAGTCGGCCGTGGCCGTCGGGCGTCTGCAGCATCGCGATGCGCGCATGGTTGCCGTCGAGCCCCACCGCCGTGTCGGCCCAGTCGCCGCTGACGGTGTCGCGGCCGACGACCTCCAGGCCGAGGTCGGTGAAGAAGGCGATGGTGGCGTCGATGTCGCGCACGGCGATGCCGACGTTCTCGAGTGCGATGGGCATGCTCGGAATGCTAGCCCCGGGCGGCGACGTTGTCAGTGCCCGAGCTTCTCGGCGCAGGCGACGCAGTACTCGGCGAACGGACGCACCTCGAGCCGGGCGGCCGGGATCGGTCGGCCGCAGTTCAGGCACACGCCGTAGGTGCCGGCATCCATGCGGGCGAGCGCGTCGTCGACCTGCTGGAGTTCGGATGCCGCGGCCTCCGCGAGCCCGGTCAGCCGCGACCACTCCGACGACAGCGTGACCCCCTCGGGGTCGTGCTCGTCGTCGTCGTTCGAGCCCTCGCGGTCGTGGGTGAGTTCGGTGAGGATCGCCGCGGTCGCCCGGACACGGGCATCCGCCTGCGCACGCATGGCCGTGAGCAGCGCGCGCAGCCGACCGTCGTCCTCCTCCATGCGGCCACCCTACTGTGCGGCCCATCGTCTCGTCGCTGCGCTCCTCGCTCAGGAACCGGGTTACTCGGTCCCTGAGCGAGCGGAGCGAGACGAAGGGCTCAGCCCCGCCGCTTGCGCTCGGCGCGCGTCTTCGGCTCGGGCGTCTCGACCGTCGGGATGCTGTCGGTGTGCACGGCGGGGTGGTCGCGCTCGAGCGCGGCACCCTCCATGTCGACGTTCGGCAGCAGGCGGTCGAGCCAGCGCGGCAGCCACCACGCCGACTTCCCGAGCAGGTGCATGAGCGCGGGCATGAGCAGCATCCGCACGACGAACGCGTCGAGCAGCACACCGAACGCGAGGCCGAAGCCGATCGAGCGGATGATCGTCGACTCAGAGAAGATGAACCCGCCGAACACCGACACCATGATGAGGGCGGCGGCGATCACGACCGAGCGGCCGGCGCGGAAGCCCTGCGCCACGGCATCCCGGGCCGACGCCCCGTGCACGTACGCCTCGCGCATGCCGGAGGCGAGGAAGAGTTGATAGTCCATCGCGAGTCCGAACAGGATGCCGACGAGGATCACCGGCAGGAAGCTGAGGATCGGTCCGGTGCTGTGCAGCCCGATGATCTCGGCACCCCAGCCGAACTGGAACACCGCCACGATCAGGCCGTATGTCGCGAAGAGCGACAGCACGAAGCCTCCGGTGGCGATGACCGGCACGAGCAGCGAGCGGAACACGACGATCATGATCAGCAGCGAGAGCCCGACGACGACCACGAGGTACAGCGGCAGGACTCCGGCGAGCGCCTCGGAGATGTCGATGTTGACGGCCGCCTGACCGGCGACGCCGAGCGTGATGCCGCCGTCGAGTTCGGGCAGCGAACGGATGCTCTGCACGAGCTGTTCCGTCGACGCGCTGTTGGGGCCTTCGGCCGGCAGCACCTGGAAGGCGAGGAGTGTGTTGTCGTCGGAGGTCGCGACGGGCGCGACGGCGACCACGTCGTCCTGATCGGCGAGCTTCTGCGCGACCTCGACCTGGGTGGCGAGCAGGTCGTCGTCGCTGACCGCCTCGTCGAGGGTGGCCGTGACGAGGAGCGGGCCGTTGGCGCCCTCGCCGAACTGCTCGTTCACGGCGTGGAAGGCGCGGTAACTGGTGGAGTCGCTGGGCTCGCTGCCGCCGTCGGGCAGGCCGAGGCGCATCGACATCGACGGGATCGCGATGATGAGCAGGCCCACGATGCTGACGAGCACGGTGACGACGGCGCGCAGCGTCGACATGCGCTTCACGGGCTTGCCGGTGGCGTGCGGCTTGCCGACGGTCGCGCGGGCCTTCTTGCCGAGCAGACGGTCGCCGATGAGGCCGAGGATCGCGGGGGCAAGGGTGATCGCGACGAGCACGGCGACGGCGACGCACACGGCGCCGACGGTGCCCATGAGGCCGAGGAACGGCACGCCGGTGACGTTGAGGGCGAGCAGCGCGACGATCACGGTCGCGCCGGCGAAGACGACCGCGGTGCCCGAGGTTCCGGTGGCGAGCCCGATCGACTCGCGCACGGGGGATCCGGCGAGCAGCTGCTTGCGGTGGCGGTTGACGATGAAGAGCGAGTAGTCGATGCCGACGGCAAGGCCCAGCATCACACCCAGCACGGGGGTGACGGATGCCATGTCGACGACGCCCGAGAAGGCCAGCGACGAGGTCACGCCGACGCCGACGCCGACGATCGCGGTGATGATGGGGAGTGCCGCGCCGATCAGCGAGCCGAGCATGACGATGAGCACGACCGCCGCGAAGGCGAGTCCGATCGCCTCGCCGATGCCGAAGATCTCGGGAACGCCCTGGGCGATGTCGGTGCCGAAGTCGACCGTGGTGCCTTCGACGGCGGTGTCGTCGAAGTGCGAGATCGTTCCCTGCTTGACCTCTTCGGAGAGCTCGAGGCGCGGGTCGACGAACGAGACGTTGACGATGGCGGTCGAGCCGTCATCCGAGACGACGCCGATGCCGTCCGTGAGGTCGAGGAGAGTCGTGCCGAGGTCGAGCTGCTCGGCGTTGGCGTCGAGGTCGTCACGGTTCTGGTCGATCGTCTGCTGCTGGGCATCGAGGGCGGCGAGCTGAGAGGTGAGCGCGGCCTTCTGCCCCTCGAGCACGGTGATCTGCTGTGCCGGGGCTCCGGCCGCCTGGGCCTGGGCGATGCCGGCGTCGATCTGCGCGATGCCGTCTTCGAGCTGGGTGCGTCCGCTGTCGAGCTGGGCCTGACCGGCATCCAGCTGCGCGCGGCCGTCGGCGATCTGCGCGGCGCCGTCGGTGAGTTCCTGCTCCTGGTCGGCCTGCTGCTGCTGGGCGTCGAAGGGGTCGATGACCCGGGCGACGCCGTCGAGGTCTTCGGCACTCGCCGCGAGCGCCGAGATCTCCTTCTTCTGCTCGTCGGTGAAGGGCTCGCCGTTCTCGGTCTGGTAGACCACGGTGCCCGTGCCTCCGGCGGTGTCGGGCAGCTTGTCGGCGAGCTCGTCGATGACCTCGCCCGAGGCGGTGCCGGGGATGTCGAAGCTGTTGCTGAGTGTGCCGCCGAGCGCGAGGAACGCGCCGACCCCGAGGCCGAGGATCACGACCCACGAGATGACCACCGTCCACGCCTTGCGCGCAGCGAAAGAACCCAGACGGAAAAGCAGTGAAGCCAAGACGATCTCCTTCAGACTCGTTGAGCATACGGCACGTCTCGTCTAGAGATCTGTGGCTATCCTGAATGGATGGTGAACGAGCATCGAAGCGGACCCGTGCGCAGCACCGCCGCGCGCGAGGCGATCCTCGACGCCACCGCCCGGCTGTTCCACAATCAGGGCTACGACCGGCTGACGATCGAGGGCATCGCGAAAGAGGCCGGGGTCGGCAAGCAGACCATCTACCGGTGGTGGCCGTCGCGCGGAGCTCTGATCGGGGAGTGCCTCGCCGAGGGGCGGCTCATCCCCGTCGACTTCGTCGTGCCGTACACGGGCGACCTCTCCGGCGACGTCGAGGCGTGGTTGCGCAGCGTGCTCGCGATCCTCGACGAACCCCAGGGCGGCGCTTTGCTGCGCTCGCTGGTCGCGGCGGCGACCGAGGATGCCGGAGTCGGCCAGCACCTCGGCGAGAGTCTGGGCGTCGAGGAGCATCTCGGCTCGCGGCTGCGCGCCGGCATCCGCGACGGCCAGCTGGCCGAGGATGCCCCCGTCGCGCAGATCGGCCGAGCGATCCTCGGCGCCATCATCGTCGAGTCGCTGGGGCGCGAGAAGCGCGACTCCGAGGGCGTCGTTCGGTTGGCGCGGTTCCTGTTCGCGCGCTGAGCGCCCTTCGTCTCGCTGCGCTCGCTCAGGGACCGCGCTCCTTGCGCCGGTCTGCTACTGGGTCGCTGAGCTTGTCGAAGCGTCCCCCACGCAGAACGGGAGGAGATCTCGCGTATCGCAGGAGCATCCGCGGTATTCGATCCTGCAGAAGGCGAGATCTCCTGCGTTGCGGTGCGCGGGGTCGGGCCCTTCGACAGGCTCAGGGACCCAGTTTCAACGCTGGGTCTCAGGGGCCCAGTTTCAACGCTGGGTCGCTGAGCCGACCGCCCTGGGTCGCTGAGCCTGTCGAAGCGTCGCAGGCCCGGAAAGCGGATGCCTCAGAAACCGGGGAGCAGGGTGAACAGCGTCGCGCCGCCACCACCGAGGATCAGCGCGATGATGACCGTCCACGCGATCACCCGGATGCGCCGGTTGCGGCGCTCGCCGAGGTCGCCGTAGTCCTCGCTGAGCTCGGGACGGACGCTCTCGCGCCGGGCCGGCTCGTTCGGCTCGCGCCGGCTGAGGTCGCTCATCAGGAAACCTGTTCGGTGACGGTCGGACCGAAGTACGACGGCAGCGTGGCGGCCGAGCGCTCGCGCAGCTCGGCGACGGGGATCGTGAAGACGTCCTGCACCTCGAGCTGCGGCTCGCTGTCGGTCACGCCGATGCGCATGACCGGGTAACCGCGTCCCTCGCAGAGGCCGCGGAACTTCACGTCGTCCTCGCGCGGCACGGTCACGATGACGCGACCGGTCGACTCGGAGAACAGGGCGGATGCCGCATCCACACCGTCGCGGTCGATGATCTCGGTGAGCCACACGCGGGCGCCGACGCCGAAGCGCATGACTCCCTCGGCGAGGGCCTGGCCGAGGCCGCCCTCGGAGACGTCGTGCGCCGACGAGATCAGCCACTCGTCGCGCGCGGCGGCGAGCAGGCCCGCGAGGCGCTTCTCGCCCGCGAGGTCGACCTTCGGGGGGAGCCCGCCGAGGTGCTGGTGCACGACCTCGGCCCACGCCGAACCCGAGAGCTCGGTCGAGGTGGTGCCGAGCAGGTAGATGTTCTGGCCCTCGTCCTGCCATCCCGAGGGGATGCGGCGCGAGACGTCGTCGATGATGCCGAGCACGCCCACGAGCGGGGTCGGGTGGATCGGCACGTCGCCGGTCTGGTTGTAGAACGAGACGTTGCCGCCTGTGACCGGGGTGCCCAGTTCGAAGCATCCGTCGGCGAGGCCGTCGACCGTTTGGCCGAACTGCCACATGACCTCGGGGTTCTCGGGAGAACCGAAGTTGAGGCAGTCGGTGATCGCGGTGGGCACGGCGCCGGTGACGGCGACGTTGCGGTACGCCTCGGCCAGGGCCAGCTGCGCACCCGCGTAGGGGTCGAGCTGGCAGTAGCGGCCGTTGGCGTCGGTGGAGATCGAGAAGCCGAGTCCCGACTCCTCGTCGACGCGGATCATGCCGGCGTCGTCGGGGAAGCTCAGGGCCGTGTTGCCGAGCACGTAGTAGTCGTACTGGTTGGTGATCCAGCTCGTGTCGGCCAGGTTCGGCGAGCCGACCAGCGCGAGGAACTGCTCGCGCAGGGTGTCGGCGTCGTTCGCGCGGGGCAGCAGCTCGGCGGCATCCGCCTGCAGCGCGTCGATCCACGTCGGGTAGGCGACCGGGCGGTCGTAGACCGGGCCGTCGACCGCGACCGTCGAGGGGTCGACGTCGACGATGCGCTCGCCCTGCCAGTCGATGACGAGGCGTCCGTCGCCGGTGACCTCGCCCAGCACGGAGGTCTCGACCTCCCACTTGTTCACCACGGCGAGGAACGCGTCGAGCTTCTCGGGCGCGACGATCGCCATCATGCGCTCCTGCGACTCCGACATGAGAATCTCTTCGGCGGTCAGCGAGGGGTCGCGCAGCAGCACGTTGTCGAGCGACACCTTCATGCCGCTGTTGCCGTTGGCGGCGAGCTCACTGGTCGCGCACGAGATGCCCGCGGCGCCGAGGTCCTGGATCGCCTCGACGAGCTCGTCGCGGTAGAGCTCGAGGCAGCACTCGATGAGCACCTTCTCGGCGAAGGGGTCGCCGACCTGCACCGCGGGGCGCTTGGTCGGGCCGCCGTCGGCGAACGTGTCGGAGGCGAGGATGCTCGCGCCGCCGATGCCGTCGCCACCCGTGCGGGCGCCGAACAGCACGACCTTGTTGCCGACGCCGGTCGCGTTGGCGAGCTTGAGGTCCTCGTGGCGCAGCACGCCCACCGCGAGCGCGTTGACGAGCGGGTTCGCCTGGTAGACCGAGTCGAAGACCGTCTCGCCGCCGATGTTCGGCAGGCCGAGGCAGTTGCCGTAGAAGCTGATGCCGCTGGTCACGCCGTGCACGACGCGGGCGGTGTCGGGGTGGTCGATCGCACCGAAGCGCAGGGCGTCCATGACCGCGACCGGGCGGGCGCCCATCGAGATGATGTCGCGCACGATGCCGCCGACGCCGGTCGCCGCGCCCTGGAAGGGCTCGATGAAGCTCGGGTGGTTGTGGCTCTCGGCCTTGAAGGTGACGGCCCAGCCCTCGCCGACGTCGATGACGCCCGCGTTCTGGCCCATGCCCACCATGAGGCGTTCCTTCATCTCGTCGGAGACCTTCTGGCCGAAGCGGCGCAGGTAGTTCTTGCTGCTCTTGTACGAGCAGTGCTCCGACCACATGACCGAGTACATCGCCAGCTCGCCCGAGGTGGGGCGGCGTCCGAGGATCTCGCGGATCTTCGCGTACTCGTCGGGCTTGAGTCCGAGCGCCGCGTAGGGCTGCTCCTTCTCGGGCGTCGCGATCGCGTTCGAGACGGAGTCGGGGACGTGCTTGCGGGCAGGTGCAGGGGCGGTGGTCACGCACACTCCAAGAGGAAGGGGCCGGCGGGGCAGTGCCAGTCTACCGGGGCGCGGTCGGGTGGCCGGCCGGGTGTGGTGGGGGTAGTGGATCGGTGGTTCGGGTGCGTGGATCGGTGGATCGTGTTGCACCGATCGGTGCGAAATGCCGGTTCTGGGACCGCATTCCCGACGTTTCGCACCGATCCGTGCAGTCGTGCGCGTTTCGCACCGATCCGTGCAGGCGCGCGCTTCAGGGGGCGGATGCCGCGGCCAGGCGTGCCGAGAGAGCGGCGGATGCCTCGGCGAACGCCGCGGGTCCCTCGATCGTGAATGGCGCGTCGAAGCGGGCGATCGCGGCGACCAGACCGGTCCACGACCAGGAGCCGAGTGTGAGGCGGCAACGTCCGTCGGGGAGCTGCTCGAGATCGCCGTCGTCGAGGTACGGGGTGATCTCGCGGGCGGGCAGGTCGATCACGACGGTGCCGACGCAGGGCCAGCGGTCGGCGGCATCCGATCCCTTCGACCGCGCTGCGAGGAAGGCGCGGGCGTCGACGCCGCCGGGCAGCGGGCGCGGGGTGAAGGCCGGACCGGTCGGGATGCGCGGGTGCAGGCGGTCGAGGCGGAAGATGCGCCAGTCGTCGCGCTCGAGATCCCACGCGATCAGGTACCAGCGGCCCTGGCGCGACACGACATCATGCGGCTCGACGCGGCGGCGCGGGGCATCCGCCTCGGTCGCTCCGTAGTCGAAGCGCACCACGTGCCGGTCGCGCACTGCGGCCGTCACCGCTTCGAGGGTGGCGGGGTCGACGCGCTCGGCGGCCGTCGATCCCTGGAAGCGGATGCCGTCGATCCGATGCCGCAAGCGCGAGGGCATGACCTGACGCACCGTCGCGAGCGCCCGCTCGGCTCCCTCGTCGATGTCGATCCCGCTCGCCGGGATGCTCTGCAGGGCGACCGCGACGGCGACCGCCTGCTCGTCGTCGAAGAGGAGGGGTGGGAGCTCCGACCCGGCGGCGAGTCGGTACCCACCGTCGGGTCCCTTGATCGCGCCGATCCGGTAACCGAGATCGCGGAGCCGGTCGACGTCGCGGCGCACCGTGCGCGGGCTCACCTCGAGACGCTCGGCGAGCACGGCACCGGGCCAATCGCGCTGCGTCTGCAGAAGAGAGAGGAGCGCGAGCATCCGTGACGAGCTTCCGGCCATGTCTCTTATTGTGCTCCGAGAAGCGGACCGAAACTGACCTCTTCTGTCGAGAGAGTGGGCGCACGGGCATCCGCTCGGCTCATCTCACAGGAGGAATCATGACCGTCACCACCACGACCCACCTCAACTTCGCCGGCACCGCACGCGCGGCGCTCGACTTCTACGCCGAGGTCTTCGGCGGCACCGTCACGGCCGCGACCTACGGGGACTTCGGCATGCCGGCCGATGCGCCCGGTGCCGACAAGGTCGTCTTCGGGCAGATCGCCGGCGGCGCGATCGCACTGATGGCCTATGACATCCCCGGAGCGACGGATGCTTCGGCCGGGGTCACCCGTCGAGAGAACGGTGTCACGATCACCGACCGTCCGTTCTTCCAGTCGCTGCGGGCCTCGTCGCTCGACGAGCTCACCGGGTACTGGGAGGCGCTCGCCGTGGGCGCGACCGTCGTCGAGCCGCTCGCCGCCTCGGCCTGGTCGGCCGGGTTCGGCATGCTCACCGACCGGTTCGGGGTGACCTGGGTGCTCGACGTGGCGTGAGGCCGGGCGGCGCTGTACCCAACTCAGGAAGAATTGGCCGAATCGGGCCGGAATGGGGGTTCTGGGGCCGATTCGGCCGACTTTTCCTGAGTTGGGTACGGGGTACGGGGTGCGGGCGAGTCGGCGTGCGTAACTCCGGACTTTCGACGCCGATGGGCCCCGAATCGGTGGATTCGGGGCCCTTCGTGCACGTTTTTCCGGAGTCATGAACCGCCGGCGTGCGTCACTCGGGCCGCTGCAGGCGCTGCGCCCGCAACGCGAAGTCGAGGTGCTGCTGCGCGATCGAGCGGATGCCGACGAGCAGCAGGCCGATGAACAGCGACATCGCTCCGAACCAGAAGATGACGGTGCCGAGCTGTGTCTGGAAGATCGCCCAGTCGGCGTCGCGATCCGCGTTGATCGTGCCGAGGAACGCGCCGATCGGCAGGAACAGCGCGGCGACGACGAACAGCGTCGGCGCGAGCGCGGGCAGGGTGATTCGGTTCGGACGCACGTGGGGTGCGGGGGAGTTCGTCATGCCGCCGAGTCTAGGAGTCACCACCGCATCGATCGGTGCGAAATGTCGGTTATCCGGCGGCAGAACCGACATCCTGCACCGATCGATGCACGTGCAGGGGCGACTCAGTCGCGGCGGGTGCGATCGATCAGGCGCCAGGTGGCGGGGAGGAGTCCGGCCATCGCGACGATCTTGATCGCGTCTCCGATGAGGAACGGCACGACGCCGAGGCCGATCGCGGTGGGGATGTCGACCCCGGCGAAGGCCGCGAGCCACGGCACGCCGCACGCGTAGATCGCGAGCGAGCCGAGGCCGGCGAGGCCGAGCGTCGAGAGCACGGAACGGTCGGCTCGGCGGCGTGCCAGAGTGCCGACAAGCAGGGCGGCGACCACGTAGCCGACGATGTATCCGAACGACGAGAACGCCCAGCCCGCATTGCCGCCGGCGAACAGCGGCACGCCGATCACGCCGAGAGCCAGGTAGAGGAGCGCGCTCGCGCTTCCGCGCAGGGGTCCGAGCGAGGCGCCCGTCAGCAACACGGCGAAGGTCGCGAGCGACAGCGGCACCGGCGTGAACGGAAGCGGAATGGCGATGTATCCGGCAATCGTGATGAACGCGGTGCCGGCGAGCGTGAGTGCGATATCCCGCACCCGTGCGCCGGGAACGAGGTCGGCGAGCACCAGAGCGGAGCGCGGGGAGACGGCGGATGCTGACATGGGAAGTTCCTCCTGAACACTGTTCACCTGAACACTGTTCGGTAGAGTAGCACCATGAACGCGGCATCCGCAGATCAGCCCGCCCCGAGGCGCAGCAAGCCCGACGTCGTCGACGCGGCCATGAGCGTGCTCGCCGAGAACGGCATCGCCGGGCTCTCGATGCGCCGCATCGCCGACGAACTCGACGTGCAGGTGAGCGCGCTGTACTGGCACTTCCCGAACAAGCAGGCGCTTCTGGCCGCGGTCAGCGCCCGCATGGTCGCGGGCGAATCGGATGCCGAATCGGATGCCCCCGACCTCACCGCCACGGCCACCGCGCTGCGCGACCGTCTCCTCGCCCACCGCGACGGCGCCGAGGTCGTGTCGAGCTCGCTCGCGCTCGGCCTGCTTGACCTTCCCGCTCGGCAGCGGCTCGTCGACGCGGCGCTCGCCGCGGGGCTTACGGATGCCGCGGCCGAGGTCGCCGCCGACACCCTGGTGCACTACGTGATCGGGTTCACGTTCCACGAGCAGCAGCGGATGCACGCGGCTGTCATCGGGGCCGCGGATGCCTCCGTCGACCTCTCGCCCGCGCGGCTCGCCTCCCCGGGCGCCAGCCCGGACGACGACTTCGCCGCGGGGCTCGCGCTCATCGTCTCCGGCATCCGCTCTGCCGCCGTCGCGGGGCGCTGATCTCTCGCGGGGCGGGACGCTTCGACAGGCTCAGCGACCCGGGTTCCGCGGCCGCACCTGCAACTGGGTTCCTGAGCTTGTCGAAGGGCCCCGTCCAAGACGCCGAGGGGGCAGAACACGCCGTGCCGCGGCATCCGTCTGCGGCGTGTCTTGACCCCTCACCACCGCGCGACCGCCGCCCGACCCTCACCGCCCGCCGACCGCACGCGAAAGCGCCCGCCCCCGGAATCCCGGGGACGGGCGCTCGCGTGTGTCAGCCGATCAGACCTCGATCAGACCTCGAGCTTGCGGCGTCGAGCGGCGACGAACATGCCTCCGCCGACGAGCAGCACGAGGGCCAGCAGGCCGAGTGCCGTGGGCAGTTCGCCCCCGGTCTGGCTGAGCTCGCCCGAGCCGTCCGGGTCGCCGGGGGTGACGGCTCCGCCACCACCCGTGCCGCCGTCGGTGCCCCCGCCGTTGTCGGGGTCTTCGCCTCCGCCGGGAACCTCGGCCGCGGCGACCGCGACGGTCGCCTCGCTCGTGACCGATCCGGTGCGGAAGCCCTCGAGGGTTCCCGTGACCGTGACCGTGATGCGGGCGCCGAGAGCGGATGCCGGGATCACGAAGCTCGGTCCGGCATCGACGGCGCGAGCGGCCATCAGCCCGGCGGGCTCGTCGACCGGCTCTTCCTCGTCCTCCGCGGGAACCTCGACCGGAACACCGTCGATCGCCCACTCGTAGGTGAGCGCGGTGCCCTCGGGCCAGCCCTCGGAGGTCGCGGTCAGTGTCTCGCCGACGACGGCCTCACCCGTGATGGTGGGCAGCTCGGTCGGGGCGACGATCTCGACGACCGAGGTGTCGACCGCGCACGTCTCGGTGCAGCTTCCACCGAGGGTGAGGGGCTTCACGGCCAGCGCGAACGAGCCGCCGGCCGATTTCTCGCTGATCGTCGCGTCGATGGTCAGCGACGCGCTCGTGCCGACCGCCGTGCCGACCGGGATCGGCCAGCTGAGCGTGGTGCCGTCGAGCGTGGCGCCCTCGGGCACGACCAGGTCGGCGTTCGCGAGCAGCGCGCTCACGTCGACCGACACGACCGACGAGGCCAGCGGCACGCGACCGGTGTTGAGCGCCGTGACGGTGTACGACACGGTCTCGCCCGGGTAGAGCGCGACCTCGGGGCTGCCGCCGCTGAGTGCGACCGAGTACTTGTCGGGCCAGGCGGGCTTGCCGGGCTCGAGGATCCAGTCGGTCCAGAAGGCGGTGAGGTCGAAGCCCGAGAGCTCCTCGGCCAGGGCCTTCAGGTCGGCGCCGGCGAGGCTCTTGCCCGCGTTGTCGACCTGCCACTGCTTGATCAGGGTGAAGTACGGCTCATCGCCGATCGCGACCCGCAGCGCCGCCCAGAACTGCGCGCTGCGCGTGTAGGTCTGGTAGCCGTAGAGGTTGGCCGAGTCGGTCTGACCGCCCGGTGCGATGTTCCAGTTGGCGCTGGTCGGAGCGGTGTTGTTCCACGAGTTGAAGTACGTCTGCTCCGAGGGTGTCGTGCCTGCGCCGAAGCCCTCGAGCGTGTTGTAGTACGTCGGACCCCAGGTCGCCATGCCCTCGCCCATCCAGATGTCGGTCCACGTCGACGGGGCGACGTTGTTGCCGTACCACTGGTGCACGAGTTCGTGGATGAGCGTGTTGCCGTTGACCGAGTTCACGCTCGGGAAGAACGAGCGGTCCTGTGTCTCGAGTGCGTAGTTGATCGCGCTCGGAACGGTCTTCACGATCACGCCGGTGCTGTTGCCCGGGTAGGGACCGTAGATGCGCTCGAGGTTCTGCGTGATGGTCTGCAGCTGCGTGATGCGGTTGCGCACCGTGGTCTTGTTCGCGTCGCTGAGACCGAAGTCGATGAACGACCACGACGGGATCGTGCGACCGTCGAGCAGCGTGATGCTGCCCTCGACGACCTCGTAGCGGCCGATGCCGATGACGACGAGCTCCGACGCCATCTGCTTCTGCTGGCGCCAGGTCCACGTGGTGCGCTCGCCGGACTGGCTGACGACCTTCGACTGCAGCTCGCCGTTGCTCGCGACAGCGCCCGGGGCGCTCACGCCCGCGGTGTTGGTGAGGGTCGACGGGGCATCCACCGTGATCGTGTAGGTGGCCTTGTCGCCGGGGGTGTTGTTGTGCGGGAAGCCGGTCATCATGCCGATGGGCTGGCCCAGCAGCATCGCGCCGTCGTTCGTGCCGCTCCAGCCTTCCTGGCTGTCGTCGGCGTCGGTGTGGAACACCGGAACGCCGCTGTAGTTCACGGTGACGGTGAACTCGCCGGTGACGGGGGTCGCCGGGGTCACGATGAGCTTGTACTTGATGGCTGCCGCGTCGATGTCACGGGTCCAGGTGGCGGGCTGGCCGTTCACGAACACGCTGTCGACGGTCAGACCCTCGAAGTCGAGCGAGAACGAGCGCAGCGGCGCGAGGGCCCGGGCCGTCATGGTGGTGGATGCCGAGTCGAACTTGCCCGTGACGACGGCGGTGCTGCCCGTGCCGGCGACGCCGGTCGGGCTCCACGCGATGTCGATGTCGTAGTCGAGGGCGTCGTATCCGCCGTTGCCGACGTTGGGGAACATGGCGTCGCCCGAGGTGCGGGCTCCGTCGATCGGGTCGTCGGCGGCGGATGCCGGAACGGCGGTGGCGAGGAGGGAGCCGGCGAACAGCGCGGTGACCATGGTGGTCGCGAGCAGCCGCCGACGTCGGAGAGGAGTCAGTCGGGTCATGAGTGCTTTCGGGTAGGCAGGAACGAAAGGCGACCGGTCACGTCGTCGTGGTTCAGGGGTGGCTTGTGGCCGGGGTCGCGAATGCGGGTTGATCGCAACCTAGGGAAGTCCTATGTCGGCAATATATCGCCATTGTGTCCGGCAGATTGCAGGAATTTTTCCTGTCCCGTTACCTGTCGTCGAAGGATCCGGCAAGGGGGTTCTGCGGGGCGTTGTCGTCGCGTAGACAGGGGGCAGATCGAAGGAGAGATAGGCATGGCTGCCGGCGACATAGTGACGTTTCACCGCAACGGAATCTGGTTCAACCGCATCGAAGGAGAGGCGGGGGTGATCGGATCGGGATATCTCACCGAAGCGGATGCCGTCGTCGCGGGCCGCGGTTCGGCCGCTGCGCGCCAGGTCGAGCACCTCATCCACGACGAGGAGCCTCCCGCCGACGCCGATGACCCGTACGCGCGGCATCCGCGCGATCGCGTCGGGGTGTCGATGCAGGGCTGAGCCTCGGCATCCGAAGCTTCCGGTCGCGTCCGCGCGCCCGGGCAAGGATCGAGAGCGCACCGTCACCACCCCTGGGCGGTGCGTTCTCGTGTGTGCGGGTGACGTCTCGTCGCCGCAGTGGCCACCGACCGGTCGGAAATGACGGTTCTGAGCGTCGATAGCCAGCATTTCGCACCGATCGGGTGCGGCACGCCGCCCCACTCTGGCCGCGGCCCTAGCGTGGGGGCATGTTCGCTCCGACCTTCGTCATCGGCCTGCTCATCTACGTCGCGATCGTGCTGATCGGGCTGCTCGTGCTGTGGTTCGTGATCTACACGGCCGTGCGCGCGGCGCTGACCTCGCACCGCCAGGCGCTTGCGGAGGAGCGACTCGGGCGCTCGTGATCTCCGACTACGTCCGTGCGATGCGCGACCGCATCGGACACGACCTGCTGATGCTCCCGGGCGTCACCGCTGTGATCCGTGACGGCGAGCGCTTCCTGCTCTCGCGCAGCGCCGGATCGGATGTATGGAGCCTGATCGGCGGCGGAGTCGAACCCGGCGAGGAACCCGCGGATGCCGTTGCGCGAGAGGTGCGTGAAGAGCTCGGCGCCGGCATTCGAATCACCGGGATCGTCGGTGCCTACGGGGGTGAGTCGCTCGTCGTCGACTACCCGAACGGTGATCGGGTCGCTTACGTAACGACTGCCTACGCGTGTGAGGCGGTCGACAAGATCGAGCCCGACGGCGAGGAGATCGTCGAGGTCGGGTGGTTCACGGCATCCGAGATCGCGGGCCTCGATCGCGAGCCGTGGATCGATCGCGTGCTGGCGGATGCCGCCGCCTAGTGCACTGATCGGTCACAAATGCCGGTTCTCCGGGCCGAGAACCGACATTCTTGACCGATCGGTGCACTCCGGCGCGCGGCGAGAGGCCTACTGCACCGACCAGCCACCGTCGGAGGCGAGGATCGCGCCGTTGATGTTCACGCCGTCGTCCGACAGCAGGAAGGTGATCGAGGCGGCGAGCTGCTCGGCGGTCGCCACGGTCGGGATCGCCTGCTGGAACGGGGAGAGGCGGGCCGAGCCGTACTCCGACATGTGCGCGGGCATCGGGATGCCGGTGGCCACCCCGCCGGGAGCGACCGAGTTCACGCGAATGCCCTTCGGGCCGTACATGAACGCCGCCGACTTCGTGACGCCGATGATGCCGTGCTTGCTGGCGGTGTAGGCGTTGCCCGAGGCGTTTCCGCGCAGACCCGCCTCGCTCGAGACGTTGAGGATCGACCCGCGGCCGGCCTTCTCCATGATCGGCAGCACCGCACGCATGAGCTTGAAGGGGGCGGTGAGATTGATCGCGATGACGCGGTCCCACACGGCATCCGGAGTCTCGCCCGCGGGCGAGAAGTCGTCGTTGATGCCGGCGACGTTCGCGAGCCCGTCGATCGTGTCGCCCGCGGCGGCGATGACGGCGTCGATCGCGTCCTGCTTCGTGAGGTCGCCGGCGACGGTGACGATGTCGGCATCCGGGTTGTCGGCCTTGAGGGCGTCGAGCTTCTCGGCGGCGATGTCGCTGGCGATCACGCGACCGCCTTCGCGGGCGATGCGCTCGGCGGTCGCGCGCCCGATGCCGGATGCCGCACCCGTGACGATCACGGTCTTGCCGGCGAACCGGGCGCCGGCCTCGACGACCGGCTCGGCCTCCTCGACCGGCACGACGCCGCCGTTGGCCGCGCGCACGAGGTCGTCGACGACCGACTGCGGCATCGCGCCCTGGCTCATCGCGACGAGCTGCTGCAGCGGCAGGCCGAGCACGGGGGTGAGGAGCGACGGGTCGGCACCGGTCTGCTCGAAGAGTCCGCGGATGAGTGGGCCGCCGGTCGGGTCGTCGAGCCATTCGCCGATGGTGGAGTGGGCGGTGAGGGCCATGTCGTGCTCCTTGTTCGGGTTCCTGCGAGTTTCGCAACGGTGCGTCTACTTATGGATCAGTGTACGCCCGAGTAGCCTCTGATGGTGCCCCGTCCTCGCAGTGAGAAAGCGCGCCGGTCCGTTCTGGACGCGATGCGCGCCGCGGTGTCGTCGGGCGCCTACGAATCGGTGACGATCGAGGGGCTCGCCGACGCCGCCGAGGTCTCGAAGCAGACCATCTACCGGTGGTGGCCGTCCAAGGCCGCGATCCTCGGCGAGGCGCTGCTCGAGGGGTCGGTGCCCGGCGCCGCGGTCTCGGTGCCGTTCACTTCTGATCTGGGGGCGGATCTGCGGGCCTGGTTCTCGGCCATGAGTCTGTCGCTGGGTGACGCCGAGGGCGTCGCGATCGCGCGGGCGCTGATCGTCGTGACGGCGTCGGATGCCGCGCTCGGGCTCGCGTTGAACGAACGGCTGGCCGCGCCGATCCGCCAGTGGGTGCGCGAGCGGTTGGCGCTCGCGGTCGCCGACGGTGAGGTGCGATCGGATGCCGACGCCGAGGTCATCGCGGATCAGTTCGTCGCGATGGCGAGCTACGCCGCGTTGCTGGGCCGGCCGCTCAGCGACGAGCGGGTCGAGGCGACGGTGCGGGTGCTGCTGCGGGGGATCGGCGCCTCGGGGCGGGATGCTTCGACAAGCTCAGCAACCCAGTAGTGCAGGCTCAGCAACCCAGTAGTCGGAAGTGGGTCCCTGAGCCTGTCGAAGGGCCATACCCCGAGAGACTGGGTCCCTGAGCCTGTCGAAGGGCCCACCCCGCAACACCTGCAGGGAGATGTCACATCTGCAGGGAGCATCCGCCCGTTTCTCCGTGCAGATGTGATTCGTCCGTGCGGATGAGCGGGCAGATGGGCGGACAGGCGAGCGGATGCCGAACACCCCTTGACCCCGCACTTGCATTTTGCAAGTATCAACGCATGAGCCTCTTCATCACCTGTCCCGTGGCTGACGTCGAACGAGCCACCGCCTTCTACACCGCCCTCGGGTGGACCCTCAACGCCGAGATGTCGGACCACAACGTGTCGTGCTTCCAGATCGCGCCCGAGCAGTACGTGATGCTCGGCAGCCGCGAGATGTACGCGAGCGTCGGCGGCACCGAAGACCTGATCGGCGGCCCCGACACCCCGTCGAAGGTCACGGTCTCGTTCGACCTCGACAGCCGCGAGGCGGTCGACGAACTCGTCGCGCGCGCCGAAGCCGCGGGCGGTCGCGTCGGTGACATCGACGACTACCCCTTCATGTATCAGCGCCAGTTCGACGACCCCGATGGCTACCACTACTCGCCGTTCTGGATGAAGCCGGCGACCGACCAGACCGCGTGAGCGATCTTTCCGCCGCCCTCGACATCGTCGGTGCGCGCTGGGCGCTGCTCATCGTGGAGCAGCTGCTCGCCGGCCCGCAACGCTACGGCGATCTGCAGCGCGAGCTCGGGGCGCCGACGAACATGCTCGCGACCCGCTTGCGCGAGTTGGAAGAAGCCGGCGTGCTGAGGCGATTGCCGCTGACGCACAACACCCGCGCGTACGCGCTGACCGAGCGCGGAGAGGCGCTGGGGGACGCGATCGATGCGTTGGGCGTGTGGGGCCGTGCGGGGAGGGATGCTTCGACAGGCTCAGCAACCCAGTAACGAGGTAACCCAGTAACGAGGTAACCCAGTAACGAGGCAACCCAGGAGCGAGGGACTGGGTCCCTGAGCCTGTCGAAGGGCACCCAAACGCCTCACCCCATTAACTTTTCGTTCACTCCCGCGCCGCCTGCCGGCATCCGCGATCCCTAGGTTCGGAGTCGGCGCGGCGAGACCCCTGCTCGTGCGCGCTCCGAAAGGACCCCCCGCATGAGAACCCTCTCTCGTCGTGCCCGTCGGCGTGCCCTCGCGACCCTGAGCGTGGCCGCCCTCACCTCCCTCGCCCTTCTGCCCTCGATCGCGGTCGCCGAGGCCGATCCCGATCCCGCGCTGCTCGGTGAGCCGACCCCGTTCCTGATCGAGAGCCTCAGCGCTCCCGGCAAGGTGATCGAGATCGGAAACCCGAACGCGCAGACCACCGTGCCCGACAGCACGCGTGCGGCCGCGGCGGTGTTCCCGTTCGCGAAGACCCCGGCCGAGCTCAGCGCCCAGGCCGTGCTCGCCTACCCGGTCGAGGGCGCGAGCAACACCTTCGTGCTCGCGAACGACGATGGCCAGGTGCTCGCCCGCCGCGCGAACGACGACCCGAACTTCCGCTACCTCACGCTCCCCGGCGTGACGCTCGACGAGGCCGCCGCGAACCCGCTCGCGCAGTGGACCGTGAGCGACGCCGGCAACGGCTACAGCTACCTGCGCGGCGTGCAGGCGTACGGCAACGGCGCGATCGCCGGCCTCGACATGTACAACTGGGCGACGGCGGCGGGCAGCGAGGTGCAGACCTACGACGCCGGCGGCGCGAACGTGCAGAAGTGGCGGATGCATCCGCTCACCGCCACCGTCGAGACCCACCAGCAGCGCGTCGACACGGGCACGACGCCCGCGTTCCCGACGGCGCTGACCGGGAAGTACTCGTGGGGTCTCACCGCCCCGCTCGCGAACATCGCGTGGAACGCGCCGGCATCCGACGTCTGGAACACCGACGGCACGGTGACCGTCGAGGGCACCGGCACCGGATACTTCGGCGAGACCGTGCCCGTGACGGCGGAGTACCTCGTCGGTTCGCTGGGCGGCGCGGCCGACGCGACCATGTCGGGCTACGTGGGCCAGACGCTCAAGGAGCTGCAGATGCACGCGCCGACGCACGTCGAGCGCACGATCTCGGGCTCGACGACGACGGTGCGCGCGAAGGTCACGTGGGACTGGGCATCCGTCGCCGCCGATGCGACGGCATCCGCCGGCACCATCGAGGTCCCCGCCACCGCGGCCACCGGCTTCGACGCCCGCCTCGTCATCACGATCGCGCCCGCCGAGAGCGTGAACATCCTGCGCGGCGCCGGCATCCACTACGGCTACACGCACATGAACGGCACGAACTTCCGCCTGACCGACGGCAATCGCACGGTCACCGGGTTCGACGACTGGCGCAGCGGCGGGGCCGCGAACCGCGTCAACCCGAACACGGTGAGCTTCTACTTCGACCAGCCGCGCCAGCTCACGGGCGCCGGGGTCTTCGACCTCAACGGCCTGAAGAACGTCGGCGGGGTGACGGTGCAGTACCGCGATCTCATCGGCGGCTGGATCGACATGCCCACGGATGCCGTCGCCTGGCCGTACGTGAACCAGACGCCCGACCTGAGCCTCGAGTTCGAGAGCACCCCCGTGCTCGCCACCGGCCTGCGCGTGATCATCACGAACAAGGCGAGCAGCAACTGGATGAGCCTGTCCGAGATCGAGGCCTACGGCCCCGCGCTCGTCGGCTGACCCCCTCTCCCTTCTTTCCCTTCTCCCTGAGGAAGACCATGACCTCCCCCACTTCGCGCCGCCCGTGGCGCGCCCTCTCCGCCGCGGTCATCACCGCCGGCCTTCTCGCCGCGCCCGTCGTTCCGGCGGCTGCGGCCGATTCGACCGATTCGATCGGGGATGCGCTGGCGCAGGCATCCGCTGTCATCGCCGATGAGATGCGCTCGAGCTTCGTGCTGCCGGTGCTGCCCGATACGCAGTTCTATTCGCGGTACAGCGCCTCGCAGTTCTACCCGAAGTACGACACGAACCCGTTCGAGGTGCAGACCGACTGGATCGTTGAGCACCAGGATGACCTCAACGTGCCGTTCGTTGTGCACGTCGGCGACGTCGTCGACCAGCAGTGGGTGACGGGCGAGTGGGATGCCGCGGCCAAGGCCATGCAGAAGCTCACCGACGGGGGTGTGCCGTACTCGGTCGTTCCCGGCAACCACGACGTCGCCGACATGAACGCACGGTCGTCGGAGGCGAACTCGTGGCAGTACCTGCAGCGGTTCGACGCGGGGCGCATGGCCGCGCAGGGCGGTGAGACGTTCGTCGACAGCTTCCAGAACGGGCTCTCGACGGCGTACATCTTCGAGGCCGAGGGGCACGAGTGGATGTCGCTCGCGCTCGCGTGGAACGCCTCGGCCGACACGTTCGCGTGGGCGCAGCGCGTGCTCGACGCGAACCCGGGTATTCCGGTGATCCTGTCGTCGCACGCGGTGATCAACATCGCGCTCGACCAGACGTCGCCGGCGGACTGGTGGTGGGGCGAGGAGCTGTGGAACCAGCTGATCCGCTCGAATGACGAGATCATCATGACGGTCAACGGGCACTTCCACGGCACCACGATGCGCGAGCGCACGAACGACTTCGGTCACCCGGTGTACCAGGTGCTCACCGACTACCAGATGGCGGCCGACGGCGGCAACGGATACATGACGCTGTTCGAGTTCGACCTCACCAACGACCGC
This sequence comes from Microbacterium galbinum, assembly GCF_023101185.1. Taxonomy (GTDB): domain Bacteria; phylum Actinomycetota; class Actinomycetes; order Actinomycetales; family Microbacteriaceae; genus Microbacterium; species Microbacterium galbinum. The sequence goes on from NZ_CP078077.1 coordinate 1,542,830, forward strand.
ATCGACGTCGAGTCGGTGTCGCCGTGGGTGACGGTGAAGGACAAGGAGTCGCTGACCGCGAACGACACTCCGGTGCTGGATGGGAAGTGGCAGTCGTTCTCTCTGGCTCTCGATTTCGAATCGCGGTTCGGATACTCGCCGGTTGCCGGTTCGGAGACGAAGGGCGACCTGTCGGAGCGGGCCAAGGAGATCGTCCTGGAGGGCTGGGACGGCACCGGCGTCGGCGAGCAGTGGGCCGCGGCGGGTCGGGCGGATGACTACGTCGCCGTCGACGGCACGGTGGCGCACTGGCGGTTCGGGTCGGTGGCGGAAGGTGTGGTGGATTCGTCCACTGAGATCCCGGATGTGGCCGGCGACAGCCCGATGTATCGCAGCGCGATCGAGAACACGGATGCTCCCGAGAAGCTCGAAGACGTGCAGGTATCCCACTCGAACGTGCCGTTCTACTCCTCGGATCGCGGAGCGGTGTGCTTCGCGGACGTGCACCGCAACGCGAGTGGTCCCGACAACATGTCGTACATCTCGACCGAGTACGGGGCGCCGGCGACGTTCGCGGATCTCTCGTCGTCTTCCGGATACACGGTCGAGGCGTTCCTGCAGCTCGACGAGGAGTGGACCGAGGCCGCCAACCGCTGGAGCGCCGCGCTGACGCGTGGCGGCGCACGCCAGTGGATCGGGATCAACGACTCGTCCGACCCGGGTGCCGGCGCCGCATGGCTCGGCATCTCGAGCCTGCGCGAGTACCAGTTCTCGGCGGGAGACAGTGACTCGCGCAACTCGTACACGCTGTGGTCGGGCGAGATCATGCAGGGGTCGTGGCACCACGTCGCGATCGTGAACGACCCTCGCGCGGACACCGCGATCATGTACGTCGATGGCGTGCCGGTGCTGCGCAACGCGTCGAACGTCGGCGGCATGATGGCCGCGGACTTCATGCCGTGGATCATCGGCGCCTCGACCTGGAACACCGAGGTCGAGCACGGCTGGCACGGGTGTGTGGGCGAGGTGCGCGTGGTGGACCACGCGCTGAGTTCGCGTGAGTTCCTGTATCAGCGGGCTGATCTTAGTTCTGTTTTCTCCGTTTCTGGTGACTTCGATGCGGTGCTGCCGTCGGATGCTGTCGTGTCGTCGTTCTCCGGGCGTGGGTTTGCCGGGTCTTCGGTGAATGTGGTGGTTGACGGGGTTTCGGTCGGGTCTACGGATGTTGCGGCCGACGGGTCGTGGACCGTTGCGCTGTCGTTGCCGATCTCGGGGTCTGGCGCGCACGCGGTGTCGTTCGTTCCGTCGATCGGGACGCGGAATGCGGCGGCTGTCTCTGTGTCCGTGGTGATCGGTGAAGGTGCGTCGCCGTGGGCTCCGGTGGAGTCGGATCTGACGGATGCGCTGGAAGGCGTGATCTCGGTCGACCCGTCGCGTTTCGCGCCGGGGTCTACGGTTTCGGTTTCGCTGCCTGCCGGGTTCGAGGGGGCGACGGTTTATGGGTATCTGTTCTCAACGCCGGTGCCGGCTGGGTCGGGGGTTGTGGCCGGGTCTTCGGTTGAGCTGACCGTGCCGGAGTCGGTGCCGTTCGGTGAGCACCGGTTCGCGCTGTACGCCGCGGATGGGGCGGTGATCGGGTGGGATTCGGTGACGGTCGTGGATCCGGCCGGTGGTGGCGATTTTGGCTCGGGTGGTGGATCTGCCGGTGGTGGAGCGGGTGCCGGGGCTGGTGCGTCGGATGGCTCGCTCGCGACGACCGGGGTCGATGGGTCGTGGATGCTGCTGTGGATCGCGCTCGGCGCGGGCGCGCTCGCCGCGGGCATCACGCTGGCTCTCCGCCTGCGGCGGTCCTAGCCCTCGTAGTATAGGAAGGGTCCGTTGTGCTGCTAACGCACTCGGCCTCGAGCTAAGGGCTCTCTGCCTACACTCGCCGGGGTCCATGACGTCGGCGGTCAGCACGCGACCAACGGCAGCATCTGAGGGGGCGCCGAGAACGAACTACCTGATCAATACCATCACGAACGCACAACCGATACGAACGCAGTGTGCGCTCTAGGTCTTAGCGCGCACACTGCATGAAGGCGTCGAGGTTTGAAGCATCGAGCCGGTTGAGGGCAGGTGGACGTCACTGAAACGACTGAAGCGATGTTGGCGAGCTGATCGGGACCGAAGACCGTTAGCCGGAGGTCCAGCCAACGGACCAACTCGCGCGCCCGCAGCGCGACGCGGTCGTTCACGGCTCGCTCGCGATGGTCAGTTGACAGATGCCGACGAAGGCGCTGAACCCGTCACGGGACGGGCTGGTCGAGCAGGTGCTCGGAGTCGTGGAGCCCAGGAGGCAGAACGCGCATGAAGCCTCATCGCTTCCCGATTCGCTGGCGATCCGCGGGCAGCAAGCTCTGCTAAAGACCTTGTGTCTACGGCATTCCAGCGAAGTTCGCACCATATGTTGCTAGGCCGAACAAGTCCGGATAAATCGAACCGTGTGTGAGACCGAACTTCGATGACAGCCTCTCTCGAATCTCGGGCTTCGCTGAAGCCTTGATCCTCAGAGTGTAGGAAGCCTCGGACCCTTCGTTAGTGCGACGACTGAGGCTCTTCAGGAACATCGAGACAGATGTCACTTCCCTGACGTCCTTGACGGGCATCGTTTTCATATCTCCCTTCTGCCACGCGCCGGGCATGCGATATCGCGAATTTTGTCCATGGGGAAGTGAGGGGACCCCTCCCACTAGAAAGGCCCCTTGCTGAGCGGTTATTCTCTCGTTGAGAGCCTTCGGCGGGGTCCACACAAATGGGAGGTCGGTCTCCCAGCCTGGAATTGCGGCTTCCCCTGCCACCCAGGGGAGATCGCGTGTCCCCCACACGCTGTCAAGATCCACCAGTTTGTTATCCGCCTCGAATGCAAATAGCCGCCCGTCGGCGTCCGCCACCGGATGATGAGTCGTTGCATGAAACTTCTGCTCCGATGCAAAGAACGCTGCGACCATTTCGGAATGGCTGACGTCGATCAAGCGGGTTGGGCCACCGTAATGCTGAATGTGGGCCAATGCTTCGAGCGCGCTCCCTCCTCGATCGGGCCACGCGGTGCGCGCTTGCGACAGGAGACGGGTTTCGAACTCCACCATGCGGCGTTCCGTGGGGACAGCGTTGTCTTGGTCGCGAAGTCTCCGGTAGGCCGAGCTCAACAAGCCGTAGGAGTCCTTATGTACGCCCCGCCAAACGAGTTTGCGGTTGCCGGAGATCTCGCGAACCCGCGCGAGCTCGGCTTCCAGACTGGCCCAGCTGTCGATTGTCCGCTCCCATGCTCGGAAGTAGGACTGGGGGTTCCATGGGGGTGACTCATCCGTCATATCGGAATACTAGTTGACGGGGGCGCTGCACCCAAGGGAGCGATCGAGTGCGAGCGATGCGATACTCGATGGGTGACCCACGAGTTTCGCGAAACACCCGCATCGACGAGCGACCTTCGTGAGGAGCTGAGGGCCCGGCTTGCGGATGTGGTTCCAGAGGTGATGACCGACGGGCAACTGGACATCGAGCGACTACAGGACTTGCTCGGTGATGCGACCGAGAGCGGAGTTGAACGGTTTGGGCTCTCATGGCCAGGCAAGCGACGGGCGCTCCGGGCTGCGCAGGAGCCGACTGCCGCGACGTTGCGGCCAGATTTCGCCAATTCACTCAACTGGGAATCAACGGGAAACGTCTTCATCGAAGGTGACAATCTGGAAGTCCTGAAGATCCTTCAGCGACACTACCATGCCAAAGTCAAACTCATATATATCGACCCGCCTTATAACACCGGAAAAGACTTCATTTATACCGACAATTATAGGGAAGGGCTCCAAGCCTACCTCGCTTATACTGGCCAGGTTGACGCAGATGGCAAATTAAAGAGCTCCACCGCGCGGAACTCGTCGGACAATCCTCACTATCACTCAGCGTGGTTGAATATGATGTACCCGAGACTGAAGCTCGCTCGAAATCTCCTCGCGGAAGATGGGGTGATCCTGATCTCTATTAATGACGCGGAGCAGGCGCAACTCCGTCGCGTCTGCGACGAGATCTACGGAGAGAGTAACTTCCTCTCACAATTCATTTGGCTGAACGATGGCAACGTCGATCAACAGAGCAAGATTAAAGGCGTGCACGAGTACATACTCGCATACGCGCGAGACGCGAAGAAGTTCGCTCGTCCGGTGGTGATAGATCCGAACGTGAGCGATGGTAGCAAGCTCTATCGCGATCGGATCGAGAATTCGATTACGAAGAATGGGCCGGCAAATCCTTCTTCGGAAGTTGAACTCCCAGTTGGTTTTCCCGCCAACTTTGACTCGGGGCGGATACAAACGCGACGCAACGCTTACCCGCATGTGCTCGACGAGATTTCAGTGATCGGCGGCAGGGTATCGTCCGCCGCGAGGCTGCGAAGCGGCTGGAGTTCTCGTAACCTGCTGGATCTCTTCATTCGTAACGGGTGTTCACCTATCGAGGACGCAGATGGGCGCAGCACCTGGTTCGAGCTCAGAGAGAGCGGCGCAATTTACATGATCAAGCAACGCGCACAAAATCAGGGCCATGTGTTGTCGGTGCTTCGTAACATGGGCACGACTAAACAGAACAGTTCACTTCTCTCTTCCTGGGGGCTCGAGTTCTCCTATCCGAAGCCGGTTGGTCTGATCGAATATTTGGTGACAGTGTTCACGCGAGCAGACGAAGATGCGCTCGTTCTCGACTTCTTCTCCGGATCTGCGACGACGGCTCATGCTGTAATGTCGGCGAATCAACGCGATGGCGGCCGGCGCCGCCACATGCAAGTCCAGCTTCCGGAGCCTCTTCAGAATTCGGGGGACGCGACTATTGCGGACCTGTCCCGAACTCGCATCATTCGAGCGGGGGAAACCCTTGCAGCCTTGTGGAAAAATCAGCTTCGGTATGATGGAGAGGCTGAGCTAGACGTCGGTTTCCGTGCCTACAAGCTCTCTGAAACAAACTTCTCGAAGTGGTCGATTTCGAGCGACATCGAAGTCGATACGCTCCAGCGTCACCTCCTCAGTCTTCGGAAAGGCGCGGCCGGCGGGGCCACTATCGACGATTTACTGACCGAGATTCTCCTGAAGCAAGGCTACTCATTAACAGAGGCGGTCTCTTCGACTGAGATCGCCGGTCTCGATGTGCGACTTGTTCGAGACCAGGAGGGCGGTATAGCCCTCCTGGCGTACCTCGACGAAGGGGTTAAGCCGGCTATCGAGCAGCTACGTGCGCTGGTTGAAGAGGCGCCGCGGCGGATCGTAGTGCTCGAAGACGCGTTCCGGGGTGACGACGAACTCAAGACCAACCTGATTCAGATCGCAAAGAGTCAAGGTATCGAGGTCTGGACGGCGTGATGAACGGATCGGGATTCCAGTTCGATGCTAATCAGTCGTACCAGTTGGACGCGATCGCGTCGATAGTCGATCTGTTCGACGGGCAGCCGAAGCATGCGAATCAGATGGTTACGACGCTGCGCGGTTCGGTGGAGCTCGCCCAGCCTGATCATTCCACGCTCGATATCGATCTCACGCAGGAAGTCGGTGCGATAGGGAACAGACTTGTGCTAGATCGAGATCTGCTCCTCGCTAACCTGCAGCGCGTGCAGGATCGGAACGGTCTTGAGGTCGCTCCGTCGCTCGCGGGCGATGCGCTCGACTTCGATGTTGAGATGGAGACCGGAACGGGTAAGACATACGTATACCTACGCACGATCTTTGAGCTGGCCGCGCGCTATGAGTTCACGAAGTTTGTGATCCTCGTGCCGAGTGTTGCCATCCGTGAGGGCGTCAGCGCGAGCATCCGGCTAATGCGCGAGCACCTCGAGAAGCTCTATAAGCCGCGAGGCATCACTTTCGACACCTCGATTTACAGCAGCAAGAGCGCCGAGGAAGTGCAGTGCTTCGCGACGGCGACCAACGTCCAGATCCTGATAATGACGATCGACTCGATCCGAGGCAATGCGAACACACGCATCATTCATCAGGCCCGCGACAAGCTGAATGGGCTGCGGCCGATCGACTTCCTGAAGGCAACCCATCCGGTTGTAATCATGGACGAACCGCAGAACATGGAGTCGCAACTTTCGCAGTCGGCGGTCGGCGAGCTCGACCCGGTGTTCACGCTGCGGTATAGCGCAACCCATAAGAAGCAGCGCAATGCAACCTACCGGCTAGATCCGGTCGACGCCCACGATCTTGGTCTAGTGAAGCAGATCGTTGTGGCTGAGGTAGCTCAGAAAGGTGCGGACGCGACGCCATACATCAAGCTGGTCGAGGTGCGACGGGAGCCGTCATGGGTGGCTCGACTGGAGCTGTCCTGCCGCAAGGCCGATGGTGCGCTAGAGCGTCGGATCGTAAGCGTGAAGCAGCACCAGGACCTTTCGGATGCGCGTCTCACAAATAACCCCATATACGAGGGCTGGCGCATCAACGAGTTGAGCATCGAGCCCGCCCGCATCGACCTCACCGCGCACGGGTTCCTCCACGAGGGCGAGAGTATCGGCGCTTCGGGGGACGCGATACATAAGGAGATGATTCGCGAGACTGTCCGTGAGCACCTTCGCAAGGAATCAATGCTACGCGTCAAGGGAATCAAAGTGCTGAGCCTCTTTTTCGTCGATAAGGTCAGCGGCTACCTTGGAGACGGCGCAAACAACGATGATGCTAATGGCAACTTCGTGCAGTGGTTCGATGAGGTCTTCCTCGAGGAGCGCGCTAAGTCTGCGCGATATCAAGAAATGTTGCCGTATGCGCCGAGCGAACTTCGCCGCGGCTATTTCTCCCAAATGAAGCGCGGCAAGACCGCTTTCTTCCAAGACTCGTCCGGCATGACGAAGGCCGATGACGACGCCTACGAACTGATCATGCAGCAGAAGGAACGCCTACTCGACGAGAACGAGCCTGTGCGGTTCATTTTTAGCCACTCCGCGCTCCGCGAAGGCTGGGATAACCCGAATGTCTTTCAAATCTGCACCTTGCGTGAGATGAGCGTGGAGACTGAGCGTCGCCAGACGATCGGACGCGGCCTCCGTCTCCCCGTTGCCAAAACCGAGGACGGCTACATCCGCGTGGCTGACCGTGGAATTGCAGCGTTGACCGTGGTGGCGAACGAGTCCTACACTCAGTTCGCGGATGCGCTCCAGCGCGAGTATAAAGATGCGGGCATTGAGATTGGCCGGGTACGCAGAGCAGAATTTTCAAAGATCCCGCTGAGTGACGAGAACGGCTTGCTCACTGACGACCAGCTTGGTTACCAACGCTCCGTTCTCGTCTGGGAGCATCTCAGGGACAGGGGCTTCATTGATAAGGACGGTTCGGTCACCTCGAAGTTTCAACCAAACCAGCTCGGCTTCGATCTCGGCCTCCCAGTCGACATCGTGTGGGCTGAATCGATGATCATTGAGCTAGTTCAGCGCGCCAACATTGGCCAATATATCAAGCGCGTAAGCAAGCGTAAGCCGCGTGTGCTCAACAAGCAGCTGTACTCGAGCCCGGAGTTCGAGGACTTCTGGGAGAGGATTAGTCGGAAGACGACTTATCGCGTCAGAATTAGCCGCGAACAAGTCGTCGAGAATGCCATCCGGGCGATTCGTGAAGCGCCAAACATCGATGCGCTGCGTATTCAGGTCACCCGCGCCGGAGTCAAGGTATTGCGAGGCGGCGCGACGGGAGAGGAACTCGGCACACGCTCGGCAGAACTCAAGGGCAGTTACGAGCTTCCCGACATCATCACGGAACTGCAGGGGGCGACTTCTCTCACCCGCAAGACGATCGTTGACATCCTTATTGGAAGTAAGCGGCTAGGTGAGTTCATCGGCAACCCGAACGACTTCATTGCTATGGCTACACGCGTCTTGAAGAGTGAGCTCGCGAAGATCGTGGTCGAGGGCGTCCAGTACGAGAAAATCGCGGGCTCCGTCTACGAGTTACGCGAGTTGCAGAAAGACGGCGAGCAGGAGAAGGAACGATTTCTCGATCAAATGTATAAGGTGCAGAACACTCGAAAGACCGACTTTGACTACGTCGTCTTCGACTCCAACGTTGAGCGTCAATTCGCTGAGCTGCTCGACTCGCGCGAGGATATCAAGCTGTTCATGAAGCTCCCGGCTAAATTCAGGATTGAGACCCCAGTTGGCCCGTACAATCCAGACTGGGCCATCGTCAAACAGGAAGAGGGTGGAGATCGGGTCTATATGATCCGTGAGACAAAGAGCACTCTTGATGACTCGAAGCTCCGCCCGACCGAGCTCGGTAAGATTCAGTCGGCCATGCGCCACTTCCAAGCTATAGGAATCGGGAGCTACGGGCGCTCTGTCCCTGGGGCGTGGGGTTTATAGGCTCGAAGCGCCGCGCGATAAACGCCATGATGACGTGCGAGGTGATGTACGCCCGTTGTCGTCTGCGTTCTGCGCCGCGATGCTCTTGGTGTCGAACACCTCATGCGTCGTGCCGGCGATCACCGGCGCCCTCCGCAGTCTTTGCCACTGCGCCAGCAAAGACCGCACCGCTCGGCTTCCCCCATTCAGTCGCATACTTCCGATACTGTCTGCATGAACGTGTGTTCAATGTCGATCGGAGTAGCGGTGGAGTTTTCAGAGCGTCTTGATTCGCTGGCGACCAAGGTGAAGAACCAGGCGACGGCGATCGGAACCGAGGAGGCGACGAAGAACGCCTTCGTCATGCCCTTCATCTCGACTATCCTCGGCTACGACGTCTTCGACCCGCTCGAGGTTGTCCCTGAGTTCACTGCTGACGTGGGCACGAAGAAGGGCGAGAAGATCGACTACGCCATCATGCGCGATGGCGAAGTGCAGATCCTCATCGAGTGCAAGCCATCGATGGGTTCACTCAAGATCGAACACGCGTCCCAGCTCTTCCGCTACTTCGCTGTCACGAATGCGCGCATCGCCGTGCTGACGAACGGTGTGGTGTGGCACTTCTACACCGATCTCGACGCTCCGAACCGCATGGACGCCAAGCCGTTCCTCGTGCTCGATCTGCTCGACATCGACGAAACGCTCATTCCCGAGATTCAGAAGCTCAGCAAGGAGAGCTTCGACCTCGACTCGATCATTAGCGCTGCGGAGGAGCTGAAGTACATCGGGGCGCTGAAGCGCGAGATCGCCGGGCAGTTCCGCGAGCCGACTGACGAATGGATCAAGTTCTTCGCCACTCGGGTCTATGAGGGCTCGTACACGCAGAAGGTGCGCCAGCAGTTCACCACGCTTGTCGGCAAGGCGGCGCAGCAGTTCTTGAACGAGCGAGTCAACGATCGGTTGAAGACTGCCCTTGGAGTCAGCGGAATCACGCCCACGACTGACGCGCCTCCCGCAACGAGCGCCCCGGTCGTCGAGGCCGACCTCGATCGCGACACGGAGATCGAGACGACGCTGGAGGAGCTTGAGGGCTACCAGATCGTCAAGGCGATCGCGTGTGGCGAGGTCAAGCCTCAACGCGTCACCCACCGCGACGCCAAGAGCTACTTTGCCGTTCTTCTCGACGACAACAACCGCAAGCCGATTGCTCGTCTCCACTTCAACGGCAAGCAGAAGTACCTGGGTCTTCTCGACAACGGCAAGGTGGAGACGCGGCATCCGATCGAGGATCTCGACGAGATCTACTCGTTCGCCGACGGCATCCGCGAAGCCGTTCAGCGCTATAAGGACTGAGCTGCGGCAGGCGCTGAACGATCGTGGGCGACACCAAGCAAACCAAGACGATCGGCGAGCACCTCGTTGCCTCGGAGCTGGCACGGCGAGGTTGGGCGCCTGCTCTGACTCGAGATGGACTCGAACGCACAGACATCCTTGCGGTTCACACTGGGCATACTCGACGCATGGTCGAGATCCAGGTGAAGTCGGCGCGCTCGGGCCGTTGGGACAAAGCAAACTGGCCCCTCGGAGACAAGTCGCAACAGCCGAGTGCTCATGAGCGCGAGTACTTCGTCATGGTTGCAAGTCCTCAGGACGTGTCGTTGAGGCCACGATGCTTCGTTCTGCCTCGTGCGCACGTCGCCGCCGCGGCGTGGATCGCGCATATGGATTGGCTGACAACGGAAGGCATTCCTGCTGGCAAGAGGAATGCTCCAGTAAGCAGCTCTCGCGTCTCGTTGCCAGTCTTCGCAGCGTACGAAGATCGCTGGGACCTGTTGCATGTTGATGAGAGCGAGTGCCCGGTTCTGTTACCAGCGATCTACCGCGACTACGCACAGTCCGCCCGCGTTGGGCTGCCGCCGGGTCATTCATGGTGGTCAAGCCTGCCTGAGTGGTGATCCGAGCGATACAGACGCCGACAAACAATTCGGCCGAGGTAGCTTCGGCTAGAACGAGACCTTCCCCGGTTCGAAACCGTTCTCGCGAAGATACGCGAGTGCTCGTTCAAGAGTCACGATCTTCTTCTTGAGGTCTTTGAGCGAGGCTGAAGAGCCGTCGGAGAACTCGTCGAGGCGCTCGTACTCGCGCCTCACCTGCGTCTCAGTCTCGCTGAAGTTCTGCCATGCCGAGTGATCTTGATCGAGAGCCTGTCGCTGTCGAAGAATGACGAGGGTGAGCTGACGTTCGGCGAACACTTCCAATGCTTCGGCGCCGGTCCCGAGGCTGGCGAGGCTGTATGCGATGCTGCCGCCGCCAGCGGTCATGAGAGTGCCGGCGGTGAGTAAGCCGCCGATCATCCCTCCTGGCCCGAAAGCCGCCAGCGCGCTGGTCACTGCCGCCGCGCCTGCGAGGCCGGCACCCGCCGCGAGGGCGAGACCTCCGGTCGCGACGACGAGCGCGGTTGCGCCCGCGCCAAGTATCCCGATCTTGACCAAGTTCATTGATCGAGGGCCGGATAGGACTTCTTGCGCTTCTCTCGACGCCACGAAGACATCCTCACCAAAGCGGCTGCTGAGGCCCATTTCGGCGGTCAGCTCTTGCATCGCTGCTTCTCGTTTGCCCTTCGGTACGGCTATGTCGAACGGGCGGATGATGTTCTCTGAGGCGAGCACGGCGAGGAGGACCGCCGCTTCGTCCTTGGGAAGATGTGAACTCGGTGCGGTCGGAGGAACCTCTGCGTCCGGGTCTGAAAAATCGAAGGCAAGTCGAGCGACTATCGAGGGTGTGGACCGCTGGACAACTTCGTTCCGCCGGATGATGCTGTCGACCACCGTCGCCTGTACTTGGCGCATTGCGCCGCGGTATCGGTCACGGAGATCGCCGTCGAGCGTGGCGCTGATGAGGTCGGCGTATCTCAGCGCAAGCACCGCATACGTCTCCGCGGGGTCGAGTGGCACGTCGACGGCCGTCTCGGCGCGAGCGAGCTCCTTGGAACGCGAGCCGAAGATGCCATACCCGATGGCCTCCGCTACGGTCTCGTTCGCGAGGTAGTACGTCGCATCATGCGCGTGAACTGTGGGCAGCGACGTGACGCGAAGGTCTACTAGCCAAGTGAAGACTGAGGAGGCGCCCCGGCTTGCAGCGACGGGGTCGTGTGCGTTCCAACAATTGACCCACCAGCCGAGGTTAGCCGGTGGCTCCGACATCGCCTCGCGGAGCCTATCAACTTCGAAGTTCCCGTTCGCAAGGGGGCTTCCGATCGTCACCATCCCAACGATCTCGATATCGACGGGGAGCCGGCGTACAAGGTCAGCGGCGATCACTGAACCAAGACTGTGCGCGACGATCACGATGCGACCGGAACTTGGTAGCGCTTCGAGGATCTTGTTCAGAACGTGAGCGCGCACATTGGGTTCGTTGAGGTACATGCGCGCTTGTCTGAAGAGCAATGGAAAGTTCACTGCGACATTGACGAGTGCGTCTCCGCCGATAGTTCCGTTCCCGCTGTTGTGGCGCCCGAGGCGAAACTCGACCGCGCCGATCCGCCGCTCGAAGTCCCGACGATTCTTGCGTGCTGCATCTCGCGAGGGGCTCTTGATCGTGATCGGAGGGACGTCTTGTTTGTCGTCGTAGTCCTTGAGCGCGTGAGCGTATTTGGGTGCAATCACCTCGACGCCGTCGAGTGAGGGGTAGCCGATACCGGACAGCGTTTCCGATAGGCGTGCCTTCCACAAGTCATCACGGTCACCCGTGCCGACACCGTGCAGAAAGAGGAGAATCGGTTCGTTCGACAAGGTGACTCCAGCCGAGTAATCGTCGGGTGCGCGGTTCATTCCTGCGCATATGAAATCACCCTAGCGACGATCAGGAGACCGTGTCAGAGTGCGCCGGCCGACACGACCTTCTCCACCTGCCCCCGCAAATCCCGAGCCGAATACCCCGGCCACCCGTGCAACACCCCCACCCACTCCCCAGGCAGCCCCGACGCACCCCACACCGCCCCGCCCAAAGCCCCGGCGATCGCGGCGACCGTATCCGTATCCGCCCCACCCCGCACGGCCCGCTCCAAGGCATCGACCAACGAAGACGCCCCAACAACCGCGGCTAGCGCCCCCTGGAACGCGCGCACGACCCATCCGTTCTGCGGCATGAAGTCCCGCGGATGCGCCCCGGGCATCAGCGCCTCCTCAATCAACCCACCCCAGCGCGCAGCATCCGCCGCCGGCAGCAATGACAGCTGAGCCCGCACGTCGAGCTCGCCGGTGAGGATCGCGTGCCGGATCGCCGCCGACCAGAGGATGCAGGCCGAGGCGCTGTCCTGCTCCCAGTGGGTGAGCTTCGAGATCGCTTCGGCGACGGCCGCGAGTTCCGTGGCGGGCCGGTCGAGATATCCGAGCGCGAGCGGACCCGTGCGCATGAGCGCCCCGTTGCCTCCGCTGCGTCCGGCGCGTTCGTGCTCGGCGCGGGATGCCGCGAGCACATCGGCCTCGGTGAACGGCTGCGGGATGCGCGCGAGCACCGCGCGGGTCTGCGCGCCGACGTCTTTCGCGGTCTGCGCCCATCCGATCCAGCGTCCGACGATCTCCTCGCGCGACGCGGCATCCTCCAGCCGATCGCCGCGCGCGAGCACGTCGAGGATCGGCACGGCCATGCTCGTGTCATCGGTCCACTCGCCGACGCCGTGCCCGAACTGCCCGGCGCCGAACACGGGCGTCACCGCATCGTCGAGCGCCGGACCGAACTCGTACTGCGACCCGAGCGCATCGCCGGCGGCCGAGGCGAGCACGGCGCCGATCGCGCGGTCGAGCTGAGGGGCGGTGAGGGGCATGGGTGGGGCCTTCCGGTCGGCGAAAGCGGATCTCCTCAGAACGCTACAGTTCGATGTATCAATCCCGGAGGACCCGGCTCCTGGGATATGAGGTGCGCGGCATCCGCGCGCCCGTCTTCCCCCACGTCGAGCCATCCGCGCTCGACCCCAGCAGCATGGAGTCCCCGTGAGCAACGTCCCCGCCGGTTGGTACCCGAATCCCGACGACCCCACCCAGGTTCGCTATTGGGACGGAGCGCAGTGGACCCTCAGCACCGCGCCCGCCGTCACGCCCGCACCGGCGGCCGCCGCCGAGACGATGGTGCTGCCGACGACAGGGAACGCCACCTTCGCGCCGCCGCCCGCGCCGGCGTTCGAGGCGCAGCCGGCGGCTCTCGCTCCCGCGCGCCCGTCGTCATCGAAGAAGTGGCTCATCGGCGGCGCCATCGCCGCGGGCGTCATCGTGGTCGGATCCGTCGGAGCCGCGATCGGATCGGGCAATCGAACGGATGCCGCGCCCGAGGCGAGCACCGCCCCGGTGATCTCGACCCCGAGCGCCGAGCCCGTCGTCGAAGAGCCCAGCGCCACGCCGACGCCCACCCCGCAGCCCGTGGTGGTCGAGGTGGTGGATACCGTGGCGTTCCGCGCTCAGGCCGGGTCGCACCTCGACGACATGCAGAAGGACCTCGACGACATCGTCACGACCGTGAACGAAGACGGCTTCTGGCGACTACTCAGCAACAGCGGCGAACTTGCGTTCAACCTGGGACAGCTCGAGGCGCTCGACGTCCCCGCGAACGTCGCCGAGACCTGGCCCGCCGCCCTCACCGGGCTCGAGACCTCTCTCGACGCACTCACCGACGCGATCTCGACGCAGGACGGCCCGACGATCATCGCGGCGGTGGATGCCGTTCGCGGCCAGGTCGAGTCGAGCCGCGGGGTTGTGGGCACCGCGCAGTGAGGCCTGCTGCGAAGTAGACCGGTATTCCTCGCGCCGCTTTCGGCCGGTCGCGCAGAGGTGTCCGCGAGCATCGATACGGTGCCGAAGACACGTGTGTTCGACGAAACGGTAGGTGACGATGTTCGGTCGGTGGCGAAAGCGGAGTGAGGACGAGAAGACGTCGCAGGCTTCGACGGTTCAGCGGCCGTCGGCGGCTGAGATCGATGCGGAGTACGGCGATTACACCGCACGAATCCGCAAATCGTTGGTGTTCGGTGCGATCCTCGGGGTCTTCGGAGCGGGGGCGTTCGGTTTCGTCGCGTGGACGACGCAGACCTCTTCCGCCAGCGAGCGATCCGGAGCCACTGACGTGGGGCCAACGGTGATCCTCGCTGCCCTGCCTGCCTCGATCATGCTCGCCGGCTTCAGCATCCTCGCTGCGCTGGCGATCGCGTTGCAGCTCGCGGTCCGAACTCCTTCGGTGACGGAGACGCGCCCGGCGACTGCTGTCGCCCGCCGCCGCTTCCTCTGCTCGATCGCGAACCTGGTCGTGCCGAGCTCCGTTGCGCTGGCCGCATACTCGACTCCGGCTGCGCTTGCCGGGGCGCCCGAGACCCTCGACCTCGTTCGGGTTTTCGGTCCGTGGTTGTGCGCTGCATTCGTCGCGGTGATCGCGGCGGATGCGGGCGTGGCTTCCGACCCTGAGTACGACCGAGCGGAGATGGGGCGGCTCTACCGAGCCCGCGTCGCGCGCCGGGTGCTCGTCGGTCTGCGGATGGTCGGGGAACGCCGGGACGAAGTGACATCGCGCAGCATTGCGTGGCAATCCTTCGTGCTGGCGGGTGCGCCAGCCGCGACAGCGATCGTGTCGTTCGCCTCGGCCCCCGAACTCTTGCCGAGGCAGGCAGTTGCGCTCGTCATACTCGCCCTGGTCGTCGCCGGTGTCGTCTACGCCGTCGCCACCCGCGTGTACGTCAACATCATCGCGCGTGACTGGATCACCGTCTCGGGAATCATCACCGGGACGATTTTGGTCGGCGCGATCGGCTGGCTCATGCTGATCGGCATCTCCGCACGATGGATGGTCGCGGAACACTCCCTGGTTCCTGCGACGACGACGGTGGCGTGGGCTGTGGTGTACGTGGCCGTTCCGGCGATCGTCGCCGCCTGGTCGTTGATTCCATTCAGCGATGGCCGCCCAAGGCTCCTCGGGCTCGTCGTTCGTCGTGCGCTGCTCAAGAAGCTCAAGAACCGGAACCGGAGCGTGCAGCGGTCCGACGGCGCCACTTTCAACGGACTCGCGCTCGTCGCGCCATGGCTGAGCCCGTTCCTCCCCTTCGGCATCGTGCTCGGCGTTATCGCCAAGCAGCAGATCCGCCGATCGCGGATCGCGCGAGGTCAGCAGGAGCAGAGGGGCGAGTGGGTGGCGAATCTGGCGATCGGTCTCAGCCTGTTCTTCGTGGTCGTACTCATCGTCGCGTTGCTCTGTGTCGGTGCGATCGATACGCCGGAGTGGGATGAGTTCGTCTGGGGCTGAGGGAGGCCGAGTGTCCTCGGGGCGGACCCTTCGACAAGCTCAGGGACCCAGTCTCCGTGTGCGGCCCTTCGTCACTTCGTCTCGCTGCGCTTGCTCAGTACGGCGCTCGTCGGCTCGCACCTCGCTCAGGAACCGGACGTCGCTGTCAACCCTCCGCGACCCCGTCCACCCCACCCGCTAGCCTGGCCCCACCGACAACCGATCCCAACCGGAGGGGACCCGCATGTCATCCGAAGCCACCACCACGTTCCACTCGAACGCCGATGCCGCCGCCACTGCTGCAGCCGTGCAGAAGACCCTCGCCGACACGAAGGCGAAGGTGCTCGGGCAGAGTCCCGACGGCACGCAGATCGACTTCCAGACCCGCAAGACGATGCTCAACTGGGAGCTCATCGGGCGCGCGACGGTCGTGCCCGCGGCATCCGGGTCCGACGTGCACCTGTGGCTGAACGTGCACCACAACCGCCCGGCGGCACTCATGGACGGCGTCAAAAATAAGAAGGCCGTCGAGAAGCTCGCCGGTCAGATTCAGGCGAACCTCGGCTGACGGCATCCGCTGTGTCGTTCGTGCAGGTCGCCGACGGTCTCGCGATCGTCGATGAGATCCTGCGCATCCGCCGGGGTGAGCGTCGCGGACCCGACGGGCGCCCCGACGTCGAGGTCGACTGGCGCGCGCTCAGCCCGTGGATCGTCGAGAACGACCGGGTGAGGATCTTCCCGCTGGCGCGCTCCGAGGGCGACGACTCCGACGAACGGATGCCGGCGCTCCGACGCGAGCTCGAGATGGCGTTCGTCCACTTCTACGGAGGAGACGGGTTCCATGCGGAATCGCCGCTCGACCCCGACGAGGGATACGGCCGCGTGCTGAGTCGGGAGAAGCTCGTGTCGTTCCCGCGAGCGGTGTGGCGGGTGCAGGACTACGCGTTCACGCTCGTGCACGCCGTTGATCCGCACACTCCCGACGCGACGACGCTCGCGCTCCACATCTTCCCCGCCGAGTGGCGCTGGCCGGTGCTCGGCAACGCCGACACCAAACGCGCGGCCTCGCATCGCCGCCGCATCGAGAAGCAGGTGCGCGACGCGAACGCGAGTTGGACCTGGCCGGAGGATGCCGGTGAGTGACCGGCATCCGTGCTGCGATCCGTACCGCGACGGAGACCGCACCGACCCGAACGATGAGCAGCGCGCTGGTCGCGTGCGGATCGTCGAGACATCCGAGCCCGGCTGGTCGATGACCTACCGCGTCGAGTGCGCGACCTGCGCGCGCCGCTTCACCGTGACGCAGATCGACGGCCCGGCGCTGCGGTGGACGTGGGTTCCGCAGGGCGAGAAGCGCCGACGCGCGCACTGATCGGTGCGCAAGCGTGCACCGATCGGTGCCATATGTCGGTTATGGGCGCTCAGAACCGGCATTTCGCACCGATCCATGCACAACCGACCCGTGTACAACCGATCCGTGCACGCGCACCGATCCGTGCACAAGAGGCCGCAGCCCCCGCACCTACGCCCGCCGCACCCGCAATACGAACGCCACCGCCGCCAGCGTGATCACGACCACGCCGTATCCGAAGCACACCGCCTCGAGCCCGACGACGCCCACGAGCAGCCCCGCCGCCACGGCCGGCACCCCGAACGCGAGATACGCCAGCACGTAGATCACGGCGAACGTGTCGGCGCGCTCGGTCGCGGGGATCTTCGGCGCGAGTGACGCGACCACTCCCGAGAACGCGGTGCCGAAGCCCATGCCCGTGACTCCCGCGGCGACGAGATAGAAGGGGAGCGACTGCACCGAGAGCGCCGCGAGCGACAGCGCGGTTCCGACGGCGAGGGCCGCCGTGCCGAACAGGACGGTCGTGCGCGCCGGCATCCGACGCATCGCGAACGCGGTCACCGCGCCGACCCCCGCGAGCAGCACGACGCCCAGCCCCTGCCACACGTGCGCCTCGCCGCCGAGCTCGCCGCGCACGATGTTCGCACCGAGCGAGAGGAACAGCCCGCCGGTCGCCCAGCCCGCGATGATCGCGGGTGCACCGCGCCAGAAATCCGAACGGATGCCGGTGGGCACCGACAACCGGAAACTCAGCGACGCCCAGACTCCGGGCCGACGCGGCGCGGTCTCGGGGATCGCGAAGAACAGCGCGGCGAGCAGCACGTACGCGGTGGTGAGCGGCGCGAAGACATCGAGCAGTGCCTCGCCGGTCACGTCGAGCAGCACCGCCGACACAAGTGCGCCGGACGCGAGACCGATGCCGGGGCTCAGCGAGTTCCAGAGGGCCGCGGCCTTCGGGCGCCCGGCCGGGGCGAAGTCGAGCACCGTCGCCGAGAGCGCCGAGATGAGCAGACCGCTCGCCGCGCCCTGCAGGATACGGGCGAGGAACAGGGTGGCGACGGCATCCGCATGCCAGAACAGCACCATGCTGGCGGCGAGCAGCAGGAATCCGCCGACCGCCACCGGCCGCCGGCCGATGTGGTCGGAGAGCGAACCGGCCGTGAGGAGCGTGAGCAGCAGCGCCACCGCGTACACGGCGAACACCGCACTGATGACGATCGCGTCGAACCCGATCTGCTGCGCGAGCACCGGGTAGAACGGCGACGGCGCGCTCGCGCCCATCATCATCACGATCTGCGCGACGACCGCGAGCGGGAAGCCGAGGTTCCGCCCGGTTGCTGAGCGAGGAGCGGAGCGACGAGACGAAGGGCCCTGAGCGCGCGGCCCTTCGTCTCGCTGCGCTCGCTCAGGAACCGGGGTGGGTACAACCGTGATCGACTCGGTACTGGTCATCCGCTGCTCCTCAACCGTTCGAGTTTTCTCGAACCATCCGACCGTACTCGCCATCCGTCGATTGTTCAACTATTCTCGAACCATGCCTGGCGATCTTCCGCACCCGGAGCGCTCCGAGATCCAGCTGACCGACGTGCTCTTCGCGCTCAGCGACCCCGAACGCCTCGCCATCACCCGCCAGCTCGCCGACGGTCCGCTCGACATGGCCGCCTGCCACGCCACCGACCCGAACCTGCCGAAGTCGACCAAGTCGCACTTCATGAAGGTGCTGCGCGAGGCGGGCGTCATCCGCAACGAGCCCGACGGCCGGCGGCGACGCCTGACCCTGCGCCGCGACGACCTCGACGCCCTGTTCCCCGGGCTGCTGGACTCGGTGCTCGCGACCTGAGCCTCTACTCCTCCGGCACCCACCGCAGCAGGTCTCCGGGCTGACACTCGAGCGCCGCGCAGAGCGCGTCAAGGGTCGTGAACCGCACGGCCTTCGCGCGTCCGTTCTTCAGTACGGCGAGGTTCGTGGGCGTGATGCCGATGCGCTCGGCGAGTTCGCCGACGCCCATCTTGCGCCGCGCCATCATGACGTCGATGTCGACGACGACGGGCATCAGATCACCTCGTCGTCGAGCTCGGAGCGCAGCGCCATAGCCTCGGCATCCCGCGCGATCGCCTGACGGAGCAGCGCCTTCATCACCACGACCAGCAGCGCCATGCCGGCGAGCACCACGCCGATCCCGCCGATCAGGGCGATGATCCCCGGCGCCGCGTCGCCCGGGGCGAGCAGTGCCGCGAGGATCCAGGCGAGCACAGCGGCTGCGAGGATCGCCCCGATGATGACGTCGACGTATCGGAACGACGACGGCCGGAAGATCGACCCACGGCGCACCTTCGTCAGCAGCATCCACACGCACACGCCAAAGACCTGCAGCGTTGCCACCCCCAGCACGGCGATGATCACGAGCGCGATGCGCCCCCACAGCTCGGCGCCCTCGAGGTCGCTCCAGACGAGCGGAACGCCGACCGTCTGCACGATCAGCGAACCGATCAGTGCGAGCGCGATCACGACCCGGAGCGCGGCGATCGTCGCAGTGCCCATGTCTCCACCTTTCGTCGAGGAACAATAGCAATCTATCGTTAATCGTTCGATACGTCGCGATTCTCGCGAAATCGTTGCGATTGATCCACTTCGCGGCGAGGCTCGAAGCATGGCCATCACTGCGACTCGGATCGACGATTACTTCACCCGCTACGCCGCAACGTTGACGAACTTCGACGCCGGCGCGTGGGCCAAGCTGTGGGCCGAGCCGGGGGTGGTCGTCGACGACGCGGCGTCGATGGTGGCCGAGTCCCGTGAGGCGCTCGTGCAGGGGCTCGCGATGTCGTTCCCCCTGCACAAGCGGCTCGGTTTCGCCGCGGCGGGGCACGAGGTGCTCGACATCACTCTCGTGACGGAGAAGCTCGCACTGGTGCACGTTCGTTTCGCGTTCCGTGATGCCGAGGGTGCTCGCCTCAGCGAGATCACCAGCTTCTACCTGCTGCGCGACAACGGTTTCGGGCTGCAGACGGCGGTGTGCATCGAGACGGATGCCGCCGAGAAGACGCGCGAACTCGCCACCGCCCGAGGCGTCGAACTGCCGGGGTGACCGCGGGCTCGCCGTTCACAACTCCGGAGAATTGCACGCCGGACGGGCGTGGTTGCGCAGTTCCGGCCGAATCCGGTGCAGATTCCGGAGTTATGAACGCCGCGCCTACGAAGCCACGCGACCCGGGGCCGCGGCATCCGCGTCGATCTCGGCCCACACGGCGTCGAGGGAAAGACCCAGAACCCCCGCGATCGCGGCGATCGTCGAGAAGGCCGGTGTCGCGACGCGGCCGGACTCGATCTTGCGCAGCGTCTCGGGCGAGACGCCGGCGTCGAGCGCCACGCCCAGCATCGACCGCTCGCCACGCGCGGCGCGCAGCAGGGCACCGAGGCGCTCGCCGCGTTCGACCTCGGCGGGGGTGAGGGGCAGCCGGACCATCATGATGCCAATACTAATCCCGGGATAGGATTGCCGGGATAGTTATTGGTCGCCACCGGAAAGCACCCCATGATCGAAATCCTCACGCCCGACGAACTCGACCGCGCCCGCGCGACCGGCGCCCTCGTCGGCGACATCCTGCACGCGCTGAAGGCTCGGGCATCCGTCGGCACCAACCTGCTCGACATCGACCGCTGGGCGAAGCAGATGATCGAGGATGCCGGCGCCGAATCCTGCTACGTCGACTACGCCCCCTCGTTCGGTGACGGGCCGTTCGGTCACTACATCTGCACCGCCGTGAACGACGCCGTGCTGCACGGCATGCCGCACGACTACACACTCGCCGACGGCGACCTGCTCACCCTCGACCTCGCCGTCTCGCTGCGCGGGATCGCGGCCGACGCGGCGATCAGTTTCATCGTCGGGGAGACCCGCGACCCCGAGGACGAGCGCCTGATCGAGACGACCGAGCGCGCGCTCGCCGCCGGCATCGCCGCGGCCCGCCCCGGCGCCCGCATCGGCGACATCTCGCGCGCGATCGGCACGGTGCTGAAGGCCGAGGGGTACCCGATCAACATGGAGTTCGGCGGCCACGGCATCGGCTCGACGATGCACCAGGACCCGCACGTCGCCAACAACGGACGCCCCGGCCGCGGCTACGTGCTGCGCCCCGGCCTGCTGCTCGCTCTCGAGCCCTGGATCATGGCCGACACCGACGAGCTCGTGACGGATGCCGACGGCTGGACCCTCCGCAGCGCGACGGGTGCCCGCACCGCCCACACCGAGCACACGGTCGCGATCACGGAGACGGGCGCGGAGATCCTGACGCTGCCGACGCGGTAGGTGGGGTCCCCTGGGTGTCGAAGCGTCGCAGGGCAGCATGACCTAGCTGCGATGCAAGGCGCGACGTGCCCTCCGCGCCGACCGCCCGGCCAGGTCGCGCAGTCCCGTGCCCGACCCCTCGCGCTGCAGCTCGACGCCGCCGCTCGAGCCGGTCGTGAGAAGCACGGCGCTGCCGGCCAGCAGCGGTGACGATCCCGCGCGCATCAGCGCACCGGCATCCGACGTCACGGGCACGTCGAACGTCCACCCGGCCCGCCGCACCTTCGCCATCAGGCGCAGGGTCGAGGAGGGGCCGTGGTCGGCGAACACCCTCAACGGATCGATCGCGACCGAGATGCCGGAGCGCGCACGGGGTCGCTCGCTCGCGATGCGACGTTCGTCGCCGGGCTCGTCGCCGAGGAGGAACAGCTCGATCCGGTCGTTGGTGCGCTCCCGCCCGGCGATGAGCGCCTCGGGCGGCAGGTCGGTGAGCGATTCGAGCGGTAGCGACGACAGGCGGTCGGTCTCGGTGTCGAAGACGAGCGCCTCGCGCCCGTCGCGCAGGATGCTGACGTCGATCGACAGGTGCAGTCCGCCGCCGCGCGACCAGTTCGCCGAGGTCACCGCGGCCACACACGACAGCTCCGTCTCGAACTCCGCGAAGCGCACGAGGTCGTCGCGCAGCCCGGCGCGCAACAGCGCCGCGCGGATGCGGTGGGGGAACGACAGTCCGGCGTCCACGCCGGGGCCGAAGCGCCTCTCGACGATGGGGGTCACGACGTCGATCAGTCGGTTCCGGTATTCGGCGGGGTAGCGCAGCATCTGCCGGCCGCTCAGGCGCTTGAGGATCTTGCCGCGGAACCAGTGCCGCAGCAGTCGGTCGCGCAGGGTGCCCGGCTCGGTGTTCGCCTCGACGACGTCGAGCACGTTCTCGAGGTGCGGAAAGTAGGTCTCGGGATCGATGCGCGAAGCGCTCGCGCTGCCCGGATGCTTGACCCACGCGTAGCAGGGCACGCTCGCGAGGATCGAGATCTTCGACGCCGCGAAGTACGCCTGCATCACGTAGAGGTGGTCCTCGAGGCGCACGCGGCCGTCGGGGAAGCGGATGCCGTGGGCGCGCAGGAACTCCGTGCGGAACAGCTTGTGCGGTGTGAGCATCTCGAGCAGCGGGTGCTCGCCGAGCACGGCATCCGGAATATCGCGACGGAAGATGCGGCTCGGCAGGGCGCGTCCGATGCCCACCTCCTTGCCGACGACGACGTCGGAGCCGTTCGCATCGGCGTAGTCGCAGAGGGCCTGGAGGGCGGTGTCGAAGAGGTAGTCGTCCTGATCGACGAACTGCACGTAGGTGCCCTGCGCAGCCGCGACGCCTTCGTTGCGCGGCGTGCCCGGCCAGCCGGAATGCGGCAGATTCAGCACGCGAACATGCGGACGATCCTGAGCGACGCGGTCGAGGCGCCGCTTCGTCGCCTCATCGGATCCGTCGTCGCAGAGCAGGATCTCGAACTGATCCGGGCGCAGGCTCTGCCGGTCGAGCGAGGCGATGAGGTCGCGGAACCCGTCGCCCGGGTTGAAGACGGGCACGATCACGCTGACCCGGATGGACGGCTTCTGAATTCCGATATACGACGACATTGACGCCAGTAGAACAGTCGTCGCTGTGACGCGCACCGGGATTGCATTTCCCCCGGGCGTGTGGTGGGCACGATCGAGGCGGTCGGATCGCGGAGACGGCCTCTCGGCGCAGGGGCCCTTCGACAGGCTCAGGGACCCGGTGTCGGGGGACCCTTCGACAGGCTCAGGGACCCGGTGTCGCGGGACCCTTCGACAGGCTCAGGGACCCAGTTTCGTGCAGGTGCCCACCCCTGGGTCGCTGAGCTTGTCGAAGCGTCGCAGGGGCGGTCTCAGGGGGTCGATGGCCCGTCCGCTTCGCGCGGCGCGTCGGGCGAGGCGTCCGTCTTCTTCTTGTTCTGCGCATCGAACGCCAGCCCGATCGCGATGCCGAGCGACAGCCCGAGCCCCATACCGAGGCCGAGGTTGTCGAAGAACAGCAGACCGGCCACCACGCCGAACGGGATGCCGAGGGCGATGCCCATGACGAGGCCGGTCTGGGTCTCCTTCGCGGACTTCTCTGACTTCTCTCCGGGATCTGTCATGCATACGACGGTACGGAGGCCGGAGGGGCGGCGCATCCCCCTTGTGGGGGACCCGGATTCCCACCCCGCGCCCAGGTGAACGATATATCGTTGAGTATCGTTCACCACCCCATCTGGAGGTCACCATGAACAACGCATTCCCCTTCGGCGGAACCGGCAGCAACAGCAGCAACGCCGACAACCCGCTCGGCAACATCTTCGGCACCGGCGGCCTCGGCGGCCCCAACGGTCCGGCCGGCGCTCTCTTCGACGCCTTCGACCAGCTGCGCAAGTCGTTCGACCAGCAGCGTCCGTCCGGCGGCAGCCGCATGGCCCGCGGTGATGTCCGCGCGGCGGTGCTCTCGCTGCTCGCCGAGCGCCCGATGCACGGCTACCAGATCATCAACGAGATCTCCGAGCGCAGCGGCGGTTCGTGGAAGCCGAGCGCCGGCTCCGTCTACCCGACGCTCCAGCTGCTCGCCGACGAGGGCCTGATCGAGGCCGAGGAGCAGAACGGTCGCAAGACCTACTCGCTCACCGAGGCGGGTCGCGCCGTCGCCACCGAGACGACCGAGACGAAGGCTCCGTGGGAGTCGACCTCGAAGGACGGCCACCGCAACGACCCGCGTTTCCACGCGCTGCCCAAGGCCGGTGTCGACCTCGCCGCCGCCGCCGCTCAGGTCGGCCGCAGCGGATCGCCCGAGCAGGTGCAGGCCGCGATCGACGTGCTCGACGACGCCCGCCGTAAGCTGTACAGCATCCTCGCGCAGGACTGATCCGGCCGGGATGACGCGCTTCTGCCCGCCCGGCCTCCGGGCGGGCGTTCCCGACGGCGGAGGAAGAACACGATGACGGATGCCCCGGCGCAGAGCGCCCACCGCGCTCGCTACCGTCGCATCATCTCCTTCGCCGCTCGGGAGTTCGTGAAGATCTGGTGGTTCGAGCTCGTGCTGCCGCGCTTCGGCATGAGCGGTATCGCGGAGCGCACGCGCGCTCCGCGCATGCAGAAGTTCGCCCGCCGGTTCCACGGCCTCGCGGTCGAGCTCGGCGGCCTCATGATCAAGGTCGGCCAGTTCATGTCGTCGCGTCTCGACGTGCTGCCGCCCGAGATCACCGCCGAGCTCGCCGGCCTGCAGGACGAGGTGCCGGCCGTGCCGTTCGCCGATATCCGGGTGCTCGCCGAGGCCGAGCTCGGGATCCCGCTCGGGCGTGCGTTCGCGTGGGTCGACGAGACTCCTCTCGCCGCGGCATCCCTCGGTCAGGCCCACCGGGCGAAGCTGTCGGAGCAGGATGCCGCCGACACCGGGCTCGACACGGTCGTGGTGAAGGTGCAGCGTCCGGGGATCGACGGCATCGTCGCGACCGACCTCGCCGCCCTGCGCCGGGTCGGCAAGTGGCTCACGCGGGTGCGCATCGTGTCGGACCGGGTGGATGCCCCCGCCCTCGTCGAGGAGTTCGCGGCCACGAGCCTCGAGGAGATCGACTACCTGCACGAAGCGGCATCCGCCGAGCGTTTCCGGGAGGCCTTCGCCGACGACCCGCGCGTCGACGCACCGGAGATCGTGTGGGAGCGGTCGACCCGCCGTGTACTGACCCTGTCGGACGTCACGGCCATCAAGATCAACGACACCGACGCGCTGCGCGCCGCCGGTATCGACCCCGCGCAGGTCGCCGAGGTGTTCGCCGAGGTCATGTTCGACCAGGTGTTCACGCACGGCTTCGTGCACGCCGACCCGCATCCCGGCAACATGTTCGTGACGCCGCGGGCGGCGGGAGCGGATGCCGGTGACCCGCCGTGGCACCTCACCTTCATCGACTTCGGCATGATGGCCGAGGTCCCGGCGAACCTGCGCGCCGGCCTGCGCACCCTCCTGATCGCGGTGACCGCGCGGGACAGCCGCGGACTCGTCGCCGCCGCGAAGGAGATCGGGGTGCTGCTGCCCTCGGCCGACACCGGCGAGCTCGAACGGGCGCTCACCGCCCTCTTCGCACGCTTCGGCGGCATGGGCTTCGCGGAGCTGTCGAAGGTCGACCCGCGCGAGTTCGCCGACTTCGCCGACGAGTTCGGTGACATGGTGCGCCGTCTTCCGCTGCAACTGCCCGAGCACCTGCTGCTGCTGATCCGCGCGGTGTCGCTCACCTCGGGCATGTGCAGCGCCCTCGACCCGACGTTCAACGTGTGGGATGCGGCCGAGCCCTACGCCAACCGGCTGCTGCGCGACGAGAGCGGCAACCTCGTGCAGGACATGGCGCAGCGCGCGATGAAGACCGCCGGCATCACGATGCGCCTTCCCGACCGCATCGACGCGATCATCACCCGCGTCGACGACGGCAACGTCACCTTCGACACGTCCCGGCTCGAACGCCGTCTCGACCGGCTCGACGGCATCGCCCGCCGCATCGGGTCGGGCGTGCTCTTCGCCGCGATGCTCGTGGGCGGCGCACTGCTCGTCGAGCCGGTGCCCGGTCTCGGTTACACCCTGCTCTGGGCATCCGCTCTGCCCCTGTTGCACTCGGTGTTCTCGGGCTTCTTCCGCCGGTAGCCGCGGGGCCGCGCTGCGACGCTTCGACAGGCTCAGCGACCCAGGGCGGGTGTCTTTGAACTGGGTCCCTGAGCCTGTCGAAGGGCCCCGCCGCGGCCGCGAGCGGAGGAGATCTCGCGTTCGGCAGGAGCATCCGCCGCTTTTGGTCCTGCGCAGCGAGAGTTCTCCTCCCGAGCGAACGGATGCTGCCGCCCTGCGACGCTTCGACAGGCTCAGCGACCCAGGGTGGGGGTGTCTCGGAACTGGGCCCCTGAGCTTGTCGAAGGGCCCCGCCCCGCGCAAGCCCCCGTCCCTATGAATGCGCCGTGGGAGAATGGTTTCTCATGGAGACCCCCGAAGAGAAGCCTCCCCGCACGACCGCCACCAATATCGTCCCCAAGGCCACCGAGACGGGCCGCAAGATCGTCCGCGACATGTCGGCCGTTCCGCCGCGCGGACTGCACCCGGCGCTGATCCCCGGCGTCTCGGTCGAAGAGACCGGGCGCACCTATCGCACCGACCACCTCGTGTTCGGCGTTGCGCTCTTCGCGACCGTCGCGTTCATCGCCTGGGGCGTGTTCGCGGGCGACAACCTGTCGGGCACGGCGAGCAGTGTGCTCGCGTGGGTGGTCGAGTACTTCGGCTTCTTCTTCACGACGATCGCCACCGTGATCCTCGTGTTCATGCTGTTCGTCGGCTTCAGCCGGTACGGGCGCATCCCGCTCGGCCGCGACGACGAAGAGCCCGAGTTCTCGATGTTCTCGTGGATCTCGATGCTGTTCGCCGCCGGCATGGGCATCGGGCTGGTGTTCTGGGGTGCGGCCGAGCCGCTCACGTTCTTCGAGACGCCGCCGCCCGGCACCGTCGAGGCCAACACCCTCGAGGCGATGCACACCGCGCAGGCCCAGGTGCTCTACCACTGGGGTCCGCAGGCCTGGGCGTTCTACGCGCTCGTCGGCGGCGCGATCGCGTACGGTGCATTCCGCCGCGGCCGCACCCCGCTGATCTCGTCGATCTTCGCGCCGCTGCTCGGCGAGGGCCGCACGACCGGTCCCCTCGGCCGCACGATCGACATCTTCTCGATCATCGTCACGCTCTTCGGCACGGCCGCCTCGCTCGGACTCGGCGCCCTGCAGATCGGCCACGGCGTGGAGCTCGTCACCGGCATCGGAGAGGTCGGCAACGGCATCCTGATCGCGGTCATCGCCGTGCTCACCGCGTGCTTCATCGCCTCGGCCGTCTCGGGCGTCTCGAAAGGCATCCGCGCGCTCTCCAACACCAACGCCGTGATGGCACTGGTGCTCGCGTTCTTCGTGTTCTTCGTCGGGCCGTCGATGCTCATCCTCAACGTCATCCCCTCGGTGGCCGTGCAGTTCCTCGGAGACCTGCCCACCATGATCGCCCGCTCGGCGTCGCAGGGTGCCGAGGTCGAGATGTTCCTCTCGGGCTGGACGATCTTCTACTGGGCCTGGTGGATCTCGTGGTCGCCGTTCGTCGGCATGTTCATCGCGAAGATCTCGCGCGGCCGCACGCTGCGCCAGTTCGTGGCGGTCGTGATCGTCGTGCCCTCGGCCATCTCGCTCATCTGGTTCGCGATCTTCGGCACCACGGCGATCAGCCAGCAGATGGACGGCGCCGGGCTCGTGGTCGATCCGCCCGAAGAGGTGCTGTTCGGCGTGCTCGAGAACCTGCCGTTCCCGCTGATCACGAGCATCCTGCTGATCCTGTTGATCTCGATCTTCTTCATCACCGGCGCCGACTCGGCCTCGCTCGTGATGGGCACGCTGTCGCAGCAGGGTCGTCCGGAGCCCGCGCGCTGGGTCACGGTCACCTGGGGCGCCCTGGTCGGCGCGATCGCCGCGGTCGTGCTCGTGTCGGGTGACGAGGGGAGCGGGCTGCAATCGCTGCAGAACGTCACCATCATCGCCGCGCTGCCGTTCGCGGTGATCATGGCGTTCATGATGGTCGCGTTCATGATCGACCTGCGCCGCGACCCCATGATCCTGCGCGAGCGGTATGCCCGTGCGGCGGTGCGCCACAGCGTCATGGCCGGGCTCGAGGAGTACGGCGACGACTTCGCCCTCGTGCCCGTCGAGTACGACCACTCGGGTGACGACCTCGCCTGGATCGACGAGGAGACCGTCGACGAGACGCTCTCCGAGGTCTACGAGGCGGCGACCGAGGCCATCGACATCATCCCGCAGGGAGACGTGGACGCCGCGGTGGATGCCGCCGTCGACCCCGAGCAGACGGATGCTCCGGAGCGGCCGCGCGTCGACTGATCGGTGTGCGCGGGGGCCCTTCGTCTCGTCGCTGCGCTCCTCGCTCAGGAACCGGTTCCGGTTCCTGAGCGAGCGCAGCGAGACGAAGGGCCGACCCGGCGAAACCTCAGCCGAGGCGGGTCAGGCGCACGACGAGCAGGCCGACCGAGGTGATCAGCACGAAGTAGCTGAGCACGAGTCCGAGGATCGCGGCGAGCAAGAACCGCCCGCGGTCACGCAGGGCGCGGTGCCCGACGAACACTGCCGCTCCGGCGACGACGATCGCGACGAGATAGCCGATGACGCCGCTCGTGAACGTGAGGAACACGATCAGCGCCACGATCCCCGCGGCCAGCGCGACGAGGTGGCGGTAGGGGTTCGGTTCGGCCTCGGTCATGCCCCCGAGCCTATCCAGGCGCGCTCCGCGTGGTGGGTGCTTCGACAGGCTCAGCAACCCAGTTTCTTGGCTCAGCAACCCAGTTTCTTGGCTCAGCAACCCAGCTTCTTGGCTCAGCAACCCAGAGGCACGGTCGGATCTGGGTCCCTGAGCCTGTCGAAGGGTCCCGCCACGAGTTACTCCGCACCCTCCGCCGTGGCGGTGATGCGAGCGGCCATGCCGGCGAAGATCGCGCCGTGGAAGGGCAGCACCGCGAGCCAGTACAGACGTCCGCTCAGCCCGCGCGGGAAGAACACCGCCCGCTGCTCGTACCGGGCGCCCGTCCCCTCCGGCAGCGCGCGCAGTTCGAGCCAGGCCGAGCCCGGCACCTTCATCTCGGCGCGCAGCCGCAGCAGCCCTCCGCTGGCGGGTGAGGCATCCGTCGTCGTGCCCGGTGCCTCGACGGCTTCGACGCGCCAGAAATCGATCGCGTCGCCGACCCGCGCGTCGGTGCGGCTGCGGCGCCCGCGGCGCAGGCCGACCCCGCCGACGAGGCGGTCCATGAGACCGCGCACCGCCCACAGGAACGGCGACGAGTACCAGCCGTTCGATCCGCCGATGCCCAGGATCACGCGCCACAGCTGATCGACGGATGCCGTCGTCTCGAGCGACCGTGCATCCGTGAACACCGTGCGCCCGGCCCAGTCGGGGTCGCTCGGCAGCGGGTCGCTCGGTGCGCCCGAGACCTCGGCATCCTGCCAGCTCGTCTCGATCGTGTCGTTGTTCGACCGGCCGATCGCGAGCGCGACGGCCCGGCGATACGGGGTCAGGCCGCCCGTCGGCCGCGGGATGAGGTCGTCGACGTCGCGGTTCTTCACGACGCACTCGTTCTGCAGCGAGGCGACGAGCGGGCGCGCGATCGAGCGCGGCACCGGCGTCACGAGGTTCACCCAGTGCGAGGCGAGCCCCGGGGTGAGCACGGGCAGGGCGGCGATCGCGCGCTGGGGGAGTCCGGCCTCGACCGCGTAGCCGTTCATCATCTGTCCGTAGCGCAGCACGTCGGGTCCACCGATGTCGACCGCCCGGTTCACGCCCTCGTCGACCCGTGCGGCGCCGAGCAGATAGTGCAGCACGTCGCGGATCGCGATCGGCTGGATGTGATTGCGCACCCACTTCGGGGCGGGCATGTACGGCAGCACCTCGGTGAGGTGACGGATCATCTCGAACGACGCCGAGCCCGACCCGATCACGACCCCGGCCTGCAGCACGAGCGTCGGCACCCCTGATTCGAGGAACACCTCGCCCACCCGCACGCGCGAGCGCAGGTGCGGCGACAGCTTCACGTCGTCGGGATGCAGTCCGCCGAGGTACACGATGCGGCGGGCCCCGGCCTTCGCCGCGGCATCCGCCACCGTCTGGGCCGCGCGTTCGTCGGCCTCTTCGAAGTCCTTGCCGGCGCCCATCGAGTGGATCAGGTAGTAGACGACATCGACGTCGCGCATGGCCTCGGCCACGGCATCCGCGTCGTCGGCCGAGCCCTCGACGATCTCGCAGTCCGGACCCCAGGGGAAGGATGCCGCGCGCGCCGCGTCGCGCGCCAGAACCCGCACCCGGTACCCGGCGTTGAGCAGGCGCGGGGTGAGGCGTCCGCCGATGTAGCCGGTCGCTCCGAGGACCAGGGCGACGGGGGCGCTGCCGTCGTCTCGGGGGATCGCGCGCAGGTCGTCTTCGCGTCCGGTGGGCTGGGTGAGCTCGGTCATGTCCCGAGCGTAGGTCGGATCACCGGAGATTTCACTAGGCTGGCGTTTCACTAGTCAAACTAGTAATCTTTCTTCCGAGGAAGGTGATTCGATGTCCCCGGCAGTGGAGAAGACCCGCACGATCGGCACCCGACGCGCCCTCCGCCGGACGCCCGGGATGATCCCCGCAGACGGCGTCGACCTCACCCCGCTGTCGGCCCGGCAGGCCGTCGGCCGCATGTCCGGCATCACCGCTCCCGTCGAGCGCCGATCCTTCTGGCGCGCCGCCGGGATCGTCGGCGGCGTCTCGCTCGTCGCCGCGGCATCCGCTCCGCTCATGGCCGGACTGCTGCTCTCCGGATGACCCGGCATCCCCGGATGCCCCACCAGACCATCGCGAACCACCGAGAAGAAAGGAGCCCCCATGGGACTCGACGACAAGATCAAGAACGCCGCAGAGGACATCGCCGGTAAGGCGAAGGAGGCTGCGGGCAAGGTGACCGGCAACGAGAAGCTCGAGGCCGAGGGCAAGGCCGACCAGGCCAAGGCCGACGTGAAGAAGGCCGGCGAGAACGTCAAGGACGCCTTCAACAACTGAGCGAGCCGCAGGAACTTCGGGGAGACGGTGGGTGTACCGTCTCCCCGAACTCTGTCCCGGGGCATCCGTCCCGCGACGGGAAGAAAGTGAGAACGACATGTCCGATCCCGTGAAGAGCGAATCCCTCTGGCAGCGGCTGCTCCGCCGCTTCCGACCGGCGCCCACCGAACCGCGTCGGCTCACGGTCGATGACGTGACGGTGGTCGACCGGCCCATGCTCCGACGGGCGGTCGCCGGAACCGTGGTCGGCAACCTCATGGAGTGGTACGACATCGGCGTCTACGGCTACCTGGCGGTCATCATCGGACGGGCGTTCCTGCCGGATGCCTCGGCCGGGGCGCAGTCGCTCTTCTCGCTCGGCGTGTTCGCCGTGACCTTCGTCGCGCGCCCGCTCGGCGGCATCGTGCTCGGCCAGCTCGGTGACCGGATGGGGCGCCAGCGCGTGCTCGCCTTCACGCTCATCATGATGGCGGCCGCGACGTTCCTCATCGGCGTGCTGCCCGACTTCTCGGTCATCGGGGTCTGGGCGCCCATCCTGCTGATCGTGCTCAAGCTCGCGCAGGGCTTCTCCACCGGCGGCGAGTACGCCGGCGCGACGACCTTCATCACCGAGTACGCGCCCGACAAGCGACGCGGGTTCTACGCCTCGCTGCTCGACCTCGGCTCGTACATGGGCTTCGCGATCGGCGCCGCGTTCGTCTCGATCCTCCAGCTCACGCTGTCGGCCGACGTCATGCAGGGCTTCGCCTGGCGCATCCCGTTCCTGGTCGCGCTGCCGCTGGGACTCATCGCCATCTACTTCCGACTCAAGATCGAAGACACCCCCGCTTTCCAGGAAGCGCAGGATGCCGCGGCCCACGCCGCCGACGAAGCGCAGGCGGCGGCGGATGCGCCCAAGGGTGTCATCGCCCTCATCCGCGCGTACTGGCGCGAACTGCTCACGGCCTTCGTGCTCGTCGCCGCGGCGAACACGGTCGGCTATGCGCTCACCTCGTACATGCCCACGTATCTCACCGGAACCCTCGGCTACGACGAGGTGCACGGCACGCTGCTGACGCTCCCGGTGCTCGTGGCGATGGCCCTCTGCATCCCGCTCACCGGTCGACTCTCCGACCGCATCGGCCGCAAGAAGGTGCTGTTCATCGGCTCGACCTCGGCGATCGTGCTCGCGGTGCCCGCGTTTCTGTTCATGATGCACGGCGAGATCTGGTCGACCGTTCTGGGCCTCGTGCTGCTCGCGTTCCCGGTGACGTTCTACGTCGCCAACCTCGCCTCGTCGCTGCCGGCGCTCTTTCCCACGTCGTCGCGCTACGGCGGCATGGGCATCTCGTACAACCTGGCGGTGGCGCTGTTCGCCGGCACGGCGCCGGTCGTGATGGAAGCGCTCGTGCAGATGACGGGTTCGTCGCTCGCGCCCGCGTTCTACGTGATCGGCACGTCGATCGCCGGGTTCATCGCGGTGGTCGTGCTCAAGGAGTCGGCGCGCCGACCGCTGCCCGGCGCGATGCCGAGCGTGCAGACCGAGCAGGAGGCCATCGAGCTCGTCGAGGGTCAGGACGACAACCCCGACCTCGACCTCGACGAGCTGTTCCCCGAGCGGGTCGAGCAGGCGGCGGATGCCGCGGGTGACGCCGACGGCGCCGAGCCGGCGGAGCCCGAGAAGGTCTGAGGCGGGCGGGCGGGCTAGTCGCCCGCCCCTCCCTCGCCCTGCGCTTCCTCGTGGTCGCGGATCACGTCGCGCAGTTCCTGATCGAGATCGGATGCCTCTTCGATCGCCGAGGTCATCCCGGCGAGGAAGCGGGTGACCACCGCGCGCTCCTTGTCGGACATCTCGTCAACGAGCGAGAGCATCCGCCGGTGCATCGCACCGAGAGTGTGGCGCACCTCGTCATCGCTGCTGACCGTGGGGACGACGATGCCCGCGCGCCGGTCGGTCGGGTGCGCCTCGCGGCGGACGTGCCCGCCCTTCTCGAGGCGGTCGATGAGGGTCGTGGTGGATGCCGTCGAGATGTCGAGCATGCGGGCGATGTCGATCGAGCGCACGATGCGTCCGGCGCGCTGCTCGCGCAGCAGGAAGCGCAGCGCGACGAGATCGGTCTCGTTCATGCGCATCGACGCGCGCGTGCGGGCACGCATCGCGGTCTCGGCCGAGCGGTAGCGGCGCAGCAGGTTGAGCACGTCGACCGTGCTGGCGGACTCGGTATCGGGGTACCAGTAGCCGGAGCGGGTGAACTCCTCGGAACTCTCCATCACGCCACCCCTTCGTTCTCGGCGCTCACGCTCTGCGACTCGCGCTCGAGCATCTCGATCGTGCCGTCCTCGACCTCGGCGGGCACGATCTGCAGCACGCCACCGGTGATCGCGTCGTGCTCGGCGGCCGCGACCTGCTCCAGCCGCCACACCGGCACGGTGGGGAAGCGCTCGCGCAGGCGCTCGACCATGTCGGAATACAGGATGTATCCCGCTTCGTCGAGAGTGAATCGCTCAGCCATGGCATCCTTTCCGGCAGGCGGTATTCCATCTTCTCACCAGAAAGACGCCCTGATCGCCATTGAAAACCGCTAGGCCACCTTGTTACGTGAGCGTCTTGTAGCATGGAGGGGTCAGGGGGTGACACTTGGTGAATGAAACGACGACGATCACATCCGATCTCGTGCACTGCGTCGACGAGTTCCGTCGGGTCGATGCGCAGTTCGCGCGACGCCTCGCTGCGGTGCGCGCTCCGAACGACACCGACCGGGTCGCCATGCGGTTCATCGCGGACGCGCCGGCCGACGCCCCGGTGACGCCCGGTGATCTCGCGGCGCACCTGAGCGTGAGCACCGCGGCCATCACGAGCGTGATCCGCCGCCTGCAGGAGCGCGGTCAGATCGTGGTCGCCCCGCACCCGGCCGATGCCCGGTCGAAGGTGCTGCGCCCCTCGCTGCGCGACATCAACTCGCCCGTGGACGACCTCACGCGCCGCGTCGAGGCGATCGGCGAGGAGTTCACCCCCGAGCAGACCGCCGTGATCACCCGCTTCCTCCGTCGGCTCACCGAGGAGATCGACGACCTTCCGTAGGCTCGCGTCGACCGTTACATCTCTCGATGTTTCAGTCGGCTTTGAAAGTAACTAGGTAACCTAGTAATGTAAATCTCACGCAGTCTCGACCACGAGGAGAGCAGCATGGGACACCTGACCTACGGAAACACCAACGCCCCGATCGACGTGGATGACGCCCTGCTCGTTCACCTCCGGGCCGTCACCGTCACGAAGCTCCGGCGCAACGAGTCGTTCGCCCTCACCGTTCCGACCTTCGACGGCACGGTCCAGACGCTCTGGATCCACGCCTCCATCCCCCTCCGGTTCTCGTTCGACGGCGACCCCCAGCTGCACCGGCCGCTGCTCGCGAAGATGATGGAGGCCGCGAACTCCGCGAACGGTCTCGACCTCTCGCGTGAGGAGTACGCCTCGTCGCTCGAGCAGGCCCGCGAACTCCAGACTGTGAGCGCCTGACATGCCCCATCGAGATCGCAAGGCGTCGCGCGCGTCACTCGCGAAACCGCGCCGCCGGTTCACTGTTGCTCTGCCTCCCCGCGGTCTGTGGGTCGAGGTCGAGCGCGGATTCCACGTCGGCAACGAGCGCGGGGTGTTCCTCGGCTCGGTGAAGGCCGCCGACCCCGAACCCGGTTACCACGCCTTCGGGCCGACCTCCGAGCACATCGGGTGGTTCGACGAGCTCGAAGCGGCGAAGGTCGCCGTGATCGCGGCCACCGGAGTGGGCTCGCTGGCCCGCTGACGGCTCGGCGCCCTTCGTCTCGCTGCGCTCGCTCAGGAACCGGTTCCTGAGCGAGGAGCGCAGAGACGAGACGACGGGCCCGGACACGGAAGAGGGGGCCGCGGGTGAATCCGCGGCCCCCTCTCCGTTCACTCAGACCTGCGCGTTGCGGCGGCGGATCATCAGGCCCGCGCCGGCGAGCAGGGCCAGGATGCCGAGCATCCACAGCAGCGAAGCTTCGCCGCCCGTCGCGGGCAGCGTGCCGTCACCGGCATCCGTCCCGTCTCCGGGGGCGACGACCCCGCCGCCACCCGGCGTGCCGGGGGCACCCGTGCCGGGGTCGGTCGGATCGGCAGGCGGCACCACCGTGACCGCGCTCTGCGCGACCGCCGTCGTGCCGTAGTCGTCGGTCACCGTGTAGACGAGCGCGTACGCGCCCGCCGACGGCCCGACCATGCGCGCCGCGCTGGCCGCCTGCACCAGCTCGACCTCGATCCGGTCGGTCAGATCGACACCGTTCGCGTCCTTCGCCGAGACCCCGGCGAGCTCGTCGAACTCCTCGCCCTCGACGACGGTGCGGGTCGGCGGGACTCCACCGAACGTCGGCTCGACCGCGGTCACGGTCACCATCCGCTCGACGACCGTCTCGTTGCCGGCCAGGTCGGTCACCCGGTAGGTGAGCGTGTAGAGACCGGGCTTGGTGGTGTCGACCGTGCCCTCGACCGTGATCGCCGAGGTCACGTCGCCGTCGATCTCGTCGGTCGCCGAGATTCCGGCGAGCGGCTCGAACGGCTGTCCCTGCGCCACCTCGGACTCGGTGGGAAGGCCCGCGAACTCTGGACCCTTCTCGTCGTTCACCGTGCGGGTGAGCGTCACCTCGTCGATCACCTTGCGATCCATCGTCTGGTAGGTCGTGAGGGTGATCGCCTCGGGCGTCACGTCGACGTCGGTGTACTGCGGCTGGTTCGACTGGTCCTTGATGGCCGCCTCGGGAGACGACGCGTCGAGACCGTAGAACTTGCTGCCGCTCGAGGAGTTGCCGGTCACGTACAGCACCTGCCCCTTCTCGGCCGCGAGCGTCACTCCCGACTTCTCCTGCGCCTCCAGGTCTCCGGCCGGCGTCGTGCCGTCCATGAGGTAGCTGCGCGTGTAGATGTGGTCGTGACCGGCGAGCACCAGGTCGATGCCCAGTTCGCTGAACACCGGTGCGAGGGCCGCACGGCGCTCCTTCACGTCCTGCTCCACGGAGTGGAACGCGGCCGAGTACAGCGAATGGTGCATGACGACGACGATCCAGTTGGCGTCGGCGCCCTGCTCCTCGACGACCTCGCGCAGGAAGGCCGCGTGGTCCTCCTCGTTCGTGCTGCGCGCGTTGGTGTTGATGTTGAGGTAGAGCACGCCGTTGTAGGTGTACCAGTAGTCGCCTCCGGCTCGCCCGTCGATGCCCTCGTACCCGTGGGTCTCGGAGCGGTTCGGGGTGAAGAAGTGCGAGTTGAACTGGTCGGACTGGTTGTCGTGGTTTCCGATCGTCGCCTGGAAGGGCACCTGCTTGAGCAGCTCGGGGGCGATCAGCGAGGCGTACTCGTCTTCGGAACGGTGCGTCTCGATCTGGTCACCACCGCTCACGATCATCGAGGCATCCTTCTCGAACTGGTCGATCTGACCGAGCGAAGCGGCCCAGCGGTCGCGGTCGTTCTGCCAACTGCCCGACGCACCGATCTGCGCGTCCGTCAGGTAGACGAAGCTGTACGTCTCGTCGAACGTGCCGGTCCACAGCTCGTACGAGCGCGACCATCCCATCTCGTCGTTGCCGACCCGGTACAGGTACGAGGTCTCCTCGGCCAGATCGCCGATGACGACCTGGTTCGAGTAGCGCCCGTCGCGGGCCTGCGCAGTGGTGGCGTCGAGCGTGCGCGCCTCGGCGACCGGGAACCCGGCGCCGGTGCGTGCGGATGCCGGGGCCACCTGCACCTGCGCCGCGATCCGACGGTCGGTGTAGAACGTCAGATTGCGCTGCGTCTCGTCGGATCCCACGTGCAGGAGCACGTCGGAGATCGCGGCGGGAGCGCCCTGGGCGGCGATGGTGAGCGAGGTCAGCTGCATGAACACGTCGGAGCTCGTCGCGTTGGTGTTGTGCACCTGCACCGCGATCGTGTTCGTGCCCGCCTGCAGAGCGGATGCCGGAACCGTGAATGCACCCGTCAGCGGCGCCGACCCGTTGTCACCGGCGTAGACCATGTTGCTCGGGCCGTTGCCGATGCGCGCATCCGCGAAGCCGCCGACGAGCTGCCCGTTGACGTACACGCGTGCCGCGTCGTCGTAGGCCAGTTCTCCGTTCAGCTGAGTGATCTGCGCGAGGTCGGCCGCGTCGATGTCGAACGTCGTGCGGAAGAAGAACGCCTCCGTGTTGGTGGTGCCCTCCTTGTACTGGTTCACCAGGGTGCTCGGCGTGTAGCCGCCGCCCAGGTCGCCGATCACGCCGTTCTTCGCGCCGAAGCTGCCGGTGCCGGTCTTCCACGACGCGTCGTCGTAGTCGGCGGCGGTCCAGCCGGTGTGGGTCGCAAGACCCGCGGCGGGGTCGTCGGTCGTGTCGTGGAAGCGCCACACGGTGTCGGCGTTCGTGACCTCGGTGCCGTCGATGTCGATCGGCGCCTGCACGGTCGGCTCGGTCGGCTCCTGCGCATCGGGGCGCGTCGGCAGCGTCGGCTCACCCGGTTCGGTCGCATCGAGCGGGCGCAGTGCGACGTCGAAGACGTGCATGATGCCCTTCGACACGTCGTTCGGCAGGGTGACGCTCTTGACCGTCTTCTTCGTGTCGAGCGGAACGACCGCCGTCGCGAAGAGGGTCGGCTTGGCGGTGTCGGAGCCACCGGCGAGCGTGTTGCGCTTCGTGAGCGGCACCAGGCGGATGTTCCCGGGCTCGGCGCCCGTGTTCGTCCAGTCGGTGAGGCGCACGTCGACCTTCTTCGTCGAGCCGTCGGTGTAGGTCACCAGGGCGGTGCCGCGCGAGGGGCCGTTGGTCGCGAGACCGAGGAAGGAGATCCCGGATGCCGCGACGTCGCCGAAGTCGAGGACCTGGCCGTTCGGGA
Source organism: Microbacterium galbinum (assembly GCF_023101185.1). GTDB lineage: Bacteria > Actinomycetota > Actinomycetes > Actinomycetales > Microbacteriaceae > Microbacterium > Microbacterium galbinum. The sequence goes on from NZ_CP078077.1 coordinate 1,580,534, forward strand.
TCCAGTGGTCGACCTCGCCGGCCACCGTGTCGGGCCACGTGAACTCGACACCGGTGTCGCCGAGGGGGAGCTTCGCCCCGCCGGCGACGCCCGCCGCCGCGAGGTCCTCCCGCGAGAGGCCGATGCCACCGGCATCCAGCCCTCCCATGTTGACCGCGCCGTCGGAGGTGATGCCGACCGAGTTGCGGTTGTCGCTGCCGTCGCGGAACGACGGGGGCACGTCGCCCTCGCCGGTGCCCCACATCGAAGCCGTCGCGCCCATCGTGAAGTCGAGCGTTCCGCCCGAGCGCGCGAAGTCGGCGGGCAGCCACGATGCGGTCTGCGCCTGGCCGTTCACCGACAGGCCCGTCGTGTAGCGACGGTCGTCGCCGGCGCCGGGGGCGTCGATCGAGATGGTGCGGTCGGAGCCGATCGAGGTGATCTCGATGTGCTCGAACATCGGTGCCGAGACCAGCAGGTCGGCGGTGCCCCAGATCGCGGGCATCAGACCGATGTTGGCCCACACGTACCAGGCGCTGAACGAGCCGAGGTCGTCGTTGCCGGCCAGGCCGTCAGGAGCCGTGGTGAACAGCTCGTCGGCCGCGCGGTACAGCGTCTCGGTCGTCTTGTGCGGAGCCTGCAGCCAGTTGTAGACCCACGGGAGGCCGAAGCTGGGCTGGTTGGCGATGTACGCGGCGTCGCTGAAGGCGCCGGCGTCGAGATCACGCAGGATGCGGTCGAGCTGCTCGGTGGCCTTGTCCTTGCCGCCGCGCAGGTCGATGAGGTCGGCCATGTTGTGCGACACGTTGAAGCCGTACTGGTACCCGGTCGACTGCTCGAACTGCGCGCCCTGCGTGGTGAGCGAGGTGTTCAGGAAGCCGTTGCGGTTGCGGGCGTCGATGTGCCCGGTGGCCGTGTTGAAGATGTTCTTCCAGTTCTGCGAGCGAGTCGAGAACTGCTCGTACGCGGCCTCGTTGCCGAGGCGCTTCGCCATCTGCGCGATCGCGAAGTCGTTCGTCGTGTACTCGATGGTGCGCGAGGTCGCGGCGCCCTGCTTGTCTCCGTCGATCCATCCGTGGATGCCGTACATCACGGCATCCGATCGTCCGGTGTTCGTCATCGGCAGCGTCTGCGTCGCGAGCATGCTCTCGAGAGCCTTCGCGCGGTCGTAGTCGGTCGAGCCGAAGTCATCCGTCGCCGCGACGATGTTCTGCAGCGAGTCGCCGCTCATCTTCGTCTGGATCTGGTTGTAGGTCGGCCAGCTCGTCCACTTGCCCGACTGCGAGACCATGTCGACGATGGACTGGTTGATGTCGCTCGCGCGCTCCGGGTAGAGCAGGGCCACCAGCTGCGACTGGCCACGGTAGGTGTCCCAGCCCGAGAAGTTCACGTAGAAGTCGCGGCCCTCCTCGACGCTGTGGATCGTTCCGTCGTATCCGGTGTAGCGACCGTCGACGTCCTGGAACGTGTTCGGGTGCAGCAGCGAGTGGTACAGCGAGGTGTAGAAGGTGATGCGGTCCCGGTCGGTGCCGCCGGTCGCGTCGATCGATCCGAGTCCCTCTTCCCAGGTCGCGCGCGACTGAGCGCGGGTCTGGTCGAAGTCGAGGGCGTCGGTCTCTGCCTGCGCGTTCGCGCGGGCGCCGTCGACCGAGACGTAGCTCAGGCCGATCTTGGCCGTGACATCCGCGCCGTCCGCGAAGGTCAGGTAGGCGCCGGCGCCGTGCTTGGTGGCGGCGGATGCTTCGGTGCCGCCGGCCTGCACGCCTGCCGGTGTCCACGTGCCGAACGACTCGACCGGCTGGTCGAAGGTCGCCGAGAAGTAGGCGGTGTACTGCGAGCCGCCGTTGCAGACGATGTTGGCCTTGACCGAGCCGGTGAGCTCACCGGTCGCGGGGTCGAAGGCGATGTCGGAGGCGTGCACCTGGTTGTTCGATCCGCCCGCCTCGAAGAGCAGCGTCGAGGTCGCGGCCGTCTCGTCGAACGAGTAGCGGCTGACCGCGGTGCGGGTGGTGCTGGTGAGCTCGGCCTGCACGTTCTCGAGGCCGACCGAGTAGTAACCGGGCTCGGCGGTCTCGTCGTCGTGCGAGAAGTCGAGGAAGTACTCGCCGATCGCGCTCGCCGGGTTGGTCGGCAGAGCGCCGTCGGTCAGGGCTCCCGTGAAGGGGATGACGGGGAAGTCGAAGCCACCGAAGTTCGACCGGCATCCCGTGCCCGAGAGGCGGGTCATGCCGAAGCCGCGGATCTGGTCGGCGTCGTACTCGTAGCCGCCGAACTGCTGGCCGTTGCCGGTCTCGAACGTGGTGGGGCTGGACTGCACCATGCCGAACGGCACGGTCGCGCCGGGGAAGGTGTTGCCGTAGTGGTCGTTGCCGCGAGTGTTGTTGGCGTCGTTCATCTGGGCGCCGATGAACGGGTCGACGGCCTCGAACGGGGTGAGCGTCGAGACCTCTTCGGCGTAGGCGGCGGGCGTCACGAGGACGGACGACGCTACGAGGGCGGTGATGACTCCGGCGGCGAGGGCCGCGCGGCGTCTTCTCATGTGTCGGCCGGGGGATGCCGAACGCATGGGGGGCATGCGATTACCTCCATGTGGTGGGTGGATGCGCTGCCCGCATTCTGACAACGCTGTCAGGAACACTATGGAGGTTTGTGGACGGGATGTCCAACAACAGGTGAACGAAAGATGTCGGCCCTTCGTCTCGTCGCTGCGCTCCTCGCTCAGGAACCGGGTGTCTTCCGGTTCCTGAGCGAGCGAAGCGAGACGAAGGGCCCGCCCCGCGGCATCCGCTTACTGGGCGGTGTAACCGCCGTCGACGAGGTGGTAGCTGCCGGTGACGAAGCTCGCCGCGTCGCTGGCGAGGAAGGCGATGAGGTTCGCGACCTCGTCGGCCTGGCCGAGGCGGCCGATCGGGTGCTTGCTCACGAGGTACGCCTTCGCCTCTTCGCCCATGGTCGCCAGCAGCGGGGTGTCGATGAAGCCGGGGCCGACCGAGTTCACGCGCACGCCCTGCGCCGAGTACTCGAGGGCGGCCGACTTCGTCATGCCGACGACCGCGTGCTTCGCGGCGACGTAGGCGGGGGAGTTGGCGAAGCCGACGCTGCCGAGGATCGACGCGACGTTGACGACCGAACCGCCGCCGTTGGCGAGGATCGCGGGCAGCTGCGCCTTCATGTTGCGGAAGACGGCGTTGAGGTTGATCGAGATGACCTTGTCCCACGCCTCGTCGGTGTATTCGGCGGTGGGGGCGGATGCTCCGCCGATACCCGCGTTGTTCACGCCGATGCGCAGCGGGGCGAGGGAGTTCGCGAGCTCGACCGAGGAGGCGATCCAGGCCGGGTCGGTCGCATCGCCGACGGATGCCTCGGCGACGCCGCCCGCGGCACGGATCTCTTCGACGACCGCGTTCGCGTGCTCGGCGTTCAGGTCGTTGACGACGACCGCGGTGCCGTTCTTCGCGAGGAGGAGGGCGGTGGCCTTGCCGATTCCGCTGCCTGCTCCCGTGACGATCGCCGAGCGGTCCGAAACGTCGTACTGAGCCATGGGTGGGCTTCTTCCCGGGCGGGCACTGCTTCCGGGAGATCTTCTCGGACGGTCCGTCCTTCTCTCCAGCCTACGCCCGTTCCGAGTGGGTGGATTCGCGTGAATGGAGTTTTCGGGTGGTGTTCGGCATCCGTTCGGGAGGAGTTCTCACGGATGGGAGGAGGAATCTCCCGCATCCGTCCTCCCCACGCGGAGATCTCCTCCCGAACGGGTGCGGGGCGGGCGCTTCGTCTCGCTCCGTTCGCTCAGGAACCGAGGAAGCGGTCAGCGGATGCGGGCGATCTGCAGCTGGATGCGCGCGGTGTCGGGGGTGTGTGCGAGGAGCGTGTCGGCGACGCGGCGCGCGGTGGCGACGCTGCTGTCGTCGGTCGAGGTGGCGATGCGCGTCGAGACGACCGAGGTGCCATCGGGTTCGGTCGAGACGAGGATGTCGGCCACCGGGCCGTCGGAATCCTTCGCGGATGCCGCCGCGACGACCTCCGGCAGGCGGGCGAGCAGCGGCCGCGCCGTGAAGATGTTCGTGACGCCGGGAACGGTGCGCACGTGGCGGGCGAGGTCGACGGGTTCGTCGGGCGTGGTGGTGCTCATGACACATCCTTGATGTCGGTGTGGATGTCTTCGACGGAGATGTTGACGGCGACGACGTTCAGGTCGGTGTGCTTCGCGAGGGCGGCGTAGGCGACCTCGCGGAGCTCGTCGGTCAGGTGCTGGATCGACGTGCCGAAGCGGACGGATGCCGTCAGGTTGATCTCGACGGGAGCACCGAGCGTCTCGGCGTCGCCGACGATCTCGGTGCGGCTGATGAAGACGCCGTCGATCGCGTCTCCGCTGTCACGCAGGAGCGCGCGCACGGCTCCCTCGGTGACCGTGATCTGCACACGCGGATCGGGGTGGCTGATGGGCAGGCTGCGGCCGGCGCGCAGCTCCTCCTGGATGGAGGTGAAGATGCGCTCGAACCAGGACTCGGGAGGTGCGGGCAGCTCGGCGGCATCCGCATCGATGAGGTCGCGCGACAGGCGACCCACGCGTTCGAGCGCCTCGAGCGCGTTGAGGCAGTCCGGGCAGCTCTCGATGTGCGGGTCGCGCGGCGTGCGGTCGCGGTCGAGGTAGTCCGAGAGCTGATCGATGGTCGTGCCGCAGTCGAGCGCGTCATCGTGATCGTGCGCGGTCATCGCCAGCCTCCCATCTGGATCGTGATGCTCGAACGGGCACGAGAGAGGAGTCCTCTGACCGTGCTGGGTGAGGTTTCCATTTCCTCTGCAATCTCGGTGTAGCTGAGCTCTGCGACCTGGCGCAGCAGCCAGCACCGTCGTTGATCTTCGGGCAGCGAATCGAGGGCCTTCGACAGGGCCGCGAGCTGGGCGTTGCGGATCGCGATCTGCTCGGGTTGGGTGCTCTCGGTATGAGGGGCATCGTAGCCGGTGAGCGTGGCATCCGTGGGGCGTCTGCGGATGAAGGCGAAGGCCTCGCGGCTGGCGATGCGCATGAGCCAGGACTTCACGGCATCCGGATCCCGCAGCGAGTCGAGCTGGCGCCACGCCGTGACGAGGGCGTTCTGCACGACGTCGTCGGCCTCGCTCAGGGAGCCGACGATGCGCGACACGTACGCCCGCATCGAACCCGCGTACCGCCGCACGATCTCGCGGAAGGCGGAGGAGTCGCCGTCGACGGAGCGATGCACCAGGACGCGATCCGAGACGACCGTCAGATCGCCGCTGCGCGGATCCGTCGAGCGGGCCATCGGACCTCCACCAGAACTTTCTGAAACTTTTTTGTGACGGATCGCGTGATCCGCGCCTCTTACTTGTGAGCGACGTTATCGCTCCCGATCCGGATCCCCCAGGGGTTGTGGTCGGCCGTCGAAAGAGATAGGACACGTCATGGCAACGCAGGACCAGAAGAACACGTCGACCAGCCCCGCCGAGAAGGAGCTGCCCGACACCACCGGCACCCCGGCGCCGGCCGCCGTCGCTCCCCGCGTGGACCGTTCCGCCGGGTTCTCGACCTCTCGCATCCCCGCGGATGTCGACGCCGCCGGTACGACCACGATCGCCGAGGGCGTGGTGGCCAAGGTCGCCGGTATCGCCGCTCGTGAGGTTCCCGGTGTGTACGCACTGGGTGGCGGCGGAGCACGCGCGTTCGGCGCGATCCGCGACGTGATCAACGCCACCGACCTCGCACAGGGCGTGAAGGTCGAGGTCGGGGAGACCCAGGCCGCGGCCGACCTGACCATCGTCGTCGAGTACCCCGCACCCATCCAGACCGTCGCGAACAACGTCCGCGCCGCGGTCGCCGGGGCGATCACCCGTCTCGTCGGCCTCGAGGTCGTCGAGGTCAACGTCGAGGTCAACGACGTGCACGTGCCCGGTGACGACAACACCCACGAGAACGAGGAGTCGCGCGTCTCATGAGCCCCACCACCACCGGCGCCCTGATCGGCGCACTTCTCGCCCTCGCCGCCCTGCTCTTCGGCTTCTGGGGATTCCTCCTCATGGCCGTCTTCGCAGGGATCGGAGCGATCGTCGGACGCATCGCCTCCGGCAAGCTCGACGTCCGCGGTCTCGCCGACGTCATCACGGGGCGGCGAACCTCCTGATGCGCGTCGACCAGAACGTCATCGCCGGTGGCCGCCCCGCGGGGCAGGCCACCGGCGGGGAGTCCGTCCCGGGCCGCGTCGAGGTGAAGGAACGCGTCTATCGCACGGTCGCGGAACAGGCATCCGCATCGGTGATCGGCGTCTCCCGCAGTGACGTGAAGGCCGACGTCGTCGCGCGAGGTGCGGGGTTCGCCCTGCGCATCTCGTCACCGCTTCCCGTGCCCGATCTCGACGACACCGCCGCGATCGCCCAGACCACCCCGGTGCTCGACCGGGCCCGCGAGCTGCAGGAGCACCTGCAGCGGGAGCTGACCGGCCTCTTCGGCCACGAGGTCACCCGCGTCGCCCTCACCATCACCGGCGCCATCATCCCCGAAAGGAGACGAGTGCGATGAGCACCCCCGCACTTCGCCGCGTCATCCGACGCGAGACCCACTCGCCGCGCACCGTCGCGATGTTCGTCGCGGTCGTCCTCCTCATCCTCGCCCTCGCCTACGTCGCCCTCGAGATCGTGCTGAGCCTCGCCGCTCAGCCCGCGCTCCTCGTCGGCCCGGCGGCAGCCGCGGGCTGGCTGGTCGGCCTACCGACGCAGCCCGCCGGTCTCGTCATCGCCGGCAGCGTCGTGCTCGCGCTCATCGGCCTGGTGTTTGTCATCCTGGCGGTCACCCCGGGGCGACTGTCGAAGCACACCCTCGATGCGGGCGACCGCGCGGTCGTCGTCGACAACGGCGTGATCGCGAGTGCCCTCGCCCAGCATCTCTCCGAGGAGACCGGGATCGCGCGCGACGCCATCACCGTCGGCGTCGGCCACCGCAGCATCGACGTGACCGTGCGCCCCGGTGCCGGAGTGCCCCTCGAGCAGAGCGAGGTTCTCGCCCTCGCCGAGTCCGAGCTGCAGACGTATCGGCTGACCCGCAGCATCCGCACCCGCGTTCGCATCGAGCGCGCGACCGAGAAGGACGCAGACCTGTGAACGCCACTAACCGTGCGCTGAACCGCACCCTGCTGCTCCTCATCGGCCTGATCTTCCTGGCCCTCGGTGCCGTCGGCATCACCCTCCTGAGCTGGCCGACCGCGGCCGACGTCTGGACGGATGCCGGCAAGAACGCCGAGACCTGGCTCGATCAGGCGGGCGCCGCGACCGCGATCGCCGGCGGGGCCGCCTCGTGGATCGGTGTCGGAGCCGTCGTCGCGATCGTCGTCGTGATCGCGCTGCTGATCCTCGCCCTCACGAGCGTCTCGGGCCGTCGGTCGAAGACGGCGCTGCGTTCCTCCGGCGCGCAGAACCCGCTCGGACGCGTCACCGTCACGGAGTCGTTCGTGTCGGATGCCGTCAAGAAGTCGCTCGCGGGCCGCGACGAGATCCTCTCGGCGAGCGTGACCGCCAACGACGTGCGCCACGAGCCGGTGCTCCACGTGGCCGTCACCCCGCGGCAGAACACGGATCCGCGCGAGCTGGTCGATCACCTCGATCGGCTGCTGACAAACCTCGCCACGCTCACCGGCCGCGAGACCACCGCCTACGTGTCGATCCACACCAGCCTGCGCGCCCGTCTCGCCCACGATCAGAGGCGGTTGTCGTGACGGCATCCGCCCGCTGACCGGGCTGCACAGACTCGCCGTCGGTCGCGCATGGGCCGACGGGAGGACGGCGGGGGCAGGACCCCGCCGCCAGAAACACCATCACGAAGGGAAACATCATGGGACTCGACGACAAGATCAAGAACGCCGCAGAGGACATCGCCGGCAAGGCGAAGGAGGCTGCGGGCAAGGTGACCGGCAACGAGAAGCTCGAGGCCGAGGGCAAGGCCGATCAGGCCAAGGCCGAGGTGAAGAAGGCCGGCGAGAACGTCAAGGACGCGTTCAAGGGCTGACATGATTCCCAGCCGCGCGCTGGGTGAGACCTGCTGGGGACAGTGGGAGGGGGCGGGGCCATTCGACGGCCCCGCCCCTGTTTTCGTGCCTGCGGTTCCGACGGCGAGCGCACCGAAGACTGTTGCAGATCGAGAATGCTAGCTAAGCTAGAGATCATGGAAAAGCACGAGAGGCTGCGGTGGGTCGGCCTGGTCTTCATCAGCATCGCGGTGTCGTTGATCATCGTCGACTCGACGATCGTGAACGTCGCGATCCCGGCCATCGTCGACGACCTCGGCATCACCTCCACCGAGGTGCAGTGGGTGCAGGAGTCCTACACCCTCGTCTTCGCCGCCCTGCTGCTGGTGTTCGGCAGTCTCGCCGACCGGTTCGGGCGACGGCGGATGCTGCTGATCGGCGTCGTCGTCTTCGCGGGGTCGTCGGTGCTGGCGTCGCTCGCCTCGGACGGCGGTGCGCTGATCCTCGCCCGCCTCGCCCAGGGCGTCGGTGGGGCGATGATCCTGCCGACCACGCTGTCGATCATCAACGCCACCTTCCGCGGCCGTGAACGCGGAATCGCCTTCGCGGTGTGGGGGTCGACCATCGGAGGCATGGCCGCCGTCGGGCCGCTGCTCGGCGGATGGCTGACGACCGCGTTCTCGTGGCGGTGGGCCTTCGGCATCAACATCCCGCTCGGCGTGCTGATCATCATCGGCGTCGCACTCACCGTCGCCGAGACGCGCAGCGACCGTACCGAGCGCATCGACGGGGTGGGGGCCCTGCTCTCGGTCGTCACGATGGGCAGCCTCGTCTTCGGTCTGATCGAGGGGCGCACCTACGGTTGGTGGGGCGTCGAGCAGCGGCCCGAGATCGGCGACTGGACCTGGCCCTTCGACATCTCGCCCATCCCGTTCGCGTTCGCGCTGGCGCTGGTCGGGCTCGTCGCCTTCATCGCCTGGGGCGTTCATCGTGAGCGCGCCGGTCGCTCGACCCTCCTCGCCCTGCGGCTCTTCTCGATCACGTCGTTCCGCAACGGCAACATCGCCGCCGCGGTCGTCTCGCTCGGCGAGTTCGGGATCATCCTCGCCCTGCCGCTGTGGCTGCAGTTCGTGCTCGGCTTCGACGCGCTGCAGACGGGTCTTCTACTGCTCTCGCTCGCCGGCGGTTCGTTCCTCGCGAGCGGCATCGCGGGGGCGACGAGCGGTCGGATCGCGCCGGTATGGATCGTTCGCATCGGACTCCTCGCCGAGATCGTCGGTGTCGCCGGCGTCGGCCTCGCGATCGGTCCGGATGCCTCGTGGGTTCCGCTCATCCCTCTGCTGTTCGTCTACGGGGTCGGTGTCGGGCTCGCGACCGCCCAGCTCACCGGCGTCGTGCTGGCCGATGTGCCGGTGGCCGACAGCGGCGCCGCCTCCGGCACGCAGTCGACCTCGCGACAGCTCGGGGCGGCGCTCGGAGTGGCGATCCTCGGAACCGTGCTCTTCACCAGCACGGCCGGCATCCTCGCCGCTTCCCTCGACGACCAGGGCGTGCCGGCCGCGCAGCGCGATCAGGTGGTCTCGTCGGTGGTCGACAGTGCGGGCGCGGCGATCAGCGGACTGGCGGCGAACCCCGAGACGGCGGACGCCGCGGATGCCGCGCGCGAGGCCTTCTCGGACGGCACGCGCTACGCGGCGTGGACCGCCGCGGGCTTCCTCGCCCTCGGCCTCCTCGCGACGGTGTCGCTCGGGGGTGCGGCGGCGCGCCCGTCGGAGCGCGAGGAGAGCGGACGCGAGGCCGAGGACCCCCGATAGGTTCCCGGCCCTCGGTGCGGCGTCCCCTCGGTGCGACGTCCCCCGGTGCGACGGCGCGCCGCACCGGGAGCGACGTCGAGTCTCGATGCTGATTAGCGTCGTCGTATGCATCGACCGTTCATGAAGACGCCCGAGCAGCTCGAGTCCCTGGAAGGGCAGCAGTATCTCGTGCTGCGTCCGACGGGGGAGTTGGCGGATCGCTACAGCGCGGAACAGACCGACGCTCTGGCGCTGAGTCGACTCCCGCATCCGCACACCGGCCACGTGACGCTGCGGGGCTTCTACGAACCGGAGCGTCGTGCAGAGCTGAGCGCACTCGTACACGCGTGGGCGATCGAGCAGGACCCGATCGAGATCACCGGCGAAGCCATCGACGCCTTTCCGGAACCCTGGCAGATCCTCATCCTCCGCCTGGCACGCACCGACTCCCTCCTCTCCGCCTATGCGACTCTGACCGACAGGCTCGATGCGACGGATTTCCGGCGGCTCGGCGAACTGCCGCTCGACGAGTGGACGTTCCACATGTCCGTCGTCTACGGCGCGACGCTGTCGGGCCCGGAGTGGAAGGCGCTCGAGTCTGCGCGAGTCTCGGAGTTCGCACGCCCCGTGCGCGAGACGGCCACCCAGGTCGAGCTGGTCTCGTACTCGAACGGCGTGGAACACACCGAGGTGATCCCGCTGGGGCGCTGAGGACGGGTCCCGGGGGCGGGAGCCTACCCTTCGGTTTAGTTCTGTTTAGTGCCTGGCCGACATCGGCAATGTCCTTTTCGCGCGATTATTAGCTCCTTCTGTGTGCGCAGAGCACACTCTTGACGCATGGTTACAAAACCGGTTTACTTAGGTCGAGCGATCCTCCGCGATCGCCCCACCACAGCAGGTAGCCGACCCGAGGCGACCGAACGAAGGAGTTTCTCGCAATGAAGCGTTATGCAGGTGTTCTCGCCCTCGCCGCCCTCGCGCTGCCCCTCGCGGCATGCGGCTCGTCCGGCGGCGACGCGGCCCCCGACGGCGGGGAGCTGACCTCCGGCCCGATCTCGATCTGGTACTCGACGAACGAGCAGGAGATCGAGTGGGCCGAAGCCGTGGTCGAGGCGTGGAACGCCGACCACCCCGACGAGCAGGTCGCCGCCGCGGCCATCCCGTCGGGCAAGTCGTCGGAAGACGCGATCGGTGCCGCCATCACCGCCGGCAACACCCCGTGCCTCGTCTACAACACGGCGCCGGCCGCGGTTCCCGCTTTCCAGAAGCAGGGCGGTCTGGTCAACATCTCGAAGACGTTCGACGACGGCGAGTCCTTCATCACCGAGCGATCCGGCGACGCGGCCGACGGCTTCCGCTCACCCGACGGCGACCTGTACCAGGTGCCGTGGAAGGCCAACCCCTTCATGCTCTACTACAACAAGGACGTCTTCGCCGCGGCCGGACTCGACCCCGAGAATCCCGAGCTCGCGACCTACGACGACGTGCTCGCCGCCGCTGCGGCCGTGAAGGAGAGCGGCGCCGCCGACTACTCGCTGTACCCGCCGGCATCCGGCGACTACACGAACTCGCTCTTCGACTTCTACCCGTTCTTCCTCGCGAACTCGGGAGGCACCCAGCTCGTGAGCGACGGCGCCGCCGCCTTCACGAGCGAGGAGGGCCTCGAGACGCTCGAGTTCTGGAAGACCATGTACGCCGAGGGGTACTCCTCGGCCGAGGCCTACAGCGGTGACGCCTGGGCCGGTCCCTTCGCCGACGGAGTGTCGGCCATGGGCATCGCCGGGCCCTGGGGCGCCGGAGCGTTCGACGGCAAGGTCGAGTACGGCGTCGTGCCGCTGCCGACCGCCGCGGGCACGGCCGCCGCAGACACCTACACCTTCGGCGACTCGAAGAACGTCGGCCTCTACACGTCCTGCGAGAACAAGCAGACCGCGTGGGACTTCGTGAAGTTCTCGATGGATGCCGAGAACGACCTGGCCCTCCTCGAGACCACGGGGCAGTTCCCGACCCGCACCGATGTCGATGCGATCGCCGCCGACTACCTCGCGACGAACCCCGTGCTGGCGACCTTCGCCGCCTCGGTGCCCCTCACGGTCGACGTGCCGAACGTCGCGGACGCCACCGAGATGTGGCAGACGTTCCGCGACGCCTGGGGTCAGGCCGTGCAGGCGGGAGAGGGTGACCTCGAAGAGACCTTCTCGACCGCCGCGGACAAGATCGATGCCCTGATCGCCCAGGGCTGATCGATCTCGACCGGCTCCCCGGCCGGTCACCACCCCGGGGTGCGCGTGTCATGGCGCGCACCCCGGGACTCTTCGCTCCGCCGTCGTGCCGGAGCCCCGCCGCCGCACCCGCAACGGTGCCCGGCAACGCAGAAACCCGGCAAAGGAGCCCCGCTATGAAGCGCATCGCCGCGTTCATCGCCTTCACCCTCGCTCTCGTCCTCGGATCGTCCGCGCTCGCGGCTCCGGCATCCGCCGCCCCGGAGGACGACGTCGCGACCGTCATCGATCGCCTCGAGGAGTACTACCTCGGGCAGGGCGACGAGATCATCATCGCCAACGGCATCTACCTCGCCCGCACGTCGGAGGCGCTCGACTACGTCGCGTCGCAGAACGCCGACGGCTCGTGGTCCGACGTGAACTACGCCGATCGCACCAGCTCGGCGAACGGCAGCGTGTGGTCGGCGTACACCGCGCTCTACCGGATGCTCGCGATGACGCAGGCGTACAAGGACCCGAACGCCGAGGGCTTCGGCGACCCCCGCCTCGTCGACGCGGTCGGTCGGGCGCTGCTGCACTGGGATCGCGTGAACCCGGGCAACACCAACTGGTGGGAGACCGAGATCGGCGAGTCGATCGCGATGGGGCGCATCTCGATGTTCCTCGGCTCGGCGCTGAGCCCCGAAGCGTTCGACGTCGCGCTGAAGCACAACACCGGCAAGCTCGACCCGGTCGGCGCGAACGGCGCATGGCGCACCTCGAACTACATCTTCGAGGCGCTGTCGACCCGCGACATCGCGAAGGTCAAGGAGGGGTTCGCGACCATCGTCGCCACGATCGCGGTCGATCACTCCGGCACCGTGCAGGAGGCCGTGCAACCCGACGGCAGCTTCTGGGCGCACGGCGCGCAGCTCTACAGCGAGGGCTACGGCATGGTGCTCTTCACCTACGCCGCACTGTGGTCGGATGTCGCCCGCGGCACCGGTCTCGCCTTCACGCGCGACCAGCTCGACTCGATCGCGTTCTACTTCATCAGCGGTACGCGCTGGCTGATCCGCGGCGAGATCGGCATGCTCTACCTCAACTACCGTCCGCCGAAGACGGTGAACGACATCACCAGCCATGCCTCCGAGTTCATCGAACCGCTGCAGCGGATGGCGCGCACCGACGCCCTGTACGCCACCGCGTACCAGGCGGTGCTCGATGGCGTGCTCGGCAAGACCGAGACGAACGGCGTCACCGGCAACAAGTACTTCTGGCGCTCCGAGTTCTCCTCGCACCTGCGCGACGGATACGGCATCTTCACGCGCCTCAACTCGTCGCGCACCTTCGGCGCCGAGCTGCGCACCTCGTACCGCGATGAACTCGGCAACCCCGTCTACTGGAACGCGATGGGCTCGACGGCGATCCAGGTGAACAACCGCGAGTACCTCGATCTCGGACCCGCCTTCGACTGGTGGCACTACCCCGGGGTGACCGCTCCGAACGTCAAGCGCACCGAGCGCGGCTTCGAGAACCGCGGCCGCAACGGCGACGGCGGAAGCTTCACCGGCGGCACCTCGAACGGCGAGTTCGGAGCGAGCGTGCTCACCCTCGACACCGCGGGGACCACGGCGCAGAAGAGCTACTTCTCGTTCGACGAGGGCATGGTGGCGCTCGGCGCCGGCATCGCGTCGACCAGCGACGCGGCCGTGCACACGACCATCAACCAGGCAGCCGCGAAGCCGAACGCGAGCGTGGGCGGACGGCCCGTGGCCGGCGGCACCGATCAGCAGGGCGTCGGGTCGGCCACGTGGGCGTACAACGACGAGGTCGGGTACGTGTTCGCCGCGGGCCAGGACGTGAAGGTCTCGAACAAGACGCAGTCCGGCAGCTGGGAGGGCGAGGAGGCGATCAGTCGAGATGCGTTCTCGCTGTACGTCGACCACGGGGCGAAGCCCGCGGCCGGCACCTACGACTACACGGTCCTGCCCGCCGCCACTCCCGCGGAGGTCGAGGCCTACGCGGCGAAGCCCACGATCCGCACCCTGCGCAACGACACCGCGGTGCAGGCGGTGCGCAGCAGCGACGCGGGAATCACGATGGCCACCTTCTTCGCACCGGGATCCCTCGACCTCGGCGACGGCCGCACCCTGACGGTCGACCAGCCGTCGATCGTGCTGCTCGACGAGCGGAGCGATACCCCGGTCGTGAGCCTCTCGAACCCCGACCGTGCCGGCCTGTCGGTCGGTGTCACCCTGGCCGGGGGCGGGGCCGAGAAGCACGCGGTGTTCCGACTCGGTTCGGGCGAGAACCTCGGTAAGACGGTGACCGCGCCGCTCGTCGACGGGACCCTCCCGGCGTCTTCGCCGTTCGCCGCCAGCAGCACCGCCGACGGCTCGTCCGTCGACGCCCTGGGCGATCGGGACACCGCGTCGGTGTGGCGCTCGGCAGCCGGGGGGACGCAGTGGGCCGCGGCCGCGCTGCCCCGTGGATCGTGGGTGACGAAGGTCACGATCGACTGGGCGGATGCTCACGCCACCGACTACGTGGTGCAGACCTCGCCGAACGGCGTCGACTGGACCGACCGCGCGAACATCTCCGGCGGCGACGGCGGCCTCGACGAGGTGCCGATCACCCCCACCGCTGCCGAGAACGTCCGTGTGCTCCTCCTCGGCGGAGAGGGTGCGGGCTACGGCATCCGTGAGCTGACCGTGGCGTCGAGCGTGAATCTCGCTATCGACAGTGCCACGCGGGCGTCCGGCTACGCCGGATACAACCTCGTGTTCTCCCTCGCGGACGGCGACCCCGACACGCGCTGGCGGGGCAACAACGCCGACAGTGCCTGGGCGCAGATCGACCTCGGATCCTCGAAGCCGGTCTCCACGGTGCGTTTGTCGTGGGAGGCGGCGTTCGCCAAGACCTACAAGATCCAGCTCTCCGACGATGGAAGGTCGTGGCGCGACGCGTACACGACTCCGTCCGGCGGCAGCGACGGGGGGATCGACGTCATCACGCTCGACGGGCAGACCGCGCGCTACGTGCGCATGCAGACGCTCACCCGTGCCCTCAACTACGGACCCTCGCTCTGGGAGTTCGAGGTGTTCTCGGACCGCCTGGTCGTCGAGGCCCCGGCCGTGCCCGCCGCCAACGCGAACCTCGCCCTGGGCCGACCGACCACCGTCGACAGCGTGCACCAGAACAACGCCACCATCACCGGGCCCAGGGCCACCGACGGCTCGAAGTCGACCAAGTGGTCGTCGGCGCGCGCGGTCGCCGAGCACTGGCTCCAGGTCGATCTCGGGAGTGTGCGCTCGGTCTCGCGCGCCGTGGTGGCGTGGGAGGCCGGTACGTCGAACGACTACCGGATCGAGGGTTCGGTCGACGGTGCGACGTGGAGGCCGTTGGCCCGTGTGCAGACGGCGCAGCCCACGCTCACCCACACGCACGACTTCGCGCCCGCCGAGGTGCGGTACGCGCGCCTCGCGGGTCTCCCCTCGACGCAGTACGGACTCAACATCTGGGAGTTCGAGCTCTACGGCGGATACACCTTCGAGTGCACGGGTCCGGTGACGGCGCCACGCGACTCGACGGCGGTCGTCGCCGCCACCGTGTCGCCCGTGGCCCCCGACGACGTCTTCACCGCGATCTCGATGGACGAGTCCATCGTCACCGTCGCGGGAGAGGCGCGGGTGTCGCCCGACGGGCGGGTCGAGGTCGACCTCCAGGCCCGCGAACCCGGACGCACGACGGTCGGCATCCGTCATCAGGGCGGTACCGAGATCGCGTGGTGCGGGGTGACGGTCGACGCCGACACCTCGCGGTTGCAGGCGCAGATCGATGCGGCGAACGCCCTCGACAGCACCGCCTACACCCCCGAGAGCTGGGCGCCGCTGCTCCCGGCGCTCGAGGCGGCGAAGCAGGTGCGCGGCACGCCCGGCGCTCCCCAGGAGGATGCGGATGCCGCGGCCGCTGCTCTCGAGGCGGCGCTCGCCGGCCTCGTGCGGCTCGACGCCGTGTCGAGCGCTCCGCGCGATGTCGTGGCGACGGCCTCACGGGATGTCGTGACCGTGCAGTGGTCGGCTCCCGAGCGTCTCGGCGGATCGCCCGTCACCGCCTACGAGGTCACGGTGGGCGATCACGTGGTGCAGGTGGAGGACGGTGCGCTGACGGCATCCGTCGCCGACCTCGCCCCCGGCGACTACGGCGTCACCGTGCGCGCGCAGAACGTCGGCGGATGGTCGGAGCCCTCGGCGCCGGTGACCGTCACGGTCGATCCCGATGTCGTGGCGCCCGTGGTGACGGTCGAGGGATCACCGAAGGTCGGCGGCCGCATCGACATGACGGGCAGCGGCTTCGAGCCGGGCGTCGAGTACGTCATCCAGCTGCGATCGACCCCCGCCGACCTCGGTGTCGTCATCGCGGACGACGACGGGGCGATCGCCTTCCGCGGTGTCGTCCCCGAGGACACCGATCCCGGCGAGCACACGATCGTCGTGATGCAGGCGGATGCCGACATCGCCTCGACTCCGGTGCTGATCCTCGCCGCCGACGAGCCGGGCGTCCCCGGTGGACCGGGCACCCCCGGCACTCCCGGCGGTGGTACCCCCGGCGGTGGTACCCCCGGAGGAGGAGCCGAAGGCCCCGGTGGCCTGCCGGCGACGGGCGGCGACCTGACGTGGTTGCCCTGGACGCTCGCCATCGCGTTGCTGTTGCTCGGATCGGGCGCGGTCGCTGTGCGGTTGCGGAGAGGCGCCACGACCGATTGAGTGCGAGTGCGAAGGGGGCCGTCCCACCCGGGGCGGCCCCTTCGTCGTGGCCTAGCGCGCGTGGCGGGTGCTTCGACAGGCTCAGCAACCCAGTGAGGGAGCCTGTCGAAGGGTCCCGGGTGGGCGTGAGGGTACTGGGTCCCTGAGCCTGTCGAAGGGTCCCGGACGAGGAGCCCGGGCGGGGGGACACGACGAAGGCCGCCTCCCGAGGGAGGCGGCCTTCGAGGTCCGCGGCTCAGAGGTGCGTGAGCTCGGCCACGCCGATCGACGAGTCGGCCATGCCGTAGAACACGAACGTGCGCTCGCCGATCTTCTCGACCGCGGTCGGGAAGACGACGTTCGCGAGCGTGCCCTGCGTCTCCTCGGCGGTCTCGGGCGCGAGCAGCGGCTCGGGCGAGCGCGCGAGGATGCGCCGCGGATCATCGGCGTCGAGCAGGATCGCACCGGCGGAGTACACCGACCCGTGCGCCAGCTCGAAGCCCTTCGGGGTCGCGCCGGAGACGCCGTGGTGCAGCAGCAGCCACCCCTCCGGCACGCGCAGCGGCGAGGGGCCGGCGCCGATCTTCGCACTCTCGTACGCCATCTCGGGCGCGGCGATCATGGCCGAGCCGTGCACGCGGGTGAGGGCGGAGGCATCCGCTCGTGCCGCCTCGACGTCGACGTAACCGATCCAGATCGACGGACGGTCGTCGTCGATCCCGGCCGGCGGGCGCGCACCCTCACCGGGGCGCAGCCAGTCGAGGTCCCACATCGGGCGATGCAGCAGGGCGATGCTCGGGCGGCCGTCGGGGCCGGGGACGAGTTCGGGGAAGAACACGATGTCCTTATTGGCGAACAGGTTGAGATCGCTCGCGAGCTCGGGCTGGTACGCGAACTGGATCGGTCCGAGCCGTTCCCACGAGACGGTGTCGCGTGAGATCGCGAGGGCGGGCCGCGGGCCGAGCGGGCCGTAGGCGATGTAGGTCATCACGTGCAGGCCGAGGGGCTCGAGGAAGGTGATGCGGGGGTCCTCGACCCCGCCGTTCTGGCGCCCGTGCTCCCACTGCTCGTCGGGGGCGAGCACGACGCCGAGGCGCTCGACACCGACCGGCACACCGTCCTCGACGATCACCCTCGCGCGCGCGATGCGCGAGACGTTGCCCGCGGCCACGACGCGCGGGAAGAGGTAGAGCTCGCCGTCGGGGCCCCAGGCCGTGCCGGGGTTGAGCACCCCCTCGGCCTCGAGCGGGTCGTCATCGCTCGCCGTCATGATCGTGCCGAGACGGGTCAGTGCGTAGGGGATCCGCGTCGTGAGGTCGGCGGCGGGTGGGGAGGATGGAGTCATGGCGATGCCTTCGGGATCTTTCGGTGTCGAGTGCTCAGCCCTTGATGGCCGAGCCGAGGTTCGCGGACGTGAAGTGCCGCTGGAACAGGAGGAAGAGCACGACCACCGGCACAGCGAGCACGCAGGCGCCGGCGAGCACGGCGCCCATCGGGTTCTCGAGGAACGAGCCGTTCGTCTGCGAGAAGTTCGCCAGGCTCACGGCCAAGGTCTGCTTCGTCGCGTCCTTCGTGACGAGGAACGGCCACAGGAACTCGTTCCAGGGCCCGATGAAGGTCACGAGCATCGCGGTGAGCACGGCGGGGCGCACGAGCGGGACGGCGATGAAGAGCAGGATGCGCACCTCGCTCGCGCCGTCGATGCGCGCGGCGTCGAACACGTCGCGGGGGATCTGCAGGAAGTACTGGCGGAAGATGAGCACGGCGACCGAGTTGATCGCGAAGGGCAGAATCATGCCGATGAAGTTGTCGGCGAGACCGAAGTAGCGCACGACCATGACGTACAGCGGGATCATGAGCAGTTGGAACGGGATCGCCTGCACGAGCAGCACGAGCGCGAAGACCATCCCTCGACCGCGGAACGAGAGAACCGCGAGCGCATAGCCGACGAGCAGACCGAACACGAGGGTGCAGCCCACCACACCGGCGGTGAAGATCAGGGAGTTCAGCAGTGAGCCGAGCAGGTTCACCGACTGGTTGATCGCGACGAAGTTGTCGAAGGTGAGGTTCTGCGGAAGCGGCAGCAGACCGAACAGACTGGTGTCGCGCGTGCGCTGGAGGGCGCCGATGATCATGTAGTAGAAGGGCACGAGCGCCGCGAGCGCCCCGATGAGCAGCAGCACGAAGCGCAGCACACCGAGCACCCGTCCGCTGCGCGCGGGGCGGGCGGCCTTGTCGGGAGCGGTGCGGGTCGTCGACGTGATCATCGGTTCTTGCCTTCCGTGATGCGGCGCGAGACGAGCGAGACGATCATCACGGCGATGACGAGGATCATGCCGATCGCGGCGGCGATGTCGGGCTTCCCCTGTTGGATGCCCTGCTGGTACATGAGCAGCGCGGGGGTCATCGAGGCGTTGTTGGGTCCTCCGCCGGTGAGCAGGTACGGCTCGGTGAAGATCTGCCCGGTGGTGATGATCGACAGCAGCACGACGAGCGAGGTGACCGGGCGCACGGCGGGCAGCGTCACCGAGCGGAACCGTTGCCAGCGTCCGGCACCGTCGAGCTGGGCCGCCTCGTGCAGTTCCTTGGGCACGTTCTGGAGCGCGGCGAGGTACAGCAGGATGTAGAACCCGAGGTTCTTCCAGGTGACGTACACGGCGATGAGCGGCATGATCAGCGCCGGGTTGGCGAGCCACGACGGGTCGGGGGCGAGAGAGCCGAGCAGGGAGTTCACGACGCCGTTGCCGTTGAACAGGAAGATCCAGACGGCGAGCGTCGCGACGGATGCCGTCACGTAGGGCACGTAGTACGAGATGCGGAAGAAGCCCTTCCAGTGCACGACGGCGTCGAGCCCGGACGAGAGCAGCAGACCGAGCACGACGGTGAGCGGCACGTTGATGACGAGGAAGATCAGCAGGTTGCCGAACGCCTGCCGCACGATCGGGTCGGCCAGCACGGTCGCGAAGTTCTCGAAGCCGACGAACGGATGCTCGACCGCGACGCCCGGGGCGGTGAAGTAGAAGTCGTGCACCGACATCCAGATCCCGAATCCGAACGGGATGAGGAAGACGACGACGACGAAGAGGATGTACGGAGAGCTCAGCAGGAGGCCGAGGGGATTGTCGCCGAGCCATCGGTGCAGCGCGCCGCCGCGACGACGCGGCGGGTCGGCCTTCGATCTCTGCGCTGGTGCGGCACTGCCCATGGCGATTGTTCCTCACTGATACGACCGTTCCGTCGTCGCATCCGGCTGTGGTCCGGTGGTGCGCGACGGTGACAACTCCTTTAGTAAACCGGTTTTGCTGTGCGAGGTCAACCTGCCGGACTTCCGGTGGAAGACGGAGCTAAATCTCGCTAAACGGTCGGTTACACTACAACCATGAACGCGACTCCCCCCGACGGCGTCGGCGCCGATCGGCCCGCCTCGCCCGTGCTGCAGCGCAAGATCACCATCGGCGACGTCGCGGCCAGGGCCGGTGTCTCGAAGAGCGCCGTGTCCTTCGTCTTCAACGGCCGCTCCGGCGTGGGTGAAGAGGCGCGCGAGCGCATCCTCGAAGCCGCTCGCGCTCTCGAATGGCGTCCGGATGCCCGGGCGCGCGCTCTCTCGCGCAGCCGGGCCCAGGCGCTGGGCCTCGTGATCCGTCGCGCCCCCGAGCTGCTGAGCACCGACCCGTTCTTCCCGCAGTTCGTCGCGGGGGTCGAGAGCTTCCTCTCGACCGTCGGCTACGCCCTCGTGCTGCAGGTCGTCGATGGCGAGGAGGCCGAGCGCGAGGCCTACTCGCGCTTCGCCCACGAAGCCCGGGTCGACGGCGTCTTCCTCACCGACCTCCGCGTCGAGGACGAGCGTCCGGCCGAGCTCGCCGGACTCGGGATGCCCTGCGTGCTGCTCGGTTCCGGGACCGGCGAGGGCACGGCCCCCATCGGGCTCGACGACGCCGCCGGCATCCGTCGCGCCGTCCGCCATCTGCACGCCCTGGGTCATGAGCGCATCGCGCACGTCTCGGGTTCCGATCGCTACGTGCACTCGCGCGTGCGTCGCGAGGCCTGGGCCTCCGAGCTCGCCCAGCTGGGGCTGCGCCCCGGCACCGTCGTCGAGGCCGACTTCACCGGCGCGGCCGGCGCGCGCGCGACCCACGAACTGCTCGACGACCCCGAACCGCCGACCGCCATCATCTACGCGAACGACATCATGGCGATCGCCGGCATCTCCGCCGCGATCGATCGGGGCGTCCGCGTGCCCCACGATCTCTCGATCATCGGCTTCGACGACATCCCGCTCGCGCCGTACATCATCCCGCCGCTGACGACCGTGCGACAGGACGTCTTCCAGTGGGGCAACGCCTGCGCGCGCGCCCTCGTCTCGATCGTCGAGGGGAACGAGCCGGGAGCGATCGAGCTGCCTCCGGTCGAGTTCATCGTGCGGGGCAGCACGGGGCCCGTGCGGGGGCAGGGCGAGGCGATCATCGAGGCGGCGGGATGACCGCGCCCGCTCCGCGCCTCGTGGCCTTCGATCTCGACGACACGCTGGCGCCGTCCAAGAGCGCGATCGACCCCCGGATGGGGGCGCTCCTGGTGGCGCTCGCCGAGCGCGTGACCGTCGCCATCATCTCCGGCGGGCGACTCGAGCAGTTCACGGCGCAGGTCGTCGACAGGCTGCCCGCCGCCGGCCCGGAGACGCTGGCGAACTTCCACCTGCTCCCGGCCTGCGGCACCCAGTACTACCGCATCC
The DNA here is from genome assembly GCF_023101185.1 of Microbacterium galbinum. Taxonomy (GTDB): domain Bacteria; phylum Actinomycetota; class Actinomycetes; order Actinomycetales; family Microbacteriaceae; genus Microbacterium; species Microbacterium galbinum. The sequence goes on from NZ_CP078077.1 coordinate 1,601,954, forward strand.
GTCCGCACGGGATCGAGACCGTCTACGCGCTCGACCTCGCTGCGGGGCGTCGCGCCGCAGCGACGGCCGTGTTCGAAGAAGAGGCGCGCCGGCTCGGCCTGTGGGAGGAGACGACCTGGGGCGACGTCATCGAGGACCGCGGCTCGCAGATCACCTTCTCGGCGCTGGGGCAGCAGGCTCCGCTCGATGCCAAGGCGGCCTGGGATCCGACGGGCGAGAAGCGCAACGCGCTCAGCGCCGCCGTCGCCGCTCGGTTGCCGGATCTCGAGGTGCGCTCGGGAGGGTCGACGTCGATCGACGTCACCGAGCGGGGCATCGACAAGGCGTACGGCATGCGACGGCTGGTCGAGCAGACCGGCATCCCGCTCGACGACATGCTGTTCGTCGGCGACCGGCTCGATCCCGCCGGGAACGACTACCCCGTGCTCGCGATGGGCGTCGCGTGCCATGCGGTCATCGGTTGGGAATCGACGGCGGAGTTCCTGGAGGGTCTCCTCCCTCGGTTGTGAGGCGGGGCCGACACCCGTTCGGGAGGAGATCACACGGATGGGAGGACGGATTCCGAGAATTCGTCCTCCCATCGCGGTGTTATCCTCCCGAACCGAGGGCGGGAAGAGTGCCCGGGATCAGCCGGCGGCCGGCGCGATCTCGTTCGGCGTGACCTCGAGCTCGGTGCTCGCGAGCACCTCGCCGGTGGTGAGGTCGACGGCGTGCACGCTGTTCGCGGCGGGCTCGGTCACGTAGGCGATGTCACCGGCCACGACGATCGCGGGGTGAGCGTCCTGCCACTCGGCGGGGCCCTCCCACGCGTCGATCACGGGGTAGGTGTCGGTGATCTCGCCGGACTCGGGGTCGAGCACGTGGATCGACCCGTCGGATCCGAGGATGTACGCGAGCTCACCCGGGCCGCGGGCGACGTCGCGGAACGTGTACTCCGCGCCCTCGGGCAGGTCGACGACCTCGTACGTCAGCGCCTCGGTGTCGATGAGGGTGACGGCGCCGAGCAGGTAGCCCTCGGCGTCGGGGTCGTTCTTGTAGTCGCCGACGATGATCGGGCTGGATTCGCTCACGTAGGCGTTGCCCATCCGGCCGTAGGGCTGGTCGGGAGCGGAGAGCTTCGTGATCTCGCCGTCGGCGTAGACCAGGGCGCCGTCCTCGCAGCCGAAGACGACGACCTCGTTCGCGGCCGTGCCCTCGCCGTGCACGCCGGGGCACTGGTCCGACGAGGCGATCTCCGCGCCGTCGGCGTCGCGCACGACGATGCCGTTGCGCCCGTCGGCGTTGCCCACGGTGGTGAGGAACGTGCCGTCCTCGAGCACGATCGAGACGCCGTGGTGCGCCTCGACGCCCGCGATCGTCTCGACCTCGGGAAGTCCCTCGGATGCCGCGAGATCGGCCGTGTCGAAGATGGTCGTGTCGCTCGTGCCGTCGGCGTAGAGGATCGTCTTGCCACCGTGGCGAACGACGTGACCGGGGGTGTCGGCCGCGAAGACCGTGTCGGTGAGGGCCGCGTCGTCGGAGGAGCCGGCGCCGGTGTCGAGCACCTGGAAGCCCTCGCTCATCGTGACCATGACGTGCCGGTCGTCGCCGGCCGGATTGAGGCGGGTGAACTCCTCGGAGTCGAAGTCCGCGACGGTCTCGAGGGTCTCGCCGTCCAGCACCAGGATGCCGCCCTCATAGGCGACGGCGACCCGGGGGCCGGCCTCGGTGGCGGATGCTGCGCTCGCCGGGGCATCCGCGGCGGGGGTGGTCGAGCAGGACGCGAGGGTCACGACCGCGCCGAGGGCGACGGCACCGACCAGCGCTCTGCGCAGGGGGAGTTTCTTCATGCAGGTGCTTCTTTCTCTGTGGGGGTGGTCTCAGCGGGTGAGACCGGAAACGATGCGCTCGGTGTTGACGCGCATCATGGTCAGGTAGTCGGGGGCGCCGCCGTCGGCGTCGGTGAGCGACTCGGTGAAGAGCTCGATCACCTCGACGTCGATGTCGGCCTCATCGGCGAGAGCCCGTGCGAGACGATCGGGCGACGACGACTCGGCGAAGATCGCCGGGACACCGGTCTCCTCGACCGCGTCGACGAGGTCGGCGAGATCGGATGCCGAGGGCGCGGCGAGCGTCGTGCCGCCGGGGATCACGGCCCCGACGACGTCGAAGTCGAAGCGCTCCGCCAGGTAGCCGAAGACGTGGTGGTTGGTGACGAGGGCGCGACGGTCGGCGGGGATGCGCGCGAAGGCATCCGTCATCTCGGCATCCAGGTCGTCGAGCTCGGTGCGATAGTCGGCGACGCTCGACTGCAGGGCGTCGGGATCGATCCCCTCGATCTCGGCGAGCGCGGGTTCGAGCGCGTCGACGACGGCGAGCATCTGCGCTGGGTCGGTCCAGAAGTGCGAATCCGGCATGCCCGCGGCATCGCCCTCGCTGTAGTCGAGCACCTCGATCGCATCGCCGGCGACGAAGGTGCGGGCGTCGGAGGCGGATGCCGCATCGAGGTGCTGCTGCAGACCCTCCTCGAGTCCGAGTCCGTTCGAGACGATCAGGTCGGCCTCGCGCAGGGTGGCCGCCTCCTGCGCCGAGATCTCGAAGGAGTGCGGGTCGGCGTTCGGCTTCATGAGCGTGACCACGCGCGCCTGATCACCGACGAGCTGCTCGACGACGTCGCCGAGGATGTTCGTCGAGACGACGACGAGGGGGCGCGCGTCGGTCGCGGGCGGCGCGCACGCCGTGAGGGTCGCGGTGAGCAGGCCGACGGCGGCGAGGGCGGTCGCGGCGCGGGAGTGGAGGCGGGGCGGTCGCATGTCAGCGTCCTGTCTCGGCGACGAAGGCCGGCTCGGTGGCGGTCTCGAACGTGCGGGCGATGCGGGCGGCATCGGCGTAGTCGATCTCGTACAGCTGCCGCTCGACGGGGGCGCTGAGGTAGGCGCGGTGCTGGTCGGCGACGAGCACCGGGGCCGCGCCCGACGCGAGCGAGGCGGCGACGAGGGGCGCCGTCTCGGCGAGCAGCGAGCCGTCGGCGGCGCTGAGCACGAGCATCCGCCCGTCCTCGGCCAGCCCGAGAAGGTGGCCGTCCTCGTCGTCGACCGCGGTCACGTGCACGAGCGGTGCCGGTGCCGTGAGCAGCGTCCAGGTGCGGGCTCGGGTGTCGAGCAGTCGGATGTCGGTCGGGCTCGCGAGGCCGGCGACGGTCGGGCGGCCCTCGCGGTTGTCGAACGAGGCGACCGCGCCGGTGGGAGCATCCGCGGGGTACGGGATGCGCTCGACGACGAGCTCGCCGTCGCCGACGTGGGCGAGCAGGGCGCCGTCGGCGCAGCCGATCACGGCGCCGACCCGGGTCGTGATCGTGCCCGAGGGAGTGGCGCACGTCTCGTCGAGTCCGGTCGGTTCGCCCTCGGCGGTGTAGCCGGCGACGCGTGCCCCGACCCCGTCGACCGCTTCGGTGACGAGCGCGAACGACCCGACGGGAACGACGAGTCCGGCGTGCGGCTCGCGCTCGAGGCGGAACTGCTCGCGGATCTCGCCCTTCGAGAGAGCCTCGGTGCTGAGCAGCACGGCATCCCCCGAATCGGTGAACGAGATGCCGGTGCCGCCGGAGGTCGAGCTGTTCGTCGTGGCGACGGTCGCCGAGCCGTCGCCGTCGACCGTTCCGAGCATGGCCGGGGAGGCGCGGTAGTAGTGGAAGTGGTCGACGTGGTCCCACGTCCACACGCCGCTGTCGACGATCTCGATGCCGTCGCCGACGTCGGCGAAGAGGTAGCGGCCGTCGGTGGTCATCGCCCGCGGTGCGTCGATCGCGCCGATCCCGGTCACGGTCTCGTCGAGCAGGTCGAGGTGCGTGACCGTTCCGGCGGGATCGATCGCCGTGAGTCCGAGCGGGGGTTCGGCGACCTCCTCGGCTCCGGCGATCGCGCCGTGACCGTCGCCGGTGGAGGGGGTGTCGGTCGCGGTCTCGGCTGGGAGGTCGGCGGGCGCGCCGGTGCAGGCGGCGAGGCCGAGCGCGAGGGCGCCCAGGAGGGCGAGGGAGGTCGAGCGGGAACGCACGGGGTCCTTTCGGGGGCGGGTGGGGCCGGTTCGGGCGGTCATGCCGACACCGGTGCGGTCGTGGCGTGGGTCGTCGAGCGGATGCCGGCGACGGCTGCGCGGACGACCCACGAGAGGCAGGTCAGGGCGATCGCCGCGGCGGCGACGGATGCTCCGGCGGCGGTCGCCGCGAACCAGGAGGTGACCAGGCCGAGGAACACGGCGACGATGCCGAACAGGCAGGCGAGCAGCATCCGTGTGGGGATGCGGGTGGTCCAGTGGCCGGCGGCGACCGCGGGGGCGAGCAGCAGACCGACCACGAGCATCGAACCGACGGCCTGGTACGAGGCGACGACCGCGAGGGTGACGAGGCCCACGAGCGCGGCCTGTGCGAGCCGCGGGCGCAGGCCGAGCACGGTGGCGATGCGGGTGTCGAGCGCCAGCGCGACGAACGAGCGGTGGAATCCGCAGGTCACGGCGAGACCGATCGCGGCGGCCGCGGCCAGCAGCACGAGATCGGCCGAGGTGATGGCGAGGATGTCGCCGAAGAGGATCGCGGTCGCGTCGGTGGCGAAGCTGCCCGAGTGGGAGATGATGATGACCCCGAGCGCCAGCATCGAGACGAAGAGCAGTCCGATGCTCGTGTCGTAGGAGAGTTTCGCTCGGCGCTGGAGCGCACCGATCCCGACACTCATGGCGACCGCGCTCAGTGCGCCGCCGACCAGCACGGGCAGGCCCAGCACCGTGGCCAGCGCGACGCCGGGGAGCATGCCGTGGGCCAAGGCCTCACCGAGGAAAGCCATGCCGCGGATCACGACCCACGTGCCGACGACGCCGCAGAGGATCGCCACGAGTGCGCCGCCGAGCATGCCGCGCTGCACGAACTCGAGCGCGAAGGGGGCGAGGAGAGAAAGGGTCACGTTGAGCGAGCCTAGGGCTTTTTGAGAATGATTATCAAACTCATATGATCGAGACATGACTTCGCCCCCTGTGCTCGCCGATCCGATCGCCGTCCTCGACGACGTGCACGTCGCCTTCGACGGCGTCGACGTGGTGTGCGGCGTCGATCTGCACATCGTGCCGGGGGAGTTCGCGGTCATCGCCGGGCCCAACGGCGCCGGCAAGTCGACCCTGCTCGAAGTGCTCGCCGGCACGCGCTCGCCGCGGCGCGGTCAGCGTTCGGTGCCCGGCGCCGTCGCCTTCGTGCCGCAGCGCGCGGCGATTCCGCCCCGGTTGCCCGTCACGGTGCGCGACGTCGTCGCCGTCGGGGTCTGGGGTCGGCTCGGCCCGTGGCGACGGATGGACGGCGAGGCGCGCACGGTCGTGGCTCGGTCGCTGGAGCGACTGGACATCACCCGCCTCGCGTCGAGTCCGTTCGCCTCACTCTCGGGCGGGCAGCAGCAGCGCGCCCTGCTCGCTCAGGGTCTCGCGCGGCAGGCCGACCTGCTGCTCCTCGACGAGCCCACGACCGGGTTGGATGCCGAGAGCAGTCGGCGCATCCGTTCGGTGCTGCGCGAGGAGGCCGATCGGGGCGTGGCGGTGGTGTGCGTCTCGCACGATTCGGCATTGCTGGATGCCGCGGATCGGGTGGTGCGGGTGGACGAGGGGCGGGTCGTTCGGTAGCTCCGCCCCGCCCCATTCTCAGTTCTCAGGTCTCGGTCGGAGTCGGGGCCGACCGCTTCTGCGGCACCGGCTCCCACACGACGAGCAGGAACGCCGCGATCGGTCCGAAGAAGAGCGTGAGCAGGAACCACGTCCACGCCGAGCGGTTGCGCGTGCGGGCGTAGCCGCCCGCGAGCAGCGCCACGGAGGTCCACATCGCGGAGACCAGGGGGAACAGGGAGTTGTAGTCCATGCGCTCGACCCTAGGTCGAGGTTCCGGGCGGTGGCGGCGCCGGTCGGGCGCGCCCGCCGATCACCTGCAGGGAGTTCTGACACGTGCAGGGGGGAACCGGCGGATGCTCCCTGCATATGTGTTCTCTCCCTGCAGGTGAGCGCGGAACTGGGGCGCTTCGACGGGCTCAGCGACCCAGATCGGCGTGGTTCTGGGGGAACCTCTTGACACGCCCCCCGCCCGGGTCTAACGTACAACCAAATGGTTGCACAACGAGAACTCACCGAAGCGGAGGTCGACCGTGTCTTCCACGCACTGGCCACGTCGACCCGGCGCGACATCCTGCGCCGGACGATCGAGAACGAGCAGTCGGTCTCGACCCTCGCCGCCGAGTACGAGATGTCGTTCGCCGCGGTGCAGAAGCACGTCGCCGTGCTGGAGGCCGCGAACCTCATCGTCAAGCGCGCCGAGGGACGCGAGCGCCTCGTGCGCGCGAATCCCGAGATGATCGCCCGGGCCAAGGCGCTGCTCGCCCGCTACGAAGAGCTGTGGCGATCGCGCATCGCTCGCCTCGACGACCTGCTGGCCGCGCCCGCCCCGAGCACCGACAGCACCACGAGCACCACGAAGAACACCGAACACACCGAACACGAACAAGGAGACTGACAATGCCTGTCACCGATGTGATCACGGATGCCGAGAACCTCACCATGACGGTCGTCGCCGATCTGGCGGCCCCGGTCGAGCGGGTGTGGGACGCCTACAGCGACCCGCGTCAGCTCGAGCGCTTCTGGGGTCCTCCCGGATGGCCCGCGACCTTCACCCACTGGGACCACACCGTGGGCGGAAAGGCGAACTACACGATGAACGGACCGCGCGGCGAGAAGGCCTCCGGCACCTGGGAGTTCCTCAACATCGACGGCCCGAACGGCTTCGAGGTGCTCGACGCCTTCGCCGACGAGGACGGAACCCCGAACCCCGACCTGCCGTCGATGCGCATGACGTTCACGTTCACGCCGACCGCCGAGGGCACGCGCATGGTCAACACGAGCTACTTCGCCTCGGCCGAGGCGCTCGAGCAGGTCGTGGCGATGGGCGCCGTCGAAGGCACGACGCTCGCGATGAGCCAGCTCGACGCCGTGCTGCAGGACCTCCGCGACTACGCGCAGGGCAAGGGCACGCGGGTCGAACTGCTCGACGACACCCATGTGCGCATCACGCGCCTCGTCGAGGGTCCGCGCGACCTGGTCTGGCGTGCGCACAACGAGCCCGAGCTCATGAAGCAGTGGCTGCTCGGCCCCGACGGCTGGGTGATGACGGAGTGCACGGTCGCGACCGAGGTCGGTCAGGGCTACGTCACCTCCTGGGCTCCGGTCGGCGACACCGAGGGCGAACCGTTCGGATTCGAGGGGGAGGCGCTGCTGATCGACGCCCCGAAGCGGTCGGTGCAGACCGAGCGGATGATCGGGATGCCGGTCGAGACGCTCAACGACCTCAACCTCTACGAGGAGGACGGCGCGACCCTCATCACGCTGTACATCGAGTACCCCGACAAGGAGACGCGCGACATGATCCTCGCCACCGGCATGGCCGACGGCATGGAGACCTCGTACGCCCGCCTCGAGCGGGAGCTGCTCGCCGTCTGACCGTTCACAACTCCGGAGAAACCGGCCGATTCCGCACGGATCGGCCGGTTTCTCTGCGATTCGGGAGCAGATCTCCGGAGTCGTGGACGGTTGCCGGTGCCCAGCGGAACCTGTCGATGAACCGGCCCAGCCGAGGCATCCGCACGAGGAGGAGCAGGATGCCGTAGCCCAGAGCGCCGCCGGTGATGTTCGAGAGGAAGTCGTTGATGTCGGCGACGTGCCCGCCCGCGAAGAACCGCTGCGCCGCGAGCTGGGAGAGCTCGACGGTAAGGCTCACTCCGGCGCTGATCCCGACGACACGCGGCCACGTCGGGCTGGCGAGCAGCAGGGCGACGAGGATGCCGAGCGGCACGAAGACGAGAACATTCGTGAGAGCGTCGGCGATCTCGTAGTCGGCGAAGGGCACGAGCGCGAGCGCTGGAGTCCAGGGTTCCCCGCTGCTCGGCTTGTTCAGGAAGATCGGAAAGATCGTGTTGCCGACGATGCCTGCTCCGTAGACGGCGAGGGCCGCGGCCACCGCGGCGCGGGGCCACGAGAACGCACGGCGGATCTGCAATCGCCACAGCATCAGCAGGAAGACCACGAGCGCGAGGGGAATGACGACCGGCAGCACCGGCACTTCGCCGAAGGGATTGTCCATCGCATTCGACGTTACGGTCAATGCCGTCGCCGCCGCGTCATCCTGCGGAGTGATGTTCGGCGCTCGCCCGTGGCACCAACTCAGGAGGAATGGACGATCCGGGCCCGAATCCGGGGGTTTCCGTGCCCGACGGCCGCACTCTTCCTGAGTTGGGTACGCCCTCCCGAGGAGCCACCGTCCACCCGGGCGGGATAAAGTGGCGACACGATGAGGATCACGCGCCGCACTCTGCTTCTGGGCGCCGGGGCCGGAGCCCTTTCGGTGCTGCTCGCCTCGTGCACGCCCGAACCCGAGCCCACGCCCACGCGCACTCCGACGCGTTCGCCCGAGCCGCAGCCCACGAACGGCGTGCCGCTTCCGGCCGCCAGCATCCGCTCGACCTGGACGAGCGACCAGTACGCGTTCGGTGCCGTCAGCTTCGTGCCCGCCGGCGTCGGGGCCGAGACCCGCAGCGCCCTCGCGCGTCCGGTCGACGACCGCCTGTTCTTCGCCGGCGAGGCCACCGATGAAGAGGCCCCGGCCACCATGCGCGGAGCGATCGCCTCGGGTGAGCGCGCCGCCGATGAACTGCGGGATGCCGCGGGCGACGGCGAGCGCATCGCCGTGATCGGTGCGGGGCTCGCCGGCGCCACGGCAGCCGCGCGGCTGAACGACGCGGGCTTCGAGGTCACCGTTCTCGAAGCGCGCGACCGCGTCGGCGGACGCGTGTACTCGCGGGTCGACGACGCCTGGCCACTTCCTCCGCAGCTCGGTGCGTGGCTGTTCGGCGAGGCGGATGCCGACCTCGTGCAGACCCTCGAGGCCGAGGACATCTCCGTCGTCGACCTCGCGGGCTCGCTCTGGCGCTCACCCGACGGAGACACGGATGCCGTCGCCACCGAGTCCCTCACGGCGGCGATCGCCACCGCTCAGGCCGCCCCCGTCGACAGCTCGGTCGCGGATGCTCTCGTCGCGGCCGGCGTCGACACGGCCGACCCCACGATCCTCGCCCTGCTCGCGCTTCTCTCGACGGCCTCGGGCGCGGAGGCCGCGAAGCTCTCGAGCTGGTTCGCCCCGCCGCTCCCTCCGACCGAGCCCGGCGCCGCCCGCGACAGCCTGCTGCCGTTCATCGAGCACACGCTCGACGGCGTGCAGGTCGGTCTCAACCAGCCGGTCACCCGCCTCGCCTACGACGACACCGGCGTGAGCGTGCGCATGGGCACCGGTGAGGCGCTGTCGTTCGATCGCGTCGTCGTGACGGTGCCGCTCGGAGTGCTGCAGGAGCAGGGCATCGAGTTCGACCCGCCGCTGCCGTTCGCCAACCGCGGCGCGATCTCGGCGCTCGCGATGGGGTCGATCGAGACCGTGTGGCTGCGCTGGGACGAGCCGTTCTGGAATGCCGAGGAGGCGGTGTGGCACACGGTCGGCGGCGATGTCGGCATCCGCACCTGGATCAACCTGCTCCCCGCGACCGGCGAGAACGTGCTGGTGGGGATCGTCGGCGGCGACGCTGCGGCGAGGTTCTCGGAACTCGGCAAGGACGAGGCGATCACCCTGGCGCTGGAGGCGCTCGGGCCCTACGCCGCCTGACGCGAGGCCGTGCCGCCTGACGCGGCGGCATGCGGCCGGTCCGTCGTCTACTCGGCCTGATCCTGCCGCAGGCGCCGGGGCAGCGGCATCCGACTGATGAGCACGAGCGCGGTCGCGACGGTCGCGAACGTCGCGAGGGCGATGCCCGACGACACCAGGAACTCGGCCGGTCCGCTGATCTGCCGAGGGTCGAGGAAGTAGTACGGGTACCAGCCGATGATCGGGCCGCGGATCATCGTGAACCCGCCCCACACGAGCGGGTAGATCAGCGTCGCCGGGATGACCCGCCACGGCACCGCGCGATGGCCGGGCGCGAGCGCCCAGGCGAGTGCGGCGCAGGCCGGCAGGTAGAAGTGCAGCACCTGATCGGACCAGGGCACGTCGATGCGGATGCCGCGCAGCCCCGCCTGCCAGACGAGGATGGCGAACACGATGCCGGCCGTGATCGTCCAGGTGAGCACGAGGGCGAGGGTGACGGTGAGCCAACGCGGATCGCGGGCCTTGCGGAGCGCGATGATGCCGGCGATCGTGAGCAGCACCACGAACGCGACGTTCGACTGGTTGGTCAGGTAGGCGAAGAAGTTCTGGCTGGCGATCGTGTGCGAGGCGAGCCCCCACGCGAGACGGTGGATGAGGGCGACCAGGCACAGCGCGGCGGCGCCGAGTCGGAGCAGGCCGAAGACGGTACGCGTCCTCACCGCTGCGTCACCCGCCGTCCACCCATCCGCCGAGTCTACTTTTGGTCGGCTCCGCGGGTCGTGGGAACGCGCCTCAGCGGCGCGTGCGGGTCGACCACAGAGCCAGTGCGACCAGCGCCGGCTGGAAGAACAGTCGCACGAAGCGCTTCATGTCGGTGTCGAGGCCGAAGCCGTCACGCTGGTGCATCCACTGCGAGACGTTGCCGGGGAACACCGCGATGAAGAACAGCGCGGCGATCGTGCCGACGCGACGGCGTCGCTTGCGGGCCAGGAGCAGCGCCGAGCCGAGACCGACCTCGACGACGCCCGAGGCGAGCACGGTGACGTCGGGGTCGAGTGGCAGCGATTCGGGAACCTGGGCCTGGAACTCCCGGCGGGCGAACGTCAGGTGCGAGACGCCGGCGAAGACGAGGGAGGATCCGAGGAAGATGCGGCCGATCGTGCGCGCGGTTGTCGACATGAGGCGAGTGTACGCGCGTCAGATCAGACGGCGCAGGGCCGCTTCGAGCGAGATGCCCTGCGCCTCGGCGCGGTCTCGCAGGCGGGCGTGCTCGTCGCCGGTGAGGCTCAGGCGCAGCTCGATCGGGTCGGCCGAGGGAGTGTCGAAGTCGTCGAACAGCGACGACGTCTCTGCCCAGAGCGGGGCATCCGAGGGGGCGGTCGTGACCGGTGCGGATGCCGTAGACGGGGCGTGCTGCGCGGATGCCGCGACCGGGGCGGATGCGGCGACGGCGGCGCCGGCGCCGGACGCGAGCGTGAACCCGGGGCCGCGGCGCGGTTCCTGCTTCGCCTGATAGGCCTTCGCCGCGGCGTTCGCCCGCTCGTCGGCGGCTTCGTTCAGCCGGTCGCCGGCATGCCCCTTGACCCACGAGAACTCGACGTCGCGCCCGCGCATCGCCTCGTCGATGCCCTCGAGGATGTCGCGGTTGAGCACGGGGCCGCCGTCGGACTTGCGCCAGCCCTTGCGCTTCCAGCCCGGCATCCACTTCGTCACCGAGTCGATCACGTACCGGCTGTCGCAGCGGATGAGCAGCTTCTCGTCGGTGCCGGCCGTCGCGCGCAGCAGTTCGAGCACCGCCTGCAGCTCGCCCTGGTTGTTGGTGCCGTGAGGAGACCCGCCCGCCGCCCAGTTGTCGTCGTCGATGTACCAGGCCCAGCCGTTGGGGCCGGGGTTGCCCAGGGCGGAGCCGTCTGCGGCGGCGGTGATCGTCATCCCTCCACCGTAGCCCGGGCCGCCGACGTCACACGGCGGGGGCGCGTCTCGTGAGGGGTCGCAACACGCCGTTGCGGATGCCGGTCGTGCGGCGTGTTTTGACCCCTCACATGAGGGTGTGCGGGCGCGCGGGCGTGAGGGGTCAAGACACGCCGTGTCGGATGCCGGTCGTGCGGCGTGTTGTGACCCCTCGCGTGGATAGAGGGCGGGTCAGCGCAGGGTTCGGCGCATCCGGATCTCGCGGCGACCGTCGGGGAGCAGGTCGCCGGGCTCGTCGAGGGGTGTGAAACCCGCGCGCTCGTAGGCGCGGTGCGCCGACGGGTTGTCTGGCATGACCGAGAGATCGAGGACGGATGCTCCGGCCTCCGTCGCCCAATCGACGATGCGATCGATCAAATCGGCGGCGAGTCCCGTGCCGCGCGCCGACGGAGCGACCCACATCGAGATCAGTTCGGTGCGGGAGGGGTCGTCGGCCACCGGCATGCCGGTGATCATTCCGACGACGTGCTCGCCGTCGACCGCGAGCAGGTCGTGCGCCCCGGGAACCGACAGCCGCTCGCGCCACCGCGACTCGGGCGCCTCGATCCAGTCGGTGAGCTGCGAGCCGAAGGCGGCGGGTGATTCGCGCAGGGCTTCGAGGCGCGCGGCGCGCCACAGCATCCATTCGTCGGCCGTCACACGGCGGACCTCGATGCCGTCGGATGCGGGGGAGGTCATGTCAGTCCTCGTCCGGTTCGCGGTTCTCGGTCGACACCGCGGATGGCGCCGGGGGCGCGACCGGGAACACGATCGAGCCGAGCTCGGCGCCGAGGCCGATCGACAGTGGGTCGACGGCGGGCGTGGTGGCGAGCGCGTCGACGCCGTCACGTTCGAGCGGCTCGGACGGAAGCCCGGCCCACTGGTTCTCTTCTTCTTCCGGGCGGTGCTGGAACAGTCCCATTCGCCCATTGTCTCTCCGTCGCGGCCGGGTGGGGTGGGATTCACACCGGATTGGTCGGTTGTCGCCGGAGGCCCGGTCAGGTCACGGTCAGACCCGCCGCCGTCGCTTCTTCTACGGTGGGGGCATGGCCGAAGACTTCTCGTGGAACCCGTGGCTCTCGACGGTCGTCGCCGTCGGTGTCGCCCTGCTGACCGCTGCCGCCGCGCTCCTGCTTCTCACCCTGATCGTCGTGCTCGTCAGCCGCAGGGTCGAATGGGTGAGGGAGCTGGCGCGTCGCGCCCGCAACGCCCTGTTCGCGGTCGTCGCGGTGGTGGCCGTGTGGATCTCCTGCTCGGTGTCGGAGCCGGCGAACGCGGACTGGTGGCCCGCGATCTCGCGACTGTTCCTCATCGCGACGATCCTCACGGGGGCATGGTTGCTCGGGGCGCTCGCCTCCTTCGGGTTCGAAAGGCTCATGGAGCGCGAGGAGCAGGAACGGATGGGCCCCGATGCGCGGCGCCGCCGGACGCAGCTCCTCGTCATCCACCGGCTCGTGCTCGTCACGATCGCCATCCTCGCGCTCGGCACGGTGCTGTTCACCTTCCCCGAGATGCGAGCGGTCGGGGCCAGCCTTCTCGCCTCGGCGGGAATCGTCAGCATCATCGCGGGCCTCGCGGCGCAGTCGATCCTCGGCAACCTCATCGCGGGCGTCCAGATCGCGTTCACCGATGCGATCCGGGTCGGTGACGTCGTGGTCGTGGAGGGCGAGTGGGGACGGATCGGCGAGATCAACCTCTCGTACGTCGTCGTCTACATCTGGGACGAGCGGCGGCTCGTGGTTCCCTGCAACTACTTCACCACGACTCCGATCGAGACCTGGACGCGGCGGTCCGACAAGATCCTCGGCACCGTGTTCATGGACCTGGACTGGCGTGTGCCGATGGCGGAGGTGCGGGCCGAGTTCCAGCGGATCGTCGAGGAGTCGCCCTACTGGGACGGGCGGTCGTCGAGCGCGCTGGTCACCGACTCGCAGGGCGGGTGCGTGACGGTGCGCTTCGTGATGTCGGCGAAGAACTCCTCGGATCAGTGGGATATCCGATGCGAGGTGCGGGAGCAGATGATGACGTGGCTGCAGCGCACCCACCCCGAGGCGCTGCCGCTCACCCGGGTGGCGATGGAACAGCCCCGCTAGACCCTGAACCGGGGTGCCCGGGGTCAGCGTGCCGGGGTCGGCGTGCCGGGGTCAGCGTGCCGCCGCGCGGACGGCGTCGACGAGGTCCCGCCACGGTCCGGACAGGGCCGTGTCGGGGACATCGCGCTCGCGCCGCTCGCGGGGCGTGCGCGCACGGATGCTCCAGACGAAGCGGTCCGCCCCGGAGCTGCTCTCCAGATCGGCGTCCCACGGGCAACGGTCGATGCGATCGATCCACTCGCCCGCCTGATCGGGGGCGGCCTCGATGGTCCACCGACGGGAGATCCCGGCGATGCCGCCCGTGCGGACGACGGCGATGACCACCGGTGTTGCTTCGTCGTCGGCGGGCACCGATGCCGGATCAGTCGGCTGCGGGGACTCGCTCATCCTCATAGACTCCCACGGTCGTCCAGGCGCGTCGAGCGGCTGTCGCGGTGGCCTCATCGACCTCGGATGCGGCCGCGACCGTTGCGTCGGCGAAGGCCGTGAACGTCGCCGTGCTCGACAGCCCTCCGGTGAGCGCGCGGTACCAGACGGTGCCGGCGGTCTCCCACGCGTTGCCGCCGAGGTCGGTGGCGAAGAGGGCGAAGGCGCGGTTGGGGATGCCGGAGTTGATGTGCACGCCGCCGTTGTCTTCGGTCGTGCGCACGAAGCCGCTCATGTGGTCGGGCTGGGGGTCCTTGCCGAGCTCGTCGTCGTCGTAGCCCGTTCCGGGCGCGATCATCGAGCGCAGCGCCACGCCTTCCACCGCCTCGGTGAAGATCTCGGCGCCGATGAGCCAGGTGGCGTCGGCGGCGCTCTGCCCCTGCGCGTACTGCTCGGTCAGCGCGCCGAACACATCGGCGATCGACTCGTTGAGCGCGCCGGGCTGCCCCTGGTACTCGAGGTTCGCGGTGTGCTGCACGACCCCGTGGGCGAGTTCGTGGCCGATCACCGTGAGCGATCCGGTGAACCCGCGGAACACCTCGCCGTCGCCGTCGCCGAACACCATGCGCTCGCCGTCCCAGAAGGCGTTGTCGTAGTCGACGCCGTAGTGCACCGTCGCGTCGAGAGGTGCGCCGGCATCGTCGAGCGAGTTGCGGCCGAACGCCGAGAGCAGCAGTTCGAACGTCGCCCCGAGCCCGTCGTAGGCCTCGTTGACCGGCGCATCGGCGACGGGCGGGTCGTCTTCGGAGCGCACGACCGCGCCCGGAAGGTCTTGCGTGTTCGCCGCGTCGTTGATCGTGCGGTTCGGGGCATCCGACAGCTGCGCGACCAAGTCGCCGTTCTCGTCGATCGAGAGGTCGATGCGGGCGCGGAACGGCGGCCGGCCCGCGGTGAGGGTCTGCCGCGCGGCGGCGGCCGCACGCGGGAACCGCCCCGATGCGGCCAGCCGGGCGAGCAGATAAGACGGGACGACTCCGTGGCTTTCGATCTGTGCGCTCATGCAGCGACCCTACGCCGGGTCTCCGACACTGCGGCAGGCTCTTGCGCCCGTCACGCCGGTTCGATGCTCATCACCGTCGTGCGCAGCACCCCGCCGTCGAGCGGCACCTCGTAGCGCACCGGCATGCCGGGGTGGGCGGGCGAGAACCAGTACGTCTCCACCGGGGCATCCGGGCCGTCGGACGTGTCGTAGCGCGTGCACTCGACGCGGCCGAGGGGGATGTCGATCGCCTCGGTCGTGACGGTGGTGTGGTCGGCGGGGAACGCCGCGTGGTGCTGCAGATCGGTCCAGGTGACCCGGCTCGTCACGACATCGGCGGGGTTCTCGGCGAACCAGGCGCGGAGGGTGGCGCCCTCGGCATCCGTCTGCTCGAATCGGTTGAACCGCTCGTGCTGAGATCCGTCGGGTGACTCGACGAACAGGCGGATGGTCTTACCGGCGCCGGTCGCCTCGCGGATCTCGTCGGCCGTGAACGGCGTCGGCAGCAGGCCGGGGCCGAGGACATGCGCATCAGTGGGCATGCAGACATTGTGCCCCCGTCGGGTGGCTCGGGTCGAGGGCTGCTCCCGCCCGCAGGGCACGCCCGGGTTTCTCGCGTAAAATCGGCACAATGACCGATGCGCCCCGCGACGACCCCAGCGATTCCGGCGACCTCGGCCCCGGCATCGATCCCGACGATCTCGCCACGACCCTGCGCGTGCTGAGCGAGCTGCACGAGATCGACAACGAGCACCCAGACTTCGTGGCCGTGCGCCACGCGACCGCCGCGATGTTCAAGGCCGTCAAGCGCGTGCGCCGCAAGGAGATCCGCGACGCCATCGCCGAGGCCGACAAGGCCGTCGTCGCCCGCACGGCGACCGGTGCCCCCGACCGCATCGATGACGAGACGCGCGGCAACGACCTCGCCACGAGCGTCGTCGACGCCCCCATCGCCGGCGAGCTGCTCAAGCCCCGCAACTGCTACATCTGCAAGCAGCCGTACACGCTGGTCGACGCGTTCTATCACCAGCTGTGCCCGGACTGCGCCCGCTTCAGCCACGGCAAGCGCAACGCCCGCACCGACCTCACCGGCAAGCGCGCACTGCTCACGGGCGGCCGCGCGAAGATCGGCATGCACATCGCGCTCCGGCTGCTGCGCGACGGCGCGCACACCACGATCACCACGCGCTTCCCGCGCGATGCCGTGCGCCGGTTCACCGCGCTGCCCGACTCCGCCGACTGGCTGCACCGCCTGCGCGTGGTCGGCATCGACCTGCGCGACCCCGCCCAGGTGATCGGCCTCGCCGACTCCGTCGCGGCCCAGGGCCCGCTCGACATCCTCATCAACAACGCCGCGCAGACCGTGCGCCGCTCGCCGGGTTCGTACTCGCTGCTGGCGGATGCCGAACTCCACCCGCTTCCCGACGGCCCGCTCCCCGAGATGGAGACCTTCGGGCACACCGCCGACCCGCACCCGCAGGCGCTGCAGGCATCCGTCGATGCCCACCCGCTGCTGTCGGTCGCGGCTCTCGGCGGAACCGTCGCCGAGCAGGGCGGCCAGGCGCTGACCGCCGAGGACCTCGCCCGCGTCGCGATGGCGCCCGGTTCGTCGTCGCTCGAGAAGCACGCCGACGGCACCGCGATCGACGCCGGCGGACTCGTGCCCGACGTCAACACCGTCAACAGCTGGGTGCAGTCGGTCGACCAGGTCGATCCGCTCGAGATGCTCGAGGTGCAGCTCGCCAACACGACCGCGCCGTTCCTGCTCATCAGTCGCCTGCGCGCGTCGATGGCGGCGTCGTCGGCGCACCGCAAGTACGTGGTGAACGTGTCGGCGATGGAGGGGCAGTTCTCGCGCCGGTACAAGGGTCCGGGGCATCCGCACACCAACATGGCCAAGGCCGCGCTCAACATGCTCACGCGCACCAGTGCGGGCGAGATGCTCGAGAAGGACGGCATCCTGATGACCGCCGTCGACACCGGCTGGATCACCGACGAGCGCCCGCACTACACGAAGGTGCGCCTCGCGGAGGAGGGCTTCCACGCCCCGCTCGACCTGGTCGACGGCGCCGCCCGCGTGTACGACCCGATCGTGCGCGGCGAGGCGGGCGACGACATCCACGGCGTCTTCCTCAAGGACTACGAGCCCAGCCCCTGGTGAGTCGCGCGCCGAGATCCGTCGCCGAGAAGTACGGATACTCTGGCGCAGCGGATGCCGTCGGGCGGGCGGATGCCGTCGTCAGCGGCGTACGAGGTTGGCGGATGCCCAGGTGCCGAGGTCGTCGAGGATCGGCAGCAGTCCCTCGCCGCCGGGTGTGAGTGCGTAGGAGACGGTGACCGGCGGGCCGGCGTCGACGGTGCGTGCGACGAGACCAGCGTCGGCGAGTTCGGCGAGGCGGTCGGAGAGCACGGTGTCGCTGATGCCCGCGACGGCGCGGCGCAGGGCGACGAACGTGGAGGGGCCGCCGCCGAGCGACGACACGATCATGCCGTTCCAGCGCTTTCCGAGCACGCTGAAGGCGAGTGTGACGGCGGCGTCGCACCGGTGCAGATCGTGCTCGATCTCGGCCATGCCCCCATTCTAGCGTGCTACGTTAACCGGTATCGCTAAGAAAAACCGAGCGACTACGAAAACGAGAGATGTCATCCATGTCCCTGTTCCGCCTCGATGCGAGCATCCTTCCCGCGTCGTCCGCCAGCCGGTCGCTCGCCGACCTCGTCGAAGCCGAGTGGACCGCGTCGCACCCCGATTCCCCCGTCACCCGGCGCGACCTCGCCGCCGACCCCGTGCCCGCGACCGCGTGGGCGGATGCCGTCACCGGCGGCTTCGTCGACGAGGCCCAGCGCACTCCCGGACAGGTCGAGGCCCGCGCCCTCGCGACCTCGTTCGCCGACGAGCTGATCGGCGCCGACGCGCTGCTCTTCGCGGTGCCGCTGTACAACTACGGCGTCTCGCAGCACTTCAAGACCTGGTTCGACGTGGCCTACACCGACCCGCGCATCGACCCGACCGGCACCGCGCTGCGCGGCAAGCCCGCCACCCTCGTCACGGTGCTCGGCGGCAACTACGCGCCCGGCACTCCCAAGGAGGGCTGGGACCACTCGACCGGCTGGCTGCGTCGCGTGCTCGAAGACGTGTGGGGCCTCGACCTGCGCGTCGTGGAGCGTCCGTTCACGCTCGTCGGTGTGAATCCCGCGCTCGACGCTTTCGCCGACACCGCGCGTGAACTCAAGGAGAACGCCGAGACGGATGCCCGCACCTACGGGCGCGAGATCGCGGCGCTGCGCGGCAACGTCGCCTGAGCCGGGGCGGGGCGGGGCGGCCGCGCGCTCGTCTGCACGGAGATGTCACGTCTGCACGGAGCATCCGGTGGTTTCGTCGTGCGGGTGTGATCGATCCGTGCAGATGAGACGGCGGGAGGCTCGGTACCGGGGGCCCCGAGGTCGTCGAAGGGCCCGCCGTCGTGTGCACGTGCAGGGAGGATGCACACGTGCAGGGAGGACCGGGGGGATTCTCCCTGCACGTGTGCATCGCACCTGCAGGTGCATGTTCAGCAGCCGGGGGCGGTGGGTTGTTCGGTGCAGGTGTGGGCGACGAGGGCGGTGTGGGCTTCGTAGATGCGGATCTGTTGGGTGGGTCCGGGGATGGTGAGGGTGCCGGTGAGGGGGATCCACCCGGTGCCGAGGTCGATCTCGGCGGTGTAGTGGATGGTGACGGTGGTGTCGTAGATGCCGCGGTCGGTGTAGCTGTGGCTCGTGGCGGTGGGGGTGAACTGGGGCTGGCCGAGGGCGTCCCAAGTGGCGCCGGGAGTGGTGGTGTGGACGGTGATGCCGTCGCCGTAGATGAAGTCGTAGCCGGCGGGGGTGAATCGGGCGGTGAGGGGTGCGCCGAAGAGGGTGCCGGTGCGGGTGTGCACGGATGCGGTCGTGACGAAGTTCGTGGGGAGTCCGGCGATGCCGACGTTGGAGGGGTCGGCGGTCGGCGTCGCGGTCGCCGGGGTGAGGGTGACGAGGTCGGTGATGGAGATCGTCGGGGCGGCGGGGGCGGATGCCGGGGCTGGAGCCGAGGGCTCGGTGCGGCGGCGGGGCTCGAGGCAGACGCGTGCGCGGCCGGCGTCGGCGCGGCAGCGTTCCAGCTCACTCGGGCCGGTGTCGACCGGGGCGCCCGAGGTTCCCGGAGTGCCGGAGTTGGAGGGGGACCAGGAGGAAGACGGGGAGCCGGGGGACTGCGCGGCGGGTTGAGTGCCGGTGACGGTTACTGAGGTGCCGTTGGTCGAGCCGCAGACTCCTGCATATGTCGCCTCGGCGGTGCACGTGTTCTGCGTCGAGACACCCGTGGCGACGCTCGTAACGAGTCCTGAAATGACAACGAGCACGGCAAGCCTTGAGGTCAACACGTCGGATCCTCGGGAAGTTCAGAGTTCGAGATCTGATATCTCCCATCGACAGACACGAAAGTCACTCGCAACAAGGAGGTCTCCGGGCGATCCTTCGGTGTGACGTCTGCGCCTTCGTCGGTGACCACTCGTGTGCGCGTCGCGTCGAGACAGACTGCGGCGACGACTGTGGTGGCGGCGGTGCTCAGATCTGCCGATTCGCCCGAGAACGAAGCCACCACGGAGGTTCCTTCCAGGTGAATCTTCCGTGCGCTGAAGAGGTTCAGAGTGTCAATATCCGCCTCTAAGGCTGAGCCGATCAGATAGTCCTGAGGGTCCGGAGTCGAGGCTCCAGCTATACGGGCAGTCACTGCCTCGTTGTACTCCCGGTACACCTCCTCCGCGGCCGCGAATGCCTCTTCCTCGCTGGCGAACGCCGGCGTCGGGGTGGGCGAAGGCTCCGGGGCGGGTGCGCAGCCGCTGAGGGCGGCGGCGACCACGGCGAGTGCGAGGGTGGCAGTGGGGTATCGAGTCGACATCACCGCCACAAAGTAGCCCGAATCTGAGCGCACCCGCGGGAGTTATCCACAGGTCGCCGTCGCGCATCGCGGGCGGGCCCTTCGACAGGCTCAGGGACCCAGTTCCGGTGCGGGGTGGGGCCTTTTGACAGGCTCTCAGGGGCCCAGTTGCGGTGGGGCGGGACCCTTCGACAGGCTCAGGGACCCAGTTGCGGTGGGGTGGGGCCCTTCGACAGGCTCAGGGACCCAGTTGCGGTGGGGTGGGACCCTTCGACGGGCTCGGGGACCCAGTTCCGGTGGGGTGGGGCCCTTCGACAGGCTCAGGGACCCAGTTGCGGTGGGGTGGGCCCTTCGTCTCGCTGCGCTCGCTCAGGGGCCGGCGGGCCGGGGCAGCCACACCGTCACGATGAGGCCGCCGTCGGGGCGCGGGGTGAGCACGAGACTCCCGTCGTGGGCCTGGGCGATCCGCTCGGCGATCGCGAGGCCGAGACCGACTCCGACATGGTCGTCGCCGCGGGCGCGCTCGGCACCCCGCTGGAACGGTTCGACGAGCACCTCCACGCGATCGGCCGAAACGACCGCCCCGGTGTTCTCGACCACGACCGCGAGCCCCTCGGGGAGGTCATGGGTGCGCACGGCGACGCGTCCGTCGAAGTCGAGGTTGTGCACGATCGCGTTGTGCACGAGGTTCGTCACCAGCTGCTGCAGCAGCGCCCCCGACCCCGAGACGACCGCGGGAACCCCACCGACCTCGACCGTGACCCCGCGGCGGTCGGCCAACGGCAGCAGGGCCTCGACCGCCTCTTCCGACACGAGCGACAGATCGACGGGCTCATGCGTGAACGTCCGCCGGTCGGCACGGCTCAGCAGCAGCAGCGCCTCGGTCAGTTCGATCGCCCGGACGTTGACCTCGTCCAGCCGCGAGATCAGGGCGTCGACGTCGCGATCGGGGTCGGTGCGGGCGACTTCGAGCAGCGTCTGCGAGATCGCCAGAGGGGTGCGCAGTTCGTGCGAAGCGTTCGCGGCGAATCGGCGCTCCTCCTCGACATGGGCCTCGATCCGTTCGAGCATCGCGTCGAACACGTCGGCCAGGTCGCGGAACTCATCGGCCGGCCCCTCCAACCGCACCCGATGCGACAGCGACCCCTGGGCGGCGAGCTGAGCGGCGGCGCCTATGCGCGACAGCGGCGCGAGCATCCGTCCGGCCAGCAGCCATCCGCCGGCGAGCCCGACGGCGATCAATCCGATCATCGCCCAGGTCGCGAACGGGGTGAACGCGCGGATCAGGTCGGAGCGATTCGGCACGAAGAATCCCGCATCGATGTTCTGATCCGGCACGTACCGCAGCAGCCACAACCACACGACCGCCAGCAGCACGAAACCCGCCAGCGCGACGACCCCGGCGTAGCTGATCGCGAGTCGCAGACGTGCGCTCATCCCGCGGTGTCTAAGCATCGGCATCCGCCCTGGCATCCGCCCCGGCATCCGCCGCGGAACCCCCGGCATCCGATACCGCACCCCCGGCATCCGCCGCCGCATCCGTCGCGATCCGATACCCGACGCCCGGCACCGTCACGATCACCCAGGGTTCCCCGAGCCGCTTGCGCAGCGATGACACGGTGATGCGCACGGCGTTGGTGAAGGGGTCGGCGTTCTCGTCCCAGGCGCGCTCCAGCAACTCCTCGGCGCTCACCACCCCTCCCGCCGCGTCGACGAGCACCTCGAGCACCGCGAACTGCTTGCGGGTGAGGGCGACGTACCGCTCGTC
Source organism: Microbacterium galbinum (assembly GCF_023101185.1). GTDB lineage: Bacteria > Actinomycetota > Actinomycetes > Actinomycetales > Microbacteriaceae > Microbacterium > Microbacterium galbinum. The sequence continues at coordinate 1,623,743 of NZ_CP078077.1, forward strand.
GCGGAAGACCTCGCGGCGGAACGGGTCGAGCCGCAGCCCCGCGACCTCGAGCACCGGCGGCCGGGCGCGCTCGCGGCGCCGCCCCAGCGCACGCAGGCGCAGCACGAGTTCGCGCAGTTCGAAGGGCTTCGTGAGGTAGTCGTCGGCGCCGAGCTCGAACCCCGAGGCCTTGTCGTCGAGGCGGTCGGCGGCGGTGAGCATGATGATCGGGATGCCGCTGCCCGACGCGACGATCGCGCGGGCGATGTCGTCGCCCGACGGGTCGGGGATGTCGCGATCGAGCACCGCGATGTCGTAGGAGTTGATGTCGAGCAGCTCCAACGCGACGTGCCCGTCGCCCGCGATGTCGGCGGCGATCGCCTCGAGCCGCAGCCCGTCGCGGACGGCCTCGGCGAGGTAGGGCTCGTCCTCGACGATCAGCACACGCATGGCTGCGATCCTACGCACCCGCGCATATCGGGAGCATATGCAGAACCGCATACGCCACGGCAACAGCCCGGCGACTGCACTGGGGGTTATGAACAGCACCACCTCCACCGCCCGCCGAGCGCGGCGGATCGTCTGGTCGGCGATCACACTGATCGTCGCCGTCATCGCCGCCTTCGCCGTGCAGCAGTCGCTCGCCGCAGCGGATGCCGTGCTCTCGCACAGCTTCACCGCCGGCCCCGGATCCGACGCCTCCACCGACGACAGCGCCGCCGAGACCTCGGCGGGTGCCGCCTCGATCCCGCCGGGAGGATCGGTGCTCGCCCCGAGCGACGCCGACGGTGTGATCCGCGACGGCGACCAGCCGACGGTCTTCGACACCGACCGCGTGGCCGTCGGCAACCTCGACCCGGCGCTGCTCGACGCGCTGCAGCGCGCGGCATCCGACGCCGACGTCCCCTTCCTCGTCAACAGCGGCTGGCGCTCGGCGGCCCTGCAGCAGCACATGCTCGACCAGGCCGTGATCAGCTACGGATCGGCCGAGGAGGCGGCGCGCTGGGTCGCGACGCCCGAGACCTCGCTGCACGTGTCGGGCGAGGCTGTCGACCTCGGCGGTCTTCCGACCCTCGACTGGCTCGCCCAGCACGGCGCCGGCTACGGCCTCTGCCAGATCTACGCGAACGAGTCGTGGCACTACGAACTCCGGCCGGATGCCGTCACTCAGGGCTGCCCCGAGATGTACGCCGACCCGACCGAAGACCCGCGGATGCAGCGATGAGCGCCGTCATCGAGGGGGTCGCGCTCTCGCGGCTGCACGCGCCGACGCTCACCGTCCTGCCGACGGGCGTCGCCGCGAACGTCGCGCGGGTGCGCGCCTCGACGGGCGCCGCCGTCATGGCGGTCGTCAAGGCCGACGGCTACGGCCTCGGGGCCGTGCCGATCGCGCGTGCCGCGGTCACCGCCGGGGCGACCTGGCTGGGAGTGACGGATGCCGCCGACGCCGTCGAGCTGCGTGAGGCCGGGCTCACGGAGCCGATCCTCGCGTGGCTGAATCCCTCGGGCGTCGATGCGCGGCTCGCGCACGAGCATCGCGTCGACATCGCGGTGGGATCGGTCGAGGAGCTGCGACAGCTGGCCGCGGATGCCGCCGCTCCCGTGCGCGTGCACCTGCATCTCGACACCGGGATGGCCCGCGGCGGATGCCCGGCCGAGGACTGGGCCGAACTGCTGCGGGTCGCGCGGTCGGCCCGCGGACGGATCGAGGTCACAGGTGTCATGGGGCATCTGCCGCGGGCCGACGCCGGCGACCCGTGCGCGAACGCGGCGGCGGTGCGGCGATTGCGCCAGGGGAGGGATGCCGTGCTGCGCGCCGGCTTCGGGCCGCTGACCGTGCACCTCGCCGCGACCGCCGGGGCGCTCACCGACCCCGCCACCCACTTCGACCTCGTGCGGATCGGAGCCGGCCTCGTGGGGATCGATCCCTCCGAGACCACGGCGCTCGCCGGGGCCGCACGGTGGACGGCATCCGTCGTGCACAGCGCGCGCGTGCCGGCCGGAACCCCGGTCGGGTACGGCGGAGACCACGTCGCGGAGCGCGCGACGCACCTGAGCGTGATCGGCGTCGGATACGCCGATGGGGTGCCCCGCGAGCTGTCGCCGGCGGCGGGTGTCGCGATCGAGGGGGCGCGGCATCCGATCGTCGGACGGGTGTCGATGGATCAGATCGTCGTCGACACGGGAGGCACCGCGGTTCCGCGCGGTGCGGAGGCGGTGCTGCTCGGGCCGGAGGGCGGTGCGGTGCCGTCGCTGCAGGACTGGGCGCGCTGGGCCGGAACGATCCCGCACACCATCCTCACGGGAATCGGCCCCCGCGTGCAGAGGAGCATCGCATGACCGTGCACGTGCTGGTGATCGGGGGAGGGCAGAACGCCGAGCACGAGGTGTCGCTCGCCTCGGCGGCCGCGGTCGCGGCGGCCCTGCGGATGGGGGACCACACGGTGACCTGCGTCACGATCGACCGGGAGGGGATCTGGCGGGCCGACGGCATCCGGGCGGGAGCGTCGGCGGCGGAGTCGCTGGCGCTCGCGATGCCGCTGATCGCGCAGGCCGATGTCGTGTTCCCTGCGGTGCACGGAGCGCCGGGCGAGGACGGCGCGCTCGCAGCGCTCTGCGCGCTCGCCGGAGTACGCGTGGTCGGCTCGGGGGTACGCGCCGGCGCGCTCGGGATGGACAAGTGGGCGACGAAGGTGGTGGCGGATGCCGTCGGCATCCGGACGGCGCGGGGACGCGTGATCTCGGCCGAGGACATCGGCGACGTGGAGTTCGGCGGTGCCGTCGTCGTCAAGCCGGTCTCGGCCGGATCGAGTCACGGGGTCGCGTTCGTGCGCGAGGAGGCCGAACTGCTTCCCGCGCTGCGCGCGGCGGCGCGACTCGACCGGCGCATCCTCGTGGAGGAGGTCGTGCGCGGACGCGAGATCGACGTCGCCGTGCTGTGCGAGACGGGCGGAATCCGCTGGGCGGCACCGCCGCTCGAGATCCATGCCGAGGGGCTGTTCGACACGGCGACGAAGTACGACGGAACCGCGCGCTTCACGGTGCCGGCGCAGCTCACGTCCGACGAGTCGGCGGGCCTCAAGCGAGCCGCGCTGGCGATGTTCGACGCGCTCGGATGCGGGGGCCTGGCCCGCATGGACTTCTTCCTCACCGACGAGGGGCCGGTGTTCAATGAGGTCAACACCATGCCCGGGCTCACCGCCGCCTCGCAGGCGCCGCGCATGTTCGCCGCCGCTGGGGTGGCGTATCCCGACCTGGTGGCGCGGCTCGTGAAGGGGGCTCGGGTGCCGCGCTGACTCGCTCCCCGTGGCCGACTAGAGCCGGTCGACCGCCGTGACCGTCACGATCGCTTCCCCGGCCTCATCGGATGCCGCGAGGTCGACGGTCGCCGAGATGCCCCAGTCGTGGTCGCCGGCCGGGTCGTCGAAGATCTGGCGCGCCGTCCACGTCGTCTCGCCGGGGGTCAGGATCAGCAGCGCGGAGCTGCGCGCATCCGCCCCGGTGAGGATCTGGTCGTGCTCGGCGAAGTAGCCGTCGAGGGCGTCGTTCCAGGCATCCGCTCCGAAGGCGGGATCGAGTTCGGCGAGGGCGTCGACGTCTTCACGTGCGGCGAGCTGCACCCGGCGGAACAGCTCGTTGCGCACGAGGGTGCGGAACGCGCGCACGTTGCTCGTCAGGCGCTTCGGTGCGGGCGGCACGATCTCGTCGGGGGAATCGACGCGTCCGTTGTCGATGCCGGCCCGCAGCTCTTCCCACTCGTCGAGCAGGCTCGAGTCGACCTGGCGCACGAGTTCACCCAGCCACTCGATCAGGTCGCGGAGGTCTTCGGTCTTGAGCTCTTCGGGGATGGTCTGGGACGCCGCGCGGTAGGCATCCGACAGGTAGCGCAGCACCACGCCCTCCGAGCGCGCGATCTTGTAGAAGGCGACATATTCCCCGAACGACATGGCGCGCTCGTACATGTCGCGCACGACCGACTTCGGGTGCAGTTCGAAGTCGCGGATCCACGGCTGCGCGGCGCTGAAGGTCTCGAACGCGGCGGTCAGCAGCTCGTCGAGCGGCTTCGGGTAGGTGACCTGCTCGAGCAGCTCCATGCGCTCGTCGTACTCGATGCCCTCGGACTTCATCGCCGCGACCGCCTCGCCGCGAGCCTGGAACTCCTGCTGGCTCAGCACGGCGCGCGGATCGTCGAGAGTGGCCTCGACGATCGAGATCATGTCGAGGGCGTAGCTGGGGGACTCCTCGCCGAGAAGCTCGAACGCCGCGAGGGCGAACGGAGACAGCGGCTGGTTGAGGGCGAAGTTCGGCTGCAGATCGACCGTGAGTCGCACTTCGTCTCGTCGCTGCGCTCCTCGCTCAGCAACCGGGCCTTGTGGGACCTGCTCCACCACTCCGGATTCGAGCAGGGTGCGGTAGATGCCGATCGCCCGCAGGGCGAGTTCGCGCTGGCGTGCGCGCGGCTCGTGATTGTCGTATACCAGCGCGCGCATATTGCCGAACACGTCGCCTCCGCGGCCGATGACGTTCAGCATCATCGCGCTGGTGATCTGCATGTGCGAGGTGAGCGTCTCGGGTGTCGCATCGATGAGCTTGCGGAACGAGGGCTCGCCCCACGACACGAAGCCGTCGGGCGCCTTCTTGCGGATGATCTTGCGCTTCTTCTTCGGGTCGTCGCCCGCCTTGCGGATGGCGGCGAGGTTCTCGCTCTCGTGCTCGGGCGCCTGCGCGACCACGGTTCCGGCGGTGTCGTAGCCCGCACGACCCGCGCGGCCGGCGATCTGATGGAACTCGCGGGCGTTGAGCTGCCGCATCCTCGTTCCGTCGAACTTGGTCAGTGCGGTGAGCAGCACCGTGCGGATCGGCACGTTGATCCCGACGCCGAGCGTGTCGGTTCCGCAGATCACGCGCAGCAGACCGCGCTGCGCGAGCTGCTCGACGAGACGACGGTACTTGGGCAGCATCCCCGCGTGGTGCACGCCGATCCCCGCCCGCAGGAAGCGCGAGAGCGTCTTGCCGAACGCCGTCGTGAAGCGGAACGCACCGATCAGATCCGCGATCGCGTCGCGCTGCTCGCGGGTGGCGACCTTCGTGCTCGACAGCGCCTGTGCCCGCTCCATCGCCGCGGCCTGCGAGAAGTGCACGACGTACACCGGTGCCTGGTTGGTGTTCAGCAGTTCCTCGATCGTCTCGTGGATCGGGGTCTGCTCGTAGAAGAAGTGCAGGGGCACCGGGCGCTCGACACCCGTCACCGTCGCCGTGTCGCGGCCCGTGCGCCGGGTCAGGTCGGACGCGAGCGCGGTCACGTCACCGAGCGTGGCCGACATCAGGATGAACTGCGCCTGCGGCAGCTCGAGCAGCGGCACCTGCCAGGCCCATCCGCGGTCGGGGTCGCCGTAGAAGTGGAACTCGTCCATCACGACCTGGCCGACCTCGGCATCCGTCCCCTGCCGCAGCGAGAGGTTCGCGAGGATCTCGGCGGTGCAGCAGATGATCGGAGCATCCGCGTTGACCGAGGAATCACCCGTGACCATGCCGACGTTCTCGGCGCCGAATACCTCGACCAGTGCGAAGAACTTTTCGCTCACCAGGGCTTTGATCGGCGCGGTGTAGTAACTGCGGCGTCCGTCGAGCAAGGCGGCGAAGTGCGCGCCGATCGCGACGAGCGACTTCCCGGTGCCGGTCGGGGTCGACAGGATGAGGTTGTTGCCCGACACGATCTCGATGATCGCCTCGTCCTGCGCGGGGTAGAGGGTCAGGCCGGTCGACTCGGCCCATTCGACGAACGCCGTGTAGACGGCATCCGCATCGGATCCGTCGGGAAGGGTGGCCGGGTCGAGGAGGGATGCCATGGTGCTTCGATCATCCCATCCGGCGCGGGCGGTCGATGCCTCAGACCGAGGTCGCGGCGCGCAGCGCGATGCGGATCATGTCGCCGAAGGTCTGCTCGCGCTCCTGCGCCGTGGTCTCCTCGCCCGTGACGATGTGGTCGGAGACCGTGCAGATCGCGAGCGCGCGGCGGCCGTGGAAGGCGGCGAGCGTGTAGAGGCCCGCGGCCTCCATCTCGACGCCGAGGATGCCGTGCTTCACGAAGGGCTCCGTGAGTTCGGGACGCGTGCTGTAGAACTGGTCGCTCGAGAACAGCTGGCCCACGTGCACGGCCGAATCGAGTTCTTCGCTCTCGCTCGCCTCGACCGCCGCGCGCAGCAGGGCGAAGTCGGCGACGGGGGCGTAGTCGAGCCCGTGGAAGCGCACCCGGTTGATGCCCGAGTCGGTGCTCGCGGCGTTCGCGATGATGATGTCGCGCACCTTGAGCTTCTCGGTCAGCGCACCGCACGAGCCCACGCGCACGATCGTCTGCACGTCGTACGAGTCGAACAGCTCGTTCGCGTAGATCGCCATCGAGGGCTGGCCCATGCCCGAACCCTGCACCGAGACGCGGTGACCCTGCCAGGTACCGGTGAAACCGAGCATCCCGCGGGTCTCGGAGTACAGCTCGGCGTCATCCAGGAAGGTCTCGGCGATCCACTTGGCCCGCAGCGGGTCGCCGGGGAAGAGGACGATGGGGGCGATCTGACCGGGCTCCGCCGCGATGTGGGTGCTCATCATTCCAATGTACTGATGCTCCTTGTGTGCAGAACTGGCGGGTCGCGTCCTCGTTTGACATCATCGGAGCGCGACGCGGCGACGATGCCGGGTCGTGATGCGGCTCACGACGCCGCCGAAAGGGAGACCATGTCAGACCAGATCTTCACGTTCGCCGCTCTCGCGCTGTACTTCGCCGGGATGCTCCTCATCGGATGGTTCGCGTTCCGCCGCACCTCCGACCACGAGGACTACATGCTCGGCGGGCGCAACCTGCCGCCGTGGGTCGCGGCGCTCAGCGCCGGAGCGTCCGACATGTCGGGGTGGCTCGTGATGGGTCTGCCCGGTGCGATCTACGTCTCCGGCCTGATCGAGGCGTGGATCGCCATCGGCCTGACGATCGGCGCGTACCTGAACTGGCTGCTCGTCGCTCCGCGCCTCCGCGCGTACACGGAGGTCTCGCGCAACTCGATCACGGTTCCGAGCTTCTTCGAGAACCGGCTGCGCGACGGCACGCGCCTGTTGCGCATCATCTCCGGTGTCGTCATCCTCGTGTTCTTCACGCTCTACATCTCGTCGGGAATGGTCGCCGGAGGCGTGTTCTTCGAGAGCTCCTTCCAGGGCGACTACCTCGTCGGGATGCTCCTCGTCACCGGGGTCACCCTCGCGTACACGCTGTTCGGCGGTTTCCTCGGGGCATCCCTCACCGACGTCGTGCAGGGCCTGATGATGGTGATCGCGTTGATCGTGGTGCCCGTCGCGGCCATCGTGGCGATCGGCGGATTCGCGGAGACGGGCGACCTGATCGCCGAGGTCGCCCCCGATCACCTCTCGCTGCTGTCGGGCACGGCTCTCACGGGCGGCACCCTGCTGGCGATCGTCTCGGCCCTCGCCTGGGGCCTCGGCTACTTCGGTCAGCCGCACATCATCGTGCGCTTCATGGCGCTGCGCTCGCCGCAGGAAGCCAAGAGCGCCCGCCGTATCGGCATCTCGTGGATGGTGCTCTCCCTCGGCGGCGCCGTGTTCTCGGGCCTGGTCGGCATCGCGTTCATCGCCCAGCGCGGCATCGATCTCGCCAACCCCGAGACCGTCGTACTGCTCATGTCGCAGACGCTGCTGCATCCCTTCGTCGCCGGTCTCGTGCTCGCGGCCGTGCTCGCCGCCATCATGAGCACGGTCTCGAGCCAGCTGATCGTGAGTTCGTCGGCCCTGGTCGAAGACATCTACAGGGTGTTCCGCAAGACGCCGCCGTCGAGCAAGACGCTCGTGCTGCTGGGGCGCATCGGCGTGCTGGGTGTGACCGTCGTCGCGGCCGTGCTCGCGGTCACGCCGAACGACACGATCCTCGGCCTCGTCTCGTTCGCCTGGGCGGGCTTCGGTGCGGCGTTCGGCCCGATCATCCTGCTCAGCCTCTTCTGGCGACGGCTCACCAACTGGGGTGCGCTCGCGGGCATGGTCGTCGGCGCGGCGACCGTGTTCCTGTGGAAGCCGCTGAACACGGGGCTCTACGAGCTGCTCCCGGCCTTCGTCTTCGCGCTGATCGCCGCTGTGGTGGTGAGCCTGCTCACGTATCGTGCGAACGCCGAGATCGACGAGGAATTCGCCGAAGCCGGCGCCATGGTGGCCGCGAAGTAGCTCAGCCCTCGGCTCGCCGCACCATCTCGCCGATCCAGATCGGGGCGAACGGAGAGGTGCAGCCGGGTGCCGTCGGGTAGTCGGCGAGCACCTGCAGGCGGTCGCCGATCGCGAGGGCGCGCTCGCGCAGATCCGGATGATGGATGCCGATCTGCGCGAGCGTCTCGTTCATCGACCATTGCGGCCGTGCCGGGGCATCCTTCATCTGCGCCTCGATCAGGTCGAGCAGACGGTCGAGGTCGAGACCGTCGGCGTCCTTGACGACCCGCACCGAGGTGAGCGACCAGGCCGCCGCAGCGACCGTCGGATCGGCGTCGTCGAACCAACGCAGGCGCATCTCCTCGGCGAGCGGGGTCTTCTTGGCGACGTAGTTCACGAACCAGTCGTTGACCTTCGGCGGATCGGTCTCGCGCAGCATGGCGTCGAGTTCGTCGGCGCTGAAGTCCTTCGGGCGGCAGACGAGGAGGGCGAGCAGGCGGGCGGGCGTCTCGCCCGTCGCCCACAGCTCCTGCGCGAGCGGGTGGTCGACCTTGATGGTCTTCGCCAGCGCGCGCAGGCGGCTCAGGTTCATGCCGTGGTCGTCGCCGCGCTTCTCGTTGGCCGCGCGCATCTTCGGGTCTTCGAGGGCGGCGAGTTCGGCGAGTGCCCGGTCGAGGGTGACGTCGCTCATGGGACCAGAGTAGGCCGCCCGGCCGACATTCCGACGTGCGGATGCCGCCGCCGGATCACTCGTCGTCGACGAGCTCGCCGCGGATACGGCGGAGATCCTCCATGAGCGATCCGATGAGGATCCAGTGCTGGCTCGACGGCGGCCGGATCACGAGCGGCGCGGTGAGGGCCGGGATGGCGGAGGTCAGCGTCTCGGGTTCGGGGGCGACATCGGCGATCTGCACGGCGAGGCGCACGTCGTGCCCGGCTCGTCGAAGTTGCTCGGCGATGGCGATCACCGCGGGTTCCTCGCCGATCGAGTCGTCGTAGTGGTCGGCGTAGGCGCGGGTCATCCCGATCACCTGCGTGACGATCGGCGACAGCCGTTCGAGCAGCGCGCGCATCTCCCGCAGATCTGCGCGGTGCGTGGATCTGCGCGGGTTGAGGGTGAGCGATTCCTCGCCCGCGGCGATCGCGGCATCCGCGGCATCCTTCATCGGGCGCAGCAGGCGGGCCTCGAGCATCAGCTCCTGCATCCGTGCCGGGGGTTGCGGGTTCGGGAGAGCGTCGGCCAGCCGGTCGAGGCTCGCCGCGAGCTCGGCACCGAGCAGGCCGAGGTGGTGACGCGCGGGGGCCACGAGCACGGGCGGCACGATCAGGGCGTTCACGACGATGCCGATCGCGACGCCGATGAGCGTCTCGATGATGCGGGCGAACGCGTACTCTGGGCTCGACGAGCCCAGGGCGAGCACGAGCATGGCCGAGATCGCGACCTGGTTGCCGGTGCCGGGGGAGGCGCGAAAGATCCAGGCCACGAGCATCGCGACGACGATCGCGAGCAGCACGATCCAGCTCGGGGACCCGAGGAGCAGACCCAGGCCCATCGCGATCACGACGCCCGCGATCACCCCGATGCTGCGCTCGAGGGCCTTCGAGAGCGACTGGTTGACGCTCGGCTGCACGACGAGGAGGGCGGCGATCGCGGCGAACACGGGCAGCTGAGAGGGGAAGACCCATCCGGCGACGAGCCAGGCGGCGATGGTCGCCGCCGCGGATTTCACGACCTGCAGCAGCGGGGATCGCTGGCTGGCGCGGATCGCGGCGGGAATGCGCATGTCCCCACGGTAGTCCCGGAGCACCGCTTCTCGCGGTGTGCGCGGGAACGGGTGGATGCTTCGACCAATTGCTGATATACCGGCGTAACCAGTTAGTGGTTCGATGTACCCATGGACCAGGGACAACGGCTGCGCGGCGAGACCGTCGCGGTCTGGGCCACGGTCGTCTGCTTCGTGCTCGGCACCTCCGCCGGCTTCCTGCTGCTGGGCCCCGAGCCTCGGATGCTCATCGGCTCCGGCTCCCTGGCGCTTCCCGCCGCCTCCGCCGCCGGTGTCATCGCCGGCGGCGCCTTCGTCGTGAGCACGCTCCGGCATCGTCGGAACGAGACCGCACCCATGCCGCGCTGGCAGCGCATCATCACCGATATCTCGGCGATCGCCCTCACCGTCGCCTTCGCCGGTGTCGCGGGCATGGGCGTGCTCCTCGGCACCCAGGTGCTGGCGATCGGGCTGCAGGGCCTCGAGCTGACCCTCGTCGGCGGCGCCCTCGTCACCGGGTTCGCCGCGGCCGTGGGCGGACGATTCGCCTTCGCGGCGGGCATCGGGCTGCGAACAGCCGACCTGTCGAGCATCCTGTTCGGCTATCTGGTGATCGGCACCCTCTTCGCGATGGTGACCGCCGCAGACCCCCGATGGTGGGAGATCAACTTCTCGCAGCTCGGCATGGGCGACGACGCCTGGGCGTTCAACGGCACCCTGGTCGTCGCCGGTGCGCTGGTCGGCACGGTCGGTGCGTACATCGGCCGCGACCTGCACCGCATCCTCGGAGACCCGGCGCTCGGACGCATCGCGGTCACCTCGGGACTGTGGATCGTCACCGGGTTCGCGCTCGCCGGGGTGGGCCTGCTGCCGCTGCACCGCTTCCCCGAGGCGCACAACATCGTGGCGCCCATCACGCTCCTGTTCTTCGCTGCGTCGATGACCGTGACGGCGATCGTCGTGCCCGGGGCGCCGCGCGCACTGAGCATCACCACGATCGGGGTGGGGGCGCTGGTCACGGTCGCGTTCGTGCTGTTCGCGGTGTTCGGTCTCATCACGATGACCGCGCTCGAGGCGATGGCCGTCGGTCTCGGGCTGCTCTGGATGACGACCCTCGTGCGCGTGCTCGCGATCCTCTCGCCCGACGTGCCGCGTCCGTCGGCGCGCGCGCACCTGCTGCACGCCTGACCCGGGCGCCGAGCGTCCGCCTTCGAACGGGTGCTGTCAACCCCGTCGTCTCGATCGGCGATGCCGTGCTGAATAGGACTCCGACTTACAAGGAGGAATCACCATGGCGCAGATCATCGAGACCATCGACGTGGACGTCCCCGTCACCACCGCCTACAACCAGTGGACGCAGTTCGAGAGCTTCCCGCAGTTCCTGTCGGAGGTCGAGTCGATCACCCAGATCGACGACACCCACAACCGCTGGAAGGTCAAGGTCGGCGGTGTCGAGCGCGAGTTCGACGCCGAGATCACCGAGCAGCACCCCGACGAGCGCGTCGCGTGGAACAGCATCGGCGGCGACACCGAGCACGCGGGTGTCGTGACCTTCCACAAGCTCTCCGACATCAAGACACGGGTCACCGTTCAGATCGACTGGGAGCCCGAGGGCTTCGTCGAGAAGGTCGGCTCTCTCGTGGGAGCCGGATCGCACGCCGTGAAGAAGGACCTCGAGAACTTCAAGGAGTTCATCGAGACGCGCGGCGCCGAGACCGGCGAGTGGCGGGGCGACGTCGACGCCTGACGTACGCGGGCTCGATCGCCGAGCCACCCCTCTGCAGTCCAGCCACCCCCTTCTGCCCCGTGCAGGAGGGGGTGGCTGGCGCATAAGGGGGTGGGTCGGCCGAAGATAGGGAATCCGTCCGATGTCGGGAGGGGGCCTCAGAGCGTTGTCTAGGGATATCGACAACGAGGAGGCCTCATGTACGAGCAGACCTATTCGCACCAGGTGGTCACTGCATTCGAGCAGCAGCAGCGGGAGCAGGCGATCGAACGGCGCCGGTCGATCCGCGAGCACGCCGACCAGATCGTGCCGCGGCCGGTGGGAGTGATCGGGCGGATGCTGGGGCGTCGGGCGAGCGCACTTCCTGTCGTGCGTGGCCGGCGTCGGGCGCCCGCCCCGCAGGGCTCGACGACGGATGCAGCGCCCGCACGCAGCCGCGCCGCCGGTGTGACGCGCGAGCCGGTCGCGGCCCGGTGAATCCGGTCGTCGCACTGCGCCGAGACCGGCCCGGCGCCGGTGATCGGGCGAGCCCGGCGGATGTCGGAGGGGAGTGGCACGATGAAGGCATGTCCTCCTTCGCGCCGAGCTCCGCGATGGTCGGGCGCGAAGCCGAGATCGGCCTCGTGCGCCGGCTCTTCGAGGGTGCGGCCGACGGGGTCCCGGTCGGTGTGCTGATCGACGGCGAGGCCGGTATCGGCAAGTCGCGGCTGCTGCGCGAGTTCGCGACCGAGGTCTCGACGCGCGCCGACGTGCACGTGGGCTGGTGCCTCGATCTCGGCGCGGCCCGCACCGCCTACGGCCCGCTCACGGCGATCCTGCGCTCGATCGTGGGGCATCTGGGTGCCGAACGCGTGCGCGAGGCCGTCGGCGTCGGTGCCGAGGCACTCGGCATGCTGCTGCCCGAACTCGTCGACGAGCCCGCCGACCGGGCGCGCACGAGCCCCGACCGCCTGCGCGACGCGATCGCCACGCTCATCGAGACCGCGGCCGAGGCGGCCCCGCAGGTGCTCGTGATCGAAGACCTGCACTGGGCCGACGAGTCGACACTCGCGCTCCTCTCCTTCCTGCTGCGCACCCTCGCGCGGGGCCGGGTGCTCCTGCTGCTCAGCTGCCGCAGCGACGACGTGCGCCGGGGTGATGCCGTGAGCCGGTTCATCGTCGAGGCGACGCGGTCCCGCCTGATCGAGCGGGTGACTCTGCCGCGGCTCGACGGCGACGCCGTGCGCGCCCTGGCCGAGCAGCTCACCGGCCGCTCGGTCTCCGACGGCGCTCTCGCCCGCATGCAGGAGCGCGCCGAGGGAGTGCCGTTCTTCGTCGAGGAGATCGCCGACTGCACGACGGGTCCGCTGCCCGACGGCCTGCGCGACGTGCTCCTCACCCGCTTCGACCGCCTCGGCGACGACGCGCAGCGGGTGGTGCAGGTCGCCTCGGGAGCCGAGCGCCCCCTCTCGCACCCGCTGCTGTCGACGCTGGCGGGGCTGCCCGAGGATCGGCTCGACGAGGCGATCCGTGAGGCGGCGCGCGGCGGCATCCTGGTGATCGATTCCGACCTCTACCGGTTCCGGCACGCGCTGCTGCGCGAGGCCGTGCACGACGACCTCCTGCCCGGAGAGCGGTCTCGGCTGCACCGCGCCTACGCCGAGGCGCTCGAGGCGCAGCGCGACGGAACCGACGGCGTCGACACCGCCTCGCTCGCACATCACTGGCATCTCGCGCAGGACGAACCGCGGGCGCTCCTCGCCTCGATCGACGCGATGCGCGATGCGAAGGGGCGCTTCGCGTTCGCGGCCGCCGCGCGCTTCGGCGAGCTCGCGCTCGAGATCTGGCCGAGCGTGCCCGACGCCGCGACCGTCGCCGGGCTCTCGCACGTCGACCTATTGCAGACGCTCGGATCCGTGCTCCGCAACGCCGGTGACGGCGAACGCGCACTCGCCGTGATCAGCGCCGCACTCGACGAGATCGACCCCGAGACGGTCGCGCCGAGGCTCCATGCCCGTCTGCTGCGCGACAAGGCCCAGTACCTCGCCAACCTTGGCCGCCCCGGGGCGATCCCGCTCACCGAGCAGGCACTCGACCTCGCGGCGCGGGTCGGCGACGACGCGCTGCACGCCACCGTTCTCAACCAGCTCGCCAGCCGCTACATGGTCGCCGGGCGACTGCACGATGCGCTCCGCGTCGCCGACGAGGCCGAGCGGATCGCGAGCCGTGCGGGCGACCGCGATCAGATGTCGATCGCGGCGAACGTGCACGGCGTCTCACTCGCACACCTGGGCGACATCACGGGCGGCATCCTGGAGTTCGACCGCGCGCGCGACCTCGCCCGCAGCTCCAACGCCGACCTGCGCTACCGCGTCAACTACTCCGACGCCCTCACCCTGCTCGGTCGCTACGGCGAGGCGGTGCTCATCGCCGAAGAAGGCCTCGCCCTCGCGCGATCGCTCGGTGTCGGTCGCAGCTCGGGCTCGATCATGATGCAGAACATGTCGGTCGCGCTGTTCGAACGCGGCGAGATCGAGCGGGTCGACGAGATGATGTCGCGCGATCACCGGCAGGGAGCGCTGCGGGTCTTCCGCATGTACTCGAGCATGACGCGGGTGCGCGCACTCGCCTGGCGCGGGCGGTCGACCGAGGCCGCCGACATGCTGCGCGAATGGCGCCCGGCCTTCGTCGAGACCGGGCAGACCGAGCGGCAGATCTGGTACGACCTCATCACGATGACCGTCGCCGTGGCCGAGAGCGCGGGCGACCTGCGCGGTGCGCTCGCCGAGATCGTCGCGATGCTCGACGACGACGGCCCCGTGCTGCTGCACCAGAGGCGGCTGCTGCTGCAGGCGGCGGCGATCATCGCCGATCTGCGCGCCGAGGGCGACGACACCGCTGCGGTGTCGGAACGGGTGGCGGATGCCTGGGCGGCGCAGCCCGCTCAGCTGCTCGCCGACTCGTGGTCGCCGATCGTCGAAGCGCTGCTGTCGCCGTCCGACCCCGCGTTGCAGCGAGCGATCGACCTGGCCGAGGGAGACGACGTGCCCGTGGTGTTCCGCGTCATCACCCGTCTCGAGCGAGCGCGACTGCTGCTGCGCACGGGCGACCGAACGGCGGCGGGGACCCTGCTGGCCGAAGCCGCGACGATTGCGCGGACGCTCGGCCACGCCCGCCTCACGACCACGGTCACGACCTTCGCGCACGCGGCGGGGCTCTCGCTCGATCCGGTGCGCGGTGACAGCGCGGCGACGGCATCCGCGTCCGATCCCGACGCGCTCACCGCCCGCGAACGGCAGGTGCTCGACCTCCTGGCCGAGGGGCTGAGCAACCGCCAGATCGGCGAGCAGCTCTTCATCAGCGTCAAGACGGTGAGCGTGCACGTCTCGGCCGTGCTGCGCAAGCTCGGCGTCAGCACCCGCACCGAGGCGGCCATCGCGGCGGGTGCGCGCATGCCCGCCCAGGTGAACTCCCGACCGGGCGTGATACGGTGACCTTGCTCCTCCTTCCGGGGGATCGTTCATCACCGGCCCGCGAATCTCCACGAGACGTGTGCGGCCCTCTACACGGATCCGACTTCTGCGCCGATCGGTTCGGCACGGATTCCGAAAAACCTTCATCTCACGCCTCCTCGCCGGAGAGCGTCACCCTGTACCCATCGGATGCTCCGGTGCGGTGCTGCGGCCGTGTACAACAGCGGCCACATCAAAAAAGAAAGAAGAAAACACATGGCCACTGGCACTGTGAAATGGTTCAACGCGGAAAAGGGCTTCGGCTTCATCGCTCCCGATGACGGCACCGACGACCTGTTCGCCCACTACTCGGCGATCACCGGAAGCGGCTTCAAGGAGCTGCGCGAGAACCAGAAGGTCGAATTCGACGCTGAGCGCGGCCCCAAGGGCATGCAGGCTGCGAACATTCGCCCCCTCTGATCCCTCGTGATCGTATGAGGCCGGTCGGCTCCTTCGGGAGCCGGCCGGCTTCTTCGTTTCCGGGGTGAGGCCCTTCGTCTCGCTCCGCTCGCTCAGGAACCGGATCCGGCTCCGCTCGCTCAGGAACCGGCTCGGGGACCACTGGAATACGGGTAACGATGCGGCCACCCGAATTGAGGTTCGCCTTACTTCAGGTTACATTAGGTCAGCCTTACCAAACCGGCGCGACTCTGCGCCTCACCCCTCCTCAACCCGAAGGGATCTGCTGTGCGCACTTCTCGTCTCCTCGCCGTCGGTGCCGCCGCGGCACTCGCGCTGAGCCTCACGGCCTGCGCGACGTCCGCCTCCGAGAGCGGTTCGGATGCCGGCGCCAACCCGGCCTCCGACGACGCCTTCCCCGTGACGATCGAGCACGTCTACGGCGAGACCACGATCGAGTCCAAGCCCGAGCGCGTGGCGACGGTCGCCTGGGCGAACCACGAGGTGCCGCTGGCGCTCGGCATCGTGCCGGTCGGTTTCAGCAAGGCCAGCTGGGGCGACGACGACGACAACGGCATCCTGCCCTGGGTCGAGGAGAAGCTCGACGAGCTCGGCGGCGAAGAGCCGGTGCTCTTCGACGAGGCCGACGGCATCGACTACGAGGCCGTCGCCGACACGAACCCCGACGTCATCCTCGCCTCGTACTCCGGCCTGACGCAGGAGGAGTACGACACCCTCTCCAAGATCGCTCCGGTCGTCGCCTACCCCGAGATCGCCTGGGGCACCCCGGTCGACGAGATGATCGAGATGAACTCGAAGGCCCTCGGCCTCGAGGAGGAGGGTCAGGCCCTCATCGACGACCTCCACGCCGACGCCGATGCAGCGCTCGAGGAGAACAGCGTCCTCAAGGACAAGAAGGTGCTCTTCGCCTTCTTCGACCCGACCGACCTGAGCCAGATCGGCTACTACACGGCCGTCGACACGCGCCCCGGCTACCTGCACGACGACCTCGGTCTGCCGTTCCCCTCGATCGTCGAGGAGTCCGCCGACAGCAAGGAGTTCTACCTGTCGGTGAGCGCCGAGGACGCCGCGAAGTTCGACGACGTCGACGTGATCGCCACCTACGGCGACGAGTCGCTCATCGCGACCCTGCAGGCCGACCCGCTGCTGTCGAAGATCCCGGCCATCGCCGAGGGACGCATCGCGATCCTCCCCGACGCCACCCCGATCGCGGCATCCGCCAACCCGTCGCCGCTGTCGATTCCGTGGGGTCTCAGCGACTACCTCGCCCTGCTGGCCGCGCCGCTCGCTCAGTAATCGATCAGTCCGCTCGCGCGGAGTGACACCTCAGTGACCGCCACCACCACCATCGCACCGGGCGCCGCAGACCTGCGGCGCCCGGTGCTGGTGCGCACGCTCTGGCTTCTCGCCGGAGTCGTACTCCTGCTGGTCCTCAGCATCCTGTCGGTGTCGTTCGGCGTGCGCGCCGTGTCGTTCGACGACATCGTCGCGGCGTTCAGCGGCCACAGCGACACGATCGAGCAGGCCGCGATCGTCAAGCGCATCCCGCGCACGGTGCTCGCTCTGCTCGTCGGCGCCGCGCTCGCTCTCTCGGGTGCCACGATGCAGGCCGTCACCCGCAACCCGATCGCCGACCCCGGCATCCTGGGCGTCTCGAACGGCGCATCGCTCGCCGTCGTCATCGGCATCGCCTTCTTCGGACTGGCCAACCCCTACGGGCAGATGGCCTTCGCGATCGTCGGTGCCGCTGCCGCGGCGACCTTCGTCTACACGGTCGGGTCGCTCGGCCGCGGCGGTGCGACCCCCCTCAAACTCGCCCTGGCGGGCGCCGCTACCTCGGCCGCGTTCGCCTCGCTCATCAGCGCCATCATGCTGCCCCGCGTCGATCTGCTGCAGACGTTCCAGTCGTGGCAGGTCGGTGGCGTCGGCGGCGCCGAGTGGCCCCGCATCGCTCTCACCGCCCCGGTGCTCCTCGTCGGTGCTCTCATCTGCTTCGCCAGCTCGCGTGGCATGAACTCGCTCGCGCTGGGCGACGACATGGCCAAGGGGCTGGGCGAGCACGTCTTCCGCACCCGGATGCTGTCGGCCCTGGGCGCAGTCATCCTCGCCGGTGCCGCTACCGCCATCGCCGGACCGATCGGATTCGTCGGCCTCGTCATCCCCCACGTCTGCCGCATGCTGATCGGCACCGACCACCGCTGGCTGCTGCCGTTCTCGGCGGTCGCCGGCGCCGCGCTGCTGACCGCGAGCGACATCGTCGGCCGTGTGATCTCGCCGTCGTCCGAAGAGATCCAGGTCGGCATCATCACCGCGATCATCGGCGCCCCGTTCTTCATCTGGATCGTCCGCCGTCAGAAGGTGCGTGAGCTGTGACCACGACCGACCGCACGAAATCCTCGGGAAGCACCGGCCCCGCCGGTGCCCCCGAACACACGCTCGACCGCCCGGAGCAGACGGCATCCGCCCGCGTCGCCGCCATCGTCGCCGGGCGCCGTGCGCGCCACCGCCGCCACGCCAGCGCGACGATCGTGCTCGGCATCCTCGTCTTCGCGCTGTTCGCCGTCGCGCTCATGGTCGGCAACACGTTCTACACGCCCGACGAGGTCATCCGCGTGATCCTCGGCGAGACCGTGCCCGGGGCCTCGTTCACGGTCGGCGACCTGCGTCTGCCGCGCGCGGTGCTCGCGATCCTCACCGGTTTCGGATTCGGCATCGCAGGCGTGAGCTTCCAGACCCTGCTGCGCAACCCGCTCGCCTCGCCCGACATCATCGGCATCTCGGCGGGGGCGGGCGCGGCGGCCGTGTTCGGCATCATCGTGCTGTCGCTCAACGGCCCGGTCGTCTCGGTCTTCGCGCTGGCGGGAGCCGTGCTCACCGCGCTCGTGATCTACCTGCTCTCGATCAAGGGCGGCTTCGCGGGCACCCGGCTCATCCTGATCGGCATCGGCGTCGCGGCCATGCTGCAGAGCCTCATCTCGTACATGCTGTCGCGCGCCGCGAACTGGGACATCCAGACCGCGATGCAGTGGCTCACCGGCAGCCTCAACAACGCCTCGTGGGAGCGGGTGCTGCCGATGGCGATCGCCGCGGCCGTGATCGTTCCGCTGATGCTGTCGCAGGGGCGGGCGCTGGGCGCCCTGCAGCTCGGCGACGACTCGGCATCCGGCCTCGGCATCCGCGTGAACGTCACCCGCCTGCTGTTCATCCTCGGGGCCGTCACCCTGCTCGCCTTCGCGACCGCCGCGACGGGGCCGATCGCCTTCGTCGCGTTCATGGCCGGTCCGATCGCTGCACGCATCACCGGCCCCGGCGCGAACCTGCTGCTGCCCAGCGCCTTCGTCGGCGCCGTGCTCGTGCTCGGCAGCGACCTGATCGCCCAGTTCCTGCTCGGCACCCGCTACCCGGTCGGCGTCGTCACCGGCGTGCTCGGCGCGCCGTATCTGATCTACCTGCTCATCCGCACCAACCGCTCGGGAGGATCGCTGTGACCGTCTCGCACAGCCTGTCGGCCGAAGGGGTCACCCTCTCCTACGGCGACCGCACCATCATCGACGGCCTCGACCTCACGGTCGCGCCCGGCAAGATCACGACGATCGTCGGGGCGAACGGATGCGGCAAGTCGACGCTCCTGCGCTCGCTGGCGCGCCTGCTCTCGCCGGCCGCCGGGCAGATCGTGCTCGACGGCAAGTCCGTGCACGCGCGACCGACCAAAGAGGTCGCCCGCATCCTGGGACTGCTGCCGCAGTCGCCGGTCGCCCCCGAGGGGATCGCCGTCGCCGACCTCGTCGGGCGCGGACGGCATCCGCATCAGAAGACGCTCGCCCGCTGGAGCGCCCACGACTACGAGGTCGTCGCCGATGCGCTCGACGCCACCGGGGTGACCGAGCTCGCCGACCGCAGCGTCGACGAACTCTCGGGCGGACAGCGCCAGCGCGTGTGGATCGCGATGGCGCTCGCGCAGGAGACCGACATCCTGCTGCTCGACGAGCCCACCACGTTCCTCGATGTCGCCCACCAGGTCGAGGTGCTCGACCTGCTCACCGACCTCAGCGTCGCCCGCGGCACCACGATCGTGATGGTGCTGCACGACCTGAATCTCGCCGCGCGCTACGCCGACGAGCTCGTGGCGATGAAGGAGGGGCGCGTGCACGCGATCGGCGCCCCGGCCGAGGTCGTCACCGCCGAACTCGTCGAAGAGGTCTTCGGCCTCGCCAATCAGATCACCATCGACCCGGTCTCCGGCAAGCCGATGGTCACACCCATCGGGAGGCACCATGTCCGCTGAGACCACCACCACCGAGAAGCCCGCGTACATCCTCGCCCGTGCCGAGGTGCGCCGGGTCGAGCGCGTCTCGCCCAACTTCGTGCGGGTGACCTTCGGTGGCGCGGACCTCGACGAGTTCGGCACGCCGGGTGGGGTGTTCGACGCCCGCATCAAGCTGATCTTCCCGCCGGCATCCGGCATCCTGCCCCCGCTGGAGCGCGACACCCCCGACTGGTGGGCGTCGTTCCTGGCCGTGCCCGAAGACGAGCGCGGAACCATGCGCACGTACTCGATCCGCGACCTGCGGGTCGATCCGGCCTCGGGCGACACCGAGGTCGACATCGACTTCGTGCTGCACCTCGCGCCCGGCCTCACCGGTCCCGCGTCGCGCTGGGCGAGCGCGGCCGAAGCTGGCCAGGAGCTCATCATCATCGGACCGCGTCGCGGCGTGGTCGCGGGCGGCGGCACCGAGTACCGACCCGGCGATGCGCCCTCGGTCGTGCTGGTGGGCGACGAGACCGCGGCCCCCGCGATCGCGCGCATCCTCGAAGACGCCCCGCGCGACCTGCGCGGCACGGCGTTCATCGAGGTGCCGTCGGCGGCCGACGAGCTCGCGATCGACGCTCCCGCCGGGGTCGAGGTGCACTGGCTGGCGCGCGACGCCGACCAGGCCCACGGGCTCCAGGTCATTCCGGCGGTGCTCGCGCACCTCGGAGACGCGGATGCCTCGGACGAGATCGCGGTGAAGGACATCGAGAGCGACGATCTGCTGTGGGAGACGCCGGCGTACTCGGGGCTGGGCGAGGAGATCGCGGCATCCGACGCCCCCGGCGATCGGTACTTCTGGATCGCCGGCGAGAGCGGTGTGGTCACGACCCTCCGCCGTCACCTCGTCAAGGACCTCGGCATCGACCGCGGCCAGGTGGCGTTCATGGGCTACTGGCGCCGCGGCGTCGCCATGCGCGGCTGAGTTCGCGAGGCTGAGTTCGCGAGGCCGCCCCACAAGCGCACTGATCGGTGCGAAATGTCGGATATGGCGGTCCAGAACCGACGTTTCGCACCGATCGATGCAGAAGTCCCGCCACCCGGATGGGCGGCGGGACTTTCGCTGGGCCGGACGGATGCCGTGAGGCGGGGTTACTTCGCGAGGAAGTCCTTCAGCGCCGCGTTGACCTCGTCGGCGTGGGTCCAGAGGAGGCCGTGCGGGGCGCCCTCGACCTCGACGTACTCGGCCGCGGGAACCGCCTGGTGGAAGCGGCGGGCGGTGGCGTCGATCGGGAGGATGTTGTCCTTCGTGCCGTGCAGGATCAGCGTGGGCTTCGCGGCGGCGGCCACGGCCTCGACGTCGGCGCGGAAGTCCTCGATCCACGACGAGACGACGGCGTAGGCGGCGACAGGCGCGCTGCCGATCGCGACGTTCCAGCTGCCGGTGACGGCCTCCTGGCTGATGCGCGATCCGAGGTTCTCGTCGAGGTTGTAGAAGTCGTTGTAGAACTGCGTGAACCAGGCGAAGCGGTCGCCCTTGGCAGCGGCCTCGATGCCGTCGAAGACATCCTGCGGCACGCCCTCGGGGTTGTCGTCGCGCTGCACGAGGAAGGGCTCGAGCGAGGCGAGGAAGGCGAGCTTCGCGACGCGGTCGGAGCCGTAGCGGCTGACGTAGCGGGCGAGCTCTCCGGTGCCCATCGAGAAGCCGACGAGCACGACGTCGCGCAGGTCGAGGGTCTCGAGCACGGTGTTGAGGTCGGCGGCGAAGGTGTCGTAGTCGTAGCCGGCGTTGACCTTCGACGATCCGCCGAAGCCGCGGCGGTCGTACGTGATGACGCGGTAGCCCTGGGCGAGGAGTTCGCGGGTCTGGCGCTCCCAGCTGTGGCCGTCGAGCGGGTAGCCGTGGATCAGCACGACGGGCTGACCCGAACCCTGGTCTTCGTAGTAGAGCTCGATCGGGGTGCTGTTCTCGTTCCCGACGGTGATGTAACCCATGATCCTGATCCTTTCGGTTCGGTGAGAACGATCGTTCTCGCCTGATGTGATCAATCTAGAGAACGATCGTTCTCATGTCAAGTAGACTTCTCGCATGACCGAAGACGAGGCACGCGAACGCATCCTCTCCGCCGCCGAGGAGCTCTACTACCGCAAGGGATACGCGGCCGTCGGCATGGACGAGCTGCGCCAGTCCGCCGGCGTGTCGCTGCGCCGCCTCTACGGTCTCTTCCCCGCGAAGAACGACATCGTCGCGGCGGTGCTCGAGCGCAAGCACGGCGAGTGGGAGTCCGGCCTGACGGCCGCCGTGACGGATGCCGGGGGCGACCCTCGCGCCCGCCTGCTCGCCGTCTACGGGTACCTCGAGGACTGGTTCTGCACCGACGACTTCCGCGGCTGCGCGTTCATCAACGCGTTCGGCGAGCTCGGCGGCACGAATCCCGAGGTCGCCGAGATCGTGCGCTCGCACAAGGCGTCGTTCCAGGAGTACATGTCGGGCCTGGTCGCGAGCACGGGCGCCTCGCCCCTCCTCGCCGCGCAGCTGTCGATCCTCGCCGAGGGTGCACAGAGCACGGCGGCCATCTCGGGCGACGCGGCGGTCGCGGCTCAGGCGCGGGGTGCCGCCGAGGTGCTGATCGACGCGGCGGTTGCGGCCTGAATCCGGCCGATTCTCGAAGCGCAGTGCGGCCGGCCCAATTCGCTAGCCAGGCTAGACAATTGCCAGGCGAGAGTCAAGGCCCCTGCGGCGGCGCCGACCCCTCGGTATCGTCCGGGGCATGGAGTCACAGACGAAGGGCATCGCCCGACAGAGCCTGATCATCGCCGCGGCATCCTTCATGCTGATCGCGGCCGCCGTCGGCGCCGGAGCGTTCGGCGGAGCATCCGTCGACGATCTGCAGGACGGCGCACTCTCGGCGCAGGGGTCGTACCTCGCGCCCGCCGGCCCCGCGTTCTCGATCTGGTCGCTGATCTACATCGGCCTGCTCGCGTACACGGTGTGGCAGGCGCTGCCCGCGCAACGGGCGGATGCTCGGCAACAGGCCGTCGGCGGATGGATCGCCGCATCGATGGTGCTGAACGGCCTCTGGTTGGTGACCGCGCGGTTCCTGACGCTGTGGCTCACGGTGATCGTGATCGCGCTGCTGGTGGCGGTGCTCGCCCGGGTGATCGTGCTCCTCGGGCGGTTCCCCGCGAAGAACCTCGCCGACCGCATCCTCACCGACGGCGCCAACGGCCTGCACTTCGGCTGGGTCACGATCGCGACGGTGGCGAACACCGCGGCGTGGTTCACCCAGATCGCCCCGGCGGACTGGGCGGATCAGGCGGATGTCTGGGCCGTCGCCGTGCTCGTGGTGGTGGCGGTCATCGGTGTCGCGGCGGCACTCGTGACCGGCCGCATCGCCCCGGCGCTCGCGACGGCATGGGGCCTCGTCTGGCTCGCCGTCGGACGCTTCACCGACGCCCCGGAGAGCGTGCCGACCGGCATCGCGGCCCTCGTGGTCGCCGTCGTGCTCGTGCTCGCGGGCGTGATCGGGGTCGTGCGGGGGCGGGCGGCTCGCTGAGACATCACTTCGGTATCGTGTGCGCATGGCCACCGAGAAGAAGACATTCACCACGGCGATCGGCGTCGACGTCAAGGGCGAGACGTGGAGTTGCGTCGAGATCCCGGATTCGGCCGAGTTCTTCGGCACGGGGAAGACCGTCAGGGTCGATGCCGTGGTCGACGACCTCATCCTGGAGAACGTCGGTGCGATGGTCACGGGAACCGGCGGTCACATGGTCTCGCTGAGCGCGAAGGTTCGCAAGGCACTCGGCAAGGACATCGGCGACGAGGTTCAGGTGACCGTCACCCCGCGATAACGCGGCTCAGACGACGAGGCGGTAGCCCATCCCCGACTCGGTCAGCAGGTGCACGGGCGCGCTGGGCTCCTGCTCGAGCTTCTTGCGCAGCTGCGACATGTACAGCCGCAGGTAGCCGGAGTCGGAGACCTGCTCGCTGCCCCAGATCTCCTTCAGCAGGTCCTGGCGGGTGACGAGGGCTCCCGGATGCCGCGACAGATGCTCGAGCATCCGCCACTCCGTCGGGGTGAGGTGCACGCGCGATCCGCCGCGCGTGACGGTCTTGGTCGCGAGGTCGACGACCACGTCGCCGAACGCCACGGTCGACTCGCCGCCGGCCGGAACCGCGCGCCGCGACAGCGCCCGCAGGCGGGCGAGGAGCTCGTCGACCTGGAACGGCTTGGTGACGAAGTCGTCGGCCCCGGCATCCAGCGCCTCGACCTTGTCGGCTGAGCCCGTGCGTCCCGAGACGACGATGATGGGCACGTTCGTCCAGCCGCGCAGGGCCTGGATCACCTCGATGCCGTCGAGTCGCGGCATGCCGAGGTCGAGCATGATGAGGTCGGGGTGGGTCTGGGCGGCGGCGGCGACCGCGGCGGCACCGTCGGCCGCGACGACCACCTCGTATCCGTGCGCGGCGAGCGTGATGCGCAGCGCCCGCACCATCTGCGGATCGTCGTCGGCGATGAGGAGCTTCACTCCGTGTCCTCCGTGTCGGCGCCGGCCAGCGGCAGTGAGATGACCATCGTGAGGCCGCCCCCGGGGGTGTCCTCGGGAGTCAGGCTACCGCCCATGCCCTCGGCGAAACCGCGCGACAGGGCGAGTCCGAGACCCAGGCCGGTCGTGTTGTCGGTGTCGCCGAAGCGCTGGAACGGCTGGAAGATGCTGTCGCGCCGCTCCACCGGCACGCCCTCGCCGCGGTCGATGATGCGGATCTCGGCCCGCTCGCCCAGGGCGCTCGTCGACACGAGCACGCGGGTTCCGGCGGGGGAGTGGCGGTGCGCGTTCGCGAGCACGTTCACGATCACGCGCTGCAGCAGCACCGGGTCGGCCTGCAGGGCGGGGAGAGCCGGATCCAGGGCGAGCTCGACGTCGGCCGGCCCGAGACCGAGTTCGTCGACCGCGGCGAGGACGGGGCCGGTGGCATCGAGGCGCGTCGACGAGACCGCGAGCACGCCCGCTTCGACCCGGCTGACGTCGAGCAGGTCGGTGACGAGGGTCGACAGGGTCGCGAGACTCTCGTCGGCCGTGGCGAGCAGCTCGGCGCGGTCGTCGGGCGAGAGGTCGTGGGCTCCGCGCAGTCCGCCGATCGCCGCGACCGCCGAGGCGAGCGGGCGGCGCAGATCGTGGCTGAGCGCCGAGAGCAGGGCGCTGCGCACCTGGTCGGTCTCGGCCAGTGCGGCGGCCTCCTTCGCCGTCTCGCGCAGCCCGGTGTGCTCGATCGCGGCCGAGAGCTGCGCCACGATCGCATCGAGCAGGCGCCGGGCCGGGGCGTCCAGCGCATCGCCGCTGAGTTCGAGCACGGCGTGCGAGGCGCCGACCTCGACCGTCGTGGTGCGACCGTCGGCGAGCGGCTCGCCGTCGCTGGCCAGCACCTCGCCCTCGGCCGTGAGCAGTCGCACGCCGCTCAGCCCGAACGCCTCGCGCGTGCGGCTGACCATCGCCAGCACGGCATTGTCCCCGCGCAGCACGTTGCCGGCGACGGCCGCGAGCAGTTCGGCCTCGGCGGTCGCTCGCTTGGCGGTGCGGGCACGGCGGGCGGCCTGGTCGACGATGATGCTCACGAGGATCGCGATCACGACGTAGAGGGCGAGGGCGAGCACGTGCAGGGGGTGCGCGACGGTGATCGTGAACAGCGGCGCGACGAAGAGGAAGTCGAGGGTGATGCCCGACAGCACGGCCGCGAACACGGCGGGACGGATGCCGCCGATCAGGGCCACCACGACCACGAGCAGTTGATACGCGAGCACCTCGGAGGTGATCGACTCGGGGCTGCGGAACGCGAACATGATCCACGACAGCAGCGGCCCGAAGGCGAGCGCGACCGCGAAGCCGAGCAGTTGCCGTCGCCAGCCGAGCGCCCCGCCGGTGATCCGGGGGAGGGCGATGCGTCCGCCCGCCGCGGCGTGCGTGACGATGTGCACGTCGATGTCGCCCGAGCGGCGGATGACCTCGGACCCGATGCCCGGTCCGGTCAGTGCCGCCATCAGCCGTCCGCGCCGGCTCACGCCGATGACGAGCTGCGTGGCATCCGCTCCCTGCGCGAATTCGACGAGGGCGCCGGGGATGTCGTCGCCGATGATCTGGTGGAAGCTGCCGCCGAGCGACTCGACCAGCGCACGCTGCGCCGCGAGTGCGCCGGGGGTCTCGTCGCGCAGGCCGTCCTGCGTGGAGATGTGCACCGCGAGCAGTTCGCCGCCCGCCGAACGGGCGGCGATGCGGGCGCCGCGACGCAGCAGGGTCTCGCCCTCGGGGCCTCCGGTCAACGCCACGACCACGCGCTCGCGGGCCTGCCAGGTGCCTTCGATGCCCTGCTCGGCGCGGTAGCTGCGCAGGGCGCTGTCGACCTCGTCGGCGAGCCACAGCAGGGCCAGTTCGCGCAGCGCCGTGAGGTTGCCCAGCCGGAAGTAGTTCGAGAGAGCGGCGTCGATGCGCTCGGCCGGGTAGACCAGACCCGCCGAGAGGCGGTCGCGGAGGGTCTGCGGGGCCAGGTCGACGACCTCGATCTCGTCCGCGGCCCGCACCACGGCATCCGGGATCGTCTCCTGCTGCGCGATGCCGGTGATCTTCTCGACCACCGCGTTGAGCGACTCGATGTGCTGCACGTTCACGGTCGTGACGACGTCGATCCCGGCATCCCGGATCGCCTCGACGTCCTGCCAGCGT
Organism: Microbacterium galbinum; assembly: GCF_023101185.1. Taxonomy (GTDB): domain Bacteria; phylum Actinomycetota; class Actinomycetes; order Actinomycetales; family Microbacteriaceae; genus Microbacterium; species Microbacterium galbinum. The sequence continues at coordinate 1,650,287 of NZ_CP078077.1, forward strand.
TTCGGATGCCGCGAACCCGGAACGTTCGTGTGCGCGAGCTCGTCGACCAGGGCGATCTCGGGCCGGCGGGCGATCACGGCGTCGACGTCGAGCTCGGTGAGCGCGATGCCCCGGTGCTCGGTGGTGCGCCGCGGCACCTCGGGCAGACCGATCGTCTGGGCGAGGGTCGCGGCACGGCCGTGGGTCTCGACGACCGCGATCACGACATCGCGGCCGTCGTCGAGCAGGCGTCGCCCCTCGGCGAGCATCTCGAAGGTCTTGCCGACGCCGGGGGCCGCGCCGAGGAGAACGCGGAGACGGCCCCGCCGCTCTCGTGTCATTCGCCCTCCCGCTCATCGAGCGCGAGATTGAGTTCGGCGACGTTGATGCGCTCTTCGCCGAGGAATCCCAGATCCCGCCCTTGAATCCTAGACTCCACGAGCTGGCGCACCGTGCCCTCGTCGAGGTCGCGCGCTGCCGCCACGCGCGGCACCTGCAGCAGGGCGTACGCGACGCTGATGTGCGGGTCGAGTCCCGAGCCGGATGCCGTCACCGCATCGGCCGGCACCTCGGCGGGGCTGACGCCCTCGCGCTCGGCGATGGTGGCTGTGCGCTCCTCGATCGCGGCGATCAGGTCGGCGTTCTCGGGGCCGAGGTTGCTGCCGCTGGAGGCCGCGCCGTCGTAGCCGTCGCCGGCGGCCGAAGGGCGGGACTGGAAGTACTCGGGAAGCGCGTCGCCGTCGGCATCCGTAAAGGACTGGCCGATCAGCGCGCTGCCCCTGTCGTCGGCGAGGTGCGAACCGTTCGCCTGCGCGGGCAGGATCAGCTGGCCGATGCCGGTGACGACGAGCGTGTATCCGACGCCGAGCACGAGGGTGAGGACGAGCATCGCGCGGACGGCGACGCCCGCGGTACGGACGGTGGTGCGGGTGGACGACATGAGGGGCCTTTCGGAGAGTCTTGTGGTGGCCCTTCGTCTCGCTCCGCTCGCTCAGGAACCGGTTCCTGAGCGAGGAGCGGAGCGACGAGACGAAGGGCGGACGGCTAGAAGCCGGGGAGGAGGCTGACGACGAGGTCGATCAGCTTGATGCCGATGAACGGGGCGATCACGCCGCCGAGCCCGTAGACGAGCAGGTTGCGCTGCAGGATCTGCGAGGCGCTCGCCGGGCGGTACTTCACCCCGCGCAGCGCCAGCGGGATGAGGAACACGATCACGATCGCGTTGAAGATGATCGCGCTGGTCACGGCGGATGCCGGGGAGTGCAGTTGCATGACGTTGAGCACCGCGAGGCCGGGGAAGACGCCCATGAACATCGCCGGGATGATGGCGAAGTACTTGGCGATGTCGTTCGCGAGCGAGAACGTGGTGAGGGCGCCGCGCGTGATGAGCAGCTGCTTGCCGATGCGCACGATGTCGATGAGCTTGGTCGGGTCGGAGTCGAGGTCGACCATGTTGCCGGCCTCCTTCGCTGCCGATGTGCCCGTGTTCATCGCCACGCCGACGTCGGCCTGCGCGAGTGCCGGGGCGTCGTTCGTGCCGTCGCCGGTCATCGCGACGAGGCGCCCGCCCTCCTGCTCGCGCCGGATGAGGGCGAGCTTGTCCTCGGGGGTCGCCTCGGCGAGGAAGTCGTCGACCCCGGCCTCGGCGGCGATCGCCTTCGCGGTGAGCGGGTTGTCACCCGTGATCATGACGGTGCGGATGCCCATGCTGCGCAGCTCGTCGAACCGCTCGCGCAGGCCGTCCTTGACGATGTCCTTCAGGTGCACGACGCCGAGGATCTCCTCCTTGCCGGTCCCTGGGCCTGTCGACGGGCCCTTCACCGCGACGACGAGGGGCGTGCCGCCGCTGGAGGCGACGGCATCCGTCAGCTCGTCCAAGAGCTGGGTCCCTGAGCCTGTCGAAGGGTCCCCACTCAGCCACGCCCGCACCGCGGAGCCGGCGCCCTTGCGGATCTGCGTGCCGTCGGCGAGGTCGAGGCCGCTCATGCGCGTCTGCGCCGTGAACGGCACGACGACGGCATCCGTCTGCTCGTCGATGCGGATGCCGCGGCTCGCCGCCAGATCGACGATCGACGCGCCCTCGGGCGTGGGGTCGGCGAGCGAGGCGAGAGCGGCGACGCGCAGCAGTTCGTCGGCGTCGACGCCGGGCAGCGGCAGCACCTCGTGGGCGCGGCGGTTGCCGTAGGTGATCGTTCCGGTCTTGTCGAGGAGGAGCGTGGTGACGTCTCCGGCGGCTTCGACCGCGCGGCCCGACATCGCGAGCACGTTGCGCCGCACGAGGCGGTCCATGCCGGCGATGCCGATGGCCGAGAGCAGCGCGCCGATCGTCGTCGGGATGAGGCACACGAGCAGGGCGATGAGCACCGGGATGCTGACCGGCGACGCCGCGTACGACGCGATCGGGTTGAGGGCGAGCACGACGATCACGAACACGATCGACAGGCTCGCGAGCAGGATGTTCAGCGCGATCTCGTTGGGAGTGCGCTGACGGCTCGCACCCTCGACGAGTGCGATCATGCGGTCGACGAACGTCTCGCCCGGCTGGGAGGTGATGCGCACGACGATCCGGTCGGACAGCACGCGCGTACCGCCGGTGACGGCGCTGCGATCGCCGCCCGACTCGCGGATCACCGGGGCGCTCTCGCCCGTGATCGCCGACTCGTCGACGGTCGCGATGCCCGCGACGATGTCGCCGTCGCCCGGGATGAGCTCGCCCGCCTCGACGATCACGAGGTCGTCGCGCTGCAGTTCGGCCGACGAGACGCTCTCGGTCGCCGTCTCCGCGTCGAGAAGCTGGGTCCCTGAGCCTGTCGAAGGGCCCCCCGCGAGAACCCGTCGCGCCATGGTGCTCGTGCGGGTCTTGCGCAGGCTCGCGGCCTGCGCCTTGCCGCGGCCCTCGGCGACCGACTCGGCGACGTTCGCGAAGAGCACGGTGAGCCACAGCCACACGGCGATCCCGGCGGTGAACGGCGCGGGCACGGGGGTGCCGCCCGACTCTCCGGGGCCGCCGAGGAACGGCTCGGCGATCGCGAGCACGGTCGTGAACGCGGCGCCGACCCAGACGATCAGCATCACGGGGTTGCGCACGAGGGCGGTCGGATTGAGCTTGCGCAGCGCACCGGGCAGGGCGGCGGCGAGCTGCGGCCAGCCGAACGTGCGCGGCGCCTTCTCGGTGGACGGGGCGGATGCCGCGGCATCCGCTTCTCGAGTGGTGATGAGTGTCATGGTCAGACGAGTCCTTCGGCGAGCGGGCCCAGGGTGAGCACCGGGAAGTAGGTGAGCGCGGTGACGATGACCGTCACGGCGAGGAGCAGGCCGACGAACTGCGGCCGGTGGGTGGGCAGGGTGCCGACGGTCTCGGGCACCTTCTCCTGCGCGGCGAAGGAACCTGCCAGGGCGAGCACGAGAACGATCGGCAGGAAGCGCCCGAGCAGCATCGCCACGCCGAGCGCGGTGTTGAACCACGGGGTGTTGGCGGTGAGACCGGCGAACGCCGAGCCGTTGTTGTTCGCCGCCGACGTGAACGCGTAGAGCACCTCGCTCATGCCGTGCACACCGGGGTTCAGGATGCTGGTGGCCTCGACGTCCGCCCGGATGCCGGGGATCGCGAAGCTCAGCGCCGTGCCGAGGAGCACGAGGGTCGGCGTGACGAGGATGTACAGGCTCGCGAGCTTGATCTCCTTCGGGCCGATGCGCTTGCCGAGGTACTCGGGCGTGCGGCCCACGAGCAGCCCGCCGACGAAGACGGCGAGGATCGCGAGGACGAGCATTCCGTAGAGACCCGATCCGACGCCACCGGGGGCGACCTCGCCGAGCATCATGTTGAGCATCGGCATCATGCCGCCGAGCGCCGTGTACGAGTCGTGCATGGAGTTGACCGCACCGGTGGAGGTGAGGGTGCTCGCGCTGCCGAACAGGGTCGAGCCCAGGATGCCGAAGCGCACCTCCTTGCCCTCCATCGCGGCTCCGGCGAGCTCGGGGGCGGTGCCGCGGCCGGCGAGTTCGAGGGCCGAGAGCGCGAACGTCGAGACGAGGAAGATCGTGCCCATCACGGCGGCGATCGCGTAGCCCTGGCGGTGGTCGCCCACCATGCGGCCGAACGTGCGGGGGAGCGCGAACGGGATCGCGAGGATCAGCAGGATCTGCAGCAGGTTGGTGAACCCGGTGGGGTTCTCGAAGGGGTGCGCGGAGTTGGCGTTGAAGAAGCCGCCGCCGTTCGTGCCGAGCAGCTTGATGGCCTCCTGCGAGGCGACGGGTCCGCCTGGAATCGTCTGCGGGTTCCCCGCGACCGTGGTGATGTCGGTGAAGCCGGCGAAGTTCTGCACGACACCGCCCGCGAGCAGGGCGAGCGCCGCGAGGATCGAGATCGGCAGCAGCAGGCGTCCGAGTCCGCGGATGAGGTCGACCCAGAAGTTGCCGATCGTGGTCGAGCCGCGGCGGGCGATGCCGCGGATCAGCGCGACCGCGACCGCGAGGCCCACCGCCGCCGACACGAAGTTCTGCACCGTGAGACCTGCGAGCTGCACGGTGTAGCCCATGGTCTGCTCGGGCGAGTACGACTGCCAGTTGGTGTTGGCCACGAACGACGCCGCGGTGTTGAACGCGAGGCCCTCGGGCACGGCGGGCAGGCCGAGCGACTCGGGCAGGAACGCCTGCAGCCGCTGCAGTCCGTAGACGAGCAGCAGACCCACGACCGAGAACGCCAGCACACTGCGGGCGTAGGCCCGCCAGGTCTGCTCGGATGCCGGGTCGACGCCGATCACGCGGTACACGCCGCGCTCGACGCGGGCGTCGCGCGGGCTCGTGAAGACGTGCGCGATGTAATCGCCGAGCGGGCGGTAGAGCAGCACGAGGGCGACGATGAGGACGGCGGCCTGCAGCACGCCGAACCAGATCTCGGCGCCCATCAGATGCGCTCCGCCGCGACGAGGGCGATCACGAGGTAGACGACGGCCGCGGCAGCGAGGGCCGCGGCGATGATCTCGAAGACGATCACAGCTTCTCCACCCCCTTCGCGGCGAACGAGACGAGGGCGAACAGCGCGAGAGTCAGCGCGAGGTAGAGGATGTCGAGCACGTCACCGATACAACTCCGCGGGCGCCGGGCATTCGACGATCCTCACGGTTCCCGTACGGTGCTCGCGCCGATGCATGCGCCTTGCTCACGGCATCCGCTCCTCCGGGGCTCGGGAGATCTATGCTCACGAGGTGGGAGACAAGACGCGGCGACTCGGGGCCGGCACGTGGATCGTCGGCGGGCTCGTCGCGGTCGCGGTCGTGTGCGTGCTCACCGGCATCCTGCCGGGGGCGGATGCCGGGGCGCTCGGCGCGCGCATCGCCCCTGTTCTCGGGTTCGTGGTCGCGATCACGATCGTCGCCGAGCTCGCCCGCGACGCCGCCGTGTTCGACGTGGTCGCCCAGCGCCTCGCCCGCTGGGGTCGCGGCCGGGTTCTGTTGCTCTGGGGGCTCGTGATCGCGCTCGCCGTGGTGAGCACGGTGTTCCTTTCGCTCGACACGACCGCCGTGATCGTCACGCCCGTGGTGGTGGTGCTGGCGCAGAGCATCGGGGTGCCGCCGATCCCCTTCGCGCTGGCGACCGTGTGGCTCGCGAACACCGCATCGCTGGCTCTGCCGGTGTCGAATCTCACGAACCTGCTCGCAGCGTCGCAGATGGGCGGTCCCGGGACGTTCTTCGCGCTGAGCTGGGCGCCCACGCTCGTCGGCATCCTGATCCCGGTGGCGATCCTCACCCTCGTGCATCGGCGCACTCTGTTCGCCGCCTACGAGGTGCCGCCGCCGCGCCGCTCGGCCGATCCCGTGCTCTTCTGGTCGGCCACCGGCATCCTGGTCGTGCTCATGCCGCTGCTCGCCCTGTCGCACGACGTCTGGATTCCGGCATCCGTCGCCGCCCTCGCCCTGATCGTGCTGTTCGCCGTACGCCGGCGGCGTGCACTGCGGCTCGGTCTCGTGCCGTGGCAGGCGCTCGCGCTCGCCGCCGCGCTGTTCGTGATCGTCGAGACGCTCCATGCCCGCGGCATCCTGGACTTCCTGACGACCCCGATCGCCGGCGACGGTCCTGGCGACCTCTTCCGTCTCGCCGCTCTCGGCGCGGTCAGCGCCAACGCGATCAACAACCTGCCGGCCTATCTCGTGCTCGAGCCGGCGGCCGGCGACCCCGTCGCGCTCATGGCACTGCTGATCGGAGTGAACCTCGGTCCGCTCATCACGCCGTGGGCATCGCTCGCGACCCTGCTGTGGCACCACCGAATCGCCGCTCTCGGCGTCGAGATCCGTTGGGGCCTGTTCATGATGTGGGGCACGATCGCGGCGATCCCGACCGTCGCGGTGGCGGTACTGGCGCTGCTGCTGGTGGCCTGAAACCGTCAGTGCTCGCGGCGCGCCATGGTGACAAAATGCCCGTATCGTCCGCCGGCTTCACGATCAGCGAGCTGTGCTGCCCCGAGGTGCATCGAGCTGTGGATCTCGTCGACCGCGTGGGGGAGTCCGCGGATGCCCGGGGGCACCGCACGCATCCACGCCGCGTCGATCGCGCTCGGGTCGCGCTCGAGCACGGAGTCCAGTGCGGTATCGCGCTCGCGTTCGATCGAGGCGCGGGTAGCCGCGTCTACCCTCCCCCACGCATCGACGATCGCGCCTTCCGTTTCGTCGAGGACGGACTGCAGGACGCCACGGCGGAGGTGATCCGCGTCTCGGTCGGTGAAGCGATCGCCGGCAGCCGTGCGCCTTCGCGAGACGCCCACCGCGAGGGCGAGGGCGAGGCCGAGGACTCCTGCGGCGACCGCGACGCACCACCAGGCGAAGGTGTCGTCCGCCCACTGGCTGCGGCGCAGCTGCAGTGCGACGACGGAGCCGAGGGTGCCGACCGTCGCGATCCAGAGTGCTCCGGCCGCGAATCGACTCGGTACACCCATCCGGGCGGGGCGGACCAGAGAGCCGCCGAGTGCGCCGACGGCGATGGTTCCGGCCACGGCGATCACCACGGCGCCTGTCGCCGGATCGAGCACTGTGCTGCCGCGGCCCAGCCCGAGCCCTGCCAGGATGCCCGCCGGGGTCGCCGCCGCCGCGACGACGCCGATCACGCGCAGGGAGTTCCGCCAGGGTGACGGGGCGAGCTCGTCGCGCGCCCCGGGATTCGACCGGATCTTCTCGGCCACGGTGGACTCCCATCGCGCGCGTGCCTCGGGTTCCATCGCGGCGCGTAGAGCCGCGACCTTCCGCGCATAGGGCGGATGCCACGACACCACCTCGCGATCGATGAAGGCTTCGATCGGGTGGTCGGCGCTGTTGCGGGCGATGGCGCCCAGTGCCTGGCCCCGACCGTCGGTGATGTCCGAATCGGCGGCGCTCATGGCTGCGAGATGTCGGTCCACCGGAAGGTCGCGCTGTCGTCGAAGGTTCCATCGCCGCGACCGGGCCGCTGGGAGAAGTAGAGGATGACGCCGGCGATGAGGGTCAGTGGCCCGAGGCTCAGCCCGGCGGGCGCGAAACCGTCCGATACCGGGATTCCGAAGAAGAACTGCGGGACGGACGCCAGGATGAGCAGGCTTCCGATCCAGATCAGCCACAGACCGGGTGTGCGATACGGGCGTTTGCGGATGCGGCGCCGACGACGGGTCATGCACTCACGATAGCGGCCGGCCCGCCGACGCGAGGCGCTACTCCTGCGGCGGACCCTCCGGCCGGTGCGCGCGACGGCCCGAGACGACCACCGGGGCGACCGGGCGACCGGCTCGCTCCTGCCCGGGCAGCGGGCGGGAGCGACGGCCGTAGATGAGCTCCGACGAGTCGAGCAGCCACGGCACGAGCGTGATCGAGACGCCGTGCACCAGCATGAGCTGGTTCGCGAGGCGGCGGGCGCGGCGGTTGTGCAGGAACGATTCCCACCAGTGCCCGACGATGTACTGCGGCAGGTAGACGGTCACCACCGACGAGCCGTGCTTCTCGCGGTACTGCGTGATGAACTGCGTGACCGGCTGCGCGAACGACCGGTACGGCGACTCGACGATCACCAGCGGGATCGGCACGAGGTGATCCTTCCAGTCCTTCTGCACGGCGGCGGCGGCATCCGCCGAGACGGCCACGTGCACGGCCAGGGTCTTGTCGTGCTTCGCGGCGATCGCGTAGTCGATGGCCTTCATGACCGGCTTCTGCAGGTGGTTGACGAGCACGATGGCGACGTCGCCGGATGCCCCGAACCGCGTCGTGTCGTCGATCGCGATCTCGTGGTCGACGTCGCGGTAGTACCGCTTCACGCCGAGCATGAGGAACGCCAGGATCGGGATGGCGAAGAACACCAGGTACGCGCCGTGCGTGAACTTCGTGATCGTGACGATGAGGAGCACCAGCACGGTGAGCGTCGCGCCGGCCGAGTTGATCACCAGGCCCACGCGGGCGGATCGGCGATCGGATGCCGCGCCCCCGTCGTGAGACGCCGCACCGTGCCCGCGCAGCACGCGCCGCCAGTGCCGCACCATGCCGATCTGCCCGAGCGAGAACGACACGAACACGCCGATGATGTACAGCTGGATCAGCGTCGTCAGCTTCGCCTGGAACACCACGAGCACGACGATCGCGGCGATGCCCAGCAGGATCATGCCGTTCGAGAACACCAGGCGGTCGCCGCGGGTGTTGAGCGACTTCGGGGCGTAGCCGTCGCGGGCGAGCACGGCGCCCAGCAGCGGGAATCCGTTGAACGCGGTGTTGGCCGCGAGCAGCAGCACGCACGCGGTGGCGGCCTGCACGACGAAGAACAGGATGCTTCCACCGCCGAACGTCGCGGAAGCGATCTGCGCCATGAGGCTGGGTTGCGGGTTCGTGCAGTCGAACCCGATGAGATCGCAGGGGTTCTCGGCGTAGTGCACGCCGGTGATGAGCGCGAGGGCGGTGAGGCCGGAGAACAGGCAGATGGCGATCGTGCCCATGAGCACCAGGGTGGACTGCGCGTTGCGTACCTTCGGCGCGCGGAAGGCGGGCACTCCGTTCGACACGGCCTCGACGCCGGTGAGGGCGGAGCATCCGCTCGAGAAGGCGCGAAGGATCAGCAGGATCACCGCGGCCTGGCTGAGGTTCTCGGCCTGCACCGAGAAGTCGGCACTGGAGGCGACCGGCGCATCGCCGAGGAACGTGCGCACCAGTCCGGTCACGATCATCAACCCGACCGAGCCGATGAAGACGTAGGTGGGGATCGCGAAGACGAGGGATGCCTCGCGCACTCCGCGCAGGTTCACGATGATGATGAGGATCACGAACCCGACCGCCAGCTCCACGCGGAACGGGTCGAGGCCGGGCAGCGCCGAGATGATGTTGTCGACACCGGAGGCGACCGACACCGCGACCGTCAGCACGTAGTCGACGAGCAGGGCGGCCGCCACGATCACGCCGGGGATCTCGCCCAGGTTCTTCGAGGCGACCTCGTAGTCGCCGCCGCCCGAGGGATACGCCTTGATGAGCTGGCGATAACTGAGCACGACCACGATCAGCAGCACCACGACCGCCACCGCGACGAGCGGGGTGAAGGAGAGGAACGTGAGCCCGCCGATCAGCAGGATCATCACGAGTTCCTGCGGGGCGTAGGCGACCGAGCTGAGGGCGTCCGACGCGAAGATCGGCAGGGCCATGCGCTTCGGCAGCAACTGGTCGTCGACCTGGGCGCTCGTCAGGGGTTCGCCGATGAGGATGCGCTTGACCGCCGGCGCATCGCCGCCCTCTCTCAATTCTTCCGACACGTCCGGCGACACTACTCCTGCCGAACGGCATCCTGACGGCATCCTCACGGAATCCCTACGGCCCGGGCGGGCGCCCTCACGAAATCCTCACGCGGCGGAACCGTGCCGCAGCATCCACCTCTCCCCTCGATCGATACTGCATCGATCGGTGCGAAATGCTTGTTTACCCGCCCCATGACCGACATTTGCCACCGATCGATGCCAACGACGCGGCGGACGGACGGATGCACAGCCGTTTCCGATCACGGGTGGATAACGTCGACATCATGACCACCCTCCCCGTCGATGAGATCTCGATCCAGGAGACCAAGGCCCTGCGGGACCAGTTCCAGCGGTTCCTGCGCGAGTACGAGTTCGGCATGCGCGAGGTCGAGACGAAGATCTCGATCCTGCGCGACGAGTTCACCCACGACCACGCGTACAACCCGATCGAGCACGTCAAGAGCCGGCTGAAGTCTCCCGACAGCATCGTCGAGAAGCTCGCGCGCAAGGGCATCGACGAACCCGACTTCGAGCTCATCCGCTCCGAGATCACCGACATCGCGGGCGTCCGCGTCACGTGCAGCTTCGTCGCCGACGTCTACCGGCTGTTCGATCTGCTCACCGCGCAGGACGACATCACCGTGCGGGTCGTGAAGGACTACATCGCCACGCCCAAGCCCAACGGATACAAGAGCCTGCACGCGATCATCGAGGTGCCGGTGTTCCTCTCGACCGGTGCGCTGTCGGTGCCGGTGGAGGTGCAGTTCCGCACGATCGCAATGGACTTCTGGGCCAGCCTCGAGCACAAGATCTACTACAAGTTCTCGAACCAGGTGCCCTCGCATCTCGTCGACAGCCTGAGCGATGCGGCCGAGGCCGCCGCCGAACTCGACACCCGGATGGAGCGGCTGCACCGCGAGGCGCACGGGGTGCCGAAGCGCCAGCTCGCCCCGCCTCCCCCGCCGCGCATCGTCGAGGTGTAGCCTCGGCGCCATCCGATCGGTCGTCCGCTCCGAAGAACCGGCGAGCACCGTCACCGGTGGACGAGGAGGGCATCATGGCCGATCGGCGTAGTGGAAAGCGGTTCATCGCGTGGGCGGCGCTGGCGGGCCTGATCAGCGGCGCGGTGTTCCTCGCCGTCGCCGAGCTGTTCGCCCTGCTCGTCGCCCGCGCGGCGAGCCCGGTGCTGGCCGTCGGCGGGTTCGTCATCGACATCGTGCCGCAGCCGTTCAAGGAGTTCGCGATCGCGACCTTCGGCGAGTACGACAAGATCGCCCTGCTCGCCGGTCTCGGACTGGCGGTGGTCATCGCCTCGGCGATCGCCGGCATCCTGCAGCTCGTGCGCGCCCCGCTCGGCGTGATCGCACTCGGCATCGCCGGAGTGCTGTCGACCGCGGCGATCGTGACGCGCGCCGGGGTGACGCCCCTGGCCTTCCTGCCTCCCGTGCTCGGCACGGTCGCGGGCACCGTCATCCTCGTGCTGCTGATCCGCCGCCTGCGCCGCTGGCGCGAGGCCGCCCTGGCCCCGGCCGCGGCGAAGAAGCCCGCCGTCGACCCCTCGACGCCCCCGATCACCAAGCCGTCTCCCACCGACCTCGCTCCCGCCGACACGAAGGTCGGCGTCAGCCGTCGCGGGTTCTTCGGCCTCGCCGCGATCGCCGGCATCTCGGCCGTCGTCGTCGGGGTGGCATCGCGCGCGGTGAGTATGACCGTCTCGTCGGTGGAGAGCATCCGCAAGGCGTTGAAGCTGCCCACCCCCAACAGCACCGTCACCATCCCCGACGGCGCCGAGCTCGACGTGCCGGGGATCAGCCCGCTCTTCACCCCGAACGAGGACTTCTACCGGGTCGACACGGCGCTCACCGTTCCGACGATCGACCCCGACACCTGGCGCCTCGTGATCGACGGAATGGTCGATGAGCGGGTCGAGATGAGCTTCCAGGATCTGCTCGACATGGGGCTCGACGAGTACGTCATCACCCTGACCTGCGTGTCGAACGAGGTCGGCGGCGAACTCGTCGGCAACGCGAAGTGGCTCGGCGTGCCGATCCGCGACGTGCTCGCGAAGGCCGGCGTGAAGTCCGGTGCCGACATGGTTCTCTCGCGCAGCGTCGACGGCTACACCGCCAGCACGCCGTTGGCGTCGCTGACCGACGACAACCTCGACGCGATCCTCGCGGTGGCGATGAACGGCGAGCCGCTGCCGCTCGAGCACGGGTTCCCGGTGCGCATGGTCGTGCCGGGTCTCTACGGCTACGTCTCGGCGACGAAGTGGCTCACCGAGCTCAAGGTCACCACCTTCGCCGATGACGAGGCCTACTGGACCCCGCGCGGGTACAGCGCCGAGGCGCCGATCAAGTTCTCGTCGCGCGTCGACACCCCGAAGCTCGGCGAGGCGGTCGAGGCCGGACGCATTCCGATCGCCGGGGTCGCCTGGGCGCAGTCGGTGGGCATCGACCGGGTCGAGGTCAGCATCGACAACGGCGAATGGACTCCGGTGACGCTGTCGAAGGCCATCAACGACGACACCTGGGTGCAGTGGTTCATGGAATGGGACGCGACCCCGGGCACCCACTACGTGGCGGTGCGGGCGATCAACAAGAACGGCGACACGCAGATCGAGGAGCGCGCGCCGATCGCGCCGAACGGCTCATCGGGCTGGCAGCGCTCGCTCGTGCGGGTCAACTGATCGGTGCGGGTGGCCCCGGCGCGTCCTAGGGTGGACGCATGACCTCGCCCTCCGCCTGTGTGATCACCGTGTCCGACCGATCGTTCGCGGGAGAGCGCGAGGATCGCGGCGGCCCCATCGCCGTCGGGCTGCTCCGCGAAGCGGGATGGCACTGCCCGGATGCCGAGATCGTCGCCGATGGCGCCGACTCCGTCTCCGACGCTCTACGTCGCGCGCTGGCCCGCGGTGTGAAGCTGATCGTCACGACCGGCGGCACGGGGATCGCTCCGCGCGACGAGACGCCCGAGGGCACTCGTCCGGTGATCACGCGCGAGCTTCCCGGGCTCGCCGAGGAGCTGCGTCGTCACGGTCTCGCCGACACCCCGAAGTCGGTGCTGTCGCGGGGCCTCGCCGGCGTCGTCGACCCGTTCGGCGCGCTCGTGGTGAACCTGCCCGGCTCCACGAACGCCGTCTCGTCCGGCATCCCGATCGTGCTCACCGTCGCCGCGCACATCGTCGACCAGCTCGCCGGCGGGGACCACGGATGAACGACGTCCGCATCGCCGCGATCGTCGAGCACCCGCTCGACCTCGACGCGCACCTCGCCGCGGTCGACGACCCGCGGCTCGGCGCGGTGACGACCTTCGTCGGGCGCGTGCGCGACAACGACCCGGATGCCGACACCCCGGTGATCGGACTCGAGTACAGCGCCCACCCCGACGCCACCGTCACCCTGCGGCGTATCGCCGCGGAGGCCGAGGGCGGGGCCGGCGCACTCGTCGCGGTCAGCCACCGCATCGGTCAGCTGGCCGTGGGGGACGCCGCCGTCGTGATCGCGGTGGCATCCGCGCACCGGGCCGAGGCCTTCGCCGTATGCCGCGAGATCATCGAGGCGATCAAGCGCGACCTTCCGGTGTGGAAGCGCCAGCACGAGTCCGACGGCACCTCGTCGTGGAAGGGCATCGGCGGCTGACCTCCCCCAGCCCTCGTAAGGATGGACATCATGAAGACCCGCGTTTTCGCCAGCGTCGCTCTGCTGGCCACACTTCCGCTCTCCGGGTGCGTCGGCACGACGGCTGAGACGGCAGACGAATCCGACGCTTCCCAGAGAGAGGCGTCCTGCCAGATCGTCGTCGACGAGCTCCCGGAGTACACCGCCCAGCTCGCTGAGAGTGCAGATGGCCTCACCACCTACGGCCCGTCCACGATGCTCTCGTTCCACACCGGGGCCGATGAGAAGCTGGCCGCCGTTGCGGCGAAGCTCGATGACACCGAGGTGAAAGACGCCGTTCTCGCCGTGCGTGACGCCGCTGCACGGTTCATCCCGATCTGGGAGAGAGCTCACGAGGATCCCGACACATGGGCGGATGGAACTCTGACCGCCGACATCGCAGCCGCCGATGAGGCCACCACCACTGCACTCGCTGAACTCGGCGACATCTGCCCTGGTGTGAACGACGTCACCCCTTAGCGATCGGGTGACACCCCGGACCGGATTCTGATTCAGTCCAGGTGAGTTCCGTTCTCGTCACCGAATCTCGAGAAGCCGCGAGGGTCACGGACAGGTGACCGTGAAGGATACGGTTCCGTCGCGCTGCTCGAATCCCTGGAAGTCGTACTCTCCGATCGACGTCTTCTGGGGATCGCGAGGAAGAACCGACACCCTTCCGGTTGCCGCGACCGTGGAGTAGTTCGTGCCGCCGTCTGCTGCGGGGGCAGACTCGACCACCCCGTCGGCGAGAACTTGGACGGCGTAATCTCCCTTGATCGCCCACGCGCCGACGTGGGCCGAATCGCCTTCTCCTGCATCGAAGGACACCCCGAGAGTGTCCTCTGGAGACTTGCCGGCAATCACGATCATCCCGTCCTCCGGGCACGACCGCAGACCATCGGGGATCTCGCCCGTCACGGTGTGTCTCTCGCCGTCCACCTCGAACTCGATGGCCACGGTCGGAATGCTGGGGTCGTCCCAGGGCACGGTCGCAGGTACGGTCGCGGAGGCCGTCGGAGAACTGGAGGAGGTCTGTGCAGGACTGCTGAGCGAGGTGGAGCAGCCAGTGACGGCCACGACACTCACCGCACCTGCCACAGCCAGGAACAGATACCGCGTCGTTCTCTGCGTGATCGGTCGCACATTCACAAGCTACACGCCCGCATCGCCACGCGAGAGTATCGATCAGCCGCCCGCGAAGGGCGGGAGCACGTCGATGAGCTCGACCCCGTCGAGAGAGCGATCGTCATCGCTGCGCACGCCGTCGACCATCACGGCGCAGCGCGGCAGGATGTCGGCGAGTGCCGGGTGGTCGGCGACGACCGCGGCCCGGAGCTCGGCCAACGTGGGCTCGGTGCGCTCCTCGGCGTCCGTCCCCGCGGCTTCGGCGGCGGCGGCGAAGTAGCGCACGCGGGTCATGCGGATGCCTCGCCGGGATCGGACTCGCCGGGCCGCACCCAGTCGCCCGAGCGGCCGCCCGACTTGGCGGTGATGCGCACGTCTTCGATCACGACCGAGCGGTCGAGTCCCTTGACCATGTCGACGACCGCGAGCGCCGTGACCGAGACCGCGGTGAGCGCCTCCATCTCGACGCCGGTGCGGTCGGCAGTGCCGACGGTGGCCTCGATCTGCACGCCGTCGTCGACGATCTCGAGGTCGACGCTCGCCCGGTGCACGCCGATCACGTGGGCGAGGGGCAGCAGGGATGCCGTCGACTTCGCAGCCTGGATACCGGCGATGCGGGCGACGGCGATGACGTCGCCCTTCGGGGTGGTGCCGTCTCGCAGGGCGGCGACCACGTCGGTGCTGCAGCGCACGAATCCCCGAGCGGTGGCGGTGCGGACGGTCGGCTGCTTGAGAGTGACGTCGACCATGTGCGCGTGACCGGCGGCATCCAGGTGGGTGAAGCTCATTCCACCAGCATGACATCGATCCGATCGCCGACGGCGACGGCTTCCACCTCGGCCGGGACGATCGCGAACGCCTGCGCCCGTGCGAGTCCTCCCGCCAGGTGCGAGCCGGAGCCTCCTGCGGTCGCGGGACGCACGGTGCCGGCGACGAGGTCGACGACGGCCGGAAGATACTGGCGCCGGCCCGGAGGGGTGGTCCACGCGGCATCCGCGGTCAGCGATGCGAGCGGCCGGTGGATCGCGGCCCGGCCCTGCATCGCCAGCAACGCCGGCCGCACGAACACCTCGAACGACACCGCGACGCTCACCGGATTGCCGGGCAGGCCGAAGACCAGCGTGCCGGAATCGAGCACGCCGAACGCCTGCGGCTTGCCGGGCTGCATCGACACGCTCGCGAACTCGACCTCGCCGCCGCCGTCGAACGCCCCGCGCACGGGCTCGTAGGCTCCGGCGCTCACACCGCCCGTGAACACGATCACGTCGGCGCCGAGGGCGACCGCTTCGGCCGTGACCGCACGCACGGCATCCGCCTCGTCGACCACGCGGGCGACCAGCACCACCTCGGCATCCGCCCCACCGACCAACTGTTCGAGGAGCGGGCCGTTCGAATCGGGGATGCGCCCCCGCACGACGGCATCGCCGGGGGCGAGCAGCTCGCTGCCGGTCGACACGACCGCCACGCGCGGCGCGCGGCGCACGGCGACCTCGGCGATCCCGGCGGCGACGGCCGCGGCGAGCTGGAACGCGCCGAGCCGTTCGCCGGCCCGCACGACGGGGTCGCCGGCGGAGAGGTCGGCTCCCCGGCGTCGGACGAACACGCCCGCCTTCGCCGGCGCGCGCAGCACCCGCACCTCGCCGAGAGAGTCGGCGAGGCCGCCCGTGGTGTCTTCGAAGGGGACGATCGCGTCGGCGTCGGTCGGCGCCGGCGAACCGGTCATGATGCGGGCAGCCTCGCCGGGGGCGAGCGCCGGGTCGTCCGAGACCCCGGCCGGCAGATCAGCGACGACGCGCAGGGTGACGGGGGCATCGGCGGATGCCGTCGCGACATCCGCGTACCGCACGGCGAAGCCGTCCATCGCGGAGTTGTCGAAGAGCGGGATGTCGTGCGCGGCGGTCGCATCGGCGGCGAGGGTGCGGGCGGAGGCGTCGCGGATCGCGCGGGTCTCGGACGGCAACGGACGCACCGCGTCGAGCACGCGCGCGAGCTGCTCCTCGACCGTGCGGCGGCCTCCGGGTGCGGCGCTCACGCCGTGACCTCCGTCGCGACGCGCGCCGGGCCCGCGGGGCGGATCGCGACCTCGTGTTGCCGCGCCGAGAGGGCGTCGATCACGGCCAGGCGACCGAGCAGCGGGTCGCCGGCACCCGTGATGAGCTTCACGACCTCGCCCGCCAGCATCCCGCCGACCTGCACGCACAGCGCGCCGAGCACGCCGACCTGCGCGCAGCTGGGCGGTTCGCCCTCGGTGCCGATCGGGAAGAGGTCGGCCAGCACGACGGCATCCGATGCGGGCGGATCCGACCAGAACACCGTCACCTGCGCGTGCCATTCCTGCACGGCGCCCCAGACGAGGGGAACGCCCAGGACTTCGGATGCCGCGGCGACGGCTCGCCGCGTCTCGAAGGAGTCGCTCGTGTCGACGACGATGTCGGCGCCCACGAGCAGCCTCTCGGCGTTGTCGGGGGAGAGGCGCTCGGAGATCTGCACGACGGAGGTCTGCGGGGCGAGGGCCGTGATCGCGCGCGCCGCAGAGGCGGTCTTCGGGGTGCCGATGTCGTCGACGCGATGGGCGAGCTGGCGCTGCAGGTTCGTGAGTTCGACCACGTCGTCGTCGATCACGGAGAGGGTGCCGATGCCGGCCGCGGCCAGCGCGAGCAGGGCGGGCGAGCCGAGGCCGCCGGCGCCGACGACCGCGACGTGCGCGGCGTTGAGGCGACGCTGGCCCTCTTCGCCGATACCGCCGAGCACGGCGTGACGCGCGGTGCGCACGAGCTCGGTCGGGTCGAGGGTCGGTGCGGGGGCGACGAGCGGGTCCATGGGTTCAGGGTATGCCGTGCGCTCGCCGTTCCGGAGGCCCATGAGGGGTCAAGACACGCCGCGACTCGTGGCCCGCATCCGGCGTGTTGTGACCCCTCACGAAGAGATCGGTTGCGGGCGAGAGGTTTGTGATCCGTTTGTGCGGATTCTTGGGTTCATAATCTCCGCATGTGCGGTAGGTTCGAACCCATGCAGACGTATCGGATCGCACGAGCCGCCCAGCTTCTCGGGGTCAGCGACGATACGGTGCGCCGCTGGGTCGATCAGGGTCTGCTGCCCGTGACCGACTCCACGCCCGCCGAGATCCCCGGCGATGCCCTCGCCGCCCGCGCGCTCGAGCTCGCCGACGAGGCGACCGCGCAGAGCGACTCCCTCTCGAGCGCCCGCAATCGCTTCGTCGGCATCGTCACGCGCGTGCAGATCGAGGGGCTGATGGCGCAGGTCGACATCCAGGCCGGGCCCCACCGGGTGGTGTCGCTCATGTCGGCCGAGGCCGCGCGCGACCTGCGGCTCGAGATCGGCTCGCTCGCCACCGCCTCCGTCAAAGCGACCCAGGTCGTCATCGAGGTCCCGAAGGGGTGACCATGCACCGCTCCCTGCGCCGCTCCACCGCCGTCGGCATCGCCGCGCTCGCACTCGCGCTCGCCGGGTGCGCGAACGCCGCGCCGTCGGCGCCCGCCCCATCGTCGACGGATGCCGCGGCCGACACCCTCGACGGTGAGGTCTCCGTCTACGCCGCGGCCTCGCTGGCGGGCGCGTTCGACGAGATCGCCACGGCGTTCACGGCCGAGCACCCCGACGTGACCGTGGTGCCGGTGTACGACGGCTCCTCCACCCTCGTGACGCAGATCCTCGAAGGAGCCCCGGCCGACGTGTTCGCCTCGGCCGACGAGGCCAACATGGACAAGGCCGGAGATGTCGCCGTCGATCCGGAGCTGTTCGCCTCGAACACCCTCGTGATCGCCGTTCCCGCCGGCAATCCGAAGGGCATCGCCGACCTCGCCGATCTCGCCGACGTGACGACGGTGCTGTGCGCGGCCGAGGTGCCGTGCGGTGCGGCATCCGCGAAGCTCCTCGATGCGGCCGGCGTTTCGATCGAGGCCGCGAGCCTCGAGCAGAACGTCACCGCGGTGCTCACGAAGGTCGAGACCGACGAGGCCGACGCCGGCCTCGTCTACGCCACCGATGTGATCGGCCGTGACGACGTCGAGGGCGTCGTGCCCGACAACGCCGACGACGTCGTGAACCACTATCCGATCGCCGCCCTCGCGGACGCCCCGAACCCGGATGCCGCGCAGGCCTTCGTCGCCTTCGTGCTGTCGGATGCCGGACAGGCCATCCTCGCGGAGTTCGGATTCGGGAAGCCGTGAGCGCCGCCCGCGTGCCGGGGTACGCCCCGCGCACACTCGCGATCCCCGCGACGATCGGGCTCGTCTTCCTGCTGCTGCCGCTGATCGCGCTGATCTCGCGGGTCGAGTGGGCGACGTTCCTCGACGACGTGACCTCGGATGCCGCGCGCTCCGCACTCGTTCTCTCGCTCGGCACGGGACTCGTCGCCACGCTGCTCTGCATCGTCGTCGGTGTGCCGCTCGCCCTGCTCATCGCGCGCTCCGGCCCCCGCGTCGCGGCGGTGCTGCGCGCCGTGGTGACCGTGCCGCTCGTGCTGCCGCCGATGGTCGGCGGCGTCGCGCTCCTCTACCTCTTCGGGCGCGCGGGGTGGCTCGGCGGGCTCGGCCTGTCGTTCAGCACTCCTGCGGTCGTGCTGGCGCAGTCGTTCGTCGCCCTGCCGTTCCTCGTGCTCGCGGTCGAGGGAGCCGTGCGCGCCGCCGGGGTCGATCACGAACGCACGGCCGCCGCGCTCGGTGCCGGACGCTGGACGATCCTGCGCCGGATCACCCTCCCCCTCGCGGCTCCCGGCATCGTCGCGGGCGTCGTGCTGTGCTTCGCCCGGGCGATCGGCGAGTTCGGGGCGACCGCGCTCTTCGCGGGCAACCGGCCGGGGGTCACGCAGACCATGCCGCTGGCGATCTACACCGCGTTCAACGGTGCGGGCGTCTCGCAGGGTGCGGCGGTGGCCCTCGCGCTGCTGCTGCTCGCGACCGCGATCGCGGTGCTCCTGCTCGTGCGGGGCTGGCGGCCGGGGGCGGCGCGATGACGGCGATGCGGGCGCATGTGGTCGTCGAGCGCGAGCACTTCGCGGTCGACGTCGCCCTCGCCGTGGCCGCCGGTGAGACGGTCGCGGTGATGGGCCCGAGCGGGGCGGGCAAGTCGACGCTGCTGCAGGCGCTCGCCGGGCTCGTGCCACTCGGCGGCGGCGAGATCTCCGTCGGTGAGCGGGTCGTCGACCGCACCGCCGCGCCCCGCGTGCAGGTCGCCCCGATGCACCGCGGAATCGTGCTGCTCGGACAGGACGCCCGCCTCTTCCCGCACCTCTCCGTGCGCGAGAACGTCGCCTTCGGCCCGCGGTCGGCCGGCGTCGCGGCTCGCCAGGCCCGGGCATCCGCCGATGCCTGGCTGGAACGCGTCGGCCTCCCCGGCGCCGGCGATCGGATGCCGCACGAGCTGTCGGGCGGCGAGAGCCAGCGCGTCGCCGTCGCCCGCGCGCTCGCCGCCTCGCCGCAGGCCGTGCTGCTCGACGAGCCGCTCGTCGCCCTCGACCCCGACACGGCGGCCGGCATCCGCCGAATGCTGCGCGAGCAGCTCGCTGGCGTCACGACCGTCGCCGTCACCCACGATGCCGCCGATGCGGTGGCGCTCGCCGACCGGCTGCTCGTCATCGAGGCGGGGCGGGTCACGCAGAGCGGACCGGTGCGTGAGGTGCTGGGCGAGCCGGCGTCGGACTTCGTCGCCAGCATCGGCGGGGTGAATCGCCTGGTCGGCGTCGCGGACGGCGGGGACTGGAGGGCCGGCGAGGTGCGACTCGCGAGTGCGGATGGCGCGTCGCGGGCGCTCGCCGCGGTCGATGGGGTCCCGTTGGCCGCGGTGTTCCGCCCGGAGGATGCGCGCCTGGTCGGGGAAGAGCGGGCGGATGCGGACGCCTGGACGGTCACCGTGACGGATCTGGAGCAGACCCTCACCGGCGTGCGCGCGCGGACCGGTCTCGGGGTCGTCGACGTGCCGCTGGCGGATGCCGGGGGGCTGGCGGTCGGGAGCACGGTGCGGGTGAGCGTCGATCCGGCTGCCGTGCGGTTCGTGGCCGTCGACTGAATCGGCGGCGGCATCCGTTCGGCCGGGCCGACCGCCTCGCCCTGGCAATCCCCCGTCGATCGCCGACGCACCCGCCCTGACTGGTATTCCAGCGGCTATCCTCGGAGGATGACGGGGATCGAGGGGGAGCGATGACGGCCGTACCGGTCGTGATCGGCCGCCGAGCGCCCGCTGCCGAGTCCCGTGAGCGGGCGGCGGTCGACCCGCGCGGACTCGTCGACACCCACGGCCGCGTGCACCGCGACCTGCGCATCTCCCTCACCGACCGCTGTTCGCTGCGCTGCACCTACTGCATGCCCGAGCAGGGCAACGAGTGGCTCGCACGCACCAGCATCCTCTCGACCGACGAGATCGTCGAAGTCGCCGAGGTGGCCGCCGCCCTCGGCATCCGCACGTTCCGTCTCACCGGTGGCGAGCCGCTCCTCCGGCCCGACATCGTCGACGTCGTGCGGCGCATCTCACGCATCCAGGGGGAGGACGGCCCGGTCGAGGTCGCGATGACGACCAACGGGATCAGCCTGGCCCAGAAGCTCCCCGCACTCATCGACGCGGGTCTCACGCGCCTGAACATCAGCATCGACACGATCGACCGGCAGCGCTTCGCCGACCTCACCCGGCGCGACCGGCTCGACGACGTGTTCGAGGGCATCGCGGCGGCCGCGGCATCCGAACTGCGACCGCTCAAGCTCAACGCCGTCGCCATGCGCGGCGTCAACGACGACCAGCTCGCCGACCTCGTGGCGTTCGCGATGGGCGTCGGCGCGCAGCTGCGCTTCATCGAGCAGATGCCGCTCGACGCGGGGCACACCTGGGATCGCGCGACGATGGTCACGCGCGAGGAGATCCTCGAAGCCCTCGGTGAGCGGTGGTCGCTCGAGCCGGTTCCCGGACGCGGGGGAGCGCCCGCCGAGAAATGGCGCATCGACGGAGGACCCCACGAGGTGGGCGTCATCGCCTCGGTCACCGCCCCGTTCTGCGGTGCCTGCGACCGCCTGCGGCTCACCGCCGACGGGCAGCTGCGCAACTGCCTCTTCTCGAACGACGAGTACGACCTCACGACGCTGCTGCGGGGCGAAGCATCCGTTCCCGGACAGCGCGACGACCGGATCGCCGACCTGCTGCGGTCCTGCATCCTCGGAAAGCTGCCGGGCCATGCGATCGACGACCCGTCGTTCCTGCAGCCCGCCCGGGGGATGAACGCGATCGGCGGCTGAGCGGGCGGTTCTCCGCGGAGTCATGTGCGGGCGGGTGGTCCTAACTCAGGAAGAACTCGCCGAAACGCGCTGAAAACGGGCTCGAACGGGCAATCCGACCTGTTCTTCCTGAGTTAGTGCACGGGCCCGCCGTCGCCTCAGCCCAGGAACTCCCGCGCGGCGGCCGACATCGCGGTGACCCCGACCTCGATCGTCGGGTGGATGACCGGCGCGAAGTACGGCGAGTGGTTGGTGGGGATGTCCTTGTCGAGCGTGCCGCCGGCCATCGCCGCCGCGAACGTCGCCGGGTCGACGCCGCCCCAGAACCAGAACACGAGGGGCGCGCCGGTGTCGCGGGCGAACCAGGAGACGTCCTCACTGCCGGTGAACATGCCGGGATCGACGACGGATGCCTCCCCGAGAACACTCTGCAGCGCACGGGTGACGCGGGCCGTGGCATCCGCATCGTTGATCGTGGGCGGCAGGGTGTGGTCGGTGCGGATCTCGGGTTCGCGCTCGGCTCCGGATGCCGCGGCCTCGGCGCGCACGATGCGCTCGACGCTCGCGAGCACGCGGTCGCGCATCTCGTCGTTCGGGTAGCGCAGGCTGAGCTCGAGCTTCGCCTCGGCGGGGATGATGTTGTTCTTGAGCCCGGCGTGGATCGAGCCCACGGTCACGACGGCGACATCGCGCGGGTCGACCTCGCGCGAGGCGATGGTCTGCAGGCGCATGACGGTGGCCGCGGCCATCACGATCGGGTCGATCGTGGAGTGCGGGCGAGAGCCGTGCCCGCCGCGTCCGTGCAGGGTGACGGTGAGGCCGTCGGATGCCGCCATCTGCGTGCCGGGGCGCACACCGATCGTGCCGGCGGGCAGCGGGGTGACGTGCTGGCCGAGCACGATGTCGGGCTTCGGGGCGATGTCGAGCAGCCCGTCGTCGAGCATCGCGCGGGAGCCGGCGCCATATTCCTCGGCGGGCTGGATGAGCACGACGAGCGTGCCCGACCACTCGGCGCGATCGGCGACGAGCTTCTCGACGGCACCGATCATCGCGGTCACGTGCATGTCGTGGCCGCAGGCGTGCATGACGGGCACGGTGTTGCCGGCGGGATCGATGCCGGTGGCGGTGCTCGCGTAGGCGAGGCCGGTCTGCTCGCCCACGGGCAGTGCGTCCATGTCGGCGCGCACCCACACGACCGGGCCGTCGCCGTTGGTCAGGATGCCGACCACGCCCGTCACCCCGACGCCCTCGTGCACCTCGAGTCCGAGGTCGCGCAGGTGGCCGGCGGCGATGCCGGCGGTGCGGGTCTCCTGGAAGGAGAGTTCGGGGTGCTGGTGCAGGTCGACGTAGAGCGCTTCGAGATCGATCGTCATGGCCCGAGCCTATCCGGCGGGGAGCGGGTCGCGCCTGGTGCACCGATCGGTGCAGAACGTCGGGAATGCGCGTTGAGAACCGGCGTTTCGCACCGATCAGTGCACAGGGTCGCCCAGGGGTCAGGCGCCCGCGACGTAGGTCTCGAGAGCGGGGCCGGGGCGCAGTACCGCGGTGACGATCGCCTGGATGGCGAAGGCGCTGGTCTCGCCGAGCTCGATGAGGTCGGGGTGCAGCAGCCACTGAAGTTGCAGGCCGTCCATGACGGCGAGGATGCTGGCGGATGCCGCGGCGATCGTGTCGGGCGCGGTGACGCCCTCCTGCGCGCAGAGCTCGTGGAACGCGGCGGTCACCTCGCGGCGGAGGGTCGTGTAGCGCTCCTCGAAGTACTCGCGTCCGGGGTGGTGGTCGGTGACCGACTCCGAGGAGAGCACGGTGTACGCCTGCACGATGCCGGGGCGCAGCTCGTTAGCGAACGCGGTGCGCACGAGGTGCAGGAACAGCTCGGGCCCGTCCGGGATGTGCTTCTCGGCGAGGTCCGCGACGTCGGCCTGGTCGCGATACGCGAGCACTTCGAGCAGCAGCTTCTGCTTCGAGCCGAAGTGGTGGAGCACGCCGGCGTGGGTCATGCCCACCTGTTCGGCGACATCGGCGAGGGTGCCGTTGGTCGATCCCTTGTTGCCGAAGATCTCGACGGCGGCCTGGAGGATCAGCTCGCGCTTGGCGCGGGTCGCCGGGCGCACCCGCGACTTCTCGCTGCTCTCGTTCACGGGACCCCCGTCGTTGGTGTTCAGGCTTGCCATCTTACTCACCAGTAGGTAACCTCACGAAAGCTTACTTTCTCGCCAGTAAGCAAATCACGACGCCGTCGATCGACCGACCGCTCGACGGCAACGCAGCACAATGACCCGTGCCCCCAAGGAGAAGCAATGAAGCTCAGAAGGTCCTTGATCGCCCTCGCGGCGGTCACCGCGCTCGGCACCACCGCGCTCGCCGGATGCTCGTCCGGTGGATCATCGGATGCCGGTGACGGCGCCGGCTCCGCCGCCCTCACGATCGCCAAGCCCGACGGCGCGATCACCACCGAGTCGAACAACCCCTACGTCGGCGACTCCGCCGCCTCGAAGTACGGATACGGCAAGGTCATCTTCGAGACCCTCGGACTCGTCAACCAGACCGGCGACCGCGGCGTCACCCCGTGGCTCGCCGAGAGCATCGAGTGGAACGACGACTACACGCAGCTCACGGTCGTGCCGCGCGAGGGCGTCACCTGGAGCGACGGCGAACCCTTCACCGCCGACGACATCGTCTTCACCTACGAGCTCGTCTCGACCCCGGCGCTCGACACCGCCGGCCTGAAGTTCGAGGGGGCGACCGTCGACGGCGACGCCGTGACCCTCACCTTCGGAGAGTCGAAGTACGTCAACCAGGCGCGCGTGCTGCACGTGCCGATCGTGCCGAAGCACATCTGGGAGAACCTCGACGAGCCGGCCACCGACCCGGTCACGGGTGACGACCTCGTGGGCACCGGCCCCTACGTCCTCTCGAACTGGTCGACCGAGTCGGTCACCCTCGAGGCCCGCGACGACTACTGGGGCGGCGACCTCGCCGTGCCCGAGCTGCACTACGTCTCGTACGGCGACAACACCGCTCTGACCACCGCCCTCGCGCAGGGCGAGGCGGACTGGGCGCAGGCCTTCATCCCGCAGATCGAGGAGCAGTTCCTCTCGGCCGACCCCGAGCACAACAAGTTCTTCGTCGCCCCGACCACGGGATCGGCGACGCTGTTCATGAACCTGCAGGAGAAGCCGTTCGACGACCCGGCGTTCCGTCAGGCGCTCGCCTGGGTGATCGACCGCGACGCCTACGTCGACATCGCCCGCGAGGGCGCGAGCGAGCCGGTGTGGTCGGTGACCGGTCTGTCGTCGATCCTCGAGGACGAGATCCAGCCCGAGTTCGCGGGCCAGAACTACGAGGTGGATGCCGAGAAGGCGCGCGACCTGCTGGAGGGCGCGGGCTACACGTGGAAGGACGACGCGCTCGTCGACCCCGACGGCACGCCCGTCTCGTTCACGCTCTCGGTGCCCTCGGGCTGGAGCGACTGGAACACCGCGCAGGAGCTCATCGCCGAAGACGTCAAGGAGTCCATCGGCGCCGAGGTCAAGATCGACATGCCCGACTGGGGCGGCTGGGCCGACCCGCGCGACAATGGCACGTTCTCGGCGATCATCCACTGGCTCGAGGACAGCGGCACGGCCTACGGTCTGTACACCTCGACCATGGATCCGCGCTGGATCTCCCCGGAGGGCATCGCCGGCTTCAACTTCGGCCGGTTCGAGGACCCCGCCGCGACCGAGGCGCTGAACACCTACGCGAACGCCTCGTCCGACGAGGAGCGCACCGCATCGCTCGACACGCTGCAGAAGATCTTCGTCGAGCAGGTGCCGGCGATCCCGCTCGGTGCGCACCCGCTGCTGGGCGAGTACAACACGCGCAACTACGTCGGCTGGCCGTCGGAGGAGGACCCCTACGCCTCGGGTGACCCGACGCAGCAGAACATCGTGCAGATCCTCACGAAGCTCAAGCCCGCCGAGTAGCCCTTCGTCGAGGAGGCCGGGCTTCGACAGGCTCAGCCACCCATTGGGTCATCGACCACCCACTGGGTCCCTGAGCCTGTCGAAGGGCCCCGGCCTCCTCTTCTGAACTGGGTCCCTGAGCCTGTCGAAGGCCCCGGCCTCCTCTTCGGAACTGGGTCCCTGAGCCTGTCGAAGGGCCCCCACGCCGCACCCCACGAAGGAACCCCCCATGCCAGACCCCCTCCTCACCGTGCGCGACTTCTCGGTCGTGTACGACGTCGATCCGCCCGTCGCGGCGGTCAAGAACGTCACCCTCGAACTGCAGCGCGGCGAGATCCTCGGTCTCGCCGGCGAGAGCGGATGCGGTAAGACCACGCTCGCGTACGGCGTGCAGCGTCTCTTGCGGGCGCCGGCCGTGATCACCGGTGGCGACGTCACGTTCCACGACGCCTCCGGTGCGGATGTCGACATCAACTCGCTCGACGTCGATGCGATGCAGCGCTTCCGCTGGGACAAGGTGTCGATGGTGTTCCAGGGCGCCATGAACGCCCTGAACCCGGTGGCGACGATCGGGTCGCAGCTCGAGGACGTGTTCGAGATCCACCGCCCCGACATGAACCGCCGCCAGCGCCGGGCCGAGGCCGAGGAGCTGCTCGAGATCGTGAAGGTCGGGCGGCAGCGGGTGCGCTCGTTCCCGCACGAGCTGTCGGGCGGCATGCGCCAGCGCGTGATGATCGCGATGGCGCTCGCGCTGCGTCCGCAGCTGATGGTGATGGACGAGCCGACCACCGCGCTCGACGTTCTGGTGCAGCGCGAGATCCTTAAGCAGATCTCGCAGCTGCGGCACGAGTTCGGCTTCTCGGTGATCTTCATCACCCACGATCTGCCGCTGCTGCTCGAGATCAGCGACCGGATCGCGATCATGCGCGAGGGAGAGATCATCGAGCTCGCCACCGCCGAGCAGATCTGGCGGCAGCCGCAGCAGGAGTACACGCGCACGCTGCTGTCGTCGTTCCCCCGGCTCACCGGGGAGAGAGGGGTGCTGGTGCGATGACCACCCTCGAGTTCCAGAACATCACCAAGACCTACACGGTGCGCGGCGCCGGGCAGATCACCGCTCTCGACGACGTGAGCTTCACCCTCGACTCGGGGCGCACGCTCGGCCTCGTCGGTCAGTCGGGCAGCGGAAAGTCGACGATCGCGAAGATCCTCACGCAGCTCGAGACCCCCACGAGCGGTCGGGTGCTGCTCGACGGCGCACCCGTGCCGCGACGCGGCAAGGGCCTGCGGCGGTACCGCCAGCAGTTGCGCATGGTCTTCCAGGATCCGTTCGCCTCGCTCAACCCGTACCACTCGATCCGCTACCACCTCGAGCGGCCGATCCGCCTCGACGACGTCGTGCCGAAGAAGGACACCGAAGACGAGGTGCGGCGCCTGCTCGCGCGCGTCCGGCTCGATGCGGATGCCGTGATCGATCGCCGCCCGCACGAGCTGTCGGGCGGCCAGCGCCAGCGCGTCGCGATCGCCCGCGCGCTGGCCTCGCGTCCGTCGATCCTGGTGGCCGACGAACCGGTGTCGATGCTCGATGTCTCGATCCGCCTCGGCGTGCTCACCCTGCTCGCCGACCTCCAGCGCGAAGAGGGGCTCGGCGTGCTCTACATCACGCACGACCTCGCCACCGCGCGCCACTTCAGCGACGAGATCATGGTGCTCAACCAGGGGCGCGTGGTCGAGTACGGCACCGCCGACGACGTCATCCTGAACCCGCAGGACCCGTATACGCGCGAGTTGCGCGCGGCATCCCCCGATCCCGAGAAGCACTTCGCCTCGGCATCCGCGAACGGAGGCGCGCTGTGAGCACCGCATTCCCCCAGCTCGACGACAACGACCTCATCCAGCAGGACGCGCTCGAGGTCGGCACGACCGCGACGACGGCCGAGCGCGGGCGACGCCCGGTCGCCTGGCGCTTCTTCCTCGGGCGCGCGGGCTTCTACCTGTTCACCCTCTGGGCCGCGATCACGATCAACTTCTTCCTGCCGCGCTTCATGAAGGGCGACGCGGTCAGCTCGTACCTCGCGCGCAACCGCAACGTCAGCCCGGAGGCTGCGGAGTCGCTGCGCATCCTTCTCGGCATCGACAGCGACAAGTCGATCTGGCAGCAGTACATCGAGTACTGGGGGATGCTGTTCCGCGGCGACCTCGGCATCTCGACGCTGCACGGGCTCCGACCGGTGGGCGAGGTGCTCGCCGCCGCCCTGCCGTGGACGCTGGGCCTGGTGGGCCTCGCGACCATCATCTCGTTCCTCATCGGCACCGTCGGTGGCGCGATCGTCGGCTGGAAGCGGGGGAGCAGGCTCGACGCGCTCATCCCGATCACGACCTTCTTCAACACGATCCCGTACTTCTGGCTGGGGCTCATCGCGATCGCGATCTTCTCGTCGACGCTGAAGTGGTTCCCGTCGTCGCACGCCTACGACAAGGGCCAGTCTCCCGAGTGGAGCCTCGACTTCATCGGCCAGGTGATCATGCACGGCACGCTGCCCGCGATGACGATCATCATCGCGTCACTCGGCGGATGGATGCTCGGCATGCGCAACATGATGCTGACCGTTCTCGACGAGGACTACATCACCGTCGCGCAGGCGAAGGGCATGCCGAATCGGCGCGTGCTCTGGGCGTATGCCGCGCGAAACGCGGTGCTGCCGCAGATCCAGAGCTTCGCGCTCTCGATCGGCTTCATCGTCGGCGGCACGATCGTCATGGAGATGGTCTTCAGCTACCCCGGCCTCGGCAAGCTGCTTCTCGACGCCACCAACGCCAAGGACTTCGCGCTCATGCAGGGCGTCTTCCTGGTGATCACGCTCTCGGTGCTCGCGGCCAACATCCTCGCCGATGTCGTCTACGCGTACCTCGACCCGCGCACCCGCCAGACGGAGGCTTGAGATGACCGATACACGCAAGACCTTCTGGTCGCAGCTCGCGCAGGCGTTTGCGATGTTCCGCAACCGCAAGTCGATCGCCGGGCTCATCATCCTCGGTATCTTCGTGCTCATCGCGATCCTCGCCGACTGGATCGCGCCCTACGGCCCGACCCAGAAGGACCGCTCGGCGCTGCGCCAACCGCCGTCGTTCGAGCACTGGCTCGGCACGACGCACATGGGCGAGGACGTGCTCAGCCAGATCATCTTCGGCACCCGCGGCGTCATCGTGGTCGGCTTCCTGTCGGCCGCGATCGCGACGGTCATCGCGATCACGATCGGCGTCATCGCCGGCTACGTGCGCGGCTGGAAGAGCGAGTCGCTGTCGGCGCTGACGAACGTGTTCCTGGTGATCCCCGGCATCCCGCTGATCATCATCATCGCCTCGCAGTTCGACAACCCGCCGATCATCCTCATCGCCGCGGTGCTCGGCCTCACCGGCTGGGCGTGGGGTGCGCGCGTGCTGCGCGCGCAGACGATGTCGCTGCGCAACCGCGACTTCATCCAGGCGGCGCGCGCCAACGGCGAGCCCCTGCGCCGGATCATCACGGTCGAGATGCTGCCGAACCTCATGGCGCTCATCGCGTCGAGCTTCGTCGGCACCGTGACCGCCGCGATCCTGGGCCTGACGACGCTCGCGTTCATCGGGGTGATCCCGGTGAACAACCTCAACTGGGGAACGATCCTGTTCTGGGCCCAGCAGAACGGCGCGTTCCCGCGCCTGTGGTGGTGGTACGTGCCCGCCGGGCTCTGCATCGCGATCATCGGCGTCGCCCTGTCGCTCATCAACTTCGGCATCGACGAGTACGTCAACCCGCGCCTGCGCTCAGCGGGCGAGCGGGCGCGCGCGATGAAGAAGAAGGGGCTCGACGTGAACGACGCCGTCACGGCGGTGCGCAGCATCCCGATGGCGAACACGGATGCTCCGCCCAGCTCGACCCGAGACGATACGACCACGCAGAACTCCTCGACCATCCTGACCCGGAACGCGAAGTGATGACCTCTCC
The DNA here is from genome assembly GCF_023101185.1 of Microbacterium galbinum. Classification (GTDB taxonomy): domain Bacteria; phylum Actinomycetota; class Actinomycetes; order Actinomycetales; family Microbacteriaceae; genus Microbacterium; species Microbacterium galbinum. The sequence continues at coordinate 1,679,929 of NZ_CP078077.1, forward strand.
CACCCTCACCACGGCTCTGCCGTACCAGGACCCCGCCCTCTCTATCGACGAGCGCGTCGCCGACCTCCTCGGGCGCATGACGCTCGAGGAGAAGGTCGGGCAGATGCTGCAGCTCGACGCGCGCGATGATCTCGACGACCACGTCCTGCGCCGTCACGCCGGGTCGATCCTGCACACGTCGCCCGAGCGCATCCTGCGCGCGAACGACCTGACCGCCCAGACCCGCCTGCGCATCCCGCTGCTGGTCGCCGAGGACTGCATCCACGGCCACTCGTTCTGGCCGGGGGCGACGATCTACCCGACCCAGCTCGGCATGGCGGCGTCGTGGGATGCCGAGCTCGTCGAGCGCGTGGCCCGCGCCACCGCCGAGGAGGTCGCGGTCACCGGCATCCACTGGACCTTCTCCCCCGTGCTGTGCATCGCCCGCGATCTGCGCTGGGGCCGCGTCGACGAGTCGTTCGGCGAGGACCCGTTCCTCATCGGCGAGCTCGCCTCTGCGATGGTGCGCGGCTACCAGGGCGACGGTCTCGACGACCCGACCGCGGTGCTCGCGACCGCGAAGCACTTCGCCGGCTACTCCGAGACGCAGGGTGGGCGCGATGCCAGCGAGGCCGACATCTCGCGCCGCAAGCTGCGCTCGTGGTTCCTGCCGCCGTTCGAGCGGGTCGCCCGTGAGGGCTGCCGGGTGTTCATGCTCGGATACCAGACGATGGACGGCATCCCGATCACCACCAACGACTGGCTGCTCACCGACGTGCTCCGCGGCGAGTGGGGATACACCGGCACCCTCGTCACCGACTGGGACAACGTCGGTCGGATGGTGTGGGAGCAGCACGTGCAGCCCGACTACGCGCACGCCTCGGCCGCCGCGACGCGCGCCGGCAACGACATGATCATGACGACGCCGCGCTTCTTCGAGGGCGCGCTCGAGGCCGTCGAGCGCGGGTTGCTGCCGGCGGATGCCTTCGACGCCGCCGCCGCGCGCATCCTCACCCTCAAGTTCGAGCTGGGGCTGTTCGAGGACCCGCGTCTGCCGCGCGACGACCTCGACGAGATCGTCGGCAGCGCCGCGCACGCCGAGTTGAACCTCGAGATCGCGCGCCGGTCGATCGTGCTGCTCGAGAACGACGGCGTGCTGCCGTTGGATGCCGCGGCGCCGACGAAGGTCGCGGTCGTGGGTCCGCTCGCCGACGACGCGCAGACGCAGCTCGGCGATTGGGCCGGAGGGTCGGGCCAGGCCGGATGGCTCGACAGTCAGCCGCGCGAGATGATCACGACCGTGCTCGACGGGCTCTCGGGTGTCGGAGGCTGGGAGGTCTCGCACGCGCGCGGCGCCGACATCCTCACCCTCGAGGACGACCCGCAGGGAGCGCTGTTCCCCGACGGGCAGCCGCGCCCGCGCATCGTGAAGCCGTGCGCCCCCGACGAGGCGCTGATCGCCGAGGCCGTCGCCGCCGCAGAGACCGCCGATGTCGTGGTCGCCGTCGTCGGAGACCGCATCGAACTCGTCGGCGAAGGCCGTTCGACCGCCACGCTCGAACTCATCGGCGGGCAGAACGCCCTGCTCGACGCGGTGATCGCGACCGGCACACCCGTAGTGGTGGTGCTGATGGCGTCGAAGCCACTCGTGCTGCCGGCATCCGTCTCGCAGGCCGCGGCCGTGATCTGGGCCGCGAGCCCGGGCATGCAGGGCGGCCGTGCGATCGCCGAGATCATCGCGGGCGAGGTCGAGCCGTCGGGCCGTCTGCCGATCTCGTTCGCCCGGCACGTCGGCCAGCAGCCGACGTACTACAACCAGATCCGCGGGCAGCACGGCGATCGCTACGCCGACCTCACGCAGGCGCCGGCCTGGGGCTTCGGCGAGGGGCTGTCGTACACGACGGTCGCGTATTCGGACCTCGCGCTGGAGCGTTCGGAGCTCGGCCGCGACGACATCGTCGTCGGGCACGTGACGGTGACGAACACGGGTTCGCGGCCGGTGCGCGAGACGGTGCAGGTCTACGTGCGGGATGCCGTGACGAGCGTCAGCTGGACCGATCGCGAACTCAAGACCTATCGCCAGGTCGACCTCGCGCCGGGGGAGTCGGCGCGGGTGCGGGTCGAGGTGCCGGTCGCCGACTGCACGATCGTGGATGCCGCGGGCGTGCGGGTCGTGGAGCCGGGGGAGTTCGCCCTGCTGGTCGGCCCCTCGTCGCGCGAGGAGAAGCTGCTCGGGGTGGGGTTCACGGTGGAGTGACCGTCCGGCGGCGGTACGAGCACGGCGGATAACCTAGCGTCGTGCATCGATATCGCGAGATCGCCCGCGACCTCACGATCCGGATCGCCGAGGGCGCATTCGACGCCACCGGGATGCTGCCCTCGGAGGCGCATCTCGCGGCCGACTACGAGGTCTCGCGCGGCACCGTGCGCAACGCGCTCGTGCTCATGGCGCGGCAGGGCGCGATCGCCCCGCGACGCGGTTCGGGCTGGCTGGTGCGCACGGCGGTGCAGAGCCAGCGGTTCTCGGAGATGCGGTCCTTCGCGCAGTGGGCATCGAGCCGCGGCATGGAACCCGGCGGGCACGTGCTCACGCAGCAGCGCCGCCCGGCGACCGCGACCGAGGTGCGCCGGTTCCGAGGCGGTCGCGGCATCGGCGAGGTGCTCGAGGTCGTTCGTCTGCGGTCTCTGAACGGGCGCGTCGTCATGCTCGAACGAACCGCGTATCCGTCGTGGATCGCCCCGATCGTCGAGGAGCTGTCGCCCGATGAGCCGTCCGTGGTCGGTGCGCTGGAATCGCGCGGCGTGCGCATGGTCTCGGGCGAGCAGTCGATCGACGCGATCGCGGCTCCGAGCGAAGACGCCCGCCTTCTGGGCGTGAGACGTTCGAGCCCGCTCCTGCGCGTGAATCGCGTCAGCTACTCCGCCGACGGTCGTGCGATCGAGGCGGGCGACGACCGCTACCTCCCGGATGTCATGTCGTTCCAGATGCAGGCGTCGCTGCAGGGATACTCGCTCACGCGCGAGCTGGGCTGAGCGGCTCGACCTCGGCCCACGGCATCCGTGGTCCTGGGTGTACAACTGTGCATCGTGGGCTCCGGGATTCGGAGCGGATGCCGCAGCCGTCGCCGTTCGGACGAATCGCGTTCATCGACCGGTCATCTTGCGGCTGTTCTGTCGCTACAGGAGGCGATCACGACCTCCGATGGGCGTCCCGTCGGGGACGCCGACACTGTTCCCGGAAGGATCACGTCAGACATGTCCTCGTCACCTCCCCCCGTGGTGCGCCGTCGTCGGAGCGCGTCCCTGCTCGCCGCACTCGCCGCAGCCGGGGCGCTCCTCGTGTCGCCGCTGCTCGCCGCGTCGCCCGCAACCGCCGCGGCATCCGAGATCACCCTCGAAAGCTCCGACGTCGCCGTCGGGGATACCCTCTCGGTCGCCTACTCGACCGATCGCCCGACGGCCACGAACTGGCTGGCGATCTACCCCGAGTCCCGGCCCGAGCCCTGCGACGCGTGCGGCATGGCCTGGGCGTACGCGCCCGGTGCGACCGGCACCGTGAAGCTGCCCACGAACGACCGTGCGGGCAACCCGCTGGCCGCGGGGAACTACCGCGTCGAGTACCTCTACAACGACGGCTACTCCCGCGTCAGCGAGCCGGCGACGTTCACCATCGCGGCAGAGCCGGGCACCGAAGAGCCCGGTGAGGGCCCGGAGGTCGACCCGACGAAGCCGATCGATCTGTCGGTCGTGCAGCTCAACGTCTGGGGCAAGACCACCGACGCGACGATGCTCGCCGAGATCGGCGCCGACCTGATCTTCGTCGAGGAGGCGCAGAGCGCGGCGGCAGCCGTCGCCCGCGACCTCGGCTTCGATTTCCACTCCACGGGCGGCAGTGCGGGTGTCATCTCGCGCTATCCGATCGTCGACGTGGGCGTCGTCACGACGCCCGGCACCCAGGGCGGATGGACCAAGGCGATCGTGCAGGTGGGCGACACCCAGATCGCCGCGTACGGAGGCCACCTCGAGTACCGCTACTACGCCACCTACCTTCCCCGTGGATACGCGGGCGACGTGCTCGGCTCCGGGTTCCCGACCGAGTGGCGCGGGTGGAACAAGCTGAGCGGTCCCGTGACCGACGTGCCGCAGATCCTCGCGGCGAACGAGGCATCCGGGCGACCGGCATCCGCTGCGGCCCTCACCGCCGACATGGCGAACGAGCGCTCCGCCGGACGCCTCACGATCATGGGCGCCGACATGAACGAGCCGTCGGTGCTCGACTGGACCGAGAGCACGGCGAACCTCTACGACCACAACGGGGTCGTCGCCCCGTGGCAGACCTCCCGCATCCTGCGCGACGGCGGTCTCGTCGACGCGTACCGCGCCGTGTACCCCGACCCCGTGACCCACCCGGGCTTCACGTGGCCGGCCGACACCCCCAACGTCAGCGTCTCGCAGCTCGCGTGGGCGCCCGAGGCCGACGAGCGCGACCGGATCGACTACATCTTCTTCGCGCCGGACGACCGCCTCACCCTGACGGGCACGCGCATCGTCGGACCGAAGGGCGACATCGTGCGCGGTGCCCGCGCCCTGCCCGTCTCGGACGAGGAGATCTTCACCCCGCAGACGCTGTGGACCAGCGACCACAAGGGCCTGCAGTCCGACTTCGTGATCTGCGGCGAGGCCTGCCAGGCGGCGGAGCCCGAGCTCGGCGAGCTCGTCGTCGGCACGCCGTCGATCACCGGAACGGCGGCGGTCGGCGCCGAGGTCACCGCGGTGACCGGCGAGTGGACCGCGGGCACCGCCTTCTCGTTCCAGTGGCTGGCGGATGGCGAGGCCATCGCGGGTGCGACCTCGGCCACGTTCTCGATCCCGGCGGACTTCGCAGGTCGTGCGCTCTCGGTACGCGTCGGCGGGACGCTCGAGGGATACGTCCCGGCCGAGGCGACGAGTGCTGCCGTGAGGGTGACCGCTGCCGAGGAGCCGGGTTCGGATGCTCCGGCGGTGGTGCTCGGATCGTCGAGCGTGGTCGCGGGCGGAAGCCTGAAGGTCAGCGGCGCGGGCTTCGCGGCGGGCGCTCAGCTGAAGCTCGAGCTGCGCTCCACGCCGGTCGCCCTCGGTACGGTGACCGCCTCGGACGCGGGCGCCTTCTCGACGACCGTCACGATCCCGGCATCCGTTCCGGCCGGAGTGCACACGCTCGTCGTGATCCTGCCGGACGGCACCGAGGTGACCGCCGCCGTCACCGTGACCGCGGCGCCGAGTGCGGGTGCGGATGCCGGTGGCGATGCGCTTGCCCAGACCGGTGGAGAGATCCTGATGCCGGCGGTGTGGGCCGCGGTTCTCGCGCTGCTGGTCGGCGCGGGGCTGATGGTGCGCCGCCGGATGCGTCGGTCGTAACGGCATCCGTGCCTGGTGCTGAGCCACCCCTCTCAGTGCGAGCCACCCCCTTCCGCGCCGTGCGGAAGGGGGTGGCTCGTTCGTGAAGGGGTGGTTCGGCCGGGTCAGTCCTCGAGCTGGTCGAGGACCAGTTCTCCTCGCGAGTTGAGCGACTCCATCAGACGCTCGATGCGACGGCCGTCGATCGGCGGCAGCGCAGCCTCATCGAACGCGAAGACCAGAGGGATGCTCGGATGCATCCAGATGGTCAACCGGCCGGCCGGGTTCTTTGCCTCCGGAAGCCACGTCATCATGAAGCTCTCCTGGCGACGCAACTTCGTGCCGATCACGATCTTCAGATGCGCCAGCGTCCGATCATCGATCTCGATCGGAGGGCGGGCGCTGTTGTACTCCAGGGTTCCCATGGAGTAACCATACGTCCTCGCCGGTCGTCTCTTGCAGGTCATCCGTGCGCGCGCAACCCCGGTCGCGCTCGGGTCGGCGCGGGCGTATCGTGCCCGGATGGACGGCATGCGCACGATGGAGAGAACAGAGATCCTGATCGACGGCGTCAGCGCATACCTCGCCCAGGAACAAGACCTCGACGTGCTCCTGCGGCAGATCGAGACGGCCGCGAGCGGACCCGCGGTGTTCGTCGAATTCGTCGTCGTGGGGAATCGGCGGGTGAAGGTTCTCATCACCCCGAGCTCCCGCGTCGTGATCTCCACCGAGACGGTGCAGCACGACCCCCGTGACACGGGGAACGACGCCTTTCCCTACGGGGGTCTTTACGACTTCGACCCCGAGCCGCTCGGCTGACCCTGGCCCGAGCGATCGGAACAGAACTGCTTGACCTAGAGTGCTCTAGGTTTCGAGACTGGGTGCATGACCATGATCGCGCCCGCGTCAGACTCTCCCCACATCACGATGAAGGAGATGGTTCTGCGCTCCGGGCTGAGTGAGCACACACTGCGGTACTACGAGCGCATCGGGTTGCTCGGCCGTATCGCGCGCGATAGGTCGAGTCGGCATCGGTATTACAGCGAGAGCGACGCGGTCAAGGTCGTCACGCTGGCCTGCCTGCGCGCCACGGGGATGTCGATCGAACAGATGCGTCGATACGTGTCGCAGAACGACGCGGGCGTTTCTGCCGCAGCGGACCAGATCGCGCTCTTCGATCAGCATCGAGAGTTCTTGCAGCGTCAGATCACCCGTGCGCAGCACCAGCTGGAGTACCTCGACGGGAAGGTCGCCTACTGGAACGCGCTCTCCCGCGGCGATGGGGAATCGGCGTCGAAGATCGGCTGGAAGAACTTCGAGATGGCCCTCGAGATCAACAACGAAATGAAGGAGGAACAGGCATGAAGACCTGGCTCATCACAGGGACGTCCAAGGGCTTCGGCCGGGTGTGGGCAGAAGCGGCGTTGGAGCGGGGAGACCAGGTGGTCGCCACAGCGCGCAATCTCGACAGCATCGCTCCGCTGACCCAGGCATACCCCGACACCGCGCTCGCCCTCGCCCTCGATGTCACCGACCAGGATGCCGTTCTCGCGGCAGTGCGCCAGGCGAAGGAGCGGTTCGGGCGCATCGATGTGCTCATCAACAATGCCGGCTACGGCCTGTTCGGTGCCGTCGAGGAGATCAGCCCCGAGCAAGCTCGAGCTCAGTTCGAGACGAACGTGTTCGGTGCGTTGTGGGTCACGCAAGCCGTGCTGCCGCTGATGCGTGAACAGGGCTCGGGTCACATCATCCAGATCTCTTCCATCGGTGGGGTGAACGCGTTCCCGTACCTGGGCATCTACCACGCGAGCAAGTGGGCGCTGGAAGGGTTCAGTCAGACCCTCGCCCAGGAGGTTGCGGGCTTCGGGATCACGGTGACTCTGGTCGAGCCGGGTGGATACAGCACTGACTGGGGCACCGCGTCTGCGGACTTCGCCGAGCCGATCGACGCGTATCAGCCGCTGCGCGAGGGTCTCGCGAAGACGCGCGCCAACAGTGCCAACGGTTCCGGCGACCCGGAGGCGACAGGCCCGGCCATGCTGGAGCTGGCGGACATGGAACAGCCGCCGTTGCGGATCTTCTTCGGAAAGGGCCTCAACGCGCTCATCCATGGCGAGTACCAGAAGCGACTCGACGAGTGGGATGCACACAACGCGCTCTCCGAACGGGCTCACGGCTGAGCTCGCGACGTCGCGTCGAGGGCCCGTCTCGTCATCGAGCGGGTCCTCGATCGCGTGGGGGGGGGTGTGTCGCCGGATCACTCGCCGATGGTGCGGACGAGTCGGGCGGGGGAGCCGAGGGCGATCGTCCCGGCGGGCACGTCTTTCGTGACGATGGAGCCTGCGCCGACGACGGCATCGTCGCCGATGGTGACGCCGGGGAGTACGGTGACGTTCGCGCCCAGCCACACGTTGCGCCCGATGGTGACGGGAGCGGGGAGGAGGTCGGCGCGTCGGCGGGGGTCGATGCCGTGCTGCAGTGTGGCGATCGCCACGTTGTGACCGATGAGGCTGTCGTCGCCGATCGTGATCCCGCCCTGATCCTGAAAGCGGCACCCGGAGTTGATGAAGACCCGCTTGCCGATCGAGATGTTCTTGCCGAAGTCCGCGGTGAACGGCGGGAACAGCGTGACCGTGTCATCGACGGGTGTGCCGATCAGCGCGCCCAGGAGTTCTCGCACACGGTTGGGCTCGTGGTATCCGGTGTTGAGTTCGCCGGCGATGCGGAGCGCCTCCTGGCTCGTCTCGTGCATCACCGCGTGGCCGGGTGATCCGCCGGGGATGGTCTCCCCGGCGTTCAGGAGGGTGAGGAGGTCGGTGAGGTTCATGCGACCCACCATAGGTCGGCGCGGCCGGATGAGGGATGCCCTGTCGGTACACGCTCCGATGGGGCGACCTCGCGATGAGGGGGCATGGTACGTCGTGCCGGGGCATCCGTCGAGGGGCGCGGTGAAGTCGCCGCGGGGGCGCACGGTGAGCACCACACCCACAGAGCCGACGGAGGCGCACAATGTATTTCCACGTGCAGGAGTTCATCAACGAGATCGCCGCGGACGAGCCGGATCCCGCAGCGGCGAACGCGCTGCAGGAGGGGCTCGGCGGTCAGTTCGGCGAGATGCGCACCATGATGCAGTACCTGTTCCAGAGCATCAACTTCCGCGGCCCCGACGGCAAGCCGTACAAGGACCTCATCCAGGGCATCGGCACCGAGGAGATCAGCCACGTCGAACTGATCGGCACCACGATCTCCCGGCTCCTCGACGGTTCGCCGAAGTACCAGGGCAAGCCGACCGACCCGGTGGATCAGCCCGGTGCGGGCGGCGCGACGCCGCTGAGCATCGCCGTCGACACCAGCAATATCCACCACTATCTCGTCGGGGCGCAGGGCGCGCTACCGGTGGATGCCGTCGGCAACCCGTGGTCGGGGAGCTACGTGTACAACTCGGGCAATCTCGTGCTCGACCTGCTCTACAACCTGATGCTCGAGTCGACCGGGCGGCTGCAGAAATGCCGGCTGTACGAGATGACCGACAACAAGACCGCCCGCACCACGATCTCGTACCTCATCGTGCGCGACCAGGCGCACGAGAACGCCTACGCGAAGGCGCTCGAGACCCTCGGTGTGAACTGGCGCACGTCGCTGCCGATCCCGAAGACGAACGCCGAGCAGTTCCCCGAGGTGAAGAAGCTCCTCGACCTCGGTCTGCAGAGCAAGAACTACTCGTTCGACCTCACGGCGCAGTCCGAGGCCGGCAAGATCTTCCAGGGCGCATCGCCGTCGAACGACGGCACCGAGCTCGACGCGAGCGAGCAGGCGCCCGAGGGCTTCCCGATGACCATCTCGCCGGAGCGTCCCGAGGAGTTCTCACCGGGCGCCGACGACGAGCTGCGCAAGCTCATCGAGGCGACCGCGGCGATGGAGATGGCCGACATCGATGCGACGTTCGGGCGGATGACGTAACTAAGAGGGAAGACGTCGACTCGAAAGCCAGTCGGTGGATGCTTGCTCGAGCAGGGCCGCGAGGTTGGCGAGTCCGGGGTCGGCGCGATCGGAGGCGCGCGTGACGAGGTGGATGCTGCGGGTGACGGGTGCGTCGAGTTCGAGCAGCTTGACGCCGGCGGGCGTCGCGGCGACGGTAAGGGCGGGGACGAGAGCCACCCCCACTCCGGCAGCGACGAGCTCGAGCTGCACGGCGAAGTCCATCGACTCAGCGACGATCCGCGGACGGAAGCCGGCGAGGCCGCAGGCACGTTCCATCATGTCGAAGCACGATACGTCTGATGTGGGCGCGATCCACGCCGCGGACGCGTAGTCGGAGAGCGTGGCAGTGGCCGCCGCTGAGTGCGCTGGGGCGCTCACTGCCAGCCACACGGGTTCGCTGCCGAGGAATCGGACGTCCACACTGCTCGGAAGATCGCGGGGCACGTTGGAGTAGGAGTGCACCACGGCGAGGTCGACGTCTCCGGCGGCGAGCGCACTGATGGAAACGCTGGGCTCGGCCGTCGTGAGGTGAACATCCAATGCGGAACCGGCATCCGACAACAGTGTTCGATACGCGTCGGCAACAAGGGTTCGCGCGGCGGAGGGGAAGGCGGACAGCGTGTAGCGCCCCACAGTTCCCGCTCTCAGAGCATCCACCTCGAGTTCCGCGAGTGAGAGCCGACCCAGGATGTCGTGCCCGTGGTTCGCGAGTGCTGAACCCGCGGCGGTCAACGTCAGCCGGCGTCCCTGTCGGCGGGTCAGCGCGATCCCCAGCTCCTTCTCGAGAGCGGTGATCTGCATGGAGACGCCCGGTGCGCTGAGGTGAACTTCCTCGGCGACGGCCGCGATCGTGCCGAGGCGTTGCAGAGCGGCGAGCAGTCGAAGCTTGCGAACATCAATCATTTTATTAGTAAGTCTTGTTTAGGTTACTAGTCACAGATCGTCAGTAGTGCTTAACGTGCGATTTTGGCACGCTGACAGCATGAGAGTCAACAGAGCACTCCTCGCGGGACTACTCGTCGTCGTTCTCTGGGCGTCGGCGTTCCCGGCGATCCGAGTTGCCGCGCCCGCGCTGGGCGTCATCGGGCTGTCGTTCGCACGGTTGGCAGTAGCTGCGGTCGCTCTTCTGATCGTCGCGGTGGTTGTGAAGGCGCGATTTCCGAGGCGCGAGGATCTCGGCTGGATCGCGGCATGCGGATTCTTCGGCATGGCCGTGTACCAGCTGCTGTTGAACTGGGGGGAGCTCTACGTCCCTGCGGGCACAGCGAGCATCATCGTCGCGGCGGCGCCGCTCGTTTCCGTCGTGGTCGCCCGTGTTCTGTTCTCCGAACGAATCTCGCCCGTCACGGTCGTCGGCAGCGTCATCGCTCTCGCCGGAGTAGCCCTCGTGTGTCTTGCGCGTGCAGGCGTATCTCTCTCCGCTGCGGTCTGGATCGTCGTCGCCGCGATGGTCGTGCAGGGCATCTATCATCCTTTGCAGCGTCCGTTGCTGAAGAGGTACACCAGTATCGAGGTCGCTTGTTACGCGATGATCGCCGGCACGATCATGACGCTTCCCCTCGTGCCGTTCGATATCGACGCGCTTCTCACGGGGGGACTCGCGCCGTGGCTTGCGGCGATCTATCTCGGTCTGCTGCCGTCCGCGGCGGGGTTCGTCCTCTGGGCCTATGCCGTCGCCCGGATGCCTGTTGCCGTGTCGACATCCCTTCTGTACCTGGTACCTCCCGTCGCGGTGCTCATCGCCTGGGTGTGGCTCGGTGAGCTGCCCATCCTGTCCGAGTTGCTGGGGGGCTTGGTCGTCGTCGCGGGAGTGATCACCATCTCCCAGGTGCCGCGGATACTTGCACGTACGAAAGCCCGTCGAGAAGTCCGCGGCTCGATCGCGGCCGAATAAGGAAAGCAGAACACGCATGCGCATCCTCATCGTGGGCGCCGGAGCAGTGGGTGGGTATTTCGGATCCCAGCTCATCGCCGCGGGCGCCGATGTCACCTTCCTCGTCCGCCCTGCCAAGGCGGAACAGCTCTTCGCCACAGGCCTTGTCATCATCGACCCGGAGGGCCGCCGAGAAACCACGCATGTGACGACAGTGACCGCCGACAGCCTCGGAGTCGGGTGGGACCTCATTCTCCTGGCGGTGAAGGCCACGGCGCTCGACGGTGCGCTCGCCGACATCTCCCCCGCCGTCACGCGCGACACCGCGATCCTCCCCTTCCTCAACGGAATCGACCACCTCGAAACTCTGAGTACCCGATTCGGGCGTCAACACGTGCTCGGTGGTGTGGCCGTCGTTGCGGCGGAACTCACGGAACACGAAGAGATCGCGCTTCTCGCACCCGGCGCGTCCATCGGGTTCGGAGAGCTCGACGGCCACATGACGGACCGAGTCTCACGCATCGCGAATTCGTTCGCCCCCGCGGCGCTCGAGTCATCCGTGTCTGACTCGATCATTCAGGACATGTGGGAGAAGTGGCATTTCATGGCTGCGGGAGGTGCCGCCACGACACTGCTCGGAGGCTCCGTCGGCCAGATCGTCAGCACTCCCGGTGGACTCCAGTCGATCGAACGCATCATCGACGAGGCATCCGCCATCCAACAGGCGGAGGGTCATTCCCCCCGCGCGGCCGCGCTCTCCCGAACACGGGCAATCCTCACCCAACCCGGATCAGGGTTCACCACGTCGATGTACCGCGACTTCGCCGCACACCGTCGCACTGAGGGAGAAACCATCCTCGGCAGCCTTCTTTTCCGCGGAGCGGAACACCAAATCGCCACGCCACTGCTGGAAGCGGCAACGGTCAAGCTGCGCATCTTCGACGCGATCCACGCGTAGCGCAACCACCAACTCCGGAGATGCTCGGCGCTCCCCCTCAGCGTCCACCGCCGTTGAGAATGTCCATCCAGTCGGCGGGAAGCCGGTCGCTCGGACCGGGAACGGCCTGTGATTCGGGATGGCTCGTCGGTGCGGCGAGCGACGGGCCATCGAAAGCGGCCTCGTCACGGAAGTCCCAGAACCAGTCCTCCCCGGGTTCGAAACTCTGCATCACGGAGTGGCCGGTCTCCTGCCAGTGCTTCGTCGCGTGCGTGTTCGGGGAGTCGTCGCAGCATCCGATGTGTCCGCATGCGGCGCACCGTCGCAGGTGAACCCACCACGAGCCGGTCTCATCGCATTCCACGCACCCCGTACCGCTGGGAGGCACTGTCACGTCGATCATCTCGGGATCTGTCGTCATGCCGCCATCATCGCGGTTCCCTCGCCGCTTGGACAGGCCCTCCTGGGGCCACCACCGACGGAGCCGTAACCTGGCTGAGTGAATGTGCTCTTCGTGTGCAGCCGCAATCGGCTCCGCAGTCCGACGGCGGAGAACGTCTTCCGTGACTGGCCGGGCATCCGCGTCGCCTCCGCAGGCCTCAAGGCCGACGCCGAAGAGCGCCTCACGCCCGATGACCTCGACTGGGCGGACCTCGTGCTGGTGATGGAGAAACGGCACAAGAGCGAGATCAGTAGACGGTACATGCCGCACCTGCGGGATGTGCGGATCGTCGTGCTCGGCATCCCCGATGACTTCGAATTCATGGACCCGCAGTTGGTCGACCTTCTTCAGCGCAAGGTCCCTCCGCACCTTCGAGGGCGCTGAGGGTTCGTGTCGAGGCACTGCTAGGTTCGGAGCTTCAGGGGAGAGGAACGGGCATGACCGCACCCGAACATGATGTCTGATGCGTGACGTCAAGGTCGGCGGGATGAACACAGCCGACGAGTTTGCAAGGCCGGCGAAGCCGCTGGGCGCGCTCGCCTGGAGCGCACTGGTCCTGTCGTTGCTGTCCTTGCCGTCACTTATGCCCTACGGATGGCTCGACCCCGTGGGCGCTCTGATGCTCATGCGCGTCGGCGTCATCGCCCTCATCCTGAGCGTCATCGCGACCATCCGGAGATCGCGGCCGCGCGGGGTCGCGATCTCCGCCCTCGTGATCAGTGGCCTGTTCGTGCTGGTCGTCGTTCTTGCTGCAGGGCCGCTCGGGTTCCTGCGTCTCCTGATCGCCTTCTGACTCGGACTAGTCTCCGACAGGGGGGCGATGGACCGCCGCGCATCTTCGAAGGATCCCTGGGGAGGCTTGGTCAGCGGACTCGTGGCCGCGTCCCGGGTCGAACGCAGCGCCGATGCTGTGAACCTCACGTTTACACATTCGCTTCGCGCGAGTAGACTTTCTATCGGTAGCTAGGGATGAAATAGTTCCCCGAGCGCCGATCCGAGGAACCCACGCTTAGGCGTGGGTTTCTGCGTTGTAGGAGATACTAGTCGCGTGTTTCTGGCCTACATCGACGAGATCGGCGAGACCGGTGCGTTCATCAGCAGTGACCACGCCCGATTCAACACGAGTCCAGCGTTCGGCTATGCGGGCTTCGTGATCCCTGCGGACAAGGCGCGACTCTTCGGAGCCAAGTTCAACTTCGTCAAGCGTGGTCTCTTCAAATCGGAGATCGCCGCAGCCGCGCATCCTGGGCGGTGGGAGCGTAAAGGTGCGAGCATCTTTCGCCGGGACACCCATCAGACGTTTCCCAATCAGATTCGAGCGTTTAATGGCCTCGTGGAACAGCTGCGGTCTCTCGGTGGACACATCTTCTTCTACGCAAACGAGAAGCCGCTCGGCACGCCCGGGCAGACGAAGCTCGACACGACAGCTCGCGAGACCGCGGCCATGCAAGAGACCCTCAATCGCATTGCTCGCCACGCAGACAACGCACAGTCCAACGTCATGGTCGTGATCGATCAGATCAACGAGAAGACGCGCGCTGAACGGTTGCCAGTGATGTACAGCCATATCCTCGGTCGCGCTTCGGACCATCCTGAGATGAGACGCATCATCGAGCCCCCGATGCACGTCGACAGCGCCTTGAGCTCGAACATTCAGTTCGCCGACTGGATTGCCGCTTGCCTCACGCGCGCTATCCACTTCCACCTCATCGAGGACTCCCCATTTGGCTGGGTGACCCACCGAAACCGCGGAGGGCTTCTACCGGCCCTCCATGGGGGATTCACACTTGAGTCGAAGCTCCACCTTCAGAGCCATCGAACTGTGAAGGATCTCAATAACTCCGACATCGTGCGTGCGAAGCGACCGCTCTACCCGATAGGGAGTGGCAACCGAATCGGGTCGGCGATTACACCCGAGGCGCAGCGCCGTCTTCAAGCGATCGCCCAGATCCGAGCCGCCCAGAAATAGCTGTCGTGCGTTACTCGACGTCGGACAAGTCGCGAGTCGAGCGACTGCTCCGTGGCGGATGAACCGCTGAACCCGCCCGGTCTCCGAACCAAGCCCCCTCTCCCCGCGGCATAGAGTGGATCGGCCCCATCACCCCCCTCTGGAGCATCCGTGACCTCCGTCGACGACCGCGCGCGCTATCGCGCGAATCCCTCCGTGCTCACCGCGCTGAAGAGTCCTCGTTTGCTGACGCGCGAGGTGCTCGCCGGTCTCGTCGTCGGCCTCGCACTGATCCCCGAGGCGATCTCGTTCTCGGTGATCGCCGGCGTCGACCCGGCCGTCGGTCTGTTCTCGTCGTTCATCATGGCGATCGCGATCTCGTTCCTCGGCGGACGCCCCGCCATGATCACCGCCGCGACCGGAGCCGTCGCCCTCGTGATCGCACCCGTCGCCCCGACGTACGGCATGGACTACTTCATCGCCACCGTCATCCTCGCCGGCGTCTTCCAGGTGCTCATGGCCGTGCTCGGCGTCGCGAAGCTCATGCGCTTCATCCCCCGCAGCGTCATGACCGGATTCGTGAACGCGCTCGCGATCTTCGTGTTCAGCGCCCAGGTGCCGCAGCTCATCGGGGTGCCGTGGCTGGTGTATCCGCTCGTCGCCCTCGGCATCCTCGTCATGATCTTCATGCCCAAGATCACCAAGCTGGTGCCGGCGCCCCTCGTGTCGGTCGTCATCGTGACCGCCGTCGTGCTGGTGTTCGCGATCAACGTGCCCACCGTGGGTGACCAGGGCGCTCTGCCGCGCAGCCTCCCCGAACTCTTCATCCCGAACGTGCCGTTCACGTGGGAGACGTTCACGATCATCGCGCCGTACGCGCTCGGCGTCGCACTCGTCGGACTCATGGAGTCGCTGATGACCGCGAAGCTCGTCGACGAGATCACCGACACCCACTCCCGCAAGACCCGCGAGGCCTGGGCGCAGGGCGCGGCGAACATGCTGTCGGGCATCTTCGGCGGCATGGGCGGCTGCGCCGTCATCGGCCAGACCATGATCAACGTGCGCTCCGGCGCCCGCACGCGCATCTCGACGTTCTTCGCCGGCGTCTTCCTCTTCTTGCTCGTGGTCGTGTTCGGCGACTTCGTCTCGACCATCCCGATGGCCGCACTCGTCGCCGTCATGATCATGATCTCGATCAGCGCGTTCGACTGGCACAGCATCCGTCCGTCGACCCTCAAGCGGATGCCGAAGAGCGAGACGTTCGTCATGATCGTCACCGTCGTCGCCGTGGTGCTCACCCACAACCTCGCGGTCGGGGTCGTGGCGGGGGTGATCACGGCATCCGTCCTGTTCGTGCGCCGGGTGGCGCACGTCGTCTCGGTCACCCGCACCGTCTCGGACGACGGCGAGGTCGCGACCTACGTGGTCGACGGGGCGCTGTTCTTCGCGTCGAGCAACGACCTCACCACGATGTTCGAGTACGCCGCCGACCCCGCACGGGTGGTCATCGACCTGTCCCGATCGCACGTCTGGGATGCCTCGACCGTCGCCGCGCTCGACGCGATCGAGACGAAGTACGCGCGGCACGGCACGTCCGTCGAACTCGTCGGGCTGAACGAGGCGAGCGGTGCGTTCCACGGACGACTGACGGGGCAGCTCGGCGGCGAGGGGTAGCGCGCATTACGCTGCATCACGGCGACCGGCCCTCGGGGCTCCGGGGTGATTTAGCGTGAGGGTATGACTGCAGAGCCCCGCGTGTACGTGATCCACGAGAACGCCGAATGGTTCCCGCCGTTCGCCGCGGCCTTCGAGGCCGAAGGCGTGCCCGCGCAGGAATGGCTGCTCACCGACGGGTCGATCGACCTCAATGCCGAACCGCCCGCGGGCGTGTTCTGGTCGCGGCTGAGCGCCTCGGCGCACACGCGCGACCACGGCGACTCGAAGGAGTTCGGCCGTGCCGTGCTGCGGTGGCTCGAAGCATCCGGTCGCACCGTCGTGAACGGCAGCCCCGTGCTCGAGCTCGAGGTCAGCAAGGCCGCCCAGCACGCCGCACTGCAGCGCGCCGGCATCGAGGTGCCGCGCACCATCGCCGTCTTCGGCACCGCCGCGCTCAAGGAGCGCGCCCGCGAGTTCACCGCCCCCTTCATCAGCAAGCACAACCAGGGCGGCAAGGGTCTCGGCGTGCGCCGCCACGACAGCCACGACGAGTTCGACGCCTGGGTCGACGGCCCCGAGTTCGAGGCCTCGCCCGACGGCATCACGCTGCTGCAGGAGAACCTCTTCGCCGCCGCCCCGTTCGTCACCCGGGTCGAGTTCGCCGGAGGGGAGTTCGTCTACGCCGTGCGCGTCGACACCAGCGCCGGCAGCTTCGAGCTGTGCCCGGCCGAGGCGTGCGCGCTGCCCGGCGCCGACGGCGTCGAGCCCGAGCCGCTGTTCCGCATTCGCGAGGAGATCACGGCGCAGCATCCGCTCGTGCAGCAGTACCTCGCGTTCTTGAAGGACGCCGGCATCACGGTCGCGGGCATCGAGTTCATCGAGACCGTCGACGGCCGCTTCGTCACCTACGACGTGAACACGAACACGAACTACAACCCCGACGTCGAGGCCACCGCCGCCGTCTCGGGCCCGCGCACGATCGCGAGTTTCCTCGGCGGACTGCTCGCTCGCGACACCGCGCCGGTCGGAGTCTGACGCCTCGCGCGTTCATAACTCCTGAGAATCGGGCCCTTAAGCCTGCGAAAGCCCCCGGAACCCGCGTTCCGGGGGCTTTCTTCCGGAGTTGTGCACCGGGAACTCCGTACCTAACTCAGGACAAACCGCCTCGAAGTCGCCAGAATGCCCCCGATTCCGCGGATTCGGGGGCATTCTTCCTGAGTTAGTGCCACGTGCCGCCGACGCGCTACCGCCCGCTGCCGGCGATGACGCCCTCCTTCACGTACCGCTGAGCGGCGAGAACCAGCACGAGCGCCGGGAGGCTCGCGATGAGGGATGCCCCCATCGTCGCCGCCCACGTGTTCATGTTCGAGTTCGCGAGCGCGTAGATGAACACGGTCACGGGATACATGTCGGTCTTCGTGACGAGGGTGAGGCCGAACAGCAGATCACCCCAGGCGAAGAGGAACGTGAACACCCCGGCCGTGATGATCGCGTTGCGCGACAGCGGCACGACCACACGCCACAGCGACCC
Source organism: Microbacterium galbinum (assembly GCF_023101185.1). Lineage (GTDB taxonomy): Bacteria > Actinomycetota > Actinomycetes > Actinomycetales > Microbacteriaceae > Microbacterium > Microbacterium galbinum. The sequence goes on from NZ_CP078077.1 coordinate 1,697,652, forward strand.
GACCGGTCCGAGTCCGTCGAGGGTGGAGGCCTCGATGACCTCGGTGTCGAGGCGCAGCATGAACGAACGCAGCAGGATGATCGCGAACGGGATGCCGGCGGTCGCATTCGCGAGGATCAGCCCGATGTAGCTGTTCAGCGCGCCCCACGTGTTGAACATCGCGTAGAAGGAGTTCGCGAGCACGATGCTCGGGATCATCTGCGCGAGGAGCAGGATCACGAGCCCGAGGCTCACCGCCCGCGACCGCAGCCGACTGAGCGAGTAGGCGGCGGGCACCGCGATGACGAGGGTCAGCAGCACCGATCCGATCGCGGTGATCAGGCTGACGCGCAGGCCGTCGAGGCCGCCGTCCTCGAACGCCGTCACGTACCCGTCGAGGGCCGGGGCGGTCGGGAACCACGCGGTGTCGGTGGAGTTGGCATCGGGCTGGAGGGATGCCGAGATCATCCAGTAGATGGGGAACAGGTAGACGATGAGGATCGAGACCGTGAGCACGGTCCAGAACCAGCCGCGGCTGCGGCGGGGAGTGCGTGTGTTCATCGCTCGGCACGCTCCTGTCGGGCGGAGAGCCACGTGTAGACGGCGGCGAAGCCGAGGCTGATGACGAGCAGCAGCATGCCGTAGGCGCCCGCGTGCCCGAACTCGAACAGGCTGAACGCCGAGCGGTACGAGAGCACGCCGAGGGTCATGGTGCTGTTGGCGGGGCCGCCCTGGGTGAGCGCGAGCACGAGGTCGACGATCAGCAGGTTGAAGACGACGCTCATGACGACGAGCACCGAGATCACGGGCCAGATGCTGGGGATGATGATGTGCCACAGGCGCTTGAACGCCCCGGCCCCGTCGAGGGATGCCGCTTCGAGGTGCTCGACCGGCACCTGCTTGAGGGCCGCGGCGAGGATCGTCGACCAGTACGGCAGGCTCGCCCACACGGTCACGATGATCACGGCGGCGAGGGCGGTGGCGGGATCGGCGAGCCAGGCGTTGCCGGGCAGGCCGAGGAACCCGAGGATGTCGTTGATCGCCCCGTCTCCCGCGAGCAGCGACTTCCAGATCGTCGCGACGACGACGGCCGGCAGCAGCCAGGGGATGAGGATGAGCGCGGGCAACCAGCGGCTGCCCGGGAAGCGCCGCGTGAACAGCAGCGCGAGCGCGAGGCCGATCACGAGCTCGGAGATCACGGCGACGACCGTGATGGTGAGGGTGTTCACGATCGCGATACCGGTGGCATCCGCGCGGAAGATGTCGATGAAGTTCTGGAACCCGACGAACGGCGCCTCGCCGGTGATGAAGGTGCCGGTCGTGAAGTCGGTCGTGCTCATGAACACGCCGTACCCGAGCGGGAACAGGAAGAACGCGGCGAAGAACAGGATCGCGGGCACCAGGAAGGCCCACAGCTCGAGGTTCCGTCGCCGCACCAGGGTCAGGCCGAAGCGGCCGGAGACACGAGTCCCCGGCCGCTTCGGCGCTGTGGCAGCGGCTGTCATCAACCCTGGTCGGCCTTGCTCAGCGCTTCCTCGGCGCTCACGCCGTTGACGGTCGCGTTCTGCAGCGCGTCGACGTACTTCGCCTGCAGGGCGCTCCACTCGGTTCCGAGCGTCGCCGGGTTGAAGGCGTTCGCGACGGGGGTGACGAAGGCCTCGGCGGCCGGGACCTCGGCGACGAAGGCATCCTGGGCCGACGTCAGCGCCGGGACGTACCCGCCCTGCACCGCGGTGTCGACCTGGTTCTCCTCCGAGGCGCGGCACTCGATCAGAGCGGCCGCCGCCTTCTCGCGCTTCTCGTCGCCCTGCACCGGCACGGTGTAGGCGTAGCCGAGGAGTCCGACGCTGCTCTCGTCGGCGCTGGTCGCGGCCGGCACCGAGAACGTGCCGTACTCGAAGTCGAGGCTCGTGTCGACGAGGTTCCAGGGGCCCGAAACCGTGATCGCGGCCTTGCCGGACTTCCACTGGTCGATGCCGTCCCAGCCCCAGTTGACGAACTCCTTCGAGAGGCTGCCGTCGTCGACGAGGGTCTTGTAGAGGTCGACCGCCGCGACCGCGCCGTCACTGGTGAGGTCGGCCGGGTCGCCGCCCGCGCTCAGCAGGAACGGCAGGAAGTACGACGACGTCGAGCCGTCGCCCGCGATGCCGGGCAGCGCGATGCCGTAGTGGTCGGCGGTGGTCGTGGCCTTGGCGGCGGCGATGAGCTCGTCGAAGGTGGTGGGCAGCTCGGTGATGCCCGCCTCTTCGAAGTACGCCTTGTTGTAGAAGACCGAGTAATCCTCGACCTGCGTGGGCAGACCGTAGAGGGTGTCCTCGTATTCGCCGAGGGCGGCGACCGGCTCGGCGAGACCGTCGGTCGTGAGGCCGAGGGTGTCGAGGTCGGAGAGCACTCCTTGCGCTGCGAGCGTCGGCAGCTGGGTGTCGGTGTTGACGAGGGCGATGTCGGGCAGCGACTTCGAGCTCGCCGCCTGGAGCAGGCTGGTCGTGTAGTCGCCCGAGAGGGTCTGGGCGTCGATCGTGATGCCGAGGTCAGCGGCGCACTTCTCGAAGTACTCCTTCTGCAGCGTCTGGTACGGGTCGAAGTCGATGCTGCTCCACGACGTCAGCTCGACGCCCTCGAAGTCATCGGCGTCACCGGAGGAGCTCGACGGGGCGGGCGAACCGGTGCAACCGGCGAGGAGGACGACGGAGGCGACTCCGGCGGCGGCCGACAGCGCGACCCGGGTGGCGCGCGTGCGAGAGGTGCTCATGAGGGTGCGGGATCCTTAGCTCGACCGGGCTGTGACCGATCGTCGGGAGAAGGTCGGGCGGATGCCCGTGGCATGAGTCTCTCGGACGTGGGGGCATGCGGTCACGGGTTCGGAAACACGGCGAAATGATGTGACGCAGATCGTCATTCCCGCGAAATCTGCGCGTTACGCAGGGGCGGTTTCGGGACGCTTCGACAGGCTCAGCGACCCAGTTTCCGAGACTGGGTCCCTGAGCTTGTCGAAGGGCCCCACCCCGCGAAACCCCCTCAGCGCCGCCGAGCCCCCGCGGGGTGGTCGGCGCCGAGCCGGTCCGCGCCGTCGGTGCGCAGGCGCGAGCGCAGCGTTCCTTCCGACGGGCGTCCGCCGAACAGCCCCCGCTCGCGCAGCCGGGGCGCGAGCAGCGTCGAGAAGTCGTCGAGCGACCCCGGCGACAGGTACTGGTGCAGCAGGAATCCGTCGACCCCCGACTCCTCGACGAACTCCTCGATGTTCGCGGCGACCTCGTCGGGAGTGCCGATGAACCGGTCGTCGGCGAAGGCGGTCACCGAGGCGAAGCGGCCTCGCACGTCGCCCGCGGTGAGGGGCGGAGCATCCGATCGGGTCTCCTTCGTCTGCGTGTGATTCGTCGACTGCTTCACGATGGGCTCGTCGTCGGCGTAGGCGGCGAAGTCGATCCCGCTCCAGCCGGCGTACGCGGCGAGCTGGGCGTCGGCGTTGTAGTGCGACTGATAGGCGTCGAGCTTCTGCTGCACCTCGATGCGGGTGGGCGCGAGCACCGGGTTCATCCCGACGACGGCGCGGATCTGCTCGGGGTCGCGGCCCAGCTCGGCGGCGCGGGCGCGGATGCCGGAGAGCCCCTCCCGAATGGCCTGCGGGTCGGAGTCGCCGACGAAGATCAGCTCGGCGTGCCGAGCGGCGAACTCACGCCCGCGCGGTGACCAACCGGCCTGGATCAGGTAGGGCGTGCGCTGCGGCGACGGCGGGCTCACGTGCGGACCGGCCACGCGGAAGTGCGCGCCCTCGTGATCGACGCGGAGCACCTTCGACGGGTCGGCGAAGCGCCGCAGCTCGCGACTGCCGACGTAGGCGTCGTCGTCCCAGCTGCGCTCCCACAGGTCGTAGACGACCTCGAGGAACTCGTCTGCCCGGTCGTAGCGACTGTCGTGCGCGAGCACGTCGAGGCCGAAGTTCGCGGCTGCTCCCGGCAGGTACGAGGTGACGATGTTCCAGGCGATGCGCCCGGCGGTGAGGTGGTCGAGCGTGCTGAAGCGGCGGGCGTGGGCGAACGGATGCTCGTACGTCGTCGAGACCGTCGCCCCGAACGCGATGCGCTCGGTGACCGCTGCGAGAGCGGGGATGTGCAGGAGCGGGTCGTGCGCGGGAAGCTCGACCCCCCACTCGAGCGCGGTCGCGGGGCCGCCGCCGAGCGTGTCGTACATGCCGAGCACGTCGCCGAAGAAGAACAGGTCGAACTCGGCCTCTTCGGCGCGACGGGCGAGGTCGATCCAGTAGCGCAGGTCGAGTGCGCCGAGGCGCCGGTCGTCGGGGTGGGTCCACAGGCTCACGGCCCCGGACCCGTTGCCGACGCACGCCTGCTCGTACAGGCCGAAGAAGAGGGGCTTCGTGTCGGTCATGCGCGGGCTCCCTCGAACGCGCTCCCTGAGCCCGTCGACGGGCCGCGCCCCACGGAACCCGCCTCCCACAGCATCCGTCCGTCGACCACCGTGCCGAGCGCCTCGGGCGCGCTCTCGACGATCTCGGCGAGCGCGTCGCGCGGGTCGGCGGATGCCGTCGCGAACACCGCGAGGTCGGCCCGGGCGCCCTCGATCAGGGTGCCCGCCGGTGCGGGCCCGTCGGCGAGTCCGAGGGCGCGGGCGCCACCGGCCGTCGCCGCGTGCAGCAGCCGGGAGTGCAGATCGTCGGCCGAGTACCCCTGGGCGCGGGCGAGCCGGTGCAGTTCGGCGACGTCGTCGAGCACCCGCAGCGAGGGCGAGGACGACAGCGAGTCGGTGCCCACTCCGATCGGATTGCCCTCGGTGAGGTACGCGGCGATGGGCGGGGCATCCAGTCCGATGACGGCGTTCGAGCGCGGACACAGCGCGACCGACACCCCGCGTTCGCGCAACAGGGCGCGGTCGGCGGCGTCGACGTAGATGCCGTGCGCCAGGTGCGAGTGCGGCGTGAGCACGCCGACCGTGTCGAGGTAGTGCACGACGCCGTTGCCCGACCCGTTACCCGAGAGCAGCTGCATGTCGGAGTGGCCGAGGCCGCGCCAGCGCTCGGCGAGGGGTCCGGTGCCGAAGCGGGCGAACTCGTCTTCGGATGCCGACTCGGCGGCGTGGATGTGCAGACGCACGCCGTGCGCCTCGGCGAGCCGCTGCAGTTCGCGGAACACATCGGTGTCGAGCGAGTAGATCGCGTGCGGCGAGAGGCCGGTCGCGGGAGGAGAGGGGAGCGCGTCGAGTTGGGCGAGCACGCGCTCGGGGCCGTCGTGCTGCCAGGCCGCGCGCTTCCAGCCGAACACCTCCCAGAACACGACTCCGTGCAGCCCGGCGTCGTGCACCGCGCGCCCCGCCTCGGGGTCGGTGACGATCTCGGCGACGGCGGTCGTGCCCGACTCGATAGACAGGCGCACGCCCTCGGCGGCCGACGCCGCCCAGTCGTGCTCGACGCGGTAGCCCTTCTCGAACGCGAGCGCCCAGGTCTCGAAGCTCGGGTACTGCCCCCGGCCCACCGCTGCCATGTCGGTGTACTGCAGGTGCGTGTGGGCGTTGACGAGTCCGGGCGTGAGGGCGCCGTCCCATTCGCGGCGCTCGCCGATCGCGTCGCCGAGCTCGGCGGTGAGGGCGTCGTGCGCGCCGATCGCGACGATGCGTCCGTCGCGCACGGCGACCGCGCCATCGGCGATCGGGGGTGCGGCGACGGGCAGCACGGTACGCGCGCGGTGGAGGGTGATGTCGCTCATGGTCGTCTCTCGGGTGTGCGGGTCGGGTCGGGTTCAGGGGGTGACGTCGCGGGGGCGCCACGAGGTCAGATAGTCGCTCTGCGCGGACGAGACGGCATCCAGTCCGCCGCCGAAGGCGCCGAGCGCCAGCGCCGCCACGCGATCGTCGGCGCTGCGGGGCAGGATGTGCACCGCGGGCGTGAGGGTGCCGCGCCCGGCCAGCAGGTGGTCGACGGCCGAGAGCTGCACCCCGAACGACAGGTCCATGACCTGGATCGGATTGCCCTCGGCGGCGCTCACGTTGATGCAGTGGCCGTCGTCGAGCACGCGGATGCTGCGCCCGTTCGCGAGCCGCAGCACCGACACCGCGCCGCGACGCGACGTCTCGACGGCGCCGGCGTCGAGGGCCGCGAGCAGCGAGATCTCCTGGAAAGCCCCACCGCCGACCGCGACCGCGGCGCCCTCGGGCAGCCGCTCGAGGTGCTCGACCGCGACGGTGTGTGCGATGCCGGTCGTGGAGATGAGCACATCGGCGTGCGCCGCGGCATCCGCCAACGGCTCGACGGCGTACCCGGCGAACGCCGCCTGCAGAGCGGCCACCGGATCGACCTCGGAGACGGTGACGCGCGCGCCGAGGGCGGCGGCGTGGCGGGCGACGCCGCTGCCGACGCGTCCGAAGCCGACGACCACCACGTCGCTGCCGGCCCACGACTGGTCGAGCAGATCGGCGACCGCCAGCACCACCGACTGGCCGGTGCCGTGCGCGTTGTCGAACAGCGACTTGGTGCGGGCGTCGTTCGCGGCGACGATCGGGATGCGCAGCGCTCCCTCGCGCTCCATCGTGCGCAGCGGGCGCACGCCGCTCGTGGTCTGCTCGGTCGCGCCGGCCATCGAACCCAGGATGCCGGGGCGCTCGGTGTGCGCGAGACGGATGGTCGCGGCACCGTCGTCGACGATCACCTCGGGGTGGTGGTCGAGCAGGGCGAGGACGTTGTCGCGGTCCTCGGCATCGGTCGCCCCGCGGTGCGCGTAGGTCGGGATGCCGGCGTGCACGAGCGCTGCGGCCACCGCGTCGTCGGTGTCGCGCCCGACGCACGAGACGGCGACGTCGGCACCGGCCTCGGCGAGCAGCAGCGCGACGGTCGCGGTCTTCGGCTCGAGCACGTCGGAGACGGCGATGCGGATTCCGTGCACCCGCCCGCTCTCGCGCAGCTCGGCCGCGAGAGCCGTCGTCGCGGGCATGAACTGCCGAGCCCACGCGATGCGTTCGGTGCCCTCGCGCCAGAGGGTCGGATCGGCGATGCGGCCGGTCATGCGAGCACCAGCTCGGCGAGGCGGGTGTCGGCCAGTGCTGCGGGGCGGGGCCCTTCGACAGGCTCAGGGACCCAGTCTCCAGGGGTGTCCGCCGCACCTGGGTCGCTGAGCTCCGCACCTGGGTCGCTGAGCCTGACGAAGCGTCCCCCGCCCTCACTCGGGAGGAGATCCACGTTCGGGAGGACGATATCGCCGGATCGATCCTCCGTAGCGTCGATCTCCTCCCGAGCGGCGGATGCCGAGGCAGCGGCGGATGCCGAGGCCCGGGCCGTGAGGATCGACAGGGCGACGAGCGCGTCGGCGAGGAGGCTCGACTGCCCGAGCGTCTCGAACACCCCCGGGGCCTCGACGACCCAGGTGCCTTCTCCGACGCGGGTGACGAATGGACGAACCGTGTCGCCTGCCGACGGCACCAGGCCGTTCGCATCCACGGACGCGTCTATCAGCACCCCGGTCACGGATGCCGGGTCGACGGGGGAGTGTCCCTCGCCGGTCGCCAGCACGAGGTCGGCCACGGGCCACGGCTCGTCGACCGTGCGGGAACCGGCGAGGTGCGCGCGGAGGCGCACGACCGGATCGGCGATCCCGCGGATCACCCGGGTGCCGCCGACGGTGAGCGTGGCGGCGAGACGATCGGCGAGCGGGCCGTCGCCGATCACGAGAGCGGATGCCGCGGGCAGCACGAGATTCGTGCGCCGGGCGAGCGCCCGCACGATCTGCTCGGCGCGCGCGTGCGCGAAGATCGCCGCGAAGGCGGGCAGGTCGCGGGGGTCGGGTGCAGCGGCATCCGACACGACATCGACGCCGAAAGCCGCGCGCGCGTCATCCGCCACCTGCTCCGGCAACGCCGCGAACCGCCACGACACGGCGGCGGGCGCATCGCCCGGCTCAGCGAAAGGCGCCGGGAAGGCGGATGCCGCGGCCGTCGCCCACCGGAATCCCCGGGGCGTCTCGGCATCCGTCGACGGGGTGCAGGAGGGGGCATCGGTCACGGTCGCGACGCTATCCGTTCGCCGTCGCGCGCCGCCGGTCTGTGACCTCTCATGACGCGCAGGCGAGCGCCGCGGGCGCGCGTTGTCTAGCGTCGGGGCAATGAGCGAAGGCATCCGTCCCGAATCCGTCCCGCACGAAGTGCTCGAACCGGTGTACGACTGGACGGGCTTCGGCTTCGACACCCGCCAGATCCACGCGGGGGAGTTCGACGAACCCGCCCACGGGTCGCGCATCGCGCCGATCTACCTGAGTGCGGCGTTCCGCTTCGACTCGTTCGACGAGAGCACGCGCCGCTTCGGGGGCGAGGACGGGCAGATCTACTCGCGCAACCTCAACCCCACGAACGAGGTCGCCGAGCGTCGCATCGCCGCACTCGAGGGCGGCGTCGGGGCCATCGTGGTGTCGTCCGGGCAGGCGGCGATCAGCGCCGCGATCCTGTCGATCGTCGGCAACGGCGACCGGTTCGTCTCGACCGCGAGCATCTACAGCGGCACGCGCATCCTCTTCGGTCGCTCGTTCGCCCGCTTCGGCGTCGGCGTCGACTACGTGCAGGATCCGACCGACGAGGCCGAGTGGGAGGCTGCGATCGGCCCCGACACCAAGGCGATCTTCACCGAGACCATCCCGAACCCGAAGAACGACGTGGTCGACATCGCGGCGGTCGCCCGCATCGCCGAGCGCCACGGCATCCCGCTCATCGTCGACAACACGATCGGCACGCCCTACCTCGTGCGCCCGCTCGAACTGGGCGCGCACATCGTGGTGCACTCGGGCACCAAGTTCCTCACCGGCCACGGTGCAGCGATCTCGGGCATCGTCGTCGACGGCGGCACCTTCGACTGGGCCGGCAGCCCGCGCGACTACCCCGGCATCACCGACGCGCCGGCGCCCGGCGTGCCGAGCGCCCTCGAGACCTACGGCCCCCGCGCCTACGAGTACTTCGTGCGCGGCGGCATCGTGAACGATCTCGGTCCGGCGCTCTCGCCGTTCCACGCGTTCCTGCTGCAGCAGGGCATCGAGACCCTGTCGCTGCGCATGGAGAGGCACGTGTCGAACTCCCGCGCGATCGCCGAGTTCCTCGCCCAGCACCCTGCGGTCGAGTACGTCGACTACGCCGGTCTCCCGGGGCATCCGCAGCACGAGATCGCCCAGCGCACCCTCGACGGCCGCAGCGGATCGGTGTTCGCCGTCACCGTGCGCGGCGGGCGGGCAGGCGCCGAGATCTTCATCGACAGCCTGCGGGTGTTCAGCCGCATGACCAACATCGGCGATGTGCGCTCGATGGTGCTGCACCCGGCCACCACCACCCACCTCTCGTTCACGCCCGAACTGCGGGCCCAGCTCGGTATCGACGAGGGGCTCGTGCGGCTGTCGGTCGGCATCGAGACGGTCGCCGACCTGATCGCCGACCTCGATTCGGCGCTCGCCGCGGTGAGCGCGTACCTTTCCGGCGATCCGGATGCCGCGGAGGTCGCACCGTGACCGCCCGCAGCCAGTGGACCGGGGTCGCGACCCGCGAGGAGAACGCGCACTGGCGCTCCGTCGCGCAGGCGGTGGCCGCGGAGCTCGCGGTCGACGTGCTCGCCCGCGAACGCGCCGGCGCCGTGCCGCGCGCCGAGTCGGCACTGCTGCAGCGCTCGGGACTCACGACCCTGCTCGACCCGGCACCGCTGGGCGGCGGGGGAGGCCACTGGTCATCGGCCTTCCTCGCGGTGCGCGAGATCGCCCGGGTGGATGCCGGCATCGCGCAGTTGCTGGGCTACCACTACGCCAACTCGGCCACGATCGCCCTGGTCGCGAGCGCCGAGGAGCGCGACGACTGGTACCGCCGGTCGATCGAGGGCACGTGGCTCTGGGGCGACTCGGTCAACCCGGTCGATCCGACGCTCTCACTCACCCCCGACGGAGACGGGTTCCGGCTGGCGGGGGTCAAGCGCTTCTCGACGGGATCGTCGGTGGGCGATGTGATCCTCGTGAACGCGGTGGTCGATTCGGGTCCGGACGAGGGGCGCTTCGCCTTCCTCGTGCTCCCGGCGGGGCATCCGGGTGTCGAGGTGCAGGACGACTGGGACTTCCTCGGTCAGCGCCTCTCGGCCAGCAACTCGGTGCGGTTCACGGATGCTCCGGTCGGCCCCGAGCACCTGCTCGGCTTCGGCACCGACGAGTGGTTCCAGGCGCTGCTCACGCCCGCCGTGCAACTGCTCTTCGGCAACCTGTACCTCGGCATCGCGCAGGGCGCGCTCGACCAGGCGCGCGAACTCACCAACGCGCGGCCGAACGCGTGGTTCCTGAGCGGCGCCGAGCGGTACCGCGACGACCCCTTCGTGCAGCGCCTCTACGGCGAGCTCGTCGCGCAGGTCGCCGCGGTCGAGGCGCTCGCCGATCGAGTGAACGAGGAGTACGACGCGGTCGTCGCGCGCGGGGCCAAGGTCGACGAGCAGGCCCGCGGCGACATCGCGATCCGCGTCGCGCAGCTCAAGGTCGTCTCGAGCGAGACGGCGACCGACGTCGCCCACCGGGTGTTCGAGGCCACCGGGTCGAGCTCCACCGCCTCCAAGATCGGCCTCGACGCGCACTGGCGCAACATCCGCACGCACTCGCTGCACGATCCCATCGACTACAAGAAGCTCGAGGTCGGCGCCGACTTCCTCCTCGGCATCCGTCAGCCCCTGTCCCTCTACACCTGACCTTTCTCCGGTCCCTGAGCGAGGCCCTTCGTGTCGCTGCGCTCCCTCAGGAACCGCGGCGCGACGAGACGAAGGGCCGCCACGCGATGCGTCGTCTGGATCAGCGGCGGATGCTCGGACGAGACAGGTCGCCGTAGTCGACGACCAGATCTGCGGCACCGCGCGGGTCGCACTGCTCGAGATAGATCCGTTGGCCGCCGACATAGCGTGCGTTCTCGGGGGCGGCGGGGTCTGCCGGGAGGCCATCGCGCGTCGCCATGCGGCGAGCGGACTCGCGGAACGGAACGTCGAGGAAGATTGTGAAGTCCCACGCATCGCGCAGCTCGGGGCGATGCAGGAAGATCCCGTCGACGATCACGAGCGACCCCGCCACCACCGCCTCGCGCGGTCCATCGAGCAGGTCGTCGGTGTCGACGTCGTGAGTAGCGCGGAGGAAGGTTCCCTCGTCGGCGAGGAAGGGGCGAACGACCTCTCGGTGGAACGCAGCGTAGTCGTAGGAGTCGCGCCAGAATCCTTCGGCCGAGTGCCGTCCGCGGCGGTAGCGCTCCGCCCGGACCCGATGGAAGCCGTCGATCGAGATGCGCTCCACACGTGTGCGATCACGCAACGCGCCAGCGAGTTGATCTGCGAGCACGGTCTTGCCGGCACCGTCGACACCGTCGATTCCGACGAGGATGCTCGGTCCGGTCGGTGAGGGCAGGGGCACGGCATCCGCCAACTCACGCAAGAACGTCGAGCGGTGATCTTTCATCGCGGGGCTCCTCGGTCGTGCGAACCGCACCAACCTGCCACGACTTCTCTGACAGACCCCTGAGCTTGCTGTGTCCTGCGGGGGCGCTTCGACAGGCTCAGCGACCCAGGAGCTGGGTCCCTGAGCTTGTCGAAGGGCCCCACTACGTGAAGCTGTGTCGTGTGGGGGACGCTTCGACAGGCTCAGCGACCCAGTTTCCATGACTGGGTCCCTGAGCTTGTCGAAGGGCCCCACCGCGAGACGCTTCGACAGGCTCAGCGACCCCCGCCGTGACCTACCGGGTCTCGAGGTCGTGCAGGCGGGTCCAGAAGTGGTGGAGGCCGTGCTCCGACAGGGTGGCCGAGGCGCCGAGCGTCTCGAACAGCGCCCGAACGGCATCGCCGGCGAGGGGCACGAGACCCGCGGCCACGAGTTCGACATCGGCGACGGACGCCGTGCCCTCCTCGGCACGACGCAGCACCGACTCTGCGGCGGCCGAAGCCACGGCCGAGCGGGCGGCGGAATCGGCGAGCACCCGCAGGAACTGGGGGTCGTCGGCGGCGCGCTCGGTGTTGCCGTGCTGCTGACGGCGGGTGCGCGCGGCGGTCTGCGCGGCGCCCGTCTCGGTGACCTCGGCGATGAGGTCGGCGAGGTCGCGCACCAGCCCGGTGGCGCGGTCGGACGGCAGAGCGGAGGCGGGCATGGTGCTCCTCGGAGAAGAAGGCGGCGGGATGCTCCGACTGTATCGAACGGCATCCGTCGCGAACGTCATGCGCGTTAACAGGGAGGCCCGCCCTCCCCGGTGCTGGATACGCTGAAGCCATGACCTCCCGTCCGTTCGGCTCCCTGGATTGGGCGCGGAGAACCCCCGGAATCCCGGCGCTCCTCGACGAGATCCGCCAGGCGAGCATCGCCGATGCCCCCGAGCTCCCGCAGAGCTTCTTCACCCGTCTCGCCGCCGCCGGCTTCGGCCGCATCCGCGTGCCCGTGGCCGAGGGCGGTCTGGGCGGCGATGTGCTCGACCTGCTCGACGCGCTGCTCGCGATCGCGGCGGCCGACTCGAACCTCGCCCAGGCCTGGCGCACGCACGTGCTCGCCACCGAGCGTCACGTGAAGTCGCCCGCGGGCGCCCTCCGCGACCGCTGGATCTCCCGCGTCGCCGCGGGTTCGATCATCGGCGGCGGCTGGACCGAGGCCGACGGCTCCGGCCCGAGCGTCTTCACCACCCGCCTCTCGACCGAGACCGGCGTCCCGCGGCTCACCGGCCGCAAGTTCTACTCCACGGGCAGCCGTTACGCCGACTGGCTCGAGTACAGCGCGGTCGACGATGCCGGCGACCTCGTGATCGCGGCGCTGCCGGTGGATGCCGAGGGCGTCACGCTCCTCGACGACTGGACCGGCTTCGGCCAGCGCGCCACCGCCAGCGGAACGACCGTGCTCGATGGAGCCCCGGTCGATCCCGACGACGTCGCCCCATGGCAGACGCAGCACCTCGGTACCCCGGGCTGGCAGCAGATGATCCTGCTCGCGGTGCTCGTGGGCATCGGCGAGGGTGCTCGCGCCGCGGCATCCGATCTCATCGACCAGATCGACCGCGCGCACGGCGGATCGCCGATCCTCGTGCTCGAGGGCTACGGCCGCATCAGCGCGCTCGTCGCCTCGGCCCGCGCCTCGCTCGGCGAGATCGGTCGGCTGAGCGAGATCGCGCACCGGGCGATCATCGCCGGAGATGCGGATGCCGAGACCCTCGCCGACGACGCGGTCAACGCCGTCTTCCAGGCGCAGGCCACGATCGTGCCGCAGGTCATCGAGGCCACCGACAGGCTCATGACCCTGCCTGCGCTGCTCGCCGATGGTTCAGAAGCCGTCGCCGAAGCGCAGAACCTGCGCAGCTCCCTGCGTCTCGACCGGTTCTGGCGCAACGCCCAGACCCTGTCGACGCACAACCCCGTGCTGCACCGCCTGCGCGCGATCGCCGACCGCGAGATCTACGCGATCGACCGCATCGCCGATCCCGCCGAGCGCGAGGCCGCCGTCGCGCAGTCGATCGCCGACGGCATCCGGCCTCTGACCGTCGTGCGGCTCGATGCCGCGCTCGCCGCCCACCTTGCCGCCGATCCGCGCTCGCTCGACGCGGTGGCCGCGGCGTTCGGCGGTCGCGAGCCCGTGCTCTTCCAGTTCGACGAGCGCCCGGGCGCGCACTTCGACGCAGCCGTCGCGATCGCGACCCTGCTGCACCGCCTGCCCACGGCGTGGTTCGCCGTCGGCACCGGCGATCTGTCGCTCACCGGCCACCCGTACAACCTCGCCCGGCGCATCGCTTCGCTCGAGCAGCTGTCGGGCGGACGCACCGCCTGGGTGCTCGACGACGGCGACACCGAGACCGAGGAGCAGCGCGACCGCATCCGCGTGGTGCAGCAGCTGCTGCGCACCTGGCCGCGGGAGAGCATCGCCGCGGATGCCGGTGCCCGCCACTTCGCGCAGACCGAGAGCATCCGTCGCATCAACGCCGACGGCGCCTTCCCGACGGCGGGCCCGCTCAACGTGCCGAGCAGCCCGCAGCACCTGCCGGTGTTCGTGTCGTCGCGCCGGTTCGACGACGTGCACCGCTACGTCGACCTGCTCGTGCGCGACGACACCTGGGTGCTGCCCTACGCGGATGCCGCCCGCCACCCGCTCGCGACCGGCCATGCGGTGGATGACATCGACGGACTGCTCGCGATCGCCGGTGCGCTGCCGCAGATCGCGGATGCCGGGTCGGATGCAGCGTCGGATGCCGCTCCCCAGACCCTGCGCGCCCGGCTGCGGTTGCCCGCGCCCGCCCTGTACGAGCTCCCCGGAGCATCCGCCCGCTTCGAGCGCGGCAGCGAGACGGAGGCATCATGAGCGACGAGAACCGCCTGCTCACGGTCAACATCAACGTGCTCGGCGTCGGGCAGCGACCCGCCGCCTGGCGCGCCCCCGACATCCGCCCTGACGCGATCGTCGACCTCGCGCACTGGCAGAACGTGGCCCGTATCGCCGAGCGCGGTCTCGTCGACGCGATCTTCCTCGCCGACCGCCCGGCGATCACCGACCCGCGCAGCCGTCCGGTGCAGTACCTCGATCCGGGCGTTCTCGTGCCGGCGATGGCCGCGGCCACCGAGCATCTGGGCTTCGTGGCGACGGCATCCACCACCCTCAACGAGCCGGTCGAACTCGCGCGCCGCCTGTGGGCGCTGCACACCGCGACGCAGGGCCGCTTCGCGTGGAACGCCGTCACCAGCTGGGACGTCGAGGCCGTGCGCAACTTCGGCATCACCGAGGTGCCCGAGCGTGCCGTGCGGTACGCCCGCGCCGAGGAGTTCGTGACCGTCATCAAGCGCCTGTGGGAGACCGCGGGCACGTCGGACGTGGTGGATCACGACGGCTCGTTCTCGGTGCATGCCGGGCTCGAGATGGACGCCCTCGTTCCCGAGCGGCCGGCCATCGTGCAGGCCGGGGGATCGGAGCCGGGCTGGCGTCTCGCGGGGCTCGTCGCCGACGGGGTGTACTCGGTCGACCACGACCCGGCATCCGCGGCGGAGCACCGTCAGAAGATCCGCTCCTACGCCGTCGAGGCCGGTCGCTCGGCCGACGACGTGCGGGTCTTCCCGGGGCTCGCGGTCGTGATCGGCAGCACCGAGCAGGAGGCCTGGGACCGCTTCGACCACTGGGAGCACCTCGCCCCCGCGACCTACAGCCTCAACGAGCTGTCGAAGGCGCTCGGTGCCGACTTCTCGGGGCTCGACCTCGACGCGCCGGTGCCCGAGAAGGTGCTGGCGGATGCCGAGGCGCAGGATGCCGGATGGTCGGCGGCGTACCGCCGGGTGCTCATCGAGCGGATCCGGTCGGAGCAGCCGACGATCCGCCGCCTGCTGCGCGACTTCGGCGGGTACGGGCAGCGGTTCCTCGCCGGGACGCCCGAACAGATCGCCGACACGATGGAGGAGTGGTTCCGGGCGGGGTCGGCCGACGGCTTCAACATCATGCTCGACCTGTTCCCGTCCGGGTTGGAGGACTTCGTCGACCAGGTCGTGCCCGAGCTGCAGCGCCGCGGGATCTTCCGCCGCGAGTACGGCCAGGGCGGGGTGCTGGAGCGCTTCCGTCGTCCGTAAGCGGGCGCGCTGTCGTTGAACTGCATCGATTTCGGATGCGGCGGGCTGAAGCATCCGAAATCCGTGCGCTTCTCCGGAGCCGTGGTGGATGCGGCGGGGTGGGGCCCTTCGACAAGCTCAGGGACCCAGCCGTGTGAAGAAACTGGGTCGCTGAGCCTGTCGAAGCGTCCCGCCGCGCTAGTCTCGGCGTCGATGGAAACTCCGAATGGCCGCGAACTCACCACCCGCGAGCGCGAGGTGCTGGTCGCGATGATCACGCACGCGAAGCCCTCCCACGGCTCGTTCGACGAGGGAGAGCGAGCGGCGCTGCTCGAGAAGGTCGACGACTTACGCGTCTGGGGGAGATGCGCATGCGGTCACTGTCCGTCGATCGACCTCGGGGATTCCTCCGGCGAGTATGCGAGCGTGGGCCCGCGGGTCATCCTCGACGGGTGGCGGGGGACCGAGGGGCTGATCCTCTTCATCGATCAGGGGCGACCGACGTACCTCGAGCAGTACAGCGGCACGGACGACGTGTTCGAGGAGTTCGCCCCGGTGGACGAGATCGAGTTCTCCTGACGGGTGCTGTGGGGTGGGGCCCTTCGACAAGCTCAGGGACCCAGCCGTGTGAAGAAGCTGGGTCGCTGAGCCCACAACGGGGTCGCTGAGCCTGTCGAAGCGCTCGCGCACGCGCGAGGGGAGGAGATCTCGCCTTGTGCAGGAGGCATCCGCTGTTCTGATCCTGCGGAGCGTGTGATCTCCTGCGGTGCGGTGCGGTGCGGTGCGGTGCGGTGCGGTGCGGTGCGGTGCGGGTGCTGTGGGGTGGGGCCCTTCGACAAGCTCAGGGACCCAGTGCCCTCAGGGATCCAGTCGCATGCAGGAACTGGTTCGCTGAGCCCACAACTGGGTCGCTGAGCCTGTCGAAGCGTCCCGCCCCGAAACCTCAGACCTGGTCGAACCGACCCGACCCGGCGAACGCCGGAGCGCCGACTGCGATCGCCGCAGACGCACCGAGGCCGAAGGCCGTGCGCGCCCCGACGATGTCCTCATCGCCCTCGTCACCGATCACCGGCACCGTTCCCCACACCGGCAGTGCCCCGCCGTCGAGCACCACATCGACCCCCGGCTCCACCTGGGCCGACGACGACAACAGCACCGTCACGGGCTTGTCCGCGACATCCACCGGCACCGTCAGCGGCCCGCCGATCGCGGGGAAGGCGGGGTCTGAGATCCGCACGATGCACGAATCGTCGACGTACACCCCGGCCTCGGAATCACCGACCATCGCATCGAGCGGCCACGACTCGAACAGCCGCGAGATCAGCGCCAGCACCGGTGCCGACGTCCCGGCCAGACCGATCCGCCGCCCGTGCAGGTTCGACAGGGTCGAGATGTTCCGGCCGAGGTTGATCGGATGCTGCCGCTCACCGATGATCGGCACCACGACGACCCGCTGCGTGATCGCGAGCAACGCCCCCGCGGCGGCGGTGCGGTCGGGCCCGGGGCCGGAGAGGTCGCCGAGCAGCAGCACGTCGGCCGCGGCATCCAGTTCGGCGCCGAGTGCGGCACGCGCCGCACGTCCGGAGCCCGAGCGCACGGCGAAGGCGGCGAGGGTGGCGTCGTCGACGCGCAGCAGACGGGTCATCAGCGGGCCTCTCTCATCCAGCGGGTGAACGGCTGATCGCCGTGCGAGGCGAGCAGCCCGCGCGTGCGCAGCACGGGCGTCACGTGCTCGGCGAACTCGCGCAGGCCCCACGGGTTGGTGTCGAACAGCAGGTTGAAGCCGTCGGCGGCCCCGGCATCCACCCAGTCGGTCATGATGTCGACGAGCCGTTCAGGCGAGCCGACGAAGAGCTGGTGCCCGAAGCCTGCGAAGTACCGCAGCAGCTCGCGCACCGTGAGGTTGCCGGCCGCGCCGTAGGCGGCGATCGCCTTGCGGAACCCGATCGGCGCGGCCGAGGGGTCGCCCGACAGGCGCTGGATCTCGCCCTCGGCCGGGGCGTCGAGGTCGAGCCGCGAGCCGTCGATGCCGAACATCGCGGTGAAGCGCTTGAGCACGTAGCCGTCGGGGCTGAGCTCGTGGATCGTCTGGAAGCGGCGCTCGGCCTCCTCGTCGGTCGAACCGACGACGAGGTGGATGCCGGGCAGCACGAGCGGCGCGGGCCGCCCGAGCTCCGCCGACCGGCGGCGCAGGTCGAGGCGGTTCTCGGCCGCCGTCTCCTTCACGGTCTCGGCCGCGAACACGGCCTCGGCGCTCGCGGCGGCGAGCTGACGCCCGCGCGGCGAGCCGCCGGCCTGCACCACGAGGGGCGCGACGTCGGGCAGCAGAGCCCGGATCGCGGGATCGACGCCCAGATCGGCACGACGGATGCTGTCGCCGAAGTACTCGCCCTCGTGCACGTAGTCGGTGTCGCCCTGCACGGCGGCGAGGAACGCGGTGTAGGCATCGACGAACTCCTCGGCGCGGGCGTAGCGCTCCTCGCGTCCGGGGTCGGAGGTGTAGCCGAAGTCGGTGACGGCGGGACCGGTGACCCCCGTGACGACGTTCCACCCGAACCGCGAGCCGCTGAAGGCGCTGACGCTGAGCAGACGCCGGGCGAGTTCGACCGGGTCGTTTGTGCTCGACGAGACGGTCGAGATGATGCCGAGGTGCTCGGTCTCGGCGGCGACCGTGGCCAGGGCCGCGAGGGGTTCGAGGAGCCGGCTCGGACGGATCGCCGGGTTCGATGCGAGTCCCGGGGTGTCGGCGAGGAAGATCGCGTGGATGCCGGCGTCCTCGGCCGTGCGGGCGGCGTCGCGCCAGAAGTCGGCGCCGAACACCCGCAACGGGTCTTCGCCCGGCGCGCGCCAGGCACCGGCATCCGTGCCGTAGTCGTAGACGTTCGCGCCGATCACGAGGGGGCGGGTCATCGGGCGGGCTCCTTCTCAGCGGTCGCGGATGCTGTCGTGGATGCGGTGGCGGATGTCGGAGCCGATGCCCCGAGCCGACCCGTGCCGACGTACCAGATCTCGGGCAGGTCGCTGCCGACCAGCGCGCGCTCGCCGAGCGCCCGGGCCTTGAGGTGAACGGGGTTGTGGTTGCTGAGCGTGCGGGCGTTGCGCCAGTGCCGATCGAGGGCCAGGCGGCCGTCGACGAGCGATCCGCCGCCCAGGTCGAAGACGCTCTGCGCGGCCTGCTGCACGAGCGCCGGCACCGTGATCTGCGCGCGCGTGACGGCGAGGTGCCCGTCACCGGTCTGCTCGGCGAGGGGGCGATCCAGGTCGGCTCCGAGCAGCGCGGCCGCCGTGCGCACCGACGCCACCACGGCCTGCGCGAGACCGTCGAGAGTGCCGATGCGCTCCTGCAGCTGCGGGTCGTCGGCGGGCACGGCGGTCGAGGCGTGGCTGAAGTTGCGGGTGCGCGAGCGCAGCCAGGTGATCGCGTCGTCGCGGGTGCGCAGCGCGATCCCGGCCAGCGTCGCGAGATGCGTGAGCTGCAGCACGGCGTCGAGGTTGCCGAGCCGGTCGGTGCGCGAGCCCTCGCCCACGCGCACGCGCCCCGGGTCGACGACCACGTCGGTGAACTCGACCGTGCCCGACGTGGTGAGCCGCTGGCCCACGCCGTCCCAGTCGTCGTGCAGCACGACGCCCTCGGCATCCGCAGCCACGATCGCGACCAGGTGGCGGCCGTCCTCGTCGGAAGCGAGCACCGAGATCCGGTCGGCGTAGCCCGTGCCGGTCGCATAGGCCTTGCGTCCGTTCAGACGCAGGATGCCGTCGGCATCCGTGCGCAGCGTCGTGCCCACCGTGCCGATCTCTCCGGCGCCCTCGGTGGTCGCGCCGGCGAAGAGCAGGCCGGCCGCGATCTCGGCGGTCGCGGCATCCGTCTCACCGCGGGCGATGGCGCGGGCGGCGCGGTCGCTGGTGGTGAAGTGCGTGCGCAGGCTCTGCGTGATGTTCGCGTCGGCACGGGCCAGGAGGATCTGCAGGTCGACGAGCTGCGGGTACGTGAGCCCCGCGCCCCCGGCGGCGACGGGCAGGCGCGCTGCCGTCAGCCCGAGGCGGGCGAGCTCGCGCACGTCGGCGCGGAGTCCCCGCTCGGGGTCGCGGTCGTGGTCGCGCGCCGGCGACTCGGCGGCGATGCGGCCGATGACCTCATCGATCTCGGCGACGTTCGCCAGGGCGACCCCGACGTCTGCGACCGAGGTGAACGCGAGCAGATCCTCCGGCATCCGTCAGTCCGTCCCGCCCGCTCCCGACGGGCCGGAGTTCGGCCAGCCCGCGGGTGCCGTGCGACCGGCCGGGTCGAGCGCCGGACGCGTGCGGCCGTAGGCGAGCGCGTGCACGAAGCGGCGGCGGAACTCGGTCAGATCGAACGAGGTCACCGCCCGCGTCGAGGCGCCCTCGGGCGTGCCCCACACCAGCGGCAGGCCGTCGCTCGTGAGAGCGACCCGGGTCGCGAGCGAACCCGCGGCCGGGGTGAAGTCGACCGGGCCCTCGATCCAGCCCGTCACGATCTCGGGGCGATGCAGGATCACCGACGACAGTCCGTCGTGGGCGGCCGAGATCCGGCGCCCCCACTTGTACTGGTAGAAGTCGTTGTACGCATCGAGGATCGTGCCCGCGAAGTGCGCCGTCGGTAGGTCGGAGCCGAGCAGCAGCGCCGTGACGTCCTCCTCGAGCAGCGCCTGCGAGCTCACGTTGACGCCCACCATGATCACGTTGCCGTTGTTCACGGCACCGAACACGGCCTCGGCCGCCGCGCGGTCGTTGTTCGTGTTCGCATCGGTCACGGTCGGGGTTCCGGGCGCCGGGTACGGGCCCGCGCCGCCCATGATGACGACCGAGCGGAACTTCAGGAACAGCTCCGGGTCCTTCTCGAGCGCCAGCGCGATGTTCGTGAGCGGTCCGAGCGGGTGCAGGTCGATCTGACCCGGGTGCTCGTTGGCGATGCGCACGAGGTAGTCGGCCGCGGACTCCGCCTCGAGCGTGGGCTCAGGGCGCTCGAAGCCGCGGTCGCCGAGGCCGTCGTGTCCGTGCACGAACCAGGCGATCGACGGGTCGCCGTCGAGGGGACCGCTCGCGCCCAGGTAGATCGGGATGCGCGGGGCGTCCGCCACGTCGAGCACGTACGCGACGTTGCGGGCCGAGTCCTCGACCGCGCAGTTCCCGTAGATCGTCGTGATGCCGACGATCTCGACGTCGGGCTGCGCCAGCAGGTAGAGCAAGGAGTGGGCGTCGTCGATGCCGGTGTCGGTGTCGACGACGATCCACTGCTTCTCGGGGGCGAAGTCGGGCATGATCCTGCTCTCAGTGCTGGTGCTGGTGCGCGGGCTCGGCGAGCTTGAACGCCAGGCGTCCGTGCGCGAATCCGCCGCCCGCGCGGATGGCGGTCGCGACCCAGGCGGCCTCGGCCAGTTCGGCCTCGTCGGCACCGGCCGCGACGGCCTTCTGCGAGTGCGCGTCGATGCAGTACACGCACTGCGTGGTGATGCCCACGGCCAGCGCGATCAACTCGCGGTACTTCAGCGGGATCGCCCGCGACTCGTCGGGAGCGAACACGGCGCTGTCGAAGGCCGCGAACGCCGCGAGGATGTCGGGGGTGTGTTCCTTGTAGACCTTCGTGTAGGTCTTGTCGGCTTCGCTGTCGAAGTAGGCGCTCATGCTCTGCTCTCTGCTGGTGTGCGTCGGGTGCTCCCGCCGCCGGGCGCGACGGCGCCACCGAGGAAGGAGGGTCTACCGCGACGCTAAGACCTGCGGCATCCGCCCCGCACCTCGGAGTGCAACACGAGGTCATCCGGAGCGAGCGGTCAGACCTCGTCCTCGTCGCTGAGTCGGCGGGGGCCCGCCCCGAGACTGCCGAGTGCGTCGTCGGGGTTCAGCAGACCGCACGCCTTCATCGACAGGCATCCGCAGCCGATGCATCCGGTCAGTTCGCGTTCGAGGCGTTCGATGCCCTCGCGACGCTTCTCGAGCGCGCGCTTCCAGCGGCGCGAGGCGCGTTGCCAGTCGTCGTGGCTCGGGGTCTCGGTGAGCGGCACGTCGGCGAACGCCGTCTGCACGTCGGCGAGCGGGATGCCGAGGCGCTTCGCCACCGCGATCAGCGAGACCCGCCGGATCATGTGCCGCGGGTAGCGGCGCTGGTTGCCGGGCGTGCGGAAGGAGGCGATGAGGCCGATCGACTCGTAGAAGTGCAGAGCGGATGCCGCGACCCCCGTGCGTCGCGTCATCTCGCCGATCGAGAGGGCGTCCTCGGCGGTGTGCGCGGCATCGGCGTGCGAGGTCATCGCTGCCTCCGGAATACTGTGGCTCATGCCCGCGGATCCTGGCCCGCGGATTTGACCTAAAGTGTACTTGAGGTTTTAGCGTGGAACGCTGACCCGAAGGAAGACCCGATGACCTATGTGATCGCCCTGCCGTGCGTCGATGTCAAGGACCGCGCGTGCATCGACGAGTGTCCCGTCGACTGCATCTACGAGGGTGAACGCTCGCTCTACATCCACCCCGACGAGTGCGTCGACTGCGGGGCGTGCGAGCCGGTGTGCCCCGTCGAGGCGATCTTCTACGAAGACGACCTGCCCGACGAGTGGACCGACTACTACAAGGCGAACGTCGAGTTCTTCGACGAGGTGGGCTCGCCCGGGGGCGCGGCCAAGGTCGGCATGATCGCGCACGACCACCCGCTCATCGCCGCACTTCCCCCGCAGGAGGGCGCCGAGTGAGCACCGCAGAATCCGGCATCCCCGTCCCCAGCGCCGTCGGCGAAGGGCTCAAGGCGGCGTTCCGCACCCACCCCGCCGGCGTCGCGATCATCACCGCGGCGACCCCCGAGGGCCCCGTCGGACTCACCGCGTCGAGCGTGGCATCCGTCGCCGTCGACCCGGCCGCGATCGTGTTCTCGGTCACCCGGGCGACCGGAAGCGCGGGCGGGCTTCTCTCGGCCCCGACCTTCGTCGTGCACCTGATCGATCACGATCA
Organism: Microbacterium galbinum; assembly: GCF_023101185.1. Taxonomy (GTDB): domain Bacteria; phylum Actinomycetota; class Actinomycetes; order Actinomycetales; family Microbacteriaceae; genus Microbacterium; species Microbacterium galbinum. The sequence continues at coordinate 1,720,123 of NZ_CP078077.1, forward strand.
CTCCGAATTGGCGCAGAGCTTCGCCGTGAGCGGGTCGGAGCGCTTCACGCCCGAGCAGCAGTGGAGCACCCTGCCGACGGGCGAGCCATACCTCCCCGCCGCCCGCTTCGCCCTGCGCTGCCGCGCGCTGCAGACCGTGCCCGTCGGCACGTCGAGCGTGGTGATCGCCGAGGTGCTCGAGGTGTTCGCCGGCCCGCAGGGCCGCCCCCTCGTCTACGTCGACCGCAAGTTCCACAGCCTCCCGCACCAGCCCTGACCGGCCCCGCGCGTACCCAACTCAGGAACATCGGCCTTCGAACGGCAGTTTCGGCCGTTGAATCGGACGATCGCGCCCGTTCTTCCTGAGTTAGGTACGCCGCCCGCGGCGCATAACTCCTCAGAACCGGCCCCCGAACCCCGGTTCTGGCCGAAAACCACCCCGGAACGCCCGTTCTCTCCGGAGTTATGAACCCCGATCCGCTCACACCGCGGCGGTCGAACCCCGGTCGGTGAGCACGAACGGCAGATCGGCGGGCGGGACCTCGCCTTCGCCCAGCTGCGCGAGCACCGCGGCGGCCGCGCGCTCGCCCTGCTGCAGCGGGAACTGGTCGACCGTGGTGAGCCCGAAGATCTCGCCGAGCTCGTGCCCGTCGATGCCGATCACCGAGAGATCCTCCGGAACGCGGATGCCGTGCTCCCGCGCCGCGAGGATCGCCCCGATCGCCATCTCATCGGATGCAGCGAACACCGCGGTCGGCCGTGGACCGCCCCCGCCGAGCAACTGATGAGCGGCGCGCAGGCCGCCCGCGATCGTGAAGTCGGCGGCCACCACGAGCGACGGGTCGACCGGGATGCCCGCGTCGGCCAGCGCCTCCTCGAACCCGCGGCGACGGTTGGTCGGCACGTGGAACTCCTCGTCGAACTCGGCGGTCGCCCCGATGTACGCGATGTCGCGGTGGCCCAGCCCGATCAGGTGCTCGGTGGCGAGGCGGGCGATGCCGAGCTCGTCGACCGTGAGGGTCTCGAGGGTCGGATGCGGTCCGCCGATCGCGATGATCGGCATCCCCAGCTCGAGCAGCCGGCGCGTCTCGTCGTCGTCGAGCCGGATCGACACGGCGATCACGGCATCCACACCTTGCCGTCGTAGGAAGGTGTCGAACACGTGCCGCCGCGTCTCGCGGTCGGGGGTGATGTTGTACAGCGTGATGTCGAAGCCGGCGCGCATGAGCGCCGACGACACCCCCGACAGCACGGTGCTGAAGAACCAGCGGTCGAGGTAGGGAACGATCACGCCGACCGTGCGCGTGCGCCCGGAGGCGAGGCTCGACGCACGCGACGACACCACGTAGCCGAGGCTGTCGGCGGCCGCCAGAACCCGCGCACGCGTCTCGTTTGACACCTTGCCTCGCCCGCTCAGGGCGCGCGAGACGGTCGCCGTCGAGACGCCGGCCAATCGTGCGACGTCGTCGATGCTCGCCATCGCGCCGCCTTTCGAATCGGGTGATCGGGTGGGTGAGCGGATGCCGGGGCCGCACGCACGTGCGGCCCCGGCCGGAGGGCATCAGCCCCGCGTGAACCAGACGGTCGTGTCGACGGGGAGCTCCGAGCCCGCGAAGGGCTGGCTCTTCACGAGGAACGTCGCGTCGCCGGGCAACGCGATCGGTGCAGTGCCGAGGTTCGCGACCACGTGCACGTCACCGCGGCGGAAGGCGACGGCATCCGCACCGAAGTCCTCCCAGACCAGCGAGCCCGAGCCGAAGCCGTGCGCACGGCGCAGCGCCAGCAGTTCGGTGTAGAGCGAGAGGGTGGAGTTCGGGTCGGCCAGCTCGACGTCGCGCGCGTACGTCGCCCATTCGTCGGGCTGCGGCAGCCACGAGAGTCCGGTGTCGTTGAAGCCGAACGCCGGGGCATCCGCCTCCCAGGGCAGCGGCACGCGGCATCCGTCGCGTCCGTAGCGCTCGTGCTTCGTGCGGAACCAGGTCGGGTCCTGACGGTACTCGTCGGGGATCTCCATGGCCTCCGGCAGGCCCAGCTCCTCGCCCTGGTAGAGGTACGACGATCCGGGCAGCGCGAGCATGAGGGTCGTCGCCGCGCGGGCGCGGGCGAGGCCGATCACGGCGTCGGGCTTGTTCGGGGTGTGGGGGCCGATGCCCTCGCCCTGCGGGTTGTCGACCGTGAGCGCGAGGCGGGTGGCGTGGCGCACCACGTCGTGGTTCGAGAGCACCCAGGTGCTGGGGGCGCCGACCGCTCCGAAGTCGTCGAGCGATTCGCGGATGACGTCACCGAGTGCCTTCGCGTCCCACGCGGTCATCAGGTACGGGAAGTTGAAGGTCTGGTGCATCTCGTCGGGGCGCACCCACAGCGAGGTCTTCTTCAGCGTCGGCAGCCAGGCCTCGCCGCAGAGGGCGCGGTCGCCGTCGTACTGGGCGAGCAGTTCGTGCCAGTCGCGGTAGATGTCGTGCACGCCGTCCTGACCCCAGTACGGCACGTTCGCCTCGCCGCCGCCCATCGAGTCGGCATCCGACGGAGGGGTGTAGTCGGGCAGGCCGTCGGCCTTGATCATGCCGTGCGCCACGTCGACGCGGAAGCCGTCGACGCCGCGGTCGAGCCAGAAGCGCAGGATCGAGCGGAACTCCTCGCGCACCTCCTCGTTGGTCCAGTCGAAGTCGGGCTGGGTGGCGTCGAAGATGTGCAGGTACCACTGGCCGGGGGTGCCGTCGGCCTCGGTCACGCGCTGCCACATGCCGCCGCCGAACACCGACTCCCAGTTGTTCGGGGGCAGTTCGCCGTTCTCGCCCGTGCCGTCGCGGAAGATGTAGCGGGCGCGTTCGCGGCTGCCGGGCGCCGCCTTCAGCGCCTCCTGGAACCACACGTGCTGGTCGGAGGAGTGGTTGGGCACGAGGTCGACGATCACGCGGATGCCGCGGGCATGGGCCGCCTCGAGCATGGTGTCGAAGTCGGCCAGCGTGCCGAAGAGCGGGTCGACGTCGCGGTAGTCGGCGACGTCGTAGCCGGCGTCGCGCTGCGGGCTGGTCATGAAGGGGCTCAGCCAGATCGCATCGACGCCGAGGTCCTTCAGCGAGTCCAGGCGGCTGGTGATGCCGGGGAGGTCGCCGATGCCGTCGCCCGAGGCGTCGGCGAAGGAGCGGGGGTAGATCTGGTAGATGACGGCGCTGCGCCACCACTCGGATCCGGGCGCGGCGAACTGTTCGATTTCAGGCATCCCCCGAGCCTAATGCAAGCGCTTGCATCACTCGCGCACCGCGCACCCGGGAGTACGCTGACGGCACCATCACGAGGAGGTGTCGCATGATTCCCGAGATCAACTACTGGGCCGTTCTGCTGGCCACGCTGTCGAGCATGATCGTCGGCTCGATCTGGTACTCGCCGAAGGTGTTCGGTACGCGCTGGTCGAAGCTCGCGAACGTCGACATGGATCGTCCGGCGGCCACCGCGGTCTGGCCGATCATCACGACGGTGATCGTGAGCTTCATCACGGCCTGGGTGCTCGCCGGAGCATCCGCCATCGCCTGGCACTTCTACGGCGGATCCTGGTTCTGGGGTGCCGTCATCACCGCGGTCACCCTCTGGGCCGGCTTCACGGCGGCCCGCTTCATCACCCACGACGCCTTCGAGGGGCGCTCGACCCGGCTCACGACCCTCAACATCGCGCACGAGCTCGTGACGGTGCTCGTGATGGCGGCGATCATCGGGGTGTGGCCGCCCGCGATGACCGTCTAGGCGGCTCCGGTACCGGCCGGTTATCCACAGATTTGGGTATATCGGTTAGGAGCTTTTCCCCGTCGCTACGCTGGCCCGGCACCGTCATGTGGTGCGCGGCGACAGGGGGTCGGGGTGAGCAGGATTCAGGCGGATGCCGGGGTCGACTATCGGGTGGATCCGGACGGGGTCCTCGGGATGCTGACGGGGCTGGACACCCTCGGCGGCGACTTCGAGTCCGCGCATCGTGAGATCGTCAGCGCCGCAGCCGAGGGGCCGGCGGCGCTGACCGTCGACGGGCGAACGGCCGTCGCGAACGCGTGGCGCACCTTCATGGAGGATCGTCGCATCGTGCCCGGTGCCGTCATGTATTCGATCAGCGCGTCGGCGAAGGCGGTGGGCGACGCCACGGTGGTGATCGTCACCGGTGATGAGCAGATGGCGCAGGCCCTCGTCGATGCGAGCTTCGGTGTGGACGTGATGCTGTGAGCGCGGTACGTGGCGAGCTGCCGCTGCTGCTCGATCCGACGGTGCTCGAAATGCTGGGGACCCAGGTGTTCACCGCCGCGAGCACCCTCGCCGATGCGGCGAACCAGGCGAACGATCAGTGGAAACGCCTGCCCGAGGTGTTCGTCGTCGAGGATGCCGGCATCGCCGAGACGATGCTCGACGGACCCGCCGGGACCGCCGCAGACTTCGTCGAGGCGATGAAGTCGGCCCGTCGGGTGCTCGATGAGTTCACCGTGACCACGATCCCTGCGTTGCAGAAGCGACGCGACGAGCTCGAAGCGCGCATTCTCACCGTGAATCAGGAGCACGAGACGGCGCAGTCGGGGCTCGAGTCGGCGGATGCCGCGTACTGGCGGTCGTACGAGACCGATCCGGCATCCGACTCGACCCGGCGGGCGGGCGAGGCGCAGACCGATGCCACGGATGCCTGGCGCGACGCGCAGGATGCCGTCATCGCTCTCGAAGCCGACATCCGCGTCTTCCGTATCGACGTCGAAGCAGCCGAGGACTTCCTCGCCTCGGATCTGAAGGGAATCAGCGGGGGCGACGATCCGCGCGGAGCGTGGGGTGTGCCGGTCACCAGCACGCAGAGCTCGTGGGGTGACACGGCCGCCCCGTACCCGGGCGGCCCCGTGAGCGACGAGACATTGGCCGACCGGCTGCGTGGAGACATGTCGGATGCCGTGGCGGCCCGGATCACCGCGCTCGGCAACGGCGACCCCGACGGTGCGAAGGAGTGGCTCGGGGCGCACCCGGACTTCGCCGGGACCGTCGGGTTCGTCGATGTCGATCGGGCGCGGGCGCTGTGGGATCAGCTCGGGCGTGCGTCCACCCGCGGCGATGACGGAGCCTGGGCGATGGGGCCTCTCGCCGTGCTGCTGGGTGGGGCACCGACCGTGATCGGGAACCTGAACGGCATCCCCGCGGCCGCGAAGGACGAGTTCAACCGGGCGGAGCTTGAGCGGTTGCTCGATGGTGAGCTGACGGATGATCAGCGGCGGAAGTTGGAGAGTGTGCAGGATCTGCTTGCGGACTCGGACGCGGAGACGGCGCCGGTGATTTCGCTTCTGTCCTTGTTCTTTGAGACCGATGACGGGAGCCCCCGTGTCAGCCTCGGGTTCGGTGAGGTGGATAACGCTGGTCAGGTCACCACGCTGACCCACGGCATTTCGACCGACGTTACTCAGATTGGAGAGTGGTCCGATTCGGCGATTGCGTTGCAGAAAGCCACGATGACCGAGCTGTCTGAGATCGGGTCATCGGCGACGACCGCCGTCGTGCTCTTCATGGAGTGGGACTCGGGAGGGCCGTCGAACGTGTGGGAACTCGAGAGGCCACACGCCGGTGCAGAGAGACTCGCGCAGTTGCTTCGCGGGTTCGACCGGTCGAATCCGAACGTGCAACTCGATCTCGGTCTGCATTCGCTCGGCACGACAATGGGGGCTGAGATGGTCGCGAACAATCCCGGGCTCGTGCAGAACGCGTGGCTGTACGGATCGGCGGGCATTGCCGAAGAGACGGCGGCGGACCTGGAGAACCTCATCCGGCGGAACGAGTTGAACCTCTTCGCGACGCATGCCGAAGACGACTTCATCGCTCCGATGGGCAGGTTCGACGTGTCCACTCATACGGTCGACCCGCGAACCATCGCCGGCGCCGAGACGTTCGGGTCCGACGGTGGGTGGGTGCTCGGCTACGGCGACGGTGACAGGGATTGGGGAGAGAGAGTCGAGGGGCACAACTCGCAGGCGAGTACGGAGTGGTTCTATCTCCTCGACGGATTCAAGACCCAGCAGACGGGAGGAATGTCACCGTCGTTCATCCCGCAGTGGGACGACGAGGCGGTCGGTTACCTCGACCCGCGTTCGCAGTCCTTCAAGCAGACGGTCGTCGATCTCGTCGATTCGATCGTTCTATCCGAGGGAGCGCGTTCGTGAACGACGTGCGACGTGCGACGAGTGCAGCGCTGATGGCGGGGCTGCTTCTGGTGATGAGTGGATGTGGCGAACCGATGACGGATGAAGAGTTGCTCGAGCAGGCGCGTGGAGTGAACTTCGCGTACAAGGCTCAGATCGCCGACGTGCAGATGCAGATCTTCGATGGAGAGTGGGACGTTACCGGATATGGAGACTCCCCTGAAACATGTGGGAACGATGGATACGAGTTTGATCTGATTCGATACACCCCGGAGGGCTGGCACCTCGACGCCGCGCCGATGGCTATTGCTGAGAGTCTGGCGGAGTGGATGGACGAGAATGGCTGGACGAACGTCAAGATCCGAGGTTATTCCGGGGAGATAGCCGACGCTGTCGTTGAGGGAGCTTTCCCTGAGGCGCACGTGAAGTTGCTGGTCGCGGACATCAGCCCTGGGGAACTATACGATCACGTTGCGCTTTACGCGACGAGCACCTGCGAGCCGGGTGACGCCCATACGATCTCGACGATGAGGCGGCCTGGAGACGGTGAGCGCGAGAAGCTACCGGCGTCTGAGCATCCGACCGCGCCGCCGAGTTTCGGTCATACCGAGGACGGCAAACGTCGCTTCTGGAACGACAGCGAGTGACGCCGCCATCGCGGGTGCTCACCGCCGCGTCCTCGGCCTTCTTGCTTGTCTGCGGTCTGAGCGGATGCGGGACACCCGTCTCTGACGAAGAGGTGTTCGAGCAGGCGCGCGAGGTGAACTTCGCGTACAAGGAAGCGGTTGCGGGGGTGCAGCTGGAGATTTTGGATGCGGATTGGCAGATCAGCGCGTATGGGGATTCTCCGTGGGAGTGCCCGGTGATGCGTCGAGGTACGAGTTTGATTTGACGAGGCGTACGCCTGAGGGGTGGCGGCTCGACGGCGCGCCGATGGAGTTGGCGGAGGAGGTCGCTGCGTGGCTGGACGAGAACGGGTGGTCGGATATCAAGACGCGGGGGTACTCGGGGGAGATCGCGGATGTCGTGGTCGAGGCAGAGTATCCGGAGAAGCATGTCGATCTTCTCGTCGTAGATATCAGTCCGGGGGAGCTCTTCGACTCTGTGACCGTTTCGGCGACGTCCACATGTCAGCCCGGTGACGCGCACGACGTATTGGCGCTCGTGTATGCGGACGGTGACTTGGACGGCGGTCCGGTGGACCAGTTCCCGGAACTCGAGCACCCCCGAGCTGAGCCGAGTTTCGGCTTCACCGAGGATGGCAAGCGGCGATTCCCGTGACGCTGCACTCCAACCCCGCACCGATGAAGCCTTTATTCATACACGAGCAGAAACTGTAAGAAATCCCCTTCCCTCTCGGCGACGGAACTGCGATGATCATCGCGTGACCTTCGGGTCGCCCGTGTGCGTTCCCCCACCGCGCACGGAGTTTGACGAGAGGTCCCCCAATGTCTCGTTCCCGTTCTCCCCGTCGTGCCGTCGGCTGGACGGTGGTCGTCGCGCTCGTCGCCACCGCCGTGCTCGCCGGCGCGGCATCCGCTGCCACCGGAGACCCCGTCCCCGCCGACGAGACCGCCGACCCGACCGCTCCGGAGCCCTCCGTGTCGATCGCCCTCGCCTACGAGTTCCTCGACGCGCGCACCGACCAGTTCTGCGACGGCGAGGGCATGTGCCTGCCCCGCAGCTACGAGGGCGGGTTCTTCACGACGCCGACCTGGGACTTCACACCGTCGTTCGTCTACGACGACGCGCTGGTCATCATCGCGTACACCGCCCGCGGTCTTCCCGACGACATCCGCCGCGCGAAGAGCATCGGCGAGACGCTGCTCTTCGTGCAGGAGAACGACCCGATCGGCGACGGACGCGTGCGCACGCACTACGAACCCCACGCCATCCGTCAGGGCCGCATGGAGATCACCGGACCCGGCACGTTCACCGGAAACCAGGCCTGGGCCGGCCTCGCCCTCGCCCGCCTCTTCCACGCCACCGGCGATCAGCGCTACCTCGACGGTGCGCTCGACATCGCGAACTGGATCCAGACGAACACCGCCGACATGGTGCGCGCCCCCTTCGGCTACACCGGTGGACAGACGGATGCCGGTGACTCGCTCGTCTGGAAGTCCACCGAGCACAACGCCGACATCGCCGGTTTCTTCGGGCAGCTCGCCCAGCTCACCGGTGACACCGTCTGGGCCGACCGCGCCGCCGTCGCCGCTGCGTTCGTCACCGCGATGCAGAGCCCCGACGGCCACGTCGACACCGGCACGCTGCTCGACGGCAGCACGGTCAACACTCACCCCATCCCGCTCGACGCGCAGACCTGGACCTCGCTCGCGACCGGCGACCCGCGCTACGACGCGGCACTCGACTGGACGCTCGCGAACCTCATCGGCACCGACGGCCCCTACACGGGCCCCGGGATCAGCGATGTCGACACCTCGAAGGTCTGGTTCGAGGGAGCAGCGCACCTCGCACTGGCCCTGAAGCTGCGGGATGCCGCCGGCGATGCCGCCTACGCGGGCACGTTGCTCGACAGCATCCGTCTCGGTCAGCGCGATGCCGAGAACGGCGACGGCAAGGGGATCGTCGCGACCTCGACCGACGGCCTCGACTCCGGCTTCGGCGACCTCTACTACGCGAGCCTGCACACCGGCGCGACCGCCTGGTACCTGCTGGCCGAGGCCGGCGACAACCCCTTCGCCCTGCCGGCCGACTGACCGGCGGCAGGAATGACGGAGGGGGCGGATGCCGAAGCATCCGCCCCCTCCGTCGAAGAAGTTACGCGGCGACGCGCGCGACCGCGGCGATCGCGCTCGCGAAGAAGCCGATCCCGTCGATGCCGGAGCGCATGGCCGCCGAGGTGTCGGGGCCGAAGCCGGCCTCGGTCGCGTGCTCGGGGTGCGGCATGAGCCCCACGACGTTGCCCGCCTCGTTCGTGATGCCCGCGATGTCGCGCAGCGAACCGTTGGGGTTGACGCCCGCGTAGCGGAAGGCCACGAGGCCCTCGCCCTCGATGCGGTCGAGGGTCTGCTCGTCGGCGATGTAGCCGCCGTCGGCGTTCTTGAGCGGGATGACGATCTCCTGCCCGCGGCGGAACTCGTTGGTCCACGCCGTGTCGGAGTTCTCGACCGTGAGCTTCTGGTCGCGACGGATGAAGTGCTGGTGGCTGTTGCGGATGAGGCCGCCGGGCAGCAGGTGCGACTCGACGAGCATCTGGAAGCCGTTGCAGATGCCGAGCACGGGCAGGCCCTTGGCGGCGGCATCCTTCACCTCGGCCATGATCGGCGAGAGCGCGGCGATGGAGCCGGCGCGCAGGTAGTCGCCGTAGCTGAATCCGCCGGGCAGCACGAGGGCGTCGACACCCTCGAGGTCGTGCGAGCCGTGCCAGAGGGCGACGGGCTCGGCGCCGGCGATGCGCACGGCTCGCTGCGCGTCGCGGTCGTCGAGCGAGCCGGGGAAGGTAACGACCCCGATGCGTACGGTCATTCGACGACCTCGATGCCCACGACGTCTTCGATCACGGAGTTCGACAGCACCTCGTCGGCGATGCGGGTCGCCTCGGCGAGCAGCTCGTCGGTGACCTCGCCCTCGACCGTGAGCTCGAAGCGCTTGCCGATGCGGACGTCGGAGAAGCCCTCGACGCCGAGGCGTGCGAACGCTCCGGAGACGGCCTTCCCCTGCGGGTCGAGCAGTTCGGACTTGGGCATGACGTCGACGACGATGGTGGGCATGAACGGCTCCAGAAGTCGCGGGCAGGAAGGCGCGTCCAGTCTACCGCCCTGCTCCGGTCGCGATTCGCCGCCGGGCGTGGCGCGCGGGGCGTCGCTCAGGCGTGGAAGACGGTGTGCAGATCGCCGATGAGCTCGCGGCCGCCGAGGCCGTCGATCTCGAACAGCACCGAGATGCCGACCACGTGGCTGCCGAGGCGCTCGACGAGCTGGCGGCCGGCGGCGAGGGTGCCGCCCGTCGCGAGCACGTCGTCGATGAGCAGCACGCGCGATCCCGCGGGCAGGTCGTCGTGCATCTCGATGGTGGCGGTGCCGTATTCGAGGGCGTAGTCGACGGATGCCGCGGGGCGGGGCAGCTTGCCGGCCTTGCGGATCGGGATGAGTCCGGTGCCCGCGGCGATGGCGGCGGCACTCGCGAGGATGAACCCGCGGGCCTCGATCCCGGCGATCACGTCGAACTGTCCGGCGAACGGCTCGATGATGGCCTCGGTCGTGACGCGGAGGGCCTCGGCGTCGGCGAGCAGCGGCGTGATGTCGCGGAAGACGATGCCCGGCTGCGGGTAGTCCGGCACGTTGCGGATCAGCGACTGGGCGCGGACGAGGGCAGAGGAGAGTTCGGCTTCGGGCACTGAGCAAGGGTACTCCTCGTGTTCGAGGGTTTCGAAAACGGGGACCCTTGACAATCGTGGGAGCGCTCCCATATCGTGGCCGGAACGTCGTGGGAGCGCTCCCATCGCGGAGCCCACGGCTCAGCACCATCCCGACGCACCACCCACCGCACCACCTCACAAAGGAGTGAACTGTGAACGCACGCGCCCGCCACCGGGTCCTCACGACCGCAGCCGTGGCATCCGTCTCGGCCCTCGCCCTCGCCGGCTGTTCCACCGGCGGAGGAGGCGAGGGCGGCTCGAACGCCGACGAGGAGATCACTCTCACCGTCACCACGTTCGGCACCTTCGGCTACGACGACCTGTACGAGGAGTACGAGGCCGCCCACCCGAACATCACCATCGAGGCCACCAACATCGACACCGGCGGCAACGCCCGCACCGACGCCTTCACCAAGATCGCGGCCGGCTCGGGTCTCAGCGACGTCGTCGCGATCGAGGAGGGCTGGCTCGGCGCCGTCATGGACGTGTCCGACACCTTCGTCGACCTGCGCGACTACGGCATCGAGGACCGCAAGGACGACTGGGTCGACTGGAAGTACGGTCAGGCCACGGACGCCGAGGGCCGGGTCATCGGCTACGGCACCGACATCGGCCCCTCGGGCATCTGCTACAACGGCGCCGCGTTCGAGGCCGCCGGGCTCCCGAGCGACCGCGAGTCGGTCGCCGAGCTGCTGAACGGCGACTGGGAGAACTACTTCCAGGTCGGTGCGGACTACACGGCCAAGACCGGCAAGGCCTGGTACGACCACTCCGGCTTCGTCTGGAACGCGATGGTCAACCAGCTCGACGAGGGGTACTACACCGCCGACGGCGAGCTGAACGTCGAGGGCAACGCCGAGCTGCAGGAGCGCTTCGAGCTGCTGGGAGCGGCGACCGAGGGTGGCCAGTCCGCCGCCCAGACCGCGTGGGACTGGAACGGCGGCAAGTCGTTCGTCGACGGCACCTTCGCGACGTTCGTGTGCCCGGGCTGGATGCTCGGCGTCGTACAGGGGCAGGTCGAGGCCGGCGGCGGCGACGCATCGACCGGCTGGGACTTCGCGGATGTCTTCCCCGGCGGAGCGGCGAACTGGGGTGGCGCGTTCCTGTCGATCCCCGAGTCCTCGCAGCACAAGGAGGCCGCGGCCGAGCTCGCCGACTGGCTGACGCAGCCCGAGCAGCAGGTGAAGCAGTCGGCCGCCGCGGGCAACTTCCCCTCGACGGTGAAGGCGCAGGAGACCCTCGCCGCCGACGCCACCCCGAACCCGTTCTTCAACGACGCCCCCACCGGCGCGATCCTCGCGGAGCGCGCGAAGGGCGTGGTCGCGCAGTTCAAGGGCGCCGATGACTCGGTGATCCAGGAGAACGTCTTCGGCCCGGCGCTCAGCGCGCTCGACCGCGGCGAGACCGACACGAAGGGCGCCTGGGATCAGGCGATCTCCCTCCTGAACGACCTGGTCGGCTGACCGGCCCTTCGCCCTTCGTCTCGTCGCTGACGCTCCTCGCTCAGGGACCGGTTCGTCCGGTCCCTGAGCGAGCGGAGCGAGACGAAGGGCCCCTCCGATCAAGGAAACCCTCATGACTCTCACCGCACCGCCCGCGCAGCAGCGGGTGGCGGCATCCGCCCCTGAATCGGATGCTCCGCCGAAACGCTCCTGGCGCCATCGCGTCTCCCGTTTCGACCAGAACGCCTCGCCGTACTTCTACATCTCGCCGTTCTTTCTGCTGTTCGGGCTGGTGGGCCTGTTCCCGCTGCTGTACACGGTGTACGTCGCCGTGCACGAGTGGGATCTGCTCAAGGGCGAGGGCGGGTTCGTCGGCTTCGGCAACTTCGTCGAGATCCTCGGCGACGGGATGTTCTGGAACTCGATCTTCAACACCCTCAGCATCTTCCTGCTGTCGGCGATCCCGCAGCTCGCGGTCGCGCTGACGATCGCCTACCTGCTCGACCGCGGGCTGCGCGCCCCGACGTTCTGGCGCATGAGCGTGCTCATCCCGTTCGTGGTCACCCCGGTGGCGGTCGCGATCATCTTCTCGAGCATCTTCAACGAGGCCGACGGTCTCGCCAACAACCTGCTCAACCTCATCGGCATCGCCGACCAGCAGTGGAAGCACGACACCGCGCTGTCGCACATTGCGATCGCGGTGATGGTGAACTTCCGCTGGACCGGGTACAACGCGCTCATCCTGCTCGCCGCGATGCAGGCCGTTCCGCGCGACCTCTACGAGTCGGCGGCCCTCGACGGCGCGGGCGCCGCCCGCCGCTTCTTCTCGATCACGATCCCGACGATCCGCCCGACGCTGATCTTCGTCATCATCACGGCGACCATCGGCGGACTGCAGATCTTCGCCGAGCCGCGGCTGTTCGACGTCTCGACCGCCGGCGGCATCGGCGGCAGCGATCGGCAGTTCCAGACGACCGTGCTGTTCCTCTGGGAGCTCGCGTTCTTCCGGCGCGATCTGGGCGAAGCATCCGCCGTCGCCATCCTGCTGTTCCTGTTGATCGTCGGCATCGGCGTGATCAACTTCCTGATCTCGCGACGGATATCGACGGGGGATGCCGGCCGCAACCGCGCCGCGCGCCGCCGGGCCCGCGCGACCGCCGCCACCCTCGAGGAGGACGCACGATGACCGCGACGATGGCACTGAGCGTGCCCGAGAAGATCCGCCGTCGCCGGGGCAGCGCCCTCGGCAACGCGGGGATCGGCAGCCGGCCGGGCTTCCTCACCTACGGCCTGCTGGCCGCGTTCGTGATCGGCAGCGTGTATCCGCTGTGGTGGTCGGTCGTCGTCGCGAGCGGCACGAACGCCACGCGCGGCGAGACCCTGCCGCTCATCCCGGGCGGCAACTTCCTCGCGAACGCCGCCAAGGTGTTCGACGCGATCCCGTTCTGGCTGGCGCTGGGGAACTCGTTCCTCATCTCGGGCATCATCACGATCTCGGTCGTGACGTTCTCGACCCTCGCCGGCTACGCGTTCGCGAAGCTGCGCTTCAAGGGACGCGACGGCCTCATGGTGTTCGTGATCGCGACCATGGCGATCCCCACGCAGCTGGGCATCATCCCGCTGTTCATGCTCATGCGCGAGCTGGGTTGGACGGGGTCGATCGGGGCCGTGATCGTGCCGACGCTCGTCACCGCGTTCGGTGTCTTCTTCATGCGGCAGTACCTCGTCGACGTCATTCCCGACGAACTGATCGAAGCCGCACGCGTCGACGGCGCCAACCAGTTCCGCACGTTCCTGACGGTCGGGATCCCGGCCGCCCGCCCCGCGATGGCCATCCTCGGACTCTTCACGTTCATGACCGCGTGGACCGACTACCTGTGGCCGCTCATCGTGCTCTCGCCCTCGAATCCCACCCTCCAGACCGCGCTCAGCCAGCTGCAGTCCGGTTACTACATCGACTACTCGATCGTGCTCGCCGGTGCGGTGCTCGCGACCCTTCCGCTGCTCGTGCTCTTCGTGGTCGCGGGCAAGCAGCTGGTCAGTGGCATCATGGCGGGCGCGGTGAAAGGATGACTCCATGACCCGTGCGTTTCCCCAGAACTTCCTCTTCGGCGCCGCCACCGCGGCCTACCAGATCGAGGGGGCGGCTTTCGAAGACGGGCGCACCGCGTCGATCTGGGACGCGTTCTCGCGCGTACCCGGAGCGGTGATCAACGGGGACAACGGCGATGTCGCCTGCGACCACTACCACCGGTACCGCGACGACGTGGCGCTGATGAAGGACCTCGGTCTCCAGACGTACCGCTTCTCGACCTCGTGGTCGCGGGTGCGCCCCGACGGCGGTGCCGTGAACGCGCAGGGCGTCGACTTCTACGAGCGCCTGGTCGATGAGCTGCTCGCCGCCGACATCCTGCCGTGGCTGACGCTGTACCACTGGGACATGCCGCAGGCGCTGCAGGAGACCGGCGGCTGGACGAACCGCGACACGGTCGACCGCTTCCTCGAGTACGCGGGCACCATGCACGACGCGCTCGGCGACCGGGTGAACGTGTGGACCACGCTGAACGAGCCGTGGTGCTCGTCGTTCCTGTCGTACACGGGCGGTGAGCACGCCCCCGGTCACACGAGCGTCGCCGAGGGTCTGCTCTCGGCCCACCACCTGCTGCTCGCCCACGGCGAGACGGTGCGCGAGCTGCGCGGGCGAGACGCCTCCCTCAACCTCGGCATCACGCTCAACCACACGGTCGCCGACCCCGCCGATCCGACCAACCCCGCCGACGTCGACGCCGCGCGCCGCATCGACGGGCAGTTCAACCGCTGGTTCCTCGACCCCATCTACCGGGGCGAGTACCCGGCCGACATCGTCGAAGACATCCGGGCGGTGGATGCCGCGGCCGTCGAGACCTTCGAAGCCGCGATCCACGACGGCGACCTCGCCACCATCGCGCAGCACATCGACACGCAGGGCGTGAACTACTACCACGGCGACCTCGTCTCGGGCGCGGTGCCCGAGAACGTCGCCGTCGAGAGCGTGCCCGACACCGAGCGCAAGGTGCGCAGCCCCTACCCGTCGTTCGAGAACATCCACAACGTCGAGCGCGGCCTGCCCCGCACGGCGCAGAACTGGGAGGTGCAGCCCGAGGGGCTCACCCGCCTGCTGCAGCGCGTGTGGACGGAGTACGCGCAGCCCGCCGGAACCGTGCTGTACATGACCGAGAACGGCGCCGCTTACGACGACGTCGCGGTCGTCGAAGACGGCGAGACGCGCGTGCACGACGACGACCGCGCCGAGTTCCTGCGCCTGCACCTCGCCGCGGTGCTCGACGCGGCGGATGCCGGGGTCGACGTGCGCGGATACTTCTACTGGTCGCTGTTCGACAACTACGAGTGGGCGTGGGGCTACGACAAGCGCTTCGGCATCGTGCGCGTCGACTACGACACCCAGGAACGCACGCTCAAGGACTCCGCGCGGGAGTACGCTCGCATCATCGCCGCTCGCTCTCTCTGAGACCGGGCGGCGAGGGCGGTCGGAGCACCCGATCGCCCCGCCGGATCGGAGGAAGAGCTGTGTCGCGAGCGACGATCGAAGAGGTGGCCGCTGCCGCCGGAGTGTCACGGTCGACGGTCTCGCGCGTCGTCAACGGTTCGACGGCGGTCAGCCCTGAGGCGCTCGCCGCGGTGCACGATGCGATCGAGCGGCTGAACTACGTGCCGAACCGTGCGGCGCGATCGCTCGCGTCGCGTCAGACGCACGCGATCGCCCTGATCGTTCCCGAAGACACCACGCGCTTCTTCGGCGACCCGTTCTTCGCCGCGATCGTCGCCGGCATCACCGGCACGCTCCGCACCTCCGACTACCTGCTGAACCTGCTCATCGCGAGCGACGACCCGGGCGACAAGATGACCGGCTTCGTGCGCAACGGCGGTGTCGACGGGGCGCTGCTGGTGTCGCACCACACGAGCGACGCGTTCATCGACCGGATCGCGGATGCCGTGCCGGTCGTTTACGGCGGGCGCCCCGTGCGCACGCGCGAGACCGACTACGTGGTCGACGTCGACAACGTGGCCGGGGCGCGTGAGGCGGTGCGCCGCCTGGTCGACATCGGCCGCACCCGCATCGCCACGATCTCCGGTCCGCTCACGATGCTCTCGTCGATCGACCGCGTGCAGGGCTTCCGCGAGGCGTTGGCGGATGCCGGGCTCACGCCGTTCGCCGAGGAGGAGGGCGACTACAGCGAGGCCAGCGGCGCCGACGCCGCCCGCCGCATCCTCGCGGCGGGCCGCCCCGACGCGATCTTCGTCGCGAGCGACCTGATGGCCCGGGGTGCGTTGACAGCGCTGCGCGCCTCCGGCATCCGCGTTCCCGACGACATCGCCCTCGTCGGGTTCGACGACTCGTCGGTCGCGCTCAGCTGCGACCCGCAGCTCACGACGATGCGTCAGCCGATGTACGCGCAGGGCGAGGCGATGGCGCAGGTGCTGCTGTCGCGGCTCGCCGGGGGAGACCCGCCCCGCACGACCATCCTGCCGACGGAGCTCGTGGTGCGGGGTTCGGCCTGACGTCGGTCTCTCGGGGTGGGACCCTTCGACAGGCTCAGGGACCCAGTTCTGTGGGAGTGGGCCCTTCGACAGGCTCAGGGACCCAGTTCTGTGGGAGTGGGCCCTTCGACAGGCTCAGGGACCCAGTATCGAAACTGGGTTGCTGAGCCTGTCGAAGCACCCGCCACGGGAACTGCACGGGTGCGCCCCTGTTGCCCCCTCCGAGACAGGGGCGCACCCGCGATTTCAGGGGCCGCCCAGGAGCGACGTGAAGAAGTCGCCGCCGAAGAGCGTCAGCGCGGTGACGCCGGCCGAGAGCAGAACCACCCCCACGGTGCCCGCCACGGCCAGTACCGAGATGCCGTGCCCGCCGAGGCGCTGTCCTCGCAGTCCCACCGAGACGCCCGCGCGCGCCGCGATCTCGCCCGCGGCATCGTCGCGGTAGAGCTCGGTGCGTGCGGCGAACCGGCGGTGGAACTCCTCGGCGAGAACGAGCGCCGCGGACATGGTGGCGGGGCGATCGAAGCGCGTGCTCCCCGGCAGGTACACGTACAACCGGTCGGAGACGAGCTCGATCTCGGCGCCGCGTCCGAGGTCGAGCACGCGCGCCATCAGGTCGGGCGTGAAGACGTACAGAGCGTCGGTCTGGTAGCCCTCCGGCACGATCAGCCGGAACACCTTCGCGAACTCGCCCTCGAGCTCCATCCGGGCAGCGCCCCGGCCGAGGCCCAGCGTCGGGACGATGCTGCGTCGCCGGTTCGCCAGCACGATGTGCGGCACCGATGACGGCAGCGGCAGCTCGATGAACGCGAACGGTCTCTGCACGGTCGCGCCCTCCTGACCGCGCGACAGCGAGTGATGGATGCCGAGCTCGAACGGCATCCGCGGATCGTCGCCCGCGACCACCGCGCGCTCCTGGCCGCGCAGCACGCGGGTGAAGGGAGCGCCGGGGCGGCGGGTGTGCTCGAGTCGATCCGCGTAGGCCCAGCCGTTCTGCCAGGCGAACGCCGCGATCTTCACGCGGCGGCTGAGGCCCACCGCGAACCACACGAATCCGACGGCCGCGAGCAGCGTGTAGCCGATCACGAACACCGCGAGGATCGGTGCGACGGCGAGGATGTCGGTGCGCCCGAGGAACCACAGACCCGCGAGCATCGCCGCCGCGAACAGCAGCACGACCACGAGCAGGAACACGAAGCGCCGGTGCAGCGGGGTCTTCGTGATCCGCTCATAGGCGACGATGTCGCGGATGCCGGCGCTGCGCTGCAGCGGAGCGAGGTCGACGGCTACAGCGTCCACGGCAGGGTCGCCCACGGACCGTTGCGCGTCTCGGTCGCCGCGGCCTTGAAGTCCGCCCATCCGTCGCCGAACTTCTCGAACGACTTCTCGTCGACGCGGCCGTCGGACCAGTGCATGACCCGGCCGGCGATGTAGCTGAGGCCGAAGTCGGCCCACGACGAGAACGCCGGCCGCGCCTCGACGTTGATCGCGTGGATGATCGACCGGGCTTCGGGTACGTCACCGTGTCCGAGCGCGACGCCCCAGGTCGCCATCGCGACGGCCTGGCCGATCGCGTACCCGTCAAGGGTCTGCACGAACAGACCCGGCGTCACGATGTCCTTACCGACGCGCTTGCGCACCTCGGACTCGATGTACTCGATCGCGGTGATGAACGCCTTGGCGTCGCGCTTGTCGCCGCCCTCCTCGACGATGGCCGCCAGCCATTCCTTCGCCTTCGGGACACGGCCGAGGCGCTCGGCGAGGGCGACGCGCACGGCGAGGTACAGCACCCAGACCTCGCGGCGGCGGCGCACCGTGGTGAGGCGTTCGATGTTCGACAGCCACTCCTCACGGGTGTGCACGCCCCACTGCTCGACGAGCACCGACTTCTCCGACGGGCCGAGGTCGCTCGCGGTCGGGTCGTTCCACGGGCCGGAGGGCAGATTGCGGATCTGCAGGAAGCCCAGGGCGATCTCGTTCGCCTCGGCATCCGACGTCGAGAATTTCTCGGAGGGCTTCACCTTGGCCGCGGGGATGATCCAGAGGATCAGGAAGAAGAGGGCCGCGGCGCCGACGATCGCCCACACCCACCACTGGCCGATCAGCCAGCCGACGATGGATCCGAGATCGTTGAGATCGACGGGCGCGAGACGGTGCATGGAGGCTCCCCAGAGATAATTAAACTGAACGTACATTCAGCGAGTAATCTATAGTACGGGGACGCACATCGGTGCACATTCGGGGGCAACGGGGAAGTGAACTTCACATGGCGCGATCGGAAGACCAGAATCGACGTGCGCGCGAACGAGCCAAGGAGGTCATCCTCCAGGCGGCGATCGAGGTGTTCGAGGAGCGGGGCGTCTCCGGCGCCAGCATCGCCGAGATCACCAAGCGCGCCGGTGTCGCCCAGGGGCTCGTCAGCTATCACTTCGGCGGCAAGGATCAGCTGATCGCCGCGGTCATCGACCGCTGGTTCATCACGCTCCTCGAGCTGCCGAGTGTCGAGGGCAGTCCCGACGAGGTGCTCGCCTCGATCATCGACAGCGTGTTCCAGGCGACGGCCTACGCCGTGCCGCTGCAGCGCGTCGTGCTCGCGATCCAGCAGCAGCCGGCCACGCACCGCCTCTTCGCCGAGTCCGAGGACCGCTTCAGCGAGCAGGTCACGATGGCCGAAGACGCGGTGCGCAACCTGTTCCGCGCGCGCGGCGCAGCCGATCCCGGGCTCGAAGAGGTCATGTTCCGCAGCGTGCTCGAGGGCGTGTTCGTGAAGTACTCGGTGTACCGCGACACGTATCCGCTCGAAGACGCCCGCCGCTGGGTGCGTCGGCTCTACGACCTGCCGGAGCCGACCGTGCCCCTGCCGCTCGCCGTCGCCCCGCACGAGGGTGAGCCGCGCCCCCGGGCTCGCGGCGGGGTGTGCGAGGGCGCCGGCTCCGAGGACTGACGGTCTCTCGGGCGGGACGCTTCGACAGGCTCAGCGACCCAGTTTCCGTAGGGGCCGGCTTCTGTAACGGGGACGCTTCGACAGGCTCAGCGACCCGGTTCCTCTAGGGCCCCGCATCTGGGCTGGGTCCCTGAGCCTGTCGAAGGGCCCACCCCGCAGCAACACGAAGGTCCCGGATGCTTCGCGCCGAAGCATCCGGGACCTTCTGTCGTGCGGGCCGGGGTCAGGCCGGGTCGCCGCCCAGCGGACCGACGGGCTCGAGCGGCTTGGGGTCGTCGGCACCCGTCTTGCGCGCGCGGGCGATGAAGTTGCCCACGTGGTAGATCAGCAGCGCCGCGACGGTGCCGAGCACGATGCCGCCGAAGGCGAAGTCGCCCAGGTTCATCGAGAACCCGGCGATGCCGATCACGAGCGACACCGCGGCCGTGTACTGGTTCACCGGACGCGAGAAGTCGACGCGGCTGTCGACCCAGATCTTGATGCCGATGATGCCGATGAGGCCGTAGAGCGCGGTGGTCGCGCCGCCCAGCACACCGGCGGGGATCGAGTTGAACACCTCGCCGACCTTGGGCGAGAAGGCGAGGAGGATCGCGAACAGACCCGCGACCCAGTAGACGGCGGTCGAGTAGACGCGGGTGGCGGCCATGACGCCGATGTTCTCGCCGTACGTCGTGGTTCCCGAGCCTCCGAAACCGCCGGCGATGGTCGTCGCGACACCGTCGGCGATGAGCGCGCGACCGGTCTGCTTGTTGACCGTCGGGTCCTCGGTCATGGTGGCGACGCCGCGCACGTGGCCGATGTTCTCGGCGACGAGCACGAGCACGACGGGCAGGAACATCGCGATCGTCGACCAGGTGCCGGGGGCGACGAAGTCGGGGAACTGGAAGTCGGGCAGGCCGACCCAGGATGCCTCGGCGATCAGCTCGTTCGGGGTCTTGCCGCCGCGCAGTTCGTTCGGCACGTCGAACGAGCCGTTGAACGCCGCCCAGATGAAGCCGACGGCGACGCCGAGGAAGATCGAGATGCGGCCGAGGAATCCGCGGAACAGCACAGCGAACACGATGATCGCGACGAGGGTGATCGTGGCGGTGACCGGGTCGAGGGTGAAGTTGTTCCACGCGGTCGGCGCGAGGTTGAAACCGATCAGGGCCACGATCGCGCCGGCGACGACCGGGGGCATGAGCGCATCGACCCAGCGCAGGCCGGCGAACTGCACCACGAGACCGACGAGGGCGAGCAGGATGCCGACGGCCACCACACCCGCGAGCGCCGAACCCGTGCCGCCCGCGGCGACCGCGGCGGTGATCGGCGCGATGAACGCGAACGACGAGCCGAGGTAGCTGGGGAGGCGGTTCTTGGTGATCAGCAGGAAGAGCAGGGTGCCCACGCCGCTGAACAGCAGCGTGGTCGAGACGGGGAAGCCCGTCAGCGTGGGCACGAGGAACGTGG
The DNA here is from genome assembly GCF_023101185.1 of Microbacterium galbinum. GTDB lineage: Bacteria > Actinomycetota > Actinomycetes > Actinomycetales > Microbacteriaceae > Microbacterium > Microbacterium galbinum. Next base: position 1,741,000 of record NZ_CP078077.1, read on the forward strand.
CGCCGAACATCGCGACGACGTGCTGCGCACCGATCGCGATCGTGGCGGGCCAGTTCAGACGCTCTTCGGGGGCGACGACGGCGCCGGCTTCGACGGTGCGGCCGTTGCCGTGGATCTTCCACAGGGGCATGCGGGCTCCTCAGGGATTCGGGGTGGGGGAGTGCTGGAGCAACACTACCGATTCCTGAGTGTTCCCTGGGTGCCCTTCGTCTCGCGTGGGGGACGCTTCGACAGGCTCAGCGACCCAGCCACTGGGTCCCGGAGCCACTGGGTCCCTGAGCTTGTCGAAGGGTCCCGCCCTGCCTGACTACGCCCCGAGGCGGTCGATCAGTTCGCGGTAGCGGTCGGCCGTGCGCGAGACGATGTGCTCGGGCAGCGCGGGGGGTTCTCCCTGCTTGTCCCAGTGCGACGCCAGCCAGTCGCGCACGATCTGCTTGTCGAAGCTCGCCATGCGCTGGCTCGGCGTGACGCCGGTGCGCCAAGCCTCGGCATCCCAGTACCGCGACGAATCGCTCGTGAGCACCTCGTCGGCCAGGCGCAGCGTGCCGTCGGCATCCGTGCCGAACTCGAACTTGGTGTCGGCGAGGATCAGACCCTTCTCCTCGGCGATGGCGGCCGCGCGCGTGTAGAGGTCGAGCGAGACGTCGCGCAGCTCGGCGGCGCGCGCTTCGCCCACCAGCTCGACGGTCTGCGCGAAGGTGATGTTCTCGTCGTGCTCGCCCATCGGAGCCTTGTACGCGGGGGTGAACAGCGGCTCGGGCAGGCGGTCGCCGTTGTTGAGCCCGGCGGGCAGCGGGATGCCGCAGACCGTGCCGCTCTCCTCGTATTCCGCCCAGCCGGAACCCGTGATGTAGCCGCGCACCACGCACTCGACGGGCAGCATCTCGAGGGACTGCGCGAGCATGGCGCGGTCGGCGACGGCATCCGGGATCTCGCCCTCGGCGAGGTGGTTGGGGGTGTCGAGCTGCGCGAACCACCAGCGACTCAGCCGCGTGAGCAGGGCGCCCTTCTTCGGGATGCCGGGTGACAGCACGAAGTCGAACGCGCTGACGCGGTCGCTCGCCACGACCAGGATGCGCGTGTCGGCGGGATCCTCCGAGGCGTACAGGTCGCGGACCTTGCCCGAGTAGAGGTGACGCCAGCCGGGGATGCTCTGGGACGTGCTGTCTGCAGGAGTGCTCACCTGCCCCATTATCCCGGTCGCGCGACCGCGCCGTGTCAAGGGGAGTGGCGGATGCCGCGGCATCCGCGATGCTCTCCGCAACGAACGGAGGATGCATGTCGGAGGAACTGTCGAAGGGTGACCGGGTGAGCTGGAACACCTCACAGGGGCGCACACGAGGAACCGTCGAGGAGAAGCGCACGAGGGACTTCGAGTTCGCGGGGCAGCATTTCACGGCGACGGCCGATGACCCGGCCTACATCGTGGAGTCGGAGAAGAGTGGTGATCGCGCCGCGCACAAGGGATCGGCTCTGCGGCGACTGAAGAGCTGACGGCGCGCCCCCGCGGCGCCGTCAGCCCGGTCGGTGTCAGTCGTTCAGGTGCGCGATCGCGTAATCCGCCTCTTCGGGCGTGAACTTCTCGCCGTACTCGCTGACGAGCTGGTCGCGGATCGCCGACGGTGACATGGCCATCGTCTCCTGGTAGGTCTTCGCCTTCTCGAGCGCGTTCGCGTTCCAGTCGGCGACCATCGTGTCGACCGCGTACTGCGCCGCCTCGGGCGAGAACTTCTCGCCGTACTCCGAGGTGAGCTGGTCGTAGATGCCGGCCTTGCTCATGTGCATGAAGTCGGAATAGGTCTCGGCCTTGGTCAGCGCCGAGGCGTACTCGGCGGGGACGGCCGGTGCCTCGGGCTCGGCCGGCGCCTCTTCTTCGACCGGCTCGGCGGATGCTTCTTCGACGGGCTCCTCGGCGGCGGTCGTCTCCTCGGGTGCGGCCGACTCGACCGGGGCCGAGACCGCGGGTCGGTCGGAGATCGGGCGCGACGACGCCTGCGAACCGTTGACGGCGCTGCTGACGATGCCGAGCGCGATCACGATGCCCGTCACGATCCAAGCGATCTTCTTGTGCTCCTCGTGCCCGGCGAGCGCGAACCCCTTCGAGTCGCGGGTCGAGTTCGTGAGCACCAGGATCAGGTCGATGAGTGCCCAGATGCCCAGGCCGCCGAACGTGACGAGCTTCAGGATGCCGGTGCCGACCTTGCCCAGGTAGAAGCGGTCGACGCCCAGCACGCCCAGCAGCAGCGCGAGCAGCCAGGTCACGAGGAACGACTTCTCGCCGATCGCGACGGGCGGTGCGGCCGGGGCGGGGGAGCCCGCCGCCGGTGCGGGGTAGCCCGGGGCCGGGGCGCCGGGTGCGGGGTAGGCCGCCGTGGGTGCGGCGGGCAGCGGGGAGGGCGGGGGCGGGGGCGTGGAGCCCGTGTTGTCGAAAGTCATGACGAATCCTCGGTTCAAGGGGTGGGGACGGGGGTGGCGGATCGCGCCCTGGTCGGCGCTCGTCCATCACCTTCGCAGCCCCGCTCGGCCGGGGGTATCGGCCATCCGTCCACACCCGGGTACGCCGTTCGGCAGAGGCTTCTCGTGCCGTCCGGCAGGCGCGCGCGAGGCGCGCGGGGCAATACGCTCGGTCTGTGTCGGCATCGAACCCCTCCTCAGCGCGCTCCCGCGGTCGCGCCGTGACGTACACGGCCGGGTCGATCGCGCTCCTGATCGTGGGCGCGGTGCTCGACATCTGCGCCGTCGCCAACGTGCCCGGCGCCGCGACGTACCCGACCGTCGACGGGGCGGCCGGAGGCACCCTGCGGATCACCCCGGTGGGTGTGGGCATCGCCCTCTTCGCGATCGCCGCGTGGTTCACGGTGCTCTGGCGGCGGCGGCATCCGCTGGTCGTCGTGATCGCCGGTGGCGTGCTCGCCGTCGTCGGCACCTCGTATCTGCTGCTGCTGATCGGCGCCGTCGCGCTCATCCGTCAGAAGCCGACGAAGGTCGTGCCGATCGGCGCCGTCGTCGGCGGGAGCGTGCTGCTGTTCGCGCTGCGCGAGGCGTTGACGCCGTGGGGCGGGGCCCTGCCCTGGTTCCTCACGACCAGCATCGGCGCGGTCGACAGCGTCGAATGGAACGTCGCGGTGATCGTCTGCGCGCTCGTGTCGCTCGGTATCGCCGCCGGGTCGGTGGCACTGACCCGCACGCGGGACCGCGCGGAGCGCAGCGAGCAGCGGGCGGCCGTGCAGACGCAACGAGCCGACGTGCTCGCCGAGCAGACCGTGCGTCAGGCCGAGCGCGAGCGCATCGCCCGCGACATGCACGACGCCCTGGCCCACCGCCTCTCGGTGGTCTCGCTGCACGCCGGAGCGCTCGAGGCGGCGGCCGACGCGGGGGTGACCGGTCAGATGGCGAGGACCGTCCGCGAGCAGACCCACGCCGCACTGCAGGACATGCGCGGTCTGATCGGCGAGCTGCGCAGCGGATCGGATGCCGAGAGCTCCGCTCCCGCGACGATGCGGGCCGTCGGTGCCCTCGTCGCCGGTCTCCGCGGCGCGGGTCATGCGATCACCTCGCTGATCCTGATCGAGTCGCCCGAGCGTGCGGGCGCGCTCTTCGACGGCGCGGTGTTCCGGATCGTTCAGGAGTCGCTCACCAACGCCGTCAAGCACGCGCCGCGCGCACCGATCGACCTGATCGTGCAGGTCGCTCCCGAGTCGGGCGCGCGGATCCGCGTCGTGAATCCGGTCGGCGCCGGGGTGCCCGCGGGTGCGCCGGGGAGCATTCCGGGCGGAGGGAACGGCGTGCTCGGCATCCGCGAACGCGCCACGGCGCTCGGCGGCCAAGCCTGGATCGGCGCGTACGAGGGCTCGTTCATCGTCGACGTGACGCTGCCCTGGCAGGAGCGCGGCTGACCCGCGCCGATATGCTCGGTGCGTGACCGGCTTCGACGACTCCCCCGTGCGGGTGCTGATCGTCGATGACGAACCCCTCATCCGCAGCGGGTTCCGGTTCGTGCTCGGTGCCGACCCGTCGATCGAGGTCGTCGCCGAGGCATCCGACGGCGCCGCCGCGATCGAGCTCGTGCGCACGCACCGACCTGACGTGGTGCTCATGGACGTGCGGATGCCGGTGATGGACGGGCCCGAGGCGACCGCCGCCATCGTGGCCGAATCGGGCGCGCGAGTGCTCGCGATGACGAGCCTCGACGCCGAAGGGCAGCTCGTACGGATGCTGATCGCCGGGGCGCTCGGTTACCTCCTGAAGGACGAGTCGCCGACGCGCATCATCGATGCGGTGCGACGCACCGCCGCGGGCGAGAGCGTGTTCTCGGCGCAGAGCACGGCGCAGCTGGTGCGACGCGCGGTCGAGGGCGAACAGGGGCAGGGGCGCGCCGCGGCGGTCGCCCGGATCTCGGTGCTCACCGAGCGCGAGCGCGATGTCGCCGTGCGGGTGGCTTCGGGCGCCACGAACCAGGAGATCGGCGCGGCGCTGCACATCGCCCCGGGCACCGTGAAGACGCATCTCGAGCAGGTCTTCGCCAAGCTCGCGGTGCGCAATCGCGTGCAGGTCGGTGTGCTCCTCGAACGCGCGGGGCACGGACCGATCGACGTCTGACGGCTGCGGTCGCAGCATCCGCCTCCTCGCCGGGGGCGTGCTTGATCGCGCCGCGGAACAGGCGTATAGTCCACGTGGACTAATCGAAGTGGAGCAGGTGATGAAGGATCCGATCGACACGCTCACGCCCATGGGTGTGATGGTGCTCGCGCTGCTGCGCGAGGGCGACATGCACCCCTATGAGATGGTCCGTCTGCTGCGCACTCGTCAGGACGACCGCCTGCTCACGATCACCAACGGCACGCTCTATCACACGGTCGCGCGCCTGCAGAAGACCGGCCTGATCGACGAGATCGGCATCGATCGTGACGGCAACCGTCCCGAGCGCACCACCTACACGCTGACCGATGCCGGTCGCGACACCGTCATCGCGTGGGTGCGCCGCGAACTGCCCCGCACCGACAGCGAGACCGACTTCCGCATCGCGCTCGCCGAAGCGCACAATCTCGAGCGCGACGACGTCACCGCGCTGTTGCGCGAGCGTCGTTCCGCTCTCATCGAGAGCCACGTGGCCCACCGCGACGGGCTCCGCGCAGCACACGAACGGGGTACTCCCGCACAGGTGCTCGTCGAGATAGAACGCCAGGAGGCACTGCTCGAGGCCGAGGTGCGCTGGCTCGACACCCTCCTCACCCGACTCGACAGCGACGGGCTCCGCTGGGGCCCGAACGACTTCGACGACACAGACCGCTACATCGCTCAGCGAAAGGCTGCACAGCAATGACCGAATCCCGACAGGCCGTCGGCCCCCAGACCGGCCCCTTCGCCGCGGGGCAGGCACCGAAGAGCCCCTGGCCCGCCCTCTGGGCGCTCGTCATCGGCTTCTTCATGATCCTCGTCGACACGACGATCGTCTCGGTCGCGAACCCCGCGATCAAGGCCGCCCTCGACCCGAACACCAACAACCTCGACAACGTCGTGTGGGTGACCAGCGCCTACCTGCTCACCTACGCCGTGCCGCTGCTGATCACCGGCCGCCTCGGCGACCGCTTCGGACCGAAGAACATCTACCTCATCGGACTCGCGATCTTCACCGCGGCATCCCTCTGGTGCGGTCTGTCGAGCTCGCTCGAGGGCCTGATCGCGGCCCGCGCCGTGCAGGGTCTCGGCGCCGCGTTCATGACCCCGCAGACCATGGCCGTCATCACCCGCACCTTCCCGCCCGAGCGCCGCGGCGCGGCCATGGGCCTGTGGGGTGCGACCGCCGGTGTCGCGACGCTCGTCGGCCCGCTGCTCGGCGGCGTGCTCGTCGACGGCCTCGGCTGGGAGTGGATCTTCTTCGTCAACCTGCCCGTCGGCGTGATCGCCTTCGTCGCCGCGTGGATCCTCGTGCCCAAGCTCAAGACGCATCCGCACCGCTTCGACATCCTCGGCGTCGTGCTGAGCGCCGTCGCGATCTTCCTCGTGGTCTTCGGCCTGCAGGAGGGTGAGAAGTACGACTGGGGCGTCATCTGGGGCCCGATCTCGGTGTGGGGCATGATCATCGCCGGCATCGTGGTGCTCGCGATCTTCATCGTGCAGCAGTGGAAGACGAAGTCCGAGGCGCTCGTGCCGCTGGAGCTCTTCAAGGACCGCAACTTCTCGGGCGCGAACGTCGCGATCGCCGCAGTGGGCTTCACGGTGACGAGCATGTCGCTGCCGCTGATGTTCTTCCTGCAGACGGCCCGGGGGCTCACCCCGACCGAAGCCGCGCTCCTGATGATCCCGATGGCGGTGCTCTCGGGCGTGCTGGCTCCGGTCGCGGGCAAGATCCTCGACCGCACCGACCCCCGCATCATCCTGATCCCGGGTCTGCTCGCCGTCTCGGGAGCCCTGTTCTGGTACTCGTCGCTGGTGAACATGGACACCCCGATCTGGATGTTCCTGTTCCCCTCCGCCCTCATGGGCCTCGGCAACGCCGGTATGTGGGGTCCGCTCGCGACGACCGCCACCCGGATGCTCCCGATGCGCCAGGCCGGCGCGGGCGCGGGCATCTACAACACCACCCGCACGATCGGATCGGTGGTCGGATCGGCCGCGATCGCCACGTTCATGCAGGCGCGCCTCGAGGCGAACCTGCCGGGCATGGACGACGCCGGCGGGTCGATCGGCTCGGGTGGAACCCTTCCGGATGTCGTCGCCGAGGGCTTCTCGACGGGCATGTCGCAGGCGATCCTGCTGCCGGCCTGCGTGATCCTCGTCGCGCTCATCGCGTCGCTGTTCCTGCGCGGTGCGCCGAAGCATCCGGCCGTCTGATCCTCCGACGAACGCCCCGCCCCGAAATGGGCGGGGCGTTTCGCGTTGACTAAGGTAGACGGGCGGCGACCGGCCGGTCGCCACCCCGATCCGAGGAGCATCCGTCGTGATCCCACACCCCTCTTCCCTGCGCGCCCGGCTCCGCCGCCTCGCCCGCACGACCGGAGCCGCCGTGCTCGCGACCGCCGTCGCGGGCGCCGCGCTGCTCGGCGGAGCCGCCCCCGCCACGGCCGCCGACGGTGAGACGTACGTCATCGGCACCGACACGACCTTCGCGCCGTTCGAGTTCACGAACTCCGACGGCGAGCTCGTCGGCATCGACATGGACCTGCTCCGCGCGATCGCCGACGACCAGGGCTTCGAGGTCGAGATCCGCCAGCTCGGATTCGACGCGGCCCTGCAGGCCCTGCAGTCGAACCAGGTGGATGCCGTCATGGCCGGCATGTCGATCACCGAGGAGCGTCAGCAGACGTTCGACTTCAGCGAGCCGTACTTCACCAGCGGCATCCAGCTCGGCGTTCTCGAGTCGAGCGACATCGATTCGCTCGACGACCTCGACGGCAAGACCGTCGCGGTGAAGACCGGTACCCAGGGCCAGACCTTCGCCGAGGACAACCAGGACGAGTACGGTTTCCGCATCACGCCCTACTCCGACACGACCGACATGGTGGATGCCGTCAAGGCGAACCAGGCCGTCGGCTACTTCGAGGACTTCCCGGTGCTGGCTTACGGCATCCAGCAGGGCTCCGGTTTCCGTCTCGTGGGCGAGCCCGAACTCGGCGGCGAGTACGGTTTCGCGGTCAACAAGGGCATGAACCCCGAGCTGATCGAGAAGTTCAACGCCGGCCTGGCGAACCTGCAGGAGAGCGGCGAGTACGACGAGATCGTCGACACCTACCTCAGCGCGGGCGAGGCATCCGCCCAGCCGACCGACATCATCTCCGTCGCCGTGAAGTACTGGCCGGCGCTGATGAGCGGTCTCTGGCTGACGATCCTCGCGACGCTCGTCGCCCTCGTCGCCGCCTTCGTGCTCGGCATCGTGTTCGGCTTCGGACGCCTCTCGAAGTTCCTGCCGTTCCGCTGGATCGCGACCGCCTACGTGTTCGTGTTCCGCGGCACCCCGATCCTGGTGCAGGCGTTCTTCGTCTTCTTCGCCATCCCGCAGCTGTTCCCGGGCCTGCAGTTCAACCCGTTCGTGGCCGGAGCGATCACGCTCTCGCTCAACACGGGTGCCTACATGACCGAGATCATCCGCGGCGGCATCCAGGCCGTCGACCCCGGTCAGAACGAGGCATCGCGTTCGCTGGGTCTCGGCCACTGGAAGACCATGCAGAAGGTCGTGCTGCCGCAGGCGTTCCGCATCATGATCCCGTCGTTCGTGAACCAGGGCATCATCACCCTCAAGGACACGTCGCTGATCAGCGTCATCGGCCTCGCCGAGCTGACGTTCCAGTCGCGTCAGATCATCGCCTCGACCTATCTGTCGGCGCAGGTGCTGACGATCGTCGCCATCATCTACTTCGTCGTGATCACGCTGCTGACGCTGCTCGCGAACCGCCTCGAGAGGAAGTTCAACGCATGAGCAAGATCGCCGTGCAGAACCTGCACAAGTCGTTCGGAAGCAACGAGGTGCTCAAGGGCATCGATCTGACGGTCGACGACGGCGAGGTCGTCGCGGTCATCGGGCCCTCGGGTTCGGGCAAATCGACACTGCTGCGCTGCCTCAACAAGCTCGAGGAGCCCACGTCGGGCAAGGTCGTCATCGACGGCGTCGACCTCACCGACAAGAGCGTCAAGCTCGACGAGGTGCGCCAGCGCATCGGCATGGTCTTCCAGCACTTCAACCTGTTCCCGCACATGACGGTGCTCGAGAACATCACGCTCGCGCCGATCGAGCTGGGTCGTCTGTCGAAGTCGAAGGCCCGCGAGCGCGCGCTGGCCCTGCTCGAGCGGGTCGGCCTGTCGGAGAAGGCGGATGCCAAGCCCGCCTCGCTCTCGGGCGGTCAGAAGCAGCGCGTGGCGATCGCCCGTGCGCTCGCGATGGACCCCGAGATCATGCTGTTCGACGAGGCCACCAGTGCCCTCGACCCCGAGATGGTGGGGGAGGTGCTGCAGGTCATCCGCGATCTCGCCGAGGGCGGCATGACGATGGTGCTCGTGACGCACGAGATGGGCTTCGCCCGCGAGGTCTCCGACCGCACGGTCTTCATGGACGGCGGCGTCGTCGTCGAGGAGGCCGCGCCGGCCGACCTGTTCGAGGCACCCAAGAACGAGCGCCTGAAGGAGTTCCTCTCGAAGGTGCTGTAGTTCGCGGCATCCGCTCTTCGTCGAGACCTGCTTCGTCGAGACTTGCTTCGTCGAGACCCACCACCCGCGTCGAGACCGACCGGTATCGGCGTCGGGAAGGGTGGGTCTCGACGTTTGCGGTGGGTCTCGCTCGACGGCACGCGGGCGGTTTGCGACCGGACACCGCCATCTGATGGGGTGGGGCGATGACCGTGCAGCTCGTTCGACCGACCGCCGACCTCTTCGACTCGTGGGCAGCCGCCGTGGCGGAGTTCGGCGAGGGGCATGTCGACGGGTCGGGTCTGACGGCTCCCGTGACGCCCGACCGAGCGACTCTGGATGCCCTGATCGCGGATGCCGAGCGCCTCGCCGACACCGCGATCGCCCCGCCCGCCGACCGGGTGCACAACGACCTGTACTGGGTGGTCGACGGAGCCGAGGTGGTCGGGTTCCTGTCGTTCCGGCACGCGCTCAACGAGTGGCTCGCCGAGGCCGGCGGGCACATCGGCTACTCGGTGCGGGCCTCACGTCGCCGCGAGGGGATCGCCTCGGCCGCGCTCACGCTCGGCCTCGAACGAGCGCGCGAGATCGGCCTGCAGCGGGTGCTGATCACCTGCGACGTCGACAACGAGGGCTCGTACCGCACGATCGAGCGTGCCGGCGGGGTGCTGCAAGACATCAGCGACCAGTCGGCGCGCGGCATGGGGATGCTGCGACGGTACTGGGTCGCGCTGTAGAGCAGCGTTACTCGGCGACGCGGGCGGCGATGTCGCCGCGGTAGTGCGCGCCCTCCAGACGGATGCGTCCGATCGCGTCGTACGCGCGAGCGCGGGCAGTGCCGAAATCGGATGCCGTCGCCACCACGTTCAGCACGCGACCACCGGTGGCGAGCAGGTCTCCGCCCGGAGCATCTGGACCCGCCGTTGCGGCGTGCACGATGCGCACACCCTCGACGGACGCGGCATCCGCGAGCTTCTCGATCGGGCGACCGGTCTGCGGGGCCTCGGGGTAGCCCTCGCTCGCGAGCACCACGGTGATCGCGACGTCGTCGCTGAAGACGGGCTCGGGCTGGTCCTCGAGGGTGCCGGATGCCGCGGCGAACAGCAGCTCCGATAGCGGCGTGACCAGGCGCGGCAGCACGACCTGCGTCTCGGGGTCGCCGAAACGGGCGTTGAACTCGATCACGCGCACACCCGCGGGGGTGAGGATGAGACCGGCGTAGAGCAGACCGATGAAGGGGGTGCCTTCGGCGTCGAGCTGGCGGATCACGGGCACGGCCACGTCGCGCGTGACCTCGGCGACGAACTCCTGCTCGCTTCCGAACTGCTCGGCGAGCCAGGGCAGCGGCGAGTAGGCGCCCATGCCGCCCGTGTTGGGGCCGGCGTCGCCGTCGAGCGCGCGCTTGAAGTCCTGCGCGGGGCTGAGGGCGCGCACGGTGTCGCCGTCGCTGAGGAAGAAGAGCGAGACCTCGGGGCCGGAGAGGAACTCCTCGACGAGCACCGGGCCGGCGGGCAGATACTGCTCGGCGTGCGCGAGGGCCTCGGCGCGGTCGGAGGTGACGATGACGCCCTTGCCGGCGGCGAGACCGTCGGCCTTCACGACGTGCGGGGCGCCGAGGTCGTCGAACGCCGCCTCGACCTCGGCGGTGGTGGTCGCACGCACGGCGCGGCCTGTGGGAACACCCGCGGAGTCCATGATGCGCTTGGCGAAGGCCTTCGAACCCTCGAGCTGGGCCGCCGCCTTGCCCGGGCCGAAGACCGGGATGCCGCGCTCGCGCAGCGCGTCGGCGACACCAGCGACCAGCGGTGCCTCGGGGCCGATGACGACGAGGTCGATCGCGTGCTCGTTCGCGAACGCGGTCACCGCGCCGCCGTCGAGCACGTCGACCGCGACGGGGGTCGCATCCTGTGCGATGCCGGCGTTGCCGGGGGAGACGAAGATCTCGTGCTCCGCCTTCTCTGCTCGCAGAGCGAGGATGATCGCGTGCTCACGGGCACCGGAACCGAGGACGAGAATCTTCACCCGCCCAGCCTATCGAGCCTCGCCCGTCGGGTTTCGGCGGGTTGCGGCGGGCATAACTCCGGAGATCTGCGCCGAATTGCTCCGCATCTGCGTGATCCAGACCGAATCGCCGCGTTTCTCCGGAGTTGTGAACAGGAGTCCCGGTCATTGAGCCCGTTGAAGGGCCCCGCCTCGAGGACCCTCAGACCGGCCGCTCGTCGGCGACGTTCCACGGCACGGTCCACCCGGCCGCGTCGAAGATGCCGCTGAGCACCATGGCCGTGAAGCCCCACACGATCGTGCCGTCGACGTCGAACGCCGGAGCCCGGAACGTGCGGTCGCCGAACGTGCGCACCGAGGTGTACCGTGTCGCCGGGTCGAGCAGCTGCGCCACCGGCACCCGGAACACCTCCACCGTCTCGGCGTGATCGATCGCCGCCACCCGCGACGGTGTGCGCCACCACCCCAGAACCGGGGTCACGCGATGGTTGCTGGCCGCGAGGGGGATCTCGGGCAGGGTCGCCAGCACGTCGACGCCCGCCGGGTCGAGTCCGGTCTCCTCTTCGGCTTCGCGGAGCGCGGTGGCGGCGGCGTCCTCATCCCCCGGCTCGACCCGCCCACCCGGGAACGACACCTGCCCCGGATGCGACGAGAGCGTGGAGGCGCGGCGCTGCAGCAGCACGTCGAGGTCGCGCGCGACGGCCGCATCGGGCACCACGGCCGGTTCGCGATCGAGCACGCCGAACAAGATGAGCACCGCCGCATCGTGCGCGTTCTCGGGATGGAGGAGTGCGGGGAAGGGGCCGCCCCAGCCGTGCCCGGATGCCGCGGCGAGCAGCTCGGCGCGGGCGCCCTCGGGATGCATGCTCATGCTGCGAGCCTACGCGCGGTCGTAGTGTGGGGAGATGGCCAAGAAGATCGACATCGTCGACGGACGCACGGCGCTCGACGTCGTGAAGCAGGCGGATGCCGCGGGCGAGAAGCCCCCGCGTCTGGCCCTCGCCACGGCCGTGCGGTATCTGCTGCAGCTGCTCGACGAGAAGGCGCCGGGCAACAGCGTCGAGGTGCGGGTGCCTCCGTTCGGCGCGGTGCAGGTCATCCAGGGGCCGCGGCACACGCGCGGCACGCCCCCGAACGTGGTCGAGATGGATGCCGCGACGTGGCTCGCGGTCGCGCTGGGCGAGGAGCAGTGGGCGGATGCCGCGGCATCCGGTCGCATCGCCGCCTCGGGCACGCGCGCCGACCTCGTCGACGTGCTGCCCCTGCGCCCGTAGCGCGCCGGTACCTAGCGCCGCGCGACCACCAGCGGAACCCCCGTGACGGGGTGGGGGAAGACGTCGACGGGCTGACCGTAGACCTCTTCGATGCGCGGCGCCGTGAGCACCTCGGCGGGGGCGCCGGTGGCGACCACGCGCCCCTGCGACAGCAGGGTGACACGGTCGGCATGCGCCAGTGCGGCGTTGAGGTCGTGCAGCACGATCGCGACGGCGACGCCCTCGGCCGCCTGCAGGCCGATGAGCCGCATGACGTCTTCGTGGTGCTTGAGGTCGAGAGCGGCGGTGGGTTCGTCGAGCAGCAGGATGCCGGTGCTCTGCGCGATCACGCGGGCCAGCGCCACGCGGGCGCGCTCACCGCCCGACAGAGACGTGACCGAGCGGGCGCTGAGCGGCAGCACCTCGGTGGATCCCATCGAGGTCGCGACGATGGCATCGTCGTCGTCGGCCGCGGGGGTTCGCGCCCAGGGCGAGCGCCCCATGCGCACGACCTGCTCGGCCGTGAACGGGAACGTGACGGTGTTCTCCTGCAGCAGCACCGCCCGCTGCCGCGCGAGGGTGCGCGAACGGATGCCGGTGACCGGCGCCCCGTCGAGCTCGACCCGTCCGGTCTGGGCCGTCACGTCGCCGGCGAGCACGCCGAACAGGGTCGATTTGCCGGCGCCGTTGGGGCCGACGAGGGCGTGGATCTGCCCGGCGTGGATGTCGATCGAGGCGTCGTCGAGGATCGCGCGACCGTCGCCGACGCGCACGGTGAGCCCGGTGCCCCGCAGGCGGACGGTCATGCCCAGCCTCCCGCCCGGCGGCGTGTGCGCACGAGCAGCCAGAGGAAGAAGGGGCCGCCGACGAGCGAGGTGATCATGCCGATCGGCAGGTCGGCGAGGGGCACGGCGGTGCGGGCGACGAGATCGGCCACGGCGATGAGCAGCGCGCCGCCGAGAGCCGAGGCGATCACGAGCGGCAGGTGCGCGGGGCCGATGATCATGCGCATCAGGTGGGGCACGACGAGGCCCGCGAACCCGATGATCCCGGCGAACGCGACGGCCGCGCACACCAGCAGCGCCACGGTGACGATGACCGTGATGCGCAGCAGCTCGACGTTGAGTCCGAGGTGACGTGCGGTGCGCTCGCCGAGGGCGAAGAGGTCGAGGCTCGGAGCGACGATCAACGCCACGACGATGCCGATCGCGACCAGCGGTGCGACGAGGGCGACGTTCTGCCACAGCGCGCCGTTGAGTGATCCGAGCTGCCAGAACACGATCTGCTCGCGCGTCGAGGTCGTGCCGATGAACGTGAGGAACGCCATCCCGGCGCCCGCGATCGCGTTGATCGCGATACCCGTGAGCAGGAGCGTGACGACCTCGGTGCGCCCGCCCGAACGGCTGATGAAGTAGACGGAGAGCACCGCCACGAGTCCACCGATGAAGGCGAACGCGGGGGTCGTCCACATCCCGAACGAGGCGAGTCCCAGGGTGATGCTCGCGGCCGCGCCGAGGGCGGCGCCCGACGAGACGCCGACGACACCGGCATCCGCCAGCGGGTTGCCGAAGATCGCCTGCATGAGCACGCCCGACACCGCGAGCGCGGCGCCGACGAGCAGGCCGAGCACCAGCCGCGGCATCCGGATGCTGTTGATGACGCCGTAATCGGTGGCGTTCGACGGCGCCCAGGCGGTGTCGATGCCGATGCCGTGCAGCAGCACGCCGACGAGATCGGTGGGGGAGAGGTCGTACTGGCCGCTCGTGATCGATGCGATGCAGGTGATCACGAGCGCCGCGAGCAGGCCGATGACGACCAGCGCGAAGCGCAGCCCCCGGCGCGTGGTCGGCGTCGGGGTGACGACCTCCGAGGTCATTTCGCGGGCTCGGGCGCGTAGAGGGCGCGGGCGAGGGCGCTGATGATCTCGGCCGAGCGCGGCCCGAAGCTGAGGATCTCGCTGTCGGCCATGTCGATCACGCGGCGGTGGGTTCCGGCGGGCGTCTGGGCGACGGCGGGGACACGTTCGATCAGACCGTCGATGCCCCCGACCGATTCGAGTCCGTCGGTCATCATCACGAGCACGTCGGGCTTCGCGGCGACGAGGGCTTCGGCGGTCATGGGCTTCATGCCCTCCCAGCCGATCTCTTCGGCGACGTCGACGCCGCCGACCGCGTCGATGAGGGAATCGGCGCCGGAGTCCTCGCCGAAGATGTAGTAGACGTTCGCGCTGCCGCGCACGTAGAGGAAGAGCATGCGGGCGCGATCGGCCTCGTCGGCGGGCACGATCTCGGCGATCTCGGCCTCGGCGTCGTCGAGCTCGCCCGCGAGGCGTTCGATGAGGGCCGCTCCGCGGGTGGGCACGCCCAGGGCGCCGGCGATCTCGGTGACGAGCTCGTCGGTGGTGTCGATGCGCCGGTCGCTCGAGATGACGACGACCGCGATGCCCGCGTCGCGCAACTGCTGGCGCACCTCCTTGGGTCCGATGGTCGTGTCGGTGAGCACGACGGTGGGGGCGAGCTCGAGGATCGCCTCGGCGTTCAGGCTGTGCCCGCTCTGCGTGACGACGGGGAGGTCTTCGGTGCCCACGAACTGGGTCGACGCATCCCGCCCGACGACCTGGTCGCCGAGGCCCAGGGCGAAGACGGTCGAGGCGATGGTGCCCGAGATGTCGATCGGCAGGATGCGGTCGGCCGAGGTGATCGTGACCTCGCGGTCTTCGCTATCCGTCACCGTGACCGGCAGGTCGGGCGCGGTGTCGTCGTCGATGGGGGTGATGGCATGGCTCGACAGGCAGGCGGTCGATCCGCCCTCGACGGCGCGGACGTCATCGACGAGGTCGAGATCGGCGAGAGGGACGGATGCCTGGGGGCAATCGTCCACGGGCGTTGCCGAGGCGTCGGGGGTTGCGGCATCCGCGCCGGGCTGTGCGCAACCGGCGAGTCCGATCGCGAGCGAGGCAGCGAGGAAGACAGCAAAGACGCGGCGCATAAGGCAAGGCTATCCTAAAACTTGACGCGAGCCTCGCGCACAGCTTACGCTCAGAAACGGTAGCTGCTTAGTGCAGCCTAACCTAATCCCTTCGCCCGACTGCATAGCGGCACCGCCGGCGTGCGTGCCCGCGCACCCCGGGGCCCGGAGAGAAACCGTGAACTCCACAGCACCCAGCACCACAGCGACAGGCCGCGTCCGCGCGGCGATAGCTGCCCTGATATCGCTCTTCCTCGTCGTGACCGGCCTCACGGTCGCTCAGCCCGCGCTCGCGGCCGACACCGTCGTCACCACCAGCGTCACCGTGGCCGATACGTCCGGTGTGACGGTGCGGGCCACGGCATCCGCTCTTCCCGAGGGAACGGCCGGCGCCTACGCCGCCGTCATCGAGAAGGGCAGCGAGAGCGGCGTGACCGCGGGTGGCGGATTCGCGGCCATGCAGTTCGTGCGCACCGTCACCGACGGCGGCTTCACGGTCGACCTCGCGGGGGCGGCATCCGCCTTCGACCGCACCAAGGTGTACGAGGTCATCGTCTGGCAGCAGCACACGATCCCGGACGCCACCAACATCTACGCCCGCGCCGATGTCGCCATCAGCGCGGAGCAGTGGGATGCCGTCTTCCCGCCCGCGACCGAGCCGGAGACCCCCGCTGAGCCGGAGACGCCCGCTGAGCCGGAGACGCCCGCTGAGCCGGAGACGCCCGCCGAGCCGGAGACGCCGACCGAGCCGGAGACGCCCGCTGAGCCGGAGACGCCGACCGAGCCCGAGGTTCCGGCTTCCGCCGCGATCTCCGTCTTCCTCGCCGACGGCACCACGCCCGCGGCCGACACCGCGCTCAAGGCCGGCGACAAGGTCGTCGTGAAGGGCACGGGCTACGACCCGACCGCCAACGTCGGCGGCCGTGGCGCTCCGATCCCCGCGAACCTGCCCCAGGGCACCTACGTCGTGTTCGGCAACTTCGCCGAGAACTGGAAGCCGTCCGCCGGTGCCGCAGCCGCGACCCGCTCGGGTTCGGTGCAGGCGTGGGCGCTCGCCGAGAGCGTGCTCGACCAGGTTCCCTCGCAGTACCAGGCCGCCGTGCGCGGCCAGTGGGTGCCCCTCGCGGCCGACGGTTCGTTCACGGCGACCCTGACGCTCAAGGACACCACGGCGACCCCCGGCTCGTACGGCGTCTACACCTACGGTGCCGGTGGCGTGAGCAACGCCGACCAGGAGCGCAGCGTCGCCCTCAACTACGCGCCGGCCCCGAAGGTCGCCGTCTCCGACCTCGCCGTCAGCGATGCGGGCATCACGGCCAACGTCACGGGCACGCTGTTCGGCGCCGCGACCGGCGTCTACGCCGCGATCATCGAGACCGGCACCGAGGCGAACGTCACCGCGGGCGGCGGATTCGCGGCGATGCAGTTCGTGCGCAACGTCTCGGGCGGAGCCTTCTCGGTCGCGCTCGCGGCTCCGGCCTCCGCTCTCGACCGCACGAAGACCTACGAGGTCATCGTCTGGACGCAGCACACGTTGCCGAACGCGCAGACCATGCTCGCGCGCACGCCCGTCACGATCTCGACGGCGCAGTGGGACATCGTCAAGCCGGTTCCGGCTGCCCCGTCGATCTCGGTCTTCCTGGCCGACGGCGTGACCCCGGCGGAGGGCACCGCTCTCAAGACCGGTGACAAGGTCGTCGTGAAGGGCTCGGGATACAGCCCGACCGCGAACGTCGGTGGCCGAGGCGTGCCGATCCCCGCGAACCTGCCCCAGGGCACGTACGTCGTGTTCGGCAACTTCGCGGAGAACTGGAAGCCGTCGGCATCCGCTCCTTCGGCGAACCGCTCGATCGGCTCTCAGCTCTGGGCGCTCTCCGAGGCCGTGCTGAACCAGGTTCCGGAGGCATTCCAGCCGACCATCCGCAGTCAGTGGGTCGACATCGCGGCGGACGGCACGTTCACCGCGACGCTCACGCTGAAGGACTCCGCGGCCAAGCCCGGTGCCTACGGTGTCTACACCTACGCCGCCGGTGGCGTCGTGAACGCCGAGCAGGAGCGCAGCGTCGCCCTGAACTACAACGAGGCACCCGTCGCGACCGCGACGGTGAAGGCGGCGACCGAGGACGGTCTGACCGTCACGGCGGGAGGCTCCCAGCTGGGGTCGATCACGGGTGCGTATGTGGCGCTGATCGAAGCGGGTGCCGAGGCGGATGTGACCGCCGGTGGTGGGTTCGCGGCGATGCAGTTCGTGCGCAACGTGTCCGGTGGTGCGTTCAGCGTTGATCTGGTGGCGGCGAAGGCGGGTCTTGACCGGTCGAAGGCGTACGAGGTCATCGTCTGGCAGCAGCACACCCTCCCGACCGCGTCGACGATCTACGCGCGTCAGGCCGTGAACGTGACGGATGCGCAGTGGAACACGGTGTTCCCGCCGAGCAGCCCGACGGTGTCGGGTGCGGTGTCGGTGGCGTCGACCGAGGGTCTGACGGTCGCTGCGTCGGGGTCGAACCTCGGGTCGATCACGGGTGCGTATGTGGCGCTGATCGAGGCGGGTACCGAGGCGGATGTGACCGCCGGTGGTGGGTTCGCGGCGATGCAGTTCGTGCGCAACGTGTCCGGTGGTGCGTTCAGCGTTGATCTGGTGGCGGCGAAGGCGGGTCTTGACCGGTCGAAGTCGTACGAGGTCATCGTGTGGCAGCAGCACACCCTTCCGACCGCGTCGACGATCTACGCGCGTCAGGCCGTGAACGTGACGTCGGCCCAGTGGGATGCGGTGTTCGGTCCCCAGGACGGCCCGAAGGTGACGACCGCGGTGAAGTCCGCGACCGCCCAGAACGGCCTGACCATCACGGCGACCGGTTCGAAGCACGGCTCGATCACGGGTGCGTACGTCGCGCTCATCGAGAAGGGCACCGAGGCGGACGTCACCGCCGAGGGCGGCTTCGTCGCGATGCAGTTCGTGCGCAGCGTCTCGGGCGGTGGCTACTCGGTCGACCTCACGGCGGCGGCGAGCGCGCTCGACCGCACCAAGACGTACGAGGTCATCAGCTGGCAGCAGCACACGATGCCGACCGCATCGACGATCTACGCGCGCAGCGCGGTGACGGTCACCGAGGCGCAGTGGGACAAGATCTTCGGCCCGAAGCCGCCGCAGCCCCCGAAGCCCCCGAAGCCCCCGGTCACCCCGACCGCTCCGGTCGCGACCGTCCCCGGCGGCTCGCTGCGCTGGGACGTGTCGAGCTCGTTCCTGAGCTACATCACGGGCAACATCGCCAAGGGCGCGATCGAGGTCACCGGTGGTGCCACGCGCGCCGACGGACTGTTCCAGTTCGGACAGGCGACCGGCAGCACCTACGACCCCGCGACCGGCCTCGGCACGGTCTCGTACGTGGGCGCGGTCCGGTTCACCGGTCACGGCGGCATCCTCGATGTCACGGTCGCGAACCCGCAGATCCGCTTCACCTCGGCGAACGCGGCGACGCTCTACGTCACCAACGGCGGAAGCCAGGTGCCGTTCGCGACGCTCGACCTGTCGCGTGCGGGCAAGACCACGGCGAACGGCGCGGTCACCTACACCTCGGCCCCGGCATCCATCACCTCCGCCGGCGTCAACCAGGTGTTCCAGGGGTACTCGACGACTCTGAGCCCGGTCACGTTCACGATCGGTTCCGCAGCCGCGGCTCCGAGCGGATCGACCGGCACCGTCGCGGCGGCCGCGGCGGTCGTCAAGAAGGCGGCTCTCCCGGCCACGCCTCCGGCGACCACCGGTATCGAGATCGACGACGAGAACCTCACCGCCCTGCAGTCGGGCAAGACGGCGACGATCACGGCATCCGGTTTCGAGCCGAACGAGGAGGGTATCCAGGTCGTCGTGTACTCGACGCCCGTCCTGCTCGGCACGGTGGATGCCGACGCCAACGGTGTCGCCACGTGGACCGGCACCCTGCCCGCCACGCTCGAGAACGGTGAGCACACGCTCACCCTCCAGGGCTCGGTGACCCGCGGACTCGTCTTCACGCTGGCTCGTGAGACCGTCGTGATCGGCGCCTGCACCGTCGACGGCGCGAGCCTGAACTGGGGATACAAGGAGTCGTTCCGCACCTACATCGAGGGCATCGCGAAGGGCGGCTGGACGCTCACCGACGTGGTCTACCAGTACCCCGACTTCGTGTGGTCGAACGGCTCCGGCTCGTACGACGACGAGAGCGGCGCGGGCCTCGTGACCTACGGCGGCAGCATCAACTTCACGGGCCACGACGGCGCGCTGAACACGACGCTGGCGAACTTCCGCCTCGAGCTCGCGGGCGACACCGGCTACATCGTGGTCGACGTCACCGGCACCACGCAGTCCGGTGAGGCCATCGACCTGAAGGACGTGCGGTTCGCCGAGTTCTCGCTGGCCGACGTCACCGCGGTCGACGGAGTGATCACGCTCGACGACATCCCGTCGACGCTCACCGAGGCCGGTGCCGCCGCCTTCGGCACCTACGCCGCGGGCGAGGCGCTCGACCCGGTCAGCGCCGTCATCCCCGTCGGTGCGGACTGCGGAGTCGCGGCCCCGGCCGACGACGAGGAGACCGAGGCGGAGGCGACCACCGCGGTCACCGCCGTCACCGAGGTCGCGGACGGGCAGGGCGGCGTGCCGGTCTGGGTCTGGATCGTCGGCGGACTCGTCGTCGTTGCCCTCGTCGGCACGGGCGGTGTGCTCATCGGACGCCGCAGCCGCTCGACGGCAGAGTCGTCCGTCACGACCACCGAGGTCTGACACCCGATCGAACCGCCCTTCCGCATCGCGCGGGAGGGCGGTTCGTCGTGGGTGGGTCGGGCGGAGGTCTCCGTGATGGGCGGAGCGACGCAGTGATGGGCGGAGTTCTCGGTGATGGGCGGAGGTTTCTGGGCGAAGCATCCGCCCGACGCGGAGTTCTCCTCCCGTGACGGAGGAGATCTCGCCTTCCGCAGGATCAGAACGGCGGATGCTTCCTGCGGAGCGCGAGTTCTCCTCCGCTGCGTGCGGGGTGGGGTCCTTCGACAAGCTCAGGGACCCAGCCTTCTGCGCAGGACCGATTCCCGGGTCGCTGAGCCTGTCGAAGCGCCCCGGGAGCGACGCGGTGGTGGGCGGAGTTCTCGGTGATGGGCGGAGGTTTCTGGGCGAAGCATCCGCCCGACGCGGAGTTCTCCTTCCGTGACGGAGGAGATCTCGCCTTCCGCAGGATCAGAACGGCGGATGCTTCCTGCGGAGCGCGAGTTCTCCTCCGTTGCGTGCGGGGTGGGGCCCTTCGACAGGCTCAGGGACCCAGCCTTCTGCGCGGGACCGACTCCCGGGTCGCTGAGCCTGTCGAAGCGTCCCGCGGAGCGACGAGACGAAGGACGTGCCGCGGCCCGCAGGGAACGGTGGGAGAATGGGGGCATGTCCTCTTCCGAGACCCCGCAGACCGTCGAAGCGACCGTGCGCCACGTGCCGCGGTACGGCGTGTTCATGGGTATCGGTGTCGTGCTGGGTGTGATCGCCGCCGGCATCCTCACCTTCACCGGCAGCTTCGAGGAGTCGCAGGCTCTCGACGTCGTCTACCCGCCCGGGCAGGTCTTCGGATTCCTGCTGCTGTGGACGGTGCCGATCGGGATCGCCCTGGGCGGTGTCGTCGCGTTGATCCTGGAGCGCACCGGCCGCCGGCACGACCGGGTCGTGCGCGTCGACCGCGAGACGATCATCGAGATCCACGACGAGGCACCCGAAGCACAGACGGCACCCGGAGCGCAGACGGCACCCGAGGCCGCGGCATCCGACGCACCCGCCCCCGAGCGCGACTGACCCTCAGGCCAGTTCGGCGATGACCGGCCGGATGGCCGAGTCGAACGCCACGATGTCTCGGCGCAGGCCGTCGGTCACCGCGACGGTCAGATCACCGATCCACCAGATCCCACGCTGCGAGAACGGCAGCACCTGCACGTTCAGCTCGAACGAGTGGGCCCGCCGGCCGATGTCGCGCTCGAACTCGGCGATCGCGCTGGCGTACGCCCGGTAGGCGTCGCCGCCGGTGTGGCTCTTCATCGACTTCACGTAGCGGTCGTGCGCGGCGCGCGCGTAGCGCAGAGCGGATGCCGCGTGCGCGGCGATCCCCGCCCCGAGCTCTTCCGCGCCGGAGGCGGGCAGCGCCACGAGCGTGTCGAAACCGTCGATCAGTTCGAGGGGCACACCGGAGGGGTGTGCGCGCGGCTCGACCGTCATGTCCCAGTAGTCGCGCCACTGCTTCTCGATGGCCGACGTGGCGTCGGCGGCATCCGGCGCGCGCACCGGCAGATCGCGCAGAGTCGGCAGATCGTCGGGAACGCGGATGCCGAGGGCCTGGCGCAGCGCGAGCGCGACGAGCACCGGAACGCTCGCGTCTTCGCGGATGAGCCACTGCGGCTTGTCGGCCATGGCCCCATCGTAGGGCTGTGGCCGCGCTCGGGGTGAGAATCCGGGAAGCAGTGCTAACCGCTGCCGCGCGCCGCGTCAACCCGCGCGCCCTTTCGACCGTCGAGGCGTAGACCGGGGGAAGTGGGCCATCCGCTGCCCGCGGACGAGAGGAAGAGATGATGCGCAATCAGGAGAACGAACGCACGGGCGAGGGCCCGGCAGCCGACGGCGCCGACGGAGAGTCCGGAGCGATGAGCGGGATGGAGACGGGGACCGCGCCCTGGGGCGTGACCGGCGAAGGCGACGCGCGGCACGGCGACGCCGCGGATGCCGGAGGAGAACGCGACACGGCCGACGATGTCGACGGGGCTGACGACGCTCAGCACTGACGGTGACGCCGATGCGATCGCCTCCCTCCGCAGGAGCCGATCGCATCTCGGCACGCCCGGCGGGCGGTAGGCTGGACGCGTGGCTGCCTCCCCCACCAATCCCTATTCCGAAGCCGGCGTCGATACCGCTGCCGGCGACCTCGCCGTCGAGCTGATGAAGTCGTCCGTGCGGGCGACGCACGGCCCCGAAGTGCTCGGAGGCGTCGGCGGATTCGCCGGTCTCTTCGACGCGAGCGCGCTGCGCGACTTCCGCCGCCCGCTGCTCGCGACCAGCACCGACGGCGTCGGCACGAAGGTCGCGATCGCCCAGGCGATCGACAAGCACGACACGATCGGCCAGGACCTGGTCGGCATGGTCGTCGACGACATCGTCGTGGTGGGTGCGAAGCCGCTCTTCATGACCGACTACATCGCCTGCGGCAAGGTCTTCCCCCAGCGCATCGCCGACATCGTGCGCGGCATCGCCGAGGCGTGCGCCGCGACGGGCACCGCGCTGGTGGGTGGCGAGACGGCCGAGCACCCGGGTCTGCTGGGTCCGCGCGACTACGACGTCGCGGGTGCCGCGACCGGAGTCGTCGAGGCCGATGCGATCCTCGGCGCCGACCGCGTGACCGACGGCGACGCGGTGCTCGCGATCGCCTCGAGCGGTCTGCACTCCAACGGCTACTCGCTCGTGCGTCACATCATCACGGGCGCCGGCATCTCGTACGGCGACAACTCGGCCGACCTCGGTGGCACGTGGGGCGAGGCCCTGCTCGAGCCGACCCGCCTCTACACGCTTCCCCTGCTGCGTCTCATCGACGCCGTCCCGGGCGCGGTGCACGCGCTCAGCCACGTCACCGGCGGCGGCATCGCGGCGAACCTCGCCCGCGTGCTCCCGCAGGGCAGCTGGGCCGAGGTCGATCGCAGCACGTGGTCGCCGAGCCCGGTCTTCCGCGTGCTCAGCGACATCGCCGGTTCGTCGCTCGAGTCGGCGGAGGGCACCTGGAACCTGGGTATCGGGTTCCTCGCGGTGGTCTCCGACAGCGCGAAGGATGCCGCGATCGCGGCGCTCCAGGCCGAGGGCATGCCCGCGTGGCAGGTCGGCACGGTGCGTTTCGACGGGCGTCCGGCAGGAGAGTTCGAACAGGGCGCCAAGGGCGTCGACGGTGGAGCGGTGCGCCTCGTGGGCGCCTACGCGGACGGAGCGAAGTAAAACCCCATGTGCGGCATCGTCGGAATGGTGGGGACGGCCCCGGTCAACCAGGACATCTACGACGCTCTCCTCCTGCTGCAGCATCGCGGCCAGGATGCGACGGGCATCGCCACGGCAGAGGCGAACGGCGTCATGCACAACGCCAAGGCGCAGGGGATGGTGCGCGAGGCGTTCCGCACCCGCGACATGCGTGCGCTGCTCGGCAACGTCGGTCTCGGTCACGTGCGATACGCGACCAAGGGCACGGCGTCGAACGAAGAGGAGATGCAGCCGTTCTACGTGAACGCGCCGTACGGCATCATCCTCATCCACAACGGCAACCTCACCAACACGCGTGAGCTCACCGCCGAGATGGCGAAGCGCGATCGCCGCCACCTCAACTCGTCGAGCGACACCGAGCTGCTGCTCAACGTGCTCGCGGGCGAGCTGCAGAACACCACCTCGACGGTCGACCTCGACCCCGAGCGGGTCTTCGAGGCCGTCGAGCGCACGCACGAGCGCATCGAGGGCGCGTACGCCGTCATCGCCGTGATCGCCGGCTACGGTCTGCTCGCCTTCCGCGATCCCTTCGGCATCCGCCCGCTGATCCTGGGACGTCGCCCGTCGACCGTGCCCGGCAACGAGGGCAAGGACGAGTGGGTCGTCGCGAGCGAGTCGCTGGTGCTCGAGAACGGCGACTACGAGGTCGTGCGCGAGGTCGAGCCCGGTGAGGCCGTCTTCATCACGACCGAGGGCGAGCTGCACACCAAGCAGTGCGCCGCCGAGACGCAGCTCTCGCCGTGCGCGTTCGAGTACGTCTACCTCGCGCGTCCCGACTCGGTCATGAACGGCATCTCGGTCTACGAGTCGCGTCTGCGCATGGGCGACCGTCTCGCCGACACCATCGCGAAGCACGTGCCGATGAACAAGATCGACGTCGTCATGCCCATCCCCGACTCGTCGCGCCCCGCCGCGATGGAGGTCGCCCGCAAGCTCGGCATCGAGTACCGCGAGGGCTTCTACAAGAACCGCTACGTCGGCCGCACCTTCATCATGCCGGGGCAGGCGGTGCGCAAGAAGAGCGTGCGCCAGAAGCTCAACGCGATGTCGACCGAGTTCCAGGGCAAGAACGTGCTGCTCATCGACGACTCGATCGTGCGCGGCACGACGTCGAAGGAGATCATCCAGATGGCGCGGGATGCCGGCGCGATCTCGGTGACCTTCGCCTCGGCGGCGCCGCCCGTGCGGCACCCGCACGTCTACGGCATCAACATGCCGTCGCGTCACGAGCTCATCGCGCACGGCCGCACGATCCCCGAGATCGCCGAGGTGCTGGGCTGCGACCACCTCGTCTACCAGGAGGTCGACGACCTGAAGGCCGCGATCACCGAGGGCTCGGTCGTCGACGACCTCGACATGAGCTGCTTCGACGGCCGATACGTCACCGGAACCGTGAGCGACGAGTACCTGGCCTGGGTGGAGAGCTCGCAGACCTCATGATCGCGGAGGGCCGCCCGCTCTGGCAGGGGCGGGCTCTCGCGCTGATCGGGATCGTGCTCGTGGCGTTCTCGCTGCGTTCGGCGGTCGCCTCGCTGTCACCGGTGATCGACCACATCTCCCGCGACTTCCCGGTGTCGCCCGTGATCGTCGGCCTCATCGGCGCCGCGCCGCCGGTGTGCTTCGCCGTGTTCGGGCTGATCACCCCGCTCGTCGAACGACGCTTCGGGCTCGAGCGCGTCGCGGTCGGTGCCCTCGCCCTGATGTCTCTCGGACTCCTGCTGCGCGGCTTCGCGGGCGATTCGACGAGCCTGCTCGCCGCGACCGTGGTCGTGTTCGCCGGTGTCGGCGCGGGCAACGTGCTGCTGCCGCCGCTGGTGAAGAAGTACTTCCCCGACCGTCTCGGCGTCATGATGACGCTGTACTCGACCATGATGGCGGTCTCGACCTTCGTGCCGCCGCTCGTCGCCGTGCCGGTCGCCGACTCGCTCGGCTGGCGGGTGTCGCTCGGGCTCTGGGGCGGGTTCGCGGTGCTCGCGCTGCTGCCGTGGATCGCGCTGCTGATCGGTGAACGCGGGCGCGCGTCGACGGCATCCGCTCGTGCCGCCGACGTCGTGCTCGACCCGACCGACGGGGTCGACGACCTGACGGATGCCGCGGCCGTCGCCACCGGACCCATCGCCACCGTGCCGGCCAGCCCGCGCGTGTTCGGCCGGCTGTGGCGGATGCCGTTGCCGTGGGCGCTCGCGCTGGTGTTCGGCACGTCGTCGACCATGGCCTACGTCGCCTTCGCCTGGCTGCCGACCATGCTCGTCGACATCGCCGGCGTCACCCCCGCGACGGCCGGATTCCTGCTCTCGCTCTTCGCCCTCGCCGGTCTCCCGTGCGGGCTGCTGGTGCCGATCCTCATCGTGCGTTTCCAGGCGACGCGGCCGCTGTTCCTGTTCGCGGTCGCCTGCGGTGTCGTGGGTCTCGGCGGTCTGCTGCTCGTGCCGACGGTCGCCCCGGCGCTGTGGGCGATCATCTACGGGCTCACGGCGATCCTGTTCCCGCTCAGCCTCGTACTGCTGAGCATCCGTGCGCGCACGCCCGAGAGCGCCGTCGCGCTGAGCGGATTCGTGCAGAGCATCGGCTACGGCATCGCCGCGGTCTTCCCGCTGCTGATCGGTCTGCTCCACGAGACCACCGGAAGCTGGCAGGTGCCGTTGATGGTCGTCATCGGCGTGCTCGTCGTGTCGATCCCCGCGGGTCTCGTCGCCGGGCGCCGCCGCACGATCGAAGACGAGTGGGAGGCGCGGCACGGCCGCTGGTGAGCTCGACGCTCAGAGCACGTGCACCTCGTCGCCGACGCGGATGACTCCCGCCGGCGCGTTCTCATCGCTCTGAGGGGTGACCGGGAGGAACAGGCGTCCGAGCGTCGGCTCGTCCTGTCCGAGCGCACCGGTGAGGGTCGTGAGCACCTTGACGTCGCGTTCGCCGGTGTCGGGGTTCGCGTGGGTCGCGAGGCAGCGCACGATCGGTCCCTCCGTGGTCAGCGTGACGTCGCCGATCCGCACCTCGCCGTCCCAGTCCAGCTCGGCCCACGCATCGACCCCGTCGATGACGATGTTCGAGCGGAAGCGTCGATCGTCGATCCCCGTTCCCACCGCCTCGCCCAATGCCTCCGCGCTGCCGTGGCTGTGCAGAGAAACGTAGCCTCGGGCTCGGTCCTGGAAGCGCGAGGTCTCGCCGTCACCGACCAGCACGAGGGGGAGTCGCCCGGGACGCTCGAGGCGTCGACCCTCCCGCGTCGCGCGCACGAATGCGGTGACGGCATCCGTCAGCTCTGCGCGTCCGTCGCCGTCGAGACCCGCCTCCGCGAGCAGCGCGCCGTCGTGCTCGATCCGCACTCGTGCACGGGCGTCGTCGTAGTGCGTGCGCAGGGCGGCCAGTGCCGGGAAATCCTGCAGGGCAAGACCCTTCGCCTTCGGCCAGTGCTCGAGGCCGTCGCGCTCTTCCGGCGTCGCGGCATCCGCGAAACGGAACGCGAGCACGCGATCTCCCGCGACCCGTCCGTCGGCCTGAACGGTCAGGGACCCGACCGACTCCGGAGTGAAGCCCTTGATGGGGTGACGGTAGAGAGCGACGACATGGGGCATGCGTCGATCCTCGCAGATCGTGTCACCCGGGTACGACGAAACCCCCGTAGGTCATACGGGGGAGAAGTCGAACAGAGGGGCGGTCAGGCCTTCTCTAGTTCGTCCTCGTCTTCGTCGGCATAATCGTCCGCCCACTTATCGACGTAGGCGTCTTCGTCGGTCGGGTGACCCAGCTCGCGCTCGAGCGCGGAGTAGTTCACCGACGGACTGTACGCCTTGAGTTCGCGGGCGATCTTTGTGTGCTTCGCCTTCTGACGGCCACGGCCCATGCGCGAGACCCCCTCACGAGTTAAGCGGCGGGTGGTCAGGACCCGCGGCATTCACGACACCGGCGCGCAGCCGGTAAGAGTAGCATTCAGAATAGCACGCGGGTAATACCCTCTGGCTGATGCCAGGCTGGTGAAGGGAGCGATCATCATGACCGAGAACACCTCCACTCCGTCCGACGAGGCCGCACAGAACGCGGCTCTGCAGAAGGCCGTGATCGTCGGAGTGCAGCCCCATCAAGACGGCCGCGTGGTCGACGAAGCCGTGCGCTACGCGCGACTGCTCGGCGTGCCCCTCGTGGTCGCCCACGTCGACGTGACGCGTTTCGTCACCTACGAGGACCCCGACGGCTACGTGCACTCGGCCCCCATCGACATCAACTTCGACGCCGGTGCCGCCGAGTTCGAGGCCGTGCAGGCGGCGGTCGCCCCGGCCCTCGACGCCTCGGGCATCACCTGGACCGCCCGTCAGCTCGTCGGAGACCCGGCGCTCGCGATCAAGCAGCTCGCGCACAAGCTCGACGCGCAGCTGATCGTGATCGGCACCCGCAAGCGGGGCATCGGCGAGAGCATCCGAGAGTTCTTCACCGGATCGGTCGCCGCTCGCCTGGCGCATCGCCAGCACCGGTCGATCCTCGTCGTGCCGCTCGGCGACCTCGTGCCCGACTCCCAGAAGGAGATCTGGCCGGAGGCTGCGGAGTAGTCCACCGGCACCGGAGCGTCTCAGCCGACCCAGCTCGGGTCGTCGAACAGCCGCTGGAGGTCATCGACGAGGCGGCCGGTGTGGAAGCCGTCCGCTGCCGCGTGGTGGATCTGGATCGCGAGGGGCTGGATCACTTGGCCCGCGCGCTCGACGTAGCGGCCGAGGGTGAAGATCGGCGGGAGATGCGTCCCGGCATCCTTGATCTGCAGTGAGAACGCGGTGAACGTCGTCCACGGCAGGCTCGAGACGTCGAAGGTGTTGGGCGGCGTATCGGACTGCGGGAACATCTCCGTCGCCGAGCGGTGCGTGCTCAGGAGGTCGACGGCGTGCTCGTGGAAGGTCGCGAAGTCGGGATCGTACGGCGTCCACACGCTCGCGAACGTCTCGCGTTCGGGGTTGAACACGGTGAACGCAGGGTGCACGACGTCCCAGATGCCGGGTGCGCCGTCGGCGGTCAGGCCCATCCGGAACTGCTCGTGACGGTTGACCGCATCGGCAAGGGCCCAGATCTGTGTCGGATAGGTCTTGCGCGCGGCGTTGCGGATCGCCGCCGTGAGCCGCGTCGCATCGAGCTCGACCGTGATGGCATACGTGCACGGGACGTCGGTCGAGTAGTGCCGGAAGTGCTCGGCGCGCGGCCACGAATCGACATCGATCGGGCGGAGAGTGCTCATGCCGTCATCCTCTCATCGGCGCGTTGGGTCATCGCGGACATGCCCGAGTTCGAATTGCCGGAGGTGATGCAGTACGCCATCGTGGCGCCGCACCGCGATGGGGCCACGAGCTTCATCATTACCAAGGCGTTCAAGCGCGTCGAGAACGGCGACGAGGACAGCCTCGCGTTCTTCGGAGAAGCGCTGCTGGCAGGCGTGAACAACAGCTCGAACGACTGACTTGGGGCGTGCATAACTCCTCAGAACCGAGGTCGAATTCGGCCGATTCCGACCGTTCGAGGAGGGAACGGCGAATTTCTCCGGAGTTATGAACGGGGAGATGGCGCTGAAGACGCGGAAGTCCCGGTATCGGCGGGCGATACCGGGACCTTCTCGTGGCGGGTGATGCGGGGCGGGGCGCTTCGACAGGCTCAGCGGCCCAGTTCCGTCGGCGGCGGCCTAGCGGGTCGTCGAGATGCCGACGGTCACCGCGCGGGCGGCGGCGTCGAGGGCGTTCTCGAGATCGGTCACGACGTTCGCGGGGAGCGCGCCGCCCTGTGCCACGTGCGTGCGCAGATCGGTGCGGATGCGTGCACGGAACGCGTTGATCACGGCATCCGCCCGGTGCATCTCCTCACGGCTCGTCACCCGGGTGTCATCGGATGCCGAGCGCGGACGACTCTTCGCCGACTGGCGTTCGTCGTGCGCAGCGGAGGCGAGGTCGGCGCGGAGGGTCTTCATCGCGTCCTGCACGCTCTGACGCACCTCGTTGGCGATGAGGCGCACCGAGTCGGCGAGCCCGGATTCGATCCCGGCCAGGTCGTTCTCGCGGGAGGCGAGTTCGGCGCGGCCCTCGTCGGTGATCGCGTAGATCGTGGTGCGCCCGTCGACCGTCTTGGTGACGAGCCCCTCTTCCTCGAGCTTCGCGAGGCGCGGGTAGATGGTGCCGGCGCTCGGGGTGTAGGTGCCGCCGGTGCGATCGGTGAGCGCCTGGATGATGCCGTAGCCGTGCTGGGGCGACTCGGCGAGCAGCGACAGCAGGTACAGGCGCAGGTCGCCGTGCGAGAAGACGGCGGGGGTCATGCCTCTTCCTCCCACTCCGCGTCGTTCGTGATCGACTCGGGGGTGCGGCGCAGAACCGTGACGCCGCCCGAGACGGAGTTCACCCGCAGGTCGACGAAGCGCCCGGCGAGCTCGCCCTTGGTGCCGGTGTAGTTGCTCGGTCCCGAGGAGCTGCGCTCGATGCCGTCGATGAGCAGGCGTCCGCTGAGCGAACGGATGACGTAGTTCGCGGCGAGCGACTCGTCGAGGCGCACCGTGGTGCCGCCCGAGACCGAGTTCACCGAGATGGTGTTCACGTCGCCGGCGGCGTCGACGGTCGTCGAGCCCGAGACGATGTCGACGGTCGCCTTGCGCACGACACCGGTGACGGCCACGTCGCCCGACACGCTGTTCGCGTTGATCGAGCCGGTGAGACCGCGCACCTGCACGTCGCCCGAGACGGTGTTGACGGTGAGGTCGCCGATCAGGGTGTCGACGATGAGGTCGCCCGAGACGGTGCTGAGGCGAGCATCGTTGCGGATGCCGGAGACGAGGGCGCCGGCGCTGACGACGCCGAGGTTCAGCGCGATCGAGCGGGGCACGGCCACGCTCACCTCGGCGCGCGGACCCCCGCTGCCGAAGTTGCGGAACACCTCGAGGAAGTTGTCCCAGCCGAGCTGCGGGTGGTCGATCTCGACCTCGCCGTCGTGGGATTCGATGCGGAGGTCCTTGGTGGTGACGCCGTGGACCTCGATGCGGATGCCGGGCTCGTCGTGCGCGATCACGTCGACCTGTCCGCCGACGAGGCCGACCTTGAGGCGCGTCACGGATTCGATGTCGATGACGCGTTCTTCGCCGGGGGCGATGAGCCACTTCTCGGTCATGTCTGCTTCTCCTGGTTCGAGGATCGAGATATATCGTGTTCGAGAAAGATAACACGATATATCTCGATATTGTCAAGAGGTCGGGAAACTCTCGGGTTCGGGCCGCTTGACATTGACGCAACGTCAACTTCTACGGTGGAGACATCCACACGGAAGGAGAAGCGCATGAGCAGTCGGGACTGGTCGATCCAGGAGATCGCCCGCCTCGCCGGCACGACCAGCAGAACCCTGCGTCACTACGACGACATCGGACTGCTGGCGCCGACGCGCATCGCGGCGAACGGCTACCGCCACTACGACGAGACCGCCCTCGTGCGCCTCCAGCGCATCCTGCTGCTGCGCGAGCTCGGACTCGGGCTGCCGCAGATCGCGGAGGTGCTGGGCCCTTCGACAGGCTCAGGGACCCAGGGTGCCGAGGGCGCAGGGACCCAGGGGGCCGAGGGTGCAGGAACCAAGAGCGCCGAGGCATCCGCTCTCGAAACCCACCTCGCGCTGCTGCACGAGGAGCAGACCCGGCTGGCGCGACAGATCGCGTCGGTCCAATCCACCATCGACGCTCTGAGAGGAGGTGAAGAACTCATGGCAGAGAACATGTTCGACGGCTTCGACCACACGCAGTACAAGGACGAGGTCGAGCAGCGCTGGGGCGCGAAGGCCTACGCCGACGGCGACCGCTGGTGGCGGAGCATGACGGATGCCGAGCGCACCGACTGGAAGCAGAGGGTCGCCGACCTCGGTCGCGACTGGATCGCCGCCGCCGAGAGCGGCATCGACCCGGCATCCGAAGAGGCGCAAGCCCTCGCCCGCCGCCACGTCGAGTGGCTGACGGGAGTGCCGGGGACTCCGGCATCCGCCCCCGACGGTGACGTGAAGGCGTACGTGCTCGGACTCGGCGAGATGTACGTCGCCGACCCGCGCTTCGGCGCGAACTACGCCACCTCGTCGGGTGGCACCCACGGCGCGGAGTTCGTCCGCGACGCGCTCCGCGTGTACGCGGAGGCGAATCTGTAGGCCGCCCTGCGTCTCGCCCCGCTCGGTCAGGGACCGGTTTCACCAGCCGGCCCCTGACCGAGGAGCGAAGCGACGAGACGAGATGAGATGAGACGAAGGGTCGCCCAGGGCATTCGTTCGGGAGGATTTCTCGCGTTCGGCAGGATCGAAACGGCGGATGCTTCCTGCGGAGGGCGAGTTCTCCTCCGCTGCTGCGCGCGGGGGCCCTTCGTCTCGCTGCGCTCGCTCAGGAACCGGGAGGGTGCCGTACCCACAGGGGTGTTTCGCGCGCAAGGGGTGGTTCGGCGGAGGGGGCGCGGGCGTAAGGTCGGGGCATGACGTGGAGGCGAAGGCGGCGGCGGAGCACGGCCGCACCGCTGTTCGTCGTCGCGGCATCCGCCTACGGGGCCAATGCCGCGCTCGGCACCGCCGTGGCCGCGAAGGTCATCGACACGCGGAACTTCCGCTGGGTGCACCACGCCCTCTACATCGCGACGTGCGCCACCTGTGGCCTCGCCGTCGCCGCCGGTCTGTGGGCGCGCCCGCGCCGAGCGAGCCGTCGCGCCGCCCTCGCCCTGCTCCCCGCTGCCGCGCCGCTCGCGGCGATCCCCTACCTCGGCACGCACAGCGCACGGCATCCGCTCGTCGCGCTGGCCGCCGCCCCCTTCATCGTCGCGGGCGTCGTGTGCTCGCGCGTGCCGTCCGCCGACCGGAAGTGACCCCATGGAACTGCTCGACGCCATCCGCCGCCGCAAGACCACCAATGGCGGATTCCTGCCCGATCCGGTGAGCGAGGAGCACCAGCGCATCCTGCTCGAGGCCGCCGGGCGTGCGCCCTCGCAGCTGAACAGCCAGCCGTGGCGGTTCGTCGTGATCGAGAACCCCGACACGATCGCGCAGATCTCGCGCATCTCGGGCGAGAGCATGACCGAGGCGATGTCGAACGGCACGTTCTTCGAGCGCTACAAGCCGTACTTCCGTTTCAGCCAGGCCGAGATGGACGAGAAGCGCAGCGGGATGCTGTTCGACAAGCTGCCCGCGGCGCTGCGCCCCTTCACGAGCCAGGTGTTCACCAAGCGCGGGCAGAAACTCATGAACACGTTCGGCGTTCCGAAGACGCTGGGCGAGGAGAACCGCAAGCTCGTCGCCGGGTCGCCGCTGCTGCTGGGCGTGATGCTCGACCGCAGCGAGTACCGACCCGGGCAGCTCTCGTCGTTCTACTCGGTGTTCAGCATGGGCGCCGCGATGGAGAACATCTGGCTCACGACGGTCGAGCTGGGGATGGGTATCCAGTTCATCTCGTTCCCGATGGAGGTTCCGGGGCGGTGGGACGAGATCGTGCGGCTGCTGCGCGTGCCCGACGAGCTCGAGCTCATGGCCGTGTACCGGCTCGGCTACCTGCCGCCCGAGCAGCGCCGCCCGGCGATCGACTGGTCGAGCAGTCAGCGCAAACTCGCCTCGCAGTACGTCTTCCGCGAGGACTGCGAGACACCGCAAGAGGGGTGGGATGCCGCGCCCGCGCACGCGGACTGACCTCACCCGCTGAGGGGTCAAGACACGCCGCGCCCGCGGCATCCGATGCGGCGTGTCTTGACCCCTCAGCGGATGCCCGGGGCGCGTCAGCGCCGGCCGGTGCGGGGGAGTTCGCGGAGGTCCTTCAGTGCCGGGCCCTCGATGCGCGTGCCGTCGGCGGCGAAGCGCGAGGCGTGCAGCGGGCAGTCCCACGTGCACTCGGCGTCGTTCCAGGCGAGCACTCCGCCCAGATGCGTGCAGACGGCGTCGACCGCGCGCGTGACGCCGTCGACGGTCGAGACGCCGACCGGGAGACCGGCGCGGTTCGCGATGACCCCCTCGCCCTCGGCGGGGCGCGGTATCGGCACGGGGTGCGTCTCGGCATCCGTCCACCCCTTCACCGCCTCCTTGCCGACCTCGAGGCCCTCCTGCGCACCCTGGGCGAGATCGGCGGGAACCGTCATGCGCGTGGCGATCGTCGTCATCCAGTGCGGTCGCTCGCGCCACGGCGTGCCGAGGATCTCGGACGACAGGCGGATCGCCGCCGCCGGGCCGTTCGACAGCCCCCACTTCGCGTAGCCGGTCGCGAAGCGGATGCGGCCGAGGCCGCGCGGCATCGCGCCGACGAAGGGGATCCGGTTGTGCGACTGGTAGTCCTGCGCCGACCAGCGGTGCGTCTCCTCGGCGCCGGGGAAGTGCTCCTGCGTCCACCGCACGAGGTCTTCGACCGCCGCCTCTTCGCTGTCGGATCGTCCGACCGGATGCCCGTTCCCGCCCACCACGAGCTGGGCGATCCCGCCCGGGCCGTCGGCATCCGCCACCGGACGGATCGATCGGCTGGGCGAGTCCACCGAGAGGAACGTCTCGGCGGGCACCTCGCCCGGCACGCGGAACGAGACGCAGTACGACCGCATGCCGCTCGTCTTCGTGAAATACAGCCCGCGGTCGAGGATCGCGCTGCCGGTCGCCAGCACGACGTCCTTGGCGAAGATCGGCCCGACGGCGGTCTTCACGTGCGTCTCGGGGATCACCCGCACCCCGGTGGCGCGGATGCCGGTGTGCAGCGTGCCGCCCGCGGCGAGGAAGACGCGGGCCAGGGCATCCGCGACCTCGACGGGATCGATCGTCACCTGATCGTCGAGGGCCACCGCCCCGGCGATGGCGAACGGAAGCGCGCCGAGGTCGCCGGCCCCGAGCATCCGCGTCGGCAGGCCTGCTTCCTGCGCGGCGGCGTGCTGCGCCTCGAGGGTTTCGAGTCCGCTGCGGCCCTGGGCGTACGAGTGGTCGGTGCGGCGGAGGTACGAGACGTCGGCGCCGTCGGCGAAGGCGGTGAGCCAGTCCATCCCCGCGCGGTTCGACTCGACGTACGCGCGCACGAGCGCAGCCGGATGGTGCTCGCGGATCTCGGCCAGGCGCTTCCCCTGCAGGAGGGAGAGCTTGCCGGTGTTGCCGCCGGTCGCGAGCTCGGCGACATCGCCCGATTCGATGACGGCGACGTCGAGGCCGGCGCGGCTGAGCATCACGGCGGTCGAGAGACCCGTGATCCCGGCGCCGACGATCACCACGTCGTGACGCGCGCCCGGCTCGAAGGGAGTGCCGAGGGGAGCGGGGGCGTCGGACTTCCACAGGGGCTTCATGCGGGCCAGTCAACGCGGCCCGCACCGCACCGCCCACGCCCTTGACAAGTGCTCGGCGCGCCCTCGCGAGGAGTAGCGTGATGCCGTGACCCTCCGCCGCCTGCTCCTCGTGCTGGCCGGCGGCACGATCGGTACGGCGGCGCGGTTGGCTCTGATGCTGCTGATCCCCGATCACGGCGGATTCCCCTTCGCGATCCTCATAGCGAACATCGTCGGGGCGTTCCTCATCGGCGTCGTCGCGGCGCGGCTGCCCGCGTCGAGGGATCTGCGCGTGTTCCTCGCCACCGGCATCCTGGGCGGTTTCACGACGTACAGCACCTTCATGACGGGCACGCTGGCGCTCTGGGCGGATGCTCCGCTCGTGGGTGCCGCGTACGCCGTGGGGTCGCTCGTGTTCGGCCTCGTCGCCGCGGCGGCCGGGCTGCGCATCGGCCGTCCCCGACGTGATGCGGGAGTGCGTGATGCGGGAGCCCCGTCGTGAGTCTGCTGCTGTTCGTCGCGGCCGCGCTCGCGGGAGGTGCGGGCAGCGTGCTGCGGTACGTCGTCGATCAGGGCGTCGCCCGCTTCGCGGGCCGTCGGTACCCGTGGGGCATCCTGCTCATCAACCTCACCGGATCGTTCGCGCTCGGGCTCGTGACCACGGCTCTTCCGGAGCAGCTCTTCCTCATCGGCGCGGGGCTGATGGGCGGCTACACGACCTTCAGTACGGCGATGCTCGACACCGTCGCACTGCAGCGGGGCGGCGCACGTCGGGCGGCGGCCTTCAACGCCGTCGGGATGCTCGTCCTGGGGCTCCTCGCCGCCGGCGCGGGGCTCGCGCTCGGCGCGGCGCTGCGGTAGACGGCATCCGCTCCCAGCTTCCTCCCACCCCAAAAATGTACAAATGTACATGTACGGACGTACGGGAGGACTCCGATGGTGACGAAAGCGCGGCGCAGACGCGACCCTGAAGCGCGCCGCCGCGAGATCGTCGAAGCGGCCGCCGAGCTGATCGTCGAGATCGGCGTCGACGCCCTCACCCACCGCAAGGTCGCCGCCCGGGCGTGCGTTCCGCTCGGAGCGACGACCCAGTACTTCGACACCCTCGACGACCTGCGCGATGCCGCGCTCGGCTTCCTGGTACGCGAGATCGAACTGCGCATCGAGGCCACCCGTCAGGCCGTCGAATCGGTCGGTGTGACGCCCGAGGCGCTGGCCCGACTCATCACCGAGAGCCTCGCCGACGCCCGCGCCCTCGAGACCGACCGGGCCGTCGTGACCGCCGCCGTGCACGATCCGCGCGTGCGCGAACTGGCTCGGCGCTGGTCCGACCAGGTCGTCGAGTTCATCGCCCCCGTTCACGGACTGGACAGGGCGAAGGCCGCAGCCGTCTTCATCGACGGCGTACTCTGGCACGCCCAGATCAGCGACGACCCCCTCGAGGAGCGCCTCATCCGAGACGGCCTCGCCGGGATACTCACCCCGGGCAGCACCGCACCCGCAGCATTCGCACCCGCAGCACCTTCCCTCGCACCCGCACAGACAGCACCCTGAGGAACAACCTTGTCGAAACTCGCCGTCCTGAGCCTCAAGAACCGCGCGCTCATCGCCCTGATCACGATCGTCGCCGCGGTCTTCGGTGGGCTCGCGCTCACGAACCTCAAGCAGGAACTCATCCCCTCGCTCGAGCTGCCCGCGCTCGTCGTGATGACCACCTACCCCGGCGCCTCGCCGGAGGTCGTCGAGAACGACGTCTCGACGCCGATCGAGGCGGCGATCCAGGGCGTGCCCGACCTCGAGTCGACCACCGCCACGAGCACCACCAACGCCTCGATCATCCAGGCGAGCTTCACGTACGGCACGAACCTCGCGACCGCCGAGCAGAAGATGCAGCAGGCGATCAACCGCATCTCGTCGACGCTGCCCGAAGACATCGACCCGCAGGTGCTCGCGATCTCGATCAACGACCTCCCGGTGATCCAGGTCGCCGTGTCGGGCTTCGACGACGCCGACAACGCGCAGGCCGAGCTCGAGACCGTCGCGATCCCCGAGCTCGAAGACGTCGATGGCGTGAACGCCGCCGAGATCGTCGGCGGGGTCGGCCAGCGCATCACCATCACTCCGGACGTCGCGGCGCTCGCCGCCGCAGGTCAGAGCACCCAGGCGATCAGCGACGCGCTCGAACAGAACGGCACGCTGTTCCCCGGCGGTGACATCACCGAGAACGGCGAGACGCTCACGGTGCAGACCGGCGCGAAGATCGCCTCGGTCGACGAGATCGCCGCCCTGCCGCTCGTCGGCACCGACCTCACCGTCGGCGACGTCGCGACCGTCGTCCAGGAGTCCGACCCGATCAGCTCCATCTCGCGCGTCGACGGCCAGGATGCGCTGTCGATCTCGATCACGAAGCTCCCCGCCGCGAACACCGTCGAGGTGTCGGCCGGGGTCATCGCCGCGCTCGACGAGATCGGCGAGGCGTTCCCCGACGCCACGTTCACCGTGATCTTCGACCAGGCGCCGTTCATCGAGCAGTCCATCGAGACGCTCGCGGTCGAGGGCCTGCTCGGACTCGTGATGGCCGTGCTCGTCATCCTGCTGTTCCTGATGTCGGTGCGCTCGACGCTCGTCACCGCGATCTCCATCCCGACCTCGGTGCTCGTCACCTTCATCGGTCTGCAGGCCTTCGGGTATTCGCTGAACATCCTCACCCTGGGCGCGCTCACGATCGCGATCGGCCGCGTGGTCGACGACTCCATCGTGGTGATCGAGAACATCAAGAGGCACTACGTCGGCGACGCCGACAAGGGCGATGCGATCCGGCTCGCGGTGCGCGAGGTCGCGATGGCGATCACGGCATCCACCATCACCACGGTCGCCGTCTTCCTGCCGATCGTGTTCGTCGGCGACATGGTCGGCGAGCTGTTCCGGCCGTTCGCGATGACCGTGTCGATCGCGATGATCGCGTCGCTCCTCGTCTCGCTGACGATCGTGCCGGTGCTCGCGTACTGGTTCCTCAAGCCCGGCAAGCCGCTGCTCGACGAGAACGGCGCAGCCATCGACCCCGAGCACCAGGATGCTCCGCCCACCCGCCTGCAGAAGGCGTACCGCCCGATCCTCGGCTGGACGCTCAAGCACTCGGGCGTCACCGTCGTGCTGGCCGTCGTCGTGCTCGGTGCGACCCTCGCCGCAGCCCCCTTCATGAAGCAGAACTTCCTCGGCGACTCCGGTCAGAACACCATGACCATCACGCAGGACCTCGGCCCGACGGCCAGCCTCGAGACCAAGTCCGATGCCGCGATCAAGGTCGAAGACGCGCTCAGCGGCATCGACGGGATCGAGCACGTGCAGGCCTCGATCGGATCGAGCGGCTCCTCGGTGCGCGACGCGTTCTCGGGCGGATCCTCGGGCGTGACCTACTCGGTGCTCACCGATGAGAGCGCCGACCAGGAGAAGCTGCGCGCCGATGTGCAGGACGCGATCGACGGTCTCTCCGACGTGGGCGACGTGTCGGTGGCCTCGTCTGCGGGGTTCGGCTCGAGCGACATCGAGATCACGGTCTCGGCGTCGAACGGCGACGACCTCTCCACGGCGACCACCGCCGTGATGGACGAGCTCGACGGGCGCGACGGCATCGATCAGGTGAGCGACAACCTCGCCGCCGCCCTGCCCTACATCGCCGTGGTCGTCGACCGTGAGGCCGCAGCCCAGCGCGGGCTCTCGGAGGTCGCCGTCGGAGCGATCGTGTCGAACACGATGCGCCCGCAGCAGCTCGGCTCGGTCGAGATCGACGACACCGCACTCACCGTGTACCTCGTCACCTCCGAGCCGCCGACCACGGTCGAGGCGCTGCGCGAACTGACGATCCCGACGCCGCTCGGCCCGGTCGCGCTCAGCGATATCGCCACGGTCGAGCAGCGCAACGGCCCTACCTCGATCACCACCGAGCAGGGGCAGCGCACCGCCACGATCACCGTGCCCCCGGCATCCGACGATCTCGCCGTGGCGACGGCATCCGTCTCCGCTGCGCTCGCCGCGGTCGACCTGCCCGCGGGCGCGTCCGCCGAGATCGGCGGCGTCGCCTCGCAGCAGGCCGACTCGTTCTCGCAGCTGGGTCTGGCGATGCTCGCCGCGATCCTCATCGTCTACGTGGTGATGGTCGCGACCTTCAAGTCGCTGCGCCAGCCGCTGCTGCTGCTCGTGTCGGTGCCGTTCGCGGCCACCGGTGCGATCCTGCTGCAGATCATCACGGGCGTGCCGCTCGGTGTCGCCTCGCTGATCGGTGTGCTGATGCTCATCGGCATCGTGGTGACGAATGCGATCGTGCTCGTCGACCTCGTCAACCAGTATCGGGAGAAGGGGCTGTCGACGGTCGCCGCCGTGCAGGCCGGATCGGAGAAGCGTCTGCGGCCGATCCTCATGACGGCGCTCGCGACGATCCTCGCCCTCACCCCGATGGCGCTCGGCATCACCGGGCACGGAGGGTTCATCTCGCAGCCGCTCGCGATCGTCGTGATCGGTGGACTCATCTCGTCGACCGTGCTCACGCTGATCGTGCTGCCGACGCTCTACAACCTCGTCGAGGGTGCGAAGGAGCGGCGCCAGGCGCGCAAGGGCGGGGGAGCGGATGCCGCGCCGACGGACTCCGCCCCGGATGCGCCGGAGGGGCCCGATGCGGGTTCGGCGGGGTCCGCGGTGGCGGTGGACGAGCTGGAGCTCACCGAGGCCGAGGTGTCGGTCGTTGCGCACGGAGCGACGCTCAGCCGCCGGGAACTGCGCGAGCGCCCCTGGTTGTCGCAGTGATGCGCTGTCCCTGACTCAGGACGAAAGGCCCCGAATCCACGCGAAAGCCGTCGG
Source organism: Microbacterium galbinum (assembly GCF_023101185.1). Lineage (GTDB taxonomy): Bacteria > Actinomycetota > Actinomycetes > Actinomycetales > Microbacteriaceae > Microbacterium > Microbacterium galbinum. Next base: position 1,780,452 of record NZ_CP078077.1, read on the forward strand.
ATCCGGGGCCTTTCGGGTCGATCGTCCTGAGTTATTGCACGCGTCTGCCGGAGAGTCAGCCCAGCGAGATGCCCCAGTCGAGGGTCCAGGTCTCGCCCGGAGCGAGGCGTCGGACGCCGACGCCGCTGTTGAACGCGTCGGCGGGTGCGGTCATCGGTTCGATCGCGACGGCCAGGTCGTGGCCGGGGTAGTTCGTCGCCGTGTAGACCTGCACGAAATCGAAGCCCTCACCCTGCCAGAGCGTGAGGCGCCGGCCATCGGGCGCGGTCAGCGAGTGCCGCACGCGTCCGTCGGGGTCGCGCGCGAGATCGGTGAAACCGGTGTCGAGCTTCGCATCGCCCAGGCGGATGCCGTCGCGCAGGGCCGCCTCGACCGGACGGGTGCCGGTGGGCAGCATCCGCTCGTCGGTCTCGAAAGCGGTCGACGCCGGCACGCGCAGCACGAGGTCGTGCGCGTCGACATCGCCGATGGTCACGTACGGGTGGGTTCCGAGGGCGACGGGGGCCGCGGTTTCCGATCGGTTCGTGAGGGTGTGCGTCACCGCGACGCCGTCGTCGGTGAGGGCGTAGGTGACCGAGGTCTCGATCAGGTACGGGTAGCCGGTCTGCGGCACGATCGTCGCGCGCAGGGTGGCCGAGGCATCCGTCTGCTCGATCTCATAGGCGGTGAACCGCAGGAGTCCGTGGCTGGCGTTGCCGAACTTCGGCTCGGTGATCGCGAGCTGGCGGTCGGTGCCGTCATCGCTCCATCGGCCGTCGCGGATGCGGTTGGGCCAGGGTGCGAGGACGACGCCCGAGCACCCCGGAGTCGGCCGATCGAGCGGATACGGGGAGATCAGGTCGACGTCGCCGATGCGCAGCGCGCGCAGCGAGGCGCCGACCTGGGCGATCTGCGCGGTGACGTCGCCGCGACGGAGGGAGACCTGGATGCCGGTGGGATTCACCTCGCCATCGTATGGCCGCGGGGGAGTCTTTCAGGTGCGACCGGTATGCTGGGGAAGTCGGCTTCGGACACCCGCGCAGCGCGCGGACGTTTTACCTGTTTGAAGTGTGAGTCCAGGGGCCGATGGTGAGCGTCCATCGACGCGCATTCAACCATCACATGAATGGCCCCGGCCCTTGAGCGTCCGGCACCCCTGATCCACGGGTGCTTCTCCGCGTGCGCCGTGCTGTTCTCGTGCGAGAACGAAAGACACACATGCCGAAGAACAAGAAGCCCCAGGGCGGCCGAGCCGCTCGCAACTTCGAGCCGCGCTACGGCGCGAACAAGACCTCCTTCCACGACCGTCACCACGGCGCATCGTCGCGTGACGGCGGTCGCGACGAGCGCGGCGCACGATCGGATGCCGGCGACCGCCGCTCCGCTCCCGCCGCCGGTGGGTACGACCGTCGTCCCGGAAGCCGTAGCGCCGGCCACCGCGGATACCGTCCGGCCGAGGCCGAGTCGGGCGCCCCGAAGCAGCGCTGGGGTGCGCAGGAGCGCGCCGGCCGCGACGAGGCCCGCAGCATCCGCAACCGCGCCGAGTCGGGCCGCCGTGAGGCGCCGCACCGTCGCGACGAGCGTCCCCGTTTCGAGGGCGGCTCCGAGCGCCCCCGTTACAACGACCGCCCCTCGGCCGGCCGCCGCTTCGACGAGCGTCCGCGTCGTGACGACCTTGGGGGCGCCGAGCGTCCGCGGTTCAACGACCGCGGTGCCGACCGTCCTCGTTTCGATCGTGACGAGCGTCCGCGTCGTGACGATCGCGGCGGCGCCGAGCGTCCCCGGTTCAACGACCGCGGTGCCGACCGTCCCCGTTTCGATCGTGACGAGCGTCCGCGTCGTGACGACCGTGGTGGCGCCGAGCGCCCTCGGTACAACGACCGTGGCGCCGAGCGTCCCCGCTACAACGACCGCGGCAACGACCGTCCCCGTTTCGACCGTGACGAGCGTCCGCGTCGTGACGACCGTGGTGGTGACCGCCCCCGGTACAACGACCGTGCGGCATCCGATCGCCCCGAGCGTTCGTACGATGCCGACCGCGCCCGCCGCGCCTTCGACCGCGACCGCACGCAGCGCTCCTACGACGCGCCGGGCGAGCGCAGCCGTCCCTCGACCGGTGGCGCGTACCGCACCGACCGCCCGCGCCGCGACGAGCGTCCGAGCCGTGACGCGCGCCCCGGCCGCAACGACTGGAACGCCAAGCCGAAGGCCGCCTTCGAGCCGACCGACGACGTCGTGCACGAGCGCCTCGAGGCGAAGTCCGTCGCGGCCGTCGAGGTCGACGGTGTGAGCTTCGGCGACCTGGGCCTCGGCTCGAACATCGTCGAGACCCTCGCCGGCATGGGCGCGGCGACGCCGTTCCCGATCCAGGCGGCCAGCATCCCGGCCGTGCTCGGCGGGCGCGACGTGCTCGCCCGTGGACGCACCGGCTCCGGCAAGACCATCGCCTTCGGCGCCCCGCTCGTCGAGCGCGTGCTGCAGTCGCAGGCCGGCAAGCGTCGCGAGTTCGGTCGTTCGCCGCGCGCGATCATCCTCGCTCCGACTCGCGAGCTCGCCCTGCAGATCGACCGCACGATCCAGCCGATCGCCCGCAGCGTGGGTCTCTTCACCACCCAGATCTACGGCGGCGTGCCGCAGGGTCGCCAGGTGGGCGCGCTCAAGAAGGGCGTCGACATCGTGATCGGCACCCCCGGTCGCGTCGAGGACCTCATCAACCAGGGCAAGCTCGACCTCTCGGACTGCCGCATCGCGGTGCTCGACGAGGCCGACCACATGTGCGAGCTCGGATTCGTCGAGCCCGTGCAGCGCATCCTGCGTCACACCGCCGACGGCAGCCAGAAGCTGCTGTTCTCGGCGACGCTCGACCGCGAGGTCGCGGCTCTCGTCGACGAGTTCCTCGTCGACCCGGCCGTCTACGAGGTCGCCGGTGAAGACCAGGAGTCCAGCACGATCGAGCACCGCGTGCTCGTGATCGAGCACCGCGACAAGGCCGAGATCCTCACCTCGCTCGTCGACCGCGAGGGCAAGACGCTCGTCTTCGCCCGCACCCGCGCTTACGCCGACATGCTCGCCGAGCAGTTCGACGACGCCGGCATCCCCGCGGTCTCGCTGCACGGAGACCTGAACCAGGCCAAGCGCACGCGCAACCTCGAGCGTCTGACCTCGGGCCGGGTGAACGTGCTCGTCGCCACCGATGTCGCCGCCCGCGGCATCCACGTCGACGACATCGATCTCGTCGTGCAGGCCGACGCTCCCGATGAGTACAAGACGTACCTGCACCGTTCGGGCCGTACCGGCCGCGCCGGTCGCTCGGGCCGCGTCGTCACGCTCATCACGCGTCAGCGTCAGCGTCGCATGACCGAGCTGCTCGACCGGGCCGAGATCGACGCGCCGTTCGAGAACGCGCGCATCGACGACGACATCATCGACGAGATCACCGGTCGCACCCCCACGGCGGAGGTGCTCACGCGCTGAGCCGCGGGCGTGCGCCGCTGAGTCTTGGCCGCGCGCGGCTGAGGGTCGCGCGGGGTGAGGCGCGCGCGGGGTGAGGCGCGCGCGGGGTGAGGGTCGCGCGGGGTGAGGCGCGCGCGGTCTGAGGGTCGCGCGGGCTGAGGGTCGCGCGGGCTGAGACGCACGTGGGCTGAGGTTCGCGTGACCTGAGGAGTCACGAAAGGCCGGGTCGGAAGCATCCGACCCGGCCCTTTTCGACCCCTCGCGCGTGAGCCGCGGCACAACTTCGGAGTTCTGAGGCGACACGCCGGAGTACAGGGCGGTCGGCGCGGCGTGTCTCGCCCGATCTCCGAAGTTGTGCGGGCGGGCCGGGCCGGCGGGCGGGGCGTGCCGGTGCGCGGACGGGGCCGGCCGGCGGGCGGGCCGGTGCGCGGCGGGCGCACGCACATGACGGAGGAGATCGCACGATGCGCAGGAGCGGATCCGCGAGAGGCTCCTGCGGAACGAGAGATCTCCTCCCCAGGGCGCGGACGGTGCGGCCCCGTGAGGGGTCAAGACACGCCGTAGCGGATGCCGGGGGCGCGGCGTGTCTTGACCCCTCAGGGGGCTACCCGAGCTCGTGCTCGTGGATCGCGGTGGTGAGGTTGGCGCCGTTGAGATCGAGGTAGAGCACCTGCTCGGTGACCGTGAGGGTGAGCGTGTTGCGGCGCTCGATGTGCGGCGTGACCTGGTCGATGAACCCGGGGTCGAAGCTGAACACGCGCAGGTCCTCGGAGCGATGGATGCGCTTGCCGGCCCAGGGGAGCATAACCTTCTCGGGGTCGCGATGCGTGTAGACCACGGTGCGCTCGGCGAGGCGGCTGCCGTAGTGCAGGCGTTCGGCGTCGGGAGCGCCGACTTCGATCCAGGCGGTGATCGCGCCGGTGAGGTCGCGGACGAGAACGGCCGGCTCATCGGTCTTCGAGATGCCCTCGCTGAATCCGATGCCCTCGGCGAACTCGAGGCCGTAGGCGAGGATGCGGGTGATCATGTAGGCGTCGGTCTCGGACGGATGCCTCGCCACGCGCAGCGAATAGTCCTCGTAGACCCCGCGGTCGGTGTCTGCGAGTTGCACGTCGAACGTGTGGATGGTGGAGCCGGTAGCCATAGTCACCGAGCCTACGGGCCTGCGGCCCTCCGCCCCGACCAGCGGATGCCGCAGCCCACGCTCAGAACAGCATGGGCTGCGCGGGGGTCGAGGTCGCCGAACCGGTGGTCCGGAACGTGACGGCCGGGCTCGGACTGCCCGGTGCCCGCCCCGTCGTCGACACCCCGTCCTGACTCCAGATCGAGTCGACGTGGCCCTGTCCCGGACGGAATCCGCGCCGGGGGTAGTCGTCTTCGTGGCGCGCGTCGAGGCCGTGCAGCCGGATCAGCGGTTTGACCCGCTTCGCGAGCCACTGCCGATAGGGCTTCGGCGCCTCGGCGGACGCTCCCGGGTAGAGGCCGCGGTACGACGAGACGAGGTCGGGCCGGTGCTCTCCGAGCCACTGGAAGAACCACGGCTTCACACCCGGCCGCAGGTGCAGCGCTCCGTAGATCACCGTGCGCGCGCCCGCCATCTTGATGCGCTCGAGCGCGTGCGCGATCGCGTCGACCGAGTCGGTCATGTGCGGCAGGATCGGCATCAGGAAGACGGTGACGGGGAAACCGGCATCCGACAGCGCCTTCACCGTGTCGAGCCTCGCCTGCGTGCTCGGGGTTCCCGGTTCGATCGCCTTCTGCAGCTCGTCGTCGTACATCGCGATCGACATCTGCACGTCGATCGGCACGCGCTGCGCGGCCTTCACGAGCAGAGGGATGTCGCGGCGGATCAGCGTGCCCTTCGTGAGGATCGAGATCGGGGTGCCGGATGCCGCGAGCGTCTCGATGATCCCGGGCATGAGCTTGTAGCGCCCCTCGGCCCGCTGGTAGGGATCGGTGTTCGTGCCGAGAGCCACGGTCTCGTGCTGCCAGCTGCCCTTGCGCAGTTCGCGCTCGAGCACCTCGACGACATTCACCTTGACCACGATCTGAGAGTCGAAGTCCGACCCGCCGTCGAGGTCGAGGTATTCGTGCGTCCCGCGGGCGAAGCAGTTGTGGCTGATGACTCCGTTGGCGACGAAATCGCCGGTCCCGGTCGTGATGTCGAGGAGGTCCTGCACTTCACCGAGGGGTTCGATCGACACGACCCGGAGATCGGATGCCGTTTTCACAGCGGTTCCGATGATGTCGAGTTTTCGCGTGATGGCAGGTGAGGCGATCGCGAAGAACCTCTGGCGGCTGGGTAGCCCGCCCGTCACGCGCACGTCGCGGACTCCGTTAGCGCGCGCGCCTTCGACGATGTGGGGAACGTCGAAGGCGCGCATGCCCTGCTCGATCAGGCGGATGAGTTCGGGATCCCCATTCGAGATGCGGAGCACTCCGCGCGAACAACTCCCTTCCGCATCAAAGATGCCGCCGAGGAATCCAGCGAACCAGCTCTCGTTCGGTTCCTCGGGCGAGAGGATGAGTTGCTCGATCCGCTCGACTCCCGCCCGAGCCGCCGTGTGAATCGCGTTCGCCGCGCTCCGAGTCTCGGTCTGAGCGGCGAATGGTCTGGTCCTCGTCGGCACATCCTCAGCTTCGAGGAACTCCCGAGTCCGGTCGAGAGCCTCCGGATCGACCAGCGCCAGGCGGAACATGTGTACCTTCCGCACCCGCTCCGGGCTGGGATAGGTGCCGTGGAAGATCATTCCGTCTCCACGAATCATCCCGGCCAGGTAACCGCGTCGATAATCGGTGCTCGTCTGATCGATGTCTGCCCCCGCCGGCCCGATGCCGAACCCCGACAACCGGTTGTTCGTGGTGAGGTGTGGTCTCTGCCCGGACTCTGCGTCGGTGACGTGCTTCCATCCGCGCTCGGTCAGGAATCGGTGATCCCCGCTCGCGATGATCTCGGTGCCGTCGGCCAGCGTCACCCGATACGCCGCCTTGCGGGTCGACCACTTGGCGCGGATTTCGGTAGGCACATAGCGGCGGTACGCGCCCTCGCGCTCGGTGCCGATGATCTGGTCACCGATCTCCAGGTCGCGTAGGGGGCGCTGGTGCCCGTCGGCGCAGAGGATCAACGTGTCCGGCGAGACGCAGTAGACGCACGCATGACTGCATCCCCGATAGGGGTTGATCGTCCAGGCGAACGGCATGCGCGATGCGCCGGGAACCTGGTTGAGCGCCGACTTCGAGAGCACCTCGTGGAAGGTCACCCCGGCGAACTCGGGGGTCGCCACCGACCGCAGCACGCTCGACCGGTCTTCGAGACCGGGGAGTGCCGCGGCATCCGTGTCTCCGAGCTTCTGTCCCTGCCAACGCATGCTTTATTCGAACATGCATCCGAAGTTAATGCAAGCGAGGTTCGAAGAAAATGACGAAGAGGCTATCCCGTCGGTTCGGTCGCCCGGATCAGCCCGCACTCCACGCACGACCACACGACGAGGAAGCGCTCGTCGTCGAGGATCTCGAACGTCAGTGCTCCACCGCAGGTCGGGCAGACCAGGGGGTTCGGCACGTGCGCGTCCATCTCCTCAGCCTACGGACGTCCTCCTACCCCCGGGTCGGCAGGAACGGGTCGATGCCGGTCGGCGCACCCAGCGGATGCCGTCGCTCCGACACCGGTCGCGGCCCGGCGCCGCGCACATCCGGCACCCGGATGCCGAGACCCCCCGCCGGCGACCCCTCCCGCACGCGCAGATCGCGCGCTGCGGCATCCATGAACAGCGGATCGGCGGTGATCGAGTGCCGGTCGTGACCGAGTGCCGCCCACTCGTCGTCGAGGCGCTCGACGATCTCGAAACCGACCCGCCCATCCGGTCCCGTCGAGCGATCGGCGTTCGCCGCCCGCACCGCTCCGTCGAGCGGCGTCGCATCCCAGAACAGATTCAGGTCGCTGTCGATCCCGAAGCGCCGCAGGTCGCGGTGATCGGGGTAGCCGACGAACGCGGGCATGCCCTCGCCCACCACGATGTTGCGGTGGAACGTGAACGACACGTGCTCTTCGGGGCGGGTGATCGACACCTGGCCGTTGCGACCGAACGCCCACACGTTGTCGCGGATGATCACCTCGCGCCCGTAGTGCTGGTGGTAGGCCTGGCTCGACACGTCGTGCACCACGTTCTGCTCGATCACCACGTGCGACGAACCCTCGTCGAGGTAGATGCCCCAGCCGCCGTAGTTCGCGCACTCGATGTCGTGGATGTGGTTGCCGCGTACGACCGTGCCCGGCGCGATGCCGAGCAGGTAGACGCCGCCCATGTCGTTGAGCAGTCCCTGGCCGAGGTGGTGGATGTGGTTGCCCTCGATGAGGTTGCCCTCGGACGGGCTGTGCAGGTAGTCCCACATCCAGCCGACCGAGATGCCGGAGTAGAGGAGATCGCTGATCTCGTTGTGCGCGATCACGTTGTGCGATCCGTGCTGGAAGAGCACGGCGACGGCGTTGGGATAGACCTGACCGCCGCGCGCGATCGTGCAGTCGGAGACCTCGTTCGCGCGGTTGTACTCCGCCGCCAGGGCATCGATCCCTCCGCCCGAGCGCACGGCCCCGGCCCCCAGATCGCTGAACGAGACACCGCTGATGAGCGCCCCGCGCGTGCCGGGGCCGAGGCTCACGCCGTAGCCGCCGACGCGTGCGATGCCGCCGCCGATGAGCGCGCACGAGCGGGCGAAGTCGAATCGTACGGCGGCGGGGACGGTGCTCGCCGCCTGCACGTCGGCCGCGTACCGGCCAGCCGACGGCAACTGCGGGTCTTCGCGTACCCCGAACGGCGGCACCGCGGGCGGCACGACCTCGAAGTCCGCCTCCGCGAAGTGCACACCTTCGAACCGCACCTCGCGCACCGGCGCGTCGGCGGTGCCGTCGAGCGTCACGAAGGCGTCGGTCACGGGCATCCGCACGTCGAGCGCGTCGATGTCGACGCCGGGCTCCGGCAGGTAGAGCACGTGCGGACCCGACGCGCCGACCAGCTCGCCGGTCGCGTCGAGGTACCACTCGCCGGCGACCTCGCCGAAGCGTTCGGCGACGTTGTCGAGCCAGTAGCGCGCGAAGAGCTTCGCGGCATCGTCGCGCAGTGCGAAGATGCTGCGCAGCGAGCTCGTGAGGGTGCGGGTGTCGCGGTCGATCGCGGTGATCGGCATCCGCTCCTGCACCCAGTAGTGCGGCACGACGACCTCGACCGCGCGCTGCTGCGCGAGCTCGGGGACGTCGCCCTCGGTGAAGCGGAAGGACGCCGCCCCGTCGAACAGCGTGCCGACGAAGCTGCCCGCCGGGTCAAGGCCCTCCTGCTGCTCGACGCGCAGGAATCCCTCGCGCGGATGCCGGGGGCGCTCCGCCGCGACGCCGTCGACGTAGAGCCGCCGAGCCGCCGCCCGCGGCGAAGGCGCGGCGTAGGCCGCGACCCCGTTCACCGTCACCGGACGCCAGCCCGCCAGGCGCACGGATCCGCGCAGCACCGGCGGGTTCGCGGCATCCGTCGCCACCACCGCGGTGAAGGAGTCGGATGCCGTGAACGAGACGGGCTCGTGATGCCGGTACTCGCCTCCGGCCATCCAGATCACGGCCCGCTGACCCGGCTCGCGCCGTGCCCGCACGAGGGCGAGGCCGTGCGCCAGGTCGTTCGCGGGGTAGCCGTGCGAGCCGTCGGCGTAAGGCGACCCCTCCGGGTCGACGTACACCTCGATCCGGTCGGTGCTCATGGGATCAGCCCTTCGTGGCTCCGGCCGTGACTCCGGCCGAGATCTGCCGCTGGAAGATCAGGTACACGATGATGATCGGCAGCACCGCCAGCAGCACGCCGGCGATGTACGTCGGCACGTTGTCGGGGTACTGGCCGCGCAGCGCGCTCACGCCGACCATGACGGTGCGGTTCTGCGGCGACTGCATGATCAGCAGTGCGATGAGGATGTCGTTCCAGACGAACAGCGCGTTCAGGATGCCCATCGAGATCAGCGCCGGCTTGCCGACCGGGATCATGATGCGCGCCCACACGCCGAACAGGCCGTTGCCGTCGACGCGCGCCGCCTCGGTGAGCTCCTTCGGGATGCCCGAGTAGTAGGAGGTCATGAAGAACACGGTGAACGGCAGGAACTGCGCCACGTACGCGGCGATCAGACCGGGGAAGGTGTTGATCAGTCCCATGTCGCTGAGCACCTTGATCGTCGGCACCATGATCACCTGGAACGGGATCATCATCATCGCGAGGATGATGAGGAACGCGACCTTGCTGCCGCGGAAGGTGAGGTGGCTGAGCGCATAGCCACACATCGACGCGAGCACGAGCAGGATCGCGACCGAGAACACGGTGACGATGATCGTGTTCGCGAAGTAGCGGCCCATGTCGGCGTTGTTCCACGCGTCGAAGAAGTTCTGCACGTTGAAGGTCTGCGTGACCCCGAGACGATCGAGGACGTAGTCCTTGCGCGTCTTGAGCGAGATGTTCAGGCCGTAGAGCATCGGTGCGATCGTGGCGATCGCGAGCAGCATCATCGGTACGGCGATGATCCACTTGCCCAGGCGTTCGCGGCGCATCATGCCTCCTTCGTGGCGCGACGCAGCACGCGGATCTGGATCAGGCCGATGACGAGCACGATCAGCAGCAGGAAGACGGATGCCGCGGACGCGAGCGCCGGGCGGGCCTCGCCGTTGAGCTTCCAGATGAGGAACTCGGGCAGGTAGCTCGCCGCCCCCGGACCGCCGGCGGTCATCGTGTACAGCAGGCCGAAGAGGCCGGTGAGCATGCCGATCGTGGTCGTGACGAACACGAACTGGATGGTCTGGCTGAGACTCGGGATGATGACGTGCACGATCTGCTGCCAGAGGTTGGCGCCGTCGATCTTCGCGGCGTCGAGCAGCTCGGCGTCGAGGGTCGCGAAACCGGCGAGGAAGATCGTGAACGCCATGCCGAACGTCGCCCAGATGTGCACGACGAGCACCGAGGGCAACGCCGTGGTGGGGAGGCCGAGCCAGTCGACGCCCGGGACGTTGATGGTGTTCAGGGCGCCGTTGATCGGACCGTTCGCGGCGAGCAGGATGTTGAAGATCGCGCCGATGATGATCGGCGAGAGCACCACCGGCAGGAAGTACACGCTGCGGTAGAAGCGGTGGCCCGGGATCTTCAGGAAGACGAAGGTGGCGAGGATGCCGGCGACGAAGACCTGGATCGGCACGAACAGCAGCACGACCAGCACGTTGCGGGCGGATGCCTGGAACCGGGCGTCGCCGAGGAGGGTGAGGTAGTTGTCGAGGCCGACGAACTGCCCGTTGAGCTCCTTGTCTCCCGTGAACGAGAAGTTCACACCGAGCAGGAGGGGGTAGAGGCGGAAGACCGCGAGGATGAGGATGACCGGCAGCACCATGAGGTAGGGCGCGAGCCGTTCCGACGTCCACGGCTTTTTGCGCAGCGGCTGGCCGAGATCGCGGCGTGCGCCGCGTTCCCGGCGGCCGCGGCCCGGACCCTTGTTCGCGAGAACGAGGGTCCGGGTCGAGGTGGTGTCGATCGCCAAGGGATCAGCCCTCCGACGCTGCCAGCTGGGCTGCGGCGTCCTGCACGGTGACCTCGCCGCCGAGCAGCTGCTGGCCGAGGCGGTGCAGCAGGTCGAGCGTCTCGGCCTCGAGGGCGGTGTGGAGCAGCGGCTTGCTGCCCGCCGACTCCGCGACGATGTCGTTCGCCGACACGATGTCGGTGTCGAGCTCGATGGTCGTGTCGGACGTGATCTGACCGCCCGCGAGCGAGTAGGCGGCGAGGGCGTCGTGGTCGACCGTGGCCTTGATCCAGTCGACGCCGAGCTCCTTCTTGTCCTCGTTGAGCACGCCGTATCCGATGCCGCCCTCGGCCGGGAGGGCCAGGGTGGTGCCGTCGTTGACGGTGACCGGCATCATGAACCCGAGATCCTCGCCGAGGAACTCGTCGAACTGCTTCCAGTGCGCCGTGCCGCTCATGAGTCCGATGACCATGGCCGACTTGCCGCCCGAGAACAGGTCGAACGAGTCGTTGAACATCGCGGTGGAGTTCGCGCCCTCGTTGTACCAGCCGTCGGCAGCGGTGTCGGCCCACATCTGCAAGACCTGCACCGCATGCTCGCTCGTCCAGTCGCGGTCGCCGTCGATCCAGGCGTCGTACTCCTCGGGGGTGAAGACGCCCGAGCCGAAGCCCGAGAGGAAGAACTCGATGCCGAGGCCCTCCTTGTTGCCGAGCGCGAAGCACGAGGCATCCGTCTTCTCGGTGATCGAGGTGCAGGCGGCCGCCAGCTCGTCCCAGGTCTGGGGCGGGTTGTCGGCGTCGAGGCCGGCCCCGGTGAAGAGGGCCTTGTTGTAGTAGATCGGGAAGCCCTGGAGGAACATCGGGGCGGAATAGGTCTCGCCGTCGGCCTGGAAAGCGGGCCAACCGGCGAGGGTGTCCTCGAGGTCGGCGAGCTCGTCGGTGACGGGGATGAGGGAGTCGGCGCGGCTCTTGAGCTGCGTGCCGCCGTTGAACAGGGCGACGTCGGGGCCGGTGCCGGCCTCGATCGCGCTGCCGAGCAGGGTGTAGTACTGGTCGAACGGCTGGTTGACGATCTCGACCTCGACGTCGGGGTGCTTCTCGGCGAACGCCGCCTTGACGTCTTCGGTGTATGCGGCCGCGGCCTCGTCGGCGTCGCCCCAGTTCCAGACGACGAGCTTGTCGCTCGTGCCCGAGCCTCCGCCGGTCGATCCGTTCGGCGATGCTCCACCGCATCCGGTGAGTGCCAGTGCCGCCACGCCGATGGCGGCGGGGATGGCGATCCTTCGCTTCATTGCGATCCTCTCAACATTGATAGGGAAGTTGCTGCAGGGACCCGAGGGTGCAGGCCTTGCGTCGAAACATACTACGTCTTACGAAAACGATCAAGCAAACATCACATGACTGACGTTCGTCCATCGGTGCGAAGGGGGCTCGGTGAATACGATAGCCAACATTCGATGCGGAACCGGTCGAAAACTCGTACGACTTTTTGGACGATTAAGAGGTACGATTTACGTATGGTGAACTCGTCCGCACTGCCGATCCCCGTACTGCCGACGTCTGAAGCTCGGGCGCAGTTGCCGGACGCGCTGCGACGATTCCGCAAGGAGGGCGCTCTCTCGCGCCCGCTGGTGTTCGGGGGTCACCGTCGCGCCGAAGGCGTCGTCATCCCGTTCGACCTCTACGTCGATCTGATCCCGGCGATCGAGGATCTCGAGATCGCGTACCTGGTTCGTCAGAGGTCGGAGGCCGGCGAGACCGGCGAGCTGGCCGACATCGCGTCCGATCTGGGTCTCGACCCCGACGACTACCGCTGATGGCGGTGCCGCTGCGGCTGACAGCGCTTCTTCCCGGATTCCAGCACGACATCGACGCGCTTCCGGACCAGGCGACGAAGAAGATGGCACTCGACATGCTGGTGCTCGTCCGCGACGGGAGGGTGGCCGGCGTGAAGCTCGACTCTCGCGTCGCGACCGGCGATCTGGGTGACTGCTACGAGCTGTATTTCGACCCGGACGGTTCCGGGAAGCCTCGATACCGCCTCGTCTATCGATACACGCCCGATGAGGTCAGAGCCGTTGCCGTCGAGGCCGTCGCCGTCGGGCGACGAGCGAATCTCGACGCCTATCGACGCGCGATCGCCAACCTCGCGCGCTGAACGGTCGAGGTTCCGTCAGGAACGCTTCTTCGACGGCAGGCGGCGGCGCGACCACGAGCCGAGGATGTGCTCGCTCATCGCGAGGCGCGCGGCCTCGGCGTCGCCGGCCGAGATCGCCTCAAGGATCGCGGTGTGCTCGGCGAGGGTCAGCTCGAACGCATGCGCGGGGTCGACACCGGTGAAGCGGTCGCTGCCCACCGCATGAGCGATGAGCACGCGCGCGATGTTCTCGGCGAGACCGTTGTCGGCGAGCTCCATCACGGCGAGGTGGAACTTCACGTCGGCCTCGCGGAATGCCGCCGAGTCGTCGACGTGAGCCTCCATCGTCTCCAGGCTCTCGCGCAGGCGGGTGCGGGCGTCGTCGTCGACCGTGCGGGCGGCGGCGGCGGCCATCGCCGCTTCGAGCGCCCCGCGCACCACGCTGAGGTCGTCGAGCACGCCGAGGGTCGAGTCGTTCTCGATCATGGCGGTGAGCACCGAGGGGTCGAGCACGTTCCAGCTCGTGGAGGGATTCACGTGCGTGCCGCGCCCCTGGGCGACCGTGACCATGCCCTTCTCCTGCAGGCGCTTCATCGTCTCGCGGATGACGGTTCGGCTCACGCCGAACTGCACGCTGATGACGCTCTCGGGCGGCAGCAGGTCGCCCGGGGCGTACTCCCCGGTGACGATCGACTGGACGAGCTCGTTCAGCACGGTCGCGCCGATGCGATCGATGGGGGTGCGTGCGCGACCGGCGGTGGTGGCGTCTGCGGGCGGGGTCATGCCTGACACTCTATTGACCTCCGGAATGGGGCGGCAGAGGACACTCGCGAAACGACAGACATATGATGTATGTTGTTTTCACATTCGATCTCTCACACTCAAGGGCGACATGAAGATCACCGGCTACCGCACGCTGCGCACCGTCCACGACTGGGGGCGCCCCGTCGGCGACGTCAACGGGTTCATCGCATCCGGCGTCACCGACGTGCCGCTCGTGATCCTCGAGACCGACGAGGGCATCGAGGGTGTCGGCATGGGGTCGCACGCCGACCTCGAGCGCCTGTTCCCCGCCCTCGAGGGGCAGGACCCCCGCGCCGTCACCACCCTCTACGACGCCATGCTCGCGCGGGTGTTCAAGTCGTCGCACGGAGGCGCGACCTTCGGTGGCATCGGCGCCTTCGACACCGCGCTGTGGGACATCAAGGCCAAGCTCGCGGGTGAGCCGCTATGGCGTCTGCTCGGAGCCGGCGACCGCTTCGTGCCCGGCTACGCCTCCGGCCTCGATGCCGCCCTCGACGACGAGCAGCTCGCCGCCCTCTACCGCCGCTTCGGCGAGCGCGGCTACACCGCCGCCAAGCTCAAGGGCGGGCGCAACGTCGAGGCCGATCTGCGCCGCTTCGGCATCCTCTCCGACGTGCTCCAGGCCGGCGGTGCGGCACCCGCGCTCATGCTCGACGCGAACGAGTCGTGGAATCTCAAGCAGGCCGTCCGGCACGTCAGCGCCCTCGAGGAGCGCATCGACCTCACCTGGGTCGAGGAGCCGCTGCGGCGGTGGGATGCCGCGGGGCATGCGCGCCTGAGCGCGGCGATCAAGGCCTCCGTCGCCACCGGCGAGAACCTCACCGGACTCGAGCAGTACCGTCCCCTTCTCGACGCCGGCGGTGCCGACATCGTGCAGGCGGGCGCGGTGTGGGGCGTCACGCACTTCCTGCGCGTGGCGATCGCCGCGCACGCTCGCGATCTGCCCGTCAGCCCCGTCGGGCTCACCGCGAACCACACCGTGACGGCGGCCGCGGCGGCCGTACCGAATCACCTGTCGGCCGAGGTGCAGGATCTCGGGTCGCCGTTCGGCCTCGTGCTCGATCAGGAGTTCGCCGACGGCGGCGTCGTGCTCGGCGACCGTCCGGGCGTCGGCATCGAGGTCGACGAGGCGCTCATCCTCAAGGCCCGCAGCGAAGCCACCTGGCAGGAGCCCGCCGGGCCCCACGTGCGCTCGAAGCGCGCCGGACTCCGCCTGATCGACCACGGCACCTGGAGCGAATGATGCAGGTGCGTCACGGCATCCACCGCATCCAGGCGCCGCTCGGCGAGCGCTTCATCGCGATGTACCTGCTCACCGGCCCTGCGGGCGCCCTGCTGTTCGACACCGGTGTCGCCGACTCCGTCCCCGGCACCCTGCTGCCGACGCTGGAGGAGATCGGGTTCGATCTCGCCGACCTGCGCTGGGTGATCAGCTCGCACTGCGACTTCGATCACACGGGCGGCAACGCGGCGCTCGCCGCGGTCGCCCCGCACGCCGAGTTCCTGGCGGGCCGCGCCGATGTCGCCATGACCGAAGACGTCGAGGAGCTCATCGCCGGGCGCTACGGCGAGTTCGCCGCGCGCGACGGCTTCGACGATCCGCCCGAGACGACCGCCGAGGTGCGGCGTTCGACCGGTCTCGTGCCGGTGACCCGCGCCCTCGACGGCGGCGAGACGTTCGACCTCGGCGACCGCACGATCGAGGTGCTCGCGGTGCCGGGGCATTCCCCGGGCCACCTGGCACTGTGGGATGCCGCGAACGGCACCCTTCTCATCTCGGATGCCGTGCTCGGCGAGACGGTGCCGACAGCCGACGGTCGGGCCGCGTTCCCGCCCACCTATCGCGACACGGCCCGGTACGTCGACAGCATCCGTCGATTGCGCGCCCTCGACGCCGAGCTGCTGCTCACAGCCCACTACCCGGTCTACGAGGGCGCGGCGGTGGCGGGGTTCCTCGACGACTCGCTCGCGTACGTCGAGCGCGTCGACCGCGTGATCGAACAGGTTCTCGCCGGCGGGGAGGAGCTCACTTCGCTCGAACTCATCCGGCGCGCAGCGTCCGATCTGGGGCCGTGGCCCGCAGCTGCGGCCGCGTACCTGATCTTCCCGATGACCGGCAATCTCGAGCGCCTCGCGCAGCAGAACCGTGTCGCCGAGGGTGATCGCGACGGCATCCGCACCTGGCGGTGGGTCCCATGACCGCCGCGACGGTGCGCCTCGGCGCGATCGGTGCCGGCTGGTGGGCGACGAGCAATCACTTCCCGCTGTTCGCGGCGCGCGACGATGTCGAGCTCGTGGGCGTCTGCGGCAAGGGCGACGGCCTCGAAGCCGTGCGCGAGAAGTTCGGCTTCGGGTTCGCGACGGAGGACGCGACGGAACTGCTGGATGCCGACATCGACGCGGTCGTGATCTCCACCCCGCACGATTTGCACCACCCGCTCGCCGCTCAAGCGCTCGACCGTGGACTGCACGTGCTGTGCGAGAAGCCGATGACCCTGCACGCCGACGAGGCGTGGGATCTCGCCGCCCGCGCCGAGCGCGCCGGCACCGTCTTCCTCGTGCCCTACGGCTGGAACTACAAGCCGTTCACGGTGGCGGCCAAGCGGATGCTCGACGCCGGGGCGATCGGCGAGATCCAGTACGCCCTGTGCCATATGGCGTCCCCCACGCGCGGACTGTTCGGCACCGACCCGACGCACATGCTCGAGCGCTGGAACTCCGACACCGCTCCCGACCCGACCACGTGGTCGAGCCCCGAGCACGGCGGCGGGTATGCGCACGGCCAGATCACCCACTCCTCGGCGCTGCTGTTCTGGCTCACGGGGCTGCGCGCGGCATCCGTCGCCGGTCGTGCGATCACCGCCGGGGCACCGGTCGACCTGTTCGACGCGGGAGTGATCCGCTTCGAGGGCGGGGCGCTGGGGTCGCTCTCGGGGGCCGCGACGCTCGCCGACGGCGACAAGTACCAGGTCGACATCCGCCTGTTCGGCACCGAGGGCGTGCTCATGATCGACGTCGAGCGCGAGCGCGTGACCCTCAGCCGCTACGACGGCCGCCGCGAGGAGCTTGTGATCCCCGAGGGGGAGGGCGAGTACGAATGCCTCGTGCCGCCGGCCCGCTTCATCGAGCTGATCACCGGTGCGAGCCGTGAGAACAACTCCGACGTGACCGTCGCCGCCCGCTCGGTCGAGCTGATCGACGCGCTGCTGCGCTCGTCAGCCGCCGGCGGCGCCGACACGCCCGTCTGATCACGCCCGTCTGACAACCAGAGGAACGACATGTCCGACACCCCCACCCGCGGCATCCTCGATGGATACCGCGTCATCGACTGCTCGATCGCGATGGCCGGGCCCTTCGCCGCGCAGCGCCTCGGCGACCTGGGCGCCGACGTCATCAAGGTCGAGCCGACCGCCGGTGAATGGCAGCGCTTCGCCTCGGCCGGCGGAGCGCAGGGCAACGAGATCAACGTCTCGTTCCTCTCCCTCAACCGCAACAAGCGTTCGCTGGCCGTCGACCTGAAATCGGATGCCGGGCGCGAGGTCGTGCGCGACCTCATCGCCGGGGCCGACGTGTTCCTGCAGAACTACCGCCCGGGGGTCGCCGCGCGTCTCGGCCTCGACTACGAGAGTCTGGCGGCGATCAACCCCTCGCTCGTGTACGTCTCGATGTCGGGCTACGGCGAGGACGGTCCCTACAAGGACCGTCCGGGCCAGGACCTCATCCTGCAGGCCATGAGCGGCGCGATGCTGTCGGCCGGGCGCGCGGGCGAGCCGCCGACTCCGGCGGGTCAGTACCTGGCGGACGCCGTCACCGCATCGACCGCGTTCGAAGCCGTGCTCGCGGCGCTGCTGCACCGCGAGCGCACCGGTGAGGGGCAGCTCGTGACCGTCAACATGCTCGACGCGCTCACCACCCTGCAGATGCAGGAGCTGAGCGTCTACACGGTCGGCGGGGTGCCGCAGAAGCGCGGCACCGAGCCGAACGCGCACGTCTACATCCGCGCCCCCTACGGCGTCTTCGCGACCAGCGACGGCTACCTCGCGCTCGGGTTCGCCGACCTCGAGAAGCTCGGCGAGGTGCTCGACGAGCCCTCGTTCGCGGGTCTCGACCCCGAGGTGCACGGCTGGACGCACCGCGACGAGCTGTATGCGACGGTGGCCCGTCACCTGCGTGAGCGCTCCACGCAGCACTGGCTCGACACGCTGCTGCCCGCCGGCATGTGGGTGGGTCCGGTCTACGGCTACGAAGACCTCGTGGCCGACCCGCAGATCATTCACAACGGCACGTTCGTCGAGTACGACCACCCCACCGAGGGGCGTATCAAGACGCCCGGGTTCCCGTACCGGTTCGCGAAGACGCCCGCCCGCATCGACCGCGGCGCCCCGCTCACCGGTGAGCACACGGCCGAGATCCTCGCCGAGCTGGGCGTCTCGCCCGAGCGCACGCAGGAGCTGCTCGATGCCGGGGCGGTGGCGCAGACCGCCGTGCCGATGCCCGTGGGTTCGAGTGCGGTGCCGTCGTGACCGAATACGTCGGCCTGACCTGGGATCACCCGCGCGGCCGTCACGCTCTGGAGGCGGCGGCCGGCGACCTCGGCGACGGCGACACCCTGCGCTGGGAGGTGCAGTCGCTCGAGGGGTTCGAGTCCGCGCGGATCGACGAGCTCGCCCGCCGCTACGACCTGCTCGTGCTCGATCACCCGCACCTCGGCGACGCTCTCGCGAGCGGCGGCATCCGTCCCCTCGACGAGCTGTTCGACACCGCACGGATCGCGGAGTGGGCGGATGCCGCGGTGGGACCGAGCATCGCCTCGTACACGCTCGACGGGCGGCTGTGGGCTCTGCCGCTGGATGCCGCGACGCAGGTGTCGGTGCGCCGCCGCGACCTCGTGGCCGAGGCGCCCGAGACCTGGGACGACGCTCTCGCTCTCGCCGAGCGCGGGCTCGTCGCGACGAGCCTGGCCGGGCCGCACGCATTCCTGTCGCTCTGCTCGATCGCGGTGTCGCTCGGCGACGACCCGGGGCGCGATGAGGGACTGTTCGACCGCGCTGTCGCGCGGCGGGCGCTCGATCTGCTCGCCCGCCTCTCGGCGCACGCCCCCGCGGGCACCGAACTGCTCAACCCGATCGGCCTGCTCGACCGGATGCGCGACCGCGGCGACATCGGCTACATCCCCCTCGTGTACGGCTACGTGAACTACAGCTCGCCGGTCGTCGCGTTCGACCGCGTCCCGGCGGGGGCGAGCGGACTCGGATCGACGATCGGCGGCACCGGCATCGCGGTCACCCGTCGCTCCGCGCCCTCGCCCGCCCTGCTCGCGCACCTGGAGCACCTGCTCAGCGACGACGCGCAGCGCGGGTTCATCCCCGCGCACGACGGTCAGCCCGGCCTGCGCGCGGCGTGGACGGATGCCGTGGTCGACGAGGCCGCGTACGGCTTCTACTCGCGCACCCTCTCGACCATCGAGGCGTCGTGGGTGCGACCCCGGATCGCCGGGTACATCCCGTTCCAGTCCGCGGCATCCGCTCTTGTGCGCGATGTCGTCGCCGGGCGCCGACATGCCGACGACGTGCTCGACGAGATCGAGGCGCGCTTCGCCGCTCTTTCTCCCGATGCCGCGACCGCCGACGACCGCCTGCAGAAGGAGACCGCATGACCGACTCGGCCATCACCGACGACCCGTTGATCGTCGTCACACGAGAGGGGCACGTCGCGACCGTGCGACTCAACCGCCCCGCCAAGCTCAACGCCGTCACCCAGGCCATGAGCGACGAGCTCGTGGACATCGTGCGCCGCCTCAACGACGACCCCGAGGTGCGGGCCGTCGTCTACACCGGCACGGGTCGCGCGTTCAGCGCCGGCAGCGACATCTCGACCCTCGACCAGTACGAGACGCCGTGGGAGTTCCGCAACCGCCGCGACTACTGCGACGCGCTGCGCGACCTGCGCAAGCCCGTGATCGCCGCGATCAACGGGTACGCGTTCGGGGGCGGGCTCGAGGCGTCGCTGACGTGCGACATCCGCATCGCCGCCGACACCGCGAGCTTCGCCGCCCCCGAGATCAAGCTCGGCTGGATCGGCGGGGGAGGGATGTCGGTGCTGCTGGCGAACTCCATCGGCGCGAGCAACGCCGCCCTCATGCTGCTCAGCGGCGACCCGATCGACGCGCAGCGCGCCCTCGCTTGGGGCCTCATCAGCGAGGTCGTGCCCGCCGATGATCTGCTCTCCCGGGCGCAGGAGCTCGCCGCGACGATCGCCTCGCGTCCTCCGATCGCGGCCGAGACCGCGAAGGCCAACCTGCGCGCCGCGTTCAACCTGCCGCAGGACCAGGCCATCGCCTACGAGCGCGAGATGCAGGGCATCACCTTCGCCACCGCGGATGCCGCCGAGGGGCGTGCCGCCTTCGCCGAGAAGCGCCCCGGCGTCTTCCACCGGCGCTGACGCCCGGTGATCCCGCCGATATCGACCGAGCTCCCGACCTACCTCCCGAGGAGAGACATGAGCGACACCTGGACCGGAGACGCCGCCGGCATCCTCCCCGCCGATGCGAGCGACGCCCTGCTCGTCGGGCGTGTGCAGACGCCGGCCGGCCCGAGCGTGGTGGTGCTGCGCGACGGCATCCTGCATGACCTGTCGGCCACCTTCCCGACGATGACCGCGCTCACCGAGAGCGCCGACCCGGCAGCCGCCGCGCGTGCCGCCGACGGGCCGTCACTCGGTGCGTTCGCCGACGTCTGGGCGAACACCGCCCCGGACACCCGCGACGACGCCCACCCGTGGCTGCTCTCGCCGATCGACCTGCAGGTCGTCAAGGCCTCGGGCGTGACCTTCCCCGTATCGATGCTCGAGCGCATCATCGAGGAGAAGGCGCGCGGCGAGGCCGAGTCCGCCGACGGCATCCGCGCCACGATCCTCGACGCGCTGGGCGGCGACGTGCGCGACCTCGTGCCCGGATCGCCCGAGGCCGCCCGCCTCAAGCAGGTGCTCATCACCGCGGGACTGTGGAGCCAGTACCTCGAGGTCGGCATCGGCCCCGACGCCGAGATCTTCACGAAGGCGCCCGTGCTCGCCACGGTCGGCGGTGGATCCGACGTCGGCGTGCTCGCCGAATCCCGATGGAACAACCCCGAGCCCGAGGTCGTGCTCGTCGTCTCCTCGCGCGGCGACATCGTCGGGGCAACGCTCGGCAACGACGTCAACCTGCGCGACATCGAAGGGCGCTCGGCCCTGCTGCTCGGACGCGCGAAGGACAACAACGCCTCGGCATCCGTCGGCCCGTTCATCCGCCTCTTCGATGAAGGGTTCTCGATCGATCACGTGCGCGCCGAATCGGTCACGCTCTCGGTCGAGGGCGACGACGGCTTCGGTATGCGGGCCGAATCGCACATGGCGCAGATCAGCCGCGACCCCGCCGACCTCGTGCGGCAGGCGTCGGGCGACCACCACGCCTACCCCGACGGCTTCGTGCTCTACTTGGGAACGATGTTCGCCCCCACCGACGACCGCGACGAGCCCGGCCACGGCTTCACCCACCACCTCGGCGACGTCGTGCGCATCTCGTCGCCGCACCTCGGCGCACTCGTCAACCGCGTGCAGCACAGCGAGGATCTCGCCCCCTGGAGCGTCGGCATCGGCGCGCTCATCACCAGCCTCGCTCAGCGGGGACTGCTCGGAAAGGCCAGTGCATGACCACCCTGACGACCACCGATCCCCGCACCGGCGCGCACTCCGACACCGGCATCGAAGCGACGGATGCCGCGGGCGTCGCTGCGACCACCGCCGCTGCGGCATCCGCCTTCGCCGACCTGCGCTCGCGTCCGCGCGCCTGGCGGGCCGGGCTTCTGCGCGCGCTCGCCGACGGGCTCGAGGCCGACCGCGCCGCGCTCGTCGACGCCGCTCTCGCCGAGACCGGGCTGCCCGAGGCGCGCCTGAACGGCGAGCTCTCGCGCAGCGCCTTCCAGTTCCGTCTCTTCGCCGACGCCGTCGACGAGGGCGGCTACCTCGAGGCGATCATCGACCACTCCGGCCCCACGCCGCTCGGCCCGGGCCCGGACGTGCGGCGGATGCTCGTGCCGATCGGCCCCGTCGCCGTCTTCGGCGCCAGCAACTTCCCCTTCGCGTTCTCGGTCATCGGCGGCGACACCGCCTCGGCGCTCGCCGCGGGCAACCCGGTCGTCGTCAAGGCGCACAGTTCTCACCCGGTCACCTCGCAGCGCTCGTTCGAGTCGCTCGTGCGCGCGGCGTCGGCGTACGGGGCGCCGGAGGGCACGTTCGGGATCGTCTACGGGCAGCAGGCGGGAGCCGTTCTCGTCGCCGACCCGGTCATCACGGCCGTCGGGTTCACGGGGTCGCTGTCGACCGGCAAGATCCTGCAGGCGATCATCGACGAGCGCGAGACGCCCATCCCGTTCTACGGCGAGCTGTCGAGCCTGAACCCGCTCGTCATCACGCCGGGGGCGGCGTCCGCGCGCACCGCGGCCCTCGGCGAGGGTCTGTTCGGGTCGGTCACGGGATCGGCCGGGCAGCTGTGCACCAAGCCCGGCATCGCCTTCGTGCCGGCCGGGGCCGAGGGTGACGCGCTCGTCGCCGATGTGGTGACGAGGGCGCAGGATGCCGCGGCGCAGACCCTCCTGAACTCGCGCATCCACGGGGCGTTCGACGAGATCCGCGAGCGGCTGATCGCCGAGGGCGGGGCGCGCAGCCTCGTCGCCCCGCACGCCGGAGCCGATGGCTTCTCGCTGACGCCCGCGGTGCTCGAGATCGCCGCGACGGATGTCACTCCGGCCGTCGCCGAGGAGGCGTTCGGCCCCCTCGTGGTGCTCGTGCGGTACGCCTCGACGGGCGAGATCACAGCGGCCCTGCAAGCCGTGCCGCACTCGCTGACCGCCACGATCCACTCGCAGCCCGAGGAGGCCGAGGTGCGCGGCGAGCTCACCGACGCCGCACGCGACCTCGTCGGCCGCATCGTCTACGACGGGTATCCCACTGGGGTGCGGGTGTCGTGGGCCATGAATCACGGCGGCCCCTGGCCCGCGACCAACACGCAGCACACCTCGGTGGGCGTGACGGCGCTGCGGCGGTTCCTGCGCCCGCTCGCCTGGCAGGATGCCCCGGCCGACGTGCTCCCCGCCGAACTGCGCGACGGCACGGTCGATGTGCCCCGCCGCGTCGACGGCGTGCTGGAGTTGGCCGGCGCCTGACCCTCTTGTGGGGACCCTTCGTCTCGCTGCGCTCGCTCAGGAACCGGTTCCTGAGCGAGGAGCGCAGCGACGAGACGAAGGGCCGCGCCCCGCGGCATCCGTTGGGGAGGCTTTCTCGCTGTTGGGCGGAATTTTCGCGCGGATTCTTCCGCCCAACGCGGAGTTCTCCGCCTGAGTCGCGCGTGGGGACGCTTCGAGGGGCTCAGCGACCCAGGGCGGCTCAGCGACCCGGCGTCTGAAACTGGGTCCCGGTGTTTGCCACTGGGTCCCTGAGCTTGTCGAAGGGCCGCGCCCCGCGGCATCCGTTCGGGAGGAGTTCTCGCGTTCGGGAGGATCGAAACGGCGGATGCCTCCTGCGGAGCTTGTGTTCTCCTCCGTTGGGTGAGGGCGAGTGCCCTTCGTCTCGCTGCGCTCGCTCAGGAACCGGTTCCTGAGCGAGGAGCGAAGTGACGAGACGACGGGCCCTCAGCCGAAGACGCCCTCGGGCAGCAACCCGCGCGAGATCAGTGCGTCCCAGAGGCCCTCGTCGACCACGGCATCCATACGCTCGACCCCTTCGGCGACCTGGCGCGCGTCGCGGCATCCGAGAACCACCGAGGTGACGGCCGGATGCCGCAGGCTGAACTGCATGGCGGCGGTCGGCAGGTCGGTGCCGAACTCCTCGCACACCTCGGCGATCGCGTTCGCCCGGGCGATGAGCGTGGCCGGGGCCTGCACGTAGTCGTAGGTCGCGTCCGCCGCGACCCGCGGTCGCGCCAGCAGGCCGGAGTTGTAGACACCGACGTTCACGATGCCCACGCCCGCCTCGAGCGCCGCGGGCAGCAGGTCGGCCAGCGGCCCCTGTTCGAGCAGGGTGAACCGCCCGGCCAGCATGACCACGTCGATGTCGGTCTCGCGCACGAACCGCGCCGGCAGTGCCGACTGGTTCATGCCCACACCGATCGACGTGACGACGCCCTGGTCGCGCAGCTCGATGAGCGCCCCGATGCCCTCGATCGACGCCTGCTCCCAGTGGTGGTCGGGGTCGTGCAGGTAGACGATGTCGAGCCGGTCGACGCCGAGCCGGTCGAGGCTCTGCTCCACTCCGCGCAGGATCGCGCCGCGCGAGAAGTCGAACTCGCGGCGGTACGCCGCGGGCACCGCGAAGCCGCCGTCGTCGAGCTGACCGGCCGAGTACACCTGCGGCACGAGCGTGCGCCCCGCCTTGGTCGAGAGCACGTACTCGTCGCGCGGATGCTCGGCGAGCAGTTCGCCCAGTCGCCGCTCGGAGTAGCCGAGACCGTAGTGCGGGGCCGTGTCGAACAGGCGCGATCCGCGCACCCATGCCTCCTCGACCGCACCCCGCGCTTGCTCGTCGGTGGTGACGCGGCCGAGGTTCCCGAGCTGCGCGCCGCCGAGCCCGAACCGGGTGAGCGGGGTGCCCGTGCGCAGGCGCGCCCTGGCCATGGGGGTGGACATCAGCGCCCGAGCCATCCGCCGTCGACCGGCAGCACGACGCCGTCGACGTAGTCGGAGGCCGCCGACGACAGGAACACGGCGGCGCCGCCCAGGTCGGATGCCGCGCCCCACCGCCCCGCCGGAATGCGGGCGAGGATCGCCGCCGACCGCTCGGGGTCGTCGCGCAGGGCCTGCGTGTTGTCGGTGGCGATGTAGCCGGGGGCGATCGCGTTGACGTTGACGCCCCGCCCCGCCCACTCGTTCGCGAGCGCCTTCACGACGCCGGTGATGCCCGACTTCGCCGCCGCGTATCCGGGCACGTTGATGCCGCCCTGGAAGCTGAGGAGCGACGCGGTGAACACGATCTTGCCGCGTCCGCGCTCGAGCATCGATCCGCCCACGGCCTGCGCGAGAGCGAACTGGCTGGTGAGGTTGATGCGCAGCACGCGCTCGAACCACTCCATCGGATGCTCCGCCGCCGGCGCCCGCAGGATGGTGCCGGCGTTGTTGACGAGGATGTCGACCTCGGCCGCGCGCAGTTCCGCGCCGAGGTCGGAGACGGCGTCGGCATCCGACAGATCGCACCGGATCGCACGGAACCCGCGCCCGCGTGCGGTGACGGCCCGCTCGATGTCGCTGCCGGAGGGCTCGATGCTCGTGCTGACCGCGATGATGTCGGCGCCCGCGTCGGCGAGCGCCGTGGCGATCCCGAAGCCGATGCCGCGGTTCGCGCCCGTGACGGCGGCGCGCTGACCGGTGAGGTCGAAGAGCCCGCTCATGCGCCGGCCTGCACGTCGACGAGGATCTTCATCGCGCGCCCCGCTTCGAGCTCGGCGAAGGCGTCGGCGGTCTCGGCGAGCGGCACGATGCGCGTGATGACCCGGTCGGTGGGGATCACGCCGTCGGCGAGGAGCTCGATCGCGGTCTCGAAGTCGGCGCGCTGGTAGACCCGTGCGCCGAGCAGGCGCAGCTCGCGCCAGAACACGCGCTGCAGGTCGACCTCGCGCGGGGTGGGGTGGATGGCGACGACGACGATCGTGCCGCGCACCTTCGCGAGCGCCGTCATGCCGCGCACTGCGGCGGCCGCGCCCGAGACCTCGAACACGACGTCGGCCCCGGTGCCCGCGGTCCACTCCTCGACCCAGGCGACCTGGTCGGATGCCGAGGGGTCGAGCGTCGTGAATCCGAGCTCTTCGGCCTGGGCGCGGCGCTGCGCATCGATCTCGATCACGACGACCTCGGCGCCGGTGTGCCGGGCGACGGTGGCGATGAGCGTGCCGATCGGGCCGCCGCCGATCACGACGGCCTTCTGCCCGGCGGTGAGGTCGGAGCGCCGCACGTCGTGCACCGCGACGGCGACCGGCTCGACGAGCGCGGCGTGATCGAGGGGGATGTCGGCGGGGAGTGCGAGGAGGGTCTCGGCCGGAACGTTCCACAGCCCCTGCAGCGAGCCGGGGGAGTCGATGCCGATGAAGTTCAGGTTCTGGCAGATGTGCTCGTTGCCGGCGAGGCAGGCGGGGCAGGTGCCGTCCCAGTCGAGGGGCATGACGGTGACCTTGTCGCCGACGCTCCAACCGGTGACCCCGGCGCCGAGGGCCTCGATCGTGCCGCTCATCTCGTGTCCGAAGACGAGCGGGCGCTCGACGCGGGCGTCCATGTTGCCGTGCAGGATGTGCAGGTCGGTGCCGCAGAGACCGGTGTAGGCGACGCGAATCCTCACCTCTCCGTCGCGCGGTTCGGTCTGATCGGCCGTGCGCACGTCCAGCGTGCGATCGCCTACGTAGTTCACAGTCAGCACTGATTGCTCCTCTTCTCGCAGACCTCCAGATTACTCATACGTATGATGAATCTCCACCTGCCTGTGAATGCATATCGGTCACCGCGCGGTGATCGGGGCAGAATGGAGATCATGCCCGAATCGCCGCACGCTCAGCATGCGGCTCCGCGCTCCCCGATCCGTGGTCCCGCCCTGCCGATCGGCGTCGCGGTGACCGCCATCGGCATCCTCCTCTCCCTCGCTTCGGCGCCGGCATCCTCGACGCACGAAGCCTCGCGGATGCCCGAGCCGGTCGCGGTCGTGCAGGTGCCCTCGGTCGACGTCGGCTCCACCCCGGCCGCCGACCCGTGCGCCGAAGCATCCGTGCAGGAGTCGCTCGCCGCCGGAGACGACGCGGCCACCATCGCCGGCTTCGGCGGGGGCGAGGCGTTCCGCGCCGCCGTCGTGGCGGGCAACGCGCCGTGCATCTCGCTCTCCGACCCCGCGCGGGTGTGGGTCGTCGTCAACAAGGCGCGACCGCTCGACCCCGCCGACTACGCGCCCGGCGCCCTCGCCGACGTGCCGCTGCAGATGACCACGGCATCCGGGCAGGTGCGCACCGACGTCGCGACCGCGGTCGGCGACATGGCGAACGCGGCCATCGAGGCCGGGGTCGGGCGCCTCGGTGCGAACAACGGCTACCGCTCGTACGGCCTGCAGGTCACGACCTACGAGTCGCACGTGCGCGACCAGGGGCAGGCCGGGGCGGATGCCGGATCCGCGCGCCCCGGACACTCGGAGCACCAGACCGGCCTCGCGGTCGACGTCGTCGCGTGCGGCCTGGGCTGCGGCGGGCTCGACGGGTTCGGCGGCACCACGCAGAGCGACTGGGTCGCCGCCCACGCGTGGGAGTACGGGTTCATCGTGCGCTACGAGGACGGGGGCTCCGGCGTCACCGGGTACGCTCCCGAACCGTGGCACCTGCGCTACGTGGGGCGCGACCTCGCCGCGGCCTACCAGGCGGGCGGGTTCCACACGCTCGAGGAGTTCTTCGGCCTTCCGGCCGCGCCCGACTACCTGCCCTGAACGACGCTCGGAGGCATCCCACAATCGCGGTACCCAGTACCACTAAACGCGGGATGCATTCCCACAACGTCCTGTCGCGGCATCCGTCGTCGCCCTAGAATCGCGGGAGCAAAGACGCCGACACGTTCAGGAGGACGCGCAATGGAACGCGACATCTATGAAGAGGATCACGAGGCCTTCCGCGACCTCGTCAAGGACTTCGTCAAGCGCCACGTGACGGGTGCGGACATCGAGCGGTGGGATGCCGCGGGCGAGGTCGACCGCGACACCATGCGCGCGGCTGGCGAGGCCGGGATCATCGGCCTGTCGGTTCCCGAGGAGTTCGGCGGGGCCGGGATGCTGCAGGACTACCGCTTCCGCGCGGTCGTGAACGAAGAGGTCATCGCCGCCGGTGCGGGCTCGCTCGCCGGGGCCTTCGGCATCCAGGACGACCTGGCGGTTCCGTACCTCGTGCACATGGGCACCCAGGAGCAGAAGTCGAAATGGCTGCCGCGGATGGCGACGGGCGAGGTCGTCGGCGCGCTCGCGATGACCGAGCCCGGCGCGGGAAGCGATCTGCGCGGCATCAAGACCACCGCCAAGAAGGTCGACGGCGGGTACATCGTCAACGGCGCCAAGACGTTCATCTCGTCGGGCGCGACCGCCGACCTGGTCGTCACGTTCGTGAAGACCGGTGAGGGCAACCGTCCGGATGCCTTCAGCCTCGTGCTCATCGAGAACGGCATGGAGGGCTTCGACCACGGCAAGAAGCTGCACAAGATGGGCTTCCAGGGCCACGACACGGCGGAGCTGTCGTTCAGCGACGTGTTCGTGCCCGACGAGAACCTCATCGGCGGGGTCGAGGGTAAGGGGTTCGTGCAGCTCATGATGAACCTGCCGCTCGAGCGCCTGTCGATCGGCGTCGCGGGTGCCGCGGCCGCGCAGGCCGCCCTCGACTGGACCGTCGCCTACACGAAGGACCGCGAGGCGTTCGGCGAGCGGATCATCGACTTCCAGAACAGCCGCTTCGCGATCGCCGACATGGCCACGACCGTCGACGCGCTGTGGGCATACATCGACCGCGCGCTGCTCGCGTACTCGCAGGGCAAGCTGTCGGCCGAGGAGGCCGCGAAGGTCAAGTTCTGGGCCACCGAGCGCGAGTGGGAGGTGCTCGATCAGGGCGTGCAGTTGCACGGCGGCTACGGCTACATCACCGAGTACCCGATCGCCCGCGCGTTCCTCGACGCCCGCGTGCACCGCATCTACGGCGGCACGAACGAGATCATGCGCGAGATCGTCGGCCGCCAGATCGCCGGCAAGCGCTGACTCCCGCCCGGTTCCTGAGCGAGGAGCGCAGCGACGAGACGAAGGGCCCCGCCCCCGCACTCGAGCGGGGTCCCTGAGCCTGTCGAAGGGCCCCGCGCGACGTCCCAAGCGCGAATGCTAGGCGGTGGCAATATCTTTGCTACCCGAGTAGCATTGAGTCATGACGAACAGCAAGGTCAGCCTCAGCCTCAGTGCGAGTGACGTAGCGTTCCTCGACGCGGAGGTCTTGATGGGAAAATACGCCACCCGGTCGGCGGCGGTTCAGGATGCTGTGTCGCTCTTGCGCGAGAGCCGCCTGGCAGATGCCTACGCCGAAGCATTCGCTGAAGGCTATGACGACGAATGGGACACGGCTGCCAGCGACGGACTCGCCTCAGCGTGAGTGCGCCGTCGACCACGCTGCTGCGGCGCGGCCAGATCGTGCTGGTCGCCTTCGACCCGGTTGTCGGGGCCGAGGCCGCGAAGACCCGTCCTGCCGTTGTCGTCAGCAACAACACGGCCAACACCGCGGCTGTACGCAGCACGCGCGCGACGGTAACGGTCGCGCCGGTCACGTCCAATGTCGCGCGAGTCCTCCCGTTTCAGGTTCTGTTGCCTGCGGCGGGCACCGGGCTCAGCGTCGATTCGAAGGTTCAGATCGAACAAGTCCGCACGATCGCGACCTCGCGCATTGTTCGGCCGGTGGGATGGGTGCCTGCCGAACTGATGGGAGAGGTCGACGAGTGCCTTCGCATGCACCTCGCACTGTGATCGTCGTCGGGCATTAACGCCGCCCCTCAGCGCCGTCCGCCGACGCCGGCGCGGCGTAGGCGATCCGCGATCAGGATGCCGAGGGCCGTCGCCGCGACGCAGCTGGCCATCGTGACGGCGAAGAACGCCGCCTGGTACCCGAGGCCGAAGCTGCCCAGGTCGAACCACGCCCATGCCGAGATCGGGTAGACGATCGCGACGGTGACCGCTCCGACGTAGTGCATCCAGGTGCCCCAGTAGCGCCACAGCACGAACAGGAACGGCAGCTCGGTGAACGCCGCCCACCAGAGGTTCGTGGCAACGCTGCCGAAGCCGTACCCCGAGAACGGCACCATGACGAGCCCCGCGATCAGCGCGACGAGCAAGCCGACGAGCGGACGCTTGAGCAAACGCAGCGCGATCACCGAGGGCAGCAGCCACAGCCCGGCGAGGCCCATCCCGAGGAAGGGCAGTGGTCCGGTGAGCAGGGTCGAGAGCCAGTTCATCGGCGCGAGCAGAACCGCCCCGGCGACGCCGAGCGCCGCGCAGGTCAGCAGCAGGGCAGTGGGGAAGCGCACCCGTCCACGCGCGGGCCGCGTCGCCACGGCATCCGCTTCTGTCGCCGCATCCGCATCCGAACCGGCAGCCGACGAAGCGGCATCCGCCCCGTTCATCCGAGCGGCTCCGCGGCGGCCTCGCGAGCGGCCTTCGACGTCGGGGAGGCGGCGCCGATCTTCCAGTAGCCGCAGAAGCTGACGGTGTTCTTGTCGACGCCGCGCTCGCCGACGAGCAGCTTGCGTACACCCGAAGCGAGCGACTGCTCGCCGGCCGCGTAGGTGTGGAACGTCTCGGCCGGCAGGTCGAGCTCGGCCACCCGCTGCAGCGCGAGGGCTCCCGGCTGCTCGTCGTGCGGGCGCAGCACCCACTCGACCGACAGTCCCTCGGGGTGGGGGAAGTCGAGGGCGTCGTCGAGCGACGGCACCTCGATGATCGCGGTGCCGATGGCGCGCGCGGGAACGGATGCCGCGATCGAGGCGATCGCCGGCAGGGCCGTCTCGTCGCCCACGAGCAGCACCCGGTCGACACCGCGCTCGGGGTTGAAGGTGAGGCCCTCGTCGATGATGAGCACGTGCTCGCCCGGGGTGCAGGTCTCGGCCCACCGCGATGCGGGTCCGGCGGTGCCCTCGGCGGCCGATCCGTGCAGCACGAAGTCGACGTCGATCTCGGCGCCGCGCTCGCCCTCGGCCGGTCGGTACGCGCGCACGCTGTAGTTGCGCATCACGGGGCGCTCGCCGTCGGGGATGCGCAGGAACTTCAGGTAGCCGAACATCTTGTTGGCCTTGGCGGGCACGCGGTCGAGTCCGGCATCGCCGCCGATCGGCAGGAACAGGCGGAACCACTGATCGAAGCCCATCGGCCGGAACTTCTCGATCTCACCACCGCCGAGGGTCACGCGCATCCAGTGCGGGGAGAGGCGCTCGGAGCGCAGCACGGTGAGGTGCACGAGTTCCTGCGTCTCGGGCTTGACGAGCTTGCTGAACGCCATCGGGTGCCTTTCAGAGGGAGGGCGGTTGCCAGGGGAAGAACACGAGGAGGATCACCGCGGATGCCGCGAGGCTCAGCGCGACGAAGATCGTGTCTCGCGTGCGGAACGGCACCAGGTGCCGCTCGGTGCGGGTGGGGTGTGCGCCGAAGGCCCGGGAATCCATCGCGAGGGCGACGCGCTCGGCGTGCCGGATGGCCCCGGCGAGCAGCGGCACGATGTAGCCCCAGCCGCGCGCGATGCGCGAGAAGGGGCCGTTGCCGCCGTGGTGTCCGCGCACGCGATGGGCTGCGCGGATGACCGAGAGCTCGTAGCCGAAGCGCGGCACGAAGCGGAACGCGGCCAACGCCGTGTAGCCGATGCGGTACGGAACCCGCAGCTGTTGCACGCTCGCCCGCACGAGGTCGGGTCCGCTGGTGGTGAGCCCGCCGATGAGGGCGAGCGAGATGATCGCGCCGAGGCGCAGCGCCGTGGCGAAACCGATCATCAGTGCTCCGCTGTAGAGCGTCCAGTCGCCGATCCGCAGCACCGGGGTCGTGTCACCGACGAGCGCGGTGTCGACCCAGAGCGAGAAGCTCACGCCGATCACGGCCATGCCGACGGGCAGCACCGCGAGCAGCAGGAGCAGACGCCAGGTGAGGCGGGCGCCGACGAGCAGCAGCACATAGGCGAGCAGCAGGAACGCGGCCGGAGTGGCGAGGTCGCGCACGAACACCAGGAAGATCATCGCCGGGGCGAATCCCGCCACCTTCGCGAGCGGGTTGAGGGCGTAGAGGAACTGACGCCGCGAGGTGACGGTCATCGTGGCGTACGGGTCGACGATGGTCGAGGTCATGCCTCGGCCCCCCGTGCGTGCGCCGCGAGCACCCGCTGCAGAGCGGGCAGGCGGAGCCCCGCCGAGGTGAACGTCTGCTCGTCGCGGAAGAGATCGGCCGTGCGTCCGCTCGCGTGCACGCGCCCGTCGGCGAGGATCACGGTGTGCGTCGTGTGCTCGGCGACGAGCTGCAGGTCGTGGGTGACGATCACGATCGTCGTGCCCTCGGCGCGCAGACTCTGCAGCAGCGCGAGCAGCTCGGTCGCCCGCGCGCGATCCTGGCCGAATGTCGGCTCGTCGAGCGCGAGAACGCGGGGGCGGGTGATCAGCGCGGTGCCCACCGACAGGCGGCGCTTCTCGCCGCCCGACAGCAGGAACGGATGCACGTCGGCCTTGTGCGCGAGGCCGAAGCGCTCGAGCATCTCGGTCACGCGCTCGGTGATCTCGGCATCCGTGATCTGCTCGCTCTTGGGTCCTTGAGCCTGTCGAAGGGTCAGCCCGTGCGCGAGCTCGTCGAACACCGTATGCGCGATGAACTGATGCTCGGGGTTCTGGAACACGAAGCCGATGCGGGCGGCGAGGTCGCGGGGAGCGGCCCGCCCGGGATCGATGCCGTCGACGTCGACCTGCCGCTTCGGCGGGGGCACGACGCCGGCGAGTGCCTGGATGAGCGTCGTCTTGCCGGCCCCGTTGGCGCCGACGATGGCGGTGAGGCTGCCGGGCGTGAGATCGAGGTCGATGCCGTGCAGGATCTCGGTGCGGCCCCGGCGCACGGTGAGCCCGCGCGCCCGGATGATCGCCTCGCCCGAGGGGGCGGCATCCGTCGTCGGGTCGGT
Organism: Microbacterium galbinum; assembly: GCF_023101185.1. GTDB lineage: Bacteria > Actinomycetota > Actinomycetes > Actinomycetales > Microbacteriaceae > Microbacterium > Microbacterium galbinum. Next base: position 1,813,057 of record NZ_CP078077.1, read on the forward strand.
CGCGGTCGCGGTCGCGGCCGCGCTCGGGCGATCGGATGCCGGGGGCAGCTGTGCCGCCAGCTCCTCGGGTGTCAGGGGCAGGGGGTCGAGACGGATGCCGTCGTCGCGCAGTCGCAGCGCCGCCAGCGTCGCCGCGGGCAGCCACACCCCCATCGCGACGAGCTCGTCGGTGTGCGCGCGGAGGATCTCGGCGACGGGACCGTCGTAGGCGACGCGCCCCTCGCGGTCGAGCACGATCGTGCGGGTGACGAATCCCATCGCGGCGTCGAGGTTGTGCTCGACGAGGAGGATCGCCCGGTCACCCGCGGCGATCACGTCGGCGAGGGCGGCGTAGACGTCGTCGATGCCCTGCGGGTCGAGGTTCGCGGTCGGCTCGTCGAGCACGATCAACGGCGACCCCATGGCGAGGGCGCAGGCGATCGCGAGGCGCTGGCGGCCGCCGCCGGAGAGCCGGTCGGGGTTGTCGTCGCGGCGCTCCCATAGCCCGACGCGGCTCAGGGCGTCTTCGGTGCGGGCGGTGACCTCGGCGAGCGGCAGGCGAAGGTTCTCGGGGCCGAACGCGACCTCGTCGTAGAGGGTTCCGGTGACGATCTGGGCATCCGGGTCCTGGAAGACCATCGCGACCCGCGTGCTCAGCTCGGAGGTCTGCGCGTCGGCGGTGGCGACCCCGCCCGCCTCGACCGTGCCGGTCATGGTGGCGGGAAGCGCGTGCGGGATGAGCCCGTTCAGCGCGAGCGTGAGCGTCGACTTGCCCGAGCCCGAGGGGCCGAGCAGCAGCACGACCTCGCCCGGGTCGATGTCGAAGGTCACGTCGCGCGGGGAGGGGTGCGCGGCATCCGCGTGGGTGAGAGAGACATCACGCACGCGGAGAAGAGGCGCGGATGGGCGCACGGCGAGACCCCGGGTCGGTGGACGTACGTCTTCGGTGGAACGTACGTCTCTAACTTAGCCGAGCCTTACCTGACCTCGCGACGTGCTCCGCAGTCGCTACTGAGTGAGGCTGTTCAGGGCCTGCCCGAGTTCTTCGCCGATCTGGTGACTGAGTTTTCCGTGTTCCATGGTCATGCCACCTTGGAAGTAGAACTTGTAGTTCTTCTCTGGCGTGCGCAGCGAGAAGTGAGCGAAAGGTGCCCATTTGTTCTCGTATCCGATGATCGAGGAGAGTGGCAACGCGAACAGGGTCTCGCTGGTCTTGTCGGTCACGAACCGAATGCTGTCGCGGGTGAGTGTGAGAACCCCCGGTTTCGCTCCGACCGGCGTGAATGCGAGCTTGAGCAGCAGCGCCGGCACTTCGTGAACGGCATCATTCGACGGCGCAGCAGAGTCCTGGGTATCGGTCACGCCCTCCAACGTATATTTCCGCGCGCTGGTTAACCCCCGGCCAACCAGAAAATCACCCTCGGCGGCTTCCCGGGCGCTCAGCGACGGGCGACGCCGGCGCGGCTGAGCGCCGTGCCGACCGCGAGGCCGATCGCGGTCCACGCGATGGGGCCGAGCACCGAGATCGCGAGATATGTGATCTGCGCCCACAGCGGCATCGTGCCGAGATGCGCGGCGAAGAACACGGCGACCGCCACGACGACGCCGATCAGCGCCGCCGAGATGAAGAAGCGCCAGGCGCCCCAGGCGCGGTAGCGGGTGAGGGCCGCGACGCCCTCCTGGATCGCGCCGAACAGCAGCGCCGTGCCGATGAAGCGCAGCGCCCAGGCCGGATTGAACGCGCTCGAGACGAGGGCGGCGATCAGGTGCGTGATGAGCGCCACGAACGGACGCCGCAGCACCTCCTGAGCGATGATCCCCGGCAGCACGTGCGAGCCGAGCACGAGCCCGTAGAGGAAGAGCAGGGGGCTCGCGAGCAGGATCGGCGTGACCCATCCGGCGATGCCTCCGATGAGGCCGGTCGCGACGCCGATCGCGGCGCAGATCAGCAGCACGCGGGTCGGCAGGACAGAGGTTCGGGCCACGGTTCCAGCCTACTTGCGCGCACGATGCGCGGATGCCGAGGGGGCCGTGCAAAAGCACGGCGTCGGTGGTCAGCGCAGGCGTTCGGCCAGGTAAGGCGCCGTGCGGCTCGCGGGATTCCGCGCGACGTGCTCCGGGGTTCCGGCCGCGATGACGCGGCCCCCCGCGTCGCCTCCGGCGGGCCCGAGGTCGATGACCCAGTCCGCCGCAGCGACGAAGTCCATCTCGTGCTCGACGACGACCACGGTGTCGCCGGAGTCGACCAGCGCATGCAGCTGCGCGAGCAGCCGTTGCACGTCGGCGGGGTGCAACCCGGTGGTCGGCTCGTCGAGCAGATACAGAGTGTGGCCCCGGCGCACGCGCTGCAGCTCGGTCGCCAGTTTGATGCGCTGCGCCTCGCCGCCGGAGAGCTCGGTGGCGGGCTGACCGAGGCGGAGGTATCCGAGCCCGACGTCGAGGAGAGCACGCAGGCTGCGTGCCGCCGCCGGAATCGAGGCCAGCGCCTCGGATGCCTGCTCGACGGTGAGGGCGAGCACGTCGGCGATCGTCCGGCCGTCGTAGGTGACCTCGAGCGTTTCGGCGTTGTACCGCGCGCCGTCGCACGTCGGGCAGCGCCCGTAGCTGCCGGGCAGGAACAGCAGCTCGACCGAGACGAATCCCTCGCCGAGGCAGGTCTCGCAGCGCCCGCCGGCGACGTTGAACGAGAAGCGTCCGGCGCCGTACCCGCGCTCGCGGGCGAGGTCGGTGCGGGCGAAGACGGCACGCACGGCATCGAACAGGCCCGTGTAAGTCGCGAGGTTCGAGCGCGGTGTGCGGCCGATCGGCTTCTGGTCGACCCGCACGAGACGATCGATGTGCTCGAGACCGCGCACGTCGCGCACGGTCAGGGAGTCGGCGCCCGCATCCGGCACCGTCGCCTCGGCCGGCCGGGAGTCGTCGCCTCCGGCATCGATCGGGGTGTCGTCGATCTCGTCGGGGGTGTCGTCCGAGCGCAGGTGCGCGCGCACGACTTCGGGGAGCACCCGACTGACGAGTGTCGACTTGCCCGACCCCGAGACACCCGTCACGGCGACGAGGGTGCCGAGCGGGACGGATGCATCGATGTCGGCGAGGTTGTGCAGGCTCACGCCCTCGACCGTGAGCCACGCCGACGCCTCTCGGCGGTCGCGTCGCGTCACGGATGCCGCATGCGCGTGGGGGAACAGGAACGGCCGGGTGACGGATGCCTCGACAGCGGCGAGCCCCGGGACCGCGCCGCTGTAGAGCACGTGCCCACCGCCTTCGCCGGCACCGGGGCCGACGTCGACGATCCAATCGGCGTGGCGGACGATGTCCATGTTGTGCTCGACCACGAAGACCGAGTTCCCGGAGCTCTTGAGCTGTGCGAGCACCTCAAGCAGCTGCTCGGCGTCGGCGGGATGCAGACCGGCCGAGGGCTCGTCGAGCACGTAGACCACCCCGAAGAGTCCCGACCGCAGCTGCGTCGCGAGCCGGAGCCGCTGCATCTCACCGGGGGACAGGGTGGTCGTCGCTCGGCCCAGCCCCAGGTAGCCGAGCCCCAGGTCGGTGAGGACCTCGATGCGCGCGAGGAGGTCGGTCGTGAGGGCGACGGCGACGTCGGTGCGCTCGCCCGAGAGAGTGGTGGGGAGCGCAGGCGTGACCTCGGTGAGCTGCGTCGTCGGGCGGATGACGTCGGCGAGGTCGGTCAGCGGGAGAGCGTTGAGCTCGGCGATCGATCGGCCGGCGAACGTGACGGCCAGGGCCTCGCGTCGCAGCCCCGTACCCCCGCACAGCGGGCACGGCCCGGATCGCACGAACTGGAGCACCTTGGTGCGCATCATCTGGCTCTTCGAGTCGGCGAGCGTGTGGAAGACGTACTTCTTGGCGCTCCAGAACATGCCGTTGTAGGGCTTGGCCACGCGGTCGCGCTGCGGAGTGATCTGCACCACCGGCTGCTCGTCGGTGAAGAGCAGCCACTCGCGATCGGCGGGGGGAAGATCCCGCCAGGGGACGTCGACGTCGTAGCCGAGCGCGATCGTGATGTCGCGCAGGTTCTTCGCCTGCCACGCGCCCGGCCAGGCGGCGATCGCACCTTCGCGGATGCTCAGCGAAGGGTCGGGCACGAGCGAGTCCTCGGTGACGGTGTGCGCGACGCCGATGCCGTGACACTCCGGGCAGGCTCCGGCGACGGTGTTGGGAGAGAACGCATCGGAGTCGAGCCGGGTCGTGAAACCCTTCGGGAAGGTGCCCGCCCGGGAGAAGAGCATGCGCAACGAGTTCGACAGCGTCGTCACGGTGCCGACGCTCGATCGCGAGCTGGGCGCGCCGCGTCGCTGCTGCAGGGCGACCGCCGGGGGCAGGCCCGAGATCGATTCGACGTGCGGATCGTGGCCCTGCTGGATGAGCCTCCTCGCGTACGGCGCCACCGACTCGAGATATCGGCGCTGGGCTTCCGTGAAGATGGTGCCGAACGCGAGCGACGACTTGCCCGATCCCGAGACTCCGGTGAACGCGACGATCCGATCGCGTGGCATGTCGACATCGACGGAGCGGAGGTTGTTCTCGTTCGCCCCGCGGACGCGGACGAACGAGTCGGGTGCGTTCTCAGAGGGGGAGGGCATTGTCGCGAGTGTATCCGCGACGTCGGACATCGCCCTGGGTGCCATTCAGGAACGGATGCCGCGGCGTCCGTTCGTCGCATCGTCGATGCCGCTCGTCGCACGGCATCCGCTCCCGCCCCTCGACCCCCGCGCCCGTTTCCTAGCGTGGGGGAACGCAATGACGCGCACCCCGAGGAGAACCCCATGACTGCACCTTCGTCGCGCCGACGCGGCGCCGGAACCGTCGACGACGAGCCCATCATCGTCACCGACCCGAAACTCCCACCCGTCGCCCTCTCTCCCGAGCACGAGGAGAAGAGCCGGCGCTGGACCCTCCCGAAGATCCTGATCTGGACGGCGATCGCGCTGCTCGGCGGTGTCGCCTGGGTGATGCTCGCGATCGTGCGCGGCGAGACCGTGAACGCGATCTGGTTCGTCTTCGCGGCGGTCTGCACCTATCTGATCGGCTACCGCTTCTACTCGAAGGTGATCGAGAAGTACATCACCCGCCCCGACGATCGCCGCGCGACACCGGCCGAGGTCAAGCAGGACGGTAAGGACTACGTCCCCACCGACCGCCGCGTGCTCTACGGGCACCACTTCGCCGCGATCGCCGGCGCCGGCCCGCTCGTCGGTCCCGTGCTCGCCGCGCAGATGGGCTACCTGCCCGGCACGATCTGGATCATCGTGGGTGTCGTGCTCGCGGGCGCCGTGCAGGACTACACCGTGCTGTTCTTCTCGATGCGCCGCGGAGGCCGCACGATCGGCCAGATGGCCCGCCAGGAGCTCGGGCGGATCGGCGGCACCGCCGCGATCATCGCCTCGCTGCTGATCATGCTGATCATCGTCGCGATCCTCGCGCTCGTCGTCGTCAACGCCCTCGGTGAGAGCCCCTGGGGCGTCTTCTCGGTGGCGATGACCATCCCGATCGCGATCTTCATGGGCATCTACCTGCGCTTCCTGCGCCCGGGCAAGGTCACCGAGGTCTCGATCATCGGGTTCGTGCTGCTCATGGCCGCGATCATCGGCGGCGGCTGGGTCGCCGGCACCGAGTGGGGCCAGGCGATCTTCCACCTCGACCGCACCACGATCGCGTGGGGCATCATCATCTACGGCTTCATCGCCGCGGTGCTCCCGGTGTGGCTGCTGCTCGCTCCCCGCGACTACCTCTCGACGTTCATGAAGATCGGTGTGATCGTGATGCTCGCCGGAGCGATCATCCTGGTGCGCCCCGAGATCACGGTGCCCGCGGTCAGCATCTTCGGCGAGAACGGCATGGGGCCGGTGTTCGCCGGTCCTCTCTTCCCCTTCCTGTTCGTGACCATCGCCTGCGGAGCGTTGTCGGGCTTCCACGCCCTGATCGCCTCCGGCACGACGCCCAAGCTCGTCGAGAAGGAGCGTCAGACTCGCTTCATCGGCTACGGCGGCATGCTCATGGAGTCGTTCGTCGCGATCATGGCGCTCGTCGCCGCGATCTCGATCGACCAGGGCATCTACTTCGCGATGAACGCGCCATCGGCGGTGACGGGCGGCACGGTCGAAGGCGCGGTCGCCTTCGTGAACTCGCTGGGTCTGACGGGGGTGAACCTCACCCCCGAGATGCTCACCGGCACGGCTCAAGCGGTCGGCGAGGAGTCGATCGTCTCGCGCACCGGCGGCGCCCCGACCCTCGCGCTCGGCCTCGCGCACATCATGCAGCAGGCGCTCGGCGGGCAGGCGCTCATGGCGTTCTGGTACCACTTCGCGATCATGTTCGAGGCGCTGTTCATCCTCACGGCGGTGGATGCCGGCACCCGCGTCGCCCGCTTCATGCTGCAGGACTCGATCGGCGCCTGGTTCCCGAAGTTCCGCGACGTCTCGTGGCGGCCCGGCGTCTGGATCTGCACGGCGATCATGGTGGCCGGCTGGGGAGCGATCCTCATCCTCGGCGTCACCGACCCGCTCGGCGGCATCAACACGTTCTTCCCGCTGTTCGGCATCGCGAACCAGCTGCTCGCCGCGATCGCGCTCGCCGTGGTGATGGCGATCGTCGCCAAGCGCGGCCGCAGCTACGTCAAGTGGGTGTGGATCATCGGCCTGCCGCTCGCCTTCACCGCGGTCGTCACGGTCACGGCCTCGCTCTACAAGATCTTCTCGCCGGTCCCGGCGATCGGATACTGGGCGAACCACTTCCGCTACCTCGAGGCGCTGAACACCGGTGACACGTCGCTCGGAGAACGCGAGGTGCTCGAGGCGGTCATCCGCAACACGGCCGTGCAGGGCACGCTCTCGATCATCTTCGTGACGCTCGCGCTGATCGTCATGATCGCGGCGATCGTCGTCACCATCAAGGCGATCCGCAACGGCGGCGGCGAGAACACCGAAGACGAACCGGTCGCCTCGCGGCGGTTCGCCCCGGCGGGATTCCTGCCCAACGCCGACGAGCGCGAGCTCGAGAAGCAGTGGGAGCCGATCCTCGCCGACGAGCGCAAGGTCCCGAGCCACTGACATGGTGATCCATCACACGGATGCCGCGCCCACGCCGCTGCGTGCACTGCTCGGTGCCGCGGCGCGGGTCGGGCGCGGCATCCGCTGGTACATGACGACGCTGATGGGCGACACGGCCTACGCGACCTACGTCGCCCATCACCGTCGCCATCATCCGGACGAGGACCCGATGACCGAGCGCCAGTTCTGGCGTCAGCGCATGGACGACCAGGACCGCAACCCCGGCGCCCGGTGCTGCTGACCGGTGCGCCCGGCGGGGCCCTTCGACAAGCTCAGGGACCCAGTTGTGCGTGGCGGCGCCCTTCGACAAGCTCAGGGACCCGCAAGGGCTGGGTCGCTGAGCCTGTCGAAGCGTCCCCCACGAGGCACCCTGCCTAGGCTGATCACATGACCGACGTCGTTCTCGCCGCCGTGCTGGGCGTGCTCGGCGGCATCGCGCTGACGGTGCTGCTGCTGCTCGCCCGCCGTCTCGCGCGCGGCGCGGCCGATCTCGGCAGCGAGGGTGAGCAGGCGGCTCTGCGGGCGCTGCATCACGCGAGTCTCGCCGCTCCGCACCTGCGCGCGGGCCTCTCGGCTCCGGAGGTCGTGAAGGCCGCCCGGCACCTGCGCGTGCTGCTCGGCAGTGCCGCCGTCGCGATCGTCGCCGACGACGACACCGTCTCGTTCGACGGCGCGCCCGACGGGCTGGAAGCCGCGGCCGTGCGGATCGCGAGCCGCGTGCGCGAATCGGGTCGCCGACAGGTCTTCCCCTCGCAGGCCGCCGACGACCATCTCGAGGGCGTCGGTGCGCCGATCGTCGTCGACGGCCACGTGATCGGCGTGGTCGTCGCGTTCGCGGCCCCGGTGCGCGCGGCGCTGGTGCGGGCGGCCGAAGAGGTCGCCGACTGGTGCGCGGCACAGGTCGAGCTGGGCGGACTCGACGCCTCGCGCACCCAGCTCGCCGAGGCCGAACTGCGCTCGCTGCGCGCGCAGATCTCGCCGCACTTCATCTACAACGCCCTCACGGCGATCGCCTCTTTCATCACGACCGATCCCGCCCGCGCCCGCGATCTCGTGCTCGAGTTCGCCGACTTCACCCGTTACTCGTTCCGGCGGCAGGGCGAGTTCACGACCGTGGCCGATGAGCTCGAGAGCATCCGTTCCTACCTCGAGCTGGAGCGCGCCCGCTTCGGCGAGCGTCTGCGCGTGACGCTGCAGATCGCGCCCGAGACTCTCGCGACGGTGATCCCGTTCCTCTCCGTGCAGCCGCTCGTCGAGAACGCGGTGCGCCATGGTCTCGAGCCGGGCGAGGGCGGCGGCGAGATCCGGATCGCGTCGCGCGACGAGGGCACGCACACCGAGATCACGGTGGAGGACGACGGCATCGGCATGGATCCGGATGCTCTGCGCTCCACCCTCACGGCGGCCGACGACGGCCTGCACGTGGGGCTGCGCAACGTCGATACGCGTCTGCGCCAGCTCTACGGGGCGGACGGCGGCCTGGTCGTCGAGACGAACACCGGCGCCGGTACCCTGGTGCGCATGCGGGTGCCCAAGTCGCAACCGCTGAACGACCCGGACAACGACTGAGGTGCGGCCATGATCGACGTGCTCGTCGCCGACGACGAGAGACCGGCGCTCGACGAACTCGTGCACCTGCTGCGCACCGATGAGCGCATCGGCGACATCCTCACGGCCACGACGGGTGCCGACGCCCTGCGGCAGCTGTCTCAGCGTGCCGTGCGCATCGCCTTCCTCGACATCCACATGCCCGGTCTGCTCGGCACCGAACTCGCGCGCGGGCTGCTCTCGCTCGCCGAGCCGCCCGCCGTCGTCTTCGTCACCGCCGACGACGCCCGCGCCGTCGAGGCCTTCGAACTGCGCGCGGCCGACTACCTGCTCAAGCCCGTGCGCGCCGCGCGCCTGCGGCAGGCCGTCGACCGGGTGATCGAGCGCGGCGACGCGCCCTCGGCGGGTGACGACGAGGTGCTGCCCGTCTCGATCGGCTCGGCGGTGCGCTTCGTGCGCCGCAGCGACATCCGCTGGGTGCGGGCGCAGGGCGACTACTCGCGGCTCCACGCCGACGGCGATGTCGGGCATCTCGTGCGCATCCCGATCTCCGAACTCGAGGCGCGATGGGCGGATGCCGGATTCCTGCGCATCCATCGCTCGACACTGGTGCGGGCATCCGCCGTCACCGAGGCCCGGCTCTCTGGCACCGATCCGTCGGTGTCGGTGGGCGAGATCGTGCTGCCGGTGAGCAGGCGTCTGGTGCCGACCGTGCGCGAGGCGCTGGTGCGCAGCGAGGGGATGCCGTGACCGAGGCGCCGAAGCGGGTGCGGGTGACGGCGGATGCCGCGCCGCGCCGCCCGACGACGGCGACGCGCGGGATCGCCCTGCCGGGCTCCCCGGTCGACGAAGCGGATGCCGTGTATGCGCGCGCCCTGATGCGCAGCCAGTTCCGGCTCGCCCTCGGCACGATCGCCGGTTTCGTGCTGGTGGTGCTGGCGATGGCGTTGACGATCGCGCTGATCCCCGAGATCGACCGGATCGTGCTGTGGGGGCTGCCGCTGTCGTGGCTGCTGCAGGCGTTCGCCTTCTATCCGGTGATCCTCGTGTTCGCGCTGCTGTACGTGCGCACCGCCGCGCGCAACGAGCGCCGGTACCGTGCGCTGCGGGACCGCGAATGAACGCGGTCCTCGATCTCGTCGGCGTCGCGCTCGTGGTCGTCGCGACGCTGCTGATCGGCGTCTACGGTCTGCGGATCTCGCGCACGACGAGCGACTTCTTCGTCGCCTCCCGCACCGTGCGCCCGGTGTGGAACGCCTCGGCGATCAGCGGGGAGTACCTCTCGGCGGGCACCTTCCTGGGGCTTTCGGGGCTGGTGCTGCTCGACGGGGCGCGCGGGTTCTGGTTCCCGATCGGCTACGCGGCGGGGTATCTGCTGGTGCTCGCGTTCGTCGCCGCCCCCCTGCGCCGCAGCGGGGCGTACACGATCCCCGATTTCGTCGAGGCCCGATTGGAGTCGACCTCGGCGCGACGGGTGACGAGTGCGGCCGTGCTCATCATCGGTTGGCTGTACATCGTGCCGCAGCTGCACGGTGCGGGCATCACCCTCGTCGTCGTCGCCGGGCTGCCCGAGTGGGTGGGCGCGGTGACCGTGGCGGTGCTCGTGGCCGCCGCCGTCGCCGCGGGCGGCATGCGCGCGATCACCTACGTGCAGGCGTTCCAGTACTGGCTCAAACTCACGGCACTCCTCGTGCCGGTCATCCTCATCGCCTTCGCGCTGAGCGGCGGTCCGCACGACTTCGACCCCGCGCTCGTGTTCCCCGCCGAGGCCGGCCCCTCGGGGTTCGACGCCTATGAGACGGCATCCCTCCTGCTCGCCCTGCTGCTGGGCACGATGGGGCTGCCGCACGTGCTCGTGCGCTTCTACACGAGCCCGACCGGCGTCTCGGCGCGCCGCACCACCGTGATCGTGATCGCGATGGTGAGCGCGTTCTACGCGGTCTCGAGCGGCATGGGACTGCTGGCGCGCATCGCCGCCCCCGACCTCGCGGTGCCGGGTCTCGCCGACACCGTCGTGCTGCAGCTGCCGTCGCGGGTGTTCCCCGGCATCATCGGCGAGCTGCTGACGGCCCTCATCGTCGCCGGGGCCTTCGCGGCATTCCTCGCGACGTCGGCGGGACTCGTCGTGTCGCTCGCCGGGGTGATCAGCCAGGACGTCTTCTCGGGCTCGGTGCGCTCGTTCCGCGTCTCGGCGCTGCTGTGCGCGCTGGTGCCCCTCGCGATCGCGCTGCTCACGGTGCCGGCGGGGCTGGTCGCGAGCGTCGGCGTGGTGTTCGTCGTCGCGGCATCCACGCTGTCGCCGGTCGTGCTGCTGGGGGTCTGGTGGCGCGGGCTCACCGCGCGCGGGGCCGTGACCGGCATGGTGAGCGGAGGGGTCGCGTGCGGGCTCGCGCTGCTCGTGCATGCGGCGATCGACGGGGTCGGAATCGCCGCACCGTATCTCGCGCAGCCGGCCGCGTGGACGATCCCGCTCGCCGTCGTCGTCACGATCGTCGTGTCGGTGCTCGACCCGCGCGGGCCCTCGCCTCGCACCGACCGGTTCCTCGCCCGCGTGCACACCCCCGAGCGCGGGTGAGGGTTCGCCGCGGGCGGGGCCCTTCGACAAGCTCAGGGACCCAGTTCGTGCCGCGACCGCTTACTGGGTCGCTGAGCCTGTCGAAGCGTCCCCCACGAGAACGCGGCACCGCGGGCGTCAGAGCTTGCGGCTGCGGGGCATCAGGCGCACGGGCGGCAGCGGAGGAGCCGGGATGCGCACGTCGTGCCCCTCGACCTCTCCGAAGCGGGCGGATGCCGCCTCCCACTCCTCGCGCGCCTCGGCGATCTCGTCGTGCGAGCGGCCCGCGAAGTTCCACCACATGACGATCTCGTCTTCGAAGGGCTCGCCGCCGAGGACGAACAGCAGGGCGCCCTCTGCGCTCTCGACCGTGACCGTGTCGCGGGAGTCGCCCAGATAGAGGGTGTCGTTGAGGGAGAGCGGATGCTCCGCCACCTGCGCATCGCCCTCGACGAGCATCACGGCGTGCTCCCACTCGGGGCGCAGCGGCAGCCGCACGCGGGTTCCCGCGGGCACGACGATCTCGGCGCCGACGATCGGGGTGTGCACCGTCGCCGGTGAACGGACGCCGGCGAACTCGCCGAGAACGACGGTGGCGGAGGCATCCGCTCCCTGTTCGGCGGGCAGGGCGAGCCCGGGCAGCGACGTGTGCCGCTCGAAGCCGGCGGCCCCGTGGCGCGCGGACTCCGGCAGCACCACCCAGAACTGCAGGGCGTCGAGGGGGATCGGGTTGTCGCCGATCGAGTACTCGGAGTGCGAGATGCCGTTGCCCGCCGTCATGAGGTTGAGCTGCCCGCGGCGCAGGTCGGCATCGCTGCCGAGCGAGTCGCGGTGGCGGATCTCGCCGACGAGCGGCCAGGTCACGGTCTGCAGGCCGATGTGCGGGTGGGGCTCGACGCGCATGCGGGTGTCGGCGGGGCCGAAGCGGTCGAGGAAGCACCACGCGCCGATGGTCGGCAGGTTGCGGTGGGGCAGCGCACGCAGCACGTTCATGCCCCGGACTCCGCCGAGGGGAACCTCGCGGGGTTCGAGGACGATGCGCCGCTCGCCGATCATGCGCCCGGTCGCTTCGGCCAGCGGATCTCGGCGCCCGGGATCTCGTGCGTCTCGAGGTAGGAGGCGATGTAGGGGCACAGCGGCACGATCGCGTCGCCGCTCGCCGCGGCATCCGTCAGCGCGGCCTTCGCGAGCTTCCCGGCCAGCCCCTGCCCCTGGAACGCGGGGTCGATCTCGGTGTGCGTGAACCGGATCTGACCGTGCTTCGTCACGAACGTGGCGAAGCCGGCGAGCAGGTCTCCGGTGCGGATCTCGTAGCGCGAGGCGTCGTCGTTGCGGGTGACGGTGATGTCGGTCATCGGGTGCTCCTTCGGGCGTCTGGTTCAAACCTACGCCCGCGCGCGGGAGCGCGGCCGACCCCTCAGGGTGTGGGGATGGCGATGCGGATCACGAGGTAGGCGATGCGGGCGCCGACGGCCAATAGAAGAATGCCTCCCGCGGGTATCCACCACGTGCGTTCCCAGCGTTTCGCGCGCAGAACGTAGAGAGGCATCACCGCCGCGAACAGGATGCCGTCGAAGGCGAAGAAGGTGACGGTCGTCCACCAGGTCGTCGTGCTGTCGCATGCCTCGCCGCACCCCGCGGCGCCGAGGTGCAGCACGAACAAGTAGCACGGGAGCAATAGAGACATCGCAATGAAGATCGTCACCAGGACGAGCCCGACATCGGCCTCGTCGAGCCATCGTCGTCGTGCCATCACGCCGTTCAACATAGAGGTCCCTGTGCAGGAAAAGTGGGCGTGCAGCAGATTTGTGGATAACCGCTCCGGGTGTCGGTGGCCGTCAGCAGGATCGCCTTATGACGATGACGCACGGCATAGTTCCCGACGACTACCTCACCACGCTTGAGGATCTCAAGACGCACGTCCGGCAGGCGCGGGTGAGGGCTCAGCGCGTGGCGAACACGGAGCTTCTGATGCTCTGGTGGCGGATCGGGAGAACGATCCAGCAGCGTCTTGCTGCAGAGGCATGGGGATCTGCAGTACTCGTGCGACTCGCGGCCGACCTGCGGGCGACGTTCCCGAGTATGACGGGGTTTTCTCCAGCGAATCTGCGCTACATGCGCCGCTTCGCCATAGCTTGGCCTGCTCCCAATTCAATTCGCCAACAAGCCGTTGGCGAATTGCCCTGGAGCCATGTTCCGGAGGAGGTCTCACGTTCTGCAGGACGGAAACGGGGAAGCGCTCCTGCGTTGCGTGAGATCTCCTCCGATACGGAGCACGCCCGCCCGGCGACGGACCTGTGGAGAGGGGCGGGCCGGCGTCGGCGGGGGTCGTTACGCTGGAGGGATGCCGCAGACTCCCCGTGACCCGTACGCGGACCTGCCGTACGCCGACGAGCCATACGACGACGGGTGGGAGCCCAGCGCCCCGCCCGAGCCGATGGACTGGGAGCCGCAGGGCGCCGGTTTCGAGCCGCCCCTCGACTGGGGCCCCGGCCCCACGACCCCGGTGTCGACGGCATCCGCGCCGCGGCCGAGCAGCGAACCCGTCACCCGCCGCGCCACGCCGAGCCGCTACGCGACCGCGCGTGAGGCGCTGCACACGGTCTTCGGCTACGACGATTTCCGCGGCGACCAGGCCGCGATCGTCGATCAGGTGATCGCCGGCGGCGACGCGGTGGTGCTGATGCCCACCGGTGGCGGTAAGAGCATCACGTATCAAGTTCCCGCACTCGTGCGCGAGGGCACCGGACTCGTCGTGAGCCCCCTCATCGCTCTCATGCACGACCAGGTCGATGCGCTGCGCGCCAACGGCGTCAACGCCGCCTACCTCAACTCCACGCAGTCGCCGCAGGAGCGTACCGAGGTCGAGCGCTCCTACATCGCGGGTGAGCTCGACGTCATCTACGTCGCCCCCGAGCGTCTGTCGAACGCGCAGACCACGGCGCTCCTCCAGCGCGGCACCCTCAGCGTGATCGCGATCGACGAGGCGCACTGCGTGTCGCAGTGGGGGCACGATTTCCGCCCCGACTACCTCGCGTTGGGCGACCTGGGCGAGCGGTTCCCCGGGGTTCCGCGCATGGCGCTCACGGCCACCGCCACCCGGGCCACGCACCAGGAGATCACCGAGCGTCTTCAGCTCGGTACCGCGCAGCACTTCGTCGCCAGTTTCGATCGCCCGAACATCCAGTACCGGATCGTGCCGAAGGTCGACCCGCGCAAGCAACTCGTCTCCTTCATCAAGTCGCAGGAGTCCGCCGAAGGCGCGGCCACCGGTCCCGCGGGAATCGTCTACGCGCTCAGCCGCAAGTCGGTCGAGCAGACCGCCACGTATCTCGCCGCGCAGGGCCTCGACGCCCTGCCCTACCACGCGGGTCTCCCCGCCGAGGTGCGGGCCGCCAACCAGTCGCGGTTCCTGCGCGAAGACGGCGTCGTCATGGTGGCGACGATCGCTTTCGGCATGGGCATCGACAAGCCCGATGTGCGCTTCGTCGCTCATATCGACCTGCCCAAGTCGGTCGAGGGCTACTACCAGGAGACGGGCCGGGCGGGGCGTGACGGCGAGCCGTCCGTCGCCTGGATGGCCTACGGCCTGGGCGATGTCGTGCAGCAGCGGCGCCTGATCGACCAGAGCCCCGGCGACCGCACCTTCAAGATGCGCATGGGACAGCACCTCGACGCGATGCTGGCCCTGTGCGAGACGGTCGAGTGCCGCCGGCAGAACCTGCTCGGCTACTTCGGCCAGGAGTCGCAGCCCTGCGGCAACTGCGACACCTGCCTCGAAGACACCGAGACCTTCGACGGACTCGTCCCCGCCCAGAAGCTGCTCTCGACGATCGTGCGCCTCAAGCGCGAGCGCAACCAGGCCTTCGGCGCGGGGCACCTGATCGATATCCTCCGCGGCGCGTCGACCGAACGCATCCGCCAACAGGGCCACGACAAGCTCGCCACCTACGGCATCGGGTCCGATCTCTCGGATCAGGATTGGCGCAGTGTGGTTCGCCAACTTCTCGCCCGGAGCATTCTCATGGCGCAGGGGGAATATGGCACCCTCGCGCCCGGCGAACAGGCCGCCGGAGTGCTGCGCGGAGAGACCGCCGTGCCCCTGCGCAAAGACACGATCGGGCGTGCGACGACCACGCGCGTACGCAAGGCGACGGCCGCGGATTCGGTGGATGCCGACGACCGGCCGCTCTTCGAAGCCCTCCGGGTCTGGCGTGCGGAAACCGCTCGTGAACTGGGCAGACCCGCGTACATGGTGTTCAGCGACGCCACGCTCCGCGCCCTCACGGAGAACCGCCCGGCCAGCCTTGCCGACCTCGATGGCATCAGCGGCATCGGAGCGAAGAAGCGCGACGACTACGGCGACGCCGTGCTCTCGGTCATCGCCGCCAACTGATCCTCTCCACCAGCGTCTCCGTCGATGACACGGGGCGCACAACGACGTTTCGCGACCCCGAATATTCTTGAAATGGAATTCACTGAACGCCTAGACAACCATCGAAATCTCCCGTAGAAACACTCTTACTTGCGCCTGACCGGTAAAGAAGCCGGTTCCTGGGGGGGCCTAGTGACGACGAACTTCGTTCGACATCACGGGAGGGCAAATGAGCAGTACACGAAGGAGGACTCTGCCCAAAAGCAGAATCCTCGCAGTAGCAGCAATCAGTGCAGTGGTGGTCGGGAGCGTCATCGCCCCGACAGCGGCGGTGGCAGCTCCAGGGGACGAGTCTGCCTCCAGTTCGCGGTTCCTCACGGGCAGTCTTCTGCTCGGCGGACTACCGCTCGATGACGTCGTAGCCCTGCAAGGGGTCGAGACGACGAACGACGGGTCGACCGGGCAACCGAACGTCTCGACCGGGGCGCTGAACCTCACCGCGTTGAACGCGCTGAGCATCGGCATCCCGAGCGGACTCAGCGTTCCCGCGCTCTCGAACTTCCTGTCCCTCGGGGCGGTGAATCAGTACTCCGTATCGAATCCCGACGGTTCGAGCCGTGCCGTAGCCGGCGCGGTCGCCGACAACGGCGTGGTCGATACGACCGGCACCGGGGCCTACCCGGCGAATGCCTCGCTCAACCTGCAGGGTCTGCTCGGCTCGACGGTGACCAGCGTCGTCGGCGATCTCGACGTCTCGCTCGGGGCGATCAGCTCCGAGGTTTCTCTTGCGGGCGACGGGACCGTCTCCCGCGACTACAACGTCGCCGGAGGAACGGTGACGCTCCAGCTTCCCGCGGTGGCCGGCCTCACGAACACGCTCGTCGGTACCGGCGGTGTCGCCTCGACCGTCGACACGGCCGTGGGCACGCTCACCGGACCGGACGGCCTCCTGGCCGGTGCGATTGCAGGTCTCAACGCCGCGCTGACACCGATCCTCGGCAACCCGAACCTGAACATCACCATCACCACCCAGGTGAATCAGGCGCTGAACACCCTCCTCGACACGCCCATCGGCGATGACGTGGTGACGGTCAACCTGCGCACAGGAGTCGTCTCGGCTGATCTCGATGAGTTGCTGAAGGATACGACTGGCCGGGGACTCAACAGCCTCGAGGTCGATGAGGAAGTGCTCTCGGCGGAAGTGCTCAACAACCTGATCACCCGCGTCGGGAACGTGCTCGGCACGGTTCCCGAGCTCGTGCGCACGACGCTCACCACCACGCTCAACGCCGCGGTCCTGAACATCTCCGGCACCGTCTGCGTCGTGGGCACCGGCGCCACCTGCTCCACGACGCCGATCGACCTCGGAACCGGCGTCGTGATCGCGGTGACGAACCAGACCCTCGGCAGCATCACCGGCGCTCCGGGATCGCCCGCTCCGGCGGCCACGATCACGGTCAAGGTGGCGGGAGCGAACGTCCCGATCCCCCTCGGCACGCTCGTCGCGGCTCTCGCAGGGCCGATCAACACCGTGCTGCTCGGACCGGGTGGTGTCGTCAACACCGTCGTGCCCACCGTGACAACGGCGGTCACGGGGATCGTCACCGCGATCGCCCCGGCGGTCAGCCTGCTCAACGGCGTCGTCTCGCTCCGCGGTAACGTGCAGCCCGACAACGGCCCGATCTACAGCCAGGAGGCGTTCGTCCTCACGGTCGGCGCGATCGCCGGCGGAGGCGGGGTGGGCACGCTCGTGCTCGCTCGAGCCGAAGCAGGGCCGAACGCGCTCGCTCCTCTGCTCGAGGCGACGAGTCCGGTGAAACCGGGACAGCCCACCACGCTGACCTCCAGCGGTTGGCCGGCGAACACCGCCGTGAGCGTCCAGCTCGCCGATGCGGAGGGAACGGCGGTCGGTGATCCGATCAGTGTGACGACGAACGGCGACGGAGACTTCCCCGCCGGAACGACGCTGACGGTTCCGCCCACGGCGGCAGCCGGCGACTACACGATCACGGCATCCGCCGGTGATCAGACGGTCGAAGCGCCGCTGGTGGTCGAGGCCTACACGCCGACGGTCTCGGCGACCGGTCCGATCACGGTCGGAGAGTCCACGACGCTCACCTCGGGCGGCTGGCCCGCCGAGGCCGAGGTCACCTTCGAACTCGAAGACCCCACCGGCGCCGCTGTCGGCACCCCGGTGACGGTGACGACCGACGAGGACGGCAACATCCCCGCGGGCACGACGCTGACGGTTCCGGCCGGCTCCGCGATCGGCGACTACACGGTCGCCGGTGAGGACGAGTTCGGAAACACGGCCGAGGGCACCGTCACGGTGCTCGCCGTTCCGGGCACGCCGCAGCTGACGGCATCCGGTCCGGTGAAGCCGGGCCAGACGACCACGATCGCCTCGGGCGGGTGGCCCGCCGCGGTCGACGTCACCTTCCAGATCGAGACCGAGGCCGGCGATCCCGTCGGCGACCCGGTCACGGTGACGACCGACATCGACGGCAACATCCCGGCCGGCACGACCCTCACGGTCCCGATCTCGACCGACCCGGGCGACTACGTCGTCGTCGGTGAGGGCGAGGGCGATACGGCTGAGGGGCCGCTCGTGGTGGCTCCGTGGACCCCGTCCGTCGAGGCGTCGGGTCCGGTGAAGCCGGGTCAGGCGACGACGATCGCGTCGGTCGGATGGCCGCCGGCGACGTCGGTGACGTTCCAGTTGGAAGACGCCGAGGGTGAGCCCGTCGGTGCTCCGGTGACGGTCACGACGGATGCCGAGGGCAACGTGCCCGCAGGGACCGTACTCACGGTTCCCGTCGGCACGGAGCCGGGCGACTACACGGTCGTCGGTACCGGCGTCGAAGGGATCACCGCGGAAGCGACGGTCACGGTGGAGCCGTGGACGCCGACGGTCGAGCTCTCGGGTCCGGTGAAGCCGGGGCAGCCCACGACGATCACGTCGGGTGGGTGGCCGCCGCTGGCGAGCATCACGTTCCAGCTGGAGGATGCCGACGGCAACCCGGTCGGTGACCCGATCACGGTCGAGGCGGATGCCGATGGCAACATCCCGGCCGACACGGTCCTGACCGTTCCGGTCGGCACCGATCCCGGCACACTGACGGTGGTCGGCACGGATGCCGATGGCAACACGGGTGAGGGGGATGTGGCGGTGGAGGCCTGGACCCCGACCGTCGAGCTCTCGGGGCCGGTGAAGCCGGGGCAGCCCACGACGATCACGTCGGGTGGGTGGCCGCCGTTGGCGAGCATCACGTTCCAGCTGGAGGATGCCGACGGCAACCCGGTCGGTGACCCCATCACGGTCGAGGCGGATGCCGATGGCAACATCCCCGCGGGGACGACGCTGACGGTCCCGGCCGACGCGGATCCGGGCACTTTCACGGTGGTCGGCACGGATGCGGATGGCAACACGGGTGAGGGTGATGTGACGGTGGAGGCCTGGGCCCCGACCGTCGAGCTCTCGGGTCCGGTGAAGCCGGGGCAGCCCACGACGATCACGTCGGGTGGGTGGCCGCCGCTGACGGAGGTCACGTTCCAGCTGGAAGACGAGAACGGCGACCCCGTGGGCGAGCCCGTCATCGTCACGACCGACGAGAACGGCGACGTTCCGCCCGGAACGACGATCACGGTTCCGGCCGATGCCGACCCCGGCACCTTCACGGTCGTCGGGACCGACGAGAACGGCAACACCGGTGAGGGAGACGTGACGGTGGAGGCGTTCGCGCCGACGCTCGACGTGACCAGCCCGGTCGCGCCGGGAGCTGCGACCACGGTCACCTCTGACGGCTGGCCGCCGCTGACCGACGTCACGTTCCAGATTGAGGACGCTGCGGGCGACCCGGTGGGTGCTCCCGTCACCGCCGAGACCGACGAGAACGGCGTGGTGCCCGCGGGGACGCAGCTGACGGTTCCGGGAACGGCCGAGCCGGGTGACTACACAGTGGTCGGCGAGGACGTGAACGGCAACACCGTGGAGGCCGACCTTGTGGTCGAGGCCACCGGAACCGACACCGATCCGGTGACGGACCCGGGCACCGACACGGATACCGATCCGGGTACGGACACCGACACGGGTACGGATACGGATACGGGTACGGACACGGACACGGGTACCGACACGGACACGGATACGGGCACGGACACGGGTACGGACACCGACACGGGTACGGATACCGACACCGGTACGGACACCGATCCGGGAACCGACACGGACACGGGTACGGACACCGACACGGGTACGGATACCGACACCGGTACGGACACCGATCCGGGAACCGACACGGATACCGATCCGGGTACGGACACGGACACGGGTACGGACACGGACACGGGTACGGACACCGACACGGGTACGGATACCGACACGGGTACGGATACCGACACGGGTACCGACACGGACACCGGTACGGACACCGATCCGGGAACCGACACGGATACCGATCCGGGTACGGACACCGACACGGGTACGGACACCGACACGGGTACGGACACGGACACCGACACGGGTACGGACACTGACACCGGTACGGACACGGACACGGGTACGGACACCGACACGGGTACGGACACGGACACCGACACGGGTACGGACACCGACACCGGTACGGACACGGACCCGGGTACGGACACTGACACGGGTACGGACACCGACACGGGTACGGACACGGACACCGACACGGGTACGGACACCGACACCGGTACGGACACGGACACGGGTACGGACACCGACACGGGTACGGACACGGACACAAGTACCGATACCGACACCGGTACGGACACGGACACCGCTACGGACACGGATCCGGGAACCGACACCGACACGGATCCGGGCGCTGACCCCGGCACCGACACGGACACGGGTACGGACACCGACACGGGTACCGACACCGGAACCGACACGGGTACGGACACCGGAACCGATCCGGGTTCCGAGCTCGGGATCACGATCCTCTACCCGCAGCGCGCACAGGGCGAGTCCCAGTCCGCGACGGGAACCGGGTTCCGGCCGGGTGAGGTGGTGACGGGCGTCATGCAGTCCGCGCCGCTCAACCTCGGCACGCAGGTCGCGAACGCGGCCGGCCAGGTGACATTCACCTGGACGATCCCGGCAACGCAGGATCTCGGCATCCACACCGTGACGCTCACCGGAGCGGAGTCCGGATCGGTCTCCATCCAGTTCCGAGTGACCCCGTCGGGTCTGGCGACCACGGGTGCGGAATCCGGACCGTCGCTGGTCTGGGGCCTGGCATTCCTGTTGGCCGGTGCGGCCCTCGCGGCCGGCGCGCGGAGGAGGCGGATGTCGGTGACGTCGAAGACGTGACCGATCACGATCGGCGGCACCCGGGATCCCCCGGCTCGGGTGCCGCCGTACGTCTCCGCAGCACGCCGAGCAGAGGACGCAGATGACCCACACGTCGACGAGAGCGCAGCCGATTCCGAAGGCGGCGAAAGTCGCCAGCGCGGCAGCGCTCCTCCTGGCGGCGGTGCACATCGCTCTCACCGCCGTGTTCAACGTCCCGTCGACGGAGGTCAAATACGAGGCGCTGCCCGGTCGGGCGGCGGATGCCTGGATCCGGCCCTACTTCGTGCAGGACTACCGGATCTTCGCCCCCGACCCGGCCAGCGCCGACCGCAACCTCTGGGTGCGGGCGTGGGTCGAGACGCCGGACGGCGAGCGGGTCGAGACGAAGTGGGTCGACGTCACGGCCATCGAACTCGCCGAACCGTACCGCCGCGTGCTGCGCAAGCAGCTCACGGTGATCGGAGCCGAGCAGCTCATGACCTCGTTCGGCAAGCTCACCGAGGCGCAGAAGGCGGTCGTCGAGGAGAACTTCCACACGAGCCCTGACCTGGCCGAACTGAACGAGGCTCTGCTCGCGGCCGACGATGCGAACGCGGGTGATGTGCGTTCCTTCATCCGCGCCACGAACTACACGACGTCGTACGCGACGCAGGCGGCGCGCGCACTCTGGGGCGACGACGGCGAGATCCTCGCCGTGCAGACCCGGTCGGTCTACAGTCCGGTGATCCGGTGGGACGACCGCAACGACCCGGATGCCGTCCGCCCCGACTCCTCTTATACGCAGCTGGGCTGGCGCCCCGTGCTCGACTGGTCGCAGCAGAGCGAAGACGCGTTCGCGCGCACGTTCCTGCACTGGGCCGAAGCGGCCGGCGTGACCGGCTCGCTGACCGGCGACGAGGAGGATGCCGGATGAACGCGGTCACCCGACTCTGGGATTCCTTGCTCCACTGGCTGCTCGATCGCCGGCACGCGACCTACGGCCTCGCCGTGATGCGCATCGGTTTCGCGGGACTCACGATCGTCAGCATCCTGCTCTATCTGCCGGACTACTCCTATACCTTCGGTGAAGGATCGCGCTGGGGAGAATCGCTGTATCGACCGAGCGGGGTGAACACCTACATCTGGCCGATCTCGATCCTGTTCTCGCGCAGCGATCCGGACTGGTTCACCTATCTCAAGCTCGCCCTGCTGCTCGCGGTCGCCGTGGCGTACCTGCTGGGCTGGCGGATGCGGATCATCGCTCCGCTCTTCGTCTTGCTGTGGCTCGGCTACGCGTCGACGAACCCGCTCGTGCTCAACACCGGCCACTACCAGACGTTCCGGGTGATGCTCCTCTTCCTCCTGCTCGCCGACACGTCGCGGCGCTGGTCGCTCGATGCGCGCCGTCGACGGGTGACCCGTGACGAGCATCCGCTCTCGTTCCGCGGCCGTGTGCTGCCGCGCTGGGTGCCGGTGCTGTCGAACAACGTCGCCGTCATCCTCATCGGCGCGCAGCTGTGCATCGTCTACATCACCAGCGCGCTGTGGAAGCTGCAGGGGTCGATGTGGACCGAGGGCATCGCCGCCTACTACCCGTTGCGTCTCGAGCAGTTCATTCTGTTCCCCTGGCTCAACGAGATCGCCTGGCACGTGACTCCGGCGATCTTCATCGCCTCCTGGCTGAGCGTCTACATGCAACTGCTCTTCCCGCTGACGCTCCTCAACCGGTGGACGCGCATCTTCGGACTGATCGCGATCACCGGCATGCACGCGGGCATCGGCGTCCTGATGTCGCTGCCGTTCTTCTCGCTCGTGATGATCTTCAGCGACATGATCTTCGTGCGTGACGTGACCTGGCGCAAGGTGCAGCTCTGGGTCGTGCGGAGGTGGAAGCGACGCCGGACTGTGAGCAACCGACAACCCGACGCGGGCACATCCCGACAGGGACTTGGAGAGGATGCACAGGTGACTTCGCCCGAAGTTGTCGGAGTTCTACGATAAGAGCACTCCACCTTCTTCTCCGAGAGGAATGCTCATGGTCGACGCCGCCGTCCGCACCACGAAGACCCCGATCGTCGAGGCCACCAGCCCCGCCATCGATGTCGCCCGCGTCAACGATCTCCTGCTGGGGACCTGGGGCGACACCCGCCGCGAGGCCCGCGAGATGATCAAGGACTCCGCCTTCTGGCGGCAGGACGACCTCGGCAAGGACGAGCACCGCGAGCGCGTGCTCAGCCAGCTGCACCTGCTCGTCGAGAAGAAGGCCGTGCACCGGGCGTTCCCGAAGTCGCTCGGCGGCGAGGAGAACAACGGCGCCAACATCGCGAGCTTCGAAGAGCTCGTCGTCGCCGATCCGAGCCTGCAGATCAAGTCGGGTGTGCAGTGGGGCCTCTTCGGATCGGCCGTGCTGCAGCTCGGCACGAAGGAGCACCACGAGAAGTGGCTGCCCGGCATCATGGACCTCTCGATTCCCGGCGCGTTCGCGATGACCGAGATCGGCCACGGATCGGACGTCGCCGCGGTCGGCACCACCGCGACCTACGACCCCGCGACCGAGGAGTTCGTCATCCACACCCCGTTTCGCGGGGCGACGAAGGAGTACCTCGGCAACGCGGGTCTGCACGGCATCGCCGCGACCGTGTTCGCGCAGCTCATCACGAACGGTGTGAACCACGGCGTGCACTGCTTCTACGTGCCGCTGCGCGGAGACGATGGCGTCGATCTCCCCGGCATCGGCCGTGAGGACGACGGACTCAAGGGCGGACTCAACGGCATCGACAACGGGCGCCTGAGCTTCGATCAGGTGCGCATCCCGCGCACCAACCTGCTCAACAAGTACGGCGACGTCGCCGCCGACGGCACCTACACCAGCGCCATCGACAGCCCCGGTCGCCGCTTCTTCACGATGCTCGGCACCCTCGTGCAGGGGCGCGTCTCGCTCGACGGTGCGGCATCCTGGGCGTCCGCCCTCGGCCTGCACATCGCGATCACGTATGCGACCCAGCGCCGCCAGTTCGACGGCGTCGACGGGCAGGAGGTCGTGCTGCTCGACTACGGCAAGCACCAGCGCCGCCTGCTCCCGCGCCTGGCCACGACCTACGCGCAGATCTTCGCGCACGACGAGTTCCTGCGGAAGTTCGACGGCGTCTTCTCGGGGCGCACCGACACCCCCGACGACCGCGAAGACCTCGAGACCCTCGCCGCGGCGCTCAAGCCGCTGTCGACCTGGCATGCGCTCGACACGCTGCAGGAGGCGCGCGAGGCGTGCGGCGGTGCGGGCTTCATGTTCGAGAACCGTCTCGTCGGACTGCGCGCCGACCTCGATATCTACGTCACCTTCGAGGGCGACAACAACGTGCTGCTGCAGCTCGTCGGCAAGCGCCTGCTCACCGACTACGCGAGCCAGTTCAAGGGCAAGGATGCCGCTGCCCTCGCCAAGTACGCGGTGGGGATGACCGCCGGCAAGCTCTTCCACGGTGCGGGACTGCGCCAGTTCGGTCAGTCGGTCGCCGACCTCGGACAGGTCTCGCGGTCGGTCGAGAACGGACTGCGCGAGGAGCAGCAGCACCAGCTGCTCACCGAGCGCGTGCAGCAGATGGTGGCCGACATCGCGAACCGACTGCGTCCCGGTGCGAAGGACAGGGCGCTCGGCGCCCGCCTGTTCAACGAGAACCAGGCCGAGCTCATCGAAGCGGCCCGCGCTCACGGTGAGCTGCTGCAGTGGGAGGCGTTCACGGATGCCGTGCACACCGTCGACGACGAGCAGACGAAGGCCGTGCTCACGTGGCTGCGCGACCTCTTCGGCCTGCAGCTCATCGAGAAGCACCTCGCCTGGCACCTGATCAACGGGCGTCTGTCGACGCAGCGCGCCGCGGCGGTGTCGAGCTACATCGACCGGCTCTGCGCCCGCCTGCGGCCGCACGCGCTCGACCTCGTGAACGCGTTCGGCTACGAGCCCGAGCACGTGCGTGCGCCGATCGCCTCGGGTGCGGAGAAGGCCCGGCAGGACGAGGCCCGCGCGTACTACGCCGACCTCGCGGCCTCGGGCGAGGCTCCGATCCAGGAGAAGGCGCTGCGCGCCGCGAAGAAGCACTGAGCCGGGGTTCACAACTCCGGAGGAACTGCATGGAAAAGGGCCCGATCGGCGTGATCGGGCCCTTTTCGTCGATTCTCCGGAGTTATGAACGGGTCGGACCGGTGCCCGGGGCGGGCGGGTAGGTCGGAATCGCCGGGGAGTGCGCCGCAGGACCCATCCCCGTTCCCGGGAAGTACTGTGCGGGCGACGGCGGGTAGATCGGATGCTGACTCGGGAGCTGCTCGGACGACGAAGCCGCGACCGGGGCTGCCGGGGTCTGCTGCGCCCGCGAGCGCACCCGTTGCAGCACGAACGTATAAGAGAGGTACAAGAAAGCCGCTGCCGTGCCGGTGCCGAAGAGCAGAAGGGCCGGGAGCGTGCTGCTGATCTCCCGCGGCAACTGGAAGAGCGCAGGGAAGAACACGTCGGGGAGAAGCACGAGCGCGTTGACCACGAGAAGCGCGAGCGCGGGCAGCAGGAGCGCGAACGGCGACCAGCGCGTCACCGCGATCCCGATCACCACGAGGATCACCCCACCGAGCACCGCGGCCACGGCGACGGGTTGCACGGCCATCTCGAAGCGCTGGTAGGCGTACAGCATCCCGGTTCCGATCCCCCAGGCGAGGAGTCCCGCGCCGAAAGCGAGCAGGACGGGGGCGAGGATGCCGCCGACGATGCCGAGGCCCGCACCCTTGGGCTCGGGGCGTCGACGCGCGAGGGCCAGGACCACCCCCATCGTTCCGAGCGCGGGGAAGAGCACGAGCGGCACGCCGTAGATGATGCCGTCGGTCCACTCGAGGGGGAGGCGGACCGCGCGCTGCGAGGTGATCAGCGCGGCCGGGAACATCGCGA
Source organism: Microbacterium galbinum (assembly GCF_023101185.1). GTDB lineage: Bacteria > Actinomycetota > Actinomycetes > Actinomycetales > Microbacteriaceae > Microbacterium > Microbacterium galbinum. The sequence continues at coordinate 1,838,809 of NZ_CP078077.1, forward strand.
AGACGATCGGTGCGAGGGAGAGCACGCCGACCGCGATGAGCCCCGCCGAGCTCCAGATCCCCGTGACCACCACGGCGACGAGCAGCAGGATGCCGAAGACCTGCAGTGCGGTCGGTCCGGCCAGCTCCGCGAGGTCGAGCTCACGGGCGTACTGGAAGACCGAGGACATCCAGACCCGGCCCCCTCCGGCGAGGAGTCCGGCGCCGACGGGCGCGAGAACCACGGCGACGATGACGGTCAGGACACGCGCGAGCGCGGACGATCGGTGCATGGGACTTCCCCTCCAGAGTCTCGTGCTCACCGTATCGACTCGGGGCCGTTGCGCGGAAGACGGGATAATCGTCGGCATGAGCTTTCTCTGGCGATACTTCCGTCGCGAGGTCGACTATTCGTCACTCGATGACGGCACGCCCGACGACGACGCTCCGCTCCCGGCGCCGTCCCGGGCCGGGCGAGTGCTCGCCTGCACCGTGGTGATCCTGTTCGGCGCGGTCTTCCTCGTCGCCGTGGTGGCCGTCGGCATCCGAGTCGAGTGGGTGCTGACCGACACGATCCCCTGGCGCAACACCGAGATCTGGGCCTGGCCGCCCATGGTCTTCTGCGCGATCGTCGGCGTGGCCGTGACCGGCTTCGGCGTGCGTCTGCTGATGACGGCGATCCGCGGTCCGCGACTCTGAGAAGACGCGACTCTGAGAAGAGGGGACAGGCGGCGCGGGTAACGTCGTGTGCATGACCCGCGTGAACGCCTATGCCGCCCCCTCCGAAGCCGCTCCCCTCGAGAAGACGACGATCGAGCGGCGAGAGCTCGGCCCCCACGATGTTCTGATCGATGTCGCCTTCGCCGGCATCTGCCATTCCGACATCCACACGGTGCGGGGCGACTGGGGTGCCCGCGAGTACCCTCTCGCGCCGGGACACGAGATCACCGGCACGGTCGCGGCCATCGGTGCCGAGGTCACGAAGCACGCGGTCGGCGACCGCGTCGGTGTCGGCTGCATGGTCAACTCCTGCGGGGAGTGCGACCAGTGCCGGCGCGGCGAGGAGCAGTTCTGCCGCAACGGCGCCGTCTTCACCTACGGCAGCGTCGACCGCGACGGCACGATCACGCAGGGCGGCTACTCCGAGAAGGTCGTCGTGACGGAGGGCTTCGTCGTGAGGATCCCGGATGCGCTCGCGCTCGATGTCGCCGCGCCCCTGCTGTGCGCGGGCATCACGACCTACTCGCCCCTGCGGCACGCGGAGGTCGGGCCGGATTCGCGGGTGGCGGTCGTGGGTCTCGGCGGGCTCGGTCACATGGGTGTGCAGATCGCTCACGCGCTCGGGGCGGAGGTCACCGTTCTCTCCCAGACGCTGAGCAAGAAGGACGACGGTCTGCGCCTGGGCGCCGACCACTACTACGCGACGAGCGACGACGACACCTTCCGCTCGCTGCGCGGCTCGTTCGACATGATCCTCAATACGGTCAGCGCGCCGATCGATCTGCGGTCGTACCTGGGAATGCTCGACGTCGACGGGGCTATGGTGTGCGTGGGGATGCCGTCCGATGCGCTTCCCCTGTTCGTCGGATCGCTCATCGGCGGACGCAAGTCGATCTCCGGCTCCAACATCGGCGGCATCCGCGAGACGCAGGAGATGCTCGACTTCTGCGCCGAGAAGGGCATCGCCGCCGAGATCGAGGTGATCCCGGCATCCGACATCAACGCCGCCTACGAGCGCGTGCTCGCGTCGGACGTGCGCTACCGCTTCGTGATCGACGCCTCCACCTTCGCCGACTGAGGTGCGCGGGGTGGGCCCTTCGACAAGCTCAGGGACCCAGTGCTTTGGGTCGCTGAGCCCTCACTGGGTCGCTGAGCCTGTCGAAGCGCCCCACCGCGAGGGGCCGTGTCGGTGGCCGCCGCTAGCGTGGGGGCATGAGCTCGTTGATCACCGGTCCCGACGAACGCGCGCGCTGCGGCTGGGTGGGTGACGACGCCGAGTACCGCCGCTATCACGACGAGGAGTGGGGCACCCCGTTGCACGGCAATCGGGCCCTCTTCGAGAAGATGGCGCTCGAGGGCTTCCAGGCCGGTCTGTCGTGGATCACGATCCTGCGCAAGCGCCCGCGATTCCGCGAGGTGTTCGCAGGGTTCGACCCGGCGGTCGTCGCGGAGTTCGGCGACGACGACGTCGAGCGCCTGATGGGCGACGCCGGCATCATCCGCAACCGAGCGAAGATCCTGGCGACGATCGGCAATGCGCAGCTCGTGCGCGGCATGGCCGAGGGCGAGCTCGATGAGCTGATGTGGTCGTTCGCGCCGCCGGCATCCGACACCCGCCCGGCGTCGTTCGCCGATGTGCCGGCGGTGACCGCGGAGTCGACCGCGATGAGCAAGGAACTGCGCAAGCGGGGGTTCCGCTTCGTCGGTGCGACGACCATGTACGCGCTGATGCAGTCGGCGGGAATGGTCGACGATCACATCGAGGGATGCTGGCGCGCCTGAGCGCGTCGCCGGTCGCGGTTATACTCGTGCGCGGGGGAACCCGCGGTGCGCTCGTGCCGCGGCGCTTTCGATGCGACCCCCGTCGATGACAATTCCCGGGGGAGGGCGAGTGGCGAAGCGGATTGCCTCCACGCCTCCGGTGCTGTCGGGCTACAGCTACGTGCGCCCGCTGGGCTCCGGTGGGTTCGCCGACGTCTTCCTCTACGAGCAGGACATGCCCCGCCGCGTCGCCGCGGTGAAGGTGCTGCTGGCGGATGCCGTGAACTCCGACGTGCTGCGCGCGTTCAACGTCGAGGCCGACATCTCCGCCCGCCTCAGCGCGCATCCGTCGATCGTCACGATCTATCAGGCGTCGATCTCGTCGGACGGGCGCCCGTACTTCGCGATGGAGTACTGCCCCGACACGATGAGCGCCCGCTACAAGAAGGCACCGCTGCCGCTCGCCGAGGTGCTCGACATCGGCGTGCGCATCGCCGGCGCGCTCGAGACCGTGCACCGGGCGGGACTGCTGCATCGCGACATCAAGCCCTCGAACGTGCTCATCAACTCGCTCGGTGCCCCTGTGCTCGCCGACTTCGGCATCGCGGCCGCGGTGCTCGACGAGGGGGACTCCGAGACCATCGCGATGTCGATCCCGTGGAGCGCCCCCGAGGTGCTGCAGGAGAAGGTGTCGGGCTCGGTGCCCAGCGAGGTCTGGAGCCTCGGGGCGACGCTGTACACCCTCCTTTCCAGCCGCAGCCCCTTCGAGCGCGACGACCGTGCGTCGAACACGCGTGAGCTGCTCACGCAGCGCATCGTGAAGGCCAAGTACACACCGCTGCCGCTCGCGGGCATGCCGAAGGTCATCGACGAGATCCTCGCCACGGCGATGGAAAAGGATCCGGCGCGCCGGTTCCCGAGCATGGCCGCGTTCGCCGACCGTCTGCGTCATGCGCAGTACGAGCTCGGCATCGCGCCCACCGCCTTCGAAGCGGCATCCGCCGAGTGGGCCGCGGCCTCGCCGGTCAGTTTCTCGGATGCCGCGCCCCGCGGCCCCGTCGTCACCACCGTCGCTCCCGACTCCCGTCGCGCCGCACGCGCCGCGAAGCAGCAGGGCGCTGCCCGTGACCGCGACGACCTACCGGTCGCGACCCGGGCCCCGTCGCGTTCTCCGTTCGTCGCCGGAGTGATCGGCGCGCTCGTGGGCGCCGTCGTGATCGCGGGCGTCGGCGTCGGCATCCTCTTCCTCACCGGGGTCCTGTGATGGCGATCGGCGACCGCGACCGCACCGCGACGAAGCCCCGCTCCCGCGGGCGGGTCATCGCCGCGATCTCGGGCGTCGCGGCTCTCGCCGTGGTCGTCACCCTCGCCGTCACGGCGCAGGGCTACCAGTCGCAGGAGGTGCCCCGTCTGGAATCGGCCGTCTGGGTCATGCGCGACAGCGGCCAGTACGCACGGGTCAACACCGACCTCGCCGAGATCGACACGGTGCGCAACGTCGACGATCCCGAAGCCGTGTGGCAGAGCGGTTCCTCGGCCGTGCTCTACGCGCAGGGCAACCGCCAGCGCTGGGACCTCGATCCCGCGAGCCCCGGAGACCTGATCGCGGATGCCGGCGAGGAGGGCATTCCTCTCGCCTCCGAGCCGACCCCGGCCGGAACCCGAGAGATCGTGTCGGCCGGGCCGTACGTGGCCTATCGCACCGACACCGGACAGGTCTCGGTCACCACTCTCGAGGCGGGGGCGGGCACGGCTCTGGTCGACCCCTTCGCCGCGGTCGAGGTCGAGGAGGGCGAGGACCCGCCGTCGTACACGGCCGATGCGATCGGCCTCTCGCCCGAGGGCGTGCTCGCGCTCTACTCGGCCGAAGAGGGCGCGGTGCGCCGGTTCGACATCGATGAGCACCGCTTCCTCGGTGACGGTGCCGAGGTGTCCGACGCCCCCGAGGGCGGTGACGGTCTCGAGCTCACCGTGGTCGGCGATCGCTGGGCGATGCTCCAGTCCGCGGAAGGGCGACTCTGGGCGTCGGGCGCCGACGCCCCGATCACGATCGACGTCGCCGAGGGCGCACGACTGCAGGCGGGCGCGGCATCCGGCGACGACGTCGTCGTCGCGGACTCCGACGGTCTCGTCTCGGTGGCGCTCGCCTCGGGCGACTCGGAGCGGATCGCCGAAGCATCCGGCGTCCCCGCGCGCCCCGTCGTCGTCGGCACGACGACCTACGCCGCCTGGCTCGACACCGGGTCCGGCACCCTGTGGGCCGGCGGCGAGACCACGTCGCTGTCCGTCCCCGAGGACGCGCTCGAGTCCGCGACCATCGAACCGGTCTTCCAGGGCAACGGCGACCGCGTGGTGCTCAGCGAGATCGGCACCGGTCTGCTCTGGACGGCACCGGACGGCGTGCTCATCCCACTCGAGCAGTGGGCGATCGACGACGACACCGAGCAGCAGGAGGGCACAATCATCGTCGAGGACGTGGCGGAGCAGATGCCGCCCGTCGCCGTCGACGACTCGTTCGGCGTGCGGGCCGGCGAGCAGGTCATCCTGCCCGTGCTGCTCAACGACCACGATCCGAACAAGAAGGACGTCCTGACGATCGACCCTGAGTCGGTGTCGGCGGGGCTCGGCGACGACGGCTTCGGTCGGCTGTCGCTCGTGTCCGACGGACAGTCGCTCGTCGTCGACGTGACCGCGACGAGCGGACAGGCCTCCTTCACGTACGCCGTGACCGACGGGGCCGCGGTGTCGCCGCCCGCCACCGTCACGCTCACCGTCGTCGATCCCGAGGTGAACTCCGCCCCGGTCTGGTGCGGTGTCGACGCGTGCCAGCAGGAGTGGCCGACACCGCAGTTGCTCCCGGGCGGCAGCACGGTCGTCTCGGCGCTGTCGGGGTGGGTCGACCCCGAGGGCGATCCCTTCGTGCTCGTCGACGCCTACGAGACCGACTCCGCCGCCCCCGTGATGGTCGTTCCCATGGCCGACGGTCGGGTCGCGATCCGCCACACCGACCCGAACGCCTCGGATGCCGTCATCCCCGTGACCGTCGTGGTCGAAGACGTGCACGGTGCGCGCGCCGAGAAGAACCTCGACGTGCAGGTCACCGGCAGCCCCGCGCTCCTCGCCTCCCCGGTCGCCCTGACCGCGCGGGTGGGGGAGCCCCAGTCGATTCGCATCTCCGATCACCTCTCCGGGGGCTCCGGGTCATACCGCCTGGTCGACGCCGTGCAGACGGCGGCGACGGCGGCGGGCCTCGAGGTCGCGCCGAACCTCGCCTCCGGCGACGTCGAGCTCACGGTCGCCGAGCCCGGTCAGTACGTCGTGACGTACACCGCGCAGGATGCCACGACGCAGGCCGAGCAGTCGGCCGTGATCCGCATCACGGCGGTCGACGGGGCGGCTCCCCTCGCGATGGCTCCGCTCACCGCTTTCGTGCGCGAGGGCGAGGACACCACGGTCGACGTGCTCAGCGCCGTGCAGAACACGACGGGCCGCGTGCTCATGCTCTCGGGAGCCGTGAGCTCGTCGCCGCAGTTGAGCGTGCGCGTCGTCAACAACGAGAGCATCCGCGTCAACGGCACGACCGACGACGGCGAGCCGGGCGTGATCGGCCGGGCACGCGTCACCGTCGCCGACGGCTCGGGTGCGGCCGTCGAGGGAACGGTCACCGTCTTCCTCACGCCGCCGTCGACCGTCACCCGCCCGATCGTCTTCCCCGACGCGATCACCGTGCGGGCGGGGTCGCTCACCCGCATCAACGTGACCGCCAACGACGTCGCACCGCGGGGCGAACCCCTCGTCGTGCAGCCGGAGGTGACCGGTTCGGGTGAGGCGGGAGAACTCGTCTTCGCCGACGGCAACGCGCTCCGCTATCTCGCCCCGTCGACGCCCGGCACCTACCGGCTCACGTACTCGGTGTCGCTCGAGCGCAACCCGTCCCTCTCCGACGACGGCGCCGTGACGGTGACCGTCGTGCCGCCGGGCACCAACCGTGCTCCCACGCCCACCACGCTCACGGGTCGGGTGCTGAGCGGGCAGACCGTCTCGCTGTCGGTGCCCGCCACCGGGATGGACAGCGACGGCGACCGCGTCGTGCTCGCCGGCATCGATCAGCCCGGCAAGGGCGCCGGCACCGCCACGATCTCGGCGCGCGGCGACGCGATCGTCTACCGCGCTCCGGCCGCAGGCGTCGACGGCGGCCAGGCGACCTTCCGCTACACCGTGCGCGATCCGCAGGGCGAGACGGGCACCGGACTCGTGCGGATCGGCGTGCTCGACGCCGACATCGACGATGCGGCCCCGGTGACCTTCAGCGACTACGTGCGGGTCGAGGCCGGGTCGTCGACCCCGATCGTGCTCGACCCCCGGGCGAACGATCTCGACCCGGCGCAGGGGGACCTCGAGATCACCGAACTGGTGCCCAACGCTCCGCCGGTCGCCGGCAACCCGCTCTACGAGCGGCTGAAGTCGCTGATCGACCCCGACACGTCGCTCGAAGACGGACGCGTCGTGCTGCGCGCGGGCGACGTGGCGGGCACGAACTCCTACTTCTACACGGTGACGTCGAGCCGCACGCAGAGCACCGCGCAGGGCCTCATCGTCGTCTCGGTGACCGATGGCGCCGTGACCGACCAGCCCACCGTCGCCGACACGGTGCTCACCGCGCGCGACCGCGACGATCTCGCCGACCGCGGCATCGACGTCGTCACCGACCGGGTCAGCTGGCCGTCGGGCGACGCGAGCTCGCTGAAGCTCAGCCTCTGGGGTGACCAGCCCGGCTTCTCGGTGCAGGGCGACCGCATCGTCGGCGCGGCCCCGGCCGAGGGCACCCTCGTGCCGTTCCAGCTCACGGGCACTGCCGCGGGCGGACGCGACGTCGTCGCCTACGGGTTCCTGCACATCCCCGCGTTCAACGACATGCAGGTGCAGATCACGCCGGGCGCGACCCCGGTCGTGGTCGACGAAGACGCCGAGGCGACGTTCACCGTGGCCGACTACCTCGACCTCGCGGCGAACGACGCGGTCGAGATCGGAACGGGCGAGTTCACCACGCAGCGCGCCGCCGCGGTCTGCCTCCCCGCAGGCGGGGGAGAGGCGACCTATCGCGCCGGCCGCGAATCGCCGTGGTCCGACACGTGCCTCGTGCCGGTGCGGCTCCAGGGCCAGGAGCGCTGGTCGTACATCGACGTGCCCATCAGCATCCGTCCTGCCGAGCCGCAACTGCTGCTCTCGTCGATCGCCCACACCGTCGCGCCGGGCGCGAGCGCGGACTTCGACCTCTACGCGAACATGGCGAGCTGGGAGGGCGGCCGCGAGGGCGACGCCCGTTCGCTCGACTTCCGCACCGTCTACAGCGGCGCCTCGTTCACGGTCACGCAGAACGGCCCGACGCTCACCGTCGAGGCGCACGCCGACGCGCGGCCCGGCACCGCCGAGGCCGTCGAGGTGACCGTCTCGCAGTACGGCGAGGCCGCGGCATCCGTGCGCCTGGTCGTCGGGGCGGCGCCGCCGGATGCTCCGCGCGGGGCGACCTTCACGAAGCAGTGCGTCGTGACCAGCCCCAGTTGCTCGATCGACGTCGTCGACATCGCCGGCGAGTACGACCCGTTCGCGGGCAAGCAGGGCTCCGGCTTGAAGCTGGTGTCGCTCGGCTCCGGCGCCCGGTGCGACGTCGCGACGCTCGCCGCGTCCGGCGAGCGCGCGATCACCGCGAGCTGGCCCGGCGGCGGGCAGGCTCCCGGCGGGCAGTGCGTGGTGCCGTTCGTGGTGGCGGATGCTCAGGGCCGCACCGGCACGGGCACCCTCACCCTCGATCTGCAGGGCTACCCGCAGGCGCCGGCGAGTGTCACGACCGTCGGGTACACGCGCTCGACCGTCGTGCTCGAGGTGCCGCTCGGTGAGGCCGGACGCGCGCACCCCTCGGTGACCGGCGTGACGATCCAGCAGGACGGCGCGGCCGCGAACGCCTCGTGCGGGCCGGCCGGTGGCGGCCTGTACCGCTGCACGGTGAACGGCCTGGTCAACGGCGAACCGCACGCGTTCACGGCATCCGCGGTCAACTCCGTCGGCGCATCCGCCCCGACCTCTGCGCACACGAGCTGGGCGTACGCGGCGCCGACGGTGTCGAACGCGACGGCGGCGCCGGTGTATCGCCAGGGGGTCACCGACCGGGGCCGCGGCGTCGTCTCGCTCTCAATTGATGCGCCCGATGACGCGCGCGCCTTCCGCGTCGTGGAGACAGGTCAGGTCATCGAACGTGCGGGTGGCACCACGACGGTCGACGTCGCGCTCGAACCAGGTCCTCGGACGCTCACCGTCGTGCCGGTCAGCCAGTTCCAGCCGCCCACCGGCGACGCGGGCAACGAGGGAGGCGCGTTCAGCACGCAGGTGACGGTGGCGGGAACTGTGTTCTTCGATCCGTCCAATACGCAAGCGTCGGCGACCTCGAACACATCGGTCAGTGTCACCAACGTCGGCGCGCAGCCGAACGGCAGCGCGCAGGCCGTCGAGGTCGCCTATGTTGCCTGGCGAGGGGGGAACGCGCCGACCTGCGAGATGCGCCCCGACGGGCGGTTGCGAGTGTCCGGCGGAGAGGTGCAGTCGACGTCTCCGCAACTCACGGGGCTTGCACAGTACTCGACCTACTTCGTCAAGGCCTGCGCCTCGAACGGATTCGGCGCCGCCGAGTCGTCGACCGCGACGGTCGTGACGTTCACGTTCGTCGACGGCCCCGGGGGAAACACGTCCTACACCGTGTCCACGACGCCGACGCAGACCGGTCAGCGCTCCTATTCCTACGGTCTGCAGTCGGCGCCGTCGATCACCGTTCAGGACAATTTCGCCCCGCAGTACAACCTCTACGGTTCGTGGCAGAGCAGTTTCTCGTTGAGTGCCGACGCCGCGCCGTCGAATCCGTCTGCACGTTCCTGCCACGTGAATCTCGGCGCGATCTGTTCGGGCGCGGTGGGCCTGTCCGCTGCCACCGCGCCGACGATCGTCGATGTGTGGTTCGGTGAGTGCGTGCCCGAGAACACCGGCGACGTCGTCAACGTCTCCAGCGCCGCGCGCGGCTCCTACAACCTCAGCGACCCCGTGCCCGTCGACCCGGCCGTGCCGGACGGCCCTGCCACCGTCACGCTTTCTTGGTTCGGTGCGTACTCGGACCTCGCCCCGATCACGCAAGAGATCCCCGCTGCCTGCACCCCGACCCCCTGACCCGTCCGAGACCATCGAGAAGAATACTGTTGCTCCTATGCCTGCTTCCTCCGCTGCACCCGTGACCATCGCCCCCGAACAGGCCGCCTGGTTCGCCGAGACGTTCTCGATCCTCACCGGCAACGTCGAGCAGGTCGTGCTCGGCAAGCGCCACATCGTCGAGCTGGTGCTCGCGGCGGGCATCAGCGGGGGGCACGTGCTGCTCGAGGACTACCCGGGCACCGGCAAGACCGCGCTCGCCCGGGCCATCGGCCAGACCATCTCGGGCACGAGCACGCGCATCCAGTTCACCCCCGACCTGCTCCCCGGCGACGTCACGGGCATCACCGTGTACGACCAGAAGGAGGGCACATTCGAGTTCCACGCGGGTCCGGTGTTCGCGAACATCGTGCTCGCCGACGAGATCAACCGGGCGAGCCCGAAGACGCAGTCCGCGCTGCTCGAGGTCATGGAGGAGGGCACCGTCACGGTCGACGGCGTCACCCGCCCGGTCGGCTCGCCGTTCCTCGTGATGGCGACGCAGAACCCCATCGAGCAGGGCGGTACCTACCGTCTGCCCGAGGCGCAGCTCGACCGCTTCATGATCAAGACCTCGATCGGCTACCCCGACGACGCGGCGACCATGCGCATCCTGCAGGGTGCGGCGCAGCCGACCCGCGTGCTCGACGGCATCGTCGGCACCGACACCATCCTGACGATGACCGAGATGGCGCGCGGCGTGTACGTGAACCCGCTCGTCTCGGACTACATCATGCGCATCGTCGACGCCACGCGCCGGGCATCCGAGGTGCGTCTGGGGGCCAGCGTGCGCGGCGCGATCGCGCTGTCGCGGCTCGTGATGACCTGGGCGGCGAAGAACGGTCGCACCTACGCCACCCCCGACGACGTGCGCGAGCTCGCCGTCGTCGCTCTGGCGCACCGACTCGTGCTCGAGCCCGAGGCCGAGTTCGACGGGGTGACCGCGGTGGCCGTGGTCGGCCAGATCCTGCTCGACGTCGAACCCCCGCGCGAGAACGGCACTGCGTGAGCTTCAACACCGAATCGCGCCTGACCCGCACCACCGCCGGCACGTCGACCTCGACGCGCACGGCGACGGTGACGCGGTACTCGCGTACGCGCCGCGGCCCCGTGCGGGGAGCGGTGTTCGGCATGCGCCGAGCGGCTCGCACCGTGACGCGCGCCGGTCGCCGCACGGCCGGCTGGGTGCGCGAGACGGTGACGGCTGCGGGGATGCTCGTGGCCGCGGCCCTGGTGCTCGGCGTCGTCGCGGGGCTGCTCTTCGGCTGGGTCGAGGCGTGGGCCGTGGCCGCGATCGCGCTGGTGCTCCTGATCGTGTGCGTGCCCTTCGTGCTGGGCGCGCACGACTACCGCATCCACCTCGCTCTCGACCGTGATCGTGTGGTCGCGGGGGCTGAGATCGGCGCGACGCTCGACGTGCGCAACAACGGCACCCGCCTGTCTCTGCCCGGCGTGGTCGACGTCCCGGTCGGTGAGGGCCTGGTCGAGGCGCACGTGCCGCTGCTGCGCCCCGACGGACACCACCGCGAAGAGCTCACGATCGCGGCGCACCGTCGCGGCGTGATCGACGTCGGGCCGATGACGATCACGCGTGGCGACCCGATCGGCATCCTCCGCCGTGAGATGCGCTGGCCCGAGGTGCAGCGCATCCACGTGCACCCGGTCACCGTGCGCATCCCGAGCACCAGTGCGGGGCTCATCCGCGACCTCGACGGCACCCCCAGCACGACGCTCGTCGACGCCGACCTGTCGTTCCACGCCGTGCGCGAATACGTCGTGGGCGACTCGCAGCGCCACGTGCACTGGAAGTCGACGGCCAAGACCGGCACGCTCATGGTGCGGCAGTACGAGGAGTCCCGGCACGCCCGCATCGCGATCATCCTCGACCTCGACGCCGAGTCGTACGACAGCGACGACGAGTTCGAGAACACGGTGAGCGCCGCGGCATCCCTCGCGCTGCAGGGTGTGCGCGACGGCCGCGACGTGCTGTTCTCGGTGAGCAACGAGATCCCCGAGCACAGTCGCACCGAGGTGCTGTCGATCCGCACCCTTCCGACCGTCACCCCGAAGGCGATGCTCGACGCGACCTCGACCCTCGACGCGTCCGACCGGGTCATGTGCCTCGAGGCCGTGGCAGCGCTGACGGTGCAGTCGTACCCCGACCTCTCGATCGGCTTCCTGCTCACCGGATCGCGCACACCGCTCGAGCGACTGCGGCACGCCGCGGTGAAGCTGCCCGCCCAGGTCGACGCCGTCGCCGTGCGCAGCGAGCTCGGCGAGCAGCCCACGATGCGCACCGCCCGCGAGCTGTCGGTCATGACTCTCGGAGCGCTCGGCGATCTGCCGCAGATGCTGGCCCGAGGAGCGCTCCGATGAGCGGCACGCGCACGCCTCTCCGGGGTGCGAACGGCCCCGCGCTCCGGTTCTCGGCCCTCACGTTCTGGGCGCTCGGTTTCGTGGCGGTCGGCATCGCGCTCGCGACGGCCGCCGCCTGGCCGGTGTACGAGTCGCCGCGCGCACTCGTCGTCGGTGTCGCCGGCGGCCTGCTCGGGATGGGGGTGGCGGTCCTCGCGCGGATGCTGCGCTGGGGCGCTCTGCTCGCCGCGCTCGCGGCCGTGGCGACGTACCTGATCGTCGCCGTCCCCCTGGCGGTCCCCTCGGCGCTGTCGTCGGTGCCCGCGTTCCTCGGCGGCCTGCGCGACGCCGTGTTCGGCGTCGTGCTGGGCTGGAAGCAGATGCTGACCCTGGCCCCGCCGCTCGGCGAGTACCAGGCGGTGCTCATCCCGTTCCTCGTCGTGATGCTGTTCGGCGGATTCCTCGCGACCTTCCTCGCCCTCCATCCCGGGCGTCGTGCCCTGGCGGCGGTCCCGGTCGTCGCCGCGATGAGCGTCTTCGGGGTGGCCTTCGGGTTGAGCGCGACGAGTTCGCCGGTCGTCGTCTTCGGCATCGAGGTGCCCGCTCCGCGCGAGTGGCTCATCGGGGTGGGGGTGTTCGCCGCCGCCCTGGTCTGGGTGATCGGCCGGGCGCGCATCGAGCGGGCGCAGGCGCTGCGCATCGTCGCGGCGACCGGCGTCTCGCGCCGGGCGGCGCCGGTGTGGCTCAGCATCCGCCGGCACCTGCTCGCGGGCGCGCTCGTGGTCGTCGCGCTCGTCGCCGGCGTCGCGGCGGCCCCCGTCGCCGCCGGTTGGACCGACCGGTCGGTGCTGCGCGACGAGGTCGAACCGATGATCGTCGTGCAGCAGCAGACGAGCCCGCTCGGCTCCTACCGCGCGTGGTTCGCGGGCGATCGCCTCGACGAGACCGTGTTCGGCGTGCAGGGCGACCCCGGAGCCGTCGATCGCGTCCGTCTCGTGACGCTCGACGCATACGACGGCAACGACTTCCACATCGCCGAGGACGACCGCTTCAGCCGGCTCCCGCGCACGGCCGGCCCGGGCGAGGGTCGCATCGCGCTCGACATCACGGTGGGGGATGCCTACCGCGGCATCTGGGTTCCGACCCCCGCCGGACTCGCCGAGGCGCCGGCGTTCGCCGGATCACGGGCGGATGCTCTCGCCGACGGGTTCCACATCGACGCCGACGGCGACACGGCCATCACGATCGCGGATGCTCCGGGCGGGGGGAGCGGACTGGTTCCGGGCGACCGGTACTCGGTGCTCGTCGACCCTCCGGCCACCGGCGACGGAATCGCGTCGCTGCAGGGCGGCGACTCGACGCTCGACGCCGACGCGTTCCCCGCGCTGGTCGAGTGGGCCGAGATGCAGGAGCAGCCGCGCACCGGCGCCGGCTACGTCGAACTGATCGACCGACTGCGCTCGCGCGGCTACCTCAGCCACGCGGTGCTCGACGACGCCGCGTCGGCCGGGTGGATCGCCGCGCTCGACGGGGCGGAGGGCTACGGCTTCGCCTCGAGCTACGCCGGTCACTCGGCGGCGCGCATCGAAGAGGTCTTCACCGCGATGGTCGAGCAGGAGCGGCGGGCCGGGTCGGATGCCGCGCCCGAGCTGCTCGTGTCGGCGATCGGAGACGACGAGCAGTTCTCGACGGCCGCCGCGCTGCTCGCCGAGCACTGGGGTCTCGAGTCGCGGGTGGTCATCGGTGCGCGTCTCGCGGGCGCCGAGGAGGTGCCCGGCATCCCGGCCTGCACCGAGGTCTGCACGGGCGCGAGCATGAGCGCCTGGGTCGAGGTGCGGTCCACCGGTGGCGAATGGATGCCGATCGACGTCACGCCGCAGTACGCGATGCTGCCGAGTGCGATCACCGAGGGCGAGCAGCTGCCCGAGCATCCGACCGTTCCGGAGCAGCCGCGCTCGGAGGCGCTCGATCCGCCGCAGGCGCAGAGCGACTCGAACGACGACGCTCCGCCGCTGGAGGCCCCCGAATCGGAGTTCCTGGCCGTTCTGCTGCCGATCCTGCGCGCCGTCGGTCTCGGTGTCCTCGCGCTCGTGCTCCTGACGCTTCCCCTGCTGGTGCTGTTGATCGCGAAGGGCCGCCGGGCACGCGCACGGCGCGACGCCGGTGATCCCGAGGTGCGGCTCGCGGGCGCCTGGGAAGAGCTCGTCGACCTGTACACCGATCACGACGTCGCCCTGCAGACCCAGGGCACGCGCGTGCAGCGCGCCCGATCGACGGATCGCTCGGCCGCCGTGCGACCGGCGGTGCTCGTCGACCGCGGCATCTTCGCGGGGCATCCGCCCACCGATGCGGATGCCGCCGCCGCCTGGCAGATCGTCGACGACGAACGAGCCGCGCTGTCGACGGCCGACAGCCGGTGGCGGCGGCTGGTCGCGCGGGTGCGCCTCACCTCGTTGCTGAGCCGGGCGAGGCCGACGAGCGGTCCTCGTTTCGCGGGTCGCCGTCCGGTGATCGGTACGCTCGCAGTAGCCGGTTCGCCCCACGACCGGCAGAAGGAGACCCCATGACACCGTCAGCAGAGTCCGGACTGCTCTCGATGCTCCTCATCGGATGGGGTGTCGGCCTGCTCCTCGGCCTCGGCATCTACGTCTGGTACGCGGTGGCGCTGTCGCGCCTGTTCCCGCGGCTCGGGGGAGAGGCGTGGAAGGGCTGGGTGCCCATCCTCAACGAGGCCGAGATCCTCGCGCGCGGAGGCGTCGCCGCCTGGAAGGTCGTGTTCTACCTGATCCCGATCGTGCAGATCTACGGCATCTATCTCAAGGTGATCGCGACGCATCGGATCAACCAGCAGTTCGGTCGCGGCGCCGGGTCGACGGTGCTCGCGATCCTGCTGCCGCCCGTGTGGGCGACGATCCTCGCCGCCGGGGCGCCGCCGTACCCGGAGGGCGACCGCCTCGCGGCCCTGCAGCCGGGGCCGCGCCGCACCCCGCAGCCGCTGCTCGAGCCGACCACCGGAGACACCCGCGACTACGCACTCCCGGCCTTCGCGCCGCAGCGCCCCGCTTCGGCACACGCCGGAGCGGCTCCGTCGGGGGGATTCATCCCGGCCCCGCGCTCGACGAACGCCGGGTCGGAGGCATCCGCCCCGCCCGCCGGGAACGCCGGGATCCCGGCGGAGTGGCAGGCGTTCGCCCCTGCCCCGCAGGCTCCGGTTCCGCAGTCCTCCGTGGCCGCCCCTTCCGAGGCCGCGCCGCAGCCGCCTGCCCCCGCCCCGCAGCCGCCTGCGCCCGCCCCGCAGCCGCCGGCTCCGTCCTTCGCCCCGCCCACGGCACCCGCTCCGCAGCCGCCGGTCGTCTCCGCTCCGGCCGCGCCGCCGGCCGCGCCGCCTGCCCCGGCCGCCGCCCCGGTTTCGCCCGCCGCTCCGGCCGCACCCGCGGCTCCCGCCGAGGAGTTCCCGCTGCCGCCCGCCTTCGCCCCGACCCCGCCCGTCTTCACGCCCCCGGCACCCCCGGCCGCTCCGGCCGCGACAGTGCCGCCCGTGACGGAGACCCCGGCACCCGGCATCCGTCCCGTCCCCCTGATCGCCACGCCTCCGGTCGCTCCCGCCGCGCCGACCGAGACGTCGGCGGCGGAGGCTCCGCTCGCGCACGACGCCGAGTCCGACGACCTGCTCGCCGACGACCTCGCGCAGACGATCATCAAGCCCCGCCAGGTCGCCGTCGACGACGACCTCGAGGCGACCGTCGTCGTGGCACGCAAGCGCGGAGTGCGTCGCTCACTCGTGCTCGACGACGGCCGCAGCTTCGCGCTCTCGGGCGCGAGCGTCGTGATCGGGCGCAACCCGGTGGGCGACCCGGGCGAGCAGCGTCTGTCGATCACCGATGCGACCCGTACCCTCTCGAAGACCCACGCGCGTCTCGTCGTCACCGATGACGAGTGGCGGCTGA
The DNA here is from genome assembly GCF_023101185.1 of Microbacterium galbinum. Taxonomy (GTDB): domain Bacteria; phylum Actinomycetota; class Actinomycetes; order Actinomycetales; family Microbacteriaceae; genus Microbacterium; species Microbacterium galbinum. The sequence continues at coordinate 1,854,800 of NZ_CP078077.1, forward strand.
CCGACCTGCACGCGACCAACGGCGTCGTCGTGGTGGCCGAGGACGGCACCGAGGTGCTGCTCGACCCGGGCGAGAGCGTGGTCGGAACCGGACGCTTCATCCTCGGCGAGGTCGGGATGCACGTGATCGCGGAGCGCGATTCGTGACCGTCGACCAGGTCGTCCTCAACGTCGCGTCACTGACCGACACCGGTCTCAAGCGCGCCGCGAACGAGGACTCCCTGCTCACCGCGGCCCCCGTGTTCCTCGTGGCCGACGGCATGGGCGGGCACGAGGCCGGCGATCGGGCGAGCGCTGCGGTGGTGGCCGCCTTCGAGCCGCTCCGGGGCACTGCCGTCACGATCGGCGACGTGCGCCTGGCGCTGGGCCGCGCGACCGCCGTGGTCGAGTCGATCGCCGCCGCGCACAAGCAGGGAGCCGGCAGCACGGTCTCGGGCGTGGCCCTGGTCGAGCACGAAGGGCTGCCGCACTGGCTCGTCTTCAACGTCGGCGACTCGCGGGTCTACCGCCATCACGCCAACGATCTCGTGCAGCTGACGATCGATCACTCGCTCGGCCAGGAGATGGTCGACGCGGGAGAGTTGCGTCCCGAAGACCTCGCGACCTTCGCGCAGCGCAACATCATCACCCGCGCGATCGGCGCGGCCGACAGCGAGGCCGACAGCTGGCTCCTCCCGGTGATCGACGGCGAGCGCCTGCTGCTGTGCTCCGATGGTCTCAGCGGCGAGGTGAGCGACGAGGCGATCCGCGCCACCCTCACGATGTGCGGACGCCCGGAGACCGCGGCATCCGCTCTGGTGCGCCGGGCGCTGCAGGCGGGCGGACGCGACAACGTCTCGGTCGTCGTGATCGACGTCGTCGCCGGCGGCCTGCGCGCCGGCCGTGACGACGACACGGCCGGCCGGTTGGCGGTGTCGGTCGGCACCGATTCGATGCTCGAGGGCACGACGATCCCGGTGCGCGCGCGATGACCGACGAGAGCATCGACGAGGAGACCGTCATCGTCACGCGACGCGACCGTCGCCGCGCGGTCGAGCAGGCGGAGTCCGTGCAGGCGGATGCCGAGTCGCAGCCGGCGTCGTCGCAGGCGGATGCCGACGCCCACGTCGAGGACGACGAGGCGCACCAGGAAGACAACGAGGCGACCGTGGTCGTCGGGCGCGCCCGCTCCGTGGCATCCGACCTCGACGAGGCGACGATCGTCGTCGACCGCACCCGCGGCGCAACGTCGGACGATGACCACGAGGCGACCGTCGTGGTCGACCGCGCCCGCCCGGCATCGTTCGAGCCGGACGAGTCGACGGTCGTCGTCGATCGCTCGGGCGGTGCTGCCGTCGCACCGTCGGGTCTCGAAGAGACGATCGTGCGTCCCCGGCGCGGCCTGCGTCGCCGGCGGACCACGGTGTTCGATGATCCGTCCGACCTCGATGCGACGATCCCTCGGGGACCGGTCTCGTTCGAGCGCCCCACCGAGCCCGAGCCGCCGGCGATCTACAAGCCGCGCCCGGCTCCCCTCGTGCCGAAGGCCCCGCCCGCGGTCGGCGGCGGTCCGGCACCGACCCGCATCGAGGACCCGGCGCTCCCGTCCGTGGCGCGGCAGGGAGTGCGCCGCAGTCGCGCGGCGCTCCTCGCCTTCGTCGGTGCGTGCGCGGTGTCGGTCGCGGGTCTCGTGACGCTCGGCTTCGTCGTCTTCGCCTGACGCCGCCACGCATCGCCTGATACGTACCGCACCGCATGGGGAACTCTCCCCATGCGGTGGCATTCCAGCACGCGGTTAGGATGATCAGGTGCGCCGAGCGGCCCGAGGCCGTTCGGCCCCAGTCGAGCACGGACCTGTGGGGGGAACACGGAATGAAGGCGCTGTCCTGGATGCGCGCGCGACCGAAGACGCTGGCGTCCGCCGCCGGCGTCACCGTCGGTGTGATCGCGATCACCACCATGGCCTTCACCTACGAAGGTTTCCCGACCACCAAGGTCGACCTGAACGACGGCGGCGTCTGGATCACCAAGACGTCGAGCCTGCTGGTCGGCCACTTCAACCACGAGTCCACGGTGCTCGACGGCGGGCTGCGCACGACGGGTGAGAACTACGACATCCTGCAGGATGCCACGAACATCCTCGTCGTCGACGAGAGCGCCTCCACGATGACCGCGGTCGATCCCGCCCGCGTCGCCCTCGGCGATTCGGCCGCGATCCCCGCCGCCTCGAAGGTCGCCCTCGGCAACCGCACCACCGCGATCCTCGATCAGAAGACCGGCGAGCTGTGGGTCGTCCCCGTGCAGGGCGTGCCCGGGTTCGAACCCGAGGTGCAGGACCCGGTAGCCGAGCTCGGCGCCGACGCCGACGTCGTGGTCGGTACCGACGGAACCGTCTACGGTCTCTCGGCCGAGCGGGGCGAGGTCGTCACGGTCCCCGTCGACGCCGAGGGCGAGGCGGGCGACCCCTCGGCCGCCTCCGTCGGCGAGATCGACACCTCCGCACGGCCCACCATCACCGTGGTCGGCACGACCCCGGTCGTGCTCGACGCCGCAGCCGGCATCGTCACCTCTCCCGGCGGCTTCCGCGCCGAACTCCCCGGGGCGAACGAGGCGGTGCTGCAGCAGGCATCCGCCGAGACGGATGCCGTCGCCATCGCCACCCCGGATGCCCTGGTGCGTCTGCCCTTCGACGGCAGCGAGCCGAGCACGACCCAGGCCGGGGGCACCGGAACGCCCACCGCGCCGGTCTGGCTGCGCGGCTGCACGTACGGCGCCTGGGCGGGGACGGCGACGTTCATCCGCGAATGCCCCGGCAGCACCAACGACGTCAACGCGACGGTCGAGGGCGCCGAGGAGTCGCAGAGCCTGGTGTTCCGCGTCAACCGCGACGTCATCATCCTCAACGACGCCGTCGGCGGTGCGGCCTGGCTGGCCGACGAGAGCCTGCAGCGCGTCGACAACTGGAACGACCTCACCCCGCCCGAGGGCGAGACCGAGAACGAGGACGACTCCACCGAGGAGACCGTCGAGACGACTCTGCCCGAGCGCAAGGAGGAGAACACCCCTCCGATCGCCGAGGACGACTCGTTCGGCGTGCGCCCCGGTGTCACGACCATGCTCCCGGTGCTCGACAACGACAACGACCCCGACGGCGACGTGCTGGTCGCGACCCTGGCCGAGGCGCAGCCGTCGATCGGAGAGATCCAGCAGGTGCAGAACGGGGGTTCGCTGCAGATCGCCGTCGCGAAGGACGCGAAGGGCTCGACGACCTTCACCTATGAGGCCGACGACGGCCGCGGTGGCAAGGACACGGCGACCGTCACGCTCACGGTGTACGACGAGAGCATCAACACCGCTCCGGTACCCAAGCGCAAGACGAGCCTCACGATCGAGACCGGCGGCACGGTCTCGTACAACATCCTCCCGGACTGGATCGATCCCGAAGGCGACGACGTCTACCTGAAGGACGTCGTCCCCGCTCCGGGTGACGAGGTCGACTTCAGCACCGACGGCCAGATCACCTACAAGGCCACCGCGAGCCTGCAGGGCCGCAAGGAGGTGCAGGTCACGGTCGCCGACGGCTACGGCGAGAGCGCGACGGCATCCCTCACCCTCGACGTGCGCCCCGAGGGATCGACGAAACCGAAGACCAACGCCGATCACGTCGTCACCCGCGTCGGCGAGCAGGTCACGGTCGCCCCGCTCGCGAACGACACCAGTTCGGGGCGCGAACCGCTGCGCCTGGGCCGGGTGAGCGAGGTGCCCGGCGCCACCGTGCTGCCCGACGCCCCGAACAAGACGTTCACCTTCACCGCCGACAACCCGGGCACCTACTACGTGCTGTACCTCGCGACGGCCGGTCCCGAGAACGGCGAGGGCATCGTGCGCGTCGACGTGCTCGAGGCGACCGAGACCGATCTGCCCCCGGTCGCCGTGCGCGACGTCGCACTTCTGCCCACCGGTGGCGACGTGCTCGTGGGTGTGCTCGCGAACGACGTCGACCCCGCGGGCGGCATCCTCGTCGTGCAGTCGGTGTCGATCGAGGAGGACTCCGGCATCTCGGTGTCGGTCATCAACCACGAGACGCTGCGCATCACCGACCAGGGTGCGCTGACCGATCAGGCGCGCATCACGTACCGCATCTCGAACGGCTCGAAGTCGGCCGAGGGCGAGGTCGTGGTCATCCCGATCCCGGCGCCCGACAAGTTGCTCCAACCCGTCGTGAACGACGACACCGCGACCGTGCGCGCGGGTGACGTCGTCACGATCCCGGTGCTCGACAACGACACTCACCCGAACGACGACGTGCTGCACGTCGTGCCCGAGCTCGTGGAGCCGCTCGTCGACCCCGAGGACGGCGAGGCCTTCGTGTCGCAGGACACGGTGCGCTTCAAGGCCGGCCCGGTCGCGAAAACGGTCTACCTGACCTACGAAGCCGTCGATTCGCGTCAACAGAAGGATGCCGGCTACGTCACCATCCAGATCCTGCCGGTCGACGAGGAGACGAACGCCGCTCCGCGCCCGCAGGACCTCGTGGCGCGGGTGCTCGCCGGGTCGACCGCCAACATCGCGGTGCCGCTCGATGGCATCGACGCCGACGGCGACTCGGTCGAGCTGATCGACATCGCCTCGAACCCGACCAAGGGCCGCATCACCGAGACCGCGCAGAACTACTTCACCTACGAGGCCTTCGACGGCTCGGCCGGTGTCGACGTGTTCAAGTACCGGGTGCGCGATCGCCTCGGCAAGGAGGGCATCGCGACGATCCGCGTCGGCATCGCCCCCGCCGAGAAGGTCAACCAGGCGCCGTATGCGGTGAAGGATGCCGTCGTCGTGCGACCCGGTCGTGAGATCGCCGTGCCGGTGATGGAGAACGACTCCGACCCCGAGGGCGACAAGATCGTGCTGGTCGAAGACGGCCTCGAGGTGCCCACCGAGACGGGCATCGAAGCGCGCGTCTCGGGCGACCGCGTGCTCGTGCAGGCGCCGGATCGCTCCCTCGAGACCTCGCTGCAGTACACGATCCGCGACACCCGCGGCGCGACCGCGACCGCCGCCCTGCAGATCACGGTCGACGACGACGTGCCCCTGCAGGCACCGATCGCCCGCGACGACCGCGTGCGGCCCACCGACCTCACCGAGGGGACGATGGATGCCGACATCGACATCCTCGCGAACGACGAAGACCCCGACGGCACCACCGACCGGCTCGAGGTGACCCTCGGCGAGGGCGCGACGCAGCTGGAGAACGGGATGGTGCGGGTCACCGTCACGGAAGAGCTCCAGCTCATCCGCTACACCCTCACCGACCAGGACGGCCTCGAGGCATCCGCGTTCATCTTCGTGCCGGCCGAGTCCGACCTGCGCCCGATCCTCGACTCCACCGAGCCGCTCGAGGTCATGAGCGGTGAGACCAAGGAAGTGCCGCTCGCCGACTACGTCACGGTCGCCGGCGGCGGCACGGCCCGCATCACCGAGCACGCCCGCGTGAGCGCCGTGCACGCGAACGGCGCCGACCTCGTTCAGGACGAGACGACGCTGGTCTACACCTCGGCCGACGGCTACTTCGGGCAGGACGCGCTCACCTTCGAGGTCACCGACGGCACCGGGCCCGACGACCCCGAGGGGCGCAAGGCCACGCTGAGCATCCCGATCAACGTGCTGCCGCCCGACAACCAGCAGCCCGAATTCATCGGCACCGAGATGGTCGTCGCCGCGGGCGAGGACCCTGTGAGCCTCGATCTCGTGCCGCTGACGACCGACCCCGATCCCGAAGACGCCGGCGTGCACACGTACAAGTACGTCAGCGGCGCGGGCGACGGCATCAGCGCGCGCATCGACGGACAGGAGCTGCTCGTCGAGGCGGGATCGGACGTCGCGAAGGGCACGGTCGCCTCGCTCAAGCTCGAGATCTCCGACGGCACGACCGACCCCGTCGAGGGCACGGTGACGGTGCGCGTCGGGGCATCGACGCGTCCGCTCCCGGCCGCCAACACCGACACGATCTCGGAGGCCGACCAGGGCAAGAGCATCACGGTGCCCGTGCTCGCGAACGACTTCAACCCGTTCCCCGAGACGCCGCTCAAGCTCATGAACGCGTCGACCGAGTCGGGGTCGGGCGGTGCCGAGGTGCAGGGCGACGAGGTCGTGGTGACTCCCGCCGCGGACTTCGTCGGCACCATGGTCGTGCGCTACCGCATCCAGGACGCCACGAAGGACCCCGACCGCGAGGCCAACGGCCAGATCATCGTGACCGTGCAGGGTGTGCCGGATGCCCCGGGCACCCCCACCGTGTCGAGCGTGCAGGACCGCACGGTCGTCGTCTCGTACGGCGCACCCTCGAACAACGGCGCTGAGATCACGAAGTACACGGTGCGCTCGGTGACCGGCAATCCGTACTCGAAGGAGTGCGGCTCGACGACCTGCACCCTCGACGGCCTCACCAACAACGTCGAGTACTCGTTCCAGGTCACGGCCACCAACCGCGTCGGCGAGTCCGAGCCCTCGGGCGGCTCGGCGATCGCGCGGCCGGACGCGCGCCCCGACACCCCGAACCCGCCGACTCTGAAGTTCGGCGACAAGTCGCTCGACGTGAGCTGGCAGACGCCCACCACCCCGGGGTCGCCGGTCGAGAGCTACACCCTCGAGATCTCGCCCGCCCCGCCGTCCGGCGTGACGCAGAAGCAGGTCACGGGCAACTCCATGACCTGGGAGGGCCTCGAGAACGGCGGCAACTACCAGGTGCGCGTTCAGGCCCACAACCGTGCGCCCGAGCCGTCCAGCTGGAGCGGATGGTCGGCATCCGAGATCCCGGCAGGGCCCCCGATGCCCGCCGCCGCGCCCACGACCGCCGAGATCCAGGGCGTCGGCAACCAGGCGCAGATGCAGGTCTCGTGGGAGCCCGGCAGCGCCAACGGTGACGCGATCGACTCCTTCCAGCTCGAGGTGTGGGAGGGCAACACCCTCCGCAACACCCTCACTCCGAATGCCGGAGCGCGCACGCAGGCTGTCACCGTCGCGACGTCGGAGACGCCGTACACCTACCGCGTCCGCGCGATCAACAAGGCGGGCTGGGGTGAGTGGAGCCCGATGTCGGCGCCGCGCCGTGGCGTCAACAAGCCCAGTGCGCCGTCGTTCTCGTCGGTCACCGACGGCGACCGGGCACTCACGCTCTCGTGGACGCCGGGTGCGCTCAACGGCGCGAAGAGCAGCGAGGTCCAGCACCAGTACTCGCTCAACGGCGGGGGGAGCTGGGCAGGCATCCCGGGCAACAACGTGATCTCGGGCCTCACCAACGGCACGACCTACAACGTGGTGCTGCGCTCGGTCTCGACCGTCGACGGCACGACCTACGCCAGCGACGGCTCTGCCACGCGGTCGGGCCGTCCCTACGGGCCGCTCAGCCAACCCGGCCTCTCGACGCAGCAGAACGCCACCAGCGTGACGTTCTCGTGGAACGGCAACCAGTCGATGAACGGCCGCGAGCTGAGCTCGGTGCAGATCCGGATCGACGGCGGCGGATGGGAGGGCGTCGGCGCGACCGGCTCGCGCACGGTCGGCAACGGCTACAGTCAGCAGCACTCCATCACGGTGCGCGTGACGGACTCCGCCGGTCAGACGATCGAACGATCCGCCAGTGAGACCTCCGGCTCGAAGCCGCCGCCCAAGGCCTGGGTCACCTCGAGCGGCAACGCGAACGGCCAGCCCAACTGCAACGACGGCACCTGCTCGTACTTCTACGTCACGATGCGCGACTTCCCGCCCAACAAGACGATGTACCTGCAGTGCGCGAGCAACGCTCCCGCACCGTACGGCGGCACGTTCGGCGGCCGCAACGTCACGACCGATGGCAACGGCAACTACGAGGAGCGGATCGGCTGCTACCTCGGCATGCGCCGCGGCACGATCGAGGCCTGGGTCGTCATCGACGGCACGGCCTACGAGCACAGGGTCTGGCAGTGATGCCGCACCACGCCCCCGCACACGAAGACACCCCACGAGAACAGGGAACGACACACTCATGACCATGACTCCCGAGCAGGCCACCTGGTTCCAGGGCACCTTCCACCGTCTCGTCGAGAACGTCGACAAGGCGGTGCAGGGCAAGCAGGAGATCGTGGGCCTGGTGATCTCCGCGATGCTCGCCGAAGGGCACGTGCTGCTCGAGGATGCGCCGGGGACGGGCAAGACGAGCCTCGCGAAGGCTCTCGCCGCCACCGTGCAGGGCACCAGCGCGCGCATCCAGTTCACCCCCGACCTGCTGCCGTCCGACGTGACCGGCGTCACGATCTACGACCAGCAGCAGCACCGGTTCGAGTTCCACAAGGGGCCGATCTTCGCGTCGATCGTGCTCGCCGACGAGATCAACCGCGCCTCGCCGAAGACGCAGTCCGCCCTCCTCGAGGTCATGGAGGAGTCGCGCGTCACCGTCGACGGCGTCACGCACGAGACCGGGCGCCCGTTCCTCGTCATCGCGACGCAGAACCCCATCGAGCAGGCCGGAACCTACAAGCTCCCCGAGGCCCAGCTCGACCGCTTCCTCATCAAGACGTCGATCGGCTACCCCGACCTCGCCGTCACCGAGAGCATCCTGGCCGGGGCATCCGACCGCAACCCCTCCGCCGGCCTCGGCGCGATCATCACCACCAGCGCGGTCGCCGACATGGCCGACCTCGCCGCGACCGTGCACGTCGAGCCCGCAGTGCTGCGGTACACCGCCGAGCTCGCCGAGGCGACCCGCACCGACTCGGCGACCCGCCTCGGAGTCTCGGTGCGCGGGGCGATCGCGATGATCCGCATCGCGAAGGTCTGGGCCGCCGCCCACGGTCGCCACTTCGTGCTGCCCGACGACATCAAGGTCCTCGCCCGCCCCGTCTGGCAGCACCGCATGCTGCTCGACGCCGAGGCCGAATTCGCCGGGACGTCGAGTGAGACCGTGATCGCCCGGGTTCTCGACTCCGTGGCGGCCCCGCAGGCGCGAACGGCGGCCTGATGACCACGGAGGCCCTGCAGAGCACGCAACCCACGATCGACCGCGACGCCGGCTGGCGCGACATCGCGGCGGTCTTGGCTGTGCGGATGCTCGCGCGCCTCCGTCTCATCGCGCAGGCGGTGCGCCCGCTCGCGTGGGTGCTCATGGGCCTGGCGGTCGGATTCTGGATCCTCGGGCAGGTCGCCGGGTGGGCGGAGTTCACGATCACCGCCCTCGTCATCGCGATCGTCGTCGCGCTGTGCGCTCTGTTCCTCATCGGCCGCACGGCCTACGACGTCTCGCTCGACCTCGCCCGCACCCGGGTCGTGGTGGGGGAGCGGGCGATCGGCGCCCTGAAGCTCGCCAACCTCGGAACGCGCGCCATCCTGCCCTCGCGCGTGGTGCTGCCGGTGGGGTCGGGACGAGGAGAGTTCGGCATCCAGCGCCTCGCCCCGGGAGCCGAGGCCGAGGAGCTCTTCGCGATCCCGACGCAGAAGCGCGGCGTCGTGAAGGTCGGTCCGGTGAGCGTCGTGCGCGGCGATCCGCTCGGTCTCTTCGAGCGCGCCCGCCGCAGCGACGACCCGGTCGACCTGTTCGTGCACCCGCGCACGATCCTCTTCGACGGTCAGTCGCTCGGCTTCCTGCGCGACCTCGAGGGGATGCCGGCGGCCGACCTGTCGCGCGACGACGTCTCGTTCCACGCCCTCCTCGAGTACCAGCCCGGCGACGACCTGCGTCACGTGCACTGGAAGTCGACCGCCCGCACCGGCACCATGATGGTGCGGCAGTACGAGGAGACCCGTCGTTCGCACTTCGTGATCGGCCTCTCGCGCTCGACCGGCGACTACGCCCGTGACGAGGACTTCGAGCTCGCGATCTCGGCCGCCGGATCGATCGGCCTGCGCGCGCTGCGCGATTCGCAGCGCGTCGACATGCGGGTGCAGGGCAGGGAGCTGCCCTCGAGCACCGGCAAGCAGCTGCTCGACTCGCTCTCGGCCGTCGAGAACTCCAAGCCCCGCGAGGGCGGCATCGCCGAACTCGCCGGCGTGCTCGCCGCGAGCATGCCGCTCGCCAGCATCGTCGTGCTGGTGTGCGGATCGAAGGTGCGCACCGAAGATCTGCGGCTCGCGTGCGCGCGGCTGCCCTTCGGCGCGCGGGTGCTCGCGATCGTCACCGACTCCACGCTCTCCTCGCCCGAGCTGCGGCGCATCGGCGACGCCGACGTCGTCACGGTCGGCGCGCTCGAGCAGATCCCCCTCGCCCTGCAGAAGGTGCTCGCATGACCGCGCCCGCGATCCCGGCCGCGCCGACCGCCCTTCCGCTGCGTCGCTGGATCCTCGATCTCCTCGCCACCGCCCTGCTCGTCGGCGCGATACTCCTCGGCTTCTGGCCGACCTTCGCCGGCGGGTCGTTCCTGCCCGCGGCGATCGGCGGACTCCTCCTCGGCCTGGCGGTCGCCGGCGTCTCGGCCTGGCGTCGCTGGGGCATCCTGATCGTCACCGGTCTCACGATCGCGGTGTATTTCGTCTTCGGTGGGGCGCTCGCGTTGCCCGGCACGACCATCGCCGGTTTCGTGCCCACGCTCGAGACGCTCCAGAAGCTCGCGCTGGGAGTGGTGACGTCGTGGAAGCAGATGCTCACGACCGTCGCCCCGGTCTCGGCCGCCGACGGCCACCTGCTCGTACCGTTCCTGCTGGCCCTCGTGGCGTCGACCGTCACGGCCTCGCTCGCTCTTCGGCTGTCGAACGTGGCCTGGGCGCTGATCCCCGCGGGCACGCTGCTCGTGCTGGTGATCGCGCTCGGCACTCCCGAGGCGGCGTTCCCGATCGTGCAGGGACTCGTGTTCGCGGTCGTGGCCATCGCCTGGCTGGCACTGCGTCAGCTGTGGGCCCCGCAGAACTCGGCCGTCTCGGTGAGCGAGGTCGACCCCTCGCGTGCCGCTCACATGCGCCTGCGCCGGTTGCTGGCCGGAGCGGCCGTGCTCGCGATCGCCGCGGGAGCGGGCATCGCCTCGTCGGCCATCGCCGCTCCCGCCGAGACCCGCCACGTGTTCCGCGACGTGATCATCCCGCCGTTCGACATCCGCGATTACCCGAGCCCGCTGCAGGCGTTCCGCAAGAACGTGCGCGACGAGAAGGTCAAGACGCTCTTCACCGTGCGGGGCCTGCCCGAGAAGGCGCGCATCCGCATCGCGGTCATGGACCAGTTCGACGGCATGGTCTACAACGTCACCGACGGGGGACCGGGGTCGTCGAGCGCGTTCACTCCGCTGCGCTCCGACATGTCGCCCGAGGCCGAGGGAATCCCGGTCACGCTGCAGGTCGAGATCGCCGAGTACGGCGGCGTGTGGGTTCCGGATGCCGGTGCGGTCTCCGAGATCGAGTACACGGGCGACCGTGCCGAGGAGCTGCGCCGCGGCACGTTCTACAACACCGAGACCGGCACCGCAGTGGCGACGCCCCGGCTCACGGCGGGCGACACCTACACGGTCGACACCGTCATCCCGAACGAGATCGACGACGACCGGCTCGCCGAGGTCGCGTTCGGCAACGTCACCCAGCCCAAGCAGAGCAACGTGCCCGAGGAGCTCACCTCGCTCGCGGCCGAGACGGTCGCGGATGCCGAGTCCCCGATCGAGCAGGTGCGGGCGCTCGAGACGATGCTGGCCGACGGCGGGTTCTTCAGCCACGGCCTGGAGGGCGAGGTCATCTCGCGCGCCGGCCACACGGCCGAGCGCATCTCGACCCTCGTGGGCGGCGACCAGATGATCGGCGATGACGAGCAGTACGCCGTCGCGATGGCGCTGCTCGCCCGCGAGGTCGGCATCCCCGCACGCGTCGTGATGGGGTACTACCCCGACGAGGAAGACGCGAAGGCCGCCGAGTTCGCCGCCACCGGCGACGACGTGCACGCCTGGGTCGAGGTGAACTTCGAGGGCGTGGGCTGGCTGCCGTTCAACCCGACTCCTCCCGAGGACCAGGTGCCGAACGACCAGAACACCAAGCCGCGCGTCGATCCGAAGCCGCAGGTGCTGCAGCCGCCGCCCCCGCCGCAGGAGCCGGTCGATCTGCCCCCGACGCTGCCCGATGACCGCAAGTCCGAGGACGAGACGCTCAACATCCTCGGCATCCTGGGCGCGATCCTCGCGATCGGCGGCATCACGCTCGCGATCCTCGCCATCCTCGCCTCGCCCTTCATCGTGATCGGTGCGTGGAAGGCGGCCAAGCGCCGTGCGCGTCGCAGCGCCGCGCGCACCTCCGACCGCATCAGCGGCGGCTGGGACGAGCTCACCGATCGCGCGACCGACTACGGCGCGCGGATCGCTCCGGGAGGCACGCGCGTCGAGGACGCCGCGACCGTCGTCGCCACGCTCGATGTGCCGAAGGCGGCCGCGCTGGCGCAACGGGCGGATGCCGAGATCTTCGGCCCGACCGATCCGACGCCCGCCGATGTCGAGGCGTTCTGGAGCGAGGTCGACGACATCGTCGGCGGCCTGGGCAAGGAGGCCGGCTTCTGGCGGCGCTGGAAGGCGCGGGCGAATCTGCGCTCGCTCCTCGGCGGAACGGCTCTCTCGCATGGCTTCCAGAACCTGAAGGATGCCGCGGCCGCCCGCGTCGCCGACTCCGCGGACGCGCGCGCACGCCGCGAACCTGGCACCATCGAGAACAACGACCGCACCACCGCCCCCGAGAGCGAGAACCCATGACCCAGCTCCCCTTCGGTCAGATCGCCCCGATCTCCCGACGCGCGGTCGCGTACCTCATCGACGCGCTTATCGCCGGCGGTCTGGCCATCGTGCTCAGCGTGGTGCTCGGCATCGCCACCGCGCTCTCGGGTGGGCTCGAGGCGTCGTTGCTCACGGTGACCATCGGCGGGCCGCTCGTCGGGCTCGTGCTGCTGGGCTGGTTCGTGGTCTACACGAACATGCAGGCCGGTGCGGGCTCCATCGGCATGCGCGCACAGGGCCTGCGCCTCGTGTCGGAGACCGACGGGTCGTCGATCGGCTTCGGCCGCGCCCTGCTGCGCAACATCATCTTCGGTCTCGCCGCCGGCATCGTCGTGGGGTACTTCACACCGCTGTTCGACGGATCGGGTCGCTTCCAGGGATGGCACGACAAGGTCGGCCGTTCGCTCGTGCTCGACGCCCGCGCCGAGGGCGGGATCGTGCCGATCGCGGCGCCGGCGACCACGGCGATGCCGACCGTCGACGGTGCGTCGCCGACGTCCCTCGCGCCGACCGCTCCGTCGCAGCCGCCCGCGATCCCGGGTCTGCCCCACCCCGGATCGTACGGGGCCCCGCATGCCCCGACCCCCCACGCGTCGGCCTCGCACGCTGCGGTCTCGCCCTACGCACCGCCGGCCGCTCCCGGTCAGGCGCCCGCTACTCCTCCCGCAGCCGCGGGGGTTCCGCAGAGCCCGCCCGCTCCGGCCGAGGCCTACGCGCCGTCGGCGCCCGTGTTCCCCGCCCCGGCGACGCCGGTGGCACCGGCCGCGCCGATCGGCGAGGGCGGCGACCTGATCGCCTTCGTCCCCGGCGTGACGCAGGATGCTCCGCCCCGCCCGCCGCAGCCCCCGGCCTCGGCCCCCGTCGAGCCCGAGCCCGTCGCCCCGGCATCCGCGCCGACGCCGCCCGCGCCCCCGGCGCCGGCCGCCGCACCGGCGCCTGCCGCGCCCGCCCCGGCGGCGCCGGCCGCGCCGGCTGCGCCCGCCCCGGCACCGCTCGTCGACGACCCCGACGTCGAGTCGACCCGCATCAGCATCCCCGGGCACCGTCTCGTCTTCACGTGGGACGACGGCACCCGCGTCTCCGTCTCGCGGCGCACGGTCTTCGGCCGCAACCCCTCCCCGGAGGAGGGCGCGGCGACGGTCGCGGTGCGCGACGAGACGCTCTCGCTGTCGAAGACGCACTTCGAGGCCGCCGCCGAGACCTCGGGCGGATGGGTGCTCGATCGCCACTCGACCAACGGCACCACGATCGTGCGCGAGGGTCAGCGCATCGCCTGCCCGCCCGGTCAGCGCGTGCCGATCCGGCTCGGTGACGCGATCGAGATCGGCGACCGCATCGTCACGGTCGGGGGCTACGCATGAGGCCCGGACTGGTCGTCTCGTCGGGCGCGGCGACGCACGCGGGTCTGCGCCGACCGCTCAACGAGGACGCCTACCTCGCCACCTCGCCCGTGTTCGTCGTCGCCGACGGCATGGGTGGGCATGAGGCGGGGGAGCGCGCGAGCGCGGCCGTCATCGCCGAGTTCGCCTTCTCGATCGGGCGCGCGGCGCTCGAACTCGACGACGTGCGCCGGGCGCTGGCCACGGCCCGCGAGCGTGTCGAAGAGCTGTCGACCTCGGGCAACGGCCGTGCGGGCACGACGCTCAGCGGCGTCGTGATCGCCGATGTCGACGGCATGGGCTACTGGCTCGCGGTGAACATCGGAGACTCGCGCACCTACCGCTTCGCCGACCGCGAGCTCGAGCAGATCACCGTCGACCACTCGGTCGTGCAGGAACTCATCGAGGCGGGCGAGCTCACGCCGCTCGACGCGCTCACCGATCGTCGGCGCAACATCATCACCCGGGCGATCGGCGCCTCCAGCACCGGCGACGCGGACTACTGGATGTTCCCGGCCGAGCTGGGCGATCGGATGCTGGTGTGCTCCGACGGCCTCACCTCGGAGGTGTCGGACGAGCGGATCCGCGACATCCTCGGCACGACGCCCGACCCGCAGCGGGCTGCCGACGCGCTCATCGAGGCGGCCGTGGCCGCCGGCGGGCGCGACAACATCACCGTCGTCATCGCCGATGCCGTCTCGGTCGCCTCGCGCCCGGGCACACTGCTCGCCACCGACGACGACATCGACATGAACACGCGTCCGCGTGAAGCCGCAGCAGGAGGGGGTCGCTGATGCAGACCATCTATCGCCCGGGCCAGTGGAATCTCATCGTGATCCCCGGCGCGCTCGTCGCGCTGCCGCCGGATGCCCCGACCGAGGTCGTGTCGACCCTCTGGGAGCGGCTCCCCGCGCACAAGACGCTGGCGACGGTGGTCGACGTGCTCACGACGCAGGCGGGCGGATCGTTCACCGCGCTGCCGCCGTTCGTCGCGGCGGTCGCCGAGGGCGCCGATGTGCGCATCGCGCTGCGCGGCGGGGTCGCCGCCCGAGTGACCGCGGCCGACGGTGCGCACGAACTCTCCGGCGCCGAGGTGACGACGTGGAGCGAGCGCTTCATCGGCGGAGCCACGCGCATCGAGATCACCGTCGAGACCGTCGAGGGCGACGCGGGCCTGCCGGTGCATACCGGAATCGTGCGCGCGGCCGCGGTGAGCGCCGATCTCGAATCCGACGACGCCGCTCCGCTGACGGGTGCGCTCGGGCCGGCGCCGGTCGTCGTCGCCACGCACGAGGGCGCCTCGGCCACGGCGCTCGCCGCAGCCCCGGTGCCGCTCGCCCTGTTCGGAGGTGCAGCGCTCGGCGGTGCAGCGCTCGGAGCGGATGCCGCCGTCAGCACCCCGCTCGTCGGTGCCGTCCCGGTGCCCCCGGTCGTGTCGCCCCCGGTCGTGACGCCACCGCCCGTGCCCTCGGCCGTGACGCCTCCGGCCGCGCCCCCCGTGCCTGATGCTCCCGTGCCTGATGCTCCCGTGGCTGAGCCGCCGGTCGCGCCGGTGACCGAGGAGATCCCCGAGCAGTCCTCCGACTCGGCTCCTCTGCCCGTCATCGAGGATGCCACCCTGGTGCCCACCGAAGACACGATCACCCCCGACGACGACGACATCTTCGACCAGCTCTTCGGGGCGACGGTACACACCGCACCGGCGCCGGCCGATGCCCCGCTGGTGCCGCCGCTCCCCGCCCAGGGCGACCACGACGGCGCGACGATCTCGGCCGCCGAACTGCGCGCCCTGCGGCAGCAGCCCGCCTCGGCCGACGAGACGCCGACCGCCGTGCTGCCCGTGGCGGGAGCATCCGACGGTCCGACCATCGGCCGTCTGCGGGTGTCGAGCGGACAGGTCGTCGAACTCGACCGCACCGTGATCATCGGGCGTCGTCCGCGCTCCACGCGGGCCAGCGGGGCGAGCCTCCCGCACCTGATCGCGGTCGAGAGCCCGCAGCAGGACATCTCCCGCAGCCACCTCGAGGTGCGCCCCGAGGGCGACACCGTGGTCGTGATCGACCTGCACACCACGAACGGGTCGACGCTGCTGCGTCCGGGCGCCGACCCCGTGCGCCTGCACCCGGGGGAGCAGACGCTCGTGCTCACCGGCGACGTGGTGGACCTCGGCGACGGGATCACCGTCGCCTTCGAGGACCTGCCGTGAATCGTCGCCCGTCACCGCCGCCCGTCCTTCCCGGCTTCACCTACGTGGAGCCGCTGGGCACGGGCGGCTTCGCCGACGTCTTCCTCTACGAGCAGGAGATGCCGCGCCGTCGGGTCGCCGTGAAGGTGCTGCTCGCCGACCGCATCTCGAGCGGGTCCGCCCAGGAGTTCGCCGACGAGGCCAACGTCATGGCGATGCTCTCGACGCACCCCGCGATCGTCACGATCTACCAGGCCGGTGTCGCGGGCGACGGCCGCCCGTACCTCGTCATGGAGTACTGCCCGCGCCCGAACCTGCAGCTGCGCGCCCGCAAGGAGCCGTTCTCGGTCGCCGAGGCGCTGCGCGTCGGCGTGCAGGTCGCCGGCGCCGTCGAGACGGCGCATCGCGCCGGGGTGCTGCACCGCGACATCAAGCCCGCGAACATCCTCGTCACCGAGTACAACCGCCCTGCCCTCACCGACTTCGGCATCGCGTCGACCACCGGTGCGACGACCGAGGCATCCGGCATGTCGATCCCGTGGTCGCCGCCCGAGTCGTTCGCCGAGCCGCCCACGAGCGGCCCGCGCACCGACGTCTGGGCACTCGGAGCGACGCTGTTCACGCTGCTCGCCGGGCGCTCGCCGTTCGAGCGACCGGGCGAGCGCAACTCCAGCGCCGACCTCATCGAGCGCATCGAGCGCGCGGCCCTGCCGCACCTCGGCCGAGCCGACTCCCCGGAGAGCCTCCAGCGGCTGCTCGAGCGGGCCATGGCGAAGAACCCCGACGACCGGTTCCCGAGCGCGGTCGCGTTCGCGCGGGCGTTGCAGAAGGTCCAGATCGAGCTGTCGCACTCGGTCACCCCGATCGACATCGTCGACGAGCATCCGTCCGCCGAAGAGCTCGAAGACGACGACGACGGCCTGACCCGGGTGCGCGAGGTCGTCAGCATCGACCCCGACGTGGCCACGTCGACGCGGCCCTCGGCCACGACGCAGCGCCACATGCCGCCGCGCACGCCGGAGGTGCCCCGCTTCGACGCACCTGTCGCGCCCTCGGCGTTCGAGCAGACGCAGCTGCGCCCCTCGGCCGTGCCGGTGCCCCCGCCCGTCCCCGACGACGAGCACACGCTGCTCCGCGCGCCGCAGGTGGTCGCGCCCGAGACCCCGGCGTTCGTCCCGGCTCCGCCGACACCCGGTTCCCCGGCGGCTCCCGCACCCGCGGCGACGGGTGCCCGGCGCTCGCGCGCGGGTCTCTGGATCGGTCTCGCCGCCGCAGCGGTGGTGCTCGTGATCGGCGGAATCGTCGGACTCAACCTGCTCGTCGCGGGTCTCGAGCCCGAACCCGCCCCTCAGGCATCCGAAGACGCGCAGCCGCAGGACGTCGTGCCGGACGTGGTGCCCACGCTCGCCGCGCCGACCGGCACGCGGGAGGGCTCGACCGTCACGTTCACCTGGACGAACCCTTCTCCGCAGGAGGGCGACAGCTACCTCTGGCACCAGGTGCGCCTCGACGACGTCGGCGAGCAGAAGCAGACCGCGGAGACGACGGTGCAGGTCGAGAGCCCGGCGGGCGATATCGTGTGCATCGAAGTGATGCTTCGGCGCGAGGACGGAAGAGCCTCGGAGCCGGTACGGGGGTGCGTGGAGTGAGCGGTACGACCGGAGTGACCGTCGAGTTCGCCGGGGAGTACTTCCCCATCGAGCGCGGGGGACGATTCATCGTGGGCAGGGAGGGGGATCTCGAGCTCGACGACAATCTCTTCCTGCACCGGCATTTCCTCGAGATCACGGATGCCGACGGGCTGTGGTGGCTGTCGAACGTCGGCACGCGGCTGACGGCGACCGTGACCGATTCGGCCGGCGGGGTACAGGCCTGGCTCGCGCCCGGGGCACGGTTGCCCCTGGTGTTCGAGAAGACCACGGTGGTCTTCAGCGCGGGGCCGACGACCTACGAGCTCACCCTGCACGCCGCCGAGCCCGCGTTCCGCGCGACCCGGCGCGACCACGACGACGGCGGTGCGTCGACCATCGGGGACGTGCCCCTGACCCTCAGTCAGAAGCTGCTGATCCTCGCGCTCGCCGAGCCGCAGCTGCGCCGCGACGGCACGGGCATGAGCGACATCCCCACGTCGGTGAAGGCCGCCGAGCGCCTGGGCTGGACCGTCACCCGCTTCAACCGCAAGCTCGACAACGTGTGCGACAAGTTCGACCGCGTGGGCGTGCCCGGTATGCGCGGAGGGCAGCGCAGCTTCGCCACCAACCGCCGTGCCCGCCTCGTCGAGCACGTGATCGCCTCGCGCCTCGTCAGTCGCGAAGACCTCCCGCTGCTCGACATCTCGCACGCCGACGAGGTCGAAGGGGAGCAGGAGTGATCTGGGAGATCAACGACGGCGCGTCCGTCGTCGAGGGTCTCGACGCGCACGGACGCCCGGATCCCGCCTACGCCGCCTCGCTCGGGCTGCTGCCCGCGCGCAAGGGATCGCGCGTGCTCGCCTCGCTCCTCGAGGCGGCCGTCGCCGTGCTCCTCGCCCTGCCCGCCCTCATCGTGCTGCCTCCGATCCTCGCCGACATCGCCTCCGGCGGGTTCGA
The DNA here is from genome assembly GCF_023101185.1 of Microbacterium galbinum. Classification (GTDB taxonomy): domain Bacteria; phylum Actinomycetota; class Actinomycetes; order Actinomycetales; family Microbacteriaceae; genus Microbacterium; species Microbacterium galbinum. The sequence goes on from NZ_CP078077.1 coordinate 1,873,628, forward strand.
CGTCGATGCGTTCTTCGCCCGGGGCGACCTGGTCTGGGTGATCGTCGCGCTGGCCGTCTCGCAGGTGCTGACCCTGGCCTACGTGATCGTGCAACTGGTGATGCACGGGCGAAAGGGTGTGACGCTGGGCAAGGCGGTGTGCGGCATCCGCTCGGTGAACGTGCGCACCCTCGAACGCCCGAAGTTCTGGCGCGGAGCGGTCGTGCGCTACCTCGTCGCCTACGCCTCGCTCATCGTGCCCGTGATCGGCCCGGTGCTCGTGATCGCCCTGTCGCCGCTCTTCGACATCGAACGTCGCGGGCGCGGGTGGCTCGACCTCGCCGCCGGCACCTGGTTCGTCGACGTGCGCCGGGGCCTCAACCCCTACGACCAGAAGCGCATGCGCATCGCCCGCAAGAGCGTCAAGATCTCGGAGCACGAGGAGAGGGCGCCGCTGCCCTCGCTCGCCACCCCGGTCGACCGTGACGCCCCCGCCGAGTACGTGCCGAGCGCGCGTCTCTCCGGCGGGGTCATCGGCGCGCATCGGTCGCAGACGCCGCAGCCGGAGAAGACGGATGCCGCCGCTCCGGGCTCGATGGTCGCGGCGGTGCCGCCGTCGCTCGCGACCGGCGCCCCTCCCGCGTTCCCGGTCGCCCCGGCCGCAGCTCCCGCTCCGGCCGTGCCCTCGCCCGCACCGCCGGCCTCGGTGCCGGCCGGGCCCGTCGTGCCCCCGCCCCAGGCGCCGGCGGCCCCCGCGCCGGGACCCGCCGTCGCGCAGCCCGCCGCCCCGGCGGCAGCCGAACCCGGCCCCGCGGTCGCGGCTCCGGCAGCGCCCGCTTCGGCGGCGCCCGCTCCGGCATCGCCTTCTCCGGCAGTGCCCGCTCCGGCATCCGTTCCCCGGGCCGACGCCGGCGACGGCATCCGCGCCGTGCTCGTGCTCGACTCGGGCGCGCGCGTCGAGGTGCGCGGAACCACGCTGTTCGGCCGCTCGCCCGCCGCCGCGGCGGGCGAGGGGGAGGCGCAGCTGATCCCCGTTCCCGATGAGACCCGGTCGGTCTCGAAGACCCATGTGGCCGTGATGCCCGCGCGCCGCGGTGTGTTCGTGGTCGACCGTGCGTCGACGAACGGGAGCGCGATCATCCGCGACGGAGCCGAGACGCCGCTCGTCGCCGGGCACCCCGCCGAGCTGCGCACGGGCGACACCGTGCGCTTCGGCGACCGCACGATGCGGGTGGAACACGCATGACCGGGGCCGAGTGCCCCACCGCCGGAAGACGTGAGACGCGCCCCGGGCGCGGTGAGGATCGACGATGAGAGTCAAGCTGACCCTGCGCCGCCCGGCGGCGCCCCTGACCGACATCGTCGTGATGGCCGACTCGACCGCGACCGTGGCCGACGTCGCGCGCCAGATCGCGTCGACCGATCCGACCCGGAGCATCCCGGCCTCGCCGGCCGACGTGCTCACCCTCTCCGTCGCCCCGCCGACCAGCGAGCAGCTCACCATGCTCACCCCCGACCTCCTCGTCGGTGATGCCCCGATCGGTTCCGGCTTCCTCGCCGAGGTCGTCAACCTCGGCCCGAACCGGGCGTCGGTCGGCACCGCCGGGGCGCGCCCCGCCGCCGTGCTCACGGTGGTCGCTGGCCCCGCGCAGGGCCAGGAGTTCGCCCTGCCCCTCGGACACTTCCTCATCGGTCGCGACGCCGCGAACGACGTGACGATCGCTGATCCGCTGGTCTCGAAGCGCCACGCGCGCATCGAGGTCGCGACGACCTTCGTCGAGATCGTCGACCTGAACTCCGCCAACGGCATCCTCGTCGACGGCGGCCTCGTGCAGCGCCTGCGCGTGATCCCCGGCCAGCGCTTCACCCTCGGCGACTGCGAGTTCGTCGTGCACCTCGTGAGCGACTTCGACGGCTCGGCCGCCGGCGACCCCGTGCTCGAGCGCGGGGGCGCGCTGCTGTTCAACCGCAGCCCGCGGGTCGAGGCGCGATTCACCGGCGAGGAGCTCGACGAGCCCCGCTACCCCCGCGACCAGGTGCAGCGGCTTTTCCCGTGGCCCATGCTGGTCGCGCCGATCCTGCTGGGCGCGGCGATCTTCGCGATCAGCGGCAACCCGCGCTCCCTGCTCATCGTGTTCATGTCGCCGCTGATGATGTTCGGAAACTTCATCTCGCAGAAGACGAACCTCGGGCAGCGCCTGCGCAAGGAGGTCGAGAAGTTCGAGGAGAACTTCGAACGCCTCGAAGAGAAGCTCTACCTCGCCCAGCCGCGAGAGCGCGAGGTGCGCCAGAACGAAGTGCCCGCCGTCGCGGTCGTGTTCGACGAGGCGATGCGACTCGGCCCGCTGCTGTGGACCCGTCGACCCGAGCACTGGAACTTCCTGGCCGTGCGGTTGGGGAGCTGTACCGACGAATCGCGTACGCGCATCAAACGCGCCGACATCCCCGAAGCGCTGCCCGAGTACATCGAGCGCGTGGACCGCCTCGAGGAGCGGTACAAGATGATCGACGACGTGCCGATCCTCGAGTCGCTGCAGAGCTCGGGATCGATCGGCGTCGCCGGCCCCACCTCGCTCGCCAGCGATGCGCTGCGGGGACTCGCGGTGCAGCTGTTCGGGATGCACTCGCCCAACGAGCTCGTCGCGGTCGCCCTCACCGAGCCCGGGTGGGCGAACGAACTCGACTGGCTCAAGTGGCTCCCGCACACCTCCAGCGAGCGCAACCCGTTCAAGGACGTCGCGCTGGCCGACTCGGCCTCGACGGGCACGGCCCTGCTCAACGGCCTCGAGGAGATCGTGCTCCGCCGCTCGCGCGAGGCGAAGTCGCAGCGCCCGCCCTACGGTGACGACTGGGACCCGATGTACTACGGCACCGACGTCAAGCGCGCCGCCGAGGAGGCGACGTTCCCCGGCCAGACCGCGATCCTGGTGATCGTCACCAACGATGCCCCGGTTGACCGCGCGCGCCTCACGCAGATCCTCGAGCGGGGAGCGGATGTCGGCGTCTACGGCCTCTTCGTGGCCCCGGTCGTCGAGTCGCTGCCGGCCGCGTGCCGCTCGTTCGTCGACGTCAGCCCCGGCCTCGAGCACGCGCGCGTCGGCACGGTGCGCAACGGCGTCGCCTACGAGGACGTGCGCGTCGAGGGCGTCTCGCACGCGTACATGACGATGTTCGCCAAGCGTCTCGCGCCGGTCGTCGACTCGAGCACCGTGATCGAGGACTCCTCCGACATCCCGAACTCGGTGATGTTCCTGTCGCTCGTCGGCAGCGAGCTGGCCTCCGACCCGAACGCCGTGATCGACCGCTGGCGTCAGAACAACACCATCCTCGACCGTTCGGGTGCTCCGCAGTCGCGCCTGAAGAAGGCGGGCAACCTGCGCGCCATTATCGGGCAGTCGCAGACGGATGCCATGACCCTCGACCTGCGCACGCAGGGGCCGCACGCACTCGTCGGTGGAACCACCGGCGCCGGTAAGAGCGAGTTCCTGCAGGCCTGGGTGCTCGGCATGGCGGCGGCGCACAGCCCCGACCGGGTGACGTTCCTCTTCGTCGACTACAAGGGCGGTTCGGCGTTCGCCGACTGCGTCGATCTGCCGCACTGCGTCGGCCTGGTCACCGATCTCAGCCCGCACCTCGTTCGCCGCGCGCTCACCAGCCTGCGCGCCGAGCTGCATCACCGCGAGCATCTCTTCAACCGCAAGAAGGCGAAGGACCTCCTCGAACTCGAGAAGCGCCGCGACCCCGAGACCCCGCCCGCTCTCGTGCTCGTGATCGACGAGTTCGCGGCGCTCGCCGGAGAGGTGCCCGAGTTCGTCGACGGCGTCGTCGACATCGCGCAGCGCGGTCGCTCCCTCGGCATCCACCTGATCATGGCGACCCAGCGGCCCGCGGGTGTCATCAAGGACAACCTGCGCGCCAACACCAACCTGCGCGTCGCCCTGCGCATGGCCGACGAGTCGGATTCGAAGGACGTCGTCGACGACCCGGTGGCGGCGTCGTTCCCTCCGTCGCTCCCCGGTCGCGGCATCGCGAAGACCGGCCCCGGTCGTCTCGTGCCGTTCCAGTCGGCGTACGCCGGTGGGTGGACGACCGACGAGGTGCAGCAGGCAGAGGTCAAGGTGGCCGAGCTGCGGTTCGGATCCATCCAGACGTGGGAGGCCGACCAGGCGCCCGAATCCGACTCGCACGACGAGGACCTCGGCCCGAACGACCAGAAGCGCATCGTCTCGTCGCTCGTCGCGGCATCCTCGATCGCCGGCATCCCGGCCCCGCGCCGCCCGTGGCTCGACGACCTCGAGCGCGCGGTCGACATCCGCGACCTGCCGGTGCTCGGTGACGGGCAGATCTTGCTCGGAAAGATGGACGTGCCCTCCCGCCAGATGCAGGAGCCCGCGTACTTCGTGCCGGACAAGGACGGTTCGCTCCTCGTCTACGGCACGAGCGGCTCGGGCAAGTCCACCGTGCTGCGCACCGTCGCGATCGCGGCCGGGTTCCACGCCGGGCACTCCGACGTCGAGGTCTACGGCCTCGACTTCGGGTCGGGTGCGTTGAAGAGCCTCGAGGTCCTCCCGCACGTCGGATCGATCATCGGCGGCGACGATGCCGAGCGCGTGCAGCGCATCCTGCGCTCGCTCGCGCGGGTGCTCGACGATCGCGGCAAGCGCTTCAGCGCCGCGAACGCCTCGAGCCTCACCGAGTACCGCGAGATCACCGGGTCGCGCGAGCCGCGCATCCTGCTGCTCATCGACGGATTCCCGCAGTTCCGTAGCGAGTGGGAATCGACCACCGCGCGGATGCCGTTCTACCAGACCTTCATGCGCATCCTCGGCGAGGGGCGCCCGCTCGGCGTGCACGTGATCGCGAGCGCCGACCGCTCGGGTTCCGTGCCGACGGCGGTCAGCGCGAACGTGTCGCGCCGCGTGGTGCTGCGTCTCTCCGACGACTCCGGCTACGCGATGCTCAACGCCCCGAAGGACGTGCTCGACGAGACGTCCGCCCCGGGCCGTGCCATCGTCGACGGCCTCGAGACGCAGATCGCGACGCTCGGCGGCACCCCCAACGTGGCCGAGCAGACCAAGCTGCTCGAGCAGCTCGCGGCCCAGCTGCGCGGAGCCGGGGTGCGCGAGGTCGAGGAGATCGGCGCGCTGCCCACCCGCCTCTCGGTGCGCGATCTGCCCGATCGCCTGGGCGAGTTCCCGGTGCTGGGTGTGGCGGAGGACACGCTCGCCGCACGCGACTTCGATCCTGTCGGCACGTTCGTCGTGGCCGGTCCCCCGCAGTCGGGCAAGACCACGGCGCTCAAGGGGCTCATCACGTCGATGCGGCGGCTCGACCCGACGGTCAAGCTTTTCCACTTCGGCGGACGGCGGGCGCAGCTCAAGGGATACGCCGACTGGACGCGCAGCGCCACCACGCCCGAAGAGGCGAAGGAGCTCGCGAAGGAACTCGTCGAGCTCGTCGCCGACGAGACGCTCGGAATGCGCATCCTCATCGTCGTGGAGGACGTGCCGCAGTTCGCCGACTCGCCCGCCGAGCGCGATATGAAGGCGCTGTTCCAGGCGATCAACCGCAGCGACCACCTCATGATCGGCGACGCCGACGTGACGCAGGTCACCAGCGGCTTCGGGTTCATCGGCGACTTCAAAGCCGGCCGCAAGGGCATCATCCTCAAGCCCGACTCGTTCGACGGCGACGCGGTGTTCAAGGTGCCGTTCCCGAAGGTCAAGCGCACCGACTTCCCCGAGGGTCGTGGCATCTTCGTGCAGGCCGGCCGCCAGGTCACGGTGCAGATGCCGCTCGTCGAGGGCGACCGGGTCGGGTGATCGCTCCATGGGGAATGCTCCCCATGGAGCGTATGGAGGACTCGCCCTAAAGTGATGAGGGGTCGCAGACCAGGAGTCCGCGAAGCGCGATCGGAGGAGGAGTGACATGGGCCAGGACATCAACATCCCGATGTCTCAGTTGGAGAGTCTGAACACGTCGCTGGGCAACATCATCGCGGAGTTCGAGGACGCGGGGTCCCGGAGCGATGCTCTGGAGTCGGCGATCGGCGCTCCTCACGGGGAGACCGCTCTCCGCAGCGAGGTCAGCCGCTTCGAGAGCGACTGGAACGACAAGCGCGACACCCTGAAGGACAAGCTCGTGACCGCCAAGGAACGGGTCGTCGATTTCGTCGCGGCGTGGACGGACTTCGATCTCGAGGCCGCGCGGAACCTCGACACGACTGAGAACCCGGCGCAGGTCGCGCCGCCGGAGGTACGTTGACATGGACCGCACACCCACCGCGGGAAAGCACTACGAGATCCTTCCGATCGCCGGTGAACCGTCGACGATCGAGGCGCGCGGCATCGAGATCGAGAGCCTGGGCGACCAGATGCTCGCCGCCGCCGGCTTGCTCGATTCGATCGACCTCGGCGCCGAGTGCCGCGGCAAGAGTCTTGATGCGCTGAAGGGAGACGTCACCGACGTCCGGGAGGACCTCCGCAAGGCCGGAGAGCGCTACCAGCCCAGCGGCACGCACATCGCGGAGTACGCGCGGACGCTCGACGGCGTGCAGACCACCCTGAGCTCGCTGATCCCCGACCTCGAGGCGCTGTGGAGCACCTATCAGACGACGGCGGGCAGCTTCGAGGACGACTCCCGCCTTCCGGAGCCGGAAGAGGGCGAGTCCACCGACGACCGCACCTCGGCGGCGGACGTCGAGGGCGACCACGACGCGTGGAAGGCGCGGGCGGTCGAGTACGAGACGGCTTACGACACGTGGTGGGATGCGTACGAGCGAGCGCGCTCCGGCATCCAGGCGGCCAACGACGACGGCGTCAGCGACTCGTGGTGGGACGATCAACTGCCGTGGCTGGAGACTCTGGGGACGATCCTCTCCTACGCAGGCATCGTCCTGGCCGTCGCGGCGTGCATCCTGGGTGGACCGTTCATCCTCATCGCGGCGATCGTGGGGCTCGCCGCGCTGGCGGTCACCGTGTGGAAGGTCTCCTGCGGGCGCGGCAACGGGTGGGACATCGCCATGGCCGCGGTCGGGGTCTTCCCCTTCGGCAAGGCGTTCTCGCTGTTCAAGGCCATGCGCGCGGCACCCGGGCTCGCCACGCTGGGTCGCGGGCTGCTCGGCATGGGCGGAGACATGATCGGCGCAGGATGGCGCGGCGGGTCACGCCTGACCGGTCTGCTCGGCGAGGGTCGCCTCGGTCAGGTCTTCCATGCCGGTGGAGACCTCAACCGTCACGGCACATCCGTCATGCGGAACTTCTTCAATGGGCTGGAGTCCCCCTCGATGCTCAGCCGCCTGCTGCGCGGCGGCGACGGTGCGTGGGCGGGCGCCATCGGCGATGGGGCATCCGGACTGTCGAACGCGGCCTTCAACAACCTGCGGTCGTTCCTGGGGAACGCTCCGAACGGCGCCATCATGGACGACATGCTGTCGGGAGGGAATGCCGCCCTCGATTTCATCGACAATCTCGGTAAGGCCGGTGCCGGCTTCGCCTACGACCGCTCGCAGGGCGGATGGAGTTGATGCGCGGCGTGGAGATCGAGCTCGACGATCGATGGCTGCTGCCGGTTCCCACCGGCAGCGACCTCGGAGTGTGGGCGCGCGAGCAGGTAGCGACGCTGCAGTCGGAACCCGATCGTGATCCCGAAGACACGGTCGCGGCGCTCGTCGCCCTGGCGGAGGGCGCCGATCCCACGGCGTTCGCCACGATGCTGTTCTGCCCGGACGGTCTCCCGGGTCGCGCCCTCGTGGCGGTCTACGCGTCGCAGAGCGCCCTCGCGTCACTCGAAGACCTCCCGGAGGCAGCGCCGGCAGCGCTCCCGCGCCAGATCCTGCCGCTGGGCGAGTTCGACGCCTCCGTCGGCCGGGTCATCTCCACGCTCACCCAGGTTCCCGATCTCGGTATCCTGGGAACACTGCAATACGAGCTGCTGCGCGACGGCGCACTCCTGGAGGTCGTCGTGACGAGCCCGAGTCTTCCGCACCTGGGTGCGGGCATGCCGTTGTTCGAGGAGCTCATCCAGCGGATCGTCGTCGCGCCTGCGGGCGGAGGTGAGCGTGTCACTGCGTGAGGAACTGCTCGGTCTCGCGCCCGCTGTGCCCCGCTTCCGTATTCTGCTGCCGCCCGAATGGGCCAGTTTTCCCGTGACGCCCGAACTCGGCGGTCAGTTCGAGCAGAAGGCGCGCGAGGTGTTCGCGCGCGCAGGCCGACCCGACCTCGACGGTGTCTTCAGCGCCCAGCTCGCCCGCGCGATGAGAGGCCTGCAGGAAGCCGGCGCGAAGTACGTCTTCCTGCCGTCCGAGCGGACCCCGGGAAAGGATCCGTTCGCGCTCTCGATGGTGGCGACGTACATCGACTCGCCCGACGGCCCGCTCGACGGGTGGATCACCGCACGCGTCCGCGCCGGAGCGGAGATGCTCGATCCCGAGGGGCGAATCGTGTTCTGGAGGGATCGTGGTCCCGGCCTGGACGGCGAGACGCACAAGTCGCAGAGCACCTACGTGATCGCGGTGCCCGGCTCGAACCGGCGCAAGGCGCTGATGCTCACCGGAAGCACGATCGTGGGAGCGGAGACCGATGACGATGACGAGTACGCCGTCGCCGTGAGGATGATTTTCGACGCGATGGCCGCGACCGTCACCTGGATCGCTGATGATGCCGAGGGCACCGCATGAAGCCGGTCGTCCGTCTCGCCGGCGACGACGCGAGCGTCTCTGCGGTCGCGAAGGAGGCCGTGGAGGTGCTCCGCGCACAGCCGCAGGCGGCATCGGCGCTGTTCTCCCGCCTGTGGAACCTGCATCAGCGCCGCCGGCGCTTCGTCTCTGCATCCGCGGCGCCGGCCATCGCCGTCGCGGCCGCACCGGCGCGGGCGCGATCGAGTGCGGGATATCGAGCCGTGTGGGGAACACTGCTCGGCCTCGGGCTGACGGCCGCGCTGACCTCGGCGGTGATGCTCGGTCCGTCCGACCGCAGGAACGCATTCATGAATCCCGAGCTCGCCATGTCGACCGCTGTCATTGCCGGCGCGATTGCCATCCCCGTTCTTCTGATCACGCTCCTCCTCAAGGTGCCGGACGTTCGGAGCGCCCGCATCGGTGAGACGTTCTCGGTGCTAGTCGGTCTGCTGTGCGTCGCGATGCTGGTGGTGCGCCTCCTCCTCGGTACCGGCGACGACCGGGGGTTCACGCCGGACGACCTCGCGATCTGGCTGCCGATGACGGCGGTGATCGCCCTCCTCATCGCGGGGGTCGCGATCCGGAGCGACCTGGCGCGGCGACAGGATGCTGCGCTCACGCCCCGCGCGCGAGCATCCGTCGATCCGGGCGACCTGCGCCAGATGCGGCGTGATGCGGAATGGGCGGCGTCGTCGTCCTCGCCGACGCCCTCCGACAAGGCCGAGTGGTCCCGTCGACTCGACACCCTGGCGAGCGCGGGAATCGACGCCACGACCATCGCCCAGGCGCGCACGCTCGCGCCGGCCGCCTGGGTCGCGTGGCTCGCCTACGACGGCGAGATCGACATCGCCGGCGTCATCCCCCGCCCCTGATTCCTGTTCTTCGCCCCGTGCGAACCGGGATGGGGAGGTCTCCCCATCGACGGTGGGGGTGGGGGTTGTTAGGTTTGTGGGTATCGGGCCGGAGGGGTCCGGTTCATTCGATTTCCGGAGGTGTGGACGATGGCCGATTTCGGTGCGTCTTATGCAGAGATGGAGCAGGTGGCGTCGTCGCTGTCGCAGGCTCGTGATGACATTCAGGGTCAGTTGGACACGCTGAAGGGTCAGGTGGACACCCTTCTGGGTGAGGACTTCAAGACGCAGCATGCGTCGGGCAAGTTCGGTGAGGGGTACACGGAGCTGACGACGGGTCTGAAGACCGCGGTCGATGGCATCAATGACATGTCGGAGTCGCTGCTGGGCATGATGCGTGCGATTCAGGACCTCGACACGCAGCTCGCCGGCAGCTGACCGAGCGATCTTCGTGGGGCGTCGACCGATCGGGTCGGCGCCCCCTTTCGACCGGTGACCAGGGGAGGGGACACGTATGCCTGATGTGAGTATCGACTACTCGGCCATGGAGGCGAGCAAGACCGCGTACGCGAACATGCGCACGTCGTTGGATGCCGCGACCAGCGCTCTCGGCAGCGTCTCGGCCTCGGCCGTCCCGCAGCAGGAGCTGCGGCGCCGTCTCGAAGACCTCCACGATTCGTGGGGTGGCGGCATCGACAAGCTCGGCCGCTACGCCGAAGATGCGAGCACCGGGCTGCAGGGCATCCTCGAGGCGTTCCGCGGGCTCGACTCCGAGCTCGCCGCCAGCATGGAGCCCGAGGAAGGGGCATCCGCATGACCGCGTTCCCCGCTCTGGGATTCGATCCCGCTCCCGGCAATCTCGGCGAGCTCGAGGGCTTCGTGCTCGGGCTCTCGACCGGCTGCGACAGCGTCGACGACGCGCTCGCGATGCTCAACGGCGACGATGACGCCGCCTGGACGGGCGAAGCCGCCGTGGCGTTCCGCGCCGCGATGAGCGAGGACTTCCGTCCGCACCTGGTCGACACGGGTTCGGCCCTGCGCACCTCCCGTGATGCGCTCAGCACCTGGGTGACCCAGCTGACCGGCTACCAGCAGCGCGCTCGCGAGCTCGAGGACCGGGCGGCCACCGCCGTTGCCTCGGTGAGCAGCAAGGCGACCGCGAAGGACAAGGCCGTCGACGGCGCCGACGCCGAGGATGCCGATCCCGACGCCGTGTCGAATGCGACCACTGCCCTCGCGACGGCGCAGGGCGCGCTCGACGACGTGATCGCCGAGGCGCAGCGCCTCAAGATCGAGGTCGACGACGACGCGGCGATCGCCGCGCAGCACCTCGTGAGCGCGAGCGACACCCTCAACTCCTATGCGGGCAACGCGTTCTCGAACTTCCTCGAGGGGGCGGGCGACTGGCTGGCGGATGCCGGCGAGTGGCTCATGGACAACGTGGTGCCGATCCTCGAGGACATCCTCCGCGCGGCGCTGCCGATCATCGCCATCCTCTCGCTCTTCATCCCGGTGCTCGGCACCGTGGCGCTCGTCATGGCGATCGCGCTGGTCGCGATCGACGGGCTGCAGGCGCTCACCGGCCGTGGGTCGTGGACGGACTTCGCGATCGGCGCGGTCGGGTTGCTCGCCGGTGGGCTGCTGGGTGTCGCGGCGAAGACGCTCATCGGCCCCGGTGGTGCGGTGCTCATCCCGTCGATCCAGCGCATGACTCCGGCTCTCGCCGGTGGCGGCACGGCGGCGGGAACCCTCGCCGTCACCCTGAACATCAACATGAGCAACATGGTCGCCAACACCTACTGGATGACCAACACCGCGATGGACGCGCACAGCAAGGGGCAGGACTTCGTCGACAGCCTGTTCGGTCCGTGGCAGAACCTCGCCGAACGTGTCGACAACACGGTCCACGGCAACGGCCCGAAGACGGACGACGAGCTGTGAGCGTCGAACAGGCAACCGGCCACCGGGTCTGGCAGCGGATGCCGCAGGGCTGGATCGAGTTCCGTGCCCTGGGCGATCGCTCGCCCGATGAATGGCTGGAGCGTTACCTCGAGGGCGGCAAGGGCTGGCTCCCGGACGAGGCGCGCGAGGCGATCGTCGCCGGCTTTCACGAGGGTGTGCGCACCTTCGCCGACACCGGATTCGACTTCGCCGGGGTGTCGATCGTGCTCGGTGAGCGGCCGGCGGTGTCGTTCCTGTGCACGAACGTGGTCGTGACGGGTCCGGAAGACACTGCGGATGCCGTCTCGCTGCACCGTCTCCTGCCGCTCGGTCGCTTCGGCGACGACGCGACCGCCGAGACCTTCGCGTCGCCGGACGGGCGGGTCGGCACCGTGACGAGCGGACTGGTGTCGCGCGGGGGTATGGACGCGGTCATGACGGTGGGCGAGATCCGTCTTCCCGACGAAGCGGGAACCGTGGTCGTCATGGGCATGTGCTCCGACCCGGCGCAGCGGCAGGAGCTGGCGGTGATGACGGCGTTCGCGCTGTCGATGACGCAGTACCTTCCCGAAGGCGTCGAGCCGCAGCTGCCGGAGGGCGCGCGATTCGAGACGCCGCTCGACGACGGCCTAACCTGAATCCATGCCCTTCGCCCTGATCCTCCCGGCCTCGCGTCCTCTCATCGCCGAGGCGGGATCCGATGACGCTCGCCCCGTCGAGGCCGACCGTGCCGCCGCGGCGCTGCGGGCGGACTTCGAACGATGGTCGCGGTGGGGGCTCGGCATCCTGGGCTTCGCCCTCGCTGCCGGCGGTGCGTTCGTGGCGGTCGGTCTCATCGAGACGGTGCGGATGCTGGGCGGCACGCCCGCCGGCAGCGACCTGGTGGCGATCGTGGTCGCCGTCGTCGTCGCTCTCGCGGGCGTCGCCCTGCTGGTGCTGCTGTGGTGGTCAGGGCGGCGGCTCCTCTCCGCGGCGGCCTGGTGGATGCGCCTGCCGTACACGCGCGGAGGGCGCCAGCGCCGCGCCGGCGGCTGGCTGCAGGCCCGCACCGTGAACTTCGAACCGCGGGTGTTCGCGCGCATCGTCACGGCGACCCTGGCACTGCTGATCGCGGTGGGCGGGATCGCGCTGTTCGTCCGCGACCTCATCGAGGGGCCGACGTCGATGACCGCGGCCGCGGCGACGGTCGGCATCGTCGGTGCCGTCTCCGGGATCGGCCAGATCGGCGGGGTGATGCGGATCGTGTCCGGTCTCTCGGAGCGGGACCCGCTCTGGGTGCGGATCCGGTCGGGCGTGATCGGCCGCTGACCTCGCCGTCACTCGCGGCTCGATGGGGAGGTCTCCCCATCGACGGTGGGGGTGGGGGTTGTTAGGTTTGTGGGTATCGGGCCGGAGGGGTCCGGTTCATTCGATTTCCGGAGGTGTGGACGATGGCCGATTTCGGTGCGTCTTATGCAGAGATGGAGCAGGTGGCGTCGTCGCTGTCGCAGGCTCGTGATGACATTCAGGGTCAGTTGGACACGCTGAAGGGTCAGGTGGACACCCTTCTGGGTGAGGACTTCAAGACGCAGCATGCGTCGGGCAAGTTCGGTGAGGGGTACACGGAGCTGACGACGGGTCTGAAGACCGCGGTCGATGGCATCAATGACATGTCGGAGTCGTTGCTGGGCATGATGCGTGCGATTCAGGACCTCGACACGCAGCTCGCCGGCAGCTGACCGAGCGCAGTTTTCGAGGGGTCGACGGTTCGCCGTCGGCCCCTTCGTCGTGTCCCCGACCCCGTCACCGGCACAGGGCGGATGGGGAGTCCTACCCATCGTGGCTTCCCGATATGCCCCATTAGCGTGAAACCACGGAGCACCGGGGGTGAAAATGTCGGACGTCGAGATCGACAAGGCGGCGCTCGAAGGGGCGATCCTGCAGATCGACCTTTCGATCGGCAATTACGTGATGTATGCGAACGACATCTGGGCCCGCGACACCGGCGTCGGCAACCCAGTGGGGCGCACGAGCCTCCGGGTCATGCTCGAGAACGCACTCGGTCAGGCGTCGATGGAGGCGAAGGCGCAGCACCTCGACGGCATCGCGATCGGCGACCGCCTCAAGAGCATCAACGATTCGTTCGATGACCTCGACGTCTCGCTCGGCGCCGGATGGGATTCCGACTATGTCGCTGACTTCTCCTAATCGCGGCTGGACGCTCGAGGAGATCGAGTACGACAGCGGCTCGCTCGAAGGCATCCATCGTGACCTCGAGACGTTGATCGATGAGGGTGGCAACGCCCGGATCGTGCTGCGCAACATCGACGGCGGACTCGAAGGGCGCGGCGAGAGCATCGATCGCGTGCAGACCGAATCGGGCGCCCTCGCGAGCCGGATGAACCCGACGATCCTCACCCTTGAGCGCATCGCCGATGTCGTCCGCGCCTACGGCGAGGCCGTGGCGCAGCACGCGAAGGCGGCGAACGACCTCATCGACGACATCGAGACGGCCCACGCCGCGAAGGAGACTGCGGCGGCCGATCTCGATGCGGCCGAGCTCGCGCAGCGTCAGTGCACGCCCGACGACACCGCGCAGACCCGCAACACGGCGGAGCAGGATGTCACGGATGCCGAGAGCGGTCTCGCCTCGGCCACCAGCACCCTCGACGATCTGTGGGAGCAGTGGGAATCCGCGTACTCGCTGTGGGATGAGGCCTATGGGGCTGCGATCTCGGGCCTGGTCCGCTCCGATGGCACGACCCTCAGCGACTCGACGCTCTCGGCGATCGATGCGCTCGCGAACGCCGACAGCCCGGCCGAGGTGGCCGAGATCTGGGACAGCCTCACCGATGCGCAGCGCGCGGCGTTGGCCCGCACCTACCCGGAGTTCGTCGGCAACCTCGAAGGCGTTCCCTACCTCGACCGGTTCCTCGCCAACAAGGCCGCCTACGACCGGGTGATCGAGGGCGGCCCGTATGGCGAGCCACTCGACTCGCAGCTCGAGCAGCTCGGGCGCGAGGTCACGGACTTCGATGGCCAATTGCTGATGTTCCACCCGTTCGAGCACCCGCAGGCAACCGCCGCTGTGATGTACGGTGTGCGCATCGTCGACGATGAAGGCAACCCTGTCGATCCGATGGACGGCATCACCAACGTTAACGTGCTGGTCGGTGGGATGTTCTCGAGCCTCGACGACCTCAAGGCATGGGGGGCGAGTGGCCGCAACCTTAACAAGTTCGCGAACGAGTACGGTGAGGGCGTGGGGTCCGCGACGATTGCCTGGTACGGCTACGACTCCCCAAATCTGGCGACCGAACACGTGATGGGCAGCGCGACCGAGGGCGCGGCGAGGCTCAGTTCCACGCTGCGAGGGCTCGACAACGAGGTTTCTTCACAGGTCACGACGTCGGTGATCGGGCACTCATACGGCAGCACGACCGCGTTCCTCGCGGTGGGCGGATCGCCCGACAACCTTGGAGTCGACAACCTCATCGCAGTCGGCTCGGCAGGAGTCCCCGACGGATATCACGCAGGCTGGACCGGAGACGCGCCAATGGACTACTCCGGCACGCAAATCTACGCCTCGCGTGCTCCCGGGGATGTGGTCGCACGGTACGGGGAGCACAGCTCGTTCGGCCACGGGATGAATCCCGAGGCGTTGCCGGGTGCGGTCAGTTTCGAAAGCGACGGGGGCGAGGTGCCGAGCCTGGGCGGTGGTACCGAGATGGCGGTCGGAACACCCGGGCACGCGGCCCACGACGGCGGCAACACGGTGTGGGGGTGGTGGGAAGCGGGTAACGGGTACCTTTCTCGCGACTCGGAATCGTTCCGTAACATTGCCAACATCATCGCCACCGGCGAGCCGATCGATTGACTGGTACGCGGTGACGATACACGAGGAGTAGAGGCGTGCAGATGAGGAAGCGCTGGCGGGTGTCCGCTGCTGTGGTGGTGTTGTCGGTTGCCCTTACGGGGTGTGTGAACGGAGGCGGAATGATTCCCACGGGTGACGAGCTTGTTGCTCAGGCGAAGCAGCACTACTTCGACTACCGGGCCATCACGAATGATGTCCAGGCGCTCATCTACGACGGGCCCTGGGAGTCGGATATCGGTTTGTTCGGGATGCAGCCTTCGGGCGCCGGGTGCGGTGACGACAGTTACAATTTCGATCTCACCCGCAACACGAAGATCGATCCGGATGAGCGGGATGGGATGCGCGAGAAGGTGCAGGATTATCTTGCCGATGCGGGCTTCGAGGTGGAGGGTCAGGAACTCGGCTCCGGTGACGCGCAGTCGTCCGATGTGATCGTGCGTCGGCAGGGCGACTTCTCGTTGCTGATGGTGACGTTCATCGCCAACGGCTCGGTTCTCGTCACCGCGACCACAAAATGCTGGCCCGGCGACCCGGCAGAGCTCAGCAAGCTCATCTTCGGCGGTGTCACCCTCTCGGAGGGGTATCTGCCGCGCGAGGAGTCGCCCAGCGACCCGCTCTTCTTCGGCGTCACGCCGGGTGAGCCGGCGTTCGGTCCCACACCCGCACCGTAAGCGTTCGTCAGCGCGCGAGATCCGCCAGGTGGCGCGCGTCGTGGTTGAGCACCTTGACGATGATGCCGCGGCGACGGAGGTCGGCGACCGTGCGCGACTCCTCTTCGCCGTCGCGCCCGAGCGCGTGCGTGTTCGCGACGACGAGGACGTCGCCCTTGTGCAGGGTGTCGATGAGGCGGGCGAGGCGATCGCCCCAGCTCTCGAGGATGTCGGGTGCGGGGTGACGGAACCCCTCGATCGGAACGCCGAAGCGCGTGAGATCATCGCGCTGCTGCACGACCGGAGGCATGCCCTCGCGGGAGACCACGAGTCCGACGAGGCGTGAACCGTCGGGGCGAGCGAGCCAGAAGTCGCGGTTCTGCTGCAGTTCGGTGAAGCACTTGGGGCACTCCGCCGCGGCGTGCGGCAGGTGCAGCGGGCTCGTCAGCGCGTCATCGACCGATGCCGTGCCGGTGGTCCGGTCTGTCGTTTCGCTCATGGGCGCACCTCCGGACTCCATTCTGCCCTGTCGGTGCCGAATCCGTATCGACTCCGCCGACGGGATCGGATGCCGCTCAGAGCTGTTGCAGGCGACGGGGAGGTCCCTCGAGCCGGGCGATCGTGATCTTCACGTCGACCAGCTCGTGCTCGACGCCGAGGAGGCGTTCCTCCACCCGGTCGATGCGGGCGTCGACGCGATCGAGTCGGGCGTCCACCTGGTCGAATCGGCGATCGACCTGCTCGAACCGGGCGTCGACCTGCTCGAACCGGGCGTCGACCTGCTCGAACCGGGCGTCGACCTGCTCGAACCGGGCGTCGATCCGCGCATCCATCTGCACGAATCGCGCGTCCAGGCCGCGCGTCTGGTGGGCGAGCATCGCGCCCACGCCGCTGAGCACCGTCGCCGTGAAGGCGAAGAGCGCGATGATCATTCCGATCGTGTCAGGAGACAAGGTCACCGGTCCATTCTGCTCCGCGGAGCGTCGTCAGTCCAGTAACCATATGTTGGCGAATCGCGTACGTGTGGGGACAGTGGATAAGTCAGTTATCCACACGTTCGCGCCGGAGGAGTGGATCAGATCAGACCGAGCGACCGCACCGCATCGCGCTCCTCGACGAGTTCGGCGACCGAGGCGTCGATCCGCCGCCGGGCGTCCTCGCCGATCTCCAGACCCTCGACGACCCGCCACTCGCCGTCGACCGCACGCACGGGGAACGACGAGATCAGGCCCGCGGGCACCCCGTACTCGCCGTGCGATACGACGCCGGCCGAGGTCCAGTCCTCGGTGCCGCGCACCCAGTCGCGCACGTGGTCGATCGTGGCGCTCGCCGCCGAGGCGACCGACGACGACCCGCGCACCCGGATGATCTCGGCACCCCGCTTGGCGACCCGCGGGATGAAAGTCTCGTCCAACCACGCCGGCACGTCGCCGACGATCGCGGCGAGAGCCTCCGCCGCAGGCTCGCCCGCCACGGTCGCGTGCGACACGTCGGGGAACTGCGTCGCGGAGTGGTTGCCCCAGATCGGCAGGCGCCCCACCGTCGCGACAGGCACGCCCAGCGTCTGTGCGAACTGCGCCCTGGCGCGGTTCTCATCCAGGCGGGTCAGTGCCGTGAATCGTTCGGCCGGCACGCCGTCGGCGGATGCCGCGGCGATGAGCGCGTTCGTGTTCGCGGGGTTCCCGACGACCGTGACCCGCACGCCGGGTGCCGCGTTCGCGGCGATCGCCGCCCCCTGCGGGCCGAAGATGCCACCGTTCGCGGCGAGCAGGTCGCCCCGCTCCATGCCGGGTCCGCGCGGGCGCGCGCCCACGAGCAGCGCGAGGTCGGCACCGTCGAAGCCGGTTGCCGCGTCATCCGTCACCTCGACGTGCTCGAGCAGCCCGAAAGCGCCGTCCTGCAGCTCGAGCGCCGCGCCCTCCGCCGCTCCGATCCCCTGCGGGATCTCGAGCAGCCGCAGCCGCACCTTCTCGTCCGGTCCGAGCAGGTCTCCCGCCGCGATGCGGAACAGCAGCGCGTAGCCGATCTGTCCGCCCGCGCCCGTGATGGTGATCGTCGTGGTCATATCCCGAGCCTACGACCGTCCGAGGGGCGGAGTACCCTCGGAGCCATGACGTTCAACCCCGACGCCGACCTGTCGACCAACACCACGCGCCGCCGCGGTCGCAACGCGGCGATCGCGGGAGGCACAGGAGTCGGGGTGCTCGGCCTCATCGCCCTGATCGCGGGGCCGCTGCTCGGGATCGACCTGACGGGGCTTCTCGGCGGCGGTACATCGACGGGTGGTTCGGGCTCCGACTCCGGGAGCTCGGTCATCGAGAACTGCGACACGGGGCAGGACGCGAACGAGAACGTCGACTGCCGCATGGCCGGCGCACAGGTCGCACTCGACGCGTTCTGGGAAGACAACGTCGAGGGGTACGTGCCGCCGACCCTGACGGTGGTCGACGGTGCGACCTCGACGCAGTGCGGCACCGCCTCCAACGCCGTCGGGCCGTTCTACTGCCCGCCCGAGCAGGGCGTCTACCTCGACCCCACGTTCTTCTCGCTCATGCAGCAGCAGTTCGGGGCATCCGCCGGCAACCTCGCCCAGCTCTACATCGTGGGTCACGAGTGGGGCCACCACATCCAGAACATCGTCGGCACGATGGATCAGTACCCGAACAACGGCACCGGAGAGGGCAGCAACGGCGTGCGCATGGAGTTGCAGGCGGACTGCTACGCCGGTGCCTGGATCGGGCGGATCTCCGAGCAGACGGACGCCGACGGTACGCCGTACCTGCAACCGACCACCGAGGAGCAGCGGCGGGACGCATTGGATGCCGCTGCCGCGGTGGGAGACGACCACATCCAAGAGATGTCGGGCGTTTCGAACCCCGACAGCTGGACGCACGGGTCGAGCGAGCAGCGGCAGTATTGGTTCGCGCTCGGCTACAGCGAGGGCCTGGGGGTCTGCGCCGAGACGTTCACCCGCTCGGTCGACGACCTCGACCCCTGAGACTGACCCAGGGGTGCGTCAGGCGCGCAGCGCCGCCAGCAGGGTCTTCACGAGGCCTCCCACGCCGCCGCTTGCGCGGAATCGGGTGAGCCCCTCGCTTACCTCGGCGCCGGTGCGCGAGGTCACGAACCACGGGGGCGTCGGCAGGATCGTGACTCGACCGCCGCCGTTGAGGCCCGGCGCGGAGCGCGGGAACGGCCGGAACGGGCCACGCAGCACCGATCGCTCGACCCGATCGAGCAGCAGGGCGTTGTGCACGACGCCGATGCCGCTGCCGACGTCGTCGATCGTGCTGCCGGGGAAAGCGCCCCAGGTCAATGTCGGGGTGATGAACGCGAAGCCGGTCCAGCCGTTGATCGCGATCGATCCGTACCGGAGGTCGGCGATCGCTCTCTCGAATCCGGTGCCGAGCGACTTCTCGGTCGCCGGGTCGATGAGCACGTTCGCCCCGAGCGTGCCCTGCAGCTCGTCGTTCGCGTAGGCGACGGCGGCGTCGAGGAACTCCTGGCCCGTCCCGGCGACGCTCACGACGCCGAGGACCGGTGCGAAGTACTCGGTGCTCTGCAGGGCCGAGGCGTCGTCGTCGTCGATCTCCACGAGCAGCCGGTCGCCGAGCACGAGGGCATCGGGGTAGGCATCGGATGCCTCGTGCATGCGGTTCGTCGACCCCGGGTACCAGGTGGGTCGCTCGGGCGCGCTCGCGTAGGCCCGACGGAGCGCGGCGCGGAAGGCATCCGCCTGGTCCCAGTCCTCCGACAGGACCACGACCTGCCCGGCGATGCAGTTGTGGCCGCTGTTCTGCAGCCGCATGGTCGCGACGTGCTCGGCCTGGTACCGCAGGTCGGCGTCGGACCAGTCGCCGGGCACGACGATGATCGGCGAGACCCCGCCGAGCTCGGCCGTGATCGGCTTCGACATCGACGGCTTCTTGCGGCGGGCGCCGCGCGCGGTCTTCGGGCCCCAGACGATCGCGTCGAACGTCGCCGCGGACCCGGTGATGTGCACGTGCGAGAGGTCGGGATGCGCCGTGAGGTAGGCGCCGACCGCCGGGCCGCCGCGCACGATGCGCAGGAACCCCGGCTCGATGAGCGGGGCGAGCGCGCGCTTGTAGATCGGCACGAGGGGATCCTGCGTCGGGTTCACCTTGAGCAGCGCGGTGCGGTTCGAGGCGAGCAGTTCGTAGAGCACGTCGAGCACGGGGATCGAGGTGACGTTGCCGGCGCCGAGCACGAGACCCACTCCGCCGGAGACGGTCGGGGTGCGCTGGCCGAGCCCGGCGGCGGCTCGGGCCGCGCGCGGCGTCGTGCCCGGTTCGAGCCAGACCTCGCCGGTGAATCCCGACAGCAGGAAGCGATCGATGCCGGTGAGGGGGAACGCGTGCACGCGCGTGCGGCCGCCGGGGGCGCGGTCGATGGTGACCCCGTCGAGCGGGTTGGCGCCGCGGGCGAGCCGCGAGAGCGTCTCGATGTAGGCGTCGAGGGCACCGAGCACACCGTAGGGCCCGCTCAGCCATTCCTCGCCTCGGAGCGGATGCCGCGCATCGAGCCCCTTCGTCGCCGCGGCGGTCGTGGCCCAGTCCTCGGCGGTCGCGGCCACGCTCGTGCGCACCTGACGCAGCAGCGTCACGCGCTGCGCGACTGTGAGCGCCGACCACACGCGGGCGCCCGTGTGCAGGTCGTCGATCGCCGTATCGAGCCGCGCGTGCTCGCTCTCGCCGATCTCGGGCGTGGTCGTGGCGACGGGCGTGGCGGTCACGGGCGGCTCCTTCGAACGGGATCCCAGCTTATGCGTCGATGTCGTGGCGGCGCAGGCGGTAACGGTGAAGAGGCAAGAGGCTCGCGAGCATGATCAGTGCGGGAAGGATGCTGAAACTGAGCACGATGCCGGTGATGGCGGCATCCGGCTGCTCGACCATCGTGCCCGCGACCGTCGAGACGTACCCGGTCAGGGCGAGGGTGAGCGAGACCGTCGTCGCACCGAGAGCGAAGCCGACCGTCTCCCCGGCGGTCCAGATGCCGGTGAAGGTGCCCGCGCGCCCGCTGCCGTGGGTGCGCTCGTCGTGCGAGATGACGTCGGGCAGCATCGCCATCGGCAGCGACTGCAGACCGGCGTAGGCGATTCCGGCCACCGCGACGGAGGCGTAGATCCAGGCACCGGGCGTCCAGACCGCGATCGTGAGGGATGCCGCGGCGAGAGTGAACAGCACGCTCGCGATGCCGAACGCGCGCTCCTTGCCGACCCGCCGGGCGATGACCGTCCAGGCTGGCGTCGCCACGAGCGCGGGGCCGACGAGCGCGACGAACACGAACGTCACGGCGTCCTCCGACCGCAGTACCCAGGTCGCCACGTACTGCGCCCCGGCGAGCATGGTGCCGGTCGCGAGCGCCTGCAGCAGGAACGCGCCCAGCAGCGCACGGAACGGCTGGCTGCGCCGCAGCGCCCGGTACCCCGAGGCGTACTGCTCTCGGATGCCGGCAGCCGTGGCCACCGCGCTCTCGTCTCCGATGTGGCGTGCGGCCGCGGCATCCGCCGTGCGCGTCGCCACGAACATGCCGATGCCGATCGCGAGACCCGCGACGATCCCCATCAGCAGATATCCGAGAACGGGGTCGTCGCCCGCCTTGCGCAGAGCGGGGCCACCCGCGCCGAACAGGAGGATGGATGCCGTCAGCACGACGACCCGCCAACCGAGCAGGCGCGTGCGCTCGTCGTAGCCGTCGGTGAGCTCGGCGGGCAGCGCCACGTACGGCACCTGGAACAGGCTGAACGCCGTGGCCGTGGCGAGGAAGGCGAGCAGCACGCACACCGCACCGGCCATCGGACCCCACGACGGAGGTACCGCGAACGTCAGCGCGAAGAACACGGGCAGCGTGACGGCGCCCAGCACCATGAACCCGCGACGCGAGCCCGTGCGCGCGAGCTGACGGTCGGAGGCCGCGCCGATCAGCGGGTCGATCACGACGTCCCAGATCTTGGCGGCGGTGACGATGACTCCGGCGGCCAGAGCGGCGACCCCGAGGTTGTCGGTGAGGAAGTACGTCAGCACCAGCCCGGGCAGCGTGGCGTATCCGCCGGTGCCGACGGAGCCGATCGCGTACAGCACGATCGTGCGCGCGGACAGGCGGACGGATGCTCGTTCGGGCCGAGCCTCTGTGCTCATCGCGCCAGTGTAGCGGTGGCCCTTCGTGCCGGGGCGGCGCTCAGATCAGGGAGAGCTCGCGCAGCTTCGCCTCGACGTCGGCGTTCGACGGCTCGACCTGGTGGGAGGAGTCGGGGTACAGGACGACGGGGATGTTCGTGCGGCCGGAGATGTCCTTCGCGACGTCGGCACCGGAGGGGTCGGCGACGAGATCGACGTACGTGTACTCGACACCGAGGTCGTCGAGCTGCTTCTTGGTGCGGATGCAGTCGCGGCACCAGTCGGCGCCGAACATCGTGATGGTGGATTCAGCAGGAGAAGTCATGACACAAGCGTAGAACGCCCTGGCGGGGAGAGGGCCGAGAGGGGCTTGTCGGTAAGGGTAGCCTTACCTATAATCGAAGCCATGAACCACGCGAGCGAGCACCTGGACGACCCCGACTGGGAGAACATCGAGGGCGCTGTGCTCGTCGCGGGAGACGCGGCGGACGCCGGGGTGATCGCGGGGATCGCCGCCCGACTGCCGTGGGACGCGACCGGCGTGATCCTGCTCGAAGCGGCCGCGCGCATCCAGATGCGTCACATCGACGTGCCCGACGGGGTGTCGGTGCGCTGGCTCGTGCGCGGCGACGGCATCCGTGCGCACACCAAGGGCGAGCGCCTCGCCAATGCCGTGCACTCGTGGTGCGTCGAGTGGGCGTGCAGCGAGCCGCCGGCGCAGTGGACCGTCTGGCTGGGGCCGCACACGCCACCCCACGTGGCGCGCATGGCCCGCAGCCTGCTCGGCGTCGCGAACTGACTCCGTCGGCGAACCGGCCCGTCAGCGCGCGAGCGCCGGAGCCCCCGCACCCGCGGTGATCGCGTCGAGCGCTCGCCGCAGTGACGAGCTCGAGGTGTGCGCCGTGTACGGGAAGTACACGACCTCGACGCCGACGCGCGCGAAATCGCGCTCGAGCCGCAGCCCCTTCTCGGTGCCGCGCCAGTCGTCGCCCTTGAAGAAGTGCGTGAAGCGCACGTCTTCCCAGGCGTCCAGCTTCGACGGCGTCGTCTCGACGTGCACGTCGTCGACGAACGAGATGTGTCGCACGATCTCCGCGCGCTCCGCCGTCGGGATGACGGGCTCGATGCCCTTCACCTCGCGCAGCATCTCGTCGCTCACGACGCCGGCGATCAGAATGTCGCACTGCTGCTTGGCGTGGCGCAGAAGGTTCAGATGCCCCACGTGGAACAGGTCGAAAGCTCCCGCGGCATAGCCGATACGCGTCCCCATGATCTCCCCAGATCAGTGATTCCCCAGTAGGCGGATCCCCATCCACCTGCGACTCCCACAGCCGCACGGGTCAGTCTAGACCTCCCGCGCGCGAAAGCGCACCCCCGGATGCGGCCGTGCGGCAGGGCGAGGTCAGGTTTCGAGCGCATAGGAACCCGTGGCACGATGAGATGCCGCACCGCGGCGCGCGCAGAGGGGGCGACATGGACACGAAGGTCACGGTCATCGTGCCCACCTTCAACGAACGCGAGAACGTCGCCGAGCTCGTCGCCCGCACCGCCGCCGCGCTGACGGGGTTCGACGCCGAGATCCTCTTCGTCGACGACAGCAGCGACGACACCGCCGACGAGGTCGCGCGGGTCGCCGCGGATGCTCCGTTGCCCGTGCGCGTGATCCATCGGGTCGAGAACACGGGTGGGCTCGGCGGTGCCGTCGTGGTCGGCCTGGAGGCCGCGGCATCCGATCTCTGCATCGTCATGGACGGCGACCTGCAGCATCCTCCCGAGCTCCTGCCCGTCCTGCTCGCCCGGCAGGCCGAGGGCGATGCCGATGTCGTCGCCGCCTCGCGCTACATCGGTGGCGGCGACACGAGTGGGCTCGGCACCGCGGTGCGCTTCGGCGTCTCGCGCGCGGCCACCTGGCTGACGCGGGCCATGTTCCCGATCCGCCTCGCCCGCAGCACCGACCCGATGACCGGGTTCTTCCTCGTCGACCGGAGTCGCCTCGACCTCTCGACGCTCCAGCCGCAGGGCTTCAAGATCCTGCTCGAGATCCTCGCGCGCACCGATCTGCGCATCGCCGAGGTGCCGATGGAATTCGCGGAGCGGCGCCACGGCACCTCCAAGGCGAGCCTGCGCCAGGGCGGCACGTTCATCGCGCATCTCGCTCGACTGCGCTTCGGCAAGATGTCGCTGTTCGCCCTGATCGGCGCGGTGGGCGCCGTCGCGAACCTCGCCATCATGTGGCTGCTGACGGCGGCCGGCGTGCCGTACATCTGGGCGGCGATCATCGGGGCGGTCGTCACGATCGTCGGCAACTTCCTGCTGCAGGAGCGGTTCGTCTTCGCCGACATGCGCACGAATGCCCGCGGCGTGTGGCAGCGTTTCGCGGCGTCGTTCGCGTTCAACAGCATCGAGGCGGCGCTGCGCATCCCGGTGATGGCGCTGATGGTCGAGACCTGGCACATCTCGAGCGTCCTCGCGACGGGGCTCTCGCTGATCGTCGCGTTCTTCGCGCGGTTCCTGTTCCACTCGCTGGTGGTCTACGCGCCCCGACGCCGGGGGCAGAGCGGCGAGCCGAAACCCGACACCGCCACGCTGCGCATCATCCGTGCGATCGACGAAGAGGCGATGCGTCCGGGCGAGCTCTGACCCCGCTCGCCTCGCGACGGGATGCCAGCCGCGCCACCGGGATCGCCGTGAGCGCGAAGAGCAGTGCCAGGGTGCGCGACGACGTCAGCAGCGGGCTGAAGAACGTGTCCCAGGCGCCGAGCAGCACGAGCCACACCGCGATCCCGGCGGCGGCCTTGACCGAGACGCTGCGGGCGACGGCGTAGATCGCGCACCCGATCAGCGCGACGGCGAAGATCGCCCCGACCGGGCCGAAGCGCAGCCACAGGTCGCCGACCACCGAGTGCACCTCGTACTGGCCGCCGAACATGTATCCCTCGACGTAGCCGTTGTCGGGGTCGTAGTTCAGCTCGCTCATGCCGGTCTTCGCGATCCACACGTCGTGCGAGACGGGGAGCACTCCGCTGCCGAACCCCTGCGGCCGCTCGGCGACGAGCGCGGTCGCCGCTCCGAGTTCGGGGCGTCCGCCGGCGATGAGCGACCCGGAGGTGTCGATCTGCGCCTGGGTGCGCTGCTGGGCGGCGTCGCCGAGCGCCCCCTCCAGGATCAGCGCCTGCAGCAGGCTGAAGGCTGCGAGGCTCAGCACGCCGAGCAGCACGAGAGTTTGCAACGGGCGAGGCCGCCGGGTTCCCGGCGGCATGAACATCTGCCACAGCACGATGACGGCGGCCAGCAGCAGGAACGAGGTCATCGATCGGGAGTCCGACGCCAGGCACACCACGGCGAGCGCCCCGAGCGCGAGCAGGTCGAGCCACCGCCGTCCGCTCATCGCGGTGAGCCCGAGCACGATAATGATCACGGGCACCGCGAGCGAGTACTTCCAGAGGTTCGCCGGGTTGCCGCCCGTGAGCACCACGTTCGCCAGCGCCCCGACGCCGAACGCCACGGCGGTGCCACCGAGACCGATCTGCGTGCGCGCCCACAGCAGCACTCCGATACCGCCGGCGAGCGAGAGCAACGTGAAGGTCTGCTCGAGCAGCAGGCTCGTCGACACCGGGCGCATGGTCTCGAACAGCGTGAGCACCCCGCCCCACACGGCGGCGATCGCGGCGAGGGCGAGCAGCAGGCGTGCGAAGCGGAACCTCGCCAGCACGTGCCACCACACCGGCAGCAGCACGACGGCGGCGATCAGCGAGAGGCTCACGCCCGGCCCGAACTGGTACCGGACCGCGGTCGCCGCCGCAGCGGCCGCCGCGACGATCGAGGTGGTCGTGTACTGCTCGGCGCGCCCCATTCCGGGTGTGCCGATCAGCGCAGGTCTCCGCGGAACACGGCGACCTTGGCGCCGAACAGGTAGTCCACGGTCAGGGTGACGTCGTCGCGGTCGGCCTCGGGCACCGAGAACAGGTAGGTGCCCTCAGCGGAGTCGCCGGGTTCCACGGTGCCCTCGAACGGTGCGCCGCCGGGCTGCGTCAGCGTGCCGGCCGGTGCACGATCCTCGCCGATGTAGGCGTTGACCGCCACGTACTCGAGGTCGAGTGGCTCGTCGCCGGTGTTCGTGATGCGCACGGTCGCGCGGATCGCGGGACCCGAGGTCTCGCCCGCGAGAGTGGCCTGACCGTCGACGGCCTGCAGCGACGACAGCGAGATCTCGATGCCCTCCTCGGTGACGATCGTCTGGTCGGGGGCGACCGGGCTCAGTTCGGCGAAGGGCTCATCGGTCGCGCCGGCCGCGGGCGTCGGCGTCTGCGTCGGTCGCGGGGCATCGGGATCGACGATGTCGCGCGGAGGAGTGGTGGGAGTGGCGGATGCCGAAGGCTCGGTGCTCGGCGTTCCGGCGAGCAGCGGCGGCACGAAGATCGCGCCCAGGACCGCGAGCGCGATCACCACGACCAGTGCCGACAGTGTGATCCACACGCGCCGACGATTCGGCTGCGTCTCTTCGGTTGCGTCCATCGCAGACCCCCTGCTCCCCGTGTCTCCCCATCCGGCGCCGCAGTGGCGGCGGCCGGTGATGAGAGTTTAGACCGCGGGCCCGCGCTGCGAACCAGCCTGTGCAAGAAGTCGTCGTCCGTCGCGCACACCGCGCCAGGCCGCGCGCAGCGGAGCGATCGGGCGGAGGAACTGCCGGCGTCCCCCGCGCAGCAGAACCTGGCGCGCATTGCTCCAGGCGGTGCGCGACCAGGCCTCGGCATCCGCGGCGTCGAGCAGCAGACCCGCGAAGAGCAGCCGGTTGCGGATGTTGTAGTAGTAGTACAGCTCGGACTTCGCCTCCGGTCGCTGGGCGCTCGCGCGATGCGTACCGCCCTCGTCGTGCACCGCCAGAGCGTCGTCGACGACGAGCAGGCGCGCTCCCGCGCGGGCGGCGCGCACCGAGATGTCGACGTCCTCCCAGTACAGGAAGTACGCGTCGTCGAAGCCGCCCGTGAGGTCCCAGGCCTCGTGTGTGAACCACAGGCAGGCTCCGCTGAGCCAGGGCAGGCGTCGGGCGTCCGGGTGCTCGCGGCGGCGACGCGGCCCGCCCATCGATCCGTCGCCGAGGTACACGTCCATGCCGGCGAACCACACCCGGCCCGCGGCGTCCTCGACGCGCGGCGAGGCGACGCTGGGCCCCTCCGCGGTCGCCGCGGACAGGGCGGCGACGGAGCGACCGTCGATCCGGGCATCCGGATTCAGGAGCAGGATGTCGGTGACCCCGAGCTCGTCGAACGCCACGGCGGCACCGGCGTTCACTCCGCCGCCGAACCCCGCGTTGTCGTCCATCGGCACGAGTCGCCACCCGTTCGCGACGCTCAGCGCCTCGACGCGTGCGCGCTCCTCCGGGGTCGAGCGGTTGTCGACGACGACGATCCGCGCGTCCGGCACCGCCGCGGCCGTCGCGGTCAGGTTCTCCGCGAGAAGACCCGCCGAGGCGTAGTTGACGACGATGATCCCCAGCATCCGTCGTTCGTCCATTCGTGCATCCTCCCCGTCGTCACGAAACCCACGGACCCGTGCGAGGGCACCTGTGGCTATAGTGAAGGCTACATTTGACGCCACCTGGGGAGATGTCGTGTCAGAGATTCGTGGGGCGATGCTGCGTCTGAAACAGGCGCAGAAATCATCGAAGGGCGCGGCGGCATACTCGCGCTACGTGAACCGGCCCTTGGGGCGCCCGCTCGCGGCGACGGCCTACGCGTGGGGGATGACCCCGTCGCAGGTCACCATCGTGAGCGCGCTGTGCACCCTGAGCGGGGTGGCGCTGATCGCGCTGCTCGCGCCGACCGTCTGGTCGTCGGTGCTGGTGGCGGCGCTGCTCGTGCTCGGCTACGCGCTCGACTCGGCCGACGGGCAGCTCGCGCGGCTCACCGGAACGGGCTCGCTCGCGGGGGAGTGGCTCGACCACTTCTTCGATTCGCTCAAGCTCGCGACGATCCATCTCGCCGTGCTCGTGTGCTGGTTCCGGTTCTACGATCTCGACGACCTGTGGCTTCTCGTACCGCTGGCGTTCGCCGCGATCGCGAACACGTTCTTCTTCGGCATCATCGCCGCCGACTTCCTGCGGCGCATCCACCGGCTTCAGTCCCCGGCCGAGACCGAGGAGGCGCCGCGCGAGGCCTGGCGCTCCGGCTCGCTGTACTCGCTCGCGGTGATCCCCAGCGACTACGGATTCCTCTGCCTCGCCTTCGTGCTGCTGTGGTGGCAGCAGGGCTTCGTGGTGATCTACACGGCGCTCGCCGCGATCAATGCGCTGCTCCTGCTGCTCGCCGCACTGCGCTGGTACCGCTCGATCAAGGGCCTGCAGGCCGATGGCTGAGCGCCCGGGGCCCGTGCGCGTCATGCAGTCCTTCGGGGCGCCGCGAGTGACGACCAACCCCTACATCACGATGCTCGATCGGGCACTCGCCGACTCCGACGAGGTCGATCACCTCCGCTTCTCCTGGCGCGGCGCGATCCTCGGCCGCTACGACGTCTTCCACTGGCACTGGCCCGAGGTGAAGCTGCACGGCGGGAGTGCCGTGTCGTCGGTGGGCAAGTACGTGCTGACCGCGCTGCTGTCGCTCCGGCATTCGCTCTCCCGGCGGATCGCCGTCGTGCGCACCGTGCACAACCTCGAGCTTCCCGACGACAACGCCGCCCGGCTGTGGCTGCTGCGACGCATCGAGCACCAGGCCGATCACCGGATCGTCCTGAACGAGACCACGCTGCTGCCGGAGGGCACCGCGCGCTCGGTCATCCTGCACGGGCACTATCGCGACTGGTACGCGCCGCAGCCCCGCGCCGACCGGGTGCGCGGGCGCCTCGGAACCTTCGGCGGCGTGCGCCGGTACAAGGGCGTCTCGGGATTCGTGGATGCCTACGCCGAGGCCCGCGGAGATGATCGCGAGCTCAGCATGACGATCGGCGGCAAGGCCTCGACGCAGGAGTTGGCCGACGATCTGCGCGCGCAGGTCGAGGGGCTGCCCGGGGTGACGCTGCAGCTCGCGTTCCTCAGTGATGCCGAGCTGGTCGAGCTGGTCACGGCATCCGAACTGGTCGTGCTCGCCTATCGCTTCATGCACAACTCCGGCAGCGTGCTCGCGGCCCTGTCGCTCGACCGGCCGGTGCTCGTGCCGCGCAACGAGCCGAACGAGGCGCTCGCCGCCGAGGTGGGCGCGGAGTGGGTGCAGATGTACGAGGGCGAGGTCGACGGCCGCGCGCTGCTCGAGGCGCTGCGCGCGGTGCGGCGGATCGAGGCCGAGCGGCCGGATCTCTCGCGCCGGGAATGGGCGGATGCCGGGGCCTCGCACGCGGCCGCCTACCGGGCGGCGCTGCGCAGCCGCTGGCTCGGCGCGAAGCCCCGGGGGGTGGACGCGTGATCCGCGAGGCGGCGTTCCGCCTGAAGACCGCGATCGGCGGACGGTCGAGCATGGAGGCCTACCGGGCGTTCCTGCAGATGGACGCGCTCGCACCCGAGGAGATCGCCGACATCAGTGCGCGTCGGTCGGCGGAGCACGCGCGGTTCGCCTTCGCGCACAGCCCCTTCTATCGCGACCTCTACTCGTCGCACGGGTTCTCCGACGACGACCTGCGCGACCCCGCATCGTTCTCGTCGCTGCCGATCGTCGGCAAGGCCATGCTGCGCGAGAACTTCGACGGCATCCGTACCGATGAGGCCGACCAGCGCACCAGTGTGGTGTCGAAGACGGGCGGCAGCACGGGGCTGCCGCTGCATCTGCTGCGCGATCTGCGCTTCCCGGCGCGGGCGCTCGAGTGGCGGCTGTTCGAGTGGTGGGGCGTGACGCCGTGGGACGACCGCGGCATCGTCACCCGGCACGTGCTCGCGGGAGCCGCGCGGCTGCGGCACGATCTCGGGTGGTTGCCCTCGCGGCGCGTGCAGTTGGACGCCTTCCAGATCACGGATGAGGCGGTGACGCAGTTCGCCCGCGAATGGAACCGCGTGAAGCCACGGTTCCTCATCGGCTACGGCGGCGGGGTGCTCGACACCGTGCGCCGCCTGCGGCGTCTGGGTCTGGAGGTGCATCCGCCTCGTGCGATCGCGGTGACCGCGGCTCCGCTCACCCCCGGCACGCGCGCCGAGATCGAGACGGCCTTCGGCGCCCCCTGCTACGACCACTACCGCTCGGCCGAGATCCCCTGGATGGCGGGGGAGTGCAGCCACCAGAGCGGCTTGCACGTGTTCGCGGACGTACGGCGGATAGAGATCGTGGACGCCGCGGATGCTCCCGTGCCCGACGGCGTCGAGGGCGAGGTCGTCGTCACCGACCTGAGCAACCGGGTGTTCCCGGTGGTGCGCTACCGCCTCGGCGACATCAGCAGCTACCTGCCCGGCACCTGCGCCTGCGGGCGCGGCCTGCCGAGACTGGGCGCGATCTCCGGTCGGTCGTCGGATGCCGTGCGCCTGCCCGACGGCACGACGATCGCGGGTGCGCTCGGCCACATCTTCGACGATGCGCCGCTGTCGATCCGGCAGTTCGAGATCGTGCAGGAGGCCGACTACGCCGTCACCCTCCGCTGCATCCCGAGCGATGCGCCGGATGCGCAGGCCGGGATCGACGCGGCCGCCGCGAAGCTGCGCTTCGCCACCAAGGGCCTGGTTCCGGTGACGGTGGAGCGGGTCGAGAGCATCCCGCAGGTGGGCGGCAAGATGCGTTTCATCCGCAGCGCAGCGCCGGTCCCTCCGGCCTGATTCCGGCCCGTCGGGCTTCCGATATATTTCAGTTCCGCAACGATCTTCCAGTAGGCGTGTGTACACTGACCCCTGGCCGCCGCCCTCCGGGTAGGCGGTGCGTACCGATACTGCACACCATCTCGCCCGGAGGGGGCAAGTTGGAGGGGCGCGGTGTACGCGGGCTGAAACCCCTAGGAGAACCCTGTTGCGTCTTCGACGTCACCATCACCGTCCCGATCCCTCCCCTCGTCTGGCGACCGCCGGTGCCACCGCTGCGGTCGCAGCCGTGACGCTGCTGCTCGGCCTGGTCGGCGCTCCCGCCTCGGCGGCTGAGACCCCGGCACCCGAGCCGACGACGACCGAGACCCCGGCCCCGTCCCCGGAGCCGCAGCCGAGCGCGAGCGAGGTGCCGGCCCCCGATCCGGCGTCACCCGATCCCGCCCCCGGCGATTCCCCGGCCACGGATGCTCCCGCGCCCGAAACCCGCAGCGCGGCGGCAGCGGCACCGACCGTGCTGCTCGCCGACGACTTCGAGCGCACCTCGCCCGCGGGGTGGGGCAGCTCCGACAACGGGCTGGCCTACACCTCGTGGTCGTCGCGTGCGGGTGTCGCGAGCGTCGCCGACGGCGCGGCGACCATCGCGCTGAAGCCCGGCGAATCCGCCTATCTCACCCCTCGCGCCGTCCAGGCGAAGGACGTGCGGCTCTCCGCCGACGTGCGCCTGTCGTCGACGGGCGGGCGGGGCTACTACGCCTACACGACCCGCGTGCAGAGCGACGGCGCCTCGTACCGTGTGCGCCTGCTCACCGACGCGAAGGGGCAGGTGCAGCTCTCGGTGCTGCGCACCCAGGGCGGCAAGGACACCGAGCTGAAGTCGGCGTCGGTGCCGTTGAGCATCCTCGGTGATTCCTGGTACACGTTCGACGCGACCGTCACCGGAACGGATGCCGTCAGTTTCGAGGCCCGCCTCACGCCGAAGGGCACCACTCCCGGTGCACCGCAGCTGACCGTCACCGATTCCTCGTCGAGCAAGATCGGCGGAGCTGGCGGATTCGCGCTGTGGGGCTATGCCTCCAGCAGCGGCGCCTCGGCATCGGCGCTGCAGATCGATGCCCTCGAGGCCACGGTCGCCACGGGGCCGTTGAGCAGCGAGGTCGTGACCGATCCGGAGCCCGAGCCCCAGCCGGAACCGCAGCCGGAGCCCGAACCCCAGCCCGAGCCGGAACCGCAGCCCGAGCCCCAGCCCGAGCCGGAGCCGCAGCCCCAGCCGGGCACCGGTCTCGAGGCCCGCGGTTCCGCCCCGGTCGGCACCGCGTCGTACGCCGTGCCGCAGGGGGCCGTATTCGTCAACGGTTCGTCGACGTCGCAGACCCAGAACGGCAGCGCGGCGGCGCCGTACCGCAGCGTGCAGAAGGCGGTCGACTCCTCTCCCGCCGGCTCGACGATCGTCGTGCGCGCCGGTGAGTACCACGAGTCCGTCGAGGTGCCCTTCAACAAGACCATGACCATCCAGGCCTACCCGGGCGAGGCGGTCTGGTTCGACGGATCGACCCGGGTGACGTCCTGGACGAAGTCCGGATCATCGTGGGTGAGCGGCGGATGGACCGCGGAGTTCGACGACGACATGCTCAACGGCAACGCGAGCTGGTTCGTCGACCCGAACTACCCCATGGCCAACCACCCCGACATGCTGTTCATCGACGGGGTGGCGCAGAAGCAGGTGGCCTCGGCATCCCAGGTCACAGCCGGCACCTTCGCGGTCGATTACGCAGCCGACCGACTGATCCTCGGTACCGACCCGAGCGGTAAGCAGGTGCGGGCCAGCGATCTCGGGCAGGCGTTCAACGTGCGCTCCGCGAACTCGCAGCTCAAGGGCCTCGGCGTCCGCCGCTACGCGACCTCGTACGACGTGCTCGGCACCATCCGCATGCACAACGTCGGGGTCACGCTTCGCGATCTGGTCATCGAGGACAACGCCACGATCGGACTCTTCGTGGGCAACGACCGCGCCACGGTCGACAACCTCACGATCCGCCGCAACGGTCTGCTCGGCATGTCGTTGACCACGGCGTACGACTCGACCGTGTCGGACTCGCTCATCACCGACAACAACAACGAGCGCTTCAACGGCTCGCCCGTCGCCGGTGGTATCAAGGTCACGCGCTCCCGCGGGGTCGACATGACCAACGTCGACACGAGCCGCAACGTCGGCAGCGGAACCTGGTTCGACGAGTCCTGCTACGACGTGAACATCGTCGACGTCACGTCGAACGACAACACCGAGATCGGCATCCACGCCGAGCTCTCATCGAAGGTCACGATCGCCCGCAGCCAGACGTTCGACAACAAGGAGGGCATCCGGATCTTCGATTCGGAGGGCGTGCTCATCACCAACAACGACCTCGGCAACAACTCCCGGCACGACATCAACCTCATGCAGGACGAGCGACGTCAGGCCACCCACAAGGTCGGACGCGACCCGCGCGTGACCGGTGCCGACCCGACGGTGACGTGGATCACCCGCAACATCACGATCCGCAACAACGTGTTCGGCGCGGGCGGTCCGCGGGCGATCTTCGCTCACGACACCCAGACCGGGCGAGCCGTCGACACGTGGAACCTCACGATCGATGGAAACCTCTTCAGCAGTTCGAAGGGCGGACCGTCGATGGTCACCTGGGGTGGCTCGGGCAACGTCTACGAGACGTTCTCGACGCCGCTCGCGCTCGCCTCGGCGAAGAACACCGGATGGCGCAACGCGATGACCACCACCGCCGAGCCCTTCTCGGGCATGGCCGACGAGATCGCCGCCAACAGCGGCATCGCGCGTCCGCTCACCGGCGCGGCTGCGACCCTTCTCGGGGTCGGCAGCGGCACCGTGCTGCTGGGCAGCGGCCGCTGACACCCACCCCCACCGAATCCGCCCGCCGCGTCCGTGATGCGGCGGGCGGATGGGTGGCGGGGGCGCGCCGAGCGGCCGTGCCGTGCAGAATGGTCGGGTGACAGCCGACACCCGCCGCCCGCATCTGCTCGTGCACGCCGGGTGGGAACTGTTCGGTTCCGACCGGATGCTCCTCGAGAGCGCACGGGGTCTGCGCGAGGCGGGCGAGCGGGTCGTCGTCGCGCTTCCCGCGGCGGGGCCGCTGGTCGGCGAGCTCCAGGCCGCCGGCGTCGAGGTCCTGATCCCGCCGACCTTCGCGTTGCGCAAGTCGGCTCTCCGCCCGCGCAACTGGCTGCGCTCCCTGCGCGATGCCATCCGCGGGTTCGTCGCCGCCGTCATGATCACCCGTCGCCTGCGACCTCGGACGCTGTACGTGAGCACGATCGTGCTGCCGCTCTGGCCCCTCGTCGGCCGCCTGCTGCGCGTGCCGACCGTGACGCACGTGCACGAGGCCGAGGCATCCGCCGCCCGCATCATCAACACGGTGCTCTATGCGCCGCACCTCGCCGCGCACCGCATCATCGTGAACAGCGAGTTCACGATGCGCACGGTGGGCTCGGTGATCCCGGCGCTCGGTCGTCGCGCGACGCTCATCCCCAACGGGGTCGACTCCCCGGACTCGGTGCCCGAGCCGCGCGCGGTGATCGATCGCCTGCGCATCGCCTACGTCGGTCGCATCTCCCACCGCAAAGGCCCCGACGTGGCCGTCGAGGCGGTCGCTCTCCTCGGCGACACGGGGATCGAGGCGGAGCTCGATCTCATCGGGGCCGTCTTCGAGGGCAACGAGGCGTACGACGAGACCCTGCGGCGTCGCACCGACGAGCTGGGCGTCGCGCATCTCGTGCAGCACCACGGCTTCCGGTCCGACGTGTGGCCGGCGCTCGGAGCGGCCGACGTGCTGGTGGTGCCTTCCCGCCAGGACGAGTCCTTCGGCAACACGGCTGTGGAGGGTGTCCTCGCCGGGCGCCCCGTCGTGGCGAGCGAGATCCCCGGACTGCGCGAGGCGGTCGGCGCGTACGGCTCGGCCGCGTTCGTCGCGCCGGGCGATGCGTCGGCGCTGGCGGATGCTCTCGCCCGCGTCGTCGCGGACTGGTCGGCGCTCCGCGTGACGGCGCTCGCCGATCGTGACCGGGCGAAGGAGCGCTTCGCCCCGGAGGTGTACCGGGCGACGATCGCGGCCTTCCTCAGCGACCTCGCACGGGGTCGCTGAGATCGAGGGCGCTGAGATCGGGGTCGCTGAGGTCGAGGGCGCAGGGGTCCGAGACCGCTGACGTCAGCGCGAACCCGCCGCGGAGTCGAGGAAAGCCGCAGCCTGACGCAGGAACTGCCCGACCTCGGCCGACGTCGAGGTCAGCATCGCGCGGTGCTCGCGCGCCGAGTCGTGGTGCGCGTCGGCGATGTCCAACGGGTTCCGGCGGCGGCGACCGAACAGCGTGCGGTTCGTCTTCGGCGGTGCGGTGAAGCCGCGACGGGCGTGGAGCGCCTCGGCGTATCGTGCCAGGCCCGTGGTGCTCGCGGCATCCGCATCGAATTCGGCGATGATCTCGAACTCACGGGCATCGACGGGCTCGGCCCCGAGGTGGATCGCTTCGCGCAGGGTGAATGCGCGGGAACGGGCCTCGGGCGCGGCGGCGGCGACCGCCGAGCGCTCGGCGCGACTGGCGGTGAGGATCAGATCGGCGGCCCGCAGCGCCTCGGCGTCGATCGCCTCCGAGCGGTGGCCGGCGGCGAGGATCGGCGTCTCGGCATCGCCGGAGGCCTCGGCGATCTCGGCCGAGGTCACGCACATGCGATTGCCCGCGGTCCCCACGCGGGTACCCGCGCTCGAGATCTGCCACCCGGCCGCATCGCCCTGCGCGCGGAGCACCAGCTCCATCAGCGGCGACCGGCAGATGTTCGCCTCGCAGACAAAGATCAGTCTGTGCGTCACGTGTTCCCCCGTCGTGCCCCGCAGAGATCTCTGCGGTCCGATCCTCCAACATAGGTGATAATGGTCGCGGGGAAGGCACCGTGCGAGACACTGAGGCACGTCGAGGTGCCGAGGGGATACGGGGACACATGACACTGCAGGACTATTTCCAGTCGCTCAGGAGCCACTGGATCGTGATCGTCGTGCTGATGGTGCTCGGCGCGGGTTCCGCGTACGGCTACTCGCAGTTCATCGACCCCGAGTACCGGGCCGAGTCGCAGGTGATCGTGATCCCGACCCGGGGCGAGAACACCAGCGAGCTGGTGCAGGGGTCGAACTACGTGCAGAGCCTGGTGCAGACCTACACGCTCCTCGTGAAGT
Organism: Microbacterium galbinum; assembly: GCF_023101185.1. Taxonomy (GTDB): domain Bacteria; phylum Actinomycetota; class Actinomycetes; order Actinomycetales; family Microbacteriaceae; genus Microbacterium; species Microbacterium galbinum. The sequence continues at coordinate 1,909,660 of NZ_CP078077.1, forward strand.
CGCCGACCGTGCTCGACCCGGTGATCGACGACCTCGGGCTCGACGAGACCGCCAACCGTCTGGCGCGACGGGTCGACGTCAACGTGCCCCTGAACACCGTCGTCATCGAGATCGGGGTGACGGATGCCAGTGGCGAGAGCGCGGCCGAGACCGCGAACGCGATCGCCCAGGAGCTCGCGACGGCCGTCGAGGGCGTCTCTCCGGTCAGTGCCGACGGCGAGCCCGCCGTGCGCGTCGACACGATCTCCGCCGCACGCACTCCGACGGTTCCGATCTCCCCGAACACCCGTCTGAACGTGATGGTGGGTGCCGTCGCCGGAATCGCGCTCGGTGTCGTCTTCGCGCTGCTCCGACGGCTTCTGGCCACCCGCATCACGACCGCGCGCACGCTGAGCGACGCCACCGAGGTCGCCCTCCTCGGCGAGATCCCCGAAGCATCCGACACCCACACGATCGCCCGCATCATCCGCTCGCAGCCCGACGGCCGCGTCGCCGAGGCGATGCGGCAGGTCGCCGCGAGCCTCAAGTTCGTCGACGTCGACAAGAACCGTCGCGTCATCCTCGTCACCTCGTGCTCGGCGCAGGAGGGCAAGTCGTCGGTGAGCCTCGGACTCGCCCTGACCCTCGCCGAGGGAGGGCGCTCGGTGCTGTTCATCGAGGCAGACCTGCGCCGCCCGAGCACCGCCCGCTACACCCAGCTCGAGGGCTCGATCGGCCTGACCACCGTGCTGATCGGCGATGTGGAGCTCGCCGACGCCGTGCAGCGGTGGGGTCGACCCGGACTCGACATCCTCACCGCCGGAGCGCAGCCCCCGAACCCGGGCCAGCTGCTGTCGAGCGGCGGACTGCACCGCATCGTCGACGAGGCGCGCGATTCGTACGACTACGTCATCATCGACACCGCGCCCGTGCTGTCGGTCAGCGACGCGCTGTGGCTGTCGACGATGGCCGACGGCACCCTGTTCGTCGTGCGCTCGAACCGCACCAAGGCCGCCGATCTCACGCGCGCCCTGGGTTCGCTCGAATCGACCAGGACCCCGGTGCTCGGAATCGTGCTGAACGGTGTGCGCGGCGCGGCGAAGAGCCCGTACTACACCGACGAGCCGAGACGCGGCGTCCGCCCGCGCCTCGCCGCCCGCGCCCCGCGTTGACACCGCCATGAACTCGCTCCTGGCCCTCGGCGCTCGCGCGCTGACGATGGTCGTCTCGCTGGTCTGCGGGGTCATCACGACCCGCATGATCCTCGGCGAGACCGACATCCAGCACTACGCCCTGTACTCGCTGCTCATCACGATCCCGTCGCTGCTGACGTTCACCGACCTCGGCAGCGGCGCGGTTCTCGTGAACGCCGTCGCGACCAGTGACGACATCCGCACCGATCGCCGGCTCCGACTGCAGGTCACCTCGGTCGGCCGCATCCTGCTGATGTTCGCGACCGGACTCATGCTCATCAACACCGCGCTGCTCGTCACGGGCGGATGGCGCGCCCTGTTCGGCGACGCCGGTGCGATCCCGGGGGCGGCGCTCGCCGCCTTCCTGTGCATCACGCTGTTCAGCCTGTCGATCACCCTGGGTGTGTGGTTCCGCATCCTGCTCGGGCAGCGGCGCAACCACCTGGTGATCCTGGTGCAGGGCCTCATATCGCCGGTCACCCTCGGTGGTGTCTGGCTGATGCTCCACCTCGGCGGGCGTGATTTCGATTCGTATCTCGCGATCGCCTCGTACGGCGCCTCGCTGCTGTCGGCGATCATCGGCTTCCTGCTGGTGACGCGGTCGACGCGGCCGCTGATCCCGGATGCTCTGCGGATGCTGTTCCGGTGGCGCAGCATCCCCGGGGTGAGGGTCATGGACGTCGGCTGGCCGATGCTCGCGCAGATGATCACCTACCCGATCGCCGTCGGGTCGCAGCGTTACGTGCTCGCCCAGTTCGGCACGCCGACCGACGTGGCCGAGTACGGCGTCACGGGTCAGGTGTTCTTCGCCCTCAACGGCCTGGTGATGGCCGCGGGCGTCGCGCTGTGGCCGCAGTTCGCCCGTCTGCGGCACAGGGGTGAGCTGAAGCGCGGACCGTATCTGCTCTCGCTGCTCTTCGTCGGAGCCGTAGCGGCCGCTACCGCGTTCGTCTGGCTGATCGCACCGTGGCTGTTCGAGTTCATCACTCAGGGCGAACTCGAGGTGCGCACCTCGACGATCCTCGCCTTCGGCGCGATGATCATGCTCACCGCGGCCGTGTATCCGCTCGGGATGTTCATCATGGACAAACCCGGCATCCGCTTCCAGGTCATCCCGACCCTGGCGATGGCCGCGGTCAGCATCGTGCTCTCGCTCGTGCTGACGCCGGTGCTCGGCATCGTCGGACCGCTGCTCGGCGTGAGCTTCGCGCTGATCGTCTGCCAGGTGATCCCGTACGCGATCTACATCCACCGCCACCGGGATCGACTCCTGAAGAGCGAACCCGATACCGTGGCCGAGACCGCGGTCGACGCGGTCTAGCCGGGCCACTCCGTCTCCGCGCGGTGCGCGCGGCGCGCGAGGAGGTGGATGCTGTCGCCGGCCGCCAGGCGCCGGGCGAGGTCTTCATAGGTTGCGGCGACGTCGTCCCACGAGAACGCATCGGCCGCGCGGCGGCGGACGGCAGCGGATGCCGCGGCGACGGCTCCGGCATCCGATTCCGCCGAGTCGACCGCAGCTGCGACATCCGCCGGCGTGCGGAAGTACCAGCCCTGCTCGTCGAGCACCTCGCGGTTGAAGACCACGTCGAACGCGATCACGGCCGTGCCGGCGCCCATCGCGCGCAGCAAGGAGGGGTTCGTGCCGCCGACCGAATGGCCGTGCAGGTACGTCGAGGCGTGGTGGTAGAGCGCGTCGAGGAGGTCTTGGTCGTAGACGGCGCCGAGCAGTCGGATGCGTGGATCGGCGGCGGCGATCCGGTCGATCGCGGCCGTGTACTCCGCGGCGTAGGGCGCGGAGCCGACCACGACGAGCGGTTTCGTGGCCTGCGACATCGCATAGCCCTCGACGATCTCGCGGACGTGGTTCTCGGGTTCGAAGCGGGCGACGACCAGGTGGTAGCCCCCGGGCTCGAGACCGAGTTCGCGGATGCCGTCGGATGGAGCGTCGTCGAGCAGGGGGGCGCCGTAGCGGATCAGCTCGCTCGCGACACCGAACTGGTGGTCGTAGTAGTCGGCGATGCCGGGGGCGTCGGCGATGATCGCGTCGGCCTGACGCACCCCGAACGACTCGGCGGCGCGGTAGTACGCCTTGCCGCGCGGGCCCCACTTCGAGCGTCGCCACTCCAGCCCGTCCATGTGGAGGGCGACCGGGATGTGACGAGCGCGCAGCAGCGGGAGGAAGGGCGAGTTCGCGGCGTTGAACACGAACGCTGCATCCGGTCGGGCCTTGGTGACGGCGTGCACCGTCGACAGCGCGGTGTGGCTGAGGGTCTCCAGCGCCTTCTGACGCACCGCAGGCAGGGTCACGCGGCGCATGCCGAGGTGCACGTCGCCCGCTGTGCCGGCATCGCGCCCGTAGACCAGCACCCGATGCCCGCGTTCGACGAGGCGCCGTCCGACTTCTTCGACGGCGGTCTCGAATCCGCCGTAGGCGGCGGGGATGCCGCGCGTGCCGATGAGGGCGATGCGCAGGGACGTCGACGACGGAGCGGAGGCGGTCTGCATCGCATCAGTATGCCCGAGGCGGCCGACAACGCCGGAAGACCGCGGGCTATCCTGGGGCGGTGTCCACGCCGCCGCACGAACGCCGCCCGCTGATCTGGGGATTCCCTGCCGAGCAGTCGGTGACGCGCTGGGAGCGCCGGCACTCCGCCGGCGAGGTGCCGAGCGTATGGCCCTACGGGCTCGACGGTCTGTGCGAGTACGCGCCGGTCGCGGTGCTCGACCTCCCGGCCCCCGGACGCCTCTCGCGCCTGCGGTCGCGCGTGGGGATCGGACCCCGACCACGCGCCCAGACGGCGTTCACGTGGGACGAGAACGCGGCGTTCCGCATGCAGGTCGCGAGCCCCTACGAGCGGTTCGCCTCCGGAGTGATCTGGCTCACCGACATGATCGAGCGCGGAGCCGACACCGGTCGTCTCGTCGAGGTGCTCCGTGGCGCCGAGACGCTGTGGGTGCTCAGCGAGGCGCAGGTCGAGCCCCTGCGCGCCCTCTTCGGAAGCGCGGGGCCACGGATCGTCGCGGTGCCGTTCGGCGTCGACGCCGAGTTCTTCTCGCCCCGCCCGTACCCCGATCGCCCGCGCATCGTCAGCGTCGGCAACGACCGCGACCGCGATCCGCAGACGCTGTTCCGCGCGCTGGCGCGCGTGCACGAGCAGCGCCCGGACGTCGAGCTCATCGTCCAGTCGTCGGCGTCGACGGATGCTCCGGCCGGTGTCGAGGTCGTGCAGCGGATGAGTCATGGCGAACTGCACGAGCTCTACGCGACGGCATCCGTCATCGCCACCGCGACCCGGCCCAATCTGCACGTCTCGGGCATGACGGTGACGCTCGAGGCCTTCGCGACCGGTCGGCCGGTCGTGAATACCGACACCCCCGGAATGTCCCAGTACGTCACGGAGGAGCGCACCGGCCATCTCGTGCCGCTCGGCGACGACGAGGCCCTCGCGCGGCGGTTGATCGGCCTGATCGACGATCCGCAGCGCGCGGCGGAGATGGGGCTGGCGGGGCGTCGGGACGTCGAGGAGCGCTTCACGACGCACGAGATGTGCGCTCACCTCGCGCAGATCCTGGTCTGACCCCGGGGTGAACTTTCCGACCCGAGACGCCTGATCCGGGGTGTCGCGGAACCGGCGCGAAACTTCTTCTGGTATCCGAGGCGGTTGTGCGCTATCGTTACCGCGGATGCGTCTATGGGGGACGCGGGGGAATCCACTTCTTTTGCCGATCACTCGGCAGCCGCCTGGGGAGGCGCTATGCGAGTCCGTCGACTCGACGCGATCGAAAACGATCACGATTCGAATTCACGTCCATTCCGTCGTATCGCACTGGGGATCGTCACCGTTCTGGTGACAGCGATGCTCGGTGCCACACTGACGGCTCCTGCCGCGCAGGCCGATACGGTTCCGACCGATCCGGCGCTGCCGACGACCATGAGCGCCGATCCGCTGCCGACCGTGCAGATCAACGGCATCGTGTGGGCTCAGGCCGTCGCGGGCAACAAGGTCTTCGCCGGTGGCCAGTTCACCAGCGCGCGCCCGGCCGGCGCCGCCGCCGGCACGAACGAGACAGCGCGGTCGAACCTGCTGGCGTACAACCTCGCCACGGGTGTGCTCGACACGTCGTTCAACCCGAACGTGAACGGTCGCATCCTCGCGGCCGCCGTCTCGCCCGACGGCTCCCGCCTCTACATCGGCGGCGGTTTCACGGCCGTCGACGGGCAGAACCGCTACCGTCTCGCGGCGTTCAACACCGCGACCGGTCAGCTCATCTCGACCTGGACCCCCGGGACGAACACGATCGTGCAGGGCATCGTCGCCACCGACACGACCGTCTACGTCACGGGTGAGTTCACCAACATCAACAACGTCGCCCGCACCGGTGTCGCCGCGCTGAGCGCATCGACCGGTGCCGTGCTCGACTTCAACCCGCAACTCGCGGGCGGCTACGGCGTGCGCGCCGTGGTGGTGTCGCCCGACAAGTCGAAGGTCGTCATCGGTGGTTCCTTCACCTCGACCAACGGCTCGACCAACCCCGGGCGCGGCATGGCCGCCCTCGACGCGGTCACCGGCCAGAGCCTGCCCTGGGCGATCAACAGCGTGATCCGCAACGCCGGCACCGGGGCATCGATCTACGCGCTCGCCTCCGACGGCGACAGCGTGTACGGCAGCGGCTACGACTTCGGCGGCTCCAAGACCGAGGACGACTTCGAGGGCGCATTCCGTGCGAACTGGAGCGACGGATCGATGGCGTGGATGGAGGACTGCCACGGCGACACGTACTCGATCTTCCCGACCGGGGGCGTGCTCTACACGGCGTCCCACACCCACTACTGCGGCAACATCGGTGAGTTCCCGCAGCTCGACCCGTGGAACTTCAACCACTCGCTGGCGTTCGACAAGAACCCGTCGAACCGCACCATCACGCCCGACCCCTACGGTTACCGCAGCTTCACCGGCAACCCTGCCGCGAAGCTGCTGCACTGGTACCCGAAGTGGCAGCCGGGCTCGGTCTCGGGCATGGACCAAGCCGGATGGTCGGTCACGGGTGCCGGCGAGTACCTGATCTACGGCGGTGAGTTCACGGCCGTCGGCGGCGTCGCCCAGCAGGGCCTCGTGCGTTTCGCGAAGCCGTCGACCGCGCCGAACAAGGTCGGCCCGACCATCCAGGGCGGGGCCTACCAGATCAGCACGCAGTCCTTCCGCGCCGGTCAGGTGCGCATCGCCTGGTCGGCCAACCACGATGCCGACAACGCGAAGCTGACCTACGAGGTCTTCCGCCGCGACATCGCGCAGCCGATCTACACGACCACGGCCGAGTCGACGTACTGGGTGCGTCCGCGCCTGACGTACTCCGACAACGCGGTCACCGCGGGTCAGACGTACCAGTACCGCGTGAAGGTCACCGATCCGAACGGCAACTCGACGACGTCCGACTGGACCTCGGCGACCGTGGCCGCGACCGGCACCGAGAACGCCTACAACATCGCCGTGCTCAACTCGCAGCCGAAGTACTACTGGCCGCTGAACGAGGCGTCCGGCACCTCGGGCATCGACTGGATGGCGGGCAACGACGTCACCCTCGCCGGCGGGACCACCCGCGGGCAGGCCGGCCAGGTCGTCGGAGCGGCGTCCTCGTCGACGGCGTTCAACGGCTCGAACGGCACGGGTGCATCCTCGGTGTCGGAGGTCGGACCCAACACCTTCTCGGTGGAGGCCTGGTTCCAGACCACCAGCACGAGTGGCGGCAAGATCGTCGGCTTCGGTAACAACGCCACCGGCAACTCCGGCAGCTACGACCGTCACATCTACCTCAACAACACCGGCCAGGTGTCGTTCGGTGTCTACCCGGGCACCACCCGGGCGGTCACGAGCAGCGCCGGTTTCAACGACGGGCAGTGGCACCACGTGGTCGGCACGATGAGCTCGTCCGGCATGGTGCTGTACCTCGACGGCAAGCGCGTCGGTTCGCGTTCCGACACCACGACCGGTCAGAGCTACTCGGGCTACTGGCGGATCGGCGGCGACTCGCTGGGCAGCTGGCCCTCGGCCGGCAGTTCGGGGTACCTGAACGGTCGGATCGCCGACGTGGCGGTCTACAACACGGCGATCACCCGCGACGTCGTCGACGCCCACTGGGTGGCCTCCGGTCGCACGTCGGCTCTGCCGGCGGCGCCGGCGGATGCCTACGGCAAGGCGGTCTACGACCTCGACCCGACCCTCTACTGGCGTCTGGGCGAGACCACGGGAACCGTGGCAGCCGACTCCGGCCGCGACGGCAGCACCGGCAGCTACAAGACGAGCGGCAACGCCTCCATCCAGCGCGGTGAGACCGGAGCCCTCGCGGGAGTGACCAACAAGTCGATCCGGTTCACGTCCTCGAGCTTCGGCAGCACGTGGAACAACCGTCAGAACGTGATCAGCGATCGTCAGTACGCGGCATCCGACATCTACTCCATCGAGACCTGGTTCAAGACGACCGCGACCGGCGGCGGCAAGATCGTCGGCTTCGGCAACAGCAACTCGAACAACGCCAACGCCAGCTCGAACTACGACCGCCACATCTACATGGACACGGTGGGCCGCTTGAAGTTCGGCACCTACAACGGGGGGACGAACATCCTCACCGCGCCGAGCACCTACCGCGACAACCAGTGGCATTATGTCGTGGCGCAGCAGTCTCCGAGCGGCATGCAGTTGTACGTCGACGGTGAACTGGTCGCATCGAACTCGGTGTCCAACGCCGAGGACTACGCCGGATACTGGCGGGTCGGCGGAGACTCGACATGGGAGGGCAACCCGTTCTGGGTGGGCTCGGTCGACGAAGTGGCGATCTACTCCGCGCCGTTGTCCGCGAGCCAGATCCTGCAGCACTACCAGCTGGGTAAGACCGGACAGGGCAACGAACTCCCGGTCGCGCAGTTCACGACCACGCCGACCGACCTGTCGGTGGCCTTCGACGCCTCGAGCTCGAGCGATGTCGAAGGGCCGATCGCCGACTACAGCTGGAACTTCGGTGACGGCGAGACCGGCAGCGGGGTCGCGCCGACCCACGCCTACACGACGGCCGGAACGTACACCGTCACGCTGACGGTGCGCGACAGCGGGTCGTTGACTTCCTCGGTCAGCCACGACGTCGTCGTGCGCAACCCGAACGTGCTGCCGACATCGGCGTTCACCGCGAGTGCGGAGTTCCTGGCGCTGTCGGTCGACGGCTCGGCCAGCGCCGACCCGGACGGCACGATCGCGAGCTACTCGTGGAACTTCGGAGACGGAGCATCCGCGACGGGCGCGACCGCGGCGCACACCTTCGGCGCGAGCGGCACCTATGCGGTCTCGCTCACGGTCACGGACGATCGCGGCGGCTCGGCGACGAGCACGCAGCAGATCGTGGTCGAGGCGGCGAACGTGCCGCCCAAGGCCGTGGCCAACGTCGTGCGCGGTGCGGGCGGCATGACCGTCTCGGCCGACGGCAGCGGGTCGACGGACACCGACGGCACGATCACGGCCTACGCGTGGAACTTCGGTGACAACGCGACCGCGACCGGAGCGACGGCCAGCCACACCTACACGACCGCCGGCACGTACACCGTGACCCTGACGGTCACCGACAACCGCGGTGCGACGCACCAGGCGACCTCGTCGGTCGTCGTGGCTCCGGCCTCGACCGAAGACGTGATCGCCCGCGACGCCTTCGCACGGTCGGCGAGCGCCTCGTGGGGCAGCGCCGACGTCGGAGGCGCCTGGACGACCACCGGCGGGGCAGCGGCCTTCTCGGTCGCGGGCGGCGTGGGCAAGATGGCTCTGGCAGCCGGGCAGACCCGAGAGGCGCGCCTCACCGGCGTCAGCTCGACGAACACCATCACCTCGTTGACGATCTCGTCGAGCAACGCGACCTCGGGCGGCGCCTTCAACCTCACGGTCAACGGCCGTCAGGTCGGGAGCGACGTCTACTCGGGCCGCATCAAGGTCGAGTCGACCGGAGTGATCCGCCTCTACCTGCTGCGCAACGAGACAGCGATCGGCAACAGCGTGGTGCTGCCCGGCAACTACGTCGCGGGTGAGAGCCTGTCGGCCGTGCTGTCGGTGCGGGGAACCTCGCCGACCAATCTGTCGCTCAAGGTGTGGCGCACGGGAACGACCGAGCCGACCACGCCGCAGCTCCAGACGACCGACACCACGGCCGCGCTGCAGCAGGCGGGATCCGTGGGGCTGAAGATGGCCGTCAGTTCGGTCTCGACCGTGTCGACCGTGATCAGCATCGATGACTACAAGGTGGTCACCGGTGCGGTCGTCGCGCCGCCGAACCAGGCGCCGGTCGCCGCGTTCGTGTCTTCGACGACGGGCCTCACGGCCAACGTCAACGCGAACGGTTCGAGCGACTCCGACGGCACGATCGCGTCGTACGCCTGGAACTTCGGAGACGGAGCGACGGGTACCGGCGTCACGGCGTCGCACCCTTACGCCGCGGCCGGCACCTACACGGTGACGCTCACGGTGACCGACGACGACGGAGCGACGCACACCGTCACGGCCCCCGTGACCGTGACCGCGCCGCCCGTCGACCCGCCGGCGGGACCGACGCCGCTCGCGACCGACGAGTTCAACCGCACTCTCACCGGAGGGTGGGGGACGTCGGATCTCGGCGGAGCCTGGGCCACGTCGGGCGGTAACGCCGCCTTCGGCGTCGCCGCCGGTCAGGGAACGGTGACTCTGGCACCCTCGCAGACCCGTGAGGCCCGTCTGGGCGTCTCGGCGACGAACATCGTGCTCGACACCCTGTTCTCGTCCGACGTCGCGTCGACCGGCGGCACGGCGAGCGTGACGGTGCTCGGACGCACGGTCGGAACCTCGAACTACTCGGCCCGCGTGCGGTTCGAGCCGGCCGGGGTCATCCGCCTCTACATCCTGCGCGACGAGACCGCGATCGGGAACAGCTACGTGCTGCCGACCGCGTACACGCCCGGGCAGGTATTGCACACCAAGCTGTCGGTCACGGGCACGAACCCGACCACGATCGCCGCGAAGATCTGGGTCGAGGGGCAGCCCGAGCCCACCGCGTGGCAGCTGCAGGGCACCGACACGACGGCAGCTCTGCAGGCGGCCGGCGGGGTCGGGATCAAGACGTCGATCAGCTCGGCGTCGACCAACCCGGCGACCAAGCTGTCGTTCGATCGCATCGCCGTGGTGGTTCCGCAGTAGGCACGGTGCGGGGAGGGCCAGGCCAGGCGCTCGCCCTCCCCGCATCTGGGCGATCCGGGAGTGCCCGATACGCTCCCGTCGCTGGAAGGCCCGGCATCCTCACGGATGCCGGGCCCTTTCCGTGCTCGAGTATCCACGTGAGGGGTCACAACACGCCGCCCGCGGGCCGTCCCGCTGGGCGTGTCTTGACCCCTCGCCCGGAGGTGGGGGGCGAGGACCCCTGTGAGGGGTCACGACACGCCGCCCCGGAGGGCTCGACAGGGCGTGTCTTGACCCCTCGTGACTGCACACGCCTGCACGGGTGCACACGCCTGCACGGGTGACCAGAGATGGCCAGAGACGACCAACGACGCCCGCACGGGCAGTGCTGGCGCCGCGCGGACGGCTACGCCGGAGCGGTGTTCGGCTTCGGGGGCCGCGCGTACTCGGGCGTCACGTGCCCGATGGCGCCGAGCATGCGACCCTGCGCGAACCAGGTGCGTCGTGTCAGCACGGCATGGGCCGCGATGTCTCCCCGTAGACGCGCGAGCGCGCCGCGAGCCGAGAACACGATCAGGCGGGCGACGCCGCCGAGCAGATGCACACCGCGCAGGAGAATCCGCCGCGGCGTCGACGACGTGCGCGTGAGCAGGCGCGTGCGCATCTGCCCCTGCGAGATGGTCCGGCGCCGCACGAACTCTCGCGTCGTCCGGGCTGCGGGAACCTCGTCGCGCACGACGGAGTCGGCGGAGGCGATGATCGACCCGCCCGCCGCGAGGATCGCTCGCCCGAACAGCATGTCCTCGCCGCCGGCCAAGCCGAGGTTCGTGTCGAAGGAGACCCCGAGCTGCCGCACCTGGGCGGCATCGACCAGCACGTTCCCGGTGGCGAGAGCATCGAGGTGCTGCCCGGTGACGCGTCGTCGGCGTCGCATGAAGCCGCCGGCGACGATCCACGGGTCCGTGCTCTCTGGCCACACGTACTCGACGTAGCCCATCACCACCGCGGGATGCTCCGCCGCCCAGACCCGCAGGAGGGCATCGAGCCAGCCCGGTTGCGGGACGACATCGTCGTCGACCATCGCGACGAGCTCACCGGCGCGGGCGGCGTCGAGCGCAGCCTGACGAGCCGCCGCGATCCCGGGAGTGGGCTCCGAGACGTAGTCGGCGCCGAGGCCGGTGGCGACCGCGGATGCCGATCGCTCCGGGTCGTTGTCGACGAGCGCGATCCGCATCCGGGTGCCCGCGGCTCCCGCGGAGTCTCGGATCGCGGCGACCAGCGGTGGCAGCAGCTCGGTGCGTCGGAAGGTCGTCACGGCGACAAGGACGGCAGGGCCCTCGTCGGGCATGGCGGCGCTCATGCGTTCAGTATGCCCCGCTGGGCTGCACCATGACCTTCGCCGTACGCCACATGATCTGCAGGTCGTTCATGACCGACCAGTTCTCGACGTAGCGAAGGTCGAGACGCACGCTCTCGTCCCACGACAGGTCGCTGCGACCCGAGACCTGCCACAGACCCGTGATGCCGGGTTTGATGTAGAGGCGCCGGAACACCGTGCCGTCGTACGCGGTGACCTCCGTCGGCAGCGGCGGGCGAGGCCCGACCACGCTCATGTCGCCGACGAGCACGTTCCAGAACTGCGGCAGTTCGTCGAGCGACAGCTTGCGCAGCACCCGCCCGACCCGCGTGACACGGGGGTCGTCCTTCATCTTGAACAGGAGACCCGAGCCCTCGTTCTGCAGCTTGAGCGCCGCGAGCTTCTGCTCGGCATCCGTCGCCATCGAGCGGAGCTTGACCATCCTGAAGCGCCGGCCGTCGCGCCCCACCCGTTCCTGGTGGAAGAACACGGGGCCGGGGGAGTCGAGCTTGATGAGAAGGGCGAGCGCCGGAAGGATCAGGCCGATCGGGATGAGGGCGAGGGTCGCGACGACCACGTCGAGCGCCCGCTTGAGCACGTGCTTGCCGCCCTCGTAGGTCGGGATCTGCACCTGGATCAGGGGGAGCCCCTCGACCGAGGCGAACGAGATGCGGGGGCCGGCGACGTCGGTGAGCCGGCTCGACAGCACCAGTTCGGCGGCCGTGCCCTCGAGCTGCCAGCTCAGGTGCTTGACGAAGTCGGGGTCGCGCTCCGGACGGCTGGCGACGATGATCGTGTCGGCGCCGAGCTCGGTGGCCACGGTCGCCACGGAGTTCGAGTTGCCGAGCACCGGGAAGCGGATGTCGTCGATCTCGACGTCGCGGGCGTTGCCGTCGAGCAGTGTCGCCCCGACCACCTGATAGCCGGAGGCACCGATCGGGTGCAGCGTACGGATGACGTACTCGACGTCGTCCCGGTTGCCGACGACGAGCGTGCGGGAGGCGAAGCGCCCGTGACGGCGCTCGCCCTGCAACCAGTGCCGCCATCCCCAGCGCGTGACGAGCAGTGCGAGCAGTCCGACCGGCAGTCCGACGACGAGCATCAGCTGCATCGACTCCCATGCCAGCAGCACGTCGATGATCGCGACCAGACCGAACGCGAGTCCGCTCGCGTTCGCGACGCCGCGGTACTCGGTCGCGCTCGCCTGGAACAGCGCGGCGTCACGGGTGTGGAGCGCGCCGAGCATCAGGAACCACAGCACGGCCAGCGGCGCGCTGGCGCGCAGCACTTCGAGCACCGTGAGGCCGATGGACAGCTGGATCGCCGCCGTCAGTGCGACGGCGAGCAGGATGACAGCCGCATCCGTCGTCCGCAGTCGCATCCGATATCGCCGCTCCCACTGACGGCGGCGTTCCAGCGTTGCGGAGACGCGCGGTGAGACCACCGAGCGCGGCACCGACTTGACGGCTCGCGGAGCGGCAACCGGCACGAATGCCGTTCCTGCGCGAGTGATGCTCACGGCATCCTCTACGGAGGTCATGCCGAGGCTCCTCGAGCCGGTGATGTACGCAAAAATCCCCAGTGCGCCATTGTTTCCCCAGATATTCCCCAGACCGCCAGCCCCACGCTCGCGGTTTCGTCTGCATTCCCGACCCCTCGGGTCCCTCTGACGTTCCGTGATCCCACATCACGGGCGAGCAGACACCGTCCCACACGGTGAATGCATACAGAGAGCACTGCAGACTCCCGTCAGCATAGCCCACCGCGGTCGCGTTCGGTAGGTTCTCCGCGCAACGATCCGAAACGATATTCCGGTGGCCCGGCACGCCGCCGCGACAGCGGGTCTATCCTGGCGCGGTGACACCCAACGCCACTTCGCCGAGACTGCGTCTCACCCGCATGATTCCGCGTGACGCCGCCCAGCCGCACCGGGTCGCCAGCTCGCTCGAGCTGTTCTTCGACCTCGTGTTCGTCGTCGCCGTGAGCATCGCCTCGGCGCAGCTCCACCACGCCCTCAGTGAGGGGCATCTGCAGCACGGCATCATCTCGTACGCGATGCTCTTCTTCGCGATCTGGTGGGCGTGGATGAACTTCACGTGGTTCGCGACCGCGTTCGACACCGACGACTGGCTGTACCGCGTCACCACGATCGTGCAGATGAGCGGAGTACTCGTGCTCGCCGCCGGCATCCCCAGCGCGTTCGAACACGGCCACTTCGGGCTCGTGGTCATCGGATACGTGGTGATGCGCATCGCCATGGTCGCCCAGTGGTTGCGGGCGTCGCGCGCCGCGGGTCCGCTGCGCCAGGCGACCCGGCGGTACGCCTTCGGCATCGCCGCGGTGCAGGTGCTCTGGATTCTCTTCCTGCTGGTGCCGGACGGGCCCTTCCAGCTCGTCGCCTTCGCCGCGTTCGCGCTGCTGGAGATGTCGATCCCGGTCTTCGCCGAGCACGAGCGGCAGACCCCCTGGCATCCGCACCACATCACCGAGCGCTACGGACTGTTCACCCTGATCGTTCTCGGCGAGAGCCTGCTGGCGTCGGCGAACGCGATCATCGAGGCGCTGCACGAGGCCGAGTCCTTCGTGCCCTTCATCTCCATCTCCGTGCTCACCCTGGTGGTGACGGCATCGCTGTGGTGGATCTACTTCTGGCCGGAGCACCATCGTGCGGTCGGATCGTTCGGCAGCTCGCTGCGCTACGGCTACACGCACTACCTGATCTTCGCGGCGGCGGCCGCCTTCTCGGCCGGCATCGAGGTCGAGCTCGACGTGCTCACGGGCAAGAGCGAGCTGTCGAGTACGGCCGCGTCCTTCACGGTGACGGTGCCGATCGCCGTCTTCCTGCTCGGCGTCTGGTGGGTCGCCATCCGCAGGAGCGCTGACCGCGTCGTGAACACGGTCGTGCCGATCGGTGCGGTGCTCGTGCTGCTCGACCCGATCCTTCCGGTCCCCGTAGCGCTCACCGCGGTGATCATGGTGATCATCGTGGTGTTCCTGGTGCTCCACCCGCCGGTGCCGGAGAAGAAGGCCGCCGTCATCGAGAACGCATAGCCCGCGCAGGGGCGACGCATCGCTCGCCGCGCGACCATGGATGCTCCCGACCCGCACACGAGGAGCGCGACCATGACCCGGATCCCCGAGCCCGACCGTACGCCCGAGGGCCCCGCCTACGAAGGTCGCCTTCTCGATCGTCCCGATGAGGAGGTGGTCGATCAGGGCGCGGCCTTCGACCTGCGCACCCTGCTGACGCGCCGCGGAGTGCTGAGCCTGGCGGGGATCGGCGTGGGCGCGGTGGTGCTCGCCGCCTGCGCGCCGTCGGTCACGGCATCCGGTTCTCCTTCCCCGACCGCAACGCCGACGCCCAGCCCGACTCCCACCCCCACGCCGACGTCGGATGCCGTGGCCGCCGACGTCTCGGAGATCCCCGAGGAGACCGCGGGGCCTTACCCGGGCGACGGCTCGAACGGTCCGGACATCCTCGAGGACTCGGGCATCGTCCGCCAGGACATCCGCTCCTCCATCGACGGCGGCGCGACCGCCGGGGGAGTGCCGCTCGTGTTCGAGCTGCAGATCGTCGATGTCGCCAGCGGGGCGCCTGCCGAGGGCGTCGCCGTGTACGCCTGGCACTGCACGGCACAGGGCGAGTACTCGATGTATTCTTCGGGGCTGCAGGACGTCACCTACCTGCGGGGCGTGCAGGTGGCGGATGCCGCGGGCACGGTGTCGTTCACCTCGATCTTCCCCGGCTGCTACGCCGGGCGCTGGCCGCACATCCACTTCGAGGTGTATCCGGACGTCGCGTCGATCACCGACGCGAGCAATGCGATCGCGACGTCTCAGCTGGCGCTGCCCGAGGCCGAGTGCGCGGCGGTCTACGCGACCTCGGGCTACGACGGCTCGGCTCGGAATCTCTCTGGGATCACGCTCGCCAGCGACAACGTTTTCGGGGAGGATTCGGCCGTGTCGCAGCTCGCGACGATGTCAGGGGATGCGTCCGTGGGGTACCGTGCGGTGCTGGCCGTGGGAGTGACGGTCTGACACGGCCAGCGCAAATCTGCTAGTCTATCTAAGCAACGTGTGTGCACGCCCCTCTCGGCGCCCACGTCGCCACTGATCAGGGCCATTCCGGACCACGCACATCGACGCGCGCGGCATCCGCCCACGATCTTCCATCGCGGAGCGCCGACGCGCCCGCCACACAGCAATGATGAGCATGACCATGAGTACGACAACTTTCCATCCGACCGATCCGTTGACCTGGAAGCAGGCCGACCTCGATGTGCACGTCGCGACCCGCGACGGCGAGTTCGCCGGTTTCGTCGAGTTTGACGGCACCGCCCACGTCGTGCGTGATGCGCGCGGTGCCGATCTCGGCACATTCGCCGATCTCGACGACGCCCAGCGGGCTCTGGAGTTCTCACACGAACCCCACAGCAAGCGCCGGAACCTCGGTTTTCCCGCGGTTTTCCGCCGCCGCCCGCGCCGCGCACGCGCCTGAACGACCCCGCCCCTCCGGAATCACATGCCGGAGGGGCTTTCGTATGCCCTCCCGCGTATGCGGGCGGGGTTAGCCTGAGGTCAGCGATCGGCATCTGCCCTTGGCTTCTGAAGCTCAAGGGCTCCCGATCGGAAGGAGAGCATCATCTCCACTTCACAGCTCGAATCCACCGCTTCCACGCTCGGCCCCATCCGGCAGACCTATTCCGGAAACGCCGACTTCCCGCCGATGGCGAAGGCGTATCGCGATGTGCAGCAGGTGGTCAAGGAGACCGGCCTGATGCAGCGCACCCCGGTCTTCTACTCTCTCGTCGCGGGGGCGCTCGCCCTCGGCTTCGGTGGTGCGATCACCGGGTTCATCCTGCTCGGCGACAGCTGGTTCCAGCTCCTCATCGCCGGAGCCCTCGGCATCCTCTTCACGCAGGTGGCGTTCCTCGCTCATGAGGCCGCCCACCGCCAGATCCTCGCGTCCGGGCCGGCGAACTTCCGCCTGGCGCGGATCCTCGCGGCCGGCGCCGTCGGGATGAGCTACCACTGGTGGGACTCCAAGCACACCCGCCACCACGGCAACCCGAACCAGGTCGGCAAGGACCCCGACATCCAGGTCGACACGATCTCGTTCCTCGAGACGGATGCCGCGCAGTCGCGCGGTCTCGTGCGCCTGATCACCCGCAAGCAGGGCTGGCTGTTCTTCCCGCTGCTCACGCTCGAGGGGATCAACCTCCACTACATCAGCCTCAAGCACCTCACCACGCAGAAGAACGTGAAGGGCCGCTGGACCGAGCTGAGCCTCATCGCGCTCCGCCTCGCGCTGGTCATCGTGCCGGTCTTCCTCTTCCTCCCCTTGGGCATGGCCTTCGCGTTCATGGGCGTGCAGCTCGCCGTCTTCGGCGTCTACATGGGCGCGTCCTTCGCTCCCAACCACAAGGGCATGCCGGTCATCGCGCCCGATGCCAAGCTCGACTTCTTCTCGAAGCAGGTGCGCACCTCGCGCAACGTCAACGGCGGCTGGTGGGCCACCTGGTTCATGGGCGGGCTCAACCACCAGGTCGAGCATCACCTGTTCCCGAACATGTCGCGCCTGCACCTCTCGAAGGCACGCGGAATCGTGCGCGACTACTGCGCGGCCAACAGCATCCCCTACACGGAGACGAGCCTGTGGCGGTCGTACGCGATCGTCATCGCTTACCTCAACCGTGTGGGGCTCGCCGCGAGCGATCCGTTCGACTGCCCGGCCGCGTCGCAGATGCGCCGCGCATAGACGACGACCATGACGAAGGCCCGAGCGGAATCCGCTCGGGCCTTCGTCATGCCGGGGTGTGTCAGCGTGACGAGTCGTCGTCGCTCTCGACGACCTCGATCGTGATCTTCTCGAGCGGACGATCGTCGTCGATCGCCTCGTCATCCAGCACCTCGTCGCCCAGGAACTCCTCAGCGGGCTCGTCGTCGACCGTCGCGACCTCGCCGAGCGACGCGGTCGCGCCGCCCTCATCGGAGAAGACGCCGTCGGGGCGGATGAGCTCGCGCACCTCGGCCATGAAGCTCGTGAGCTGCTGCTGCTGCCAGCGCAGCTGACGGGTACGGTCCTCGGCATCCCGCAACACCGTGTTGGTGTGCGTCGTGACGGCGTCGACGATCTTCTGCGACTTCACCCGCGCGCGGTCGAGCGTCTCGCGGGCGCGCACCTGGGCGTCTGCCTCGATGGACTGCGCCTGCGAACGCATGAGGCGCTCGTAGTCGTCGGCCTTCGCCGAGATGCGCTGGGCGTGGTCGAGAGAGGCCGAGACCTGCTCGTTCGCATCGCTCGTGATGCGCTCGGCGTGGGCGACGGCCTGGTTGTGCAGCACGAGGAACTCCTGCTGGGCGTCGTCCTGGCGGCGGGTCAGCGTCTCTTCGAACTCGAGCACGCGGGCGTTCATCTCGCGCACGTCGCGCTCGGCGTCGGCACGCAGCTGCGTGGTCTCGCGGGTGACGAGCGAGCGCAGTGCGGCCGCTCCCTTCTCCGCCTCGGTGCGGATGGCCGTGGCCTCCTGCGAGGCCTGGTTGACCTTCTCGGTGGCGTGGGCGCCCTCGCGCTCGATGCGCGCCTCGTGCGCCGTGTACTCGGTGTCGATCTTGAGGCGCACCTGGTCGGCATCCCGCTCGGCCTGGGAGATGATGCGGGCGACGTCGGCCTCGGCCTCGGCGCGCTGGGCGGCGACCTCTTCGCGGGCGGCGGCCATGAGGCGGTCGGCCTGCACCGCGGCGTTCTGGATCAGGACGTTCGCCTGCTCCTCCGCCACGCGCAGGATCGCCTCGAACTGCTGGCGCGACGGCGCCTCCTCACCGTCCGGGGCGGGGGCGTCGACGAGCTCGGACGTCAGCGTCGCGACCTGCTGCTCGGTCTCGGCGACCTTCGCCTTCAGGGCCGTCAGCTCGCTCTCGAGCTCTTCGCGGGCGGCGCCCTCCTCCGACTTCAGCGCGTCGATCGCGTCGGCGTGGCGCACCTCGGCGTCGGCCAGATCGGCGTTCGCCTGCTGCAGCTGGTTGCGCAGCGTCGACAGTGCGGAGTCGACCTCCGCCTTGTCGTAGCCGCGGAAGCCGATCGTGAACGCCGCCGGAGACGACGAGGAGCCCTGCGGAGAAGAGGCTGCGGGCGGCGTGGTCTCGATCAGCTGGTCGAAGAAGTCGGGGGAGCGGTCGCCGCTGCGGTCTTCGGACTCGGAGGATTCGCTCATGGTTCGTGCCTTTCTGGGGCAGGTCCGTGAGGACCGGGGAGGGATCGTGAAGGGCCGATGCCGTGACAGCCGCTGCGAGCCGCTGTCGCCGTCGCAGTCCAGCCTAGTTGCGTCGGGCGGGAGTTGCGTGCCGGTTTCACCCGGCGCGAAAGGCGAATTCACCCCGCGCGAGGGGCGATCAGGCGTCGAGTGCCCAGCGGGCGTTCTGGGGGTCGAGCAGGTGACCGCGAAGGTATTCGAGGTGCGGGCCCTCCGACACCGTGACCCCGCGCGCTGCGGCGGCGGTCGAGATGCGCGTGCGCAGGTCCTGCCAGAACGAGACGGTCTGGGGGAAGCCCATGTACTCGCGGAACGTCTCGACCTGCACGCGCGTGCCGGCGGGATCTGGCACCAGGCGCACGATCGTGTCATCGGGCTCGACGAAGCGGATGCCGAAGCCGCCGTCCGCGCGTCCCGGGAAGTCCTTGGGCTTCTTGCCCGCGGCCTCGGCGACGATCTCGCGCGCCGCGTCTTCGGGGGCATGGATGACGACGGTGGTTCCGAATTCGACGAGCACGTTCACCAGTTGCTTCGCGGCGAACTTGCGTCCGGCGTTCTCGCCGGCGGCTGCGGCCTTGCGGTTCGCCCACCTCTTGATGAAGGGGCCGCCGATGATGAGTACGAGGACGAGAATGCCGAGAAGGATGATTGTCGGGTCCACGGCCACAGCGTAGCGGGTGCGTGCGGTCGGCTGGCGCGCACCGATATTTCGGTTAGCTCGACAGCACGTGATCGAGCACCAGCTCGCCGCTGGCGTTGAGGTGCTGCATCAGTTCGGCGATGCGCTGCGGGTCGACGGCGGGCGGCTGCTCCTCGTCGAAGCCGAACTGCAGGGGGATCGCCGGATGGATCCAGACCGTCGACCGCTTGTTGGGGCCGCTGTCACGCGGCGCCCACGTCATCATGAAGCTCTCCTGTCGGCGCAGCTTCGTCGCGATGATGATCTTGAGATGCGCGAGCGTCACGTCCTCGATGATGATCGGGTCGGAAGTGCCGTCGTACCTGAGCCTGCCCATAGAAGAACCGTACGCCCTAGCTCGTTCCGTGCGCGAAACCTGGTTCGAGAAAAATATCGGTGTACTCGCGTGATGAAACGCGTCTGGCAGAGTCTCATCAGTGGGGAGGCACGAGCTAAACGAGCGCGTGCTCGATTTCCGAGCGGGGAGGCTCAGGATGACGATTCGACAGCAGGCCGGCGTGCGCGTTCTTGCGACGTTGGCGACGGCAGCGCTGGTCACGGTGGGGCTGTGGGGTGCGGTCGCGCCCGCAAGCGCCGATGTGCCAGTTGATCCGGCGGGGCAGTTCGTCGCACCGCTGTGCGCCGGCGAGACGCTGGACGATCCCACGAACGCGGAGGGCACAGTCGAGAACCTCGCGCTCGTGTTCGGGGCGCGGCTCGACGACTACAACGCCGGGAAGGTCGTGCCGCTGTACGACACATTCGGTCTCAACGAGCTCAACGGCTATCCGGCGGTGTGCGGAACGCGATATGTCGATGGCGTCGGCCCCGTCTCGGAGTGGATGTTCTGCACCGACTACTTCTCGCACGTCTGCAGCGGTGTCGATGCCGAGGGCAATCTCGTCGACATCGACGGTGTTCCGATTCCCGGGATGGACTCCCTGCCGGGTGCGAACGCCAAGCTCAACGCCGACCAGGAGAAACTGATCGCGTATCTCGTGCAGCACGGTCACGCGACCTACGACGGCGTCGGATACTTCGAGTTCGGCGGCACATCCAGAGCGGTGGCGGATGGGGGATCCTTCGAGCGCGCGGCTCTGCAGATCCTGGTCTGGTGCATCAGCGACCCGGTTGCCGCGGAACCCACGGGTGCCGAGATCGATCGGGCCGCCACGTGCGAGGCGAACATGAACGCCGAGACCCAGGCATCGATTCTCGCCGATCTGCCGGATGACCCGACACTCGTCGTCGACGGGCCCGAGGTCGCGCTCGAGGCCGGTCAGCCCGCGGAGTTCACGGTGACGACCGACGTCTTCACCTCGCCGCTCGCCGTCTCGGCGACAGGAGCGGCCGGATCCTTCGCCGTGCTCAGCGGGCCGGGAACGCTCGACGGCACGAGTCTCACGGTCACGGGCGCGGGGGAGCCCGTGAGCGTCGTGCTCGAGTACACCTCGACCGAAGCGGGAACGGTCACGCTCGATATCGTCGCGACGCCGTCGGCGATCTCTCACATCGGGTGGAATCAGAGCCCCGGTATCTCGCTGGATGGTCGTCCGTGCCAGGTCTTCGCGACGTTCCACGTCGCCGACCAGGTGGTGCTCACCGGTGCCGCCTCCGCGACGTTCCTGGCGGACGGAGGTACGGACGGAGGTACGGACGGCGGTACGGACGGCGGTACGGACGGCGGTACCGGCGGCGGTACGGATGGCGGTACGGACGGCGGCACGGACACCGGCACGGTTGGCAACGCCGGAGCAGGGTCATCCGGATCGAACGACCAGACCTCCCTCGCTGCCACAGGTGGCGAGCCGGTCGGAGTCGTGGTGCTGATCGCGGCGTTCGCCGCGGTGCTCGTGGGTGCGATCCTCGCAGCCCGGAAGCGTCGCAGCACCGCCGGCACGGTCGCCCACCAGGACTAGTGGGTCGTCGCCGCCCGGAGACACGCCGGGCGGCGACGGCTGCGCACCCGCGAGAGAGCCGTCTGCGCTGGTACCGTGACGGCGGGGGACATCATGTCCGCTGGGGCCGAACGACCACGGGAGAGCGCGACATGAAGCGACAGTCACGCTTGCGGCGCGCCCGAGTCGGTGTTCTGGCGCTCCTGGCGGTGGTCCTCGCCTCCTTCTTCCCGTCGCTCACGTCGTCGGCACCGGCATCCGCTGCCACCGACGGGCAGATGGTCGTCCCCTCGTCCGGGAACATCCAGTCGAAGGTCGGCGACGGATGCCGTAACAACTACCGCAAGCACGACGGCATCGATATCGGCGGAGGCGGCGGAACGCCGATCCTGGCGGCCTATGACGGCGTGATCAAGGCGCGAACCGCGAACAGCGGGTACGGCAACTACGTCGACATCGAACATCCCGGCGGCTACGTCACCCGCTACGGGCACATGGCCGCGCCCGGCATGCAGGCGGCAGGCACGCGCGTCAGCCGCGGCCAGCAGATCGGCGTCGTCGGCAAGACCGGCGCCACCGACGCGTACCACCTGCACTTCGAGGTGTGGCGCAACGGCAGCGTGTACAGCGCGATCAACAACGGCTTCACGTGCCTGACGAACGTCACGCGCGGCAGTTTCATCCCGATGAACTTCCCCGGTCTCGGAACCCCGGTAAACCCCAAGGTGCTGACGGCCGACTACAACCGCGACGGCAAGGCCGATCTCGTCGGTGTGGCCGCCGATGGCGATCTCCACTTCCTCGGGGGGAACGGCACCGCGGCGCTCAAGCCGCGCGTCGTCATCACCTCCGGCTGGGCGGGCCGCGGACAGATCGCGCACGGCGACCTCAACAACGACGGCCACTCCGACCTGATCGTGGTCCGCAACGACGGAACGCTGGAGTTCTACGGGGGCAGTCCTGCGGCCGGAGGAGGGTTCGCCTCCCAGCGCGACATCGCGACCGGATGGGGCGGACTGCTGCATCTCGTCTCCGGGGCCGACTACACCGGCGACGGCCTCCACGACGTCATCTCCGTCCGTCCGGACGGCAATATGACGATCCATCTCGGAGACGGCAAGGGCGGATTGTCAGGGCAGACGCGTCCCGGCGGACCGGAGTGGAATTCGATGGTCTACCTCGTGGGCGGCGACTTCGACCGCGACGGGCGCGGAGATCTCATCGCGATCGATGCCGCCGGCACCCAGTACTTCTACCCGGGCATCCCCAACGGCTTCGCCGCGCGTCAGATCGTCGGGCGCGGATGGACCGGGTTCACGGCCATGACGGGCGGCGTCGACTACAACGGCGACGGGCGCCCCGACCTCGTCGCGCGGATGGCGAACGGCGACCTTCGGGTCTACCCCGGCGGCGGGAACGGCGGGTTCGGCGCCTCGTACGTCATCGGAACCGGGTTCGGCTCCTACCTGCAGATCGAGTGATCGCGACCGGCGTCAGCCGAGAAGCAGCATGATCAGGAGCAGCACGGGCAGGCATCCGATCGTCGTCAGGAAGACGGTGTCACGGGAGATCGCCTCGCCGACGCCGTAGCGCTGCGAGTAGTTGAACACGTTCTGCGCGGTCGGCAGAGCCGCGAGCACCGTGACGATCAGCACCTCGTGCGCGGTGAGCCCGAACACGAACTGGGCGAAGACCCACGCGACCAGTGGCATGACCGCCAGCTTCAGGATGCTGGCCACGACGACATCGCGTCGGTGACCCCGCGTGCCGAGCACGCGCTGGCCGTGCAACGACATGCCGTAGCTGATGAGGAGCACCGGCACCGCGGCATCCGCGATCAACTGCGCGGGTGCCAGGACGATCTCCGGGAGTCGCAGGCCTGTGACCGACACCAGGGTTCCGAGCAGGGCGCCGATGATGATCGGGTTCGTCGCGGTGCGCAGCAGCGTGCGGCGCAGAGAGGTGCGCTCGGCCGTAGCGGCGTCGAGGATCGTGAGCGAGACCGGCGTGAAGACCAGGAGCTGCAGAAGGATCACCGGCGCGGGGAACGCCGCACTCCCCAGCAGATAGAGGGAGAGGGGCAGGCCGATGTTGTTCGAGTTGACCTGACCGGCCGAGAGAGCGCCGATCGTCGTCTCGGCCACCGACCGACGCCAGGCGAAGCGCGCGACGAGGGTGTGGATCAGGATCACGACGACCGCGGCGATGGCCGACACGGGCAGCAACGACGAGAACAGCATCGTCGCGTCGGCGTGCGCGAGAACGGTGAAGAGCAGGAACGGCGAGAGCACGAAGAAGACCAGGCGGCTCAACACCGGACGCGCGTGCTCGCCGAGCAGATCGATCCGTGCCAGCACGTAGCCGACGATGATCGCGACGCCCACCACGACGAATCCGGTGAGTGTCTCGAGCATTCTTCGAGCGTATCGAGGTGCCGCCAGCCGGACGAATCCGGGGCCGGTCAGCGCCGGGTACGCGCTCGCGTCTTCGTGACGCTGCCGAGGGTCGCGCGCACCGGGGTGCCGAGGTACAGACCGAGCGACGCCCCCGAGGCGAGACCGATCCCGATGACGGCGGCGTCGATCAGCGATCCGCCTGCGCCGACGACGCCCATGCTGGTTCCGCCGTTGTGCACCATCTCGAGCAGACCCTGGAATACCGCGACTCCGGGCACGAGCGGCACGATGGCCGCGGTCGTCACCGCGACCGACGGAACGTGCAGGTTGTGGGCGATCAGCACCCCGACGAAGCTCGCGAGCAGAGCGCCGATCGCGCTCGCCGCGGCCGGGTGCAGATTGAGGGCGACGGATGCCGTGTACCCGGCGATCGTGATCGCGCTGAGCAGAGCGCTGACGAGGATGATGCGGATGCCGGCGCCGTTGAACACGGCGACGGCGACCGCGATGATGATCGCTCCGGCGAAGACCCCGAGCAGGGGACCGAACGGGGCGGGGTCGTCGGGCAGGTCCATCGTGAACCCGAGCACGCTACCGAGCTCGAGTCCGACGAGGATGCCGATCACCACACCGAGGGTCTGCATCGTGAGGTCGAGGATGCGTCCGCCGGCGGTGAGCGCGAACCCGTCGATCGCATCCTGCGCGGCGCCGACGACCGTGAGCCCGGCGAGCATGAGCACGATGCCCGAGGCGACGATGATCGAGGGGCGGATGCCGACGAACGGCTCGATCCCGGCAGATCCGAGCGCCGATACGGCGACCGCGACCACGGTGGTGACGAATCCTCCGGCGATCTGACTGAAGAAGAGGGGAACACGCACGCGCGCGAGGCCGGCCTGCGTGAGGGCGGCGGCGAGAGCGGCGATGAAGGTGAGGCCCACGATGATCGGCGAGGCACCGAGCAGGATGCTGACGCCGACGGCGAGCATCGCCCGGGCGACGACGACCACGGACTGCTGGTAGCGGAACGGCACGCGCCGGATCACACGGAACGCGGTGCGGGCGGACTCCAGATCGAGCCCCGCTTCGATGTCGGCGACGAGCGCCTGCACGCGCTGCAGCTTGGCGTGGTCGGGAGCGGCGACGCGCACGACGCGCAGCAGTGTCTCGGGCCACACCTCGCCGCTCAGGTGGAACGAGACGGTCACCGAGTTGTAGGTGACGTCGACCTGCACCCCCTTGAGGGCATAGGCCTCGCACACACGGGTGATCGCGAGCGTGACCTCGTGAGCGGAGGCGCCGACCGCGAACATCGATTCGCCGATGCGCGTCGCGAGGTCGAGCACGCGGGGCACCGTGCGCTCGTCGATGATCGGCATGGCCTCGGTGTGCGCGACGTTCGAGGGATCGTTGTGCAGGATCCGCTGCATCGAGGCGAGCAGTCGCCGGCGCGAGTTCGAGGGCATACCTCCATCCTCTCGTCCGGGTCAGGTGAACGAGGAGAGAGCACGCCGATATACCACGCTGTCGGCTCGTGTGCCGGCCGTGACGAGGAGGGCGTTGTCACCGACACGGCGGGTGTGCTCGCCCTGGCAGGGGATCGTGATGATCGTCGTGAGTCCTACCCGCCACGCGGGGACGAGGGCCTCGAGGTCGCAGTGCTCCGGGTTGTCGGTGAGGGTGTGCGGGCGCGCGGCGGCGCGCTCCTCGGGGGTAGAGCGCTCGCGGTCGGTGTAGGAAGGGTCGTCGAAGGCGGCGTCGCCGAACTCGTCGCGCCAGGTCGGGCCCATCATGTCGCGGAGGAGGTTCTCGCGATCGGGATCGCCCGGTTCCATCGCGAGCAGTCGCGGGAACTGGTCGTGATCCTGCTCGCGGCCGGCATGGACGGATGCCGCCCGCCAGAGTCGAGTCCACGCTCTCTCCCAGTGAGCCCGGGTGTCCGCGTCGAGCACGGCTGCAGCCGGCGCGGGAGTCCGGACGAGGAGCGGCGGAAGGTCGTCGCCGGTGGGCTGCAGCCCGTACGCCTCGCGCAACCAGAGGAGTTCGAAGAGCGCATGCGGTGCGTCTTCGATACGGATGACCATGTCGTGCGGCCAGGGGTTACCGGGGATCGGATTCACGGATCGCATCGGAGAAGTACACCCGAGATGCGCGCCGGGCGAAAGACCTCCCGGGGCTATTGCGCTCCAGGCCAGCGGATGCCCGCGGGCAAAGCAAAACCCCCGCCATGTAGAAGCTAGGCGAGGGTTTCTGGGCTGATTGTAATGATCAGCCGCCTTGTGGCTCCGACCGGCATCGATCCGGTGACCTTTCGATTTTCAGTCGGATTTCGTGGGCTAACAGGTGCTCGTTGGTCGCCGTCAGCCGATTGACTCCGCCGGGGTTGTGACGGTTTTGGTCGCGACTGGTTGAGAGCGATCTCAGCGGAGCTAGCGGCACAGAACCGGTGCACAGCGCTCACATCGTATTCGCCGTTTGCGGCCCGCTCAAATTGATTGCTGCCTTCCTGGTGCGGACGTAAGTCAGGACAGCAGCCGTGAAATCTCCGGACTGCATTTGTAGATCTATGAGCTCGCCGAGCCTATCGCGTGTGTAGCCCTGCGAGGACTCGTAGCGCCGGAGCAGGCCTTCGATCTCCCGCAGCGTTCGATCTCGCGCTTCCACCCTGTGGGAATCGTTAAGTTCGAGTTCGTTTAACGTGTAGTCGCCGCGGTCAGAAACCCCGAATACAAGGGGGCCAAGAAACGAAAGGTGCTCTTGAATGGCGTCTTCGTATGGGTTGACGAATGGAAGGGCAGGGTCCCATTTTGCACCCTTCGCCTGGTTGCAACGCGAGCAGGCGAGCGTGAGATTCGCCCATTCGACGACCAGCTCGGGGAAGATCCTCTTGGGTCTAAAATGTTCTATATCACCGTATGATACAGCCAACATCTTTGCCTCGCAGTAGGCACATTTTCCAGCTGTCTCGCTCGCGAGTGCTTGCTTGATGGCGTCAATGGCCCAGGGGCGGGTCCTCTGACCTGATTCGAGATAGCGAGCCGTCCAGCGTTCGGCATTCTCTTTCAGAGAATCTGGCGCGGCAGACTTCTCCAGCTGTCTCACGCCTCATCCATCCTGTTCGATGAATCGTTCAGGTTCTCTGCCACAGCATCAGTGACAGAAGGCATCGTAAGCCTCAGCCCAGCAGCGTTCAGGCTGTCGAGAAGATCCTGCATCGACGCAGAGTCCTTCGGCCGGCCCTGAAAGTCGTCGAGGATCGACTCGAGACTGCGCTCTGCCCAGATCGGGATGGTGGTACCTACGCCGAGAACGTCATTGAGTATTTCGTCTGCAGTGAATGCTTGCTCCTCCAGATCGAGTTTCTCCGTGTAAACCTTGCCATTCTTCCGTCGTCGAAGTGCATAAACCGAAGCGGCACGAGTTGACGTCACGACGAACGGGCTGTGCGTAGCGACCACGAAGTGGACTGATGGGAAGGCCTCCAGCAAAGACGGAAGGATCGATCTCTGAAGCGAGGGATGTAGGTGATTTTCTGGCTCGTCAAAGCAAACTGTGAAACGACCAGAGGATTCGAATGAAGTTAGGTAAATTTGCCAGGCTAGGCTCAAAATCGCCGCAATACCCCCGGAGGACGCTTCCAGAGCGAAAGGGCCGCTCGCGGATTGCAGGATCACTTCGCCTTGGTCAATTCGCAGGCCCTTAAAGCCGAGACTCTCAGGGAAAAGTTTCTCGAGGATCTTCTGAAACCCATTCCAGACTTCGGCGGCACGAGGATCTCGCGCGAGAACTGCACTGCCCTCGCCATAGAGAGCCGCCGCGATAAGAGCCTCCTTGATGAGCAGGCTTGGACTCTTCACCACCATGTGCGGGATCCACAGGTTCTTGATCTGTTCGCGGTACATGCGCGCGATCTCGGAGGCTGAATTGAACCTCGGAGGGATACTCTCAACTCGCTGATATGGGCCGATCAAACGCTGGGCATCCAAGTACATGCCAGCCACGCGGCGGTACGGCACGATTTCCGGGGCAAACGACGGCTGATCCTGATGCTGCCATTGCCTGATGCCGACGTGGGCGCTGGCGCCAGACGCGAAGGTGATGGTGCCGATCTTGTCGATTTCTCCGCTCGTGGCCGGCCGGCGACGTCCATGCTTGAAGAAGAAGCCCTCCTTGTCGCGGGTTGGTGTTCCAACGAACTCGGTTCCCTGCTCGAACGTTTGGCCGAGTACCTGGAGTAGTGAGGTTTTGCCAGTTCCGTTCTCTCCGGTGATCAGAGTTAGTTGGGCACTGAGATCAATATCGACGCGATCGAACTGCCTCCAGTCCCTGATCGTCAATCTCCTGAGGCCGTACTCGTCTGGCTCCTGAGAGCTCGATCCCGGGCCGCCGTAATACCCCGAGCTTTCACGCATTCCGTACGCGTATGCGCGATAGTAGTTGGCCTGTTCCTCGGAGAGCTCCCAGCGAGCTACGCCCTCCGGTAGCGGACCAAACAGGAAGGCCAAAGTGGCGCGAACGTCCTTCTCTGATGTGCCGAACTCGACGGCGAGAAGCGCAGGGGTGATCTCGGTCATGTACTGACGTTATCGCCTCGCTCCCTAACCGCACGGTTAGCGTGGGCGGCGACAAGCGAAGATCAGACTCACGGTAGATTCTCGTTCGGGCTGCCGGCCCGGGCGCTTCGCCTCGCTGCGTTCGCTCGACGTTCGCGAGTTCCGCTCGATCGACGAGGGCTAGAACAGGCCGGTGCTCGATACCTCATCGCCTATCGAACCGCCAGGGCAAAGCAAAACCCCCGCCATGTAGAAGCTAGGCGAGGGTTTCTGGGCTGAT
The DNA here is from genome assembly GCF_023101185.1 of Microbacterium galbinum. Lineage (GTDB taxonomy): Bacteria > Actinomycetota > Actinomycetes > Actinomycetales > Microbacteriaceae > Microbacterium > Microbacterium galbinum. The sequence continues at coordinate 1,938,427 of NZ_CP078077.1, forward strand.
TGTAATGATCAGCCTTGTGGCTCCGACCGGCATCGATCCGGTGACCTTTCGATTTTCAGTCGAACGCTCTACCAACTGAGCTACAGAGCCGCGCGACCGGCGAACCTGTCGCGTCCTAGACGAAGAGCCCTCTCCGAAGAAAGAGCTCATCGCACGGAGCGACCCTGACGGGACTTGAACCCGCGACCTCCGCCGTGACAGGGCGGCACGCTAACCAACTGCGCTACAGGGCCATACTTGTTTTCAATTATATCGGACGTGGTGACCCCAACGGGATTCGAACCCGTGCTACCGCCGTGAAAGGGCGGCGTCCTAGGCCGCTAAACGATGGGGCCGAGTCAGTCCCGGGGGACTTCCTTGCCGACGCTCAAGCATAAGCGATAGTCGGGGCAAATCGCGAATCGAGGGCGAGTCAGCGCGCTCCCGGGCGTGTTCCGGGAGACGATGTACCCGTCAGCATGCCCTTCGACCGACCCGCGCGCCCTGGTGCGCATGTGAAAGTTGTTGTTACTGTGACATGTGTGAAACCGGCGGAAGGGGCCGTGTGAACGACCAGATCACGAAGGATGCCGCAGCAGCTGCAGCATCCGAGGAATGCGGCTGCGCGCCCACGCCCGCCGAGCGCGACGCTCTCTGGAAGCAGAGCTTCAGCCGTCGCAGCGCGCTCGGGCTCGGCGCGCTCAGTGTCGTCGCCCTCAGCGCCTTCGGGGTCACCTCCGGCGTCTCCGCCGCCTACGCCGCGTCGTACCCGAGCTGGGACGACGTGCAGAAGGCCAAGAACAACGAGGCAGCCAAGGGCGCCGAGATCCAGCGCATCGAGGGCCTGATCCAGTCCCTCACGCAGAAGGTCGCGCAGACCCAGGCGGCTGCCAAGACCGCCTCCGACGAATACTTCACGGCCCAGCAGGAGTTCTTCGCCGCGATCGCCGAGGCCGACACGCTCCAGGCGAAGGCCGACGAGCAGGCGGGCGTCGCCGACGAGTCGGCTCGCAAGGCCGGCCAGGTCGCTGCGCAGATCTACCGCAACGGTGGCGACGACACCTCGCTCGAGCTGTTCTTCGCCGGCTCCGCCGCGAACGCCGATGAGCTGCTCTCGCGCCTCGGCACGATGGACAAGCTCCTCGAATACAACCAGTCGGTCTACGACGATGCCGTCGCCGCCCGCAACTCCGCCCAGTCGCTCAGCGACCAGGCGAAGGTCGCACGCGACGAGCGCGACCGCCTGCAGAAGATCGCAGAGCAGAAGATGGTCGCGGCCCAGCAGGCGGCGGATGCCGCGCAGGCTGCCCTCGACGAGCAGTCGGCGAACCTCAACACCATGCAGGCGCAGCTCGCCGCCCTCAAGGACACGACGACGAAGACGGTCGCCGGCTACCAGGCCGGTGTCGCGGCTCGCGAGGCCGAGGAGAAGAAGCGCCGTGAGCGCGAGGCCGCCGAAGCCGCGGCGAACGCCGGCGGCAACAGCGGCGGCGGAGGCGCCCCCGCCGGCAGCGGCAGCGGTTGGGTGCGCCCGCACGGCGGTTACCGCAGCTCGGGTTACGGTCCCCGTTCGCAGCAGTGCAACGCGAACGGATGCTCGTCGAGCTGGCACTACGGCATCGACCTCGCCAACGGTTGCGGGGCGGCGATCTATGCCGCGTACGCCGGTGTCGTCGACGCCGCGTTCTACAACGGCGGGTACGGCAACTACGTCCGCATCCAGCACGGCACCGGCGTCGCGACCGGCTACGCGCACATCCGCGACGGCGGCTTCGCGGTCAGGGCCGGCCAGCAGGTGCAGGCCGGGCAGATCATCGCTTACGCGGGCAACACCGGCGGATCCTTCGGCTGCCACCTCCACTTCGAGGTCTACATCAACGGGTACTACACGAACCCGGCCGACTTCATGGCCGCGCGCGGCATCTCGATCTGAGCATCCGCCCCCGACATGCAGAAGACCCCCGGCCGCTGAGCGGATCCGGGGGTCTTTCGCTTCGACAGGCTCAGCGACCCAGGGGCGGGTCAGTGGCCCAGGGGTCAGTGACCCTGCTCGCCGAAACGGACGATCGCCTCGTCGAGGATGCGCTCGGCCTCGGCCTTGTCGCCCCACGCGTCGACCTTGACCCACTTGTTGGGCTCGAGGTCCTTGTAGTGCTCGAAGAAGTGCGCGATCTCCTTCTTCGTGTACTCGGCGATGTCGTCGATGTCCTGGATGTGCGCCCAGCGCGGGTCCTTCGACAGCACGGCGACCAGCTTGTCGTCGCCGCCGGCCTCGTCGCTCATCTTGAGCACGGCCACGGGACGCACCTCGACGACGACGCCCGGGTAGATGGCGTGGTCGAGCAGCACGAGCACGTCGAGCGGGTCGCCGTCCTCGCCGAGCGTGTTGTCGAAGTAGCCGTAGTCGGCCGGGTAGCCGAAGGTCGTGTAGAGCACGCGGTCGAGGTGCACTCGCCCGGTCTCGTGGTCGACCTCGTACTTCACGCGGCTGCCGCGCGGGATCTCGATGACGGCGTCGTGTGCGCCCATGCGTGTGCTCCTCAGGAGAAAAATCGGTTGGATGCCGCGGACAAGCCTACTCGGCAGGTCCGGGCGTCTGAACGTCGGAGTCGCGCGAACGCCCGCGAGACAGCCGATCGACCAGCCGGGAGACGGGGGCGTTCAACAACAGCAGGAAGAGGGCGGCGTACCCGATCTCGGGAACGAGCACGGCGACGAGCAGTGCCGCAGCGAACAGGATGATCGCGGCCAGGTCGCCGAGCACCCCCTCGCGGTAGGTCGAGGGCGGCGCGGTCGAGAGCTCCGGGCGCCGTCCGAGATACATGCCGCCGGCCAGCGTCGCGAGCTGCGTGGCTATCAACGTGCCGATGTACACGACCTTCTGCAGTGGGTCGGTGTCGATCTGCCCCAGCATGGCCGTCGGCACGGGCAGCCACACGATCGTAGCCATCCACGCCACGTTGATCCAGATCAGCGGCGTGGTGATCCGCTCCACATCGCGGTACTGACTGTGGTGCCCCATCCAGAAGGTCGCGATGAGCAGGAAGCTCAGTGCGAAACTCAGCAACTGCCCCGAGTGCTCGTGGAAGAACTCCGCCGTCGTCAGCTTGCCGGACGCGGCATCCGACACCGCCTCCATGAGCGGCAGGATGAGCAGCGTCATCGCGATCGCGACGACGGCGTCGACGAACGCCTTGAACCGCTCGGTACGGAATGGCGGGGTGCGGTGCGGTGCGGTCACGGCGTCAGGATAGTGCCGTCGCCGGGGCGGGCGCACGCCCCGCGGATGCCGTGCCCTAGCGTGGAGGGATGCCGTCACTCGACCCCGCCATCGCCGAGATCCGCCGCGCCGTGCGCACCGCACTGGCCGATCTGCCCGAGGGTGCCGCCGTCGTGGCCGCACTGTCCGGGGGAGCGGACTCCCTGGCACTGACCGCCGCGGTCGCCTTCGAGGCGCCGAAGCTCGGCATCCGAGCGACCGCCGTCACGATCGATCACGCACTGCAGACGGGATCGGATGCTGTCGCCGCGCGGGCCGCCGAGCAGGCGACGGCCCTCGGTCTCGAAGCCCGCGTCGTGCGGGTCGAGGTCGACGACGCGACCGACGACGGCCCCGAGTCGGCGGCGCGGGACGCGCGCTATCAGGCGCTGCGGGATGTCGCCGACGAGGTCGGCGCGCGAGCGGTGCTGCTCGGCCACACGCTCGACGACCAGGCGGAGACAGTTCTGCTCGGGCTGGCCCGCGGCGCCGGAGCCGCGAGCCTGCAGGGCATGGCGCCCGTCCGGGAGGACGACGACCGCGTGCGCTGGATGCGCCCGTTGCTGGCGGTGCGTCGCACGACGACGCGCGCTTTCTGCGCGGCATCCGCTCTCGACGTCTGGGACGACCCCCACAACCTCGACGATCGTTTCGCCCGGGTGCGGGTGCGGGAGCGTGTGCTCCCCGTGCTCGAGACCGAGATCGGGCCGGGGATCGCCGAGGCCCTCGCGCGCACCGCCGAACAGCTGCGCGAAGACGCCGAGGCGTTCGACGAGATGATCCACGAGACCATCGAAGACATCGTCGAGCACGCCGAGGCCGGCATCTCGGTGAGCGTCGCGGCGCTCGCCGCGAACCCCGCGGCCCTGCGCAATCGCGTGATCCGCCTCGTGGTCGACAGCGAGTTCGGGGTGAGCCTCACCCGGCTGCAGACGCTGGAGGTCGCGCGCCTGGTGACCGACTGGTCGGGTCAGGGCCCGATCGACCTGCCCGGGTGCGCCGCCGCCCGCCACGGTGGGCGCATCGTCTTCACGGCGCGCACCTGACCTGCGGCGGGCGGCGCACGTTACTTCTTGCCGCCGAAGAGGCCGCCGACGATGTTGCCCAGATCGATGCCGCCGTCACCCGACTTGTTGCCGCCGCCCAGCAGCCCGCCGATGATGTCGCCGACGCCACCGCCGCCGGAGTTGCCGTTGCCGCCGCCGAGCAGACCGCCGATGATGTCGCCGATCCCGCCGCCGCCCTGCGACTCGGTCGAGGCGGAGCCGCTCTTGCCCTTGCCGGCGTTCGCGATCAGACCCATCACGATCGGCGCGAGGATCGGCAGGAGCTTGCCGAAGTCGATGCCCGCCGTCTTGTCGGACTGCGTGAGCTTCTCGGTGACCTTCTTCTTCTCCTCGGCTCCGAGGATGTGCGTGACGATCTTGTCGCCGTCGGCCTGATCGATGTCCTTGATCGAGGCGGCGCCGCCCGTGCCCTCGTGCTTCTTCAGCGCCTTCTGGATCGCCGCCGAGCCCTCGTCGGTCGAGGCGTTCTTCGCGAGCCCTCCGAGAAGCACCGCACCGCCCTGCTCGACCGCGGTCTTCGCGACGTCGGGTGAGACGCCGAGCTGCTTCGCGATGTCGTCGATCGGGACCTGCTTCAGGATGTCGTCGAGAGCCATGGGAATCCTTCCGTCGGTGGGCTTCCGCCCGTCTCACGGCTCAGAGTAGTGCGGATGCCGGGGCAGGGGGAGAGCGGCGTCATCGATCGCCTAAAATCGATCCATGCGCGCCACGGAAATCCAGGCTGACCTGTCCGAGATCCTCGTCACCGAGGAGCAGATCCTCGCCAAGCTCGACGAGCTGGCCCTGCGGGTCGCCGACGATTACGCGGGCAAGGACCTCATCCTGGTCGGCGTGCTCAAGGGCGCGGTCATGGTGATGGCCGACTTCGCGCGGGCGCTGCCCTTCCACGCGCCGATGGACTGGATGGCCGTGTCGAGCTACGGTGCGAGCACGAAGTCCAGCGGTGTCGTGCAGATCCGCAAGGACCTCGACACCGACCTGAACGGCAAGCACGTGCTCATCGTCGAGGACATCATCGACTCGGGGCTCACGCTGAGCTGGCTGCTCGAGAACTTCGAGTCGCGCGGCGCCGAGTCGATCGAGGTGCTCGCCCTGTTGCGCAAGCCGGAGGCCGCGAAGGTGGTCATCGACTGCAAGTACGTGGGCTTCGACATCCCCACCGATTTCGTCGTCGGCTACGGCCTCGATTTCGACGAGCGCTACCGCAACCTGCGCGACGTCGCGGTGCTCGCCCCGCACGTCTACTCCTGACGCGCTACGCCGTGGGTGAACGCACAGCAGGCGCCTAGTACGCGCGCGATACGCTGATCCGATCATGGATGTGAAGAAGCTCGGCAAGAATCCGCTGATCTACGTACTGGTGATCGGCCTGCTGCTGATCCTCGGGTTCGTGCTGGTCTCGAACATCGCGGCACCCAAGCAGATCACCACGCAGGAGGGTCTGAAGCTGCTCGGCGGCTCGACCGTCACCGAGGTGGTCAACACCGACGGCGACCAGCGCGTCGACCTCACGCTCTCGAAGCCGTTCGAGGGCGCCGACAAGGTGCAGTTCTACTACGTCGACGCCCGCGCCGACGAGGTGGTCACGGCGATCAACGACGCCGACCCCAAGGAGGGCTTCAACGACGCCGTGCCGCGCGCCACGTGGTTCGACGGCTTCCTCTCGCTCCTCCTGCCGCTCGTGCTCCTGGGCCTGCTGTTCTGGTGGCTCCTGTCGTCGATGCAGGGCGGCGGCGGCAAGGTCATGCAGTTCGGCAAGTCGAAGGCGAAGCTCGTCAACAAGGAGACCCCGACGGTCACCTTCGCCGACGTCGCCGGCGCCGACGAGGCGATCGAAGAGCTCCATGAGATCAAGGAGTTCCTGCAGGACCCCGCGAAGTTCCAGGCGATCGGCGCCCGCATCCCGAAGGGCGTGCTGCTGTACGGCCCTCCCGGAACCGGTAAGACCCTTCTCGCCCGCGCCGTCGCCGGTGAGGCCGGAGCCCCCTTCTACTCGATCTCGGGTTCGGACTTCGTCGAGATGTTCGTCGGTGTCGGAGCCTCGCGTGTGCGCGACCTGTTCAACCAGGCCAAGGAGAACTCCCCGGCGATCATCTTCATCGACGAGATCGACGCCGTCGGTCGTCACCGCGGCGCCGGCATGGGCGGCGGCAACGACGAGCGCGAGCAGACGCTCAACCAGATGCTCGTCGAGATGGACGGCTTCGACCCGAACGCGAACGTCATCGTGATCGCGGCGACGAACCGCCCCGACATCCTCGACCCCGCGCTGCTGCGTCCCGGCCGTTTCGACCGCCAGATCGGTGTCGACGCTCCCGACCTCAAGGGCCGTCAGAAGATCCTCGAGGTGCACAGCAAGGGCAAGCCGCTCTCGCAGAGCGTCGACCTCGAGGTCGTCGCCCGCAAGACGCCGGGCTTCACCGGTGCCGACCTCGCGAACGTGCTGAACGAGGCGGCGCTCCTCACCGCCCGCTCGAACGCGCAGCTCATCGACAACCGCGCGCTCGACGAGGCGATCGACCGCGTCATCGCCGGTCCGCAGCGTCGCACCCGAGTGATGAAGGACCGCGAGAAGCTCATCACCGCGTACCACGAGGGCGGGCACGCGCTCGCCGCCGCGGCGATGAACTACACCGACCCGGTCACCAAGATCACGATCCTGCCGCGCGGCAAGGCCCTCGGCTACACGATGGTGCTGCCGCTCGAAGACAAGTACTCCGTCACGCGCAACGAGCTGCAGGACCAGCTCACGTACGCGATGGGCGGCCGCGTCGCCGAGGAGATCGTGTTCCACGATCCGACCACTGGCGCCTCGAACGACATCGAGAAGGCGACCTCCATCGCCCGCAAGATGGTCATCGAGTACGGCATGACGACCGAGGTCGGTCCGGTCAAGCTCGGCTCCGAGGGCGGCGACATGTTCGTCGCGCGCGACATGGGCCGCGGACGCGAGTACTCCGAGAAGGTCGCCGAGCGCGTCGACGCCGAAGTGCGCGCGCTCATCGAGCAGGCCCACGACGAGGCCTACGAGGTGATCAGCGCGAACCGCGACATCCTCGACCGTCTCGCCCTGGCGCTGCTCGAGGAGGAGACCCTCGACCACAACCAGATCGCCGAGATCTTCACTGAGATCCGCAAGCTCCCCGAGCGCCCGCTGTGGCTGTCGAGCAGCGACCGCCCGGTCTCGGACGTGCCGCCGATCGAGGTTCCCAAGAAGGTCGTGCCGGTCGCGGCGTCCGTCGAGGAGCCCTCGGCGACCGCCCGCGCACAGGAGCCGTCAGGAGCCACGAACCCGCGTCCCGCGACGGCCTGATCGTGGGCGTCGACAGGGCGCGGATCGAGCGGCTGACGCGTGAGCTGCTCGAGGCGATCGGTGAAGACCCGGATCGTCCGGGACTGCGCCAGACGCCCGCGCGCATGGCCGAGCTGTACGCGGAGTTCTTCGGCGGCGTCGGCGAGGATGCCGCGGCTCCGCTCGAGCGCACGATCAGCGTGACCCGGGGCCCCGCCCCCGACACGCTGCCGTCGGGCGCGGTGCTGCTGCGCGACATCCGTTTCCGTTCGGTGTGCGAGCACCACCTGCTGCCCTTCGCCGGCCGGGCCCACCTGGCCTACCTCCCGGGAGAGCAGGTCGTGGGTCTGGGTGCGCTGGTGCGGGTCGTCGAGATCCTCGCCGCCCGCCCGCAGGTGCAGGAGCGGCTGGGCGAGCAGATCGCCGACACGATCGCCGAGAACCTCGACACCCGCGGCGTGCTCGTCGTGCTCGACGCCAGCCACGGCTGCGTGACGATGCGAGGCGGACGCCAACCCGAGGCATCCACCCTCACCATCGCCGCCCGCGGCATCTACGAGGACCCGATCGCGCGCGCCGAGCTCATCGCCCTCATCGGTCCGTCGTCCGGCGCGCTCTCGTGACCGGCATCTGGGGCATCGTCAACGTCACGCCCGACTCGTTCAGCGACGGCGGACGCTACCTCGACGTCGACTCGGCGGTCGCGCGGGGACTGAAGCTGCGCGCCGACGGCGCCACCGTGCTCGACATCGGCGGGGAGTCGACGCGTCCCGGCGCGGAGCGTGTGGATGCGGCCACCGAGCAGTCGCGCGTGATCCCGGTGATCGAGCAGCTGGCCGCGGCCGGCGTCGCTCTCAGCATCGACACGTTCAACGCCTCGACGGCCGCGGCGGCGGTGCGCGCGGGGGCCCGCATCGTCAACGACGTGTCGGGCGGGCTCGCCGACCCCGAGATGCGCGCGGCCGTCGCCGAGTCCGGTGCCGACTACGCGATCGGGCACTGGCGCGGTTTCTCCGACGACATGTACGCCCGCGCCGACTACCATCGCATCGCCCGCGAGGTCGCCGGAGAGCTGCAGGAGCGCCTGGGCGAAGCCGCTGCGGCTGGCATCGCACCGTCGCGGGTGATCCTCGACCCGGGCATCGGATTCGCCAAGGCAGGTGCGCAGAACTGGGATCTGCTGCGGGGACTCGACGACATCGTCGCCCTGGGACCCCGCGTGCTCATCGGCACCTCGCGCAAGCGGTTCCTGGCCGAGGCGTTGGGCCAGGCGGATGCCGACGTCACCGAGCAGCGTCGCGACCTCGCGACCGCCGTGACCAGCGCTCTCGCGCTGCGCGCCGGCGTGTGGGCGGTGCGCGTGCACGACGTCGCCGCGACCCGCGACGCGCTCGCGATCGCGCACGCCTGGGAAGGGCGCTGAGCGCCGGCCGCTGCGTCGTCGGTGCTCCCGCGTACGCTGGGGTGATGGACTCCCTCGATGAGATCGTGCTGACCGGGCTGACGGTGTTCGGCCGGCATGGCGTGTACGACCACGAGCGCGCCGACGGGCAGGAGTTCACGATCGACCTGCGCCTGCGTCTCGACCTCGCCCCGGCCGCGGCATCCGACGACGTGGTCGACACGGTGCACTACGGCGAGTTGGCCGAGAAGGTGGCGGCGATCGTCGCGGGGGAGCCGGTCGACCTGATCGAGACGCTCGCGTCGCGCATCGCCGACGCCGCCCTCGGTGACGAGCGGGTGCACGACGTCACCGTCACGGTGCACAAGCCGCACGCCCCCATCCCCCTCACGTTCGCCGACGTCTCGGTGGTTCTCACACGCGGGCGCATCACGACAGGAGGCGTCGCATGAGCCGCAACCTCACCCGACCGCCCGAGGTTCCGCTGCCGGGTCCCGATCGCGAGCCGGTCACGGCCGTCGTCGCCCTCGGAGCCAACCTCGGCGACCGGCACGCCACGATCACCGCCGCGGCCGAGCGCATCGCGCGCCTTCCCCTGGTCACCGACGTACGACTCTCTCCGCTGCACGAGACCGTCGCCCTGCGCGTCGACGGGCCCGACCCCGACGCGCCGGGCTACGTGAACGCGGTCGCCCTGGTGACCACGCGCCTCGCCCCCGAGATCCTGCTCGGCATGCTGCATGCGATCGAAGACGAGAACGGGCGCGAGCGCCACGAGCGGTGGGGCGACCGAACCCTCGATCTCGACCTCATCGCGTACGGCGACGAGGTCTCCGACGACCCGCGTATCGTGCTGCCGCACCCGCGTGCGTTCGAGCGCCTCTTCGTGCTCGACCCGTGGCTCGACATCGACCCCGACGCCGAGCTCGCAGGTCACGGACGTATCGCCGACCTCGCCGCCGCGCTGCGCGCGCAGGGGGAGTGATGCAGCGCACCTCCGCCGGGCTCCTCGTCATCCTCGCCGTCGTCGGCGCCGGTCTCGGGTTCCTCCTCGATCAGCTGCTGACGGCGATGGGCCGCGCGACCTTCACCCCTTCGGTCTTCCTCCCGGTGCTGCTCGTGCTCATCGCGGCGGCGGCGCTCGCCGTCGCCTGGCCGGTGCGGCGCAGTGTGCGCACCGGCATCCGCATCGATCCGTTCCGTGCGCTCCGCGCCGCGACGCTCGCTCGCGCCTCGAGTCTGCTCGGAGCCCTGCTCGCGGGCTTCGGCGCCGGTCTCCTGGGCTTCCTCCTGACACGGCCGATCGATCCCCCGGTAGGGTCGACAGTGGCGATGATCGCCCTGATCGCGGGAGCAATCGTGCTCGTGGTCGCCGCCCTCGTCGCCGAACAGTTCTGCACCCTGCCGAAGGATCCTGATGACTCAGAGCCCAGAGAACGCGCCCCTGAACCCGGCCGAGGGCACTGACCTCGCCGCCCTCGACCAGGGGGTGTACACCTCTCTCCGCACGGCGCGCAGCGAGGCCCGCCTCGAGCTCGACGGCACCTGGCACCAGATCTCGCCGCGCTACGCCGTCTCGCAGTTGCTGCAGAACGCGCTCCTGCTCGTCGTCGTGATCGTCGCCGCCGTCGTGCTCGCGCTCGTGCTGCACCAGAGCTGGGTGTGGATCCCCGGCGCCGCGCTGACGCTGCTGATCGTCGTGACGATGATCATCCTGCCGCGGCAGGCGCGGGCGATCGGCTACATGTTGCGCGCCGACGACATCGTCTTCCGCAAGGGCATCCTCTGGCAGCGCATGATCGCCGTGCCCTACGGGCGCATGCAGCTCGTCGACATCACGCAGGGTCCGGTCGACCGCGGCTTCGGCATCTCGCAGCTCAAGATGGTCACCGCCGCCGCGACCACCGGCGTCCAGATCCCCGGCCTCACGCAGGCCGCGGCCGAGGCGCTGCGCGACACGCTCATCGAGGTCGCCGAGACCCGCCGGACCGGCCTGTGAGCGAGCCGCAGTTCCCCGCCCCGCCGACGCCGGCGGACGCCGCGCCCGCCGGGAAGGCGGATTCGTCGAACCTCGCCGACGGCGAATGGCATCGGATGCATCCACTCACGCCCCTGTTCAAGGGCGGGCTGGTGCTGCTGATCGTCGCGGGCATCACGTTCGCGAACCTGCGCGACCGGGTGATCGCCTGGTTCGTGAACATCACGACGCCGAGCGACACGCACTACAGCGACTACTCCTCGGGCGACCCGGTCGACTGGGTGCTCGAGAACAACCTGATCCTCATCGCCCTTCTGGCGGTGCTCGGGCTCCTGATCGTGCTGGTCGCGATCTTCTGGTTCGTCTGGCGCTTCCAGCAGTTCCGCATCACCGGCGACCACGTCGAGGTGCGCAAGGGCATCATCTTCCGCTCGCACCGCCGCGCCCCGCTCGACCGCGTGCAGGGAGTCAACCTCACGCGGCCGTTCCCGGCGCGCATCATCGGCCTCGCCAAGCTCGAGGTCGTCGGCGCCGGAACCGACGCGAACGTCGAGCTCGAGTACCTCGCCACCCCGCGCGCCGAGGCCGTGCGCGCCGACATCCTTCGCCTCGCGTCGGGCGTGCGTGCGGCGCGGCAGGCCGCGGCATCCGGTGCACCCGCCGGGCCGACGACCACCCGCGCCCAGCTCGTCGACTCGATGAACAACGGCGTCACGGGACTCATCGCCGGCGTCGATCTCGAAGACGTGGCGCCCGAGAGCGTCGTGAAGATCCCGACCGGCCGACTGGTCGGCTCGCAGCTGCTCGCGGGCGTGCTGTGGTTCGTCTTCTTCGCGCTGATCTTCGGCATCACGATGGGGTTCATGTTCTTCGGTGCCCTGCTCGACGGAGACGTGGGCGGGAGCTTCATCTCGCTGGGGCTCGCGCTCGGCATCGGCATCCCCCTCGTCATCGCCGTCGTGGGTATCACCTGGGCGCAGATCTCGAAGTCGCTCCGGTACTCGATCGCTCCGACGCCGGACGGCGTGCGCATCACCTACGGTCTGCTCACGACGGTGACCGAGACGCTGCCCCCGGGCCGTATCTTCGCGGTCGAGGTCACGCAGTCGCTGCTGTGGCGCCCGTTCGGCTGGTGGTCGATCAAGATCAACCGCATGAGCGGCAAGAGCGCCGCGCAGCAATCGTCGGGGAGTGCGCAGCAGTTCAACATCGTGCTGCCGGTCGGCAAGCGGGCAGACGTCGAGCGGGTGCTCGGGCTGATCCTGCCCGACGTGCCGGCGGCCGACATCCCGCTCATCTGGGAGCACGGCATCCTCGGACCGGTCGAGGGCGACCCGTACCGCACCATGCCGCGTCGCGCCGGATGGCGTCGCCCGCTCTCGTGGAAGCGCCACGGGTACACGGTCACCGACTTCGGCCTGATCCTGCGTCGCGGCGTCATGTGGCGCAAGCTCGCGGTGTTCCCGCTCGCGCGGCTGCAGGGCGTCTCGCTCTCGCAGGGACCGATCGACCGTGCGCAGCGCGTCAGCGGCGCGCAGGTGCACACGGTTCCCGGTCCGATCCACGGCATCCTCTCGGGCCTCGAGCGCGACGACGCCCTCGCCCTGATCGGCGACGTCTCGAGCCGGGCCGCTGCCGCGGCTGCGCGCGACACCTCGCACCGCTGGAGCGAGCATGCAGAAGAAGCGGATGCCGCGGCCGCGGGTGCGCCCGAGCCGCCGCCGTATGCGCCGGTGCCTCCGCCGTATGCGGGGCAGCCCGGTGCGGGTGCGCCGATCCCTCCGCCGTACGTGGGGCAGCCCGGTGCGGATGCGGGTGCGCCGCCGGTTCCGCCACTGCCTTCGGGTGCGCCGCCTGCTCCTCCGGCGTCGGCTGCTCCTCCGGCACCGCCCGCGCCTGCCGCACCTCCCGCACCTCCTGCGTCGACGGAGGAGTGACGTGGTGGAGCGCGACGGACGCCTCGGCGTCGGCATCATCGGCGCGGGTCTCGTGGGGCCCGTCATCGGCGCGGCCCTCGGCGGCGCCGGGCATGCGGTCGTGGGGATCACGAGCGGATCCGACGACGAGCGGGCTTCGGCCGTTCTGCCCGACGTGCCCGTGCTCGACGCACTCGAGGTCGTGCGCCGCGCCGAGCTCGTGGTGATCGCGGTGCCGCACGACCAGTTGGAATCACTCGCCGCCGGTATCGCCGAGGTCGGCGGGTGGCAGATCGGCCAGCTCGTGCTGCACACCGACCCCGCCTTCGGTATCGAGGTACTGCGTCCCGCCGCCGAGAAGGGGGCGATCCCGCTCGCCGTGCACCCGGCGATCACGTTCACCGGAACCTCGATCGATCTGCGTCAGTTGCAGGCGGGGTTCGCGGCGGTCACCGCTCCCGCGGCCGTCCTCCCGATCGCCCAGGCCCTCGCCGTCGAGATCGGTTGCGAACCGGTCGTCGTCGCCGAGGCCGATCGCGCCGCCTACGCCGATGCGATTCAGACGGCCACCGAGTTCTCGCGCTCGATCATCGGACAGGCCACGGGTCGCCTCCGCGAGATCGGCATCGACAACCCCGGCGGCTACCTCTCGGCCCTCGTGCAGTCCACCGTCGAACGGGCGCTGCGCGAAGCATCCGATCCTCCGCCTTTGCTCTGACGGGCGCCCGCGAACGCGTGAGGGGGAGCGCGAGGTGCGGGTCAGCGTCCGCCGGAGAAGCCGCCGCCTCCTCCGCCGCCGGAGAACCCGCCGCCGCTCGAGCCGCCGAAGCTCGACGAGCTGCCGGTCGATGGCGCCGTGTACGACGATGCCGATGCGGTGGAGACGGCGAAGGCCGCGAGCGAGGTGCTCAGATACGGTGAGCGACCGTCGCCGATCCAGCCGGGACCCCGCTGCTCGTACGTGTACGCGTGCTCGAGGACCTTGCCCCATTCGTCTTCCATGCCGAAGAGCATCGCGTAGGGGAGCAGACGCTCGTAGAGCACGATGACGTTCGCGCTGCCGTCCTGCCGGCGCTCCGCTCCCGTGTACGACTGCAGCATCTGCAGACGGTCGGCCTCGGCGACGCGGATGAACTCGCGCACCCCCTGCAGATACTCGTACTGCCGGGCACCCTCCGCGGTGAGCATGACGTGCTTCGAGAATGCGTAGAGGCTCGCCAGGAGCACGAAGAAGGCCCCGAAGGCGACGACCACGAGCGCCGGAATCGCTCCGACCCGACCGGTGGCGACGCCCCAGATCGCCACCGCCAGTCCGATCGCGGCGACGGCGATCGCGATCCACTGCAGGATCACGGCGCCGCGGGCGCGCTCGCGCACGGTGAGCCCGCGAGTCTCGGCCTGCTTCTTGCCCAGCGCCTGCAGCACGCCCATGCGCGCGGCGAAGGTCTCGCTCGCGGCGGGGATGTCGACGACGCCGGTGTCGTCGGCGCCGAGGAACAGGTTGTCGACCGCATCCGCGTCGAGCTGGTCGGGGAGACGTCCGTCGGGAAGGCGTCGCAGCCGCGGCCGCTCGGGCTCGGCGCCTTCCTCGATCCGCAGCACCCCGCGGACGGCGAGGTGCACGATCTCGGCGGGGATCACGGCCTTCGCGCCGGGCAGGATCGCGGCCGCGAGCAGCGGGGGCATCGCATCCGGCACGTCGTACTGGGCCACGACGATGCCGGTGGCGGTGCGTCGCCTTTTGCGCACCGCCGAGACGGCGAACCAGCTCGCGACCGTCAGCCCCAGGCCGCCGACCGCGGCGAACATCGGTGCGGCGTCGGTGACCGGGTTCGGGGTGCGGGCAGAGGGTTGCGTGACGGTCCCCGCGTCGAAGCCGATCGCGACGGTCACTCCGTCGCCGGCGGCGCGCTCGCCCGATTCGACGCGGAAGAGGGCGCCGTCGGCGGTGTCCGTCGGGCCTTCGAGCGTGCATGTCTCCGACGACCCGGAGTATCCCTCGTAGCAGCCGCTGGCGCCGGTGAGGGCGGCGGTCAGGGTGTCGTCGAAGAGGATGTCGGCGCGGAAGGACTCGATCGCCTGCGTGCTGTCGAGGGGGAGGAGGTCCCAGTAGAACTCGTCGACTCCGGTCTCGGCGGCGAGGACGACGTCGCGCATCTCGTACTCGATCACGTAGGTCTGAAGCCCCTGCACGTAGTCGTCGTCGCCGGTGAGCACGTAGAGCACGCCATCGTCGGTGTCGGTCTCGTAGGGAACGTCGGCGCCCGTCTCGTCGGTGACGGAGAGGATGCGGGTGTCGATGCCCGCGTTCTCGTAGGAGGTGGCGAGGCCCCGGACGATTCCACGGTTCTGGTCGAAGTCGGGGAATCGGGCGACGAGCTCCTCGGTGACGTGCATGGTGGCTCGGCCTTCGTCGTCGACGCCCACCGTGTAGGTGGCGTCCCACGACGCGTAGGAGAAATCGTCGACGTCGGCGGAGACGGATGCTCGGGCGCTCGCGGGGCTCGATGAGAGCAACACGAGGCCGGCGACGGCGGCAGTGGTGGCGAGGGCGCGGAGGATCCGTGGGGCGGCCATTCTTCGAGGCTACCCAGCCTCGGCCTCGGATCGGCCCACGGCCTCGGTAAACTGGAACGACTTTTCCAAGGAGCCCCGAATGACCGACGCGTCCGCCGCGCCCGCGCAGAACCCCACCGACCCTTCGAGCACGGAGCTCGGCGACGACGAGATCCACGAGCAGAAGGCCGTGCGTCTCGCCAAGCGCCAGCGTCTGATCGCGAAGCGGACGGATGCCGGTGGCGGGGCGTTCCCGGTCGGTGTCCCGGTGACCCACACGATCCCGGCGCTGCGCGCCCAGTACGGCGAGGGTGGTGCCGACGAGCTCGAAGCGGGAGCCGAGACCGGCGTCGTGGTCGGCGTCGCCGGCCGCGTCGTGTTCAGCCGCAACACCGGCAAGCTCTGCTTCGCAACCCTGCAAGCGGGTGACGGTTCGCGCATCCAGGCGATGATCTCTCTCGCGAACGTCGGCGAGGAGTCGCTGGCGGACTGGAAGGAGTACGTCGACCTGGGAGACCACGTCTTCGTGCACGGCGAGGTCATCTCGAGCCGCCGCGGCGAGCTGTCGATCATGGCCGACGGCTGGGAGATCGCATCGAAGGCGATCCTGCCTCTGCCGAACGCGTACGCCGAACTGAGCGAGGAGGGCCGTGTCCGCAGCCGCTACCTCGACCTGATCGTGCGTGAGCAGGCCCGCCAGACCGTGCGCGCCCGTGCCGCGGTGAACGCGAGCCTGCGGGCCACGTTCACCGGTCACGACTACCTCGAGGTCGAGACCCCCATGCTGCAGGTGCAGCACGGCGGGGCATCCGCTCGCCCGTTCATCACGCACTCGAACGCGTTCGACACCGAGCTGTACCTGCGCATCGCCCCCGAGCTGTACCTCAAGCGTGCGGTCGTCGGAGGCATCGAGCGCGTCTATGAGATCAACCGCAACTTCCGCAACGAGGGCGCCGACTCGACGCACAGCCCCGAGTTCGCGATGCTCGAGGCCTACCAGGCCTACGGCGACTACGACCAGATGGCCGCTCTCACCCAGGAGCTCGTGCAGAACGCGGCGATCGCGGTCGCAGGTTCGACGACGGTGACCTGGGCCGACGGCACCGAGTACGACCTCGGCGGCGAGTGGGACCGCATCTCGATGTACGAGTCGCTGTCTGCCGCGGCCGGACGCACGTTCACCCCGCAGGACCCGGTCGACGATCTCATCGCCTTCGCCGAGGCCAACGGCGTCGATCTGCCCGCCCAGGCGACCCACGGCAAGCTCATCGAGGAGCTGTGGGAGCACTTCGTGAAGGGCGACCTGGTGCGCCCCACGTTCGTCATGGACTTCCCCGTCGACACCTCGCCCCTCGTGCGCGAGCACCGGTCGATCGACGGAGTGGTCGAGAAGTGGGACCTGTACATCCGCGGCTTCGAGCTGGCGACCGGGTACTCCGAGCTCGTCGACCCCGTGATCCAGCGCGAGCGTTTCGTCGAGCAGTCCAAGCTCGCCGCGCGCGGCGACGTCGAGGCGATGCCGATCGACGACGAGTTCCTGCGGGCGCTGGAGCACGGCATGCCGCCGTCCGGTGGCATGGGCATGGGCATCGATCGCCTGCTCATGGCGATCACGGGTCTCGGCATCCGCGAGACCATCCTGTTCCCGCTGGTCAAGTAGTCCGCCCCGCGGTGCGTCGGAAGGTCCATTCCGGCAGCACCGCGGCGTTGATCATCGATCCCACGAGCGCGGCGAGTCCGTAGTCAGGGTCGATCTCGCGCACCACGTCGAGGTAGTGCGCCGCGTGCGTGGACCGGCCGAGCGCCCACGAGAGCCACGCCGCCGCGGTGAGCGGGGCGGGGCGGGCGGCACGCGGTGCTCGCGACGCGGCGGTGCGCACGACGTCGAGGGCGAAGCTGAGCCGATCGGGGTCGGGCGTCGGACCGCGCCCGAGGAAGATGTCGCCGAGCTCGTCGGGGATCGACCGGCCGTGCTGGGCGAAGTCGAGCTGCGCCCCGAGCGATCGTCGACCGGAGGCGTGGTCCGACGCCCACTGCAGCAGTGCCACGTCTCGGTAGACGGGGCGCTCGAGGCACCACAGCAGTGCGGCGACCGCGAAGGGCGGCAGAACGCCACGGGAGTCGAGCAGCTGCTCGTAGAACGCGGGGATGTCGTCGAGGATCGCGAGGGCGGCCAGGGCCTCGGGGTTCTCGTCGTCGGACAGCGACGACACCGGGCGCCCGAGCAACCCGGAGAGGTCGCGCAGGGCCCGCCCGACGCGCTCCTTCTGCGCGAGGTCGGCGACGGGGAGCACGGCACCGGAGTTCTGATCGCCCGAGACGTCTCCGATGCCGGGCACCCTCTCGGCGCGCACCGGCTCGACGGGATGCAGAAGAGGTTCCTCTTCGAGGTAGCTCGCCCATCCGCCGGGCGTGACGCACAGCGCGTCGACGATGCGGAGGCCGGCGTCCTCGGCGCAACCGAGCAGTTCGTCGAGGGCGACGGCGTGGGGGAGGACCCACCCGTCCGGTGTGCTCTGAGCCGCCTCGTCGACGTAGGCGACGACCGCGACCGCGTCGATCGCGGCCACGCGTGAGACGAGGCCGATCGCGGTATCCGCGTAGTGTTCGAGCGGCACGTCGTCGCGGGGGAGGTCGATGCGCATCGCGCCGTAGGCGCGGGAGCCCTGGAACGGGAGCATGACGATGCTGCGCCGGGGCGTGAAGCCGGCGAGGAGGGGGACGATGCCGAGGAACTCGGCGGAATCTGCGGCACGGAGGACGGTGTTCATGAGGCGAGTGTGCCCGGTGGCGGCATCCGCCCGTTCCGGAAAACCGGGCCTGTGGAGGGATTGCCCCGCCCTTCGGATCGGCGCAGGAGGAGTGAGGTCGCGTACCATGGGGGTATGGACAACTTCTGGGTCGCCGCCGCGTGGTCGATCCTTCCGACCCTCGGGGTCAGCGCCATCTTCTTCATGGTGCTCCGCGGCATCCTGCGATTCGACCGCACCGAACGCAAGGTGCACGCGCAGATCGAGGCGGAGGAGCGCGCGGCCCGCGGCCTTCCCCCGCGCTCCTGAGGCACTGTCCCACCCATCCGCTACTGTGAAGCGAACACCGCCGGACGGTGACGCGCGACGGAACCCTTCATCGGTGAGGTCCGTCAGGAAGAGAGCAGTATGACCGCGGAGGGCGTCGCCTGGGCGATCACGGCGTTCCTCGTGGTGCTCGATCTGACCATCCGCATCACGGCGATCATCGTCATCCCGCGCAACCGCCGCCCCACGGCTGCGATGGCCTGGCTGCTGGCGATCTTCTTCATTCCGTTCGTCGGGGTCTTCCTGTTCCTCGTGATCGGAAACCCGCGACTGCCGCGCGCCCGCCGCCGCAAGCAGGACCAGATCAACGAGTACATCGCCGCGACCAGCGAGCACCTGCACTTCGGCACCCTCCGTCCCCACGCGCCGGACTGGTTCGGTCCGCTGGTCGAGATGAACCAGCGCCTCGGCGCTCTGCCGCTCTCGGGCGACAACGGAGCGCACCTGATCTCCGACTACCAGGAGTCCCTCGACGCGATGGCCGACGCCATCCGCGAGGCGAAGGACTACGTGCACGTCGAGTTCTACATCCTGCAATCGGATGCCTCGACCGACAACTTCTTCCGTGCGCTCGAAGAGGTCGCGGCGCGCGGCGTCTCGGTGCGGGTGCTTCTCGATCACTGGGCCAACCGCTGGAAGCCGCGCTACAAGCAGACGATCCGGCGCCTCAACGCCATGGGCGCCGACTGGCACCTCATGCTCCCGGTGCAGCCGTTCAAGGGGCGGATGCAGCGCCCCGATCTGCGCAACCACCGCAAGCTGCTCGTGGTCGACGGCGTGACCGCCTTCCTCGGCTCGCAGAACGTCACCGACTCGACCTACAACCTGCCGAAGAACATCAAGCGGGGCCTGCACTGGGTCGACCTCATGGTGCGCCTCGACGGGCCGGTCGTGCTCAGTGTCAACGCGATCTTCCTCAGCGACTGGTACAGCGAGACCGACATCGTGCTGGAGGAGATCGACATCGCCCACGCCGACATCGGTTCGGGGGACCTCGACTGCCAGGTCGTGCCCTCGGGCCCCGGGTTCGAGGTCGAGAACAACCTGCGTCTCTTCCTCGGCCTGCTGTACGCGGCGAAGAATCGCATCATGATCGTGAGCCCGTATTTCGTGCCGGACGAGGCCCTGCTGCTCGCCGTCACCGCGGCCGTCGACCGCGGTGTCGAGGTCGAGTTGTTCGTCTCGGAAGAGGGCGACCAGGCGATGGTCTACCACGCGCAGCGCAGCTACTACGAGGTGCTGCTCAAGGCGGGCGTGCGCATCTGGATGTACCGCAAGCCGTACATCCTGCACACCAAGAGCCTGACGGTCGACGACGAGGTCGCGGTCATCGGCTCGAGCAACATGGACATGCGCTCGTTCGGTCTCAACCTCGAGGTCTCGATGCTCGTGCGCGGCGAGGAGTTCGTCGCCGAGATGCGCGAGGTCGAAGACACCTATCGGTCGCTCAGTCGGGAGCTCACCCTCGAGGAGTGGATGCAGCAGCCGCTGCGCTCGACCGTGCTCGACAACCTGGCGCGCCTCACCTCCGCCTTGCAGTGATCGCTCCCGACTTCCGATGGAATATCGCCACCGGTACCCTGGGGGCATGGTCCTTCCCTCGCGCGTCGTCGCCGTCCTCTCCGCTTTCGCCGCGGCGCTGCTGATCGCCGGGTGCACCGCCACCCCCGGATCGACCTCACCCACGAGCACACCCGGTGCATCGGCCGCGCCCGGGGCCGGCGATGACGACTTCGCCGACGTCGAGGCCGCACTGCTCGACGAGGGCCGCATGTTCGCCGTCGTCACCTGGGGCTCCTCGACGTGCGTTCCGCAGGTCGACACGGTGACGGCCGAGGGCCAGAACGTCTCGGTGACGCTCGTCGACGGTTCAGCCGACCAGGTCTGCACCCAGGACATGGTGCAGCGCGCCAGCATCGGCGGCCTGCCCGCCGGTGTGGACCCGACGAAGGACATCACGCTGCAGGTCACCTACGGCGATATCTCGGATGACGCCGAGATCGGCGGGGCACCCGTCACCGGCGTTCCCGGGGAGTCGACCGAGTACCAGCCCTCCGCCGGATGGTTCGACGACGGCAGCCTCGTGCTCCTCACCTGGGGCTCGTCGGGATGCCCGCCGGTCGTCGAGTCGCTCGAGGGTTCGGGCAACGCGGGCACGGCGACCTTCGTCACCGACGACACCCAGATCTGCACCATGGACATGGCGCCGCGCGCGACGATCCTCTCGTTCGGCGACGACGCGGTCGACGACGACGGCTTCACCCTCACCCTCGTGGGCGGCGGCCTCGACGGGACGGTGTCGGTGCTCGCCGACTGACACCGCCGGCTGAGCGCATCGCCGGAGCGCATCGCCGGCGCAACACCGGAAGGAAGGCCGCCCGTCAGAGCGAGTCGACCGGATGCCCCTCCGGCAGCGCGAGCAGGAGCGCGCTCGGATCGACCCGGCACGTGATGCGCACGGCATTGCCGAACTCGTCACCGTCGAGCTCGACCGGCGTGGGCACCGACGTCGCAGCTTCTGCGGCGAAGCCCTGGAAGTAGTGCACCGCGGCATCCTTCCCCCGGAGCTCGAGGATGCGCCTGCCGGCGGCGAAGCGCCGCAGCACCGAGTTCTCCCACCAGATCCTGCGCCAGACGTTGAACCAGCCGAACGCACCGGAGGGCCGGATCACGGCGACGTCGAGGGTCCCGTCGGAGATCGAGGCATCCGGCACCAGGGCGATGCCGGCGGGCAGTGTGCCGCAGTTGGCGAAGAGGATGCTGTGCACTTTCGTCGAATGCAGGCGGCCGTCGTCGATCTGGTACACCGAGCGGAAGGGCGAGGCGTTGGCGAGCGAGCGCGCGGCGCCGTCGACGTAGGCGATCCACCCGACCGACTTCTTGAGGTCGGGGCGGGTGTTCGCGATCATGTCGGCATCGAGCCCGATGCCCGCGAGCACCACGAAGGCGTGCTCGCTCTCGTCACCGCTCTCACGCGTGATGCGCGCCCATCCGATGTCGATCGCGTGGCGGGATCCGGTCAGCGCCGCACGGATCATGTCGTCGGGCGAGCCCAGTGGCAACGCCAGGTTGCGTGCGAGCAGGTTGCCCGTACCGCTCGGCAGGATCGCGAGGGGAACACCGGTGTTCGCGATGGCCTCGGAGACCGCGCGCACGGTGCCGTCGCCGCCGGCGACGAGCACGACGTCGACCCCGCGGGCGAGAGCCTGCGCCGTGGCACCCTGCCCGGCATCCTGGATCGTCGTCGGATAGAACGCCGGATGCTCCCACCCCTCGGCCTTCGACAGCTCGCGTACGGCAGCGCGCAGTCTCTTCTCGTCGACCTTGATGGGGTTGTAGACGAGCGCGGCCTGTCGTCTCGCGGCCGGGGGCTTCGTCATGGCGATACTCTATTCCCGGCATGTGTCATGCAGGTGACACGGGGACGGGTGCCCGAGCGCTCTGGGGAGGGGCCGGAATGGGTGCGCAGGCGAGGAGCGAGTCGATCGGCGATGCGCGTGCACTGCTGACCGAGATGATCACGGACGAGCCCGATCGACTCCGGCGCCGCAGCATCTCGCTCGGCGTGCCTGTGGACGATGCCGACGACGCCGCCCAGATGGCGCTCTTGCGCGCCTGGAGATCGGTCGCCCACCTCGAGACTCCCGAGCCGGGACGGGTGTGCTCGTGGCTCGATGCGATCGCCAGGAACGTCGCGATCGACCTCTCCCGTCAACGGGCACGCCGCCCGCAGGCCGAGCTCGACGACGAGATGCCCGACGCCGTGAACGTGGCCGGAGCAGCCGAGATCCGCGTGATCCTCGACGGCGCGCTCGCCGCTCTGCACGATCTCCCCGACTCGTTGCGGGAGCCACTGCTGCTCACCGCCGTCGACGGGTTGTCGGCCGGCGAAGCGGCGGAGCGCCTCGGCATCGACCCCGCGGCGGTCCGCCAGCGCGTCGCCCGTGCGCGCAAGGCGCTCGGCGCCTGCTGGCAGAGCGGCATGGGCGCCGACTGACGGGTTCTTCTCGGTCCGGGGTGACGCCCTGGTCCGCCCGTCGAGACCCATCGAGCCCGCCGAGCCCCACCGTCGCCGCCGTCGGTACCGGTGGGTCTCGACGCGCGTGGTGGGTTTCGACGGGCTCGCAGGATGCCGCGCTGCGCGGGTCAGACGGTGCCGAAGGGGTTGTCGACCGCGTAGCGCCAGCCGTGCTCCTCATCGAAGACGGCCACGTCGGCGGTCGTGCCGGCGAGGGCGATCTCGGATCCGTCGGGGCCCGTGCCCGTGATCGTCCAGTCGGCGATCGCGAGGCCGGTGCCGGCGCTCTCGAACACGTGGCGGACGGTCATCGAGATCGGCAGGTCGAGGCCGAGGAACTGCTCGAGCGCGCCGCGGACGGCCGCCTCGCCGGTCACCGGGGTGCCGGGAGTCGGGACGAAGACGACGTCGGCGGTGTTCAGGGCCATCAGGCCGTCGAGGTCGCGGGCGTTGAAGCGGTCGGCGAAGGCCAGGTTCAGCTGGTCGAGCGAGGTGACACGGGTGGTCATGGGTATTCCTTTCACAGCGGCGATCGGCCGGATGCCGACCACCGAGGAGAAAGACGCTGCACGGCCCCGGGTGTGACATCCGGCGAGCCTGAGGGGGTGGGAGACCCCCGTAGAATCGTGGAATGATCGACCTCGCTCTTCTCCGCGACCACCCTGATCTCGTCCGCCGCTCGCAGGCCGCGCGCGGCAACGACCAGGCCACCGTCGACATCGCACTTGAGGCCGATCGATCGCGCCGCGCGGCGCTCGCCGCGTTCGAGGAACTGCGGGCCGAGCAGAACGCGTTCGGCAAGGTCATCGCGAAGGCGCCGAAGGAGGAGAAGCCCGCGCTCGTCGCGCAGGGCAAGCAGCTCGCCGAGCGCGTCAAGCAGGCGCAGCAGGTCGCGAACGACGCCGGAGAGGCAGCATCCGCCGCCCTGGCCCGCATCGAGAACGTCGTGATCGACGGCGTGCCCGCCGGTGGCGAGGCCGACTTCGTCGAGCTGCGTCGCGTCGGCGAGGTGCCCTCGTTCGACTTCGAGCCGCGCGACCACCTCGAGATCGGTGAGATCCTCGGGGCGATCGACATGGAGCGCGGGGCGAAGGTCTCGGGCGCCCGCTTCTACTTCCTGCGCGGCATCGGCGCCCGTCTCGAGATCGCGCTCATGAACCTCGCGCTCGACAAGGCGCTGCAGAACGGATTCGTGCCGCTCATCACGCCGACGCTCGTACGCCCCGAGATCATGCAGGGCACCGGCTTCCTCGGAGAGCACGCCGACGAGGTCTACCACCTCGACAAGGGCGACGACCTCTACCTCGTCGGCACCAGCGAGGTCGCCCTCGCCGGATACCACAAGGACGAGATCGTCGACCTGTCGGACGGAGCGCTGCGCTACGCCGGCTGGTCGACCTGCTACCGCCGCGAGGCCGGATCGCACGGCAAGGACACCCGCGGCATCATCCGGGTGCACCAGTTCAACAAGCTCGAGATGTTCGTCTACACGGAGGCGGAGGATGCCGAGGCCGAGCACCTGCGCCTCGTCGCGCTGCAGGAGGAGATGCTGACCTCGCTCGGCCTCGCCTACCGCGTGATCGACGTCGCCGCGGGCGACCTCGGATCGAGCGCCGCGCGCAAGTACGACATCGAGGCCTGGGTGCCCACGCAGGGCGCGTTCCGCGAGCTGACGTCGACGTCGAACTGCACGACCTACCAGGCGCGCCGCCTCGACGTGCGCCACCGGCCGGTCGTCGACGGGGCGGACTCCGGCTCCGCACCGAAGACCCAGCACGTCGCGACGCTGAACGGCACGCTCGCGACCACCCGCTGGATCGTGGCGCTGCTCGAGACGCACCAGCAGGCCGACGGCTCGGTGCGCGTGCCCGAGGTGCTGCGCCCCTACCTCGGAGGGCTCGAGGTTCTGACGCCGGAGAACACGAAGGCGACGTCGAAGGTCACCGCATGACCGCGCCCTGGCTCGTCGCGCTCGACGTCGACGGCACCATCCTGCTCCAGGACGAGACGATGAGCCCGGGCGTGCCGGAGGCCGTCGCCCGCCTGCGCGATGCCGGTCACGTCGTGACGATCGCCACCGGTCGCAGCTGGATGGCCACCCGCCGGTACGTCGAGCAGCTCGAACTCGACGCCGAGTACGTCGTCTGCTCGAACGGCGCCGTCACGATGCGCCGCGTCGGCGACGACTGGGAGCGCTGGAACGTCGAGACCTTCGACCCCTCGCCCGCGCTCGCCCTTCTGCGCGAGCGCCTGCCGGACGCCCGCTACATGGTCGAGCTCGCCTCGGGCCAGCGGCTCTTCACCGACCAGCTCGACGACTGGACGCTCGACGGCGGCCGGCGGGTGAGCTTCGAGGAGCTCGCGGCCGAGCCCGTGTCGCGCATCGTCGTGGTCTCGCCCGGTCACGACGAGGAGGACTTCCATCGGCTGGTGGCGGATGCCGGCCTGAACGAGGTCTCGTACGCGATCGGGTGGACGGCCTGGCTCGACATCGCCCCGCAGGGGGTTGACAAGGGCACCGCGCTGGAGCGCGTGCGCGAAGAGCTCGGCCTCGTCGGGGAGCGCGTGCTCGTCGCGGGTGACGGGCGCAACGACATCGGCATGTTCGGCTGGGCGCGCGCGCTCGGCGGGCGCGCGGTCGGCATGGGGCAGGCGCCGGCCGAAGTGAAGGATGCGGCATCCGAGATCACCGACGACGTCGTCGACGGCGGGCTGGCGAGTGCGCTGAATACACTTCCAGCGCCCGCCCAGGTCAGCGCGGGAGAATAGAACTCGGCTAGACTCACGGCTTGTCGGCAGATCCGTCTGTCGGGAGGGTTGTCCGAGCGGCCGATGGAGCTGGTCTTGAAAACCAGTGGGCAGAGATGTCTCGTGGGTTCGAATCCCACACCCTCCGCTTCCTGAGCCCGGTGCCCCCTCACCGCAGGCAGAACCGAAAGGCACCGTGTGACCGAGAACACCCGACGCCGTCGAACGATCGCGCGCCACGGCCAGTTGCACTCGCCGGGACCCCTCAGCCAGCTGCTGAAGTTCATCGCGATCGGACTCGCGGTGGTGCTGGTGAGCGGTGTGGGCGTCGCGGCGTACGTCGTATACGACCTGCGCAGCACGCAGCTCGCGAACTCCGTCGAACTCGAGGGCCAGTCGGCCGACGCGGTTCCGCCGGACATCAGCGAGTACGAGGGCGGATTCAACTTCGTGCTCGCGGGTGTCGACACCTGCGAAGAGGCGTATGCCGGCTATTTCGGAGACCGCTGCAGCGGCAACGACTCGGAGGGCAACCTCAACGACGTCAACCTGCTCGTGCACGTCTCCGACAACCCCCGCCGCATCACGGTCGTCAGCTTCCCGCGCGACCTCATGATCCCCATCCCCGAGTGCACCGACGACGACGGCAACGTGCACTCCGCGATGAGCAAGCAGCCCCTCAACGTGGCCTACAGCGACGGCGGCCTCAACTGCGTCGCGAAGACGATCTCCGAGCTCACCGGTCAAGAGGTGCAGTTCGCGGCATCCGTCACCTTCGGCGGCGTGATCGAGATCACGAACGCGATCGGCGGCGTCGACGTGTGCCTCGCGAACCCGATCCGCGATCGTTACACGGGCCTCGACCTCACGGCCGGCACCCACACCGTCCAGGGCCTCGAGGCGCTGCAGTTCCTGCGCACCCGTCACGGCGTCGGCGACGGCAGCGACCTGGGCCGTATCGGCAACCAGCAGCAGTACATGTCGAGCCTGGCACGCAAGCTCATCAGCGGCGAGACCCTCGGCAACGTGGGCACCATGCTGAAGCTCGCGAACGTCGGTCTCAGCAATCTCGAGACGAGCACGACGCTGAACGACCCGATGACGATCGTGCAGATCGCCCTCGCGGTCAAGGAGGTCCCGTTCGAGGACATCGTGTTCGTGCAGTACCCGACGGGTACCGACTCGCAGAACGCCAACAAGGTGGTGCCGAACTACACGGCCGCCGGCGAGCTCTTCGACGCGATCGAGGCGAACGCGCAGCTGCAGATCACGCACCAGAACACCAGCAACGACGGTGTGATCGTGCAGGAGCCCACACCCGCCGAGACGACCCCCGAGGAGACGGCCCCCACCGAGGAGACGGCTCCGACCGAGGAGGCTGCTCCGACCGAGCCGGCGACGCCCGACAACGTCGTGGCGCTCCCCGACACCATCAAGGGCAACTCGGCCGCGCAGCAGACCTGCTCGAACGGCAACGTGCGCTGACCGACGGTCAGTCAGGTGTGCGGCGTGTAGCGCACGGGGGCGTGCGTCGCGGCCACGAGGGCACGCAGCTCCTCGAGCGTCGCCGGCGCTGCACCGAGCGCTCGCGCCTGCACGAGCACGTTGCCGAGCGCGGTGGCCTCGACGGGGCCGGCGAGCACCGGGAGCCCGGTGCGGTCGGCGGTCGCCTGGCACAGCAGGGTGTTGAGGGATCCGCCGCCGACGATGTGCACGACGTCGAGGCGGCGCCCGGTGAGAGCGGATGCCGTCGCCACAGCCTCTGCGAACGCCACCGCGATCGACTCGACGATGCCGCGCGCGAATGCGGGTCGGTCGGTCGGAGCCGTCTGCCCGCTCGCGGCGAGCAGGGCGCCGATACGCGCGGGCATGTCACCCGGCGCCGAGAGCGACGGGTCGTTCGCGTCGAAGGTCGGCACGGGGGCGGTGACGGCGGATGCCGCGGCCAGCAGAGCGACCAGGTCGATCGGGGCGCCGTCCTCGGCCTCCCAGGCCCGCACGGTCTCGCTCAGCAGCCACAGGCCCGCCACGTTGTGCAGGAACCGGAAACGCCCGTCGACACCCCGCTCGTGCGTGAAGTTCGCCGCGCGGGCGGCATCCGTCAGCACGGGCTCCGCGAGTTCGACGCCGACGAGTCCCCACGTGCCGCACGAGATGTACGCGGCGGAGGGAGACGTCATCGGCACCGCGGCGACGGCGGAGGCCGTGTCGTGCGAGCCGACGGCGATCACCGGGAGCGCGGCGCCGATCCGGCGGGCGATCTGCGGACGCAGGGTGCCGATGAGCGCGCCGGGGTCGACGAGGGCGGGCAGGAGCGCGGGAGCGATGCCGAGACGGGAGGCGAGGTCGGTGTCCCACTCCCCGTCGTCGACGCGGAGGAGCCCGGTGGTCGAGGCATTGGTGCGCTCGGCCACACGCGCGCCCGTGAGGAGGAAGGCGAGCAGGTCGGGCACGAGCAGCGCGCTCTCGGCCTCGGGGGCGCGGTCGTCGACGCGCAGCTGATAGAGCGTGTTGAACGGCAGGAACTGCAGCCCGTTGCGGCGGTAGAGCTCGTCGAACGCGACGATCTCGTGCACCTCCGCGACGCCGCGAGCGGATCGCTCGTCGCGGTAGTGGAACGGCTCGGCGAGCACTTTCCCGTCCGCGATCAGCCCGTAGTCGACGGCCCAGGAATCGATCCCGATGCTCTCGATCCCGGGCTCGCGGCGGACCGCCTCGGCCAGGCCGTCGAGCACGTTCTCGGAGAGGGCCTCGAAGTCCCAGTGCAGGCCGTCGGCGCGTTCGACGGGACCGTTCGGGAACCGCGAGACGGGCTCGAGGTCGAGCACGCCGTCGCCGATGCGGCCGATCATCACCCGGCCGCTGGTCGCGCCGAGATCGACGGCCGCGACGGCGCGGGTGCTCATCGCAGGAACGCGGCGGCGACGCCGGAGTCGACCGGGATGTGCAGTCCTGTCGTGCGGCTCAGTTCGGGGCCGGTCAGCACGTACACGGCATCCGCCACGTTCTCGGGAACGACCTCGCGCTTGAGGATCGTGCGGTTGGCGTAGAACTGGCCGAGGTCCTCTTCGGCGACCCCGTAGGTGGCGGCGCGGTTGGCGCCCCAGCCCGAGGCGAAGATGCCCGAGCCGCGCACGACGCCGTCGGGGTTGATGCCGTTGACGCGGATGCCGTACTCCCCGAGCTCGACCGCCAACAGCCGCACCTGGTGGGCCTGGTCGGCCTTGGTCGCCGAGTACGCGATGTTGTTCGGACCGGCGAAGACGGAGTTCTTCGACGAGATGTAGATGATGTCGCCGCCGAGCTTCTGGTCGATGAGCACGCGCGCGGCGGCCTTCGACACGAGGAACGAGCCCTTCGCCATGACGTCGTGCTGCAGATCCCAGTCCTTCTCGGTGGTCTCGAGCAGCGGCTTCGAGAGCGAGAGGCCGGCGTTGTTGACGACGAGGTCCACGCCGCCGAAGGCGAGGACGGCGTCGTTCAGCGCCGCCTGGATCGCGTCGGCATCCGCCACGTTCGCCGCAACGCCGATCGCGACGTCGGTGCCTCCGAGCTCCGCCGCCGCGGCCTGCGCCTTCTCGAGGTCGAGGTCGGCGATGACGACGCAGGCACCCTCGGCCGCGAGACGAGTGGCGATGGCCTTGCCGATGCCGGACGCGGCGCCGGTCACGAACGCGATGCGCCCCTGGTGCGACTTCGGCTTCGGCATCCGCTGCAGCTTGGCCTCCTCCAGCGCCCAGTACTCGATGTCGAACTTCTCGGCATCGGAGATGGGGGAGTAGGTCGAGAGCGCCTCGGCCCCGCGCATGACGTTGATCGCGTTGACGTAGAACTCGCCGGCGACGCGGGCGGTCTGCTTGTTCGCGCCGTACGAGAACATGCCCACGCCGGGAACGAGCACGATGAGCGGGTCGGCGCCGCGGATCGCGGGCGACTCGGCGGTCGCATGTGCGTCGTAGTACGCCTGGTAGTCGGCGCGGTATTCGGCGTGCAGCTCGTGCAGGCGTGCGATCTGCTCCTCGACGGATGCCGTCGCCGGCAGGTCGAGGATCAGCGGCTTGACCTTGGTGCGCAGGAAGTGGTCGGGGCAGCTCGTGCCGAGCGCGGCGAGGGCCGGGGCCTTCTCGGAGGCGAGGAAGTCGAGCACCTCCGCGGCATCCGTGAAGTGGCCGACCATCGCGCGGTCGTGCGAGGCGATGCCGCGGATCGTGCCGGCCAGAGCGGCGGCGCGCTCGCGCCGCTCGCCGGCCGGCAATGCCTCGAAGCCCGCGCGGACACCGCCGAACGGGTCGGTCTTCCCGTGCTCGGCGATGTAGGAGGCCG
The DNA here is from genome assembly GCF_023101185.1 of Microbacterium galbinum. Classification (GTDB taxonomy): domain Bacteria; phylum Actinomycetota; class Actinomycetes; order Actinomycetales; family Microbacteriaceae; genus Microbacterium; species Microbacterium galbinum. The sequence goes on from NZ_CP078077.1 coordinate 1,968,042, forward strand.
CGGTGTCGATGATCCACAGCGAGTTCATCTCGGCCTCCTCGGACGTGTCGCCCCACGCCGTGATGCCGTGGCCGCCGAGGATGCAGCCGATCGCCTGCGGGTTCGCCTTCTTGATCTCGGCGATGTCGAGTCCGAGCTGGAAGCCGGGGCGGCGCCACGGCACCCACACGACCTTCTCGCCGAAGATCTTCGAGGTCAGGGCCTCGCCGTCGGCGGCGGTCGCGATCGCGATGCCGGAGTCGGGGTGCAGGTGGTCGACATGCGCGGCATCCACGAGTCCGTGCATCGCGGTGTCGATCGAAGGAGCGGCTCCGCCCTTGCCGTGCAGGCAGTAGTCGAACGCGGCGACCATCTCGTCTTCGCGGTCGATGCCGGGGTACACGTCGACCAGCGCGCGCATGCGGTCGAGACGCAGCACGGCCAAGCCCTTCTCGGTGAGGGTGCCCAGGTCGCCGCCCGAGCCCTTCACCCACAGCAGCTCGACGGGCTGCCCGGTCACGGGGTCGATCTCGGTGCCCTTGGCGGAGGTGTTGCCACCGGCGTAGTTGGTGTTCTTCGGGTCGGCGCCCAGGCGGTTGCTGCGCGCGATCAGGTCGGCGGCGGTCGGGTTCGTCATGAGTGGTGTTCCTTGATCGAGGGGTCGAGGGACGGCGCGCTCAGGCGCCCCAGCCGGCCTGCACGCCACCGACTCGTTCTGCGGCGATCTTCTGCTGGTAGCCGGATGCCGCGTAGGCGGCCATCGGGTCGGCGGCGAGGCCGCGCGACTCGCGCCACTCGGCGAGGGCGGGGCGCACGTCGGTGTAGAACGCGTCCATGAAGATCGCGTTCGCGGCGAGCACGTCGCCGGACTTCTGCGCGGCGGTGAGGGCGTCGCGGTCGACGAGCAGCGCGCGGGCCGTCATCTCCTGCACGTTGAGCACCGAGCGGATCTGGCCGGGGATCTTGTCCTCGACGTTGTGGCACTGGTCGAGCATGAACGCGACATCGGGGTTGTTCAGACCGCCGCCGCGCACGACCTCGAAGAGGATGCGGAAGAGCTGGAACGGGTCGGCGGCGCCGACGATCAGGTCGTCATCGGCGTAGAAGCGCGAGTTGAAGTCGAACGACCCGAGCTTGCCGAGGCGCAGCAGCTGCATGACGATGAACTCGATGTTCGTGCCGGGGGCGTGGTGGCCGGTGTCGAGGCAGACGGATGCCTTGTCGCCGAGCGAGACCACCTGCGCGTACGAGGTGCCCCAGTCGGGAACATCGGTGTGATAGAACGCCGGCTCGAAGAACTTGTACTCCAGCACGAGTCGCTGGTCGTCGCCGAGGCGGGCGTAGATCTGCTGGAGCGATTCCTGCAGGCGGTCCTGGCGGCCGCGGAGGTCGGCCTGGCCGGGGTAGTTCGATCCCTCGGCGAGCCAGATCTTGAGGTCGCGGCTGCCGGTGGCATCCATGACGTCGATGCACGCGAGGTGGTGGTCGATCGCCTTCCGGCGGATCGCGGCGTCTTCATGGGTGAGGGCGCCGAACTTGTAGTCGTCGTCCTGGAAGGTGTTGGAGTTGACCGTACCGAGCGTCACGCCGAGATCTTCGGCGTGCTTGCGCAGATCAGAGAACGAGTCGACGAGGTCCCACGGGATGTGCAGCGCCACGCTCGGCGCCAGAGCCGTGTAGGTGTTGACCTGCGCGGCATCCGCGATCTTCTCCCACGGGTCGCGCGGCGTGCCGGGGGTGCCGAACACCTTGAAGCGCGTGCCGGAGTTGCCGAAAGCCCAGCTGGGAAGCTCGATGCCCTGCTTCTCGAGCGCGGCGAGGTGGTCAGGGGTGAGGACGGACATTGTCACTCGCTTTCTGTGGGGATGAATCGTTTCATAAGTTACGGCAGTACAAGAGATCCGTCAACTGCCGACGGCAAGCGAATGGGTATCATCGGGCGATGACCGACGATGTCGAATGGGAGACGAGGCTTCGGGCGCTCCCCTCCACCGAGTGGCCCGATTTCCTCACCGCGCATTCCGGGCTTCCCGGACCCCGCGCGAACCTCGCACTCGTCTCCGCAGTAGCTCGCACAGCCGAACCGGCGGTGATAGCCGAACTCGAGAAGACGGATGACGAGTTCGCGATGATGTGCGTCGCCGCATCCCGCGGTGCTCGATCCGACGACGCCGACGTCCTCCGGCGACAGCGTGGCCACGCCGAGGACCAGCGGTGGCGCGTGCGCGAAGGAGCGGTCATCGGTCTGCAGCTTCTCGGCGATCGGGACATCGCCGCGCTTCTCTCCATCGTGAAGTCCTGGGCGGAAGAGACCGACCCGCTCCTCCAGCGCGCGGCGGTTGCGGCGATCTGCGAGCCGCGGCTGCTGCGCGACCCGCGAACGGTCGGCGATGCTCTCGGCATCTGCGCGACGACCACGGCGCACTTCGTCACCTGGCCGAGCGAGCGCCGTCGTGCTCCGGACGTGCGAGTCCTGCGCCAGACCCTCGGCTACTGCTGGAGCGTCGTCGTGGCGGCGGACCCCGACATAGCCCTGGACGCCTTCCTCGGGCTGGATCCCGACCATCCCGACGTGGGCTGGATCGTCGCGCAGAATCTGCGCAAGAGTCGTCTCTCCCGGATCCTGCGCGACAGAGGTGAGGGGGTGGCTCGGTAGCCTGTGGCCATGGGATTCTCACCGTGGGGCTTGGGTATCTCCCTGGCGGTGCTGGCTCCCACGTTTCTGCTGTGGGTGCTTCCGCCGCGGTCGCCGCTCCCCCGACCGCGAGTTCCCGGCGTGCTCGCCGTGCTGGAGCGCAGCGGCCAAGCGCTGTGTCTGGTCGTGCCGGCCGTCACGCTCCCCGGCGCGATGAGCGTGTGGTGGTCGGTGCCCGGCGGGCTGGCGCTGGTCGCGTACTACGCCCTGTGGGCACGGTACGTCGTCGAGCGCACCCCGGACTCGCTCTATCGGCGAACGTGGGCGCTGCCGGTACCGATGGCCGCGCTCCCCGTGCTGGTCTACCTCGCTGCGAGTGGGCTGCTGAGCAGTCCGTTCATCGCCGCCAGCGCTGTCGTCCTCGCGGCGGGGCACGTGCCGACATCTCTGATCATCGCGAAGGAACTGCGCACGCCACGCGATCGACTCGCGCTCTAGCGAGCCCCGCCCCGCACCGCCTCGAACAGCCCGTCGTCGCCGACCTGCCCGCCCTTGGGGAGCACTTCGACGCCGTCGACCGAGGCATCATCGCTGCGGGTGCGCAGCACCACCACGTTCGCGCCGGGATTCGCGGCGATCGACAGGCTCGCGATGCCGAGCGAGCGCACGACGCGGCTCGACGTGTCGCCGCCGCAGACGATCAGGCGGCGGGTCGCCCCGGCGCCGAGAGCCCCGCGGATGACGGACGTCGCCGCATCGGCGATCGCCGCCAGCACATCGGGATGACCGGCGAACGCCGGGGCATCCTCCGACGAGAGGGCGACGCTGCGGCCCGCCCGCAACAGCGCGACGACCTCGGCCTGTGCATCGGCATCCGGGGAGAGCGGGCGCACTGCCCAGCCGGCCGCCTGCGCCGCGGCGACCTGGCGCCGGGTCTGCGGCGAGCGGCTGCCCGACACGGCCAGCACCGGCCCGCCGGCGGTGCGCTCGTCGTCGAGGGCGGATGCCGGACGCCCGAGCGCGAGCGCCCTGCTGAGTCCGCCCGATCCGATCGCGAAGAGCGGATGCCGTTCAGCGCTCAGCTCTTCCAACGCCGTGCCGATCAGCGCGAGATGCGCGTCGTCGAGGGCGTCGAGCACGAGAGCGGCCGTGGGGGAGCCGTCGATCTCTGCGGCGAGCGACGTCGCCGTCGAGTACCGGGTGAACGGCACACCGTCGACCGGCAGCGGGGTCTGCCGCGAGAGGTGCGCCGCGAGGTCGGAGTCGTCCATCGGCGTCGACGGATGCTGAGACATGGTCGGTTGACGGTCGAGCCGGTGCACGGTGCCGCCCTCGGCCGCGAAGTGGTGGCCGAAGACCGTGTAGCGGCCGAAGTCGGGCTGGGCGAAGAGCACCGGAACGGTTCGTGAACCGAAGACCTCGCGGCCGATCTCGATCACCCGGCCGAGGCTCCCGACGGTCGGCGAGGAGTCGGCCGTCGAGCACGCCTTGTACTGAACGATGCGGGGCGACAGATCGCGCAGGGCCGTGAGAGCGGGGCGTACCTCGGCGTCGAGCGCATCCGGTGAGAGCGAGCGGGCGATGCCGGCGATCCCGACCACCTCGTGGGAGCCGGCGGCATCCGCGAGAGCCGCGGCCGAGGGCGTGCCGATGAACAGGCATCCGCGCACCCCGTGCCGGGCGAACTGCAACAGCACGTCGACGCTGCCGGTGACGTCATCGCCGTAGTAGCCCACGGCCGGTGCGACGGGCGGCGAATCAGTCACGGACCGCCCCGAAACGCTCGGTCGCCCGACGCAGTTCGGGCGATGCCGCCAGCGCCTGCGCGGTCGTCTCACCGCGCTCGGCCGAGGCCCACGCGGCGCGCATGCTCTCGACGCCGGCCGCGGCGCCGTCGGGATGACCGTGGATGCCGCCGCCCGCGAGCACGAGCAGGTCCGACGACCCGACCGCGCGCCGGGTCGCATGGGCGAGCCCTCCCCACTGGCCCGACGACAGCACCGGCACCGTGTCGCCCACCCCGTCGAGCGGCGTGCGCACATCGGCGATCGACGCGAGCACCTCGTCGTCGGACTCGTAGAACTTGTTCGAGATACCGTTGGTGTGCAGATGGTCGGCGCCGCTGAGCCGCGCGAGCTTCTGCCAGGCTCGGAACGAGAAGCCGACCTGCGGGGAGCGGCTGATCGCGCCGAACATCGCGCGGTGGCCGTGGATCGGCACCTGCGTGAAGCGCCGCACGTGCGCGAGGCCAGCGAGGCCCACCATGTTGATGCACACCATGACGCAGGTGCCCCCGGCGGCGACCACGAGGTCGTGGTTCTGCTCGAGCAGATGGATGTCGTCGGTGATGTTGAACGCGTACATGGGCATGCGCCCGGTGCGGTCGGCGTAGCGCTTCAGCACCGGCATCACGGCGGCCACCCGCTCGGCGAGTGGCGCGGTGGGGCTGTTGCCCTGCAGCTCGTCGTCCTTGATGAAGTCCACGCCCGCCTCGGCCAGCTCTCCCACCACCTCGGCGAGGTCCGACGGCGAGAGACCGATGCTCGGCTTCACGATCGTGCCGATCAGCGCGCCGTCCGGGCGTCCCATCCGCTCGCGCGTGCCGGCGAGTCCGAAGCGAGGGCCGCCGTAGCGCTCGCCGAAGGCCGCGGGGAGGTCGAGGTCGACCAGCTTGACGGCCGCGAGCTCCTTGATCTCGAACAGGTTGCCGGCGACGGCCGCCTGCAGATTCGGGATCGACGGTCCGAAGTTGTCGAGCGGAAAGCGCAGACGCATCCGTGCGCGCCGCCGCTGCGCCGGGTCACCGACGGTGCCGGGCAGGGCGCTGTCGCCGGTGAGGGGCAGCTCCTCGAGGTCGACGACCTGCGCCGCGAAGCGGGCGCGCAGATCGTCGGATTCGCGCTCGACCCTCACGAAGGTGCCGGTCGACTGCTCGCCGGCGAGGGTCTCGGCGGCCTGCTGCAGCGGCAGCGAGGTCTCGATGACGTATGTCGCGGTGACGTGGGCCGCGGTCATGTGGTCGCTCATCGGGTCACCAGACGATCGGGAGCCAGACCGACATCTCGCCCGGGCCGCGATTGCCCCACGCGAAGTACGGCACGAGCCGGGTCGGGATCTCGACGAGCGGCGCCGCGTCGATGTCGGCGTAGAGGGCGTCGTCGGAGGTGCCGGGAATGGCCTGGAGCGTCGTGGTCACGGCGAGAAGGCGTTGCCCGTCGATCTCGATCCGTTCGGTGCCGAACGTCGCACCGCGGCGCAGCGCCGCCTGTTCGAGCAGAACGTCATCGGGGAGGTCGGCCTCCTCGACGCAGTAGACGACCGGACCGCGCTGCACGGCGACCTGGTTCGCGGCCTCCTCGGCGAGGCGGTGGGCGCGCAGCACCCGCACCGGCATCGGCAGATCGAGCACGATCTCGTCGCCGACCGCGAGGGGCCGATCGATCCGCGTGTAGGTTCCGGGGGTGCTCGCCGCGACGGATTCGCCCGCGACCGTGAGCGCGGCATCCGACGACCATCCGGGGATGCGCAGGTGCACGGGCAGTCCGCCCGCTTCGACCGCGGTGACGGTGAAGACGATCCGTCCATCCCATGGGTAGTCGCTGTGTTCGGTGAGCGCGAGCATCCGCCCGTCGCCGAGTACGGCGCGCAGTTCGCTGCCGCCGTACTGGTGCACGTGCAGACCGGCGTCCGAGACGGACGCCGCACGCTCGTGCCACCGCGAGAGTGTCCTGGTCGTGTTCGGCGGACAGCAGAAGCAGCTGAGGTACCGCTCGCGCAGACGCTCGTCGGACTTCGGCGGGGCGGGCACCGGGTGCAGGCCCGTGTCGCCCGCACGACGCAGCTCGAAGGGCAGCTCGCGCACCTGACGCAGCGGGTTCGTATAGAAGTACGAGGTGCCGTCGAGGCTGATCCCGGCGAGCAGCGCGTTGAACGCGATCTGCTCGATCACATCGGCGAATCGCGCTTCGCCGGTGAGCGCCAGCATCCGCTCTGCCCAGAGGATCATGCCGATGTTCGCGCACGACTCGGCGTGCGCGGTGGTGTGGGGCAGCTGATACGCGCGGCCGTAGGCCTGGTGCACGCGGCTGATCTGCTCCTGCCAGGGATGCCCGTCGGGCGAGGCGCCGTCGTAGAGCGCGCCGCAACCTCCGGTGATGTAGAGCTTGGTGTCGATCACGTCGTCCCAGAGGCGCGTGAGCACCTCGACGATGTCGGCATCGCCGGTCTCGAGGGCGAGGTCGGCGAGCCCGGCGTAGAGGTAGTTCGCCCGCACGGCGTGCCCGGCGACCACGTACTGCTCGCGCACGGGGAGGCGATCCTGGTTGTCATCGCCACCCTGGAAGTCGTCGCGCACGCGCAGGAACGACTGGGCGAGCCCGAGCCAGCGGCGGTCGTCGGTCGCGCGGTACAGCTCGATCACGGCCATGTAGTGCGAGGGGCAGATCGCGCTGCGGGCGAGCTCGACCGGCTTGTTCTCGGCGAGATCCTCGAGGTACCCGGCGGCGCGCACGGCGACGTCGAGCAGCAGCGGCGATCCGGTGACCTCGTGATGCCGCACGCACATCGTGATGAGGTGGCCGAGGTTGTAGGTCTCGAAGTGGAACCGGTCGGCGAGGTCTGTGGCCGCCACCGGCCCGAGCGCCGCGATCAGCGTGGGCGTGTGCAGGTACCCGTCGGCGCGCTGCACCGAGGCGATGAGTCGCGCCAGTTCGTCGATCGTCTCGGCGAGGGCCGGATCGGAGCGCACCTCGAGCTGGGCGATCGCGGCTTCCATCCACTTGTAGAAGTCGCCGTCCATGAAGGGCGGTCCGACGTGCTCGCCCTGCTCGAGGCCGGCGGCGATGCGGAAGTTGCGCAACCCCGCGCTCACGGCGGGATCGCGGAGCGAGTCCCACATCGACGGAACGGTGACGTCGCGGGTGCGCTCCTGCACGGCGCCCCAGAAACCGCTCGCCCAGCGAGCGTGGTCGGTGCCGAGCGGAGTCAGCGTGCGCGGTCGTGTGCCGGTGGTCATCGGGCGTCCTCCGGGGTCGCGGTGCGGGTATCGGGATCGTCGTTCGCGAGCAGCTCGGCGAGTCGTGCGACCCCCGGCGCGATGCTGGTGAGCACCGGCACGGCGACCCGTGCGCTCTCGGCCGCCGAGGCCATCGAGGCCTGGGCGAGCACGACGACGTCGGCGTGGGCGGCCAGTCGTTCGATCGCGGCGGCGACGAGTGCGTCGTGCTGCGGGCGATCCCCTCCCGAGACCGCGGCGAACGCTCCGTCGACGACCTCGTCGAGGATCGTCGGCTCGACGCCGGCGATCGCGGCGCGCTCGCGCAGCAGCGCGACGGTCGGGGCGAGGGTGGTCGGGAGGGTGGCGATCACGGCGATGCGTTCGCCGGTGGCGACGGCCCGATCGGCCATCGCCTCGTCGATGCGCAGCACGGGGATGCCGGCACGCTCGGCGGTGGGAGCCGCGTAGCCCGAGATCGACGAGCACGTGAGCATGACGACGTCGGCTCCGGCATCGCGCGCGGCGCCGGCGAGGTGCGCGAGACGGTCGGCGACGGATGCCGCGCGCTCCGCGTCGCCCAGATCGGCGACGATCCGGTCGTCGAGGTAGTTCACGAACGTCGCGTCGGGCAGGGCCGCGCGGGCGGCGTCGACGACCGGGGCGATCACGACGGCCCCGGTGTGCAGGAAGGCGACGCGGGTCATGCGGTCACCTCCGCGGCGGAGTAGGTGGCGTCGGCATCCGCTCCGTCGACCGTGACGGAACGCGTGTGCGTGCCGTGCCCGACCTCTTCCTCGGGCTGCCCCGGGAGGGCGAGCACGCCGGTGGTGCCGACGGGCAGCTCGGCGGTGACGTGGAGCACGCCCGCGTCGATCCGCCACGAGACCGCGGCCTCGCCGAACGGGGTGCGATGCCGGGCCGCTGCCGAGGTGAGCCCACCGCCGGGGCGCGGGGCGACGCGGATCCGTCGGTAACCCGGCGCATCGGCGGCGAGGCCGGCGACGACGCGGTGCATCCAGTCGACCACGGCGCCGAGCGCGTAGTGGTTGAACGAGGTCATCGACCCGGGGTTCACCGAGCCGTCGGGGCGCATCGAGTCCCAGCGTTCCCAGACCGTCGTCGCGCCCATGCCCACCTGGTACAGCCACGACGGGCACTCCTTCTCGAGGAGAAGGTCGTAGGCGGCGTCGAGCTGACCGTTCGCGCTGAGGGCATCGGTCACGAGCGGCGTGCCCACGAACCCGGTGCCGATGCGGTTGCCCCCGGCCCGCACGAGAGCGGCGAGCCGGGCGGCGGCGGGGGCGCGCAGCTCGTCGGGGAGCAGGTCGAACTCGAGGGCGAGAGCGTAGGCGGTCTGCGCGTCGGAGGTCATCCGCCCGTCGTCGCCCACGTAGGCGCCGATGAACGCCGCCTTCGCCTCGGCGGCGAGGGCGGTGTAGTGCGCGGCATCCGTCGTCTCGCCCAGCGTCGCGGCCATGTCGGCGACCAGCCGTGCCGAGTACGCGAAGTAGCCCGAGGCGACGAGGTAGCGATCGGTGAGGGCGTCGGCCGGGTCGTGCGGGGGAGCAGCAGGGTCGAGCCAGTCGCCGAGCTGGAACCCCGTGTCCCACAGCCGCGAGGGACCCGCGATCTCGGCCTGCAGATCGACCCACGCGCGGGCGCTGTCGAACTGCGCGCGCAGCACGCCCTCATCGCCGAAGCGGCGGTGCAGGGTCCACGGCACGATCGTCGCGGCATCGCCCCAGGCGGCACCCGGGCGCTGCGGGGTCCACATGGTGTCGGCCGGGATGACGGGCACGTACCAGGGCACGGTGCCGTCGGGCAGTTGCTCGGCCTCCAGGTCGCGCAGCCAGCCGGCGAGCATGCCGGAGGAGTCGTACAGGAAGGATGCTGCCGGCGCGAACACCTGGATGTCGCCGGTCCATCCCAGGCGCTCGTCGCGCTGCGGGCAATCGGAGGGGATGTCGACGAAGTTTCCGCGCATGCCCCAGACGACGTTCTCGTGCAGGCGGTCGAGCTGGGGGTTCGAGGATTCGAACCAGCCCGTGCGCTCCATGTCGGTGTGCAGCACGCGGGCGACGAGAGCGCCGGCCGCGGCATCCGCATCGATGTCGCCGGGCCAGCCGTCGACCTCCACGTAGCGGAAGCCGTGATAGGTGAAGCGCGGTTCCCACTCCTCGCCCTCGGGGCGCCCGGCGAACGTGTAGACGTCGGTCGAGACCGCGTCGCGCAGCGGGCGCGTGTAGAGCTCGTCGTCCTGCAGCACCTCGGCGGTGCGCAGCGTCACGGTCGTGCCCGCGGCGGCCGTGGCGCGCAGGCGCACGACGCCGACGAGGTTCTGCCCGAAGTCGAGCACGCGCTTGCCGGCCGGGGTGCGCAGCACGGTGACCGGGTGCACCTCCTCGGTCACGCGCACGGGCGGGCCGGTCGGCGCCACGAGCGTCGCGGGGTCGCGGCGGCGCAGCTGCACGCGCTGCCAGTCGCCGTCGTCGTACCCCGCGCGGCTCCACCCCGGCAGCTCCTCGCGGGCGTCGTAGGTCTCGCCGTCGTAGATTCCCGAGTGCAGGATCGGGCTCGGCGCCGACCGCCACCGGGTGTCGGTCGCGACGGTCTCGGTCGTGCCGTCGGCGTAGGTGAGCTCGAGCTGACCGATGAAGGAGAGATCGTCGCCGAAGACGTTGCGGAAGCCGCCGCGCCAGCCGAGACGCCCGCGGTACCAGCCGTCGCCGAGCCACGCGCCGATCGCGTTGTCGCCCTCGGCGAGCAGGTCTGTCACGTCGTAGGTGTAGTAGCGCAGGCGCTCGCGGTAGACGGTCCAGCCGGGGGAGAGCACGTCGGTGCCGACACGCTCGCCGTTGATCTCGGCCTGGTAGAGGCCGTGGGCCGACGCATAGAGGCGGGCGCGCACGAGGTCGGGGCGCACGGTGAAGTCGCGGCGGACGAGCGCGGGCCGGCGGTCGTCGCGCATCGGGTTCTCGTTCCAGATCGCGCCGATGGGGCCCGCGGTCCAGTCCTCGGGGTGCAGCAGTCCGGTCTCGACCGTGGCCCAGGGGCTCGGGTCGCTCCATTCGCCGTCGGTGCCGCGCACCCGCACGCGGACGGATGCCCGGGCGCGCGAGTCGAGTGCCCGACCCGGCCACGGCACGAGCACCTGCGCGTCGGAGTCGATCTCGAAGGTGTCGACGGCGCCATCGGTGTCGATCTCGATGCGGGAGGCGGCCTGCGTCCATCCGGTGGGAGCGGTGTCGATCACCCACGACAGGCGCGGGCGTGACTCGCCGATGCCCAGGGGCTCGCGGTGGTGCTCGAAGCGAACGGCGGATACGGTGGCCGGCATTGGACACTCCCAAGATTTCGAAACGTTTCAGAGACCCAGACAAGGCGCTGTCGTGGCGAATCGCGTTAGAATTGTGACGTTTCAATACTAGGGCATGAAGGTCGGCGAGGTCGATCACCTGCCAGACTCGGACGCGGAGGTCCCCATGGTCATTGCGGTCACAGGAAGCAGCGGCACGCTCGGTCGCGCGACGGTCGAACGACTGCGCGCCGGCGGAGCCGAGGTCATCGGCTTCGACCTCGCCGGCCCCGCCGGGGCGGGCTTCACGCGCGTGGACCTCACCGACTACGGGCAGACGCTCGACGCGCTGCTCGGGGTGACCGCGCGCCATGAGGGCATCGACGCCCTCGTGCACCTCGCCGCGATCCCGGTGAACGGGCTCGTGCCCGATGCCGCGACCTTCGAGAACAACGTGCTGGTCTCCTCGCACGTGCTGCTCGCCGCGCATCGCGCCGACATCCGCACCGTCGTGCTCGCGTCGAGCATCACGGCCATGGGCTTCCCCTTCGAGGTCGCGCCGCCGTCGCTCCCGGTCGACGAGACCTACACGCGCGCGTTCAACACCTACGGCCTCGGCAAGGTCGTCGAGGAGGCGATGGCCGCGCAGCTCGTCGGATGGCATCCGGATGCCTCGATCACCGCGCTGCGGTTCACCAACGTCGTCGCGCCCGAGGCCTACGACACCTTCGCCGCGGCATCCGAGCCCGACTACCGCCGCGACCTGCTGGGGTCGTGGGTCGATGCGCGCGACGGAGCCGAAGCCGTGGCGCTCGCGCTCGAGGCGGCGACCCCCGGGTTCCGCATCTACAACGTCGCCGCTCCCGAGTCGGGCAATGCGGCGCCCTCGCGCGAGGTGGCGGAACGGTGGTTCCCCGGCGTTCCCGTGGCCGAGGATCTCGCCGAGTTCGGATCGCTCATGTCGACCCGCCGCATCCAGGACGAACTCGGCTTCCGCGCCCTGTACGACTGGCGCTGACGCGTACCCGCTGAGGGGTCAAGACACGCCGCGCGTCCGCGTACGGTCGCGGCGTGTCTTGACCCCTCACGTGCCTGTGTCCGCGCGCAGCGACCGCACCATGCCCTGGAGCAGGTCGAAGGCGACCCGCTGATCGTCGGCGCTCATGCCCGACAGCATCCGTTTCTCGACCGCGCGCACCGCGGCGGTCGCCTGCGCAAGCAGGTCGCGCCCGGCGGGCGTGAGGTCGGTGGGGAGCGCCTTGCCGACCGGGGCTTCGGATGCTCGCACGACGAGTCCCTCGCGTTCGAGCTGCTGCAGCAGCACGTTCATCGACTGCCGGGTGACGAAGGCGCCGCGGGCGAGGTCGGAGTTCGAGAGGCCGGGGCGCTGCGCGAGCAGTTCGAGGCAGGAGTATCGCGTGATGGTCATGTCGAGGGGGCGCAGGGCCTCTTCCATCGCGAATCGCAGGGCGCTTGCGGCCTCCTTCAGCAGGTATCCGAGGGAGGTCGGCAGGTGGATGCCGTCTTGACTCATGTCAGTATTCTGACATAGATTAATGCATGTCAGAAAACTGACACGTATCGAAGGAGCATCCCATGCCCGTCACCGGCCCCGACTTCATCTCTCTGCAGACGCGCGACCTCGACGCCTCGCAGGCGTTCTACGAGAAGTACCTCGGCCTCGTGCGCTCGCCCGCCGGGCCTCCGCACGCCGTCGTCTTCACGACCACGCCGATCGCGTTCGCGCTGCGCGACATCGTTCCCGGGACCGACCTCGCCGCAGCGGCGCAGCCCGGCATCGGCGTCGCCCTCTGGCTGCACGCGACGGATGTGCAGAGCATCCACGACGCCCTGGTCGCCGATGGGCGCACGATCGTCGCCGCCCCCATCGACGGACCGTTCGGGCGCACCTTCACCTTCGCCGACCCCGACGGCTACCACGTCACCCTCCACGACCGCGCCTGACGCTCTCGGAGGGGACGCTTCGACAGGCTCAGCGACCCACTGTCTGGTCGACGTCAGCGCCCCACTCGCGAGGGGTCAAGACACGCCGCGTTGTGGCATCCGCTCGCGGCGTGTCTTGACCCCTCGCGCGCAAGCCCGGAGCGAGCGAAGCTCGGGACTGCACCGTTCGGGAGGAGATCTCACCCAGGGGAGGAGCGTTTCGCGGATTCGCTCCTCCCTTTCGCGAGTTCTCCTCCGTTGGTGCGCGGGCGGGGGCTTCGACAGGCTCAGTGACCCCGTCGCACGCGAGGGGTCGAGACACGCCGCTGACGCGTGGCCGCGCGCGGCGTGTTGTGACCCCTCACCACCCGGACGGGGACGCGAAAGGGGGCGGATGCCGCAGCATCCGCCCCCTTCGTCGTCGCGGGTCTCAGCCCTTGACCGCGCCGGCCGCGAGGCCCTTCATGATGCGCTGGTTGAGGAAGAGATACATGATCAGGATGCCGAACACCGTCACGCAGATCGCGGCGAACAACGGGCCGTAGTTGATCGCGCCGTACTCGCCCGAGAAGTTGAGGAGCCCGACCTGGATCGTGTTGAGGCTCCTCTTGCCGCCGAAGACGAGGGCGATGAGCAGGTCGTTCCAGATGAGGAAGAACTGCACGATCGCGACCGTGAAGATCGCGTTCTTCATCATCGGCAGGCCGATCGCGAAGAACGAACGCAGCATCGAGGCGCCGTCGATCGTCGCGGCCTCGAAGATCTCGCGGGGGATGGCGCGGAAGTACGTCGCCATCATGAACACCGTGAGCGGGAGGCCGCCCGCGACGTAGATGAGGATCATCGGCAGGTACGAGCCACTGAGGCCCATCTTCGAGAAGGCGTTGAACAGCGGCAGGATGATCATCTGCCCGGGGATCATGATGCCCGCCAGGAACAGCAGGAGCACCGAGGCGCGGCCCTTGAAGACCATGATCTCGAGCGCGTAGCCCGCCGCCGTGCCGAGCAGCACGATGAACACGAGCGACGGCACCGTGACGATCAGCGAGTTCGTGATTGTGGTGGCGAGGTTGCCGGTCTCCCAGGCGACGGCGTAGTTGTCCCACCGCCAGTTCTCGGGGAGCGTGTACGAGGGGTTGTTGAGGAACTCGTTGTTCGACTTCAGCGAGTTGATGAACATCCAGAACAGCGGGTAGGCCGTCACGATGACGAGCACCGCGATGGTCAGCCAGGTCGGGATCTTTCGCAGGATGCCGAGGGCGATCGCTGCGGGACCGCGGCGGTGCGGAACGAACGCCTTCGCGCTGGGAACGGCCGTCGTGTCGAGTGTGGTGGTCATGATGCTGTCCTCAGACGGTGTTGTCGCGACGCGACGAGCGGAAGATGACGAGCGTGATCAGCAGACACATGATCGTGAGCACGAGGGCGACGGTCGAGCCGTAGCCGAAGTCGCTGTACTGGAACGCGGTGCGGTACATGTACATCGTCAGCGGCGTGGTCGCGTTGCCGGGGCCGCCGCCGGTGAGGGCGAAGACCGAGTCGAAGACCTTGATCGTGCCGTTGATGCTGAAGATCATCGAGGCGAAGAGGATCGGCAGCGACATCGGGAGCACGATGTAGCGGAAGAGGCTGAACGACTTCGCGCCGTCGAGACGGGCCGATTCGATGATTTCGTCGGGGATGTCGAGCAGGCCGGAGAAGACGAGGATGCCGTAGAAGCCGGCGGAGCGCCAGACGTCCATGATGACGATGACGACGAACGCGGTCGCGCCGTCGCCGAGCCAGTCGATGTTGCTGAGGCCGACGTTCACGAGCAGCTCGTTGACGAGGCCGTCGCCGGGGGCCGACTGGAAGAGCTTCTGGTACAGGATGCCGATCGCGACGGTCGGGAGCACGACGGGGAAGAACACCAGCGTGCGGACGATGACCGAGCTGCGGCGGAGCACGAAGTGGTAGAGCAGCGCGAGCCCGAAGCCGAGCACGACCTGGAACAGGGTGGTCAGCAGCGCGTAGCGGATCGTGAACCAGAAGGCGTCGGCGACGTACTGGTCGGAGAAGAGCCGCTGGAAGTTCTCGATGCCGTTGAACTCGAAGCCTTCGAGGATGCTGCCGGTGAAGAACGTGAGGCCGAACGACCAGAGCACGGGGACGATGGTGATGAGCGTATAGATGACCAGTGCCGGCAGGAGCAGCAGCAGGATCGTCTTCCGGTCGCCGAGGACGGACTTCATGCGTGGCGGCCTTTCGGGTGTAGAGGGGGTGAGACGAGAGAACCGGCTCCGCGCACTCCGGGTACGAGTGCGCGGAGCCGGTGCGGATCAACCGGCGTCGAGAGCGTCCTGGACGAGGGTCATGAACTCCTCGGCCGTGAGCTGGCCCGTCACGAGCAGCGCGGCGTTGGTCGACGAGATGTTGCTCGCCTTCGCGTTGAAGAGCGCCTCGAACCACAGCACGCTGTCGGTGCTGGTGGAGATCTCGTCGGCGATCGTCTGCGAGATCGCGGGCAGCTCGACGTCGGCGTCGTCGGCGATGAAGCCGGTGATCTGGCCCTGCTCGAGCGCCTCGTTGCCGTAGTTCTCGGCGATGCAGCCGAGCCAGGCGCCGGTGCCCTCGTTGTAGGCGGCGTTGCTCATCGTGGCCGGCAGGCCGACGTTCGACGGGTAGGCGTCGGGCGTGCCCTTGCCGCCCTCGACGGCCGGGAAGTTGAAGAACCCGACGTTGTCGGCGCCGATCTGGTTGCCGTCTCCGTTGATGTTGCCGAGGATCCAGCTGCCCATGTAGATCATGGCGGCCTTGCCCGTCAGGAACTCGTTGTACGAGCTGTCGATGTCGAGCGAGGTGACGTTCGCGTCGAAGTAGCCTTCGGCGCCGAGGTCGGCGATCGCCTGCGCGGCGGCCACGTACTCGGGGTCGGTCAGCTTGGCGTCGCCGGACGCGACCTTCTCGAGCGCGTCGTCACCGACCGAGCGGAAGAGGTAGCTCGAGATGAGGCGGGTGATGGGCCAGCCCTGCTCGCCGGATGCCGTGAACGGCGTGTAGCCCGCGGCCTTGGCCTCGGCGGCGATGGTGGTGAGGTCGTCCCAGCTCTCGGGGACGTCCCAGCCCTGCTCCTCGAAGATCTGCTTGTTGTACCAGATGCCCTCGATGTTGTACTGGAACGGCAGGAAGTTGAACTCGCCGCCGTAGAGCTTCTTGATGGTCGAGACGGCGCCTTCGGCGATCTTGTCGCGCACGCCGAGCTCGGTGAGCTTCTCGTCGAAGTCGACGAGGTAGCCGCCCTTGGCGAGCTTCGCCCCCTCGGAGGGGTTGCCGCCGGCGGAGAAGATCGGGGGCAGTTCGTCCTGCGTGGCGAGCAGCTGCACCTGGGCGTCGAGATCGGCCTGCGGTGCGGAGTTGAACTCGAGGGGCATAGCCTCTTCTTCGGCGGCGCACTGGTCGCCGGCGAGGGCTTCGAGCACCGGCTGCGTGGTGGTGTTCTCGGAGTTCTTCAGGAACTCGAAGGTGGTCGCACCCGATCCGCTGTCACCGGCGCAGCCGGAGAGGACGAGAACCCCGGCGCTGGCCAGAGCGGCAACGCTGAGGAGCGGCTTGCGAAGGCGCCGCCGTTCTGCTGTGAACACATTTCCTCCTTGAAAGTGATATCTCGTTATTGAGACGTTTCAAAACTGATGTTAGGGGGAGATCTGTGGCCTGTCAAACGAAAACTGTTCTGAGGCACGGTGAGGAAGTTCGGCGGCCGTCGGGCGGATGCGCAAGGATGAATCCATGAGCATTGAAACGTCACAATCAGCCGTGATCGACGACGAGGTGGTCGTCGACGACGCGGTCGATCGACTCATCGCCGAGATGACGCTCGCGCAGAAGACGGCCCAGCTCGTGGGGCTGTGGGCGGGCGCCCGCCGCGACGACAACGCCGCCCCGATGCAGGATCAGTTGATCGCCGATGGCATGCACGTCGACGAGTTCGCCGCGCACGGCCTCGGCCAGCTCACGCGCCACTGGGGAACGACGCCGATCGCGGTCGAGGCGGGCACGGCCGAGCTGCGTCGACGCCAGGCCGCTCTCGCCGAGCGGACCGGCATCCGCGCTCTCGTGCACGAGGAGTGCCTCACCGGCGTCCTCGCCTGGGGAGCCACGACCTACCCGACCCCGCTGGCCTGGGGCGCCGCGTTCGACCCGGAGCTCACCGAACGCCTCGGCCGGCGGATCGGCGACGACCTGCGCGCCCTCGGCGTGCATCAGGGACTCGGCCCCGTGCTCGACGTCGTGCGCGATGCCCGCTGGGGCCGCGTCGAGGAGTGCATCGCCGAAGACCCGTTCACGGTCGGCGTCGTCGGCAGCGCCTACGTGCGCGGCCTCGAGTCGGCGGGGGTGGTCGCAACCCTCAAGCACTTCGCCGGATACTCCGGGTCGCGCGCCGGCCGCAATCACGCACCGGTCTCGGTCGGTCCGCGCGAGCTCGCCGATGTCCACCTGCCGCCGTTCGAGCGGGCGATCCGCGCGGGGGCACGCTCGGTCATGAACGCCTACAACGACGTCGACGGGGTTCCGGCCGCGGGATCCGCCGACCTGCTCACCGGCACTCTGCGCGACCGCTGGGGCTTCGACGGCACCGTGGTCGCCGACTACTTCGCCGTGCGGTTCCTCGAGACGATGCACGGGGTCGCCGCCGATGGCGAAGACGCGGCGGTGCTCGCGCTCTCGGCCGGCATCGACGTCGAACTCCCCACCGGCTCCGACTACCTCGCCCCGCTCGTCGCCGCGGTCGAGAGCGGGCGGATCGACGAGTCGCTCATCGACCGCGCCCTGCGCCGCGTGCTGCGGCAGAAGCTCGATCTGGGGTTGCTGGGGGCGGCCGAACCCGAGGGTGATCCGACCGTCGACCTCGACTCCGCGGCCAATCGTGCGCTCGCGCGCGAGATGGCGGATGCCTCGATCGTGCTGCTCCAGAACGACGGTGTTCTGCCGCTCGATGCAGGGCGCACCCCACGGCTCGCCGTCGTCGGTCCGAATGCCGACCGCTTCGGGGCGGTGTTCGGGTGCTACTCCTTCGTGAAGCACGTGCTGCCGCGGCATCCCGAGGTCGATCCGCTGATCGCCGCGCCCACGGTCGCCGAGGCGCTGCGCGGGCGCTGGCCGGGTGAGGTCGATGTCGTCGAGGGCTGCGCCGTCATGGACGACGACGTCTCCGGGATCGACGCGGCGGTCGCGGCCGCGACCGCCGCGGACGTGGTCGTGGCGGTGATGGGCGACGACTCCGGGATGTTCGGACGCGGCACGTCGGGCGAGGGCTGCGACCGCGAGGACCTGAGTCTGCCCGGGGTGCAGGAGCAGCTGCTCCACGCGCTCGTCGAGACCGGTCGCCCGGTCGTGCTCGTGCTGCTGACCGGTCGCCCCTACGCGCTCGGCGCCGCCGCCGACCGATGCGCGGCCGTCGTGCAGGCTTTCTTCCCCGGGCAGGAGGGCGGGCCGGCCATCGTGGATGCTCTCCTCGGGGTCACCTCGCCCTCGGGACGTCTCCCCGTGCAGATGCCCCGGCCGGGCACCCCGCAGCCGGGCAGCTACCTCGCCCCGAAGCTCGGATCGCTCACGGGTGTCAGCTCGGCCGACCCGACGCCGCGGCATCCGTTCGGCCACGGCCTCGGGTACACGACCTTCGTGCGGGAGGGACTGAGCGTCGCAGAGACCCGGGTCGCCGTCGACGGCGTCGTCGAGGCCGAGGTCACGGTGCGCAACGCGGGCGACCGCGAGGGAGCCGACGTGCTGCAGGTCTACGCGAGCGACCCGGCGGCGCAGGTCGTGCGTCCTCTCCGCCAGCTCGTCGCGTTCCGCAAGGTGCCGTTGGCCTCGGGGGAGGCGCAGACGTGGCGGGTGAGCATCCCCGCTGCCGCCTTCGCCTTCACCGGTGTCGCGGGGCATCGCATCGTCGAACCCGGTCGCATCGTGCTAAGGGTGGCCGCGGATGCCGCGGACGAGGGGCAGGCCATCGAGATCGACCTGATCGGAGACGTGCAGCGCGTCGACGTGATCGCCGACGAACCGGTCTGGGAACGCCGTGGCTGAGCGTGCGTGTGCCGCTCCGGGTGCGTCGCAGAGGAGCCGGTAAAGTGACTGATCGATCACCGAGCCGAAGGAGGCCGCGCATGGCCCGAGTCGGAATCCGTGACGTGGCGGTGCTCGCGGGTGTGGCCGTGGGTACCGTGTCGAACTACCTCAACCACCCCGACCGCGTCTCGGCCGACAAGGCCGAGCGCATCCGCGCCGCGATCGACTCGCTCGGGTTCGTGCCCAGCAACGCCGGTCGGCAGTTGCGCCTCGGGGTGAGCAGCGCGATCGGCTACATCGCGCCCGACGTGAGCAACCCGTACTTCGCCGAGATCGCCGAGAGCGTCGAGCTGCGCGCCAGCGAGCTCGGCTTCACCGTGTTCCTCGCCAACTCCCACCGAAGCCGCGACCGCGAGAACGACTACATCCAGCTCTTCGAGCAGTACCGCGTGCAGGGACTGCTCATGTCGTCGCACCTGCCCGTCGAAGACCGCCTCGCGCAGGTGCGCCGTCGCGGCACGCCCTCGGTGCTGGTCGGCCAGCGCGGGCAGTCCGACGAGCAGCCCTCCGTCTCGCTCGACGAGGTCTCGGGCGGGCGCCAGGCGATGCAGCACCTGATCGAGGTCGGATGCCGTCGCCTGCTGTTCGTCGGTGGCCCGCTCGACATCCCGCAGGTCTCGGGGCGTCTGGCCGGTGCGGGAGAGGTCGTGCGCGAGTTCGGGGCGGCGACGCTCGAGGTGATGGACGAGCCCGATCGCACGGTGCGCGGCGGCAAGCGGATCGGGGCGGCGCTGCTCTCGCGCCCGGCGGACATGATGCCCGACGGCATCTTCGCCGCGAACGACCTGCTCGCCCTCGGCATCATGAACGCGCTCGTCGCCGGCGGGGTCGAGGTTCCGCGGCAGACCGCGATCGTCGGCTACGACGACATCGAGTTCGCGGAAGCCTCGCTCATCCCGCTCACGAGCGTCATGGGCCGCCACGACGGCTTCGGCATCGCCGTGGTCGACCTGCTCTTCGACGCGATCGGCGGCAACGCGATCGCCGCGCCGCATCGGATGTTCGAACCCCAGCTCGTGGTGCGCGCGAGCACCGGGAGGGCATGACCGTGGCCGCGAGCATCCGCGACGTCGCCGACCGCGCCGGGGTGTCGGTGGGCACCGTCTCGAACGTGCTCAACCACGTCGACCGCGTCAAAGAGGACTCCGTCCGGCGCGTGCACGAGGCGATCGCCGAGCTCGGGTACGTGCGCAACGACGCCGCCCGTCAACTGCGCGCGGGGCACAGTCTGATGGTCGGCCTGGTGGTGCTCGACGTGCGCAACCCGTTCTTCACCGAGCTCGCCCGCGGCGCCGAGCGCGAAGCCGCCCGACACGGGCTCTCGGTCGTGCTCGCCAACAGTGACGAGGACGTCGCGCAGGAGGCCCGGCACATCGACCTCTTCGAGCAGCAGCGCGTGCGCGGCATCCTGCTCTCGCCCTATCAGGAGGCGGGACCGCGCCTGCGCCGGATGCGCGACCGGGGCATCCCCGCCGTGCTCGTCGACCGGCGCGGCGCCGACGACTCGTTCAGCAGCGTCTCGGTCGACGACGAGACCGGCGGGTACCTCGCGGCTCGCCACCTGCTCGACACCGGGCGTCGCCGCATCCTCTTCGCCGGCGGCCCCCTCGACATGCGTCAGGTGGAAGACCGCCTCGGCGGTGCACGCCGCGCGATCGCGGAGGTGCGCGGCGCCGTGCTCGACACGCTTCCCTCGGCGGCGTCGACGGTCGACGCCGGTCGTCTCGCGGGCGATCAGGTCGCCACGCTCGCGGCGTCGGAACGCCCGGACGCGATCTTCTGCGCCAACGACCTCGTGGCGCTCGGGGTGCTGCAGGGACTGCTGACGAACGGCATCCGCGTGCCCCAGGACGTCGCCCTGATCGGCTTCGACGACATCGACTTCGCGGCGGCTGCGGCCGTGCCCCTCTCGTCGGTGCGGCAACCGAGCAACCTCATGGGCGAGACGGCGATGCGCCTGCTGCTCGAGAGCGCCGACGACCCGGGCCGGGCGCCCGAGCACATCGTGTTCCAGCCCGAGCTCGTCGCGCGCGCCTCGACGGCCTGAGCCTTGGCCCGCCCGCGCGGACTCAGAACTCCGCGACGACCGGGCGTCCGTCGAGGTACGCGATGAGGTTGAGCACGAGGAAGTTCCAGTTCTGGAAGTTACGCGTCATGATCGCCTCCCCGTTGTCGGGGTTGTAGAACTCGTGCAGGCATCCTGTCGTGGCGAGGTCTCGACCGAACAGCTCGACGGTCTGCTCCGCGAGCTCGCGGGCGTCGTCGGTGAAGCCGTACTTCTCGAGGCCCCGGAAGACCAGGTAGTTGCTGATGCCCCACACCGGTCCGAGCCAGTTGGAGGGGTTGTTCGACGCACGCAGGTTGTAGGGCTTCTCGAGGCGCGACAGGGTGCGCACCCCGAAGTTCGCCCGGAACGTGCGCGTGTCCTGCAGGCGTTCGCGCATCCGCTCGGCCTGCTCCTGCGACGCGAACCCCGCCCACAGCGGCAGGAAGCTCGACCAGTTGTCGACCCGCAGCAGCAGTGCCGACCACGATCGCGGAGCGCCGCTGTGCAGCCAGTCGTCGCCGTCGATCTCGCGGAAGGCCAGGTCGGCGCTGTAGTAGGTGCCGTCGCGCTCGTCCCACAGGTGCGTGTTGATCGCATCGGCGAGGTCCTGTGCGCGTCCGCGCCAGCGGTTCGCCTCGGGCAGCCGGTCGAGGTCTTCGAGCAGCGACCCGAACGCGAGCAGCTCGCGGTAGAGCAGCGAGTTGAGGTAGATCGAGGCCGTGCTGCGGTCGGGGCGGTAGTAGACCGAGGGGTCGTTGTCGACGCCGATCGCGAAGTCGGTCTGCCAGTAGGCCAGGCCCGTCTCGGCGTGGATGTGGCTCTCGAGGTAGCGCTCGAGGAACGACTGGATCACCGGGATGCCGTCACTGATCCACTCGGCGCTGCCCCGGCGGCGGCTGAGCAGTGCGGCCTGCTGGGCGATGATCGGCTTGTGCATGTTCTGCGAGAACCCCGCGGCGCGCGAGGGGTCGCCGTGCAGCAGCGGACCCTCGGGCTTGAGCAGCAGGGGCATCACGCCGTCGGCGTCGGTGTGGTCGAGGAAGTTGCGGATCGTGCCCTCCTCGTAGACGCCGAAGCGCCCCGCCTCGCCGGTCTCGAGCTCGACCTGGCCGAGCACGACGCTGATGAACCAGGAGTCCCAGTCCCACAGCGCGTTCGAGTAGTAGGGGGAGTCGGGCGAGCTGGGCACCGTGTACGGGTGGGCGAGCACGCCGGAGGGCTCGCGGGTCATCTGCGTCGCGTGCTCGGTGACGTAGGTGCGGAGGTCGGACTTCCAGGTGTCGATCATGCGTGCGGGTCCTCGGTTCGGGGGAGGGAGATGCGGGTGAAGGCGGAAGGGGCGAGCGCGACGGCTGCTTCGCCGCTGTCGGTCGAGATGTGCAGGGAGCGCGGCTCGTCGGCGATGTTGGCCACGAGGATGTCGTCGCCGGCGTAGGTGCGGGCGCCGATCGCCCAGGTCAGTCCGTCGGGGCTGGGTCCGGTGAGCAGCGTCGCGCCGTCGCGCGCCGCGAGGGCGGCGAGCGCGTGCAGGGCGGACGCGACGGGGAAGTCCTCTCCGTCGGCCGAGCGAATGCCGCGCGGTCCCCACTCCTCGAACCACACGAGCGAGGCGACCCCGGGCACGGCGAGGGCCGCGGCGCTCGCGATCGTCCAGGCGGCGAGTTCGGGCGCCTGCTGGCGGTCATCGTCGGTTCCCGTGAACTCCGGGCCGTAGCCGTCGCGCAGGTCGTCGTGCGGCGAGAGCGGCTGCAGCGAGGCGGCCACGTCGTTGAAGCGCGGGCGGAGGGAGACCGGGCCGATGTGCACGGGGCGCCCGGCCGCGCGCGCGACGGTCTCCTCGGCGACGAGGCGCTGCATCGCGACCGACTCGACGATCTGATCGGTGTCGGCCGAGTGGAACAGCGGGGTGACCGTGACCGCGATCCCGTCGAGGTCGTCGGGCAGGCGGTGGAGTTCGCGGTTGAGCTCGGTGAAGTGCGAGCGGCTGCCGCCGATCACCGCGGGTGTGCGGCCGTGCGCGGCGAGGGCGGCGCGCAGCAGGTCGATCGCCTCGCCGTCCGAGACGTGCCGGGCATCGCTGACCTGGTGGAAGGCCGTGGCGCGCACGAGGTCGATACCCGCGAGGGCGGCGACGGCATCCGATATCTTCTCGGGCGCCGCCGGGTCGATCACGAAGCGCACGTCGAGGGGGAGACCGGAGGTGGAGGCCCGGGCGATGGCCGCCCGCCAGTCGCGACTCGCGAGGTCGAGCTCGACGAGCAGGGTCGCGCCGATCGGGTCGACGGTCGGGGCGGGGTCGGGAGCGGATGCCGCGGCGACCCCGACCGACGGGAAGGGGCCGGCAGGGGTGAGGCGGATCGTGTCGGAAGCGGCGCGGATCTCGGTATGCGCAGTTTCCTGTACCTGGATCCGGAGGGTCTGCACGACGTGCTCGCCCTCGATGACGCGGTAGGGGAAGGGGAGCGAGAGCGGCCGGTTGTAGGTCTTGAACGAGGCATCCGTCCAGTTGCGCTGGTCTTCCATCTCGAACACGTCGCCGTCGAAGGCGAGGTCGACCCGCGCTCCGTCGTGCGTCCAGCCGAGGGACGTGATGTCGAAGACCGGCTGATGCGCGCTGATGCGCTCGGGGAACGCGGTCTGCTCGGTCGTGCCGTCGGAGTGGCCGACCTGCAGGGGCGCTCCCGCGACCTGCGGTGGGTGCAGCACGACGAGTCCGGTGCGGTTGGTGTCGACGTCTCGCATCGCCCGCAGGTCGAGGGTGATGGCGAGTTCCGCGGCGTCTGCCGTGGCGCGGAGCACGCCCTCGAACGCGGGCTCCGTCGTGCGCACGGCGATCTCGATACCCGTGCCGTGCCCGGAGATCTCGCCGACGGTCAGGGGCAGGGTGTTCCAATCGCTGTCGCGCACCACGGCGCGGATGCTGCGGAGCACCCGATGCCCGCGCCACTGCAGGTCGGCGAGCTCATCGTCGCGGCGCTCGATCGTCCAGTCCCCGAGGGTGCGCTCGTCGCGTTCGGGGCGGTTCCACGTCATGATGCGTCCTTGCACGGGGTGGGCCGTAGCCCGGATTGGTACGTTTCAATCCTGCCGTACGCGCCGGGTGTCGGGCAAGGCGAGCGGGGGAATCCGGCGGGGATCGGACCGGGTTCGGTCCCGGTTCGTGGGATGCCGCGGAATCCGTTACGATGGCTAGGTGCATCCGAGCTTTCGGGCGAGGATGCCTGGAGACGTCGCATAGTCCGGCCTAGTGCACCACCCTGCTAAGGTGGAGACCTCTTTAAGGGGTCCAGGGGTTCAAATCCCCTCGTCTCCGCACTGAAGCCCCCGAGTGATCGGGGGCTTTTTCGCGCTCTCCGGTGGAGTCGTGCCGCCGATCCATACCAAAGGGTACGGGCCGATCCTTTGGTATGGATCGTGGGTGCGACCCGATCGAATCCGTCCGGACTGATCGGGTGAGGGGAGCCGGACGCGCGGGATGCTGGGGGCATCCACAGAGGAGGAACGCATGATCGGCACCCTGAACGCTCTGGTCGACCTGGTCGAGAGCACCGACGTCGATGATCTCGATGTCGCCGGATTCGCTCGCGTGCGCGGCACCACGGGGTACCACCTGCGCCGGATGTTCTCGACGCTGGCGGGCATGCCGCTGTCGGAGTACGTGCGACGTCGCCGCATGACTCGGGCAGGCGCGGAACTCGTCGCCGGGGCATCCGATCTTCTCGATGTCGCCGTGCGGCACGGATACGGCTCGGTCGAAGCCTTCGGCCGAGCTTTCCGAGCCGTGCACGGGATCGGACCTGCCGATGCGCGCCGTGACGGCGGACCTCTTCGCACACAACCCACGCTCCGGTTCCGCCTGAGCGTTGAAGGGAGAACTCCCATGCACGTCACCATCACCCATCACCCTGCGATCGTCCTCGTCGGGCACGCGGTCGACGTCCCGCTGATCCACCGCGGGGTCAACCCGAGCATCCAGGAGCACATCGCCGCGATCGCTCCCGAAGAGCACGCGCGCCTCAAGGCGCTGTCGGATGCCGAGCCCACCGGCATCCTGGCCGTCACCGCCGACGTCGAGCCCGACGCACCCGAAGGCAGCCCCCTCACCTATCTGCACGGCGTGGCCCGGAAGAAGTCGTCGCCCGTGCCCGCCGACCTCGATGCGATGCCGCTGCCCGCCGGCTCCTGGGCGGTTTTCGCGGCCGACGGGCCGTTCCCCGAGACGCTGCAGAACCTCTGGGCGGCGACGGCGACCGAATGGTTCCCCTCCAACCCGTGGCGGCTGCGGCCCGGGCCCTCGATCGTGCGGTACCTGGAGTTCACCGGTGCGCACGCGTCGTGCGAGCTCTGGTTGCCGATCGAAGAGGCGTGACCGGGTCGGCGACGCGCGTCAGTGACCCAATGCGCCCAGCGCGGCAATCAACTCCTCGGTCGTCGTGACCTCGGCCAGCAGGGGAACGATCTGCGCGAGGTGCGCTGCACCGACGTCCGGGCGGAAATCCATGACGGCATCCGCCGGGAGCGCCACCGAGTAGCCGAGCGCATAGGCGTCTCGCGCGGTCGATTCCACACCGATGCTGGTGGCGACGCCGGTCACGACCACCTGCGTCACCCCGCGGCGGGAGAGCTGGTCGTGCAGATCGGAGTCGGCGAAGGCGCTCCACGGTGCGCGACGGATGCGGATGTCGGCGGCATCCTTCGCCAGGGAGGGGAGGAGCTCGTCGCCACCGGCGGGCACCGTCGAGACCCCGTGCGCCTTGACCATCTCGGTGCGCCCGGGCAGCGACCCGCTGACCGTGGCGATGACCACCGGCTGGCCGGATGCCCGGAACGCGGCGGCGAGCGTGTTCGTGTTCGCGACGACCCGCTCGAGGGTGTCCTGCTCCATGCGGGGCGCGGTGGCGACCTGGAGGTCGACGACGATCAGCGCGACGTTCTCGTCGAGGGGTGCGAGTGGCATCAGTCGTTCTCTCCGCCGAAGGTGACGACGACCTTCTCGGCCTGTCCGGGCGTTGCGGCGAGGGCGAGCGCGTCCTGCACGCGGTCGAAGGGGATCTCGTCGCTGATGATCTGCGCGTACTTCTGCCAGTTGTCGATGATGTCGTCGGTCACCTCGAAGATCTCGGTGGGGTATCCCATCGACAGACGGATGTCGAGCTCGGTGGTCAGGAGCCCGCCGAGGTCGATCTCGACCGGAGCCTTGTGCACGGCGACCACGCTGAGCACGGCGCGCTTGCCGGCGACACCGAGCACCGTCCGGATCACGTGCGGCGCACCCGCGGCGTCGATGTATCCCTCGGTGGAGGATCGCTCGCCGCGCAATCCGATGCCCGTCGACCGGCCGTGCAGCTCGATCAGCCGCGCGGCCACGTCTTCGGTGCGGGAGTCGATGACGGCATCCGCTCCGAGCGCCAGCGCCTTCTCGAGGCGGTTCGGCACGATGTCGATCACGACGACGTGCGCGACGCCGCGACGCTTGAGGCTGAGCAGGGCCCCGAGGCCGATCGGGCCCGCGCCGAAGATCGCGACCCGGTGCTCCGGCGCGGGGTCGAGCCGGTTGACCGCGTGGCGGGCGACCGCCATCGGTTCGTTGAGCGCGGCCACGCTGAACGGCACGTGCGGCGGGACGACCCGGAACTGCTCACCCGGCTTCGCATCGAGCAGCACCACGTACTCGCTGAGCGCGCCCTGCGCGCCGCCGGAGCCGAGCAGGCCGTCGACGGTGGCCATGACGTTGATGACGACGTGGTCGCCGACGGTGACGCCCTCGACCTCGGCGCCGACCTCGACGACCTCGCCTGCCGGTTCGTGCCCGAGCGGCGTCGCGCCCTGGCGCGGAGGGATGCCGCCATAGGTCGTGTACATGTGGTCGGAGCCGCAGATGCCGCAGGCGCGCACGCGCACGAGCACGTCGCGCGGGCCGGCGGTGGGGGCGTCGACGTCGACGACGGTCGTCTCGCCGGGGCCGGTCACCAGTACTGATCTCATCGGGGGCTCCATTCGGGTCGGAAGTTCACGCGGCACTTATGTTACACATGTCACATAAGTAGCGGAACACCTTCGGTACTCTCGACTCATGGCGGAATCTCGGATCGGGCGGCCCCCGGATCAGCGCACCCGCGTGGCCGCGCTCCGCGCCACCCGCGAGCTCCTCCTCGCCCGCGGCTACGAGGGCGTCGCGATGAGCGACATCGCCGCCGCAGCCGGCGTGCCGCGCCAGACGCTCTACCGCCGCTGGCCGACGAAGCAGGCGCTCGTCGCCGACTGCGTGCTCGACGACGTGCTGCCGGTCGAACTGGTCGTCGTCGCCGCGACCGGCGACCTCCGCGCCGACATCGACCTCTGGCTGCAGAGCTCGATCGCCTCGATCGAAGCGGATGCCGACGCCGCACTGTTCCGGGCGCTGCTCGTGGCCTCGGCATCCGATGAATCGGCGCGGCAGCGCATGGTCGACCACTTCCTCGCTCCGCTGCGGAGTGCGATCGAGCGTTCGTTCGCGGCGGCGGGGCGTGAGGGGCACGAGCTCGTCGCGGATGCGCTGCTCGGGGCGATGGTCGCGGCGATCGTCTCCCGCGATGCCGAGGCGCTACGCCGCGTGCGGGACCTCGGCGACCTGCTCACCCGCGGATGACGGAAGGACTCGCGATGCCGGCCACCGATCTGAAGAAGACGCTCGACGCCTACCAGGCGAAGCGCGGGGTGTTCCGGCTCGTCGACGTGCCGCCGATGCAGTACCTGATGATCGACGGTGCGGGTGATCCGAACGTGTCGCAGGCCTACGCGGATGCCCTCGCCGCGCTGTATCCGATCGCCTACGGGGTCAAGTTCGCGAGCCGCGCGCAGCTCGGCGTCGACACCGTCGTCATGCCGTTGGAGGGCCTCTGGCATGCCGAGGACATGGCGTCGTTCACCTCGCGCCGCGACAAGTCGACGTGGCTGTGGACGATGATGATCATGGTTCCCGACCATGTCAGCGCCGAGATGGTCGAGGCGGCGCGCGACAAGGCCGCGGCGAAGAAGGATGCCTCGCCGAGCCTGTCGGCGGTGCGGCTCGAGACCTTCGACGAGGGGCTGTGCGTGCAGACGCTGCACGTGGGGTCGTACGACGACGAGGCGCCCGTGCTCGAGGATCTGCACCACCGCTTCATCCCCGGGAACGGGTTGGAGATGCGCGGCATCCACCACGAGATCTATCTCAGCGACGCGCGCCGGGTCGAGCCGGCCAAACTCCGCACGATCCTGCGGCAGCCGGTCGCTCCCGCCGGTCCCTGAGCGAGCGAAGCGAGACGAAGGGCCACCGCCCGCGCTCACGCCGTCGCGGGCTTCTCGCTCCACAGCAGCAGGAAGGCGCCGAGCCCGATCATCATGCCGCCGCCCGTGGCCGACATTGTCGAGAGGCGGCGCGGTGAGCGGCCGAACCAGTCGCGCGCCGCGCTCGCGAGCAGCACCCAGATCGCGTCGCAGCTGACGCCGATCGCGACGACGATGACGCCGAGCACGAAGAGCTGCAGCGGCACGGAGCCCGCGTGCAGGTCGACGAACTGGGGGAGGATCGCGAGGAAGAACGCGATCGACTTCGGGTTGGTGAGCCCCACGGTGAAGCCTTCGAAGAGCAGCCGGGTGCCGGACTTGCGCGTGGCTGGTGCGGTCGCGGCTGCGGCGGCATCGTGCCGGTGCCGGATCGCCTGGATGCCGAGGAACACGAGGTAGCCGGCGCCGAGCACCTTCACGATCGTGAACAGGATCACGGACTGCGCGATCACCGTACCGACGCCGAGGGCCACGGCGAGCACCAGCACGATCGATCCGACGGCGGTGCCGAGGATGCTGAGGAACCCGCCGACCCGGCCCAGAGCGATCGATCGACCGATGGTGAAGAGCACCGTCGGCCCGGGGATCACGACCATCACGAACGCGGCGACGACGAACGCGAGCAGCGTCTCGGGAGCGAACATGAGCCGATCCTAAAGGCATATCAATATGCTCTCCACAGATGCGGTTTATATGTCTTCATCTGGGGTCGATCTGTCGTAATCTCGCCTTCGAGATCGGAGGTTCGAATGGTTGATGATGGGTGGTCGGTATCGCCCGAGCAGGTATCGGTCGTGCTGCAGGGTGTCGACGTCGCGGGAGAGCCGCTGGGCTCAGACGTCAAGACGGCGCAGACGCTTTCGGAACGACGGGCAGACCTCATGGCGAGCGGCCGGGCGGAGATCGCGAATGCGTGGGATGAGTTCCTCGAGACGCGCTCGCTGGTGCCCGGGATGCTGATCGATGCCGTTACGTCGGCGGCGGCGTCTGTTATCGAGGGGACTCTCGCCATCGTTGCGGGTGACGAGGCGATGGCGCGCGAATGGCGGGGCAGCCATCCGGAACTCTTCGAGTCGGCGGACAGCAAATGAGCGCATTCGTGGCTCACACTCTTCGGGACGTTCCGTCCTCCGCAGCTATGTCGACGCTCGGAACCGACTCCGAATCTCTCGGCGTGTCAGTCGTGGGGAACATGGAAGCGGTGACCGCCATGTGGTCAATGATCGAGGGCGCGCTGACCATCATCCCTGACGGCAGTCCGACGAATGCCCTCGACGAGCCCCTGGCCTCCGCAAAGGAGTTCGCCGAAGCGATGTCGCAGGTGAAGTCGGTGCTGGTCAACGCCGCAGGTGAAACGTTCGCGAAGTTGGAGCAGACGCGTGCAGAGCTCCAGGGCACCATTCAGAACTTGAATGATCGCCACCGGTCGCATTCGCTGATCCTCGATCAGGAGATCGCGGCATATGTGGCTGATCCGGAGAACGATCCGACCATCACCGGGCGCAACCACCCCGAGACGGATGCCTACGCTACGGCGAAGGTCAATCTCGATCTGCTCGACGAAGAGGCCGCGCGGCTCGCTCTGGAGGTCGACCTCTTCCACCGCGAAATGGCGCAGGCGGAGCAAGACCTCGCCGACAAGATCCGAAACATCTCCGGCGGCGATGAGGTCACCCGGCGTGATGGCAGTCGAGTGACCACGTCGCAGACGGCGTGGGGGCTCTATCCGCCAGCGGCAGCGCCCGGCCCGGGGGAAGCGCCTCGAGTCGTGTCGCTCGACGACTACTTCGGCCTTGCAGTGGCACGGGCAACGGCGCAACGAATCGAGTGGTTCGCGACCGCGACCGACCAGGACCTCGAAGACTGGCTCGCGACTCATCCAGACTTCTTCGCGACAGTCGGGTTCATCCCGCCCGCACAGGCGCAAGCACTCTACGACCGACTTAGGTCACGCTCGACCCAGGATGCATCGGGCATTTGGGTGACTGGACCGCTCTCCGCGTTGTGGAATCGCGCCCCCGCAACGATCGGAAACCTCAACGGCATCCCTGCCTCGGTCAGAGCGGAGTTCGGCGCACGAGAACTCGAGCGACTGCTCGGGGAGTCGACTCTCACAGAAGATCAGCGCGCGAGGCTCAACCTCATCGACAAGGAGCTCGGTAAAGGTTCGAATGTGCTCTCACTTTTCCTCGACGGCGACGGAGAAGTTCGAGGATCGCTCTTTGTGGGGGATCTGGACGCCGCGGGGCAAATCATCACGGTCACGCATGGAATCGGAACAGATACGAGCGCTATGGGCGAATGGGGAACGATCCTGCGTGATCTACAGCGCGAATCCGCTCAACAGCTCGATCAGCGAGGGATCACTTCGGGGACCGCAGCCGTCCTTTTCATGGAGTGGGACTCCGGCGAGTGGAACACGGTGCAGGGAATGCGCGAGGCTGTGCTGGGAGCGGATCGAGAAGCCGCTCTCGTGTCAGGCATGCGCCGCGTAAATCCAACAGCTTGGCAAGAGGGCTGGGCGCACTCGCTGGGTACAACTATGGTCGCGACCAACCAGGCGCACAATCGAGGGATCTTCGACCACCTCACCCTATTCGGCTCTGCGGGCGTCACCGATGGAGCTGCAACGAAACTCGCCACCCAGATCGAGGACGATACCGTTTCCGTTTCCGCTGCCTCGTCTTGGCTCGATCCGATCGCATGGATGGGGCGAACCGATCTCTCGACGCATCCTGTAGATCCGAAGACGATCCCGGGGGTCGAGGAGATCGGGGCGCACGGTGGTGTCGTTGAGAACTACCTGACGGCGGACGGGCATCCGGTTGTAGGGATGTCGACGCAGGGCCATAACGCTGGAGCCTCGACGGAGATGCTGTACCGCCTTCACAGAGCTCCCTATTGGACGCTCGGCTTGATCCCCGAGGACAGCGTCGGGTATCTAGATCCACGATCGGAGTCTTTCCTGCAGGCCGTGGCGGACTACGCGGAGCGTGCTGAGGAACGTCAATGAAACGCACGAGAGCTCGAACCAAGCCACGCAGATTCGGGTATCGCTTGCTCGCCCTGACAGGAGGAATTCTGATGTTGACCGGTTGCACCCACTCGAGCAGCGATCTGTACGCGGAAGCGCAGAGAGCCAACGCTGCGATGAAGACCGAGGTCTCCTTGCTACAGGTTCACATCTTCGATGGCGATTGGGACGTGATCGAATATGGGGACATTGCCGAGGCCTGCGGGAGTGGATATAGCTTCAGCGTGCATCGCGCCACACCGTTGGGTATTGAATGGCGTCTGCCCAGTAAGAGCGTTCAAGCGCAGGCCAACGACATCGTGGCTTGGCTCGAGGCGAACAAGTGGGCAGGAATCGTTAATCGGTCATACGCAAGTGAGGTCGGGGCCGTAACGATCGAGGCTTCAAAGCCCGTGGCTCATATCGACGATCTCCTCGTGACGATCTCCGCCGGTGAGAAGTCCGACGCAATCAGCTTGAGAGCGAAAGGCACGTGCGAACCGGGCGACATTGACGAGCTCGACAAGCTGATGTTCCCCGATGGATTCTCGGGAAACACCTTCCCGCCAACAGAGCATCCTACGGAGGCTCCCAAGTTCGGCATGGCAACTCCCGCCCCAACCGCTTCGCCCAAATCATGATCGAGGACAATGGGGGTGCACCGCCGATTACGCCCGTCCAGTCGCCGACAGCGAAGGCGAAGCGCGACAGAGCCGAGACCTTCGGTGCGATCGTGGTGTTCACACCACTGATCGACCGAGATCATCTATCGCATTCACCGGGCGCCGTACTGGCATCTGGGATTCATCCCCGAGGAAAGCGTCGGGTACCTGGATCCCCGCTCAGAAGCCATGATGCAAGCTGTGGCCGATTTCGCCGAGCGCGTCGAGGCGCGCCAGTGAAAAGCGGATCGCGGTGCCGACGTCGTCTTCTCGCAGCACTCACGCTTTTTTCGACAGGAGCAATTCTCACGATGACTAGTTGTGCGCAGACGGGCGTGACTCTGTACGAGCACGCTCGCGAAACCAATCTCACGATGAAGCAGGAGCTGTCCGAATTGCAACTCCACATCTTCGACGGTGAGTGGACGGTAGGGGAGTACGGCGACATACCTAATGGATGCGGGGCAAACGGATACAACTTCTACGTTCAGCGTGGAACGCCGCTCGAGAGCGACTGGCGGATGTCGGCACCGACAGCCCCGGACATAGCGGACGAGCTGATGGATTGGCTCGAGGGCCGTGGGTGGACGGGAATCGTCGGACGGACATACGCCGCTGGAGTCTCATCCGTCACCGTTGAGGCGGAGAAGAGATCGAGTTACATCGATGACTTACTCATCACGATCTCCAGTGGCGTGGAGAACGACATTGTCACGATACGCGCCACGAGTACGTGCGAAGCAGGAGACCGTTGGGAGCTCAGAGAGCTCATGTTTCCGGATAATCTATTCGACTACGACGTCGTTGAGCGGGAGCATCCTACGGAGACTCCCAAGTTCGGCATGGCAACTCCGGCCCCAACCGCTTCGCCCGAATCATGATCGAGGACAACGCGGGTGCACCGCCGACTACGCCCGTCCAGTCGCCGACAGCGCCGAAAAAGCGCGACAGAGCCGAGACCTTCGGTGCGATCGTGGCGTTCACGCCACTGATCGTGACTGCGGTGTCGTTCATCATCCTGGCGGTGCCGATCTACGGCATCATCGGGCTCGCGATCTTCGGCTATCTCGCGATGGCCTGGTGGGTGTTCGGGGCGGCCTCGCTGTTGGTGCTGTTCTTCGCGCTGTGGGGCAACCGGCAGGCGGCGCTCTATGGGGCGCTCGGAATGCTCGAATCGCTGGTGCTGGGCATGATCTACTCACAGTTCCCGGGCGCATGAGCGGCGACAACGACCGCGCGGCAGGGCCCGAGCATCCGTATGTCCCGAACTGGGCGCAGAGGGAGCGGGCCCGCGCAGCGGCCTGGATGACAATGGTCGTGGCTGGAGCGCTCTGGGCGGCGTTCCCACTCTGGACGATCTGGTCCGTGTACTTGAACTTCGTCCCGATATGGCAGTACGTGCAGTACGGGATGTCGATCGTGCTCGCGGCGTTCATCTACAAGAACGTGCACTTCCGAACCCGATTCGGATCGCTCGCGACCAAGATCTTCGGCGCGATGGGAGCACTCGCCATCGCGGCGCTCGGCCCCGTCCTGCTCCTCTACATGCTCGAGCATCCGTGGGGGTGGTCCTGAGCACTCGGCTTCCTCATCTTCCGGTGACGGCGCCCACCGAGCCTCCGCCCGCCGCACGCCGCCATCGCCCCACAGATCAGAACCGAGACGATCGAACCCCGCTCAGCGCGGCGGGTTCGCCGGCAGCCACTCCTCGAGCGTCGTCGCGAAGATCTGCACCCCGTCGACCGGCAGGAGCGTGCGCTCCTCGATGTGTGCGCCGAAGTACTGGGCGTCGGGGTCCTGCACGACGACGCGGTCGTCGCCGCGGAACGCCAGCCCGCGGCGGATGAAGTCGTCCATCGTGAACACCTCCGGGCCGGCGATCTCGATGCCGCCGTCGAGCGGTTCGCCCACGGCGGTCCGGGCGACGGCCGTCGCGACGTCGTCGGCGGCGATCGGTTGGATGAGCGCGCCGGGCAGCCGCACTTCGGCTCCGGCGGCGACGGTCGAGGCGATGCTGCCGATGAACTCGAAGAACTGCGTCGCGTGCACGAACGAGTAGG
Organism: Microbacterium galbinum; assembly: GCF_023101185.1. Classification (GTDB taxonomy): domain Bacteria; phylum Actinomycetota; class Actinomycetes; order Actinomycetales; family Microbacteriaceae; genus Microbacterium; species Microbacterium galbinum. The sequence continues at coordinate 2,002,086 of NZ_CP078077.1, forward strand.
GCACGCCCGACTCCGCGATCAGCTTCTCCTGCGCGGCCTTGGCGTGGAAGTAGTCGATGCTCTGCGGGCGGTCGGTGCCGACGATCGTCAAGGCGACGTGGTGCCCGACGCCGGCGGCCTTCTCCGCGGCGAGCAGGTTCTGCGTCGACGTGGTGAAGAACGCGAGCACGGCATCCTTCTCGAACGACGGCGAGTTCGACACATCGACCACGACGTCTGCACCGGTCAACGCCTCGGCGAGGCCCTCTCCGGTGATCGAGTTCACCCCGGTGTTGGGTGAGGCGGCGATCGCCTCGTGGCCGTGGGCGGTGAGCTTCGCGACGACTTTGGAACCGATGAGTCCCGTGCCACCGATGACGACGATCTTCGACATGTCATGCCTTTCTCTGGGTCGCGCCGCGGAGAGCGGCGTCACCAGTACTGACCGCACACCCCCGTGAGATGTGACGTCAGTGCCGAGCCCAGTTCGCCAGCTTGGCCGGATCGCGCACGATCCAGAGCTCGGCGATGCGTCCGCCGCGCTCCGAGGCGCACACCGTCGCAACCGCGCGTTCGCCGGCGAGCGCCACGAGGCCGGGGTCGCCGTTGATCGACACCCTCCGCAGCTCCCGGCCCGCGAGCGCGATCCGCAACTCGCGGGCCGCGGCATCCGCTCCCCGCAGCGCATCGCGCGAACGGGCCTCCCGTCCACCATCGTCGACCAGCGTCACGACGTCCGGCCGGAGCATCGCGAGCAGCGCCCCGGCATCCGTTGCGGTCACCGCGCCGGCGAGCGCATCGATCATCGGGATGCCGGCCGCACGGGTTGCGCGCCACCAGCGCGCAGGCCGTCTGCCCGTCATGCCGACAGAGCCGTGACATGTCGCAGCTTGTCGGGGCTCATCACCCAGAGCAGCTGGCGGATGCCGTCGCCCGATGTCGTGATCGTGACCATGGTCGTGACGACCCCGTCTTCGACGAGCGTCGCGGCGGGCTGGCCGTTGACGTGCACCCACCCGATCGTCTTACCCGTCCAGAAGTGATGCGCGAACGCGGCGACGAACGACGCGACCCGGCCCCGCCCGATTACGGGGATGCGGGCGGCGAGCTTGGCCCCGTTGCCATCGGTGTAGCTGACGACCTCCTCGGCGAAGAGCTTCTCGAGCTGCGCGGCATCGCCCTTGCGCGCGGCGACGAGAAAGGCTTCGAGCAGACTGCGCTGGGCGGTGGGGGCGACCGCGATGCGCCGTTCCGAACTCAGGTGCGCGCGGGCCCGGCTGACGAGCTGTCGAGCACTGACCACGCTCACCGAGATGACCTCGGCGATGCGCGGGTACGGGTAGTCGAAGGCTTCGCGCAGCACGTACGCCGCGCGCTCGGTGGGGGTGAGCTTCTCGAGCATGATCAGCACCGCGAACTGCAGCGCCTCGGCGCGTTCGGCGCCGAGCGCCGGGTCGTCGTCGGTGTTCACGGGCTCGGGCAACCAGGGCCCGACGTAGGTCTCGCGACGCGCCCTGGCCGATGTCAGCGCATTGATCGACAGGCGGGTCGCGATGGTCGTGAGAAAGGCCACGGGCTCGCGGATGCCGGCGCGCTCAGCACCCTGCCAGCGGATCCACGTCTCCTGCACGATGTCCTCGGCATCCGACACGCTGCCGAGCATTCGGTAGGCGACGCCGAAGAGGCGACGGTGATGAGCGTCGAAGGTCTCGAGCGCGTCGTTCAGGCCGTCGGCGGGCGACAGTTCGTCGGGCATGGTCTCCTCTTCTCCACGCGGAGCGCGGTCGCTCCACCCGCTATGACCGGACAGCGCGGCGATCTGTGACGCCGGGCGCGATGAAGAGAACTGCCGATGCTAACCGCTGGCCTACCGCTCTGGCAATGGCATTCTCCGATTCCCCGCGCGCGCCTATCGTCGACACCACAAACAGAATCACAGGAGCCCGCATGACTGCACAGACCCGCACATCCCCCGGCTCCGCATGCGGCGGTGACGAGCACGGACTCGTCCACTCGCCCGCCGCCAATACCCCGGCCACCGCAGACGCTCCGAGCGAGGTCTCGTACGAGCGCGTCGACCCCGACCGCTACGTCGTGCTGCACGACGGCCCGGTCGGCTTCGTCGAGGTCGTGCCGCCCGTGTTCGTCTGCTACGTCGGCCACCCCTACGCCCAGGCGAGCGAGATCGCTCAGGTTCACGACTTCCACCGCGCCGTGGAGATCGTCGCCGAAACAGCCGCGTCACCGCGTGCGCCTAAGATCACGGCATGAGCCTCGAGATCTGGCCGGGAACGCCCTACCCCCTGGGGGCCACCTACGACGGACAGGGAACCAACTTCGCCCTCTTCAGCGAATGCGCCGAGAAGGTCGAGTTGTGCCTGTTCGACGCCGACGGCACCGAGCAGCGTGTGGAGCTGACCGAGGTCGATGCGTTCGTCTGGCACGGCTACCTGCCGGCGGTGCAGCCGGGGCAGCTCTACGGCTACCGCGTGCACGGCCCCTACGACCCCACCGAGGGTCAGCGGTTCAACCCGAACAAGCTGCTGCTCGACCCCTACGCCAAGGCCGTCGCGGGTGACATCGACTGGGGGCAGTCGCTCTTCGGCTACGACTTCGGCGACCCCGACTCCCGCAACGACGAGGATTCGGCCGCGTCGATGGCGAAGGGCGTGGTCATCAACCCGTTCTTCGACTGGGCGGGCGACCGGCTTCTCAAGACGCCCTACGCGCAGACCGTGATCTACGAGGCGCACGTGAAGGGCCTCACCGTTCAGCATCCCGACGTGCCCGACGACCTGCGCGGCACCTACGCGGGCATCGCGCATCCCGCCATCATCGACCACCTCGTGCGCCTCGGGGTGACGGCGATCGAGCTCATGCCGGTGCACCAGTTCGTGCACGACTCGGTGCTCCAGGACAAGGGCCTCACCAACTACTGGGGTTACAACACGCTCGCATTCTTCGCGCCGCACAACGACTACGCCTCGAACGGCCAGCAGGGTCAGCAGGTGCAGGAGTTCAAGGCGATGGTCCGCGCCCTCCACGCCGCGGGCATCGAGGTCATCCTCGACGTCGTCTACAACCACACCGCCGAGGGCAATCATCTGGGACCGATGCTCTCGATGCGCGGGATCGACAACCGGGCGTACTACCGGTTGGAGGAGGACAAGCGGTACTACACCGACTACACCGGCACGGGCAACAGCCTCAACGCCGGCAGTCCGCACGCGCTGCAGCTGATCATGGACTCGCTGCGCTACTGGGTGACCGAGATGCACGTCGACGGGTTCCGCTTCGATCTCGCCTCGACCCTTGCTCGCGAGTTCTACGACGTCGACCGGCTGGCGGCGTTCTTCGAGCTCGTGCAACAGGATCCGATCGTCTCGCAGGTGAAGCTGATCGCCGAGCCGTGGGACGTCGGCCCCGGCGGCTACCAGGTGGGCAACTTCCCGCCCCAGTGGACCGAGTGGAACGGCAAGTACCGCGACACGGTCCGCGACTTCTGGCGCGGAGAGCCGCAGGCGCTCGGCGAGTTCGCGTCGCGCCTGACCGGCTCGGCCGACCTCTACGAGCACTCCGGCCGCCGCCCCGTGGCGTCGATCAACTTCGTCACCGCGCACGACGGCTTCACCCTCCGCGACCTCGTGTCGTACGACGAGAAGCACAACGAGGCCAACGGCGAAGACAACAACGACGGCGAGTCTCACAACCGCTCCGACAACAACGGGGTGGAGGGGCCGACCGACGACGCCGATGTCAACCGCCGCCGGGCGCGCCAGCAGCGCAACTTCCTGGCCACGCTGCTGCTCTCGCAGGGCGTGCCGATGATCGCGCACGGTGACGAGTTGGGCCGCACGCAGGGCGGCAACAACAACGGCTACGCGCAGGACAATGAGATCACCTGGGTCGATTGGGATGCCGCCGACCGGCCCCTGATCGAGTTCACCGCATCCGTCGCCCGACTGCGGCACGAGCATCCGACGTTCCGACGCAGCCGCTTCTTCGACGGGCGCCCCGTGCGCGACGAAGACGGCGAGCGCGTGCCCGACGTCGTCTGGCTGCGGCCGGACGGACGCCCGATGAAGCCCGAGGACTGGGACTCCGGATTCGGACTCTCGGTCGGCATGTTCCTCAACGGCTACGGCATCCGCGAGAAGGACGTGCGCGGGCGCCCCGTCACCGACGTGAACTTCCTCGTCTACTTCAACAGCGGGGATGCCGCGGTCGACGCCGTTCTGCCGCCGGCCCGGCTCGCGAAGGGCTGGGAGATCGTCGTCGACACGGCGGGTCAGTCGATCGAGGGAGCGACCCTGCGTCCGCGCGACGACCTCATCCTCGAGGCCCAGTCGCTGCTCGTGCTGCGCGAGCGCCCCGAGGCGGAGATCGACACCGACGACTCCGTCGAGGCATCTCTGCGCGCGCAGACCGAGCACGTCGAGGCGGTCGAGGCGGCTGCGGCTGCATCCGCCGCCGAGGCCGATGACGCTCCGACCGAGGCACCGGACGAGGAGAACCCGTGACCCGTCGCCCTCTCTCGACGTACCGCCTGCAGATCACCTCGCGCCTCACGCTCGACGAGGCGGCGCGCGTCGCGCCGTACCTCGCCGCGCTCGGTGCAGACTGGGCGTATCTCTCGCCGTTGCTCGCCGCGACTCCGGGATCCGACCATGGCTACGACGTCGTCGATCACTCTCTGGTCGATCCGAGCCGCGGGGGAGCGCAAGGACTCGAGCGCTTCGCGGCCGCGGCGCACGGTGCGGGCCTCGGCATCCTGATCGACACGGTCCCGAACCACATGGGGGTCGGTGTTCCGCGCGCGAACCCGTGGTGGTGGGACGTGCTGCGCCTCGGTCGATCGTCGTCGCACGCGGTCGCGTTCGACATCGACTGGCGACGGAGCTCCGACCGGGTGCGCCTCCCGATCCTCGGCGCGGCGCCCGCCGACGTGGTGGCGTCGGGCGACCTCGTGGTCGATACGACTCCGCAGACGGATGCTCCGGACGGCACCCTCTCCTACTTCGAGCACGTTCTCCCGCTGGCCCCCGGCACGGCCGCGCTCGCCGACGATCTGCCCGCACTGCTCGCCGCGCAGCACTACGAGCTGCGGTTCTGGGAGGACCAGAACACCGAGCTCAACTACCGGCGGTTCTTCGCGGTACCCGAGCTCGCCGGCATCCGTGTCGAGCTCCCCGACGTCTTCGCGGCGTCGCACCGCGAGATCGTCCGGTGGATCACCGACGGCCTCGCCGACGGCCTCCGGGTCGACCACCCCGACGGCCTGTCGGATCCGGGCGGCTATCTCGAGAGCCTGGCGGATGCCACGGGCGGGGCGTACGTGCTCGTCGAGAAGATCCTCGAACCGGGCGAGGCGCTGCCCGACTGGTGGCGCACCGACGGCACCACGGGGTACGACGCACTGGGTGAGATCGACCGCGTGCTCATCGACCCGGCCGGTGTCGCGGCGCTCGACGCGCTCGACTCCCGTCTGCGTGCCGACACCGGCCTGCCCGAGGCGGAGTCGTGGCACGACCTGACGCACACGACGAAGCGGATGATCGCCGAGACGATCCTGCAGTCCGAGGTGCGACGCCTCGTGCGCAGCCTGCCGTTCGGCATCGTCGACGCGGATGACGCGCTCACCGAGATCGTGGCGTGCTTCCCGCTGTATCGCCCGTATCTGCCCGCGGGGCGCGAGCACCTGGACCGGGCGCTCGCCGAGGCCTCCCGGCGCCGACCGGATCTCGCGGGGCCGATCGCCGAACTCGCCCCGCTCCTCGCCGACACGGCGCTCGAGATCGCCGACCGCTTCCCGCAGCTGAGCGGCGCGGTGATGGCGAAGGGCGTGGAGGACACGGCGTTCTACCGCTACACCCGCCTCGGTACCCTGACCGAGGTCGGCGGCGACCCGTCGATCGCGGCGCTGACCCCGGCCGAGTTCCACGCGGCTCAGCAGGACCGCCTCGCCGCCTGGCCGCACTCGATGACGACGCTCTCGACGCACGACACCAAGCGCTCGGAAGACGTGCGGGCGCGGCTGTCGGTCCTCGCCGAGATCCCGCAGCGCTGGGCCGATGTGCTCGCCGATCTGCGCGCGATCGCCTCGACCGGTCACGGCCCTCTCGACTCGCTGCTGTGGCAGGCGGCGGTCGGCGCCTGGCCGATCACCTCCGAACGTCTGCGCGACTACGGCCTCAAGGCCGCGCGCGAGGCGGCCGAGTCGACGACCTGGCAGCACCCCGACGAGGACTTCGAGCGGGGCGTGATCGCCATCGCGGATGCCGCGAACGGAGCCGCCCGCGAGACGCTCGAGGGGTTCGTCGCCGAGATCACCGGCTTCGGTCGGTCGAACTCGCTGTCGGCCAAGCTGCTCCAGCTCACCGGTCCCGGCGTGCCCGACGTCTATCAGGGCAGCGAGCTGTGGGATCTGTCGCTCGTCGACCCCGACAACCGACGCCCGGTCGACTTCGCCGCGCACGCGCAGCTGCTCGGCGCGCTCGACACCGACGTGGCGCACGGGCTCCTCCCGGCGGTCGACGGCACGGGTCTCGCCAAGATGCTGGTCACCTCGCGCGCCCTCCGGCTGCGCCGCGACCACTCCGAGCTGTTCACCCGCTACCGTCCGGCCGAGGTCGTGGGCGAGGCATCTGCCCATGCCGTCGCGGTCGACCGCGGCCGCGTCACCGTCGTCGCGACCCGATTGCCCGTAGGGCTCGCGGCCCGTGGCGGCTGGGGCGACACGCTCCTGATGCGCCCCGACAGTGCGGCCACCGATGTGCTCACCGGCCGCCGCATCGATCCGGGCCCCGTGCGCCTGGCCGAGCTGCTCGACACCTATCCCGTCGCCCTGCTGATGGAGGCACGATGATCGAGGTCTGGGCGCCGCGGGCGCAGCGACTGCGGCTGCGCCGCTGGACGGATGCCGCGGCATCCCCCCACGACACCGAGCTGGCCCCGGCATCCGACGGCTGGTGGCGCGCCGACGTGGCGCTCGCCGAGGGCGACCGCTACGGCTTCGTGATCGATGACGCCGACGAAGCCCGCCCCGACCCGAGCTCGCGTCGTCAGCCCGACGGCGTGCACGGCCCGTCGGCGGCATTCGACGCGTCGACCTTCGCCTGGACGGATGCCGCGTGGACCGGCCGCCCCCTCGCGGGCGGCGTGATCTACGAGCTGCACGTCGGCACGATGACGCCCGAGGGCACGCTCGACGCGCTGATCGAGCGGCTCGACCACCTCGTGGATCTCGGCGTCACGCACATCGAGCTGCTGCCGGTGAACGCCTTCAACGGCCTCTGGAACTGGGGCTACGACGGCGTGCTCTGGTATGCGGTGCACGAGCAGTACGGCGGCCCGCGCGCCTACCAGCGGTTGGTGGATGCCGCGCACGCCCGCGGTCTCGCCGTCATTCAGGACGTCGTGTACAACCACCTCGGTCCGAGCGGCAACTACCTGCCCGAGTTCGGTCCGTATCTGCGCGACGGTCAGCGCAACACGTGGGGCGACTCGATCGACCTCGATGAGCCGGCGGTGCGCGAGTACATCATCGAGAACGCGCTGATGTGGCTGCGCGACTTCCACGTCGACGGGCTCCGCCTCGACGCGGTGCACGCGCTGCACGACGAGCAGCCCGTGCACATCCTGCAGGAGCTGGCCGAGCGAGTCGATGCGCTGTCGGCGCATCAGCAGCGGCCGCTCACTCTGATCGCCGAGTCGGACCTCAACGACCCCACGCTCATCCTCCCGCGCGAGGCGGGCGGCTACGGGCTCACGGCGCAGTGGTCCGACGACTGGCATCACGCCGTGCACGTGGCCCTGACCGGTGAGACGGCGGGCTACTACGAGGACTTCGCCGCGGCGGATGCCGTCGCCAAGGTCACCCGCGGAGGGTTCTTCCACGACGGCACGTTCTCGTCGTTCCGCGGGCGTCCGCACGGCCGACCGGTCCCCGACACGGTCCCCGCCTGGCGACTGGTGACCTTCGCCCAGGACCACGACCAGATCGGCAACCGTGCGGCGGGCGACCGGCTCTCGCAGACGCTGTCGCCGGGGAGGCTCGCGGTCGCGGCCGTGCTCACCCTCACCGCTCCCGGAACCCCCATGCTCTTCATGGGAGAGGAGTGGGGAGCCTCCACGCCCTGGCAGTTCTTCACCTCGCACCCCGAGCCCGAGCTCGGTCGCGCGACCGCCGAGGGCCGCATCGCCGAGTTCGCCCGCATGGGCTGGGACCCCGATCAGGTGCCCGACCCGCAGGACCCGGAGACCTTCGAGCGCTCGCACCTCGACTGGGCCGAACTCGACCGGCCCTCGCATGCAGGGCTGTACGCGCTGTACCGCGATCTGATCGCGCTGCGCCGCGCCCGACCCGAACTCACCGACCCCGATTCGTCGCGCAACCGCGTCACGGTCGAGGTGAGCGCGGACTCGGCAGGCAACGCGCCCGACGCCCGTGTCTACCGGATCGACCGCGGTGCGCTGGCGGTGCTGGTGAACCTGTCGCCCGAGCCCGCGTCCTTCGCGGTCGGCGCCGGTGACGAGGTGCTCCTGGCGACGGGCGAGGCGCTCATCGTCGACGGGCTGATCACGGTCCCGTCCGAATCGGCGGCCGTCGTCGCTCCCCCCGAGGGCCCGGAGGCCGTCTCGGGGTGAGAAGCTAGAAGGATGAGCACGTCGTCCCTCACCGCCCCGGCCACCCCGCTGAGCGACGACGAGGTGCGTCGGCTGCGCGAGGACTTCCCGATCCTCGCGAGCACGGTGAATGGGCATCCGCTCGCCTATCTCGACTCGGGCGCGACCTCGCAGCGGCCCTTCGCGGTGCTCGACGCCGAGCGCGAGTTCGCGACCACCTTCAACTCCGCCGTGCACCGCGGAGCGCACACCCTCGCCGCCGAGGCCACCGAGCTCTTCGAGGACGCCCGGGCCACGGTCGCCCGCTTCATCGGGGCCGACGACGACGAGATCGTCTGGACCTCGAACGCCACCGAGGCGCTGAACCTCGTCGCCTACTCTCTCTCGAACGCTTCGATCGGGCGCGGAGGAGCGGCGGCCGAGCCCCTGCGACTGCGGGCGGGCGACGAGATCGTCACGACCGAGATGGAGCACCACGCCAACCTCATCCCGTGGCAGGAACTCGCCGCGCGCACCGGTGCGACCCTGCGCGTGATCCCGCTCGACGACGACGGGGCGCTGCGCCTCGACACCCTCGCCGAGCACATCACCGACCGCGCGAAGCTCGTCGCCGTCACCCACGTCTCGAACGTGCTCGGCGTGATCAACCCCGTCGAGCGGGTGATCGCCCGCGCCCGCGAAGTCGGTGCGCTCGTGATGCTCGACGCCTGCCAGTCGGCTCCGCACCTGCCGCTCGACGTGCGCGCCCTCGACGTCGACTTCGCCGTGCTCTCCGGCCACAAGATGCTCGGACCCACCGGTGTCGGCGCGCTCTACGGCCGCCGCGAACTGCTCGAGATCATGCCGCCGTTCCTCACCGGAGGCTCGATGATCACCACCGTCACCACCACCGAGGCCGAGTACATGGCTCCGCCCCAGCGCTTCGAGGCCGGCACGCAGCGGGTCTCGCAGGCGATCGCGCTCGCCGCGGCGGTCGACTACCTGACCGAGATCGGGATGCCGCGGATCGCCGCCCACGAAGCCCAGCTCGGTGCGCGCCTGCTCGACGGACTCGGCGCGATCGATGGTGTGCGAGTGCTCGGCGCGGGCATCGCTCTGCCGCGCGTGGGGCTCGCGAGCTTCGACGTCGCCGGCATCCATTCGCACGACGTCGGCCAGTTCCTCGACGACCGCGGCATCGCCGTGCGCGTCGGCCACCACTGCGCCCAGCCGCTGCATCGCCGTCTGGGCGTGACCTCGTCGACGCGGGCCAGCACCTACCTCTACACGACCGACGCCGAGGTGGATGCCGTGATCGACGGCGTCGCCGCGGCCATCGACTTCTTCGGAGCACGCTCATGACGTCCGGCGACCTGCAGAACCTCTACCAGGAGCTCATCCTCGACCACTCGCGCACGCCGCACGGCTTCGGCCTGCGGGGCGAGATCCTGGCGCAGTCGCACCAGGTCAATCCGACCTGCGGCGACGAGGTCACCGTGCAGGTGCACCGCGCGGCTGACGGATCGATCGAGGCGATCGCCTGGGAGGGGCACGGCTGCGCGATCTCGCAGGCGTCCGCGTCGCTGCTCGCCGAGCTCGCCGAAGGGCTCTCGGTCGACGATCTCGACGTGCGCATCGCGGCGTTCCGCGAGGCGATGCGCTCGCGCGGCAAGATCGAGCCCGACGAGGAGCTGCTCGGCGATGCCGCGGCTCTCGGCGGGGTGTCGAAGTACGTGGCGCGCGTGAAGTGCGCGATGCTCGCGTGGGTCGCCGCGGAGGACGCCCTGCAGAAGTCGACGCTGTCGCCCTCGGCCTAGGGCGCGCCGACGTCATCCGGGGACTTCTCGGAATACCGGCGGGCGGTGGGCGTTGGCCCCTGCATGACCACTATCGGAATCATCGGTGCAGGACACATCGGCGCTCAGGTCGCTCGCGCGGCCGTCGCCACCGGCTACGACGTCGTGATCGCGAACTCGCGCGGACCCGAGACCCTCACGGATCTCATCGACGAGCTGGGCCCGAAGGCGAAGGCGGCGACCGCGGTCGACGCGGGCGCGGAGGGCGATGTCGTCGTGGTGACGGTGCCGCTCAGGGCGATCGGTGACGTGCCGGTCGAACCGCTCGCCGGCAAGATCGTGCTCGACACGAACAACTACTACTTCGAGCGCGACGGCCACATCGACGCACTCGACAAGGGCGAGACCACGACCTCCGAGATCGTGCAGGCGCACCTGCCCACCTCGCGCATCGCCAAGGCGTTCAACCACATCATGGCCGCCGACATCACGTCGGACGGAACCCCGGCCGGTACGCCGGACCGCCGCGCGCTCGCGACCGCGGGCGACGACGAGGCCGTCGCGTTCGTCACGAAGTTCTACGACGAGATCGGATTCGACACCGTGAACATCGGACCCCTCAGCGAGTCGTGGCGGGTCGAGCGCGATCGCCCGGCGTACGTCGTGCGGCAGAACGCGGCCGAGCTCGAGGCGAACCTGGCGAAGGCGAATCGCCTGCCCTGAGTCGAGATCGATTTCACGACGGGGGGACGGATGCCGCGGCATCCGTCCCCCGTCTCATTCAGGTGAATATTCTCGCCCTGGGATACCAAAGTTGGCGATTTCGCTCTGCGAGTGCAAGACTGCCGGAATGACGGGGGCGGGGGCTACCGAACTGGAGTCGGTGCGAGTGACGCGCATACTGCGCGATGACATCGTGCTGGGTCGGCGCGCCCCGGGTTCGCGACTCGTCGAGCGTGACATCGCCGCCGAGCTGCACGTCTCGCGGCTGCCGGTGCGCGAGGCCATCCGCGTTCTCGTGTCGGAGGGCGTCGTCGTCGCACGGCCGCGCACGTGGGCCGTGGTGCGCGAGTTCACGCACCAGGACATCCAGGACTTCGCCGAGGTGCGCGAGGCGATCGAGACCCTGATCTTCGTGTTCGCCGCCGAGCGCCACGACGAGGACGGCATCGAGCGCATCCGCCTCGCCTACGAGCGTGAGATGGCGGCGGCCCTCGCGGGCGATGCCGAAGGTGCGCGGATCGCGGCGGGCGAGTTCCACGAGATCGCCGCGCGCCTCGCCGGCAACGACATGCTCAACGAGCTGATCACCGTCTTCCTCACGCGGCTGCAGTGGTTGTTCGGTCAGCACGACGACCTCCTGGCGATGGCCGAGGAGCACCGCATCATTCTCGAGGCGATCGAGGCCCGCGATTCCGACGCCCTGCGCACGCTGATCCCGCAGCACCTCGCGAGCGGGCGGCTCGCGGCCGAGCGGCGCTTGGCGCGCGGCGTCGAGGTCTGAGGGGCGGCGGCTGCGCTCGTGCGTGGCAGCGGCTGCGCTCGTGCGTGGCAGCGGCTGCGCTCGTGCGTGGCGGCGGCCCGGCGTTCGTAACTCCGGAAGAACGAGGGTTTGCATCGCGGGACGACCGCTTCGGGCCAGTTCGAGCTGAAACCTCCGGAGTTGTGAACGGCTGGTCCGCCGCACTTCGCCCTCACGTTGCCCCGGCACACCGCTATATTGGGCCTGTTGGGTGTGTTCGCGTTCTCTGGGGAGCGGTATGCGAGGCGTAGCCGTCGTCGTCGGGGGTCTGTTGTTGATCGGGGGAGCGACGATCGTCGTGCTCGCCGACCAGCAGCGCGCGGCCGAGGTCGCCCAGCTCCACGAGCGCGTCGAGCAGACCACCGAGCGTCTCGACGAGATCGGTGACGACAACCTCGGCCTCGCCGCACGGCTCACGGCCCTGCGCTCGCAGATCGCCGAGCAGGATGCCGAGCTCACCGACACCACGGGATTCATGCAGTGATCCGGCGCGCGATGGCGGTGACGATCGCTGCGGCGATCCTGGTGGGCGGCGCCGTGGTCGATCGGGCCACCGCTCTCGAGGCGGAGCGCGCCGAGACGGTCGCCGAACTGATCGCCGTGACCGAGCAGGCGAACACCTCTGCCGCGCGCACCGTCTATCTCGAAGGGGCCGTCGAACGCGCCGAAGAGGATGCCGCCGACCGCGACGCGGTGCTCGAGGTGCGCCCCGCCTTCGTCGATGAGATCGCCGCTCTCTCCACGGCGTTGGAGGGCGCGGACGGCAAGGTCGACACGGCGGCGCACCGGGCATCCGCTCTGAATGCGCAGCAGACGGTGCTCGCCGAGCGGTCGGATCCCGCAGTGGTCGTCGCGGCCACCGCCACTGTTCACGCGCTCACCGAGAAGGTGGGCGAGGAGGTCTCCGACTGGCAGGCGGCGCAGATCGTCACCGCGGGTCCTGCCGGGCCGGCCTGGAGCACGAGCGGACCCGACGGGTACGCGCGCGTGCGCGCCGCCCTCGACCAGGTGGGCGGGGCGGGCGTGGGCCTGTACGAGTCGTCGTCGTGCGCGGGCGGCACGGCCCCGGCCTGCGCGAACAGCGGCGGCTACATCAAGTACCGCGCCGACATCGCGAACTGGAGCACCGGGCGCCTGCAGTGGGCCATGGCGCACGAGCTCGCGCATATCTACCAATTCCAGGTGTGGGGTGCGCTCAACGCCTCGGGCTCGTACCAGTCGATGTTCGGGGGAGACCCCGAGTTCCTGGCCAACTGCATGGCCGTCGTGCGCGGGTACCCGGGCGATGTCGGGTGCAACGGCGATCAGCAGGCGTGGGCATCGGGCATCTGGGTCGGCGCGGTGGGCTGACGGCCGGTCGCTGGCTCAGTCGATGGGTGTCGTCGTGTCGATGGCCTCGCGCAGCGGCCCGCGCATGACGCGCCAGTACCCGGCAGGGGAGAGGCGCGTGAGCACGTCGATGAGCCGGGCCTCGCGGCCGATCATGGTGCGCGCCCGGCGATGGACGGTCGCGCGCACGATGCGCGCCGCGGCATCCGCGGGTTCGGTGTGGTACATCGCGGCCTGTGCGGCGGCGGCCCGATCGGCGATGGCCGGCGGGATCGCGGCGGCGTACCGACCGTGCAGGATGATGCCCGTGCGCACGCCCGCCGGATACACTGCGCCGACCGACACCGTGCTGCCCTGGAGCTCGTGCCGCAGGGCCTCGGAGAACCCGCGCACGGCGTACTTGCTCAGCGCGTACGGGATGCGACCGGCGGGTGCGGCGAGGGCGTAGACGCTCGCGAGGTGCGTGATGTGGGCGGCGGGGGCGCGGCGCAGCGCGGGCAGGAGCGCCTTCGTGATCGACACCGTGCCCCAGAGGTTCACGTCGGTGAGCCAGCGCATCTCCTCCATCGTGAGCTGGTCGATGTCGCCGAGCATCGACGACCCCGCGCAGGTGATGAGCGCGGTGATCCGAGGATGGGCGGCGGTGATGTCGGATGCCGTCGCGAACACCGCGTCGTCGTCGCGAAGGTCGACCACGTGGATGGTGACGGGCGGCGCGCTCGGGTTGCGCGGACCGGCGAGTTCGGTCGAGAGGGCCTGCAGCGCCTCGGCGTTGTGGTCGATGAGGGCGAGGTGCGCGCCGGCGGCCGCGAGCTGGCGGGCGACCTCGGCCCCCATGCCGCTGGCCGCGCCGGTGATGACGGTCGTGCTTCCGGGCAATGTCAGTGGCCGCATGCATACTCCTCGAGGGCGAGCCGAGCGGGCTCTTGCCCATTCTGGCCGAGGCTGCGCGCGGGCGATACGGGTACGCTCGAAGGGAGGAGGTTCCGGTGGGACGAACAGCGGATGCCATCGCCGAAGGCGTCGCGATCGCGACCGCTGCGGCGCGCCTCGCGATCAAGAACCACATCCTCGTCGGGACGATCGCCGAGGACGGGATCTTCGACACCGAGAAGTACATCGCCGACGCCCGTGAGGCGTTGCGAGCGATGGCCGAGGAGTCCGAGGCGGCGGCTGCGAACGTCACCGCCCTGCGCAAGCGGGCGCGTGGTCGGCACTCCGATCCGCGCGGCACGCACGACTACCGCGACCGCGATGTGCGCAACCTGCGGCGACGGGCGAAGCAGTCGAGCGGCGTCGCGGCGAAGCTGCGCGAGATGATGGACGACCCCGAGCAGCTCGGCGCGATGGTCGAAGAGGCGCGCGAGGGTGCGTGGTCCGACGTGCGGCACAACCTCGACCGTCGACTGCGTGTCGAGGGCATGCGTCCCGATCAGGATCCTGACTACTCCCGCATGCGCGAGGCGCGGATGCAGGCGCTGCGGCTCGTCGATCTGCAGGCGCTGTCGTCGTTGCAGCGCGCCAAGGCGAAGCGCAAGAAGAAGGAGAAGGACGCCGAGAAGGAGTCCGCCGAGACCGCCTGAGGGGCTCGTTTCGCTTTCGCGTCGAGTCTCATGTAGGCTATTCCACGGCCCGCTGAGCGGGCTGGGCGCCCGTAGCTCAATGGATAGAGCATCTGACTACGGATCAGAAGGTTAGGGGTTCGAGTCCCTTCGGGCGCACATCACCTGAAACCCCCGTCGCGAGAGTGGCGGGGGTTTTCTCGTACCCGGGGAGTGTCTCGCGGGGACCCTTCGACAGGCTCAGGGACCCAGTCTCTTCGCGGGGTCGCTCCGCCTCTGAACTGGGTCGCTGAGCCTGTCGAAGCGCCCCGCCCCCGCACAACTTCGGAGTTCTGGCGCGACGCGCCGGTGACGGCATCCGTTCGTGCGGTGTGTCGGATCGGATCTCCGAAGTTGTGCCGGGGGAGGAGTGTCTTGTGGGGGACCCTTCGACAAGCTCAGGGACCCAGCCTCACCGCGTCGCTCCGTCGCGGCGCTGGGGCGCTAAGAAGCCTGTCGAAGGATTCCGCCCCGCACGAATTCGGAATTCGCGACGGATAAACGCCCGCACCCGATATACCAAAATGCCAAAAGAGGCGACCCGGGAAAGTGCTCGTGCTATCGCCTAGACGAGGAACTCCGCGTTTTATGACGCGAAAACGGAATCTTTTTTCTGGGCTCGGCGTGTCGCGCAATTCGGCTTGCAATTGCGCGAAGACATAGGCCACTGTGAATCCCCAGAGCGGCGCATATGAGGCGCCTGTGAACATCCGGGGGGATGACTTTGCCCAAGTACATGGTGCGACGTGTTGTCGCGCGCGCAATCGTCGGAGCAGTCGCACTGGTGTCGTTGATGTCGACACCGGTCATGGCACAGGCGGTCGAACCCGCCTCCACCGACACGGTGATCGCGAGCGTCGCGGCCGCTCCGGTGGTGTTCGCCTCGGCGGACGAGAAGGACTCCGACGGCGACAGCATCCCCGACGTCGTCGAGCGCGAGGTCTGCGGCACCGCGACCTGTGCGATCGGCACCGAAGACCGCGACGCCGACGGCATCCCCGACTGGACCGAAGTGCTCTCGTGCGGCAGCACCACGTGCGCCTCGCCCACGGCCGACCGCGACAAGGACGGCATCCCCGACTTCGCCGAGCGCCTCGTCTGCGGCACCGACACCTGCTCGAACTCGCTCGAAGACGCCGACGGCGACCGCATCGGCGACTGGGTCGAGTTCGTGATCTGCGGCACGCGCACCTGCGCGGACGGCTCGGAGGACTACGACGGCAACGGCGTCTCCGATGCTGCGGAGCTCGCCGCCTGCGTCGTGCGCGTCGACGACCTCGCCATCACCGGTGGCACGATCGCCCTCTGGATCATCATCCTCGCCGTCGTGCTGATCGGCGGCGGCCTCGGACTCTGGATCTGGCAGCGCCGCCGCAACGCCGCCGCCACGGCGGACATCGACTCGGGTGATGACGCGGATGCCGACACCGACACGGATACCGATACGGATGCCGCTGCGCCGACCGAGACCGACTCGGATGCCGACGCGGACTCCGACCTCGACGTCTTCGACGAACCCGCCGCAGAAGCCGACACCTCCCCGGATGCCGAAGGCACCGACCCGACCCCCGACACCGACGACTCCACCGAGGCTGGTCGCTGATGTGGTCGAGGTCCGTCGCGGTCAGTGCGATCGCGGCGCTGGTTCTCGGTGTCGGCGCCGTGGCACCCGCACCGTTCACGCCCCAAGAGCTCATGGAGCAGGCCCGCTCCGAAGTGCTGCAGAAGGTCTACGCGGCCGCCGGCCTGAACGCCGACGGTGAGCTCGACGACACCGACGACACCACCGGCACCGCCACCGAGACCCCCGCCCCGGCGGCCCCGCCCGTCCAAGGCGGAATCTCCACGACCACCAGCGCCACCACCCACACCTCCAACGGCACCTCGAAGCCGATCGAGACCTCGGCCGCGGCATCCGATCTCGCCCCCGGCGAGCCGACCGACATCGCCTCCGACGCGCTCGGCGTGCAGGCGACGTTCTCGGGCCATGACCTCGAGGCTCGCGTCTCGCTCAGCCTCACCGAGGCGCCGTCCGAGGCGCAGGCGCGTCGCTCGGCCGTGGTCGACACCTCGGGTGTGGTGGTGAGCGATCCGGTCGAGATCGTCGCGCTGAACGATGCCGGCGAGAAGGTCACGAGCTTCCCCGCCGAGCTGATCGATCTGCCCAGCGACGACCCCGAGCACGGCCCGGTCGTCAAGGACGTGATTCCGGGCATCACGCTCGAGTTCGACGTCGACATGGCGCGCGTCGAAGAGGCCGAGGTCGAGACCTCGACCCTGCGCATCTACACGCGATCGACGCCCGACGAGCCGTGGACCGAGCTGCCGTCGTACTTCGACGCCGAGACGCAGACGGTCAAGGGCGAGTCCGATCACCTGTCGCAGTTCGTCGTGATCGGCACCCCGTTCCCGGTTCCGCCGGGACCGGTGGTGGTGCTCGACCCCGACAACGACGAGGGCGTCGTGCAGACGCCGGCTCCGGCGACCGAGTTCCCGTACAACTGGAACCTCGTGCAGGGGCTCAAGAGCTACCTCGAACTGCAGTGCAAGGCCCGAGTCGTGGTCACGAACGCGGCCGGCATCCCGTTCGTCTCCCGCGATACCCGCGCCGGCGTCGCGGCATCCGCCAACCCCGTCGCCACCGTGAGCTTCGGCTTCGCGACGTGGAACGGGTACGCGTGGGGCAACGAGGCCGAGGGCGGCACGATGGCCTACTCGCGCGGCTCGGGTGCCGACAACCAACTGCGCGACTCGTTCGTCACGCACATGCCGACCTACACGGGGCGTCCGTCGAACATCGAGCCGTCGAACGCGAACTTCCCGTTCGCGCAGTTCGGCGGGGTGCCGGGGGCGTACGCGCACGTCGAGACGCTGTTCCTCGATCACAACTACGACCGTGCGGTCATCGATCAGGGCTTCGGCAGCATCGTCGACGGCACGTTCCGCAGCCTCGGCGGGTACCTCGAGTCGATCGGCTTCGACTGCACCGACCCCGTGCTGGGCGGCTGGCCTTCGCCGCCGTCGCAGGCCGAGCTCGCCCGCTGGCGCCACCTGGGCTACCAGAACTACCAGACCTACGGCGCCGATCCGGTGTCGTTCTCGACCGGAAACCTGGTCGAGTCGTTCCCGCTGTTCGACCTGGCGGGCCCCGGCGCGCAGTCGATCGCGGCGAACCTCGTCTACAACGCGCAGGACGGCCGGCTCTCGCGGGTCGGCGCGGGCTGGACGTTCGGGCTGGGAGCCCGGGCGCAGCGCTTCGACGACAACTCCGTCATGGTCGTGCGTGGCGACGGTGCGTCGTTCGTCTTCGCGAGCGACGGCGCCGGTGGCTACACGGGTGAGGAGGGGCTCGGCCTCACCCTCACCGAGGGCGGCGCGGGCCAGCTGAACCTCACGAGTGACGAGGGTGAGACCTGGGTCTTCGACGCCGCCGACATCTGGGGCATCGGCGAGCTCACCCGGCACGTCGACCGCCAGGGCAACGCCACGACCCTCACGTACGGGGCATCCGACCCCGACGTGCACCAGTTCACGCCGCTGACCTCGATCACCGACGCCGCCGGGCAGACCGTGCAGGTCGCGAGCGACGGCGTCGGCCGCATCACGGGCTTCACGCTGCCCGACGGTCGCACCTGGTCGCTGGCCTACAACGACGCCGGCGATCTGATGTCGATCACGAGCGCCGACGGCACCGTGCAGTCGTTCACGTACGACGCCGAGCACCGGATGCTCACGGCCACCGACGGCAACGGCGTCACGTATCTCGTGAACGAGTACGACGCGGCGGGCCGCGTGGTGCGGCAGCTGGATGCCGAGAGCAACGTGCGCACCTTCGCGTACGCCGACGGCAAGACGACCTACACCGACAACGAGGGCGGCGTGGCCGTGTTCGAGTACGACGACAAGGCCCGCATCACGGGCATCGTCGACACCGCCGGTGAGAAGGCGACGTGGGAGTTCGACGACGTCGGCAACGTGTCGTCGCACACCGACGAGGCCGGTCGCACGTGGGAGTACACCTACGACGACGACGGCAACCTGATCGAAGAGGTCGACCCGTCGGGCACCGTCACGAGCTACACGTACACCGATGGCGGCGACGTCGAGACGGCGACCGATCTCGACGGCGACCGCACCGAGACCAACGTCTACAACGCGCAGGGCCTGATCACCGAGGTGCAGCAGGCCGACGGCACGAGCGTGCGGTTCGAGTACAACGCGGCGGGCGACCTGACACGCAGCATCCTGCCGTCGGGAGCCGCCACGACCTATGCGTACGACGCGCGGGGCAACCTGGTGTCGTCGACCGATGCGATCGGCCGGGTCACGACCTATGCCTACGATGCGAGCAACCGCCTCACCGCGGTGACCGATGCGGCCGGCGGCGTCTCGTCGTTCGCCTGGGATGCGGGCGACCGCCTCGCATCGACGACGGATGCCGAGGGCGGGGTCACCACCTACGCCTACGACGGCAACGGGCAGCTGACGGCGGCGACCGACCCGATGGGCGCGGTCACCGGATACACGTGGGATGCGCTGGCGCGCCTGGTCACAGTGACCGATCCCGAGGGCGGCGCATCGACGTTCGCTTACGACGGTGAAGACAACCTGACGGCGTCATCGGATGCCGAGGGCGGAACCACCGCGTTCGTGCTCGACGAGGCCTACCGCACGGTGGGTGTCATCGACCCGAACGGCGGGGAGTGGGAGCGCCGGTACGACGAGACCGGGGTGCAGACGGCATCCGTCGATCCTCTCGGTGCCGAGACGACCTCGACGATCGACGATCTCGGTCGCCCGGTCACGACCACCGACGCCACGGGTGCCGCGTCGTCGGTGGAGTACGACGCCGCCGGACGCGTGGTGTCGCAGACCGACGCCGCGGGCGGCGTCACGACCTACGAGTACGACCCGATGGATCGGGTGACGCTCGTCATCGACCCGGCCGGGTTCGAGACCGAGTACCTGTACGACATCGACGGCAACCTCATCGGGATCGTCGACCGCAACGGCAATCCGACGCTCTACGAGGTGGATGCCGCCGGCCAGGTGCTGCGTGAGACCGATGCCACCGGTGCGGTCACCGAATTCTCGTACGACGCCGTGGGGCGGATCACGAGCATCCTCGATGCCGACGGTCGCACGACCGCGATCGAGTACGACCGCAACGGGCAGCAGACGGCGATCGTCGCGCCCGGTGGGGCGCGCACGACCTACGCCTACGATGCCGCGGGGCGCCTGGTGTCGCAGACCGATGCGCTCGGCGGGGTCACGACCTACGCCTACGACAAGGCATCGCGCCTGGTGACGGCGACGGATGCCGCGGGCGGCGTGAGCACGTACGCCTACGACAAGGCCGGCCGGCAGACGCAGGCCGTCGATCCGGTCGGCGAGGCGACGGCCTTCTCGTACGACGAGGCGGGTCAGCTCGTCGGGGTCATCGAGGGTTACGAGCCCGGGGCGGATGCCGCCGCCGATGTGAACGTGAAGACCGCGTACGCGTACACCGCCACCGGTCTTCTCGAGAAGATCACGAACCCGCTGGGGGCGGAGACGACCTTCGCGTACGACGCGGCGGGGCGTCAGACGACCGAGACCGGTCCGACGGGCATCGAGACGAAGACGGCGTACGACGACGCCGGTCGCGTCGAGCGGGTGTCGAACCCGGCTGGACTCGTGGCGGCGTACACGTACGACGTGCGCAGTGATGTCGAGACGCTGGTGCGGTCGGACGGCGAGGTGTCGTTCGAGTACAGCGGCGAGCAGCAGCCGATCGTGATGGACGACCCGACCGGCACGACCGGGTGGGTCTACGACGAGGTGGGTCGTCTGCTCGAGCAGACCGACACCCGGGGTGACACGCTCACCTCGACGTACACGCCGGCGGGTCTGCGCGAGTCGCTGACGTATCCGGATGGCACCGAGACGGCCTACACGTTCGACGCCGCGGGTGATGTGGCGACGCAGTCGACGCCCGAGGGAGTCGTCGAATATGCGTGGGATGCCGAGAGCCGGTTGACGGGCATCACCCGCCCGAACCAGGTGACGAGCTCGTTCGAGTACGACCCGCTGGGTCAGGTCACGCGGGTGCTGCACGAGACGCCGGAGCCGGAGTCGGTGCCTGCCGACCCCGAGCCGGAGCCGTTGAAGACGGATGCCGTGGAGTGCCGTGCCGTGGGCACGTATCTCGCCGAGCGGCAGGCGCCGACCGCGGGTGGGCAGAAGCCGTGTGTGAAGACGTGGGACTATCTCGAGCGGCGCACGCTGCCCGAGGTGGAGTCTCCGGTTCCCGCCGGTGCGTCGCTCGAGTACACGTACGAGTACGACGCCGCGGGCAGTGTGACGGACTCCGTCCGAACGATTACGGGTCCCGAGATCGCGGAACCGTCGGTCCCTGACGCGCCGTCGGTCCCTGAGCCTGTCGAAGGGCCCGACACCCCGTCCACACCGTCGGTCCCTGACGCGCCGTCGGTCCCTGAGCCTGTCGAAGGGCCCGACACCACGCAATCGGTCGACACTCTCTCTCACACCTTCACGTACGACAACCTCGGCCGCCTGACGCAGTCGGAGGCATCCGATGGTGAGACGAACGCGTACGGCTATGACGAGGCGGGTAATCGCACGTCGTGGGATGTCACGGGCGCTGAGGCGGGGGATTCTCATCTGACGGCACAGTTCAACGCTGCCGGGCAGCTCACGTCGACCAAGACGACGGGTGTGAATGCGGGTTCTGCGTCGTACTCGTTCGATGGTGCGGGTAATCGGTCGTCTCAGACGGTGAATGGTGTTCCGACGTCGTTTGGTCATGATGCGGCGGGGCGGTTGTTGTCGACGCAGACGGAGGGGCGGTCGACGTCGTATGCGTATGACGGGTTGGATCGTCGGACGTCGGTGACGGATGAGACCCGGTTTGGGTCGGATACGACCGGGACGACGTGGGATGGTCTTGATCCGGTTGCGACGGATAGCGGGTTGCACGGGTCGACGGAGTTGTTGCGGGATCCGACGGGTGAGGTCGTGTTCCAGGCGGGTGCGTTCGACGATGCGTGGGTGTTGGGTGATGCGCGCAATGCGACGGCGACGGCGGATGCCGGGGGCCGGATCACGGATCTCGTGGACTATGCGGACTTCGGTGCTGCCGGGTTCGAGTCCACCGGGTGGGCGTCGTTGGTCGGTAACGACGGGCAGCCGGGCGATGCGACTCTCGGGCTGGATCACTACTACGCCCGTGACTACGACACCGCGACCGGGTCGTGGGTGCAGCCGGACGAGTGGCGCGGGTTGTTGGTGCGCCCGCAGTCGTTGAACCGGTTCGCGTATGTCGAGAACTCGCCGGTCGCGTTCAGTGACCACCTCGGGTTCCTGCCGATCGGTGGCGGGCTCAAAGGTGGCGTCGCGAAGGCGTATGCGAAGCACGCCGTGAAGAAGGGCGGGATCGCTGCGGCGATCAGCAAGGCAAACGGCCCGAAACTCCCGCGACATTCGATGGGAACGAGCGGCGGTGAACGTCCGGGCACGCTGTCACGGGGTGGCGGTGGCCCAGGCGGCGCGATCGTCCCAATGAGTCGCTCCAACGTGTATACGTCCGCAACACATGATGACGATCCCTGCGCCTCTTGCCTGCCGATCAAATCTCGCTTCTCGGGTCAGTCGGACGGAGCGCTGGACCTGTGGGGAACGCTGTTGTTCTTCGGCGCCATCATCGGCATCGCGGCACTCGCGGTGTGCGTTGTGGCAACCGTGGGAATCTGCGCCGCTGCGTCGGCCGCAATTGCAACTGCATCAGTCAAGGTTGGGGCGAAGGTCGGCGTTAATGCCGCAATTAGGGAAATCTCGAAGAGGTACATTCTTTCGTTCAATAATCATAAATGGTCACACATCATCCGAGAAGGGCACTATTGGGATAGGCTTGCCAAGACGCGAGCGGAGGTGGCTGACCTGATGGCGAGGGCTAGAGCGTACGGCACTGCACGGCCTGACCCAAGGGGTCATGTCGATTACCACTGGTTTTACAAGGGGGAAGAGATTGTTGTTCGAGTCGGGCCGGGTGGTCAAATTGGGAACGGTTGGATTGTGAAATGAAACCCGTAAGACTTGTTGATCTCGTATATCAAGGCAATATTACGAAAGCAATTAAGGTTGCTACACCTTTTTCGCCGCAGGCGATATTCGATCAACTCTTCATAGATGACAAACGTCATCTGGAGGATGAGGGGCCCTGTGATGAGTTTCTGCGAGCGTGGTTTGCTTCGCTTAAATTCCCTTTCTTGCGCGCCGAAGCGGCGGATTGTTTCACGAAGGTGTATACTACAGAACTTGCTCCGGTGCCAAATGCGGAATACATCGGCGCATATATGCGAACTCAGGCGTTGCGTGAAGCCATCGAAAGGGTGGTGGAGATAATCCTTGGGCCGGAGCTGAGAGATCTGGAGGAGACTCCCGATCATCCGCTCTCCGCTGAATCTGCCAGGCGATGGCGTGTAATCGGCGCGGTCCTTGCTGAGCTCGATCTCCCTCCCGCAGTATCGGCAATCGCTCCGGACCGCTCCTAGCGCCATTATTGGCTCGACGCCGACTTTGAGGTCGTCTCAGACGGTGAACGGCATCCCGACGTCGTTTGGTCATGATGCGGCGGGGCGGTTGTTGTCGACGCAGACGGAGGGGCGGTCGACGTCGTATGCGTATGACGGTTTGGATCGTCGTACGTCGGTGACGGATGAGACGGTGTTCGGGTCGGATACGACCGGGACGACGTGGGATGGTCTTGATCCGGTTGCGACGGATAGCGGGTTGCACGGGTCGACGGAGTTGTTGCGGGATCCGACGGGTGAGGTCGTGTTCCAGGCGGGTGCGTTCGACGACGCGTGGGTGTTGGGTGATGCGCGCAATGCGACGGCGACGGCGGATGCCGGGGGCCGGATCACGGATCTCGTGGACTATGCGGACTTCGGTGCTGCCGGGTTCGAGTCCACCGGGTGGGCGTCGTTGGTCGGTAACGACGGGCAGCCGGGCGATGCGACTCTCGGGCTGGATCACTACTACGCCCGTGACTACGACACCGCGACCGGGTCGTGGGTGCAGCCGGACGAGTGGCGCGGGCTGCTGGTGCGCCCGCAGTCATTGAACCGGTTCGCGTACGTCGAGAACTCCCCGGTCGCGTTCAGCGACCACCTTGGGTATGCCTCGAAGAAGGGTGGGCTCGCCGCAGGGTTCGGCAAAGCGGTGGCGATAAAATCATGGTCGAAGGCTGGTGTCGCGGCTGCTGTAGGTGTGGCGAACGGGCGGGGGATTGGTAAGACCCTCGGGAAGTCGGGTCCCAGCACCTCGCCGCGCACAGATGTCCGTAATCCATGGAAGATCAGTCAGTACTTCCTCACGAGCATGCATCTGCTGACGGCAACAGGCTGTGACCACATGGATAAGGACTGCCGCGGAGGGAGCGGCAACTTGTTCGGATGGAGCGACGACACCTGGCGCACCATCGGCGGAATCGCAATCGGTGTCACGATCGGGATCGTTGCGACTCTCGCGCTCGTGGGGACTGCAGCATGCGGCGTCCTTACGCTGGGCGCGTGTGCGCTAGTTGTTGGCATAATCGCGGGTGCAGTTGGTGGCGCCGCCGCCTACGGGATGACAACGGAACCTCAATACCGCACACCTGCGGGGTATGGGGGAGCCGCCGCCGCAGGAGGGGCCGCCGGCTTCGTGGGCGGTGTGGTCGGGGCGATTGCAGGGAAGGTAGTGTCTGGCATTGCTGGCGCTGTCGGCAAGGGAGGGACGTCTACCGTTCCGAAGGTGGCGCCTGGCGCTGCGAACGGGTTGACTAGCTCGCAGCAGAAGGCGCTAATCTCCTTGCAGCAACGGCTTGACGAGCATGTCGATAAGTTGAACGCATACCGAGCCAATCCAGATCTTTACGATAACAAGGGGTTTCTCGCTGGTGCGAGCTCTCCAGAAATACGCCAAAGCATCATCGACGGGCGGATTAGGCATCTTGAACAAGAGATTCGGAATTTCAGGCAACAGATCGACGCTTTACGCGGTAATCGGATGCCGCAATGAGAAAGGTGTATGTAAGTGAGCTACGAACTCAATATACCCATTGACGTCCTCAGGCGGTCCGCAGAAATCTTGTTCGATCATCTCGAAGAGAAGAGGGGAATGACGGTTCGAGTGGGAGAAGACTACTTCTGGTCGATACCTGCAGATCAACTTTACGACGTAACTGCGGCCCCCTCGGGGCTAACAATTGGGCAACTTAGTGAAAGCTTCGACAATATCCGGGAGCTCGATACGAGCCCTGACCGCGCAATTTCGTACGGCCTCGTATGGCTGTCAGATTTGCTTCGCGCTATCGGGCAAAGTGAAGTCTCCTGACTGAAACTTAACTACCTTGGTCCTCAAGGAGGGTTCTAGGCCCTTTAAAATCTGGGCTAATTGACGTCAATCGCTATTTTGCGTTACAGGCGGAGTTGTTGCGGGGTCCGGCCGGGGTTGTGTTCCAGGCGGAAGTAGTATTCGTTACGTGAGCCCCGGAGACAACCGCGGGGCGGGAGCCTCCAAGAGCGTCGCGTTGACGCCAACGGGTAAGAATGAACTCATGGGTGAAGAGAACTCGATCGTCATCACCAAAGGCGATCGGCGGGCGGTCGTGCGGGCCGCTCTCGCCGCAGGCTGGAGATTGATCACAGCGGCCGCAGCGATCATCGGTGTCGTGCTCGGAGTGTTCCTGGCTCTGATCTATGGCTTCATCGACCAGCCCGCTTGGCTGGTCGTGGCGATCGGCGGGGTGACCCTTCTCGTTCTCGCGCCCTTGGTCATCGACAACCGTCGGCGCCTTCGTGCGTCGATTCCTGTCGGGTCGACGAGCGCGATTTCGCTCAGCCCTGAGAGCTTGAGCCTCGAAGGGCATGGCGGCGCTTCTCAGTTCTCGTGGGGACAGGTCTCGGAGCTGAGGCGCTCGGGAAGTGCCGTCGTTTTCACAGTGTCGGGAACACGTTTGGTGATCCCCGGTCGAATGGTGACCGCCGAAGCGTTCGCGACGATGCTGTCTCGCATCGAAGAACACGCCACGCGTGGCACCGACTCGCACGCGGCAGCCGTCGACGAGCCGATTCGCGATGGTGACCTCGGTGACGTGACTGCTCGAACGATCACCCTCACGGCGGACGACCGCCGAGCCATCCGAAACGGAGTCTGGGGGGCAGTCCGCGATCGTCGTGGTTGTCGTTGCTGTTATCGGTGCGACGTTGATCGTGGGGGGAGTCGCAGACCTGTTCACTGATGCCGGGCGTTCCGGCGCGGTTCTACTCGCCTGCGGGATTCTGTTCTGGGCGCTGTGCGCCGGCCTGCTCTACACGAACGCCCGCCGCGTCCGTTCGGCGTGGCCGCTCGGCTCTCGATACAGCGTTCGGTTATTGGATGACGCGATCGAGTTCGGGGATGCCGCTGCGACGTCTCAGACGCGGTGGGCTCAGGTCTCGCAGGTGCGGCGGCGCAAGGGCGTCGTGCTGATGACGATGAACGGAACCCCGCAGACGATTCCTGCGCGGCTGATCTCGCCCGAGATCTTCGCTTCGATCGAGAAGCGCGTGGCTGAGGCGAGCGCTCGCTGAAGACTCGTGATGTCCATCGATGAGCTCTTCGGTACGGCTTCATGGGCACCGGAGGGGATACCTCCCGACGCTGGCCCCCGATCCCCTCGCAGACCTGAGCACGGGCTCGCCGCATCGGTGACGGTGTCGGGCGTGGTGAACTTGGCGTCTGAGTTTCGGCCGTCGGCCGTGTCGCAATTGGCTCCCCCGGCGGTCGAGCGCCAATGAACCGGACGCCGATCGCAGGTCGATCCCGACGAGTCCTGGGCCTCGTGCCGACGTTGGCAGTCGTGCTGCTGCTCAGCGGTTGCGCCTGAAGTCGCGTCATATTCCGGGCTTTCGGTCGTCTCTTCAATGGGGCGTGGCTTTTGGGGTGATTCCACGAAGGCTCCTAAGCGACAGCGACTACCGGAGGAACTGAGTGACGATCGAAAACTATCTTGCGATTGCTGCAGGGCTGGTCGCTGTCGTCTGCGGTCGGTTGATGGTGGGGCACCGGGTGAAGGTGTTCGGATTCTCCTCCGGCGCTCAGCGAGCGCTCGGGGGTGCGGTCGGGAGGAGATCAGTCGTCGGCTCCCGAAGATGCGGTTCGTTGTGCTCATCGGCATTGGTGCTCTCATCGTCGCTGCGATTGCGTTCAGCGCAGCATGGGCGGGTGCGACCCAATGCGCAGACGTGACCGCATGCTGAGGGGCGGTAGTCGAGAATGACCGCTTTCGATATCGAGGACGAGTTCAACGACAACCTCGGCTATCGCCTGTTGATGAACAGCCCGGTGACGCTGTTCTATCGCCACGAGGTGCTCGACTCGACAGTTGCGAGCCTTGCCGCACTCGGATATCAGATCAGGTCATTCGACGCGGGGTCGTGGCGCGATGAGCAGGATTTGCACCAAGAGGTGGCCGCGAAGCTCGACTTTCCGAAGTACTACGGTCGCAACTACGCGGCGCTCAACGACTGCCTTCGTGACCTCGTTCTGCAGGAGTACGGCTGGGATCCCGAGTCGACCGGACTGGTGCTGGTATTTACCGGCTTCGATGCGTTCGCCCACCGGCTTCCGGAAATCGCGCATGGCGTCCTGCATCTCGCAGCGCATCATTCGAGAGCAGCCTCGCTCATCGGTTCCCGATTGATCTGCCTGGTGCAAAGTAGCGATCCCTGGATTCGGTTCGACGATGTCGGCGCCGAGCCGGTCGTGTGGAACGCCGCTGAGTGGCTGAACTCGGCACGAGAACCTGAACGGCGTGGCGGTGGAGAGTTGCGAAGTAGAGGCTTACTCAGTGCATTCGGTCGTCTCTTCGGAAGACGTGGCCATGCTGCCCGGCGGGAGCACCGAGCGCGAGACCGTGAACGTCGATCGGAGGATGAGTGAGCAGCGCATGGAGGCGGAACACGTACCGGTGGCTGAATCTCCTCCTGTTCTTCGCAGGGGTGGCGCTACTCGCGCTGGCGTACTGGTTGGACGTCCGCGACGGAGTTCCGACGTTGAGGAAGGGCGATCAGCCGTTCGAGGTCGTCCTGACCGGAGGGCTCGGTTTCGCTGCGCTGGGAAGCGGACTCTACAGATTCTGGAAGAGCTTCAAGAGCGATGATGAACAAAGGAAACGGTGAGTGGCGCGCATGATTCAATCCGGGCTGGCATCCTTCGTCGTGCGATCGATGGAGACGCCACTGGCATCCATCACGGAGGTGCTCGGCATCCAGCCCACCGGGGTCATCCCCAGAGGCACAGTTCTGCGCTCGGGTCGTGTGCAGGAGTGCAACGTCTGGTGCATCGACTCCGACCGGATGGACAACACCGAAGACGACCGAACCGGCACTGTCGCGCTGCGCTGGTTGCTCGATGCCTGCCGTCCCGTAGCGGGGAGGGTGCCTCTGCTTCCGGCGGACTGTGAGACCTGCATCTGGTGGACGGCCGACTCCGACTCCGCCCAGGGCGGATTCGTGCTGCCGGCCGAGCTGATGGCGCAGGTCGCGGCGCTCGGCGTCGACCTCTACACGACGGTGAACCTCGATGACCGAACGGATGCCGAACGCGAGGCTAACGCATGATCGTGCCTCCGGCGCAGAGCCTTCCGCCGGCAAGCTCGCGCACCGTCTGGAACTGGCTCATCGTCGCCCTGCCGATCTTGACGTCGATTCTGGCGTTCGGCTACCTCGCTGATTGGCAGCGGATCTTCCCGCAAATCGTCCAACTGATGGTCGATGATGTCGCGCGTGTAGACCAGCCGACATACGACTCCGCGGGAGTCGCGAGCGAGCTCATGTCGCTGTTCTTCGAACTCTTTTTCAGCCCGTGGCTGTGGACGTCGTTCATTCTGGGATGGGGCGCGTACGCGGCATCCGTTCGATTCGCCGTGCTTGATGTGCGCGCGCTGACGGGTCGCGGGTTCCTCCAGCCGTTTCCCTGGGCGTGGACCTTCCTGTCGCCCCTGGTCTACGTGATCGGGCGACACGTCGTCGTCCGGCGGCAGGGCAGCACCGAGCGTGCGCCGCTGATGGTGTCGGTGATCTCGCAGTCGCTGGCCTTCGTGGCGATGACGTACTGGACCGTCGTTCTCACCATGCAGGCGCTGGAGCTGATGCTCCCGATGGTGTTCGCACGCTGAAGAACTCGAGGTTTCTCGTCTCGTTCGCGTAACAGGTGGCGTAGCGCCGTCATGTTCGACGCAGCAGGTCGTCTTATTCATGAGGGGGTGATTCTGGTGCGACCAGAAGCAGGCATAGGTGGCGCGTCGGTAATGTCGCTGCGCACGCGTGCGGTCTGGCAGACGATCATCGCGGCGTTCGCATATCTCGGGCTCGCGGCGCTCGCGCTGGCGATCTCCGTCGGGTCGTGGACACCGTCCTTCACCGCCGCCTGGGAGCTTCTCGCACAAGAGCGCCGCGACGCCCTCGCGCGCAACATTGCTGCTCTTCCCGTGGCGTTCACCGTCGCAGTGGTGGTCTGCGTGCTGGTGCGGCTGATGATTCGCGAGACGGGCGTTCCGTGGCACCTCTCCGTCAGCGGGGCGATCGCCGCATCGTGCGGGCCAGTCACATTCTGGCTCGGGTTCGTCGTCGACGAGGTGCAGGTCGAGGGCTGGGCCCGCGCCGTGCCGATGTGGATGGTGCTGGGGAGCGCGCTGTTCGTGGGCGTTGGCCTGATCTGGATGTTCGTCCGGCGTGTGATCGCGGTCGAGGCGGTGCCGTCGGTGTCTTCTGGAGTGGAAGAAGGAGCATTGGCTGCGATGGTGAAGTCATGTGGGGTCGCTGATGCGGTGGGGAACAGGAGGTCCCTCAATGACTGAAACCCCCGAACTCCGATTCTTCGACGCGATCGTCCGCGCGGTGCACGCGAGGGGCGAAGATTGGAGCCTCCGCGTCATCGATGCCGCGGTGGCCGCCCTCGTCGACGACCTCGACAGCCCGAGCCTGCGGATTCTCGCCGGGCAGCCGGCCAACGACGAGGTCGCCACCGAGCGGCTTCTCCTCGCTACGTGCGAAGAGCTCGGCATTCCCCACCCGCCCAGACGAGAACGATGGGTGTCGCGCGTGATTGACGGGCGTCGCTGGGAGCGCATCGCGAGTGACAGCATCCGCTTCGCGATCGAGCCGTCGGAGGCGAGCAGCACGGGAGTGGAGCTGTGCATCTACATCAATGATGTCTCGGTCGCCGCCAGCCTCTCCTCCGGCCTCCACCCCGTCGACATCGACCACTTCACGGTCGAGGTCGACGAGCGGCGTGCGCTGATCTCATCGTGCCCGGGATGTGGGGATTCCGAGTGTGGCTGGGTCGACATCGACATCTCGCCCGATGGCAAGGCCGTTCACTGGGATTGGGTGAGCGGCGTGCCGAACGGTGTTGACGCGGTGTCTCCTTCCCTGTTGGCGCATACGAAAAGGAGGTCGAGCGCGTCCGGGCCGATCGCTCGTGGGAGACTCCGATGGATGCCGCACGGCGCCTGGTGTTCGGTCGGGTGGATCACGAGCTCCTCAGCGAGCGCGGGGTGAAGCTCGACTGGGTCGGTCCCGACCATGATGATCCTGCACGGATCAGAGTGTGGCTTTCATCTCTCATCGACCGGGATCCCGAGCATCCGTTCCAGGTCTTCTTGCGATTCCCCGGAGACGGGTCACCTGCCGAAGCCAGCGCCGCCGAGATCGTTCGAACACTTTCGCGACCGCCTGAAGAGTGGCGCGCGACCTACCTCATGAACAACTCGCGAGACGAACACCTGGCGCCGTCGATCGCAGGTCCGCTCTGGCGGCGGCGGTCGAACCCGGGTGAGCCGCCCGCTGTGGAGGCGCGCGAACTCGGGCCGATCGCCAGCGAACCCCGCTGGTCGGAATGGCTCGCCACCTACGTCTTCGACCCGCGCACGTGCGACAAGACCCTCCGCGAGATCGAGAACATCGACACTCGTGCGGATAACGCCAAGATCGTCACGCGCGGGATCGCTGCGGGGTTGATCGTGTTGCTCGGCGCGGGCGTACTCGTCGGCACGACCGTTCTGGCGGACGGCATGCACGATCCGCCCTTGTGGATGCGACTTCTGCTCCTCACGTTCGGCCTCCTCACGGTCCTCGGGCTCGGCCTCTCGATTTGGCGCATCGGCGGCGGGAGCGTTGCGCGCACGGAGGCCGCGCGGACGCGCGCGATCGAGGCGCTGGAGAACGACAGCCGACGGATGCTCCCGCGCACAGTTCTCCGCGACTTCTACGTCTCCGATCGCGTGAGCGACAGCGATGTGTGGGATGCAGCGCAGCAGCTGCACGCGCTCGACGCCGCGTGGGCCGGCTACGCCGAGTTACGCGAGCGCCGCAACCTCACTCTGGGTCAGGAACTGGAGATACTGGAGGCCGAGGCGTCTGCCCGCATCGTGCTGGATGCTGTCGGCGAGCTGCTGAACCCCGGGTCCGCGCCGGCGGAGGAACAGTGGTGAGTGGGCGGTTCGTGCCGATCCCGAAGGACGTGAACGAGTGGTGAGTCGATGAGGCTTGAACTCGACATTCGGTTTCTCAGTCGCTCCGGAGTTGATCTCACGGTTGACGACCTGCGACTCGGGCTATCGCTTGGCATCGTGAAGCCGACGACTGTCGTCGCTCTGGCGAAGCGCGCTGATCTCGAATCGCCTGTCGACCCGGTCATCCAGCAGCTCTCGGAGCTCGATGGCAGCGCGATCGCGGATATTCGGGAGATCCTCGGTGTGGGAGAACAGGCGACGCTCGAGCTGGAGCTGTCTGTCCGAAAGTGGCTCTATCTCGAGCTGCTCGCGACGTACGAACTCAGGGAGAATCTGAGAGATCCTTTCGAGTTCGTCGAACTGATCTACGCCGACTTCGGCTACCCGGAGTCGGTGGCACCGTTCGTGAGATACATGCCGCTGGAGGAAGGCGCCCCCTCTGGCTTGGCGGTCATGACGGAGAGCTGGCGACAGTACTTGATGAGTGAAGCGGAGGATCTCGTGTGCTCGCGTGAAGATCAGCCGGGCGACCCGGTTGAGGAGCGCTAGACCCCTACCCCTCCACCAGGCTCGTGATCGCCGGATCCCGCCGCGCGACCTCCACCGCGGTCGCGACGATCACTTTCCGCATGGCCGACACCGCGATCGCCGGCCGTACGTCCGAGCGGTGCGCGAGGCTGACCGTGCGGGTCATCATGGGGTGCGACAGGCGCATCGAGCGCAGTTCGGGTCGGTCGAGCAGAACCATCGCGGGCACGACGGCGACGCCGAGGCCGCGTTCGACGAAGCGCAGCACGGCGTCCATCTCGGCGCCGGCGAGCACGGGCACGGGTTCGAGGCCCTCGCTGCGGAACGCGGCATCCGTCGTCGCGCGCAGTTCGTACGTCTCGTCGAAGACGATGAGCGGCAGGGTGGCGAGTTCGTCGAGGCCGATGGCGGATGCCGTCGACACGGGCGGCTGAGACGCCGACGACACGACGACGAGCTCTTCGGCGAGCAGCGGCATCCGCGTCAGGCTCACGCCCGCGGGCGGCGGGCCGGCCGATTCGGTGATGAGCGCCATGTCGACCGCGCCGACCGCGACCTGCTCGACCAGCGCGCGCGAGCCGGCCTCGGCGAGCTGCAGCTCGACGCCGGGGTGAGCGACGTGGAAGGCCGCGAGCGCCTCGGCGACGAGGCTCATGCACAGGGTGGGCGGGGCACCCAGGCGCACGCGTCCACGACGGATGCCGGCGAGTTCACCCATCTCCTCCTTGATCGCTTCGGCCTCGGCGAGCATGCGCTGGGCGCGGGGGAGCAGCGTCTCGCCGGCGGAGGTGAGGGCGATGTGGCCGCGCGCGCGGTGGAAGAGTTCGGCGCCGAGTTCGCGTTCGAGCGTCGAGATCTGCCGACTGAGCGACGGCTGCGCGAGGTGCAGCGATTCGGACGCCCGCGTGAAGTGCCCGAGGCGGGCGACCTCGACGAAACCGCGCAACTGCTCGAGGTTCATGTCCATAGGCTACCAACATGGTTCGAAGAGGAACTATGCATTGGAGTTATTAGGGTGACCTAACTAGCGTCGAGAGCATGAGTACTCGCGAACGTCAGATCTCCACCACGATCCTCGTCATCGGCACCGGCGGATCCGGGCTGCGCGCGGCGATCGAGGTCGCCGAACACGGCATCGACGTCCTCGCCGTCGGCAAACGCCCCCGACAGGATGCCCACACCTCCCTCGCCGCCGGTGGCATCAACGCCGCCCTCGGCACCATGGACGCCGACGACAGCTGGCAGCAGCACGCCGCCGACACCATCAAGGAGAGCTACCTGCTCGCCAACCCCCACACCGTCGAGATCGTCACGCAGGGCGCCGAACGCGGCATCCGCGACCTCGAACGCTGGGGCATGGACTTCGCCCGCGAAGACGACGGACGCATCTCGCAGCGCTTCTTCGGCGCGCACACCTTCCGCCGCACCGCCTTCTCGGGCGACTACACCGGCCTCGAGATCCAGCGCACCCTCGTGCGCAAGGCCGAGCAGCTCGAGGTGCCCATCCTCGACAACGTCTACATCACCCGCCTGCTCGTGCGCGACAACGTCGTCTTCGGCGCCTACGGCTTCGACCAGGCCGACGGCACCCGCTACCTGATCCACGCGGATGCCGTCATCCTCGCCGCCGGTGGACACAACCGCATCTGGCGCCGCACCTCCTCGCGCCGCGACGAGAACACCGGCGACTCCTTCCGCCTCGCCGTCGACGCCGGCGCCCGCCTGCGCGACCCCGAGCTCGTGCAGTTCCACCCGTCCGGCATCATCGAGCCCGAGAACGCCGCCGGCACCCTCATCTCCGAGGCGGCGCGCGGTGAGGGCGGCATCCTGCGCAACGCCCTCGGCGAGCGCTTCATGTCGAACTACGATCCCGAGCGCATGGAGCTGTCGACCCGCGACCGCGTCGCGCTCGCCGCGTACACCGAGATCAAAGAGGGGCGCGGCACCGAGAACGGCGGCGTCTGGCTCGACGTCTCGCACCTGCCGCGCGAGACGATCATGACCCGCCTGCCCCGCGTCTACCAGACGATGATGGAGCTGCAGATGCTCGACATCACCACCGACCCGATCGAGATCGCGCCGACCGCGCACTACTCGATGGGCGGCGTGTGGGTGCGGCCCGAAGACCACCAGACCGACGTCGACGGCCTCTACGCCATCGGCGAGGCCTCGAGCGGACTCCACGGCGCCAACCGCCTCGGTGGCAACTCGCTCATCGAACTGCTCGTCTACGGACGCATCGTCGGCCAGGCCGCGATGGATCACGCGGCCTCCCTCGAGGCTCAGAAACGATCAGCGGATGCCGTCGCCGGCGCACGAGCCGAGATCGACGACCTCCTGGCCGCCGACGGACGCGAGAACGTGCGCGCCCTGCAGCGCGCGATCCGCAACACCAT
This sequence comes from Microbacterium galbinum, assembly GCF_023101185.1. Lineage (GTDB taxonomy): Bacteria > Actinomycetota > Actinomycetes > Actinomycetales > Microbacteriaceae > Microbacterium > Microbacterium galbinum. The sequence continues at coordinate 2,036,381 of NZ_CP078077.1, forward strand.
GACCGAGCACGCCGGCGTCGTGCGCTCGGAGGAGGGGCTGCGTCAGGGTCTCGCCGAACTCGACCTCATCGATGGGCGTATGGAAGACATCGGCATCCACCCCGACATCGCCGGGTTCCAGGACCTCGCGCACGCCTTCGACCTCAAGGCCTCGGCGCTTGCGGCGCGGGCGACGATGGAGGCGGCGCTCGAGCGTCGTGAGACCCGCGGATGCCACAACCGCAGCGACTTCCCCGACACCGACCCGACGCTGCAGGTGAACCTCGTCTGGTCGCCGCGCGACGGCGTGAGGCGCGAGGCGATCCCCGAGATCCCCGAGGAGATCGCCGAGCTCATGCGCGAGGTCGACACGGCGGGCAAGCTCGTCGAGTAGGGGTTTCCCATGGCGGGGCGCTTCGACAGGCTCAGCGACCCAGTTTCGGTCCGCGACCCAGTTCTGGTCCGCGACCGAGCCGCGCTAGTGGGTCCCTGAGCCTGTCGAAGGGCCCACACCCCGCGGAAACTCAGTCCTCGGTGTCGACGACCCCGATGCCGACCGCCTCATGGTCGGGTTCGGGCTCGTCGCGCTTCGGGGCCTTGGGCTCCTCGCCCGGGTCCTTCTCGGTGCTCGGCTCCTGCAGGTCTTCGGTGCTCGGCACCTCGCTCGGATCAGCGTCTTCGGGTGACTCGGCCGCATCCGGCGTGGTCACTTCGCCCTCGGCATCCGATGCCGGAGTCGGCGTGGGCGTCTGCGCCTCGGCGGAGAGGTCGTCGGTGGGTTCGGGGGTGCTGTTCGTCATGATCGCTCCCTTCGCGATGTCTGACGTTCAGGATGCCGTCGCAGCTGCCCCGCTTGAAGGGGCTTGACGCGCGCTCAGAAGTGCATCTGCTGGAGCGTGCCGTACTTGATGACGATCTCCTCGACCTCGGGCTGGGCATCCGCCGGCTGCAGGCGCACGGTCTTGCCGGCGCCGTCGAGCAGTACCAGGTCGGGTCCGTTCGAGAACCGCAGCGCCGGCCACGGCGAGGTCCAGACGATCGAACTGTTCGCATCGAGGGCCGTCACGCCCGCGGCATCCATCGTGACCGCCGTGGTTCCATGGTCGCCGCGCACGGGGAAGCGCGCGGGGAACTCGCTGTTCTCCCACTCGCGGAAGTACACCGACAGGCCGATCTTCGCCTGCGGGAATCCGGCGCGCAGGCTGCGGCCGATCCGCGAGATGTGCACGGTGCGGTCGTCGGGCTCGTCGTCCGAGGGGAGCTGCAGCGAGCCGCCGATCTCGTAGGTGAGGCGGAAGAGCTCCTCCTGGCGCGTGTCGTCGAGGGCGAGGTCGCTGCTCTCGAGGAACGGCTGCGTGCCGATGCGGCCGGAGCGCACGCTGAACGTGCGGGTGGTGGCGTTCTTCTTGCGGCGCGAGCTCAGCACGCCGAAGACGACGATGCCGATCACGACGAGAACGCCGACGGCGAGGAAGATCAGGATTCCGGTGTCATCACTCACACGCCCACAGTAGTGAGTCAGCGGGTTAATGAAGGTGAACCGACATCGACGATCCGGCGTAGCCTGGAGGGGTGACAGCGTACGTCTCGGCTTTCGACCTCTTCTCCATCGGAGTGGGGCCGTCGAGCTCCCACACGGTCGGACCGATGCGGGCGGCTCTCGACTTCGCGCAGCGGCTCGCCGCCACAGGCTCGCTCGATCGCGTCGCACGCGTGGAGTGCACGCTCTTCGGCTCGCTGGGCGCGACCGGCATCGGCCATGGAACCCCGGATGCCGTCGTCGCCGGCCTCCGCGGACTCTCACCCGAGACCTGCGATCCCGCCGCCGTGCGATCGGCCTGGAGCGACTACCCCGCGGGCGCGTCCCTCGTCATCGCCGGCGCGCACGAGGTCTCCTTCGCGAAGGAAGATATCGTCTTCGCCCCGCGCACGCGCCTGCCCGGGCATCCGAACGCCATGACGCTCACGGCGTGGGCGAGCGACGGCGAGGCGGTGGTGGAGGAGACCTACTACTCCGTCGGCGGTGGGTTCATCCGCCGCGAGGGCGAGGAAGCCGCGCTCGCGACCTCCGGGTTCCCCTATTCCTACGCGGATGCCGCATCATTGCTCGCGCTCTGCGACGAGCACGGCCTCTCGATCGCCGAGGTCGCGCGCCTCAACGAGACCTCCCTGCGCAGCGAAGAAGAGGTCGCCGCGGGGCTCGACGCGATCTGGGACGCGATGGCCGGATGCGTCGACGCCGGCCTGCACTCCGACGGTGTGCTGCCTGGCATCCTCAAGGTGAAGCGACGTGCCGGGGTCATCCGCGGGCAGCTCGACGCCTCGGAGGCCGACGGCCACCGCGAACTCCCGGGCGAATGGCTCGGCGCCTTCGCGCTCGCCGTCAACGAGGAGAACGCCGCGGGCGGACGCGTCGTCACCGCCCCGACGAACGGTGCCGCCGGCATCCTTCCTGCCGTCGCGATGTACTGGTGGCGGTTCCTCGCCGACTCCGGCCTCGGGGCGGGCAACGCCGTCACCCCGTACGGCGAGCTGGTCGGCAGCGCGCTGCTGGGATTCGAATCGGATGCTCGGGCGCTCGCCGCCTCCGACGCGTTGGACGAGGAGCAGACCGCCGAGGCGAACCGCCGCCGCGGCATCCGTCGTTTCCTGCTGACGGCCACGGCTCTCGGGTCGCTCTTCAAGGCCAACGCCTCGATCTCGGGGGCCGAGGGCGGATGCCAGGCCGAGGTCGGATCGGCCTGCGCGATGGCCGCCGGCGGACTCACCGCCGTGATGGGCGGCACCAACCGCCAGATCGAGAACGCCGCCGAGATCGCGATGGAGCACCACCTCGGGCTCACGTGCGACCCGATCGGGGGCCTCGTGCAGATCCCCTGCATCGAGCGCAACGCGATCGCCGCCTCGACCGCCGTCACCGCCGCCCGCCTCGCCCTGCGCGGCGACGGCAGCCACTACGTCTCGCTCGACGCGGTCGTCGAGACCATGCGCCAGACCGGACTCGACATGTCGACCAAGTACAAGGAGACGAGCGAGGGCGGCCTCGCGGTCAACGTCATCGAGTGCTGAGGGGTGGCTCTCTTCCGGCTTTCGAATCGCTCACTCGGTGGAACATCCGGCGTCGAAACCGCAAAGTGAGCGATTCGAAAGCGCGGCGGCCGGCCTCAGCGCGCGGCGCGGTTCTTCGTGTGTCGGGTCGGGGCGGCCGCCCAGGGATCCTCGGGCCACGGATGCTTCGGGTAGCGGCCGCGCATCTCGGCGCGCACCTGCGCATAGGGCCCCGACCAGAACGAGGTCAGGTCGTCGGTGACGGCGAGCGGTCGCCCGGCGGGGGAGAGCAGGTGGAAGAGCACCGGCACGCGGCCGTCGACCAACCGGGGAGTCTCGGCCCAGCCGAAGCACTCCTGCAGCTTCACGGCGACGACCGGTCGGGCATCCGGATCGTCGAGGGTCGGATACACGATGCGGACGCGAGAGCCGCTCGGCACCTCGAGCCGCTCCGGTACGAGCTCGTCGAGACGTCCGGCTTCGGGCCACGGGAGCAGGCGCCGCAGTGCCGAGGTGAGGTCGAGCCGGGCCGCGGGGGTACCGCTGGCCAGAGCGTCGAGCTCGGGTGCGAGCCAGGAATCGAGGGCCGAGAGGAGTCCGGCATCCGAGACGTCCGGCCACGGCGCGCCCAGCTCCCGGTGCAGCAACGCCAGGCGGCCCCGCAGCTCGACGGCGGATGCCGACCAGGCGAACATGCTCAGCCCGTCGCGCTGCAGCGTGCGGCGCACGGCATCCCGCCCCTCGTCAGCAGACGCGCGCACCGGAGCCGAAGAGCGCAGGATGGCGCCCACCCGGCGCTCGCGACGCGCCTGGATGCGACCGCCGACGAACTCCGCCTCGACGCGGTCGGTGAGCAGGTGGCTCGCCGCCCGCTCCATCTGCTCCTCGGTGAGCATCGCAGCCGATCGCACGACCGCCCCCGAACCGGCTGCCGCGCGCCCGGACGCCCGCGTGACGTCGGCGATGGCCAGCCACTCGACGGCCGCGAGCGAACCGCTCACTCCCGCGCGGGTGCCGGAGGCCAGCAGGAACGTCGCCCCGCTCGCCGTGCTGTCGACGCGGCGGGCGATGCGCTCGGGGAACGCCAGGGCGATCACCAGGCCGACACCGTCGAGATCGGAGCGCACACCCGGCGCAGATGCGGTCATGCGCTCGAGGCGATCCACGTCGCTGCGCCACCGGCGAGAGTCCGGAGTTCGTCCGCCCCGCAGGGCGATGAGCGCCTGCGCGACGTCGGAGTCCGCCGTGCGCACGTCGCCGCCCAGCAGCGCGACGACCTCGGCGGCGAGGCGAGAGCCCACGACCGGGCTGCCGTCACGCAGAGCGCGGGCGAGCCGCGGATCGGTCGGGATGCGTGCCAGGGCTCGGCCCTCCGGCGTCGCGCGACCGTCGTCGTCGATCGCGCCCAGGCCGTGCAGCACCGTGAGGGCATCGGCGAGGCTCTCGGAGGGGAGCGGGTCGATCAGTCGCAGACCCTTGCCTTCCGGTGCGCCCCAGCAGGCGAGCAGCAGAGCGGCATCGGCGAGATCGGTCGAGGCGATCTCGGGAGTCGGACGCGCGGGCGCCGTGGCATAGGTGCGTTCGTCGACGCAGCGAACGACCGTGCCCGCTCCCTGGCGGGTCGCGCGGCCGGCGCGTTGCACGCTCGACGAACGCGAGGCCACGGTGGTGACGAGCCCCGTCATCCCGCGCCCGGCGTCGCGCTGCGGAGTGCGGGCCAGGCAGGTGTCGACCACCAGTCGCACGCCCGGCACGGTCAGCGAGGACTCCGCGAGTGATGTCGTGACGATGATGCGGGGTTCTTCGGCAGGGCGCCGCCCGCGGATCACGGCATCCTGTTCGGCCGCCGGCATCCGACCGTGCAGCTCCCGCACGTCGAACACGTCGGTCGTGTCGCGGATGCGGCGAGCGATCTCCGACACCTCGCGCGCGCCCGGTGCGAAGACCAGCACATCGGCCGTGGGATCGTCGCGGTGCAGATCGAGAGCAGCGGATGCCGCGGTGCGCGCGACGTGATCGAGGAACGCCCAGGTCACCCCGCGTTCGTCGAGGCGCGGAGCGGGACTCGGCGCCCAACGTTCGGTGAGCGGGTAGGCGGGAACCCGATGGTCGACGATCGGAGCGGGCTCGTCGTCGGTGCCGATCACGGCGGCGATGCGCTCGGCATCCAGCGTTGCCGACATGGCGATGAGTACGAGGTCGTCGCGCAGCTCGCGCACCTCCGAGAGCAGGCCGATCAACAGGTCGGTCTCGAGTGCGCGCTCGTGGACCTCGTCGATGATCACGGCATCCACACCCGCGAGGTCCGGATCGTCGAGCAGGCGGCGCAGCAGCACGCCGGCCGTGACGAATTCGACCTGCGTCTCCCGGGAGACCACGCGCTCGCCGCGGACGGTGAACCCGACGCGCGTGCCAAGCGGCGATCCGTCGAGCTGAGCGAGCCGGCGCGCGGCGGCCCGGGCAGCCACGCGGCGCGGCTGGGTGACGATCACGCGGCGCGGCGATCGCGTTGCGAGCAGCGGCGGCACGAGCGTGGTCTTGCCCGTGCCGGGAGGGGCGCTCACGACCACCGACGCACTCGTGTCGAGCGCCGCCTGGAGCTCGTCGATCGCGGAGGCGAACGAGAGCCCCGCGCCGATCGCGGCGAGGTCGAAGGCGGCGGAGGTCATGGGTCCAGTCTGCCTGTGTCGCGAAGGGCGAGTAGACGTGGTGCGGGCCGCGGCGGGCGTACTTAACTCAGGAAAACCGGCCGCGATCGGCCTGGATCGGGGTGGAAACAGACTGCGCGGCCGAGTTCTTCCTGAGTTGGGTACGGCGGAAACGACGGATGCCGCGACCGAATCGGCCGCGGCATCCGCTGGGTGCTGCTGGGGACTACTCCGCGTCGTCGGCGGGCGGCGGGGGAGTCGTCGGGTTCGGCACGCGCTGCGTCGGTGCGGCGGCGGCGGGGGCGGCGGCGGATGCTTCGGCCACTCCTGCTCCGAATCCGCGGCCCACGGCCTGGCCCTGGATGATGCCGGCGAGGTCGAGACCGGTCGCCGACTGCACGCTGTCGAACACCGAGCGCAGTGCCTTCGCGCTGTCGGCGCCGACGACGTGCGAGGCGCCGTCCTCGCCGGAACCGCCGATGATCGACACGTTGCCGATCGCCGAGTAGCCCTTGGCGAACTCGGCCATGATCGACGGCAGCACGTCGAGCACGCGCTGCGAGAGGAAGGCGTCCTGGTTGGAGGCGATGGCCTTGGCCTCTGCCTCGACGGCGGCGGCACGGGCTTCACCCTCGGCGCGGATCGCGTCGGCCTCGGCGATGGCGCGCAGGCGACGAGCCTCGGCCTCGGCTTCTGCCTTCGAGCGCAGTGCCTCGGCCTCACCGGTCGCGCTGGCGACCGCGGCTGCGGCCTCACCGTCGGCACGGGCCTTGTCGGCCTGCGCCTGCTGCTCGGCGATACGGGTGCGGGCCTCGGCCTGCTTGACCTGCTCGATCGCGGCGGCCTCGGCGGCGCGCTCACGCGTGTAGAGCTCGGCCTGGGCGCGGGTCTCGGCTTCGTACCGCTGCGCGTCGGCGACGCGCTTGACGTCGGCGTCGAGCTGGGCCTGCTTGTTCTCGGCCTGCTGCTGCAGAACGGCCTGCTGCGCCTGCTCGCGGGCGAGGTTCTCGGCCTGCTCCGCCTCGGCGCGCGCCCGACCGATGCCGGCGTTCGCGTTGGCGGTGTTGGTGTCGAGGGCAGTCTGCTCGACCAGGTTGGCTTCCTGGTTGGCGATGAACTTCTGGTTGATCGCACGGTCGGCGTTCGTCTGCGAGATCTCGGCCGACTGGCGCTTCGCCTGGATCTCGGGAGCACCCAGCGACTGGATGTAGCCGACCTTGTCGGTGATGCCCTTGATCTGGAACGAGTCGAGGATCAGGCCCTGCTCGGCGAGCTCCTGCGAGACATCGGCGGCGATCTGGTCGGAGAACTTCTTGCGCTCGCGCATGAGCTCGACGACCGAGAGGGTCGCCACGATGCCGCGCAGGGCGCCCTCGAGCTGCTCGGTGGTGAACTGCTCGATGGCCTTGTCCTGCGAGGCGAAACGCTCGGCGGCGCGGCGTACGAGGATGGGGTCGGAGCCGATCTTGACGATCGCGACGCCGTCGACGTTGAGCGTGACGCTGTCGAGCGACTGCGCCTCGGCGTTGAGCGACACCTGACGCGAGCGCAGAGAGATGATCTCGTGGCGCTGCGTGATCGGGTTGACGAGCGACTTGCCGTTCACGATGACCGTGACCGGCGACTCCGACATCTCGGGGCGGCTGGTGCCGTCGGCGCCGACCACGGCGCGTTGCACCTTCTGCTTGCGTCCCGAGATGACCAGCGCCTCATCGGCGCGGGCGACCTTGATCCAGCTGCGTGCGAACAGCAGCAGGATGAGCAGGACGACGACGACGATGACGACGGCGATGCCGACGATGACGAGGATGCCGACGATTCCGGCGAGCTCCATGGGTGACCTCCCTGATCCCCCGAAGGGGAAGTCTGCGTTCCCGCGGCGTGCGGGACTCAGCTCCCACCCTGCCAGATCACAGGAACGGATGCCGAGGGGAGAACTCCCCGTGTCAGGAGCGGCGCAGTTTGTCGGAGAGCGCGCGGAGCGTGCGCAGCTCGTCGTCGTCGAGGGCCGACATGCGTTCGGCGATGGATCGCCCGTGCACGGTGGCGACCGCGCGGAACGCGCGCGCACCGGCATCCGTCGCGGTGATGAGCGATCCGCGACCGTCGTCGGGGTCGGCGCACTTGGTGACGAGGCCGTTCGTGACCATGCGGTCGACGAGGCGCGAGACGCTCGGCTGACTGATCAGCATGTTGGCCGTGATGTCGCGCAGACGGGCGGTCATGTCGGGGGATCGGGTCACCGTGAGCATGACGTCGTACTCGGCCTGACTGATGTCGGTGCCATCGAAGTCGGCGAGCATGTCGTGGAAGACCTCGTGCTGCGCGCGGAACAGGCTCTCCCAGGCGGCGAGGGCGAGCTTGCGATCGGTCATCCCTAAAGGATACCGGCCTCGGGGGCAGCAGTAAGGGCCGATCGGAGAGGCTCCCGACCGGCCCTTGTCCCTTGCACCAAGAGTGTCCTGCAATCACATTCGGTGAGTGCCACAGCAAACATTCACCGTGTGATCACTGTATAACGGCGAGATAACGAATGCAACGGTTTGATTACGGAAAGTCGGTGGAGAATTGTCCTGTCTCGCCGGATCTGCCGAGATCTCACCTACCTGCAGATCGTCTCACCGGAGTTGCAGATTCTCATCGGAGTTGTCGCTAAGCGGCGGGTGTCGGTGCCGCGCCCGACAGCGGAGTAGCTTTCACGTCAAGTTGGCACCCACGCCACGGAAGACCTCCGCGGACACCGTTCGGACACCGGCGTCCGAACGGTGTCCGCGATGACGCTGACGGACTTGGGGGAACAAACGCGAGGGCGGGATGCCGAGACCACTCAGCCATGGGTTTGTCTCTAGCTCCCGCCCTCGCGGGTCGTGAGTCGTCCGGGGACGAAGGTTGGGTTCTCTCTCCCGGTCCTAGCTGCCAGCGGCACCGCGGTGTCTACAGACAGCCGCGCAGCCCGTCTGCCGGCCGCGCCGTCTCGCGAGCTTGTGGCTGCGGATCATCGGTTCGATGCCGCAGCGGACGCGTCGGCGCTGGTCAGCTGATGCCCCGCCCGTAGGAGCGCTACGACGTCGACAGCGGTGAGTGCCATCGCGAGTGCCCCATCAACGACCGCGGCGTCGGCTGCATGGCCGATCGCGTCACCGGCGAACTCAGGTGTGTGCGGAGCAGAGGAGCATCCCTCGATCGCGATGAGCGGATGGATGGATGGAACGACGTGCGACACATTGCCCATGTCGGTCGACCCTCCCGGCGACGCCGCGTAGGGGTGCGGCGTGCGCCCGAGCGAGGCGATATTGCGGTCCCAGGCCTCGGCCAGCACCGGGTTCTGCACCAGTTCGGCATAGGTGGGTTCGGCAGGCTCCCACGCCCATGAGCACCCAGTCGCGGTCGCCCCACCCTCGAAACAGGCAAGGATCCTGCGCTGCGTGCTCTCGAGCGCGTCGAGTGTGTCCGCGCGCACCTCGGCTCGCACTCGCGTCGACAACGGGATGATGTTCGTTGCCTCACCGCCGTGGTCAATGAAAGCATTAGCACGGACTCCGTCGGGGAGGTGCTGGCGGAGAAGGCCCAGCGCGACGAGTCCGATTGTCGCTGCATTCGCCGCGTTCACCCCATCGGGGCTCGGCCCCCCCGCATGACCGGCCTGCCCCCGGAAGGACACGTCGAATCGGGCCACCGCCTGCGTGCGCAAGTCGGCACAGCGCAGATCGTCGCCGGGCCCACCGTGCACCATAAGGGAGAAGTCGACGTCATCCCACGCACCAGCCTCCAGCATGAGGATCTTTCCCCCGCCGTGCTCCTCTGCCGGCGTTCCGAGCAGCTTCACGCGGATGCCGAGGTCGTCAGCGACCTCGGCCAGCGCGATGGCCGCACCGACGCCGGCGGCGGCGATGATGTTGTGACCACAGGCGTGGCCCATGCCGGGGAGCGCGTCGTACTCTGCGCAGATCGCGACGGTGATATCTCCCTGTCCGATCGTGGCCTCTACGGCGGTGTCGAGACCGAACGCGCCCTCCCAAACCTCGAACCCGGCTGCACGCATCGTCTCAGCCACCCACGAGGCCGCCCGGTGTTCAGCGAAAGCGAGCTCCGGATGCGTATGGATCTGCGCACTCAGCGCCAGGACGTCTGCTTCCCAACTCGTGCGGGAGGCGATCACCGCCCCCCGCACATCGGAAGTCGCGGCTGGCAAAGGGAGAAATGGGAGAGCTGTCATCGTTCCTCAATCGGTTCGGGGGCATCTGAGTGGGAAGCGTCGTCGATCGGGCCTGCGGAGCGGGCGACCCGGACACGCAGCCCGATAACGGCAAGAGCGAGCGAGATCACCAGGCAGATCGCCCAAACCGCGACGAAGGATGTGGGGGTGGAGCGGGAGACGGTCGCCCCACTATCGGAAGCTGTAGCAACGAATAGCGTCATAACGAGCGCGAACACCGCCCCGGCAGCTGCTCCTGCCGCAGTGCGCGCGGTGTTGAAGAGTGCGGAGGCGATTCCCACGGAGTCCGCAGGAGCGTTGCGAACCACAACCGCGGGAAGAACCGCAAGTAGGACACCGGCGGAGACGCCCCCGAGCGCCATTGACGCGATAAACAGCGCGGCCGCCCCGGCGAAGACGATCATGAGAGCGAAACTCACGGCAGCGGTCGCTCCAGCGAGAGCGATCGCGCGGTGAGCGGAGATCCGTCGCACGAGCCGATCCCCGAGGAGCGTGCCAACAAAGGCGGCCAGCGCATAGAGCACGATGATCGCACCGGCGGCGGCGGGTGGGATACCGAGGCCGTAGCCGTCGCGCTCGCTGTCGCCGAGGAGCCAGAGGAAGCTCGCTGTTTGACCGCCGTAGGTCTGAGCGCCGAAGAGCAGCGAGGCGATGATCGGCAGTCCGATGCCCCCGCGTGTGAGCATCGTGAGATCGACCAGCGGATCGGTGATCCGGCGTTCCACGACGACCCAAATCGCCAGTACCGCCGCGCCGCCGAGGGCCAGGGCGAGGGTACGCGCGTCTCCCCATCCCCAGGTGCTGGCGTTCGACACTCCTGTCAGTATCGCGAGCAGCCCAATTGTCAGCAGGACGGCTCCGACGATGTCGACGCGCCCGCGCTTTCGCACCGTGGTCTCGGGCACGAGCAACACAACAACAGGTACGCACAGGGCGATGAACACCGCGGGAACCAACAATACGATCGTGAGTTCGCCGGTCGCACCGAAGAGCAGGCCGGACATGAGGGAGCCGATCGCGGCGCCGAGGGTGAGCGCGCCGACGAGCACTCCGATACTTCGGCTCGCTGATCGCTCGTCTCTGGCGCGGACGATCGCGAACTCCAGGGGTAGGAACGCCGCCAGCGGTGCCTGTAGCGCTCGCCCGAGGAGGAATACCTCGAATGTGGGTGCGAAGGCAACGACGATAGATCCCACGGCGACGAGCCCCGTCGCAATGACCAGCAACCGCTTATGCCCGAACATATCGCCGAGTTTGGCCAGGATGGGAACGCAGGCGACGGTCATGAGCATGTACATCGCGCTCACCCAGTTCAGTGCACCGGCGCCGACCCCGAACTGCTGGCCGATCGCAGCGAGCAAGGGCGAGAACCAACCCTGCAGCGCGCCGCTGCCAAATTCCATGACGACGAGAAACCCGACGACACCTATTGCCGGGCGCCCACGAACGAGACTCTGCGACACGAATTGCTCCTTTGTCGATCCGATGCGATGGGTTATGTTCACCCACGAGGACGAGGAAGGCACGTAGAATGCAGCTTTATGAACAAGGTTGACCGTTCTACGCAGTTAGCGAGTCTCGACGAGACCGATAAGAGACTGATCCAAGCACTGCAGATCAACCCCCGCGCCCGATGGGCTTCCCTCGCGCCCATCATCGGCGTCGACTCGGTAACGTTGGCCCGCCGCTGGGAACGACTGTCCGACCACGGACTCGCCTGGGTGGCCGGCCATCCAGGCCCCGGAACACGGGGGCCGTCAGCGATCCTCGAAATTGAAGCCGAACCCGGCGCCACTCTCGAGATCGCACACTCCCTCGCCGCCGACCGCGAGGCCTTCACGATCGACCACACCGCAGGAGGGCGAGACCTGCTGGCCATCGTGGGCGCGAGCGATCTCGACTCGCTGAGCGAATACATCATGGGGAGGATGCGTCGGCTCTCGGGCGTGCGCGCGACACGCACATTGCTCCTGTCCTCCCCGTTCACAGACGCCGGGCAATGGCGGCTGCGTTCCTTGTCAACCGATGAGACGTCTGCCGTCGAGCGCACCCTCGATGTGCCGACCGCCGCGCGAGGCGAGGTCGACCCGCAACTGGAAAACGCCCTCCTGCACGCGCTCGGGCAGGACGGGCGCGCCACAGTGACGAACATTGCTAGAGAGCTAGGGGTCGGGCAACGACGCGTACGCGAAGCGCTCACTACCCTCAGCGCACAGGGGCGCCTGGTGGTTCGCACCGAAGTTGCTCGCGCTCACTCCGGCTGGCCGGTGCACGCGTGGTACTTCCTACGGGTCCCGGCGGGCGTCGCCGAGCGCGTGGGCTCTGCCATGACGAGGCTCGGAGAAGTACGCATGGCGGCATCGACGATCGGCCCGTACAACCTGGTGCTGTCGGTGTGGATGCGCGCACTCGCCGACGTTCAACGACTCGAGGTGGCAATCGAGGAAGGGGTGCCTGGTGTGTCGATCGCCGACCGATCGGTGGTCTTGCAGAGCCTCAAGAAAGAGGGCCGCTACCTCGGTACCGGCGGGCTTGCAACTGACACCATGATTCCCATGCTGATCTAGATTCTGCGTGAGAATCATCGGTTTCGCAGGGAAGCCTCTAATCAAGGCGGCTGCCGTACCAGCTGCCTAGCGTATGTCGTATGACGCATACGCAGCCGACTGTCGGAGTCTTCGACCTCTTCACGGTCGGGATCGGGCCCTCGAGTTCACACACCGTCGGCCCGATGAAGGCCGCCGCCGACTTCGCCGCGTCGCTCGAGGTCCGGGACCTGCTCCCGCGCGTGTCGACAGTGCGCGTCGATATCTTTGGCTCACTTGCCGCGACTGGCGCCGGGCACGGCACCTTCACCGCCGTGCTGCTGGGGCTGACGGGAGCGCGCTCCGACGAGATCACCCCCGACGAGGTCGCGGCACGGCTCGACGAAATTACACGTACCGGAACTGTCGCGCTCGGCGGACAGCATCCCGTTCCTTGCGCAGTCGAAGACTTCGTCCTCCGCCCCTTGACTGTTCACCCCCGCCACACCAATGCGTTGTCGTTCACCGCGGTCGATGCGACCGGTACCGCGCTCGCGACAGAAACCTACTTCTCGGTGGGTGGCGGGTTCATCGTCCGCGAAGGCGAGGAACCGGGCTCGGCGTCGACTGCGGGAGACGTCCTCCCGTTGCCGTTTTCTTCCGGGGCAGAACTCCTGGCCAGGTGCGAGGAGACAGGACTCGCCGTAAGCGAGGTGATGCGTGAGAACGAGCGCGCTCGGCGGCCTGACGATGAAATCCATGCGGGCCTGCGTCACATCTGGGACGTGATGGAGTCGAGCGTGCGGTCATCGATCGGGCGCGACGGCGTGCTCCCCGGCGGCCTGAAGGTTCGGCGGCGGGCGGGTGCGTGGGCGGCGCGTCTGGCCGCGGAGGATCCCGATCACGGTCACGAACACTGGCAGCAGCGTGTGAACCTCATCGCACTCGCCGTCAACGAGGAAAACGCGAGCGGTGGGCGCGTGGTGACGGCACCGACGAACGGCGCGGCAGGCATTGTTCCGGCGGTGCTGTACTACGCCCTGCACTACACCCCCGCCGCGGCGTCCGACGGCGAAGGGGTGCGCGAGGACGTTATCGAGAGATTCCTGCTCACTGCGGCCGCGGTCGGCTCGCTCTATAAGACGAACGCCTCGATCTCCGGCGCCGAGGTCGGATGCCAAGGCGAGGTCGGGTCGGCGTCGTCGATGGCCGCGGCGGGGCTGGCCGAGATTCTCGGCGGCACGCCACGCCAGGTGGAGAATGCCGCCGAGATCGCCATGGAGCACAACCTCGGCCTCACCTGCGACCCAATCGGCGGGCTGGTGCAGGTTCCCTGCATCGAACGCAATGCGATCGCGGCATCGAAGGCCATCAATGCCGCACGGATGGCGCTGTGGGGCGACGGAGAGCACCGCGTTTCGCTCGACCAGGTGATCGCGACGATGCGCGACACCGGCGCGGACATGAGCGACAAATACAAAGAGACTGCGCTGGGCGGCCTCGCCGTCAACGTTGTCGAGTGTTGAGAGGAACAGCAGTCATGCACACACGTACCGTCTTCACCGGAGGGCGCGTCTTCGACGGCGTCACGACCGCGCAGGCCGATGTGGCCATTCACGGGGACCGCATCGTGGATGTCGGGATAGGGCTTGACGGCGATGAGGCGGTCGACTGCACGGGAGCCTTCATCGTCCCCGGACTCTTCGACTGCCATGTCCACATCATGGCGAGCGACTTTGACGTGGCCCGGAGCGAACAGGAGCCCTTCTCCCTCCCCTATTACGAGGCGGTACGCAACCTTTCGCTCCTCCTCGATCAGGGCATCACCTCAGCGCGCGACGCGGCCGGAGCTGATGCCGGCGTGAAGCGCGCGATCGCGAAGAACCTCATCGAAGGACCACGACTGCAGACCGCAATCGTGATGCTCTCTCAGACCGGCGGTCACGGCGACCTGCATCTCCCCTCCGGCGGCAGCCGCTCGATGGCGATGATGATGCCACACCCGGGACGACCGCGCTCGGTCCGCGATGGAGTGGATGACGTGCGCCGCGGCGTGCGGGAAATCCTGCGCGCAGGTGCCGACGCAATCAAGGTGGCGACCACCGGTGGAGTCATGTCGACGGGCGACGATCCCCGCCACGCACACTTCCGCGATGACGAGCTCGCCGTGATTGCGGAAGAGGTCGCCGCGGCGGGAACATACTTCTTCGCCCACGCCCAGGGCACGGAGGGGATCAAGGCCGCCTTGCGACATGGAGCACGGTCGATCGAACATGGGTATCACCTCGATGACGAGGCGATCGACCTCCTGCTCCGCACCGGGGCGTGGCTCGTACCGACGCTGTCCGCCACCCAAGCGATCGTGGACGCCGCCGACCGCGGCGTGCCGATCCCCGCCGAAAGTCAGGCCCTTGCCCGAGAGGCTGTCGGCGCCCACCGGGCGAGCTTCGCTCGAGCCGTCGACGCAGGCGTCAAGGTCGCCATGGGGACAGATTCGCCGCCGTACGGCCACCCCTCCGACAGCAACCTCGACGAACTGTTGCTGATGACACAGGCGTCTGCGATGACGCCGGCGGATGCGTGGCGCGCAGCCACGGCGAACTCTGCAGCATTGCTGCGGCAGGACGACCTCGGTGCGCTCGCACCGGGAAAGATCGCCGACCTCGTCGTCGTGAACGGCGAAGTCGACGATCTCCGCGGGCTGCGCGGGCGCATCCGATCCGTCATCCTCGGCGGACGACGCGTGCGCTAACCGTTAGGCCTCACGCAGCGCCGGGCCGTCAGCGAAGATTACGTATCGCCGAGGAAGGCCGTGATGGCCGACGCGGCACGAGCGGGGTGCTCGTTCTCCCACGCGTGCCCGCAGCCGGCAAGCACCAGTGCATCCGCCTGACGGATCTCGTCGACCATCGACAGGGCATCCGCCATGGGCACCGCGGCGTCTTCACGTCCATGGATGACCAGCGTGCGGGCGTCGATCTCGTCCAGTCGGCCGCGTGTATCGAACCCGCGCGTGGCAGCGAAACGTCGCATCAACCGATCACCACGATCCGCTCGTACTGGCGCCCCGTCCGTCGGCGCGGAAGAGGTCGCGGCAGGCACCAGGTGCGCGAGGGTGGCCCTGGCGCGCGCCTCGTCGCCACGCTCGAGCGCGAGGAGCAGATCGGCGACAGGGCCAGCGGTGCGCTTGGCGCGGAACGGGGCCTGCGAGGTCGCGCCGAGCACGAGCCCACCCAAGAGGTCTGCGTGACGGAGAGCGAAGGCCTGTGCCACCATCCCCCCGAACGATGTGCCCAGAACGTGCGCGCGCGGATATCCGAGTGCCTGGACAAGCGCAGCGAGATCATCGGCGAGATCATCGGTCGTGTACGTCGACGGTTCGAACTCGGTGTTACCACGATCTCGCTGATCGTACGTGATGACCGTGAACGCTGATCTCAGGTGCACCCGAAGCTCGTCGAACAATTCCTGCCCGACCTGGAGCCCATGGAGGAGGAACAGCGGGGGCCCGGCACCGTCGACACGGAACGCGGTAACTCCCGCGCCAGTCCGGATGACGGCTTCCCTAGCCCCCGCCATCCTGGTCACCAGATCTTACGCTCGCGCGCGTCCGCGACCAGCTCGGGGTCGGGGATGAGCGTCTTCGCCGCGACCGTGGCCAGCGACTGCTGCGAGAAGTGGAACCCGAAGTCCTCGGTCACGAGCTTGCGCCACGGCCGGTTGAGGATGTTGTGCGTCGACCACCGTGCGAACCGCGGGCGCTTCATGATGTCGCGGGCGAGCTGCCAGGCCTTGGGGAGCAGGTCTTCGCGGGGCAGCACGTCGCTGACGAGACCATACTCCAGAGCTTTGCGGGCCGGGATGCTCGTTCCGCCGTAGACGGCGTAGGCTGCCCGCTTGGTGCCCATCAAGTGCTGCAGGGCGAGAGCGAGCCCGTCGCCGGGCGAGGTTCCGACCATGAAATGCGGGTCCATGAAGTCTGCATCCTCGGCGGCGAGGGTCACGTCGCACATCAGCGCGAACTCCGTGTGGATCCCCGGCCCGTTCACCACCGCGATGGTGGGGATGTCGATGTTGTTCACGAAGTTCTCGATCAGCTTCCACGCATCGATCGTCTGCTGGAAGATGTAGTCCGGAGTCTCGTCGACCAGCGGCTTGGGCCAGGTCTGACGGGGATCTCCCCGGAACCAGGCCTCACCGGTTCCCGTGATGATCAGAACGTGGTTCTCGGGGTCGTTGCCGACGTCCTGCCACACCCGATTCCACGCGTTGTGCGCTGCCCAGTTGTGCACGTACTCGCCGCCGTCGGTGTGGAGGCGCAGTTCGAGGATGCCATCCTCTCGACGCATCTCGAAGAAATCGGCGTAGCGCTTCGAATACTCCTCCAACGGTGTGGGCGCGACGTGACCGTCCCAACCGAAGCTCGCGGTGTCAACCATGGTGAGTCCCTTCGTCAGAGCGAGCCAACCCCGCCCGTTAATGAGACACTGTATCTCGATAAGCCGGGAGTTGATTGGGTATCGCGCAAATCGCTGGGAACCGGCCCGTTCTACGAGGTTCGCGAAGGTTCAGACGCTCAATCGACGTGGTCGCGCCACAAACCGGCGACGACGAGTTCCACGATCGCCTGCGCATCCTCAGGGAGGAAAGGGCGCTCTCGGCGCAGGACGAACCACTGCACGGGACCGATGAGCATCATATTGACAAAGGGGGCCTCCGCAGGGGGCAGCTGTCCAGCCTCTGTCGCCCGGTCGAGACGTCGCTGCAGTTCGCCGGTGCGGCGATCCAGGAGTTCTACTCCCACATGGTGAAGCCCATCGTTCCCATCGGTGCGGCGTAGGAGGATCTGGAGCACCGCGCGACCGGCAGGCGTGATGGACGCCTCGGCGAAGGATTGCAGGAAGGTCGTGAGGTCACGGACGATATCGCCGGTGTTCTCGATCTGCACAGTTGTCTCGGCGAAGTGTGTAAGTACGTCGCGGAAGAGATCGTCGCGGTTCGGCCACCGTCGATAGACCGTCGCGCGCCCGACCTGTGCGCGGGAAGCGAGTTCCTCGTATTGGAGACCGTCGATACCGCTCTCGGCGACGATCTCGAGCGCCGCCGCTCGCAACCGCTCCGTGACAAGTCGAGTGCGCCCTCCGGGGCGCCGCGCACGCAAGTCATCAACCGTCATGAGGCCACCTTGTCTTCCGATGCCTCTCAGCGCAACCGCGAGCTGCAGCCGCCGAGCGACATCAGCCGATGTTAGTCGTTTCATTCATCATCGGCTCCTCGAGCGAACATTCCTTCAACAACCAGGCTTCGTGCGACTGTTTCCTGCGTCGCCTACCGGTGGCAACATCGCACTCCCACAATGTCCAGAACATTCGCGACGTCCTGTCGCGCCTACTCCCGGAGTGAGCCATGACACAGAATCCCGCCAGTGCGATACGCCTCAACGAACGAGAACACGATGGATGGAGCGGACGCCTCGTCTGGTGGGTCGCGATCCTCATCGTCGCGAACACCCTTGTCGACACCGTGATCGTCGCTCCCTTGCTCGTGCTGCCGCAGATGGCCGAGTTCTTCGGCACGGATCAGAGCGCCTGGCTCAACGCGAGCGCCGTTCTGGCGGGGGCGATGTGGGCACCGCTCTTGGGCAAGAGCGCCGATATCTACGGCAAGCGCCGCGTCCTCGTGCTCGCGCTGCTCGCCGGCGGTGTCGGCGCTCTCATCTGCCTCGTCGCTCCGAACATCGGGATCTTTTTGCTCGGTCGTGTCATCCAGGGCACGGCGGTGGGCTCGGTCTTCATCACCGTCGTTTACATCCGACAAATGTTCCCCACCCGGGTCGGCATGACGTCCGTCGGTATCGTCACCTCCGGCTCGGCGATCCTTGGAATCGCGTCGCCCTTCCTCTTCGAAGCGGTCGTCAAGGCATTCGACTTCCGCGCGGTGTTCGTCGTGTCCGCTACCCTCGCGTTCGTAGCGGCGATCTCGGTGCGCGTGTTCCTGCCCGAGTCGCCCGTTCATGCTCGCAGTCGACTCGATGTGCTTGGCGCCATACTGCTCGGGTTGGGTCTCGCAGGTGTTCTGGCCTACATCAGCCTGGGGCCCACCGCAGGATGGACGAACGCCGGACTGGTGGTCATACTTCTGATCGGCGTCACGCTTCTGACGGCCTGGGTGTTCTCTGCACTGCGCACCCCACAACCTGTGGTCGATCTGCGCCGGCTGACGCGGCCGATGGTTGCGATGCTCTTGGTCGTCGTGCTCGGCACCGGGGCATACCAAGCGCTGCTGCAGCTGATGGGCCTGATCGGACAGACGCCGCCCGAGGCCGGCCTCGGCTACGGTCTCGCCGGAGAATCGAGCTCACTCGGTTTCATGTTCGCGCTCCCCGCACTGGGCGCGGCGATCGGAGGAATCTTTGCCGGCTGGCTCGGCGCCCGCATCGGCCCTGCACGCACGCTCGCCGGCGGTGCCTTCATCGGCCTGGGATCGGGTTTCGGCCTCCTCTTGTCCACTGGGTCCTTCCTCCCCGCGGCCATCTGCGCCGGCCTGCTCGGACTGACTGCCGGAGCGCTCGTCACCTCCGGCTTCAACCTCGCGACCACGCTCGTGCCGGAGGAGAGACAGGGCGTCGTCGCTTCGCTCGTGCAGGTGATGCTCGGCGTCGGGTCTGTCGTGATGAACATCGTCGGTGGGAGTATCCTGAGCGCCACCACGATTCCTGACAGCTCGGGACCGTCGGCAGCCGGGGTGAACATGTACATCATTGTGATGCTTGGCGCGTTCGCTGTCGCAACCGCGATCGCCGTGGGGTTATCTCGACACATCCGCTGGACGACCCGGACGGACAGCTCTCACTGAGTCCAGCACCCGAGTTCTTCGTGCGGCGCTATTCAGCTCTAGGGACGCGGCGTTGCATCCATAACTGTCGGCAACGCGAACGGCGCGATCTATCCGGGATCCGAACAGAAAAGCGCTGCGCAACCCGGTCCTCGTCACCGAAAGGGGGCGAGGACCGTGAACGATGCTTTCCGACCTCAGCTGGGCGATCGCGGCGTCCCGGATGGTGTCGGCGGCGTGGCAGTACTCGGAGCAAAACATGGGGTGAGATCCGTTCACGAATCTCACCGGCAGCTAGTGCGTAAGTAGCACCTTCACGATGCCTATTGCTAGAGCAACAAAAGCCAGAGCCACGCCAGCCCAGAGAGCCCTAAGCGTGAGAGCCACACCACTGAACCGCTGCATGAACAGTCCGACGAACCCGATGCGTACGGCGAGGATGAGGATCGAGGATGTCTGCACCCATATAGGTGGCACCCATCCCAGCCACGCCACAAGGTAAAGCGCGGCTGGGATCAGTGCTGCCGTCGCAATGGGGCGGGCCGTCGCGAGTACCTCGCGCACGACCTCGCGACTAGCTGGATGCTCCGATTCGTCGACACCCTGCCCGAGACCGTGGGAGACGACGTGTGCGAGTACGTGAGCAAGGAATGTCAGAAAGCCGGTGGCCAGCACCGCACCAACTGCTGCCCCATGGCGAATCTGCTCGGGACCCACTGCGATGGCGGCGCTCAAAACGGTGATGTTCCCGTACACATAAGACGAGAGCCATTCACGTGCCCGCCCTACCGGGATATTTGTTCGCTGATGACGATCTCGGTGATGCTTGCGGTCTCGACCGTGGATATCGTTCTGCCTGTCGCGAGGACGGAATCGCATGTGGATAGTTCCTTTCTGGGATGGGTCACGTACTCGCGGCGGAGACGAGGATGCGGGCTAGTGCTTAGCGGAGCCAGGTGCGAGCCCCGCGTGAAACGCCAGAATCACCGCCTGGACGCGGTCGCGGGCGCCGATCTTGTTGAAAATCCGTCCTACGTTGCTCTTCACGGTCGATTCCGCGAGGTGCAGCGTCGCAGCGATCTCGGAGTTCGTAGCTCCGCGCGCGATCTCGACGAAGATCTCATGCTCACGGGCGCTCAGCCGCGTAGTGGCGGCTTTTGCTGACAAGTTCTGTGGCTCCTGTTGGGATAGCCCACCCGCCAAGCGCGAGAGCAGGCGCCTTGTCGCACTCGGTGCGATCACGGCATCACCTGCCGCTACGGAGCGGATGGCCGAAAGGATATCGCCAGGCTCCGAGTCTTTCGTCAGGAATCCGCTCGCTCCGGCTTCCAGCCCCTCGATCACATACTCGTCGAGATCGAAGGTCGTTAGGAGAAGCACCCGGGCCTCGGGAACATCCGCGACGATCTGTCTGGTCGCCTCGATCCCATCCATACCGGGCATCCGTACGTCCATGACGACAATGTCGGGACGCAGACGGAGCGCTTGGCGGACCGCATCCGCACCATCCACCGCCTCACCCACGACCTCGAGCCCGTCTTGCCCGGTGAGGAACATCCGCATGCCCATCCGGTGCAGCGCTTGGTCATCAACGAGAAGTACTTTCATCGAATTCACCGCCCTCGTTCGGGATCACCGCTCTGACCAGCCAGCCGGCGGCGGTCGCACCTGCGTGGAACACGCCCCCGAGCGCGTCGACACGTTCCCTCATGCCGACGAGACCGTGGCCATCGGTCGACACCGCGGGTTGACCTGCGCCAGGCACGGCGCCGCGGTCCGCGATTGATACAACCACTTCTTGAGCGCTAACGACGACACGCACCCTGACGGCGGTGCCTTCTCCGCCGTGACGCAGCGAGTTCGTGAGCGCCTCCTGGATGATGCGATACACCGCCAACTGGTGAGCTCGCGGCAACCTATGGAGGTCGCCGCGACGTTCGTCATCGATTTGGAGACCTGCGCTTCGCACCGTGTCGATCAAGGCGCTCAGGCGAGAGAGGTCCGGTTGAGGCGACAGTGGGGCGGGAGCATCACTATCGCCTGAGCGCAGAAGCCGAAGGACTTGCCGTAGTTGACTGACTGATGCCCGGCTCACCTGGCCTATGGCGGCGAAGGTGCGTTCCGCTTCGTTTGGCGACGACCGCAAGACGTTCTGTCCACCCGCGGCCAAAGACGCGATGACAGATAGGTCGTGCCCGATGAGGTCGTGCATCTCGCGAGAGATCCGCGACCGTTCTTCTGCCGCGGCTTCTCGCGCGACGTCAGCGCGGCGCCGCTGTTGCGCCTCCCGGGTACTGCGCAACTGCCTTCCCGCAAGGAGCGTGGCCGCGCTCATCGCGACAACTGGCAGCATTGCCGCGCCCCGTTCACCGAGCGCGAGCATCCCGGGCGAGGCTGCGCCCGCGAACGCGACGAGAGCCAAGATACCGATCAGCGCCGCGCTAGCCGCGAGCGCGCCAGACCGCCTTAGCCCTACGTGGTACAGGAGGACCCAGATCGCGAGGTACCCCCAGGGCGAAGGCTCCCCGATGAGTGCACTCGCCACGCCGCCAATGGTGAGCGCGGCGGTTGCCACGACGAGGGCGGCGAACGGAGCCCGGCGACGAAAGGCGACAGCGCCGCAGGCGGCGAACAGGAACGGCGCCCCGGCGGGTGACAGACCCGCCGAGGCGCTCGTACATGCGAGGGCAATCAGGATGGTGAGCGCAGCGTCCCAAACCAGAGGATGCGCAGTGTCGAAGGCACGTAGTCCCTCTCGTCGTGTCACGCTCACCCTCCGCTTAGCCGTCGAACTTCTTCAAGCGCCACCATGCCAGGCCGCCGAGGGCAGTCAACCACGTCAAGAGGATGATGATCGCCGTAGCGGCCCCGTATGGTTCCGTGCTCATCCCACCGGATCGCATGATGTTGATCGCTGCAAGCGGCATGTAGTCGGTAATGCTGGACAAGGGCTCGGGGAGGAACGCCGGCAGGATTTGGGGTCCCATTTGGAACAGGCCGAAGTACAGGCAGATCGCTCCCGCAGCGTTGCGCAATAGCCACCCCAGCAGCACGCCGAACAAAGCCCCGTAAGGCAACATGAGCGTGCCGCCAAGCACTCCCCACCACATCTCCGGAGCGAAGAGAGACATCCCCACGGCCGATGGAACCGTCCCCATCGCCTGGAGCAGCAGATAGAGGAGGACGGTGGTGGCGAAGGCGAGGATTGTGGAGATCCCGGTGACGACTGCAGCTTTCGCAAGCATCACGCCTGTGCGGCGGGGCGCGGTGGTCAGACTCGTGCGGATCGAGCCGCTTGCATATTCGGTGGAAACGCTGAGTACGCCAAAAACGACAAGCACAAGCATTCCGGCCGGATAGATACCTGTCCAGCCGAACGGGATGTGTCCTGCGTCGGCACCTCCCAGGGTCGTGCCGTCGATGATCATGTAGGAACAGAGCCCGATCGTCAGCGCGAAGGCGGCCGCCAACGTCACCCAGAGCGATCGAATTGTCCATAGTTTGCGCCATTCAGACCGCAGCAGTCCGACGCCGGTGATGCGCTCGCGGTCACGCGCTGCGGAAAAGGTTGGGACGGTGACTGCGGTCATCATGCTGCGGCCTCCTCCTGGGACGAGTACTCGACCGCGTTTCGGGTGATCTGCATGAATGCCTCCTCGAGTGACGCCCTTTCTGCGGATAGGGCGTACAGCGTGGCTCCCTGACCTGCCGCGATATGGCCGACTTCCCGAGCCGAGAAGCCGCTGATGAAGAGAGTGTCCTCGCCTGACCGTCGAACCTCGACCCCGGATCGTTGGATCACATCAGCGAGACGCGACGCATCAGGACTCACGACGCGTGTGGTCTCCGGCGCCACTGACTCGATGACATCTTCGACGGTTCCCGCCGCGAGCAGGCGGCCTTGCCCGATCACGACGAGGTCCTTCGCGATCAAGGAGAGCTCGCTCATTAGATGTGAGGAAAGAAATACGGTTCGCCCCTCAGCGGCAAGTCGTACCAGGAGATGACGGAGCCAGAGCACCCCATCTGGATCGAGGCCGTTCACCGGTTCGTCGAGCACGAGAGTGGCCGGGTCCCCCAGAAGAGCCGTGGCGATGCCGAGCCGTTGGCTCATGCCCAACGAGAACCCACCCGCTCGTTTGTTTGCGACGGCTCCGAGGCCCACCATCTCGAGGACCTCGATTGCCCTTGCGCGGGCGATGTTATGTGTCTCGGCGACGACGAGGAGATGGTTGAGGGCGGTGCGCCCGGGATTCACCGCCCTCGCGTCGAGCATCACGCCAAGGTGGCGAATTGGGTCGGGAAGGTCTTGATACCGGCGTCCGCCGACGGTGATACGACCATCTGTGGGTCGGTCGAGACCGACGAGCATGCGCATAGTGGTGGATTTGCCCGCCCCGTTAGGCCCGAGGAAGCCCGTGACGACGCCCGGACGAACGGTGAAGGTGAGGTTATCGACGACGGTCTTCTCGCCGTACCTTTTGGTGAGGTGGTGACTGGTGATCATGTCATCAATCCTGTTCTCTGCCTGTTCGCTCGACATCTCACTGCGGTACCGTGCACTACCTCCCGTGGTACCCCTCCGGCATCCTCATGTCACAGTCGACTGAGGCTCGCCGGGCACCAAACTGCGCGAGCCAACGCACCCCATAGGCACGGGGGAATAGGCGCTAGTTCAGTGCGGTGTCCGGATTTTGTTTCCGATAAACCGTCTTCTTCCGCTGAGGTATCCGAGGATGGCGAGGATGAAGCCGATGACGACCAACCCCGCCACTATGGCTGTCCAGCCACCAGTTGCGTCATGGAGAGCACCGAAAGCAAGTGGGCCAGCGGCTGCGATGAGATAGCCGAGGGTCTGTGCCATCCCTGACAGGCTCGCAGCTTGGCCATGGTGCATGGTGCGCAGCCCGAAGAAAGATAGCGCAAGGACGACATTCACCCCCGCGGCGAACCCCAGCATGCAGACCCACATAGTGGCAAACTGCGGAACAGCAGAGATCCCAATGAGCCCGGCGGCGATGAGCAACGGGCCTACGACCGCGAGTAGACGCTGGTCTCGCATTCTGGGGATAACGACGGAGCAGACGAGACTGGCAAACACGCCGAGCGCGTTCAGGACAAACTGGTGGACATTGATCTCGGAGGCCGGGATGCCCGCGTCGGCCTCGATGGAGGGCAACCAGGTGATGAGGCTGTAGAAGATCAGCGACTGTAGACCCATGAACAAGGTCACTTGCCAACCAAGCAGGCTCGACCAAGGCGAACGCCACGCAGCGTGATGAGTTTTCGGAAGCTCGAGCGTGATGTCTTCCTCGACCGGGGTGAGCACGGTTCGCCTGCGCAACTGCGGTGCGAAGATGCCGAGGCTGAGAATCGCGAGCCCGGCCCACATGCCCAGAGGGAGTCTCCATCCGAGCGCAGTCACCCCAGCGAGCGGAGCTGCAACTCCCGCTGCTACAGCGGCGAACGTCGCTTGCACGGCAGAGTAACCGCCCGTGACTTGCGCGATCTTGTCGGGGAAGTCACGTTTAATGAGAGCTGGAAGAACGACGTTGAGAATCGCGATGGAAACCCCGATGATGATCGTCCCTATCCACAGGAGCAGTAACGGCGGAGTCGAACGAATGATGAGCCCCGCCGCGAGCAGGAGCAGACTGACGCCGATCGTACGTTCGAGCCCGAGGCGATGTGCAATGCGCGGAGCGATGGGCGACACTACCGCGAACGACACCAGCGGCAGGCTGATCAGGGCCGATGAGAGCAGAGCACTGATCTGGGTGGAGCGCGCGATCTCAGGGAGAACCGGCCCGACCGTGGTGATGGCCGCGCGAAGGTTGCCCGCAACAAGAAGGACGCCAATCAGTACTAGCAACGCTGACGGGCGAACACGCACCCGCCGCAGACGAGCAGGTATGGGCAGAGTGTCCGTGTTAAGCATGTTTTCTTTCGTAATCTGAGATGCGTGAAGGTCGAGGCTCTCGGTCAACGCGCCGAGCACGCTGTGAGGCCATGCAGATCGTCCGAGCCCCCTTCGGCTGTCGAACGGGTGTCTGCAGCATCGACGAGGCCCTCGGTGAACCGCGTCGATCCGCAGCGAAGGGAGGATGGCCAAGCGCTATTGATGTTTCCAATAGCTCCCCGCGTGGATAGCACCGCGCGGCACGCCGGCCCGGCGTAGGCGCGTAACGAGCGTGTGTGCGAAAGAGCGTTCCCCGGCGATGCCGACCAGGTCAGGAACACGCGGGAGTCCGCCAGCGAGCACGCTCGCTGCGAACTCCTCGCCGGACGCTCGCTGCTCGCCACCCATCGGAACAGAGATGACCGAGACGTGATCTCCAGGCCCTTGCTCTGCTGCCGCTACCTCCACGCGAGGAACATAGAGCGTTGTTGGCACCGATGGCGGGGTCTCTGCCGCAACAGCGAGAGCTGCGGAGGCGCCAGCCTCGTCAGCGATAAGCAACTGCCACCGGGTTTGGGTAGGGACATGGTAACGGCGACCATTGTCGATGACATCGACTACGGAGCCGAGTGGTGCACCTCCCGCCCAGGTGCCAAGCGGACTCTCGCCGTGGATAAGGATGTCGAAGTCGATCTCGAGCGCGTGCGAGCGATACCCGCTGACCGTTAGTCGGCGACGGAGCGGACGGCTGAGTGCAGCGGCGAACCCCCAATGAGTGGCAACGCTCCACGGGTCTGTGGGCATTGGCGCGATGTACCGCCAGGCTTCTTCCTCAGGCCAGGGGATCAGCAGTGTGCAACGCTGATCCCCACCTTGGTAGCGGAAGCCTTCGAGACCAAACCCGCCCAGCGTCACACGAAGCACACGCTTCGTGATCAGACGACGCTCGATGAGCGTCAATTTGTGTTTGCGCCTTGGCTGGAAGAGCGCATCCCATCCGAAGGCAAGTCGGCCATCACCGCGGCAGTTTGAAGACATGGAGTTCAGCTTTCTTGGCAGGCAGCTTCAGTAGAGCACTTGATTAGGGGACCCTAACACTAACTTGATTAGGTTACCCTAATTCAAGTAGCTGATCTACACCAACCAAGGAGCAGACTGTGCCATCACGCAGACACAGCCGTGAGGACGTGATCAATGCCGCACTGGAACTTCTGAACGAAGATGGACTCGACGCGGTCACCATCCGCGAAGTAGCCAGACGCATGCGGGTCAATGTGAACACGGTGTCGTTCCAGGTCGGGACCAAAGCGCACCTGCTTGGTCTGATGTCAGACGCGGTGTTAGCCAACCTCTCGCTGGACGGCCTACCCACCGACGGGTTTCAGCGGGTCGAGGAGGCCCTCCGCCGATACCGATCGACCCTGCTGATGTACCGCGACGGTGCCCGATTGACCGCGGGAAACACTCCTTTCGAGGAGCACACACGGCAGTTCGCTGAGAAGCTTGTCGCCGCACTCGTCATGGCGGGCGTGCCTGACACAGAGAGTGTGCGCGGCATGTGGGCATTGTTCTACTTCTTGCTCGGGATCACTCAAGAACAACAGGCCGCGCAAGCTCACGCCTCGGAAGAGCCTCTGCCCGCCAGCACCTTCCCGACTCTTCACCGCCTCCACTCAGAGGTGTTCTCTGCAGACTTTGATGCACGCTACGAGTTCGGCGTCGTCGCCATCCTGGCCCATCTTCGCCGAGCCAGTAGTGGCCGACGAGGAGCGCTTCGCTAGCGGCGTCGACGAGGCGGGGATGAGGTCTAGACGCGTTCAAGCTGAGCGCTTGTCTACGACGGTGTTGCCAGGGGGTCACGTTTTGCCCCGCTGCGGCACGGATACCCCGCAGCGCCACTTCGACGAAGCGAGTAGGCGCAGTGTGTTCCGAACCCGGCGAGTGAGCGTTCAGGGCAAACTCGTCATCACGACCTCAGTCTGAGAGCCGCGCACGCTCCGACGTCCAGTGAACGCTCACAGAAGCACGCCGCCAAGCCTCGCGATCCACAGCCTTGGCTATCTCTCGCGCAGCGGCAACCCACACTGCTAGAGGTGACTGGCTCCAAGGGCCCGTGAGTAGGCAAGGATTGTCGATCGTCTTCGTGGCCGAAATTCTGACAAGTGTCATGAGACAAATCGCTTCATGTGCCGGCTTATGCGGTCCCGGAAACTCGCGGGTTCTGTGTCTCACCAACTGACAACTGTTGTGAGATCGGACAAGAATATCGGCGCCGACGCGCCCGGAAACCCTCCGTCTGTTCGGTGTTCACCGAACGGATGCCGCGTGGACAGGAGCAGGGCCCGCGGCATCCCTAGCCTGACCGGACACCCCCTCTCGAGACTCTTCAAGGAGTGCCCTTCCGCATGTCTGTTCCGTCCCCCGCCCGTCGGCGCGTCTGCGCCGCGATCCTCGCCGCGACGTTGGCCTCCGGCGCCGTCGTCGCGCTCGGGGGCTCTGCCGCCACCGCGGCAGAGCTGCCCGACACCTTCCTGAGCACGGCCGCGACCACGTGGCACTACTCCGACGACAACACCGACCCCGCCGCCGGGTCCCCCGATCGTCTGGTCTGGACGCAGGCTGGCTTCGATGACTCCGCGTGGAAGACCGCGGCCGGCGCGTTCGGCGCGAAGAACGGCCAGCCAACCGGAATCGGCTCGGGCTTCCCCATCAACACCCTGCTGAACCAGTACATCGCCGGCACGACGGACGACGTCCCGACCTTCCACTTCCGCACGGCGGTCGACATCGACGCCAAGCAGCTGGAGGCCATCGACGGTCTCTCGGCAACTCTCACCTACGACGACGCCGTGCAGGTCTTCGTGAACGGCGAGAAGGTCGCCGGATTCGTCGACGAGAAGGTCGAAGCGGCGCCCGAAGCGCAGCGCAACCTCATGTACGCGGGGAACAGTGGCGGCGACCCCGTCACCTCGACCTTCACGATCGACGCCGACGACCTCGTCGCCGGTGAGAACACGATCGCCGTCGCGCTCTACCAGGACCGCATCACGAGCTCGGACATCTACTTCGACTTCCAGAGCCTCACCCCGATGATCGCGGGCGTGGAGCCGGTCGCTTCGTACGACGACGTGGTCCTCACGATCGGCGCCGACGAGTCGACCCGCAACGTGACCTGGTACACGAACGTCGACACCGCGCAGTCGCTGCAGTACGCGCCCGGCACCGACGCGACCTCGTTCCCGGCATCCGGCATCACGACCGTCCCGGCCACCGGCGGCCTGACGAGCAGCAACGAGTACAACCGTCGCGCCGCCCTCCAGGGGCTCGCCGAGAACACCACCTACCTGTACCGCGTGGGATCCGAAGCGGGCGGCTGGTCGGACGTGAAGTCGTTCTCGACCGCATCGTTCTCGGGCGACTACGGCTTCCTCTTCTTCGGCGACCCGCAGATCGGCGCCTCCGGCAACGCGGAGCGCGACGGACAGGGCTGGGCCGACACGCTCGACATCGCCGAGCAGACCTACCCCGACAGCGAGCTGCTCTTCTCGGCCGGTGACCAGGTCAACACGGCATCCAGCGAGACCGAGTACGGCTACTACCTCGCGCCGGAGCAGCTCTCCAGCATCCCCACCGTGCCGGTCAACGGCAACCACGACGTGGGCTCGAAGGCCTACGCGCAGCACTACACCGTGCCGAACCTCGACGAGACGGCGGGCTCCGCGACCAGCGGTACCTCGTCCGGCGGCGACTACTGGTTCATGTACAAGGACGTGCTCTACGTCGTCCTCAACACGAACAGCAACGACGACCAGAGTCACATCGACTTCATGGAGAAGGTCGTCGCCGAGCACGGTGCCGACGCCAAGTGGCAGGTGCTCGCCTTCCACCACTCGATCTACTCGGTCGCCTCGCACGTGTACGACACCCAGATCGAGCGTCTGCGCAACGCGCTGCCGACTGCGATCTCGGACCTCGGCTTCGACCTCGTGCTCCAGGGCCACGACCACAGCTACACCCGCACGTACCTGATCAAGGACGGCGAGCTCGCCGACGCGACCGAGGTGCCCGGCCAGGCCGAGGTCTCGGCCGGTGAGGGCGAGGTGCTGTACGTCACCGCGAACTCCGCCAGCGGTTCGAAGTACTACGACGTGAAGGCGCCCGACGCCTGGTACGGATCGGTCATCAACCAGGAGAAGGTGCGCAACTACTCGCACGTCGAGGTCACCGACGACTCCATCACCGTCACGACGCTCCGCAGCCAGGCCAACGGCACGGCGTCGCCCGTGAACAGCGTCGTCGACGAGGTCACCCTCGTGCGCGACGACGTCACCGCTCCGGAGATCGCCTTCCCGGCGGAGTCGGAGGTCGTGCAGGGCGAGAAGTTCGACGCCCTCGCCGGCGTCACCGCCACCGATGAGCGCGACGGCGACGTCTCCGCGTCGCTCGAGGTCGAGGGCTCGGTCGACACGGACGTGCTCGGTTCCTACGACCTCGTCTACACGGCGACGGATGCCGCGGGCAACACCGCGACCGCCGAGCGCACGGTGAGCGTCGTCGAGGCTCCGGTGGTCGCCCCCGCGAAGCCGAGCGTCACGGTCTCGGGAGAGGCCGTGCAGGGTGGGAAGATCACGATCGCGGGCACCGGGTTCACCCCCGGCGACAGCGTGTCGGTCGTCGTGCACTCCGACCCCGTCGACCTCGGCTCGTTCACGGTCGCGGCCAACGGCACGCTGGCCGCGAGCTGGACGATTCCTGTGGCGTTCGAGGCCGGAGCCCACACGATCGTCGTGACCCTCCCGGACGGATCGACCGTGGAGGCGACGTTCACGATCGCGGCTGCGGCGGCGTCCGGAGCGGCCGGTTCGGACGCGCTGGCCACGACCGGTGCGGAGCTGCCGCTCGCAATCGGCGGCATCGCGCTGCTGCTGCTCGTCGTCGGCGGTGTGCTCGTCGCCCGTCGTCGCTTGGTCGCGAACCGCGACTGACCATCACGGATGCCCCGGGCCTTCGGGCTCGGGGCATCCCCGTATCTTCGACATCTCCGAGGAACTCATGAAGTCGTCTGCGTCGGCTCTCGCCCTGCTGCTCGTCGTCGTGCTCACCGGCTGCTCTCCGGTCGCCGAGGCATCGCCGTCGTCATCGATGGCGCCCACGAGCACCCCGTCGGCGAGCGCCGAAGCCTCGACACCCGTCGAGCTCGTGCCCGGCTCGACGCTCGATCGATCCGCGGTGACCGCAGCGGTGCCCGTGGGGGAGACGATCTCGATCGTGGTTCCATCCGCCCCGGGTGAAGAGGAGCGCCTGGCGCTCGCCGCCGTGCAGGACGAGGCCGCCCGTCACCGCGCCACGGTGCAGGTGCATGCGGATACCGACCCTGTCGCGTCGGTCACCACTGCTCTCGCCGATCGTCCCGACGTGATCGTCGCCATCGGTCCCGCGCTCATTGGCGCCATCGACCAGGCCTCCGCCGCCAACCTCGACGTGTCGTTCCTCGTACTCGGCACGCAACTCGCCGAGCCCACCGGAAACGTCATCGCCGTCACCTGGCCCGGAGCCGAGGAACGAGCCGTGTTCGCCGATGCCCCTGCGTCTTTCACGGGTGCCGCGACGTACGCGGGCGAGGCGCTCGGGGTCGGTCTCGCCGCCTTCGCCTCCGGACTCGACGGTCACGTCATCGCTCTCGACTGAGGGCACGACACCGACCGAGGCGCAGCCCTAAGCTCGTCGTGACGAGGGGGTCGGGATGACGAAGAAGATCGTGGTGGCAGTGCTCGCAGGGATCGGGGCGGTGCTCCTGCTCGCGGGGTGCGCCGGGCCGAGCGGCGTGGGTGCGGAACTCACGCCCACGGTGACGCCGACGGCGGCGTGCCCGCAGGTCGAGGGGGTCGAGCTTCCGCCCGAGTGCGCGCCCTACGATCCCGGGCAGGCGATGGATCTCAACGATCGGTACCGCGACCGTATGGAGATCGACAGCGCGACGCACGAGGCGAGCGCCGCCGTCGTCGAGACGCTGCGCATCGACCTCGAGGGGTTGCGCACCGCGGGCACGTTCACGGTCGACACCGTGCGGGCCGTGCTGACGGATGCCGGACTCCCCGATGCCCAGGTGCGCGAGGACTACGGCGACGTGCTCTTCGGCGTCGGGGGTGTCGACGGCGGATGCGTCTTCGGCGAGGTCACCGAGGAGGGCGTGACTGTGGACATCGGCGGCTACATCCTCGACGGCGGATGCCTGCCCGCGCAGTGAGACGTCGGCGGCCCGGGGCCTAGTCGTTTTCGAGCACGTAAGCCCCGGAGGCATCCGTGAACAGCGCCGTCTGGCCGGGAAGGGCCTGCCGGGCGAAGTCCGAGATCCATGGGAACCGGGCGAGGAACGAGTCGACCGACCACACCTCGTGGTTCGCGGAGTCGTTCATGTAGGCATCCGATTCGAGTCCGGTGACCGACTGCAGGTGCGCGCCCGTGAACGTGACCCAGCGGGGCGGATGCTCGGCGTGCAGCTTCGAGAGGAACACGGGACGGTTGCCGGCGATGCCTGCGGGGGCCGCCACGGCATCGTCACGGGTCACGTCGAGCAGCGCGTCGAGCGAGCCCGCTTCGGCGACCAGCGCCTCCCATCCGCGTGCCGCGGCGTACGCCGCCTCGGTATCGGTGAGCAGGCGCAGCGTGCGCACATGGCCGACGAGGGCACCCTCGTGCCGCACCTCGTCGAACGAGCTCCCCCACCGAGAGCCCGTCGCCATGATCGCCGTGATTCGCGTGCCCGAGAGGAAGGGCTCGGTATTGCGCCAGGGGGCGCCGACCGGAGGTACCCGGCGGTTGCGGGCGATGTCGTCGCAGACGATCTCGAGCGCGGCGAAAGCGGCCCCCTGCTGTCCGTCGATCACCTCGACCGCCAGCTCGACCTGATCACCGGTGTCGGTCGGCAGGCGTGAGGCGCCCAGAGTCATCACGGTCACCGGTCCGTCGGTCGGGCGCTTCTCGACGATGCGGACCGACCCGCCGATCAAGTCGGGGAAAGGTGCCGGCGCGACCCCCAGCGAATCGAAGACGTGTTCGGGGAAGCCGTGATCCGAGGTCATCGCCCGAGTCTTCCAGTCGCCGAGAGGCGAGGCAACGGGCGGGCGGCGGCTCAGGAGTCGACGTACTCCTGGCGGACGGCGCCATCGGTCGCCTGCTCGATGAAGCCGAAATCGCGATCGGAGTTCAGGATGATCGCCTGATTCGCGACGGCGTAGGCGGCGATGAGGCAGTCGAATGCTGCAGCGGCACGCACCAAGCCCGAATCCCAGAGCGCCTGCTGGATTGCGAGAGCATCCCGTTCCGATGGATGCTCCCACGCCGGCAACATGCCCTCCATGTCTTCACGGAGTTCGCGGTACTCCTGAGGGGTCCGCGCCGAATGGCGATATTCGAGCACCTGTGGCGGGCACGTGAGGATGAGATCCTGCGGGGCGATCTCCCGCAGCCGTCGAGCGATAGCGGCGCTCGAACCCGCTTTCTGCCAGATGCTGTTGTCGATGAGGTACGTCGTCACGACGCGGCGGGCGAGGGAGTGATCGTCGGAGCATCGATCTGGTCGGCCTCGAACCGCCGAGCGATGATGCGCTCCACGGCGGCGGGCTGTCGACGCACGGCGATGAGCGTGCGCAGGGCGAGGTCGACGGTCTCGCGGTTGGATGTCGTGCCGGCGAGTTCCTTCGCCTGACGGAGTTCCTGGGGATCGATGTCGATCGATGTGACGGTCATGTCGCCTCCTTCGCTATATAAGCGACTATATAACGAAGGTCTGTGCCCGTCTAGGTCGAGCCGATGAGGCTCCGCTGCTCGACGAGCGGGCAGGTGAAGACGTCGCGCTCGCCGAGTCCGACCCGGTTGATGTAGCGCACGACGATGGCGTACGAGGTGAGCAGGCCGACGGAGGTGTACGGCACGTCGTGCGCGCGGCAGTACTCCGCGATCATCGGCGCCGCACGGCGGAGGTGAGGGCGGGGCATCGACGGGAAGAGGTGATGCTCGATTTGATAGTTCAGCCCGCCCATCACGACGTCGAGCAGGCGAGTGCCCCGAACGTTCCGGCTCATCATGACCTGACGTCGCAGGAAGTCGAGCGTCATGTCGCGCGGCACGACCGGCATCCCCTTGTGGTTCGGAGCGAAGGCGATCCCCATGTAGAAGCCGAACAGGCCCAGCTGCACGGCCAGGAAGGCGAACGCGATGCCCGGCGACAGCACGAGGAAGACGAGCGTCAGAAAGCCTCCGAGGCGGATGCCGAGGAAAGCGATCTCGACCCATCGCCGTTCGAGACGACCGCGCGCGAACACCCGGCGGACGCCCGAGGCGTGCAGCGACAGCCCCTCGAGGAGCAGGATCGGGAAGAAGAACACCCCCCTGGTGTCCGCGCATCCAGGTGAGCACCGGACCGCGGTGCCTGGCCGCCGTCTCGGCCGTCACGGCGATGACGGGCAACTCGATGTCGGGGTCGGACCCCAGCTTGTTCGGGTTGGCGTGGTGGCGGGTGTGCTTGTGCTGCCACCAGCCGTAACTCATGCCGACGAGCAGGTCGCCGAGGATCAGGCTGATCCAGTCGTTCCAGCGCCCCGAGACGAAGATCTGCCGATGGGCGGCGTCATGGCCGAGGAAGGCGATCTGCGTGAAGACGATCGCGAGCGCGGCGGCCGTGAAGAGCTGCCACCACGACTCTCCGATCCAGACGAACGCCGCGAGGCACGCGGCGACGACCAGTGGCGCGGCGATGAGCTTCGTCCAGTAGTACCCGTATCGGCGGCGCAGCAGGCCCTGGTGGCGGACCTGCTGCGCCAGCTCGGTGAACGCGCTCGTCGCGCGCGAGGTGCCCTCGCGCGGACGGGTGCGGATGGTCTGGCGGATGTCGTCCATGACGACCTCCTTCTCCGGCGTCGCCGCTAGCTGCGGACGGCGCCTCCTTCTTCGACCCAGTCCTCGATACGGGAGTCATCGTCGGACGACCGATCGCTTCCGGAGGGAGGGGTGAACACGACCGCGTCGGCGAGCGCGGCGACCAGCGCCGCGCGCTCCTGCTCGCGGTCGGAGGCGATCTGGAATCGGTCGGCCGCCTGCGCACGGGCCGTGTGCAGGGCGGTCGTGATCTCGGCGAGCCGCTGCGCGAGCACGGAGGCGAGGCCATCGCGAAGCTCTTCCAGATTGGTGTTCGCGATCTCGAGGCGACGGTCCGCCACGTGCAGCTCGACCGTCGGGTATCCGTTCGCGGACAGGTGGTCGCGCATCTCGCTGCTCTGGATCGCATCGACCTCATCGCGATCGGCTTTGCGCGTGAACACCGCTTCGACGGTGTAGTGGTCGGGAGCGTCATCGGTCATCAGTGCGGCGGGAAGCGAACCGACGAGGACGGACCCCAGGCCCAGCAGTTCAGGGTTCTGCCCTGCGATCTTCAGTTGTGCGTTCATACCGCGACGATAGTTGCGTCGCCGCCATCACGGCAGGGCGTTGACTCCCCGGAACATGCGTGTGTGCGAATATGTCGCGCCAGGATCACCCGTGCGCGAGCACCTGCAAGCCGATGACGGCCAGGCCGAGCGCCGCCTCGGCTCCGAGTGCGACGAGGCGCTGGAACCACGTCAACGGCATCCGTCGAACCGCGATCCAGCCGATGACGATGAGCGAGGCGAGCAGGGCGATCGCGCTGGCGCGCAACGCGGCATCCGTCGACCAGGCATCGAGCCCCGCGAATCCCAGGAACACGAACGGCAGCACGACCGTGCTGAGCGCCCCGAAGCTCGACGCGAGAGCGTGCCGCAGCTCGGGCGGCGTGAAGAGCCGCTCGTGTACGACGAGGTGCGAGATCAGGTCAGCGGTGAAGACGGCGAGCAGGGTGCCCATCACCGTGACGATGAGCGTCGTCGCCGCCTCGCCGGCGCTCACGTGGCCGTGGGTCGAGAGCGTGATGACGACGGCGAGTGCGGCGAACGTGAGGTAGATCCGCTCCTTGAGGTGGGCGGCGCGGGCCGCGCGTTCGGCCTCGTCGATCTTCTCGGCCATGAGACTCCTGTCTGGCGATGTTTCCAAGCCAAGGCTAAGGCGTCGTGACGAGAGGTCGGATGTTCGGGTTGCGCATCGGCCTCGGCGGTGTTTATATTACGACGTAAAGTAATTCTCCCGAGAAGGCAGACATGACGCTCAGTGTCGAGCAAGACCTCCCCACCGCGACAGCGGCGGCACCCGCGGAACGACGGAAACGGCAGTCCCGGTTCCGCCGCAGCCTGCGCCGCTACTGGCAGCTGTACCTCCTGCTGCTGATCCCCATCATCTGGTTCATCGTGTTCCGCTACATCCCGATGGCCAACGCGGTCATCGCGTTCAAGAACTACAACCCGATCGACGGCGTCTGGGGCAGCCCCTGGGTGGGCTTCGACAACTTCGCGAACCTCTTCCGCAACCCCGTCTTCCCGCGCCTGGTCGGCAACACGTTCATCCTCGCCGCGTACACCCTGCTCGCCAGCTTCCCGCTGCCGATCATCCTCGCCCTCGCGCTCAACGAGGTGCGACTGCGCTTCTTCAAGCGCACCGTGCAGATGGTCACCTACGCGCCGTACTTCATCTCGACGGTGGTCGTGGTGTCGATGACGATCCTGCTGCTCTCGCCGCGCGTCGGACTCCTCGGGCGCACGTTCAGCTTCTTCGGCGCGGGGCAGGTCGATCTGCTCGCCAGCGCCGACTTCTTCCGGCACATCTACGTCGCCACCGACATCTGGACCACGACCGGGTACTCGGCCGTCATCTACCTCGCCGCCCTCGCGTCGGTCGACACCTCGCTCTACGAGGCCGCCAAGATCGACGGCGCGAGCAGGCTCCAGAAGATCTGGAACGTCGACATCCCGGCACTGCTGCCCACGGCATCCATCATCCTCATCCTCGGCGTCGGCAACATCATGGCGATCGGGTTCGAGAAGGCGTTCCTGCTGCAGAACGCCCTCAACCTCTCGACATCCGAGATCATCCCGACCTACGTGTACAAAACGGGCATCCTCAACGCGAACTTCAGTCTCGGGGCGACGATCGGGCTCTTCAACGCCGTGATCAGCCTCGTGCTGCTGCTCGTGGTGAACACGGTGTCGAAGCGAGTGACGGGAAACGGACTGTGGTGACCACGATCAACACCGAGGCGCTCCTGACCGAAGAGGTCGTCGTCGCGAAGAACAAGAAGCGCCGGCCGAAGCGCGACCCGCTCACCCGCGGCGTCAAGGTCAAGGAGACCAAGACCGACCGCGTGTTCATCGCCGCGGCCTACATCCTGCTCACGGTCTTCCTGCTCGTCGTGCTGCTGCCGCTGCTGAACATCCTCGCGAGCTCGGTCTCGAGTCCCCAGGCCGTCTCGGCGGGACGCGTGCTGTTCTGGCCCGTCGACTTCACCCTCCGCGGCTACGAAGAGGCGCTCGGCAACCCCGCGATCCTCCGCGGATTCGGCAACTCGATCTTCTACACCGTCGTCGGCACGCTCATCAGCGTGCTCGGCACGGTCGCCGTCGCCTACCCGCTCTCGCGGACCCAGCTCTTCGGACGCAAGGTCATCACCGGTGGCGTCGTGTTCACGATGCTCTTCAGCGGTGGCGTCATCCCGATGTACCTCGTCGTGCAGTCCCTCGGCCTTCTCGACACCCGCTGGTCGATGCTGCTGCCCAACGCGATCGGCGTCTGGCAGGTGATCATCGCGATCGTGTACTTCCGCTCGGCCGTGCCCGACGAGGTGTACGAGGCGGCACAGCTCGACGGGGCATCCGAACTGCGCATCCTCTGGACCATCGTCGTGCCGCTCGCGAAGCCCCTGCTCGCCGTCATCGCCCTGATGTACGCGATCATGCAGTGGAACTCGTACTTCGACGCCCTGCTCTACCTGCGCAACGCCGACCTGCAGCCGCTCCAGCTCGTGCTGAGAGGACTCCTGATCCTCAACGACTCGGGCGGGGGCGGAGACGTCGCCGAGCAGCTGCGGCGCCGTGAACTCGCCGACCTCATGCGGTACTCGACCGTCGTCATCGCGACCATCCCGATGCTCGTCGCCTACCCGTTCGTCGCGAAGTACTTCAACAAGGGGATCATGGTCGGCGCCGTCAAGGGCTGACCCCTCTCACAGACCCACCACCACACACCCCCATTACCCGGGCAAAGGAGATTCCGGCAATGAGACACAGCATCATCCGAGGAGCGGCGGCCGTAGGCGCCCTCGCTCTCGCCGCAGGAGCGCTGGCGGCATGCACGTCGCCCAGCGACGACAACGGCAAGCTCGTCGCGTTCGGCCCGCAGGGCGACAACGGCTCGCTCAAGGACAACGCGTTCACGAAGCTGCTCGAGGAGAAGCTCGACATCGACTTCGACTGGCAGACCACCACCTACGACGGCAGCGTCGCCGGAGAGAAGCGCCAGGTGTCGCTCGCCAGCGGTGACTACCCCGACGCGTACTTCCTCGTGCCGTGGGTCGACGCCTTCTCGCGCAGCGAGGTGCTCAAGTACGGGCAGCAGGGCGTGCTCGTGCCCCTCGAAGACCTCATCGACGAGTACGCGCCGAACCTCAAGGAGCGCTTCGAGGAGAAGCCCGACTGGAAGCAGTCGGTCACCGCGCCCGACGGGCACATCTACGCGATCACCCAGTGGACCGAGTGCTTCCACTGCAGCTACCCGTCGAAGCTGTGGGTCAACTCCACCTGGCTCGACAAGCTGGGTCTCGACCAGCCGACCGACACCGAGGAACTGCGCGAGATGCTGCGCGCGTTCAAGAACGACGACCCGAACGGCAACGGCAAGGCCGACGAGGTCGCGCTCAGCGCATCGTCGGGCGAACCGGTCATCAACTACTTCATGAATGCCTTCACCTACGCCCCGTACGGCTCGCCCACGAGCCCGCCGCCGATGGTGCTCGACGGTGACAAGGTGACGCTCTCGGCGACCACCGACGGATGGCGCGAGGGCCTGAAGTACATCTCGTCGCTCGCCGACGAGGGGCTCATCGACACGGCGTCGTTCACGCAGAACGGCGAGTCGCTGCGCGCGCTGGGTGACAACGCCGAGGCCGAGATCCTCGGTGCCGCGGCGGTGCTGCACCCGTACGAGATCGTCACGCAGGATTCGCCCGACGGGCGCGACACGCACTACGACGCGGTGCCGCCGGTGAAGGGCCCGGACGGCACGCAGTACGCGACCTACCGTTCGCCGATCAGCTCGCTGGGCATGTTCGCGCTCACGAACAAGTCGAGCGAAGAGGAGCGCATCCAGGCGATCAAGGCGATCGACTACCTCGTGACCGATGAGGGTGACAAGCTCGGCGCCATGGGCCCCGAGGGCGAGGCCTGGGTTCCGGCGGAGCCGGGCGACGTCGCTCTCGACCCCGAGCTCGAGCCGACCTTCAAGCCGCTCACGTACGACGAGACCTCGAACTCCGCCTGGCGCTCGATGGCTCAGTACTGGGACTCTCTCGAGTTCCGCAACTCGCAGGTCGTGCCGGAGGACATCTACGCACCCGACGGGTACGAGCGTCGTCTGCTCGAGGCCACGAACCTCTACGAGCCGTTCGCTCCCGACGAGAGCCTCGTCTTCCCGTCGGAGAAGCTGTGGCCGAACCCCGACACCTCGGCGGAGATCGCCGAGCTGCAGACGAACATCGCGACCTACATCACGCAGGCGCAGGCGGAGTTCGTCACGGGGCAGCGCGACATCAACGACGACGGCGCATGGCAGTCGTACATCGACGACCTGAACGGCCTGGGCGTCGACCGCTACCTCGAACTGCAGCAGGAGCTCTACGACGCACTGTGAGCGAGTGAGGTGAAGGACTGCCCGGCGGATGCTTCCGCCGGGCAGTTCTGCGTGGGGTGACTGGTTGCGACGCTTCGACAGGCTCAGCGACCCAGCCGACGGGCGGAGCGGGACCGGTGAGGGGTCAAGACACGCCCTACGCGCCGTCCGCCGCGCGGCGTGTTTTGACCCCTCAGCGAGAGAACCGGGTCCCTGAGCCTGTCGGGGCCCGCGAGAGACCGGGTCCCTGAGCCCGTCGGGGCCCGCGAGAGACTGGGTCCCTGAGCCTGTCGAAGGGTCCCGCCCCGCGGAACCGAGCTCAGCGCACGAGGGACTGGATCGCAGCCGCGGCGGCCCCGCGGGCCCAGTCCTCGAAGGTGTGCGGGCGTGCGACGATGCGACAGCGCGCCGCGGCGCCGAAGGCGTGCGCCTCGAAGGCGCTGCGCAGCGTCTCGTCGAAGAGGTCGAAGTTCGACACGCCCTCGCCCCCGATGATGACGAGTTCGGGGCCGGTGAGGTTCACGAGCGTGGCGATGGCGGTGCCGACGATCTCGGCCGCCTCCCGGAACGCCGCCTCGGCAGCGGGGTCTCCGTCGTGGGCGAGGCGCACGGCCTCGTCGATGCCGATGATCCGACCGTGCGCGGCCGAGACGGCCGCTTCGATGGCGGGGGTCGCGGCCACGGCCTCGACGCAGCCGTTGCGCCCGCACGGGCATACGCGTCGGGGATCGGCGAGGGGCAGGTGCCCGATCTCGCCGGCGACCCCGTAGGCGCCGCTGACGACCTGGCCGTTCACGTGCAGTCCGCTTCCGATGCCGCGGCCGATCGTGACGATCGCGAACGAGGCCGTGCCGAGGCCGATGCCGAACCAGTGCTCGCCGACGGTGAGCGCGTGCACGTCGTTCTCGAGGGTCACCGGCCGGCCGATCCGGTCGCGCAGCCGCGCGGCGAAGTCCTCGTCGGTCCAGCCCATGATGGCCGACTCGCGCACGATGCCGTGGCGGCTGTCGACGTCGCCCGAGATCGAGACGCCGAGCCCGGCGATCGCGGCGGACCGCGGCCCGAGCTCGCTCTCGAGAGAGGCGGTGACCTCGACGATGGCCTCGAGCACGGCATCCGGGTCGTGGGCCGCGAGCGCACGGTGCTCGGAGGCGAGCACCGTGGTGGTGAGGTCGGTGGCGACCGCGATGACCTCGTCGACGTTCACCTTCACACCCAGCATGATCATCGCTCCGGGCACGATCGACACCGGGGCGACGGGTCGCCCGGGATTGCCGTCGCGGTGCTCGGCGGGCGGTGCATCGACGAGGCCTGCTGCGACCAGCGGCGACACGGCCTTCGTGACCGCGGCCTGCGAGAGGCCGGTGTGCCGGGCGATCTCGATACGGCTGATCGGGCTGCGCGTGAGGATGGTCGCGAACACCTTCGATCCGGCATCCGATGCGGATCGGATGAGGGTGGTGCGCGTCGACGTGTCGTGGTCCATCAATTCCTCGTTCGTTATCGGCAACCGTAGCGAATCACGGGCGCAGACGGGCGGCGGCGAACTCGAGGGCGTTCTCCTCGTCGAGGTCGCCGCCGGCCTCGTGGCCGTTGTCGGGCCAGAGAACGACGTGCTTCTCGCCCCCGTAAGCCGTGAAGGCGGGGAGCACGGATGCCGGGGGCGTGACCCCGTCGCGCAGCCCGGTGCTCAGGATCGCCGGAGCGTTCGCGCGCTTCGCGTGGTTAACCGCGTCGAAGTAACGGAGGGTGTCGAGGGCCGCCGCCCGATCGAGCCGGCGGTCGGCGAAGTACTGGGTCAGCAGGGCGTACGGTGCCTCGTTGCTCAGGTCGGCGGCGCGGTTCAGTTCGCTGAGGAAGGGGGCCTGGATGATCGCGACGGCGAGGTCGGGCACGAGCCCGGCCATGGCGAGCGCGATCCCGCCGCCCTGACTGGCGCCGACGACGCCCACACGCGATGCGTCGACCAGGTCGAGCGAGCGGAGGGCCTCGACCGCCCGCACCGCGTCGGCGTAGACACGACGGTAGTAGTACTCGTGCGGCGAGCGCAGGCCGCGGGTGAGGAACCCGCCGGCCGAGGGGCCGCCGTCGGGATGGTCGTCGTCGGTGTCGCCGTGGCCCTGCCCGCGGGCGTCGACCACGAGATGCGCGTAGCCGGCGGCGGCCCAGCGCAGGTCGCGGAGGGCGTGTCCGCGGCCGTTGCCGTATCCGAAGAACTGCACGAGGCCGGGGAGCGGTGCGGTGGCGCCGTGCGGCACGCGCAGCCAGGCGCGGATCTGCGTGCCGCCGAATCCGGCGAACGTCACCTCGAACACGTCGATCGCGGTCAAGCGGGTCGGATGCGGTTCGATCGTCACGCCGAGCGGATGCTGTCGCGTCTCGTCGAGCGTCTCGGCCCAGAAGGCATCGAAGTCGGCGGGCTCGGTCTGCGTGGTCGGGGTGTCGACCGTCACGAACTCACCGCGCATCGGACGCTCCGATCACGGAGACGGCGCCGACCGGCACCGAGAGAGTGCCGCCCGCGGGCACGGTCAGCGTCACGCGGTGCCCGTCGTGCTCGACGTCGACCGTGCGGTCCTCGGCGAGGCGGTTGTGCAGGATCGCCTCGGTGAGGTGCCCCTCCGACCACGCGACGTCGGCGACGAGGCCGGTGCGCACGCCGATGCCCTGCACCTCGCCGGTCGTCCAGGCGACGGGGAGCGCGGGCAGCAGACGCACGACGCCGCCGTGGCTCTGCACGAACATCTCGGCGATCGCGGCCGGGAAGCCGAGGTTCGCGTCGATCTGGAACGGCGGATGCGTGCTGAAGAGGTTCGGCAGCAGGCCACCCCACTCCGAGCCGTCGACCGGACCGTGGCGGGTGGCATCGCCGTCGAACGGCGTGAGCGCCTCGTCGAGCAGCGAAGCGGCGGTCTCGCCGTCGCCGATGCGGGCGCGGAGCGCGATCTTCCACGCCCACGACCACCCCATCGCTCCGGGGCCGCGCGCGTCGAGCAGGCGGATGCCGGCATCGAACAACTCGGGGGTGCGTTCGCGCGTCGTCACCTCGAGCGGATACATGCCGAGCGCGGGGGTGAGGTGGCGGTGCAGCGGCTCGACCTCGACCACGTCGGCCGACCACTCGCTGATGCGCCCGTCGGCACGGATGCCGACCGGGGCGAGGGCACCGAGCGCGCTCGTGATCTCGGCCGCGAGCGTCGGGTCGTCGAGGTCGAGGGCGTCGATCGCCTGGAGGGCGCGTTCGAGCAGGCCCTGCACGAGCAGCAGATCGGATGCCGACGTCAGGCCGATCGCGGTGCCCTCGCCGTCCGAAGCGAAGAACGAGTTCTCCGGGGAGGTGGAGGGGGACGTGCGCAGGCGTCCGTCGGCGTCGGGCACGAGCCAGTCGAGAGTGAACTCGACGGCGCCGCGCAGCACGGGCCAGATGCGGGCGCGCAGAAGGTCGCGGTCGCCACCGAACTCGTAGGCGTCCCAGAGGTTGTGGGTCAGCCAGACGCCGCCCATCATCCAGATCGCCCAGCTCGGGGCGCCGTGACCGTCGCCGACCGGCAGCGCCCAGCCCCACACGTCGCTGTTGTGGTGGGCGACCCAGCCACGCGCGCCGTAGAGTTCGCGGGCGACGTCGGCGCCGTTCTCGGCGAGCTTCTCGACGAGCGCGAGCAGCGGCTCGAAGGAGTCGTCGAGGCCGAGCACGGGAGCCGCCCAGTAGTTCATCTCGGTGTTGATGTTGATCGTGTAGTTCGACGACCAGGCCGGGCGCAGCTCGGCGTTCCAGATCCCCTGCAGGTTCGCGGCCGGGCTGCCCGCGCGCGAGCAGGAGGCGAGCAGATACGCGCCGAACTCGGCGATCACGGTCGTCTTGAGGGCGAGGTCGTCGCCGCGCAGCAGGTCGCGCTCGACGTCCCAGGTGCCCTCGCGCCGCCCGCCGATCGCGAACCGCGCGCGCGTCAGCCGTCGCCGGTCGGCGACGTGCTCGTCGAACAGCGTGGATGCCTCGCGGCGAGCGGCGGCATCCGCCTGTTCCGCCGCGCGGTTCCGGATCGTCTCACGCGAGACGTTCCGCCACTCCTCCTCGCTCGCGCCGGCCCACCACGACGCGGCGCGAGACGAGGAGGAGAGGAAGATCAGCAGGCGCCGGGCGCCGTGGACGGCGACACCGTCGGCGGTCACTTCGACACGGCCGTCGGTGCGCCACGCGACGGATGCCGCGGCGAAGGCGTCGTAGCCCTCGTCGTCGGCGTACCGCAGCGGCGTCTGCAGCGGTCCTTCGTGCAGAGGCGCTCCATCGATGGGGGCCACGACGCCGAGCGTCATCCCGCCGTCGCGGACGACGAGGCCATCGGTGTGCAGGGGAGTGGTCAGCGCGACGGATGCCGTGAACTCGGCGTCGGCCTCGATCTCGATCACGAGCACCTGCGCGGGCGCCGAGACCCACGACCGACGGCGCAGAGTGCCGCCGGGAATGCGCAGCGTCTCGAGGAGCACGGCGTCGTCGAGGTCGAGGATGCGCGCGGGGTCGTCCGGCTCGGCATCCTTGATCCGTACGTGCAGGTCGCCGAGCGGCAGGTACTCCTGCGAGTAGGGTCCCTCGAACGCCATGAGGAGGTCTTCGGCGCGGCGCACGTCGTCGGCGTCGAGCGCCGCGCGCACCTCGGCCAGGCGTGCGGGGCCCGCGCCCGCGGCGATCACGTCGCTCAGCGCGCGGGCGGGTCCGTCGGGCGTCCCCGACCACAGAGTGGAGTCGTTGAGGGCGTAGCGCGCGTCGGCGCCGCCGAAGGCCATCGCGCCGATCCGCCCGTTGCCGAGCGGGGCCGCTTCCTCCCATCGGGTCGCCGGGGCAGCCCACGAGAGCCGGAGATTTCCGGCGGCGGACGAGGGGTTTTCTGCTGCGGAGAGCGACATCGATCTTCCTGTCAAAACCTCGGATGTTTGCTTGCGGTCTCAGCGTATTCATGATTAATTACCGGTGTCAAGTAATTGGCCGGGCCGTCGGGTCCGGTTCTTTCCTGGGGACAACGCGACGGAGCGCCTGGGGTTTCACCGTCGAAACCACCGAGAGGAAATCATGTTCGACACCATCCGTTCGACAACACGGTTGCGATGGGCGGCGGGCTTCGCCGTCGGCGCACTCGTGCTCGGAGCAGGTGCCGCCACGGCATCCGCAGCATCCGCCACCGAGGTCTCCGCGACCCCGGTCACGGCGGCACTCGCGACGAGCGTCGTAGCCGCGACGAACACCGACGAGGAGTCCCTCGCGGACAAGCCCTACATGGGCTGGAGCAGCTACAGCATGCAGGTCTACGCCGGCAACGGGCAGGCCTGGATCAGCGCCGACCAGATCATCGCGCAGTCCGACGCCATGCACGAGAAGCTGCAGAGCCACGGCTACGAGTACATCAACATCGACGCCGGCTGGAACGGCAGCAACGACGAGTACGGCCGCCCGATCCCGAGCGAGACGCTGTACCCGAACGGCCTGCAGGCCGTGATCGATCACGTGCACGGCAACGGCCAGAAGATCGGCCTCTACTTCATCCCCGGCATCTCCGAATCGGTCTACGAAGCCGCGTACCCCGTCTACGGCGCCCCCGAGTGCACGACCGCCGACGTCGTCAAGCGGCCGCTGCAGCAGGCCGACTACTGGGGCATCGG
This sequence comes from Microbacterium galbinum, assembly GCF_023101185.1. Classification (GTDB taxonomy): domain Bacteria; phylum Actinomycetota; class Actinomycetes; order Actinomycetales; family Microbacteriaceae; genus Microbacterium; species Microbacterium galbinum. The sequence goes on from NZ_CP078077.1 coordinate 2,080,967, forward strand.
CCACCGCATCGACTTCTCCACCCCCTGCGGCCAGGCCTACATCGACTCGATCGCCGACATGCTCGGCGAGTGGGGCATCGACTTCGTCAAGTTCGACAGCGTGACCCCCGGCTCCGGCGTCGGCGACCTCTCGCTCGATGCCCGCGACGACGTCGCCGCGTGGTCGCAGGCGCTGAAGCGCAACGACATCTGGTTCGAGCTCTCCTGGGCGCTCGACATCCGCTACGCCGACTACTGGAAGGAGCACGCCGACGGCTGGCGCATCGACTGGGATGTCGAGTGCTACTGCGAGAACGAAGCTCTCACCACGTGGGACAACATCGCCCGGCTCTTCCCGAAGGCCGCCGAGTGGTGGCGGCACGCGGGGCCGAACTCGGGCTGGAACGACTTCGACTCGCTGAACGTCGGCAACGGCAAGATGGACGGCCTCACCAAGGACGAGCGCCGCACCGCGGCCACGTTCTGGGCCGTGTCGTCGGTGCCGATGTACGTCGGCAACGACATGACCAACCTCGACGCCTACGGTCTCGAGCTGCTCACCAACGACGAGGTCATCGCGGTCAACCAGGCCGGGCGCCCCGCGCACCCCGTCTCGACCGGCTCGTCGCGCCAGACGTGGTTCTCGACCAACCCCGACGGCTCCGTCACGGTCGCGGTCTTCAACCTCGGACGCACGGACGCCGACATCACGGTCTCGCTCGCCGACCTCGGCGTCGAGGGCGAGGTCAAGGTGCGCGACCTCTGGAAGAAGAAGAACCTGGGCAAGGCGACCGGCGAGTTCGTCGCGACCGACGTGCCCGTGCACGGCACCCGCCTGTTCACCTTCACGCCGGCGAAGAACAGCACGCTCACCCTCAACGACGACGACGCACGGCTCACCTACGAGGGCGCATGGACGCGCAACGGCGGCGCCGAGGTGCCCGCCCGCGCCCAGGCCCTGACGGTCTCGTCGTTCGACTCGTCGCAGGGCGGCACGGCTCCCGAGCCCGGCCCGTCGAACGTGCGCACGATCAACAACAACGACCCCGGCATCGTCTACAGCGGTACGTGGAGTCAGAGCGGCGGTCGCGGCATGGGCGACTACCAGGACGACGTGCACTACAGCGAGGCCAACGGGTCGGCGTTCGAGTACTCGTTCGTCGGCACCGGGATCGACTGGTTCACCGAGACGCACTCCTCGCAGGGGGAGGCCGAGATCTACCTCGACGGCGTGCTCGTCGACACGGTCGACACCTTCCAGGCCGACGGCCGCGGGGTGCAGCAGCAGGTCTACAGCGTGCGCGATCTTCCGAACGGTTCGCACACTCTGCGCGTCGTGAAGAAGTCGGGCCAGTTCATGCTGAACGACCGCCTCGACATCGTGCAGGAGGGCGTGATCGACGTCGACCACCTCGCTTTCGACCGGGCGGCCCCGGCGGATGCCGTCGTCACGCTGCTGCGCGACCCGAGCGAGCTGCAGAGCATCTCGCGCGACGGCACGTCGCTCACCGACGGCACGGACTACACGATCGCGGGTGACGAGATCACCTTCGCGAGCGGGTTCCTCGCGGCGCTGCCGGATGGCGACACCGGGCTCGAGCTGAGGTTCCGCGGCGACCACCGCGACGACGTGCACGCCACGGCCGACGACGGAGCGGCGGTCTCGTTCACGTTCAGCGGCAAGAAGCTGACGCTGACCGGCGCGACCGGACCCGATCAGGGCACCGCCGAGATCTACCTCGACGGCAACCTCGTCGACACGGTCGACCTGCACAGCGACACCCGCCTCACGCAGCAGGTGCTCTTCACGCTCGACGACGTGAAGAAGGGGGATCACACGATCAAGATCGTGAAGACCTCGGGCGACCTGCTCCGCTTCGACAGCCTGTCGTACGTGACGCGGTAGCCCGATGAGACCAGGGGCGCGGGTGGAGTGTGTGCCGCCCGCGCCCCTTCTTCTTTGCGTGGATGCCGTCAGGGGGCGTCCGGCGTGATGACGAGGCGCGTGCCCCACGGGTCGGCGAGGCGTAGCGCGTGTCCATCGTCGGCGCCGTCGACGCCGTGCGAGCGGATGCGGTCGGCGAGCGCCTCGACGTCGTCGCGGGTGGGCACGACGATGCGCACATCGCCGAGGCCGAGCGAGGCTGCCCGAGGCCCTGCCCCGGCGCTCTGCCAGGTGTTCATGCCGATGTGGTGGTGGTAGCCGCCCGCCGAGACGAACAGGGCGCTGCCGAGATCGGCCGTCACATCGAACCCCAGCACTCCGGCGTAGAACGCCTTCGCCGAGGGGATGTCTCCCACCTGCAGGTGCACGTGACCGATCGCCGCCGTGTCGCCGGTGGTCGCGGCATCCGTCGTCAACCACTGCTGCAGGAACGCGTTCGGGTCGAGGGCGAGCGAGGCCATCTGCACCCCGCCGTCGGGCAGGATCGTCCACTCGTCGCGCGGACGGTCGTGGTAGAGCTCGAGGCCGTTGCCCTCGGGGTCGGTGAAGTAGAACGCTTCGCTGACGAGGTGGTCGGCGGAGCCGGTGAACGTCTGCGGAACGCGCTCGGCCATCGACAGGAGGGATGCCGCGAGCTGGTGCTGATCCTGGAACAGGATCGCCGTGTGATAGAGCCCTGCGCCGCGCGGGTTCGCGTTCGGCAGGTCCTTCTCCTGGCGGAGCCGCATGATCTTCTGCGTGCCTCGGCCGAGGGTGGCCGTGGCTCCGGACTGGTCGAGCACGTCGAGCGTGACGGCCTGCTGGTAGTACGCGGTCATGGCGTCGAGATCGCGCACGAGCAGTTCGACGGTGTCCATGCGCGTGTCATCGGGTGCCGCGCCGGCGGTCGAGACGGATGCCGCGCGCCACGCGCCGGCCGCAGGTGTCAGGCTCATGCGCCGATGGCCTTCACCGACCACGCGGGGAAGTCAGGTGCCCAGGCGAGGCCGGCGGCGGCGAGCTTCTCGCGCGGCTGCACGACCTTCACTCCTCCGGCGGCGACATAGGCGAGGGAGAGGATGCCGGCGACGATCCAATAGGCGATCAGCATGGTGCTTCTTTCGGTTGATTGACATTTCAACTAACGCGAAGAAGCACGCGGAAATTCCGCGGTCGCAGGTCAGCGGGAGTACCCCGCCTGCAAGCGACCGCCCGCGCGCTCGAGTTCCTCGCGGACGCGACCGGCGAACGCGGCGTGATCGTTCGAGAGAAGAGGAGCGCTCAGGCGCTCGGCGCGCTCGGGATCGAACTCTCGAAGACGCCGAGGAAGGTACTTCCCCGCGCCGATCCATCGATGATTCGTCAGGAGGACGAGTTCCGCCGTCCGCTCGAAGAGCGCTGACGCGAGCACGTGCAGTTCCAGGGGATCGGTCGCATCGACGAAGTCGTCGAGGATGTCGGTGATCACGTACCGGCGGTGGTCGCGTTCCACCGGGGTGAGTACGGGCCCCTCGGCGTATCGAGGCTCCCATGCGCGTCGGTAACCGGCACGCTCCTCGTCTCCCCGCACGGTGACGCCGTCGAGAAGCATCTGCACGATCACCGGTCGGTGTTGCTCCAGACCTCTCGTCGCCCAGATCTCGTAACCCGCGGACGTGTAGGCGAAGACCTCGAAGACCTCGCCCTCGAACAGATAGGTCGCGGCGAGGCTCTCGTGGCCGTCGTCGAAGAGATGATCACCGAGGATCAGGAGGTCGATGTCGCTCGTCGGAGTCCGCTGCGATCGCGAGGTGCTCCCGGCGAGGACGACGACGTCCGCCCGAGGAAAGTGCGCAGACACGAAGCGTTCGATGAGTGGGAAGAACTCCATGCCAGACGAGCGTACTGGCGTCTCAGGGCACCTCGTCAGAAAGCATCCGTCCGCATGCTCTAGACTGATCTCACCAAGGGGAGTACTCCGCCACGGTGGTTTCGTCATTACGGATGCGTTCGCATCCCGGGCCGCCGGTTCCTGATCGAAGGAATGGAGAAGACTTTGGCGCTGCTGCCGCATACGCCGAGTCTGGAGTCCTCATGGATGTCACCCCCCTGATCTGGATCATCACGATCGCCGTGACGATCGCGTTCTTCGTGTACGAGTTCTTCGCGCACGTGCGCACACCTCACGAACCGTCGATCGGCGAGTCCGCCCGCTGGTCGATCTTCTACATCAGCCTCGCGCTGCTCTTCGGTGTCGGCATCGGCGTCGTGTCGGGATGGACCTTCGGCGGTGAGTACTTCGCCGGGTACCTGACCGAGAAGGCGTTGTCGATCGACAACCTGTTCGTCTTCCTCATCGTGATGACCGGATTCGCCGTGCCGAAGAAGTACCAGCAGAAGGTGCTGATGATCGGCATCGTGATCGCCCTGATCCTGCGCGGCATCTTCATCGCCGTCGGCGCGACGCTCATCGAGAACTTCTCGTGGATCTTCTACCTGTTCGGCGCGCTGCTGCTCGTGCTCGCCTACCGCCAGGCGTTCAGCAACCACGAGAGCAACCCCGCCAACGGCCGGTTCATGACGTTCGTGCGCCGCCACCTGCCGGTCAGCGACGAGTACAACGGCGACAAGCTCACGGTCGTCAAGAACGGCAAGCGCTTCGTGACCCCGATGCTGCTCACGATCATCGCGATCGGGTTCATCGACCTCGTCTTCGCCGTCGACTCGATCCCCGCGATCTACGGGCTCACCGACCAGGCGTACATCGTCTTCACCGCCAACGCCTTCGCGCTCATGGGTCTGCGCCAGCTGTACTTCCTCATCGGCGGCCTGCTCGAGCGTCTCGTCTACCTGGCGCAGGGCCTCGCGGTCATCCTCGCCTTCATCGGCGTGAAGCTCGTCTTCCACGCCCTGCACGTCAACGAGCTGCCCTTCATCAACGGCGGCGAGCCCGTGCTCTGGGCGCCCGAGATCCCGATCTGGTTCTCGCTGCTCTTCATCGGTGCGACCATCGCGGTCGCCACCGTCGCCAGTCTCCTCAAGACGCGCCGCGATCCCGCGGCCGTCGCCTCCGCCACCGAGAACACCGACAAATAAGGAGCCCTCCTTGAACGCCCACTGTTCTGACTCTTCGGACTCTGACAGTACGAGCGCCCGGTTCACCCCGGGCGCGCACCCCCGCACCGAGCAGGTGACCCGCTGATGGGCGACCTGCTCTGGAACATCGCCCTGGTCTTCGCGTTCGTCCTGATCGGCGGTGTCTTCGCAGCGACGGAGATGGCGCTCGTCACGCTGCGCGAGAGCCAGATCAACGCGATCGGCCTGCGCGGCAAGCGCGGGGCGAAGGTCGCGGCTCTGGCCCGCAACCCCAACACCTTCCTCTCGGCAGTGCAGATCGGCGTGACGGTGGCTGGCTTCGCATCGGCGGCCTACGGAGCGACCTCGATCGCGCCGTCCGTCGCGCCGCTGTTCGAGTCGTGGGGTCTGGATCCGGCGATCTCTCTCACGATCGCGACGATCGTGCTGACGCTCGTGATCGCCTACCTGTCGCTCGTGCTCGGCGAGCTCGTGCCCAAGCGCCTCGCGATCCAGCGCAATGCGCAGTTCGCGTACGCCGTGGCGCCCGCGCTCAACGGCTTCGCGATCGTCATGCGGCCGGTGATCTGGCTGCTGTCGGTGTCGACGAACGCGCTCGTGCGTCTGCTCGGCGGAGACCCGAACAAGACCGGTGAAGAGCTCAGCGACGAGGAGGTGCGCGACATCGTCGCCTCGCATCAGGGTCTCCCCGATGACGAGCGCCGCATCCTCGACGACGTGCTCTCGCTGCGCGGACGTCAGATCAGCGAGGTCATGCGGCCGCGTCCCGAGGTCGTCGCGCTCGACGAAACCGCGACGGCCGCCGAGGCGATGGCCCAGGTGCGCGATCTGCCGTTCTCGCGCTACCCCGTCGCCGACAAGTCGATCGACGACATCATCGGCTTCGTGCACGTGCGCGACCTGTTCGAGGCGGCGGGCGACGATCCGTCGCGTCCCGTGCAGACGCTGCTGCGTGACATCCCGTACATCCCGTCGACCGCCCGCGTGCTGCCGACCCTCACACGCATGCGCGCCGACGGGCACCACATCGCGGTCGTCGTCGACGAGTACGGCGGCACCGACGGTCTCGTCACGCTCGAAGACCTGGTCGAGGAGGTCGTCGGCGAGATCTTCGACGAGTACGACACCGCCGAGATGGATCTCCCGGGCGGAGCGATCGACGGCCGTCTGAACCTGCAGGACTTCGAGGAGGCGACCGGTCTCGAGCTGCCCCGCGGTTCGTCCGACACGATCGCCGGGTTCATCACCGAACAGCTCGGACGCCTCGCCGTCGTCGGCGACACGGTCGAGGTGCCGGGCGCGACGATCCAGGTCGCCGAGCTCGACCGCCGCCGCATCGCCCGCGTGCGGGTGACTCCGCGCGCGGAGGAGGAGGAGCCGGCCCCGGCCGTCTGACCCTCGCCGCGCCGTCCCCGAGCCACCCCTCGCCGAGCCACCCCTTTCTGCGCGAGCCACCCCTCTGCGGGCGGTGCGGAAAGGGGAGGCTCGCTCGTTGAGGGGTGGCTCGGCGAGTATCGAACGGATGCCGCGGCGCCGAGCGCGGGAACGCGACGTGCACCTGGCGTGCCGATACTCTGGGCGGGACATCGACACGGGGGACACTTCCATGCGCACTTCTCGACTGGCCATTCTCACCGCCGCTGCCGGCCTTCTCGCCACGGCGCTCACGGGCTGCACCTTCTCGGCATCCGCCACCGCGTCGCCCGACGACATCGCGACGCTCGCGGAGGACGCGCTCGAGGCCGAGATCGGCCAGCGCCCCGAGATCGACTGCGGCGACGACAGCATCCCCCTGAAGGAGGACTCGGTCGTGCCGTGCCTTCTCACCGATCCGGCCAGCGGTGCCGAGTTCGACGCCGACGTCACCCTCACGAAGGTCGACGGCACGAACGTCACGGTTTCGGTGCAGGTCGCGGATGCCCCGAACAATGCTCCCGCACCCGAACCGAGCGAGAGCCCCGCGACCGACGCCGGTGGAACCCTGACTCTGACCGCCGAGGAGATCGGCGTCACCGCTGCGCGGGCGCTGACCGACGCGGGCGTGCTCCCGAGCCCGAGCGTGCTCTGCCCGGGCGGATCGCACGAGGTGTCCAACGGCTACAGCCTCGAGTGCACCGCGATCCAGGGCGGCGATCAGTATGCCGCGACCGTCACGATCTCCGAGATCGAGGGGTCGTCGTATTCCGTCAACGTGGTGATCCCGGAGCTCGCCGGCTGATCCCGCTCGCCGGCCGATCCCGCCCCCGGGCTGATCGCTCAGGCCGGGAAGGCGACCCCCGTCGCCGTCTCGGCGGCCGACCACAGCGCCGCCCCCGTCGCGGGTGAGCGCACGGCATCCGAGGCGGCGACTCGCTTCGGCGCTCCCCGGAACTCGAGCAGCCCACCCGGCCCCCAGTAGTCGCCGCCCGCGGCATCCGTCGCCGTCGACGCGTGCACGATCGGCAGAGCGCCGGCGTCCTTCCCCTGCACGAGCGCGCGCGTCGGACGGGCCAGCGCCCGCATGAGGCGCGAGCCGGCGGCGAGACCGGGCCGTTCGGGCGTGAGTGGGTCCACCGCGTAGCCCGGATGCGCGCAGAGCGACGAGCGCCCGGATCCCGACCACCGGCGGTTGAGTTCGAACGCGAACGCCATGAGCGCCGCTTTCGAGCGGCCGTACTGACGCAGCGACGATCCGCGCCAGGGAGCGGTGATGTGCGCAGGATCGAGTTGCGCGAAACGGTGCGCGAGCGAGCCGACCGCCACGACCCGGGCGTCGGGCGCAAGTGCTCGGCCGAGCTGTGCGATCAGGGCGAAATGACCGAGGAAGTTCGTGCCGACCATGATGTCGAGCCCGTCGGCGGTGCGGGCATCGGGTGTCGCCGCCTTCACGCCGGCGTTGCAGATCACGGCGTCGAGCGTTTCGCCGATGCCGGATGCCGCCTGCGCGACGCTCTCGAGCGATCCGAGGTCGAGGGGCAGCACGCGCAGATCGGCGTCCGCCACCCGGGTGCGAACGGCGTCGACCGCCGTCGCCGCTCGCTCGGCGGAGCGGCATCCGAGCAGTACCCGCGCCCCGCGGGTCGCGAGCTGCTCGACGCACCAGTAGCCGATGCCGGCGTTCGCTCCGGTGACGAGGATCGTGCGGCCGCGCAGATCGGAAGCATCCATTCCCCCAACCTACGCGGCCGCCGTTCCCCGGGATCCCGAAGCGCGGATGCCGCGGCTACGCCGAACGTCGCGAGAGGAGCCCCGCGACCACGTCGATCAGCACGAACCCCACGAGGGTCCAGCCGACCAACGGGAGCCACAGTCCCACCACCGCGCCGACCGCCGCGACGGCCGCCAGCCCCCACCACGGGGCGTCGCGCAGCACCCCGCGCGGCGGTGGCGAGCCCCCGAACCTCCGTGCCGATCGCGGCGGTCGCCGCTTCCACCACATCACGTACCCGAGCACGACCATCCCGGCGATCGCGAGGGCGATCACGAACAGCACGATCTGGTTCGCGAGACCGAACATCACTCCCATGTGCAGGTCGATGCCCCACCGCGCGAGCTTCGCCGGTAGTGAGAACTCGGCGAAGTCGACCCGGTCGACGACCTGCATCGTCGTGCCGTCGATCGCGACCGAGTCGACCTCGGTCGGATAGCTCGTCTTGATCCCGCGCACGACCCATGCCGAGCCCGGCGCGGGGGGAGGGGTGATCTCCACGAGCCCGGTGTCGACGTTGGTGCGCTGCGCGATCGCGAGCACCGCATCGAAGGTGGCGGGATTCGCCGCACCGGTCGGAGGGGACACCGCCCCGTGGTGCTCGGCGTGCTCGTCGACCGGGGCATCCGCTCCGTCGAGCGCGGTCGTGAGCTGCGGCGTGCCCCAGTCGAGCGAGGCGCGCAGGCTCGAGACGTTCGCGCCGGCGAATTGCGACCAGGTGATGCCGGTGGCCGAGAGGAACAGCGCCCCGAGCACGACCCAGACCCCGAGAGACGCGTGCCAGCCGAAGGCCCGCCGATACCCGGTGTGCTTCGGGTTCGGCCGCAGCAGATCGCGCTTCGCGCGCGCCTTGCGGATGCGGATGATCCACAGCGCGAGGCCGGCCACGACGACGATCCCCAGCCACGACGCCGCGAGCTCGCTGTAGTACCGGCCGATCTCGCCGAGCTGCAGGTTGCGGTGCAGGTTGTCGATCCAGGTGCGCAGCGGCAGCGCCCCGCTCGTGCCGTAGACGGTGAGGTCTCCGCGGATCTCGCCCGTGCCGGGGTCGATGAACACGGCGCGGGACTCGCTCGCGGCGAGCCCGTCCTGCGCGAACAGGATGCGCGAGGTGTCACCCGGCTCGGGCGCGGGGCGCACCGCCGACAACGTCGCCTCCTCACCGACGTGTTCCTCGGCGATCCCGATCTGCTCAGCGAGCGTGAGCGACGTCGACGATGCCGGCGCGTGCAGCTCGTGCGCGTAGACGACCTGCTCGAGCGTCGGCGTGAGCGCGTAGAGCGCACCGCTCAACGCCGCCACCAGGATGAACGGCCCCACCAGGATGCCGGCGAAGAAGTGCAACCGCAGCATCAGGGCCCCGAACCACCGGGGCTTCGTCGCGCGGCCCGGTCGGGAGGCGGCCGTTGGCGCGGCCTCCGTGACCGTCACGACGAGCCGCCCAGTAGCGTCTCGCCGATGAAGCCGCCCTCGCGGCATCCGGGCGGGATCGCGAACACGGCCGAGCCGATCGGCGTCGTCCACTCGTTGAGCAGATCGAGGTCGGCGAGCCGTTGCTGCATCGGCGTGAACTGCCGATCGATATCGGCCTGGAACGACACGAAGATCAGGCCGGACTCCGACACGCTCGCGCCTGCCGGACGCTCGTCGTAGTTGTAGGCGCGACGGAAGATCTTCTCGCCGTCGACGCCGCGGGCGCGACGCATGTGCGCGAACGGCGGGATCACGGGGAAACCGACCGCCGTGGTCGCGTCGAAGTCCGGTTCGTCGAACTCCTGCGTGCCGGTGAGCGGTGCGCCGTTCGCGAGCGTGCGACCGACGGATGCCTCGCGCCCGCTGCGATCCAGGCGATCCCATTTGTCGAGGTCCATCCGCGTACGGCGCACGACCATCCCGGTGCCGCCGGCCAGCCATCCGTCCTCGACCCACACGACGGAGTCGAACTCGGTCGTGCCCGGTTCGGGGTTGGCGGTGCCGTCGACCTGGCCGAACAGGTTGCGCATGGTCGTGCCCGGGCGCTCGGTGCCGTACGCGCGGCGGAAGCCCTGCTGGCTCCAGCGCAGCGACGCGAAGCTGCGGGCGTCCTTCAACAGCATCCGCGCCGCGTGCGCGACCGTGAGCGGATCGTCGGCGGCGATCTGCAGCAGCAGGTCGCCGTCGGAGAACTCGGGCTGCAGGCGATCGATCGAGAAGGCCGGCAGCCCAGCGAGCCAGCTCGGTGCTGACCCCGCCGCGCGCGCGACGAGGCCCGGGCCGAACCCGAACGTGACGGTCAGGCGTGCGGGGGCCGCAGCGAGCTCCGGTTCGGAGTCCGCGAGCGCCGCCTTCCCCTGCGTGAGGCGGGCGGCGTCATCGGTGAGGATGCGCAGCAGCCGGGTGAGGCCGTCGCGATCCGTCGTGTCGAGCAGGTCGAGGGCGAGGAACAGTCCGTGCGCTTGCGCGGCGGTGTCGATCCCGGCCTGATGCGTGCCGTGGAACGGCACGGTCTCCTCGCCGTTCATCGGCGTCGAAGCGGGGGCTGCGGTGCCGGCGTCCTGCCGGTTCAGGGCGTAGTCGACCCCGATCGCCGCGACCGCGCCGACACCGGCGACAGCCCCTCCGAGGAGGAACTGCCGCCGGGTCGACCCGGAGCGATCGGAGCGCGCACCCTCGGTGCGCGGGGGCATCAGTGGTCCATGCCCTCGTGGTCGTCGCCCTCGTAGTTCTCGTTCGCGCCCGAGTAGTCCTTCACCGGAGCGGTGAAGGCGTACGTCGAGTCGTCCGAGAACGTGAGGGTGACGGTGACCTCGTCGCCCGCGCTGAGGGCGCCCGTGAGCCCCATCAGCATGATGTGGTCGGCACCGGGCACGAGCTCCAGCGAACCGCCGGCGGGGATAGAGAAACCGCCCTCGATCTCGCGCATGACCATCTCGCCGGCCTCGTTCTCGACGGTCTCGTGCAGCTCGACCATGCCGGCGGCGTCGGTCTCGGCCGACACGATCGTGACTGCATCCGTGCCGCTGTTGGTCAGCGTGCCGAAGGCCGCCGACATGTCCTCGTCGGTGGCCTTGACCCAGGCGTCCTCGATGGTGACGGTCTCGCCTGCGGGGGCCGCCTCGGTGGGCGTCTCGGCAGCGGCGCATCCCGTGAGGGCGAGCAGCGAGACGGCGACGAGCGCGGTCAGACGGGACAGGTTCTTCGTGGGGGTGTTCATGGAAATGCCTTTCACTTCTCTTCCGCGGCGTCGCCCTCGGCGGACGCGGCGGGTGCCGTCTTCGGACGGCGGAGGATTCGATACAGGACGAGGGCGACGACGGCGATCGCCGCACCCGCGCCGCCGACGAGCAGCAACCGCAGGCCGCCGTCGGTCTCATCAGTGGACTGATCCGTGGGATCCGAGGCGTCCGGAACGTACGAGGGAGCATCGGCATCCGTCGGTGCCTGCGTCGCCGTCATCGGTTCGGCGTCGCCGATCGTGAACGGGACGATGCCCGAGATCGGATGCCCGTCCTCCGAGACCACCTGCCAGCGCACCTGGTACCCGGCATCGGGCATTCCGGGCTCGACCGTGGCGGTGACGGTGTTACCCGAGACCTCCACGTCGCCGGTCGCCCAATCGCGACCACTCTCGTCGATCACGAGCACGACCGCGCCCTGGGTGGAATCGCCCAGCACGAGCAGCTCGCCCGAGTACGTCAGGGTGATGTTCTCGGGCGCCGTGGCCAGACTCTCGTCGGCTTCGGGCGTGCTGTGGACGAGCGAATCATGGGCGGATGCCGGCACGGCCGTCGCGAACACCGCGACAGCCGCCACCGCCATCCCGACCGCGAACCTGCGGGCAGGAGACATGGATGACAGACCTCTCAACGGGCGCCGGGAAGCCGACGCCGCATGTGCGTTCGGATGCCCGCGCGGCAGCGTGCCGGCGCAGGCGTGATCACCTGACGGCGCAGAGGCCGCAGGCGCGGATCAGATCGCGGGGGAGAGGGGTGGCGCTCGACCGCGCAGGGTCGACAGCAGCAGGGCATCGCGCAGGGCGACGGGGGAGGAGAAGACGGAAGGGGCCGCGAGCGGGCGCGCGGGTGGCACGAAGGTCGCCGAGGCGACCCGACGCTGCACCCAGCGGATGCTCTGCTGCGCGAGATCGCGCAGACCGAGGAGCAGCCTTTCACCGCGGTGCAGAGCGGCGATCGTGAGGGCGGCGGCGACCACGTGTCCGATCCACATGGTGCCGTCGGCGACGACGGCATCCGGGATCGCGCCGGCGGCCGGGAGCACCAGCGGGGCACCGTGCACGTGCGGGGCGACGACGCCCGACGGCGTGATCGTGCCGAGCACGAAGAGCGTGTGGAAGAGGAACTGGCTGACCGCCACCGAGATGCTCAACCGGATGACCGAGAGCCGGCGGCCGGCGAGGAGCACGCACACCATGAACGAGAGCACCCACGGCACGAGGATTCCGAGCGGCCCCGGCATCGCCCCGCCGGCGGTGACGTGCCCGGCCAGTGCGACGAAGATCGCCACGGCGGATGCCGCGAACCCGCGCAGGACGGCGGGTCTTCTGGACGGGTGCACGCGTCCATTCTGTCAGGTCGCCGAAACGCCGCGAACGAGGGGCGTCAGATTCTCCGACGCCCCTCGTTGTACTCGACGGGCCCTTCCCCAGGGCCCTCAAGTGATCTCCCCGATCACGTCGGTGCTTCGGGCACCACACCCGAGGGGCGGCGGTCCCCACATGCCGCCCCTCATCTCCCTCCGGAGATCTCGCGTCAGGCGATCACGTGCACGGCGCCGCCGACGATGATCGTCAGGAGCGTGGTCCAGGCGACGATCGCGAGTCCCTGCCAGAAGAGGATCCGCGTCTTGCTCACGCCGGTCGCGGCGAGCATCGTCGCCGTGAACTGCGTCGGCAGCAGCAGCGGGCCGAGCAGGCTCACCCCGGGAACGCCGTAGCGCTCAAGAGCGTTCTGGAACTTCTGTTTGCGCGGGCTCGCCGCCTCCGGCGTCTCGATCGCCGCTGCGTCGCCGCCGGCCGCGACGAGCTGACGGGAGCGGTTGCGCTGCACGATCGCCTGCCGTGCGCCGGAACTGGCGAGCACGAGCACCAGCACGCAGAGGAAGTTGCCGACGATGCCCGCGATGGCGGCGACGACGGGATGGATGCCGCCGATGATGCCGATCGAGGCGGCGCCCTCTCCCTCGATGAACGGGACGGCGCCCGCGAGGGCGACGATGAGCGGCTGAACGAGCTCGGGCACCTGGGCGACCAGGTTCTGGAAGGTCTCGATGAGGTTCATGGTGTCCTCCGGGTCTGTGTGGCAACGGTCTCTCCGTTGCGATGCATCCAGTTCACCCGCTGGGGCCCGATCGCGGCAGTGCCGCGGTGTCACCGGAATCCACGCGCTCCGCACGACCGAGGGGTGACAACTGTCACGGCTCTAGGGTGGTGGGGTGAGCACCCCCTCGACACCCGGAGCCCGCCAACTCGCGCGCGGCATCATCGCCACCTGGTGGTACACGGTGTCGGGTGTGCTGTTCCTCGAACTCATGCTGGTGTTCTTCTGGACGGTGCTCGCGTTCGCCGAGCCCGAGAGCATCGTGCCCGGCATGATCGTGGCCATCGGCGGCCTGATCTGGTGGGCGTCCACCGCGCTCCTGCTGCGCGACTACCGGCACCGCGTCGATGCCGAGCCCGGCGTCGCATGGCGGAGCATCCTCCTGCCGATGACCGTCGCGGTGGCGTTCGGCGTCGTCGCGGGCATCGCGCTGGGCAGTTGGCAGCTCGCGCTCATGCCCATCGTCCAGTCGCTCGCGCTGCTGAACTGGCCGGCGGGTGTGCGGTACCGCGTGACCATCGCGGCGGTGCTGGTCATGGGGGCGCTCGGATTCATCGATGCGCACGACGAGGCGGCAGCCGTGTGGTGGATGCCGATCTTCTACACCGCGCTCCTGCCGATCATGACGGTGAGCACGCTGTGGTGGTGGGATGTGCTGAACACGCTCGACCGCGCCAGAGCCTCCGAGGTCAGGCTCGCGGCCACCCAGGAGCGTCTGCGCGTCGCCACCGACGTGCACGACCTGCAGGGGCACCATCTGCAGGTGATCGCGTTGCAGCTCGAACTCGCCGAGCGACTCATGCCCGTCGACGCGGATGCCGGCATGGAGCAGCTCCGCGCGGCGCGCTCCAGCGTCGACGACGCACGGCAGGGCACGCGCGACCTCGCCACCCGCTTCCGCTCGGTGCCGCTGGGCGACGAACTCGCCAACGCCCGCGACCTGCTCACCGCCGCGGGCCTCGAGGTCGAGGCGCGCATCGCCCCGGACGCGGCATCCGCGCCGGCATCCGCCCTCGGGCCGGTGATCCGCGAGACGACCACGAACGCCCTGCGCCACGGCGGCGGCGCGCGGGCACGGCTCACCCTCGCTCGAGACGGCTCGCACTGGCGGTACACGATCGCGAACGACCGTGCGGAGGGTGAGGAATCGGATGCCGATGGCTCGGGCCTCGACGGTATCCGCCGCCGTCTCGCCGAGGTCGGCGGAGCGCTGGAGGTGCGCGACGACGGCGGGGAGTTCGTCGTCACCGCGACCGTCCCCGCGGAGGACGCGCGATGATCCGCGTGCTGCTGGCCGACGACGAGGGCATGATCCGGTCGGCGCTCGCCGCGTTGCTGCGGCTCGAAGACGACATCGATGTGGTGGCGGAGTGCGGTGACGGCGACGAAGCGGTGGCCGAGGCGCTGCGCCTCGAGCCCGACGTGTGCCTGCTCGACCTCGAGATGCCGGGCCTCGACGGCGTGCGGGTCGCCGAGCGGTTGAATCGCGCCATCGCGACCCGCTGCGTCGTCGTCACCCGCCACGCGCGGCCGGGTGTGCTGCGTCGTGCGCTGGCATCGGGGGTGTCGGGCTTCCTCCCCAAGTCCCGCGGAGCGAACGAGGTCGCCGCGGTCATCCGCAAGGTCGCGGCCGGCGGCAAGTACGTCGATCCGGAGATCGCCGCCGATGCCCTCAGCGACGAGCGCTCGCCGCTGACCGATCGCGAGCTCGACGTGCTGCGTGCGGGGCGGCGCGGCGAGACGACCGGGCAGATCGCCCGCATCCTCTCGCTCGCCCCGGGAACCGTGCGCAATCACGTCTCGGCGATCCTCGGCAAGCTCTCGGTCGCGACCCGCCAGCAGGCGGTTCTCCTCGCCGAGGAGCGCGGGTGGATCTGAGCCGCCTATCCTGGCATCATGACCTCCGCTGCCGCTAAGCCCTCGGTCCTGTTCGTGTGCGTGCACAACGCCGGCCGCTCGCAGATGGCCGCAGGATTCCTGCGGGAGATCGCAGGAGACCGCATCGAGGTGCGCTCGGCCGGATCGATGCCCGCCGACGCGATCAACCCGGTCGCGGTCGAGGCGATGAACGAACTCGGCATCGACATCACCGCCGAGCAGCCGAAGGTGCTCACGACCGAGGCCGTCCAGGCATCGGATGTCGTCATCACCATGGGATGCGGCGACGCCTGCCCGTTCTTCCCCGGCAAGCGCTACGAGGACTGGACGCTCGACGACCCGGCCGGGCAGGGGATCGACGCGGTGCGCCCGATCCGGGATGAGATCCGCGCCCGGATCGAGACCCTCGTCTCCGAACTCGTCTGATCCTCTGCGGGCTGCGGCCGGAGGGAGCCCGGGGCATGTCGTGGTTCGGAACGCTGCCGACGCCGGTGGGAGTCATCGGAGTGGTCAGTGACGGCACGGCGGTCACGCGCGTGACGTGGATCACCGAGGCCCCGGCCGGGGCCGAGGTCGGCCCGGATCCGCTGCTGAGCGAAGCCCTCGGGCAGCTGACCGCGTACTTCACCGGTCGGCTGACGCGGTTCGACCTCCCGATCGAGCTCGGCGAGCAGACCGTCGCGACACGGGCCGTGCTGACGGTGCTGCACGAGACCGTCGGCCACGGCGAGACCCTCACCTATGGCGGCCTCGCGGCCCGGAGCGGCACCGAGGTCCCCGCCCGGGGGATCGGATCGATCATGGGCGCCAATCCGGTGCCCCTCATCGTGCCGTGCCATCGCGTCGTCGCGGGCGACGGTCTCGGCGGGTACTCGGGCGGCGTCCCCGGCCACGGTCTCGAGGCCAAGCGCTGGCTGCTCGAGCACGAGGGTGCGCTGCCCGCGTCGCTGTTCTGACGGTTCGTTCCGGAGGCGCCGGCGGCGGCATCCGTCATCGCGTCATCGACGCGCCCGACGTCCTGCGAGAATGGACGTGCCGAAGTCCCGAACCGAGGAGCCAACGTGCAGTTCATCTCCACCCGCGGCGGCATGCAGCCGCAGCCGTTCAGCGAGACGCTGTTGGAGGGCCTCGCGCCCGACGGAGGGCTCGCCGTCCCGGCCGAGATGCCGACCGTCGACACCGAGACGCTCGAGCGCTGGCGGGCACTGACCTACCCGCAGCTCGCGACCGAGGTGCTCGGCCTCTTCGCCACCGACATCCCGCGCGAAGACCTGGCCCGGATGACCGAGGCGGCCTACGCGCCGTTCCCGGGCAACGTGGTGCCGCTGCGCTCGATCGGCGACGGTCTCACGCTCGTCGGCCTCTCGGAGGGCCCCACGCTCGCCTTCAAGGACATGGCGATGCAGTTCCTCGGGCAGGTGCTCGAGTACGCGCTGGAGCGCAAGGGATCCGTGCTCAACATCCTCGGAGCGACCTCGGGCGACACCGGATCCGCCGCCGAGCACGCGCTGCGCGGCAAGGAGCGCGTCTCGGTCTTCATGCTCTCGCCGCAGGGCCGCATGAGCGCTTTCCAGCGGGCGCAGATGTTCTCGCTCGACGACGACAACGTGCACAACATCGCCGTCGAGGGCGTGTTCGACGACTGCCAGAACCTCGTCAAGCACCTCGCCGGAGACCTCGACTTCAAGCGGGCGCAGAACCTCGGGGCCGTGAACTCGATCAACCTCGCGCGCATCACCGCACAGGTCGTCTACTACTTCTGGGCGTGGCTGCGGGCGACGGATGCCGACGGCCCGACCGAGGTGTCGTTCACCGTTCCGTCGGGCAACTTCGGCAACATCCTCTCCGGTTTCTTCGCGAAGCAGATGGGGCTGCCGATCCGCCGCCTCGTGCTCGCCGCCAACGAGAACAACGTGCTCGACGAGTTCTTCCGCACGGGTGTCTACCGGCCGCGCAACGCGGCGCAGACGCTCGCGACGTCGAGCCCGTCGATGGACATCTCGAAGGCATCGAACCTCGAGCGCTTCATCTTCGAGCTCGTGGGCCGTGACCCCGAGCGCGTCGTCGGCGCCTGGCGCGACCTCGATGAGCAGGGCTACTTCGACTTCGCCGGCGATCAGCCGCGCTTCGCGCTCGAGTACGGGATCGTCAGTGGCACGTCGACGCACGCCGACCGGCTCGAGACCATCCGTTCGGTGTACGCCTCGACCGAGGAGATCATCGACCCGCACACGGCCGACGGCGTGAAGGTGGCGCGTCAGTACGTGGAGGAGGGTGTGCCCATGCTCGTCCTCGAGACCGCTAAGCCGCACAAGTTCGCCGAGACGATCAACGAGGCCATCGGTGTCGAGCTCGATTACTCGAAGGAACTCCGCGAGATGCTCGGCGCCCCCCAGCACGTCACCGAGATGGCCGACGACGAGCACGCGCTGCGCGCGTTCATCGAGGCGCACGCCCTGCGTTGACGCGCGTCACTCCTCGGGGTCGCCGTGCAGCATCCAGTCGATGCCGAACCGGTCGACGAGCATCCCGAACGTTCCGCCCCACGGCGGAACGTCGAGCGGCATGGTGATGGTCGCGCCTTCGGCGAGCTTGTCCCAGACCTCTTGGGTGCGCGCCTGCGTGTTGCCGCTGAGTGAGACCGAGATCCCGGCGGGCTTCTGGTAGGGCATCCCGTCGGGGGTGTCGGACGCCATGAGCACCAGGCCGTCGGGCGTGGTGAGCTGCGCGTGCATGACCAGGTCCTTCTGGCTGGGATCCTGCACCATGTCGGGGAAGTCCCCGAACACGCTGATGTCGAGGTCTCCGCCGAGCACGCTCTGATAGAACTCCATCGCCTGGCGGGCGTCGGTGCGGAACGACAGGTACGGGTTGAGATTCGCCATGACTGCTCCTGGTGAGAGGGATGCCCCGGGTTCGAGGCACGATCAGTCTGCGTCGGTCCGTCACCGCGCACAAGAGAGGTCGGCGAGCGCGTCCCGGTTCAGGCGGGGAGAGCGCGAACCGCGGCGGTGAGCACCTGCGGGACGGTCGGCACGCCCTCCGCGCGGAAGACCGTCTCGCCGTTCGCCGCCCGGATGATGACCGTCGGGGTGAAGCGGATGTCGAGGGACTCCGCCGCGTCGGGATCGCGTGCCACGTCGATCTCGGTCACGGTCGCATCCGGCAGGAACCGCACGGCGTCGGCGAGGACGGCGCGAGTGCGCGCGCACGCACCGCAGAACGCCGATGTCACGAGCGTCAGCTCCATGTGCGTCTCCTCTCGGCGGATGCCTCCACCGATGCAACCGCCGGGCGCAGGTTCGTGTTCCCGCCGCCAGGACTCGGTCGCGAGGCGCCGCTCAGAACGCGGTGCGTTTGACGAGGCCGCGATTCCTGCGGATGTTCTCGTAGTCCCACTGGATCGCGCGCGACTCGGCGAGCCAGGCGGCGACCGCGTCGGTGTCGACGTCGTTGGCCTCGACGAAGATCACATCGGCGGCCTGGAACGATCCGGATGCCTCGAGACCCGGTGCCGCGAACGTCGGTCACTCCCTGTCCAGGCCGAAGTTGCGCTTCACGAGCGCCTGTACGTCGCGGTCGAGTCCGTCGATGCGGTGCCCGACGATCTCGAAGCGAGAGTTCATCTCGGCGCGCAAGCCGCCGAGCTCTGCTCGCAGCACGCGGATGAAAACGGTCGAGACCATCGTCATCATGCCGAACATCAGCGCAGCGAACGCGCCGATCATCGTCCAGATCTGCGGCTCGGTCATGGCGATCATCCCCCTCGTGTGCGTCGTCGCGTCCATCCTGCCAAGGCTCGCACGGTTGTTCAGACCGCTCAGCACGATCGGTGGAAAACTCGCTCAGGTCGTCATCGGTGGAGGGGAGGCGCGCCCTCACGCATCCCTCGCCTCCGCCCGCGGATGCAGCACACCCGAGGCGGCGCCGAGCACCGCGCCGACGATCGTGTCGACGATCCGCTCGCCCGCGACGTCGAGCGACCCGATGCTTCCGGTCGCCGCGCCCGTCAGCAGCAGCACGAGCGGGGTGATGAACACGAGGGCGAGGGCGTAGTGGCGCACCACGACGAGCTCGATCGAGAATTGCAGCAGCCCCAGTAGCAGGGCCAGCCAGATGCCGGCCGGGTGCAGCAGCGCGAGCAGGATGTAGAGGCCGGCACCGACCACGGTGCCGAGCATCCGATGCAGCCCGCGCTGGAAGGCGGCGCGTCGTGCGGCGGCCACACCGATCACGGCGACGGCCGAACCGACGATCCAGTAGGTGCGATCGGGATCGATCACGAGGCCGAGCAGCACGCCCACGATCGCGACGATGACGACGCGGAGCAGGAGCATCCGGGAATCCGCGTTCCAGGCCGGCCCGGGGAGGAGCTCTCGCATCGGGCGCGCCCGGATCCGCCGGATGCGGGGGAGCGCGAGCGGCGCGAGGGCGACGAGGTACGAGAACAGGCAACCGCCGGTGAGGGCTGCGAGATAGACGAACGGGTCGATCGTTCCGGAGGCGACGACGTGGGCGGACAGGCCGTAGACCAGCACGAAGAACAGGGGTCCGGGAGGGCCGAGCCGGAAACCGAACGCGAGAGCCGCACTCACGGTCGCGACCACCACGACACCGATGCTCACGACGAGGGTGTTCCCCGCGACGAGGATGCCGAGGGCGGCGCTCAGGAGCAGCGAGACGGCGATGATCGGCAGCACGCGCGCACGATCGACAACCGGGGCGGAGCCCGCGTAGAGCACCGTGAAGGCACCGGAGGCGGCGATGTAGCCGAGCGGTGCCTGGCCGAGGACGGTCGACACGGCGATCGGTGCCGCGATGCCGATCGCGGCCTGGAGGGCGAGGGGCCAACGCGGTCCACGGGAGGGGGCGAAGGCGAAGAGGCTCACCCCTCCATTCTCCTCCTCGCTCCTGCGGAGGCGGACACGGTCGATACGATGGCGAACGTGACCCCCACCGTGCGCCCCGGCATCGATGAACGCCTCTCGCGGATGATCCAGCTGCCGACCGTCTCGGCCGAGCTCGAAGAGCGGGGGCGGGAGCCGTTCGACGCCTTCGTCGCCCTGATCGCCGAGCTGTACCCGTTGACGCACGAGAGTCTCGCGCTCGAGCGCCACACCGATTTCGGGCTCCTCTTCCACTGGCGCGGGAGAGCGGAGGCATCCGATGGGCCGGTCGTGCTGATGGCTCACTACGACGTCGTCCCGGTCGACGAGAGCGATGCCTGGACGCATCCTCCCTTCGCCGGTGTGATCGCCGATGGCATCGTCTACGGGAGGGGCGCGCTCGACGACAAGGGGCCGTTGATCGTCGTGCTCGAAGCCGTCGAGAACCTGCTCGTCGACGGTTTCGTCCCTGCGCGCGATGTCTACCTGTCGTTCGGTGGCAACGAGGAGACCTACGGGCACGCGGCGCAGGAGATCGCCGCGGTGCTTCGCGACCGCGGCATCGTTCCCTGGCTCGTCGTCGACGAGGGAGGAGCGGTGGTCGATGCACCCCTGCCGTTCGTACCCGGGCGTGCGGCGATGATCGGCGTCGGCGAGAAGGGCGTGATGACCGTGCGGCTCTCGGCCCGCGGGGACGGCGGTCATGCCTCCGCCCCACCGACCCTCACGGCGGTGCGGCGCATCGCGCGCGCGGTCGATCGGCTGGGCCCCACGACGTTCCGGCCGCGGGCGTCGACGGCGATCCTCCGGATGCTGTCGCGCCTCGCCGACCAGACGCCCGGGTCGGCGCGGCACCTGCTCCGGGTGCTCGCCTCCGCGCCGCTGCTCACGGCGCGGGTCTTCGCCGCGCTCGGGGGAGAGCCGGCGGCGCTCGTGCGTACGACCGTCGCGCCCACGATGCAGTCGGGCGGGACCGCGGCGAACGTGCTCCCGTCGCAGGCATCCGCCACCGTCAACCTGCGCATCGCGCTCGGAGAGACGACGCAGCAGGCGGTGCTGCGCGTGCGTCGGCGCGTGCGCGACCCGCTCGTGAAGGTCGAGGTCGTCGAGGCGAGCGAACCGTCGCCCGAATCGTCGACCGAGAACGCGCAGTTCGCGCTGCTCGCCGAGGCGCTCGAGATCTCGCATCCGGGCGTGCCGGCCGTGCCGTACGTGATGATGGCGGCGACGGATTCCCGGCACTTCCATCGCTTCTCCCCGGCGGTGTACCGCTTCGCTCCCCTCGAGATGTCGAACGCTCAGCGGGCATCGATCCACGGCGTCGACGAGAACGTCGAGATCGCTGCCCTCGCGCGGGGAGAGCGGTTCCATCGCGCACTCCTCGAACGGCTAGTGTGATCTCAGTCGCCCCTCGATGGGTCCGGGGGCCCCACGAGAAGCAGGAGTCGCGATGACGCGCACGCGCACACTCGGCACTCTGGCCGCCGTCGTCGGCTACCTCGCGTTCGTCGAGTTCACCAGCGGCGTGCTGCAGGGATATTACACCCCGATGCTCACGGACATCGCCCGGCACCTCGGCATCCACGACGCCGACGTGAACTGGCTCGAGGGCACGCAGCTCATGCTGTCGGCCCTCGTGGTGCCCGCCTTCGCGAAGCTCGGCGACATGGTCGGCCACAAGTGGATGCTGTTGATCTCGACGGCCCTCACCGCCGCGGCAGCACTCGTGCTGCCGTTCACCGACTCGTTCGGGGTCTTCCTCGTCGCGTGGACGCTCATGGGCTTCTACGTCGTCTGGCTCCCGCTCGAGATCGCCCTGATCTGGTCGCGGTCGCGCCGGATGGAGGGGCGCTCCACGATCACGGCGAAGGCCGCCGGTCTCCTCGTCGCCGCCCTCGAGGGGGGAGCGATCCTCGGGGCGCTCGCCGGAGGTGCACTCGTCGACGTGCTGCCGCTGACGGTCGTGCTCCTCGTGCCGGCGATCCTCATCGTCGTCTGCTTCTTCGTCATCCTGTTCGGGGTGAAGGAGTCGCCCGACCCCACGGGCGGTGCGTTCGACACGGTCGGGCTCATCCTCATCTCGCTCGCCCTCGTGTGCTTCACCGGTGGACTCAGCCTGCTGCGCCTCGAGGGCGGCCTCGTGAACCCGTGGTCGTGGGCGGTGGTGCTGCTCGGGATCGTGCTGGTCGTGCCGTTCGTGCTCTGGGAGCTCCGCCGCGACGATCCGCTGATCGACGTGCGCATGTTCCGCTCACCGGCCCTCGGCCCGGTGTTCCTCACCGCCGGTCTGTTCGGCGTCAGCGTGCTCGGCGCGCAGGCTCCGCTGTCGACCTTCGCGCGCACGGACCCGGGTGTGCACGGCTACGGGCTGGGCACCTCCGGCTTCCAGACCTCGCTCATCATCGGGCTCTATCTCATCGCGATGATCGCCGGCGCGCTCCTGTTCCCGCTGGTCGCCCGTCGCACCACGCCCCGGCTCACGCTGATGGGCGCGTCGCTGTTGGTCGGGATCGGGTTCCTGCTGTTCCTGCCGTTCCACGACACCTACGCGCAGGTCGTGACGAACATGGTGATCGCCGGGCTCGGCTCCGGAGCGCTCGTGGCTGCGCTTCCCGCGGCGGCGGCATCCGGTGCGCCCGCCACGCAGACGGGCGTGGCGACCGGCCTGACGAACTCCGTCAAGACCGTGGGCGGGGCGATCGCATCGTGCGTGTTCGGCATCGCGCTGTTGAACGGCGTGGCGGAGTCGGCCGGTGCGGCGGCCGAGGGCACCGCCGGGTCGCTCGCCGGGTACTTCACCGTGTGGATCGTGTGCGGCGTCACTGCCCTGGTGGCGGCCGTCACTCTCGTCTTCGTGCCGAAGACGGCGTTCACGGATCGTCCCGCCGAGGTCGAGGCGTCGCCGGTCATCTGACCTCGGGTGTCAAACGTCGCGCGGAGGGTTGTGCATGAATTCGATGCGGATGCCGCCGTCGTCCTCGACGAACGAGGCGTAGTACCGCTCGGTGAAGCGCGGGTACTCCTTGGGCTCGCGCACGGGTGTCCAGCCGGCGGTGACCGCGATGGTGTGCAGTCGCTCGACGTCCTCGCGGGAGCCGACGGCGAACGCCAGGTGCTGCCAGCCGACGCGTCCGTGACGGTGCGGTTCGGGGTCGTCGTCGCGCGGTGCCATGAGGATCAGCTCCGTCTCGTCATCCTTGTTCCAGGAGAGCGAGTGATCGTCGCCGTGACCGATCGCGAAGCCGAGCGCGGCGAGCACAGGGGCGAACTGGGCGCGCCCGCGTTCGAGGTCGGTGACCGTGATGCCGAGATGATCGAGGAGGGGCATCAGAGCTCGATGCCGTGGTCCTCGTCGTTGACGCCGGCCTTGTGCCCGCGCCGCGACTCGTAGCCGAGGAACCACCCGATCCAGACGATGGCGGCGAGCAGCACGCCGAGCCAGACGTTCTGGAAGATCAGGCCGATCACCACGCCCAGTACCAGCAGGCCGACGGTGACGATCAGGCGGAGCGCGAGTCGACGACGAGACGGGTTCATGGTCACAGCCTAGGGCTAGCGGGCGCGGTGGTCCTCGGGCGCGAGGCGCGGACCTCGGCGCGGCTCCTGCACGCCGCTGGCGTGGATGAGGCGGAGCACCCGCTGCCGATGGCCCGCCCACGGGGCGAGGAGCGCGAGCATCCCGTCGTCGTCCGTGCGCGTGCCGGTCAGTGCATAACCGACCTGGTGCGCCAGGTGATAGTCGCCGACGCTCACGGCATCCGCATCTCCGAGCGCGCGGATGCGCGTCTCGGCCGAGGTCCAGAGGCCGATCCCGGGCAGGCTGGTGAGCACGCGGTCGCGGTCGACGCCGGTCTCTGCGGCGCGCGTGGCGCGTTCGATGCTGTCGCCGCGCTGCGCCGCGCGCACGAGCGTCTTCGACTGCGGCGGCTCGACGCCGGCGCGCTGCCAGATCCATGACGGGATCGTGCGCCAGACGGAATGCGGGGGAGCGGCGTGCATCGGCCGCGGGGTCGGGCCGGGGGCGCGCTCGCCGTAGCGGGTGACGAGGTAACGCCAGGCCCCGAAGGCTTGCATGCCCGTGACCTTCTGCTCGATGATCGCGCACGCGAGCGCGTCGAACACCTCGTCGGTACGCGTGAGCCGCAGACCGGGGTGACGGTGGGCGGCATCGGCGATCAGCGGATGCCGGGTCGGATCGAAGCCCTCTGCGTCGTCGTCGGCCCCGCAGAGCCGGGGGGCCCGGTCGAGAGCATCGCCGGCTCCCGGGCCCCAGGCGGTCGCCCGCACCTCTCCCGAAGAGGCGCGGAGTGCGATCGTCGCGATGCCGGAGGGGGTGCGCAGAGCGCGCCAGATGACGCCGCCGTCGATGACGGTCGTGGGGTCGTTCCGTCCGCGACGCAGCATCCCCACGGTCCGCAGCAGGTCGAGCGGATGCTCCGGTCGGTACACGATCTCGTGCGGAGCGCGCGCGGCCTCGGCCGCATCGGCATCCGCTGTCATCGTCATGCGCCCACCCTACGTCGGGCGTCCGACAGAGCGGTGGGCGTGCGGATCAGAAGCGGTCGGGCGAGGGGGTGCCGTGTCCGTAGCGGATGACGACATCGGCGTGGCGATCGAAGCGGTAGCCGATGCCGCGCACGGTGCGGACGATGTCCTCGTAGCGGCCGAGCTTGGCGCGCAGTCGGCGAACGTGCACGTCGATCGTACGCTCACCGGGCGTCTCGTCGTCCTGGGCCTGCCACAGGGCCGAGACCAGCTCCGACCGCTCGATCGTGCGGCCCTCACGGAGCACGAGGTACTGCAGCAGCTCGAACTCCTTGTAGGTGAACGCCGCGGACTCGCCGTCGATGAGCACGCGCTTGCGCGAGATGTCGACCGTCACGCCGCCCTCTTCGTCGACAGCGTCGTCCTCGGCCGCGGCCTTGGTACGGGCGATCGCACCGGGCTCGTGCAGGGCGAGACGCACCACGTCGAGGTCCTTGCCGCCGGAGCCGTGCGGGGCGAGGGCCACCGTGGCGTGCGTCTCGGCGCCGGGGGCGAGTTCGGCGAGCGTGCGGCGGAGGGCGTCGACGAGCAGCGGAAGGCTCACGCCGGCCTCGGCGGCCTTGATCTCGTCGAGACCGACGTAGAGGGCGAAGCCGCGCGGCGAACGGGCGGCGGGAAGATCGGCGGCGGTGTTCAACGGTGCGTCTGCCTCGGTGCGTGCGGGAACGGTGCGCAGCGGGGCGGTGGCGGGACGCTCGAGAAGTGCGATGTTCGACATGATGATGAAGTCCTCAGGACGTGAGCCGATGGGCTCTGATGCGTTGCATGAATGACCGGGGCGAGCCGGGAAGCGAGCAAAGGGTGGATGCTCGGGGACCCCTGCCTCGAAGATCGCGAGGGACGGGGTCGGGCGGGTGGCTGTTCGTTCAGCTGCACATTCGGCAACACATGCCAACGCGACCGGGCATCATCATCCCGGCAGTCCCGTTCGCCTCCTGGGCGGACAAAGGGCGTGCGTTGGTGGTCATGGGGGGATTATGTCCGATCGTGTCGGCCCGTGTCAAAACGACCACACGATCGCGTGGCGGGCGTAACGTGGTTCCGATGACGAAATCGACGCTCGCCTCCGGCTTCATCCTCACCGACGAGAAGGACGCCTCCCGCTACACGCTGACCCGCGACGGGCAGCTCGTGAGCGTGCTCGACTACCGCGACGACGGTCGCACCATCGCGCTCACTCGGGCCTTCACGATCCCGACTTTCCGCGGCCACGGCTATGCCGGGACGGTCGTCGAGGGCGCGGTCGCCGAGATCGAGGAGCGGGGTGACCGCAAGGTCGACGCGGTCTGCTGGTACGTCGCCGACTGGTTCTCGGCGCACCCCGAGAAGGCGTCGTTGCTGCGCTCCCGGTGACCGCCTCGTCCGTGACGTTGTGTTACGACGTCGATTTGGAAGGATGGGGCGTATGAAACTCGCCGAGGCACTCACCGCACGGGCCGATCTGCAGCGCCGGATCGAACAGCTTCGCGCGCGGATCACAGCGAACGCCCGTTTCCAGGAGGGGGAGGAGCCCTCCGAGGATGCGAACGCACTGCTCGTCGACGCCGAAGCCGACCTTGCACGGCTGCGCGATCTGATCCGCCGGATCAACGCCACGAATGCACGGCTCGATCTGGGGACCGACGGCACGATGACCGACGCGCTCGCGACGCGGGACGTGCTGCGGCTCCGGCATTCACTGCTGGCGGATGCCGCGGCATCGGCATCCGGCAACACGCAGTTCCCCCGGCAGATGCGTTCGGAGCTGCGACAGATCTCGGCGCTCCCCGTGGCGGAGCTGCGGGCGAACGCGGATCGGGTCGCGCAGGAGCTGCGCGAACTCGACAACCGGATTCAGCAGGCGAACTGGACGTACGATCTGGAGGAGTAGCGGAAGTCGGTAGTCACGACGAGGCGGGCACAACCCCCGCCGGGAGGGGCAAGTCCCGCACCTGTGGGCGGAGGGCAGCCCTGATCTCGCATCGCGCAGCCCCGCACGCCGCACAGGTGATCGCGCACCGCGCATCTCGCATCACCGCGTGCCGATCGTCGTGACGAGGGTGGGTCAGGGGACCTTCCGCTTACGAACCTCTCGATCGACTTGTTATAGTCGAGCTCTGCTCAGCCCCGTCGGCTGAGGTGGTCAGGCGCCCGCGGCGCGCTGGTCCGAGGCTCGAAACCTCCGGCATCCTTCACCAGACACCGGAGGTTTTTCTATGTCGTCATCCCTGCGCGCCCGCCCTCAGACCCGATGGTGGGCGCTCGTCGTCCTCTCGTTGACCCAACTGGTCGTCGTCCTCGATGGCACCATCGTCAACATCGCTCTGCCCCGTGCTCAGGCCGCTCTCGATCTCAGCGACGTGCAGCGCCAGTGGGTCGTGACGGCCTACGCCCTCGCCTTCGGAGCGCTCCTGCTCCTGGGCGGCCGGATCGCCGATTTCATCGGACGCAAGCGCGCGTTCCTGATCGGCATGCTCGGCTTCGGAGCCGCCTCCCTCTACGGCGGTCTCGCCCAGCAGGGCTGGGAGCTGGTCCTCGCGCGAGGCCTGCAGGGCGTGTTCGCCGCCCTCCTCGCGCCGGCGGCCCTGGCGTTGTTGACCGTGACGTTCCCGACTGGACGGGAGCGCAACACCGCCTTCGCCGTGTTCGGCACGGTCGCCGGCACCGGCGCGGCCATCGGCATGCTGCTCGGCGGCGTCCTGACCGAATTCGCCGACTGGCGTTGGTGCCTGCTCGTCAACCTCGTCTTCGTCGTGATCGGCGTGGCCGGTGGGGCGATCGTGCTGACCGAGAGCGCGGCCGAGGGCAGCAAGCGCCTCGACATCGCGGGTGCCTTGAGCGTCACCCTCGGACTCGGGTCCCTCGTCTACGGGTTCAGCCTCGCCGAGGGCGGGTGGGCGCAGCCCCTGACGATCGGCTTCCTCGTGCTCGGCGGCGTGCTCCTCGGACTCTTCGTCTGGGTCGAGAGTCGGGTCGCGCACCCGCTGCTCCCGTTGCGCGTGGTCGCCGACCGCGTGCGCGGCGGCGCGTTCCTCATCCAGGGTGTCGCCGGCGCGATCATGATCGGCGCGACCGTGTACCTGACGTTCCACCTGCAGTTCGTTCTCGGCATGGGAGCGCTCCAGGCAGGGCTCGCGAGCCTCCCGCTCCCGATCGCGACCATGGTGCTCGCGCCGATCGCGACCAAGCTGCTGCCCGTGATCGGTCCGCGCCCGATGCTCGTGGTCGGCCCGCTGATCGCTGCGGTCGGCCTGTTCACGCTCTCGGGAATCACACCGGACGGTGCGTACGTCGTTCAGATCGCCCCGGCGCTGGTGCTGCTGGGGATCGGGATGGGCTTCGTGTTCATCCCTCTGCAGAACCTGGCGCTCTCGGGGGTCGCGCCGCACGACGCCGGGGTGGCGTCGGCGGTCGCGAACTCGGCGATGCAGATCGGCGGATCGATCGGGTTGTCGGTGTTCACGGCGGTCTACGCGGCCGCGGTCGGTGGACACGCGCAGACAGAGGTCGGTCCGGAGCGGCTCACGGATGCCTACGGCTGGACGTTCATCGCCGCATCGATCTTCATGGTCGCCGCCTCGGTGATCGCGGCGACCATGGTTCGCGGATCGAAGAGCGAGCTGCTGCCGTCGCTCGGAGAGGCCGTCCCCTCCGCGCACTGAGCGGAGCCGGTCGCCCGTCGGGCGGCGGATCGACGATCGGCCCCGTCGATCCGCCGCCGGGGAACGGCTGCTGCGGCACGCCTCGGACGGAATGTCGGTGGCCCTTCGTACCGTGTGATTATGCGCATCCTGCACACCTCCGACTGGCACATCGGCCGCACCTTCCATGGCAACTCGACCATGGACGCGCTGGCCGAGGTGCTCGGAGCGCTCACGGCGCAGGTGAGGGAGCACGCGGTCGACGTCGTGGTCGTGGCGGGCGATGTCTTCGACTCCGCGACGCCATCGGGTCCCGCCTACACCCTGCTCGGCGATGCGCTGGTCGCGCTGCACGACACGGGGGCGAGCGTCGTCGTGACGAGCGGCAACCACGACTCGGCGGCCCGACTCGGTTTCCAGGCCCGGCTGCTGCGCGAGGGCATCCACGTGCTCACCGATCCGCTGGCGATCGGCACGCCGGTGACGATTCACGATCCCGACGGTCCGGTGAACTTCTTCGGGATCCCGTACCTCGAGCCCGCGATCGTGCGCCAGCACTGGCCCGAGGGAGATGCCGAGGGGCGTCCCCTGCGCACCCAGGCGCAGACGATGGCGCATGCCATGCATCTCGTCCGCGAGGGCATGGCGCGTCACGACGGGCGCTCGGTCGCGATCGCCCACTGCTTCGCCGCCGGGGTCGATGCGACGACGGGGCTCGAGCGGGAGGTGCGCCAAGGCGGGCTCGACGTCGTGCCGCTCGAGGTGTTCGACGGCCCCGACTACGTCGCTCTCGGACACATCCACGGCCGCAACCGCCTGAGCGACCGCGTGCGCTATGCCGGAGCGCCCCTGCACTACAGCTTCGGCGAGCAGAGCAAGCCGCGCGGCTCCTGGCTCGTCGAGATCGGAGAGAGCGGGCTCGCGGGTGTCGAGTGGCTCGACCTCCCGGTTCCGCGCCGGCTCGTCACTCTGACGGGAACCCTCGACGAGATCCTCTCCGACGACAACGTCGCGGCTCACGCCGAGGATTGGGTGTGCGCGACCTACACCGACGCGCTTCCGCAGACCGAGCCGATGCGCCGCCTCCGTGAGCGCTTTCCGTTCTGCGCACTGGTGCAGCACCTGCCGGCGACGACGGTCGAGAGCGGTGAAGGGTCGTACGCGGCGCGTCTGCGCGAGGCCGTGAGCGACGACGAACGCATCGCCGCCTTCCTCGAGCACGTCCGCGAGGGCCACGGGCCCACGGCACGTGAGATCGAGCTCATCCGTGAGGTGCTCGACGACCGGGTGCGCGCAGAGGCGCTCGTCTAGATGCGCCTGCACCGCCTGGAGGCCGAGGGATTCGGTCCGTTCCGCTCGCGCCAGGTCGTCGACTTCGACTCGTTCGCCGACGATGGCATCTTCTTGATCGCCGGTCGCACGGGTGCGGGCAAGTCGAGCATCCTCGATGCCGTGTGCTTCGGGCTCTACGGCGGAGTGCCGCGTTACGAGGGCGGCGAGAAGCGGCTGCGCAGCGACTACTGCGAGCCCGATGACATCTCCGAGGTCTCGATCGAGTTCAGCACCCCGGCGGGTCGCTATCGGGTCACGCGTTCGCCCGAGTACCTGCGCCCGGCCAAACGCGGAGGCGGTCTGACCAAACAGGCACCGGCGGTGGCTCTCGAGGAGCACACGGAGTCGGGATGGCGCGGGCGAGCCGCCCGCGCCGTCGACGTCGCTCACGAGCTCGACGAGATCCTCCAACTGAGCCGCGAGCAGTTCCTGCAGGTGATCCTCCTCGCCCAGAACCGCTTCTCGGAGTTCCTGCTCGCCAACAGCAAGGACCGCCAGGCACTTCTCCGCCGGCTGTTCGGCACCGAGCGGTTCGACGACGTGCAGACGCGATTCGATGAGCGGCGTCGAGCGTCGGAACGCGCACTCGACCTGCGTCTGGCGACGATCGGAGCGCGGCTCGACGAGGCCGAGGCACTCGTCTCTCGGGAGGAGCTGGGAGCGGAGGAGCGCGCGCACACCGCGGAGTCCGCGGCGTCCGGAGAGTCCGCGGTGTCGGGAGACGCCGCGGCGGCGGATGAGCCGTTCGCTTCCGAGTCCGCCGGCGCTTCCGGCGGTGGGCCGACACCCGGAGCCGCGGCGTCGCGGGACGTGCCCGCCGCCGACACGGGCGGACGCCTCGACGATCTTCGCCGCGCCGAGGCGCGAGCCGCGTATCGCAGCGAGCGCCGCCGTGCCGAACGCGACGATGCCGAGCGCGCACTCGCGGCGGCGGATGCCCGACTCGCCGAGGTTCGTGAGGAACGTGCGGCGCAGAGCGAACGCGACCGTTCGCGTGCCGCGCTCGCGATACTGGACGCCGAGCAGCCGCAGATCGACGAGGATCGGGTCGCGCTCGCGTCCGCGCGCAGCGCCGAGGCCCTCCGCGCAGTGATCGATGCCGCCGAACGGGCCGCACGCGCCGCCGAGTCCGCGGCGGAGTCGGCGCGGATCGCGGAGGACGAGTGGGGCGCCGTCGATGCGGGTCTCGACGCCCCCACCGTCGACCTGCTGAACGACTGGGTTGCCGAGCGTCTGAGCGAGCGCGGCGCATGGGAGCAGGCCGCTCTGCTCGAGGAGGGTTCCGCTTCCCGCAACACCGAGATCGAACGCGCGCGTGCCGCGGCGAGTGAGGCCGCTGCACGCGTCGCCGAACTCGTCCGGGAGCAGGGCGACCTGCCCGCCGAGCTCGCCAGGGAAACCCACGCCCGCGACGAAGCGAGGCGCACCGCTGACCGTCTCGACGACCTCACCCGACGGCGCGACCAGGCGATCACCCGCGCGGAGGCCGTGCGCCGTCGCGAAGAGCTGCGGGAGCAGAGCGACGCGGCCGAGCGTGCGCTCGGGGAGGCGACCGACGAGCTGGCGACGGCTCAGACCGCGCTCGCGCTCCTGCGTCGACGGCGCCTCGACGGCTTCGCGGGAGAACTCGCCTTGACTCTCACGGCTCAGGAACCGTGTCCCGTGTGCGGGTCGCGCGAGCATCCGGCCCCCGCCGTGCACGCCGACCCGGTGTCGGCAGACGACGTCGAGGCGGCCGAGGCCGTGCGTGACCTGGCTGCTCGACGCGAACGTGCCGCCTCCGAGCATCACGTGTCGCTCCGCGAGAAGATCGCCGGAGCGGAGGTCGCCGCTGAGGGGCGTACCGCAGAGACGGCATTGGCCGAACTCGAGGCGCTCGAGACGGAGCGGCGATCCTCGATCGATGCGCAGAGCGCTCTCGCCACCCATGACGCCGCCATCGCCGCGATCTCCGCGCGAGCGGAGGCCCTCGACGACGAGCGCGCCGCCGCAGAGGCGGCAGTGGGAGCGGCACGCGAGACGCTCGCCGCCCAGGAGCAGAGCGCCCGAGAAGCCGAAGCGCGCATCGTCGAGGCACGAGGTGAATTCCCTTCGGTCGCATCGCGCATCGCGATCACCAGCGACGGCATCGCCGCTGCAACCGCGCTCGCCTCCGCGCTCCGCGACCTCGAACAGCGGGAGCTCGCTCGCGCCGAGGCCGAGACGGCTCGACGGAGCGCACTCGTCGACTCGCCCTTCGAGACGATCGACGACGCCCGCGCTGCCCTGCGCTCGCCGCGCGAGTGCGACGCACTCGAGGAGAAGATCACCCGGCACGCCGTGAGCCGCGAGAAGGAGAAGAGCATCCTCCTGCCGCTCGAGATGCGTGCGCTCCCCGACGAACCGATCGACATCGCGCCGTTCGAAGCATCCGCCGCCGACGCCCGGGCCGGCTGGATCACCGCAGTCTCCGCCGACGGAGCCGCAGCGGGTGTGCTCGAACGGCTGACGTCGCTCACTGCGGCCGCCGCAGACGAGCACGATCGCAGCGCCGAGGAGATGGCCGAGCACGCCGTGCTGCAGAACCTCGCCGATTCGATCGCCGGTCGGGGCCCGAACACACGAAAGATGACGCTCGAGACCTTCGTGCTCGCCGCCGAGCTCGAGGAGATCGTCGAGGCGGCCAACCGTCGGCTGGGCGATATGTCCACCGGCCGCTACCAGCTCCGGCACTCCGACGCCCTCGCCGCACGCGGCGCCGCATCGGGGCTCGGCATCGTCGTCCACGACGCCTTCACCGGGCAGACGCGTCCCGCACAGTCGCTCTCGGGCGGCGAGACCTTCCTGAGTTCTCTCGCGCTCGCGCTCGGACTCGCGGAGGTGGTCACGGCCCGAGCCGGCGGCATCCGTCTCGACACGCTCTTCATCGACGAGGGCTTCGGGTCTCTCGACGCCGACACCCTCGACGTCGCGATGCGCACGCTCGACGAACTGCGGCAGGGCGGTCGAACCGTCGGCGTGATCAGTCACGTCGAGGCGATGCAGGATCAGATCCCGGCGCAGCTCCGCGTACGTGCGACGAGTGCCGGGCCCAGCGTCATCGAGACGCGCTGACGCGACATCCGCTCAGGCGTGCGGACGCGGTGTCCGCGCACATGCGCGGACGGCGGCGCCGCTCAGACGCCGTACTCCTGCCGGATGACCTCGCGCAGCTGGACGCTGCACCGGGCGATCGCCGCCCGGAAATCGACCAGCGCGCCCTCCTCGGCGCGATCCGAGATCGCGCGGAACGCCCGGATCGGCACCCCGAACTTCTCGGCGACCCAGATGTAGGCGTAGGTCTCCATATCGACGAGTCCGGCGCCGGACGGGCGGATGACCGCCGTGATGCCGGCGTCGCCCACGAAGCTGTCGCCGGTCGCGATCAGCACGCCCTCGCGACCCGTCGACACGCGCGCCGGAAGCGAGACGTGCTGGCCCGCGATGCCGTCGAGATCGAACACGTCGTGCTGCAGGGCGCTCCCGATCTCGTGGACGCTCGCGTCGAGATCCGGATCGATCCCACCCGCCGTGCCGACGACGACGACCTCGTCGTAGGGCTTCGCGTCGAGCGCACGTGTGAGGGCGTACGTCGCCTGCATCTTGCCCTCGCCGGTGACGAGCTGATCGAATCCTTCGAGGTTCTCGGGGAACGCTTCGAGTTCGGATGCCATGGCGGCGACGAGAAGTTTCACCTCGCCATCCTGCCAGGTGCCGGCGGGCGACGCGAAGCCGCGGGGCATCCGCGATGCGTCATCCCTCCGTAACAGGACCGGGAGATACTGGGACGAGGAAGAGTGGAGGAAGCCGTGTCCCTGCAGAAGCAGATCTCCGATGCCCTCGGTGTTCGCGCCGAGATCGATCCCGAGTCCGAGGTCGAACGGCGGGTGCAGTTCCTCGCCGACTACCTCCGCACCACCGGCGCCCGAGGCTACGTGCTCGGGATCTCGGGTGGTCAGGACTCGACGCTCGCCGGTCGCCTCGCACAGCTCGCGGTCGAGCGCGTGCGTGCCGAAGGCGGAGAAGCCCGTTTCCTGGCCGTGCGCCTTCCGTACCGGGTGCAGCACGACGCAGCGGATGCCGAGGCGGCACTCGCCTTCATCGCCGCCGACAGCTCCGTCGAGGTCAACATCCAGAACGGCGTCGACGGCGTCGAAGAGGACATCGAGTTCGCCGTGACCAGCGACATCAGCGATTTCAACCGGGGCAACATCAAGGCCCGGGTGCGCATGGTCACTCAGTATGCGCTGGCCGGGCACGAGGGCGCCCTCGTCATCGGCACCGATCACGCCGCCGAGGCCGTGACCGGCTTCTACACGAAGTTCGGTGACGGGGCCGCCGACATCCTGCCGCTCTCCGGCCTCTCGAAGCGACAGGGTCGCGCGCTGCTGCAGTTCCTCGGCGCCCCCGACCGGCTCGCGTTCAAGGTGCCGACGGCGGATCTGCTCGACGGACAACCCGGACGCGCCGACGAGGACGAGCTCGGACTCACCTACGAGCAGATCGACGACTTCCTCGAGGGGCGCCCGGTGGACTCCGACGTGGCCGGCCGGATCGAAGCGCGCTACCTCGCGACCCAGCACAAGCGCAACCTCCCCGTGACGCCCGACGACACCTGGTGGCGCTGACCCGGGGGCCGTGAGCTGCGGCGATGTCGGATGCCGCAGCTAGTGTCGAAGCACGACGAAATGGAGCATCGTGCGGATCGACACTCAGGCGCAGCGCGTCATCTGGAGCGCCAGCGACCTCAAGGCCGCAGCCGAATGCGAGTTCGCCTGGTGCCGTGCGATCGACGCCAAGCTGGGCCGGGTTCCGGCGGTCGAAGAGCCCGAAGACGCGACGCTCGCGCGTGCGGCGCTGCTCGGTGACGTCCACGAGCGGAACGTGCTCGCGCGGTACGTCGCCGAGCTCGGTGACGACGCGGTGCGCCAGATCGCGAAGGTGTCGTCGACGGATGCCGCGGCGCTGGGTGCTGCGGTCGAGGAGAGCCTGGCGGCTCTGCGTTCGGATGCGGAGGTCGTCTTCCAGGCGGCGTTCGCCACCGAGGAGTTCGTGGGGTTCGCCGATTTCCTGCGTCGCGATGCCGACGGCCGTTGGCGGGTGCAGGACTCGAAACTGGCGCGCAAGGCGCGCGTCACCGCGTTGATGCAGCTCGCGGCATACGTCGACCAACTCGATCGACTGGGAGTGCCGCGCGCCGATGAGGTCGATCTCATCCTGGGAGACGGCACGCTGAGCACGCACGCCGTCGACGACCTGCTCCCGCTCTTCCAGGTGCGTCGAGCCCGCCTGCGCGCGCTGATCTCCGATCGACGCATCGACGCGGGGGCAGAGGGCGAACCGCTCGCCTGGGGCGATGACCGGGGAGATCTGCAGGTCGTCGCCTGCGGCCGCTGTGCGACGTGCGAGGAACAGGTGATCGCGCACCGCGACCTGCTGATGGTCGCGCGCATGCGTCCTGTCCAGCGCGCTCGACTGCGTGCGGCGGGTATCGCGACGATCGACGAGCTCGCCGCCGCGCCCGCGGCACCGGCGGGAATGAACGTCGACACCTTCGAAGGACTCCGTGCGCAGGCGGCTCTTCAGCTCCGCGCCGATGCCAGCGGTGCCCCCACCTTCGACGTGCACTACGCGCCGGCGATCCACACCCTTCCGGTGCCGAGCCACGGCGACATCTTCTTCGATTTCGAGGGCGACCCGCTCTACACGGAGCCGGCGCCGATCGGGGAGTCGCACTGGGGCATCGACTATCTCTTCGGCTGGGTCGACAACGCCGATCAGTACACGGCCATCTGGGCGCACACGTTCGCCGAGGAGCGCCGGGCGTTCGAGACCTTCCTCGACTTCGTCGCGGTGCGCCGGGCCGCCCACCCCGGAATGCACATCTACCACTACGCGCCCTACGAGACCTCGCACCTGGTGGCGATGGCGGCGCGACACGGAGTGCGCGAGGGCGAGGTCGATCGACTGCTCCGTGAGGGGGTCTTCGTCGACCTCTACCCCCTGGTGCTGCGCACGGTTCGCGTCGGTTCGCGTTCGTATTCGATCAAGAAGCTCGAGCCGCTCTACATGGGCGACGACGTGCGCACGAGCGACGTGCAGAAGGGCGACGACTCGATCGTTCAGTACGTCGCCGCGCGTGAGCTCGCGGCGGCGGGCGAGCAGAGCGATGCCGACGCGGTGCTCGCCGACCTCGCGGACTACAACCGCTACGACTGCGTCTCGACGCGCCGTCTGCGCAACTGGCTGATCGAGATCGCGCGGCAGAAGGGCGTCAGCCCCGCCCCTCCCGACGCCGCCGACCAGGTGATCTACGAGCCCTCTCCGCGGTCGGTGGCCCTCCTCGCCGACGCGGAGCGCGCTGTCGACGCGGGCCAGGACGGCCAGGTCCATCGCATCGCCGCAGCGGCGATCGACTACTTCCCGCGCGAGGCCAAGAGCTTCTGGGTCTCGCACTTCCAGCGGCTCCGCGAGCCCGTCACGATGTGGGAGGGCACGCGCGACGTGGTGCGCGTCGATGCGGGTTCCTCGGTCGTGCGCCGCGAGTGGAGCATCGGTGAGGGACGTCGGGTGATGTCCCGCGACATCGAGATCCGCGGTGAGGTCTCGCCGGGAACGACGCTGGGTGTGGGAGCGCAGCCGTTCGCACTCTACGAGGCACCGGCGCCGTTCGATGTCGACATCCCTTCGCGCGCGGTGCACGTGCCGCACGCCGTGACGGTGGCCGAGGTTCTCGACGACGGATTCCTCATCACCGAGACGGCGATCCAGGGGCAGACCTGGGACGAGCTCCCCCTCGCCCTGACGCCCGCCGCGCCGCCGCGGGTCGTCTCCCTGCAGGGAGCGATCGACGAATGGGCCGACGCCGTGCACGCCGCAGCTCCGGGATTCCCGGAGGATCCGGCGACCGACATCCTGCGCCGGATCCCCCCGCGTACACGCTCGGGCGCGCCGCTTCCGCCGGTGGAGGCCGTCGCCGGCGACCCGATCGACGCCATCGTCCGGGGCGTGCTCGACCTCGACCGCAGCTACCTCGCGGTGCAGGGGCCTCCCGGAACGGGCAAGACCTACACGGGGTCACGCGTGATCGCCCGGCTCGTGAACGAGCACGGGTTCAAGATCGGGGTCGTCGCGCAGTCCCACGCCATCATCGAGACGTTGCTCGCCCGAGTCGTCGCCGACGGCGTGGCGCCCGCGCAGGTCGCGAAGGCGCCGAAGGACCCCGACTCCGATCCCGCGTACACGGTGATCCCGAAGAGCGGCATGGCGGCCTTCCTCGGCGAGCACGCCGATGAGGGTGTCGTGGTCGGGGGCACCGCCTGGGACTTCAGCAACACCGCTCGCGTCGAGCGTGGAGGTCTCGATCTGCTCGTGATCGACGAGGCGGGACAGTTCTCGCTCGCCTCGACCATCGCGGTCGCGGCGGGTGCGAAGCGCCTGCTGCTCCTCGGCGACCCGCAGCAACTGCCGCAGGTCAGCCAGGGGGCACACCCCGAACCCGTCGATACCTCGGCACTGGGATGGGTGATGGACGGCGATGCGGTCGTGCGCCCCGAGTACGGTTACTTCCTCGCCCGCTCCTGGCGCATGCATCCGTTCGTCGCCGCGCCGGTGTCGAAACTCGCCTACGCCGGAAAGCTCGCCTCCGCGCCGGGAACCGAGAAGCGATCCGTCGACGGCATCGACCCCGGGCTCCACGTCGTGCCGCTGAGACATCGCGGCAACGCGACGCAGTCGCCCGAGGAGGCCGCCGAGGTCGTGCGGATCGTCCGTGACCTCGTCGGTCGGACGTTCACCGACAACACCGGCGCCGACGCCGACACCGACACCGGCACCGACAACGTGATGACCCGCCCGCTCACCCCGGCCGACATCATCGTCATCACGCCGTACAACGCGCAGCGCCAGCTCGTGCACGAGGCGCTCGCGTCCGCGGGCTTCGGCGATGTCCCGGTCGGAACCGTCGACAACTTCCAGGGCAAGGAAGCGGCCGTCTCGATCACCTCGCTCGCCGCCTCCAGCGGACGCGATGCCCCGCGAGGTCCCGAGTTCCTGCTTCTGCAGAACCGATTGAACGTCGCGATCTCCCGCGCGCAGTGCGTCGCCTACCTGATCCACTCGCCGGCACTGCTCGACGATCTTCCCTACACGCCGGAGGGCGTGGCGCGGCTCAGCGCCTTCGCCCGCCTGGTGGGCGCGGCGGACTGACCGAGGAGAACCGGTGCACACCCGAGACGAGATACTTCGAGCAGCCGCGGAGTGGGCGTGGTTTCCCCGAGGATCCGAGAGCGAGAACGCGGAGCTGCTCCTCGTTCGCTACCCCCCTCGCTTCGGTGGGGGAGTACGAGGGTCGCAGGTGCGCTCCTCGCGGCGTGCGGACGAGGTTCTCGACCATGCGATCTCCCGCACGGTGCGCTGGGGCGAAGACACCCTGACGTTCTGGACCAACCCCTCGGACGAGCCCGATCTCGAGGATGAGCTCCGCCGGCGTGGAGCCGAACACATCGACACCGTCGCGGTGTTCGCACGACCGATCGATGGTGAGGCCGCGGCCGCAGCACCTCCTAACGGGGCCATCGCCGAGCTGGTCACCGACCTCGACCAGATCCGAGCGGTCGACGCGATCAACGTCGCGGTGTGGGAGCAGCTCGCTCTCGACGACGAGGGCCTCCGTGCCGAGTTCGATGAGCTCACCGCGTCGTTGGAGTCGCGCACCCACGGACGTGTGCTCGCGCGCCTCGCGGGGCAGCCGGTGAGCACGGGAGGGTGGACACTCGCCGACGGCTTCGCGCGTCTCTGGGGCGCGGCGACTCTCGAAGACCATCGCGGGCGCGGCGCCTACCGTGCAGTCCTGTCCGAGCGCCTCCGGATCGCGGCGCAATGGGGCGCCATGACGGCTCTGGTGAAGGGACGCGTCTCGACCTCTGCGCCGATCATCGCGCGCGCCGGCTTCGAGCACTACGGGGATGAGCGCGCGTACCGCCTCATCGTGGGCTGAGCAGCCGCCTGCGGCTCAGACCGTGCCGTAGAGGCGGTCGCCCGCGTCGCCGAGGCCGGGCACGATGTACCCCTTCTCGTTGAGACGCTCGTCGAGCGCACCCAGCACGAGCGTCACATCGCGGTCGCCGACGAGCGCCTCGATCGCTGCGACGCCTTCGGGCGTGCCCAGGAGGCAGATCGCCGTGACGTCCTTCGCCCCGCGATCGAACAGGAACTGGATGGCCGCGGCGAGCGAGCCGCCCGTCGCGAGCATCGGGTCGATGGCGAAGCACTGCCGGTCGCTCAGGTCGTCGGGAAGACGCTCGGCGTACGTCGTGGGCTCGAAGGTCTCCTCGTCGCGCACCATGCCCAGGAATCCGACCTCGGCGGTCGGGAGCAGCTTGACCAGGCCCTCGAGCATGCCGAGGCCGGCCCGCAGGATCGGGACGACGATCGGACGGGGCTCGGAGATCTTCACACCCATCGTCGTCGTGACGGGGGTCGTGATCTCGATCGGAGAGACCTTGACGTTGCGGGTCGCCTCGTACGCGAGGAGCGTCACGAGCTCCTCCGTCAGCTGGCGGAACACCGGCGACGGGGTACGCGCATCGCGCAGCACCGAGAGCTTGTGGGTGACGAGAGGGTGGTCGGCGACGTGAACACGCATGGAATACAGGCTAATGCGCCGAGCGGCCCGGCACGACATCGGATGCGCCGCGCGCGGCGGTCGCCGCATGCTGCTGTCGTAGGCTCGACCCATGACCGCCACCGACCTGCCCGCGATGCGCCGTGCGCTCGTGCTCGCGGCGGAGGCGAGCATCGCGGACGAGATCCCGGTGGGTGCCGTGGTCGTCGACTCCGCCGGTCGCATCATCGCCGAGGGGCGCAACACCCGCGAGGAGACGCACGATCCCACGGGTCACGCCGAGGTCGAGGCGCTGCGCCGGGCCGCGGCATCCGTCGGCTCCTGGAATCTCGAGGGGCACACCCTCGTCGTCACCCTGGAACCGTGCCTCATGTGCGCCGGAGCGATCCTGCAGGCGCGCATCGGACGGGTCGTCTTCGGGGCGTGGGACGACAAGGCGGGAGCCGCGGGGTCGATGTACGACGTGCTGCGCGATCGCCGTCTGCCCTACCGGGCCGAGGTCGTCGGGGGACTCGAAGCGGATGCCGCTACCGCCCTGCTCCGCGACTTCTTCGCCCGCAAGCGCTGACGCTGCGGCCTGGGCGGTCAGTCCGAGGACTTGAAGACGAACGCGTCCGTCGGGGGCTCCGGATCGAGGGCCGGCCGGTACACGTCCGGCTCGATGTAGATCACGCGAGCGGCGGGAACGGCCTCGCGGATGCGTGCCTCGATCTCATCGATGTCGTCGGCGGCCTCGCGCACCGACTTGTCGGCGGTCAGTGCGATCTTCGCCGCGACCATGAGCTCGTCGGGGCCGAGGTAGAGGGTCTTGATGTGGATGAGCTTCTCGACCTCGTCGCCGGCAGCGATCGCGTCGACGATGCGATCGAGGTCGGCGGTGGTGGCGCCTTCGCCGACGAGCAGGCTCTTGGTCTCGATGCCCAGCACGATCGCGATGAGCACCAGCAGCACACCGATCATGAGCGTGCCGATCGCGTCGAACACCGAGTTGCCGGTGATGACGGTGAGCCCGACGCCGAGCAGTGCGAAGCTCAGACCCGCCAGCGCACCGGTGTCCTCGAGCAGAACGACGGGCAGTTCGGGCGCCTTGGAGCGGCGCACGAACGACACCCAGGACTGCCCCTTCTCGCGAACGAGGTTGCTCTCCTTGATCGCGGTGCGCAGTGAGAAGCTCTCGAGTCCGATCGCGATCACGAGCACGACGATCGGCAGCCACCACCACACGGGGTCCAGTTCGTGCGGGTGCGTGAGCTTGTCGATGCCCTCGTAGATGGCGAACAGGCCGCCGAGGGAGAACAGGATGATCGACACGACGAACGCCGAGACGTACCGCTCGCGGCCGTAGCCGAAGGGATGCGCGCGGTCGGCCTCGCGGCGCGACTTGCGTCCGCCGAGCAGGAGCAGGAGTTGGTTGCCGGAGTCGGCGATCGAGTGCACGGCCTCGGCGAGCATCGACGCGGACCCCGAGAGCAGCCAGGCGACGAGCTTCGCGAGCGCGATGCCCATGTTCGCCAGGAACGCTGCGATGATCGCCTTGCCGCCGCCGGATGCACTCATGCGTCGAGTCTAGATCGCCCCCTCTGGGGATCGCAGGTGCGCCCGCCGTAGGATGACGACATGGCTGACTCTCTCCCCGCTCTCGCGTTCCTCGGTGCCGGTTCGATGGGAGGGGCGATCCTGCGCGGCGTCGTCGCCTCGGGTGTCGCCGTCGACGGTGGGATCACCGCCACGAACCGCTCGCGGGTGAGTGCCGCCGACCTCGCCGACCTTCCCGGCGTCACGACCATCGCCCTCGAAGAGCGTCCCGACGGCAACCGCGACGCACTCGCTTCCGCCCGGATCGTGCTGGTGGGCGTGAAGCCGGGGATGGTGCCGGATCTGCTCCGCGAGATCGCCCCGCACCTCGCCCCGGACGCCATCGTGGTGAGTCTCGCCGCCGGTGTGACGCTGGCCACGTTCGCAGACGCGCTCGGCGCCGACGTGCACGTCATCCGCTCGATGCCCAACACCCCGGCGACGGTCGGCAAGGCGGTCACCGGTCTCGCGGCCGGTCCCGCATCGACGCCCGACGACATGGCGCTCGTGCGCCGCCTGTTCGAGACGGTCGGCGCCGTGATCGAGGTGCCGGAGTCGCAGATCGACGCGCTCTCGACGATCTCGGGTTCGGGCCCCGCCTACGTCTTCCTGCTCATCGAGGAATGGACGAAGGTCGGCCTCGGGCTCGGCTTCAGCGAGGCGGACGCCCGCCTGATGGCGGAGCAGACCTTCATCGGCTCGACGGCGCTGCTCGAAGCGTCGGGGGAGACCCCGACCGAGATGCGCCGACGGGTCACGAGTCCGAAGGGCACGACCGAGCGTGCGATCGCGGTGCTGCAGGATGCGCACCTCGAGAAGACGTTCGCGGATGCTTCGGCGGCCGCGCTGGCGCGCGCTCGGGAGCTCGCCGCCGGGGCGTGACCATGCGGCTGCGGTTCTCGGGCGAGATCTGGTTCTGGCGCGGACCCGCGCCGTTCCACTTCGTGACCGTGCCCGAGACCGAAGCGGTGATGATCGGCGAGGTCGCCGCGGTCGTCACCTACGGGTGGGGGATGATCCCGGCATCCGTCACGATCGGCGGAACGCGCGTGACGACGTCGCTCTGGCCGAAGGACGGCGGCTACATCGTCCCGATCAAGAAGGCTCTGCAGGACGGTGAGGGTATCGGCATCGACGACGTCGTCGACATCACTCTCGACATCGACGCCTGACGCCTCGCGCGACCTGTACGAGTCGCGCGCGTCAGCGGTCGAGGGCGGCGAAGCGCTCGATGTCGCTGTTGGTGCCCGAGACGATGATCAGGTCGTGGTTCGTGACGATCGTGTTCGCCTCGGCGTAGCGGAACGGCTTGCCCGGGCTCTTGACGCCCACCACCGTGACGCGGTACTTCGTGCGCACGCCGGACTCGTTGAGGCCGATGCCTCGGATGAACTTCGGCGGGTACATCTTGGCGAGCACGAAGTCGTCGTCGAAGCGGATGAAATCGAGCATACGGCCGCTGACGAGGTGGGCGACGCGCTCGCCGGCCTCGCGCTCCGGATAGATGACGTGGTTCGCTCCGACGCGGGCGAGGATCTTGCCGTGCGACTGCGAGACGGCCTTGGCCCAGATCTGCGGGACCTTGAGGTCGACGAGGTTGGCGGTGATGAGGACGGATGCCTCGATCGACGAGCCGACCGCGACGACCGCCACCTGGAAGTCCTGGGCGCCGATCTGGCGCAGGGCGTCGATGTTCTTCGCATCGGCCTGCACGGTGTGCGTGACGCGATCCGACCACTTCTGCACGAGCTCGAGGTTGCCGTCGATCGCGAGGACCTCCCGGTCGAGGCGATCCAGTTCGCCCGCGCAGGCGGCGCCGAACCGGCCGAGACCGATGACGAGGACGGGAGCGTCGCCCCGGAGGACTTCAACCAACGATCGGCCTTTCCACGGGCAGTGAGTAATACTGCGATCGCGACGTCGCGGCGACTGCCGCGGCGAGAGTCACTGTACCAATGCGCCCCATGAAGATGGTGGCGGCGAGCACGTAGGAGCCGGCGTCGGGGAGCTCGGCGGTGAGGCCCGTCGAGAGTCCGACGGTGGCGAAGGCGGAGATCACGTCGAACAGCACGTGGCTGATGTCGGCCTTCGTGATCTGCGCGATGACGATGGTCGACAGTGCGACGATCGTGGCTCCCCAGGCGACGACGCTGAGCGCGACGCGCTGCACGTCGCTGGGGATGCGCCGGCCGAACACCTCGACGGACTGGCGACCCTTCGCCTCGGACCACACCGCGATCGC
This sequence comes from Microbacterium galbinum, assembly GCF_023101185.1. Classification (GTDB taxonomy): domain Bacteria; phylum Actinomycetota; class Actinomycetes; order Actinomycetales; family Microbacteriaceae; genus Microbacterium; species Microbacterium galbinum. The sequence goes on from NZ_CP078077.1 coordinate 2,124,168, forward strand.
GAGCACCGCGAGGGTGGTGACCTTGATTCCTCCGGCGGTCGACGCCGATCCTCCACCGACGAACATGAGCATGCTCGCGGCGACGAGCGACGAGCCGTTGAGGTCGGCCATGTCGATCACGTTGAAACCGCCCGAGCGGGTCATCGCCGACAGGAAGAAGGCCTGGAACGTCGTGTCGGCGGCATCCATCGAGCCGAAGGTCTTCGGGTTCTGGTACTCGAGGATGAGGAAGACCGCGGCTCCGAGGACGAAGAGCAGCACGGTTGTCACGAGTGTGAGCTTGGTGTGCAGCGACCAGCGCTTGACGTGCCAGACGTGCTTGGCCAGCGAGTAGATCACGGGGAAGCCGATGCTTCCGAGGAAGACGCCGACCATCAGCAGCGACAGCACGAGGTAGTCGTCGGCGAACACCGCGACGCCGCCGTCGTTGGGGGCGAAGCCCGTGTTCGTGAACGCCATCGCGGCGAAGTAGGGGGCTTCCCAGAGCGCCGCGATCGGACTCACCCCGGCCATCACGAGTCCGGGGTAGAGGAGCACGGCGAGCGCGCCCTCGATGATGAGCGCCGAGAAGGCGACGGTGCGCAGCAGCTGGCCGACCTCCCCGAGGCGGACGGTCTGGCTCTCGTTGACGACGCCGCCGTGCGCGCGCATCGGGTTGGTGTCGCCCGCGGCGAGGAGCTTGGCGCGCAACCCCAGGCGCTTCGAGATCACCATGCCCATGAGGGAGGCGAGGGTCAGAACGCCGAGACCGCCGATGTTCACGCCGACGAAGATGAGCACGTGCCCGAACGGCGACCAGTGGTTCGCCATGTCGACGGTCGCGAGGCCGGTGACGCAGATGGTCGAGACGGCCGTGAACAGCGCGTCGCTGAGCGGGGTGACGGTGCGATCGGCCGCAGCGATCGGCAGCGAGAGCAGCACCGTGAACACGAGGATCAACAGCGCGAACACCACGATCGCGAGACGCGAGGGCGAGGAGGTGAGGATGTGGCGACCGTGGGCGGCGACATTGCGCAGGCGTTGCTTGGGGGACGACGCAGACACGATGCCCGACATCGCGTCCCCTTTCGTCTGCCTCCGCCGCAGATCGGCGGCGGCTCAGCACCTGCGACCGAGCCCTCGTCATGGTACTCCGTGCCGGGGACGACTACCCTGAACACATGACCGACATCTTCGACGTGATCGCAGACGGTACGAGGCGAGACATCCTCCAGCTCCTCCTGCGGCGCACCACCGAAGGAGAAGCGGGCACGAGCGTCAGCCAGATCGTCGCCGACCTCGGCATCAGTCAGCCCACGGTGTCGAAGCACCTCAAGGTGCTCCGCGACGCCGAGCTGGTGACCGTGCGCGAAGACGGTCAGCGTCGTTTCTACAGCCTCGCGGTCGAGCCGCTCGAGGTCGTCGACGACTGGCTGGTGCCCTTCCTCGTCGACGCGTTCGGCGATGACGCCCCCGACATCGCCTACCCCGGGGCTCCGATCCCCGAGAGTGCCGCGCACGCGGCGGAAGTGGTCGGTCGCGCGGCGGCATCCGCGAAGCACGTAGTCGCCACGGCCCTCAAGCGACTCGGCGCCTGACACCCCGCTCGACACAGTTCGCCCCCGGCGACCGGGGGGCTGTCGTCGGGGGCGATGCCGCGGGCCCCAGCCCGCGTGTCCCGAGGCGGTGCCTGCCCCGGTCCTGGGCCGAGTGTGACACTTCCGGCTGAGTGAACCTCGGAGAGAGGCTATGCCTCTGCTGTGACGAGCGACGGCACCGTGAGTCCCGTTGTTCACACTGGCCCCAAGGGTTTACACGCGTCACTGCCAACCCATAGAGTGTGCTCATTCGAGAAAGGGGTATGTGGGATGCCCGAAGTTCCTGACGTCCGGTTCCTCACTGTTGCTGAGGTGGCCGGGATCATGCGCGTGTCGAAGATGACCGTCTATCGGCTCGTGCACTCCGGCGACCTGCCGGCCATCCGTTTCGGACGCAGCTATCGCGTGCCGGAGTCCGCCGTGGCGGACGCCCTGCAGCGCCCGATCGCCGACGTCGGCTGACCGAGCGGGAGTCCGCATCGTCGGTGTGACGGCGCAGGCCCGACGGTTTGCTAGACTGATCCGAGGCATTTTTCCGTGCCCGTACCCGGGCGTCCGATCATCGCGACGCCCAACCCCCTGACTTAGTGAGGTTTCCGTGGGTTCTGTCATCAAGAAGCGCCGCAAGCGCATGGCGAAGAAGAAGCACCGCAAGCTGCTTCGCAAGACTCGCCACCAGCGCCGCAACAAGAAGTAAGCGGCCAAGACACGAGCGCCCCCGACAGCTCTTCGGAGCATGTCGAATGGGGGCGCTTTGTGTCTCTGCCGAAGGTCCGAGCAGCTCGAAGGAAGCCATGAAGTCGATCACCGTCACCGAACTCGCCGACCGCACGGGCACGCCGCTCATCGACGTGCGCGAGAAGGACGAGTTCGCGGCGGGCCATGTGCCCGGCGCCGTCAACATCCCGATGTCCGAGATCGGCAACCGACTCGAAGAGCTCCCGGCCGAGTCGTTCGACGTGATCTGCCAGGCCGGCGGCCGTTCGGCTCGCGTCGTCGAGGCGCTCGAAGCGCGCGGCTACGACGCCACCAACGTCGAGGGCGGCACGGGCGAATGGATCGCGCAGGGACGCGCGCTCGAGGTTCCCTCGGCGTGACCACGCTGACCCTCATCGGCAAGCCCGACTGCCACCTCTGCGACGTCGCCTCCGAGGTCATCGACGCCGTCGTCGCCGAGCTGCCGGATGCCGCGGCCGAGCGGATCGAGATCGTCGAGGCCTCGATCACCGAAGACCCCGCCCTGTTCGATCTGTGGTGGGAGAAGATCCCCGTCGTCCTGATCGACGGAGAACTGCACGCGCACTGGCGACTCTCGCCGGACCGACTGCGCACCGCCCTCGAGGAGGCCCTGAAGTGACCATCCGCCATGTCGTCTCCTGGAAGCTCGCCTCGGAGGACGCCGACGAGCGCGCCGCGCAGGCCGCCGAGGTGGCCCGCCGCCTCAACGCCCTCGACGGTGTCGTGCCGCAGCTGCTGTCGATCTCGGCCGGCGCGAACGTCGTGTTGCCGGAGTCGAACTGGGATGTCGTGCTCGTCGCCGACTTCGACTCCGTCGAGGCGCTCGACGAATATCAGGTGCACCCCGCGCACGTCGAGGCGGCGGGATACATCCGGTCCGTCGTGAGCGCACGGGTCGCCGTCGACTTCGAGATCTGATCCCCGCACGCGTAACGCACCGAAACAAAACCGTAATCCTGGATCGGGCACTCTTAGTAGGGCATCCACCCGGCACGTGCCAGGATGTTCACCTATCGGCCCACTTCGGTGGGCCTTACCCTGCCATCGACTCTCAGGAGCTGTTATGCACCGTCGCACTACCTTCGCCGGCCTCGCACTCGTGGCTGCCGCAACCCTCGCGCTCGCAGGCTGCGCCGGCGGAACCGACTCCGGAAGCGGGGACTCGGATGCCGGAGATGAGTACGGTCTCGTCAGCGCAGGCACGCTGACCGCCTGCTCCGACGTGCCCTACCCGCCCTTCGAGGTCGAGGACTCGAGCACCGAGAGCGGCTACTCCGGGTTCGACATCGATCTTCTCGACGCGATCGCGAAGAAGCTCGACCTCAAGCTCGCCGTCCAGGACGTGGGCTTCGACGCGCTCCAGTCCGGCACCACGCTCGTCGCAGGTACCTGCGACCTCGGAGCCTCGGCGATGACGATCACGGACGAGCGCAAGGCGAACATCGACTTCTCCGACCCGTACTACGACTCGCTGCAGTCGCTGCTCGTGCGCACCGACTCGGGTATCGAGTCGATCGACGACCTCGCAGGCAAGAACGTGGGCGTCCAGCAGGGCACGACCGGCGAGACGTACGCCACCGAGAACGCCACGGGCGCCGAGCTCGTGCAGTACCCCTCCGACGGCGAGCTGTGGCCCGCGATGCAGGCCGGTCAGATCGACGCCATTCTGCAGGATCAGCCGGTCAACATCGAGCACGAGAAGGCCGACAGCGCCTACAAGATCGTCGAGACGTACGACACCGAGGAATCCTACGGTTTCGCCTTCGCCAAGGGCGAGAAGGACGCGCTCGTCGATGCGGTGAACTCCGCCCTGCAGGAGCTGCGCGACAGCGGTGAGTACCAGAAGATCTACGACTCCTACTTCAGCGCGAACTGATCGTCGTGCGTAGGAGTTTCGGAGGTCCTTCACAATGGCGTTGAAACGGACGACCAGGACGAAGCTGTATCGCCTGGTGATGTATGTGGTGTTCTTCGCGGTCATCGCGGGGATCGCCCTGTCGATCAATTGGGAACGGGCGATCCCCCAGTTCCTGAACGTGGAGGTCGCCGCGAGGCTCTTCCCCGACATCATCACGATCGGCCTGCGGAACACGATCCTGTTCACGATCATCGCTTTCACGGGTGGTCTGCTGCTCGGCATCCTCTTCGCGATGATGAAGCTGTCGAGCATCGGATTGTTCCGGTGGGTGGCTACCGCGTGGATCGAGCTCTTCCGCGGCCTTCCCGCCCTTCTGACGATCTTCTCGGTGGCATTCATCGTCCCGATCGTCTTCGGGTGGAAGGTGCCGGGCGGGCCGGTCGGCGCCGGACTCCTCGGACTCATGCTGGTGGCTTCGGCGTACATCGCCGAGGTCATCCGCGCCGGGGTCCAGGCTGTGCCGAAGGGGCAGACGGAGGCGGCGCGCTCGTTGGGCATGTCGCCGCTGAAGACGATGTTCTGGATCATCCTCCCGCAGGGTTTCCGCATCATCATCCCGCCGATGACGAATGAGCTGGTGCTTCTGTTGAAGGACACGTCACTCGTGTTCATCGCCGGTAGCTTCATCTGGTCGAAGGAGCTCACCACCTTCGTCCGCGACGCGAACACGTCGAACGCGAACGCGACGCCGCTGATCGTCGGCGCCCTGCTGTATCTGGTGGTGACCATTCCGCTCACGCGATACACCGCGTGGCTGGAGCGACGGATGGCGAGAGAACGATGATCACAGAACTGATCGATGTCCACGCTCCGGCGATCGACATCCAGGGTCTCGTCAAGACCTTCGGCGACAACGAGGTGCTCAAGGGCATCGACCTCACCGTCACCAAGGGCGAGGTCGTCTGCGTCATCGGCCCCTCCGGCTCGGGGAAGTCGACGCTGTTGCGCTCGGTCAACCTGCTCGAGGAGCCGACCGGCGGCAAGGTGCTGATCGAGGGGATCGACATCACCGACCCCGAGACCGACATCGACCGTGTGCGCACCCGCATCGGCATGGTGTTCCAGAGCTTCAACCTGTTCCCGCACCTCGATGTGCTCGGCAACCTCACCGTCGCCCAGCAGCGGGTGAAGAAGCGGAGCAAGGCCGAAGCACAGAAGATCGCGATCTCGATGCTCGACCGAGTCGGGCTGTCGCAGAAGGCGGATGCCTATCCGGGGCATCTGTCGGGTGGGCAACAGCAGCGCGTCGCGATCGCGCGGGCGCTGTGCATGAACCCCGACATGATGCTGTTCGACGAGCCGACGTCGGCGCTCGACCCCGAACTGGTCGGCGAGGTGCTGCAGGTCATGCGCACGCTCGCCGACGAGGGCATGACGATGCTCGTGGTCACCCACGAGATGGGCTTCGCCCGTGAGGTCGGCTCGCGCCTGATCTTCATGGACGGCGGTCACATCGTCGAAGAGGGCGACCCGCGCGAGGTCATCGGCAACCCGCAGCACCAGCGCACGAAGGATTTCCTCTCGCGCGTGCTGTGAGACGTTCACACACGACGAGGCCCCCGGAGCATTTCGCTCCGGGGGCCTCGTCGTGTGTGCGGAGTTCAGGCGCGCGGGTGCACGGCTACGGGTTCGGGCGCGACCGCGATGCGGATGCGATCGCCGAAGGCGGGGTGGATGCCGGGGGCGTGCTGCACCCGGACGATCTCTCCCGCTTCGGTGCGAACGAGCGTGCGACGCATGCTGCCGAGGAAGGTGCTCTCCTCGACGATCGCGTCGGTCGCGGCATCCGCCTCCGAAGCGAAGAACACGTTCTCGGGGCGCAGGTACACGTCGACCGGGCCGTCGGCGGGCGTCTGCAACGGCAGCCGCTGCCCCCACACGACGACGTGGTCGCCCTCGGCGACCCCGGCGACGACGCTCGAGAGGCCCACGAAAGCGGCGACACCGGCGGTCGACGGCGTCGTGTAGAGCTGCTCCGGCGACCCGATCTGCTCGATGCGGCCCGAGTTCATCACGGCGATCCGGTCGGAGACGGCGAGCGCCTCCTCCTGGTCGTGCGTGACGAACACGGTCGTGATGCCCAGGCGCAGCTGGATGCGGCGGATCTCGTCGCGCAGCTGCACGCGCACCTTGGCGTCGAGCGCTGACAGCGGCTCGTCGAGGAGCAGCACCTTGGGCTCGGTGACCAGGGCGCGCGCCAGCGCCACGCGCTGCTGCTGGCCGCCCGACAGCTGGTGCGGGTAGCGGTCGGCGAAGTCGGCGAGACCGACCAGGGCGAGAGCATCCTTCGCGCGCTTCGCGGATTCGGATGCCGACACCCCGCGGCGGCGCAGTCCGAAGGCCGTGTTCTCGGCGACGCGCAGGTGCGGGAACAGCGAGTACGACTGGAAGACCATGCCGATGTCGCGCTTGTTGGTCGGGACGCGCGAGACGTCCTGACCGCCGAGCAGCACCGCGCCCTCGTCGGAGCCCTCGAGGCCCGCGAGCACGCGCAGGAGCGTGGTCTTGCCGCAGCCCGACGGACCCAGCAGCGAGACGAACTCACCCGGGGCGATGTCGAGGTCGACGCCGTGCAGCACGCGGTTGCCCGCGTAGCTCTTCACGATGCTCTGCAGCTGCACCCGGGTGCCCTCGCCCGCCTCGGCGAGCAGCAGGTTGTCCTGGGTGCGGGGGAGTGCGTGATCGATGGTCATGAGTGGGCCTTTCCGTTGCCGCGTGCGACGCGACCGATGAGGAGGAGCAGGAGGAACACGAGCGCGAGTGCCAGCAGCGTGAAGATCGCCGGCGCGTACGGGTCCTGCTTCTGCACGACGACCATGGCCGTCTGGAACACCTGCCTGTTCAGCAGCGAGGCGATGGTGAACTCGCCGAGCACCACCGCGATCGAGATGAGCGACGCGGCCAGCAGGCCCTGGCGCAGGTTGGGCGCCAGCACCTTGAGCACGACCGTCGGCCAGCCCGCCCCGAGCGACCGTGCGGCCTCGGAGAGCGTGCGCAGGTCGGCGGCGTCGATCGACGCCTGGATCGAGCGGTAGGCGAAGGGCAGCACCGTGATGCCGTACGCGAACGCGAGCGTCCACGTGCCGGTGCCCACCGAGCGGCCGATCTGCAGGTAGATCGGGGCGAGACCGACGACCAGCACGATCGCGGGGATCGAGATCGGCAGCAGCACCGCGAACTCGAAGATCGGCTTGAGCTTGCCGAAGCGCAGGTTCACCAGGATCATCGTCGGCGCGAGCAGGAACAGCACGATCGCGACGGTGACGACGGCGAGGATGAGCGAGTTGCCGAGACCGGTCCAGATCGGCTTGATCGCGGCGGATGCAGCGGGGTCGAACAGCGCGAGCCAGTGGTCGAACGAGAGCCCGCTCTCGGTGTCGCGGAGTGTGTAGAGGAACGTCGACACGAGCGGGATGGCGAAGAAGAGGCCGACGAGGATGCCGATGACCCAGCGGGTCGTGAGCGAGGGGGCGAGACGGTTCACGACTGCCACCTCGTAGCCCGACGCTGGATCAGGGAGTACAGGGCCATCACGACGCCGACCACCACGATCATGCCGAGGGCGAGCGCACCCGCGAGGTTCTCACGACCGAGCACGGTCTCGCTCGTGAGCGCGGTGCGGATCTGCAGCGGCACGATCTGCGAGCCCTGGCTCGCGAGAGCGGCGGCCGTGGCGTACGACGAGAACGAGTTCGCGAAGAGCAGCAGCAGGCTCGCGAGGAACGACGGGGCGAGCACCGGGAGCCCGATGCGCAGCCAGAAGCTCGTGCGCGTGCCGCCGAGGGTGAGGTTCGCCTCGGCCCACTGCGGCTTGAGTGCGGCGAGGGCCGGCATGAAGGTGATGACCATGAGGGGGATCTGGAAGTAGATGTACGGCAGGATCAGGCCGGGCAGTTCGTAGAGCCACGTGCCGTTCTCGTAGATGTTGATGCCGAACGTGTCCTTGAGGAACACCGTCAGCACACCCTGGATACCCATCATCGCGATGAAGGCGAACGCCAGCATCACGCCGCCGAACTGGGCGAGGACTCCGGCCGCGGCATCCACCGACGAGCGGATCGCGCCCTGCGGATTCATCCCGAGCAGGGCGTAGCATACGAGCGCACCGACGACGGCGCCGACGACAGCGGTCAGGAGCGAGATCCAGGCGGAGTTGGCGAACGTGTTCAGCACGACGGGATCGCCGAGTGCTGACACGTTGGTCCAGGTGAACGAGCCGTCCTTGGTGAAGAAACCGGAGCCGATCGCGAGAAGCGTCGGCACGGCCAGGAACAGCAGGATGTAGGCCGCGAAGGGCACGAGGCCCAACCAGGCCCAGGAAGGCGCGGACCGCCGGGCCCGCGCGGTGTGCGCGGGCCCGACGGGGGTGACGGGGGCGGATGCCGGAGCATCCGCCCCCGTGTCGACGAGAGTCGTCACTGGACCGCCGCTGCCCACTTCTCACCGAGCAGCGTGCCGGCATTGGTGGACTGCTCCTCGGTGGGGACGACCGTCTCCTCGGGAACCTCGGGCAGAGCCGCAGCGAGGTCGGCGTCGATCGTGCCGGCCTCGGTCATGGCCTCCATGCGCACGGGGCGAGCGCCGCCGCCGAGCCACAGGTTCTGCACCTCGTCGCTGTAGAGGAACTCCTGCCACAGGCGCGCCGCAGCCGGGTGCGGGGCGTCGACGTTGACCGCCTGGTTGTAGTAGCCCGCGTAGCCGGTGCCGTCGAAGACCACGACCTCCCAGTTAGGGTTGTCGGCCTTGTGCGAGGCGTTCAGGTAGTCCCAGTCGAAGACAACGGGGGTCTCGCCGCTCGCGACGGTCGCCGTGGTCACGTCGACCTTGAGCAGGTTGCCGGCCTTCTGCAGCTCCGAGAAGAAGTCGATGCCGGGCTGGAAGTCGTCGAGCGTGCCCTCGGACTGGACGGTCGCGAGACCGACCGCGGCGAACGCGGCACCGGCCTGGGTCGGGTCGCCGTTGATCGCGACCGCACCCTTGTAGTCGGCCGAGAGCAGGTCGGCGAGCTCGGCGGGAGCGTCGAACTTCGAGGAGTCGTAGCCGACCGACATGTATCCGCCGTAGTCGCCGACGAAGAGGCCGGTCGGCTCCTTGAGCTCGGCGGGGATGTCGTCCCAGGTCTGCACCTTGTAGGGGGCGAAGTAGTCGGTGTTCTGGAGCGCGACCGTGAGGCCGATGTCGAACACGTCGGGAGCGGTGTCGAGGCCCTTGTTGGTCTCGGCGGCCTGGATCTCCTCGGCGCTGGACACGTCGGGGGAGGCCTCGTTGATGGTGATCTCGGGGTACTTCTCGGCGAAGAGGTCGAGGATCTCGCCGTAGTTCGCCCAGTCGCGCGGCAGCGCGATGACGTTGAGCTGGCCCTCCGCCTTGGCGGCGGCCTCGAGGTCGGCGAAGGTGCCGAAGTCGGCGACGGACGTCGCGGTCGCGGCGTCGGTCGAGCCCTCGCCGGCGTCGGTCGCGTCGGCGGCGCCGGAGCAGGCGGTGAGTGCCAGAGCGGCGGTGGTGACCAGTGCGATACCGGCGCCGATGCGCGCGCGGCGGGTGAAGCGTGCCATGAGTGTCCTCTCGGGTGACCGGCGGTGCGCCGGTTCGGGTTGCGAGAGGAAACTATGGGCCGTGAGTTACCGGCCGGAGCGGCGTGGGTGAACGGAGGGTGACCGGGTGGTGGCGGGGTGGGGTGCGCCCCGTCCTGGCGCGGAGTTCAGGCGGTCTCGACCGTGTATTTGAAACCGAGATGTGACCCGATATACCCCAACTTCTCGTAGAAGCGGTGGGCGTCGGTGCGCGCGGCATCCGAGGTGAGCTGCACCATCGCGGCTCCAACAGCGGGTGCGGCCTGCTCGCCGACCCAGCGCATCACCGCCGATCCGATGCCCGACGACCGCAGGTCGCTCCGCACCCGCACGGCCTCGACGAGCAGCCGCCGGGCGCCCCGACGCGCCATGCCCGGGATCGAGGTGAGCTGCAAAGTGCCGACGATCGCCCCGTCGAGCTCGACGACGAGCAGGTCGTTCGACGGCTCGGCGAGGATGTCGAGGAGCGCCTCGGCATACGCCGGCCGGTCTTCCGCCGAGGCGACATCGCCGCGCGCGGCACTGATCGGGTCGTCGGCGAGCAGGGCGATCACGGCATCCGTGTCGTCGGCCGTCGCGCGGCGCAACACCGCGCTCCCCAGGCGCGACGCGAACGGGTGCGGCAGTGGGAGGGCCTCGATCATGGCTCCAGTCTGCCAGCGGGCGCGTCGCACGCTGACGAGCGGATGCCGGTGCGCGCCCGAGTCTCTGGAATCATGGCCGGGTGGATATCGGCACCGTGCTCGGACTCGAGCAGCTCACCTGGGGGATGCTGCTGCTCGTCGTCATCGCCGCCTTCGCCGCGGGCTGGATCGATGCCGTCGTCGGGGGCGGTGGGTTGCTGCAACTGCCCGCGCTGCTGCTCATCCCCGGGATCGCGCCGATCCAGGCGCTCGCGACCAACAAGCTCGCCTCGGTGTTCGGCACCGCCACCAGCAGCGTCACCTACTATCGGCGCGCGAAACCCGACATCCGCACCGCGATCCCGATGGCCCTCATCGCGCTCGCCGGATCGTTCGGCGGGGCTGCGGTGGCCACGCTGCTGCCCGCCGCGGCGTTCAAGCCGATCATCGTCGTGGCCCTGCTCGCCGTCGCACTCTTCACCGCCTTCCGGCCGCAGATGGGCGCGGCGACCATGCTGCGCTTCCACGGGCACAAGCACCACATCATGGCCGGCGCGGCCGGTCTCGTGATCGGCTTCTACGACGGCATGATCGGGCCGGGAACGGGAACGTTCCTCGTGATCGCGCTCGTCGCGCTGCTCGGCTACGACTTCCTGCAGGCCAGCGCCAAGGCCAAGATCGTCAACCTCGCCACCAACCTCGGTGCGCTGTTGCTCTTCATCCCGCACGGCTCGGTGCTGTGGGTGCTCGGAGGGATTCTCGCGGTCGCCAACGTCGCGGGCAGCTACCTGGGGTCGCGCATGGCGATCTCGCGCGGCACGAAGTTCATCCGCGTGGTGTTCCTCGTCGTGGTGATCGCCCTGATCGCCAAGCTCGGCGTCGACGTGTGGAACGAGAACCTCGCTCCGGCCCTCGGACTGGCCTCCTAGGGGCGGGAGCCTTCGACAGGCTCAGGGGACCAGTCTCGCGGGGCGGGACCCTTCGACAGGCTCAGGGACCCAGTATCAGGACCCGGGTTGCTGAGGTCTTGGATCCGAACTGGGTTGCCGAGGCTGTCGAAGCATCCCCGCCGGCGTCAGCATCCGTTTGCACGGAGTGCGCACGCCTGCACGGCGACACGGGCGGATGCTCCGTGCATGTGTGATGCGTCCGTGCGGGTGTGCGGGGCGGGGCCCTTCGACAGGCTCAGTGACCCCGTCTCTCGGGCAGGGCCCTTCGACAGGCTCAGGGACCCAGCTCAAGTCGAACCCGGGGACGCGACAGGCCCAGCACCCGGAACCGGGTTACTGAGCCTGTCGAAGCATCCCCCAAGGGGGGGCAGAGGGTCAGGCCTCGTCGTCCTCCGGCTCGTAGTCGACGCCGGCCTCGGCGCGCTGCTCGGCCGAGATCGGAGCGGGCGCGGCCGTGAGCGGGTCGTAGCCGTTGCCCGACTTCGGGAACGCGATGACCTCGCGGATGGACTCGGTCTTCGTGAGGTGCTGCAGCACGCGGTCCATGCCCAGCGCGATGCCGCCGTGGGGCGGCGCGCCGAACTTGAACGCGTCGAGCAGGAAGCCGAACTGCTCATCGGCCTGCTCGTCGCTGATGCCCATGACCTCGAAGACCCGCTTCTGGATGTCTTCGCGGTGGATGCGGATCGAGCCGCCACCGAGCTCGGAGCCGTTGCACACGATGTCGTACGCGTAGGCGAGGGCCGATCCGGGGTCGGTGTCGAACGTCGCCTCGAACTCCGGCTTCGGTCCGGTGAACGCGTGGTGCACGGCGGTCCAGGCTCCGGCGCCGACGGCCACGTCACCCGAGGCCACGGCGTCCGCCGCCGGCTCGAACATCGGGGCGTCGACCACCCAGGTGAAGGCGAACTCGTCGGGGTTCAGGTAGCCCAGACGGCGACCGATCTCGACGCGCGCGGCACCGAGGAGGGCGCGGCTCTCCTTCGTGGCGCCCGCGGCGAAGAACACGCAGTCCCCGGCCTCGGCGCCGACGAGCTCGGCGAGACCCGCCTGCTCGGCCTCGGACAGGTTCTTGGCGACGGGTCCGCCGAGCGTTCCGTCCTCGTTGAAGAGCACGTAGGCGAGGCCGCGGGCGCCGCGCTGCTTCGCCCAGTCCTGCCAGGCGTCGAGCTGCTTGCGGGGCTGGCCCGCGCCACCGGGCATGCGCACGGCGCCGACGTACTCGGCCTGGAAGACGCGGAACGTGGTGTCGGAGAAGTGCTCGGTCGCCTCGACCAGCTCGAGGCCGAAGCGCAGGTCGGGCTTGTCGGAGCCGTACTTCGCCATCGCGTCGGCGTAGGTCAGGCGCGGCAGCGGGGTCTGCACCTCGACGCCGATCGTCTTCCACATGGCGACGACGAGCGACTCCATCAGGCGGATGACGTCTTCCTGGTCGACGAAGCTCATCTCGATGTCGAGCTGCGTGAACTCGGGCTGGCGGTCGGCGCGGAAGTCCTCGTCGCGGTAGCAGCGCGCGATCTGGAAGTACTTCTCGACGCCGCCGACCATGAGCAGCTGCTTGAAGAGCTGCGGCGACTGGGGCAGGGCGTACCAGCTGCCCGGGCTCAGGCGCGCAGGCACGAGGAAGTCGCGGGCGCCTTCCGGCGTGGAGCGCGTGAGCGTCGGGGTTTCGACCTCGGTGAAGTCGTCGGCGTGCAGCACGTCGCGGATCGCCTTGTAGACGTCGGAGCGCAGGCGCAGGGCGGATGCCGGGGCCGGACGGCGCAGGTCGAGATAGCGGTACTTGAGGCGGGCCTCCTCGCCGACGGTCTCGCTGTCGGCCAGCGCCGTCGAGACCTGGAAGGGGAGGGGAGCGGACTCGTTGAGCACCTCGACGGTGGTCGCGATGAGCTCGATCTCGCCGGTGGGCAGGTTCGGGTTGGCGTTGCCCTCGGGGCGGCGCGACACCTCGCCCGTGACCTTGAGCACGAACTCGTTGCGCAGCGGGTGGGCGATCTCCTCGTCGCGGATGACGACCTGGGCGATGCCCGACGCATCCCGAAGATCGATGAACGCGACTCCTCCGTGATCACGACGGCGATCGACCCACCCCGCGAGGGTGACGGTCTGACCGATGTGCTCGGCTCGCAGTGAGCCTGCCGAGTGGGTGCGAAGCACGGAGTATTCCTTCTGTTCTGTGAACGGGCGAACCCGCCCATTCTACGGGGGCGCGCGGCGTGTCTCCGGCGGGCGGAGGGGATCAGTAGGGTGGCAGGGAAAAGGAAGGTGCTCCCATGCAACTCGCCCTCGTCCCCGCCGCCGATGTGCCGGTCGTCCCCGATTTCGTCTCCGCGTTCTTCTCGGGGACCACGAGCGTCATCGGCATCATCTTCTACGTGCTGCTGGCGATCGCCTGGTGGAAGGTGTTCACGAAGGCCGGGTACCCGGGCATCCTCGCGCTGATCCCCATCGTCAACGCGATCTTCCTGCTGCGCATCGCCGGGATGTCGGGCTGGTGGGTGCTGCTCTACCTGGTGCCGATCGCCAACGTCATCCTCGCGATCGTCGTCGCGGTCAAGGTAGGCGATCGCTTCGGCAAGGGCGGTGCGTTCTCGTTCTTCCTGCTGTTCCTGATCCCGTTCATCGGATACTTCATCCTCGGGTTCGGGGACTCCCGCTACCGCAAGGCCTGACGTGCCGGCATCCCGTCTGCACCTCGTCCGTCACGGCGAGGTCCACAATCCCGGCCGCGTGCTCTACGGCCGTCTGCCCGACTTCCACCTCAGCGACGACGGACGGCGCATGGCGCAGTCGGCGGCCGAGCACGTCGCCGGTCTCGGTCGCGACGTCGAGGCCCTGCGATGCTCGCCGCTGGAGCGCACGCAGGAGTCGGCCGCTCCGTTCGCCGAGCGCTTCCACCTCGAGCCGGTGCTCGACGAACGCGTCATCGAGCCGACCAACGTCTTCGAGGGCACGCAGATGCGCCGCTCGCTCATGAACCCGCTCAACTGGTGGCATCTGCGGCAGCCCTCGGTGCCCAGCTGGGGCGAGCCGTACGTCTCGGTCGCCGAGCGCATGCGCGCCGCGATGGACGAGCTCTGGCACACCACCGAGGCGGGCGACGCGGTGATCGTGTCGCACCAGGCACCGATCTGGATCACGCACCTGTCGGTCGCCGGACTCCCGCTGCGGCACGATCCGCGCACCCGGCGCTGCGCCCTGTCGAGCGTGACCTCGTTCGAGCGGGTCGGCGACGTGTGGCGTGAGGTCGACTACGCCGAACCCGCGGCGACGGGCGGCGCGGTCGACGTCGGCGCCGTCTGAGGCATCCCGCTCGCGGCCCTGGGAGCTACGCGCCCTCGGCCATCAGCGACTGGATGTGACCGACGGCGGCGAGCTGACCCGCCGCGACCGCCAGCGCGACCGCGGCCATCGCGCCGGGCAGCGAGGCCCGATGTGCGATGTCGCCCGCCGCCGACACCCCGGCGACGGACGTGCGGCCGAAGTCGTCGATCTCGATCGCGCCGGACGGGAGCATCGCGAGTCCGAGCTGCTCGGCGAACGGGGCGCGCTGGCGCGAGACCACCGAGGCGACGAAGATGCCGGCGACGGATGCTTCGCCCTCCGCCGTGGTCAACCTCACCGTCTCTCCCTCCCGCGCGATCGACAGGGGTGACGAGGAGGCGACGACGGCGCCGAGCGCCTCGAGGGTCGCGCGATCCTCCTCCGCGAAGGAACCCTCGGTGGGGAAGACCGTGATCGACGACACGATCCGGCCGAGCAGCCCGATCAGATGGGCGGCGCGGGCGGCCTCGCCGATCACGGCGATCGGCTTGCCCGCATGCTCGTGCCCGTCGCAGAACGGGCAACTGAACGCCCCGACGCCCCACAGCTCCTGCAGCCCGGAGATCGCGGGCAGTTCGTCGGCCATGCCGGTCGCGAGCACGATGCGCCGCGCCGCGACCGTGCCGCCGTCGGCGAGTTCGAGCGTGAACGCCCCCTGCTCTCCGTCGATCCGCTCGACGCGGGCATCGCGCACCTCGACGTCCGCGTACTCCGCGAGCTGGGCGCGGGCGATCGCGCGGAAGTCGGCGGGCGGGGTGCCGTCGTTCGCGGCGACGTTGTGCATGTGCAGCACCGTGCCGTTGCGGTACTCGCCCGAGTCGAGCAGCAGCGCCGAGCGGTGCATCCGTCCCAGCGTCAGCGCCGCCTGCAGGCCCGCGGGGCCTGCGCCGATCACGATCACGTCGTACATGAGGGGTCCTTCCGACCGGTGGATCTTGTGTTCGCGATCAGTCTGTGACTTCATGTCGGGATGAAGTCAAGCGATGGGGCGCGAGGTTGACATCACTAGCTCGGCTAGTAATCTAGTTTTGCGAGCATTGTCCGGATGGTCGCACCAGACGGAGGGAGCGGGACATGATCGAACGGGAAGAGATCGCTGCGAACGAGGATGGCGCGGGCGCCGAGGGGGAGCGCTTCGGGAAGTGGTTGTCCCTGATCAATCAGGAGGACTGAGGTGAGCACCGCGGAGGCTCCCGCCACCATCTGGAACGCGATCGATCAGTCGTACGCGCTCGACGTCGCCCGCGCCGTGGAGCGCGTGCGCGTCGCGGAGGACCAGCTGGCGCGCCGACGTCAGGCGTCGTGTGGACCGAGTCCGCTGCTCCGCGAGATCACCCGGCTCATCGCCGAGGCCGACCATCGCAACGAGGCGATCACTCCCGGTGACCTCGCGTCCGAGTTGCAGGTGACGACCGCCGCGATCTCGAAGGCGCTCGAGAAGCTCGAGACCGCGCGGGTCATCACCACGCAGCGGAACCCCGCGGACAGTCGCTCGAAGCTTCTCGTTCCCCTGCGGCGGATCGATCCCTCGGAGGGGCTCGACGCCACGGCGGTCGCCGTCCACCGGATCGCGACGGACCTGAGCGCCGAGCAGTCGGCGGTGGTGAGCGACTTCCTCGAGAAGGTCGCCGACCTCATCACGAGGGAGTGCCGGGACTGACGGCGTCGCTTCGGCGGTCGAGCGGCGGACCTTGCGTCCACGCTCCGTTTGTGACTTCATGTTGGGATGAAGTCACACGCTGAGCATCCGTGGTCCGTCGGCGATGTCGCGGCCCGCGTCGATCTTCCCACCAACGTGCTGCGCCACTGGGAGTCGGTCGGACTGTTGACCCCCGCCCGCGACGACGCCGGCCGCCGTCGGTACGGCGAGGACGACGTCGTGCGCATCGCCGTGATCCAGCGCAGCAAGGCCGCGGGCATGACGCTCGATCAGATCGCGGTGCTGCTCGACGACAGCAGTTGGGGGCGCCATCAGGTGCTGCAGTCGCACATCGACGACATCGACCGCCGCATGGAGGAGATGCGCCGCTCACGCGCGATGACCGAGCACGCGCTGCGCTGCCGCTCGCACGACATCGCCACCTGTCCGCGTTTCCGGGCCGGCGTCGACGACGTGCTGTCGCGGTTCTGAGGGGCGCCGGTGGCGGCGCCCGCGTCCGGCCTAACCATAGGAACCTCGGCGTAAACTCGTAACCGTGCCACTCGCCTCGAGGATTCACCCGATCCGCAGCGGCCGCCCCTCCCGCACTCGCCGTTCCCGGCGTGCGGTCGGAGCCGCGCTCGCCGCGGTGCTTGCCGTCGGCCTGACCGCCTGTGCTCCGGATGCCGTGAGCGAGTCGTTCCTGAGCGGCGAGAACACCGGCTACGTCGCCGCCGACGGCGCGATCCAGGAGATCCCCGTCGCCGAGCGCGGCGAGCCGATCGACTTCTCGGGCGTCACCGAAGACGGCGAGGCCTTCGACAGCGCCGACATCGCGGGCCAGGTCACGGTCGTGAACTTCTGGTACGCCGGCTGCGCGCCGTGCCGCGTCGAGGCCGGCGATCTCGAGTCGGTGTGGCAGGAGTACGAAGACCAGGGTGTGTCGTTCGTCGGCATCAACACCCGCGATCAGGCCGACACGGCCAAGGCCTTCTCGACCGAGTTCGAGATCACCTACCCGAGCCTGATCGACGTCGACACCGCGCAGGCCAAGCTCGCCTTCGCGGCCGAGACGCCCATCCAGGCCACCCCCACCACGCTCGTGCTCGACAAGCAGGGCCGCGTCGCCGCCCGCATCATCGGGCCCATCGACGGGACCTCGATCCTGTCCACGCTCGTCAAGGACGCGCTCGCGGAGAGCGCGTGAATCCCCAGGACATCATCGGTTCGGGAGCGCTCTGGCTGGCGATCCCGGTCGCTCTGCTCGCCGGGCTCATCTCGTTCCTGTCGCCCTGCGTGCTGCCGCTCGTGCCGGGGTACCTCGGCTTCCTCGGTGGATCCGTGGCTCCGCGCGCGGGCGCGGGCGCGACGGATGCCGTGGCCCCGGGTCGCGGTCGCCTCGTCGTCGGCGTGCTCCTCTTCATCGCCGGGTTCAGTGCCGTCTTCGTCGCGATCACCTCGCTCGGCGGCGTCGCGAGCGTCTTCCTGATCCAGTGGGGAGGGCTCATCACGCGCATCCTCGGCGTCGTGATCATCCTCATGGGCCTCGTCTTCCTCGGGCTGTTCGGCTTCGCGCAGCGCGAGCTGCGCTTCCACGTCGACGGCAAGTACGGCGTCATCGGGGCGCCGCTGCTGGGCATCGCGCTCGGCATCGGCTGGGCGCCCTGCCTCGGCCCGACCCTGACGGCGATCTTCGCCCTCTCCTTCAACGCCGGCGACCCGGTGCGCGCGGGGGCCCTCGGTCTCGCCTACTCCCTCGGCCTCGGCATCCCGTTCCTGCTCGTCGCGCTCGGCTTCGGCTGGGCGACCACGGCCATCGGATTCCTGCGCCGCCACATCCGCGTCGTCAACATCATCGGCGGCGTGCTGCTGATCGCGCTCGGCGTGCTGATGGTGACGGGGCTGTGGACCGACATCATGTCCCGACTGACGGCGGTGATGAGCAGTGTCATCCTCCCGCTCTGATCACGAGACGACCGAGAAGAAAACCCGGAAGAACGAGAGTGCCGTGAGCAGCAAGACGCCCAGGTCCAGCGATCCGCTGCGGCCGTCCGACCACGTCGACGGCGACGACTCGATCACGCAGCCGCGCCTCGGTTTCGTCGGGTGGCTGCGCTGGGGCTGGCGCCAGCTGACCTCGATGCGCACCGCGCTGATCCTGCTGCTCGTGCTCGCGGTCGCCGCGATCCCCGGATCGATCTTCCCGCAGCGCATGGCCGACCCTAACGGTGTCACGCAGTGGCAGCGCGACAACCCCGATCTCTTCCCGATCCTCGACGGCCTCAAGCTCTTCGACGTCTATCTGTCGCCGTGGTTCTCGGCGATCTACCTGCTGCTGTTCACCTCGCTCGTCGGCTGTGTGATCCCGCGCATCCGTCACCACTGGAAGGCGCTCCAGGCACGGCCGCCCCGCACGCCCGCGCGTCTGCAGCGGCTCGACGACTTCCGGGCCGTCACCCGCGACCTCTCCGCGACCGCGGGGAACGGCGAGAAGACGGATGCCGAGGCCGAGGCATCCGCATCGATCGCCGTCGCGACCAAGCAGCTCAAGGCTCTCGGCTATCGCGTCGAGCGCTACGACCGCGGGCGCACCTTCTCGGTGTCGGCCGAGCGCGGGTACTGGCGGGAGACCGGGAACCTGCTCTTCCACCTCGCGCTCGTCGGCGTGCTAGTCACGGTCGCCATCGGCGGCGGTTTCGCGTATACCGGTCAGCGGGTGCTGGTCGAGGGCGAGACGTTCGCGAACACGCTCGTCGACTACGACTCGATGAACCGCGGACGCTTCGTCGCCGACGACGCCCTCGCGCCCTACTCGATGCGCCTCGACACCTTCGATGTCTCGTACACCCCGTTCGGCGAGGCGGGTTCCGGCCAGGCCGGCGACTTCTCGGCCAACGTCACGGTCAAGGAGAACGGGGAGGAGCGCACCGGCTCCATCAAGGTCAATGAGCCGCTGCCCGTCGCCGACGACGACATCTTCCTGCTCGGCAACGGTTACGCGCCCACCATCACGGTGCGCAACGCCGACGGCGACGTGGTGTTCACGAACAGCGTGCCGTTCCTGCCGCAGGACACCAACATGACCTCGCTCGGCGTGATCAAGGTCACCGACGGACTCCCCGAGCAGCTCGGCCTGCTGGGCTTCTTCTACCCGACGACCGCCGTGCTCGACACGGGCGCGTTCTTCTCGGCCTACCCCGCGCTCACCAACCCGACGCTCACGCTCGACGTGTACTCGGGTGACCTCGGCATCAACGACGGCACCCCGCGGTCGGTCTACGTGCTCGACACCACCGACCTCACCCAGCTCACCGGTCGCGCGGTCGACAAGGACTCGATCGAGCTCGCTCCGGGCGAGACCGCCGACCTGCCGAACGGCATGGGAACGGTCACCTTCGAGGACGAGTCGCCCGAGGGTGCGACCGACGCCACGCAGTCGGTCAAGCGCTTCGCCTCGCTGCAGATCCACCGCGACGAGTCCGGCGTCTGGGTGCTCGGCTTCGCGGTGCTCGCGCTCGGCGGACTCATGCTCGCGCTGTTCGTGCCCCGCCGCCGCATGTGGGTCAAGGCCACGGTCGAGGGTGACTCCGTCTCGCTCGAGTACGCAGGCCTCGCCCGCGGCGAGGACCCGACGATCGCGGTGGCGCTCGACGACATCGTCGCCGGCCACGGCCGCCTGCTCGATGCGGCCGGGGGTACGGTCGCCCGCGAACCCGCCGCCGACGACCTCGCCGAAGATCTCGCGGATGCCGACCCGACGGCATCCGACTCCCCGAAAGTAGACTGACACCATGTTCGACCTCGAAGTGATCTCGCCGGTCCTGCTCTGGACCGCGATCGCGATCTACGCCGCGGCTTTCATCGCGTTCGCATTCGACCTCGCGCGCCGCTCGCAGATCTCCGCCGACGCGCAGACCGTGCGCGAGGCCGAGCTGGTCGGCGCCGGCGCGCGCGGGGGAGCGACGCTCACGGCCACCGGAAAGCCCATCGAGCCGAAGCCCCAGCGCTTCGTCATGGCGCGCATCGGCACCTCGCTCACCGTTCTCGCGTTCATCTTCCACCTCGGTGCGACCCTCACCCGTGGCTTCGCGGCCGGTCGCGTGCCGTGGGCGAACCTCTACGAGTTCGCGATGATCGGCACGCTGCTCATCATCGCCGTCTACCTGATCGTGCTGGTCAAGGTCGACCTGCGCTTCCTCGGCACGTTCATCACCGGCCTCGTGGTGGTGCTGCTGGGCCTGTCGTCGACGAACTTCTACGTCGAGGTCACGCCGCTCATGGACCCGCTCAAGAGCGTGTGGCTCGTGATCCACGTCTTCGTCGCCTCGCTGGGCACGGCGTTCTTCGCCCTCGCCTTCGCGCTCTCGGTCATCCAGCTCATGCAGTCGCGGCGCGAGCGCCTCGTCTCGGAGGGTGCGGCCAAGACCGGCCCCGGGTTCCTGCGCACGTTCCCCTCGGCCGAGCGCCTCGAGAGCATGGCGTACCGCTTCACGATCATCGGGTTCATCCTCTGGACCTTCACCCTCATCGCCGGTTCCATCTGGGCCTACTACGCGTGGAGCCGCTTCTGGGGCTTCGATGTGAAGGAGACCTGGACCTTTGTGATCTGGGTGCTCTACGCCGGCTACATCCACGCCCGCGCGACCCGCGGCTGGCGGGGAAACCCCTCGGCCTGGCTCGCGATCGTCGGCTTCACGGCCGTGCTGTTCAACTTCACGATCGTGAACGTGTTCTTCAAGGGTCTGCACGCCTACTCCGGCATCAGCTGAGGCATCCGCCCCTGACATCCACGACGCCCCGTCTCCTTCCGGAGGCGGGGCGTCGTGCGTGTGGGTTCGAAAACGGAGATCGGATGCCGGCGACAGGGCGCGTCGTTCGCGCGACTCGCCGCCGCGCGGCCCGGACGTCTCCGTTTCCCGAGACGGGGTCGGGGAACGAACAGGGCGGATGCCGCGGCTCAGGTCGCGAGCACCGCCGTGGCCGAGGTCGTGCGCCGCAGGGCCACCGCGAGGGTGGTCGCGATGAGGGCGAGCACACCCCAGACGACGAGGCCGGCGACGGCGGAACCGCTCCCGGCGATCAGTCCCGCGAATGCGGGTGAGGTCGGAAGCGCGGCGCCGAGGCCCGCGAGCCAGTCCGGCACGGTCGAGATCAACCCGGTCGCGACGGCCAGCACGCCGATCAGGGCGCTGACCCAGCGTCCGACTCCGCCGAAGATCGCGACGAGCGCCTGGTTCACCGCGGCGAAGACGACACCCGCGAGCACGGCGGTGCCCGCGAAGGTCCACCAGGCGGCCGCATCGTACGAGGCGACGAACTGCACGATGATCGAGACCAGCAGTCCCTGTCCGGCGCCGATCAGCGCCGCGGGCCAGAAGGCGCGCAGTGCGAGCGTCGGCGACGAGCGGCGCGACGTCAGGGTGCGGGCGGTGTGCGCGCGCATGACGATGAACGACGCCAGGCCACCGAACCACAGCACCACCGCGGCGAGCAGCGGGATGGCGGTGGGGCCGAAGATCGTGTCCATCGACGAGGTCGACTCGACCGGGTCGGCGATCACCGAGGCGATCGACGTCGACTCGGAGTCGCTGAACGAGGGGAGCGAATCGGATGCCGTGCGCAGACCGCCGGCGAGGTCGCCCGCGCCGGTCGCGAGGGTGTCGAGGCCCGTCGCGAGTTCGGTGGCGCCGGTCGCGAGTTCGGTCGCGCCGCTCGAGAGCTGGCCCGCGCCGGTCGCCAGCGCGCGGGCCCCCGCGGCCGACTGGTCGACTCCCTCGGTCGCGAGCTGGTTGAGCCCGGCCGAGATCTGGCTGGCGCCGGTGCCTGCCTCGTTCATGTTGGTCGCCAGGGTGGATGCCGCGGCTGGGAGGCCCGTGGCCACCGGGGAGAGGTAGGCCGATGCCGTACCGGCGGCGGTCGCGGAGGTTGCGGCGGACGTCGCCACCTCGCCGAGCTTCGTGCAGAAGTCCGGGTCGGTGACCGACTGAGCGCAGGTGGCGGCGAGCTTGCCGAGTTCTGTGGCCGTCTTGGCCGACTCCGAGGCAGCCGTGTCGAGGAAGGGGGCCCCGCCCTGCGCGGCTCCGACGAGCTTGGCGAAGTCTCCGTTCGGATCGTTCAGCGCGGCCGCCCCACCGGTCAGCCCCGCCCCGAGCTCGCCCGCGGCGCCGGCGAGCTGGCGCGTGTTCGTGGCGATCGTGTCGAGACCGGTCGCCAGCGACGTGGCGCCGGTGCCGAGGTCGCCCGCGCCGGTCGCGAGCTGGGTGGCGCCGTCGGCGATCGCGGCCGCGCCGGTCGCGGCATCCCGTGCGCCGTTCGCCAGGTCGAGTGCACCGGAGGCGGCCTCGCCGATCTGATCGCCGATCGTCGTGAAGCCGACCAGGATGTTCTCGGTCGTGGCCTCCGACAGCGTGGTGCCGAGCGTGGACGCCGCGACGTTCGCGATCTGCCCCGTGATGAGGTCGTCGGCGACGAGACCGTCGTCCGGCGTGGTGACCTCGATCGTCGCCTTCTCGGGCGTGCCCTCGCCCTCGGAGATCGTGCGTCCGGCCGAGGTGGCCGCCGACGAGAAGTCCTCGGGGATGGTGATGACCGCCTGGTAGTCGCCGTTCGCGAGACCTTCGGCGGCGTCGTCCTCGTTGGAGATCACCCAGGTGAGGTTCGAGTCGAGGTCGTCCGACCCCTCCACGAGTCCGGACGCGAGCTGACGCCCGAGGGGTGTGACCTGTCCGTCGATCTCGACCGGCTCGTCGAGGTTCACGATCGCGGCGGTCATCGAGTCCAGGCGCTCGGTCGGATTCTGGAGAGCGGTGACGAGGATGCCGCCGATCGCCGCGGGCAGCAGCAGGATGCCGAGGATCGTCAGCCACGTGATGGGCTTGCGGGAGCGTGCGCGCTCGATGGGGAGGGTCATGCGGTCACCTCGGTGGTTGCGGTCGCCCGTCGCGGGGCGCGGGTGTCGAGAAGGTTCGCGTCGGGCCAGCCGGCCTCCGCGAGGATCGTGCGGGCGGTCGCCGCATCGGACGCCGTGGCGAAGACGGCCAGGGAACGTGTGGCCGCGGCATCCCGCAGCATCGCCGTCACCTGGTCGCGTCGGCCTCCGGACAGTCGGTCGATGCCGTCGACGACCACGACCTCCGAGCGCCCGCGCAGGGCCTCGGCGAGGTCGTCGAGTGCGGCATCCGCATCGTCGACGATCACGCAGCCGACGTGCGCACGCACCCAGGCGGCCCGGCCGGGGAGCAGGTGCCCGGCGACGCGGAGTCGCCCCTCGTCGGCGGACACGCGACCGGCGACGGCCAGAGCGAGGGTCCGCCGCTCACGGGCGTCGCCACCGGTCGCGATCAGCGCTTCGCCCGGAGCGACCCGGAACGACAGGGCTTCCACGACCGGTGCGTCGGTGCTGACCGTGAGCTCGTCGGCCGCGACGACCGAGCCGTCGCCCGGCCACTCGGCCAGATGGCGTTCGCGCTCGACGGCTTCACCCTCGATGTCGACGCGGGGGAGGATGCGCTCGAGCCAGGCGGGGATCTGCCAGGCGTGTTCGCCGAGGATCGCCATGAGGGCGGGGATGAGCGTCATGCGCACGAGGAATGCGTCGATCGCGATGCCGGCCGCGAGGCCCAGCGCGATCGGCTTGAGAGACGAGTCGCCCTCCGGCACGAACGCGACGAACACCGCGAACATGATGAGTCCGGCGGCGGTGACGACCTTCGCCGATCCCGTGAAGCCGCTGCGGACGGCGCGCTGAGCGGCGGCCCGGCGTTCGGCGCGCGAGGCGGAGCGCGAGGCGCGATCGTGCACGAAGTCCTCGCGCATGCGCGAGACGAGGAAGACCTGGTAGTCCATCGCGAGGCCGAAGAGCACGCCCATGAGCACGATGGGCATGAAGCTGATGATCGGGCCGACCTTCGCCACGTGCAGCAGATCGGCGAACCAGCCCCACTCGAACACCGCGCCCACCACGCCGAAGGCGGCGACGATCGAGAGCAGGTAGCCGAGGGCCGCCGTCACGGGCACCCACAGCGAGCGGAACACGATGGTGAGGAGCACGAGCGACAGCCCGATCACGAAGATCCCGAAGGGCAGCAGAGCGCCTCCGAGCTGGTCGGAGATGTCGATCCCGACCGCCGTGAACCCGGTGACCTTGAGGTCGATGCCGAACTCGTCGAGCCACTCGTCGTGGTGCGAGCGAAGTTCACGCACGAGGTCGGCGGTGGCGGGGTCGTCGGGCGCGGTCTCGGGGATGATCTGCACGATGCCGGTGTCGGCGGTCTCGTTCGGGGTCGAGAGCGCGACGTCTTTCACCCCGTCGATCTTCGCGACCGCGTCGCCGAGGTCGTCCATCAGCCCGACTGGATCGGTGGAAGTGACGATCGTGCCGGTGAGGATGAGGGGGCCGTTGAAGCCGGGACCGAACTCCTCGCCCACGATGTCGTAGCTCTGCCGGGCCTCGGAGTCCTTCGGCAGCACGCCGGCGTTGGGGAGGGCGAGGTCGAGGCTGAGGGCGGGCACCGCGACGACGCCGAGACCGAGCACGACGGCGATCGACACGAGCACCGGATGCTTCGTCACACCGCCGACCCAGCGCTCGCTGAACGCCCGGCGGGGGGCGCGCGCGGATCCGTCCTTCTTCGTCGCGGCGCGCTCCCGTCGGGGGCGGCCGACGATGCGGCCCTTCATGAAGCCGAGCACGGCGGGAGTGAGGGTGACCGCGATGGCCACGGCGATCGCGACGGCGACGGAGGCGGCGATGCCCATCGTCGTCAGGAACGGGATGCCGGCGAAGCCGAGCCCGATCAGGGCGATGAGCACGGTGATCCCGGCGAAGACGACGGCCGAGCCGGCGGTGCCGACGGCTCGGGAGGCCGATTCCTCGGGCTCGACGCCGGCGCGCACCTGATCCTGATGCCGGGCCATGATGAACAGCGCGTAGTCGATGCCGACGGCCAGGCCCAGCATGAGGGCGAGGAGCGGGGTGGTCGACGAGACGGTGGCGAAGGCGGTGGCGGCGAAGATGCCCGCCATCGAGATCCCGACGCCGAGGATGGCGGTGAGCAGGGGGAGACCGGCGACCACGAACGAGCGGAACGTGACGATGAGCACGAGGAGCGCGATGATGAGGCCCACCGCTTCGGTCGGCGTGATGCCCGGGATCTCGGTCGCGAAGAGATCGCCGCCGAGTGCGGTCTGCGAGCCGTCCGGCAACGCCGAGCGGAGATCGTCGACCACGGCGCTCAGCTCGTCCTTGGTCGCCTCCGAGACGTCGGTCGACTGACCGTCGAACTGCAGGCGCACGATCGCGGCGGTGTCGTCGTCGTTGATCATGCCGTCGACCATCTCGTCGTAGGGCGATGTGACGGCGAGCACGTCGTCGATGCTGCCGAGTTCGTCGACGGCGTCCTCGATGTGCGCGCGATAGTCGTCGTCGGTGACCTGATCGCCGTCGGCGGCGACGACGACGAACTGCGCGTTCGTGCCGCTCACCTGCGGGAACGAACGGGAGAGCTGCTCGAGGCCGGCCTGCGATTCGGTGCCGGGGATCGAGAACGTGTTGTCCGTGCCGGAGCCGAGCACGAGTGCCCCGGTGCCCGCGAGGCCGAGCACGAGCAGCCATGAGCCGAGCACGCGCCAGGGGTGCCGGAACGACCAGCGACCGAGTGAGGACAGGAGAGTGGACACGCGGGTTCCTCCGGAGGATGGGGGATGAGGTGGATACACAGGTGTATCCAATACATAGATGTATCGTAAGGTCGCCCGCATTCGGAAATCTGTGTGCGGGGTGTGAGAATCGTCACGATCGCGAACACCAGGAGGTTTCGATGTCGATACCGGCAACCCGGAGTCGTGAGAACACGCGCGCCCGCCTGCTCGAGGCGGCCGAGCAGCTCTTCGCGGAGGTCGGCCTCGACGGCGCCTCGGTGGAGGCGGTCTGCGAGCGTGCCGGCTTCACGCGCGGGGCGTTCTACTCGAACTTCGAATCGAAGGACGAGCTCTTCCTGATGCTCGCCGGACGTGTCGCCGAGACGCGTGTGAACGCGGTGCGCGAGCGCGTGACCGAGATCACCGCCGAGGGCGGCTTGGTGCCCGGCTGCGATCCGACCGACCTGCTGCAGAAGGTGATGGACTCCGGAAGCGACGACCGCATGGGCGTGATGCTCATGAGCGAGATCCGCATCCGCGCGCTCCGCGACGCCCAGTTCGGAGCGGCGTACCTGGCACAGGAACGCGAGATGGTCGGCAGCATCGCGCAGATCGTCACGGACATCGTCGACGCCGGGGAGCTGCGGCTGCGAGTGCCGGCCGAGGTCGCCGGCCGCATCCTCATGATCGTCTGGGAGGGCATGACCGTGCGAGGCGCGATGGCCGGGCACGACGACGCCCAGCTGCGCCGCGCGGGCAGCGAGGAACTCGGCCGCCTGGTCGATCTGCTCCTGGTCTGAGGCGCCTCAGCCCGCGTCGAGCACGCGGTAGCTGCGCTCGAGGCGCGCGAACCACCAGTCGCGGCGGTCGTCGTCGGCGGCGAGGCGGTCGAGCGCGGCACCGTCCGGGGTGACGCGGTCGGCGGGGATCACCCCGTCGCGGGGGCGTCGATCGGCGACGTCGTCGAGGAAGAGCGATGCCGTGCCGAGGCCGCAGTCGTAGTCGAGGTGGGGGAGGGCGGCGGCGAGGGCGGCGCCCTGCGAGAGTCCGACGGCGGTGTCGAGGGCGCTCGACACGACCGCCGGAAGCCCGGTCGCGGCGATGAGCTGGAGGGCGTGGGTCACTCCGCCGAGCGGCTGCGCCTTCACGACGATGAGGTCGGCGGCCCCGGCGCGCGCCACGGCCAACGGGTCGGACGACTTGCGGATGCTCTCGTCGGCGGCGACCGGGATGCCCAGGTGCTTCACGCGGGTGCGCAGCTCGGCGAGTTCCTCGACCGTCGCGCACGGCTGCTCGACGTACTCGAGGTCGAACTCGTTCAGCGCGTGCACGGCGTGCTCGGCCTCGTCGATGTTCCAGAGGCCGTTCGCATCGACGCGGATGCGGCCCTCCGGCCCCATCGCCTCGCGCACGGCGCGCACGCGGGCGATGTCGTCGGCGAGCGTCTGCCCGGGTTCGGCGACCTTCACCTTGGCGGTGCGGCATCCGGAGAAGCGAGCGAGCACGTCCGGCACGCGTGCGGCCTCGACCGCGGGGATCGTGGCGTTGACGCGGATGCCGTCGCGCAGGGGTGAGGGTTGCGGACGCCAGGCGAAGTCGATCGCCGCGGCGAGCCAGGTGGCGGCCTCGGCATCCGCGTACTCGGTGAAGGGGGAGAACTCGGCCCACCCCTCCGGCCCCTCGAAGAGGAGCGCCTCCCGGGTGTCGACGCCCCGGAATCGCGTGTGCATCGGCAGGGCGACCACGCGTGCGGTGGAGAGGATCTCGCTGAGTTCGGGCGTCATGGGTCTCATTCTCATCTCCCGCCGCCGTTCCCGTCGCACTTTCCGTCGGTCCGGCCGGATCTTTCCGACGGAAAGTGCGACGGGGGCGCAGCCGCGCGCGGGAATAGGGTGGAGAGGTGACCAGCGCATTCGTCTCCGACCTGTTCGACCCCGCCGAGTGGCAGCTCGCGCCCGGCGCCGAGGACTACACCGACATCACGGCCCACGTCTCGAACGACGGAGGCATCGCGCGCATCGCCTTCCACCGGCCGGAGGTGCGCAACGCCTTCCGCCCCCACACGGTCGACGAGCTCTACCGTGCCCTCGACATCGCCCGTCAGGACCCGCGCATCGGCGCGGTGCTGCTCACGGGCAACGGCCCCAGCGCGAAGGACGGCGGATGGGCGTTCTGCTCGGGCGGCGACCAGCGCATCCGGGGGCGCGACGGGTACAAGTACCCCGCCCCTTCGACAGGCTCAGGGATCGAGGGGGGAGGCTCAGGGACCCCGGCTTCTCCGTCCCCCGCCTCGTTGGGCCGCCTGCACATCCTCGAGGTGCAGCGTCTGATCCGCTTCATGCCGAAGGTCGTCATCGCGGTCGTGCCCGGATGGGCGGCGGGTGGCGGGCATTCGCTCCACGTGGTCTGCGACCTCACGATCGCCAGCGCCGAGCACGGACGCTTCAAGCAGACGGATGCCGACGTCGGCAGCTTCGACGCCGGATACGGTTCCGCGTACATGGCCCGCCAGACCGGGCAGAAGATCGCCCGCGAGGTGTTCTTCCTCGCCGAGGAGTACTCGGCGCAGCGCGCCTATGAGATGGGCGCGGTCAATCGCGTGGTGCCGCACGCCGAGCTCGAGCGCGAGGCGCTCGCGATGGCCCGCACCGTGCTGACCAAGTCGCCGACCGCCATCCGCATGCTCAAGTTCGCGTTCAACGCCGTCGACGACGGACTCGTCGGGCAGCAGGTCTTCGCGGGCGAGGCGACGCGTCTCGCCTACGGCACCGACGAGGCCGTCGAGGGGCGCGATTCGTTCCTCGAGAAGCGCGACCCCGACTGGTCGTCGTTCCCCTGGCACTACTGAGGCACCGTCATGACCGCGCTGATCCCGATCGAAGCCGATGATCCGCAGCCGCTGAGTGTCGCGCTGCGGCGAGCGCTCGACGGGGGCCCGGCGCTCGGCTTCGGGATGCTCGCCGACGTGCCCGATCGGGTTCCGGTGGGCACGGCCGTCGTGATCGCGACCTCCGGGTCGAGCGGCATCCCCAAGCGCGTGGCGCTGAGCGCCGAGGCGCTGCGCACGAGCGCCGAGGCGACCGCCGACCGCATCGGATCGGGCCGCTGGCTGCTCGCCCTCCCGACGGGGTACGTCGCGGGTCTCCAGGTGCTCGTGCGTTCGATCCTCGCGGGCACCGAACCGGTGGCGCTGTCGGGCAGGTTCTCGCCCGAGGCGTTCGCGCACGCCACGCTGTCGATGCTGCGACACGGTGACGAGGCGCTGTACACCTCGCTGGTACCGGCGCAGGTGGCGACGCTGCTCGACGCGGCCGACGATGTCGCCGTGCGCGCCGCGCTGCAGGCCTACCGCTCGATCCTCGTCGGCGGGCAGTCCCTGCCCGAGCCGCTGCGCGAGAGGGCATCCGATCTGGGCGTGCGCCTCGTGCGCACCTACGGCTCGACCGAGACCAGCGGCGGATGCGTCTACGACGGGGTTCCCCTCGACACCGTCTCGGTGCGCACCGTCGACGGAGAGCTGCGCATCGCGGGGCCCATGCTCGCCGACGGCTACCTCGGCGACGATGAGCTGACCTCGCGGGTGTTCGTGCGCGACGAGCACGGCATCCGCTGGTATCGCACGGGCGACCTCGGCCTGGTCGAGAACGGGGTCGTGCGGGTGCACGGTCGCGCCGACAACGTCATCGTGTCGGGCGGCATCAACATCTCCCTCGATCGCGTCGAGCGGATCGTGCGGCAGGTGCCGGGTCTCCATCAGGCCGTGGTGGTCGGCATCGACGACGAGCGGTGGGGCGAGGCATCCGTCATCGTCGCCGCCCGCGGCGAGGTGCTGCGCCGCAGCGAATCAGACCAGCTCGTGCACGCGCGCGACGCCGTCGCCGAGGCGCTCGGCAAGCACGCGCGTCCGGCGCGCCTGATCCTCGTCGACGAGATCGCGACGCTCGCCTCCGGAAAGCCCGACCGCGAGGCGATCCGCCGCATCGCCGCCGAGCTGCGCTGAGGGGCGCCATCGCGGCCCGTGCCAGACTGGGGCATGGCCACGTACACGCACGGACATCACGAGACCGTTCTCCGTTCGCACAGTTCCCGCACGATCGCCAACTCCGCGGAGTATCTCCGCCCGCACCTGGATCCGGCCGCCCGCCTCCTCGATGTCGGCGCGGGTCCGGGCAGCATCACGTCCGAGTTCGCGACCGTCGTCGCGCACGTGACGGCGACGGAGATCGACGCGAACGCCCTCGCGCTCTCCCGGAACCTCGTCGCGGACCGCGGCCTCACAAACGTCGACTTCTCGATCGAAGACGTGCACGCGCTCTCGTTCGCCGACGACAGCTTCGACGTCGTGCACACGCACCAGGTGCTGCAGCACGTCGGCGATCCGGTGCAGGCCCTGCGAGAGATGCGACGGGTCACGGTACCCGGCGGCATCGTCGCGGCGCGCGACGCCGACTACGCCGGGTTCATCTGGTTCCCGCTGCTGCCCGAGCTCGACGAGTGGCTGCGGCTGTACCGCGCGGCCGCCCGGGCGAACGGGGGAGAGCCCGACGCCGGGCGACGCCTGCTCTCGTGGGCGCGCGCCGCCGGCTTCGACGACGTCACGGCGACGGCATCCACCTGGTGCTACGCGACCCCCGAGGAGCGCGCGTGGTGGGGCGGCATGTGGGCCGACCGCATCCTCGAATCGGCGCTCGCGCGCCAGCTCGTCGACAGCGGCCTCGCGGGCCCCTCCGAGCTGCAGACGATCAGCGACGCCTGGAAGCGATGGGCGGATGCCGGAGACGGCTGGTACCTCGTTCCGCACGGCGAGATCATCGCCCGGGCCTGACGGCCGGTCGCGCTCGGGATACATCCCCAGACGGACGCGGCGCGCCCTCCGCTCGCGTAGCGTGAGAGCGTGTTCCGTCCCGTCTCCCGCACCTGGCTCGCCCTCGACATCGTCGGCGCGGTCATCGGTTTCGGTCTCACGGTCGGCATCCCCCTCGTGCCGGGCTCGGGCGGCCTCAGCGTCTGGATCGTCGACGGCGGGTGGTCGGTCACGGCCTACCTCGTCGTCGGAGCGATCGTCTGGGGCGCCGCCGCGATCGCCCGCCTGGCCCCGGCTCTGGCCCTCTGCGTCGCGTGGTTCGGTGCGCTCCTCCAGATGGCTGCGGGGCTGCCACCCGTACCCTTCGACTTCGGCGTGCTGGTCGTGCTGTTCGCGACGGCGGCCTGGGGCAGCCGACGACTGCTGTGGCTCGGCGGCGCCTCGGCGCTCGGCGGCGGGATCGTCGGCGGCGCGTACTTCGGGCTGGCGTGGTCGGGCGAACTGATCACCGACGCCGCGAGCGTGATGCGTGCCGCGCTCACCTCCGTGCTGCTCGGCTCGCTGTTCGTGCTGGCGATGGTGATGGCATGGGGAGCTGGACTGCTCTGGCGGGTCGTCCTCGCCGGTCGCGCCACGCAGGTGGCGCGCGCGCAGGCCGAGACCGTGGCCGCCGAGGAGCAGGAGCGCGTGCGCATCGCCCGCGACATGCACGACGTGGTCGCGCACTCGCTCGCCGTCGTGATCGCGCAGGCCGATGGAGCCCGCTACGCCGCCGCCGCGAAGCCCGAGATGGCGACCGAGGCGCTGGGCACGATCGCGCAGACCGCCCGCGGTGCGCTGTCGGACGTGCGGATGCTGCTCACCCAGCTGCGTCACCGCCAGGGCGACGGACCGCAGCCCACGCTCGCCGACCTGGAGACGCTCTTCGCGCAGGTGCGGCACGCCGGCATCGAACCGCGGATCACGGTAGACCCCGTGCCCCCGGGTGAGCCGCCCGCGGCCATCCAGCTCGCGGTCTACCGCATCCTGCAGGAGGCCCTCACGAACGCGATCCGCCACGGCGACGGAGCGGTCGACGTGCACCTGGCGTGGCTGCCCGACCGGGTCGAGATCCGGGTGGCGAACACCGTCGCGCCGGGGCCTGCTCCCGTGCAGCTGGGGCAGAGCGGGCACGGCCTGATCGGCATGCGCGAGCGCGCCCAGCTGGTCGGCGGTAGTCTGCATGCCGAGCGCCGGGGAGCGCAGTTCCACGTCTACGGCATGCTGCCGATCGGAGTCACGTCATGATCAGAGTCGTCCTCGTCGACGACCAGTCCCTCTTCCGCGCCGGTGTGCGGATGTTGATCGCCTCCCAGCCCGACCTCGAGGTCGTGGGCGAGGCCGGTGACGGGCGCGAGGCTCTCGACGTCGTGCAGCAGACCCGACCCGACGTCGTGCTCATGGACATCCGGATGCCGGTCATGGACGGCCTCACCGCGACCGCCGAGATCCTCCAGCGCCCCGACGCGCCGCGCATCGTGATGCTGACGACCTTCGACCTCGACGAGGCCGCGGCCCGGGCCATTCGTCAGGGGGCGAGCGGATTCCTGTTGAAGGACGCCGACCCCGAGTTCCTGCTCGCCGCCGTGCGCACCGTGCATGCGGGGTCGAGTGTGATCGCAGCATCCGCCACCCGTGAGCTGTTCGCGCACTTCGCGGATGCGCCGACCCCGGTTCCTCCGCAGTTCGCCGACCTCACCGATCGTGAGCGGGAGATCTTCGCGCTCGCCGCACGCGGTCTGTCGAACGGTGAGATCGCGAC
The DNA here is from genome assembly GCF_023101185.1 of Microbacterium galbinum. GTDB lineage: Bacteria > Actinomycetota > Actinomycetes > Actinomycetales > Microbacteriaceae > Microbacterium > Microbacterium galbinum. The sequence continues at coordinate 2,156,754 of NZ_CP078077.1, forward strand.
GCGCGAGTTCCTCAGCGAGGCGACCGTCAAGACGCACATCAGCCGCATCCTCTCCAAGCTCAGCCTGCGCGACCGCGTGCAGCTCGTCGTGTTCGCGTTCGAGCACGGCCTCGCCTGAGATCCGCCTCGGCATCCTCCCTGCGGCATCGTCGGGATCATCCTCCAGGCGGAGGCGGATGCATCCGCCGGGCGACGACCGCGACGGCACCTGCTCCGTAGCGTCGGAGACATGGAGATCACGACCACCGACCTGGGCCTCGCCGCCCGCGTCCAGCACCTGAAGAAGACCTACGGCTCCGGCGAGGGAGTCGTGCGGGCGCTCGACGACGTCAGCGTCGGCATCCGCCGCGGTCAGTTCACCGCGATCATGGGCCCGTCGGGCTCGGGCAAGTCGACGCTCATGCACATCATGGCCGGCCTCGACACCCCGACCGAGGGGCGCGCGTTCATCGGCGACACCGAGATCACCGGTCTCGGCGACCTCGACCTCACCATCCTGCGCCGCCGACGCGTGGGGTTCATCTTCCAGGCGTTCAACCTGGTTCCCACACTCGATGCCCTCGGCAACATCCTGCTGCCGTTCGAGCTCGACGGGCGCCGGCCGAGCGCGCTGGAGCGTGCGCGCATCGACGGACTCGTCGAGACGCTGGGTCTGGGCTCGCGCCTGCGCCACCGTCCGCACCAGCTCTCGGGTGGACAGCAGCAGCGCGTGGCCATCGCCCGTGCCCTGGCCACCGCGCCGGACCTCGTCTTCGCCGACGAACCCACCGGAAACCTCGACTCGAAGACCGGACGCGAGGTGCTCCAGCTGCTGCAGGCCGCCAGCCGGGAGCACGGTCAGTCGATCGCGATGGTCACCCACGACGCCATCGCGGCCAGCCACGCGGACCGCGTGCTCTACCTCGGTGACGGTCGCATCGTCGCCGACCACCCGCGCCAGACCGCCGAGGAGATCTCGGCCTACATGCTCGCCGCCGAGGTGTCGGCATGACCGCCGTCGGCACGCCTTCGGCGGTCGGCACCGTGGTGCCCGAGACCGCCGCCACGGCTCCGCGCCTCGCGTGGTTGCGCGACCGGGGCATGGGCGCCAGCATCCTGGTCGCGGCGCTGTCGGCGGCGTTCGGGGTGATCCTCGTCGAGGTGACGGCGTTCATCGGCGCGGTGCTGCAGGCCGACCCGTTCATCGGCGACAGCGAGACGCTCGCGATCGTCGTCGCCATCCTCTCGGTGCTGCTCACGGCGGTCGCGATGTACGTCGCCGCGATCGTCACCGCCAACACGTTCTCGACGATCATCGCCGGGCGCACCCGTCAGATCGCGCTCATGCGCCTGGTCGGTGCGACCGCGCGCTCGCAGCGTGCGGAGGTCGGGCGACAGGGCCTCGTGGTCGGCGTGATCGGCGCGCTCACCGGCGTGATCGTCGGTGTTGCGCTCGCTGCCCTCGGGGTGCAGATCGGGCGGATGCTGATCGCCGACGTGCCGGCGGACTTCACCCTCGCGCAGCCGTTCCTCGTGCTGCCCGCCGTGGGCGTCGCGCTCACGACCTGGGTCGCGGCGTGGGTCGGCTCGCGACGCGTGCTCACGGTGACGCCCCTGCAGGCGATCGGCGGATCGGTCGAGCGCGCCCACGACGAGGTGTCGGGCAGGGCCGGGCGTCATGTCGGCGCCTGGGTGCTGCTGATCGCCGGTGCCGCCTTGCTCGCGGGTGGGGTGCTGGTTGGACTCGTGACGCCGCTCGGGGTCGTCGTCGCGTTCGTGGGGGGCCTGCTCTCGTTCACCGGTCTCGCGCTCGGCTCGGTGCTGTTCATGCCGCCGGTGCTGCGCCTCGTCGGGCGGATGTTCGGGTCCAGCGCCACCGCGCGCCTCGCCGCCGAGAACGCGCTGCGGTATCCCGAGCGATCGTCGCGCATGGCGATCGGCGTGGTGATGGGCGTCACCCTCGTGACGATGTTCGCGGTTGCGCTGGAGTCGGCGAAGCGGTTGATGATGAATCAGACCTCCGAGGAGGTGCCGCCGGAGTTCTTCGCGCCGTTCGACGCCTTCGCCTCGATCATGATGGTGCTCGTCGCCGTCTCGGCCGTGATCGCCGCCGTCGGCCTCGTGAACCTGCTCACGATCGGTGTCGTGCAGCGGCGCCGTGAGCTCGGGCTGCTGCGATCGATCGGGCTGTCGAACGCCCAGGTGCGCCGCATGGTGCTGCTCGAGGCGACGCACATCACGGTGGCCGCGACGCTCACGGGCCTGGTGCTCGGAGTCGCCTACGGATGGATCGCCGCGCAGTCGTTGCTCGGCTCGGTGCCGGTGCTGCCGGACTTCACGCCCGCCGGGCTCGTCGCTCCGCAGGTGCCGTGGCTGCCGGTGGTCATCATCGTCGTCGCGACGGCGGTGCTGACGCTCGTGGCCGCCGCGACGCCGACCCGGCTCGCGACGCGGGTCGCGCCGGTCGAGGCGCTGGCAGCCGACTGACGGCGGGCTGGAGGGCTCGCTGAGGGGTCAAGACACGCCGCTGCCGCGGTCCCGCGGGCGGCGTGTCTTGACCCCTCACGGTGCGGAATAGGCTGGACGGATGCCGTCGCCGTTCGATCAGTCCACCTATCAGGTCCGCCTCGACTGGGGGCTCGCCGGCCTCGCACGACTCGCCGAGGCCGACGTGGTCGTGATCGTCGACGTGCTGCACTTCTCGTCGAGACTGGCGGATGCCGTCGCCGACGGTGCCGCGATCGATCTGGCCGAGGCGGCGGTGTGGTCGACGGACTCCGTCGCACCGGCGCTCGCAGTGACCGCCGCCGCCGGAGGAGCGACGGTGCTGGTCGGAGGCATCCGCAATGCCACCGCCGTCGCACGCACCGTGCAGGCCATCCAGGAGGAGCGTCAGGCGCGCACCTCGGTCGCCCTCATCGCCGCGGGGGAGCGCGACGGCTCGAACGACGTGCGCTTCGCGGTCGAGGACCACCTCGCCGCCGGAGCGATCATCGCGGCGCTCACCGACCTCGGCATCGATCACACGGCGCCCGATGCGGCGGTCGCGGCGGAGGGCTTCCGTGCTCTGCGCCGTGCGCTCGGGCACCTGGTCTCGGCGAGCGGCTCGGCGCGCGACACCGCCGATGCCGACGCGGTCGCCGCGGCATCCCGTCTCGACGCCGTCTCGGCGGTGCCCGTGCTCCGCGACCGGGCGTTCACGGCCTTCGCCTGAGACAGCCGGCGGCACGCCCGGGGGCAGCACCGTGTGCGCGGGGCACGAGCGTAGGGTCGGGGAATGAGGTTCCTCCCCGCAGTCATCGTCGACGCCGTGCTGGTTCTGATCTTCGCCGTGATCGGCCGCGCCTCTCACGACGAGAGCCCCGCCGGATTCCTGCTCACCGCCTGGCCGTTCCTGGTCGCGCTGCTCGTCGGTCACGCGCTCGCCGCATTGCTGCCCGGTCGCCCGCGTCGGCCGTGGTCGGTGCTGTGGGGCGTGGTCGTCTGGGTCGTGACCGTCGCCGGCGGCACGCTGCTGCGCGTGGTCACGGGGGACACCGCTCAGCTCGCATTCATCATCGTCGCGACGCTGACCCTCGGCGTGCTGCTGGTGGGGTGGCGCGCGGTCACGGCTCTCCTGCGACGCGGGCGCGCCTCGCGGGCAGCGGCCGACGGTCAGCAGGGCGCGACCCTCTCGCACGACGACCCGGAAGAAACGGCCTCCTCGGAGAACGCGAGCGACGGCCCGCGCACGCTCTAGAGCCCAGTGCCCTAGCGCGGCGACTGCGCGGCGAGCTTCACGTCGGCCGTGATCTCGCGCCGCGTCCAGGTGAAGAGGTATCGCTGATCGAAGGTGCGCGAGCACTGGGCGCACGAGGTGGCGCGGGTCGGGCGGCGATGCCGGAAAGTCTCGTGCCCGGCGGGGCAGCGGCCGATCCAGGGCGCGAGCTCGACGGCGGTCTCGCCGTGGTGCGTGGTGCCGCCGACGTAACCGAGGTCGCGGGCCACGCGCTTCCAGGCGGGACCGTGCGCGGCGGCGTGCCCGGCGAGGGCATGGGCGACCTCGTGCAACAGCACCTGATGGATCTCGTCGTCGTCGAACCGTGCCGCGAGATAGCGCGACACGGTGATGCGCTTCTTCGTGTAGTCGCACTGCCCGGCGCGACGCTTGGCATGGTCGAAGTCGAACGACCAGGAGTCGTCGAGGTACATCGTCATGAGCGCCTCACCCCAGATGCGCACACGGTCAAGATCCGCCATGCGCTCAGGCTAAGCCATACCGCCGACATCGGGGTGAACGGCCGGTGCGCACGGTCAGCCGGCGACGAGCTGCGACGGGCGACGGCGCTCGGCCGCGTCGATCGCCAGCAGCGTGACCTCGAGCTCGCGATCTGCCGCGCCGGCCTCGCGGCGCAGGAACAGCGACTGCTTGAAGCTGTCGCGCGCGGTGTCGAAATCTCCGGCGTCGAAGGCATTCTTGCCGCGGTGCTGGTGGGCGAATGCGGCGATCGTGATCCAGCCCTGGCCTTCGGCCTCCTCCGCGCACGCGGCGAGCTCCTGCTCGGCGGCGGCGTGCGCGCCACGGAACTGCTGCACGGTCGCACGCAGCACACGGGCGCGCAGCACGTCCTTGCGCGTGCCCGCCATCCGGGCCTGTCGCACGGTCGTCTCCGCGAGGGCGAGCGCCTCGTCGAGGCGTCCCAGCACCTTCAGCAACCACACGCGCTCCAGCAGAGCGGGAAGGCTGCGCTGATCCTCGATCTCTTCGAGCCGTACCGCGCACTCGTCGATATCGACCAGCTCGCGGAGGTTCTCCCGGTCGTATCCCCGGATGAAACTCATTGCTCTCCTTCCGCAGCGTCCCCGTCCAGTCTGCATGCCGTTCACCCGGTCGTCGGGTCGGCACGCCCGCGTGCCCGCATCCCGGATGCGGATCAGCGCAGGAAGAGCGAGGCGTCGGGTCGCGGAGAGGCCACGGCATCCGCATCGGTGACGATGTGCGCGCCCTGCACGAACGTCTTCACCTCGGCGCCCTGCGCGATCTTCGCCGGATGCGGGCCCGCGGCGAGCAGGCGGGGGAGCCACTCGGTGGGCAGGGGAGAGGCGGATGCCGCGACCACGAGGTTGCCGAAGCGGCGTCCCTTGAGCACCTGCGTGTCGGCGAGCACCGCGACCTCGGGGAGCACCGCGGCGACGGTCGCGACCTGTCGGCGGGCGAAGGCGAGTCCAGGGCCGTCGGCGACGTTGATGAGCAGTACCCCTCCCGGGGAGAGCATCTGCGAGACCTCGCGGTAGAACTCGACGCTGGTGAGGTGCGCCGGGGTCTGCGCGCCGGAGTAGACGTCGGAGACGACGAGATCGCACGCGCCGGTGAGGGCGGCGGGGAGCTTCTGCACGCCCTCGCGCGCATCCCCGATGCGGATACGGATCGACGCCCCCTTCGGGAGCGGGAGATGCTCGCGCACGAGCGCCGCGAGGGGCGCCTCCCACTCGACCACCTGCTGCCGCGATCCCGGACGGGTCGCATCGATGTAGCGCGGCACGGTCAGGGCGCCGGCGCCGAGGTGCACGGCGGTGAGCGGTCCCGCGGGCAGCTGATCGATCACGGCGCCCATGCGCACGATGTACTCGAAGTGAAGGTGCGTCGGGTCGTCGAGATCGACGTGCGACTGCGGGGTGCCGTCGACGATGAGCTCGAATCCGCTCGTGAACTCCGAGGGGGCGATGGTGGCGACGCCGCCGTGATCGAGCTTCGCCTGCGGATGCTCGGTGTCGCGTGCGCGCATCCGTCCCATGCCTGCGAGCCTACGCGCTCGTGCCGCTCCGATCAGCGCTGGCGGCCGTTGGTGCAGGTCTCCTGTTCGGCGGTCTGACCCGAGATGCTCGGGTCGAGCGTGGCGCGGGGCGCCGGGGTCTCGGTCGTCGGCGCGTCGGTGGACGGGGCGGTCCCGGGGTCGGTCGCCGTGCCCGGGTCGACGACCTCGACGCCGCCGTTGTTGGTCGCGTCGCCCGTGAGCTGCACCGGCTGACCGGCGGCGAGCGCGGACCACAGGGTCTCGGCGGCCTCGTAGTTCGGGACGACGCGGTCGCTGTCGTCCGGGTCCTCGAAGACCGGGTACTGCGCGAAGACGAAGTCGCTGAACGGCACGTCCTTGATCGACAGTGCGAGCTGCGCGATGCGCACCGGGTTGCCGAGCTCGGTGCTCGGTTTGATGTTGTCGACGGCCGTATTCGCGAGCCCGAGCACCTTGCTCGGGTCGCTCAGCACCTCGTCGCTGAGGATCTTCTTCACCAGTCGCGACATGTACTGCTGCTGGTTCGAGACGCGCGCCATGTCACTGCCGTCGCCGACCCCGTAGCGCGTGCGGATGAACTGCAGCGCTTCGTAACCCGAGACGGTCCGGGGCCCGGGCGCCCAGTAGTCGATGCCCGCCTTCTCGTCGCGGATGCCGTCTCCGCCGATGCAGACCTCCACGCCGCCGATCGCGTCGGTGATGGCCATGACGCCATCGAAATCGATCTTCGCGGCGAACGGGATCTCGACGCCGCTGAGGTCGGTGATGGTCTTGGCGACGCACGAGAGCCCGGCGTTCTGGTAGATCGAGTTGATCTGCGTCTTGCTGGTGGCCGAGGCGATCGATCCGTCCTCGCGCGTGCACTCGGGCGTCTCGATCATGAGGTCGCGCGGCAGGGAGACGACGGTGACGTTGCGGGGTTCGGCCGACACGTGCACGAGGAGGTTGACGTCGTTGAGGATGCCGCCGTCGGCTTCCGAGCAGCGCTCGCCGAGGAGCCCGCCTGACACCTCGCCGCACTCGTCGGTGCCGATGAGCAGCACGCTGAACTCGCCCGGGAAGGCGCTGATCGACGGGGGCTCGACCTCCGGCGCGTCCTCGAGCGCCACCGCGTCGGCATTGAAGCGATTGATGTAGTCGACGACGACGAAGGCGCCGACGGCGATGGCCGAGACCAGCACGACGCCGAGGGTGATCCCGGCGATCTTGAGGAAGCCCTTCATCGGTCCCGGGGTGGGGAGGGGAGCGTGGCGGGCGACGGTGGATCGGTCCTTGTGGCGGGCGCGAGGCATCCCGAGAGCATAGCCAGGGGCCCGGGAGGATGCCTGTGAAGGCCCCACGGAAACGATTGTCACAAGCATGTGACGATCGTGTGAAAAACTTGCAGGCAATTAGTTAGTCGTAGATACTTATTCGACAGGGCGAGCACCCACTCGTCCATCCCCAGGACGTTTCAAAGAGGAGATCCACTGATGCACAAGCGCATTCTTCCGGTCGTGGCGCTCGGCGCCGTGGCTTCGCTCGCGCTGGCCGGCTGCGCCGGCGGCGGCGACAACGGCGGAGCAGCAGACGGAGAGGGCCAGGAGCTCACCGTCTGGATCATGAAGGGCACGAACCCCGATTCCACCGCCTTCTACGACAAGGTCTCCGCGGCCTTCGAAGAGGAGACCGGAGCGACGGTCAACATCGAGGAGATCCAGTGGGCTGACGCGCACGATCGCTTCGTCACCTCGATCGCCGGCGGCACCACCCCCGACATCGCCGAGACCGGCACCACCTGGACCGCCGAGTTCGCCGACGCCGGCGCCCTCCTCCCGCTCGACGAGTACGTCGACGCCGAGGACGGCCTGCGCGACGACCTGGTCGAGGGCCTCGAGGTCGCGGGAACCTACGACGACGAGCTCTACGGCATGCCGTGGTACGCCGGCGTGCGTTCGCTCGTCTACCGCGCCGACGTGTTCGAGGAGCTCGGTCTCGAGGCTCCGAAGACGTGGGACGACATCATCGCCGCGGGCGACGCGATCAAGGCCGCCAAGCCCGACATGCTCCCGTTCCCGGTTCCGGGTGACGCCGAGTTCCAGGTCTACCCCTGGGTCTGGGGTGCGGGCGGAGAGATCGCCACGAAGGACGGCGACACCTGGACCAGCGAGCTCGACAGCACCGAGTCGCAGGCCGGCATCGAGTTCTACACCGGTCTCGCGACCGAGCACGGCTTCTCCTCCGCAGGTGCCACCACCTGGAAGGAGACCGACCTCCGTGACGCGTTCACGCAGGGCAACGTCGCCATGATGCTCTCGGGCTCGTGGACGCCGAAGTCGCTCATCGAGGCGAACCCCGACCTCGAGGGCAAGATCGGCGCGGCGGTCATCCCCGGCGAAGACGGCGGCATCGCCCCGTCCGTGCTCGGCGGATCGCACCTCTCGGTCTTCAACACGACCAAGAACGCCGACCTCGCGTGGGAGTTCGTCAAGCTCATGACCACCGGTGAGTTCGCCGAGCAGTGGTCGAACGAGACCGGCTACTTCCCGGGCGTCCAGTCCGCGATGGAAGAGGCCCTCGCCTCGACCGACCCGCTCGTGGCACCGTTCGCCGAGCAGATGGTCGACGGCGGAGCATCCGTCCCGGTCACCCCGAACTTCGGCGCCGTCCAGGCGAAGAAGACGACCAACTCCATGATCCAGGCCATCCTCAGCGGGCAGAAGGACGTCGCGACCGCGACGAAGGATGCCGCCGCTGAGATGACGGACCTGCTCAACCAGTAAGGAAGCACTCCTTCCATGTCGATGGTGCAAGCGCCACTGCCGGCCACGAAGGCGGAGTCCCCCTCCGCCTCCGTGGCCGGCGGCCGGAAGCGTCGCGGTCTCTCGATCGTCACGGCCCGCCCCTGGCTCCTCCTCGCGCCCGGGCTGATCATCCTCGCGGTGCTCATGCTCTGGCCGCTCATCCAGGTGTTCATCTACTCGCTGCAGGACTACGGTCTGCGCGAGATCAACACCGGGGAGAACAACTGGATCGGCTTCGACAACTACGTCGAGGCGCTCACCAACCCGACCCTGTGGACGGTGGTCCTGCCCAACACCGTCGGGTTCGCCGCGGTGGCGGTCTTCGTCACCGTGGCGGTCGGCACGCTCGTCGCCCTGCTGCTCGCTCGCCTCGGCACCACGTGGCGCGTCATCGTCTCGAGCTGCATCATGGTCGCGTGGGCGATGCCCGCGGTGACCGGCACCTACGTCTGGACCTTCATCTTCGATGCCGACCGCGGCATCTTCAACTCCGTCCTGCGAGACCTCGGCCTCATGGACCAGTCGATCAACTGGTTCACGAACCAGTGGTCGTTCTACGCGATCGTGCTGCTGAACGTCGTGCACCACGGCTTCCCGTTCGTCGCGATCACCGTGCTCGCCGGACTCCTCGGCGTCTCGAAGGAGATGCTCGAGGCCGCGGCCCTCGACGGCGCCGGCGCGTGGCGACGCTTCTGGAAGATCATCTTCCCGACCCTCAAGCCCGTCTTCTCGGTCGTCATCATCCTGTCGACGATCTGGGACTTCAAGGTCTTCGCCCAGGTGTACCTGATGCCCGGCGGTGGCGGCGGCAACCGCCAGGTGCTCAACCTCGGCGTCTGGTCGTACGTCGAGTCGTTCGGTCAGAACCGCTACGGCTTCGGTGCGGCCCTCGCCGTGCTGCTCACCCTCGTGCTGATCGGCATCACGATCGTGTACATCCGATCCCTCATGAAGGAGGACGAGCTGTGAACCCGCGCGCATCCCTCCGCTCCCGCATCGGTATCGGGATCGCCGTCGCGGCCGTCCTGATCTTCACGCTGTTCCCCGTGTACTGGATGGTCTCCAGCGCCTTCGACAAGAAGGCCTCGAGCGGTGGGCAGTCGCTGCTGCCGCAGGAGTTCACCTTCGACAACTTCGCGTTCGTCCTCACCGAGGGCGGGTTCGGCACCTTCCTGCGCAACTCGGCGATCGTGGCGATCGTCACCGTCGTCGTGAGCGCGCTCGTGTGCCTCCTCGCCGCCGTCGCGGTCGCCCGCTTCAAGTTCAAGTTCCGCACCACGATCCTCATGATGATCCTCGTCGTGCAGATGGTGCCGCTCGAGGCGCTCGTCATCCCGCTGTTCCTCCAGGTGAAGAGCCTCGGACTCCTCAACAGCATCCTCGGTCTGATGGTCGTGTACGTCGCGCTCTCGCTCGCCTTCGGCATCTGGATGCTGCGCGGATTCGTCGCGGCCGTCCCGGTCGAACTCGAAGAGGCCGCCTACATCGACGGCGCGAGCTGGTGGCGCATGTTCCGCTCGATCCTGCTGCCGCTGGTCATGCCGGGCCTGGTCGCGACGAGCATCTTCAGCTTCATCACCGCGTGGAACGAGTTCATCTTCGCGATGACGATCCTCGGCGCGCAGACCGACCAGTACACGGTCTCGATCGGTCTCAAGTCGTTCTTCGGCCTGTTCGCCAACGACTGGGGCAGCATCATGGCCGCGTCGACGATCATCACCCTCCCGGTCATGATCTTCTTCGTGATCGTGCAGCGCCGTCTGGCCTCGGGCATGGTGGCGGGAGCCGTGAAGGGATGACCGACGACCTCGAGCGCCTCGCGAACGGCGTGCTCTGGCCGGGCTTCTTCGGTACCGAGGCGCCCGCCTGGCTGACCTCCGAGCTGCGTGACGGCCTCGCCGGCGTCGTGTACTTCGGCCAGAACGTGGGCGAGGGGCTGTCGGCGCTGAGCGCCGAGATCCTCGCCGCCAACCCGGATGCCCTGATCGGCGTCGACGAGGAGGGCGGCAGCGTCACCCGCCTCGAGTCGGCCACCGGGTCCACGCTCCCCGGAGCCGCTCAGCTCGGCGCACTCGACGACCTCGTCGCGACCGAGCGCACCGGTGCCGAGCTCGCCCGTCGCGTGCGTGCGGTCGGTGCGAACGTCGTGCTGGGTCCCGTCGCCGACGTGAACACCGATCCGCGCAACCCCGTGATCGGCGTGCGGGCGTTCGGTTCCGAGGAGCCGCTCGTCACGCGTCACGTGATCGCGGCGGTGGACGGCATCCAGGACGGCGCCGTCGCCGCGTGCATCAAGCACTTCCCGGGTCACGGCGACACACATCTCGACTCGCACCACGCGCTGCCCGAGATCGCGCTCGACATCGACGAGTACGAGCGCGTGCACCTCGCGCCGTTCCGTGCCGCGGTCGAGGCCGGGGTCGACAGCATCATGACCGCCCACATCGTCGTCCCGGCGTGGGGCGACCAGCCCGCCACCCTCAACCCGCGGGTGCTCGGCATGCTGCGCGAGTGGGGTTTCGAGGGCGTCATCATCACCGACGCGCTCGACATGGCGGCCATCCGGGAGACCGTCGGGATCGGCGGGGGAGCGGCGCAGGCCCTCGCGGCCGGCGCCGACCTGCTCTGCATCGGAAACCCGACGAACCCCGGCGACGATGCCCTCCCCGACCAGGACGAGCGCGACTTCCGCGCCGCGCGCGACGGCATCGTCGCAGCGCTGCGCGACGGGTCGCTCTCCCGTGAGCGCGTCGAGGAGGCCACCGGTCGCGTGGCGGCCCTCGCACGCAAGCTCCGTGCGGCCGCCGCCGAAGTGTCGGACGGCATCGAGGAGTTCGACGCGACCGATGTCGTGCGCCGTGCGATCAGCGTCGTCGGAGACGCCCCGGCTGCGGCATCCGCTCTGTCGGTCGTCGATGCACGCCGCCGTTCGACGCTGGCCGTCGACAGCGCCTCGGCGTACGTCTCGGCGACGCTCGCCGACGACGGGCGCCGCGTGCGCCTCGACGTCGCGCACACCTCGGTCGAGGAGCAGGATCGGGTGCTCGACGACGCGGTGTCGACGGAGGGTACGACCGTGCTGCTCATTGACCGTCCCGATGCGGATGCCGCGCAGCGTGCACTCGTGGAGCGCGCCGCCGTGCGCGACCCCGACGCCGTCGTCGTCAACGTGGGCCTCGCCGCACGCACGGCGCTCCCGCTGCCGACGATCGAGGTGGGAGCCGCCAGCAGGCTGGGCGCGCAGATGGCACGGGAGCGGTTGGTCGGCGCCGCCGGCTGAGACGGGTGCGCACGATGGACGACGACGTTCTCGCGCTGGTCCGCCGCTCGGCCCCGAAGTTGAGCGCGGCCGAGACGCGCGTGGCCGAGCGGATCCTCGACGACCCGATGCTCGTCGTCGAACTCGCGATCACCGACCTCGCCGAGCTGTGCGGCACATCGCTGTCGACCGTCGCGCGCTTCGCGCAGTCGCTGGGCTTCAGCGGTTACCGCGAGCTGCGCGTGGCGGTCGCGCGCTCGGTGACGCTGGCCCAGGCGCAGCAGGCGCGCTTCGGGTTGGATTCGACGACGATCTCGGCCGACGACGGCCCCGCCACGATCGCCGCGAAGCTCGCGGCCCAGCAGATCGACGCGATCGAGAGGACCGCTCACGGGCTCGATGCGGCGACCCTGGATCGGGCGGCGCGGGCCCTCGTCGATGCCCGCCACATCGACCTCTTCGGCCAGGCGGCCTCATCGCTCGCCGCGCAGGATCTGCAGCTGAAGCTCTCGCGCATCGGCAGCGCCGTCTCGCACTCGGCCGATCCGCACCTGGCGCTCACCGCGGCCGCGTTGCGCACGTCCGATGACGTGGCGGTCGCCTTCTCGCACAGCGGCGAGACGGTCGAGACGCTGCGTGCGCTGGAGGTGGCGAGGGATGCCGGTGCGCTCACCGTCGCGGTGACCGGTGTCGCCGACTCCTCGCTCGCGCGGACCGCCGAGCTCGTGCTCCTCACGCACGCCTACGAGTCGCCGTTCCGGATGGCGGCGATGTCGAGCCGGATCGCGCAGCTGGCCCTCGTCGACGTGCTCTTCGTGCGCGTCGTGCAGCACCGCGGCGAGCCCGTGTCGATCCCGCTTCGGCTCACGCACGACGCCGCGGTGCACCACCGGCGCTGAGACCCGGGTCCGGAGATCGCGATACCGGATCGCAACACTCTCGTAACGCGAGAGTCTTGGCATACCAACATCCACTGAGTAGCGTCGAGGGAATCACCATGCGGGCGACGATGCCCGCATGCGCAGCGAAACGCCCCACAGGGAAGGTTCATCCATGCACCAGTCACCACTTCGACGACGCGGTCTCGTCGCCATCACGGGGGCGACGATCGCCGCCCTCGCCCTCGCGGGTTGTGTCGCGAGCGAGCGCGGCGACAACGATTCGGAAGGGTCCGGCGACGTCGACGGCACCTTCGTGTTCGCCGCATCGTCCGACCCGGCCAGCCTCGACCCCGCGTTCGCGCAGGACGGCGAGAGCTTCCGCGTCTCCCGGCAGATCTTCGAGGGTCTCGTCGGCACCGAGCCGGGAACGGCCGACCCCGCGCCGCTCCTCGCCGAGAGCTGGGAGTCGTCGGAGGACGGCATGAGTCACACCTTCACCCTCAAGGAGGACGTGACCTTCCAGGACGGCACGCCGTTCAACGCCGAGGCCGTCTGCGTCAACTTCGACCGCTGGTACAACTGGACCGGCCTCGCCGCGTCCGAGGCCTTCGGCTACTACTACAACAAGCTCTTCAAGGGCTACGCCGACACCGCAGCGGATGCCGTGTACAAGTCGTGCACGCCCGACGGCGACTACTCCGTCACGATCGAGCTGAACAAGCCCTTCGCCGGTTTCGTGGCCTCGCTGTCGCTGCCGTCGTTCGCGATGCAGAGCCCCTCGGCGATGCAGGAGTTCGGCGCCGACGAGGTGGGCGGATCCGCCGAGGCTCCGCAGCTCTCGGAGTACGCCATGGGCCACCCGGTCGGTACGGGCCCGTACCAGTTCGAGGAATGGGCGCCGGGCGAGCAGCTTACGCTCAAGGCCTACGACGGCTACTGGGGTGACGCCGGGCAGATCGACGAGATCATCTTCCGCACGATCGGCGACCCGACGGCCGCCCGCCAAGCTCTGGAGTCCGGCTCGATCGACGGCTACGACCTCGTCGGCCCGGCCGACACCCAGGCGCTCGAGGACGACGGCTTCACCATGGTGTCGCGCCCACCGTTCACGATCCTCTACCTGGCGTTCAACCAGGCGATCCCCGAGCTTCAGGACCCGAAGGTCCGTGAGGCGCTGTCGTACGCAGTCGACAAGGACGCGCTGATCAGCCAGGTGCTCCCCGAGGGCACCGAGAAGGCCATCGAGTTCGTGCCCGAGGTCGTCAACGGCTACAACCCCGATGTCACGACCTACGACTACGACCCCGAGAAGGCCAAGGAGCTGCTCGCCGAGGCCGGCTACGACGAGGCCAACCCGTTGAAGCTCACCTTCAACTACCCGGTGAACATCTCGCGTCCGTACATGCCGGACCCCGAGCAGATCTTCACGGTGCTCTCGTCGCAGCTCGCAGAGGTCGGCGTCGAGACCACGCCGGTCTCGGAGGAATGGGTCGAGTACCTCGACCGCACCACCGGTACGTCGGATCACGGCATCCACCTCCTCGGGTGGACCGGTGACTACAACGACACCGACAACTTCGTCGGCGTCTTCTTCGGCCAGCAGAGTTCCGAGTGGGGCTTCGACAACCCGGAGCTTTTCCAGAAGCTCGAAGAGGCGCGCGGCGTGCCGAACCTCGAGGACCAGACGGCTCTGTACGAAGAGATCAATGAGATGGTCGCCCAGTTCATCCCCGGTGTTCCGCTCGCGCACCCGGCGCCCACACTGGCGTTCGATCCGCGCGTCGAGAGCTACCCGGCCAGCCCGGTGAACGACGAGGTCTTCACGGACATCGTCCTCACCAAGTAGGCCCGACCGACGCGCACCCTTCGTCTCATCGCTCCGCTCCTCGCTCAGGGACCGGCCTCCCGGTCCCTGAGCGAGCGGAGCGAGACGAAGGGTGTGCGCCCGATCTACGGAGATCTCTGTGCTGCGCACCATCGGCGGGCGACTGCTGTTCCTCATCCCCACTCTGATCGGCCTCAGCATCCTGCTGTTCGCCTGGGTCAGAGCCCTCCCCGGCGGCCCGGCCGTCGCCCTTCTCGGTGAGAAGGCGACCCCCGAGGCCATCGAGAGGGTCAACGAACTCTACGGATTCAACAAACCGCTCATCGAGCAGTACTTCGTCTGGGTGACGAGGCTGCTCCAGGGCGACTTCGGCACCTCGATCCAGACCAACCGGCCGGTCGTCGAGGAGTTCTTCCGCCGCTTCCCGGCGACCATCGAGCTCAGCGTCGTCGCGCTCATCTTCGCGGTCGGCGTCGGTATCCCGCTCGGCTACTGGGCGGCGCGCCGCCACGGCAAGTTCAGCGACCACGCCTCGGTCGTGCTGAGCCTGATCGGCATCACCATCCCGGTGTTCTTCCTCGCGTTCATCCTGAAGTACATCTTCGCCGTGCAACTGGGCTGGCTGCCCTCCGACGGCAGGCAGAATCCGAGGATCGACGCCACGCATCCCACGGGCTTCTACGTGTGGGACGGTCTCATCACGGGCGAGTTCGATGCCGCGTGGGACGCGATCCTGCACCTGATCCTCCCGGCTCTGGCGCTGGGCACGATCCCGCTCGCGATCATCGTGCGCATCACGCGGGCGAGCGTGCTCGAGGTGCAGAACGCCGACTACGTGCGCACCGGGCGGGCGAAGGGCGTCGGATCGTCGACGCTCCGCAACCGCTTCATCCTGCGCAACGCCATGCTGCCCGTCATCACGACGATCGGTCTGCAGACCGGTCTGCTCATCTCGGGGGCGGTGCTCACCGAGACGGTGTTCGCCTTCCCGGGGATCGGGTCGTTCCTGGCCCGGGCGATCTTCACTCGGGACTTCCCGGTGCTGCAGGGCTTCATCATCTTCATCGCGATCGCGTACGCGCTGATCAACCTCGCGGTGGACGTCTCGTACAGCTTCATCGACCCGAGAGTGAGGGTCCAATGACGACCATCACCGGCATCCGGAAGGGGGCGATGTCATGAGCGTCGCACTCCCACCCGCCCAGGGCGGCGGCGTGATCGACACCGTCGCGATCGCCCAGGCCGGCATCAAGGAAGGACCCGGCGGGTTCTGGCGCGACGTCTTCCGACGTCTGCGCCGCAACCCCACGGCGTGGATCGGCGCGATCATCGTGCTGCTGTTCCTCCTCGTGGCGGGCCTCGCCCCGCTGCTCGCCCCGTATCCCGAGACCGCGCTCCCCGGGGCGAAGTTCATCACCCCGACCTACATCCCGGGACCGGGGGAGCTGCCGCAGTTCCCGCTCGGCCTGGATCGGTTCGGCGGCGACGTGCTCTCGAAGCTGATCTGGGGTGCGCGGGCGTCGCTGCTCGTCGGCGTCATCTCCACCGCGATGGGACTCGTCGGCGGCATGCTGCTCGGTCTCCTCGCCGGTACCTTCGGCGGCTGGGTCGACACCGTGATCATGCGCTTCGTCGACATCATCCTCTCGGTGCCGAACCTGCTCCTCGCGGTCTCGATCGCGGCGATCCTCGGCCAGACGCCGTTCGCGGTGATGATCGCGATCGGTGCCTCCCAGGTGCCGATCTTCGCCCGCCTGCTGCGCGCCTCGATGCTGCAGCAGCGATCGAGCGACTACGTGCTCTCGGCGCAGACCCTCGGTCTCGGTCGGGGGCGCATCACGATGTCGCACGTGCTGCCGAACGCGATCGGTCCCGTGATCGTTCAGGGCACGCTCACGCTCGCGACCGCGGTGATCGACGCCGCAGCGCTCTCGTTCCTCGGTCTCGGCGGCGGTCGCCCCGAGACGGCCGAGTGGGGTCGCATGCTCACCTACGCGCAGGCGGAACTCTCGATCGCGCCGTGGCTGGCCTTCCTGCCCGGTATCTGCATCGCGGTCACCGCGCTGGGCTTCACCCTGTTCGGTGAGGCGCTGCGCGAGGCCATGGACCCGAGGACGCGTGCCCGATGAACGCCCAGGAGAACACGATGAACGACACCCCGCTCCTCTCCGTCGAGGGGCTCGCGGTCGACTTCACCACCATGGACGGCGTCGTGCACGCCGTCGAGGGGGTCGACCTCGAGATCTCGCCCGGTGAGACGGTCGCGATCGTCGGCGAGTCCGGTTCGGGCAAGTCGACGACCGCGATGGCCATCATCGGCCTCCTCGCGGGAGGCGGCAGGGTCGCCAGCGGCAGCATCCGTCTCGACGGGCGCGACATCGCGCACGCCGGCGAGAACGAGCTCCGCACGATCCGCGGGCGCGACATCGGTCTCGTCCCGCAGGATCCGATGTCGAACCTCAACCCGGTCGCGAAGGTCGGCACCCAGGTCGCCGAGACGTTGCTCGCGCACGGTCTCGCCACGCGGCAGAACGTGCAGCAGAAGGTCGTCGAGGCGCTCACCGCCGCGGGCCTGCCCGATCCCGAGAAGCGGGCGAAGCAGTATCCGCACGAGTTCTCGGGCGGAATGCGGCAGCGCGCGCTGATCGCGATCGGCCTCGCCTGCAAGCCGCGTCTGCTGATCGCCGATGAACCGACGAGCGCGCTCGACGTCACGGTGCAGCGCACGATCCTCGATCAGATCGGTGCGATGACGCGCGAGCTCGGCACCGCCGTGCTGCTCATCACGCACGACCTCGGTCTCGCCGCCGAGCGCGCGGAGCGCGTCGTGGTGATGCACCGCGGCAAGGTGGTCGAGCAGGGCCCCGCCCGCCAGATCCTCGAGGATCCGCAGCATCCGTACACGCAGTCCCTCGTGAAGGCCGCCCCCTCGGTGGCGGCCGCGCGCCTGCGTCCGGAGGCCTTCCAGGTCGAGGAACGAGCGGATGCCCCGGTCGACGCGTCCACGGATTCCGCTTCCGCCGCGAAGGCCGACCAGATCGTCGAGATCGAGGGCCTCACCAAGGTGTACCCGGTGCGCGGACGCGGCGAGGACTTCGTCGCGGTCAACGACGTGTCGCTCGCGATCCCGCGCGGCGAGACGGTCGCGATCGTGGGGGAGTCGGGGTCGGGCAAGACGACGACGGCGCGGATGCTGTTGAAGCTGATCGAGCCGACCAGCGGTCTGATCCGTTTCGAGGGCAAGGACGTCGCGTCGCTCAGTCGTGCCGAGACGCGCGACTTCCGCCAGCGCGTGCAGCCGATCTTCCAGGATCCGTACTCCAGCCTGAACCCGATGTTCACGATCGAGCGTCTGATAGCCGAGCCCCTCGAGTTCTACCGCCGGGGGAGCGGCGCCGAACGTCGTGCGCGCGTGCGCCAGCTGCTCGACGACGTGGCGCTGCCGCAGTCGATGCTCGGGCGGTATCCGTCGGAGCTGTCGGGCGGTCAGCGCCAGCGCGTCGCGATCGCCCGTGCACTCGCGCTCTCGCCCGACCTCATCGTGTGCGACGAGCCGGTCTCCGCCCTCGACGTGCTGGTGCAGGACCAGATCCTCACCCTGCTCGGCGACCTCCAGAGCGAGTACGGGCTCAGCTATCTCTTCATCTCGCACGACCTCGCCGTGGTGCGTCTCATCAGCGATTACGTGTGCGTGATGAAGGACGGCAGCCTGGTCGAGGCCGCGTCGTCGGAGGAGATCTTCACGAACCCGCGCGACCCCTATACGCGTCGTCTGCTCGCCTCGATCCCCGGGAACGAACTCGACATCGCGTCGTGAGGGGCGGGCGGCCGGCGATGTCGCAGGCAATGGATAGCATGTGTCGCATGCGCACTCCTGTTCGATCCGCCGCCCTGCTCGTCGCCGCCGCCCTCACCCTCACCGGGTGCTCGACGCTCATCCCGACCCCGCAGGAGACGAGCGGGTCCTCGTCCGAGGTCGAGGCCGAGGAGACGACGGCGGGCGAACTCGACGGCGTGCCCGCGACGGGAGCCACGATCGCCGGTGACGGCTACACGTTCATCGCGCCCGCGGGGTGGGAGGACCCGCAGCAGGAGATCCCCGGGTTCGATCCCGACAGCTTCGCCGCCGATCTCCAGGACGCCGACGGGTTCGCCGACAACGTGAACGTGCTCAAGTCCCCGGTCGGCGTCGTCACGCCCGACCAGGTCGAGACGCTGGGCTTGAAGGAGCTCGAGACCGTGGGCGCTACCGACGTCGTCGTGCACGACCGCGTCGTCGTCGCGGATTCCGAGTCCGCGCACATCTCGGCGGCGATGTCGAGCGAGGGCGTCTCGTACGTCGTCGATCAGTACTACGTCAGCAGCGCCGACCAGACCTACGTCGTGACGTTCTCCTTCAGCGACACGGTGCCGGCGGTCGAGCGCCAGCAGACCGCCGAGTCGGTGCTCGTCACCTGGACCTGGGTGTGACGCTCGCCACAGCGCGCTGACGGATGCCAATACCGCAGCATCCGATATTGGTCAAGGACTCCACTTGCCATGTCGCAGATTCGTGTCTATAGTTAGTAGTTGCGCTCGCTTCTCCATGCCCTCATATGGTGGTCGGCATTTCGTTGAGCTTCTGAGCGCACACTCCACCTGACGACAAAGGAATCGAGAAGCCCTGCGGGGCTCACGGAGGTTATTCCCTTGGCTGCTGCTCGCAACGCATCCACATCCACCACCACCAAGAACGGACGCGGAGCTTCCCGCCTCTCGTTCGCCAAGATCTCCGACACGCTGACGGTCCCCGACCTTCTCGCCCTCCAGACCGAGTCCTTCGGCTGGCTCGTCGGTAACGACGACTGGAAGGCCCGCGTGGCCGAGGCCAAGAAGGCCGGCCGCACCGACGTCAACGAGATCAGCGGTCTCGGCGAGATCTTCGAGGAGATCTCCCCGATCGAGGACCTCGGCGAGACGATGCAGCTCTCGTTCACGAACCCGTACCTCGAGCCCGAGAAGTACTCGATCGAGGAGTGCAAGGAGCGTGGCAAGACCTACGCCGCTCCGCTGTACGTCGAGGCCGAGTTCATGAACCACCTCACCGGTGAGATCAAGACCCAGACGGTCTTCATGGGCGACTTCCCGCTCCAGACCGGCAAGGGCACGTTCATCATCAACGGCTCCGAGCGCGTCGTCGTCTCGCAGCTGGTGCGTTCGCCCGGTGTCTACTTCGACAAGACGCCCGACAAGACGTCCGACAAGGACATCGTCTCGGCGCGCGTGATCCCGAGCCGTGGTGCATGGCTCGAGTTCGAGATCGACAAGCGCGACCAGGTCGGTGTGCGCATCGACCGCAAGCGCAAGCAGTCGGTGACCGTCTTCCTCAAGGCCCTCGGCATGACGAGCGAAGAGATCCTGGCGGAGTTCGCCGGCTTCACCTCGATCGAGGAGACGCTCGCGAAGGACACCATCGTCACGAAGGAAGATGCGCTCCGCGACATCTACCGCAAGCTGCGTCCGGGCGAGCAGGTCGCCGCCGAGGCCGCCCGCGCGCTCCTCGACAACTTCTACTTCAACCCGAAGCGCTACGACCTGGCGAAGGTGGGTCGTTACAAGATCAACCACAAGCTCGGTCTCGACGCGCCGCTGACGGACTCGGTCCTCACGGTCGAAGACATCGTCGCGACGATCAAGTACCTCGTGCGCATCCACGCGGGCACCGAGACCTTCTCGGGCATCCGCGGCGGCAAGAAGGCCGAGATCCGTCTCGCGACCGACGACATCGACAACTTCGGCAACCGTCGCATCCGCGCGGTCGGCGAGCTGATCCAGAACCAGGTCCGCACCGGTCTGTCGCGCATGGAGCGCGTCGTCCGCGAGCGCATGACCACGCAGGACATCGAGGCGATCACGCCGCAGACCCTGATCAACGTGCGCCCCGTCGTCGCCGCGATCAAGGAGTTCTTCGGAACGTCGCAGCTGTCGCAGTTCATGGACCAGAACAACCCGCTCGCGGGTCTGACCAACAAGCGTCGTCTCTCGGCGCTCGGCCCGGGTGGTCTCTCGCGTGACCGCGCCGGCGTCGAGGTCCGTGACGTCCACCCGTCGCACTACGGGCGCATGTGCCCGATCGAGACCCCGGAAGGCCCGAACATCGGTCTGATCGGTGCTCTCGCGACGTTCGCGCGCATCAACTCGTTCGGTTTCATCGAGACCCCGTACCGCAAGGTCGAGGGTGGCGTCGTCACCGACCAGATCGACTACCTCACGGCTTCCGAAGAGGTCGACTTCAACATCGCGCAGGCCAACGCCCCGCTCGATGCCAAGGGTCGCTTCCGCGAGAGCCACGTCCTCGCGCGCCCCAAGGGCGGTAGCGGTGAGGTCGACCTCTTCCTCCCGGAGGAGATCGGCTACATCGACGTCTCGCCGCGCCAGATGGTGTCGGTCGCGACCTCGCTCGTGCCCTTCCTCGAGCACGACGACGCGCAGCGCGCCCTCATGGGTGCCAACATGCAGCGTCAGGCCGTGCCGCTGCTGCGCAGCGACTCGCCGCTCGTCGGAACCGGTATGGAGGGCTACACGGCCATCGACGCCGGTGACGTGATCACCGCCGAGAAGGCCGGTGTCGTCTCCGAGGTCTCCGCGGACCGCGTCGTCGTCATGCTCGACGAGGGCGGCACGCAGGAGTACCACCTGCGCAAGTTCGACCGCTCCAACCAGGGCACCTCCTACAACCAGAAGGTCGTCGTCACTGCCGGCGAGCGCATCGAGGTCGGAGAGGTCATCGCCGATGGCCCCGCCACCGAGAACGGCGAGCTGGCCCTCGGAAAGAACCTCCTCGTCGCGTTCATGACGTGGGAGGGCTACAACTTCGAGGACGCGATCATCCTGAGCCAGGACCTGGTGAAGGACGACACCCTCTCCTCGATTCACATCGAGGAGTACGAGGTCGACGCGCGCGACACCAAGCTCGGCAAGGAGGAGATCACCCGTGACCTCCCCAACGTCAGCCCGGAGCTGCTCAAGGACCTCGACGAGCGCGGCATCATCCGCATCGGTGCCGAGGTTCGCCCCGGCGACATCCTCGTCGGCAAGGTCACTCCGAAGGGCGAGACCGAGCTGTCGGCCGAGGAGCGTCTGCTCCGCGCGATCTTCAACGAGAAGAGCCGCGAGGTCCGCGATACGTCGCTGAAGGTTCCCCACGGTGAGCAGGGCACGATCATCGCCGTCAAGGAGTTCAACGCCGAGGACGGCGACGACGAGCTCGGCTCGGGCGTCAACCGCCGCGTCGTGGTCTACATCGCCCAGAAGCGCAAGATCACCGAGGGTGACAAGCTCGCCGGCCGTCACGGCAACAAGGGTGTCATCGCGAAGATCCTCCCGATCGAGGACATGCCGTTCCTCGCGGACGGAACGCCGGTCGACATCGTCCTGAACCCGCTCGGCATCCCTGGCCGAATGAACTTCGGCCAGGTGCTGGAGACCCACCTCGGGTGGATCGCCAAGCAGGGCTGGAAGGTCGAGGGCACCCCCGAGTGGGCCGTGCGTCTGCCGGAGCAGGCTTTCGAGGCCGCTCCCGGTACGAAGGTCGCGACCCCGGTGTTCGACGGCGCGTCGGAGGAGGAGATCTCCGGTCTCCTCGACTCGACGCTCCCGACGCGCGACGGCGTTCGCCTGATCGACTCGACCGGAAAGACGCAGCTGTTCGACGGCCGCTCCGGTGAGCCGTTCCCGGCGCCGATCTCGGTGGGCTACATGTACATCCTGAAGCTGCACCACCTGGTCGACGACAAGATCCACGCACGTTCCACGGGTCCGTACTCGATGATCACCCAGCAGCCGCTCGGTGGTAAGGCGCAGTTCGGTGGACAGCGCTTCGGTGAGATGGAGGTGTGGGCCCTCGAGGCCTACGGCGCCGCGTACGCCCTTCAGGAGCTCCTCACGATCAAGTCCGACGACATCCTCGGCCGCGTCAAGGTCTACGAGGCGATCGTCAAGGGCGAGAACATCCAGGAGCCCGGCATCCCCGAGTCGTTCAAGGTGCTCATGAAGGAGATGCAGTCGCTCTGCCTGAACGTCGAGGTCCTCTCGGCCGACGGCACGCTGGTCAACCTCCGCGACACCGACGACGAGGCGTTCCGCGCCGCGGAAGAGCTCGGTATCAACATCTCCAGCCGCTTCGAGGCCGCCTCGATCGACGAGATCTAATCCTTCGGACGGGCCCGGGACGCAATTCCCGGGCCCCCCGAAGCAGACTTCTCAAAAAGAATTTCCGACACAGGAGAACTAGTGCTCGAGTCCACAACTTTCGATGAGCTTCGCATCGGCCTGGCGACCGCAGACCACATCCGCGCGTGGTCCTACGGCGAGGTCAAGAAGCCCGAAACCATCAACTACCGCACCCTGAAGCCCGAGAAGGACGGCCTCTTCGGAGAGCAGATCTTCGGACCGTCCCGCGACTGGGAGTGCGCCTGCGGAAAGTACAAGCGCGTCCGCTTCAAGGGAATCGTCTGCGAGCGCTGCGGCGTGGAGGTCACCAAGAGCTCCGTCCGTCGTGAGCGCATGGGTCACATCGAGCTCGCCGCTCCCGTCACCCACATCTGGTACTTCAAGGGCGTTCCCTCGCGTCTGGGCTACCTGCTCGACATGGCGCCGAAGGACCTCGAGAAGGTCATCTACTTCGCCGCGTACATGGTCATCTCGGTCGACGAGGATGCTCGTCACCGCGACCTGGGAACGCAGGAGAACAACGTCCGTCTCGAGCTGAAGACGCTCGGCGACCGCCGCGACTCCAAGATCGCCGAGCGCCTCGCTCGTCTCGAGGAGGAGCTCGCTGCTCTCGAGGCCGAGGGTGCCAAGGCCGACGCCAAGAAGAAGGTCAAGGACGCCGCCGAGAAGGAGATGTCGCTCATCCGCAAGGGTGCCGACGAGGCGATCGCCAAGCTCGAGCGCGTGTGGGAGGACTTCCGCACGCTCGAGGTCGGCGCACTGCGTCCCGAGGACGACGTCTTCCACGAGCTGCAGGACCGCTTCGGTCAGTACTTCGAGGCCTACATGGGTGCCGAGTCGATCCAGCGTCGTCTCGCCGCCTTCGACCTCCAGGCCGAGGCCGAGAACCTGCACCTGCAGATCGCCGAGGGCAAGGGCCAGCGCAAGATCCGCGCGATCAAGCGTCTCAAGGTCGTCAACTCGTTCCTCGAGACCGGCATGAGCCCGGCCGCGATGGTCCTCGACGTCGTCCCGGTCATCCCGCCGGAGCTGCGTCCGATGGTGCAGCTCGACGGTGGCCGCTTCGCGACCTCCGACCTGAACGACCTGTACCGCCGCGTGATCAACCGCAACAACCGTCTTCGTCGTCTGATCGACCTCGGTGCCCCCGAGATCATCGTCAACAACGAGAAGCGCATGCTGCAGGAGGCCGTCGACGCCCTGTTCGACAACGGTCGCCGTGGTCGTCCCGTCACCGGTACCGGCAACCGCGCCCTGAAGTCCCTCAGCGACATGCTGAAGGGTAAGCAGGGTCGTTTCCGTCAGAACCTGCTCGGAAAGCGCGTCGACTACTCGGGCCGTTCGGTCATCATCGTCGGACCGCAGCTCAAGCTGCACCAGTGCGGTCTGCCCAAGCAGATGGCTCTGGAGCTCTTCAAGCCGTTCGTCATCAAGCGCCTGATCGACCTGGGTCACTCGCAGAACATCAAGGCCGCGAAGCGCGCCGTCGAGCGCACCCGTCCCGAGGTCTGGGACGTGCTCGAGGAGATCATCCGCGAGCGTCCCGTGCTGCTCAACCGTGCGCCCACGCTGCACCGTCTCGGCATCCAGGCGTTCGAGCCGCAGCTCGTCGAGGGTAAGGCCATCCAGCTGCACCCGCTCGTCTGCGCGGCGTTCAACGCCGACTTCGACGGTGACCAGATGGCCGTGCACCTGCCGCTGTCGGTCGAGGCTCAGGCCGAGGCCCGCGTGCTGATGCTCGCGTCGAACAACATCCTGAAGCCGTCCGACGGCCGCCCGGTGACCCTGCCTTCGCAGGACATGATCATCGGTCTGCACCACCTGACCACGGTCAAGGAGGGCGCAGCCGGTGAGGGCCGTGCATTCGGTTCGGTCGGCGAGGCGATCCTGGCGAAGGACGAGGGAACCCTCGACCTGCAGGCCAAGATCCGCATCCGCATCCCGGGTCTGACGTTCCTCGAGGGCGAAGCGCCCGAGGGGTACGAGCGTCACGGTCTCGTGGACGCCTCGCTGGGTCAGGCGATCTTCAACGACGCGCTGCCGAAGGGTTACCCCTTCGTCCGCGAGCAGGCCGACAAGGGCAAGCTGTCGCAGATCGTCAACAAGCTGGCCGAGGAGTACCCGAAGGTCGAGACGGCTGCGTCGCTGGACCGCATCAAGGATGCCGGTTTCTACTGGGCCACGCGCTCCGGTGTGACCGTCGCCCTGAGCGACATCCTGACGCCGCCGAACAAGGCCGAGATCGTCGCGGGCTACGAGAAGCAGGCCGCGAAGGTCCAGTCCCAGTACGAGAAGGGCCTCACGACCGACGCCGAGCGTCGCCAGGAGCTCATCAAGATCTGGACCGAGGCGACCGACGAGGTGCAGGCCGCGATGAAGGCGCACTTCCCGGAGGACAACACCATCAACCGCATGGTGTCCTCGGGCGCCCGTGGTAACTGGCTGCAGATCCGCAACATCGCGGGTATGCGTGGTCTGGTGAACAACCCCAAGGGTGAGATCATCCCGCGTCCGATCATCTCCTCGTACCGCGAGGGTCTGTCGGTGGCGGAGTACTTCATCGCGACGCACGGTACCCGTAAGGGTCTGGCCGACACCGCTCTGCGTACCGCCGACTCGGGTTACCTGACCCGTCGTCTGGTGGACGTCTCGCAGGACGTCATCATCCGCGAAGAGGACTGCGGCACGTCGAAGGGCCTCGAGCTCCCGATCGCCGCTCCGAACTCGCAGGGTGAGCTCGTGCGCGATGCGAACGTCGAGAACTCGGTGTTCGCCCGTACGCTCGCCTCGGGTGTCGTCGACAGCAAGGGCGAGGTCCTCGCCGACGCCGGTGACGACGTGGGTGACGTGCTCATCGACAAGCTCGTCGCGGCGGGTGTCGAGACCATCAAGGTGCGCTCGGTCCTGACCTGCGACTCCGCCGTCGGTGTCTGCGCTCAGTGCTACGGCCGTTCGCTCGCGACGGGTAAGACCGTCGACATCGGCGAGGCCGTCGGCATCATCGCGGCCCAGTCGATCGGTGAGCCCGGTACCCAGCTGACGATGCGTACCTTCCACACCGGTGGTTCCGCGTCGGCAGACGACATCACGCAGGGTCTTCCCCGTGTGCAGGAGCTGTTCGAGGCTCGTACCCCCAAGGGTGCGTCGCCGATCGCCGAGGCCGATGGCCGCATCACGATCGACGAGACGGACAAGGCCAAGAAGGTCATCCTGACCCCCGACAACGGCGACGAGCCGGTCATCTACCCGGTTCTGCGTCGTGCGACGCTCCTGGTCGAGGACGGACAGCACGTCACGGTCGGTCAGCCGATCCTGGTGGGCACGCTCGACCCCAAGGAGGTCATGCGTGTCATGGGTGCCCGCGAGGTGCAGCGTTACCTCGTCAACGGCGTCCAGGGCGTGTACCGCTCGCAGGGTGTGCCGATCCACGACAAGCACATCGAGGTCATCGTCCGCCAGATGCTCCGCAAGGTCACCGTCGTCGATCACGCCGACACGACCCTGCTGCCGGGTGAGATGGTCGACCTCAAGCGCTACCAGGCGATCAACCGCGAGGCCGTGGCCGAGGGCAAGCGCCCCGCGTCGGGCCGTTCGGAGCTGATGGGTATCACGAAGGCGTCGCTCGCGACGGAGTCGTGGCTGTCGGCCGCCTCCTTCCAGGAGACGACCCGCGTGCTCACCGAGGCTGCGATGCAGGGCAAGCGCGACCCGCTGGTCGGTCTCAAGGAGAACGTCATCATCGGAAAGCTCATCCCCGCCGGAACCGGTCTCTCGAAGTACCGCGACGTCACGGTCGAGGCAACGGAAGAGGCCAAGAGCGAGCGCTACCCGAACCGGATCTTCGCATCCGACGGTGCGTACGCCGACGGTGACTTCGGTTACGTCGACTTCGACGCGTTCTCGACGGACGACATCACGCCCGGTACGTACAACTGAGTGTGAGTGAGTGAACGAAGGCCCCGGGGTTCTCCCCGGGGCCTTCGTCGTACCCGCCGGCATCCGAGCGGGCGGATGCCTAGTCGAAGATGCTCGCGATGATGCTGGCTGTGTAGCCGGTGGGCGCGAGGTTGGAGTACTGGGTGTCGATGAGGATGTCGTCGAGCCAGAAGAGGGTGCGCCCGTCGGTCACGGGGTATTGCTCGTTCTGCCAGGTCTTCTCGCAGCGGGTGCCGCCGTCGGGCGTGAAGCAACTGAAGCCCTCGGTGTCGGCCAGATCATTGAGCAGATCGAGCGCGGGTCCGCGGTTCATGCGCTCGATCGTGGTGACGAGGCCGGTGGTGTCGGCGCCGGGGTCGCGCCAGATGCAGGTGAGGGTTCCGTTCGGGCCGACGCCCGACGGTCCGAACGCGGCGTCGTTGAGCGGCGTCTCGCCGAGCTGCGACAGCACGTCCTCGGAGAGGATCGCGCGGCAGTCGGTCGGCAGCGCCACGGCGGCGGCGGTGGGTGTCGGCGACGGGGTGGGGGAGGCGGATGCCGACTCGGTGGGCGATTCCGATTCCGAGGGCGACGGAGAGGCGGAGGAGCCCCCGTCTCCGTCGGAGGCGGCGCCGCAGCCCGTGAGGCCGGCGATGAGCAGGAGGGCCGCGACGGCGGCAACGGAGCGTGCCTTCATAGCCACACCGTACTCCTCGGTCATCCCGAGCCGTGCGAGCGGACGATGACGGCGGGGCGCGGTAATGTCGGGCGGGTGAGCACAGACACTTCTTCCCGATCCGCGGTCGTCATCGGAGACGCCCTGATCGACGAGATCCGCGACGAGGCGGGCATCCGCGAACTGGTGGGCGGGGCCGCCCTGAACGTGGCCGTGGGCCTGCGCAGATTGGGCGTGCCGACGACGCTGATCGCGATGGTGGGCGACGATGCGGCCGGCGAGCACATCCGTGAGTACCTCGATGACCACGGCGTGCGGCTGATCGCCGAGCCGGCCCCGCACGGATCGTCGCGCGCGACCGTGCAGCGCTCCGCCAGCGGCGAGCCGGAGTACGTCTTCAACGAGGCGGCGCAGCGGCGCAGCATCCGCTATTCGGATGCCGCGCGGCGGGCGATCGCCGACTCGGATCTCGTGGCGATCAGCTGCTTCCCGTTCGATGTTCCCGCCGAGGTCGACGCGCTGGCGGATGCCGTCGGCGACGCGCGCCTCGCGATCGATCCCAACCCGCGTTCGGGCATGCTCAGCGACCGGGAGGAGTTCGTGCGAGGCTTCGAGCGGCTCGCCGCGGCGACCGAGATCGTCAAGGTGGGCGCCGATGACGCGACGCTGCTGTACGACGGCGACCTCGACGCGCTGCGCGTGCGTCTGCGCGGCCTCGGCGTGCGCGCGGTGCTGGCGACGGCGGGCTCGGAGGGCGCGGTCATCGAGACGGATGCCGCGACGATCTCCGCGCCGATCGCGACGCTGCCGGGGCCGATCGTCGACACGGTCGGAGCGGGCGATGCGACCCTCGCCGCCGTCGCTGCGGGGCTGGTCGGAGCGCGTCCTGAGGCGGCGGAGGAGTGGCAGGCGCTGCTGCGTCGGGCGATGGACATCGCGGCGGCCACGTGCCGCGCCGAGGGCGGTCTGCTGCGCACTCCCGAGTCGCTCGCGGAGTCAGCGCGCGGCGCGCAGGGCAGCTGACAGCTCGATTTCATCCACCGGCGTTCGGCGGGTACTATAAATACTCGTGCCCCCGGTTGGCTGTTCAAGTTGGACGGGTGCGCTCTGGCGAGTTACCCAAGCGGCCAAAGGGATCTGACTGTAAATCAGACTGCACTGCATTCGGGGGTTCGAATCCCTCACTCGCCACCAGAAAGGCCCCGCGATCGCGGGGCCTTCTTCGTTTCCGGTTCACCTTCGCGGAGCTCACCGCAAGTACGAAGCCCCGTTGAGATCGAGCACCGCACCCGACGCCCACTGCGCCTCGGGCGAGGTGAGGTAGACGACCGCGGCGGCGACCTCCTCGGGCGTGCCGACGCGGCCGAACGGGCTCTGCGCGCGCACGGAATCACCTTCGGCGCCGGCGAGCTTCGACTGCTGCCGTTCGGTCCCGACGAAGCCGGGGGAGACGGTCGCGACGGCGATGCCGTGCGGAGCCAGCGCGACGGCCAGCGACTGGCCGAGCGCGTGCAGTCCCGCCTTCGCCGCCCCGTAGGCGGGGAAGTCGGGCTCGCCGCGGTCGGCGCCGCGTGAACCGATGTTCACGATCGATCCGCCGGCACCCGCGCGGATCAGCGCGTTGGCGACGAGATAGGAGACGTTGGCGGCGGCGCGGAGGTCGACGTCGAGCATCCGTGTCCATGCCTCCTGCCAGGTGGCGTAGTCCACGGCATCCACCCGATGGAAGGTCGCCGGGCTCGGCGCGATCGCCGCATTGTTCACGAGCACGTCGATGACCCCGAGCGCCGCGATCGCCTCGTCGACGATGGCCGCGGCATCCGTCGGATCCGAGAGATCGCCGCCCACCAGGTGATGGCCGTCGCCGTGCAGCAGGGCGAGCGTCTCGGCGGCGGAGTCCCGGTCGCTGCCGTAGTGCACCGCGACGCGATCGCCGCGAGCACTCAGCGCGATCGCGGTGGCCCGGCCGATGCCGCGGGATGCTCCGGTGACGAGTGCGTGTGCCATCCCGCCACTCTACGAGCCGTTCCCACCCGCGAGTTCCTAGACTGGGACGATGCGAGCGCTCACCGAAGCAGACGTCCGGGCATCGTTCGTCAATGCGGATGCCGACGAACTCCGGGTCATGGAGATGCCGCACGACTTCGTGCTGGTCGACTGGGACTACCTCGACTTCTTCGCGTGGCGCGATCCGGGCGCCGGGCGCCGCGGGTACGTGCTGATCCCGCATGACGGCGAGATCGTCGGCATCGTGTTGCGCGCCTCCGACCCGGGGCGCGGCCGATCGGGCATGTGCGACATCTGCCGCACCATGCAGCCGGGCAACCAGGTCACGCTGTTCTCGGCGCGGCGGGCGGGGGAGGCGGGGCAGCGGGGCGACTCGTTCGGCACCTACATCTGCGCCGATCTCTCGTGCCACGAGAACGTGCGGCTCGCACACCCGCTCGCGCCGAACGAGGTCCTGGCCGACGGGCAGGTCGACTTCCGCCTCGACGGCACCCGCCGCCGCATGGAGGCGTTCGTCTCGCGGGTGTGGCAGTACGCCTGACCGCGATTACGCTGGACGCAACGTCCTGTGCTCGAAGGAGAAGCCATGAGCGATGCCATCCTGTTCTCGGTCGATGAGGGGATGGCTCGGCTCACGCTGAACCGCCCGGCTCGGCTCAACGCCTTCAACGCCGATCTCGCGCACGCGTGGCGCGACGCCACGGGCGAGGCGACGTCGCGCTCCGATGTGAAGGCGATCCTGATCGATGCGGCAGGGCCCGCGTTCTGCGCCGGCGGTGATGTGATCGACATGGCGACCACCATGGGGTCGGGCGATGAGATCACGGCTCTGGCAAAGGTCATCAACACCGGGATCCGCTCGCTGACGGAATCGTCGGTGCCGGTCGTCGCGGCCGCGCACGGCACGACCGCGGGCGGAGGACTCGGGATTCTGCTCAGCAGCGACTACGCGGTGGTCGGCTCGCGATCGCGGCTCGGCAGCCTCTACGCGAACATCGGCCTCACCCCTGACCTGTCGGTCTCGGCTCAGCTCGCCCGTGCAGTCGGGCAGCGACGTGCACTGCAGCTGGTGCTGCAGGATCGCCTGCTGACCGCCGACGAAGCGGTGGAGTGGGGCCTCGCGGCCGAGACGGTGACGGGCGAGGACTCGGCGGCCGAGGCCGCCCTCGTGCGGGCTCGCGGCGAGGAGATCGCCCGCTTCTGGCTCGCCGGGGCCGCGGATGCCTACGGGCAGGCGAAGCACCTGGTGCGTGCGCAACCCGAGCGCACCTTCGCCGAGCAGCTGACCGCGGAGGCGCTCTCGATCGGCGCCGCGATGCAGACGCCCGACGCGCAGGCGCGGATCGCCGCGTTCGCCGCCGCGTCCGCGAAGAAGGCCGGCTGACCCGGACTGCACCGACGTCGGCTTTCGGATGCTTGTGCACATCCGGGGCGTCGGGGCAGTGCCCGCCCCTGCTCGCATGGCAGGATGAGGGGCAACGCCGCTAGAGGGGGAGGGTCGTCATGTCCCAGCCGGAGACCGTGACCGAAGAGAAGAAGAACATGTCGCTCCTGATCAGAGGAGCGATCTGGATCGCCATCGGGGCTCTGATCGCCGCAGCGCTCGTCTGCGTCGTGTGGGTGCTGATCGGTGACCAGGACGGCCTGATCGGCCGGGCATTCCTCACGATCCTGCTGTTCGCCGGATTCGCGGGCATCGCGATCCTCGAGGCGGGACTCGCGCCCAAGCGCCCCGACTGGCTGGCGCTCACCAGCATGGTCACCTGGATCATCGCGCTGATCGTCGGTGCCTTCAAGATCTGGCTGCCCGAAGACGACTACTACTTCAACGGAGCGGCGCGGTTCTTCCAGCTGCTCCTCGTGGTCGGCATCCTGCAGCTCGCGCTGCTGCACGTGCGCCTCTTCACCCCGGCGGCGCAGCGCCACCCCACCACGTTCAACCGGGTGATCTACATCATCACGGTCGTCTTCCTCGGCGGCCTCGTGGCGATGCTCGTGTTCTACCTGACCTTCCCCGACTCGTTCGAGTACGTCGAGCTCTACTGGCGCATCGTCGTCGCGCTGACGATCCTCGCCGCCGTCGGAACGACGCTCGTTCCCCTGCTCAACGCGCTCTTCGCTCCGAAGAAGCCGGCTCAGCAGGCGCCTCCGGCCAGCGCGTTCCTCTCGTGGCCGACCTTCGCCGACGGTGTGACCCCGCTGCCCGCACTGCCCGATGGCAGCCCTGACTGGAACGCCTACTACACGGGACAGCCCACGGCCTACGTACCGCAGGCTGCGCTCCCGGCGACGTCGTTCCCGGTGGCTCCCGAGCCGCAGGCTCCCACGGTTCCCGGCGTTCCTCCGGTGCCGACCGCTCCCGCCGAACCCGGATTCGCGTACCCGAGCGCGCCCCCGCAGCCTGCCCCTCCGCAGGCAGCGCCGCCGCAGCCCGCGCCCCCTCAGTCCGCACCCCCGCAGTCGGCGCCCTCGGCTCCGCACACGCAGGAAGCCTTCCCGCCGCCGCCTCCCGCCCCGCGTCCTCCGCAGTGAGCGGCGAGATCGAGGTCGAGCTCGCCGAGCTCGCGCAGGAGATTGCACGCGAGGCCGGTGAGCTCGCGCAGCGTCGTCGCCGCGAGGGTGTCACCCTCGCGGCGACCAAGACCACGCTGGCCGACATCGTCACCGAGGCCGACCGCGAGGTCGAGGCCCTGATCCGCACCCGGCTCGACGCGGCGCGGCCGGGTGACGGGTTCCTCGGCGAGGAGTCCGAGGCGGCGCAGGGCGAGACCGGCATCACGTGGGTCGTCGACCCGATCGACGGCACCGTGAACTACGCCACCGGTATCCCCGCCTACAACGTCAGCATCGCCGCCGTGCGCGGAACGGCAGACCCGGCGAGCTGGCAGCATCTCGCCGGAGTCGTGTTCGCACCGGCGCTGGGTGAGCTGTTCTCGGCCGCGCGCGGGCACGGCGCCTGGCTGGGTGACGAACGACTCGCGGTCACCGACGAGACGCCCGCAGGCGCGCTCCTGGCGACGGGCTTCGGATACGACCCGGCCACGCACGACGGCGACATCGAGACGGTGAGGCGCGTGATGCCGATCGCGCGGGACCTGCGGCGGATGGGAGCGGCAGCGCTCGATCTCGCCTATGTCGCCGCCGGACGTCTCGACGGATATTTCGAGCGCGGTCTGAAGCCCTGGGATTTCGCGGCCGGGGCCCTGCTCGTGCGCGAGGCCGGAGGCGAGGTCTCCCGCTTCGACGTCGACACGGCTCGCCCCCTGATCGTCGCCGGTGGGAGCGCCGTC
The DNA here is from genome assembly GCF_023101185.1 of Microbacterium galbinum. Lineage (GTDB taxonomy): Bacteria > Actinomycetota > Actinomycetes > Actinomycetales > Microbacteriaceae > Microbacterium > Microbacterium galbinum. The sequence goes on from NZ_CP078077.1 coordinate 2,189,354, forward strand.
CACGCGCGCCTGATCGAACGGATCGGCGCGAAAGATGAATGACTCATGGCTTTCCCAGCCGAGGCGAGGTAGTGTTTACGCGATCGTTATTTCCGCCGCCCGAAGGCGGAACATGAGTAAGCGCCCCCGAGCTTGACGTACGACCCCGAGAGAATCGTTTTGCCCTTCGAGAATCCCCAGGCTGAATCTGCGCCCACGCGCCGCTCCAGCCGACTCCGCACTCAGGCCCACGAGGCCACCGCGGTGGGAGAGACGGCGACAGCCTCTGCATCCCCCGCGGCCATCGAGACCTCCGCGCCCCTGTCCCGTCGCGCCGCCCGCATGCTGGCGGCCGAGGCCATCGCCGCCGACGAGTCCGTCGAGAAGATCGCCGCGCCCGACGAGGTCGTCTCCGAGCTCGGCGAATCGACGCCGAAGCCCGCCAAGGTCCCCCTCGTCGTGAGCGACGAGCCGATCATCATCGACGGCCCCGCCATCCCCGCGCCGACCGAGAACCTCATCGACGCGTTCGAGCAGGCTTCGCAGGCGTTCAAGGGGTCGGCGTTCCACCGCGCGACCGCCTCGGTGCCCGTCGAGAAGTCATCGATCGAAGAGATCGTGCACCTCGCCCCACGCCGCTCCGGCCGCATCCGCAAGGTCGTCACCGTCGGGGCCTCCCTCGGTGTCATGAGCCTCGCCGGTCTCCTCGCGGTCTCGATGACCCTCCCCGCCGAAGCCCTCGCCGCCGTGCAGGGCACCTCGGCCGCCTCCGCGTCGCTGGTCGCCCCCGCTGCCGCCGACGAGAAGTCCGCGGCCTCCGATGAGATCCAGGCCTTCGTCACGTCGTCCGACGTGCAGAACGAAGCTCTCGACCGCGGCGACGACTTCAGCACGATCTCCCTCGTCGAGGTCGCCGCCGAACAGGGCATCAACTACTCCAACGAGGTCTTCACCAACGACCCCGAGGCCGCCATCCAGTGGCCGTTCCTCGTCGGCGTCGGCATGAGCTACGGCTACGGCATGCGCAGCGGCCGCCTGCACGAGGGCATCGACTTCGTTCCCGGCAACGGCGCTCCCGTCCAGGCCATCGCCGACGGCACGGTGCGCCTCGCGACCGAGCAGGGCGGCGCCTACGGCGTCACCGTGTACATCGACCACGTCATCGACGGCGAGGTCATCACGAGCCACTACGCGCACATGCAGTACGGCTCGCTGCAGGTGAAGACGGGCGACAAGGTCACCGTCGGAACCGTGATCGGCAAGACCGGCAACACCGGCCGTTCGTACGGCGCGCACATGCACTTCGAGCTCATCGTCAACGGATCGACCATCGATCCGCTGCCGTGGCTCAAGGCGAACGCCGGTCGCTACGAGTATTGACCGGCTCGATTTCATGAGGACGCCACAGTGATGGTATTCTCGTGTGGTTGCCCCGCGAGGGGCAGCACGCCCCGATAGCTCAGTGGCAGAGCACTTCCATGGTAAGGAAGGGGTCGTCAGTTCAATCCTGACTCGGGGCTCGCAGCATTCGTCTCTGCAGAACGCGGATGCGTCGCGGCAGGGTAGCTCAGCTGGTCAGAGCGCACGACTCATAATCGTGAGGTCGCGGGTTCAAGCCCCGCTCCTGCTACAGGAATTCACCCCGGTCTTCGGACCGGGGTTTTCTGTTGCTACCGCACCTCATCCGAGGGCGCATCGGCGGGGGGACGGCTGAGGATCAGGATCCGCCGCAGATGCATCGCCGCGAGCACACCGGGGCCGATCGACTGACGCAACTCGATCGTGCGATCATCGACCGTCTCGAGGAGGAGACGCACGGCGCGGGTCGCCTCTCCTCGAATGCGATGCGCCTCGGCCGACGTCGGATCCTCGAGGGCGATCACGTCGGCGACCGCATGGCAGGCGGCGGTCAGCGGAGCGGGAAGTTCGACATCGAGCTCGATCGCCGCGGGGCGGTCCCAGATCGTGTCCGCGAGCGAGTCGGCGATGTCCCTGATGTGCTGCGAGATCCGCTCCAGCGCCTCCAGTTGTCGGTGCGCATCGTCGGTCTCCCCGCGTCGACCCCACGCACGGGGATTGCCTCGGCGGCTCTCGTCCGCCTCGACGAGAGCGAAGCGCAGCGAACGTGCCGTCTCTGCGAGCGAGGTCGCGTCGTCGGCCCACTGCTCCTTCTCGGGCGGCCACGAATCCGACACCGCCTCACCGATGTCGTGCAGGTGCGTCGCGAGTCGCTCGCGGAAGAGACGCAGGCTCGCCGTCGCCTCGGCGGTGAGCGGTGCCGGCGCGATCGCCAGATTCACGACGAGCCCCACGACGACCCCGACCGACATCTGGGTGAGGTATCCCAGGGAGTAGTCGTCGGCATTCTGCCCGCCGATGATCAGCACGAAGAGCGCGGCCATGGGCACGTACTCGCGCCCCACCCCGAACCACCCCGTGCCCGAGAGGAGCACGCCGAGCCCGACGACGATCGGGATCGACCACCACGTCGGACCCACCGTGAGCACGATGATCGAGGCCAGCCCGATGCCGGCGGCGAGTCCGAGCAGGGTCTGGAGCCCGGACTTCACCGATCCCATCAGCGTCGGATACATGCTCACCAGCGCGCCGAGCGGCGCGTAGTAGGGGTACTCGTCGGTGACGCCCGGCATGTATCGCGCGATGAACCACGCGATCCCGACGGCCAGCGCGGTCTTGGCGACCAGCAGCAGCCGGGCGGGACGCGTCGCCGCCTGCAGCGCCGAACGGAGGGGCGGGCGACGCATCAATCCTCGGTGCGGAAGCCCGCGGGTTTGTGCGTTCCGTCGCAGAACGGCTTGATGGCCGAGAGACCGCAGCGGCAGAGGGCGATCGTGCGCCGGTGGCGCTCGATCGGCGCGCCCTCGGCATCGACAAGGTCGATGTCTCCCCGGACCAGGAGGGGCCCATCCGGGTACGCGGTGATCGTCGGATGCTCGGGCCGGGCACTCACGCGTCCACCCGCTCTCGGAGTGAGGACTCGTTGCGCGACCAGGCCTCGAGGATGTGCTCCCCGACCCAGCCGTCGACGGCGAGGCAGGCGGCAGCTCCGAACATGATGTCCGGCAGCAGATCCGGTCGGTCCTCGGCGAGTCCACCGGCGAGATCGCGTGCGGCGATCTGCTCGTGCACGGCATCCGCTTCGACGTGCTCGTCGAAGTAGTCGGTGACGTCTTCACCGTAGCCGAGTCGGCGCAGGCCGTCGGCATAGAGCTTGTTCGGGATCGACGACGTCATCTCGAAGGCCGCCAGGTGCCCGACGATCGCACCGACCAGTCGACGGTTCAGGCCGAACATCGACATCATGTTGTGCGACGCGAGAGTGATCGCCGGCACATCGTCGACGTAGGCCCCGTACGTGTCGTCGAGGTCCGCACCGCGCATCGCGGCGGCGAAGATCTCCGCGTGCACGCGCTCGGGGCGCCCACCGCCGTACTCGTCGGACTGGATCTCGACGAGCGCCGCCTTCGCGCGGCCGGTGAGCCGCGGGATCGCCCACGAGTGGGGGTCGGCCTCGCGCAGCGTGTAGACGGAACGCTGCAGGAAGAACTCGCGGGCCTGCTCAGGGGTCGCCTTGCGGGCGAGGTAGCGCGAGAGGCTGGGTCCGTCGTCGTCCGCGGCGAGCGTGAACAGCGCGCGCCCGACGGCATCGACGGTGGGCTCCGGCATCTCCGGAAGCGGAACGACCTCGCGCAGACGCTGCTCGAAGGCGGCCTCCAGCACCCCACGGACCGCGATCAGCTCGGGATCCCACTCCAGGCGAGGATCCAGTCCGGGGAGCGAACCGTACGCGGAGGCGTAGAGCAGGAAGAGCGCCAGCTGCACGTCGTCGTCGCGCAGGAGATCGGATGCCGCCGCCACTGCGGCCTGAGCGCTCCGCACGGTCACGGCGTCCGCTTCGCCGGTCAGGCGCTTCCGCACCGCATCGCCGAGTGGGCCGCGTGCGGAGGGGAGCGGGGCGGGTGACGTGAGGAGGGGGGAGGTCATGTGCTTCTCCGATCAGTGAGGCGGGTGCAGTCTTCCTCGGTACCGGTGAGGGCGTCAGGGTCTTGACGGTCGGTTCCCGAGGGCGCTAATGGCTGCCGGTCAGCGAGCGCGCCCCTCGGCGAGGTACGCCAGGCGGTGCAGGGTCTCTGCGTTGCGGAAGCGAAGGAGCGGCGTGGTGATCAGGCTCGGGAGCAGTGTCGCTGGCCCTTTCACCGGCTCTTCATCGATACGCACCAGCGTGCCGCCGTCCCCTGCACGGACCCGCAGGGTGACTCGAGCCTCTCCGATCGGCCAGCCCTTCGCGCGGATGACCATGCGATTCGGGGGTGACCACTCCTCGACGACGGTGGTGTCGTCGAGGAGGGCGGGCCAGACACCGACCGAGTGATGCAGCTGGGATCCTTCGGCGGGCCAGGTCTCATCGACCTCGCGCATCCGCGAGGCGCCGACGACCCAGGCCGGGTACAGCCATCCGTTTTCGAGCACCTCGAAGACATCCGCCGGGGTGCAACGGAGCGTGCGCACGTTCTTCGCCATGCGACCACCATCGCGCGTCGAGCGCCCCGGGCCCAGGGGGTTGACGCGGCGGAGGATCGCCTCAGCGCGAGAGGTGCGCGCGCAGCGCCTCCACGACCAGAGCGTGGTCGGCGTGCATCTCGAGGCCGCTCACACCGATCGCGCCCGCGAGCGTTCCGCCGATCCGGATCGGGAACCCGCCGCCCGCCGCCGCGTACAGCGCGGGGTCGAGACGGGACGACCGCACGAAGTCTTCTCCTCGGGAGAGGAAGTCGTAGTGCACGCCCAGAGAAGAGCGGCCGAAGTGCTCGACGACGCGGAACTTACGCTCCAGCCAGGCGTCGTTGAGGGCGCTCGTACCCGGCGCCGCCATGTGGAAGGCGCGTTGGCCTCCGAGGACGACCGACACGACGATCGGCAACGCGTCGGCGACGGCACGCGCGCGCAGCCAGGCGCCCACCTCCCAGGCATCCGTCACGGTGAAACGATCGACATCCAACTCCCGCTCCTCGGCGGTGATCGCGTCGAGGGCGGCCTGTGCATCGATGCTCATACTCGTGAGACTAGCGGCCCGCCTGCGCCCGGGCGCAGAAAAGCCCGGAATCCGCGAGGGACACCGGGCTTTCTGCGGCGGGAACGCCGTCGAGGTCACGCCAGCGGGCGGAGACCCTCCACGAGAGGAGTGGTCGGGCGGCCGATCAGACGCGCGAGCGTCCCGTCGGTGTCGGCCAGTGCGCCGTCGCGGATGCCCGCGTCGAGCGCGGTGACGAAGCCGACGGTTCCCGCGTCGAGACCCGCGGACTCGAGAGCGGCGGCGTGCTCCTCGGCGGTCAGCGCGCGGTACTCGACGGGGCTGCCGATGACCTCGGCGATCGCGGCGGCGAGCTCGTCGTAGGTCCATGCGACGTCGCCGCCGAGCTCGTACGCCTGGCCGAGGTGGCCGTCTTCCAGCAGCACGACCGCCGCGGCATCCGCGAAGTCCTTGCGGCTCGCCGAGGCCACGCGGCCATCGCCGACGCTGGCCGCCACGACGCCGGTCTCGCGGGCCTGCGCGATGTTGCCTGCGTAGTTCTCGGTGTACCAGTTGTTCCGCAGGATCACGGCGGGGATGCCGGACGCGGCGATGAGCTCCTCGGTCGCCTTGTGCTCGGGGGCGAGCACGAGATCGCTCGTCGGGGCCTTCGGAGCACTCGTGTAGACGAGCTTGCCGACTCCGGCCGCCTTCGCCGCGTCGATGACGGCCTGGTGCTGCGCGGTGCGGCGACCGACCTCGGAACCCGAGATCAGGAGCACCGAGTCGACGCCCTCGAGCGCCGCCGCGATCGTGTCGGCCCGGTCGTAGTCGACGACCGCGGTGCGCACGCCGCGGGCGGCGATGTCGGATGCCTTGGTGAGGTCGCGCACGCCCGCGACGATCGACGACGGCTCCGCGCCGCGCTCGAGGAGGCTGTCGATGACGAGGCGGCCGAGCTGTCCGGTGGCGCCGGTGACGAGAATGGTCATGAGGGTCCTTTCGTGGGAATGACACCTTCGACAACCCCGCGCTGATTCGAAACCTTCCGACCTGCGGGTACCCACTTTGAAGTAAGGTACCTACATGACGGTGAGTTATGCGCAGATCCGGGAAAGCACCCCGCTCGTCTTCGAGCAGGGGTGCAGCACCCGCGTGATCCTCGACCACGTGATGAGCAAGTGGGGCGTTCTCGTTCTCTCGTCGTTGTCGGACGGAACGCTGCGCTGGGGAGAGCTGCGCCGCGAGGTCGACGGCATCAGCGAGAAGATGCTCGCCTCCACGCTGCGCACCCTCGCCGACGACGGCCTCGTGCACCGCGAGTCGTTCCCGACGGTGCCCCCGCACGTCGAATACAGCCTGACCCCGCTCGGGCGCGACCTCATGGAGCGGATGCTGCCGCTGATGGCCTGGATCGCCGACCACGCCGACGGGATGCTCGGGCGAAACTGAACTGCGGGTTTCACACAACTGCGGATTTCGTCGCGTACGCACCCATTCGCGGATGGAATCAGTCGTTCGGAGAAAGTCATTGACGCGATAACCGCAATGGCCCTACTGTCTGACCATGGCAGCTACGACGCCCATCCACCTGGAACGGCCCGACGGCAAGGGGCTGGCGGCAGGCACACTCGGGCTCTGGGGTTCGACCGTGATCGGTCTCGCCTCCACCGCGCCCGTGTACTCGCTCGTCGCCACGCTCGGCTTCGTGGTCCTCGCCGTCGGCGCGCAGGCGCCCATCGCCTTCATCATCGCCTTCGTGCCGATGCTCCTCATCGCGTTCGCGTATCGAGAGCTCAACAACGCCGTGCCCGACTGCGGCACCACGTTCACCTGGGGCACCAAGGCGTTCGGCCCGTGGGTGGGCTGGATGGGAGGCTGGGGCGTCGCCGTCGCGGGCATGGTCGTGCTCGCCAACCTCGCGCAGATCGCCTCGGTCTACTTCTGGTCGCTGATCGGGCAGGACCTCGCCAACAACGACTGGCGCGTGGTCGTGGTGGCCGTCGTCTTCATCGCCGCGATGACGTGGGTGAGCTGGCGTGGGGTCGAGATCGGCGAGCGCATCCAGAACATCCTGCTCGGCATCCAGTACCTCGCCCTCGGCATCTTCATCGTCACTGCTCTCTGGCAGTTCTTCGCGGGAACGGCGCCGAACCCGACGCCCTTCGACCTGGAGTGGCTGAACCCGTTCGCGTTCACCGACTGGTCGGGCTTCACGGAGGCCATCCTGCTCGCCCTCTTCATCTACTGGGGCTGGGACACCTGCCTCGCCTTGAACGAGGAGACCAAGGACCCGAAGCGCATCCCGGGCCGCGCGGCTCTGCTCACCACCGTCATCCTGCTCTTCACCTACGTCGCGGTCACCATCGCGGCCATGATGTACGCGGGCCTCGGCGAGACGGGTACGGGACTCGGCAACGAGGCCAACGCCGACGACTTCTTCCTCGCCATCAAGGACGGGCTGCTCGGACCGTTCGGGTGGGTTCTCGTGGTCTCGGTGATCATCTCGGCGATCTCCTCGACGCAGACCACGATCCTCCCGACCGCGCGCGGCACCCTCGCGATGGGCGTCTATCGTGCGCTTCCCGCGAAGTTCAAGGACGTGCATCCGAAGTACAAGACGCCGTCGTTCTCGACGATCGTCATGGGCGTGGTCGCCTCGGTCTACTACATCGGCATGACGCTCATCAGCGACAACATCCTGCAGGACTCGATCCTGTCGCTCGGCCTCGCCATCGCCTTCTACTACGCGATCACCGGCTTCGCCTGCGTCTGGTACTTCCGTCGTGACATCTTCCGCTCGCCGCGCGAGTTCTTCTTCAAGGGCCTCTTCCCCCTGTTGGGTGGACTGATGCTCACCGGAGCGTTCGTGCAGTCGGCGATCGACATGTGGGACGTCGACTACGGCTACACCGTGCTGTTCGGCATCGGCGGCACCTTCGTGATCGGCATCGGATCGCTGGCGTTCGGTCTCGTGCTGATGTTCGTCTGGTACCTGTTCCCGCGGTCGAAGAGGTTCTTCCGCGGCGAGAGCCTGAACCGCGACACCCAGGTGATGGTGCCGGATGAGCCGGCGACCACCATCCGTTCGATCGACGGCGGCATCTGACCCTTCCCCGGATCGCGATGACGGCCCCGGCATCCGCGGATGCTCCGGGGCCGTCATCGTGGGTGTCCTAGGCTTGTCGACGTGCGCATCCGGCTCGACATCGCCTATGACGGAACCCACTTCCGCGGGTGGGCCCGGCAGCCGACGCTGCGCACCGTGCAGGGCACGCTCGAAGAGGCGCTGGCGCGGATCGTGGGTTCCGACGTGCGGCTGGTCGTCGCCGGACGCACGGATGCCGGAGTGCACGCCTCCGGCCAGGTCGCGCACGTCGACCTCGACGACGCGCAGTGGGCGCGCATCGAGTCCCGGCACGGACGCGCCGCCATCGACCCGGCCGCCTCGATCGCCGGACGGATGCGCGGCGTGCTCGGCGCGTACTCCGACGTGGCGGTGCGCCGCACCTCGATCGCGCCCGAGGGATTCGACGCGCGGTTCTCGGCGGTCTGGCGCCGCTATCGCTACCGGCTCGCCGACGAGGTCGCGGGGTTCGATCCGCTGCGCCGCCTCGACACCACGAGCGTGCGGGGCCGACTCGACGCATCCGCGATGGATGCCGCGGCGCAGACCCTCATCGGTCTGCACGACTTCGCCGCCTACTGCAAGCCGCGTGACGAGGCCACGACCATCCGTACGCTTCTCGACTACCGGTGGACCCGCGATCCCGAGGGAGTGCTGGTCGCCGAGGTCAAGGCCGACGCGTTCTGCCACAGCATGGTGCGCGCGCTCGTCGGCGCCTGCGTGGCCGTGGGGGAGGGGCGACTGGACGTCGGCGACCTTGTGGTGCTGCGCGACGCGCTCACCCGCACGAGCGAGTTCAAGGTGCTCGCCGCGCGGGGGCTGATCCTCACCGAGGTCGGCTATCCGGCCGACGATCTGCTCGCCGCGCGCGCCGAACAGACGCGGGCGCGACGCGACAGCGAGTGAATCAATAACAGACCCGCGCGGCCAAGACAACCCGGAGCCCACCCATAGCGGCCGGGGGTAGCGTGGCAACGATCATGAAGGTCATCTCGTACAACCTCCGCAAGCACCGGGCCGCCAGCGAGCTCGTGGCGCTCGTCGGCGAGCACGATCCCGACATCCTGTGCCTGCAGGAGTGCGACGTGCAGCACCTGCCCGAGAGCATCGGCGGTCTCGTGCTCGCCGACGCGACCCAGGGGAACCGGCTCGGCCTGGCGCTGTACTACCGGTCGAGCACTTTCCGGTTGCGCGAGATCCGGGCGATCGGGCTCAAGAAGTCGCTCCACGACCGCATGCTCAAGCCCGCGCACGAGCGCATCCTCGCCGCGCGGCTGGTCGACATCGACGAGGGGCGCGAGATCATCGTGGGGTCCTTCCACGCGGCTCCGCTCACGGCGCTGAACTCGCTGCGACGGCACCAGATCCGAGCGGCGCTGACGTCGCTGGCGGCCCTCGGCGAGGGGCTGCCGCAGCTCATGGTCGGGGACTACAACTACCCGGTGTTCAAGGAGAATCTCGGCCAGGCCGTGCGGGACCACGGGTACGCCCTGACCCTCAGCGACGATCACACCTACACGCGCTATCGCGTGTTCCGGGGTCACTACGACTTCGCGACGTCGACGGGCTTCGAGATCGAGCGGATCACGACCCTGCCGCAGGGCACCAGCGATCACCGTCCGATCCTCGTCTCGGTGCATCCGGACTGACGCCGCAGACCCGGATGCCGCAGACTCGAAGCATGACGACGATTCCCGCAGTCCTGGTCGGCGGGCCGACGCTGTACTTCACGTACGGCGGTTACGGCTTCCTGACCGATCCGACGTTCGACGAACCCGGTGTGTACGAGGGAGGATCACGCCTGCGCAAGCTGACGGGTCCGGCCGTGCGTCCCTCCGCGCTCGGCCCGATCGACGTGGTGCTGCTGTCGCACGACGAGCACGCCGACAACCTCGACAACGCGGGTCGCGCCCTGCTGCCCGAGGTGCCGCTGGTGCTGGGCACGGCGGAGTCGGCGACGCGGATCCCGCAGGTCGCGGGGCTCGTACCGTGGCAGGAGCATCGGATCGGCGATGTCACCGTGACGGCGGTGCCCGCGCTCCACGGACCCGAGGGGGCGGAGGCCGTGGTCGGGTTCGTCACGGGTTTCGTGCTCGAGGCGCCCGGCGAGCCCACCGTCTACGTCTCGGGCGACAACGCCTCGGTCGATCTCGTGCGCCGCATCAGCGAGCGGTTCCCGGCGATCGCGATCGCCGTGCTGTTCACGGGCGCCGCGAACGTCGGTGCCTTCGGCGACACCGATCTCACGCTGAACGCGCGGACGGCGCTCGAGGCGGCGGGCGTGCTGGCGGATGCCGTCATCGTGCCGGTGCACGCGGAGGGATGGCTCCACTTCTCGGAGACCCTCGAGCGGCTGGTAGGGATCTTCGAGCACGCCGAGCAGGGGCACCGGCTGCGTGTGCTGACGCCGGGGGAGCGGTCCGACCTCGCGTGAGCCCGGTTCGCGTGAGGCCGGTTTGAGGGACCGCGCTCGGTAGCGTATGCTGTCTCTTTGGTGCCCGTGCCGCTCGTCGGCGGGGTGCATCACCCGAACGTGAGCCCTCCACTGGCGTGTTCCTCCCTCTCGGGAAGAACCACCCCGGAGTGGGATTCACGAACTTCTCCGTTCGACACAAGAAAGCAGCACTATCGTGACGCGCACTTACACCCCGAAGGCCGGCGAGGTCCAGCGTGACTGGGTCGTCATCGACGCCACCGACGTCGTTCTCGGCCGTCTCGCCTCGCACGCGGCAACGCTCCTGCGTGGCAAGCACAAGCCCACCTTCGCCAACCACATCGACTCCGGTGACTTCGTCATCATCGTGAACGCAGAGAAGGTCGCGCTCACGGGTCAGAAGCTCCAGAAGAAGCTGGCCTACCGCCACTCGGGTTACCCGGGCGGCCTCAAGTCGGTCACCTACGCCGAGCTCCTCGAGAAGAACCCGGTCCGCGCCGTGGAGAAGGCCATCCGTGGCATGCTCCCGAAGAACAGCCTCGGCCGCCAGCAGCTGTCCAAGCTCAAGGTGTACGTCGGTGCCGAGCACCCGCACGCCGCGCAGCAGCCCCAGCCGTACACCCTCGACCAGGTCGCCCAGTAAGCGCCGTACAGACTTAAGGACATACTCGTGGCTGACATCCAGGACACCACCGAAACCCCCCAGAGCTTCTCGACCTCGACCCCCGAGACCGACGCAGTCGAGGCGGCTCCCCGCCCCGTGCTCAGCGTCCCGGGCGCCGCAGTCGGTCGTCGCAAGCAGGCCATCGCCCGCGTGCGTCTGATCCCCGGCTCGGGAACGATCACGGTCAACGGCCGTTCGATCGAGGACTACTTCCCGAACAAGCTGCACCAGCAGCTCATCAACGACCCGTTCACGGTCCTCAACCTCGCCGGCGGCTACGACGTCATCGCGCGCATCTCCGGTGGTGGCCCCTCGGGCCAGGCCGGTGCGCTGCGTCTCGGCATCGCCCGTGCCCTCAACGGCATCGACGAGGAGAACAACCGCCCGACCCTGAAGAAGGCCGGCTTCCTCTCGCGCGACGCTCGCGTCAAGGAGCGCAAGAAGGCTGGACTCAAGAAGGCCCGCAAGGCGCCTCAGTACTCGAAGCGTTAAGGTCCACTGCTTCCGATGCCGATCTTTGGCACGGACGGTGTGCGGGGGCTTGCCAATGGCATCCTCACCGCCGACCTCGCGCTCACCCTGGCCCAGGCGACTGCTGTCGTCCTGGGCCAGGGCCGTACTGCGGAGGCACGCAAAGCCGAAGGCAAGCGTCTGACCGCAGTCGTGGCTCGCGACCCCCGGGTCTCGGGACACTTCCTGACCGCGGCGGTCGCCGCCGGTCTCGCCTCCTCGGGCGTCGACGTGCTCGAGGCGGGTGTCATCCCGACCCCCGCGCTGGCGTTCCTCGTCGCCGACCGTGACGCCGACTTCGGTGTCATGATCTCGGCGTCGCACAACGCGGCGCCCGACAACGGGATCAAGATCTTCGCGCGCGGCGGCGTCAAGCTGCCCGACGTCGTCGAGCAGCGCATCGAGGCCGCCATGTCCGGCGAGATGCTGCGCCCCACCGGCGAGGGCGTCGGTCGGATCGACCGGTTCTCGGATGCCGAGGACCGGTACGTCGTGCACCTCCTGGGGTCGCTGCCGAATCGGCTCGAGGGCATCAAGGTCGTGCTCGACTGCGCCCACGGCGCCGCCTCCGGCGTCTCGCCCGAGACCTTCCGCGACGCGGGAGCCGATGTCATCGTCATCGGCGCCGAACCCGACGGTCTCAACATCAACGACGGCGTCGGCTCGACGCACCTCGACAACCTCGCGGAGGCGGTCGTGCGTCTCGGTGCCGACATCGGCATCGCGCACGACGGCGACGCCGACCGCTGCCTCGCCGTGGACGCCGCGGGCAACGTCATCGACGGCGACCAGATCATGGCGATCCTCGCGGTGTCGATGAAGGAGCGCGGTCATCTCACCGACGACACGCTCGTCGCCACCGTGATGAGCAACCTCGGCCTGCACGTCGCCATGCGCGAGCACGGCATCACGGTGCGTCAGACCGCGGTGGGCGACCGCTACGTGCTCGAAGACATGAACGCCGGCGGCTTCGCCCTCGGCGGCGAGCAGTCCGGTCACGTGATCATGAGCGAGTTCGCCACCACCGGCGACGGCCTGCTCACCGGTCTGCACCTGGTCGCCGAGATGGCGCGCCAGGGCAAGACGATCGCCGAGCTCGCGGCCGTGATGACCGTCTACCCGCAGGTGCTCATCAACGTGCGCGGTGTCGACAAGGACCGTGTCGATGACGACGAGGTCGTCCAGGCCGCCGTCCGCGCGGTCGCGACCGAGCTGGGTGACACCGGGCGTGTGCTGCTGCGCAAGTCCGGCACCGAGCCGCTCGTGCGTGTCATGGTCGAGGCCGCCGACGCGGAATCCGCGCAGGCGTACGCCGACCGCCTCGCCGATATCGTGCGCGAGCGCCTCGCGCTCTGAGAGCCCGACTCCTCACCGAGCGCAGTCCCCGTCCTGAGCAGCCGCTCGCGCCCCTGCGGCCGACGCGAGCTCAGGTCGGGGACTGACCCAGCTGCTCGATGTAACGCAGGAGCACTCCCTCGCGGAGCGCCCACGGCGAGACCTCGAGCTCGTCCACCTTCAGGACGGTCATCGCCGTGTGCAGCGAGACCGCGGCGGCGACGATCTGGAACGTGCGATCCGGTGTGATACCCGGCAGCTCCTGCCGGGCCGACGCTGGCAGGCGCGCGAGGCGAGGGATCCAGGATCCCAGCGACGCGCGGGGGAGCAGCATCCGCTCGGATCCCGACCACCCGGGCACCGGATACCCGACGAGGCGCGCCAGAGAGCGGATGGCCTTCGACGATCCGACCACGTGGTCGGGGCGGGGGAGGTCCGCGAAGCGGGGCAGCACCTGATCGAGGGTGTCGCGCGCGTGCGCGCGCAGACGCTCGACGTCGTCCTCCCCGGGTGGGTCGTTCGGCAGGAACTGGACGGTCATGCGTCCGGCGCCCAGCGGAACGGATGCCGCGGCATCCGGGAGCTCCTCGCCACCGGCGGCGATCTCGAGCGAACCGCCGCCGATATCGAGGAGCAGGATCTGACCCGCCGACCACCCGAACCAGCGCCGCACCGCGAGGAACGTCAGCTCGGCCTCGGTCTCGCCGTCGAGCACCTGCAGCGGCTGCGCGAGAGCGGCTTCGATCCGTGCGATCACCTCTGCACCGTTCGCGGCGTCGCGCACCGCGCTCGTCGCGGTGGCGAGCAGGGCATCGACGCGCTCCTCCTCGGCGACCCGGCGGGCCTGCGCGACCGCCCGCTCCAGCGCGAGGACCCCCTCTTCGGAGATCGAGCCGTCGGGCAGCAGATACCGCATCAGGCGCAGCACCGAGCGATCGCTCGTCGTCGCGAGCGGACGCCCGCCCGGCCGCACGTCGGCGGCGAGCATGTGGACGGTGTTGGAACCGATGTCGAGGACTCCGAGGCGCACGCGTAGAGACTACCGTCGCCCCGATACGATGGTCGGGTGACCACCGTCGACCCCACGCAGCCCCTCTCGCCGTACCGAGAGATCGGGCGGGCGGAATGGGCGCGACTGGCCGCCGACCTCGATCAGCCGCTCAGCGAGACCGAGGTCGTGGAGATCCGCGGCATCGGCGATCGTCTGAGCCTCGACGAGGTGCGCGAGGTCTACCTGCCCCTCAGCCGCCTGCTCAGCCTGTACGCGACGTCGACCAAGCGCCTCGGCGCTGCGACCAGCTCGTTCCTCCAGGAGGAGGACTCGACGACCCCGTTCGTGGTGGGTGTGGCCGGCTCCGTCGCGGTCGGGAAGTCGACGATCGCCCGTCTCCTGCGCGAGCTGATGAGCCGGTGGCCCGGCACGCCGCGCGTCGAGCTGGTGACGACCGACGGTTTCCTCTATCCGAACGCCGAGCTCGAGCGTCGCGGCCTGATGGAGCGCAAGGGCTTCCCGGAGTCCTACGACCGGCGCTCGCTCATCGAGTTCCTCACCGAGGTCAAGAGCGGGGCGCCCGAGGTGCGCGCGCCCTTCTACTCGCACATGCGCTACGACATCGTTCCCGACGCGCACGTGGTGGTGCGTCGCCCCGACGTCGTCATCGTCGAGGGGCTGAACGTGCTCCAGCCGCCGGCGGCGCCGAACGACGTCGCGGTCAGCGACCTCTTCGACTTCTCGATCTTCGTCGACGCCGACAGCGACCACATCGCGAACTGGTACGTCGAGCGCTTCCTCGCCCTGCGCGAGGGTGCGTTCAGCAATCCGTCGTCGTACTTCAACGTGTTCGCGCACCTCACCGATGAGGAGGCGATCACGACGGCCCTCGGGTACTGGAACGAGATCAACATGCCCAACCTCGTCGAGAACGTGATGCCGACCAAGCATCGCGCCCGCCTGGTGCTGAACAAGGGCGCGG
Organism: Microbacterium galbinum; assembly: GCF_023101185.1. Taxonomy (GTDB): domain Bacteria; phylum Actinomycetota; class Actinomycetes; order Actinomycetales; family Microbacteriaceae; genus Microbacterium; species Microbacterium galbinum. The sequence continues at coordinate 2,204,408 of NZ_CP078077.1, forward strand.
ATCACTCGGTCGAGAGCGTGCTCCTGCGCAAGCTCTGACCCGTCGGGCGGGGTCGATTGTTCGGACGGCTCGCAAAAAAACGCGCCTATTCTTGACGGCATGTGTGGAATCGTCGGATACGTGGGCCCGCGCCCCAGCCAGGACATCCTTCTCGCCGGTCTCGCCCGCCTCGAGTACCGCGGATACGACTCCGCGGGCGTCGCGGTCATCGACGGCGACGGAGCGCTCGGCATGCGCAAGAAGGCGGGCAAGCTCAGCGCTCTGCGCGACTCGCTCTCCGACGCCCCGCTGCCCGACGGCACGACCGGTATCGGTCACACCCGCTGGGCCACGCACGGCGGCCCGACCGACGTCAACGCGCACCCTCATCTCGCCGACGACGACAAGCTCGCACTGATCCACAACGGCATCATCGAGAACTTCGCCTCGCTCCGCGATGAGCTGGTGGCCGCCGGCGTCGCGTTCCGCAGCGAGACCGACACCGAAGTGGCCGCAGCCCTGCTCGGCCGTGAGTACGCGCAGAACGGCGGCGACCTGCAGCTCGCGTTCCGCAGCGTCGTCAACCGCCTCGAGGGCGCGTTCACCCTGCTGGCCGTGCACCAGGACCACCAAGGGCTCGTCGTGGGCGCCCGCCGCAACTCCCCGCTCGTGATCGGCCTCGGCGAGGGCGAGAACTTCCTCGGTTCCGATGTGGCCGCCTTCGTCGAGCACACCCGCCACGCGCTCGCGATCGGTCAGGACCAGATCGTGTCGATCACGCCCGACGCCGTCACCGTCGTCGACTTCGCCGGCACCCCGGTCGAACCCGAGCCGTTCGAGGTCTCGTGGGATGCCGCCGCCGCCGAGAAGGGCGGATGGGCGAGCTTCATGGCCAAGGAGGTCTCCGAGCAGCCCGAGGCCGTCGCCAACACGATCCGCGGGCGCATCCACGACGGCCAGGTCGTGATCCCCGAGCTCGACGGACTCGACGACCTCTTCCTCGGTATCAACCGCGTCATCATCACCGCGTGCGGCACCGCCTCGTACGCGGCGCTCGTCGGCAAGTACGCGATCGAGCAGTGGGCCCGCGTCGCGGTCGACGTCGAGCTCGCGCACGAGTTCCGCTACCGCGACCCGGTGATCGGCGCCGACACCCTCGTCGTCTCCATCAGCCAGTCGGGCGAGACGATGGACACGCTCATGGCGGTCAAGTACGCCCGCGAGCGCGGCGCACGCACGCTGTCGATCTGCAACACGCAGGGCGCGACGATCCCGCGCGAGTCGGATGCCGTCGTCTACACGCACGCCGGCCCCGAGGTCGCGGTCGCTTCGACCAAGGCCTTCTCGGCGCAGATCACCGCCCTCCTCCTGCTCGGTCTGCACATGGGGCGCGTGCGCGGCTCGGTCGCCGACGCGTCGACCGACGTCGACGAGCTCAGCGCCCTGCCCGACAAGATCGCCCGGGTGCTCGCCGATGAGAACGAGCACGTCTCCCAGCTCGCCGGTTGGATGGCCGACACCCGCTCTGTGCTCTTCCTCGGCCGCCACGTGGGTTACCCGATCGCGCTCGAGGGCGCGCTCAAGCTCAAGGAGATCTCGTACATCCACGCCGAGGGCTTCGCCGCCGGCGAGCTCAAGCACGGTCCGATCGCGCTCATCGAGCCCGGGCAGCCGGTGTTCGTGCTCGTGCCGTCGCCCCGCCACTCGGCGCTCGTGCACTCGAAGGTCGTCTCGAACATCCAGGAGATCCGCGCCCGCGGAGCCCGGGTCATCGTGATCGCCGAAGAGGGCGACGCCGCCGTGCTGCCCTTCGCCGACGAGGTCATCCGCATCCCGCTCGCCGGCGCGATGTTCGAACCGCTGCTCGCGGTCGTCCCGCTGCAGATCTTCGCGATGGCGCTCGCCACGGCGAAGGGGCTCGACGTCGACCAGCCGCGCAACCTCGCGAAGTCCGTCACCGTCGAATGAGCCGGGTTCGCGGTGCACGGGTCCGACCGTGCGCCGCGAGTAGGCTGGAACCGTGATCATCGGGACCGGCATCGACCTCGTCGACATCCCGCGATTCGAGCGGACCCTCGAGCGCACCCCTCGTCTCCTGGAGCGTCTCTTCGCGCCCGCGGAGCGGAGCCTCCGGCTTCCGTCGCTCGCTGCCCGGTACGCCGCGAAAGAGGCGCTGATCAAGGCGCTCGGCGGCTCGGACGGCGTGCACTGGACCGAGATCGAGATCGCGTCGGAGGAATCTGGTCGGCCGTACTTCGTGCTGGCGGGATCGACGGCCGACGTGATCGTCGAGCGCGGGATCGCGACCCTGCACCTCACGATGAGTCATGACGCGGGACTCGCGACCGCCTTCGTCGTCGCCGAGGGAGGCCAGCCGTGACCGTTCCGTTCCGCGAGGCATCCGTCGACATCGATGCGATCGCCGACAACGTCCGCCACTTCCGCCGTCTGACCGGTGTGGAGGTCATCGCCGTCGTGAAGGCCAACGCCTACGGTCACGGAGCGGCCGCTGCCGCCGTGGCTGCGCTGGCCGGCGGCGCGACGAGGCTCGGCGTCGCCGAGATCCCCGAGGCGCTCGAGCTGCGCCGGCAGGGGATCACCGCCCCGATCCTCGCGTGGCTGCACGCGCCCGGCGAGCGTTTCGACCGTGCGGCGGCCGAGAGCATCGAGCTCGGCATCTCCTCGTTCGATCAGCTGGAGGCCGCCGCGGCGGTCGCGAGCGTCGATCGCCCCGTCGCCGTGCATCTGAAGTTCGAGACCGGTCTGTCGCGCAACGGCATCGCCCCGGCGGACTGGGCACGGGTCCTCGCCGAGGCCGCCCGGCACGAACGCATCGGACGTCTGCGGGTGGTGGGGCTCTTCAGCCATCTCTCCAACACGTCCCTCGACGACGATCGCGCAGCTCTGGCGAAGTTCGAGGAGGGGGTCGAGGTCGCGGCATCCCTCGGCATCCATCCCGAGATCCGGCACATCTCCGCCACGGCCGCCGCGATCGACCGACCCGAGATGCGGCTCGATGCGGTGCGCATCGGCGTCGGCATCTACGGGCTCTCGCCGTTCGACGACCGCACCTCCGCCGAACTGGGCCTGCGTCCGGCGATGACGCTCCGCGGAGCCGTCGCCGCCGTGCGCCGGGTGCCCGCCGGCACCGGCGTCTCGTACGGCTACGACCATCGCACCGACCGCGACACGACTCTCGCGCTCGTGCCGCTCGGATACGCCGACGGCGTGCCCCGGCACGCGTCGGGTCGGCTGCCGGTCTCGATCGGCGGGCAGCGCTTCACCAACGTCGGCCGCATCGCCATGGATCAGTTCGTCGTCGACGTGGGAGACACCCCGGTCTCGATCGGCGATGAGGTCGTGCTGTTCGGCGACCCCACGCTGGGTGTGCCCTCGGCCGCCGACTGGGCGGATGCCGCCGACACGATCAATTACGAGATCGTCACCCGCATCGGAGCGCGCGTTCCGCGGAGGACGACATGAGCGTCGATCCCGCCTTCCTCGGGCGCCGCGAGGTCGCCTCCTCCGACGACATGGAGCGCCTGGGCTTCCTGATCGGCGAGCAGCTCGAAGCCGGCGACCTGCTGATCCTCACAGGTCCCCTCGGTGCCGGGAAGACGACCTTCACGCGCGGCCTGGCCGAGGGGCTCGGTGTGCGGGGGCCGGTGCAGAGCCCGACGTTCGTGATCGCACGCACGCACCCGTCGCTGGTCGGCCGGGCCCCGCTGGTGCACGTCGATGCATACCGGCTCGGCTCCGGAGCGGAGCTCGACGACCTCGACCTCGACCTCGCGCGATCGGTCGTCGTGGTCGAGTGGGGGCGCGGCATGGCGGAGGACCTCGCCGATGCCTGGTGGGACATCGAGCTCGAGCGTCCCGTCGGCGACGACGGCGGCGAGATCGATCCGGCCGAGCTCGACGCCGATGCGCCGCGCTACTTCACCATGACGCGCATCGAGGCCTGAGTCCCCTCGCTCCCGGCGCGACAGCCCGACCGACGGCCACCCGTGAACGGCGACTACCCTGGAGAGGTGATCCTCGCCGTCGACACCTCCCTGGGCAGCGCCGTCGCGCTGATCGATCCCGACGGCGTGCGCCGCGCCGAGGCGGGCACGAGCGACGCGCTCGGGCACGCCGAGGTGATCGGCGACCTGCTCGTCGAGGCGCTGGCCGCGTCGGGCGGCGACGACGTCTCGCACGTCGTCGCGGGCATGGGCCCCGGCCCCTTCACCGGACTCCGCATCGGGATCGCCGCCGCCCGGGCTTTCGCGCTCGGTCGTGGCATCCCCGTGCTCCCCGTCCCCAGCCATCACGCGGCGGCGCTCACGGCGATCGAGACGGATGCCGTCACCGGGCCGTTCGCGATCGTCACCGACGCGCGACGACGTGAGGTCGCGATCACGGTCTTCGACGGCGTCGACGCCGACGAACTTCCGCGAGTGCTCGTCGACACCGTGCTCGTTCCGGTCGTCGACGCGGACGCGCACCTCGACGGCGTCCGCCGGATCGACGTCGCCGCGCTGTCGGCCGTCGATCTCGCTCGCGTCGGCGCCCGGGCTCACGCCGCCGGTCGCGAACTCGCAGGCTCCGAGCCCCTCTACCTCCGTCAGCCCGACGTGAAGCAGCCGGCCGCCCCGAAGCGGGTGGGGCTGTGACCCTGCGCGATGCGACCGCCGCGGACCTCGACGCGATCATGGGGATCGAGCGGCGTTCGTTCCCGACCGACGCGTGGAGCGCCGAGGCGATGGCCGCCGAACTCGTCAGCGAGCATGGGCGCTACCTCGTCGACGATGAAGAGGGCTCGGTCATCGGCTACGGCGGTGTGCGCGCGCTGCGCGGCAGTGCGGATGCCGACATCCAGACCATCGCGTTCGACGCCGACCATCGCGGGGCGGGGCGGGGACGGGCTCTGCTGCGCGCCCTGCTCGATGCCGCGCGCGAGCGCGGGGCGCGCGAGGTGTTCCTCGAGGTGCGAGCCGACAACCCGTCTGCGGAGGGGTTGTACCTCTCAGAGGGTTTCGAGGAGATCGGACGGCGTCCCCGCTACTATCAGCCGGATGATGTGGATGCGATCGTGATGCGGCTCGTGCTGCGCAGGTCGCCGGGGAACGACTCCGGCATGGGGAGCGAGGTGAGCGCATGAGCGAACCGCTGGTGCTGGGGATCGAGACGAGCTGCGACGAGACGGGCATCGGGATCGTGCGCGGACGCACCCTGCTGTCGAACACGATCGCCTCGAGCATGGACGAGCACGCCCGCTACGGGGGAGTGGTGCCCGAGGTCGCCGCCCGCGCGCACCTCGAGGCCCTGCAGCCGTCGATCGACGCGGCCCTGGCCGAGGCGGGCGTGGGTCTCGCCGACCTCGACGCCGTCGCCGTCACGAGCGGGCCCGGTCTCGCCGGCGCGCTCATGGTCGGTGTCGGGGCCGCCAAGGGCCTCGCGGTCGCGCTCGACAAGCCGCTCTATGCGGTCAACCACCTCGTCGGGCACATCGCGGCCGACATCCTCACGGCCGATTCCGAACCTCTCGAGTACCCGACGATCGCGCTTCTCGTGTCGGGCGGGCACACCTCGCTCCTGCATGTTCGCGACCTCACGACCGACGTCGAACTCCTCGGGGAGACGATGGACGACGCGGCAGGAGAGGCGTTCGACAAGGTCGCCCGTCTGCTTTCGCTTCCGTACCCCGGTGGGCCCGAGATCGATCGGGCGGCCGTCGACGGAGACCCGAACGCGATCCGCTTCCCGCGCGGGTTGTCCCGCGCCTCCGACCTGGCGAAGCACCGCTATGACTTCTCGTTCTCGGGGCTGAAGACGGCGGTCGCGCGCTGGGTCGAGAAATGCGAGGCCGACGGCGTCGAGGTGCCGGTGGCCGATGTCGCGGCGAGTTTCCGCGAGGCGGTCGTCGATGTGCTCGTCACGAAGGCGCTCGCCGCCTGCGCGGATCTCGGCGTTCCCCGACTGCTGCTCGGCGGGGGAGTGATCGCCAATCGCCGCCTGCGCGACGTCGCCCTCGAGCGCGCAGCCGCGGCGGGCGTGACGGTACGCATCCCGCCGCTCTCGCTCTGCACCGACAACGGGGCCATGATCGCGGCGCTCGCCGCCGAGCTGATCTCCTCCGGCAAGCAGCCGTCCACGCTCGCCTTCGGCGCCGACTCGACGCTTCCCGTGACGGAGATCCAGGTCGCCGAGGCGGTCACCGTATGACCGACTCCACGGAGCCGACGCCCGCACCGGGGACGCCCACGCCTTCACCGACTCCGCGCATCGACCGGCCGAGCGGCGAGGTCGAGAGCCCGGCAGGTTCCGCACGACTGCCCGGAGCGCGTCGCGACGGATACACGCGGCTGCCGACCGGCCCCGTGGGCATCGAGCCCGTGGTCGTGAGCGGTCCGGATGCGGACGACCCCACGGGTCGCACCGCGTGGGCGCCCGCCGAGACCGAGATGGTCGTCGATGACGCCCGCCTCGCTCCGTGGGCGCTGCTCGCGGCGATCGTCGCCCTCGGCGCCTCGTTCTTCGTCGGCTGGGGCCTGCCGGTGGGGGTGGTCGCGATCATCGCGTCGATCATGTCGTTGCGCCGACCGGTCGAGAGTCGGGGGATGGGGCGCTGGGCGCTCGTGCTCGGGCTGACCGCGACGGTGTACAGCCTGGGCTGGCTCGTCTGGGCCGGCATGCAGTTCGAGAGACTGGGCTGACGCCGGATGCTCGACGCCGAGGAAGCCGTCGAACTGCGCGCCCTGCAGGCGCGCGCGTACGGGCGCGAGGGCAGGTTGACCACCGCTGAGATGGAACGTCTCGAGGAACTCGGTTCCCGTCGTGACGGGGACCCGCGTGTCGAGCATCCCTCCGGTCCGGAGCCGGTCACGCCCGGCGGCGAGGTCGCCTCATCGGAGATCGACGCACACCCGCACGACCAGGAGAGCGCGGAGAATCCGTCCATCGACCGGCCCCGTCGGTCGGCGATACGACGGGCGATCACGATCGCGGTCGCGATCGTCGTGGTGTTCGGGATCGGCGCGGTCGCCGGCTGGCTGCTCACGCGGCCGGCCGAACACGTCATCGTGATCAGCGAGGCGCAGCAGCAGTGGCAGCAGCGCCTCGTCGACGGCGGCGAGTACGACGCCGGTTCGATCCGAGTCATGGCGGTCGAGGCCGACGTGGTCGTGTGGGCCGCGACGAAGGGGGACGGGGCCTCCACGTGCCTCGTGTTCAGCGATGGCGAGGTGTACCGACCCACGTGCAACGGCGCGGATGCGGTGCGCTCCTCGGGGATGGATGCGGTGCTGACCGTCGACGTCGACGACGAGCTCAAGCGCCAGGTGTCGGCGCAGCTGTTCCTGACTCTCGACGGACGCCCGGCGGTCATCGCGAACAGCTTCATGTACAGCGAGCCGGACGACTTCGGTACTTTCTACGACGCGGAAGAGACGAGGATCGCCGAGAACCTCGTGGCGCTCGGGTTCGAGCGGACGAGTCTCTGGATCACCGGGTACGACCGTGAGACTCCCATCTGGGCCGCCACGCGTACTGCAACCGGTGAGACGTGCGTGATCTACGACGGCTCTGACGAATCTCCGCTGTCGTTGTGCGATCCGATCCCGGCGGAGGAGACGGGCCCGCGGTCCCTGGTCTTCGAACGGCCTGACGAGGAGACCGGGGGCACGACCCGCATCTCGTACGCCTACGGGGCGGGGCCGTCGTATCTCGAGATCACCCGCGATCCCGCGCCGGGAAGCGTGGGATGAGCACCGACGAGGAACTGCGCCGTCTGCAGCGCAAAGCGTACGGACGTGCGGGGGGACTCACGTCGGAAGACGCTCGCCGCCTGCGCGACCTGGAGCAGGCGCACGCTGCGATCGTCCGTGAGGTCTCGCTTCCGATCCCTGACGCGAGGGAGACGATCCCAGGTATGACGTCGCCCGCCCCGGCCCCGGCGTCCGATGAGCGGGCCGAGAGCGAACCGGCTCTCGAGGAGTTCGGACCCGGACCGGAAGACGCCGATGCTGCGGCGAAGGATTCCGCGGACGCACGAGAACCGGAGGCGGCTCCGGGGACGCGCGCGGTGCTGCGTCGGCACTGGCGGTTCGTGACGGTGTCCGCAGTGCTGCTGCTCGCACTGGGGATCGGTATCGGCTGGGCCGTCTTCGCGCCGCCGTCCGATGCGATCGCGCTGACCGCGGAGCAGCAGGAGCGGCGTGCTCTTCTCGAAGACGAATCCGACTTCGACCCCGGCACGCTGCGTGCGGTCGGGCAGGACGACGACTCCGGTGCGATCGTCTGGCTGGGCACCAAGGGAGAAGGGGATCTGACCTGCGCCGTCGTCGATGTCGATGTCGCGACGCAATCCCAGTGCCAGCGCACGTCCGATTTCCAGAACGTCGGAATCAACGTCGCGGTCATGCGCCCCGGCGAGACCGTCGACGAGGTGACCGCCGTCTTCACGACGATCAATGCGTACATCGTGGTCGCCACCGACGGGGATCCGATCGCATCGATCCAGCAGTGGGACTCGTCGTCATCGATCCTCGCCCAGTTCGTCGGCGACGAGCGCACGCGGGCCGAGGAACTCGTCGCGCAGGGCTTCGAGATGAACCTGAGCGTCGTCGGCTACTTCCGAGACGAGCCGGTCTGGATGGCGAATCGATACGGCGAGACGGTCGAGCCCGAGGCCTGCCTGATCGTCGATGCCGCACAGCTCGATGCGGTCTGCCTGCCTTCCACGACGGCGATCGACGCCGGCCTGTCCACCTTCGTGTCGGACGACGGATCGGGCTCCGGGCCCGGCTCGTCGCTCACTCTCGCCTTCACCGCGAGCCAGACGCCCTACCTGACGATCACCGAAGCCCGAGCCGGCTGACCTACTCGGCGGCGGACACCCGGTCGGCGAGGATCGCGCGGCGCTGGTCTCCGACCCGCACCAGGATCAACGTGGCCGAGGCACCACCGCGCAGCGTGAGCTTCTTGCGGAACTGCGCCGGGTCGATATCGACTCCGCGCTTCTTGATCTCCAGCGTGCCGATGTCGTTCGCCTTGAGCACGGCATTGATCGACTTCGGGTTCGCGGCCATCGTCTCGCGCACCCGGAAGGACTGCACGAAGGGGCTGGTGAGCGCGGCATCCGAGGTCAGGTAGGCGATCTTCTCGTCGAGCATGCCGGCGTCGAGGCTGCGGGCGACGTCGCCGATCAGACGAGCCCGGATGACCGCTCCGTCGGGTTCGTGCAGGAAGGCGCCGAGCGGGCGCACCTCGGCGTCGACGGCGTCCGCGCCGGCGGTGAGTTCGTGCGAGCGCTCGCCGCGGATCACGAGCGCGGCGCGGCGCACGCCGGCCCGGGCCAGAGCCCCGGTCCAGAGCACGAGCTCGACCACGCTGCCATCGGCGCTGACCCACTGGGCCTCGGCATCGGCCGGCAGCGCATCGCGATCGTGCGCGGGGCCGAGCTTGATCCCGGTCGGCACGCGGGACGCGAGCGCGAATGCCCAGTCCAGCGAGGGGGAGTAGTCGTCGGGCGAAACGCGACGGGTCTCGCTGTGCCCGGCCGTGCGCCGGGCGGGGTCCATCCACACCGCGTCGCGCCCGTCGAGGTCGGCGCTCTCGGCGGCGCCGTGCTGCACAGTCGCGCTCTCACCGAACGGGGCGAGGTTGTACGCCGCGATCGCCGCGGTCACCGGGTCGGCGTCGACCGCGAGCACATCGAGACCGGCTCCGGCGAAGGCGAGGGCATCGCCGCCAATCCCGGAGCCGAGGTCGGCGATGCGGGTCAGCCCGGCGCTGCGCATGCGCTGGGCGTGGCGGGCGGCGACGCCGAGGCGCGTGGCCTGCTCGAGGCCCGCGCGGGTGAACAGCATCCGCTCGGCGAACGGTCCGAACTTCGCTCCCGCCTTCGCACGCAGGTGCGCCTGGCCGACCACGGCCGAGACGAGTTCGGGGGAGTGTCCGTCGGCCCGCAACCGCGACACCGCGCGCGCGACCTCGTCCGTCGACTCGATGCTGCCGAGCGCATCCAGCAACTCCAGCCCGACGGGGGTCAGCAGCGCTTGCAGCTCAGACATCTCCACTCGCACAGCCTACGCGGGCGGCGCGGCTGGCACTCGCGTTGCATGAGTGCCAGCGAAGCGCCTACACTGGCGTTAGCACTCTCGGGTTGAGAGTGCGAACAAGTCTTTCGTGTCAGCGTCAAGAAAGAAGAGGTAGACCGTGTCGGTTTCCATCAAGCCGCTCGAGGACCGCATCGTCATCAAGCAGGTCGAGGCCGAGCAGACCACCGCGAGTGGCCTGGTCATCCCCGACACCGCCAAGGAGAAGCCCCAGGAGGGCGAGGTCGTGGCGGTCGGCCCCGGTCGCATCGACGACAACGGCAACCGCGTTCCGCTCGACGTCGCCGTCGGCGACCGCGTGCTCTACAGCAAGTACGGCGGCACCGAGGTCAAGTTCGGTGCGGACGAGTTCCTCGTCCTGTCGGCTCGCGACGTCCTGGCGGTCGTCGTCCGCTGATTCAGCGTTCCCGAGAAGGGGCCCGGATGCTTCGGCATCCGGGCCCCTTCTTCGTCAGCGCGCGGCGGAGTCGTCGCGCCCGCGCCGTCGGAGCGACGACGGTCGGGGAAGTCGCAGCGCATGCGCCACGGAGGTGAGGCGCGATCCGATCTTCCACGACGTGCTCGTCTCGATCTCGTGCAGCCGTGCGCCTGCCCCCCACCCCGGGAAGAAAGCACAGCATCCGCCATGCGGCATCCGATTCCTGCCGAAATCATCCGGCAGGCCACGGAACCGCCAGCGGATGCGCACCGCGGGCATAGTGTTGTGCGGTGAGTTCCGTCCCCCGCGCTTCGTCGAGCCAGACCTCCGGAGTCGCCTACGCGGGCGGTGCCTATCTGCTGTGGGGCGTGCTGCCCCTGTACTTCCTGCTTCTCGTGCCCACGGGGCCCTGGGAGGTCGTCGCCTGGCGGGTGCTGCTGTCGTTCGTCTTCTGCCTCCTGCTCCTCACCGTCATGCGGGGCTGGACGGCGTTCCTGGCGATCATCCGGCGGCCGAAGCTCCTCGGCTGGACGGCGCTCGCGGGCCTGCTCATCTACGTCAACTGGCAGGTGTTCCTCATCGGCACCCTGACGGGAAACGTGGTCGAGACGAGCCTCGGGTACTTCATCAACCCGATCACGACGGTGCTCCTGGGCGTGTTCGTGCTGCGCGAGCGGATCCGCCGGCTCCAATGGGCGGCGATCGCGATCGCCTCGGTCGCCGTGGTCGTGATCATCGTGGCCCACGGCGAGTTCCCGTGGATCGCCCTCTCGCTGACGGCCTCCTTCGGTCTGTACGGACTCATCAAGAAGCAAATCGGACCGGCGGTGGATGCCGTCAGCGGTCTGACCCTCGAGTCCTTCTGGTTGATCCCGATCGCCGTCGTGCAGCTCATCCTGGTGGCTCAGACCCCAGCGGGCCTCACGATGGGCGTGAACGGCGGATGGCACGCAGTGCTCTTGGCCTGCGCCGGGATCGCGACGGCCGTGCCCCTGCTTCTGTTCGCCGCCGGTGCGCGCCGGATCGATCTCACCGTCATCGGGATGATCCAGTTCATCACCCCGGTGATGCAGTTCGTCATCGGCGTCGTCTTCCTCCACGAGCCCATGCCGGCCGAGCGCTGGGCCGGTTTCGTGATCGTCTGGATCGCGATCGTCGTGTTCGTGATCGACCTGCTGCTCGCCGCGCGACGAGGGCGAAGGACCGCTCCCACGCCCATCGTCTGAAACCGGTATTCCACCGCGTAGCGGATCGTTAACGCACCGAAACACTTGCGACCCCTACGGAGCGCTTCTGCACCCTAGGGTTAGAGCACTCGACTGTGGTCACGTCCACTCTCAGTTACGCAAGGGAGCATTATGAAGGCACTGAAGGGTTCGCGCACCGCGAAGATCTTCGCAGGCATTGCGCTTGTCAGCGCGTCTGCCCTCGTCATCGCGGGTTGCAGCAGCACCCCGTCCGATGACTCGTCCGACGGCGGCGCGCCCGCCACCGATCTCACCCTCAAGCTCGGCTCGCTGCTGCCGAAGACGGGGTCGCTGGCATTCCTGGGACCGCCCATGGAGTCCGGTGTCGGACTCGCGGTCGAGGAGGTCAACGCGGCGGAGGCCGGCATCACCATCGACCTCACCGCCGAGGACGAGGGCGACACCGACACCAAGGCGTACGAGACGTCGATCGAGAAGCTGCGCAACGCTGACGTCAGTGCGATCGTCGGTGCGGCCGCCTCCGGTGTCTCTAAGCTGGTGCTCGACGGAAACGTGAGCGCGGGGATCCTCCAGATCTCGGCGTCGAACACGTCCCCCGACTTCACCGCCTGGGAGGACGACGGACTCTACTTCCGCACCGCCCCCAGCGACCTGCTGCAGGGCGAGGTGCTCGGCAACCTGATCGCCGAGGACGGCGCCAAGACGCTCGGCATCATCTACCAGAACGACGCCTACGGCACCGGCCTGAACGACGCGCTCACCACGACGTTCGAGGGCACCGGCGGCGAGGTCGTCGAGTCGGTCTCGTTCAACGTCGGCGACGCGCAGTTCGATGCGCAGGTCGAGTCGATCAAGGCGCAGAACCCGGATGCCGTCGCGATCGTGTCGTTCGAGCAGTTCAAGACCATCGCGCCGCTGCTGGTGAACGCCGGCATCTCGGCCGACAAGTTCTACATGGTCGACGGCAACCTGTCCGACTACGGCGACGAGATCTCGGTCTCGCTCGAGGGCGCGCAGGGCACGAAGGCGGGCCCCGCACTCGAGGACGACTTCACCGATCGCCTGCAGGCGTCGTGGACGGCTGCCGGCAACCCCGAGGTGAAGGACTTCACCTACGCGGCCGAGGCCTACGACGCCGTGATCCTGGTGGCGCTCGCGTCGCTCGCGGCCGGTTCGACCGAGGGCGCCGACATCGCGGCCAAGATGCAGGAGGTCTCGGGCGGTTCGGGCGACGGTGAGAAGTGCACCAGCTTCGCCGAGTGCGCAAAGATCATCAACGACGGCGGCACGGCCGACTACGACGGCTACTCCGGCGACGTGACGTTCGACGAGAACGGCGACCCGCAGGGCGCCACGATCGGCATCTACAAGTACGTCGCGGGCAACACCATCGAGCGCACCAACTGATCGAATCGATGAGTTGATCGATCGATCACTCGGAAGGCCCCGGATGCTCGCATCCGGGGCCTTCCTCGTACGGGCAGGTAGCCATGACTGCACCGCCGTGCGGCATGCGAAAGGGGCGGGATGCCGAAGCATCCCGCCCCTCGTCGAAGCGCTCAGGCGACGTCGTCGGCGAGCGTCCCGAGGTACAGTCCGATGACCTTGGGGTCGCTCAACAGCTCGCGCCCGGTGCCCTCGTACGCATCCTTGCCCTGGTCGAGCACATAACCGCGGTCGCAGATCTGCAGGCAACGGCGGGCGTTCTGCTCGACCATGATCGTCGTCACACCCGCCTTGTTGATGTCCGAGACGCGGATGAACGCGTCGTCCTGACGCACGGGCGAGAGACCGGCCGAGGGCTCGTCGAGCAGCAGCACCGACGGGTCCATCATGAGCGCCCGCGACATCGCGACCATCTGCCGCTCACCGCCCGAGAGCGACCCGGCGCGCTGCTTGAGACGCTTACCCAGCTCGGCGAAGATGCCGGTGACGAACTCGAGGCGCTCCGCGTAGATCTTGGGGTTCTGGTAGAGCCCCATCTGCAGGTTCTCCTCGATCGACAGCGAGGGGAAGACGTTGTTCGTCTGCGGCACGAAGGCCACCCCGCGCTTGACGAGCTTGTCGGCCTTGAGGCCCACGATGCTCTCGCCGTTCAGCGTGATCTCTCCACCGCGCACGTTGACGAGGCCGAACATCGCCTTGAGCAGCGTCGATTTGCCGGCGCCGTTCGGGCCGATGATGCCGATCAGCTCGCCCTGACGCGCGACGAGATTCGCGCCGTTGAGGATGTTCACACCGGGAAGGTAGCCCGCGTGGACGTCCGTGAGTTCGACGACCACCTTGTCTTCGCTCATGCGTTATCCTTCGTGTCGGAGTCGACGGGATCCGTCGCCTCGAGCTCTGCCTCTGCCTCGGCCTCGATCTGTTCGCGGAGGCGCGCAGCCTCGGCGTCGGCGACGACCGGAATGCGACCGGTGACGGCACCGAGGTCGACGTCCTGGTGGGCGCCGAGGTACGCGTCGATGACCGCGGGGTCGTCCATCACCTGGTCGGGCGGACCTTCGGCGACGACGCGGCCCTCGGCCATGACGACGACCCAGTCGGCGATGTGGCGCACCATGTGCATGTCGTGCTCGACGAAGAGCACGGTCATGCCCTGATCCTTGAGGTCGAGGATGTGGTCGAGCAGCGACTGGGTGAGGGCCGGGTTCACGCCGGCCATCGGCTCGTCGAGCATCACCAGCGTCGGGTCGCTCATGAGCGCCCGGGCCATCTCGAGGAGCTTGCGCTGACCGCCCGAGAGCGCGGCGGCGAAGTCCTTCTCCTTGGCGTCGAGCTTGAAGCGCGCGAGCAGCTCACGCGCCTTGCCCTCGATCTCGGTGTCCTGCGCGCGCCAGAGGAAGGGGAACAGGCTCGACCAGAAGCCCTCTCCGCGCTGCCCGGTGGCCCCGAGCTTCATGTTCTCGAGGACCGTGAGCAGCGACAGCGACTTCGTGAGCTGGAACGTGCGCACCTGACCCATGCGGGCCACCTTGAACGACGGGATGCCCGACAGGTTCTTGCCGTCGAACGACCAGGTGCCGCTGTTGGGCCTGTCGAAGCCGCAGAGCAGGTTGAAGAGGGTGGTCTTGCCGGCGCCGTTCGGTCCGATGAGCGCCGTGATGGCGCCGCGGGGGATCTCGAGGTGCTCGACGTCGACGGCGGTCATGCCGCCGAATCGCCGCTGCACCGCGTCGACGACGAGGATCGGGTCGACCTTGGCGACGCCGGGCTTGACCTCGCCCTTCGTCAGACCGGTGGTCTTCGGACGCTTGATGCTTCCCGTCGCCGGCGCGGCGGCCGGCTCGGGGGTCAGTTCACTTGACAAAGGTCATCTCCCTCTTGTCTCCGAGGATGCCCTGCGGGCGGAAGATCACGAGCAGCATGAGTGCGACGCCGACGACGATGTAGACGACGGTCGCCGCCTGCTTGTCGGTCATCGGCAGCAGGCCGGCATTCGCCAGCTGCGGCAGGAGGCTCGCGAGGAACGCGTTGACCACCCAGAACAGGACCGCTCCGAGCGTCGGGCCGAACACGGTGGCCGCGCCGCCGAGCAGGAGGATCGTCCAGAGGAAGAACGTCAGCGACGTCGAGTAGCTGCCGGGGACGACCGCCGACGGGAGGACGAAGACGATTCCGCCTGCCGCGCCGAGCACACCGCCGACGACCAGCGCCTGCATCTTGTAGGCGAAGACGTTCTTGCCGAGCGAACGCACGGCGTCCTCGTCCTCGCGGATGCCCTTGAGCACGCGCCCCCAGGGGCTGCGCATCAGCGCCCAGACGAGGAGCACGGCGAGGGCGAGCACGATGAGCCCGAACACGCGGTTCCACAGGTCGTTGGCCGTGTACGTCCACGGGCCGAACCCGTAGGTTCCCGGGGGGAACGGGTTCGCATCGCGGAAGCCGCCGTTGTACTGCGCGAGGCCGTCGGCGGAGTTCGTGAACTCGTCGAAGACCTGCGTGGTGAAGAGCAGGCGCACGATCTCGCCGGCCGCGATCGTGGCGATGGCCAGGTAGTCGGCGCGCAGACGCAGGGTCGGGATGCCGAGGAGCACGGCGAAGAGCGCGCCACCGAGCAGGCCGATCAGCATGCCCACGAACCACGGCAGCCCGAACGAGAGCACGGAGATCGCGTAGCCGTAGCCGCCGATGGCCATGAAGGCCGCCATGCCGAAGTTGAGCAGTCCGGCGTAGCCGAAGTGCACGGCGAGACCCGTGGCGGCCAGCGCGTATGCCAGCGTGATGGGGCTGAACAGGTAGGCGGCCGTGTTGGTGAAGATGGATCCGAAGTCCATGATGATCAGCCCAACCTTTCCTTGCGGCCGAGCAGGCCCTGCGGTCTGACGAGAAGGATCACGATGAGGATGACCAGCGCGCTCGCGTACTTCAGGTCGGAGGGGATCCAGAGGGTCGACACTTCGACGGCCATACCCACGATGAGCGAGCCGACGAGCGCGCCGAAGGCGGTGCCGAGACCGCCGAGCGTGATCGCGGCGAAGATGAGCAGCAGCATCTGCATGCCCATGTTCCAGGTCACTCCGGGGCGGAAGTAGCCCCAGAGCACGCCCGAGATCGCGGCGAGCGTTCCGGCGAGGATCCAGACGTACCGGACGACCCGGTCGACATCGATGCCGGATGCGGCGGCGAGCTGCGGGTTGTCTGAGATCGCCCGCGTGGCCTTACCGACCCGAGTGCGAGTGAGGAAGAACGCCACCCCGATGATCACGACGATGCTGACGCCCATCGCGATCATGTCGATGTACGACAAGGAGATGGGTCCGAGCCGGATGGGCTCGGGGCTCGCGCCCGGGAGCTGGTAGGTGCCGCCACCGATCATGTACTGGAAGAGGTAGCGGAGAGCGAGGGAGAGGCCGATGCTGACGATCATCAGCTGCACGATTCCCAGCCCGCGACGGCGTAGCGGCCGCCAGATGCCGGCATCCATCGCCCAGCCCAGCAGCGCGCCGCCGATCACGGCGGCCGCGATGCCGATCCAGGGCGGAAGCATCCACATCGAGGTCGTCACGACGGCGACGAGACCACCCCAGGTGACCATCTCGGCGTGTGCGAAGTTCGACAGTCGCGTCGTGCCGTAGATGAGCGCCGCGCCCATCGACGCGAGCGCGAGGAGCAGGCCGAAGTTCAGGCCGCCCACGAGGCGCGAGGCCAGCTGGTCGATGAAGCTGACGGTGATGCGCTCGCCCTCGCCGAGGAAGAGGTTGAGGATCTTGGTTCCGGTGAGACCGAACTCCACCTCGAACGACGCCGTCGTGCCGGAGATCGGCTGCGTGCCCTCGGGGAGGAGCGACGCGTCGACGATCACACCGTCGGGGAGCGTCTCCTCGTTCACCGTGATCGTGTAGGTCTCCTTCTCGGGCACGTACAGGCGCCACTTGCCCTCGGCATCCGTCTCGGTCTCACCCTCGAAGCCGCTGCCGGAGACCGAGAGCTCGACGCCCTCGACCGGCTCGTCGTCGAAGGTGATGACCCCGCCGAAGTAGAAGTCGGTGACCTCTTGACCGTCGTCTGTCGTCTCTGCCGAGGCGGCGAGCGGCGGCTGCATGAGGATCGCGCCGAGTGCGAGCAGCACTCCGATGAACGCGACCAGCCACGGCTTCTTCCGGTGGACGGCGATTGTTGTGGATCCCACGCAACCTCCAGGGTGAGTGCACCTTCGCACAGACTTCGACCGTCTCGGGTTGGACGACGCACTTGACTGTAGTGGGCGATCTGCGTTTCGCCTACACCTTTAATCTGATCGAAATGAGAGCGGTACCAATACACCGGTGGGCCGATCGGGGTCGTCACGGTGCCCGGCTCCGGGAATGTTCTCGGCCGCTCTCCGCTTAGAATCTTCATACGGTTTCCCGGCCGGATCCGGCCGGCCCCACGAACTCGGCGTCGCGCGACACGCGCAGGAGGAGCATCCATGGAACAGCACGATCCCTTCGGTTTCGTCGGACTGACGTACGACGACGTCCTGCTGCTTCCCGGGCACACGGATGTCATCCCCAGCGAGGCCGACACCTCCTCGCGAGTGACACGTCGCATCTCGGTCGCCACTCCTCTTCTCTCCAGCGCGATGGACACCGTCACCGAGGCGCGCATGGCGATCGCGATGGCGCGCGAGGGCGGCATCGGCATCCTGCACCGCAACCTGTCGATCGCCGATCAGGCGTCGCAGGTCGACCGCGTCAAGCGCAGCGAGTCGGGCATGATCACCGACCCGATCACCACGACCCCCGACGCGACCGTCGAAGAGGTCGACGCGCTGTGCGCCCAGTACCGCATCTCGGGCCTGCCCGTCGTCGACGGCGACGGCCGTCTGGTCGGCATCATCACGAACCGCGACATGCGCTTCGTCTCGGGCTTCGAGCGCCAGTCGACCCTCGTGAAGGACGTCATGACGTCGGAGGGGCTCGTCACCGCATCCGTCGGCGTGGCCGCCGGCGAGGTCATCGCCCTCTTCGCGAAGCACCGCGTCGAGAAGCTCCCCCTGATCGACGCCGACGGCAAGCTCGCCGGACTCATCACGATCAAGGACTTCGACAAGAGTGAGAAGTACCCCCTCGCCACCAAGGACGACCAGGGTCGTCTGCGTGTCGGTGCGGCGATCGGCTTCTTCGGCGACGCGTGGGAGCGCGCCGAGGCGCTGCGCGACGCCGGTGTCGACGTTCTCGTCGTCGACACCGCCAACGGCCAGTCGCAGGGTGTCATCGATCTCGTCAAGCGCCTCAAGGCCGACGAGTCCTTCGCGCACATCGACATCATCGGCGGCAACGTCGCGACCCGCGAGGGTGCACAGGCGCTCGTCGACGCGGGAGTCGACGCGGTGAAGGTCGGCGTCGGCCCCGGCTCCATCTGCACCACCCGCGTCGTCGCCGGCGTCGGTGTGCCGCAGGTGACCGCCGTGTACGAAGCCTCCCTCGCGGCCCGCCCCGCGGGCGTGCCGGTGATCGCCGACGGCGGGCTGCAGTACTCGGGCGACATCGCCAAGGCGCTCGTCGCCGGTGCGGATGCCGTGATGCTCGGATCGCTCCTCGCCGGCACGGACGAGTCTCCGGGCGAGATCGTCTTCCAGTCCGGGAAGCAGTTCAAGCAGTACCGCGGGATGGGTTCCCTCGGTGCCATGCAGACGCGTGGCAAGCAGACCTCCTACTCCAAGGACCGCTACTTCCAGGCCGATGTCCCCAGCGACGACAAGCTCATCCCCGAGGGCATCGAGGGGCAGGTCCCGTACCGCGGACCGCTCGGCGCCGTCGCGTACCAGCTCGTCGGCGGACTCCGTCAGTCGATGTTCTACGTCGGCGCCCGCACGATCGAAGAGCTCAAGACTCGCGGAAAGTTCGTGCGCATCACCTCGGCAGGGCTCAAGGAGTCGCACCCGCACGACGTGCAGATCGTCGTGGAGGCGCCCAACTACAAGAAGTGATCCGCTCGCGCGGATGAGGGGAGGGACGGATGCCGCGGCATCCGTCCCTCGTTCTCTGCGTGGCGTCGCGCGCCGTCAGGCGAAGGGCGTGTGCCACAATCGTGAGGAACCTGCTCGCCCTTTCCCGCGTGCTTCCGGTGGCGAACGCATCGGTGGTATACCGCCCCCAACGGTCGGGAATCTCCCCAAGGAGAGCCGAATTGTCCGTAGATGCCATCCGCGTCCTCGTCGTCGATGACGACCAGGACGTCTCCCTGCTCGTGAAGACGGTGCTCGAGCGACGGGCCGGGTGCGTGGTCGACCTCGCCCCCGACGGTCTCGTCGCGGTCGAGAAGGTCGCCGAGATCCGCCCCGACGTCGTCATCACGGACATCGAGATGCCCGGATTGAACGGACTCGAACTCCTGGCGGAGTTGCGTCGCAAGGTGCCGGCGGTGCCCGTCGTCGTCATGACCGCCCACGTCTCGGTGGAGTACGCGGTCTCGGCACTCCGCGCCCAGGCCGACGAGTTCCTGACCAAGCCGCTCGACAACGCGCGTCTCGTCGAAGTCGTGCGCAACCTCGCCGAGGAAGGCCGCCGCCGTCGCGAGGAAGGGCGCCGCAAGGAGATCGTGCTCGCGGTCGGAGCCCATCCCGACGACGTCGAGATCGGCGTCGGGGGAGTGCTCGCCGCGCACGCCGCCGCGGGCGACGAGATCACCATCCTCACCCTGTCGCGAGGCGCGCGCGGAGGCGATGCCAACAGTCGTCAGAACGAATCGCTGGCCGCCGCCGAGCTGATCGGCGCCCGCCTGTTCCTCAAGGATCTGGTCGACACGGAGATCTCCGGTGGCGGGTCGACCGTGCGTCTGATCGAAGAGGTCGTCGAGCAGATCCAGCCCACGATCGTCTACACGCACTCCGCGCACGACCGTCATCAGGACCACCGCGCCGTGAACGAGGCGACCACGGTCGCCACCCGCCGCGTCGGCACGGTCGCCTGCTACCAGAGCCCCTCGTCGACGATCGACTTCCGGCCCACGCGTTTCGTGCGCATCGACGGCTTCGTCGACCAGAAGCTGCGCCTGCTCGACTGCTTCGGATCGCAGACCGCGAGCCGCGCCTACCTCGAGCCGGAGTTCGTGCGGGCGACCGCTCGGTACTGGTCGCGCTTCGGTGGCGGCGTGGCGGTGGAGCCGCTCGAGATCGTCCGCGAGACGGCGGCCTTCGTCGGCGCTCATGAGCTCACCCGACAGGAGGGCTGACGTGGCCCGCGTCCTCGTGACCGGAGCCGGAGGACCCGCCGGCGTCGCCGTCATCCGCTCGCTGCTGCGCCGCCCGGAGCTGACGGTCTTCGCAGCCGACATGGACGGCTGGGCGGCAGGTCTCTACCTCGTGCCCGCCGAGCAGCGGCGTCTGGTGCCGCCGGGCAAGGCCGACGACTTCGTGCCGGCTCTGGCGCAGTTGGTGGTCGACGACCGCCTCGACCTCGTGATCTCGACCGTCGACGTCGAACTCATCACGCTCGCCCGCCGACGCGAGGAACTCGCCCCCGCCGTTCTCGCCGCGCCCTCGGCCGACACCCTCGACACCGCGCTCGACAAGCTGCTGCTCGCCGAGCGGTGCGCCCCCACCGGACGCGCACCGCGCACCGTGCTGGCCGGTCCCGACGCGCTCGCGATCGAGTGGGAGTTCCCCGTCTTCGCCAAGCCCCGTCAGGGTGCGGGGAGCCGCGGCATCCGTCTGGTGCCCGATCGGGCGGCGCTCGACGCGCTCCCGCTCGACGAGGGACTGATCGTGCAGGACTTCCTGCCCGGTGAGGAGTACTCGGTCGACGTCATCGCCGATGCCGCGGGGAGGGTCGTCGCCGCGGTGCCGCGCACCCGCGCGCGCGTCGACTCCGGCGTTGCGATCGCCGGGCGCACCGTGCACGATCCCGAGCTCGAGGAGACCGCCGCCGAGATCGCCCGGGCGATCGGGCTGGTGGGTGTCGCCAACGTGCAGCTGCGCCGCGACCGCACCGGAGCCGCCGTGCTGCTCGAGGTCAACCCGCGATTCCCCGGCGCGCTGCCGCTCACGATCGCGGCGGGCGTCGACATCCCCTCGCTCGTGGTCGACCTGTTCCTGGGGGCCGAACTGCCCGAGCGGCTTCCGTTCCGGGAGCTCGCCTCGGTGCGCTTCCTCGAGGACATCGTGGTCGAGATCGATGACGTGCTCGTCTCGGAGCACGCCGGTCACCAGGAGGAAGCGTGAGCATCGGCATCCTCCGCGGCGATCACCACGTCCACTCCACCTTCTCCGACGACGCCGTCTCGACTCCCGAGGAGAACGTCGCGGCCGCCGTCGTCGCGGGCCTCGAGACCCTCCGCATCGTCGACCACGTGCGCCGCGACACCACCTGGGTGCCCGAGTACGTCTCCGCGATCGCGGCCCTGCGCGTGCCCGAGGGGCTGACCGTGCTCACGGGGGTCGAGGCCAAGATCCTCGACACCGCGGGCACTCTCGACATCCCCGAACTGCCGGCGGGGATCGATCGCATCCTGATCGCCGACCACCAGTTCCCCGGGGCCGACGGGCCCCTCGGCCCGACCGCCGTGCGCGAACGCATCGCCGACGGGTGGGCGACGACGGACGTGCTCGACGACTTCGTCGCCGGAGTCATCGCCGCGATGGAACGCCACCCGGGCAACCAGCTCGCCCACTGCTTCTCGCTGCTGCCGAAGATCGGTCTCGCCGAGAGCGACGTGGGCGAGGAGCGCCTCGCGGCGTGGGCGCAGGCCGCCGCCCGAACGGGCACGCTCGTCGAGGTCAACGAGAAGTGGGGATGCCCCGAGCCCGCGTCGCTGGCCGCGCTCCGCGCCGCGGGTGCGGAGCTGGTGGCCTCCACCGACAGCCATGATGCCCGTGACGTGGGCCGGTACGTCCGCGTGCGCGACCTGCTCGGAGCGGAGGCGCTGCCGTGATCGACCAGCTCGAATGGTGGCAGACGGCGATCGTCATCGTGCTCATCCTCTGCATCCTCGTCGGCACACTGCCCGTCATCAACACGGGGCTGCAGTTCCTCTCGCTGCCGATGCACGCGTTCCGCAACCACTACGGGAAGGCGGCCCCGCATCACCCGAACGTCGCGGTGATCATCCCCGCGTGGAACGAGGGGCTCGTGATCGGGCCCGCGATCGAACGGCTGCTGCAGCTGCAGTACCCGGAGGAGCGGCTGCGGATCTTCGTCGTGGACGACGCGTCCACCGACGACACCCCCGACATCGTGCGGGCCAAGGCGGCGCAGCACCCGGGACGCGTGGAGCACCTGCGGCGCGAGGTCGGCGGCCAGGGCAAGGCCCACACGCTGAACCACGGACTCGACATCGCCCTCGCCGACCCGTGGACCGAAGCCGTGCTGATCATGGACGCCGATGTCATCTTCGCCCGCGACGCACTGCGCAAGCTCACCCGGCACCTCGCCGACGACAAGGTCGGCGCGGTGACCGCGTACATCGCCGAGGGCAGCCGCGATCGCAACTACCTCACCCGGTTCATCGGGGTCGAGTACATCATCGGCCAGCTCTCCGCCCGACGCACCCAGAACGTGCTCGGGGCGATCGCGTGCCTCGCCGGCGGGGCGCAGCTCCATTCGCGGGCGAACCTCGAGGCGATCGGCGGACGGATCCCCACCGGCACCCTCGCCGAGGACACCATGACCACCTTCGAGGGCCAGTTGAAGGGGCGGCGGGCGGTGTTCGAGCCGTACGCGGTCGTGCTGGCCGAGGAGCCGCGCACGATCGACGCGCTCTGGAAACAGCGTCTGCGGTGGGCGCGCGGCAACGTGCAGTTGACGTCGATCTACAAGCACCTGTGGTTCCGACCGAGCCCCGATCACCAGCTGGGCAGCTTCTCGTTCGGGCTCGCATGGTTCACGATCCTGCTGCTGCCGGCCTTCATGCTGGTCGCGGCGACCGCGCTCGTGATCCTGCTGATCTTCAACAGCGACATCGCGGAGTTCGTCTTCCGGTTCATGTGGATCGCGGCCGCGTGCATCTATCTGTTCTCGATGCTCTATTCCGTGCAACTCGACGGGCGCATCGGTCGGCACTCCTGGCGCGAGGCCATCATGTTCCCGGGCCTCGGCGCGCTCATCCTCATGGCCATCGCGCTGTTCCCCTGGGCGTTCGAAGACGCCGTGCTCGCCCTCGGCGGGTCGCTGAACGACGACACTCTCTTCGTCTGGGCCCTCGTCTTCTACCTCTGGGGCCCGATCTCGATGCTGGGCGTCTGGCTCGCTCGTGCCGTCGAGAAGCTGCCGGGCGGGCGGTTCTTCGCCGGCCTCCTGCTCTACATCTGCGGATACGGCTCGTTGCTGTGCGCCATCACCGTGGATTCCTACATCAAGGAGTGGCGTCGCGCCGACGCCTCTTGGATCAAGACCGAGAAGGTCGGACGGGTCGACTCATGACCGAGATGCCCACACCCCAGGCCGAGGCCGAGGAGATCGAGCAGGACGCACGCTCCGAGAAGCGGCTGGTCTGGCAGGCTCTCGCCGCCATCGCCGTCGTCGTCGTGGTGGTCGTCGTCCGCGAGATGTTCCTCCGATGAGCGCACGCCCGTTGGCCCTCGTGGTCGAGGACGACCTCGACCAGATGTCGCTGCTGCGTCGTCATCTCGACCGCGAGGGCTTCGACGTGTTCTCCGCCGGTGACGCCGAGTCGGCGATCTCGGCCTTCCCGCACATCGACCCCTCGCTCGCGGTGCTCGATCTGCTACTCCCGGGTATCTCCGGCACCGAATGCGCGCGCCTGGTGCGAGAGACGTTCCCGCGGTGCTTCCTCGTGATCAGCTCCGTGCTCGACGTGACGTCGTACCCGACGGCGGATGCCGCGCTCCCGAAGCCCGTGCGCGGGGCAGCCCTGCGCCGGGCCGTCGCGGGAGTCGACCGATGAATCGTTACGAGTCCTTGGGCACGGCAGCCGCCCCCGCTCCCGTGCAGCGCGGGTGGCAGCGGTACTTCGACGACCCCACACCGCTCATGAAGCAGGGCCCCACGGCCATCGCCGTCGGCGTCGCAGGGCTGCTCGTGATCGCGGTGCCCGGTATCCAGGCCACGAATCCGGCGGCGGCGATCGTCGGTATCGCTCTGGTGGGGCTCGTCACCGCACTCGCCGCGGTCCTCGCGGCACGGGGCGTTCACGACGGCTGGATCGTGCTCCTCATCCCCGCGGTGGACATCCTGGCCATCGGAGTGCTGCGTGTCGGCACAGGGGGAACCGCGTCGCTGTTCTCGTCGTTCGTCCTGCTCCCGGTGATCTGGCTCGCCGCCTCACCGGGGTTGCGTCCAGTCTTCCTGATCGGGGTCCTGACGTCGATCGCTTTCCTGATGCCGATCGCGCTCGACTCGGCAGCCGGCGAGCTCGCCTGGCTCCGCGGTGTGATCAGCCCCCTAGTCTTCGCGGTGGCCGGGGCGATCGTCAACGAGCTCTCACGTCTCCAGCGTCTGCGCACCGCTCAAGCGGAGGCGCTCGTCGTCGAGCGCACGGCGGCGCTCTCGGCCAACCTCTCGATGGTCCAGCAGCTCCAGGCCAGCGAGAAGCAGTACCAGTTCCTCCTGGAGTCGTTCAGCAGCCTGTGGAGCTCGATCACCGCCCAGGCGGTCATCGCCACCGACCGCAAGGGCGTCGTGATCGCCTGGAATCCCGGAGCGGAGCGCCTCATCGGTCTGTCCGTGGACGAGGCGCTCGATGATGTGACCGTCAATCGCTTCTTCGATCCCTCGGCACTCGGCCTGTTCGCCGATCCCGCGACTCCCCGCTCGCTCGACGACCCGACCGGGATGCGCGCCCTGCTCGACGAGGTCGACGAGGGCCGCACGGTCGAAGCCGATGTCGACATGACCACCGCCGGCGGATCCAGCGTGCCCGTGCGTCTCACGCTGTCGCTGTACCAGGGGACGGATGGCGCACAGCGCGGCTATCTGCTCGTCATCACGGACGAGACCAAGGCCGTCGAGGTCGCACGCCTCAAAGACGAGTTCGTCGGCATGATCTCGCATGAACTGCGCACGCCGTTGAGCGCGATCATCGGGTTCCTCGACCTGCTGCAGAACGATCCGGAACAACCGTTGACCGCTGACCAGCAGGACTTCGTGGCTGTGATCGAGCGGAACGCGAAACGCCTTCTGAACCTCGTCGGCGACCTGCTCTTCACCGCGCAGGCGGAGTCCGGTCGATTCCCGCTCGAGAAGGCGGAAACCGACCTCTCCGCTCTCGTGCGATCCGCCGTCGAGTCGTCCGGGCCGAACGCTCAGAAGAACGGCGTGGAGCTCCTCTCCGACATCCCGGCGGAACCCATCCGTCTCCTCGTCGACGCCGGCCGAATCGGTCAGGCGATCGACAATCTCCTGTCGAACGCGATCAAGTTCACGCCGAGCGGCGGACGAGTCACCGCACGCCTGGAGATGCGCGAGGGCGAAGCGCGCATCTGCATCGAGGACACCGGTTTCGGGATCCCGGAGGAAGAGCAGGGGATGCTGTTCACTCGCTTCTTCCGCGCCTCGACGGCGACCCGGAACGCGGTGCCCGGGGTGGGGCTCGGGCTGACGATCACTCGCGCCATCGTTCAGGCGCACGGCGGGACCATGAGCATGAGCAGCGAGGTGGGGAAGGGAACCGAGTTCTGGTTCACTCTTCCGGTCGAGCTGCGCACGGAAGCGCTGCGTCTCGAGGGCCTGCGCAACGTCTGACATCCCGGTGAGGGGTCACGACTCGCCGCGTGCGGACGCCGTCCTGCGGCGTGTTCCGACCTCTCAGCTCACCTGGGGGAGCCGGAACGGCTCGGCGGCGCGCGCCGACTCGTCGAGCGCGAGATCCGCGAGCGTCGCCCCGATCCCGGTCGCGAACTTGAACCCGTGACCCGAGAAGCCCGCTCCGACGACGATCCGGCCGCGTCGGTCGAGGACGAACACGCCGTCGTCGGTCGAGGTGTACGTGCAGCTGATCGGCACCGCGCTCGCCGCGTCGAGTCCCGGCATCCACTCGCGCACGTAGCCGGCGAGAGTGTCGAGATGCGTGGGGACGTGCGGGCGGGCGTCGGGGTCGACCTCGTCGCCCACGCGGTGGAAGCCGACCTTCACGCCCTCCCCGGGAGTGGGCATGCCGTAGACGGTCGCCGGGTACTCCGCCGGATCGACGTAGTGGTTGAACGACGGCCAGACGGCGTCGTCGACCGGCGCGAAGTGCGCGGGCGTCTCCTCGGTGACCGTGAGGCGGGGGAGCCCGAGCTCTCCGACCAGGTTCCGGCTCCAGGCGCCGACCGTGACCACCACGGTCTCGGCGCGCAGGTGCGAGCCGTCGGCGAGAGCGATGTCGATGCCCTCCCCGCGGTCGTCGATCGCGGCGACCGGCGTGCTCCATCGCACGTCGCCGCCCGCGGCGAGGATGCGGCGCTCGAACTCGATCAGGGCAGCGGACGCCCGCACGACGCCGGCGTCGGGCGACCACAGCGCATCGCCGTCGAAGCGCATGCCGGCCCAGCGGCGGGTCGCCTCGTCTGCGGAGAGCACCTCGGCCGGGATGCCGCGCGCGGCCAGGCGCTCGTGGATCCGCCGCAGGTCGACATCACCGTGCGTGACGAGGCCGTGCAGCCGCAACAGGGGAGCCCCGCCGACGTCGCCGAGCGAGTCCCACCCCTCCCGCGCACGCACGAGGAGGTCGAGATAGTGATCCTCGTCGTAGGCGTTGTTGAAGTTGCGCGTGGCTCCGTGCGAGGCCCCCTCGCGATGGCCGCGGGCGAACCGCTCCAGCACGACGGGACGCTTCCCGCGTCGTGCGAGCTCCCAGGCGGTGGCGAGTCCCATGACCCCGCCGCCCACGACGACGACCGCTGCGGCATCCGCTCCCATGCATCCTCCCGATGTCGCTCCCAGTCTCCCAGCCATCGACCGCCTCCGCGCCCGGGTAGTCTGGAGTGGTGACCATGGAGATCGAGCTCGGCCGAGGAAAGCGCGCGCGTCGCGCGTACACGTTCGATGACATCGCGGTGGTGCCCTCGCGGCGCACGCGCAACCCGGAGGACGTGTCGACCGCCTGGACGATCGACGCCTTCGGCTTCGGCATCCCCGTGCTGGGGGCGCCGATGGATTCCGTCGTGAGCCCGCAGACGGCGATCATGCTCGGGCAGCTCGGCGGCCTCGGCGTGCTCGACCTCGAGGGCCTGTGGACCCGGTACGAGAACCCCGAGCCGCTGCTCGCCGAGATCGCCGGCCTCAGCGACTCCCAGGCGACCGTGCGCATGCAGCAGCTGTACTCGGAGCCGATCAAGCCCGCGCTCATCACGCAGCGTCTCGCCGAGATCCGCGAGGCGGGCGTCACCGTCGCCGGTTCGCTCACGCCGCAGCGCACCCAGGAGTTCTACGACACGGTCGCCGCGGCCGGGGTCGACCTGTTCGTGATCCGTGGCACCACGGTGTCGGCGGAACACGTCTCGAGCGACGTCGAGCCCCTCAACCTCAAGAAGTTCATCTACGACCTCGACGTGCCCGTGATCGTCGGCGGCGCAGCCACCTACACGGCCGCGCTGCACCTCATGCGCACGGGCGCGGCCGGTGTGCTGGTCGGCTTCGGCGGGGGAGCGGCGTCGACCACGCGCGCGACCCTCGGCATCCACGCGCCGATGGCGACCGCCGTCTCCGACGTCGCGGCGGCGCGTCGCGACTACCTCGACGAGTCGGGCGGACGCTACGTGCACGTCATCGCCGACGGCGGCGTGGGCACCTCCGGCGACATCGTGAAGGCACTGGCGATGGGGGCGGATGCCGTCATGCTCGGCGTCGCGCTGGCCCGCGCCACCGATGCGCCCGGTCACGGCTACCACTGGGGCCCCGAGGCCCACCACCCGAAGCTGCCGCGCGGTCGTCGCGTGCAGGTCGGAGGGATCGGCACGCTCGAGGAGATCCTGTACGGCCCCGCTCCCGTGGCCGACGGCACCGCGAACCTCATCGGCGCGCTGCGCAAGTCCATGGCGACCACCGGATACTCCGACCTCAAGGAGTTCCAGCGGGTCGAGGTCGTCCTCGCCCCGTACGAAGCCTGATCCTCCGTATCGCCGCCGTGTCGTCCGCCCCGCTGTTCCCGCCGACCCTCCGTGAGGTGATGCTGCGCGGGCGATGGATCGGCATGCTGCTGTTCTGCCTGCTGGTGGCCGGCGTGTTCGCCTGGCTCGGCCAGTGGCAGCTCGAGCGTGCGATCGAGACCGACCCGCCCGAGCCGGGCGCGACGGAACAGGTGCAACAGCTCGATGAGGTCGTGGAACCGGGGCAGTACCTTCCCGAGCCGCTCGTCGGTCAGCGGGTCGAGACCTCGGGCACCTGGGTGCCCGGCGACTTCCTCGTCGTCTCGCAGCGCTACAACGACGGCGTCGAGGGCTACTGGGTGACCGGTCAGCTGCGCGTCGCCGAGCGCACCTCGATCGCCGTCGCGATCGGATGGGCACCCGACCGCGAGAGCGCGGACGCGGCGATCGACGAACTGAACGCCGATGACGGCGGCACCGTCGAGATCGCCGGCCGCATCATCTCCGACGAGGGACCGGTCCCGCCGCCGCACGACGAGCCCGACCGGATGAACCGAATGTCGACGGCCGCGCTGCTCAGCTTCTGGCACGACACCGACCAGCTCGACGTGTATCGGCCGTATCTCGCCGCGATCGAGGCATCCGCCGGGCTCGTCGACATCGATTCGCCGGCGCCGAACGAGATGTCGCCGGTCAACTGGCTCAACGTGTTCTACGCCGTCGAGTGGGCGATCTTCGCGGGCTTCGCCTTCTACCTCTGGTACCGCCTGGCGAAGGACGCGTGGGAGCGCGAGGTCGAGGAATTCGAGGACGCCGCCGCGGCGTCCGCCTGACACGCGCACCCCGGGAATGCGGCCGTGCGCGGCCGGTGAGCAGTCGGTGACCAAACGGCGAACACCATTGAGGATGTCGGACCCTCTCCGTAGGGTCGAAGACATGCGCGCGTCCGGACACACGCTCCGGGCGCTCGCACGACAGGCCCCACAAGGGCCCGACGTCACCGAAATCCACAATGTCGAGGAGACCGTTCGCATGTCAGCCCCCCACGACGACGCCCGCACGGGAGTCGATTCGTCAGAATTCCGGAAGCGGGGGCGCACCGGCGCTCTCGCTCTGACCACCGCCGTCGCGCTGACCTTCGGGTCGCTCGCCGCGGCCCCCGCTTTCGCCGAGGAGCCCGTCGATGCCCCCGCATCGTCGAGCACCGAGACCGGGGCTCCGGCGACCCCCGCGCCGGACGACACCGCATCCCCCGCACCGGAGGTGGCCCCGTCGACGCCGCCGGCCGCCGAGGACGAGGCGGACGACGCGGCAGCGGCGCCCGCGCCCGAAGAAGCACCGGCGGCCCCCGCAGAGGATGCCGCGGTCGCGAGCACACCGGCCACCCACACGATCGCCGAGGTCCAGGGCACCGGCGACGTCTCTCCCGTGAACGGTCAGACCGTCACCGTCGAGGGCATCGTCACCGCCGACTATCGGACCGGCGGCTACAAGGGCATCGTGATCCAGACGCAGGGCTCCGGCGGCGCCGAGGACGCGACGCCCGGCGCCTCCGACGGCGTGTTCGTCTTCTTGAACGCCCTCGCTCCGACTCTCGAGATCGGCGACCTCGTCTCGGTCACCGGGCGGGTGAGCGAGTACTTCGGCCAGACCCAGATCTCGCCCACGGCTCTCGCGGGTGTCGAGGTCGTCACGGCCGATGCCGGTCTGCCCGAGGTCACCCCTCTCCCCGACACCGTCGTGGGCGCCGACCGCGAGCAGTACGAGAACATGCTCGTCGCCCCGGCCGGTACCTACCGTCTCGCGTCGAGCCACCAGCTCTACAACTTCGGCACGCTGTGGTTGAACGCCGGGGAGGACCTCAACGTCAAGAGCACCGAGACGACGCGTCCGGGTGATGATGCCGCCGCGATCGCGGCCGCCAACCGGGCGAACCGCATCCTGCTCGACGACGCGTGGTCTCTGCAGGTCAACAACAACAACCACCCGGGTCAGCAGCCGTACTTCACGACCGACCAGGTCGTGCGCACGGGTGACGTCGTCGACTTCAGTGACGCCGGCTACATCCTGCAGTGGGGCTTCGACGACTGGCGGCTGCAGCCGACCGTGCCGATCGACGACTCCTCTCCCGCCGAGCTCAAGGTCGGCTTCGAACCGACCAACCCGCGCCCCGAGACCGCTCCGGACGTGGGCGGCGACGTGCAGGTCGGGTCGTTCAACGTCTTCAACTACTTCACGACGTTGAAGAGCGAGAACCCCGACGCGCGCGGCGCGGCGAATGCGGAGCAGTTCGCGATCCAGAAGTCCAAGATCATCGCGGCGATCAACGGACTCGACGCCGACATCGTCTCGCTCATGGAGATCGAGAACTCGGTCAAGCTCGGCAAGCCGATCGACACGGCGCTCGCCGACCTCGTCGACGGGCTCAACGACGCGGCGGGCGGCGAGGTGTGGGCGTTCGTGCCGACGCCCGAGGCCCTGAACGACGCGGCGACGACCGACTACATCACCAACGCGATCATCTACAAGAAGGATGCCGTCTCACCGGTCGGCGACAGTGCGACCGTGACCGACGAGTCGGTGTGGGGCAATGCCCGTGAGCCGATCGCGCAGGCGTTCGACATCGACGGACGGGTCGTGACGGTCGTTGCGAACCACCTCAAGTCGAAGTCCCCGCCCACCGGCGCGGGGGCCGAGCCGGCCGACGGTCAGGGTTTCTTCAACGCCGACCGCGTGGCGCAGGCCGAGGCGATCCTCGACTTCGCCGGCGACCTCGAGCAGTCGACCGGGAGCAGCGACCTGCTGCTGATCGGCGACTTCAACGCCTACGGCAAGGAAGACCCGATCCACGTGTTCACGTCGGCGGGCTGGAGCGATCTCGTCGCCGACAAGACCGACGGACAGTACACGTACTCGTTCGACGGCGAGCTGGGTTCGCTCGACCACGTGATCGCATCGCCGTCGCTGGCCTCCTCGATCACCGGAGCCGGCGTCTGGGGCATCAACTCGCCCGAGTGGAGCGACCGCGGCTACGCGTTCGGTGCCACCGAGGCGGGTACGCCCTACCGGTCGAGCGACCACGACCCGATCATCGTCGGCGTCTCCGCGGAGATCCCGCCGGTGAGCATCGACGTCGTCACGGTGAACGACTTCCACGGACGCATCGAGGCCGACGGCGCCGCCGCCGGTGCCGCTGTGCTCGCAGGAGCCGTGCAGCAGTTCCGTTCCGAGAACCCGAACACGATCTTCGCGGGAGCGGGAGACCTGATCGGTGCATCGACGTTCACCTCGTTCATCAACGACGACAACCCCACGATCGACGCGCTCAACGCGGCCGGTCTGGATGTGAGCTCGGCGGGCAACCACGAGTTC
The DNA here is from genome assembly GCF_023101185.1 of Microbacterium galbinum. Classification (GTDB taxonomy): domain Bacteria; phylum Actinomycetota; class Actinomycetes; order Actinomycetales; family Microbacteriaceae; genus Microbacterium; species Microbacterium galbinum. The sequence goes on from NZ_CP078077.1 coordinate 2,235,935, forward strand.
GACCAGGGCTGGGAGGACCTGCGCGATCGCGTGCAGGACCGCGCGGACTGGGAGTACATCGCGTCGAACGTGTTCGTGACCGAGACCGGCGAGCCCGCTCTGGCCCCCGCCTGGGTCAAGGAGCTCGACGGCGTCAAGGTCGGCTTCATCGGAGCCGTCACCGAGGATCTCGACTCGCTGGTCTCCCCGGAGGGGATCGCCGACCTCGAGGTGCGCAGCATCGCCGACTCCGTGAACGCGGTGGCCGACGATCTGCGCGACGGCGACGAATCCAACGGCGAGGCCGACGTCATCATCCTGCTCGTGCACGAGGGCGCCGAGAGCACCGATGTCGCGGCGGTCACGCCCGACTCGCCGCTCGGTGAGATCGTCTACGGCGTGGACGCCGATGTCGATGCGATCGTCTCGGCTCACACCCACCTCGCCTACAACCACGTCATCGACGGCCGTCCGGTCGTCTCGGCAGGGCAGTACGGCGAGAACCTGGGCCTGATGAACATCCAGGTCGACCCGACCACGAAGGACCTGATCTCGATCACCAACGAGATCAAGCCGCTCACCGCCAACGGACAGCCGCTCTACCCGGCAGTGCCCGAGGTCGCCGAGATCGTCGCGAAGGCGAAGGCCGAGGCCGACGTGCTCGGTGCGGTCGAGGTCGGGCAGATCACGGCGGACTTCAACCGGGCGCGTCAGGCGAACGGTTCGGAGAACCGCGGTGGCGAGTCGACGATCGGCAACTTCGTCGCCGATGTGCAGAAGTGGTCGACGGATGCTGACATCGCCCTGATGAACCCCGGCGGTCTGCGCGCGAACCTCGCGTACGCGTCGAGCGGGGCATCCGATCCCGACGGCAACGTCACCTACCGAGAGGCGGCGAACGTGCAACCGTTCGCCAACACGCTCGTGACGCTCACCCTGACGGGGGAGCAGCTCAAGGGCGTGCTCGAGGAGCAGTGGCAGCCCGCGGGGGCGGCGCGTCCGTTCCTGAAGCTCGGCGTCTCGGAGGGGCTCGTGTACACGTACGATCCCACGGCGGCGCAGGGAGCGCGGATCACCTCGATCACGCTCGACGGAACTCCGATCGACCCGGCGGCCGAGTACACCGTCGCGGCGAACTCGTTCCTCGCGGCGGGCGGCGACAACTTCGTCACCTTCCGAGAGGGCACCGGCAAGCGCGACACCGGCAAGATCGATCTGCAGTCGATGGTCGACTGGTTCGACGCGAACGGCACCGCGACGCCCGATCAGGCGCAGCGCGCCGTCGGCGTCACGGTCAGCCCGGCGGATGCCGACGGGTACAGCGCGGGCGATCAGGTGACCGTCGCGCTGTCGTCGCTCGCGTTCAGCGCGGGAGAGCCGGCGCCGGGCGAGGTGACGCTCTCGCTGGGCGACACCCAGCTCGCCGCGGGCGCGATCGACCCGGCGATCGTCGACACGACCGACGAGGCCGGACGTGCGACGCTCACCTTCACCGTCCCCGCGGGAGTGACGGGTGAGCAGGCGCTCACCGTGTCGGTCCCGGCGACGGGCACGACGGTGCAGGTGCCGTTCACGATCACGGGTGAGGCGGAGTTCGCCGGCACGATCGACCTGGGCTCCTCGAAGGTGACGGCAGGCAAGAAGCTGCAGATCACCGGTGAGGGTTACGCGCCGGGCGAGACGGTGACCGTGCAGCTGCGACCGAAGAAGGGCGCGCCGATCGAGGTCGGCACGATCCAGGTCGCCGGCGACGGCTCGTTCGACGGCTCGGTGACGGTTCCGAAGAACACCAAGGCCGGCGATTACACCGTTGCGGTGTCGCAGTCGGACGGAGACGAGGCCACGGCATCCGTCACCGTCAAGAAGGCGAGCACGATCGGCGGGATCATCGGCGGCATCATCGATTGGATCCTCGATCTGATCGGCGGATGGTGGTGACCCCACCCCGCTGATCGAAGCGGAGGCCGCCGGGAGCGATCCCGGCGGCCTCCGTCGTCGTTCAGGTCGCTGTCAGGTCGTCAGGGGACGAGAACCTGCACGTCGGCCTGCGCGAGGGCTGCGGCGATGTGCGGGGGCGGCGGGGCATCCGTGATCAGGTAGTCGGCCCGGTCGAGTTGCGCGATCTGCGCGAAGAACCGGCGCCCGATCTTCGAGGAGTCCGCCAGGATCGCGGTGCGCTCGGCGCGCTGCATCATCTCGGACATCATCGCGGCGTCGCCGAGGTTCGAGGCCGAGTACCCGCCCTCGTCGACGGCCCCGACGCCGATCAACGCGAGGTCGCAGCGGATGTCGACCTCCGGGCCGCCGGGGGTCATCGTGAACGTCACGGGTCCGGTCGTCGCCTGGGTGATCGAGCGCACCGCACCGCCGAACACGTACAGGTCGCGGAACGCGGTGGGGGCGAGCTCGGCGGGGATCCGCAGGTTGTTCGTCGCGATCGTCAGATCCTGATGATTGCGAAGCGCGCGAGCGACCGCCAACGTCGTCGTTCCGGCGTTCAACATCACCACCGAGCCGTCCTCGATCAGACCGGCGGCGAGGCGGGCGATGCGCTCCTTCTCCTCGGTCTGCACGCGCATGCGCACGTCGAGGGCGCGGTCCTTGAGCGGCCCGGTCGCGGAACTCACGGCACCGCCGTGGGTGCGCACGAGCACGCCTTCGCGGTCGAGTTGATCGAGATCGCGGCGGATCGTGTCGATCGAGACGCCGAAGTGCTCGGCGAGATCGCCGACCGTGACCTGCCCCGTCTGCTCGACGTAGCTGGCGAGATCGGCCTTCCTGCCCGCGGGGAGGCGACGACGATGTGCCGGTGCGGATGTTTCCATGCAGACATCTCTAGCACACGAAAGCGACGAACACCGCAGACTTGTGCAGAAAACGGCATATCGCGTGCATGGCTGATTATCCGCGGAATACCGGTCCCCTGCGGGAGAAGTCTGTAACGACATCTCCAGATTGACGCTTGACGCCGCGGCAAATCCGGGCATAACATGGCTCAAAACCGCATGAACAAGCATTGAAGCGCGTGATGCGGCACGATCTCGAAGAGGAGAAGTGATGAGCACAGTGCGACTGGGGCAGCGACGCATCCGGAACATCGTCGGAGCCGCCGCGGCGGCCGTGACCCTTCTGGCGGTGGCGGGCTGCGCGCCCAGCACCGGCGGCGACAGCGGTGGAGACGGCGGCGACGTGACGATCGAGTTCGCCCAGTGGTGGGAGCCGGAACTGCCCGACGGCGAGTTCCGCGCCCTCATCGACGAGTTCGAGGCGGCGAACCCCGGGATCACGGTCGATCTCGTGAGCGGGCCGTACGCCTCCACCAAGGAGCAGCTGTTCGCGGGAGCCGCGTCCGGCACCATGCCCGATGTCGTCGGTCTCGACGGCGCGTGGGTCAACGACTTCGCCTCGCAGGGAGTCATCGCCGACCTCAGCGCGCTGATGGAGGAGTACGACTACGACGACAGCGAGCTCGCCAGCCAGATCCAGGTCGACGGCAGCACGTACATGATCCCGGTCGTCAACTTCGTGTATCCGATGTTCACGAACGACGCGCTCCTCGCCGAGGCCGGTGTCGACGCTCCGCCCGCCACCCGCAGCGAGTTCGCGGATGCCGCGGAGAAGGTCTCCGCCCTCGGGGGCGACGTCTCCGGGTGGGTCCTCCCGCTCTCCCTCGAAGCGCCGAACGGTGTGCAGAACGACGTCATGTCGTGGGTCTGGGCATCCGGCGGCTCGATGCTGAAGGACGGTCAGCCCGATCTCACCAACGACGACGTGACCTCCGCGGTCGAGTACATCGGCGAGCTGTGGGACGCGGGAGTGATCGCCTCCGGTTCGTTCACGATGAAGGAGCAGGACAAGGTCGAGGAGTTCACCAACGGCCGGGCCGGCATGATGATCGACTCGCTCGCGCACATCAACCTCATCCGCGAGACGAACCCCGACCTCGAGTTCTCGATCTCGGCGATCCCCGCCGAGGACGGATACGAGGGCGAACGCGGCATTCCCTACGCCTCGTGGGGCATCGGCGTGGCCGAGAACTCCGAGCACAAGGAGGCGGCGTTCAAGCTCGTCGAGTTCCTCATGAGCCAGGAGACCAACTCGACTCTGTCGACGATGGCGAAGGCCTTCCCCGGCAACTCGACCTCGGTTCCCGACTTCGTGAACGACGACGAGCTGTTCAAGACCGCGTTCGACATCTACCAGGCCGGCTACCCCGCCAACGAGTTCACCGGGCTGCCGGTGGCGGAGGAGCTGATGCGCCAGTTCGGCGAGCAGCTGCAGTCCGCACTCGACGGGCAGCAGTCGATCCCCGACGCGCTCAAGGCGGCGCAGACGTCCTGGGAAGCGGAGTTCTGAGCTCCTCGCCTCCCGCCTGAACGGGGTGCCGCATCGCCGATGATGCGGTGCGGCACCCGACCAACCTAGGAGCCCGCACCTCATGAGCCTGAGAACGACCGACGACACCGAGGTGATCGTCACCGGGGTGCCGCACTCGCGGCGCCGACGGCAACTGCGCAAGACCACCGAGTCGTACGCCTTCCTCTCGCCGACGATCATCCTGCTGTTCGTCCTGATGATCGTGCCGATCGTGATGGTGATCGGATACTCGTTCCAGGACAACGTGATCCTGAACAAGTCGCCCGAGTTCGTCGGGATCGCCAACTACGTCGAGGTCCTCTCCGACCCCCGCTTCTGGAAGGCCACCGGCAACACGATCCTGTTCACGGTCGCGAGCGTGCTGGCGCACCTGGTGCTCGGTCTCGCGTTCGCGATGATGCTGAACAGTCCGCTCCTCGGCCGGGTCTCGCGCTCGCTGTTCCGGGCCCTCTACGTTCTGCCGTGGCTGTTCACGGTCGCGGTGATCGCGGTGCTGTGGCGCATGCTCCTCGCCCCGAACGGCGTGATCAACTTCCTGCTCAACACCGACATCGAATGGCTCGCCTCTCCGCAGCTGGCGTTGGGCACCATCATCTTCATCAACATCTGGGCGGGGTACCCGTTTTTCATGGTCAGCCTGCTCGCCGGCCTCCAGGGCGTCCCGGCCGAACTGCACGAGGCGGCCACCGTCGACGGCGCCAGCAACGTGCAGCGCTTCTGGAACGTGACGATCCCGCAGCTGCGGCCGATCATCGTGAGCCTCGTGCTGCTCGACCTGATCTGGACCTCGCAGCAGTTCGCCCTCATCTGGATGACCACCGGCGGCGGTCCGATCGACGTCACGGAGGTGCTCAGCACCTTCACCTACAAGCTCGCCTTCGCCAAGTACGACTTCTCGCTCGCCGCCACCTCGGCCGTGCTCGTGCTGCTGATGTCGATGGTGCTCGCCGTGTTCTACGTCCGTCACCAGAAAGCGAGGGACTGATCATGGCGCTCACCGTCAAGAACCGCCGCGTCGTCGCGAAGGGTTCGCTGATGATCGGACTGATCATCGGAGCCGTCTTCGCCGCCGGACCCGTGCTGTGGATGCTCTCGAGCTCGTTCAAGTCCAACACCCAGATCTTCGAGCTGCCCCCGCGGCTCATCACCGACACCTTCTCGTTCGACGCGTACATCGCGATCTTCACGAACGCCGAGACGGTGCGGTTCTTCCTCAACAGCTACATCGTCGCGGGGTCGGTCACGATCCTCACCCTGATCGTCGCGATCCAGGCGGCCTACGCCTTCAGCCGCTTCGACTTCCGGGGCAAGCGCATCCTCAACGTGGTGATCGTGAGCGTGCAGGCCGTGCCGCCCATCACGCTGCTGATCCCGTACTTCGGCCTGATGGTCGGCCTCGGCCTCTACAACTCCTACGCCGGGCTGATCCTCACGTACATGGTGTTCACGCTGCCCTACGCGATCATCATGATGACCGGCTACTTCAACACCCTGCCGCGCGAGCTCGACGAGGCCGTCCGCGTCGACGGCGCGGGGTCGTTCACGGCGCTGTGGCGCATCCTCGTGCCGATCTCGGTGCCGGGCATCGTGTCGGTGGGCATCTACACGTTCATGATCGCGTGGAACGAGTACCTGTTCGCGCTGACGCTCACACGCACGATCGACATGCGCACGGTGCCCATCGGCATCCAACTCCTGATGGGGCAGCACTCCTACGAGTGGAACCAGATCATGGCCATGAGCGTGCTCGGGTCCATCCCCGTGCTCATCCTCTTCCTCTTCTTCCAGCGCTACTTCATCAGCGGCCTCACGGCCGGCTCGGTGAAGAGCTGACCGCCACCCCGCCCGGGGCCCTCGACCATCACGAAAACAGGAGAAACACGTGCTCTACACCGGAAAATCCATCCTCGACGTCGCCAACGCGCACAACTTCGCGATCCCGGCGTTCAACATCAGCGATTGGGCGATGTTCAACGGAGTCATGGACATCAGCGAGGAGAAGAACGCGCCGGTGATCATCGCGATCCACCCGGACGAGGTCTCGCACATCACGACCGACCTGATCGCGGCGATGCACTCCCGCGCGCACCGCTCGAGCGTCCCCGTGGCGATCCACTGGGACCACGGCGGCAGCTACGAGCAGATGATCACGGCGATCAAGGCCGGGTTCACCTCGGTCATGATCGACGCATCGCTGCTGCCGTTCGACGAGAACGTCGCGCTCACGCGCAAGGTCGTCGAGGCCGCGCACGCGGTGGGCATCCAGGTCGAGGGCGAGCTGGGCACGATCGGCGCGAACGACAGCTACGGCGAGTCGGGCGCTGCGGAGATCATCTACACGAACGTCGACGACGCCGTGCGCTTCGTCGAGGAGACGGGCGTCGACAGCCTCGCGATCGCCATCGGCACCTCGCACGGGCTGTACCCCGCCGAGAAGAACCCCGAGCTGCGCCACGACCTGCTCCAGGAGATCAAGGCCGCGGTCGGCATCCCGCTCGTGCTGCACGGCGGATCGGCGAATCCGGACTCCGAACTGCGTCGCGCCGTCGAGCTGGGCATCAACAAGATCAACATCTCCAGTGACATCAAGGTCTCGTACCACAACCGCATGCGCGAGATCCTCGGCACCGACGAGCGTCTGCGCGAGCCGAACGCGATTCAGCCCGAGCCGATCGCCGCCCTGAAGGCGACCGCGGCTGAGAAGATCGAACTGTTCGGTGCGGACGGCAAGGCCGACCTGTACTGACCGGCACGGATCTCGACGCGGAGGACGATCGACGGATGACACGTGATGTGGACGGTCGGCTCGTGCTGGGGCTCGGCGGAACGGTCGACTTCGAACTGCGGTGGGACTCCGCCGTCGTCGGCCGGCTGGCCCGGGAGCATCGCATCCGGCGGCACGAGCTGACCGCCGCGGCGTCGATCGTCGACGAGCGCTCGCTCCTGGTGGCCGTGCTCGCGTTCGTCGCAGCCGGGACCGGGGCCGAGCGCTTCGTCGAGTCCTCCGAGGTGATCGAGCGCTTCGCCGCGCACTTCGACGTGGCCGTGACGCTCGGCGGCACGGGGGTGCGCGCGGGGCTCGTGCTCGACAGCCTCGGCATCCCGAGCGTGCAGCATCTTGTGAGCATCGACGACAACGTCCGCCGTCTGCTGCCGGAGCGCGTCTCGTACGTGTCGTCGGCCGACCGCGACACCCTCGATCCGCACCTGATCGTGCAGTACCCGGTCGGGGCGCACGTGCGGCTGATCGACGGTGACATCGTCTCCCCGAGCGCGAACCGGCTGATCTTCGCGAACGACCCGCCCAATCGCGAGATGCGTCTCGCCGACGATCTGCCGGCGGCCCTGGCAGGAGCATCCGTCTTCCTGGTGTCGGGCTTCAACACCATGCAGGACCACGACCTGCTCGAGCGCCGGCTCGACGAGCTGCTCGTCGCGCTCGCGTCGCTGCCCGACGACGCGCTGGTGTACTACGAGGACGCGGGTTTCTACACGCGGGCCTTCTCGCACACCGTCCGCGACCGGCTGCTCTCCCGCATCGATGTCTACGGCATGAACGAGGACGAACTGCAGGAGTATCTGGGCCGATCCGTCGATCTGCTCGATCCGGCCGATGTGATCGCCGCGCTCACTGCGATCGCCCGGCTGATCCCCGCCCCCGCCCTCGTCGTGCACACCCGGCACTGGGCGATCGCCATCGGATCGGATGCCGCGCGCCACCGCGCAGCGCTCGAGAGCGCCGTCCGGGTCGCGGCGACGCGCTACCGGCTCGGCGACGGATTCTCGTCGTCGGATGCCGAGGAGACGGCCGCGATGGCGCGGAGCCGACGCGGCGCCGAGCTCGTCGCCGCCGTCGAGCGCGGCATCGCCGGAGCGGTCGGCGTGCCGGCTTTCGCCCTCGATATCGCGGAGCCGACGACGATCGGTCTCGGCGATACCTTCGTCGGCGGGTTCCTGGCTGCGCACGCGGATGCGGATGCTGCGCACGCCGATGCGGATGCCGCGCACGCCGATGCGGATGCCGCGCACGCCGATGTGAATGGAGCTGCCCGATGAACCCGATCGCCCTCGCCCCGAACCGACCGGCCGAGCGCTTCTACCGCGGCGGTGAGCGCCTCCGCGCGTTCCGCGGCGATCCGGGGTCCGCGCCCCGCGAACCCGAGGACTGGATCGGATCGGTGACGACGGTCCGCGGCGAGGAGACCCTCGGCCTCAGCACCCTGCCCGACGGGCGGATGCTGCGCGAGGCGATCGCCGACGACCCGATCGCCTGGCTGGGGGAGGAGCACGTCCGCCGTTGGGGTGACGACGCGCGCCTGCTCGTCAAGCTGCTCGACGCGGGGGAGCGGTTGCCGGTGCATGCGCATCCGCACGACGACTTCGCGGCCGGGCATCTCGGCCGCGCGCACGGCAAAGCCGAGGCCTGGTACATCCTCGAGGGCGGGACGGTGCACGTCGGCCTGCGGGAGGACGTGACGGCCGATGCTCTCGCCGATCTGGTCGCGCGCCAGGACGTCGCCGCGCTCCTCGGTCTGCTGCACGCGATCGAGGTCGGGCCCGGCGATGTGGTGTGGGTGCCGCCGGGGGAGCTGCACGCGATCGGCGCGGGTGTTCTCCTGCTCGAACTGCAGCAGCCCGAGGACCTCTCGATCCTGCTCGAGTGGGAGGGGTTCGCGATCGACGGCCCCGGCGAGGGGCATCTGGGTCTCGGGTTCGATCTGGCCCTGACGGCGGTGAACCGCACCGGGCGTGACCGGGCACAGCTCGACGCCCTCGTCCGCACGGCGCCGCGATCGGGGTCGGCGTTCCCGGCCGCCGCCGACGAGTACTTCCGCCTCGATCGGGTTCCGGTCGACGGCGGGCCCGTGATGCTCGATCCCGGGTTCGCGATCGTCGTCGTGGTCGATGGCGAGCTCGCTCTGGGAGGACAGGGGTTCCCCGCGGGGTCGACGGTGCTCGTTCCCGCCGCGGCATCCGAGCGCGCGCTCACGGGTCACGGTGAAGCGCTGGTCGCCCGGCCGCCCGCACCGTGAGGGCGTCGAGCGCGGGCCATCCGCGCCGGATCGAGCGGTGCGGCGCGCCGACTAGACTGGACGCATGCCCGAACCGAAAGTCGCCAGCTTTCCGGCGATCCGCGGTGCGCTGAAGTTCTACCAGATCGCGTCGATCATCACCGGAGTCATGCTGCTCCTGCTGCTGACCGAGATGGTGCTGAAGTACACGCCGATCCACCTCGAACTGTTCCTCGGAGGATCGGGCGGACCGCTCTGGTTCGCCGGCGTGCTCGCCGGCGCCGACTGCGAGTGGTGGTCGCTGTTCGCCCCCTGGACGAACTCGTGCGAGATGACCTCGCTCGGCGACGGCTTCAACGTGTCACTGGCGATCCTCGTCGCGCACGGCTGGTTCTACGTCGTGTACCTCTTCGCGTGCTTCCGCATGTGGAGCCTGATGCGCTGGCCGTTCCCGCGCTTCATCCTGCTCGCCCTCGGCGGCGTGATCCCGCTGCTGTCGTTCTTCATGGAGGCCATCGTGGCCCGTGAAGTCAAGACCTACCTCGCCACCCGAGAGGCCTCAGAGGTCTCCGCTCCCGCCCCGGAAGGTGCCCGTTGACCGAACAGTCCGAGACCCAGCAGCGCCCCGCGCTCGTCGTCGACTTCGGCGCGCAGTACGCGCAGCTGATCGCCCGCCGCGTGCGCGAGGCCGGCGTCTACAGCGAGATCGTGCCGCACACCGCGACCGCCGCCGAGATCGCCGCCAAGAACCCGGTCGCGATCATCCTCTCCGGAGGGCCCTCGTCGGTGTACGAGGAGGGAGCGCCGCGCCTCGACCCCGCGGTGTTCGACCTCGGCGTGCCCACGCTCGGCATCTGCTACGGCTTCCAGTACATGGCCCAGACGCTGGGCGGCGAGGTCGCGAACACCGGCCTGCGCGAGTACGGGGCGACGGATGCCGTCATCACGGGTGACGGCGGAACGCTGCTCGGCGGCCAGCCCGTCGAGCAGAACGTGTGGATGAGCCACGGCGACCAGGTCGCGCGTGCTCCCGAGGGCTTCGACGTGCTCGCGACGACGGACGCGACCAAGGTCGCGGCGTTCGCGAACGAGGACCGCGGCTTCTACGGCGTGCAGTGGCACCCGGAGGTCAAGCACTCCGATCACGGCCAGCGCGTGCTCGAGAACTTCCTGCACAAGGGTGCGGGCCTCGCGTCCGACTGGAACAGCGGCAACGTGATCGCCGAGCAGATCGAGCGCATCCGCGAGCAGGTGGGCGACGCCCGCGTCATCTCGGCGCTCTCGGGCGGTGTCGACTCCGCGGTCTCCACCGCGCTCGTGCACAAGGCGATCGGCGATCAGCTCACCGCCGTGTTCGTCGACCACGGGCTCCTCCGCAAGGGCGAGCGCGAGCAGGTCGAGAAGGACTACGTCGAGTCCACCGGCGTGCGTCTGATCACGGTCGACGCCGCCGACACCTTCCTCGGCCACCTGAAGGGTGTCACAGACCCCGAGGAGAAGCGCAAGATCATCGGACGCGAGTTCATCCGCGCGTTCGAGAAGGTGCAGCTCGACCTGGTCGCCGAGGCGAAGGCCTCCGGCGGCGCCCCGGTCAACTTCCTCGTGCAGGGCACGCTCTACCCCGACGTCGTCGAGTCCGGCGGCGGTGCGGGCACGGCGAACATCAAGTCGCACCACAACGTGGGCGGTCTGCCCGACGACCTCGACTTCGAGCTGATCGAGCCGCTGCGTGCGCTGTTCAAGGACGAGGTCCGGGCGATCGGGCGCGAGCTCGGCATCCCCGAGGCGATCGTCGGCCGACAGCCGTTCCCCGGCCCCGGCCTGGGCATCCGCATCATCGGCGAGGTCACGGCCGACCGTCTGGAGATCCTCCGCGAGGCCGACGCCATCGCCCGTGAGGAGCTCACCAAGGCCGGGCTCGACCAGGAGATCTGGCAGTGCCCCGTCGTGCTCCTCGCCGACGTGCGCTCGGTGGGTGTGCAGGGCGACGGCCGCACTTACGGCCATCCGATCGTGTTGCGTCCCGTGTCGAGCGAAGACGCGATGACGGCCGACTGGACGCGCCTGCCGTACGACGTGCTCTCCAAGATCTCGAACCGCATCACCAACGGCGTGCGCGACGTCAACCGCGTCGTGCTCGACGTGACCTCGAAGCCGCCGGGGACGATCGAGTGGGAGTAGGGGAGACGATGCTCCCCGCGTCGGCGCCGGCCCTGCCGGACGCCGAGTACCTGGTGCTGTCGAGTCGGCTCATCCCCGACCTCGACGGCGGCTACACGATCGCGACGCTGTCGCGCGCCCGGCAGCTGGCCGGTGCGGGCGTGGCCGAGGGGCGTGGGCCGCAGCTGCTCACCTTCGACCCGGGTACCGCGGCCGACCACGCGCAGCACCGGGAGACGTTCGTCTCGCGCGGTGCTCTGGTCAACGCCTCCCGCCTGCGGAATCTCTTCGACGAGGCCGTCGGCGCCGAGGGCGGAGCGGCCGCGTGGCTGCGATCGGTCGCCGATCCCGCCCTCGTCGCGAACCCGGGGGTCGAGTACCGCACGATCGCGGATGCCGAGGGTCGGCCGTTCGTCGCGCTCCCGGTGATCCCGGGCAATCCCGACTGGCACCTGAGCGTCGAGCCGGTGCAGATCTTCGACGCGGACGGAGAGGTCGTAGGCGGCGTCGCCGGTTTCGGCGGACTGTACCGCGCGTGGCTGTCGCACCTGGCCGCGGGCCTCGGCGACCGCCCGATCGTCGTCATCTGCGAATCGCGCCAGCTCGGCGAGCTCATCGTGGGGTGGCAGGACCCGCGCGTGCGCATCCTCCACACGATCCACACCATCCACCTCGAGGCTCCCTACACGGCGGATGCCCCGACCAACGCCCTGTGGACGCGCTGGTTCGCCCTCTCCGACCGTTTCGACGCCGTGATCTGGCCGACGGCGACGCAGCGCGACGACGTCGTGGCACGCTTCGGCACGGCGGCGCGGAACGAGACCGTGCCGAACCCGATCCCGGCCGTCGCGCGCCGCGACGACCTGCGGGAGCCGGGACTGGTCGTGGTGCTCGGACGCCTGGCTCCGGGCAAGCGCGTCGATCAGGCCATCCGCGCATTCCTCGCCGCCGACGTGCCCGACACTCGCCTCGAGATCTGGGGCGGCGGACCGGAGCAGGAGCGCCTGACCGCCCTCATCGCCGAGCTCGGTGCGGCGGATCGCGTCGTGCTCGCCGGGTACACCGACGACCCGGGGCGCGTTCTCGACCGGGCCTCGGTCGTGCTCACCGCCACCGCCTTCGAGGGGCAACCGCTGTCGATCGTCGAGGCGCTGCTGCACGGCGCGCCGGTCGTGTCGTACGACGTGCGCTACGGCATCCGCGACGTCCTGGGCACGGGCGGGGGAGTGCTCGCTCCGAGCGGCGATGTCGATGCGTTGGCCGCCGCCCTGCGCGGCGTGCTGGCCGACCCGGCGCTGCTCGCACGGCTGAGTGCGGAGGCCCCCGACGTGGCCGCGGCATGGAGCCCCGAGAAGTCGCTGAGCGCGCTCACCGCCGTGATCGATGCGGCCGTGCGTCGGCCGCCCCGGCGCTGAGAACACGCTCGAAAGAGCGCTCGAGAAGAAATCTCGGAGAATTCCGGATCGCATGTCGATCCGACGCGTTCCCGTTCGACGTCTTTGATGAGAGGGTCGAGACACGATCCCATCGATCAAGGAGAACACCATGAAGTACATGCTCATCATGCGCGCGACCGACGAGGCCGTCGATGCGTACAAGGAGATCCCCTTCGAGCAGGTCATCGAGGCGATGGGGAAGTACAACGAGTCCATGATCAAGGCCGGCGTGCTGGCAGCGGGCGAGGGACTCACCGATGCCGCGGAGGGCTTCGTCGTCGACTTCAGCGCCGAGATCCCGCTCATCACCGACGGCCCCTACGGCGAGACCAAGGAGCTGTTCAACGGATTCTGGATCCTCGAGGTGTCGAGCCGCGAGGAGGCCGCCGAGTGGGCGAGCCGTGCACCGCTCGGACCCGGATCGTTCCTCGAGGTGCGCCGGGTGACCGACGCCTCGGACTTCCCCGCCGACAACGAGTGGATCGAGAAGGAAGCAGGCTGGCGCGAGGAGCAGGCGCAGCGCGCCCAGCAGTGAGATGCCCCCCTCCTCCGACGATGCGGCGGTGCGTCCCCTTCCCCCACCGGGGACGGTGGAGCGCACCGTCGCCGCGGTCTGGCGCATCGAGTCGGCGAAGATCGTCGGCACGCTCGCCCGCATGGTCGGCGACTTCGGGTGGGCGGAGGACCTCGCCCAGGAGGCGCTGCTCGATGCACTACGGCAGTGGCCGGTCGAGGGTGTGCCCCGCAACGGCGCCGCCTGGTTGACGGCCGTCGCGAAGCGCAGAGCGATCGACGGATGGCGGCGGCAGGAGCGCCTTGACGACCGCATCGCCGTGCTCGCCCACGACCTGGAGCGCGAGCAGGCCGAGGGGACCGACGCCGTGCCCTGGGACCCGGACGCCGTCGACGACGACGTGCTCCGGCTGATGTTCATCGCCTGTCACCCCGTGCTGTCACGCGAAGCCCAGGTGGCTCTCACCCTGCGCGTGGTCGCGGGGCTGTCGAGCGAGGAGATCGCTCGCGCGTTCCTGGTTCCCACGGCCACCGTGCAGCAGCGCATCGTGCGGGCGAAGAAGACGCTGGCCGCGGCGGGGGTTCCGTTCGAGACTCCTCCGCGCGAAGAGCACACCGCCCGTCTCGGGGCGCTCCTCGGCGTCGTGTACCTGATCTTCAACGAGGCCCATGCGGCGAGCAGCGGGCCGGAATGGATGCGGCCGGACCTCGCCGACGAGGCGATCAGGCTGGGGCGTGTGCTGGTCGGGCTCATGCCGCGCGAGCCGGACGCCCTCGGGCTGCTCGCTCTGATGGAGCTCACCGCGGCGCGGTTCCCGGCGCGGACCGATGCGCAGGGCGATCCGGTGCTGCTCGGCGACCAGGATCGACGGCTGTGGGACCGCAGCCGGATCACGCGAGGACGTGCCGCGCTCGCGCAGGCGGATGCCGTCGGCCGAGGCCGTGGCGCCTATGGCCTGCAGGCGGCGATCGCCGAGTGCCATGCCCTCGCTCCGTCGATCGAGGAGACCGACTGGGAACAGATCGTCGTGCTCTACGAGGCGCTCGGGCGGCTCGCCCCGTCGCCCGTCGTGGAACTCAACCGCGCGGCCGCCGTCGCGATGGCGACGGGGCCCGCCTCGGCGCTGAAGGTAGTCGATCAGTTGGAGGCATCCGGAGTTCTGCGCGGCTACCACCTGCTGCCGGCGACACGGGCCGAGATGCTGCGCCGCCTCGGGCGTGAGGACGAAGCGCGCAGCGAGTTCGCGACAGCCGCCGCCCTCACCGGCAACGACCGTGAACGTGCGCTGCTGGAGGCGAAGGCGCGCGGCGAGCGGACATGACTTCGCCCCCACCGGGGACCGGAGGGGGCGAAGCGTCGCGATCAGCGCACGGAGCGGTGATCAGGCCTTACTGCGACTGCCACGACCGACGATGAGGCCGTAGATCAGCAGCACGATGATCGATCCGCCGATGGCGAGGAGCCATGTGCCGAGATCCCAGAACTCGGTGAGCGGGCGGTTGAGGATCAGCGAACCGAGCCACCCGCCGAGCAGGGCGCCGACGACGCCCAGCAGCAGCGTGATGAACCATCCACCGCCCTGCTTGCCGGGCAGGATCAGTTTCGCGATGGCCCCGGCGATGAGACCGAGAAGAAGAAAGCCGAGAAAGCTCATGATGACCTCCTGTGTGCAGACGAGGTTCGTCTGATGGATCAACTCTGCGCTCTCAGGAAGCTTTCAGGAAACCCCTTGCGCGGCGAGGCGGAACATGGCAGGAGGCCCGCCTCCGAAGGGAGACGGGCCTCGTGAGCGACTGACGACGGATCGTCAGTTGTTGCCGCGGACGATCGCGATGATGCGCAGGATCTCGACGTACAGCCAGACGACCGTGACCATGATGCCGAAGGCGCCGAGCCAGCCGTAGACGCGGGGAGCGCCGTTGCGCACACCCTGCTGGATCTGGTCGAAGTCGAGCACCAGCGAGTAGGCGGCCATGATGACCACGAGCACGCCGATGATCAGTCCGAGCGGGATGCCCATGATCTCGGCGCTGTAGAGGCCGAAGGCCTGGCTCGCGGGCAGGACGCCGGTCCACATGAGCACGAGGTTCAGCAGCGAGAAGACGAGGTAGCCGACCATCGCGACCATGAAGATCTTGGTGGCCTTCTTCGACGCGCGGATCTTGCCGCTGGCGAAGAGGGCGAGGGTCACGCCGACGACCGAGATCGTCGCGAGCGTGGCCTGCAGCACGATGCCCGGGTAGAGGACCTCGAAGAACGCCGAGATGCCACCGATGAACAGGCCCTCGAGGGCGGCGTAGGCGAAGATCAGCGCCGGACGCACCTTCTTGCGCGAGGTGAAGGTGATGATCATCGCGAGGACGAAACCGCCGAGCGCACCGATCATCCACGGCACGAGCGACACGGTCGAGAACGAGTTGATGTCGGTGCCGCCGAGCGTCCACACCCAGCCGATGGCCGCGGTGACGAGGAGGATGCCGAACAGGCCGGCCGTCTTCCAGACGGTGTCCTCGACGGACATGCGGTCGGTCTCGATCGAGCCCGCCGGCGGAGCCGCGTACATGCCCTCGAGCTGCGCGTTGGCCGCGGCGTCGACGGTGGCGTGCT
Source organism: Microbacterium galbinum (assembly GCF_023101185.1). Taxonomy (GTDB): domain Bacteria; phylum Actinomycetota; class Actinomycetes; order Actinomycetales; family Microbacteriaceae; genus Microbacterium; species Microbacterium galbinum. Next base: position 2,252,020 of record NZ_CP078077.1, read on the forward strand.
GGAACGATGCGGCCTGGGCTCCCCGAGCACCCTGCGGTGCGCCGGGGTAGGTCGCGACATTGCGCGGATCCTGCTGCTTGAAAGCAGGGTTGTTGAATGCGAAGTTGCTCATGGTGGGCCTCACTCCAGAAGGGTGTCGTAGGTCGCTTTCCTCCACGATACCGGCGTGGGGCGCGCGATGGGGTGTTCTACGCTGAGAGCGTGCCCAGGAAACCTCCCCTCGTCATCGGACACCGGGGCGCGCCCGGGTATCGCCCGGAGCACAGCCGCTCCTCGTACGAGCTGGCGCTCGCGATGGGCGTGGATGCCGTCGAACCCGATGTCGTCGCGACGAAGGACGGCGTGCTGGTCGTGCGCCACGAGAACGAGATCTCGGGCACGACCGATGTGGCGGAGCATCCGGAGTTCGCCGATCGACGCACCACCAAGCGGGTCGACGGGCAGGCGCTGACGGGCTGGTTCACCGAGGACTTCACCTGGGACGAGCTCTCGACGCTCCGCGGGCGCGAGCGTCTGCCCGAGGTGCGCGCCACGAGCGCCAGCTTCGACGGCGGGCAGCCGATCCTGCGCCTCGTCGACCTGCTCGACCTCGTGCGGCGCGGGTCGGTCGAGCACGGGCGCGAGATCGGCGTGGTGCTCGAGGTCAAGCACGCCACGTACTTCGCGAGCATCGGTCTCGACCTCGTGCCGCTGATCGAGCGCGATCTGCGGGCCGCCGGCTGGGCGGACGGAGAACTGCCGCTGATCATCGAGTGCTTCGAGCAGACCGTGCTGGGGCAGCTGCGGGCCCGCGGCATCCCGGCCTCCTACATCTACCTGATCGAGTCGTCCGGCCGCCCCTACGACCAGCTCGTCGCCCACGGCAAGAGGGCGCTCACCTACAAGGCGACGGTCGCACCGCGGGGTCTCAACGGCCTGATCGGCGCGGTCGACGGCATCAGCGTGAGCAAGAAGATGCTGCTGGCTCACGGCAACACGATCGTCGCCGACGCGCATGCGCGGGGCCTCAAGGTCTTCACCTGGACGTGCCGGCCGGAGAACGCCTTCCTCGCGCCCGAGTTCCGCGGCGACGGGGGCAAGGGCGCCTTCGGCGACTACGAGGCGGAGTGGGGCGTGATCGCGCGACAGGGGATCGACGGCGTCTTCGTCGATCACCCCGACCTGGGCGTGGCGTTCTTCCGCGGCTGAGGGATCGGGCACCGGCAGAGCCGTCGTCGGAGCGACCCGGCGGTGCGCGGCGGGAGCGTCGGAGCCGGATGCCAGACTGGCCCGCATGAGTGGAATCGTCGTGGAAGACGTCAGCCGGGCCTTCGGGACGGTGCAGGCCGTCCGGTCGGCCACACTGCGCGCGGAACCGGGGCGCGTGACCGGACTCGTCGGGCCGAACGGCGCGGGCAAGACGACCCTGCTCCTGATGCTGGCCTCGCTGCTCGCCCCCGACACCGGCACGATCCGCATCGGCGGCGTCGACCCGATGGTCGATCCGCTGGCCGCCCGCAAGATGCTCGGATGGATGCCCGACGCGCTCGGCGCCTGGCCCTCGCTGACGGCGCGCGAGACACTCGTGACCACGGGTCGGCTGTACGACATCGCACCGACGGATACCGCGCATCGCGCCGCCGCGCTGCTCGACCTCGTCGGGCTCACCCCGCTCGCCGATTCCCCCGCGAAGGTGCTCTCCCGCGGGCAGAAGCAGAAGCTCGGGCTCGCCCGGGCGCTCGTGCACGACCCCCGGGTGCTGCTGCTCGACGAGCCCGCCTCGGGACTCGATCCCGAGGCCCGTGTGCAGCTGCGCGTGCTGCTGCGCCGTCTCGCCGCCGAGGGGCGCACCGTGCTCATCTCCAGCCACATCCTCTCGGAGCTCGAGGAGGTCGTCGACGACGCCGTCTTCCTCGTCGCGGGGGCGGTGGTCGACGCGGCGCCGGCCCAGGCATCCGTCCGCGCCTGGCGGATCCGGCTGGTCGGCGCCTCGACCGATCGGTTGGCCGCCGACGCCTGGCAGGTCGCGTCGACCCTCGGGGTGGCTCCGGAGTCGCTCGGCGCCGACCGCGGAGCCGTACTGATCGGCTTCGAGACCGAGGAGTCCGCCGCGCGCGCGCTGCAGAGGCTGGTCGCCGCGCAGCTCCCGATCTCGGAGTTCGCGCCGGCGCAGAGCGCGCTCGAACACACGTTCCTGCATCTGAATCCGACGGTCGTACCCCCGCCCACGGCTCACCCCGGAACGGAGGCCGGAGCATGAGCATCGCCCATATCGGCACCATCGCCCGTCTCGAATTGACCCAGCGCCTGCGCAGTGTCGGTTGGTACGTGCTGCTCGGCGTCTTCGCCGTGGTGCTCCTCGGGGTCACTGCGCTGTCGTCCGCCGTCTACTCCTACGGCGACGCCCCGGGGGCGGGGATCTTCTCGATCGTCGTGAACATGGTGCTCCTGCTCGTCGTGCTCGTGTCGCCCACGCTGAGCGGCAACGCCATCAACGGAGATCGCGAATCGGCGACCCTCGCCGCGATCCAGGTGACCGCGGTCTCGACCGGCGACATCATGCTCGGCAAGCTCGTCGCCGCGATCGCGACGGGCGGGGCATTCCTGCTCGTCGCGCTGCCCTTCCTCGCCTTCTCACTGCTCGGCGGGGGCGCGGACCCGCTGGTGCTGCTCATCTCGATCCTCGTACTGGCCGCGGAGATCGTCATCGTCGCGGCCATCGGGGTGGGGCTGAGCGGTCTGATCGCGCGTCCACTGTTCTCGGTCGCCACGACGTACCTCGTGGTCGCCGGTCTGGTGATCGGCACGCTCATCGTGTTCGCGCTGGGCGGGCTCGCCGTGCGCGGCGAGGCGACGAACTACAGCCGTCCCTACGACGAGAACGGCCCGATCTGCGACCAGTGGGAGGAGTACACCTACGAGGTGCCGCGCTTCGATCTCGTGTGGTGGGCGCTCGCCGCGAACCCCTTCGTCGTGCTGGCCGACGCCACGCCCACCGAGTACGGAAGCGGCGGGTATCCGGTCGATCTGTTCGGGCAGATCAAGTACGGGGTGCGCAGCGCGCAGCTGTCGCCCCTCGAACAGCGCTGGGACGACTGCGCGGCGGGGAGCCCCGGTCCGACTCCGCGCGAGGTGATCGACTCCACGGTGCCGAGCTGGTTCGTCGGGCTCGGAGTGCAGGTCGTGATCGCCGGGTCGCTGTTCGCCGGGGCGTGGTCGCGCACGCGCACGCCCGCACGGATGCTGCCGCCGGGGACGCGCATCGCCTGAGCTCCGGTCGCGGATGCCGGACCGTGCGCGAGAGGGAAACGGGCGGCGGTGGTGTCGGTGGCGCCGCCTAGACTCGTAGAGCCATGACCGAAGCTCCTCTCATCGTTCCCGGAACCGCCGGCCCGCAGGGTCAGGACGACCTCCTCGCCGGCCTCAACCCGCAGCAGCTCGAGGCCGTCACCTACCGCGGTCCCGCGCTGCTCATCGTCGCGGGGGCCGGATCGGGCAAGACGAGCGTGCTCACGCGTCGGATCGCGTCGCTGCTGCGCAGCCGCGAGGCCTGGCCGAGCCAGATCCTCGCGATCACCTTCACCAACAAGGCGGCGGGCGAGATGCGCGAGCGCGTCGAGGGCCTGATCGGCGATGCGGCACGCGGCATGTGGATCTCGACCTTCCACTCGGCATGCGTGCGCATCCTGCGGCGCGAGGCGCAGCAGTTCGGGTTCACCAAGTCGTTCACGATCTACGACTCGGGTGACTCCCGCGCGCTCATCAAGCGTCTGGTCAAGGAGCACGAGGCCGACGCCTTCGGGCTGACCCCGGCATCCGTGCAGTCGCGCATCTCGAAGCTCAAGAACGAGCTGTCGGATGCCGAGTCCTATGCGCGGCAGGCCAACATGTCGGACCCCGCCGAGCGGATCTTCGTCGAGGTCTTCGCCGACTACCAGCGTCAGCTGCAGAAGGCGAACGCCTTCGACTTCGACGACCTGATCGGGCAGACGGTCTACCTGTTCCGCGCGTTCCCCGAGGTGGCCGATACGTATCGCCGTCGGTTCCGGCACATCCTCGTCGACGAGTACCAGGACACCAACCACGCGCAGTACGCGCTCATCCACGAGCTCACGCGGCCCCTCGCATCCTCGTCGGCACCCGACCCGTATGCCTCGAACGGCATGATGATCTTCGAACCGGAGCCCGAGCCGAAGAACGCCGACACCGCCGGCGCCTCGCTCACCGTCGTCGGCGACTCCGACCAGTCGATCTACGCGTTCCGCGGTGCCGACATCCGCAACATCAGCGAGTTCGAACGCGACTTCCCCGGGGCGCGCGTGGTGCTGCTCGAGCAGAACTACCGCTCGACGCAGAACATCCTCTCGGCGGCCAACGCGGTGATCGGCAACAACTTCGACCGCAAGGAGAAGAAGCTCTGGAGCGACCGGGGCGAGGGCGACAAGATCATCGGCTTCACCGGGTACTCGCAGCACGACGAGGCGCAGTTCGTGGCCGACGAGGTCGAGGCGCTGCACCGCGCCGGCATGCCGTACTCCGAGATGGCGGTCTTCTACCGCACGAACTCCCAGTCGCGTGCGCTCGAGGAGATCTTCATCCGTTCGGCGGTGCCGTACAAGATCATGGGCGGTACCAAGTTCTACGAGCGCGCCGAGATCAAGGACGCGCTGGCGTATCTCGTGGCGGTCGCGAACCCCGCCGACGAGATGGCGGTGCGCCGCATCCTCAACAAGCCGCGTCGCGGCATCGGCGATGTGACCGAGACGGCCATCGCCCGCTTCGCCGAGGAGCAGGGGATCACGTTCCGCGACGCCCTGTCTATGCCGGCACAGCTCGGCTTCGGCCCCAAGATCCAGGCGGCGATCGCGCAGCTCGACGCCGTGCTCACCGAGGCGACGGCCATCATGCTGCCGCCGACGGGCGAGGTGCCGGCTCCGACGACCGTGGCCGACGGCCTGAGCCTGCTGCTCGCCAAGAGCGGTTACCTCGATGCGCTGCGCGCCAGCCGCGACCCGCAGGACGAAGCGCGCGTCGAGAACCTCGACGAGTTCGTCGCCGTCGCCCGCGATTTCGCACGCAACAACCCCGAGGGCACGATCGTCGACTTCCTCACCGATGTGGCGCTCGTGGCGGATGCCGATGACCTCGACGACGAGTCGGGCACGGTGTCGCTCATGACGATGCACACCGCCAAGGGCCTCGAGTACGACGCGGTCTTCGTCACGGGTGTCGAGGAAGACCTCATCCCGCACCGCATCTCGGCCGGCGAGCCCGGTGGTCCGCAGGAGGAGCGTCGGCTCTTCTACGTCGGTATCACCCGTGCTCGCAAGCGCCTGCACCTGTCGCTCGCGATGACCAGGGCGCAGTTCGGCGAGGTGACCGTCGCGATGCCGAGTCGTTTCCTGCAGGAGATCCCGGTCGCTCTGATCGACTGGCGCCAGTCCCCGGGAGACGTCAACTCCCGCGGGGGCATGCAATCGCGCGCCCTCAACGCGCGCCGCGCGGGCGGATTCGGAGGATCGGGGTCGGGGTCGGGTTCCGGCGATCGCTTCGGAGTCAAGCCGCTGCCGGGCCGCGATTCGCTCAAGCCCCTCTCGACCGCCATGGACCGCTTCCCCAACCGCGTCACGGCCAAGGTGCGCGACAACGGCGACCTCGAACTCACCGCGGGGGACCGCATCCGCCACGTCGATTTCGGCGAGGGTCGCGTCGACACCGTCACCGGTGAGGGCGCCAAGCGCATCGCGCACGTGCGCTTCGACACCGCCGGGCAGAAGAAGCTCCTCATCAAGGTCGCACCGATCGAGAAGATCTGACGGCACCGAGCCGGTGCTGCCGGGCCCACTGCCGCCGAGGGCGGAGCCGCGGAGGGTTAGGCTGGCTCATATGGCCCTCTTCTCCCGCCGCAAGAAGTCCGCTGACGACGCCGTCACCTCCGCACCCGACGCCGCCGAGGCGGTCGAGACGCCGGCGGATGAGGCTGCGGTCGCCGCGGCGGAGGAAGCCCCCGCCGCTCCGTCGATCGGCATCTCGGTGCAGGCTTTCCGCGGCGTCGGAGCGGAGGCGGGTCCCGAGGTCTCGCTGCCCGACCCCGACGCGAAGCCCGCTCCGGCCGTGCAGACCGCGCCTACGGCGCCCGCCGCCCCTGCCGCTCCCGCCGCCGAGCCGCGTCTGCCTCTCGCCCCCGCGTCGCCGCCCGAGCAGACCGAGTCCGTTCCCGGCATGAAGGACAACGTGCTGCTGCGCGAGGCCCTGAAGCAGGTCGAGAAGGGCGCGAGCAACGAGCAGCTGCTCGGCGTCATGCGGCAGGCGCTGCAGGGACACCTCTTCATCCGCGTGAACGGCGATGCCCGAGCGCAGATCGCCGAGGGCAAGCCCCTCGCCGTCGCCGTCGTGCGCGACGAGGAGCGCCAGTTCATGCTGGCCTTCAGCTCGGCCGCCGCCGTGCGCGATTCGGTGAAGCTCGAAGCCGACCCGTCCTCGACATCGGCCGTGGCGCAGCCCTCGACCTCCGTCATGCAGCAGGTCGTGGCCGGCGACTTCGCGGGCCTCATCATCGACAACGCCTCGGCGCCGCACCGGGTCGTGTTCCCGACCGAGCTGCTGCAGAAGACCCTCGAGCAGGCCGATGCCGAGATGGCGGTCAAGACCATCGTCGCGGCCCCGCGCGAACAGGACTCCGCGACCCGTGCGGGCGAGGCGCTCGCCGAGACGCGCATGTGGGTGGCCGTGAACGACGGTGGCGCCGACGGCCAGGTGGGTATCGCCGAGGCGCAGACGACCGACGGCAAGCGCTTCCTGCAGCTGTTCTCGCACCCGCTCGAGGTCATCGCCCTCGGCCGCGGCGACCGACCGCTGCCCTTCGAGCCCGCGCAGCTCGCCAAGGTGCTCGCGGGGCACACCGAGATGGCGGGCGTCGTGATCGATCCGGCAGGTCCCACCCTCATCGTCGAACGCGATGCCCTCACGCGCGTGCTCGAACTCGCCCCCGCGACCGAGGACTGACACCACACGGCGGAGGGGCCCTGCTGCGGCGCGCCCTTCCGCGGGCGGCAGCCGCGCTCTAGGGTCGTTGCATGGCCTCCGAACGCGTGCCCGTGACCGTTTCCGACCCGGAGGGGGAGCGCGAGGTCGTGCTCTCCAGCCCCAACCGGGTCGTGTGGCCGGAGGTCGGGATCACCAAGTCCGAGCTGGCCGACTACGTGCAGCGGGTCGCCGATCCCTTCCTCGCGTCGAACGGCGACCGACCGGTATCGCTCGAGCGGTTCCGTGACGGCGTGGGGAGCGAGGGCTTCTTCTCGAAGAATCCGCCGAAGGGCACTCCCGACTACGTCGACGCCGTGACGGTGACCTACAACAGCGGGCGGCGGCATCCGCAGATCGTGCTGAACCGACCGTCGGCGATCGTGTGGGCCGTGCAGATGAACACGATCGTGTTCCACCCGTGGGCGTCGCTCGCGAGTGACCCCGACAACCCCGTCGAACTGCGCATCGATCTCGATCCGCAACCGGGCACGGACTTCGCGGATGCCGTCGCCGCCGCCCACGGCCTGCGGGAGGTGCTGAGCGAGGCGGGCCTCGAGGCGTTCGCGAAGACGAGCGGCAATCGCGGTCTGCACGTGTTCGCGCCGATCGAACCCACCCACGAGTTCCTCGACGTGCGACACGCGGTCATCGCCGCGGGACGCGAACTCGAACGCCGGATGCCCGATCGGGTCACGATGAGCTGGTGGAAGGAGGAGCGCGGAGAGCGCATCTTCATCGACTTCAATCAGGCCAACCGTGATCGAACGATGGCGGGCGCCTACAGTCCGCGTGCCCTGCCGGGTGCGACCGTGTCGACCCCGGTGCACTGGGACGAGCTCGACGGCCTCGATCCGACGAGGTTCACGGTGCGCAGCGTTCCGCAGCGCCTCGACGAGATCGGCGACCCGTGGGCCGACAAGCAGCAGAAGCCCGGGCGCATCGACACCCTTCTCGCCTGGTGGGAGCGCGACGTCGAAGACGGCCTGGGCGAGCTGTCGTTCCCGCCCGAGTTCCCCAAGATGCCGGGGGAGCCGCCGCGCGTGCAGCCCAGCAAGAAGGTGGCGGCGCACTGGGATGCCGACGGGGAGCCTGCCGCGAAGGACTGAGTCAGCCGATCACGTCGGCGAGGTCGTATCCCGCGACCGAGTCGAGCTGCGCGTAGGTGCACGAGCGCGCTTCGCGATCGGGACGCCAGCGTTCGAACTGCACGGTGTGGCGGAAGCGCGCACCCTCGAGCTGGTCGTAGCGCACCTCGAGAACGCGCTCTGGACGCAGGCGCACGAAGGAGACGTCCTTCGATCCGGTGAAGCGCGATCGCTCGCCCTCGCCGGTGACGGCGTCTCCGGCTTCGTCGCGCTCGACCAGGGGCGCGAGCTCCTCGACGAGGTCGCGGCGGCGCGCGTCGCTCCACGCGGCGACGCCGCCCACCTGGCGTAGCGTTCCGTCCTCGTCGTAGAGGCCGACGAGGAGCGAGCCGACTCCCGCGCCGGACTTGTGGATGCGGTATCCGAGCGCCACGACGTCGGCCGTGCGGGCGTGCTTGACCTTGATCAGGGTGCGCTTGCCGGGGGCGTAGGGCTGGTCGAGCGGCTTCGCGACGACCCCGTCGAGCCCGGCGCCCTCGAACTCCGCGAGCCAGCGCACGGCCGCATCGTGATCACGCGTCGTACGGGTGATGTGCACGGGATGCGCCACGTCCGCCAGAAGCGACTCCAGGCGAGCCCGGCGCTCCGAGAACGGCCGGTCGAGCAGGTCGTCGTCGCCCTCCGCGAGCAGGTCGAACGCGATGAACATCGCCGGTGTCTCGGCGGCGAGGCGCGCCACGCGGGAGGCTGCGGGGTGGATGCGCTGGCTGAGCGCCTCCCAGTCGAGACGCTGCTCTCCTTCCGCGCCGGTCGCGACGACGATCTCGCCGTCGAGCAGGCACGGGCGGGGGAGCAGCTCCGGAATCGCCTCCACGAGTTCCGGGAAGTACCGGGTGAGCGGCTTGGCTCCGCGGGATCCGATCTCGACGGTCTCGCCGTCCCACGCGAGGAGCCCGCGGAACCCGTCCCACTTGGGTTCGAAGAGCAGGCCGCCGGGCGTCTTCGCCGGATCGGGCACGGTCGCCGCGGCCTTCGCGAGCATCGGGGCGGGGATGTCGTAGCGCATGCCTCCATCCTGGCGAGCACGTGCGTGCGGCGGAAGGGCACGCGAGGAGTCACGACATGCCGCGCTGGCGCCGCGAGGCGCGGCGTGTCCTGACCCCTCACGGGGAGCGGTGTCAGGGGAAGAGGTCGCCGAGCTCGTGCGGCTCGCCGGCATCGGCGAGGGCCGTGCGGGCGGCGAGCCACCCCGACATGCCGTTGACGCCGGGCCCGGGCGGGGTCGCGGCCGAGGCGAGATAGACGCCGGGCATCGGCGTGCGCCACGGGGCTGCGGAGAGCGTCGGCCGCTGCAGCGCCTGCCGCATCGTGAACGCCCCGCCGAGCACGTCGCCCCGGATCTCGGCCGGGTTGACGGCCTCGCGGGCGGATGCCGGCACCGAACGATGGGCGAGGATCCGCTCTCGGAACCCCGGAGCGAAGCGCTCGACCTGACGCGTGATCAGCTCGGTCGCGTCGAGGTCCGAGTCGAGGGGAACGTGGATGTAGGTCCACAACACGGCCTTGCCCTCGGGCGCGCGGGTGGCGTCGAAGACGGAGGGCTGGACCGCGAGCACGTACGGGCGCTCGCTCACCCGCCCACGGGCGACGGCGTTCTCACTCGCCCGCACCTCCTCACGGGTGCCGCCGAGGTGCACGGTCGGCGACTGCGCCACGTCGGCGTTCGCCCACGGCACCGGTCCGTCGAGCTCGAAGTCGACCTTCGCCGCGGCCGGTCCGTACCGGTAGCGGGAGAGAGCGCGAGCGTACCCGGCGGGGATTCCGGGGTGGGTCAGGGCGAGACGCGGCGAGGTGTTCAGCAGGAGCAGATCGCCGCGCGCGGGATCGCCCCAGTCGAGGATGCCGAGGTCGCGCACGTGCAGCCCCGTCTCGATGCGACCGCCGTGCGCTTCGAGGTCGGCGACGAGCGCGTCGGCGATCCGCTGGGCGCCCCCGCGCGGATACATCCAGCCCTGTGCGTGTCCGAGGGCGGCGAGCAGAAGCCCGGCCGCCGCGCCGGGGAGCGAGGGAACGGGCGCGTTGGCATGCGCGAGCACGCCCGTGATCAAGGCCGCCGCCTCCGGGGTGCGGAAGGCGCGCGAGGCGAGCGGTGTGCCCTGGTCGAGCATCCGCAGGGCGTAACGCGCGGCGGTGAGCGGCTCGTGCGGCCAGCGCGGGATCTGATGGCCGGTGAAGTCGACGACCCCGTCGATGTGCTCGCTCAGCGGCCGCAGTCGGGCGAGCCATGCATCACGGTCGGCCCCGAGGGCGGCGGACGTCTTCTCGATGTCGCGCCAGGCGATCGCCGCACGGCCGCCGTCGAGCGGATGGGCGTAGGAGATGTCGGGACGGATCCAGTCGATGCGGTCGGCGAGGCCGAAGGCGCGGAAGAACGGCGAGGCGAGTGCCGCCGGGTGCACGGCGGAGCAGACGTCGTGGCGGAAGCCGGGAAGGATGCCGTCGGTCGTGCGCACGCCGCCACCGATCGTGTTGGACGCCTCGAGCACCCGCACCTCGTACCCCGCCCTGGCGAGCGACACGGCGCTCGCCAGACCGTTGGGCCCGCTGCCGATGATCGTCGCCCGCACCATGCCGCCAGTCTTGCACGGCCCGCGCCGGGGCGCGGGGAGCGGAAGCGGTCGAGACGGCCCCGGGATCGTGCGATCCTGGAAGGGATGAACGAAGTACAGGGCCCGACCCCGACCGGCACCTCCCGTCCCTACCGCTCCCTCGCGGAGGCGCTGCGCGCGCACCGCATCGACCCGGTGAACCACGAGTTCATCGGCGCGATCGTCGACGCCGTGGGTGTGACCTCGTTCATCGACCGCGGCCGCTACATCGAGGCCCTGCGCCGCGGCGACCACGCCTCGCTCCACATCGGGCGCACCTACACGAACGGGTTCGCCGAGGACGAGACGATCGTCGTCGGATCCACCCCGCTGCGCCTGCAGCCCAGCGAGGGGCGTGCGCCGTACTTCTACGTCACCCACCCGAGCGAGTACGCGCCCTCCGTCCCCGCGCGAGCGGCGAAGCGTTCTTCGACCCCGCGCACACCGTCGGTGCCGCGCGAGAAGGCGCCGAAGCCGGTGACCGAGCGCGACTACGGTGTGTGCGACGTGTGCTTCATGGTCAAGACGCCGTCGGGCGGCTGCGGCTGCGACTGAGCGCCTCTCGCCGGCATCCGTCCTCCACCGTCAGGCGAACGCGCTCATCCCGGTGATGTCGCGCCCGAGAAGCAGCGCCTGCACGCTCTCCGTGCCCTCGTAGGTGTGGATCGCCTCGATGTCGGCGAGGTGCTGCATCACGCCGTTCTCGAGCAGGATGCCGTTGCCCCCGAGCAGGTCGCGGGCGGTCGAGGCGATGCGGCGTGCGGCGCGGGTGTTGTGGAACTTCGCGAGCGACGCCTGCGTCGGACGCAACGCGCCCGCCGTCTCGAGGTCGGCCATCCGGCGGCAGTAGAGCTGCATCGCGGTGAGGTCCTCGAGCATGTGGGTGAGGCGCTCCTGCACCATCTGGAACTTCGCGAGCGGCTTGCCGAACTGCACGCGCTGGGTCGCGTACGCCAGGGCGGCCTCGTAGCAGGCGGTGGCGTGGCCGAGTGCCGACCAGGCGACGCCGGAGCGGGTCGCGTAGAGCACGACCGACGCGTCTTTGAAGCTGTGCGTTCCGGGGAGCACGGCGTCGAGGGGAACGCGCACGTCGTCGAGGCGGATGTGCGCCTGGTGAATCGCACGCAGCGACGCCTTTCCGCGGATGACGGTGCCGGTGTATCCGGGGGTGTCCTGCTCGACGAGGAAGCAGCGCACGGCGCCGTGCTCGTCGGCGGATTCGTCGTCGACGCGCGCCCAGACGAAGGTGATCCCGCCGGATGCCCCGTTGCCGATCCACTTCTTCGTGCCGCTGATGACCCAGGCGTCGCCGTCGCGGCGCGCGACCGTCTCGAGCGAGACCGAGTCCGACCCGTGGTCGGGCTCGGTGAGGGCGAAGGACCCCAGCACGCTCGCGTCGGCGAGAGCCGTCAGCCATTTCTCCTGCTGCGCGGGGGAGCCGAACAGCGCGAGGGTGCGCAGGGCGAGACCGCCCTGCACCGCGAGGATCGTGCCGAGAGAGCCGTCGCCGCGCGAGACCTCCATGTTGACCAGTCCGGCGGCGAGAGGGGAGAGACGCGTGAGGGCGGGGTGCTCGACGCCGTCGACGACCAGATCCATCTCGCCCATGCGGCGAGCGGCGGTCAGCGGGTACTCGGCCCGGTCCCAGGCGTCGGCCATCTGCGGGGCGACCTCGTCGACGTACGCCTGCGCGCGTTCCCAGGCGGCACGATCGGCATCCGGGATGTCGGCGAACACGGCGTAGTAGTCGCTGCCCTGCCGTCCCGTGACGTCGTACGACGAGACGCGCTCGCCGGGCAGGGGGGAGGAATCGATGCTCATGGGGCTCCTTCGTGGCACCAGGTATCGTACTCCTCGAAACTGAGTTCCACGACTCCGGGAGCGCGAAAGCGGAACCCTGCCCGAGGGACCCGCCGCAGAGCGCTCAGTCGAGCTGCGAGCGCAGGCGCCGCGTGACCTCGGCGACCGGCATCGACCGCGGGAACACGGCGACGACGACATCGTCGGGAGCGCTCGCCGTGGCATCCGCCGGCACGCCGTAGCGACGGCGCACGTCCGCCAGTGCCGCCTGCAGGGTCGCGAGAGGCACCTTCTTCGTGCCGCGCAGCAGCTGGCGCAGCACGTGGTTGTGCACCGCGGTCACCAGGGCCGCGAAGCCGACCGCGTCGAGCGGGTCGACGCCGGGGAGGGCCCCGCGCAGGTACTCGTCGAACAGGCGCTCGTAGCGGAACACCGTGATGATCTCGCGTTCGCGCAGCACCGGGACCTCGCGCACGATCCGATAGCGGCGGCGGGCGAGCTCGGGGTCGTGGGCGAAGTGCGAGAAGACCGACTCGGATGCCGCGCACACCGCGCCCCACGGATCGTCGTGCCCCTCGGCGAGGAACACCCGGAGGCGCTCCAGCAGTGCCTCGTGGTCGGCGAAGACGACGTCCTCCTTGCCGCCGAACTGGCGGAAGAAGGTGGATCGCGAGACGCCGGCGGCCTTCGCGATCTGCTCGACCGAGGTCTGATCGAAGCCCTGCGTGTCGAAGAGCTCGAGGGCAGCGGCCACGACGCCGGTGCGCAGTTCAGCGGATTCGTGCATGGCACGAGCCTAGACCTCGCGCTGTCGAGCATGCGGATGGCGTGACGCGGGTAGGCCTCGGCGGAGCAGCCGGGCCCGCAGGAGCGTCCAGTCCGAGGTAGTAGGCTGGGGGACTGGTCGATGTCTCGACATCGAGAGAATTACCAGACAGCAGCCCAGTGAAGGAACCACAGTGGATCTGTACGAGTACCAGGCACGAGACGTTTTCGAGAAGTACGGAGTGCCGGTTCTCGCCGGCATCGTCGCCGACACCCCCGAGGAGGTGAAGGCAGCCGCGGAGAAGATCGGCGGCGTCGTCGTCGTCAAGGCGCAGGTCAAGACCGGTGGTCGTGGCAAGGCCGGCGGCGTCAAGGTCGCCAAGACCCCTGAAGAGGCCTACGAGGCGGCCAAGGCCATCCTCGGCCTCGACATCAAGGGCCACATCGTCAAGCGCGTCATGGTCGCCCAGGGCGCCCGCATCGCCGAGGAGTTCTACTTCTCCGTGCTGCTCGACCGCGCCAACCGCTCCTACCTGAGCCTCTGCTCGGTCGAGGGCGGCATGGAGATCGAAGAGCTCGCCGTCGAGCGCCCCGAGGCCCTCGCCCGCGTCGAGGTGAACCCGCTCACGGGTATCGACAAGGAGAAGGCCGTCGAGATCGCGCGCGCCGCGAACTTCCCCGAGGACCTCGTCGAGAAGGTCTCCGACGTCTTCGTGAAGCTCTTCGACGTCTACAAGGGCGAGGACGCGACGCTCGTCGAGGTCAACCCGCTCGTGCGCACCGAAGAGGGCGACATCATCGCACTCGACGGCAAGGTCACCCTCGACGACAACGCGTCGGAGATCCGTCACCCCGAGCACGAGGCTCTGGAAGACAAGGATGCCGCCGACCCGCTCGAGGCCAAGGCCAAGGCATCGGGTCTCAACTACGTGAAGCTCGACGGCGAGGTCGGCATCATCGGCAACGGAGCGGGACTCGTCATGTCGACGCTCGACGTCGTCGCGTACGCCGGTGAGAACCACAACGGCGTCAAGCCCGCCAACTTCCTCGACATCGGCGGCGGCGCCTCGGCCGAGGTCATGGCCGCCGGCCTCGACGTCATCCTCGGCGACCCGCAGGTCAAGAGCGTCTTCGTCAACGTGTTCGGCGGCATCACGGCGTGCGACGCCGTCGCCAACGGCATCAAGGGTGCGCTCGAGACGCTGGGTGCCACGGCATCCAAGCCGCTCGTCGTGCGCCTCGACGGCAACCGCGTCGACGAGGGTCGCGCGATCCTCGCCGAGTACGCGCACCCGCTCGTGACCCTGGCCGCCACCATGGACGAGGGCGCCGACAAGGCCGCCGAGCTCGCCAACGCTTGAGACTGAAGGACTAGAAGAATGTCGATCTACCTCAACAAGGACTCCAAGGTCATCGTCCAGGGCATCACCGGCGGAGAGGGCACCAAGCACACGGCGCTCATGCTCAAGGCCGGCACCCAGGTCGTCGGTGGCGTCAACGCCCGCAAGGCCGGCACCACGGTCTCGCACACCGACAAGGACGGCAACGCCGTCGAGCTGCCCGTCTTCGCCTCGGTCGCTGAGGCGATGAAGGAGACCGGCGCCGACGTGTCGATCGCCTTCGTGCCGGGCGCCTTCACGAAGAGCGCGATGGTCGAGGCCATCGACGCCGAGATCCCGCTGCTCGTCGTGATCACCGAGGGCGTGCCCGTCGGCGACTCGGCCGAGGCCTGGGCCTACGCCCAGAGCAAGGGCAACAAGACCCGCATCATCGGGCCGAACTGCCCCGGCATCATCACCCCCGGTGAGGCGCTCGTCGGCATCACGCCCGCGAACATCACCGGCAAGGGACCGATCGGCCTCGTGTCGAAGTCGGGCACCCTGACCTACCAGATGATGTTCGAGCTGCGCGACCTGGGCTTCTCGACCGCCATCGGCATCGGCGGAGACCCGGTCATCGGCACGACGCACATCGACGCGCTCGCCGCGTTCGAGGCCGACCCCGAGACCAAGGCGATCGTCATGATCGGTGAGATCGGTGGCGACGCCGAGGAGCGTGCGGCCGAGTACATCAAGGCGCACGTCACCAAGCCGGTCGTCGGCTACGTCGCGGGCTTCACGGCTCCCGAGGGCAAGACCATGGGTCACGCCGGTGCGATCGTCTCCGGTTCGGCCGGAACCGCTCAGGCCAAGAAGGAGGCCCTCGAGGCCGCCGGGGTCAAGGTCGGCAAGACGCCGTCCGAGACCGCCGACCTGATGCGCGCGATCGTCGAGTCGCTCTAAGCGCTAAGCTGTAGGAGAAGGCCCCGGGCTCCACCCCGGGGCCTTCTTTCATGTCCGGGGAGCGCCGTCAGCGGTCGACCAGGGCGTCCCACATGAGGGCGACGTGCCGGGCGTCGGTGCCGCAGCATCCGCCGATCACCCGGACCGACGGCATCCGCTCGGCCAGGGCGGCCACGGCGATCGCCAGGTCCGCCGGGTCGCCCTCGTCGATGGCCTCGGACTCGTCGAGTTCTGCGTGCGACCGACGGGACGCATTGGGGCGGAGTCCGACGATCCTCGGCACCGTCGCCGCGTCGAGGGCGTGCGCGAAGTGGTCGGGATGCGCGCAGTTGAGGAGATAGCCGTCGGCGGGTGAGCCCGCGTCGACCAGATCGATCGTTTCGGCGAGCGTGCTCCCCGTCGCGAGGCGGCCGTCCGTCTCCACGGTGAACGAGATCTCGACGGGGATGCCCTCGTCGCGTGCCGCCCGCACGATCCCGATCGCCTCGGCGGCGTCGGAGAGCGTGTACGCCGCGATGATGTCGACGCCCGCCGCGGTCAAGGACTGCACCTGCGGACGGTGATAGGTCAGCGCATCGTCGGCTCCGGTCGTCGGATCCCACGTCCCGGGGCGGTACCCATCGCCTCGGGGGCCGAGCATTCCCACCAGGCGTACATCGGGCAGGTCGGCGTAGTCCTCCGCGACCGCGCGCATCAGGGACACCGCCTCGCGGTTGATCCGATCGAGTGCCGTCGCGTCGTATCCGAGCCGCGCACCCCAGTCGGCGCTCGCACGCCACGTCGCCGATTCGAGGCGCAGGCCCGCGCCGTTCGCGCGGGCGATGTCGCCGTATGCGCGATAGTAGTCCCGGAGCAGGCGCCGTCCGCGGCGAGAGTCGAGCAGCACGAAGGCCGCGAACTCCGGCAGATCGATGCCGTGATGGAAGATCAGGTCGGTCTCGAGACCGCCGTCGGTGACGTACCGCTGCGCGTCGGCATCCATGGATCCCGGTCTACCACCGCGCGATGGCCCGCGCTACGGGACTTCCGGACACGAAAGAGGGGCGGATGCCGCAGCATCCGCCCCTCCGTCGACTCGCTGTCAGATGCCGATGCCGAACAGTGCCTCGATCGGCCCGCGGGCGAAGAAGATCACGAAGCCCGCGCCGACCACCCAGAGCAGCGGGTGGATCGTCTTGGCGCGACCGGAGAAGGCGTTCACGACGATCCAGCTGATGAAGCCGGCGCCGATTCCGTTGGCGATCGAGTAGGTCATCGGCATGACCGTGGCGGTGAGGAAGACCGGCAGCAGCACGCGGAAGTCGCTGAGGTCGATGTTCTTGATCTGAGCGAGCATCATCGCACCGACGAGCACGAGTGCGGCTGCCGCGACGGCGCCGGGCACGAGCGAGGTCAGCGGGGTGAAGAACATCGCGACCAGGAACATCGCACCCGTGATGAGCGTGGCGAAACCGGTGCGTGCGCCCTCGCCGATGCCGGCACCCGACTCGACGAAGACCGTCGCCGACGACGACGAGGTGCCACCACCGGCGATCGCGCCGATGCCCTCGACGACGAGCGCGGACTTGATGCGCGGGAAGTCGCCCTTCTCGTCGGCGAGGTCGGCCTCCTTCGCGAGGCCCGTCATGGTGCCCATGGCGTCGAAGAAGTTCGAGAACAGCAGCGTGAACACGAACATCACGAGGGCGACGATGCTGACCTTCTGCAGGTCGAAGCCGAAGTCGACCTGGCCGACCAGGCTGAGGTCGGGCAGGCCCACGATCGAGCCGGTGAAGCCGAAGTCGAGGCCGAACGGCCAGATCAGGTTGACGATGCCGCCGAGCACGGTGCCGCCGACGAGGGCGATCAGGATCGCACCCTTGACGCGCAGCGCGGTCAGCACGCCGCCGATGAGCAGCGTGACGACGAAGAGCAGGGTCGGGATGGAGGCCACGGAGCCGCCGATGCCGAGGTCGACGGGCGGCGAGGCGTTGCCGGTCGCCGTCACGAAACCGGCGTTCACGAAGCCGATGAAGGCGATGAAGAGGCCGATGCCGACCGTGATCGCGAGCTTGAGCTGCACGGGAACGGCGTCGAAGATCATCTTGCGCAGGCCGGTCGCGGCGAGCAGCACGATGATGACACCGTTGATCATGACGAGCGCCATGGCTTCGGGCCAGGTCACCGAGCCGACGACCGAGAAGGCGATGAAGGCGTTGATGCCGAGGCCGGCGGCGAACGCGAACGGCAGTCGCGTGATCACGCCGAACAGGATCGTCATCACACCGGCGGTCAGCGCGGTGGCGGCGGCGACCGCAGAGCTGGACAGCACGACGCCGTCGACGTCGGGCGTTCCGAGGATGATCGGGTTGAGGATCACGATGTACGCCATCGTGACGAACGTCACCAGGCCACCTCGGATCTCGGTGCCGAAGGTGGAACCGCGCTTGGTGATCTCGAAGAAACGATCCAGGGCGTTCTTCGGCTCAGCGGCGGTGGGTGCGGGGGACGGGGCAGTTGTCATTCGGGTGAACCTCCGGATGAGACGATATCGTCTCTCCCGCGCCGCGCGCGCCCACCGGCATCCGCCCGGATTCTCGTCGTAGTCTCGAAAGCTATGCAACGCCTTCTCGTCGCCCTCCTCGCCGCGTTCGACGCCGCCATCGCGGCCGCCGTCGGACTCGCCGTGCTGCTGGCGCCGCTGACCCTGCTGTGGACCCTCGCCTTCGGTGCCACGGCCGACTGGGGGGCGCTCTGGCCGCTGACCGGCACGCTCTGGGCGTTCGGGCACGGGGTACCGCTCGATATCACGATCGCGGATGCGGCGCTGGTCGCGGTCGGTGTCCCGGCGGCGGCGGCGTCCTTCACCGTCTCGGTCGCCCCGCTCGCCCTCCTGGTCTTCACCCTGCTGTTCGCGGCGCGCTCGGGCGCGCGAGCCGCGAACGCCGGCTCGTGGGTGACCGGTGTGCTCTCGGGCACGGTCGTGTTCGCCGCGATCGCCGCCGGCGTCGCCCTCACCTCGCGTCTCGACGCGGCGAAGACCTCCCTGCTCCTCGCGATCCTGCTGCCCGCGGCCGTGTACCTCGCGGGTGCGGTGTGCGGAGCGGTGCGCGTGGTCTGGGAGGACGGCGACGGAGGGCCGATCGATGCGATCCACGACCGTCTGGACGCCTGGACCGAGTGGACCCCGGTGCCCGCGGCCATCGTGCGGGGAGCGGCGTTCGCCCTCGTCGCCGTGCTCGGCGTCTCGGCCGCAGCGCTCGCCCTCCTCACGCTGTTCCGCGGCGGTGAGGTCGTCGCCCTCTTCCAGGCCGCACGTGTCGACGTGCTCGGCGCGGTCGTGATCACCCTCGCCCAGTTCCTCTACCTGCCGACGCTCCTCGTCTGGACGGCGTCGTGGATCGCCGGACCCGGATTCGCCGTGGGCGTCGGCACCGCGGTGTCTCCGGCGGGCACGCAGCTCGGCGTCGTTCCCGGCATCCCGGTGCTGGGGCTGCTGCCCGAGAACAGCTCGATCTGGATGCTCATCGTCGTGCTGCTGCCGGTCGCCGCCGGTGCCGTGGCCGGATGGGCCGTGCGCTCTCGCCTGGTGTGGGAGGGGACGCCGCTGCGGATGCTGCCGCGCGCCGTGATCGCGGTCGGCATGGGTGCCGTGACCGCGGGCGTCGCCGCCCTCGCCGCGCTGCTCACCAGCGGGTCGATCGGTCCGGGGCGTCTCGCCGAGACCGGCCCGTCGGTCGGCGCCTTCGCGCTCGCCCTCGGGGGAGAGGTGCTGCTGGGCGCCGCGATCCTGCTGCTGTCGCCGCGCAACCGCGACGAGCTCGCCGAGGAGCGCACCGATCGCTGGGTCGCCGAGATGACGGCATCCGATCTCGGCGATCTGATCGGCGACGCGGCATCGTCGTCGCCGTCTGCCGTATCCGCCGATTCACCAGCGGATGCCGCCCCTCTGCCCTTCGCGGAGACGGCTCCGCTCGACGACGTCACCGGGGAGGGGCGCCCTCCCGCGCCCCGGTAGACTGGGCGCGTGCTCACGGTCGCCGTTCTCATCTCGGGCACCGGCTCGAATCTTCGTGCCCTCCTCGAGGCCGCCCGCCACCCGGACTTTCCCGCGCGGGTGGTCGTCGTGGGCGCCGACCGCGAGGCCAACGGCCTGGCCCACGCCGAGGAGTTCGGCATCCCCAGCTTCACCGTGCCGTGGCACGAGCACGAGAGCCGCGAGGCCTGGGGCGAGGAGCTCGGCCGCCAGCTCGCCGTCTGGAACCCCGACCTCGTCGTGCTCAGCGGTCTCATGCGCCTGTTGCCCGCATCCCTCGTGGCGCAGTTCTCCCCGCGTCTCGTGAACACCCACCCGGCCTACCTGCCGGAGTTCCCGGGCGCGCACGGGGTGCGCGATGCGCTCGCCGCCGGCGCCGCCGAGACGGGTGCCAGCGTGATCGTCGTCGACGACGGCGTCGACACCGGGCCGATCCTCGCGCAGGAGCGCGTGCCGATCCTCGACGGCGACACCGAGCACACCCTGCACGACCGCATCAAGCCCGTCGAGCGCCGCCTGCTGATCGATGTCGTGCGGCGCATCGCGACCGGCGAGCTCGCGCTCGACGCCGCTTCCTGATCCTCTTCCTCCCCTCTCACGCCCGACGCACGAAGGAGCATCACCATGGCCGGCCCCCGCCACGACCCCTCGCTGTACCGCGATCGCGACACGGTGCCGATCCGCCGGGCGCTCGTCTCGGTGAGCGACAAGACCGATCTGCTCGTCCTCGCGAAGGCGCTCGCCGACTCCGGCGTGCAGATCGTGTCGACCGGTTCGACGGCCGCGACCATCCGCGAGGCCGGCTTCGAGGTGACCGACGTCGCCGCGGTGACCGGTGTCGCCGAGATGCTCGACGGTCGCGTCAAGACCCTGCACCCGAAGATCCACGGCGGCCTGCTCGCCGACCTGCGCCTCGAGGACCACGAGCGTCAGCTCGCCGACCTCGACATCGCACCGTTCGAGCTCGTCGTGGTGAACCTGTACCCGTTCGTCGAGACCGTCGCCTCGGGCGCCCAGGGCGACGACGTCGTGGAGCAGATCGACATCGGCGGGCCCGCCATGGTGCGCGCCGCCGCCAAGAACCACGCGAACGTGGCCATCGTCGTCTCGCCGCAGTCGTACCCCGGGATCATCTCGGCGATCGCCGAGGGCGGCACCTCGCTGTCGCAGCGCCGCGAGCTCGCGGCCCGCGCGTTCGCGCACACCGCCGCCTACGACACGGCCGTCGCGTCGTGGTTCGCCGAGGGCACCCTCCAGGACGACGGCGACCTGCCGGCGCACCTGACGATCCAGGCCGAGCGCCTCGCGACGCTCCGCTACGGCGAGAACTCCCACCAGCGCGGTGCGATCTACACGCGCGCAGGCGGTCACGGCATCGCCCAGGCCACGCAGCTGCAGGGCAAGGAGATGTCGTACAACAACTACGTCGACGCGGATGCCGCCCTGCGCGCCGCCTACGACATGATCAAGCCGGCCGTCGCGATCATCAAGCACGCCAACCCGTGCGGCATCGCGACGACCGCTCCGAACGCCCTCGACCCGATCGCCAGCGCGCACCTGCGCGCGCACGAGTGCGACCCGGTCTCGGCGTACGGCGGAGTGATCGCCGCGAACGGCACCGTGACGCTCAAGATGGCCGAGAACCTCAAGGACATCTTCACCGAGGTCATCGTCGCCCCCGCGTTCGAGCCCGCCGCCCTCGAGGTGTTCAAGGCGAAGAAGAACCTTCGTCTGCTGCAGCTGCCGGAGGACTGGCAGCAGGAGCGCATGGACGTGCGCCTCGTCTCGGGCGGACTCCTGCTGCAGGACGCCGACCGGTTCCCCGACGACATCGTCTCGGTCGCCAAGAACTGGGAGCTCGTCTCCGGTGAGCGCCCGAGCGACCTCGAGATGGAGAACCTGATCTTCGCGTGGAAGGCGTGCCGCGCCGTCAAGTCGAACGCGATCGTGCTCGCGAAGGACAACGCCACGGTCGGCGTCGGCATGGGCCAGGTCAACCGCGTCGACTCGTGCCGCCTCGCGGTCGAGCGCGCGGGGGAGCGCGCGGCCGGTTCGGTCGCGGCATCCGACGCGTTCTTCCCGTTCGCCGACGGCGCCCAGGTGCTCATCGACGCCGGTGTGACCGCGATCGTGCAGCCGGGTGGCTCGGTGCGCGACGAGGAGGTCGTGGATGCGGCCCGCAAGGCCGGCGTCACGATGTTCTTCACGGGAGAGCGCCACTTCTTCCACTGAGCATCCGCAGCTCCCTCGAGGCCCTCATCCGCAGACCGCGGGTGGGGGCCTCGGTCCGTCCGGTCTCTCGGCGAGGTGATCGGTGATCGGCGATCGGTGATCGGCGATCGCGTGAGGAGTCACGACACGCCGTCTCGCGCCGCGCGGATGCGGCGTGTCCTGACCTCTCACCGCGATGTCCGATTTCCGCCAGTCGATGTCGGAGGCCCGTGACAGCATGGAGTCATGAGCCTCCCCGTGACCGACTTCGACGAGCGGTACCGCGCGATCGACGCGCGCGACACCCGTTTCGACGGGCAGTTCGTGACGGCCGTCCGATCGACGGGCATCTACTGCCGTCCGAGCTGCCCGGCGCGCACGCCGAAGCCCGAGAACGTGACGTTCTACCCGACGAGCGCCGCGGCGCACGAGGCGGGCTACCGGGCATGCAAGCGCTGTCTCCCCGAGGCGGCGCCCGGGTCGCCGGCCTGGAATCTGCGCGGTGACGCCGCGGCCCGTGCGATGCGACTCATCTCCGCGGGTGTGGTGGAACGCGAGGGAGTGTCCGGACTCGCCGCGCGGCTCGGGTACTCGAGCCGGCATCTGAACCGGGTGCTGGTGAGCGAGCTCGGGGCCGGGCCTCTGGCCCTCGCCCGGGCGCACCGTGCGCACATGGCGCGCATGTTGCTCGTCGGCACCGACATGCCCGTCTCCGACGTGGCGTTCTCGGCGGGGTTCGCCAGCATCCGGCAGTGCAACGACACGATCCGCGAGGTCTTCGCCCTCACGCCCAGCGAGCTGCGCGCCCGACGACGGATGCCGATGGCCGCAGCTCCCGGCACGATCGACCTCGTGCTGCCTTTCCGTGGGCCGCTCGATGCCTCGGGCGTCTTCGCCTGGATGGCGGCCCGCGCATTGCCCGGGGTCGAGGTGGCCACCGAGACCTCGTTCGCACGGCACCTGCGCATGAGCGGAGGGCCGGCGTGGTTCGAGGTGCGGCAGGATGCTGCCGAGCGACTGCATCTGCGCGCCCGGGTCACGCAGCTGGGTGATCTCGCGCCCCTGGTGGGCACGGTGCGGCGCCTGTTCGATCTGGATGCCGACCCGCGGGCCGTCGACGACGCGCTCGGTGCGCACCCCGAGCTCTCACCGCTGGTCGCCGCGACCCCGGGGATCCGAGTGCCGGGAGCGGCCGATCCCCACGAGATGCTCATCCGCGCGATGGTCGGTCAGCAGATCACGGTCGTCGCCGCCCGTACGGCGCTGACCGCGCTCGCCGACGCTCTCGGAGAGCGCACCGACGACGGTGTGCTCTTCCCGACCATGACCGCGATCGCCGAGCACGGCGCCGAGGTGCTGCGGGGCCCGGCCGCCCGCATCCGTGCCATCACCGGCGCCGCTGCCGCGCTGGCGGACGGCTCGCTCACCCTCACGGTCGGTGACGATGGGGCCGAGCAGCGGGCCGCGCTCCTCGCGATGCCGGGCATCGGGCCGTGGACGGCCGACTACGTGCGCATGCGGGTGCTCGGAGACCCCGACATCCTGCTCCCGGGTGATGTCGCGATGCGAGCCGGCGCCGCGGCCTCCGGTCTCCCGGGCGAACCGCGTGCCCTGACGGCGTGGGCGGAGCGGACGGCTCCGTGGCGGAGCTACCTCACCGCGCACCTCTGGCGCGCGGCCCCCGTCCGCTCGGCGAAGCGCGCGACGACCACACCGATCACGAAGACACCGATCTCGACGACACCGATCACGAAGACACCGATCTCGAAGGAGACCCCATGACCGCCCTCATTCAGACCATCGACACCCCCGACGGGGCGTTCACCATCCTCGCCGACGACGAGCAGCGCGTGCTGGCATCCGGCTGGACGGCCGACCGCGGGGCGATCCTCGGAAGGCTCGCGGCGGCCGTGCGCCCGGCAGAGGTGCGCGAGGGCGAGACCGCAGCAGCGTCGGCCGTGCAGGCGTATTACGCGGGGGACCTCGCGGCGATCGACTCCGTGCCCGTGCGTCAGACGGGCACCTCGCTGCAGCTGTCGGGCTGGGCCGCGCTGCGGGAGATCGCCCCGGGCGCTCCGCTCACGTACACCTCCTTCGCCGCCGTGCTCGACAACCCGCGCGCCGTGCGGGCCGCGGCGTCGATCTGCGCGCGCAACGCCCCGGCGCTGTTCGTGCCGTGCCACCGGGTGCTGCGTACCGACGGCACCCTCGGCGGCTTCGCCTGGGGACTCGACGTGAAGGAGCGCCTGCTCGCACGCGAAGAGATGGCGCGCTGAGAGACCGGGGCCGACGGGCCGCGCGAGGGGAAAGGAGGAATTCCTCTTGCGCACAGCTTGTTCACAGCAATAGGCTGGAGGGCTGTCGCACCAACCGGACGACACCGCCGAGCCCTGAGGAGGACACCATGACCACGATCCTGGTCACGCAGATCGCAGCTCTCGGCACGACTCCGGTGCGCACTTTCCACTAGAGCCGCACCGCGTTCCGCGCCCCGCCTCTTCCCCGCCGGACGCCGGACTCGACGAGTCCGCTGCACTCACCGAGACCGCTCGGCGTCCGCCTGCTCCGCAACCTCTTCCGCACGAACCGTCTGAGAGACATGTCTTCCTCGCAGAATCCCCCCGCTTCCTCCTCCCTGTCGACCGCCGCAGCGCTGTGGCGTCTCAAGCCCTTCGTCCGTCCCGTCATCTGGCGGCTCGCCGGCGGTGCCGCCAGCGCGCTCGCCGCGGCGATCATCGCGCTGATGATCCCGATCGTCCTCGAGCAGATCATCCAGGGCCCGGTGCAGACCGGCGAGCTCGGAGCGATCGTCTGGGGCGCGGTCGCCGTTCTCGGCCTCGCCCTCGGGGAAGCCCTGATGGTGTTCCTGCGCCGCCAGTTCGTGCTCAAGCCCTCGACCGAGGTCGAGTACCGCATGCGCACCGATCTCTACGCGCGCCTGCAGACCCTGCCCGTGGCGTTCCACGACCGCTGGCAGTCGGGCCAGCTGCTGAGCCGCATGATGCAGGACATCGGCCTCATCCGCCGCTGGCTCGCCTTCGGTCTCGTGCTGCTCGTGGTGAACATCCTCACGATCATCATCGGAGCGGCGCTCCTGTTCCGGTGGCACTGGCTGCTGGGCACGATCTTCATCGTCACCGCCATCCCGCTGTGGATCCGCGGCTACCTCTTCGAGAAGCGCTACGGCGCCCTCACCCGTCGGAGCCAGGACCAGGCGGGCGACCTCGCGACGAGCGTCGAGGAGAGCGTGCACGGCATCCGTGTGCTCAAGGCGTTCGGGCGCGGCAAACATGCGCTGAGCCGTTTCAGCCGCCAGGCCGAGACGCTGCGCGAGACCGAGATGAGTAAGGCCGGCGCGATCGCCTCGATCTGGTTCTGGCTCGACCTCATGCCGCAGATCGCCTTCGGCCTCAGCCTCATGTCGGGGATCTGGCTCATCTCGCAGGGCGCGATCGACCTGCCCGAACTGTTCGCGTTCTTCGCGATGGCGACGGTGCTGCGCTGGCCGATCGAGTCGATCGGCTTCCTGTTCTCGTTCATGCTCGACGCCCGCACGGCGACCGACCGCGTGTTCGAGATCTTCTCCGAGACGAACACGATCACCGACCCCGAGAACCCCGTGCACATCGAGAACCCGCGGGGCGAGCTGGCATTCCAGAACGCGCACTTCCGCTACCAGGACGCCGGCGCGCAGGAGCGCGACCTGCTCGACGGCATCGACCTCGTGCTGCGGCCGGGCGAGACCATGGCGCTGGTCGGTCTCACCGGCAGCGGCAAGACCACCCTCACGACGCTGCCGACCCGCCTCTACGACGTGACCGGCGGTTCCGTGACGCTCGACGGCGTCGACGTGCGCGACCTGCCGCTGGCCGAACTGCGCCAGCACATCGCGATGGCGTTCGAAGATGCGACGCTCTTCTCGGCGACCGTGCGCGAGAACGTGCTGCTCGGCCGTGCCGAGCTCGACGTGCACAGCGACGAGGCCGAGCGCGTGCTGCGCGAAGCCCTCGACGTCGCCCAGGCGTCGTTCGTCGACGCGCTGCCCGACGGTGTCGAGACGGTCATCGGTGAAGAGGGACTGAGTCTCTCGGGTGGTCAGCGTCAGCGACTCGCGCTCGCGCGTGCGGTCGCCGCGAAGCCGAAGGTGCTCGTGCTCGACGACCCCCTCTCGGCGCTCGACGTCGATACCGAGGCGCTCGTCGAGGAGGCGCTGCGCCACGTGCTCGCCGACACGACCGCGATGATCGTCGCGCACCGGCCGTCGACCGTCGCCCTCGCCGACCGCGTGGCGCTGCTCGAGGCCGGCCGCATCACCGCCGTCGGCACGCACAGCGAGCTGCTGCGCAGCAGCCGCCACTACCGTCACGTCATCTCCAGCCTCGAGGCCGAGGAGGCGGCGCGCACCGGCGCGATCCCCGTGATCCGCGACGACGAGGCCGACGAGGCTCACGACATCGAGGCGGGCATCCGCGCCCACAACGGCGAGCAGCCCGACGAAGATCTGATCACCGAGAAGGAGGTGCGGTCATGAGCGCCCTCATCGGAACGCAGGACGAAGACCGCTCCCGGTACACCAAGGAGGAGAGCAGGGCCATCCGGCAGCGCTCGCTGCGTCTGCTCGGCTCGCTCGTGCGGCCGCTCAAGGCGCGCATCGTGCTGGCAGCCGTCGTGCTCGTGATCTCGACCGCGCTGCAGGTCGCGGGCCCCATCCTCATCAGCATCGGGCTCGACCGTGCGCTGCCGGCCGTGATCGAGCACTCCGACTGGATGCCGACGTTCATGATCGGCGGCGTCTACCTGCTCGCAGGGCTCGTCGCCGCGGTGATGATCGCCTGGTACGTCATCATCGCCGCCAAGCTGACGCAGGCGGTGCTGCTCGATCTGCGCAAGCGGATCTTCCTGCACACGCAGCGTCTGAGCCTCGAGTTCCACGAGTCGTACACCTCCGGGCGCATCATCTCGCGTCAGACGAGCGACCTCGACTCGATCCGCGAGCTGCTCGACGGCGGCCTCAACGAGCTCGTCTCCGGCGTGCTCTTCGGCCTGTTCACCTTCATCGCGCTGTGCATCTGGGACTGGCAGTCCGGTCTCATCCTCGCGATCGCGGGTGTTCCGCTGTTCTTCCTGATGCGCTGGTTCTACTCGCGGTCGCAGCTCGTCTACCGCGAGTCGCGCGTCATCAGCGCACAGGTGATCGTGCAGTTCGTCGAGACCATGACCGGCATCCGCGCGGTCAAGGCGTTCCGCAAGGAGCCCCGCAACGACGTCGCCTTCCAGAAGATCTCGGGCGAGTACCGCGACGTCAACCGCCGTTCGCTGATGCTGTTCGGCACCTTCGAGCCCGGCCTGATGGGCGTCGCGGCGCTCACGCTCGGCATCGTCGTGCTCTGGGGCGGCGTGCGCGTCGCCGAGGGCGCTCTGACCGTCGGCGTGCTGCTGTCGGCGGTGCTGTACGTGCGCAACTTCTTCGCGCCCATGCAGGAGATCGCGATGTTCCTCAACTCCTACCAGTCGGCCACCGCCGCGCTCGAGAAGGTGTCGGGCGTGCTCGAGGAGGTGCCGACGGTGCCCGACCCCGAGAAGCCGGTCGACCTGTGGGAGTCGCGCGGGCACATCGAGTTCGACGAGGTGACCTTCGGGTACAACGGCGAGAAGACGATCCTCCCGAATTTCTCGCTCGACATACCCGCGGGGCAGACGATCGCGCTGGTCGGCACGACCGGTGCGGGAAAGTCGACGCTGGCGAAGCTCATCTCGCGTTTCTACGACCCGTCGAAGGGCACGGTGACGCTCGACGGCGTCGACCTGCGCTCGCTGCACCCGAAGGACCTCCGCCGCGCGATCGTCATGGTCACGCAGGAGGCCTACCTGTTCAGCGGCACCGTCGCCGACAACATCGCGCTCGGCAAACCCGACGCCTCGCTCGACGAGATCCGCGCTGCCGCCCGGGCCGTGGGCGCGGACGGGTTCATCGAGGCGCTGCCCGACGGCTACGGCACCGACGTCAACAAGCGCGGTGGCCGCGTGTCGGCCGGTCAGCGTCAGCTGATCTCGTTCGCCCGTGCGTTCCTCGCCGACCCCGCGGTGCTGATCCTCGACGAGGCGACGGCGTCGCTCGACATCCCCTCGGAGCGGCTGATCCAGGATGCCCTGCAGACGCTGCTCGCCGACCGGACCGCGATCATCATCGCCCACCGGCTCTCGACCGTCGCGATCGCCGACCGGGTGCTCGTGATGGAGCACGGCGAGATCATCGAGGACGACACCCCCGATGCCCTGATCGGCGGCACGGGCAAGTTCGCCCAGTTGCACGCGGCATGGCAGGAGACGCTGGTCTGACGAGACGAGCCGTCGCACGGCACGACGCGGAACGGCGCACCCCGGGAGATCCCGAGGTGCGCCGTCTGCGTGTGGAGCGGCCGCGACTAGGCCTGGATGAACGCCAGGATGTCGGGGTTGATCACGTCGGCGTGCGTGGTGAGCATGCCGTGCGGGTAACCCTCGTAGATCTTGAGCTCGGAGTTCGGCAGGAGCTCGTGCTGCTTCAGCGCGGCATCCTTGTACGGCACGACCTGGTCGTCGTCGCCCTGCAGCACCAGCACCGGAACCGTGATCGACTTCAGGTCCTCGGTCTGGTCGGTCTCGGAGAACGCCTTGATGCCCTCGTAGTGCGCGAGCGCGCTGCCGGTCATCCCCTGGCGCCACCAGTTGGCGACGACGGGCTCGGAGACGGCCGCGCCCTCGCGGTTGAAGCCGTAGAAGGGACCGGAGGCGACGGCCTGGAAGAAGTCGGCGCGGTTCGCTGCGAGCGCTTCGCGGAAACCGTCGAAGACCGAGATCGGCGTGCCCTCGGGGTTCGCCTCGGTCTGCACCATCAGCGGCGGAACGGCCGAGACGAGCACGGCCTTCGCGACGCGCCCCTGGGGCTGGCCGTACTTGGCGACGTAGCGGGCGACCTGGCCGCCTCCGGTCGAGTGGCCGATGTGCACGGCGTTCCGCAGGTCGAGGTGCTCGACGACCGCCGACGCGTCACTGGCGTAGTGGTCCATGTCGTGCCCGGTGCCGATCTGCGAGGAGCGTCCGTGACCGCGACGGTCGCTGGCGACGACGCGGAAGCCCTTCGACAGGAAGAACAGCATCTGCGCGTCCCAGTCGTCGGACGACAGAGGCCAGCCGTGGTGGAACATGATGGGCTGGGCGTCGCGGGGACCCCAGTCCTTGAAGAAGATCTCCGCGCCGTCTTCCGTGGTTACGAATCCCATGTGGGCCTCCATCGTCGGTGCCGCACCGAATCGTGGTCGGTGCGGCGGTGTGGGCTTGTGCGCCCATCGGGGAGTGATGAGCAGGATCAACGTACCCCCGTGCGGCGCCCCGGGACAGGGGTTTCCGGAAGGATTCGACACCTGTTCAGTGAGGTTCCCTCCCCGGTCCTGCTCAGCGCCCCGGCCAGCGGCTCGATAGCATCGGAGGATGGACCCGTTGATGCTCCTCGGGGAGTGGTGGTGGATCGCGGCGGTCGGCGCCGGCGGTGTCACCGCGGGCGCCGTCGGGCTGCGGCGTCGCAGCACGCGCAGTGGTCGACGCCTCGCCGTGGATGCCGCGCGCCATGACCTGCGGGCGGCGAAGGTCGCGGTGGTCGAGAAGCGCGCAGCCGTGAAGATCGCGCGCGCCGATCACACCCGCATCGCCGCCGAACGCACCGCACGCCGGGCGACGGCGGAGCACGTGGCCAGCGCGAAACGGATGCTGCGCGACGCCGAGCGCGATGCGAAGGCGGCCGCGGCCGATGTGCGCGCGAAGCAGGTGCGCCTGAATGCGGCCCGCGCCGCGCTCCCCGCGGCATCCGCCCCCCGCCCGCTGGAGCGGTTGCGCGCCGACCACGATGCGATCGTCGCGCGCTGGATGACCTACGAGACCGATCCCGGTCTGCAGATCGCCTACCCGGCGATGTCCGATGTGAAGCAGCCGGCGACGGCGGCCTACTTCCGCGCGGCGAATCGTGCGGCGGAGGCACGGCGCACGGCGGGGGAGCGTCCGACGCCCGCGGAGTTCGCCGACTATCGCGACGCCGTCGACGCGCTCGCCCGTGCCTTCGAGATCGCCGAGCACACCGCGCGCGGGCGGGGGGACACGACGGCGAGCGTCGGATGGCAGGACGCCGCTCAGGACGCGATCTCGCGCTCCGCCGAGGCGATCGACCGGGCGGCGGGAGCGGCGGCATCCGCCTTCGCCGCGTGGTCGGCGCGCAAGCGCCCGCGCGGCGACGCCCGGGAGGGCCGGGACGACCGCGATCGGTGAGATCCCGCCAGGATCAGCGGGACCCCACCGCGCTCGCTCAGGGAGCGATCGTGCGGCTGCGCACCAGCTCGCGGTACCAGTGACCGGAGTCCTTCACGGTGCGCTCGAGCGTGTCGAAGTCGACCCGCACGATGCCGAACCGCTTGGCGTAGCCGTAGCCCCATTCGAAGTTGTCGAGCAACGACCAGACGAAGTATCCGCGCAGGTCGACGCCGCGCTCGAGAGCCCGGTGCGCCGCGGTGAAGTGCCGACGCAGGTAGTCGGTGCGCTCCGGGTCGGGAACGGTGCCGTCGGCCGAGACCTCGTCGTCGAACGCGGCACCGTTCTCGGTGACCATGAGCGCCTGCTCCGGGAACTGCTCCGAGAGCGACACGAGCAGCTCCTCGAGTCCCTCGGGTGCGATGTTCCAGCCCATCGCCGTGTACGGGCCCGGCTGCTCGACGAACTCGACGAGCTGATCGCTGCCCGGCCAGGCGGTGCCGCCCTCGGTGCCCTTGTGGCCGTCGTTCTGCTGCTTCGGCGAGACGCCGTCCCAGAGCCGCACGGTCGCGGTCGAGTAGTAGTTGACTCCCAGCACGTCGATCGGCTGGTGGATCGTGGCGAGGTCGCCCTCCTGCACGAACGACCAGTCGGTGACGGAGGATGTGTCGTCGAGCAGATCGGCGGGGTACTCGCCGCGCAGCATCGGACCGGTGAACGCGCGATTCGCGAGGGCGTCGATGCGGCGCATCGCCTCGGCCGCACCGTCGCCCTGACCGCGCAGCACATGGAAGTTCAGCGTGACCGAGTAGTCCGGGTCGCCCGTCGAGGTCGCCCGCAGCGCCTGCACCGCGCGCCCGTGCGCGAGGTTGAGGTGGTGCACGGCCGACAGCGCGGACGCCGGTTCGTGGCGCCCCGGTGCATGCCCGCCCTGACCATAGCCGAGGTAGGCCGAGCACCACGGCTCGTTGAGCGTCGTCCACGTGTGCACACGGTCGCCCAGGGCCGTGCCCATGATCTCGGCGTACCGCTCGAAGGCGTCGGTCGTGGAGCGCGCGGTCCAGCCGCCGGCATCCTCGAGGTACTGCGGCAGATCCCAGTGGTACAGCGTGGCGACGGGACGGATGCCGCGAGCGAGCAACCCGTCGACGAGACGCGAGTAGAAGTCGACGCCGGCCTGGTTCACCCCGCCGGACGCCGTGGGGACGATGCGCGGCCACGCGATGGAGAACCGGTAGGCCTGCAGCCCCAGGTCGGCCATCAGGTCGAGGTCCTCCTCGGTGCGGTGGTAATGGTCGCAGGCCACGTCTCCCGTGTCGCCGTTCCACACCTTGCCGGGGGTCTTGCTGAACGTGTCCCAGATCGAGGGGGTGCGCCCGTCCTCGGCGGCGGCTCCCTCGATCTGGTACGACGCGGTCGCCGACCCGAACGTGAAGTCCGTGGGGAAGACGAGTCCCGAGCCCCGGTAGTCGTCGCGGGGGGTAAACAGCGTGGTCATGCGGTGATCTCCTCGAGGTCGGCCGTGTAGGTCTCGGTGCGACCGTCGGGATTCGTGACGGTGACGGCCGCGGTGCCGGTGCCGCCCGCGAAGACGCGCAGCTGCAATCCGTCATGGTAGTCGTAGTCGGGTCGATCGACCCGGGCGCCCCAGGGGAGCACGGTTCCGGGGCGCACGTACAGGGGGAGCGAATCGAAGCCGTGCCGCTCGCGCCGCCACCCGCCGCCGGTCACCGTCTCGCCCGTGAGCAGCGAGGTCCACTCGCCGGCCGGCAGGTAGAACTCGACCTCGCCGTCCTCGGTGAACACGGGCGCCACGAGCAGGTCGGAGCCGAGCATGTACTGACGGTCGAGGTACGCCGTCGCCGGGTCGTCGGGGAACTCGAGCACCATCGGTCGCATGAGCGGCACACCCGTGGCGGCCGCGTCGAGGCCCTGCGCGTACAGGTAGGGCATGAGGCGCATCTTGAGGTGCGTGAAGCGACGCGTGACCTCCACCGCCTCGTCGTCGAACGCCCACGGCACCCGATACGAGCTCGAGCCGTGGAACCGCGAGTGGGAGCCGAGGAGGCCGAACGCGGTCCAGCGCTTGTACACGCCGGCGTCCGGCATCCCCTCGAACCCGCCGATGTCGTGGCTCCAGAAGGCGAAGCCCGAGAGGGCGAGCGAGAGGCCGCCGCGCAGGGTCTCGGCCATCGAGGTGTAGGTCGACGTCGAATCGCCGCCCCAGTGCACGGGCATGCTCTGCCCGCCCGCGGTCGCCGAGCGGGCGAAGAGCACGGCATCGCCCTCGCCGCGCGCCTCGGTGAGCACGTCGTACACGGCGCGGTTGTAGAGGTCGGTGTAGAGGTTGTGCATGCGCTCGGGGTCGGCGCCGTCGGCCCAGACCACGTCGGTCGGGATGCGCTCCCCGAAGTCGGTCTTGAAGCAGTCGACGCCCTGCGCCACGAGTGCGCGCAGCTTTGACTGGTACCAGACCGTCGCCTCGGGGTTCGTGAAGTCGACGAGCCCCATGCCCGCCTGCCAGAGGTCCCACTGCCACACCGAGCCGTCGGCGCGCTTCACCAGGAACCCCTGGTCGGCCGCCTCGCGGAACAGGGGGGAGCGCTGGGCGATGTAGGGGTTGATCCACACGCAGACGCGCAGGTCCTTGTCGTGCAGGCGGCCGAGCATGCCCTCGGGGTCGGGGAACACCCGCGGGTCCCACTCGAAGTCGCACCAGTTGAACTCGCGCATCCAGAAGCAGTCGAAATGGAAGACCGAGACGGGCAGTTCGCGGGCCGCCATCTCGTCGAGGAAGGAGTTGACGGTCTGCTCGTCGTAGTCGGTCGTGAAGCTCGTCGACAGCCACAGTCCGTACGACCAGGCCGGCACCACGGGCGGGCGACCGGTGAGGGCGGTGTAGCGCCCGAGCACGTCCTTGGGGGTGGGCCCCGCGATCACGAAGTACTCCAGCTGTTCGCCCGACACCGAGAACTGCACGCGCTCGACCGCCTCCGAGCCGATCTCGTACGACACGTGTCCCGGGTCGTTGACGAGTACGCCGTAGCCCCTGCTCGAGAGGTGGAACGGCACGTTCTTGTACGCCTGCTCGCTCGAGGTGCCGCCGTCGGCGTTCCACACGTCGACCGTCTGGCCGTTCTTGACGAGCGGACCGAAGCGCTCGCCGAGTCCGTAGATCTGCTCGCCGACGCCGAGGTCGAGCTGCTCGTGCACGAAGACGGATGCCGCCGGCAACCCGCCTCCCTGACGCGCGTTGCTCACGATCCCCGGATCGACCTGCGCGCCCTCGGCGAGCTGGACGTATCCCTGCGCCTTGTGCCCGCTGCCGGTGACCCGGCGTCCGTCGACCGCGAAAGACAGGTCCCACGGGGCACCGGGGGTGACCGTCGCCACGAGGGAGCCCGCGTCGAGGACGCCGCCGGCGTCCGACACCGACACGGATGCCGTGGCACCACCGGCACCGGGGAGGGCGAAGCCGCCGTGCCACCGCCGGCCGGTGTGGTGGGCGATCCGCACCCGGATCACGCCCTCGGCGGGGGAGGAGAGGGTGGTCGTGAGCACGGGCCGGTTGAGGGTGTCGCCGCGCTTGGAGATCACCATCGTCGGAGCGGTGATGACGAGACCTGCGCCGTCGGGGGTCTCGGTGGTCTCGGCGATGTCGTACGCCTCCTGCGCGTACAGCGCGGTGACGCCGGGGCGCAGCTGCCAGAACCCGTCGGTGAACTTCATTACTTGACTGCTCCTGCCGTGATGCCCCGGGTGAGGGTGCGCTGGAAGATGAGGAAGAAGATGAGCGTCGGGATGATGCCCAGCAGGGCCGAGGCGCTCGTGGTGGTGACGTCCATGAGGCGGTCGCCCTGCAGCACGCTGATCGCGACCGGGACGGTCTGGTTGGCGTTCGACGCGAGGAACGTCAGCGGGATGAGGAACTCGTTCCACGTCCAGATGAAGAAGAAGATGAGCAGCACCGACAGCGTCGGGCGGCTGATCGGGAAGACGACGCGCCACAGGATCTGCCAGCGGGTCGCGCCGTCGAGCGAGGCGGCCTCGAGGATCTCCTTGGGGAAGGTGCCGTACACCGACGACAGCAGGTACGTGCCGAACGCGGCCTGGATCACCGTGAACACGATGATGACCGACCAGACGTTGTCGTACAGGCCGACCGATTTGAACATGTAGTACAGCGGGTACAGCAGCGCCTCCTGCGGCAGCAGGTTCGCGAGCAGGAAGAGCAGCACGATCCAGGAGCGTCCGCGCACGCGTCCGATCCCGATCGCGAAGGCGTTGAGCATCGAGATCACGACCGCGAGCACCGAGACGATGCCGGCGATGAAGATCGAGTTCCAGACCTTCTCGGGGAAGTTCACGCGCTCCCAGAACTTGATGATCCCGCCGAAGTCGAGGGTCTCGGGGAAGGCGAGGGGGCCGGAGGTCGCGTAGTCGAGCGGCGACTTGAAGGAGTTCACGAGCACGAGGTAGAACGGCGCGATCACGAGCAGCGCACCGACGATGACGAGCGCCAGCAGGAGCCAGTCGACGGGACGCTTCTTGGTCATGCCGCCGCGCGGACGACTCGCGGCTTTCTTGCCGGTGACGATGGCGGTGGTGGCGTGCATCACAGACCCGCCCTTTCCTTGCGCTCGAGCGAGTTCTGGACGCGGATGAAGATGATCGACACGATGACCACGACGATCGTGAGCACGGTCGCGATCGTGGCGCCGTAGCCGACGTTCCGCTTGGTGAAGAACTCCTGGTAGGCGTAGTACGCCGGGACGAGGGTGGACCCCGCCGGTCCGCCGCGGGTGATGATGTACACCGGGCCGAACACCTTGAGCGCCGCGATGGTGCAGGTGAGGGTGACGACGAAGATCTCGGGGCGGATGATGCTCATCGTGATCGCCGAGAAGCGCTGGAACCAGTTCGCGCCGTCGAGTT
This sequence comes from Microbacterium galbinum, assembly GCF_023101185.1. Classification (GTDB taxonomy): domain Bacteria; phylum Actinomycetota; class Actinomycetes; order Actinomycetales; family Microbacteriaceae; genus Microbacterium; species Microbacterium galbinum. Next base: position 2,287,043 of record NZ_CP078077.1, read on the forward strand.
CGGCCGCCTCGTAGAGCTCGGGGTCGACGCGCTGGAGCGCGGCCATGAACACCACGACGGGGTAGCCGAGCTGCACCCAGACCATCACGACCATCAGCACGATGAGCGCGGAGGGCATCTGGCCGAGCCAGTCGTAAGCGGGGATGCCGAACCAGGCGAGGATCTGGTTGAGCGCACCGTCGCCGCCGGGGCGCACGATCCAGCCGATCACGATGCCGGCGACGGCGATCGGAAGGATCTGGGGGAGGTAGTAGGTGGCCCGCAGGAAGCTGCCGACCTTGCCGCCGAACTTGCGTCCGACGACGTCGAACAGGAGGGCGGCGACCATGAGGCCGATGATCGTGGGCACGACGACCATAGCGAGGATCATCCACACCGAGTTGGTGAAGGAGGTCCAGAAGTCGCTGTCGGTGAGGATCTTCTGCCAGTTCTCGAGACCGATGAACTCCGGCGTGCGTACGCCCTTCCACTTCGTGAAGGTGAGGTACACGTTCCAGATCAGCGGGACGATGACGACCACGAGCAGCAGCACGAAGCCGGGGAGCAGGTACATCCAGTAGGCCCCGGTCCCACCGCTGCGCTGCGGGATCGACGGTTCTTCGGGCGGCAGCTTGGTGCGGCGGCCCTCGCGGGTGGCGAGTGACATGTTCATCTCCATGAGGGTGCGGGGGCGGCGCCGGTCGGGCGCCGCCCCCGCGGGCGGATCAACGGAATTCGGCGGTGCCCTCGTCGTACTGCTCGCCGAGGTTCGCGTTCGTGGTCTCGGCATCCTGCACGCCGGTGACGAGACCCTGCAGCTCCTGCACGATCACGTCGTAGAAGCCGGGTGCGGGCCAGTCCGGGTAGAACGACAGGCCGTCGGCGTCGAGCACGCCGTTGAACGTCTCGATGAGCGCGGCGCTCTTCTCGTCGGTGATGTCGGCGGTGTCGGCGGCGACGGGGAGGCCGCCGTTGTTGCCGATGATCGCCTGGATCTCCGGGCGCATCGTGATGTCGATGAACTCGTACGCGAGCTCCTTGTTGGCGGCGTTCTCGGGAACGACCCAGAGGTTGCCCGAGGAGCCGAGCGAGAGATCGGCGCCCGGGAAGGCGTTCATCGTCCACTCGAAGCCGGTGGCCTCGGCGACGAAGCGGCCGAACCACCACGAGCCCGACACGAAGATCGGCGAGGTGCCGTTGATGAACGAGACACCGGCGTCCTCGGCCTTGACGGAGGAGACGTCGGAGGCGATGTAGCCCTTGTCGACGTACTCCTTCAGGGTCTCGGTCGCGGAGGTGATCTCCGGACCCTGCCAGTCGACCTCTCCGTCGTAGAGCTGGTAGGCGTCGACGAAGCTGCGGTCGCCCTCGAGCAGGGCGAGCTGGTACCAGAGCTGGCCGAGCGGGTACTCGGCGCCGGCCTCGGCCAGCGGGGTGATGCCCTGTGCCACGAAGGCGTCGAGCACGTCGACGAACTCCTCGTAGGTGGTGGGGATCTCGAGTCCCGCCGCGGCGAAGGCATCCTGGTTGTAGTAGACGCCGACGAACTCGCCGTAGTTCGGCACGCCGAACCAGGTGTCGCCGCCCATCACGCCGTCTTCGGAGTACTTGGCCGTGGTCTGCAGCGACGGGGCGAGCTTCTCGTCCCAGCCGTACTCCTCGACGGCGTCGGAAATGTCGGTGATGAGGCCGGTCGAGGCCAGGAAGCCCGCCGTCGCGTTGCCCTTGTTGAACTCCATCAGGTCGGGGGCGGCGTCGGTGTCGAGCACCTGGCTCGCGGTCTTCTGGATCTGCTCGAACGACTTCTCCTCGAACTCGACCGTCGCGCCGGTCTCCTCTTCGAAGATCTTGATCGCTTCGTCCCAGGCCTTGCCCATGGCGCTGTCGGCGCCCTCGTAGTGCCAGAGCTTGAGGGTCTGGCCGTCTCCGCCGTCGTCGGACGATCCGGCGGTGCAGCCGCTCAGCGCGATACCGGTCGCGGTGAGAGCGGCCAGGGCGGTGAGCGTCTTCGTCCTGCGTGTCGTGCGTGCCATCGTCGGCACTCCTTTCTCGGTGGCCCCGGGGGGCCGAACACTGCATCGGTGGGGTGTTCAGTTGTGGCGATCGCGTGATCGTCGAAGCGTTTCGATCTCGGCGATACGGGAGGGTGGTGTGAGGGGGAGTCAGTCCCGGGGCGGTCGGACGGAACCCGCGCCGTGGTACTCGGGGGCGATGAGGTGGATCTCGGGCGGCACGTTCGTCTCGTCGAGGTGGCGCACGGCGATGTCGACCGCGAGCTCGCACGACTGCTGCGGCACGAGCGGGATGGTGTCGATCGGCGCTGCGAGTACGGAGGTGTCGAAGGATGCCGCGGCCGAGATGACCGAGGCGTCGACGCCGAGCGCGAGGCCGCGTTCGTCCAGCACCTCGAGGAGCACGTCGTGCACGTCGTCGACGGCGTGCACGACGAACGCGCGGATGCCGTCATCGAGAGCAGCCTCGGCTGATCGGCGCACGAGAGCGGGGTCGGTGGCAGCGGCCCCGGTCGCGGTCCAGGTCAGGACGACGTCGCGGTCGGCGGCGCGCTCCTCGACTCCGCGCAGGAGTCGGCGGGGGAAGTTCGACTTGCGGTACGAGACCTCGGTCTGGCCGAGGAGGTGCGCCGCGGCGTGCCCGGCATCGGCGAGCCGATCGATCGCGAGGTGGCCGGCGGCCTCGAAGTCGAGGTCGACGCAGGTGAGGTCGCGCTGATCGTCGGGGAGCCCGATGAAGATCGTCGGCGTGCGCACCGAGCGGGCGATGTCGACGCGCTCGTCGTCGGGCGCCACATCGAGCACGAGGATCGCATCGACGAGGTTCGACGCGGCGACGCGGTTCATCCCATCGGAGGTCTGCTCGTCGGTGAGGAGGAGGATGTCGTAGCCGCGGCGGCGCGCGGCGACGGCGGTGGCCAGCACGAACGCCATGTGCGTGGGGGCGTGCGTGTCGGCGCGCAGCGGCTCGGTGAGCGCGAAGATGTGGGTGCGGCGGCCCGCGAGCATCCGGGCGCCGGCATCGGGCTGGTACCCGAGCGTCTGCGCCGCGTCCTCGATGCGGCGGCGGGTCTTCTCCGACACGGGGCGCTTGCCGCTGAGCGCGTACGACACGGTGCTGATCGAGACACCGGCGGCAGCGGCCACCTCGTGGATCGTCGTCATCGTGACTCCATCGTCGCTCTGGATGAGATTGTCGAAGCGCTTCGCTCAGGCTTCTTCAGCGATGATAGACACGGTTTGTGGTCGAGCGCAACATATTTCTGTCACGCCGAGGGAGACGCGCGCATGCACGGTCGCCCGACGCCCCGGCCGAAGGCGACGGGGTCTCGATGGGGGAGGGGATTCGAGACCCCGCCGCCGGCTTCAGGATGTGATGCGGATCGAGGCGATGACCTCGCCGTACTCCGTCTCGCCGACGGGCGTGAAGCCCACGCGCAGGAAGAACGCCTCGGGGCCGTCGTCTCCGGCCTCGTAGATCACATCGACATGGTCGAGACCGCGGGAGCGGGCTTCCTCGAGCAACTTCTCGACGGCGAACCGGCCGACGCCGCGACCCTGGTCGTCGGCGTCGACGTTGATGCGCCACAGCACCGAGCGGAAGTGATCCTCCGGGGCCTCCGGGTCGAAGTTGGCGCTCACGAAGCCCACGACGGCATCGCCGTCGAGGACGACCCGCTGCCACGACGTGGCCGGGTTGATGACGGTCGCCGCGATCCCGTACGAGACCGGAGCGAGGAACTGCTCCTGCCCGGGCTTGAGCGACATGTTGTTCACGGCGACGATCGTCGCAGCGGAGAGTTCGACCATGCGCAGTTCGGACATGACCCCAGGCTAACCCCTCGCGCGCACGCGCACACTCGATCGGGTCGAGATTTCTCCCACAGCGTTGCGGGTATCTTGGTATCGAGACAAATCGCCCTTGTGAACGGAGATCATCCGGTGACTGACGACGCCATCATCTACACCTACACCGACGAGGCACCGGCGCTCGCCACCGCCTCGCTCCTGCCGATCATCACGGCCTACACCGGTCAGGCGGGCATCGAGGTCGAGACCAGGGACATCTCGCTCGCCGGCCGCATCCTCGCGGCCTTCCCGCAGAAGCTCACGCCCGAGCAGCAGGTGGGCGACGCGCTCGCCGAGCTCGGCGGCCTCGCCACGCTGCCCGAGGCGAACATCATCAAGCTGCCGAACATCTCGGCATCCATCCCGCAGCTCAAGGCCGCGATCGCCGAGCTGCAGAAGGCCGGATACGACATCCCGGACTTCCCCGACGACCCGACCTCGCTCGACGAGAAGGACGTGCGCGCGCGCTACGACCGCATCAAGGGCTCCGCAGTGAACCCGGTGCTGCGCGAGGGCAACAGCGACCGCCGAGCGCCTCTCGCGGTGAAGAACTACGCGAAGAAGCACCCGCACCGCAACAAGGCCTTCGCCGAGGGGTCGAAGACCCGCGTCGCGACGATGGGCCACGACGACTTCAAGTCCAACGAGAAGTCGTGGGTCGCGGCATCCGACGACGTGCTGAGCATCCGCCACACGGCCGCCGACGGCACCGTCACCGTTCTCAAGGAGGGCCTCAAGGTCCTGCCGCGCGAGATCATCGACGCGACCTTCCTCTCGGCCGCGGCTCTCGACGCGTTCCTCGCCGAGACCCTCGCCCAGGCCAAGGCCGATGACGTGCTCTACTCGGTGCACCTCAAGGCCACGATGATGAAGGTCAGCGACCCGATCATCTTCGGCCACGTCGTGAAGGCCTTCTTCGCCGACGTGTTCGCGACCTACGGCACGCAGCTCGCCGAGGCGGGTCTGCGTCCGAACGACGGTCTCGGCTCGATCCTGTCCGGTCTCGCCGATGTCGCCGACGGAACCGCGATCGCCGCGGCCTTCGACAAGGCCATCGCCGAGGGTCCGCGCCTGTCGTACGTGAACTCCGACAAGGGGATCACCAACCTGCACGTGCCCAGCGACGTGATCGTCGACGCCTCGATGCCCGCCCTCGTGCGCAACGGCGGCAAGCTGTGGGGCCAGGACGGCGGCGAGGACGACACCCTCGCGGTCATCCCCGACTCGTCGTACGCCGGCGTGTACCAGGCCGTCATCGACGACGTGATCGCGAACGGCCCGCTCGACCCCGCCACGATCGGCACCGTGCCGAACGTCGGTCTCATGGCGCAGGCGGCCGAGGAGTACGGCAGCCACGACAAGACCTTCGAGATCCCCGCGGCCGGTGTCGTGCAGATCCTCGACGGCGAGGGCAACGCGCTCATCGAGCACGAGGTCGAGGCCGGAGACATCTGGCGCGCCACGCAGACCAAGCACATCGCGGTCATGGACTGGGTCAAGCTCGCGGTCACCCGCGCTCGCGCGACCGGCGACCCGGCGGTCTTCTGGCTCGATGCGAACCGCTCGCACGACGCCCAGATCATCGCCAAGGTGCACCAGGGCCTCGCGCTGCTCGACACGCACGGCCTGACGCTGACGATCCTCGCCCCCGAGGAGGCCACGCGCTACACGCTCGCGCGCATGCGTCACGGACTCGACACCATCTCGGTGACGGGCAACGTGCTGCGCGACTACCTCACCGACCTGTTCCCGATCCTCGAAGTGGGCACGAGCGCCAAGATGCTCTCGATCGTTCCGCTGCTCGCCGGTGGTGGGCTGTTCGAGACGGGTGCCGGTGGCTCCGCGCCCAAGCACGTGCAGCAGCTCGTCGAGCAGAACTACCTGCGCTGGGACTCGCTCGGCGAGTTCTTCGCGCTGGCGGCCTCGCTCGAGCACTTCGCCGACCGCACGGGCAACGAGAAGGCCCGTGTGCTCGCCGAGACCCTCGACGCCGCGACCGGAACCTTCCTCGAGGAGGACCGTTCCCCGGGTCGCGCGCTCGGCACGATCGACAACCGCGGCAGCCACTTCTACCTCGGCCTGTACTGGGCGCAGGAGCTGGCGAAGCAGACGAAGGATGCCGAGCTCGCTGGGGCCTTCGCGCCCATCGCCGCGGCACTGACCGAGAACGAGCAGACCATCGTCGCCGAGCTCAACGCGGTGCAGGGCTCGCCCGTCGAGATCGCGGGGTACTACCGCCCCGACGACGCGCTCGTGGCGGCGGTCATGCGTCCGTCGGCCACCCTGAACGGGATCATCGACGCGCTGAACTGATCGCAGATACGATGAAGGGGCGGATGCTTCGGCATCCGCCCCTTCGTCGTATCCGCTCGTGTTCGGGACTGATCCCGGATCAGCGGTGGACCGCGTCGGTCAGTTGTGGACCGAGACCTCGAGTCCGACCGGCGACCAGTCGTAGACGTACTTCGCGAGGTCGATCGGCAGGTTGACGCAGCCGTGGCTCATCCGGTTGCCGTAGTTGTTGTGCCAGTAGGTGCCGTGGAACCCGATGTTGGTCGTGAACCAGGTGATCCACGGGACGTCCTCGGTGCAGTACGGGGCGCCCTCGTAGCAGCCCATGTCCTGCATACGGGTGTGCGCGAAGACCTTGAACTCGCCCGTCGGCGTGGGCGTGCCGGGGAGGCCCGTCGACACCAGCCAACTGTTGACGACCTGGTCGTTCTCGTAGAGCGTGGCGCGCTGCGTGCTGAGGTTGATATCGATGTGGCGGTAGAGGTTCACCGACTCGAACGGCACCTCGGAGACCGCGAGCGGGAACACTCCGTCGCCCGCCTCGACCTTGGCGGCGACGTCGTCGGCGATGCCGGTCGTCTCGCCGATCGTGCGGCCGGTGACGCCCTCGGTCTCGGCGCGGAGCACATTGCCGGCCGAGTCGACGATGTTGCTCGCGTTCACGGGTGCGCGGTCGACGATCCCGGGCAGCAGGTCGACGGTCTTCTGGATCTCCGCGGCGTCGGCCGAGACGGCCAGCTGGCCGCCCTCATCGGTGACGGTGAGCCACGAGGCGACGACGTCGGGCGTCAGAGGGACCGTGCGCTCCTCGCCCACGTAGAACCCGGCGGTGCCGAGCAGGGTGTTCAGCGAGGCGGCGGTGGTCGCGGCGTCGTCGTCGGAGACCGCAGCTGCGGCCTCGGTCGGGTCGCCCGAGAATTCGACGTTCGAGCCGCCGGCGGCGACGGTGTCGATGATCGCGGCCGTGAGGGCGTCGACGTCGATCGCGGTGCCGGCCTCGGCGGGGGTCGTGACGTACGTTCCGCTGGCGGCGTCGAAGGTGACGCCCGCATCGGTGGGGTCGACGAAGCTGGAGGGCACGGCGTCGCGCAGGGTGCTGGTGGCCGTCGCGGTGTCGAGCGTGATATCTCCCGCGATCGGCTCGCCCATCCACGCGCCGAGGTTCCACATCGGACGCTCGGCGAAGGCCTGGTTGCTGAGCGCTTCACCGTCGAGGGCGATGCCCAGATCGCTACCGGTGAGCACCGTGCCGTCTCCTGCCCCGGTGAGCGTGATCCGCGTGTCGGAGAGGTGCGACTCGATCGCGTCGTTCGCGGCGCCGGGCGTCATCCACCCGACGTTGATGCCGGCGACCGTGGTGCCGGGGGCGATGAGGATCATCGAGGCCGCACCGGCGCCGATGGCCACGACGCCGAGGCCGAGGCCGATCCAGAGGCCCAGGCGGCGCTTCTTGGGGGCCGGTTCGTTCGGAGCCCACGCGAGGGGCTGCTCGCCCGTGGGCGGCTCGGACTCCGCCGCGGTCGGCGCTCCGTCGAGCGCTTCTGTCGCAGCCTCGTGAGTCGAGATCACATCCGTCACGAACTTCACCCCCCGGTTATCTAACGTGCCGTCTTTGACAAGAGTACCGGAGAGCATGTAACGGGGAGGCAACGGTCGCCCGCGGCCTCCCCGTGAGAATCACTCGACGATCGCGATGCCGTCGATCTCGACGAGCATCTCCTCGCGCGGCAGGCCCGTGAAGACCGTGGTGCGCGAGGGCAGCACGCCGCTCGTGGTGTGCGCTTCGACGAACGCCCCGTAGGCGTCGTTCATGATCGGGAAGTCCTCGCGCTTGGTGAGGTACACGCGCAGCATGACGACGTCGTCGAACGTCGCGCCGGAGGCCTCGACGATCGCCTTGACGTTCTCGAGCGTGCGGGTCGTCTGCGCCGCGACGTCACCGGGGTAGAGGTATTCGTTGGTCGCGGCGTCGACCGGGCCCTGGCCGGAGACCTGGACGAAGGGGCCCTTGCGCACGCCCTGCGAGAAGGTGTGGGCGGGAGCGGGGGCGGCGTCGGTGGAGATACGGGTCTTCGCAGTCATGAGGCCAGCCTAGTAGCCTTGTTAGATGCCTCAACAAATTGCGGATGCCGTGGACGGAGCCCCCGGAGAGGCGCTGGTGCTCAGCGCCGAGAAGGCCGCGCAGGGTCGGGTGCGCGTGTACCGCGGGGCGACCGTGGTCGACGGCACGGGTGCGGATCGCTTCGTCGCCGACGTCGCGGTCGAGGGCGCGCGCGTGGTCGCGGTGGTGCGGGAGGGCGCGGAGTCGCCGACCCTCGTGCTGCCCGAGGGGGCGATCGAGGTCGACGCCCGCGGACTCGTGCTCGCACCGGGGTTCATCGACATGCACGCCCACAGCGACCTCGCGGTGCTCGCCGGCGCCGCGCACGACGCGAAGATCCTGCAGGGGGTCACCACCGAGGTCATCGGCCAGGACGGGCTCGGCTACGCGCCGCTCGACGACGCGACCGCACCCGTGATCGCCGCGCAGATCGCTGGCTGGAACGGGCCGACCACCGCGCCGTGGCGAACCGTCGCCGATCTGCTCGACGCGATCGATCAGGCATCCGTCGCGAATGCCGCGATGCTCGTGCCGCAGGGCAACCTGCGGATGATCGTGGTGGGTCACGAGAACCGTCCGGCGACGAGCGACGAGATCGCTCGGATGTGCGCGCTGCTCGCCGACTGCCTCGACGCGGGCGCCTTCGGCATGTCGAGCGGTCTCACCTACACGCCCGGGATGTACGCCGACACCGACGAGCTCGAGGCGCTGTGCCGGGTCGTGGCCGAACGCGGCGGGTATTGGGCCCCGCACACGCGCAGCTACGGCGGATCCGCGCTCGACGCCTATCGTGAGGCGCTCGACATCGGCCGGCGCACCGGGTGCCCGATCCATCTCACGCACGCGACCATGAACTTCGCCCCGAACCGCGGGCGCGCAGACGACCTCCTCGAACTCATCGATCAGGCGATCGCCGACGGCGTGGATGCGACGCTCGACACCTACCCCTACCTGCCGGGGGCGACGACGCTCGCTGCGCTCCTTCCGAGTCGGCTCTCCGAGACCGGCTCGCTGCTGCGCACGCTCGCAGACCTCGACGACGTCGGACGCGAGCGCGTGCGGGTCGAGCTCGAGGAGATCGGCTGCGACGGGTTCCACGGGGAGCGTGCGGACTGGACGCAGATCCAGATCTCCGGCACCGCCAACCCGGAGCTGGCCGACCTCGTGGGACGCACCATCGCCGAGATCGCCGCGACCGAGGGTCGTCGAGCGGTCGACGTGGTGCTCGACACGATCATCGCGGATGCCGGAGCCACGGGCATCCTCATGCACATCGGCGACGAGGCCAACGTGCAGGCGATCATGCGCCATCCGCGGCACACGGCGGGGAGCGACGGCATCCTGATCGGTGCGCGACCTCACCCGCGGGGACGCGGCACCTTCGCCCGCTATCTGGGTCACTACGTGCGCGAGCTCGGCATCCTCACGCTCGAGGAGGGCGTGCGGCATCTGTCGGGTACGCCCGCGCAGCGCCTCGGCCTCGACCGCGGCGATGCGCCCCGAGGCGTGATCCGCGAGCGGTCGACCGCCGACCTCGTCCTCTTCGACGCGCGGACGATCGCCGCGGGTGCCACGTTCGAGTCTCCTCTCGAGCCGCCCGTGGGCGTGGTCGAGGTGCTGGTCGGGGGAGTGCCGGTCGTGGCGGACGGCGCGGTCACGGGCGCCACCCCCGGTCGGGCGCTGCGCATGCCGCCGGCGCCCCACCGCGCGACCGTGCCCCGGATCGCCGCGCGCATCGACGAGAACGCGCCGGGGTTCCGGTGGTCCACGCGCACGCCGGTCGTCGGAGCGGACGACCTGGTCGCCGCGATCCGCCGGCTCGGAGGCGAACGGGCGGAGGACCGGGGTGAGGCGGTTCCCGCCATCCGACTCCGCGTCGATGCCGCGCTGGCCGAGGCTCCCGATTCCGAGGGGCGCATCGGCGCCGAGGCCTTCCGCCTGTCGGTCGATGCCGGGGGGATCGAGATCGTCGGCGCGACACCGGCCGGCGTCTTCCGCGGCGCGACCGTGCTGCGTCAGCTGCGCGATCCCGATGCGGAGGCGGAGGCGGACGCCCTGATCCCGGCCGGCGTCTGGCAGGGCTCGCCGGCGTACGGCTGGCGCGGGGCGATGATCGACGTCGCCCGGCACTTCCGTCCGGCCGACGACGTACGCCGCCTCATCGACCTCCTCGCCGATCACCACCTCACCGTGCTCCACCTGCACCTCACCGATGACCAGGGCTGGCGCTTCGAGGTGCCGGGATATCCCCGTCTGACCGGGATCGGCGCACGGCGCGAGGCCACGCAGCGCGGCCACGGCCCGCTCGCGACCGTGGAGCCGGGCGTGCACGAGGGCTTCTACACGCAGGCCGAGCTGCGCGAACTCGTCGCCTACGCGGCGGAGCGCTTCGTCACGCTGGTGCCGGAGGTCGAGCTGCCCGGTCACATCCAGGCGGCTCTCGCGGCCTACCCCGAACTCGGCAACGTCGACGTGGGTGAGCCGATCACCGGCCCCTGGGAGCGCTTCGGAGTGAACCCGCGCACGCTCGCGCCCACCGAAGCATCGCTCGCGTTCGGGAGGGCGGCCATCGATGCGCTCTGCGACGTGTTCGACGCGGAGTGGATCGGCATCGGCGGCGACGAGGTACCGGTCACCGAATGGGCGGAGAGCCCGGCGGCGCAGGCGCGCATGGCCGATCTCGGTCTCGCCGACCCGCACGACGTGCAGCCCTGGTTCACCGCGCACTTCGCGGCTCACGTGCGCAGCCGCGGTCGCACCGCGCTCGCCTGGGACGAGGTGCTCGAGGGCGATGTTCCCGAGGGAGTGCGCATCCTCGCCTGGCGCGGCCCCGTGGCGATGCGCGAAGCGGTGCGCCGCGGCATCCCGGTCGTCGCCTGTCCCGACCTCGAGGTGTACCTCGACTACGCACAGGCGGATTCGACCGAGGAGCCCATCCGCGTCGGGCCGCCGCTGACGATCGAGCGCAGCTACACGCTGCGGATCGAGGAGGGAGCGGTCGGCGGGCAGGCGAACGTCTGGACCGAGCACCTGCCCACGCGCGACCGTGTGGATTTCGCGATGTTCCCGCGCCTCGCGGCGATCGCCGAGCGGCTCTGGGCGGGCGGGGATCCCGCGCCGTTCGACGACTTCGCGCGCCGGCTCCCCACGCACCTGCGGCGCCTCGCGGCCGCCGGGGTGCGGTACCGTTCCCCTGACGGTCCCTCGCCCGTGCAGCGGCGACCCGGCGTGCCGGGCAAACCGATGACGATCGAGGCCCGCGAGCAGATCGTCGAGGGCCTCGTCGCACGCCTCGTGACGCGGGCGGAAACGGCTCCCGACGAGGCCGTCACACAGAAGTAACGTTTCGGTAACCTCGCGGACTCGCTCGGCGAGCGGGGTTGCGTAAATTATGTTCGTAAGGTCTACTAACAAACATGTCCGTGTCGGATGAACAGCGCCCCGCATCGTCGTCGGAGTACGTCGATGCGAATACGCACGCCTTCGGACCCGGCCGCCACCTGCGCTCGCGGTCGAAGGTCCTCCCTGAGCACGCACGCGGCCACAATCGTGCCCTCGTGCTGCAGACGCTGTACCACGCCGGCGCGATGAGCCGAGCGGACCTCTCCCGCGAGACGGGCCTCACGCGAGTCACCATCTCCGACCTCGTGGCCGAGTTCATCGCCGACGGAATCGTCATCGAGATGGGCGTGCGCGAGACCGCCGGTCCCGGCAAGCCGCCGATCCTCATCGACATCGACCGCGTCGGTCACCAGATCCTCGGACTCGACCTCTCGGGACCGCACGCGTTCATCGGAGCCGTGCTCAGCCTCGACGGCGACGTGCTCGAGCGCCGCGAGGTGCCCCGGCCCGAGTCCGCCGACGGCGACGCGGCCTACGCCGCCACGCTCGAGCTCGCACGTTCGCTGGTCGCCGCCTCGACGCGCCCGCTGCTCGGCGTCGGCATCGGCACCCCCGGTGTCGTGCGCCCCGACGGCATCGTGCTGAGCTCGCCGAACCTGGGCTGGACGAGCTTCCCCCTCGAGGCCAAGCTCGGCGCCGACCTCGACCTGCCCGTACTCGCCCGCAACGACGCCAATGCCGCCGTGCTGGCCGAGTACACCTTCGGCGAGGCGAAGGCCGATTTCATGCTCATCAAGATCGGCCGCGGTGTCGGCGCCGGTCTCATCACCGGCAGCCAGCCGCTGCTCGGCAGCCGCTTCGCCGCCGGTGAGATCGGTCACGTCACGGTCGGCACCGACGGGGGTCCGCGCTGCGCCTGCGGCAAGGACGGATGCCTGGAGGCATGGCTCAGCGAGACGCGCCTGAGCGAGGCCGTCGCCGCCGACCCGTCCGCCCGCGACGAGATCCTCCGCGACGCCGGCACCCGCATGGCGATCGCCATCGCCCCGATCGTCGCCGCCCTCGACCTCTCGGAGGTCGTGCTCTCGGGTCCCGCCGACCTGCTCGACGGCATCCTCATCGACGCGGCCGTCGAGACCCTGCACGCCCGCACGCTGGAAGGCGTGTTCGAGGACGCTCTCATCCGCCTCACCGTGCAGGACGACATCGTCCTCCGCGGAGCCGCGGTGATGGTGCTCTCGGGCCAGCTGGGAGTCTCGTGACCCGCACGACCCCGAGCCCCGGCATCCCGGAGCTCGCGACTCGTCGAGGCGCCGGCGAGTCCGCGGGCGGCGCCGTGCGCGTCGGACTCGATGTCGGCGGCACCAAGATCGATGCCGTCGCGGTCTCGCCGTCGGGCGAGATCATCGGACGCCTGCGGCGCCCCACCGGGTGGGGCGATGACGCCGTGGTCGAGAGCATCGTGCTCGCCGTGCGCGCGCTTGCCGCGGAGAACGCGATCGCGATGGCCGACATCGGCTCGGTCGGCATCGGCATCCCCGGGCTCGTCGACGTCGAGAGCGGGCGGGTCCTGCACGCGGTCAACCTCGGCGTCGAGTCTCTCGACCTCGCCGCCCGCGCCCAGGCCGAGCTCGGCATCCCCTTCCGCGTCGAGAACGACGTCAAAGCCGCAGCGCTCGGCGCCGCCGTGCTGCGCGGAGCGACCGGATCCATGGCCTACCTCAACCTCGGCACGGGTGTCGCCGCCGGCATCGTGATCGACGGCCGCATCCACCGCGGCTCCCGGGGCACCGCCGGGGAAGTGGGGCACATCTCCGTCGACCCCCGCGGACGCGTGTGCGGGTGCGGGCAGCGCGGCTGCATCGAGACCCTCTGCGGCGGCGGCGCACTCGCCAAGGCCTGGGGCAGGTCCGGCGCGCTCCCGGTCAAGGACATCATCGAGGCGGCCGACGCCGGCGACGCCGACGCGATCCGCCTCCGCGCCGATCTGCACCACGGGGGAGCGGCCGCCGTGCGCGTGCTCGTGCTCTCCGCGGATGTCGACACCGTCATCATCGGCGGCGGACTCACCGCTCTCGGCCCACGCCTGGAGGACGGCATCCGCTCGGCCCTGCAGGCGGATGCCGAGACATCGCCGTTCATGCGATCGCTCCACCTCGATGAGCGCATCGAGATGCTTCCCGCGGGGTCACCCGCTGCCGCCTTCGGTGCCGCGCTCGTCGGCGCCGCCGTCCCCGAGAAGGAGATCGTCTTCCATGGCTGAGGTCGTCATCGTCGATAGCAAGGAAGCCGCCGGCTCCCTGGTCGCCACCGAGATCGTCGAGCTGCTCGACGCACGCGCGGACGCCGTGCTGGGTCTCGCGACCGGGTCGACCCCGCTCCCCGTGTACGAGGCGCTGCGCGTGCAGCTCGCCGGTCGCGACCTCTCGCAGGTGCGCGGCTTCGCGCTCGACGAGTACGTGGGCATCGATCCGCAGCACCCTGAGAGCTACCGCTCGGTCATCACGCGCGAGGTCGTCGAGCCGCTCGGCCTCGACCCCCGCCGCATCCACGTTCCCAACGGAGCGATGGAGACGATCCAGCACGCCGGCGACGACTACGAGGCCGCGATCGCCGCCGCGGGAGGCGTCGACCTGCAGATCCTCGGGATCGGAACCGACGGTCACATCGGCTTCAACGAGCCCGGCTCGTCGTTCGCCTCGCAGACCCGGGTGAAGACGCTCACAGCACAGACCCGCGAGGACAACGCGCGCTTCTTCGACTCGATCGACGACGTGCCGATGCACTGCATCACGCAGGGACTCGGCACGATCCTGAAGGCACGCCATCTCGTGCTGCTCGCGTTCGGCGAGGGCAAGGCCGAGGCCGTGGCCGCTGCCGTCGAAGGCCCGCTCACGGCGTCGCTGCCGGGCTCGGCGATCCAGCTGCACCCGCACGCGACCGTCGTCGTCGACGAGGCCGCCGCGTCGCGTCTCGCGCAGGCGGACTACTACCGCTACACGTTCGCGAACAAGCCGGCCTGGCAGGGCATCTGAGCGCGCTCGGACGAGCAGCGGGCGCGCGTCAGGGCTGAGGCGTCACTCCACGCGGAGCGGGCCACGCCTCAATGCGGAGCGGGCCACGCCAGCGGCAGCAGGTGCTCGACGCTGAGGGGAGCGAGGGGGAGCGCCGACACGTCGTCGGGCGTGATCCAGCGCAGCTCCTCGAGTTCGGCCTGCACGCTGACCTCGCTCGGATCGATCGTCGTGCGGAACGCGTCGGCGACCACCCGGTGTCCCGGTTCGTTCGCCGCCGCCGAGACGAACCGGCCGAGGGGTTCGATCGCGTTCTCGTCGAGCTCGAGTCCGAGTTCCTCGTGCAGCTCGCGCAGCAGCGTCTGCGCGGGCGTCTCGCCGTGCTCGGGTTTGCCGCCGGGCTGCATGAACCGGGTGGTGCCGCGCTTGCGCACGACGAGCACGCGTCCGGCGCCGTCGTCGATGATCGCCGCGCTCACGTGGATGTCAGGCATCGGGGGCGAACACCTTTCCGGGGTTGAGGATGCCGAGCGGGTCGAACACCCGCGCGATCTGCCGCTGCAGCTCCCACTGGTCGTCGCCGAGTTCGTCGGCGAGCCAGCGGCGCTTGAGGGTGCCGATCCCGTGCTCGCCGGTCAGTGTGCCTCCGAGGGCGATCGCCGCGCGGAACAGGTCGTCGGCCGCCTGCCACACGTGCGCGGGCGTCTCGGCACCCGCGAACAGGAAGTTCGGGTGCAGGTTGCCGTCCCCCGCGTGCGCGACGGTGGGGATCGTGAGTCCGTACTGCCGCTCGATGCGCGCGATCTCGTCGAACATCGCCGGCATCGCACTGCGCGGCACCGAGACGTCTTCGATGAGGGCGGTGCCCAGCGATGCCATCGCCTGGTGCATCGACCGGCGGATCGCCAGCAGGCGCTCGCCCTCGACGGGGTCGTGCGTCACGGCGACGCTGCCCTGGTGGACGCGCAGGATCTCGGCGATCGCATCGGCCTCCGCCTCGGAGGCGGGCCCGTCTGTCTGGATCGTGAGCTGCGCGGCACCCGGCGTGGGGGCGGGGAGGTCGAGGACGGTGTGCACGGCGGCGAGGCTCGCGGCGTCCATCAGCTCCATGATGGCGGGCTGCGCGCCCGAGGCCGTGAGGGCGGCGGAAGCGGTCGCGGCGCTGCGGACGTCGGGGAACGTCGCGGCGATCGTGCAGACCGTGCCGACGACGCGGCGGCGCAGCTTGAGCGTGGCGCCGACGACGACGCCGAGGGTGCCCTCCGAGCCGATCACGAGCGACGTCAGGTCGAGACCGGTGACGCCCTTCACGCTGCGGTGGCCGAGATGCAGCAGGCGGCCGTCGGCCAGGACGAGGTCGACCCCCAGCACGGCATCGCGCACCACACCGTACTTGGCGCACAGCAGCCCGCCCGCGCCGGTGGCGATGTTGCCCCCGACCGTCGAGATCTCGCGGCTCGCGGGATCGGGTGCCCACCACACGCCGTGCTCGGCGAGGAGACGGTTGAGATCGGCGTTCAGGATGCCGGGTTCGACGACCGCGAGGAGGTCGTCGGGACGCACTTCGAGCACCGCGGTCATGCGGGCGGTGGAGAGGACGATCTCCCCCTCGCCGGCGTTCGCGGCTCCGGCGAGGCCGGTGCCGGCGCCCCGCACGACGACGGGGGTGCGGGTCGCGGTCGCGATGCGCATCGTCTCCTGCACGTGCGCGACGGTCTCGGCGTGCACGATGGCGAGGGGGCGCCCCTCGGCGGCATGTCCGGAGCGGTCGGCCCTCGCCTCCTCGAGCGCAGCCGCGCGCGTGTCGACGAGATCGCCGAGGGCCGCGGTCAGCTGCGCGAGGACGCTCATCCGAGTGCGCGTCGTCCGCTGATGAGACCGGAGACGATCGCGACGAGCGCGAAGGCCGATCCGACCAGGGCCTGATCCATCGACCACCAGGCGATCGTGACGCCCACGTAGATGAGCAGCTCGACCGCGGCGCGCAGGAACGGGTGCACCCTCAGCACGGGGCGAGGCGAGAGGAACAGCGCCCAGACGAGGATCACGACGACCGGGGCGCCGATGCCCACCACGATGCTCCAGGGGAGATCCCAGGTGGCGAAGCCCCAGAGGGCGAGAGAGGCGACGGCCACCACCAGCACGACGGCACGGATGACGTCGATGACCGTGATGACGGGGCGCTCGACGCCGGGTACGGGGGTGGGATCCTGGGGCATGGATCCAGTCTATTCGGCGGGAACCGGCTCCTCGTCCGGTACCACGACGACCTCGGGCGTCACCGCGGCGTCGACCCGGGCATCGGTCTCGGCGGGAGCGGTCTGCGCTGCGGGCTCGTCCTCGACAGGTGCCGGGGCGGACTGTTCGACCGGGGCGGGCTGTTCGACCGGGGCGGGCTGCTCGACCGGGGCGGGCTGCTCGACCGGGGCGGGCTGCTCCACGGCACCGGGTTGGTCTCCGACTAGTAGGGAGATACATGCTTCGCCGGAGCGCCCGGGGAGATTCGTGAGCAGCACGGGGGCACCGAGCGCGCTCGTTACGTCGCCGTACGTGTACGTGAAGGTCACGAGCGAATCGATCTCACCGCGCAGGGTCAACGGCGACGTGAGAACGGCGAAGCCGCGTCCGTTTTCATCGAACTCGGCGCGGACGACTTCAAAACGGCCATCGGCGACTGTTGCATCAACAAACCCCCCGGGCGTCCCTTGAAGCGTCACGACGTACTTGTTCTGGCCGACCCAGTTCTCGCCATCGATGAGAGGCAGACAGCTCACCTCAGCAGAAACGAACTCAGGGATCTTCGCAGGCTCTTCGGGTTCGGTCGGAACCTCCGGCTCTTCCTCGCCAGGATCCTCTCCGCCCGGTTCCTCCTCATCATCCGGAGGCGTCGTCGGCGTGGGGGTGGGCGTAGGTGCGGGGGTGGGAACCGTCCCGGGACCCGAATCGCCGCCGGAGCCCGGTGCCGGATTCGCCGGAGTCGTGACGACGGGGGCCGCGGGGACGTCCGTGCCGGTGTCGGCATCCGTCTCGTCGTCGGCCACCGGGGGAACGGTCTCGTCCTTCGGCTTCTCGACGGGCTCGTCGAGCTCGTCATCCACGGGTTCGGTGCTCATCGACGCGTCCGGTCCGACGTCCGAGGAGATCGACGACGAATCGGAGTCGCCGGCACTCGGCAGTGACGTCGACGGGTTCGCCCCGGCCAGGCCGGGGATGATCGTCGCCGCGGCGACGACACCGGCCACCACGAGAGCGGCCGAACCGGCGCCGACGAGGGCGCCCATGCCCGACAGCATCCCGCCGGATGCTCCGGCAGACCCGCCGGCACCACCGCCGGCCGACCCGCCGGCACCACCGCCGGCCGATCCGCCCGCTCCGCCGGCACCGCCGGCTCCCGCGCCACCGGCGGTCGAGCCCGCCGCGAGGGCGCCGGATCCGCCGTCGCCGGCGACCACGCCGCCGGGCACGCTGGAGGGCATGGCCGCGAGAGCGACGATCGGTGCGCCGCCGCCCTGCAGGGTCGCCAGGTACCCCGCGGCGCCCGTGACGCTGAGCACGAGGGGGAGCAGCACGAGTGCGAGGCGCTTGGAGACGTCCTTGGCCTCGGCGGCCACGATCATGCAGCGAGCGCACTCGTCGAGGTGCGCCTCGATGCGACGGTGGTCACGCGATCCGAGATTGCCGCGCGAGTAGGCGCCGAGGTGCTCGATCGTCCACTGGCACTCCGAGCCGGGGGCCGAGCTGCGCAGGTGCGCCTGGATCCACGCCTCGCGCAGACCCTCGCGGGCGCGGAACGCGAGCTGTGAGACCGCGCCCGACTTCATGCCCAGGAGCGGAGCGACCTCCTGCGGCCGCATCTGCTCGATCTCGGTGTACCAGAGCACTTCCTGCCAGCGCGTGGGGAGACTGCGGAACGCCTGCGCGGTGAGGCTGCGATCAAGGGCGTCGTTCGATGCCTGGTCGGTGCTGTCGGGGTCGGCGACCGCGTCGAGCTCGTCCATCGCGTCTTCGCGGCGCGAGCGACCCCAGGCGGCGGCCGTGTTGCGGATGCTGGTGAAGAGGTAGGCGCGGAACGAGCCGTTGGGCCCACCGCCCTTGACGATCGCCTGGTAGATGCGGGTGTACGACTCCTGCACGAGGTCGTCGGGGTCGATCGATGAGGTGACCGAGCGTGCGACCGCGATCCCCGAGGGGTAGTGGCGACGCCAGAGTTCTCCGAACGCCCCCGTGTCACCCGATCGGGTGCGGAGGATGAGGTCTGCGTCGGCGATCGTGTCGTCGATGTGAGGAGTGTTCTCTTCGTGCACTGTGATCCCTCGGTCGTGGGGCACGGGTATGTGCCTTCACAGAGTGAGACGCGCGATGGGCCGGATCATCACGCGAGTTCTCCATTCTCTCTCGGAACTCGCCCGAGGGCCAGCCCTCGCCGGAGTCCGGGGTCGAAAAAGTCTGGAAAAGAAAAGCCTGGTCAGAATCGGATATTCACGAGTCTCAGAACTTTTCTCAGATTTTTTCCCAGGTTCGCGTAATGAATCGGCCTGCACGTCGTCTCATCTGTAGAGACAGCCACGACGAACTCCACCGGGGGGCGGGGTTCGGGCTCCGATGCAGGGGGTTCACGCATCGGTCGGGCGGGTCGGGAGCCTCGGGGGAGGAGTTCTCGGCCCCCCTCTCTACGTGGGGGAACCCGAGGGTGCCGATCCGGGGGGATCGGCACCCTCCACTCTCTCCGCGCGAAGGGACCGGAGCCGCCTGCGCTGCGCGTCGGCGCGCGGTGGAAGGATCTAGGCCCTGCGGGGCCGCGCCCCGACCCACACGCGCGCCACGCGCAGTTCTGCATCGAGCAGCAGGGCATCGCCCACCATCCCGGTGCGCAGCGCGCCCAGCTCCGAGGCGAAGCCCACGGCTCCGGCCGGGGTCTCGGTCAGCGCACGCACCGCGTCGACGAGCGCGACGCCCGCGGCGACCGCGCGCCGCAGAGCCTCGTCCTGGGTGAGCGTCGAGCCGGCGATCGCCCCCGTCTCGACGGTGCGGGCGATTCCGTTCTCGACCGTCACGCTCACCGCGCCCAGGTCGTAGCGGCCGTCCGCGCTCCCCGCTGCGGCCATGGCATCCGTGATCAGGGCCACGCGCCCGGGAGCGGCGTCGAACACCAGCTTGACGACGTGCGGATCGAGGTGCACGTCGTCGGCGATCGCCTCGAGCACCACGCGGTGATCGGCCGCGGCGGCGAGCACGGGCCCCGGAGCGCGGTGGTGGATGCCGGGCATCGCGTTGAACGCATGGGTGAGGATCGACGCCCCCGCCTCGAACGCGGCGACCGACATGGCGGCATCCGCATCGGTGTGGCCGACGGCGGCCGCGGAGCCTGCCGCGACGATCCGGCGGATCGCGTCGAGTCCGCCGGGAAGCTCCGGGGCGATCGTGATCTGACGGATCGTTCCGCGACCCGCGGCGAGCAGCCGGTCGACGTCATCGGGCAGCGGTGCGCGCAGGAGCGACGGGTCGTGGGCACCGTGGTGCCCCGGATCGAGGAACGGCCCCTCGAGGTGCGAGCCGAGGATGTCGGCATCCGTGTGCACGAGGTCGGCGATCTGTGCTGCGCTGCGTGCGAGTTCATCGAGCGGAGCCGTCACCAGCGACACCACGGCGCGGGTCGTGCCGTGCGCGCGGTGCAGGTCGCGCGCGGTGCGGATGGAGTCGACGCCGTCGTCGAATGATGCGCCGGCCCCGCCGTGCCCGTGGATGTCGACGAAGCCGGGCGTGAGAAGCGCACCGGGGCCGGCGACGGATGCCGCGTCGACGACCTCGTCGGCGGGCGCCCAGTCGGCGCCCGTTCCGCGTGCGGCGACCCGGCCGTCGTCGAAGCGCACCCAGGCGTCGTCGACGATCTCGCCGTGATCCACGACGCGCGCGGAGTGGACGACCAGGCTTCCGGTCGCTGCAGGGTGGACGCTCATCGATCGCTCCAGGGGATGTCTGCGACGGGGTGGAATCGGGTCCCCTCAGCCTTCCACAGCGGAGCGAGGGTGCCGAGCCGCTCGCGGAACGACGACCATTCGCGTCCCTCTCCATGCTGCGGCGACCAGGCGATCTCGGCCTCCGCGGCGGCGCGCGGGAAGACGAGCAGCTCGACGTCGTCGATCGTGCGCGTGGTCTCGGACCACAGCGGCGCCTCGGTGCCGAGGATCGCCGCATCGGGCACGTCGAGCACGGCGGTCGGCTCCCAGTCGTACGCGGTTCGCACGTCGATCACGGCGGCCCAGGTGAGGCCGAGGGGGAACTCCTCGTCGTACTTCATGTCGAGGTACGTGGCATCCGCGGCCGACATGATCAGCGCCCCGCCGCGTTCCACGAAGTGCGCGGCCTCGGCGGCGTGCGAACCGGTGGGGACCTTCATGCCCCAGTACTGCCCGATCGTGCCCTCGGCGATGCCGCCGGCGGCACCCATCTCGTGCCAGGCGACGGGGATCTTCCCGGCATCCACGACGATCTGCGTCGCGCGCGCGGCGAAGTGGTCGAAGTCCTCCTGCGAGGTACCCAGCGACTCGTCGCCGCCGATGTGGAGGTACGGGCCCGGGGTCATCTCGGCGAGCTCGCGCACGACGTCGCGCACGAAGTCGTAGGTGCGCTCCTCGCGGATGCGCACGCTCGAGTGGCCGACGCCCCAGCCGAGGTACGTCTCTCCCGCGACGGGCAGGGGCTGCCCCAGAGTCTCGGACTGCGCGACGAGGGCGTCGTTGAGCACCGGCGCCTCGACGAGCTCGGGGTAGGCGACGCCGACCGCGTGGGTGTGCCCCGGCAGGTCGATCTCGGGGATCAGCACCATGTGCCGCGACGTCGCGTGGGCGACGATCTCGCGGTAGTCGTCCTTCGTGTAGAAACCGCCGGGGTCGCCGCCGGCCGACGTCGCCGATGACCGCTCGGTGAGCAGCGGCCAGGAGTCGATGTGCACCCGCCACCCCTGATCGTCGGTGAGGTGCAGGTGCAGGCGGTTGAACTTGAGTGCGCTGGTGGCGTCGATGAACCGCTTCACCTCGGCGACGTCGAAGAAGTGGCGGGCGACGTCGAGCATCACTCCGCGATGCGTGAAGCGCGGGGCGTCGTCGATCTCGACGTACGGCAGGCTCCAGCCCTCGTCGCCCTCGCGGAGCAGCTGCAGCAGGGTCTGCACGCCGTAGAACAGGCCGGCCTCGTCGGCGCCGATGATCTCGACGTGCGTGCCGACCGACAGGTGGTAGCCCTCGGATGCCGCGGCGTCGGCGTCGATGCGCAGCACGATGTCGCCCGGGGCCGGGGTGTGCGCGGAGGCATCGACGGAGGTGAGGGGAGGGGCGCCGCGCCGTGCGGCCGCGGCCGTCAGGACGTCGGCCGCGGGGGAGGAGCCGTGCACGCGCGTCGTCGCGGTGATCGGCATCCGTCCTTCGTGCACGACGGCGGCGGCGGGCACCGGGACGAGCGGAAGCTGATGTGTAAAGACCATGAACAAACCCTAGCCGCGCGGCGGGGAGTCGACCAGGGGGAATCCGGTATGCTCGATCTGTCGCGACTGGCGTCTGGGTGGGTTACCACCGGGGAGCGACCGACCACGGAATTCGACCGCGCGCCTGGGCCGATGAGAACACCCTTCGAATCCGTCGTCAGAGGAGCCCGTCATCATGACCGACCGTTACTTCAACGCCCCGCTCGCCGAGGTCGATCCCGAGATCGCCGAGGTGCTCGACCGCGAGCTGAAGCGTCAGCAGACCTTCCTCGAGATGATCGCGTCCGAGAACTTCGTGCCCGTCTCGGTGCTGCAGTCGCAGGGCTCCGTGCTCACGAACAAGTACGCCGAGGGCTACCCCGGCCGTCGCTACTACGGCGGCTGCGAAGAGGTCGACGTCGCCGAGGAACTCGCGATCTCGCGTGCAAAGAGCCTGTTCGGCGCCGAGTTCGCGAACGTCCAGCCGCACTCCGGCGCCTCGGCCAACGCCGCCGTGCTGCACGCGATCGCGCGCCCCGGCGACACGCTCCTCGGCCTCTCGCTCGACCAGGGCGGCCATCTCACGCACGGCATGAAGATCAACTTCTCGGGCCGTCTCTACGACATCGTCGCCTACGGCGTGAACCCCGAGACCTCGGTCATCGACATGGACGAGGTGCGTCGCCTCGCGATCGAGCACAAGCCGAAGGTCATCATCGCCGGCTGGTCGGCCTACCCCCGCACGCTCGACTTCGCGGCGTTCCGCGCGATCGCCGACGAGGTCGGCGCACTGCTCTGGGTCGACATGGCGCACTTCGCCGGTCTCGTCGCCGCGGGCCTGCACCCGAACCCGGTGCCCCACGCCCACGTCGTCTCGTCGACCGTGCACAAGACGATCGGCGGCCCCCGCTCGGGCTTCATCCTCACGAACGACGCCGACATCGCCAAGAAGATCAACACGGCCGTGTTCCCGGGCCAGCAGGGCGGCCCGCTCAT
The DNA here is from genome assembly GCF_023101185.1 of Microbacterium galbinum. Classification (GTDB taxonomy): domain Bacteria; phylum Actinomycetota; class Actinomycetes; order Actinomycetales; family Microbacteriaceae; genus Microbacterium; species Microbacterium galbinum. Next base: position 2,310,086 of record NZ_CP078077.1, read on the forward strand.
GCACGTGATCGCCGCCAAGGCGACCGCGTTCAAGCTCGCCGCGACCCCCGAGTTCGCCGAGCGACAGGAGCGCGTGCTGCGCGGCGCCGCGCTGATCGCCGAGCGCCTCTCACAGCAGGACGTCAAGGACGCCGGCATCGCCGTGCGCTCCGGTGGCACCGACGTGCATCTCGTGCTGGTCGACCTGCGCGAGGCCGAGATCGACGGCAAGCAGGCCGAAGACCTGCTGCACGACATCCACATCACGGTGAACCGCAACGCCGTGCCGAACGATCCGCGTCCGCCCATGGTCACCTCGGGTCTGCGCATCGGCACCCCGGCGCTCGCCACCCGCGGGTTCGGCGACACGGAGTTCACCGAGGTCGCCGACATCATCGCGCTGGCGCTGCAGCCGGGTGCCGACGTCGAGGCTCTCCGCGCCCGCGTCGACGCGCTCGCCGCCGGCTTCCCGCTCTACCCGGACCTGCAGCAGTGACCGCGGTCGTCCTCGACGGCAAGGCGGCATCGGCCGAGATCAAGGCCGAGCTGACCGAGCGCGTCGCTGCGCTGCGCGCCCGCGGGATCACCCCGGGCATCGCCACGGTGCTCGTCGGCGCGGACCCCGCGTCGCAGCTCTACGTGGGCATGAAGCACCGCCAGTCCGAGGCGATCGGCATGAACTCGATCCAGCGCGAGCTGCCGGCCGATGCCACGCAGCAGCAGGTCGAGGCGCTGATCGACGAGCTCAACGCCGATCCCGACTGCCACGGCTACATCGTGCAGCTGCCGCTGCCGAAGCACCTCGACACCGATGCGATCCTCGAGCGGATCGACCCCGCGAAGGACGCCGACGGGCTGCACCCGACGAACCTCGGTCGCCTGGTGCTCAACGTCAACAGCCCGATCCACACGCCGCTGCCGTGCACGCCGCGCGGCGTGATCGAGCTGCTGCTGCGCAACGACTACGACCTGAAGGGCAAGCACGTCGTGGTCGTCGGCCGCGGCGTCACGATCGGCCGCTCGATCGGGCTGCTGCTCACGCGCCGCGACATCAACGCGACCGTGACGCTCACCCACACGGGCACGGTCGACATGCCGCGCTACCTCCGCGAGGCCGACGTGATCGTGGCCGCCGCGGGCGTCGCGCACCTCATCCGTGCCGAGGACGTCAAGCCCGGTGCCGCCGTGCTCGACGTCGGTGTGACCCGCACGACCGACCCCGAGACGGGCAAGAGCGTCGTGTCCGGCGACGTGCACCCCGACGTGGCCGAGGTCGCCGGCTTCCTCTCGCCGAACCCGGGCGGGGTCGGCCCGATGACCGTCGCGCTGCTCATGACGAACGTGGTCGAGGCGGCAGAGCGCCTCGCCTGAACGAAGACGCTGACGGCATCCCGCTCGACGGATGCCGTCAGCGTCGGCGCACGCGCGCCTGCACGCTGTCGTAGACCTCGGAGGCCTTCGCCTGCAGCTTGTCGTCGACCTGGTCGTAGATCATCCACCCGACCAGCAGCAGGAGCGGCGGGATCACGTAGCCCCAGAATCCGCGGGCGTCGACGCCGCTCAGCCACACCGTGAGCGCCCAGACGATCAGTTCGACCAGGTACACGAGCACGTACTGGACGACCTTCTCGCCCGCCTTCGTACGGTCGGCGGCCGACTTCGCGGCGGATCGGCGGAAGGCGGCAGCCAGCGTCGGCTTCACGAACAGCGCGGCGAGGGTGAGGATGATCGCCGCCCAGAACGCGTGCCATCCCACCGAGACGCCCCGCAGCAGCAGGCCGATCAGCAGCAGAACCACCACGTTGAACACGTAGAGCGAGCCGAACCGCACGATTGCCTTCTTCATGGGATCAGAATCCCACAGCCCGCGCGGAGTGCGCATCCCCGGAGCGACCGGGGACGATGTCAGCGCTGTCCGCCGAGCGAGCTCTGCACGTTCGAGATACGGGCGTGCTCGTCGAAGCTGAAGGTGGCGGAACCCGTCGCGTCGACGACGGTCGCACCCGAGAAGGCCTCGTCGGTCCAGGTGAGGGTCCAGCCGGCGAGCCGGGCGAGATCCCACACCGCGGTGCGGGCGTCGGGCAGGGAGAAGCTCGCGAGCATGCGCGGCATGACGATCATGGCGTCGGCCACGGTGAGCTGCGGTAGCGGCGCGTCGAGGAGGAAGACGGCGCGTGTGCCGCCGCCGACGGGAGCGGAGTAGTACGGGGAGCGGCCGGTGAGCTCCACGGCGACGCCGCCGACGGTGTGCGCGGCCGCGGCGATCCAGTCCTCGTCGCCCGAGGCATCCGCGGGGAACGGCACCTCGGCCGAGGTGAGTTCGGCGATGCCGTGCTCCTCTCCGTAGGCGCGCAGCTGCGCGGCGATGCCCTGCGGGTCGCCCTGCGGGTGCGCCCAGGCCCAGAGCATCGAGCGCGGCCCCGGGGCGATCGTGGCGATCAGGAGCGCACGCGTGACGAGCTGACGCGAGGGGTCGGCGTTCGCGGTGAAGGTGAGGGTGCCCGCCGTCATGTCGGCGTCCCAGCGATGCTCGCCCAGCGCATCGGCGGCGGACGAGAGCTGATCCTGGCGGATCACGGAGTAGAGGGCGGCACGATCGGCGAGAGGCTGGAGCGCAGCGAAGGTCATGCGAACAGTTTCGTGGCTGAGCCTATGAATCCGCCAGTCAGTAGCTCTGTTTCTCACCCCGGTCCGGAGCATCCGAACCACCCGAGGCGATGAACCGCGCGGCGAGAGCCTCGGATGCCCGCGCGAGCAGCGCCACGTCGGCACCGACGGCCACGAAGTCGGCGCCGACGGCGAGGTAGGCCTCGGCAGCCACCGGATCGAAGGCGTTCACCCCGACCGGGGTTCCGGCCGCCTTCGCCGCGGCGAAGACGCGCTCGACGGCGGCGACGACATCCGGATGCGTCTGCTGACCCAGCAGGCCCATCGAGGCCGAGAGGTCTGACGGGCCGACGAACACGGCATCCACCCCGTCGACGGCGGCGATCTCGCCCGCCGCCTCGACGCCCGCCGCGGTCTCGATCTGCACCGTGAGCGACGTGTGCTGCGCCGAATCGCGCAGGTAGCCGTCGACGCGGTTCCAGCGCGCACTGCGGGCGAGGGCGCTGCCGACACCCCGCACGCCCTCCGGCGGGTAGCGGGTGGCGGCGACCGCGGCCCGCGCCTCCTCGGCGGACGACACCATCGGCACGATCACGTTCTGCGCGCCGAGGTCGAGGATCTGCTTGAGGGCCACGACGTCGTTCGCGGGCGCGCGCACGACCGGTGTCACCGGATACGCGGCGACCGCCTGCAGCTGCAGGAGAACCGAATCGAGGGTGTTGGTGGAGTGCTCCATGTCGATCAGCAGCCAGTCGAGGCCGGAGCCCGCGGTGACCTCGGCGAGCAGCGGGCTGCCCGAGCACACCCACATGCCCACGAGCGGGCGATCGGATGCCGCGAGCCGGTCGCGGAAGGGGGGATCTAGATGAAGCGGCATGCGATCGTTCCCATCGGTCCGTAGTCGCACAGCACCTCGTCGCCGCGCGACACCCACATCGGGCGTGTGAACGATCCTGCCAGGATGATCTCGCCGGCCTCCAGGCGCGCGCCGTGCTGGTGGAACTTGTTCGCGAGCCACGCGACGCCGGTGGCCGGGTGACCGAGCACGCCCGCGGCGACGCCCGTCTCCTCGATCTCGCCGTTGCGCGACAGCACGCCGGGCACCCAGCGCAGATCGATCTCATCGGGACGCTTGCGCACCGAGCCGAGCACCATCGCCCCGTAGGCGGCGTTGTCGCTGATCGTGTCGACGATCGTGCGGCCCTCGAGCTCGATGTGCGAGTTGAGCACCTCGAGCGCGGGGACCGCGTAGTCGATCGCCGCGAGCGCGTCGTCGAGCGTGCAGTCGGGGCCCTCGAGCGGATGTTTGAGCACGAACGCGAGTTCGACCTCGATGCGCACGTTCGAGAAGTGGTCGACGGGGATCTCGGCGCCGGACTCGTGCACCGTGTCGTCGAACATCACCCCGTAGTCGGGCTCGGTGATGCCCGTCGCCTGCTGCATGGCCTTCGACGTCAGTCCGATCTTGCGGCCCACGAGCGTGCGGCCCGCGGCGATCTGCGTGTCGCGCCACACCCCCTGGATCGCGTAGGAGTCCTCGATCGTCGCCTCGGGCCAACGTGACGTGATCCGGGGGATCACCGTGTGCTCCCGGTCGGCCCGGGCCAATTCTGCGGCGATCTGCGCGATCACCTCTGCTGACAGCATCCGCATCTCCTACAGCTGGTGGCCGAGCTTGTACTCGCCCTGCTTGTACTCGGGCATCGATGCCTCGCCCTCGTCCGGCCGCGTGTACGAGAAGCCGTCGGCGCCGATCGTGACCGCCATCTCGCTGGAGTCGGTGCGGGCGACGACGGGCTGAGGGTTGCCGTCGAGGTCGAGCACGAGCGACGCCTCGGTGTACCAGGAGGGCACGACCGGGTTGCCCCACCAGTCCCGGCGCTGGTTGTCGTGCACGTCCCACGTGATGACGGGGTTGTCGGGGTCGCCCGTGTAGTAGTCCTGCGTGTAGATCTCGACGCGGTGTCCGTCGGGGTCGCGCAGGTAGAGGTAGAACGCGTTCGAGACGCCGTGGCGGCCGGGGCCGCGCTCGATCGCGTCGGAGCGGCGGAGCGCGCCGAGCTTGTCGCAGATCGCGAGGATGTTGTGCTTCTCGTGCGTGGCGAACGCGACGTGGTGCATGCGGGGCCCGTCTCCGCCGGTCGCCGCGGTGTCGTGCACGGTGGGCTTGCGGCGCATCCATGCGGCGTACACGGTGCCCTCGTCGTCCTGGATGTCCTCCGTGACGCGGAAACCGAGGTCCTGGTAATGGCGCACCGCGCGGGGCACGTCGGGGGTGACCTGATTGAAGTGGTCGAGGCGCACGAGCTCGCCCGGGGTGTGCAGGTCGTAGCGCCACGAGAGGCGCTCGACGTGGGTGGTCTCGAAGAAGAACTCGTAGGGGAAGCCGAGCGGGTCGACCACGCGCACCGAGTCGCCGATGCCCTGCACGAAGCCGTTCGGCTCGCGGCGCACGTCGCAGCCGAGCTCGGTGTAGAAGGCGACGGCGCGGTCGAGGTCTTCCGCGCTGCGCACCCGGTAGGAGAACGCGGCGACGGCGGCGATCGGACCCCGGCGCAGGACGAGATTGTGGTGGATGAACTCCTCGGTCGAGCGCAGGTAGATCGCATCGTCGTCCTCGGCGGTCACGTACAGCCCGAGCACGTCGACGTAGAACTGACGTGAGGCGGCGAGGTCGGTGACCACGAGTTCCATGTAGGCGCAGCGCAGGATGTCGGGCGGCGTGCTGGTCGGCGTCGCGACCGGGTTGTCGGAGTGGATCGGTGCCTCCTGCGACACGTAGTAGCCGGAGGAGGTGAGCGTCTTCTGCGTCTTGTCGGTCATGTCAGCGTCCTTGCTGTCGATTCCTGCGTGACAGGAGGGGGTCAGTTCTTGCCGAAGGTGGGGTTGTGGGCGCCGCCGAGCGTGATGTGCACGCTCTGCTGGTCGGTGTAGAAGTCGATCGAGCGGTAGCCGCCCTCGTGGCCGAGGCCCGAGGCCTTCACGCCGCCGAAGGGGGTGCGCAGGTCGCGCACGTTGTTGCTGTTCAGCCACACCATGCCCGCCTCGACCGACTGCGCGAAGTTGTGGGCGCGCTTCAGATCGTTCGTCCAGATGTAGGCGGCGAGGCCGTACTTCGTGTCGTTCGCGAGCGCGAGCGCCTCGTCGTCGGAGTCGAACGGGGTGATCGCGACCACGGGGCCGAAGATCTCCTCCTGGAAGATGCGGGCGTCGGGGGCGACATCGGCGAAGACGGTCGGGGCGACGAAGTTGCCCTCGTCGAAGCCCTCGGGGCGCCCGCCGCCGGCGATGAGCCGGCCCTCGGTCTTGCCTACACGTACGTAGCTCATCACCTTGTCGTAGTGCTCGGGGTGGACGAGTGCGCCCACCTCCGTCGTCGGGTCGTGCGGGTATCCGACCTTCACGCGTTTCGCCTGCGCCGCATAGCGCTCGACGAACTCCTCGTAGATCGCGCGTTCGACGAGGATCCGCGAGCCGGCCGTGCAGCGCTCGCCGTTGAGCGAGAAGACGCCGAAGATCGTCGCGTCCACCGCGGCCTCGAGATCGGCATCCGCGAAGACCACGGCGGGCGACTTGCCGCCGAGCTCCATCGACAGGCCCTTGAGGAAGGGGGCGGCGTTGCCGAAGATGATCTGCCCGGTGCGGCTCTCACCGGTGAACGAGATGAGGGGCACGTCCGGATGCTTCACCAGCGCGTCACCCGCATCCTCACCGAGCCCGTTGACGAGATTGAAGACGCCCCGCGGCAGGCCCGCCTCCTCGAAGATCCCGGCCCACAGCGACGCCGACAGGGGCGTGAACTCGGCGGGCTTGAGCACCACCGTGTTGCCGGTCGCGAGGGCCGGGCCGAGCTTCCACGACTCGAGCATGAACGGCGTGTTCCACGGGGTGATGAGCCCCGCGACGCCGATCGGCTTGCGGTTGACGTAGTTCATCTGGCGACCGGGCACCTTGAACGCGTCGTCGGACTGCGCGACGATCAGGTCGGCGAAGAAGCGGAAGTTCTCAGCGGCGCGGCGGGCCTGGCCCAGCGCCTGCGTGATCGGAAGGCCGGAGTCATACGACTCCAGTTCGGCGAGGCGGGCATCCCGCGACTCGACGATGTCGGCGATGCGGTGCAGCACGCGGGAGCGCTCGCGGGGGAGCATCCGCGGCCAGGGGCCCTCGGTGAACGCGCGGCGGGCGGCGGCGACGGCCCGGTCGATGTCGGCCTTCTTGCCCGCGGATGCCGTCGTGTAGGTCGTGTTCGTCACGGGGTCGAGCACGTCGAAGGTGTCGCCGTCGACCGAGTCGACGAAGGCGCCGTCGATGTAGTGCTGGATGTGGTCGGGCAGGTCGGCGGGAATGCGCGGATCGGTCATGACTGGTCTCCGGTCGTCGGGGCGGTGCGGGTGTGCAGTGCGTCGAGGAACGCGTCCATCGTGCGCCAGCGGTGGTTGCGGGCGGCGAGTTCGATCTCGAGCGGATCGGCGCCCGCTCGGATGAGGTCGAGGATCTCGGTGTGCTCCTCGACGGAGTGCTGGGCGCGGCCCGGGATCGACGCGAAGGTCGAATCGCGGATGCCCGAGAGCCGTGACCACCCGCGGTGCACGAGCTCGAGCAGGTGCGGGTTGGGGCACGGCTCGAACAGCACCGAGTGGAACTGGCGGTTGAGCTCGGTGAAGGCGTGGGCGTCGAGGTGGTCGAGCATCCGGGCCATACGGTCGTTGATGCGGGCCGCCTCGTCGAGGGCGTCGTCATCGAGCAGCGGGGCGGAGAGCGCGGTCGCCGACCCCTCGACGATGCCCAGCGTCTGCATCGTGTGGGCGTACTCGCTCTCGTCGACGAGTGTGACCCGGGCGCCGACGTTGCGCTCGAAGGTGACGAGTCCCTCGGCCTCGAGACGGCGGATGGCCTCGCGCACGGGCACGACGCTCATCTTCAGGTCGTCGGCGATCGAGCCGAGCACCAGGCGGTAGCCGGGACTGAACATGTGCCCGGTGATGCGCGAGCGGATCCACTCGTACGCGACCTCGGACTTGCTGGCGGCGGTGGTCGTCATGCGTTCGTGCCCGTCTTGGTCTGCGGGGCGGTCTCGTTCTGCGGGGCGGTCTCTGCCTCGTATCGGGCGCGCCATTCGGCGTTCAGGGGGAACAGGCCGTCGACCGGATGCCCCGCTTCGACCTGCGTCGCGATCCACGCATCCTCGTGCTCCTGGGCGATCGCGGCGTTCGCGATCTCCTCGGCGAGGGCGGGTGGGATCACGATCACGCCGTCGCCATCGCCCACGACGATGTCGCCGGGCTGCACGGTCGCCCCGCCGCAGGCGATCGTGACGTCGATCTCCCAGGGCACGTGCCGGCGACCGAGCACCGAGGGGTGCGCGCCCTGCGAGAAGACGGGGAGGCCGATCTCTGCGACCTGGTCGAAGTCGCGCACGCCGCCGTCGGTGACGACGCCGGCCGCGCCTCGGGTGCGGGCGCGCAGGGCGAGGATGTCGCCGAGCGTGCCGGTGGTTGCATCGCCGCGCGCCTCGATCACGATGACCTCGCCCTCCTCGACGGCGTCGAACGCGCGCTTCTGGGCGTTGTAGCCGCCGCCGTGGCTCGCGAAGAGGTCTTCACGGAAGGGAACGAAGCGCAGCGTCTTCGCGGTGCCCACGATCTTCGAGCCCGGGATGTTCGCGGTGACGCCGTCGATGAAGCACGAGTGATGGCCGCGCTTGCGCAGCTGGGCCGAGAGCCCGGCGGTCGGGGCCTCGAGGAGCTTCGCGCGGAGGGCGGGGGAGAGCGTGGGCCCATCGTCTCGCTTCGCTCGCTCAGGAACCGGGTTCCTTCCCTCCTCGGTTCCTGAGCGAGGAGCATCGCGACGAGACGAAGGGACCGCCACGAGACCGGCGGCCTCGGCGGAGCCCCAGGCCTCGGTGCGCTGCAGGTCGTCGACCGCGGGGAGCGACCCGACCGTCTCGTCGAAGGCGACGTGGCCCTGCGTGACGGTCGTGACGAGCCGGCCCGAGGTGGGCGAGCCCGAAGCGTTGGGAGCATCCACCTCGATCTCGACCACGTCGCCGGGGACGATGACGGATGACCCGGCCGGAGTGCCGGTGAGGATCACGTCGCCGGGCTCGAGCGTGAAGTGCTGCGACAGGTCGGCGACGAGCTGCGCGAGCGGGAAGATCAGCCCGGCCGTCGTGTCGTCCTGGCGGAGTTCGCCGTTGACCCAGGCGCGCACGCGCAGCGCCGTCGGGTCGACCGTGCGGGCGTCGATGAGGTGCGGCCCGAGGGGTGTGTAGCCGTCGCCGCCCTTCGAGCGCACGTTCGATCCCTTGTCGTTCGCTCGAAGGTCGTAGAGGCCGAGGTCGTTCGACGCCGTGACCCACGCGACGTGCGTCCAGGCATCCGCCAGAGCTACCCGCCGGGCGGGGGTGCCGATGACGAGCGCGATCTCTCCCTCGAACGCGAGCAACTCGGTGCCCGCGGGACGCTCGACCGTGCCGCCCGAGACCCCGACGGAACTGGACGGCTTGAAGAAGTACGAGGGGGCGGCGGGGCGACGCCCGCGCTGATCGGCCCGGGAGGCGTAGCTCAGATGGATCGCGATGATCTTGCCGGGGCGGGCGATGGTATCCGTCACGGGGCGCCTCCTCGCGCATTTTCCGACACCTTGTGCGTCGTATCCGAAATCATATATCATCGCTTCCACCCCCGGCAAGCACCTCCGACCGAGACTCGGATGCACGCCGTGACAATGCAGTCACGAACAAAGGAGACACCGCATGAGCGGTCAGTCACAGGCGGGTTTCACACCCACCGGAACCATCGCGACGGCGGCCGACCGTCGCCGCGTCGTCTTCGCCACGGTGGTCGGGACCACCGTCGAGTGGTACGACTTCTTCATCTACGCCACGGCCGTCGGGCTCGTGTTCGGGCAGCTGTTCTTCGCGCCGCTCGGCGCCGACAGCGCCCTGATCGCGTTCGCCACGGTCGGTGTGAGCTTCCTCTTCCGACCGCTCGGAGCGTTCCTCGCCGGCCACTACGGCGACAAGCTCGGACGCAAGACGGTGCTCATGTGGACGCTCATCCTCATGGGCCTCGCGACCGCACTTATCGGTCTGCTGCCGACCTACGAGACGATCGGCATCACCGCCCCGGTGCTGCTCGTTCTGCTGCGCATCCTGCAGGGCATCTCGGCCGGCGGCGAGTGGGGCGGCGCGGTGCTCATGGCCGTCGAGCACGCCCCGCGCGCCAAGCGCGGCATCTTCGGCGCCTCTCCGCAGATCGGCGTTCCGCTCGGTCTGCTGCTGGCATCGGGTGTCATGGCGCTCATGACGGTGATCGCGCCCGGCGACCAGTTCCTCGCGTGGGGCTGGCGCGTGCCGTTCCTGCTCAGCGTCGTGCTGATCCTCGTGGGCTACTACGTGCGTCGCCGCGTCGAGGAGAGCCCGGTCTTCGCCGAACTCGCCGAGCGCAAGGAGAAGGCGAAGATGCCGATCGTGCAGCTGTTCCGCAAGCACGCGCTGCTCGTGATCATCGCCGCGCTCGTGTTCGCGGGCAACAACGCCGTCGGCTACATGACCACCGGCGGCTACATCCAGGGATACACGACCAACCCCGAGGGTCCGATCGGACTCGAGCGCGGTCCGGTGCTGTGGGCGGTCGCAGGCTCAGCGGTCACCTGGCTGATCAGCACGCTCGTCGCGGGCTGGATCTGCGACCGCATCGGTCGCCGCACGACCTACATCATCGGTTGGGTGCTGCAGCTCGGCGGCGTGTTCGCGCTGTTCCCGCTCGTGAACACCGGGGAGATCGGTCTCGTCTTCGCGGGCCTCGCGATCCTCACGATCGGCCTCGGCTTCACGTACGGCCCGCAGGCGGCGCTGTACACGGAGCTGTTCCCGGCCAGCATCCGCTTCTCGGGCGTCTCGATCTCGTACGCGATCGGTGCCATCGCCGGCGGCGCGTTCGCTCCGACCATCGCGACGGCCATCGTGGCGGCGACCGGTTCGACGCAGGCCGTCACCTGGTACCTCGCCGGCATGACCGTGATCGGGCTCATCGCGACGCTGCTGCTGCGTGACCGTTCCGGCATTCCGCTCGGCCCGGATCACGAGGAGGAGCAGGCCGTGAGCCCGATCCACGGACTCGCCCGGGCCTGAACCGCGGATCCGTCCCCGCGCAGTTTCCGTCGGCCCGGTGCGCCCGGGCCGACGGAAAAGTGCGACGGGAGCGCAGAAGCCGCGCACAATGAGAGAAGTTCGGAAGGAATCGACGACGATGCAGTTCCACCACCACGGCTATGTCTCCGGCGACCCGCGCGTGCAGGATGCCGCGGGCACGGGTATCGAGCGACCCGACGACCTGCCCGACGAGGTCGACGTGCTCATCGTCGGCTCGGGGCCGGCGGGAATGCTCCTCGCGGCGCAGATGTCGCAGTACCCGGGCGTGACGACCCGCATCATCGAGAGGCGCGACGGACGGCTCGTGCTGGGTCAGGCCGACGGCATCCAGCCGCGCAGCGTCGAGACCTTCCAGGCGTTCGGGTTCGCCGAGCGCATCACGGCCGAGGCCTACAACATCGGCTGGATGAACTTCTGGGGGCCCGATCCTGATGACGCCGCCGGCATCGTGCGCACGGCGCGCACCGCCGATTACGCCTACGACATCTGCGAGTTCCCGCACCTGATCGTCAACCAGGCGCGCGTACTCGACTACTTCGCCGAGGCGGCCGCCGTCGGGCCCGCACGCATCGTGCCCGATTACGGCGTCGCATTCGAGGGGCTGACCGTGCACGACGAGGGCGAGTACCCGGTCGAGGTGCGCGTGCGGTACGTCGCGGGAGCGCGGACGGGGGAGGAACGGGTCATCCGGGCGAAGTACGTCGCCGGATGCGACGGTGCTCGTAGTCGCGTGCGCGAGGCGATCGGTCGCATCCATGTGGGCGACGTCGCGGCGCACGCCTGGGGCGTCATGGACGTGCTGGTGAACACCGACTTCCCCGATTGGCGCACCAAGTGCGCGATCAACTCGCGCGCCGGGAACATCCTCCACATCCCGCGTGAGGGCGGCTACCTCAGCCGCATGTACATCGACCTCGGCGAGGTCGCGGACGACGACGACCACCGCGTGCGGCAGACCCCGATCGAGGAGATCATCCGTCGGGCGAACGCGATCCTGCACCCGTACACGCTCGACGTCCGCGAGGTGGCGTGGCACAGCGTCTACGAGGTCGGCCATCGCGTGACCGACGGATTCGACGACGCCCCCGAGGATTCCGGGCGCTCGCCGCGGGTGTTCCTGACCGGCGACGCCTGCCACACGCACAGTGCCAAGGCCGGGCAGGGCATGAACGTCTCGATGCAGGACGGCTTCAACCTCGGGTGGAAACTCGGTTCGGTGCTCACCGGCCGCGCGCCCGAGGCGCTGCTTGCGACGTACGGCACCGAGCGGCGGCCCGTCGCGCAGCAGCTCATCGACTTCGATCGCGAGTGGTCGAGCCTCATGGCGCGCAAGCCGGAGGAGATCTCGGACCCGCAGGAGCTCGCGACCTACTACCTCGCGACGGCCGAATTCCCGTCCGGGTTCATGACGCAGTACTCGGCATCGATGATCACGGGGTCGGATGCGCATCAGGGGCTGGCCACCGGCTTCCCGCTCGGGAAGCGTTTCCGATCCGCGGAGGTCGTGCGGGTGGGCGACGGGAACGTGGTGCACCTCGGACACCACGCGCGCGCCGACGGGCGGTGGCGCGTCTACGCCTTCGGCGACGCGTCCGGTGAACAGTTGGCTGCGTGGGCGCAGGCTGCGGCACCGCTCTTCGAGCGATTCACCCCGGCGGATGCCGACGCGGATGCCGTGTTCGACGTGAAGGCCGTGTATCAGCAGCCCTTCGAGGACGTCGAGGTGACGACGACGCCGGCGCTGTTCCAGCCGCGGACCGGGCCGCTCGGTCTCGTCGACTGGGAGAAGGTGTACGCGGCGGGGCCCAGCAAGTGGACCGACGTCGACATCTTCGCCGAGCGGGGACTGTCGCGCGACGGTGTCGTCGTGGTGGTGCGACCCGACCAGTACGTCGCCGCGATCCTGCCGTTGGATGAGGCGGGCGTGCGGGAGCTGGCGGAGTTCCTGGCTGAGGGGATGCTGCCGGCGCGGTGAGGCTGACATTGTCTCCCGCCTGCTCCAGGGTCTGATCTGGCGAATGTCGGAGGTGCGGCCTACCGTGGATGCGGACGGGCGATGACGCTCGCCGTGACCTGAGGAGTGGCGTGATGGACTGGAAGATCGAACTCATCTTCGTGCCGGTGTCGGATGTCGACCGCGCGAAGGACTTCTACGTGAAGATCGGCTTCAACGCCGACCACGACCAGACCCCGACCGAGGGTCTGCGGTTCGTGCAGATGACTCCGCCGGGCTCGGCGTGCTCGATCGCGTTCGGCACCGGGCTGGGTCTGGATCTCGAGCCGGGTCAGCAGAACTCGATCCAGGTCGTCGTTCCGGATGCCGACGAGGCTCTCGCCCACCTGCGGGGCCTCGGGGTCGATGCCCGCGGCGTCGAGGATCTCGACTGGGGGCGGTTCGTGTCGTTCGACGACCCGGACGGCAACACCTGGACGCTGCAGGAGCTGCCCGACTACGGCGCGCAGGGCTGAGGATTTGGGTGGCGCGGGGCTGAGGGGCGCGGTCAGACTCCTTCCGCGACGATCTCGACCTTGAAGCCTGCGGCGTTCTCCACCCATCCGGCGTAGTGGTCGGGGCCACCCGCGTGGGGGTAGCGCTCGTGGTACAGCGGGCGCCAGCCATTCTCCGAGGCGAGCGACATGATCGCGTCGACGGCCGTTGCGGTGCCTCCCTGGAAGGCGAGGTGGTTGACGCCCGGGCGACGGCGGTCATGGCCTCGATCGTCGACGCCCGGTGGGGTCGTGATCGTGAGGTACGGCCCGCTGTCGGCAGCCCAGGTCTGACCCTCCGGCCATTCCTGTTGTAGCGAGAAACCCAGCCGAGGGAGGAGCCATCCCCAGTCGCGGCGAGCGGAATCGGGGTCGGCGACCCATACTTCGACGTGGTGGAGACCGGGCATGGCATCGATTCTCGCAGGGGCAGGGGCAGGGGCAGGGGCAGGGGCAGGGGCAGGGCGACGGACACGGTCCTCACCGCGAACACCCTTCTGCTCGACCGTGTTCATGCGCGGATCGGTATTCGTGTCCGGTGTATCGCTGGCGCTCTTGAGGTCGCGGTCGAGCTCGCGGTCTCGGTCTCGGTCTCGGTGGCGACGGTGGCGCTGGCAGCTGTGGTGGTGCGGGGTACGGGTCGGGGTGTTCGCCATTTCTGGTGGGGGTCCCACCAGGCGGGTCCGCGGATGTGGGGTGTGCCTTTTTGCATGCGTATCTCCCAGCCGGAGGTGTCGAGGGTGCGGTGGTGGTGCCAGCAGAGGGTGACTCCGTTGTCGGTGCTGGTGGGTCCGCCGCGGGAGTGTTCTGTGACGTGGTGGATTTCACACCAGGCGGCGGGGACGTGACAGCCCGGGATGAGGCACTCGCGGTCACGGAGCGTGATCGCCCGGCGTTGGTGGGCGGTGAACACCCGGTCGGTCGAATCGATCCCGATGATTCGCCCGGTGGGGTCGGAGGTGACGCGTTGGATGCTGCCGCCGCACGCGGTGTGCCGGGCCGTCGCGAGGGACACCGGGGTGTCGATGCCGTCGACGTGCGCCCACCCGCGGCCGGACGCATAGTCCTCCGCAGTCACCGACACGACGAGGGTCGGGGCGGCGCCGCCGAGGGAGGGCATGTCGCCGTGTCGGGCGGCGATCCCGAGGGCGGCGGCGAGGGCATCGTGTTGCTTCTGCGCCCGGGACCGGCCATCGAGCATCCCACCGGGGTCGCCCGAGGGCAGGACACCGTCGGACGGGAAGACCGCACCGTCGAGAGGGCGGAGGGAGTCGTCGTATGGGAAGACACGGTCATCGAGAGGGCGGAGGGTGTCGTCGAGAGGGCCGTGCGTCTCGCCGTTCAGTGCATGCTCATCCGTGTCGAGCCTTGCCTCGTCGGTGGCGGGGCCGAACCGCACCCCACTGACCGTTTCCGTAGTAGCTTGCGGTGCCTCGGGGATGGGTGGTCCGTCGACTTTCGGGTTCAGGTACGCGTCCCAGATGCGTCGCAATTGCCCCGCCGTCTCCGGCAGCAGGGACCCGCGGATCGGGATCACCCCGTCCTTGACCCGCCCGAGCACGATCCCCCGGGCGCGCATCGCGCGCTCTTCCGCGGGTTCCGCGCCGTCCGGGTCGAGGTAGGTCACGATCACCCGCGACAACAACTTCAGGTCTTCCGGCGTGGCCGGCGGGCCCGCTTCGAGACGACGCTCGGCATCGGCGTTCCCATCGGCATCCGATGTCCCGGCGCCGTCGACAGCGATGAGCCCCCGCGCGTACTCCGCCAGCTCGACATCCGCCCTCAACCGGTCCGCCGCACCGATCCGCGGCCCCGCCTGCTCCACGGGGCCGGTCGCGGCGAGCAGCCCCGCGACCCCGACCGCCCCATCCAGCAGCGCTTCCCGCATAGCGGGCCACCGGGCGGGAAGCAGCGCACCGGAGGAGAAGTCCAGGTCCCGTCGGACGATCTTCCCGGCTTTCACGACCCGTGCCGCCCCGGCCGCGTCGGTGCGGAGTACGCGTTGGACGAGTTCGTTCATCGTCCGGCATCCGAACCGACCGCAGAACGCCAACTCGCCCGATCCCGCCGGGCGTTGATCGACCGATCCGACCGTCTCCACCACGACGGCGTCGACGAGACGGGCGACCTCACCCGCGGCCCGGAGCACCTGCATCTTCTCCGCATCCGACAACCCCGCCAGCGCGTCCGCGCGCAGCACCGCGGCCAGGTCGGCGGCGACCCGATCCAGAAACTCGGCGGTGCTGTTCATACGCCCCAGTCCACCAGTAGCCACCGACATTCCGAAACGAAAACCCCAGGCCAACGCCAGTATCGACGTGCTTGGTGGAGAACTCCGAACAATACGGCAGCGGTGTAGAACGAGTGCACACGGAGCGGGACCCTTCGACAAGCTCAGGGACCCAGCAGCGACAGGGCCGCGGCCCTTCGTCTCGCTGCGCTCGCTCAGGAACCGGGAGTCTCGCTGCGCTCGCTCAGGAACCGGGAGGCTCGCTGCGCTCGCTCAGGAACTGCGGCCGCCCACGGGGCAGGGCCCTTCGACGGGCTCAGGACCCAGTCGCAAGGTGCGGCCCTTCGTCTCGCTGCGCCCGCTCAGGAACCGTCGGCGGGACGCGGGAAGGCGCCGCCCGCCACGACGATGCCGCCGGACTCCGGGATCGTCACGATCAACTCACTCGGCCGACCGACGTGCGCGCCCTGGCGGATGCGAATCGTCTCTCCCGCGTATCCGTGCTCCCGCAGATACGCGCCGGTCGAAGCCGCCGCGGATCCCGTCGCCGGATCTTCGGTGATGCGTCCGACCGGGAAGAGATTGCGAGCCTCGAACGCGGTCGAATCGTGTGCATGCAGCACCGTCACCGTTCCGAGCCAGCCCTGCGCGCGCATCAGATCGGCGACGTCGGCGGGACGGAAGCGGAACTGATGGAACAGCTCCCGATCGGCGACGACGATGATCGGATGCCAGTTGCCAGCGAACGACTCCTGCACGGGGAACCGCGGATCGACGTCGGCCACGGTGAGACCCAGCAGGTCCAGCAAGCGATCGCGCACCGCCGGGTCGAGCTCGCGCACCTGCGGCTCGACGCTCGTGAAGGACACGGTGATCGCGCCCGCGGCATCCGCCACCGACTCCAGGGCCACCGGCCCCGCCGCGGTCTCGAACACGACCGTTCCCGCCCCGTCGCGTTCGGCGAGGGCGACCGCCGTCGCCACCGTGGCGTGACCGCAGAACGGCACTTCAGCTCCCGGCGAGAAGTACCGCACTCGGTGATGCGGCACCCCATCGACCGCGGAACGCTCCGTGACGAAGGCGGTCTCGGAGTATCCGACGTCGGCGGCGATCCGCAGCATCCGCTCGTCGTCGAGACCTGCGGCGTCGAGCACGACGCCCGCGGGGTTGCCGCCGTCGGGTGTCGCGGCGAACGCGCTGTAGCGCAGGATCTCGGGGTTCTCGGGCATGGATCGGAGCCTAACGGACAGGAACGAACGGACAGGAACGAACGGACAGGAACGAACGGATGCCGCGCCTACGAGTTCACGCGGATGATCTCCTGCTGGTACGGCGCGATCACCTCACCCGAGATGCGCAGGTCGAGCAGCAGGAAGCGGCGGGTCGCGGGATCTTCGGCAGCCCACGATTCCAGGCGATCGAGATCCGCGAGCGTGCGCACGACGACGCCCTCGGCGCCGACCGCTGCGGCGAAGGCGGCGAAGTCGACCTCGGGAATGCGCATCGGCGCCTCGGCGAGCCCCTTCAATCCGTACAGGTTGACCTCGGCACCGTAGGCGGCGTCGTTCCAGATCACCGCCATCCCGCGGCCGGCGGCTGCGCGCACCGCGGACTCGAGATCGGCGATCGCCATGAGTCCGCCGCCGTCGCCCGAGGTGAGCACGACGGTGGCCTCGCGCCGGGCGAGAGCGGCACCGACGACGCTCGGCCAGCCCTGCCCGATCGACTGGAAGGCCGTGCCGATCATCATCATCCGGTCGGGCGCGGCGACCGGCCAGTACATGTTCGCCCAGCCGATGAAATGCCCGCCGTCCGAGACCACCACGCGGTCCTCGGGCAGCAGCGCGGCGATGCGCCGGGCCGCGGAGCGGGGGTCGAGACGCCCGTCGGGGGCGAGATCGTCGCCGTGGTCGTACGCCCGTGCGGCGGCGACGTCGACGCTCTCACGCCACGGCGCACCGATCGAACCCGTCACCCGCTCCACCAGCGCCTCGGCCGCGAGACGTGCGTCGGCCCGGACGAAGCCACCGACGTGGGCGTGCGTGGCCGCCGGGGCGATGTCGATCTGGAACACCTTCGTGCCGGGCGCGAACAGCGCGCCGAAGCGCATCGTGAACTGGTTCAGTCCCGCGCCGAACACGACGGCGACATCGGCCTCGCGGATCAGCTCCATCGCCCCCTCGGCCCCGAAACCGCCCGTGACGCCCAGGTCGAAACGAGTGTCGGGGAAGACTCCGCGGCCGAGGGCGGTGGATGCCGTGAGCGCGCCGGTGGACGCTGCGAGCTCGCCCAGCGCCGTGCTCGCTCCCGACAACCAGGCGCCGCGGCCGGCCAACAGGAACGGCCGCTCGGCGGCGGCCAGGGCGGCGGCGATCTCGTCGAGCATCCCCTCGGCGAACTCCCCGCTCGGTGCCAGCGCTGCCGGCACCCGCGGCTCCGGGGCCGGCGGGACGGGGCCGGCCTCCCGCGCCGCGACGTCATAGGGAATCGCCAGCACGACGGGTACGCGGTAGGTGAGGGCGTGCTCGATCGCGATGACGGTCGTCGCCGCCGCGTCGGCGCGGCCGACGGTATAGGTGCGCGCACCGACCGCCGAGGCGAGGGCGATCTGGTCGACGTCCCACGGACGCGGTCCGGACGTCGGCTCGTCGCCGACCACGAGCACGAGCGGCACGTGCGCCTGCACCGCCTCCGCCAGCGCCGTGAGCGTGTTCGTGAATCCGGCGCCGTAGGTGGAGGTGCCCGCGGCGATCCGGCCCGAGGCGCGGAAGTGCGCGTCGGCGGCGACCACGGCACCCTGTTCGTGGCGTACGGCGGTGAAGACGGCATCCGTCTGCGTCTCGATCGCGTCGAGGAAGTAGGCGTTGCCGTTTCCCATCACCCCGAAGACGGCGTCGATGTGCTGGGCGAGGGTGAGCGCGACGTGCGCGGAGACGGAGGGCATGGCGAAGCCTTTCGAGACAGGGACGGAGAACGAGGTTCCGTATGTGTCTCGCACCCGCGTCGGCGAGGAGTGCTTCGTGCCTCTTTTTCAGGCACCGGTCGCAGGGCGTCCGGACGTGGTCAGTCTATCGCCGCGATGGAGGACAATGGATCGGGTGACTGATGCATCGAACGAGCGCGAGACGCTCACCTGGGACGGCTTCGGCGCCGCCACCCGCGACCTTGCCCGTGACATCCTCGCCAGCGGCTTCGAGCCCGAGGTCGTCGTCGCGATCGCCCGCGGAGGGCTCCTGCCCGCCGGCGCCATCGCGTACGGTCTCGGCGCGAAGAACTGCGGCGCGATCAACGTCGAGTTCTACACCGGCATCGGCACCGTGCTCGACGCTCCCGAGGTGCTCCCGCCCGAACTCGACATGGCATATCTCGACGGGCGCCGCGTGCTGCTCGTCGACGACGTCGCCGACTCGGGCCGCACTCTCGCCCTCGCGGTTCAGTTGCTGAAGGACAAGGGCGCCGACGTGCGCTCGGTCACGATCTACACGAAGCCGTCGACCATCATCCAGCCCGACTACGCCTGGAAGGACACCGATCTCTGGATCAACTTCCCGTGGTCGTTCCAGGGAACCGTGCGCGAAGAGGACCTCGGGCTCGCACCTTCGGCCTGAGCGGATGCCGTAGCCGGCGCTCTTCTCACCTCACTCCCGCAGCAGGGAGCGGAGCGTCTGGATCGTGTCGGCCTCGCCCGGCGCCTTGTCGGGGCGGTAGCCCTTGACGCGGGCGAAGCGCAGCGCGATGCCCCCGGGATAGCGCGGGGAGCGCTGTACGCCGTCGATCGCGATCTCGACGACCAGTTCGGGCCGCAGGAACACGGTGCCCTGCGTGCGTCGGGTCTCGAGCGTCGGGAATGTGGCGGTCTGCCAGCGCAGCAGTTCGTCGGTGAGCCCTTTGAAGGTCTTGCCGACCATGACGAGAGCGCCGGGTTCGCCGAATTCTCCGGCGGGATCGAGTGCCCCGAGATGCAGGTTCGACAGCAGACCCTGACGGCGCCCCGAGCCCCATTCGGCCGCGAGCACCACGAGGTCGTAGGTGAGCACGGGCTTGACCTTGACCCAGGATTTGCCCCGACGACCCGCCGCGTACGGCGAGTCGATGGCCTTGGCGACGATGCCCTCGTGGCCGGCGGCGAGGGCATCGTGCGAGACCCGTTCGGCGGCCTCGGCATCGGCCGTCACCGTTCCCGGGATGCGCCAGGGGCCGGCGACCCGATCGAGCTCTGCGAGCCGCACGCCCAGCGGCTCGTCGATGAGGTCGCGCCCGTCGACGTGCAGCAGATCGAAGAACCACGGGCGCAGGGCGAGCTCGCGCGCGGCGTCTGCCCCGAACCGCGACATCGTCTCCTGGAACGGACGCGGCCCACCGTCCTCGTCGAGGGCCAGCGTCTCGCCGTCGAGGATGAGGTCGTGCGCGGGCAGGGCACGCACGATCTCGACGAGCTCGGGCACGCGGTGGGTGATGTCGGCGAGGCTGCGGGTGTACACCGACACCTCGTCGCCGTGGCGGTGCACCTGGATGCGGGCACCGTCGAGCTTGTACTCGACCGAGGCCTCACCCGTGATGCCGAGGGCGTCGGTCGGGGTCGCGGCGGTGGCGGCGAGCATCGGCAGCACGGGACGACCGACGCGGAGCCCGACCTCGTCGAGCGATTCGGCGCTTCCGGTGAGTGCGATCAGCGCCGTCTCGCCGAGGTCGCCCGACAGCATGGCGGCCCGGCGCACGGCCGGCACCGGACGATCGGATGCGCGGGCGATCGCGTCGAGCAGCACGCCGCCGAGCGCGCCGGTGCGCAGCTCGCCGAGCATGGCCCGGGTGAGGAAATCCCACTCCAGCGCGGTCGCCCGCGCGGCCAGCGCCTGGAGGGTGCTGCTGCGCACGCTCGCGGAGCCGGTTCCGGATGCCGCGGCGAGACGCTCGAACGCCTGATCGACGTCGGTGATCGCGAGCGTCGAGGCGTCGGCGTGGGAGACCTCGAGGGCGCTCATTCCTCGCCATCCGACGCCGAGGCGCCCCTGCCGCGGGGTCGCGAGGAGGAGCCCGGTCAGCGGCGCGATCTCATCGGCGTCGGCCTGGACCAGCAGCCGGGCGAGCGCGTCGATCTTCGCCAGGCGCGAGGATGTGGCGGCGACCTCCTCGGTCGTCGAGACCAGCTGCGAGAGCATCATCTCCGAAGTGTGACACCGGGCACCGACATCCGGCCAGAGCGTTGACAACCCGGAGTCACCGGCTCAGGGGGCGCCCCCGTTCACCGGCGTGCCGGCACGCGCTCCCGCCGCCTCACCGTCCGCCGCCTCAACGACCGCGGAACCGCGGCTTCCGCTTCTGCTGGAACGCCGCGAATCCCTCGCGGTAATCATCGGTGTCGCCGAGCTCCGCCTGGGCCGCGCTCTCGAGCTCGACCGACTCCCACAGCGCCAGCCGCTCGTCGCGGATGCGCGCCACGAGGCGCTTGCTGGCGACGAACGCGGCCGTCGGTCCGAGGGCGGCCGTCGCCGCGGCATCCGTCGTCGCCTCGTGCACCTCCTCGTCGGACAGCACCCGCGAGAAGAGCCCCGCGGTCACGGCCTCGACGCCGGTCATCAGGCGTCCGGTGTAGATGAGGTCGAGGGTGCGGTGCGCGCCCAGGCGATCGAGGAAGAGGGCATGCCCGCCGGAGTCGAGGGTCGCGCCGAGAGCGGCGAACGGCGAGCCGATCTTCGCCGACTCCGCGACGTACACGACATCGGTGGCGATCAGCAGCCCGAGGCCGACGCCGAGGCAGGCGCCGTGGGCAGCCGCGAACGTGGGCGCGGGAAAGCGCGACATCCGCTGCAGGAGCGGGGCGACGAGCCCGCCCAGGTACCCGATCACGTCGTCGTCGCGCGGATCCACGCCCGAGATGTCCCGTCCTGCGCAGAACGCGCGCCCCTCTCCGCTCAGCACGAGGGCGCGCACCCCCGCCGTCTCGGCCTCGGCGTAGGCGGCATCGAGGCCGTGGAGCGCCTGCTCGTCGAGCGCGTTCAGTCGCTCGGGAGCGCGCAGGGTGACGTGGGCGACGTCGTCGGCGATGCGGAGATCGATCATCGGTGCGTTCTCCCTCACACGTCGTAGTCGACGACGACGCGGTCGCTGGTCGGATGGGACTGGCAGGTGAGCACGAACCCGCGCTCGATCTCGTCGGGCTCGAGCGCATAGTTCTCGGTCATCGTGACGCTGCCCTCGACGACCCGGGCCCGACAGGTGCCGCACACCCCGCCCGCGCAGGCGAAGGGGGCGTCGGGGCGCACGCGCAGCGCCGCATTCAGGACCGACTCGTGCGCATTCACGGGGCTCTCGACCGTCGACGAGACGCCGTCGAGCGTCACCTCGATCGTGGTCGTGCGCTCACCCGCCCGCACCTGCACCGGTCGTGCGGCACGGGCGGGCTCGTCGCCGGTGGTGAACAGCTCGAAGCGGATGTGCTCGTCGCCCACGCCGACATCGGCCAGGACCTCGCGGCAGAGGTCGACCAGGGCGAGCGGCCCGCACAGGAACCACTCGTCGACGTCGTCGGGCGGGAGGAGGGTCGTGAGGATCGTGCGCAGCTTCGGCTCGTCGATGCGGCCCGACAGCACGGGAGCGGTGCGCTGCTCGCGCGAGAGCACGTGGTGCAGGGTGAGGCGCGTGGGGTAGCGGTCCTTCAGATCGGCGAGATCCTCGAGGAACATCACGTCGAGCGTCGACCGGTTCGTGTACAGCAGGGTGAACCGCGCGGTGTCCGACCGCGACAGCACCGTGTGCGCCAGGGCCATCAGCGGGGTGATGCCGGAGCCGGCGGCGATGCCCACCACGTGCCGGTGATCGAGGTCGGGCAGGGCCGAGGTGAAGGTGCCCTGCGGGCTCATCACGTCGATCTCGAACCCCGGCTTCAGACCGCTCTGCGCCCAGGTCGAGAACCGCCCGCCCTCGTCGCGCTTGACCGCCACGCTCAGCCGGGTGTCGGCGCCGTCGGCGCGATGCTCGGGAGCACGGCACAGGGAGTACGACCTCCGCACCTCGACCCCGTCGAGCACGGTGCGCAGCGCGACGTACTGGCCGGGCAGGTGGTCGTACTCGCCGGCGAGCGCGGCCGGCACCGTGAATGTCACCTCGACCGCGTCGTCGGTGAGCGGGCGCACGCCCTCGACGACGAGCGTGTGGAAGCGGGCGCGTCGACGCGCCTTCGGCACCTCGCGGGGCGGGGCCGGGGGAGCGGATGCCGTGGCGGGCGCGAACAGCGACATCAGTGCACCTTGAAATGGTCGAAGGGCTCGAGGCAGGCGCGGCACTCGAACAGCGCCTTGCACGAGGTGGAACCGAACCGCGACGCCTCCCGGGTGTCGAGCGATCCGCATCGCGGGCAGCGCACGCTCAGCGTGAGGGGGATGGGTCCGTCGTGCACCGCCGCACGACCCGTCGGAGGGGCGATGCCGTAGCGTTCGAGCTTGCGCTTGCCGGCATCCGACATCCAGTCCGTCGTCCAGGCCGGGGCGAGCACGAGCCGCACCTCGACCTCTCCGAAGCCCGCCGCGGTGAGCGCCAGGATCACGTCGTCGCGGATCGTGTCCATCGCGGGGCATCCGCTGTAGGTGGGGGTGATGTCGACGCGCACCCGCGCGCCGTCGGATTCGACCGCGCGCAGTACGCCCAGGTCCTCGATGGTCAGCACCGGGACCTCGGGGTCGGCGACGGCGGCGGCGATCCGCCAGGCATCCGTCGTCGTCATCGCCGTCACCATGTCGCCCCCGGATGCCGTCGCGCGAGCACCTGCATCTCGGCGAGGATGTGCCCCATCGGCGTGGCATGCGACCCCTGTCGTCCGCCCGCCGACGACGCCGCGACATCGGGCACCGCGAGGTCGGCCCGGGCGAAGACCGTGTCGATCACGGCATCGAAGCCCGCGCGCAGCGATGACGGGCGCGCGGCCGCATCGCCGAGCCGGTCGATCAGCGGGTCGTCGCGGAACAGCTCGTCGACGAAGGGCCAGACGTCGCGCAGGGCGCGGATCATCCGCGAGCGCGACTCCTCGGTGCCGCCCGCGAGCCGGAGCGTCCACTGCACGGCATGGTCGCGGTGGTAGTCGACCTCTTTCAGCGCCTTCTCGGCGACGGCCGCGATGGTCGCGTCGCCGCTCGATCGCAGCGCCGCATAGAGCTCGACCATGTACGTCGAGACGACGAGCTGGCGGGCGATGGTCTGCGCGAAGTCGCCGTTGGGCTGCTCCACGATCCAGGCGCTGCGGAACTCCGGCTCGTCGCGGAAGAACGCCAGATCGTCTTCGCTGCGTCCGTCGAAGGAGCCGGCGTAGCGCAGCAGGGAGCGGGCGTGGCCGAGCAGGTCGAGGGCGATGTTGCCGAGCGCCACGTCCTCCTCGAGCTCCGGCCCACGCGAGATCCAGGCGCCCAGCTGCTGCGAAAGGATCAGCGCATCGTCGCCGAGACGCAGCGCGTACTCGGCGACGTCGGCGGATGCCGCGCGCTCGCCGGATCCCGCGAGCTCCTGCGCGAGGTGCAGCTCCTCGACGGTGACGTCACCGTGCGTGCTCATAGGTGCGGCACCCCTTCGGAGGCCGAGTAGTACACGGCGTGCCGGTAGTTCTTGCCCGCGGCGCTCTCGAAGTACGCGCCCTTCGCATCCGGGTCGCTCGTGGTGATGGCCTCGGCGGGCACCGCCCAGATCGAGACCCCTTCGCCGCGTCGGGTGTAGAGATCGCGCGCGTTGCGTATCGCCATCTCCGCATCCGGTGCGTGCAGGGACCCCACGTGCACGTGGCTGAGCCCGCGGTTCGCACGCACGAAGACCTCCCAGAGGGGCCAGGGCTCGCGGGGGTCGGTGCCGGGGCTCGCCATCAGGCGACCTCCTCGTCGAGTGCCGAGGCGGATGCCTGCCGGCGGGCGTACTCCGCCGCGGCCTCCCGCACCCACGCCCCATCTTCGTGAGCGGTGCGCCGGCGCTCCAGCCGTTCGGTGTTGCACGGTCCGTTGCCGCGGAGTACCTCGAAGAACTCGTCCCAGTCGATCTCACCCATCTCGTACCGCCCGGATGCCTCGTCGAAGCGCAGCTCGGGGTCGGGGAGGGTGACGCCGAGGATCTCTGCCTGCGGAACGAGCATCCCCACGAACCGCTGGCGCAGCTCGTCGTTCGAGAAACGTTTGATCTTCCAGGCCATCGACTGCGCGGAGTTGGGGGACCGGTCGTCCGGCGGGCCGAACATCGCCAGGCTCGGCCAGTACCAGCGATCGACGGCATCCTGCGCCATGCGTCGCTGCTCCTCGGTGCCCTGCATGAGGGTGAGCAGGATCTCGAAGCCCTGGCGCTGGTGGAACGACTCCTCTTTGCAGACCCGCACCATCGCGCGGCCGTAGGGCCCGTACGAGGCGCGGCAGAGCGGAACCTGATTGCAGATCGCGGCGCCGTCGACGAGCCATCCGATCGCGCCCATGTCGGCCCAGGTCGGAGTGGGGTAGTTGAAGATCGAGGAGTACTTCGCCCGCCCGTCGATGAGCTGCTGCATCATCTCGTCGCGGGTAATGCCGAGGGTCTGCGCCGCGGAGTAGAGGTAGAGCCCGTGGCCCGCTTCGTCCTGCACCTTCGCCATCAGGATCGCCTTGCGCTTGAGGCTGGGCGCGCGCGTGATCCAGTTGCCCTCCGGCTGCATGCCGATGATCTCGGAGTGCGCGTGCTGCGAGATCTGACGGATGAGCGTCTTGCGGTAGGCCTCGGGCATCCAGTCGCGCGGCTCGATGCGCTGCTCGTTCGCGATGAGCTCGTCGAAGAGACGTTCCTCGTCGGAGATGCGTTGCTCGTCGGAGACGTCCGCGGTGATCGAGGGGTCTGCGGGGGCGTTCATCGTGGCTCCTCCCGGCCAGCATCTTTACTGACCGATCGTTAGGTAATTCTGTCACGACGGGACGGGATCCTCAAGGCCGGCGCACGCCGGATCCTCGACTCACTGCGAGCGCGAGACCAGCTCCAGCAGCGCTCGGCCGTAGGCCTCGGCGGGATCGGGATGCTCGAACGAGAGGTCTTCCCCCGATATCCGCACCCGCACACGGAAGGTGTCGTCGAGCCGCTCCAGCGAGCGGAAGGTTCCGCGCAGCAGCTCGCGCAACTGATCCTCGCGGGGGAGCCACACGGCATCCGCGAGGGTCACCGCGTCGAGCGCCCACTCGGTCGTGCCGTTGAAGGCGAGGTCGGTGCCGCTCGGCGTCTGCCGCGCCTCGATCGTCATGCCGCTGACGGTGAACACGTCGGCCTCGGACTCGAGCTCCACCTCGTTCGGGAGGTCGAGCTGGAAGCGGTCGCCCTCGATCGGATGCCACACCAGGCCGGCGGCTCGGAGGGCGACGGCGAGGTCTCGGGTGATCACGTCTCCACGCTAGACGACCGGTTGCACGGCGGGGCCGGTGCGCCTGTGCGCCGATCGCGGTGTCGGAGGGATGGGGCAGAGTGAGGGGATGACCTCCGCACCCTCCCTCGGCACCCGCGCGGCCGCTCTCGCCGCCCTCCGCGAGCTGGTCGGCCGCCCCGATGCCGACTTCCACGACGGGCAGTACGAGGCCATCGAAGCGCTCGTCGACGGTCGCCGCCGGGCGCTCGTCGTGCAGCGCACGGGGTGGGGGAAGTCCGCCGTCTACTTCGTCGCCACCCGCCTGCTGCGGGGCCAGGGGGCGGGGCCGACCGTCCTGGTCTCGCCGCTGCTGGCCCTGATGCGCGATCAGATCGCGGCAGCCTCCCGAGCCGGGGTGAGGGCGGTCGCCATCGATTCGACGAACGCCCACGAGTGGACCGACGTCCTCGCGCAGCTCGACCGTGACGAGGTCGACGTGCTGCTCGTGTCGCCCGAGCGCCTCAACAATCCGGCCTTCCGGGAAGAGCGTCTGCCGGCGCTCGTGAGCCGCATGGGGATGCTGGTGGTCGACGAGGCGCACTGCATCAGCGACTGGGGGCACGACTTCCGCCCCGACTACCGACGGCTGCGCGATCTCATCGCCGAGATGCCGGCCGACGTCCCGGTTCTCGCCACCACGGCCACGGCGAACAGCCGCGTCATGGTCGACGTGGCCGAGCAGCTCGGCGCGAGCACGGCGGGAGGCGATCCCGGGGCCGGGGTGCTCACGATCCGCGGACCGCTCGCGCGTACGTCGCTGCGCCTCGGGGTGCTCCGGCTGCGCGACTCCGCGAGCCGACTGGCCTGGCTGTTGAGCCACCTCGACGATCTCCCCGGATCGGGCATCATCTACACGTTGACGGTCGCGGCGGCGGTCGATACGGCGCGACTGCTGCGCGATCACGGGCACGACGTGCGGGCGTACACGGGGCAGACCGACACCGAGGAGCGCGCCGAATCCGAGGGGATGCTCCAGCGCAACGAGGTGAAGGCGCTCGTCGCGACGAGTGCGCTGGGTATGGGGTTCGACAAGCCCGATCTCGGCTTCGTGCTGCACCTCGGCGCGCCCTCGTCGCCCGTGGCGTACTACCAACAGGTGGGTCGTGCGGGCCGCGCCAGCGAGAGCGCCGACGTGCTGCTGCTGCCCGGTGTCGAGGATCGCGACATCTGGCACTATTTCGCGACCGCGTCGATGCCCGACCGTGAACGTGCGGAGCGGGTGATCGGCGCACTCGGCGACGCGCCGATCTCGACACCGGCCCTCGAGGCGATGGTCGACATCCGTCGGACCCCGCTCGAACTGCTGCTGAAGGTGCTCGACGTCGACGGCGCGGTGCGACGCGTGCAGGGCGGGTGGGTCGCGACGGGGGCGCCGTGGAGCTACGACGCCGAGCGATACGAACGCATCGCGGGGGAGCGCGTCGCCGAGCAGCAGCACATGATCGCGTACGAGCAGACCGACGGATGCCGGATGGAGTTCCTGCAGCGCGCCCTCGACGACGACACCGCGAAGCCCTGCGGGCGGTGCGACAACTGCGCGGGCGAATGGTTCCCGCGCGAGATCGGCGCGGCGGCCACCACCCAGGCCTCCCAGTCGCTCGACCGGGTCGGGGTGCCGATCGAGCCCCGCCGCGCCTGGCCCACGGGCGCCGATCGGCTCGACGTCCCCGTCAAGGGGCGCATCGCCGCCGACGAACAGGCGGGCGAGGGGCGGGCGCTGGCGCGATTGACCGACCTGGGGTGGGGTGGCACGTTGCGCACGCTCTTCGCCGCGGGGGCTGCGGATGTCGCGGTGACGCGACAGGTGCTCGACGGATGCGTGCGCGTGCTGGCCGGGTGGGAGTGGTCGCAGCGACCCGTCGCGGTGGTCGCACTCCCGTCGCGCTCGCGCCCCCGGCTCGTCGACAGCCTCGCCCGCGGGCTGGCCGAGATCGGCCGGCTCCCGTACCTGGGCGAGCTCGGTCTCGTCGGCGGCGGTCCGAGCGGTCAGCCCGGCGGTAACAGCGTCTTCCGCCTCGGTGGTCTCTGGGATCGGTTCAGCGCCGATCACCTCGAGATCCCCGACGGTCCCGTGCTGCTCGTCGACGATCTCGCCGACAGCAGGTGGACTCTCACGGTCGCCGCGCGCACCCTTCGGCGCGCCGGCGCGAGCGAGGTGCTGCCGTTCGTGCTCGCCCTGCGCGGGTGACACTGCGCGGGTGATACTGCGCGGGTGACACGGCGCGGGTGACATTGCGCGGGTGACACAGTGGCGTCGAAGAACGCCGAAGAAGAGAGTTCGTGGCCCCGGATCCCACGTTCGACCTTGACAAGACCAGCCGTCCCGAGCATGTTCGACAGTGACGGCGGTGTCGCCTGTTCCAGGTCGCCTGCTTTCGCGACGTCGGCCACGCGGCCGGCATCGACACCCGACGGAAGAGATCGAAGGAGATCGGACGATGAAGAAGCTCATCAACGCCCCGGAGGACGTGCTCGTCGAATCGCTCAAGGGAGTCGCACTCGCGCATCCCGAGCTGTCGGTCGACCTCGAGACGCACGTCATCACGCGGGCCGAGCCGAAGGCGCAGGGAAAGGTCGCGATCGTCTCCGGCGGCGGATCGGGGCACGAGCCCCTGCACGGCGGCTACGTCGGTGTCGGGATGCTCGATGCCGCGGTCGCGGGTGAGGTCTTCACCTCTCCGACGCCCGACCGCGTGCAGGCAGCGACGAAGGCCGCCGACCGGGGGGCCGGCGTGCTGCACATCGTGAAGAACTACACCGGCGACGTGCTCAACTTCGAGATGGCCGCAGAACTCGCCTCGATGGAGGGCATCGAGGTCGGCACGGTCGTCGTCGACGACGACGTCGCGGTGCAGGACTCGCTCTACACGGCCGGACGACGCGGCGTCGGCCTCACCGTGCTGCTCGAGAAGATCGTCGGCGCGGCCGCGGAGGAGGGACAGGACCTCGCCGCCGTCGTCGCCCTCGCGCAACGCGTCAACGGCCAGGGGCGTTCCATGGGCATGGCGCTCACCAGCTGCACGGTGCCGGCCGCCGGCAAGCCGACCTTCGACCTTCCGGACGACCAGATGGAGATCGGCATCGGCATCCACGGCGAGCCCGGGCGCCACCGGGAGCCCCTGGCGCCGGCATCCGACATCGCCCGCCAGCTCGTCGAGCCGATCCTCGCCGACCTCGACTTCGCGGGACCCGCGATCGTGATGGTCAACGGGATGGGCGCGACCCCGCAGATCGAGCTCTACCTGATGTACGCCGAGGTCGCAGCGCTCCTGGAGGCAGCGGGCGTGCAGATCGTGCGCAACCTCGTCGGCAACTACATCACCTCGCTCGACATGGCCGGCTGCTCGGTCACGGTGCTGAAGGCCGACGACGAGGTGCTGCGGTTGTGGGACAGCCCGGTCGTGACCCCCGGTCTGCGGTGGGGCGCCTGATGGCCGCGGATACCGTCTCGATCGCCACCCTGCAGGACTGGATCATCCGCTTCGGCGCGGCCGTCGCCGAGAAGCGCGAATGGCTCACCGAACTCGACTCCGCGATCGGCGACGCCGACCACGGCGCGAACATGGCGCGGGGGATGAGCGCCGTCACCGAGAAGCTCGCAGCGAGCGCGCCGGCCGCGGCGGACGACCTCCTGAAGACCGTCGGGATGACGCTCGTCAGCTCAGTCGGCGGCGCCAGCGGGCCGCTCTACGGCACGTTCTTCCTGCGGATGGGGATGACGACCGGCGCGGTCCAGGATCTCGACGCGACCGGCCTGGCCGCCGCGCTGCGCGCCGGTCTCGAGGGCATCGTCGCGCGGGGCAAGCCCGAGGCCGGGGACAAGACGATGTTCGACGCGATGTCGCCGGCGGTCGATGCGCTCGACGCGGCCATCGCGGGAGGTGCCGACCTGGCCGAGGCGACGCAGGCCGCTGCGGTCGCCGCCGCCACCGGGCGCGACGCGACGCTGCCGCTGGTGGCCCGCAAGGGGAGGGCCAGCTATCTCGGCGAACGCAGTGCCGGACATCTCGATCCCGGTGCCGCATCGACCACGCTGCTCTTCGAGACGCTCGCCGCGGCGATCGCGGCGAGCTGATGATCGGCATCGTCGCCGTGTCCCACAGCGCACGACTCGGGGAGGCGGCGCTCGAGCTCGCCCTGCAGATGGTGCAGGGGCCCGGCGCGCGAGTGCGCGTCGCGGCGGGTGCGGGGACGGATGCCGACGGTACGCCGATCCTCGGCACGGATGCCGTGGCCGTCGCCGAAGCGATCGACGAGCTCGCCGGCGACTGCGACGGTGTGCTCGTGCTCATGGACCTCGGGTCGGCCGTGCTCAGCGCCGAGCTCGCACTCGAACTGCGCCTGAGCGACGTGCCGGTCAGGCTCGCCCCCGCACCGTTCGTCGAGGGTCTGCTCGCCGCCGTGGTGTCTGCGGCGGCCGGGGGAGATCTCGACACGGTCGCCGCCGAGGCGTCCGCGGCCCTCGGAGCGAAGACGGGGCAGCTCGGTGCGGAGGAACCGGCTCCGGAACCGGTGGCTCCGTCCCGACCCGCCGGCGACGCGCAGACCCGCCGCGTGCTCGTGCGCAACCCGCAGGGCCTCCACGCCCGCCCGGCGGCCCTGATCGCCGAGGCTTCCGGCGGCGTCGACGTGCGTCTGCGGCGGCTGCCCGACGGCCCGGAGGCGGCTGCGGCGAGTCTCTCGCGGCTGCTGATCCTCGGCGCGCGCCAGGGCGACGAGATCGAGATCTCGGCGCAGGGTGCGGATGCCGCCGATGCTCTCGATCGGATCGCGGCGCTCTTCGACGACGGGTTCGGGGAGGGTACGGACAGTCTCCCCGGCAACGGCAACGGCAACGGCAACGGCAGCGGCAGCGGCACCGGCACCGGGACGGGCTCGGCGCCGGAACCGGTCGCGCCGCCTCGGGATGCGGCGGGTGCGGTGACCGCGGGCGATGTGCTGCGCGGACGAGGCGTGAGCCCCGGGGTCGCCGCGGCATCCGTCGTTCATCTCGCTCCCGCGCTGCCCGAGCCCGATGGCGGAGTCGTCGTCGCCGAGAGCGAGCGCCCCGCCGAGGTCTCGGCGGTCGAGCGGGCGACCGTCGCGGTCGCCGAGCACCTGCGTGCGCGCTCCGCGGAGTCGACGGGGGAGGCGCGGGAGATCCTCGATGCCGCACGCCTCATCGCGTCCGATCCCGAGCTGCTCGCCGATGCCCGCGCGCTCGTGCTCTCGCAGGGCCGCACGGCCGCGCGCGCGGTATGGGAAGCGGCCCGATCGCACGAGACGGCCCTCGAGGCGCTCGGGGGGCGGATGGCCGAACGCGTCGCCGATATCCGCGACGTGCGCGACCGCGTGATCGCGGAGATCCTCGGACTCGACCTGCCGGGGGTCCCCGAGCGCGAGGAGCCGTTCGTGCTCGTCGCCGTGGACCTCTCGCCCGCCGACACGGCCGCCCTCGGCGGTGGTCGCTGCGCAGCGCTCGTCACCGAGCAGGGCGGTCCCACCTCTCACACGGCGATCATCGCCCGCTCGCTCGGACTCCCGGCGGTCGTCGGCGTCACCGGTGCCACGGGCATCCGCGAGGGGGAGATCGTGCTCGTCGACGGTGATCGCGGCACCGTCGAGGTCGGCCCGGATGAGGAGCGAGTGGCGTCCGCGCGTGCCGCCGCGGTCGTCGTCGAGTTCGACGGGCAGGGCCGCTCGGCGGACGGCCATCCGCTCGCCCTGCTCGCCAACGTCGGAGGTGCGGCGGACGCCCTCGCCGCTGCGGAGGCGCGCGCCGAGGGCGTGGGACTGTTCCGCACGGAATTCTGCTTCCTCGGGCGCACGGATGCTCCCTCCGTCGATGAGCAGGTCATCGCGTACCGCGGGGTGCTCGCCGCGTTCCCCGGTCGCAAGGTGGTCGTGCGCACGCTCGACGCGGGAAGCGACAAGCCCCTGCCCTTCGCGAACGTCGACGACGAGGAGAACCCGGCGCTCGGCGTACGGGGTCTGCGGATCGCCCGTCGCAGCCCGCGTCTTCTCGACGATCAGCTGCGAGCGCTCGCCCTCGCCGCCGCGGCGGAATCGGCCCTCGTCGAGGTCATGGCGCCGATGGTGGCGACCGTCGAGGAGGCGGCGGAGTTCGCGGAGCGGGCCAGGGGCGCGGGGATCGACCGTGTCGGCATCATGATCGAGACCCCGTCGGCCGCCCTGCTCGCCACCGAGATCTTCGAAGTCGTCGACTTCGTCAGCCTCGGCACCAACGATCTCGCCCAGTACACGCTCGCGGCCGACCGGCTCCTCAGCGAACTGGGCGACCTCAACGATCCGTGGCAGCCCGCGGTGCTGCGACTCATCGGCGCGGTAGGCGCCGCGGGGCGCGCGGCGGGGAAGCCGGTCGGGGTATGCGGCGAAGCCGGGGCGGACCCCGCGCTCGCTCCGGTGCTCGCGGGGCTCGGAGTGACTTCGCTCTCGATGGCACCGCGCGCGCTCGGGCGGGTCGGCGCGGCGCTCGCGGCCGTCGATCAGGACGCGTGCCGACGTGCGGCCGATGCGGCCCTCGCAGCGCCGACCGCTTCGGCGGCGCGAGAGGCGGTGGGCGCTGTTCTGGCGGACGTGAGCGGGCTCTGACACCTTCCCTCGCGACATATATGCGCCCACGGGCATGCGATTCGTATCATTCTGATCTCGACCGGTCGTGGAGGCGGGCGGGATGTCCAGAGCAGCCGCTACGCTCGCCCCAGGGGAGGCGTCGGCGGGCGGCGCAGCGGATCATCGGAGGGTCATATGCCGCACGCGCGGTCGTTCACGAAGCTCGTCCTCGGCCTGGTTACGGCCGGGGCATTGTTCGGACTCTCCGGGTGCGCGCCCGAACCCGACTCGACGCCGGATCCCACCCCGACGGCTGCCCCCGAGACTCCGGAGCCCGCGGCCTACGACGGGCCGCTCCACTTCGTCGGTGACGAGCTCGACTGGTTCCTGCCGTCGGAGGACGAGATCGCGGCGGTCATTCCGGGGTCGGCGGATTTCGCGGAGCCATCGGCATCGCTGCTGCAGATCGGCGACGGTGACGGAGCGATGTTCTCCCCGAGTATCTGCGGCACCGTCCAGTCTGAAGCGTCGCTCGGTTCGATCGGCGCGCGCAGCATCACCTGGAAGGCCGAGAACGAGCGTCAGGGGCGCTTGAGCGTGCTGCAGTTCGCGGACGAAGGGCAGGCCGCGCGACGGATGGACGACTACGTGGCCGCGTCGGAGCAGTGCGCGACGTTCACGTTCGACCAGAGCGCGTCGTCGTTCGACAGCGCGGCGATCGACGAGGACGATGTGCGCACGGTCGTCGGATCGATAGAGCTGGGCACGGCCGACAGCGGCTTCCGGCATTACTTCGGGATCGCATCCGTGGGCAATGTGCTGGTGGAGTTCTGGCACTCGTATACGGGAGACTCACTCATCGATGCCGACGCGGCTGCTCGTACGTTGCACGCACGCGCCGCTCAGGCGAAGGAGCTCCTGATCGGTGAACTGACGGCGAATCCGCCGGTGACGCCGGCCGAGCCGCCCGCCGCTGACGCCGCGGAAGCCTGGTCGGAATGGACGATCGGCTTCGACGGTATCGGTCCGCTCCGTCTCGGGGAGGATATCGATGCGGCCATGGCTGCGGTCCCCGGTACCGATATCTCCGCGGCGGAGTGGCCCTCGCGTCCACGCACATTCGTGAGCCCTGACGGGTCCGCGAGCCTGGTCATCAGTGCGCAAGAGGAGGGGAAGGCCATTGCGAGCATCCTCGTCGGCAAGATCTCGCTCTACGGTGAACCTTCCGTTGATGGCGCCATGCTTCCGCGCGCCGCCGGCGTCGGAATCGGAGATCCGATCGAGAAGGCCATGGCATCGTTCCCGGACGGCACCTCGGTCCACGTCGTGGCGGCAGGCCTCGATTTCTACGAGGTGTCGACGCGCGACGGTCGAGTACTGCTCTTTTTCACTGAGCACGACATCGCTACGCCGGGAGCCGCCATCATCGGGATCACCGCCGAAGACGGCACGCTGCGTCGCGAGCACTACTTTGGTGCCTATCTGGAGTAGTCGCCTGCTCAGACAGGCGCTGTCTCGCCCTGGGGTCGCTTGCTCACGAGCGTGAGCACGTCGTAGGTCGCGACGGTCTCGTCGCGCTGATTGCGGATGACGGCGTCCCAGCGCACCTCGCCGTAGTCGTCGGTCTCGCGCGGCGTGATCTGCTTCGCGGTCAGTTCGACGCGGATCTCATCACCCGGCGACACCGGCGTGACGAAGCGAAGGTCCTCGAGTCCGTAGTTCGCGAGCACCGGACCGGGCTCGGGATCGACGAAGAGCCCTGCCGCCCACGACACGAGCAGATAGCCGTGGGCGACCCGCCCCGGGAAGAACGGATTCGCCGCCGCCGCGGCCTCGTCCATGTGGGCGTAGAAGGTGTCGCCGGTGAAGCGCGCGAACGTCTCGATGTCGTCGAGGGTCACGGTGCGCGATCCCGAGGCCACCTGGTCGCCGACCCGCAGTTCGGCGAGTGATCGGCGGAACGGATGCCGTCCGTCGCTGCGCACCGCGGCGCCCGTGTGCCAGACGCCGGTCAGGGCCGTGAGCATCTCGGGCGATCCCTGCACCGCGGTGCGCTGCATGTGGTGCAGCACCGCCCGGATCCCGCCCAGCTCCTCGCCACCGCCGGCCCGCCCCGGTCCACCGTGCACGAGGTTCGGGAGCGGGGATCCGTGTCCGGTCGACGAGCGCGCATCGTCGCGGTCGAGCACCAGCAGTCGACCGTTGAACGGCGCGATGCGGGTCGCGAGCGCCACCGCCTGCGCGGGGTCGTGCGTCGCGATGCTCGTCACCAGCGAACCGCCGCCGCGGGCGACGAGACCTGCGGCCTCCGCGATGGTCGCGTAGGTCAGCATCGAAGCGACCGGGCCGAAGGCCTCGACGCCGTGCACGGCATCCGCCTCGGCGTCGTCGAAGCGCAGCAGGATCGGCGCGACGAAGGCCCCCTCCGAGATCTGTCCCGTGGTTCCGTCGGCGCGACGCACCTCCGGCGTCGCGGTCGTGCCGATCACGATCCGTCCACCGGCATCCTGCAGCGCGGCGACCTGTCGCAGCACCTCGTCGCGCTGGGTGAGCGAGGCGAGCGGCCCCATGGTCACGCCCTCGGCTCGGGGGTCTCCGAGCACCGTGCGCTCCGCGAGGCGGGTGCGCACGGCGTCGATCACGGCGTCCGCCGATCCCTCCGGCACGATGACGCG
Source organism: Microbacterium galbinum (assembly GCF_023101185.1). GTDB lineage: Bacteria > Actinomycetota > Actinomycetes > Actinomycetales > Microbacteriaceae > Microbacterium > Microbacterium galbinum. The sequence goes on from NZ_CP078077.1 coordinate 2,345,155, forward strand.
ACGGATCGCCGTGCACTTCTGCCCGGCCTTCGTCGTCATCTCGGTGACGAGCTGGCGCACGTAGGCATCGAACTCAGGCGTGTCGACCGTGGCATCCGTGCCGAGTACCGAGGCGTTGATCGAGTCGGTCTCGGCCGTGAAACGCACGCCCCCGGTCTGCACCGCGGCGCTCCGCCGCAGCGACTCGGCGGTCGAGGCGCTGCCGGTGAATCCCACGATGTCGCCGAGGAGCAGGTGGTCGAAGAGATCGGGCACGCTCCCGCTCACGAGCTGCAGTGTGCCCTCGGGCACCAGGCCCGACTCGATGAGGATGCGCACCATCGCCTCGGCGAGGTAGCCGGTCGGGGTCGCGGGCTTGATCAGCGTCGGCATTCCCGCGAGGAAGGCGGGGGCGAACTTCTCGAGCGCACCCCACACGGGGAAGTTGAAGGCGTTGATCTGCACGGTGACGCCCGGCAGCGTGGTGTGCACGTGGCGGCCGAGGAAGGATCCGTCCTTCGAGAGGGGCTCGACCGGGCCGTCGATGCGCACGGTGCCGTTCGGCAGTTCGCGGCGTCCCTTGCCCGAGTAGGAGAAGAGCACGCCGATGCCGCCGTCGATGTCGACCCACGAATCGGCGGCCGTCGCACCCGTACGGGCCGAGAGCGCGTACAGCTCGTCCTTGCGGGCGGTCAGCGCCAGCGCGAACTGCTTCAGCAGCACGGCTCGCTGGTGGAAGGTGAGCGCGGCGAGGCTCGCCTGCCCGACCGTGCGGGCGTGCACGAGCGCCGCCGCGAGGTCGAGACCCGTGGTCGACACGCGGGTCACGAGCTCGCCGGTCGAGGCGTCGCGCACCTCCGTCGAGGGTGATCCGGCCGAGGGCGTCCACCAGGCGCCCTCGACGTAACTGGGCAGGTACTCGGTCATCGCGTCTCCTTCGGAGAGTCGGGGTCGGTCCAGTCGTAGAAGCCTGCGCCGCTCTTTCGTCCCAGCCGCCCCTCGGCCACCATTCGGCGCAGCAGAGCGGGTGGCTCGAAGCGCTCACCCAACTCGCGGGCGAGCTCCTGGGCGATCCCGAGACGCACGTCGAGCCCCACGAGGTCGGTCGTGCGCAACGGGCCCACCGGATGCCGGTACCCCAGCGTCATGGCGGCGTCGATGTCGGCCGCCGATGCGACGCGCTCCTCGAGCATCCGAATGGCTTCGAGTCCGAGCGCGACGCCGAGGCGCGACGACGCGAAGCCGGGGGAGTCGGCGACCACGATCGGAGTCTTGCCGAGCAGAGCGACCCACTCGCGCGCGGTATCGACGACGGCCGGGTCGGTGGTCGCTCCCCGCACGATCTCGACGAGTGCCGACGAGGGCACCGGGTTGAAGAAGTGGAGCCCGAGAAAGCGCTCCGGCCGTCGGCGGGCGAGCGCGAGGTCGTCGATCGAGATCGATGAGGTGTTCGAGGCGAGCACGGCCTCGTCCGGCAGCACGTGCTCGAGCCGCGCGAGCGCATCCTCCTTGAGAACGCGGTCCTCGGGCACGGCCTCGACGACCAGTGCGGCCCCCCTGCACGCCTCGACATCCGTCGTGACCCGGAGGCGCGCGGCGCATTCGCCCGCATCGAGGCCGGGGTCGCGGTCGGCGGAACGGCGGAGACTCTCGTCGATGCGCAGCGCCGCGGCATCCGCGCCCTCCGTATCGCGCTCGACGACGACCACTCGCGATCCGGCGAGCAGGAACGCGTGCGCGATGCCCGCGCCCATGCGCCCTCCGCCCATCACGCCGACGACGGCCGGCGCGCTCACGAGCGATCCGTGCGATCGAGGAAGGCGGTCATGCGGCGCTCCTTCTCGGGGCTCTCGAACAGCTCGGCCTGCAGTTCTCCGTCGATGTGCGGATGTTCCGCACGCGGCGCGCGGAGGGCGCGCTTGGTGTGCCGGGTGGCGAGCGGGTCGTTCGCGGCGATGCGGTCCGCGAGCGCGTGCGCGGCGGGCAGCAACTGCTCGGGCGGATGGATCGCCGAGATGAGCCCCCAGGCGAGGGCGTCGTCCGCGCCCAGCGCACGGCCCGTGAGCAGGAGATCGGCGGCGCGGGCGTGGCCGACGATCTCGGGCAGGCACCAGGTCGCGCCGGCAGCGGCGAGGATGCCGAGTCCGGTCTCGGGGTTGCCGATGCGGAGCGACGCGGTGGCGATGCGGATGTCGGCGGCGTAGGCGAGCTCCGCGCCGCCGCCCAGCGCGTAGCCGTCGAGGGCGGCGATGACCGGCATCGGCAGTTCGGCCACGCGGAGGAAGGCCGTGGCGTTGATCCCGCGGCGCGCATCGTCGGCGCGGCGCTCGCGCAGTTGGGCGATGTCGGCGCCCGCCGCGAAGTCGCCGCCCGCACCCGTGAGGATCAGCGTGCGGGGGTCGGCTTCCAGCTCGGCGCAGAGCGCGTGCAGGGCATCGATCGTGGCGAGGTCGATGGCGTTGCGGCGCTCCGGTCGGTGGAGCGTGGCGAGCACGCGGTCGTCACGCCGTTCGATCAGCAGCGGGTCGCTCATGCCACCCGCTCCAGGATCATGGCGGTGCCCTGCCCGACGCCCACGCACATCGTCGCGAGTCCGAGCCCCGCCCCCTCGCGCTCCATGCGCCCGAGCAGCGTGACGACGATGCGGCAGCCGCTCGACCCGAGCGGGTGCCCGAGGGCGATCGCTCCGCCGTCGCGATTGACGCGCTCCGGGTCGAGTCCGAGCCGACGGATCGAGGCGAGCGACTGGGAGGCGAAGGCCTCGTTCAGCTCGACGGCCCCGATCGCGTCGACCGCGAGGCCTGTGCGCCGCAGCGCCTTCTCGGTCGCCGGCACGGGACCGAGACCCATGATCTCCGGAGCGAGTGCGGCGGAGGTCGCCGTGACGATGCGGGCACGTGGTGTCAGGCCGTAGCGGCGCACGGCCTCACCCGAGGCGACGATCACGGCGGAGGCCCCGTCGTTCAAGGAGCTCGAGTTGCCGGCGGTGACGACGCGGCCGCCCTCCACGACGGGGCGCAGCGACGCGAGCGCACCGAGGTCGGTGTCGCGGCGCGGGCCCTCGTCGACGTCGACCTCGCCCGCGCGCGTGGGCACGGCGACGATCTCGTCGGCGAAGCGTCCCGCGTCGATCGCGGCGATCGCGAGCCCGTGGCTGCGCAGCGCGAACGCGTCGGCATCCTCTCGTGTGATCCCGTCGTGTCGGGCGACCTCCTCCGCGGTCTCCGGCATCGAGAGCGTGGTGCCTGCGCGCGCGGAGAGGCGCGGGTTCGTGAACCGCCAGCCGATCGAGGTGTCGGCGACGGCGCCCGGTTTCGCCCACGCCCGTTCGGGCTTGGCCTGCACCCACGGGGCCCGGGTCATCGACTCGACGCCGCCCGCGACGAGCAGCTCGGCGTCCCCCGCGCGGATCGCCTGGGCCGCCAGGGCGATGGCCGACATCCCCGAGGCGCAGAGCCGGTTCACGGTCAGACCCGGGACGTCGTCGGGGAGCCCCGCGAGCAGCACGGCCATACGCGCGACGTTGCGGTTGTCCTCCCCGGCCTGGTTCGCCGCTCCCAGGATCACCTCGTCGATCGCGGCATCCGGCACTCCGGCGCGATCGACGGCGGTGCGCACCACGAGGGCGGCGAGGTCGTCGGGGCGGATGCCGGAGAGGGCGCCGCCGTAGCGCCCGATCGGGGTGCGGACCCCGCCGATGAGGAACGCCTCGGTCATGTCGGCCTCCTCACACGCGCCCGTAGGTGCGCAACGGCTGTTCGATCAGCGCGACCAGCTGCCGCAGGAAGCTCGCGGCGTAGCCGCCGTCGCACACGCGGTGATCGAACACCAGCGACAGCTGGGCGATGCGGCGGGCGACGACCTCGCCGTCGACGACCCAGGGTCGCTCGAGCACGCGTCCGATGCCGAGGATCGCCACGTCGGGATGATTGATGATCGCAGCCGACCCGTCGACGCCGAGTCCACCGTAGTTGTTGAGGGTGAAGGTCGAGCCGCGCATCCGTTCGGGCGGCATCGACCCGGCCCGGGCGGTCTCGGCGAGCTCGCGCAGCGCGGCGTCGAGTCGCGCGACACTCAGCTCGTGCGCGCGGGGGACGACCGGCACGAGCAGCCCGCGCTCGGTGTCGGTGGCGACCCCGAGGTTCACGCCCTCGAACGCGATGAGCTCCTCCCCGCCGTCATCCAGACGCGAGGCGAGCACGGGGTGGTCCTCGAGCGCGAGCAGGGCGAAGCGGGCGAACAGCGCGGTCAGCGACGGCGCGCGCTCGCCGGCCGCGGCGATCTCGCGCCGCAGATCCCAGAGACGCGTCGCGTCGACGTCGACCCAGACGGTCGCCTCGGGGATCTCGGCGCGACTGCGGCTCAGGCGGGCGCTCACGGCGCGGCGCAGCGGAGACAGGCGGTCACGGGCGCGCACGCGCAGGCCGTCGATCTCGTCGGCGGACGACGCTGGCCCCGCGGATGCCGGTGCATGCGCGCCGTCGACGGCATGATCGACCGCGGCCCGCAGCACGTCGGCGCGCGTCACGGCGCCGTCGGCTCCGGTCGCGGGGATCGCGTGCACGTCGAGACCGAGGTCGCGGGCGAGCCGACGGACGATCGGAGAGCGCACCGCGACGGTGCGGGCGGAGGGTGCCTCCGCCGTGTCGGCGGGCGTCGCGGCGGAGTCGTGCACGGCCGACCGTCGGCGGCGTCCGCTCGCCGACCGTTCGCTCGTGCCGTAGCCGATCAGCACGTTGCCCGAACCTGCGCGTTCCTCGACTCGGTAGTCCTCGTGCGCCGCGTTCTCGGGGAGGACGGCTTCGGATGAGGCGCTCGCCGCCGCGGCATCCGACACCTCCAGCACCGGGGCGCCGACGGCGATCGTGTCGCCGGCGTCGCCGTGCAGCGCGGTCACCACACCCGCGAAGGGGGACGGCAGCTCCACGACGCTCTTGGCGGTCTCGACCTCGGCGATCGCCTGATCGACGGCGATCGTGTCGCCGATGGCCACGAGCCACTGCACGAGACCGGCCTCGGTGAGACCCTCGCCCAGATCGGGCAGCCGGAAGACGTGCGCGGTGAGGGTGCTCACGATTCGTCCTCCCAGTGCAGCGTGTCGATCGCGTCGAGCACGCGGTCGACGTCGGGCAGGTACCAGTGCTCGAGCTTCGGCGGGGCGTAGGGGATGTCGAACCCCGTCACCTTGCGCACCGGTGCCTCGAGGTGCTCGAAGCAGCGCTCGAACACCCGCGACTGGATCTCGGAGGCGACGCTCGCGTAGCCCGGTGCCTCGGCGATCACGACCGCCCGCCCGGTGGCGCGCACGGCGGCCGTGACCGTGGCGTCGTCGAAGGGGGAGAGCGAGCGCACATCGACGACCTCAACGCTGCGGCCCTCGGCGGCTGCGGCCTCGGCGGCTTCCAGCGCGAGCGGCACGGCCGCGCCGTAGGCGAGCAGCGTCACATCGGTGCCGGTGCGGGCGACCCGGGCGCTGCCGAGGTCGACGCGGAGCGCGGTGTCGACCTCGCCGCGCGTCCAGTACAGCTTCTTGGGCTCGAGGAAGACGACCGGATCGGGCGACTCGATCGCCGCCCGCAGCAGCGAGTAGGCATCCTGCGGGGTCGACGGGCACACGACCGTGAGGCCCGGGGTGTGCGCGTAGTACGCCTCCGACGAGTCGCAGTGGTGCTCGACCCCGCCGATGCCGCCACCGAACGGGATGCGGATGACCAGCGGCATCCGCACCCCTCCGCGCGTGCGGTTCCCGTACTTCGCGACGTGGCTCACCACCTGCTCGAACGCGGGCAGCGCGAAAGCGTCGAACTGCATCTCGACCACGGGGCGCATGCCGTTCATCGCCATGCCCACCGCCGTGCCGACGATCCCGGACTCGGCGAGCGGGGTGTCGAAGCAGCGATCCTCGCCGAAGCGCGCGGTGAGTCCGTCGGTGACCCGGAAGACCCCGCCGAGCGCCCCCACGTCCTCCCCGAAGACGACGACCTCGGGGTCGTCGGTCAGCGCGTCGGCGAGCGCGAGGTTCAGTGCCGCGGCCATCGTGAGCGTCACCGGGGCGCGGCCGTCCGCATCGGCGCCCGAGCGGATGCCGTCGAGATGCGTGCCGTCCTGCGCGATCGTCATCGGGATGCTCCTTCTCGAGAGGCGGACTCCGCCTGGCCGGATGCCGCCGCCGTGCGCTCGATCTCGCCCCGCAGCATCGCCCACTGCTCCTCGAGCAGCGGGGAACGGGTCGCGGTCACGAATCGGAAGAGATCCTCGGGATCGAGGTCGGCGTCGGTGTTCAGCGCGGTGCGCAGCTCGGTCGCGAGGGTCTCGGCATCCGCCGCGAACCGGGCCTCGATCTCGTCGTCGAGCGCTCCGACAGCGCGGAGGTGCGTGCGCAGCCGCCGCAGCGGGTCGCGCTCGACCCAGGCCTGCACCTCGGCGCGCTCGCGGTAGCGGGTGTCGTCGTCGGCGTTGGTGTGCGCCAGCATCCGATAGGTGTGCGCCTCGACGAGCGTGGGGCCGTCGCCCGCGCGTGCTCGCCGCACGGCCGCGCTGAGCACCGAGAGCACCGCGGCGACGTCGTTGCCGTCGACCCGCTGCCCCGGCATCCCGTACCCGATCGCCTTGTGCGCGAGCGAGGGGGCAGCGGTCTGGCGCGAGAGGGGCACCGAGATCGCGAACCCGTTGTTCTGCACGAAGAAGACCACCGGCACTCGGAAGACCGACGCGAAGTTCATCGCCTCGTGGAAGTCGCCCTCGCTGGTGGCGCCGTCGCCGCACAGGGCGAGCACGACCGTGTCGTCGCCGCGGCGCTTCGCGGCGTACGCGAAGCCGACCGCGTGCAGCAACTGGGTCGCGAGCGGCGTGGACTGCGTGGCGACGCGGTGCGCGCGCACGTCGTAGCCCGAATGCCAGTCGCCGGCGAGCAGCACCATGGTCTCCGCTGGCGGGACTCCGCGTCCGATGATGGCGACGGCGTCGCGGTACGTGGGGAACAGCCAGTCAGCGGCGCCGTCGAGCACCCGCGCGGCTGCGACCTGGCAGGCCTCCTGCCCGTGCGACGAGGGGTAGACCGCGAGGCGGCCCTGGCGCACCAGTGCGCTCGCCTGGTCGTTGAAGCGGCGTCCCTCGACGAGTCCGCGGTAGGCGTCGAGCAACGCGCCGCGGTCGGGGAGCGGATAGTCCGCGTCCTCGGTGAGCGTGCCGTCGGGGGCGATGAGCTGTACCGCCTCGTCGCGGGGGAGCATGTCGTCGTTCATCTGGTCGCCTTCCTCGCCGAACCTGATGACGACAGCATGCGCTCTCGCGCGCAGTCGTCCAAGAGGTGCGGCCGAATGCTGGACGATTGCGCGATCGTTGCGCTCGCGCTCGCCGAAGTGTCAGAATTCGACGCGGGACGAAGGAGTGCCATGACCACGCTGGATGAGATCGATCGGGCCATCCTCGACGAGCTGCGACGCGACGCGCGGGCGTCGATGACCGCGCTGGCGGATGCCGTGCACATCTCGCGGGCAGGCGCCCATGCCCGCATCCGACGGCTCACCGATGCGGGCGTGATCACGGGGTACACCGTGCGCACGGATCCCGCGAAGCTCGGCCATCACGCGAGCGCCTACGTCACGCTCGCGATCGAGCAGGCCAGTTGGCAGCTCGTGCAGGATCGGTTGCGGGCGATCCCCGAGATCGAGCACATGGCGCTGGTCGGCGGAGACTTCGACGTGATCCTGCTCGTGCGGGCGAACGATGCGCGCGATCTCCGCCGGATCGTTCTCGAGGACATCCAGGCGATCCCGTCGATCCGCACGACCCGCACGACCCTGATCTTCGAGGACTTCGAGCGCTGAGCGGCCACTCCTCGCCGCGCGGCCCTCGTGCCAGACTGGGGCGATGAGCGCAGCCGACCCCGTCCGTCGCGGGCGCCCCGGGTACGACCGCCGGGGTCTGCTCGACGCGGCGGTGGCGGTGTTCAACGAGTCCGGCTACGACGGCACCTCGGTGGCTGCCCTCGCCGCCCGGCTCGGGCTGTCGAAGGCCGCGCTCTACCACCACTTCTCTTCCAAGGAGGAGATCCTCGAGACGGCCCTCGACGAGGCGCTCGACGGCCTCGAGGGCGTGCTGGCCGCCACGGATGCCGTGCGCCCGGGCGACCGACTGGCCGCGGTGCTCGAGGGCGCCGTCGGTGTGCTCGTGGCGCATCTGCCCTCGGTCACGCTGCTGCTGCGCGTGCGGGGCAACAGCGAGGTCGAACGGCGCGCACTCGAACGTCGGCGCGCCTTCGATCAGGCCGTGACCGCGATCGTGCGCGCGGCGCAGGAGGAGGGCGCGGTGCGCGCCGATGTGGATGCCTCGGTCGCGACGCGCCTGCTCTTCGGCATGGTCAACTCCCTCGTGGAGTGGTATCGCCCGAGCGGTCCCGAAGGGGCCGAAGCCCTCGCCCGCGACGTTCTCGCCGTGGCGCTCGACGGGCTCCGCACGCGCTGAGCCGCGGCATCCGCCTCACCGGCGTGAGGCGCGGGGCGTCAGTCGATCGACAGCGTGAAGCCGTCGTCGGTCGCCGTCACGGCGACGCGGGTGAGGTCGTCGACCTGCACCTCGGGGTCGTGCGCATGGGCGTGCGGGCCGACGCCGACCACGCGCATGCCGGCGGCGTGCGCGGCCTGGATGCCGGCACCCGAGTCCTCGAACACGATGCAGTCGGCGGGATCGACACCGAGCTCCGCTGCGGCGCGGAGGAAGCCCTCGGGGTCGGGCTTCGAGGCCGAGACGCTCTCGGCGGTGATCGTCAGGGCGGGCAGGGGGAGCCCCGCCGCGCCCATGCGCGCGGTCATCAGTTCGACGTTCGCCGAGGTCACGATCGCGTGCGGGTGGGGGAGCAGCGCCTGCAGCAGTGCGGCGGCGCCGGTGATCTCGACGACGCCCGCGACATCGCTGCTCTCGTTCGCGAGCATGACGGTGTTCTCGTGCAGATTGATGGCGTGGTCGCGCTCGGGCAGCAGGATCGACATGCTCTGGTGGCCCTGGCGGCCGTGGATGACCCGCAGCACCGTGGCGGGGTCGAGCCCGTGCGGCTGCGCCCACTCCAACCAGAGGCGTTCGACGACGGCGGTCGAGTCGACCAGGGTCCCGTCCATGTCGAGGAGGACGGCGCGGGCGTGGAGGGTCTCGGTCACCCCTCCAGGCTAACGGCGCGGCGCCGCGGCATCCGCCCCCCATCGGCGAGCGCCGCGACCCTAGGATGGCGGCGGGAGGTGCAGCATGCACGCGATCGCCGAACGGGTCCGCCAGGTGCTCCGGCAGGTGCGGGGGCCGGCGCGCGACGACGCCGTGCTCGAGGCCGCCGCGCTCATCGTCGGGGCGCTGTTCCTCGTGATCGGGTTCCTCGTCGCCTTCCCCGTGTTCTTCGGCCATGAGATGGCGATCAGCGGCACGGGATCGATCGGCAACTTCGCAGCCTACGGGGGAGCGGCCACCGCGGCCCTCGCGTTCGCACTCGGGCGTCTCGTCGCCCGCCCCGAGGATGCCGATCCGGATGCCGTGCGCGACGGGTTCAGCGTGCCGGGCGACCGTCTGCGCTGGTACGACCTGCTCGCGATCGCCTTCGCGCACGCGGCGATCGCCTACCTCGGCTGGCTCGGGATCGCGAAGCTGCTCGAGCAGAGTTTCACGGATGCGCCGGTGTTCGCGTTCCCCGGAGCGGTGCTCATCGGTGTCGCCTTCGCGCTCACCGCCTACGTGTCGTTCCTCAGCTCCGTTGCGCTCACCCCGATGACCCTGTCTCTCGTGCTCGCGGTGTTCCTCGTGATCGGCGCCTTCGCGAGCATGCTCGCCTCGAGCGATCCGCACTGGTGGCGCGACAACCTCTCGGCGCTGGGCATGAGCTCCAACAGCGCCTCGTACGCCTTCAACATCACGCTGATCATCGCGGGCGTCATGGTCACGACGATCTCCCGCTACGCGACCGCGGGCCTTCCCGCGACCGACCCGGTCGATCGGCGCGGCCGCACGATCGTACGTACGGGACTCATCCTCATCGGCATCTTCCTGGCGTGCGTGGGGATCTTCCCCGTCGACGAGTTCTTCGCGGTGCACAACACCGTCGCGACCGGGATGGCGGTGGCCTTCGCCGTGATCGTGGTCGGGCTGCCGTGGCTCCTGCGCACCATCCCGCGCGTCTTCGTGCTGTTGGGCTGGGCGTACGTGCTGGTGATCGTGCTGCTCGCGGTGTTCTTCGCGACCGGGTACTACAACCTGACCGCCGTCGAGCTGATCGCCGCGGTGCTCATCTTCAGTTGGATCATCGTGTTCCTGCGCACGGCGGGCTCGATCCATGAGCGGTCACCGGAGCCCGCGGCGGCGCCGGACGCCGTCGACACCGCCTGAGAACGGCTACTCGCCGCGCAGCGCCCGGGTCGCGGCGGCGCTGCGCTCGAGGGCGTCGACCGCGACGTCGCGGCGCAACTGCGCCGCACCGATGAAGAGGCAGTCGACGAGCGCGAGCTGGGCGATGCGGCTCACCATCGCGCCGGCGCGGAAGCGGGATTCGCGCGCGTGGGTGAGGAGGAGGTGATCGGAGGCGCGGGCGAGGGGAGAGGTACCGGCGCCGGTGATGCCGATCGTGGTGGCACCGGTGTCGCGGGCGGCCTGCAGGAAGAGCACGGCTTCGGGGGTCGTTCCCGAGTTCGAGAAACCGATCGCGACGGTGGGCGAGGTGCGCAGGGCGGCGGCGGCGCTCGCCTCGTGCGCATCGTCGAGGGCGATCGCGTTGTGGCCGATGCGCAGCAGTTTGTGGCCGAGATCGGCGGCGGCCAGGCGACTCGCCCCGATTCCGAACAGCAGGATGCGCCCCGAGCCCTCGATGGCCTCGGCGGCCGCTCCGAGCGCGTCGTAGTCGAGGCGCTCGACGGTCTCCTCGATCGCGAGGCGTTCCAGGGCGGCGAGTTTGCGGGCGGCGTCACGCAGGCTGTCGTCGGCGGCGATCTCGGCGCCGAACCCGCTGTTGGTGCCGAAGTTGACCGATTCGCGCCCGAGCTCGGCGGCGAGGGTGCGACGCAGTGCGGCGTAACCGCTCACCCCGATCACGCGGCAGAAGCGCACGACCGACGCGACCGAGGTGTCGCACGACGCGGCGAGCTCGGTGATCGTGCTCTCGATCACCTGGGTGGGGTTGTCGGCGACGGCGCGGGCGATCCGGGCGAGGGAGGGCGGCAGCGTGTCGACCGAAGCCGCGATCGTCGTCTGGATGCTCATTCATCTCCCTTTCCGGCTGTGAAGAATTCTTTCATGTCGCCGTCAATCTGCGTAGACTATTTTTATGATCTCGATGTCCCGCGTGCTCGCCGTCGACCTCGGCAAGTCGCGCTGCCGACTGGTGGTCGCCGATCCGACACGCCGGCCTGCACATGAGGGTACAGGTGCGCCGGGGCTCGCCGCCGCCGACGGTGTCAGCGCCGCGCTGGCCGCGGTCGAGACCGTGCTCGCCGAGGTACCGGACGGGATGATCTCGGCCCTCTCCATCGGGGCGGCAGGTGCGTGGGCCGCACCCGCCGCCGCGCAGCGCCTGGCCGGTCTCCTCGCCGCGCGCGTGCTGGCCCCCGTCGCCGTGACCTCCGATGTCGTCACCGCCCACGCCGGAGCGCTCGACGGCGGCGACGGCGTGCTTCTCATCGCCGGCACGGGCGCCGCGGCCCTCGGAACGGATGTCGAGGGCGCCCGTCTCGTCGACGGCTGGGGTCCCGACGTCGGCGACCTCGGAAGCGGCTCCTGGCTCGGCCGCGAGGTGCTCCGCGCGGTACTGCGCGCCGCCGACGGTCTCGGGCCCGCGACCTCTCTCACGGAGGCGATCGCGGAACCCGTGGGCGCGGCATCCGACATCATCCCTTGGCTCGCACACGGCGATCCACTCGCCCGACGTCTCGCAACCCTCGCTCCGCTCGCCCTGGATGCCGCCGAGGCTGGCGATGAGGCCGCCGCGGCCATCGCCGCCGAGGCGACCCGCCTGCTCACCGCCTCCGCCGTCGCGGCGTCCACGACGCCCGATGTCGTGCTGCACGGCGGACTCACCGACCACGCCTGGTTCCGTGCGCGGCTCACCGACGCGCTCTCCGCCGCCGGCCGCCGGGTGCGGCCGCCCGTCGGCGACGCGATCGACGGTGCCCTCCTGCTCGCCACCCGCTTCGATCTCCCTCACGAAAGGTTCGTGCACCGTGCCGAATGACGACACCCGACTCACCGCTCTGATCGAGGAGCTGTCGAAGCTCGACACCGAGGCCGCGACCACCGAGCGCGGCGACCTCGATCTGCTGACGAGCGCACAGCTCGTCGAGCGCATGAACGCCGAGGACGCCCGGGTGGCGGGAGCGGTGGCCGCGGAGGCCGCGCAGATCGCCGCCGCCGTCGACGGCATCACCGAGCGCTTCCGTCGCGGAGGGCGCCTCATCTACATCGGTGCGGGGACGGCCGGTCGCATCGGCGTGCTCGACGCGAGCGAGTGCCCGCCCACCTTCGGAACCGACCCGTCGCTCGTGGTCGGCATCATCGCGGGCGGTGAGACGGCGATCCGTTCGGCCGTCGAGAACGCCGAGGACGACGCCGACGCCGCAGCCGCATCACTGGCGGAACTGCAGCTCACCGCATCCGACACGGTCGTCGGCATCTCGGCCTCGGGCCGCACGCCCTACGTGATCGGCGGACTCGACTACGCCCGCGGTCTGGGCGCACTCACGGTCGCGATCGCCTCGAACCGGGCCTCCGCGATCGGTGCCGCCGCCGACATCGCGATCGAGGTCGTGACGGGACCGGAGTTCATCTCCGGGTCGACGCGCCTGAAGTCGGGCACCGCGCAGAAGCTCGTGGTCAACATGCTCACGACGCTCTCGATGATCAAGCTCGGCAAGACCTACCGCGGCGTCATGGTCGATCTTCTCGCCACCAACGAGAAGCTGCACGCGCGGTCGATCCGCACGGTGTCGCAGCTCGCCGGGGTCGACACCGACGAGGCCGCGCGCGCGCTCGTCGCCGCCGACGGATCGGTCAAGCTCGCGGTGCTCATCCTCGCGACCGGCGCGACGCCCGCCGACGCGGCCTCCGCCCTCGACGCGGCCGACGGTCTGCTGCGCGAGGCGATCTCGGCGCTGAGCTGAGCTCGTCCGGCTGCCGCGGGGGTCAGTGCCCGAACTCGATCAGTGCGACGCCGACCGCGATGAGCGCGACGCCCGCGGCCATCATCGCCGAGAAGTGGTCCTTGAAGAGGATGCGGCCCATCACGGCCGTGATCGCCACGCCGGCGGCGGCCCAGATCCCGTAGGCGACGCCCACGGGCATGCCCATCGCCAGGATCGTGCCCAGCAGCGAGAACGCGGCGAGGTAGCCGACGACGATCACGGGGATCCACCGCCGGCGGCGCAGGCCCTCCGAGGCACGCAGGCTCAGTGTGGCGGTGACCTCGCTGGCGATCGCGAGAACCAGCAGCAGCCAGATCATGAGGCGACCTCCGTCGAGGTCGGGCGGGCGTGCGAGCCGAGCTCCACGAGCAGCACGCCGATCACGATCGCGCCGACACCGATGATCTGCACCGTGCCGAGCGTCTCACCGAACAGCACTGTGCCCAGCACGGCGGTGAGCACGACGCCGATCGCCGACCAGATGCCGTAGGCGACGCCCACCGGCATCCCCCGATCGAGCACGACCGAGAGCAACCACAGCGACCCGGTGTACCCGGCGACGACCGCGATCAGCCAGAGCGGATGCGTGAAGCCCTCGGCCGCGCGCAGCGACAGCGTCGCCGATACCTCGAGCGCGATCGCGATCAGCAGGGGCGGCCACGGCGAGCGGTGGGGTCGGTCTGTCATCGAGGGCCTTTCGGGAGCGGCGGTGCCGACGGCGGATGCCGGGGATCGTGCGCCGCAGGGGAGAACGCGTCGGATGCTCGCAGGATTCCCTGTCCGGCAGGTGAACGGGTGTCGGGGGTACCGGGCATCATGGGGACATGAACCGCGCGTCGTTGCGCCGCGAGCGCCTTCGTTCGCATCGGCTCACCGCGCGCGCCGCGTCGGTGGTCGAGGCGGCGAGGCACATGCTGGCGGTGCAGAGCCAGGACTTCACCGCCGGGCGATGGGCGCTGGCTGCCCGCACGCGCGGCACCGTCGCCTTGGAGACGGTCGATCGCGCGTTCGATCGCGGCGACCTCGTGCGTGCCTGGACGATGCGCGGCACCCTGCACACGATCCCGGCACGAGATCTGGGGTGGGTGCTGTCGGTCACCGGGGCGCGTCAGTTGGCGGCCGCCGCGACGCGCCATCGGGATCTCGGTATCGACGACGAGCTGCTGCGACGCGCGGCCCGGATCATCGACCCGGTGCTCCGCGATGGCGGCTGTTCCCGCGCCGAGGCCTTCGCGCGATGGTCGGATGCCGGCATCGACCCGCGGGATCAGCGCGGTGTGCATCTGCTCGGAGCTCTCGCGATGCGGGGCGAGATCTGTCAGGGCCCGGTCGTGCCCGCGACGACCTCCGCGGGGATCACCCGCGAACAGCGCTTCGTCGCGACCGAGGCGTGGATCCGTGACTCGGTGCGGCCCGACGATCCGCTCGCCGAACTCTTCGTGCGCTACGTCGACGGCCACGGGCCGGTGCGCGTCGAGGACTTCGCGTGGTGGTCGGGGCTCACCCTCGGGGCGTCGCGCGAGGCCGTGGCCCGCGCGGGCGCCCGCGTGGTCGAGGTCGAGGAGGGCACCTATGCAGCGGTCGCACCACCGCGTCGCTCGCCCGGGGCGCCACGGGTGCAGGTGCTCGGAGCCTTCGACGAGTACTACATCTCCTATGCGGATCGCACGCTCGTGTGCCCGCCCGAGGGGCTGGCCGCGGTAGGTCCGGGCAAGAACGGCATGGTGCGCCCCGTCGTGGTCGTCGACGGCGAGGTGGTCGGGGTGTGGCGTCTGCCGCCGGCATCCGGACGCGGGGGCGGTGAGGCGGTCGTCGAGCTGTTCGCCGCGGGGGAGCGGCCGGCGCTCGATCCGGAGATCGACGAGCAGGTGCGCGCCGCGCTTGCGCGTCATGCGGCGTTCCTCGGTGCCGCGGCCTGATCCGCGGAGCGACCCGCAGATGGACGCCGCGGATCACTCCTCGGCGTGACGCCCGAGGAACTCGTAGACCTCGCTGTCGTCGACGCCGGGGAAGGCGCCACGGGGCAGCGGCGAGAACATGTGGGTGTGCACGCGGGCGCTCGGCCACGACTTGCCGTTCCAGCGCTCCGTCAGCTCCGACGACGGGCGTCGGCAGCACGATTCGTCGGGGCAGTTCGACACCGCGCGATCGGTCGTCTCGCGACCGCGCCACCAGCGTGCGTCGTCGAAGGGGACGCCCACCGTGATCGAGAACTCGCCGTCGGCCGACGACCCGGTCTGGGTCGAGCACCAGAACGTGCCCGACGGAGTGTCGGTGTACTGGTGATGCTCGGTCGTGCGGTTCTGCTGCGTGAAGGCCGCCCGTGCCTGGAACTTTCGGCACACGCGCTGACCCTCGACGGCCCCGGTGACGTCCATGGGCAGGGGCAGGTCGTCGTTCTCGTAGACACGGGTGATCGCGCCGTCGGAGTCCACGCGCAGGAAGTGCAGCGACATGCCCAGGTGCTGGGTGAGCAGGTTGGTCATCCGCATCCCCGCGGCCTCGTGCGTGACACCGAAGGCGTCGCGGAAGTCCTCGACGGCGAGGTTGCGATCCTTCTTGGCCTGCTGCAGGAAGGCGACGGATGCGGTCTCGGGCAGCAGGCAGCACGCACCGAAGTAGTTGATCTCGAGGCGCTGCTGCAGGAAGTCGGCGTAGTCGGTGGGCGGGGTGTGCCCGAGCAGGCGGTGGGCCATCGCCTGCAGCGCCATGGAGCGCAGGCCGTGGCCGCCGGGGATGGAAGCGGGCGGCAGGTAGATGCGCCCGTTCTCGAGGTCGGTGACCGAGCGTGTGGAGTGCGGCAGGTCGTTGACGTAGATGAGCTCGAACCCGAGGCGCTCGGCCATGATGCTCACGGTGCGGTGGCTGAGCGCGCCCTGCACGTGCCCGGCGGCCTTGAGCTGCTTCTCGGCGAGCTTCTCGATGTCGCCGAGGTAGTTGTTCTGCGCCCGCATCCGCAGCCGGAGCTCGGTGTTGGCGCGGCGGGCCTCCTCCGGGGTCGCGATGGCCTCGCGCTCGCGGCGCTGGAGCTCGCGGTGCAGGCCCAGCACCGACTCGATCGTCTCGTCGCTCATGCCCTTCGTCACGCGCACGGGGGAGATGCCGAGCTGGCGGAACACCGGGCTCTCCTGCGCGCGGTCGAGCTCGATCTCGAGAGCCGCGCGGCGGTTCGGCGGCTCGCCCGAGATGAGGTCGGTGACCTCGGTGCCCGTGGCCTGGGCGATGGCCTGCAGCAGCGAGAGTTTCGGCTCGCGCTTGCCGTTCTCGATCAGGCTGAGCTGCGACCCCGCGACGCCCACGAGCGCGCCGAGCTCGTCGAGGGTGAACCCCTGAGCCTGCCGGTGGTGACGGATGCGATGGCCGAGGGTCGTGAGATGGATGCCGGAGGACGCCATTCCTTGATCTTAGACGAAAGAATCGCGATATTTACGAACGGAATCGTCGAAAAGTCCCGAGGAATGCCGAAGAAGATGGGTTCAACGCCCCACACTTCAAAGGAGCAGCCCATGGCCATCGCCGAAGTCTTCACCCCTCGCACCTCGCCCGTCGCCGCCGCGCGCACCTTCGGCGCAGTGCCGGCCTATGACACTCCCGCGATGGCGGAGCTGGTGGCCTGGGTCGACGAGATGGCGGAGCTGACGCAGCCCGATTCCGTGCACTGGGTCGACGGGTCGCGCGCCGAGAACGACTGGCTGCTGCGCGGCCTCGTCTCCGAGGGTAAGCTCATCAAGCTCAACCCCGAGTGGCGTCCCGGCTCGTACCTCGCCCGCTCGCACCCCAGCGACGTCGCCCGCACCGAGGGGCGCACGTTCATCTCCTCCGAGAAGGAGGAGGACGCAGGTCCCACGAACAACTGGGCACCACCCGCCGAGATGCACGAGAAGATGACGGACCTGTTCGCCGGGTCCATGCGCGGACGCACGATGTACGTCGTGCCGTTCTCGATGGGTGCGGTCGGCGGCCCGCTCTCGCACATCGGCGTGCAGATCACCGACAGCGCCTACGCGGTCGCCTCGATCGGCATCATGACCCGCGTCGGCGATGCCGTCACCCGGCAGATCGCCGACGGCGCCCCGTGGGTGCGCACCGCGCACACCGTCGGCGCCCCGCTCGCGCCGGGACAGGCGGATGCCGAGTGGCCGTGCAACGACGAGAAGTACATCGTGCACTTCCCCGACACCCTCGAGGTGTTCTCCTACGGCTCGGGATACGGCGGTAACGCGATCCTCGCCAAGAAGTGCTTCGCGCTGCGCATCGCCTCGGTGATCGCTCGCGACGAGGGCTGGCTCGCCGAGCACATGCTGCTGATCCGCGTGATCGACCCGCAGGGCACGGCCTACCACGTGGCTGCGGCGTTCCCCTCGGCGTGCGGCAAGACGAACCTCGCGATGCTGCGCCCCACGATCCCCGGATGGAAGGTCGAGACGCTGGGCGACGACATCGCGTGGATCCGTCCGGGAGAGGACGGGCGCCTCTGGGCGATCAACCCCGAAGCAGGCTTCTTCGGCGTCGCTCCGGGTACGGGCGAGGCGACCAACGTCACGGCGGTCGAGACGCTGTGGGGCAACACGATCTTCACGAACGTCGCCCTGCGCCCCGACGGCGACGTGTGGTGGGAGGGACTGACCGACACCGCTCCCGCCGAGCTCACCGACTGGGAGGGCAATGCCTGGACGCCGGACTCCGGCCGCCCGGCCGCTCACCCGAACTCCCGTTTCACCGTCTCCGCGGCCCAGTGCCCGCAGATCGCCGAGGACTGGGAGGAGGCCGTGCCGCTCGACGTCATCCTGTTCGGTGGGCGTCGCGCCAGCAACGTCCCTCTCGTCGTCGAGGCGACCGACTGGACCCACGGCGTCTTCCTCGGATCGAACATCTCGTCCGAGCGCACCGCCGCGGCCGAGGGAACCCTCGGCGAGCTGCGCCGCGATCCCTTCGCGATGCTCCCGTTCTGCGGCTACAACATGGGCGACTACTTCGGTCACTGGTTGAAGGTCGGTCGCGGTCTGCGCTTCGATCGTGCGCCGCGCATCTTCCAGGTCAACTGGTTCCGCCGCGGCGAAGACGGGCGCTTCCTGTGGCCCGGGTTCGGTGATAACTCGCGGGTCGTCGACTGGATCATCCGCCGGATCGCCGGCGAGGTGCCGGCCGTCGACAGTCCGATCGGGCGCCTGCCGCGCACGCAGGACCTCAACCTCACGGGGCTCGACATCCCGCAGGCCGACCTCGACGAGCTGTTCGAGGTCGACCCCGCGGCGTGGCGGATCGAGGCCGATCGCACCCAGGAGTTCTACGACACGTTCGGCGACCGGCTTCCGGCCGCCCTGCGTGCCGAACTGGCGTCGCTCCGGTACCGCCTCGAGAAGGCGTAACCGGAGCGCAGGGCCAGGTGCCGGTTCGGGGGAGCCGGCACCTCTGCGGGTCCCCATCGCAGGACGCGCGCACAGACCCGCGACGGCGGGATGTCGGAGACGAACCCATGGCTGAGTGGTCTCCGGTATCCCGCCGTCGCGTCTTTCCGTGCGCGTCGCGCCGTGTGACCGGGTGCAGCGGTCGGATCAGGCGAGCAGCTGGTGGCGGGCGAGGTCGCGGTACAGCGGCGTCGACTCGACGAGCTCCGCGTGCGTGCCCTGACCGACCACCTCGCCGTCCTGCAGCACGACGATGAGGTCGCTGTCCACGACCGTCGAGAGGCGGTGCGCGATCACCACGAGGGTGCGGTCGGTCGAGACGGCGTCGATCGCCTCGCGCATGCGCTGCTCGTTCACGCCGTCGAGCGAGGAGGTCGACTCGTCGAGCAGCAGGATCGGAGCGTCGGTGAGCAGGGCGCGGGCGATCGCGAGTCGCTGGCGCTCGCCGCCCGAGAGCATCACGCCGTCCTCGCCGACCGGTGCCGCAAGGCCCAGGGGGCTGCGCTCGAGCACGTCGCCCAGGTTGACCGCGCGCAGCACCCGTTCGCAGTCCGCATCGGATGCCGCGGGAGAGGCGAGTCGCAGGTTGTCGGCGAGCGTGCCGGCGAGGGTCGGAGCGTCCTGCTCGACGTAGCCGAAGTGCGCGCGCAGCTCGTCGCGAGGGTAGGTGCGCGCGTCGTGCCCGTGCACGCGGATCGATCCGCCCGTCGGGTCGTAGAAGCGCTCGACGAGCGAGAGGATCGTGCTCTTGCCGGCGCCGCTGGGCCCGACGAGAGCGACGCGGGCGCCGCGGGGAACGGCGAACGAGACGCCGCGCAGCACCTCGCGGTCGGGGGCGTCGGCTGCGGGAGTGGTGTCGAGGGTCGTCTCCGGCTTCTCGACGTGGGCGTCTTCGAGCAGCGTCCGGGCGGCCTTCGCCGCCGCCTCGCGCGCAGCGACCACGTTGTCGGGGTAGCGGAAGTGCACGTCGCGGAACTCGATCGCGGGAGCATCCGGTGCCGTCGCGGTGCGCACGATGTCGGCGGCGATCCGCTCGTCGTCCTGCGTCTCGGTCGGCAGGTCGAGCACCTCCTGGATGCGGCCGAGTGCGCCGAGCGCCTGATTGACCGAGGTGATCGCCCCGAACGTCGTCGCGAGCGGCATGACCAGCAGGAAGAGGAACATGATGAACGCGATCAGAGAGGCGATCGAGAGTGCACCGGCGGCGACGCGGAACCCGCCGACGCCGAGCACCACGATCAGCGAGAGCTGGAGGGCGATGCCCGCGACCGGCACCACGAGCGAGGAGATCTTCGCGATCCGCACGCCGATGCCGTAGGCCTCGTCGGCCGTCTGCGACACGGTCGCGGTCTCGCGCTCGGTCGCGCCGGACGCGCGGATCGTGCGGATGGACCCCACCGCGCGCTCGACACCGGAGGCCAGCTCGCCGACCTTCTGCTGCTGCGCGGTCGAGGCCGTGCGGATGCGGCCGCTGAGCGCCACCACGACGACGACGGAGACGCCGATCACCAGCACGATCAGCAGCAGGAGGATCGGGTCGATCACGAGCATCGCCACGAGGGCTCCCACGAAGAGCACGGCGCTGCCGACGGCATCCGCCAGTCCCTGCGTGAGCACGGCGTAGAGCAGGGTCGTGTCGGTGCCGACGCGCGAGACGAGGTCGCCGGTGCGGCGCGCGTCGAACTCCGAGGTCGGCAGGTGCAGGATGCGGGCGATGAGCTTGCGGCGGCTGGAGAGCACGACCGCGGTGCCGGTGCGCTGCAGCAGGTAGTGCTGGAAGCCGGAGATGATCGACGACACGATCACGAATCCGATCAGCAACCACACCAGGATCCCGAGCGTGCCGCCGGACTGCACGGCTTCGATGACCTGCCCGACGAGCAGCGGTTGGACCAGCGAGGTCGCGGCGCCGAAGACGCTGAGTACGGCTACGACGACGAGCGTGCGCTTGTGCTCGAAGAGGAAGGGGAGGAGCTGGCGGAACGTGGCGCGCGGGCCATCCTGCTGCGCGCCGCGTCCGCGTCGGCGCGGTGTCGCCGTCCGGGACATGGAAGACCTCGTTCTGGGAAAAGGGGGGTACTACGACCGTACTTCGTGCAGAGGGCGTCCGCGCTCGCTCAGGATCGCCCGAACCGGCGGTGCGCAGCCTGCTTCGATACGCCGAGGGCGCTGGCGATGGCCTGCCAGGAGTAGCCGCCGTTGCGCGCCCGGCGCACCTGGGCCTCCTCGGCGCGCGAGATCTCGCGGCGGAGTGCCGTGAGACGGTTCAGCTCGGCGAGGGGCTCGCCCTCGGGGTCGGTCGCGATCGCAGTGCGGATGCTCATGCGTCAACGCTAGTTGACTCAGTTTCGAAATGTCAACTCACATTGACGCGTGCGGATCCCCGCTCCCGTCGCAGTTTCTGTCGGCATGCGGCCGCTCAAGCGACGGAGAGTGCGACGGGAACAGCGCCCGGCACGAGAAACGCCCCCGTCACCTCGCGAAGCGAGGGCCGAGGGCGTTTCCGCGGATGCCGTTACGGCTGCGGCGTCGCCGCCACACCGAGGTCGTCCTCGTAGTCGACGTCCTTCGTCTCCTTCGAGAGCACCAGGGCGATGAACGTGAGAACACCCATCGACGAGAGGTACAGACCCACGAGCCACGGGGCGCCGCCGCCCGCCTGCCACAGCCACACCGCGATGAGGGGTGCGACGGCCGCGCCGAGGATCGACGAGACGTTGTACGAGATCGCCGAGCCCGAGTAGCGCACGTTCGTCGGGAAGAGCTCGGGCAGCAGGGCGCCCATCGGGCCGAAAGTGGCGCCCATGAGCATGAAGCCGAACACGAGGAACGCCTGGGCGAGAGCACCGGTGAACTTCGGGTCGACGGCCGGCAGCAGGAATGCGTTGAACGTCAGACCGAAGATGATGATGAGGCCCGTGACCCAGAGCAGCAGCTTGCGGCGGCCGATCTTGTCGGCGATCGGACCCGACAGCAGGGTGAAGATTCCGAAGAACACGACACCGATGATCTGCATGAGCACGAAGTCCGTGTAGCCGAAGCCGAGACCGGGGTAGAACTGGGCGGCGAACGCCGACGCGTCGAAGTCGTTGCCGGCGGCCTCCGCGGCGGCCTGTGCGGCGGCGGATGCCGTCTCGAGCGAGGCCGCCTTCGTGCCGTACGACAGCGTGAAGTTCGTCATCAGGTAGAACAGCACGTACGTCGCCAGCATGAAGAACGTGCCGAGGATGAGCTGCTTCCAGTGGTGGCGGAAGACGGTCGCGAGCGGGAGCTTGCGGATCGTGCCCTTGGTCTCGGCCTTCTTGAAGGTGTCGGACTCGACGAGGCGCAGACGCACCCAGAGGCCGATGATGACCATCACGGCGGAGAACAGGAACGGGATGCGCCAGCCCCACGAGAGGAACGCCTCGGACTTCAGTGCCGGGTTCTCGGCGTGGGGGAGCAGCCAGTTGATGCTGAGGAACAGCAGGTTCGCGATGATGAACCCGAGCGGAGCGCCGAGCTGCGGGAAGGTGCCGTACCAGGCGCGCTTGCCCTTCGGCGCGTTCTCGGTGGCGACCAGGGCCGCCCCCGACCACTCGCCGCCGAGCGCGAAGCCCTGTGCGAGACGCATGATCAGCAGCAGGAGGGCGGCCACCCAGCCGATCTGCTGGAAGGTGGGCAGGAGCCCGATGAGGAACGTCGCGATACCCATCGTGAGCAGCGAGGCGACGAGCGTCGCCTTGCGGCCGTACTTGTCGCCGAAGTGTCCGAAGACCACCGCGCCGATGGGGCGGGCGACCATCGCCGCGCCGAAGACGCCGAACGAGGCGAGGAGGGAGGTGGTGTCGTTGCCGGTCGGGAAGAAGAGGACCGGGAACACGAGCACGGCCGCCGTGGCGTAGGCGTAGAAGTCGTAGAACTCGATGGTCGTGCCGACCAGGCTCGCGGTGATGACACGCGAGCGGGGATTCGCCGGCGCTGTGGTCGTACTCATGCTGCTCCTTAGGAATAAGTGCCTCGGTATACCGAGACACTCGGGCGAGTTTACGCCTTCCTGAGTGTTCGCTGTACGCCGGGCGGGGTCGGAAGGCTCTGTGTGACGCGATGCGTAGAGTCGGGCCGACGAGGGGACATCTGCATGGCGACCGAAATGCCCGTCTACCGGGCCCCGATGCGTTCACGCGATGACGCCGTGCCGCGGGGTGTCGGCGCCGAGCGGGCGCTCGCGCTCGGGATCTGCGGAATCGGCGGCCGGGTGTCGCCGTCGCCGACGACTCTGGAGTCCGCGCTCGCCCGCGCCGACGAGCAGAGCGGCATCCGTTTGGCGTGGAGGATCGAGCGCTTCGCCAAGGCGCCGATCGGGGCCTACGTCTGGACGCGCGACATCGACGGCCTGAGCTACCTCGGGCGGCTCACCGGTCCGTGGGCCTACGACGCCACGGCGGAGGCGCTCGCCGCGGACCTCGTGCACGTGCGCCGCTGCGACTGGATCCGCGAGCCGATCGAGGAGAGCGTCGTCCCCGGCGCCGTGCAGGCCGCCTTCGGTCGTGGCGGACGCAACTGGCAGCGCATCCGTGCCGAGGGCGTCACGCCGCCCACGGCAGCGATCTGGCAGCAGCACCGCGGCGACGTCTGAGCCCTCGGCTTTCGCCGGCTACGGTCACTCCTCGGTGTCGCCCAGGCACAGTCCGCGCACGAACTCCGCACGCGGCGAGAGCAGTTCCTCGAGTTCGAGCACGACGACGCGGTTCACCCCGGCGCGGGTCGCCGGCGCGGGAACGAACAGCGTGCGCTGCGGACCGTTGCGCCAGTAGCGGCCGAGGAAGAACCCGTTCACGAACGCGTATCCCTTGGTCCACGCGCCGGTGTCGAGGAAGAGGTCGGCCGGAGCATCCAGCACGAGGTCACCCGTCCAGGCGTGCGGGCCGTCGCCCGATCGGGGGGCGGTGCGGGTCGCGACCTCGTCGGCGATGGCCTGCACGTCGAGCGGAGTCGAGGTCCAGTCGCCAAGGGGCGCACCATCGAGCATCGGAGCGCCGATCAGGCCCTTCTCCTCGCCGAGACGATGGTCGTAGTTCACGCGACCCTGCTCCTCGACGAGGATGCTGAGGGTGCGACCGGCGGGGATCCGCAGCGCCTGGTCGTGCCGCGTGCGCGACAGGGTGCCGACGGGCTGGCCGTCGACGCTCACCCAGGCGAGGTCGCGCACCTCCTCGACCGTGAGCAGGCCGGGGCCGCTCATCGGAGGAAGGGCGACGTCGTAGCGCACAAGGGCGCTGAGGTGCCCCAACTCATCGAACGTGGCCGGGAGTGGAGCAGGAGAAGCGGATGCCGCGGCGTCCGTCCAGGCGCCGGCGGGCGTGAGTTCGACGCTCGCGACCGGGGCGGATGCCCGGGGCGCGGGCAGCTCGTCGGGAACCGGCGCGTACTTCGCGATCACGTCGCGGAAGGCGAAGAACTTCGCCGTCGGATCGCCGGCCTCGTCGAGCGGGGCGTCGTAGTCGTACGACGTGACGATCGGGAGGTAGCGACCCTTGTGGTTCGCGCCGTTCGTCAGGCCGAAGTTCGTGCCGCCGTGGAACATGTAGATGTTCACCGACGCTCCTGCGGCGAGCAGGGCGTCGAGATCGGATGCCGCGGCATCCACGTCGGTCGTGTGGTGCACCCCGCCCCACCAGTCGAACCATCCGTCCCAGAACTCGGAGCACATGAGGGGCCCGGTGGGCTGGTGCGCGCGCAGGGTCGCGAGACGCTCGGTGCTGCGCGATCCGAACGAGCCGGTCTTGTGGAGCTCGGGCAGGCTGCCATCGGCGAGCATCTGATCGGTGGGCTGATCGACGGTCGTGAGCGGCACCGTGATCCCGGCCTCGCGGGTGAGGGCGACGAGGGCTTCGAGGTAGGCCTTGTCGGAGCCGTAGGCGCCGTACTCGTTCTCGATCTGCACGAGCACGACGGGACCTCCGCGGTCGATCTGCCGCGGGGCGACGATCTCGTACACGCGGCGCAGGTAGGCGCTGATATCGGCGAGGAACGCCGGATCGGAGGAGCGCAGAGCGCGCTCGCCGGCGGTCAGCCAGGTCGGCAGGCCGCCGTTGTGCCACTCGGCGCAGATGTACGGTCCGGGGCGCACGATCGCGTCCATCCCCTCCGCGTGCACGAGGTCGAGGAAGCGGCCGAGGTCGTTCCATCCGGTGGCGTCCCACTCGCCGCGCCGAGGTTCGTGCGCGTTCCAGGCGACGTAGGTCTCGATCGTGTTGAGACCCATCAGGCGCGCCTTGCGGATGCGGTCCTGCCACTGGTCCGGGTGGATGCGGAAGTAGTGCAGGGCGCCGGCGATGACCTGGTGCTTCCGTCCGTCGCGGAGGAAGTCGGTGTCGCCGATGGTGAAGGAGGTCACGATGTGAAGTGCTTTCGGTAGAGAAGTGGCCGGATCGGGTCCCGAGCTCAGGATCGTTCCCTGAGCCTGTCGAAGGGCCCGATCCGGCCACCGTGTTACTTGTTGACGCTGAAGCCCTGCGAGTTGCCGTACTCGACCAGCGCGTCCTGCCAGGCGATGAGGCCCTCGTTCAGGTCGGTGCCGTTCTGGTAGGCCTGGCCGACGGTGTCACCGAAGATGCTGATGCCGTAGACCTGGTAGGGGAGGTAGCTCCAGTCGGGGACCACGTCCTCGGCCGCTGCGGCGAGTACCTCGTTGATCTTCTGGCCGCCGAAGTACTCCGGGGCGTCGGAGAGGAACTCCTCGCTCGACAGCTCGGCGGAGGTCGACGGGAAGCCGCCGCTCTCGAGGAAGAGCGAGATGCTGTCCTCGGAGTTGTTGAGCCACCACAGGAATCCGGCCGCGAGCTCCGGGTTCTCGCTCTGCGTGGTCACGGCCTGGCCGCCGCCGCCGTTCTCGGCGCTGGCGGGGGTGCCGTCGTAGGTCGGCATCGGAGCGACGCGCCAGTCACCGGCGCCGTCGGGCGCACCCGAGATGAGGTTGCCGGGCATCCAGGCGCCGATCACGAGGGTCGCGATGCTGCCGTCGCCGAGGGCGCGGAACCACTCGTCGCTCCAGCTGCTGACCGGGGCGACGAGGTCTTCCTCGACGAGACGGTTCCAGTTCTCGGTCCACTTCTTCGAACCCTCGTCCTGAAGGTCGATCGTGACGTCGGTGCCGTCGGTCGAGAAGGGCTGGCCGCCGGCCTGCCAGATCATCGACGTCGCGAAGCCCGCGTCGCCGGTGTCGTTGGTGATGTACGCGTCGGGGTTCGCGGCGTGGATCGCCTTCGCGGCCTCGTAGTACTCGTCCCACGTGGTCGGCACGGCGATGCCGGCGGCGTCGAACACGGCCTTGTTGTAGAACAGCGCCATGGGGCCCGAGTCCTGGGGGAGGCCGTAGATGGCGTCACCGTCGGTGACCGAGTTCCAGGTCGAGGCGGTGTAGTCGTCCTCGAAGTCGCCGAAGCCGTACTGAGACAGGTCGACGAAGGCATCCGTGAGGGCGAACTGCGGGAAGGCGTAGTACTCGACCTGCACGACGTCGGGAGCACCGGAGCCCGCCTTGATGGCGTTCTGCAGCTTCGTGTACTCGTCGGTGTTGGTGCCGGCATTGACGACGTTGACCTTGACGTTCGGGTACTCGTCCATGAACGCCGCGGCCTGCGCCTCGGCGGAGGGGGTCCACGACCAGTACGTGATCTCGCCGCCCTTCTCGAGCGCGGCCTCGACCGAGTCGAACGATCCGTCGCCGGCGGCGCTGCCGCCTCCGGTGCCTCCGGTGCTGCAGCCGGCCAAGGCGAGAGCCGCGACGGTGCCGGCGGCGAGCACCGTCAGGGTGCGGCGCGCAGCGGGGTGAGGAAGGTGCTTCATTGCTGTGTCCTTTCGGGAGTGCGATCCAGCATCGGATCGACGTTTTCTGCGATGCGAGGTGCGGGAAGAGGGGTGCTTACTGCTTGACGCTTCCCGCGGTGAGACCTGACTGCCAGAACCGCTGCAGCAGCAGGAAGGCGATCACGATCGGGATGATCGTGAGCAGCGAGCCCATGATCACCAGGTTGTAGATCGGCTGGGATCCGGCCCCGATCGCCTGCGAGCTCCACTGGTTCAGGCCCACGGTGAGCGGGTACCAGGCGGGGTCGGAGAGCATGATCAAGGGCAGGAAGTAGTTGTTCCACGTCGCGACGACCGTGAAGAGGGCGACGGTCACGATGCCGGGTGCGAGCAGGCGCATCGAGATCGTGAAGAACGTGCGGAACTCCCCGGCGCCGTCGATGCGAGCGGCTTCCAGCAGTTCGGTCGGCACGGATTCCGAGGCGAACACCCAGATGAGGTAGAGGCCGAACGGGCTGATCAGCGAAGGGATGATGACCGCCCAGGGGGTGTTCGTCAGACCCAGCTCGCTGAAGAGCAGGAAGGTGGGCACCGCGAGCGCCGTGCCGGGCACCGCGACCGCGCCGAGCACGATCGCGAAGACCGCGCGTCGGCCGGGGAAGCGGTACTTCGCCAGGCCGTAGCCGGCCATGGTCGCCAGCAGCGTCGCGCCGCCCGCGCCGACCACGACGTAGAGCAGGGTGTTGCCCAGCCAGCGCAGGAAGATGCCGTCGCGGAACGAGAACGTCGCGACCAGGTTGTCGATGAACGCGAAGTCGTCGGCGAACCAGAGGCCGAACGAGCTGAAGAGGCCCGACTGCGTCTTGGTCGAGCTGAACAGCAGCCAGACGAGCGGCACGAGCGTGTACAGCGCGTACACGACCATCACGATCAGCAGCGTCTTCGACGACCGCGGGTTCATCGGGTCGTTGCGCTTGCGTGTGGAGCGGGCGAGGGGGAGTGCCATCTCAGCGCACCTCCGACTTCGAGCCGCGCAGTTGCACGACGTAGGCGATCACGGCCGTGATGATGCCCATGATGATGGCGATCGTCGCGGCGTAGTTGAACTGCTGGCCCGCGAACGAGAGGTTGTACGCGTACATGTTGGGGGTGAAGTACGTCGTGATCACGTTCGGGGCGAGGGGGCGCAGGATGTTGGGCTCGTTGAAGAGCTGGAAGCTGCCGATGATCGAGAAGATCGTGGCGATGACGAGCGCGCCGCGCACGGAGGGGATCTTGATGGAGAAGATCGTGCGCCAGGCGCCGGCGCCGTCGAGCGAGGCCGCCTCGTACATCTCGGTGGGGATCGTCTTGAGCGAGGAGTAGAAGATCAGCATGTTGTAGCCGACGAACTGCCACGTCACGATGTTTCCGATCGACACGAGGATCCATTCACGGGCGAACGGAGTGATGAGGTCGCTGCCGAGGAAATCGTTGAAGTTCGACGTCAGACCGAACTGGTCGCCGTAGATGTAGCCCCACATGAGCACCGCGACGACGGCGGGGACCGCGTACGGCAGGAAGATCAGGATGCGGAAGAACGAGGCCCCGCGCAGGCGCGCGCTGTCGAGGGCCAGGGCCGCGCCGAGGGCGAGGGCGAGCATGATCGGCACCTGCACGACGAGGAAGATCAGCACTCGGCCGAACGCCTCCCAGAACTGGGGGTCGGTGAGGGCGCGCACGTAGTTGTCGACGCCGACGAACGCGTTGCCACCGATGAGCTTCTCCTGGAAGAAGCTGAGGTACAGGGCGTACGCGAGCGGGGTGAGGAACACCAGCGCGAACACGAGCATGAACGGGCCGACGAAGGCCCATCCCTTCCAGTCGCGCTTCTCGCGGCGGCGGATGCCGGCGGCTCCGGGGGCCGCAATGATTTCAGTCGTCATCGACGAGACCTTCTCCAAGTCCAGGCGCTCACTGCGCCGTGTGTCAACGTCAACATATGCGATCCGCTGCTAGTGTGTCAACGTCAACACATGAATGGATGATCAATCGTGTCCCTGGAATCCTCGACAGAGCAGTCGCCGCGGCGGCGAGACCCCTCGATGGAAGACGTGGCGCGCGAGGCCGGCGTCTCCGGCCAGACCGTCTCCCGGGTGGTGAACGCGCGCGGCTACGTCGGTGCGGCGACCAGGGAGCGCGTCGAGCAGGCGATGCAGCATCTCGGCTATCGGCCCAACAGTGCGGCCAGGGCTCTGCGATCGGGCCGCTTCCGCGCCATCGGCGTGATCATGTTCTCGTTCAGCTCCTATGGGAACCAGCGCACGCTCGACGCGATCGCCGTGCGCGCCTCGCAGATGGGCTACGCGCTCACCCTGATCCCGGTCGAGTCCAGCGCCCGCGAGACCGTGGCGGGCGCGTTCCGCCGTCTCGAGGAGCATGCCGTCGACGGCATCATCATCGTGGTCGAGGCCCACCAGCTCGATGAGGCGGAGGTCGAGATCCCCGACGGGTTGCCGATCGTGCTCGTCGACTCGAACCGCGGCTCGACGCATCCGTTCGTCGACACCGACCAGGCGCAGGGCGCCCGGCTCGCGACCGAGCATCTGCTCGACCTCGGGCACGAGACCGTCTGGCACGTGTCGGGGCCGACCGAGTCCTACTCCGCCGAACGTCGCCGCGAGGCCTGGCGGTCGACGTTGGAGGCGCAGGGTCGCCGGGTTCCCGAGATGATCCCGGGCGACTGGAGCGCTGCCTCCGGCTACCGGGCCGGTGTCGAGTTGCGCGACCGCGACGACGTCACCGCGGTCTTCGCCGCGAACGACCAGATGGCGATCGGCGTGGTGCGCGCGTTCCGCGAAGCAGGCCGAGATATCCCCGGCGACGTCAGCGTGGTCGGATTCGATGGACTGCCCGACGCGGCGCAGATCTGGCCGCCGCTCACGACGGTGCAGCAGCACCCCGAGAGGGTCGGCGCGCTCGCGGTCGACGCGCTGCTCGCGGAACTCGACGGGGGAGAGGTCGCGCAGACGCCCCTCGTCGGCACCGAACTCGTCGTCCGCGAGAGCACGGCACCCCCGCGCCCCGCTCAACTGGGTCCCTGAGCCTGTCGAAGGTTCCCCCGGAACTGGGTCCCTGAGCCTGTCGAAGGACCCCGCCCCGCGATGCGCGACGGCGGCCTGTGGATAACTCCCGCGGGTGCGCTCAGATTCGGGCTACTTTGTGGCGGTGATGTCGACTCGATACCCCGCTGCCACCCTCGCACTCGCCGTGGTCGCCGCCGCCCTCAGCGGCTGCGCACCCGCCCCGGAAGCCACGCCCACCCCGACGCCGGCGTTCGCCAGCGAGGAAGAGGCGTTCGCCGCGGCGGAGGAGGTGTACCGGGAGTACAACGAGGCGGGGAACGCGCGGATCGCGGGAGAGTCGGATCCGGATCCTCAGGACTTCCTCATCGGAGAGGCGCTGGAGGCTGATATCGACGGGATTCGGTTCCTTCAGGAGGAGGGGCTGCGTCTCGTGGGAGTTAATAGCCTCACGTCATTCACAGGAGTCGACGCTTCGGGGCTTGATAGCGAGCCGACCATCAGTGCACGCATTTGCCTGGACGGAAGCGGCCTCCATGTGCGTGACGCGAACGACGCGGACGTGACTCCGCAGGATCGTGAAGAAGTCGTCGCTCAGCTGGTTACCTTCGTGCGGGTCGGCGATCAGCTCAAGATCACGACCGAGTCCGCTGCGTCGGCGGATGAGTGCTGATGAAGACTAAACGGCTCGGTGCTGTGCTTGCGCTTGTATTCATGCTTTCTCTCCACCCTGCGCCTGCGGTCGCAGCGACGCAGGATTGCGCGCCGGCGATCAAGACCGTGGGCCTCTGCGGCTCCACCGACGGCTCGTCCGTGACGGTCACCGGAACCCAGCCGGGCCCGCAGTACCCCGGCTCGTCGTCGAATCCGGGCTCGAACTCCGGTTACTCGACCCCGGGAACGTCCGCTCCCCGCTACTCCCGTCCTCAGCAGAACTACGACACGGATGACTGTCGCGGTGTCTCCGACCTTCGATGCGTGCGGGGCGCAGAACCCGGTCTGACGCCTGAGGCCCCGGCATCCGCCCCCGCCGCCCCGACGATCTCCATCACCGATCTCGTCACCCTCACCCCGGCGACCGCGACGCCGACCGCCGACCCCTCTAATGTCGGCATCGCCGGGCTCCCCACGAACTTCGTCACGACCGCATCGGTGCACACCCGCACCGGCACCCTCTTCGGCGCACCCCTCACCGCCCGCTTCACCCCGGTCGGCTACGACTTCGCCTACGGCGACGGCACCACCGCCCACACCACCACTCCCGGCGCCACCTGGGACACCCTCGACCAACCCCAGTTCACCCCCACCGCCACGAGCCACACCTACACCGACCGCGGCACCTACGGCACCACCGTCACCATCCACTACACCGCCGAGATCGACCTCGGCACCGGGTGGATCCCCCTCACCGGAACCCTCACCATCCCCGGCCCCACCCAACAGATCCGCATCTACGAAGCCCACACCGCCCTCGTCGCCCACACCTGCACCGAACAACCCACCGCCCCCGGCTGCTGAACACGCACCTGCAGGTGCGATGCACACGACGGCGGGCCATCGACGAGCTCACTCTGCCCCAGGTACCGAGCCTCCCGCCGTCTCATCTGCACGGATCGATCACACCCGCACGACGAAACCACCGGATGCTCCGTGCAGACGTGACATCTCCGTGCAGACGTGCTCGCCTCGCGCTCACCTGCAGGGAATGACGACGTCTGCAGGGAAGAATGCCCGATGTCTCCCTGCGCGTGTGCGTTATCCCTGCGAACGGAGGCCAGCCCCGAGGCTGAGCCACACCTGCACGGCTCGATCACACCCGCACGACGAAACCACCGGATGCTCCGTGCAGACGTGACGCCTCCGTGCAAACGAGCACGCGAGGGACGCGAAAGACGCGCCAGACGTCAGTCGCGGGTGGGCTCAGCGCCAGATCGCGGCGATGGCGGCGTTCGCGGCGGTGAGGATTCCGACTAGCCAGAACATCACCGGGGGCACGGATGCTCCGCGCTTCTGCCGCGCGGTGCCGATGCCGAGCAGTGCGCCGATGACGAGCAGCAGCACGAGCTTCACGCCGATCTTGACGTAGTTCAGTTCGTACGAGATGCCCCACGGGGCGGCGAGAGCGAGACCGGCGACCGCGGCGATCGCCATGCCGATGCTCATCAGCCGCGTGAAGACGCGCTTACCGCCGAAAGCCTGCGCCGCCCACGCTCCGAAGAGCACGGCGAAGCCGATCAGGTGGACGAAGAGAACGATGTGGCGCAGGGTCTCATGACCCTCACCGTACGAGTCCGCGCCTTCCCTCCGCTACGAAGGGAAGGCTGGCCTCAGCGCGCTCTCAGCCCCGCAGCTCCTTGATGACGAGGGCGGTGCGCAGCGCGGCATCCGCTGCTTCGGCGCCCTTGTCCTCCTTCGATCCCTCGAGACCCGCACGGTCGAGACCCTGCTGCTCGTCGTCGAGGGTGAGCACGCCGAAGCCGACGGGCTTGCCGGTGTCGAGCGAGACGCGGGTGAGGCCATCGGTCGTCGCCGCCGACACGTACTCGAAGTGCGGGGTGCCGCCGCGGATGATCACGCCGAGCGCGACGACCGCATCCGCACCACCGGCGAAGGCGGCCTGTGCGGCGACGGCGAGTTCGAAGGATCCCGGCACGCGCACGAGGCGGTGCGTGGCCCGCGCCTCGTTCAGCACGCGCTCGGCCCCGGCGATGAGGCCGTTCGTGATCGTGTCGTGCCAGGTGCCGGCGATGATGACGACGTCGAGTCCGCGTCCGTCGATGTTCCCGGTCGTGGGTGCTCCTGCGCCGCTCATGCGTCGTCCTTCCGTCCTGCGAGGGCGGCCTTGAGCTCGTCCTCACCGATGATGTGACCCATGCGGTCACGCTTGGTCTCGAGATACTGGTGGTTGTTGGGTCCGACGCCGACGATGAGCGGCACCTGCTCGACCACGTCGAGGCCGAGCTCGCGCAGCTGATTCACCTTGTCGATGTTGTTCGTCAGCAGGCGCACCTTCGACACGCCGAGATCGGCGAGGATGCCGGCGGCCGCCGCGTATTCGCGGGCATCGGCCGGCAGCCCGAGAGCGAGGTTCGCGTCGACGGTGTCGAGCCCCTCCTCCTGCAGGCTGTATGCCCGGAGCTTGTTGATGAGCCCGATGCCGCGTCCCTCGTGACCGCGCATGTAGATGACGATGCCGCCGTCCTGCTCGATCGCGTCGAGCGCGGCGTCGAGCTGGGGGCCGCACTCGCACTTGAGCGAACCGAAGGCTTCGCCGGTCAGGCACTCGGAGTGCACGCGCACGAGCGAGGTCTCCTGCGGTTCGCCCGAGACGACGGCGATGTGGTCGGTGCCGGTGACGCGGTCCTTGTAGGCGAGGAACCGGAAGGTTCCGTGCGTGGTCGGCACGGTCGCATCGGCGCGCAGGCTCACGCGGCGGTTGCGCACCGGGCCGTTGTCGCCCTGCGGGTCGATCTCGTTGAGGTGGTCGATCAGCTGCTCGATCGTGATGACGGGCACACCGTCGCGGGCACCGAGCTCGAGGAGCCCCGGCATCCGCATCATGCTGCCGTCCTCGGCGACGACCTCGGCGATCGCCCCCACCGGCTGCAGTCCCGCGAGGCGCATGAGATCGACGGCGGCCTCGGTGTGGCCGCTGCGCTCGCGCACCCCGCCGTCGACCGCGCGCAGCGGCAGCACGTGGCCCGGGCGGATGATGCTCGTGGCGGTCGATTCGGGGTTCGCGAGCACGTTGAGCGTGTGCGCGCGGTCGTGCGCGCTGATACCGGTCGTGACGCCCTCGGCGGCATCGACGCTCACCGTGTACGCCGTGGCGCGCGCGTCTTCGCTCGCGGCGACCATCGGCTGCAGGTTGAGGTCGTCGGCGCGGTCGGCGGGCATCGGCGCGCAGATGAATCCGGACGACCAGCGCACGGTCCACGCGACCCACTCGGGGGTGGCGAGCTCTGCCGAGAGGATGACGTCGCCCTCGTTCTCACGGTTCTCGTCGTCGGCGACGAGGACGGGGCGCCCGGCGCGCAGGGCGTCGAGCGCGTCGGCGATCGTGGAAAGGCTCATCGCGAGCCTCCTTCCGGTGCGGTCCGGAACGCGAGCAGGCGCTCGACGTGCCGGGCGAGGATGTCGGTCTCGAGGTTGACGCGGTCGCCGACGGCGCGGGTGCCGAGGGTCGTCGCGGTGAGCGTCTCGGGGATCAGGGAGATCTCGAACCACTGCTGCTCGTCGGGTCCTGAGCCTGACGGAGGAGGGTCGCTGACCGCGCTGACGGTGAGCGAGGTGCCGTCGACCGAGATCGATCCCTTGTCGACGACGAGCGGGGCGAGGTCGGCGGGAAGGCCGATGCGCAGCACGCTCCACTGCGCTCCGGGCCGCACCTCGAGAACCGTGCCGACGCCGTCGACGTGCCCCTGCACGATGTGCCCGCCCAGGCGCGCGCCGACGGGCATCGCCTTCTCGATGTTGACGCGGGTGCCGACGGCGGCATCGCCGAGCGCCGCGACGTCGAGGGTCTGCTTCATGACGTCGGCGTCGAAGGAATCCGCATCCGAGGCGACCACGGTCAGGCACACGCCCGAGACGGCGATCGACTCGCCGTGCACGGCGTCGGCGGCGGCCTTCGGAGCGCGCACGGTCAGACGCCAGCCGTCACCCGACGGCGAGATGGCGGTGATCTCGCCGATCTCCTCGATGATCCCGGTGAACATCAGACGGCTCCTTCGGTCGACGCGGTGGGGAGAGAAGCGGGATGGGCGATCGCGAGCAGATCGGCGCCGAGGGGCAGCCACTCGTCGATCGTCAGGCGGTGCGCCTCGCCGATGGACGAGACGCCGATGTCGGTGAGGGCGAGGCGGCTTCCGCCCAGCAGCACGGGGGCGATGTAGGCGAGCACGCGATCGGCCAACCCCGCCGCCACGAACGCACTCGCGAGGGTCGGCCCGCCCTCGACGAAGACGCTCTGGATGCCGCGGCCGTGCAGGTCGGCGAGCACCGCGTGCAGGTCGTGTCCGTCGAAGAAGAGGGGAGTGTGCGGATGCCGGCGCACCGCCGCATCCGCCGGAGTGGGGCGCGAGCCGATGACCACCGGGACGGGCTGGTCGGGGAGGAGCGCGTCTCCGTCGCGAGCGGTGAGCGAGGGGTCGTCGGCCAGCACGGTGCCGGTGCCGACGACGATGGCATCGGATGCCGCGCGGCGGCGGTGCACATCGGCACGGGCAGCGGGACCGGTGATCCACTGGCTCGATCCGTCGTCGGCTGCGGCGCGTCCGTCGAGGCTCTGCGCCCACTTCACGGTGACGTGGGGGCGGCCGAGGCGCTGCGCGGTGAGCCATCCCTCGATCACGGCGTGCGCGGCATCCGCCTGCTCGCCGGCCTCGACGCTGACGCCCGCGGCCCGCAGCCGTTCGGCGCCTCCGCCCGACACGGCGCCGGGATCGTCGAGCGCGTAGACGACGCGGCTCACGCCGGCCTCGATCAGGGCGAGCGCGCAGGGACCGGTGCGTCCGGTGTGGTTGCAGGGTTCGAGGGTCACGACCGCCGTCGCGCCGCGGGCTGCGCCGGGGGCGAGCTTCGACAGCGCGTCGACCTCGGCGTGCGGGGTGCCGGCGCCGTGGTGCCATCCCTCGGCGAGGATCGTGCCGTCGGGGGAGAGGATGACCGCGCCGACCTGCGGGTTCACGCCGCGGGGGCCGAGCGCCGCGAGCGCGAGAGCACGGCTCATCGCCTCGCGCTCTGTCTCGTTCACTGCCATCCGTCGTCCTTCTCTGAAGGCTCCGGGGGAGGCGGACGGCGCGCACGGCGGCGCATCGTGCTGCCTCCCTTCCGGACTAGCGGGATCTCTCCCGCATCACCGTCGGTCCCGGATTTCCACCGGATCGGCACCTCGGTCGAAACCGAGACGCTCGCGGACTGTCACCGCCGGTTCGGATTCCCACCGACCCCGGAGCACGTTGATGTTCTGAGTGTACTCAACGCGCCCGCGCGGAATTCATTCCCCGTCATCCGGCGACGTCTCGGCTCATTTCAGCAGGCGCGACAGGCGTCGGTCGGCGAGCATCTTTCCGCCCGTCTGGCAGGTCGGGCAGTACTCGAGAGAGCGGTCGGCGAAGAAGACGCTGCGCACGGTGTCGCCGCAGACCGGGCAGGTCTCGCCGCGGCGGGCGTGCACCTGCATCCCCCGGCGCTTCGCGTCCTTCAGCTCGGCCGGGGGCTTGCCGGATGCCTCGGCGAGCGCCTCGCGCAGAGTCGCCTGCATCGCCGCGAACAGCGAGTCGATCGCCGCGTCGTCGAGCGTCGCGGCGATCGCGTACGGCGACATGCGCGCGGCGTGCAGGATCTCGTCGGAGTACGCGTTGCCGATGCCGGCGATCACCGCCTGATCGCGCAGCAGGCCCTTGATCTGCGTGCGCTTGCCGTCCAGGAGACCGGCGAACACTTCGCGGGTGAAGGCGTCGTCGAGAGGGTCCGGGCCGAGACGGGCGATGCCCGGCACCTCCGCCGGGTCGCGCACGACGTAGACCGCGAGGGACTTCTTCGTGCCCGCCTCGGTGAGGTCGAACCCGCTGCCGTCGTCGAGCGCGACGCGCAGGGCGATCGGCGTCTTGCCGGGCTTGATTATCGTCGTGGGCAGGGTCTCGTACCATCGCAGCCAGCCCGCCTTCGCGAGGTGGAAGACGAGGTGAAGATCGTCTCCGCACGAGAGCACGATGAACTTGCCCCGCCGCG
Organism: Microbacterium galbinum; assembly: GCF_023101185.1. Classification (GTDB taxonomy): domain Bacteria; phylum Actinomycetota; class Actinomycetes; order Actinomycetales; family Microbacteriaceae; genus Microbacterium; species Microbacterium galbinum. Next base: position 2,381,275 of record NZ_CP078077.1, read on the forward strand.
AGGCGCCGCTGATCACGGCGCCGTGCAGCGCGGTGTTGGGCGGGTCGTAGGTCTTCAGCGCGGCGATCGCCGCCACGCTCGTGCGCGTGATCGTGCGCCCCACGACGCGCTCGCCCAGGAAGTCGACGAGCCCCTGCACCTCCGGCATCTCGGGCATGCGAACATCCTGCCACCGGCATCCGACATCGTCACCCCCGGCTCCGGGCGCGAGGGACGGGTCAGAGGACGGGCCAGGCCACCGGGGCGCGGTCGTCGGTGGGGAGGAGCCCCGCGACCCAGCCGTCGTCGCGGCCGCGCGGTCCGGTGAGCAGTTGCCGCTGAAGACCCTCGTAGCGGAAGCCGAGCGCGCGGGCGGCGCGAGCCGAGGGAACGTTCCCGACCACGGCGCGCCAGGTGAGGCGTGCGAGACCCAGCTCGTCGAAGCCCCAGTCGATGACGGAGCGGGCCGCCTCGACGAGATACCCCCGACCACGGGCGGATGCCGCGACCCAGTAGCCGAGTTCGGCATGCCCACCGGCGTCGTGCGGGGTGATGTGGTGCAGCCCGATCGAGCCCACGAGCTCCTCACCCGCGTGCACGCTCCACACCGCCTGCGACCCGTCGGCCCACCACTCGCCGGTCAGACGCACGTATTCGGCGGCGTCCTCGCGCGAGTAGGGCGAGGGCACGGTGGTCCAGCGCGGGATCTCCGGGTCCTGGCACGCGGCCGTGATCGCGTCGATGTCGGCGTCGGTCGGCGCCGCCAGCACGAGGCGCTCGGTCTCCAGTCGCACAGCTTCCATCGGACTACGGTATCGCCCGCGGCGGGCGGCAGAGGGCGCCAGAGGGCGGATGCCGGAGCCGATGTCGGAGGCGGCGGCTAGTCTTGTCCGGTGACTGTTCCAGGGATTCTGCGCGCCTTGGAAGAGGCGTCTCTGTACCGTGAAGCGCTCGGCTGGGCTCAGACCGATGCCGACCTCGGCCTCGTCGACGGGCTCGATGCTCCGGCCCTCGCGGGACTCCTCGCCAAGCGCGCCGCCGCGGGGCATCCGCAGGCGTTGCTCGCCGTCGTGCCTACGGGCCGCCGCGCCGAGAGCCTGGCGCAGGCGCTCGGCTCCTACATCCCCGACGCCGAGGTGCTCACGTTCCCGGCCTGGGAGACGCTGCCGCACGAGCGCCTCAGCCCGAGTCCCGACACGGTGGGTCTCCGACTGCAGACGCTGCGCCGCATCCGCGAGTGGGCGGGCGATCATCCGCTCGTCGTCGTCGCCTCGGTGCGCGCGGCCCTGCAGCCGATCGCCGGCAACCTCGGCGAGATCGAGCCGCTCGAGCTCGCGGTCGGCAGCCGCGGCCTCGAACTCGACACCGTGGCCGCCCGTCTCGTCGAGCGCGCCTACTCGCGCGTCGACATGGTCTCGCGTCGCGGTGAGTTCGCGGTGCGCGGCGGCATCCTCGACGTGTTCCCGGCGATCTCCGAGCATCCGTACCGCGTCGAGTTCTTCGGCGACGAGATCGATCAGATCCGCGCGTTCTCGGTCGCCGACCAGCGCTCCCTCCCCGGCGACATCGGCTCGGTCGACCTGCCGCCCAGCCGCGAGCTGCTGCTCACCGACGACGTGCGCGATCGCGCGCGTGCGCTGATCGGCGGCTTCCCGGCGATCGCGGGCATGCTCGAGAAGATGGCCGAGGGCATCCCGGTCGAGGGCATGGAGTCGCTCCTGCCCGCGGTCGCCGGTCCCCTCTCGTCGCTCGCCGAGTACCTTCCCGCGGGGGCGGCGACCGCCGTGGTCGACCCCGAGCGTTCGAGCGCCCGGGCCATCACCCTCGGCGACACCAATCGCGAGTTCCTCGATGCGGCCTGGAGCGCCGCGACCTCGGGTGCCTCCGCCCCCATCGATCTCGGCGCGGGCGACTTCCTCACGATCGCCCAGTTGCGCGAGGTCGTCCGCGACCGCGGCGGTGTGTGGTGGCGGCTCAGCCCCTTCGGCGCGGGTCTCGGTGAAGACGAGGCCGAGGCGGCGAACCTCGACGCCACCGTGATCCCGTCGTTCCACGGAAACGTCGACGGGGCGATCTCCTTCGTCGCCGGGCGCATCTCCGAGGGCTGGCGCGTCGTGGTCATCGCCACCGGTTCGGGTCTCGTCGATCGCGCCCGCGACGTGCTCGCCGATCGCGGCATCGCCGCTCGCATCCTTCCCGAGTTGAACGATGCGCCCGAGCCCGGCGTCGCGACGCTGCTCACCGGCTCGGTCGAGGCCGGATTCCAGGTGCCGGAGGCGAAGCTCGCCGTCCTCACCGACAACGAGTTCTACGGTCGCACGATCGGCGGAGACCAGCGCGTCGTCAAGAAGCTCGCCTCCCGCCGCAAGAACGTCGTCGACCCGCTGCAGCTCAAGCCGGGCGACTTCGTGGTGCACAACACCCACGGCATCGGACGCTTCGTCGAGATGACGCAGCGCGAGGTCTCGACCGGTGGACGCAACGCCACGAAGTCGGTGCGCGACTACCTCGTGCTCGAGTACGCGCCCTCGAAGCGCGGTTACCCGGGTGACAAGCTCTACGTGCCCACCGATCAGCTCGACCTGCTCTCGAAGTACGTGGGGGGTGAGGGCCCGACCCTGTCGAAGATGGGCGGCAGCGACTGGTCGCAGGCCAAGGGCAAGGCCCGCAAGGCCGTGCGCGACATCGCCGTCGAGCTCGTCAAGCTCTATTCGGCGCGCATGAGCGCCAAGGGCTACGCCTTCGGGCCCGACACCCCCTGGCAGCGCGAGCTCGAGGAGGCGTTCCCCTTCGCCGAGACGGCCGACCAGCTGCAGACGATCGACGAGATCAAGGCCGACATGGAGCGGCCGATCCCGATGGACCGCCTGCTCTCGGGCGATGTCGGCTTCGGCAAGACCGAGGTGGCCGTGCGCGCGGCGTTCAAGGCCATTCAAGACGGCAAGCAGGTCGCGATGCTCGTGCCGACGACGCTGCTGGTGAAGCAGCACCTCGAGACGTTCACCGAGCGCTTCGCCGGATTTCCGGTGAAGGTGCGCCCGCTCTCGCGATTCCAGACCGACAAGGAGGCCGGCCTCACGCTGCAGGGTCTGCTCGACGGCACGGTCGACATGGTCATCGGCACGCACCGCATCCTCACCGACCAGGTGATGTTCAAGGACCTCGGTCTGATGATCATCGACGAGGAGCAGCGGTTCGGCGTCGAGCACAAGGACGCTCTCAAGAAGATGAAGACGAACGTCGACATCCTCGCCATGAGCGCCACGCCGATCCCGCGCACGCTCGAGATGGCGGTCACCGGCATCCGCGAGATGTCGACGCTGGCCACCCCGCCGGAGGACCGGCATCCGATCCTGTCGTTCGTCGGTCCGCGCAGCGACAAGCAGATGGCCGCGGCGATCCGTCGCGAGATCCTGCGCGAGGGTCAGGTGTTCTTCGTGCACAACCGGGTGCAGTCCATCCAGCGCGTCGCCGCCGAGCTCGCCGAGCTCGTGCCCGAGGCGCGCATCGCGGTCGCCCACGGGCAGATGGGCGAGCACGCGCTCGAGCAGGTCGTCGACGACTTCTGGGAGCGCAAGTTCGACGTGCTCGTCTCGACGACGATCATCGAGACCGGGCTCGACATCTCGAACGCGAACACGATCATCATCGATCGAGCCGACCGCTACGGCCTCAGCCAGCTGCACCAGCTCCGCGGACGCGTGGGCCGCGGTCGCGAGCGCGCCTACGCGTACTTCCTGTACGACGAGATGAAGCCGCTCAGCGAGACGGCGGCCGACCGACTGCAGACGATCGCCGTGAACAACGACCTCGGTTCGGGCATGCAGGTCGCCCTGAAGGACCTCGAGCTGCGCGGCGCGGGCAACCTGCTCGGCGGCGAGCAGGCCGGTCACATCGCGGGCGTCGGCTTCGACCTGTATCTGCGCATGATCGGCGAGGCGGTGTCGACGTTCCGCGGCGAGGAGGTCGAGTCCGGTCAGGAGCTGCGTCTCGAGTTGCCGCTCGACGCGCGCATCCCCGAGTACTACATCGACAGCGAACGCCTGCGGCTCGAGGCCTATCAGAAGCTGTCGGCGGCCTCGATCGCGACGGCGAAGGACGACGCGATCGACCTCGTCATCGACGAGCTCACCGACCGCTACGGCACGCCCCCGGCCGAGGTCGAGGGGCTCATCGCGATCGCCCGTCTGCGCCGCCGGGCCGCACGCGCGGGCCTCGCCGACGTCGTCGTGATGGGCTCGAACCTGCGCATCGCTCCGGCTCGTCTCGAGGATTCGATCAAGGTGCGCCTGCAGCGGCTCTACCCGAAGGCGAAGCTCGTCTCCGGCGGCGAGGCGCTGGTCGTGCCCATGCCCACGGTGCCGGCCGCGGTCGGCGTCGGGCTCGAACCCCTCCCGGATGCCGAGCTGCTCGAGTGGGTGGGGCAGTTGTTCACCGCCATCTTCCCGGAGCCCGTGAAGGCCGAGACCGCGTAGCCCCCGAGACCGCGTAGCCCACTAGACCAGCCACGACCGCGCGTCAACGGGGTGTGGCACCGGCGCACGGCGGCGGAGGCTGAAGCCATGTGGACACTTCTGATCATCCTGCTCATCGTGTGGGCCGGCCTCGCCGTCTTCGGCTTCGTGGTCAAGGGCCTCCTCTGGCTCGCCGTCCTCGGCATCGTGCTGTTCCTGGCGACCCTCGTCATCGGCATGCTCCGCCGCACCGCCGCGACCAAGGAGTGACCGCGGAGCAGACCTCCCGCCGCGCGCTCCCGCGCCACTACGCTGTGAGCATGTTGTACGAGCACCTCGGGGCTCGGCCCCGGATCCACGACACCGCCGTCATCGCTCCCACTGCCGTCGTCTCCGGCGACGTCGAGATCGGCGCGGGCTGCCAGGTGCTGCACGGCGCCGTGATCACGGCCGAGGGCGGGCCGATCACGCTCGGCGCGCACGTGATCGTGATGGAGAACGCCCTCGTGCGGGCGACCGCCGCGAACGCCGTGCGCATCGGTGATCACACCCTCGTCGGTACGCTGGCGAGCATCGCCGGCGCGACGGTGGGCGAGGAGGTGTTCCTCGCCTCGGGTGCGCGGGTCTTCAACGGCGCGATCGTGGGTGCGCGCAGCGAGGTGCGCGTCAACGCGATCGTTCAGAGGCGTGCGCGCGTTCCCGAGGGCACGGTCGTGCCGATCGGCTGGGTGGCGGTGGGCGATCCGCTCCAGCTGTTCTCGCCGGATCGGGATGCCGAGATCGCCGCGGCGCAGCCCGATCTCGACTTCCCGGGACACGTGTTCGGCGTCGACCGCGACACCCCGGATCTGATGGTGCAGCTCACCGAGCGCTACGGCTCTTCGCTGGCGCGTCACGCCGACGACCTCCCGCTCGGCGACGCCCGTGGCTGAGGCCGGCGCGGGACTCGTCCGGCCGGACGTCGACGAGGGAGACGCCGCCCGGATCGCCCGCGATCTCTACGGAGCCGATGTCGTCGCACGCGAGCTCGGCAGCAACCAGGACCGCAACTTCCTGCTCACGGAGGTCGACGGTTCGCGCAGCGTCCTCCGTATCGACAACCCGGTGTTCGGCGACGATGCGCGCGACGCCCAGCACGCGGCCCTCGATGCCTACCGGGCAGCGGGCGTGGCCGTGCCCGCCGTGCTTCCGGGACTCGACGGTGCGCTGACCCAGCGCTGGCGCGGATTCGCCGTGCGCCGCAGCGAGTTCGCCGTCGGGGAGGAGCTCGTCGACGCCGGTTATCTCGCGCCGGTCGTGCTCGCCGAGTTCGGAGCGCTCGCGGCGGCGTCGGTGAACGCGCTCGCGCCCCTCCGGCATCCGGGACTCGATCGCCCGCACATGTGGGACATGCGCGTGGCCTTCGACGAGACGGCGAAGCTCGCAGGCTCGATCACCGACGACGCGCTGCGCGGGCGCGTGCTCGCGGCGTCCGAGGAAGCTCGGAAGGCGCTCGCGGCGGTCGAGGGCGATCTGCCCGTCCAACCGATCCACGGCGATCTCACGGACGACAACGTCATGGGGCGGCGAGGGGCCGACTCCCGCCTGCACCCGCACACCGTGCTCGACCTCGGCGACCTGGCTCTCGGGTGGCGTGTGGCCGAGCTCGCGGTGTGCGTGTCGTCGATGCTGCACCACGAACCGGATCGCCCGCTGCGGGTCCTCGACACGATCGCCGCCTTCCACGCCGATGCGCCGTTGAGTGACGCGGAGGCGCGCGCGGTCTGGCCTCTCGTGGTGCTGCGCGCCGCGCTCCTCGTCGCCAGCGGGTGGCGGCAGCTCGAGATCGACGGTGACAACGACTACGCCCGCGAGCGGATCGCGGGGGAGCAGGCGATCTTCGACGCGGCGACCCTCCTGCCGCTCGCGGAGGTCTGCGAGCAGGTGCTCGCACGAGTCGGGGTCGAGGCTCCGCAGTTCTCCGGTCGGGTCGAGGGGGCGCCGCTCACCGCTGTGCTGCCCGACTTCACCGGCACCGTCGAGGCGGTCGATCCGGGCGTCGAGTCCGACGCTCTCGACGCCGGACGCTGGCAGCGAGCGGATGCCGAGGCGGCCCTGGTCGCGTCGGCCCTGGCGGGGGGAGCCGGAGCGGCGCTGCTGCCCTACGGGGTGTTCCGGCTGACACGCACGCGCGTGGACGTCGCGGATGCCGCCCCCACCTGGCCCGTGCACACCGAGATCCATCTCGGCGCCGGCCCTCGCCTCCGCGTGACGAGTCCCGTCGACGGAGCGCTGCGGGCGAGCCGCGAAGAGCCGCGCATCGTGCTCGGGGACGGCTGGATCCTCGATCTGCGCGGGGTCGAGATCGACGACCGGGCGGCGCTGCACGTGTCGGCGGGTGACATGGTGGGGTGGCTCCCGGCGTCCGACACGGATCGCGTGCTCACCCTCGGCCTCCGACGGGCGGATGCCCCCGAACGACCTCCGCGCACTCCCGGCGCCGCCCTGGTCGAGCCCGAGCGGGTGCCGGCCTGGCGCCGTCTCACGGCCGATCCCGCGCCGTTGCTGGGTGTGCCGTCGCGCGCGCAGCACGACGAGTCCGCCGACGAGCTCGCACGCCGGGAGCGGATCTTCGCCGCCGCCCAGGAGCGGTACTACGCGCATCCGCCGCAGATCGAGCGCGGCTGGCGGCACCACCTGGTCGATACGACGGGCCGCGCCTACATCGACATGGTCAACAACGTCGCCGGCCTCGGGCACGGACACCCGAGGGTCGCGGAGGCGGCGGCCCGCCAGCTGCGCACACTCGGCACCAACTCGCGGTTCCTGTTCCGCGACCTCGCGGAGTACAGCGAGCGACTTCTCGCGCTGATGCCGCAGGGGAGCGGCCTCGACACGGTGCTGCTCGTCAACAGCGGCTCGGAGGCGGTCGACCTCGCGATCCGGCTCGCGCAGGCGGCGACCGGGCGGCGCACGATCGTGGCGCTGCGCGAGGCGTATCACGGCTGGACGATGGCCAGCGATGCGGTGACCACGAGCGCCTACGACAACCCGTTCGCCCTCGAGACGCGACCCGACTGGGTGCACGTCGCCGACGTGCCCAACCGGTACCGCGGCACGTATCGCGGCGACGACACGGCGGGGCGCTATCTCGACGACCTCTCGGCCGATCTCGCGGCCCTCGATCGTGACGGCCGTGATGCGGCCGCCTTCCTGTGCGAATCCGTGCTCGGCAACGCCGGGGGAGTGCTCCTACCCGAGGGGTACCTCGCGGGCGCCTACGAACGCGTCCGGGCCGCGGGCGGTCTGTGCATCGCCGACGAGGTGCAGGTGGGCTTCGGCCGCCTGGGATCGACGTTCTGGGGCTTCGAGCGGGCGGGCGTCGCGCCCGACATCGTCACGATCGCCAAGCCCATGGGCAACGGCTTCCCGATCGGCGGAGTGATCACCTCGAAGCGCATCGCGGATGCTCTCGCCACGCAGGGGCAGTTCTTCTCCTCGGCCGGGGGCAGCACCCTGAGTTGCCGCGTCGGACTCGCCGTGCTCGACGCGATGGTCGAGGACGACCTCCAGCGCAACGCCGAGAACATCGGCGCGCGGCTGGCCGACGGGCTGCGGGCGCTCGGCGACGAGCATCCGATGGTGGCCGTCGTGCACGGAGCCGGGCTGTATCTGGGCGTCGAGCTCGTGCGCGATCGCGCGACGATGGAGCCCGCGGATGCCGAGGCCGCCGCGATCTGCGAACGGATGCGCGAACTCGGGGTCGTGGTGCTGACGACCTCGGAACGATCGAACGTGCTGAAGATCAAGCCGCCGCTGTGTCTGACGGCGCAGAGCGCCGACCAGGTCGTCGCGATGCTGGGGCGGGTGCTGCGCGAGGGCTGGTGATCCCAAGATCTTCGAATCGCGCGCATTTTCGTCATGTTAAATGCGCATTTCGAATCGAAATTAGGGGTCGCGGTGAGGAATACCTGTGCTCCATACTGATCCTCAACCGCCGGACGACCCGAGTCCGGCCCCTGGCGCTGTTCCAACGAGGAGTACCCATGGCACTGAAGACGAAGCCGCTCGCCCAGGGCGGCGGAACGCTCAGACGGAATCTCGGCCTGTGGGCCATCGTCGGTCTGGGCCTCGGATACATGACTCCCACCGTGGTGTTCGACACATTCGGCATGGTCGCGCGCGACACGAACAACGTGGTCCCCGCCGCGTATCTCGTCGCCCTCGTGGTCATGGTGTTCACGGCCATCAGCTACGGCAAGATCGCCGGCGCCATCCCGAGCGCGGGATCGGCGTACACCTACGTGCGCGAATCGATCCACCCGAATCTCGGATTCATGGTCGGGTGGACGTCGTTGATCGACTACGTGCTGCTGCCCATGGTCAACTGCCTCATCGTCAAGAGCTACCTCGAGGCGATGTTCCCCGACATCCCGGCGTGGATCTGGGTGGTGCTGTACTGCATCCTCGTCACCAGCATCATCTACATGACCATGCGCGGCACCTCGAACCTGAACGTGATCCTGCTGATCTTCTCGATCATCGTCATGGTCGTGTTCGTGGTGCTCGTGGTCGCGCAGCTGATGCGCGGCGACGGGGCGGCGACCATCCTCTCGGTCGGCGCGTTCCTGCACGACGACGTCACCTTCACCGCCGTGCTGACCGGTGCGACCATCGTCTGCTTCTCGTTCATCGGATTCGACGCGGTCACGATGTACGCCGAGGAGGCGAAGGACCCGAAGGTCATGCCGAAGGCGATCCTGCTCACCGTCCTCATCGGCGGCGGTATCTTCCTCGTCTCCTCCTACGTGTCGCAGCTGCGGTTCCCGGACTGGAACGAATTCGCCCCCGGCGGCGACATGCAGTTCGTCGAGGACTCGACGCTCCCGATCATCGGCGACCTCGTCGGCGGCAACGTCTTCATGGCGGTGCTGACCGCCGCCGGTTTCTGCGCGACGCTCGCCTCGGGCCTCGCCTCGCACGCCTCGGTCTCGCGCATGCTGCTCGTGATGGGCCGCAACAACGTGCTGCCGCAGAAGGCCTTCGGCTACATCAACCCGCGCACCCACACGCCCACGTTCAACATCGTGCTCGTCGGGGCGATCTCGCTGCTCGCGATCCCCTTCACTCTCGAGCTCATCGCCGCGTGGATCAACTACGGTGCGCTGATCGCCTTCACCTTCGTGAACATCTCGGTGATCGCCTGGTTCGCGATCCGCAAGGGACGCCGTAAGACGCCGGCCGACATCTTCAACTTCATCGTGATGCCGACCATCGGCATGCTGCTCACCGGGTTGCTCTGGGTCAACCTGCACCAGGACGCCCTCATCGGCGGCCTCACCTGGACGGCGATCGGGTTCGTCTACCTGCTCGTGATCACGCGCGGCTTCCGCCGGAAGGTCGCGGCCTTCGACGAGAACCAGGCGGTGACCGGGTTCAACAAGGTCGTGAAGGTGCCGGTCGACGAGAGCTGACTGCGCCCGCGCGCACGAAGGGCCGCCTCCCGAGGGTCGTGGGAGACGGCCCTTCCGCAGGGGTCAGATGACGCCCTGCGCGAGCATCGCCGCAGCGACGCGCTCGAAACCGGCGATGTTCGCGCCGGCCACGTAATCACCTTCGACGCCGTAGCGCGCGGCCGCGTCGAAGGACGCCCGGTGGATGTCGCCCATGATCTCGCGCAGCTTGTTCTCGCTGTCGCCGAAGGTCCAGCGCTGACGGGAGGCGTTCTGGCTCATCTCGAGAGCCGAGGTGGCCACGCCGCCGGCGTTCGCCGCCTTGCCGGGGGCGAAGAGCACGCCCGCCTTCTGGAACGCCTCGACCGCTTCGGGAACGCACGGCATGTTCGCGCCCTCGGAGACCGCGCGGACGCCGTTCGCGATGAGGGCCTGAGCGTCGGCGAGGGAGACCTCGTTCTGCGTCGCGGAGGGCACGGCGATGTCGACCGGCACCTCCCAGACGCTGCCGCCCTCGATGAAGCGGGCGCCGGGGCGGCGGTTCGCGTACTCGACGATGCGGGCCCGTTCGACCTCCTTGATATGGCGCAGCAGATCGACGTCGATCCCGGCGTCGTCGACCACGTAACCGGAGGAATCGGATGCCGTCACCGGCACGGCGCCGAGCTGGGTGGCCTTCTGGATCGCGTAGATCGCCACGTTGCCCGAGCCCGAGATGCCGACGCGCTTGCCCTCGAAGGAGTCGCCCTTCACGGCGAGCATCTCCTGCGCGAAGAAGACGGCGCCGTAGCCGGTCGCCTCGGTGCGCACCTCGGCACCGCCCCAGCCCGTTCCCTTGCCGGTGAACATGCCCGACTCGTGACGGTTGGTGACCTTGCGGTACTGGCCGAAGAGATAGCCGATCTCGCGGCCGCCCACTCCGATGTCGCCCGCGGGCACGTCGGTGTGCTCGCCGAGGTGACGGTAGAGCTCGTTCATGAACGACTGGCAGAAGCGCATGACCTCGGCGTTCGAGCGGCCGTGCGGGTCGAAGTCCGAGCCGCCCTTGCCGCCGCCGATGCCCTGGCCGGTGAGCGCGTTCTTGAAGATCTGCTCGAAGCCGAGGAACTTGATGATCGAGAGATTCACCGAGGGGTGGAAACGCAGACCGCCCTTGTACGGCCCGAGCACCGACGAGAACTGGATGCGGTAGCCGCGGTTGACCTGCAGCTTGCCCGAGTCGTCGACCCACGGCACGCGGAAGAGGATCTGCCGCTCCGGCTCGACGAGACGCTCGAGGATGCCGCCGTCGACGTACTCCGGGTGCGCGGCGAGCACCGGTGCGATCGACTGCAGCACCTCGTGCACCGCCTGGTGGAACTCGGGTTCGTGCGGGCTGCGGGTGAGCACCGTGTCGAACACGGGCTGCACGGCGGCGTCGAGCGGGTGGAAGGAGGCAGGGGAGAGTGCGGTCACGCGAAAGACTTTCTGGGGTGGGGGAGGGTGGTGCAGGCGATCGTGTCGCGTGAGGCTTCGCCGGATCAGGCGCGAGTTTTCACTCTATCGCGCGTCCTTCGCGCGCCCTCTCGCCCGGCACCGCCCCCACGAAGACGCGCGGGTCACCCGGTGTTCTGCAGGCCCGCCGCGACGCCGCTGACCGACAGCAGCAGCAGTCGCTGCTGCTCGGCGTCGGCTCCGGAACCCGTCGCCTCGGCATCCGCCGGCGCGCGCAACGCACGCAGTGCGCGCAGCTGGAGCAGCGAGAGCGCGTCGACGTACGGGCTGCGCAGCTGCACTGCGCGCTGCAGCACGGGCTTGTTCTCGAGCAGTCCCTCTCCGCCGGTGAGGCGGATGACCCACTGGCGCGTGAGAGCGAGTTCGTCGAGCACGAGAGCGGCCAGGTCGTCACGATCGCCGAGCGCGAGGTACTCGCGGGCGATGCGCTCGTCGGTCTTGGCGAGGCTCATCGCGACGTTGTCGATCATCGTGCGCAGCAGCGGCCACTCGCGGTAGGCCTCGGTGAGAAGCGCCTCGTCGCCCACGGCCTCGAGCGCGGTGCCGAGACCGAACCAGCCGGCGAGGTTGATGCGGGCCTGGGTCCAGGCGAACACCCACGGGATGGCGCGCAGGTCTTCGAGCGACTCCACCGACAGGCCGCGGCGCGCAGGGCGCGAACCCAGCGCGAGCAGACCGATCTCCTCCATCGGGGTCACGGTCGCGAACCAGGGTGCGAAGCCCTCGGCCTTCACGAGCGAGAAGAAGCGATCGCGCGAGGAGCGGTCCATCACCGCGGCCACCTCGGCGTACCGGGCGGCGGCACCGCTCGTGCGCTGCTCGACCGAGGGGGAGGAGGCGAGCAGAGTCGCCGCGGCCACCTGGTCGATGTGGCGCATCGCGATGGCCGGCTCGCCGTAGCGGGCGAAGATGACCTCGCCCTGCTCGGTGAGCTTGAAGCGGCCGTCGACCGAGTGCGGCGGCTGGGCGAGGATCGCCGAGTTCGCGGGTCCGCCGCCGCGCCCGAGGGCACCGCCGCGGCCGTGGAACAGCGTCAGCTCGATGTCGGAGTCCTGCGCCCACTGCGCGATCTTCTCCTGCGCCTCGTAGAGCGCGAGGTTCGCGGCGACCGGGCCGACGTCCTTCGACGAGTCGGAGTACCCGAGCATGACCTCGAGGCGGTTGCCCGTCTCGGCCATGCGCGCCCGGAACTCGGGGAAGGTCACGGCCTCGGCGAGGATGCCGGGGGCCGCCTGCAGGTCGGCGAAGGTCTCGAACAGCGGCACGACGTCGAGCACCGGGGCGTCGTCGCCGAGCGCGTGGCGGGCGAGACGGTGCACGTTCGCGAGGTCGGAGGCCGCCTGGGTGAACGAGACGACGTAGCGGCCGGCGGCGCGCAGGCCGCGGTCGCGCTGGATCTCGGCGATCGCGCGGAAGACCTCGAGCACCTCCTCGGTCTGGGCGCTGATCGGTTCGTCCGACTCCAGCTCGGCGAGGGCCTTGGCGTGCACCTGGGAGTGCTGGCGCACCTCGAGCTCGGTGAGGTGGAAGCCGTAGGTCTCGACCTGCCAGATGAGGTGCTGCACCCCGCCGAAGGCGTGGCGGCGCGCGCCGGAGGCGACCAGCGAGGCCTGCACCGCGCGCAGATCGGCGAGCAGTTCCTCGGGCGTCGCATAGCGCTGAGCGCCATCGCCCCGGCGCGTCGCCGCGACCCGGTGCGCGAGCAGCAGCAGCACGCGCCGGTGCGGTTCGTCGGGGGAGCGGGTGGCCAGGGCTGCCGCGGCATCCGCATCGGCGCCGGCGAAGTCGTTCCACAGGGCGGTGACCTCGGCGCTGGGCGGCGTGGTCTCGGCATCGAGCGTGAGCGTGCGGCCGATGCGCTCGAGAGCGCGCTCGAGGCCGCGGAGCACGTGGTCCGAAGCGATCTGCGATGCCTCGCGGGTGACGGATGCCGTCACGAACGGGTTGCCGTCGCGGTCGCCGCCGACCCACGACCCGATGCGCACGAACGCCGGGACGACCGGTGCGCTGGCGCCGGACTCCTCGCCGCGGAGGGCGTCGTCGATGCGACGGTAGACGTGGGGGACCGTCGTGAAGAGGGTCTCGTCGAAGACACCCATGACCGTGCGCACCTCGTCGGTCGGAGACGGCTTCTGCGAGCGCAGCGGCGCGGTGCGCCACAGGGTGTCGATCTCCTCGAGCATGCGGCGACGGGCGCGGTGCTGCTCGGCCCCGCCCGCGCTCGCCGCATCGTGCTGCGTCAGCAGATCGGAGAGACGGCGGATGCTCGACGAGACGGCGCGGCGGCGAGCCTCGGTCGGGTGGGCCGTGAAAACGGGGTGGAAGCGGAGACCCGCCAGGCGACGGCGCGCTTCCTCGTCGCCGACCTCGGTGCGCAGACGCGCGTAGGCGGTCGCGACGGTGTCGGCGGCATCCTCGCGGCCGGGCTGACCCGCGCGTTCGCGCAGCACGCGCACGCGCTGGTGCTCCTCGGCGAGGTTCACGAGGTGGAAGTAGCAGGTGAAGGCGCGAGCGACCTCGTCGGCGCGGGCGATCGTGAACGACTCGGCGATCGCCGAAGCCCGCTCGAAGGCATCCGAGGTCGGGTCCTCGTACGCCTGGATGGTCGCCAGACGCAGCCGCTCGACGTCATCGAACAGGTCGTCGCCGCCCGCCTCGCGCAGCACCTGTCCGAGGAGCCCACCCAGCATGCGCACGTCGGAGCGCATCGCGTCGGGTATGCCCTGGCCTGCCTCGAAGCGCCCGATGACGCGGATGGCTTCGGTGTTGGTGGGCTCGGTGAAGACGTGTTCGGGGGTCACCCGTCGAGCGTATCCCGGTCGACGGGGGTGCTCCGAACGCATGACGGCGTGCGACACCGGTGCGCCGCCTAGCATGAGGGGGATGCGCATCTCGGTGAACCCCCTTCGCGGGCAGCAGTTCCCGGCCGTCCTCCTGCTGGTGGCAGCGGGACTCGGCCTCCTTCTCGCGAATCTGCCGACGCACGATCCGATCGCCGCGGCGCTCGACGTGCATCTCGCGGTGCCGGGCGCGAGCCTCGACCTCTCCCTCGCGCACTGGGTGTCGGACGGTCTGCTCGCCGTCTTCTTCTTCGTGGTGGCGATCGAGCTGCGGCACGAGCTCACCCATGGCGAGCTCGACTCGCCCCGCAAGGCCCTCCAGCCCGCCATCGCGGCGACGGGCGGAGTGCTCGTGCCGATCGCGATCTACCTGCTGATCGCGGGTGACGGAGCGACGGCATCCGGCTGGCCGATCCCCACGGCCACCGACATCGCGTTCGCGCTCGGAGTGCTGGCGATGTTCGGACGGGGCCTGCCGTCGACCGTGCGGGTGTTCCTGCTCGCCCTCGCGATCCTCGACGACATCATCGGCATCGTCTTCATCGCGGTGCTGTTCGCCCACGACGTGCAGTGGGTGCTGCTCGCCGCGGCGGTCGTCGCGGTCGCGGTCTTCTGGGTGCTGAGCAGGTGGCTCGGTGCGACCGGGCACACGGGCATCGCCGTGCTCATGGTGCTGGTCGGCGTCCTCTGCTGGGGTCTGGTCGCGGCCTCCGGCATCCACGCCACGATCGCCGGGGTGATGCTGGGCCTGGTGATGGCGCCGACCCCCGCCGGACGTTCTCGTCATGCGCTCGAGCCCACGGTCAACGGCGCGATCCTCCCGCTGTTCGCGTTCGTCGCCGCGTTCGTGGTGATCCCCGCCGTCTCCCCGACACAGCTGTCCCCGGCATTCTGGGCGATCGTGGTCGCCCTGCCGATCGGCAAACTCGTCGGCATCGGTCTGTTCGGGTGGCTCGCGATGCGCATCCGACCGCGCGGGACGGCGCCCGCGCTGGTACTGCCCGACATCCTGGCCGCCGGCGCCCTCGGCGGCATCGGCTTCACGGTCTCGCTGTTGCTCGCGAACCTCGCGTTCGCGTCCGACGACGGCATCCGCGACCAGGCGATCCTCGGCGTCCTGGTGGGGTCCCTCCTTTCGCTCCTCTTCTCGGGGGTGGTCGTGTCGGCGCGAGCGCGGCACTATCGTCGGATCGCAGCGGCGTCGTCCTGACACCCGAGAGGCCGCACCGAGTGAAGGAGCATCCATGACCGCGCAGGCCTCGGACCACGGCGCCGGATCTCCCCGCGATTCCCTCCGCGCGGCGGCCGACACCATGCGCGCCGTGCGCGAGCGATGCGTGTGGTCGCAGCGGATCACGCACCGCGACCTCGTGCCGTACCTCATCGAGGAGTCTCACGAGGTGATCGACGCGGTCGAGAGCGGTACGCGCGACGACCTGCGCGAGGAGCTCGGAGACCTGCTGTGGCAGGTGCTCTTCCACGCCGCGATCGCCGCGCAGGACCCCGACGACCCCTTCGACATCGACGACGTGGCCGACACCCTCACCGAGAAGATGGTGCGGCGGCATCCGCACGTCTTCGCGGGCGAGACCGCGACCACACCCGAAGAGGTGCTCGTGCACTGGAACGCCGCGAAGGCCGCCGAGAAGCGCACGCGCACGAGCGTGCTCGACGGGGTGCCCCGGGGGATGCCGGCGCTGGCGCTCGCGCAGAAGCTCGCCGGTCGCGCGGCCGGCGCAGGGATCGATGCGCCGGTGGCCGACGGTCCGTCGAGCGAGGCCGAACTCGGAGAGGCTCTCCTCGCCCTCGTGGGGCGCGCACGCGCGGAGGGCTGGGACGCCGAGCGGGCGCTGCGCGAACGGCTCCGCGTCCTCGAGCAGGACGTACGGTCCGCCGAGGGCTGAGCGGCGCAGGGTCGCCGAGCCGCCCCCGGGGTCGCTGAGTCGCCCCGGGGTCGCTGAGCCCGTCGAAGCGTCCCAGGCCTCGCAGCAGACCTGGAAAGATGGAGTCGTGGCTACTGTGAACCCGCCGCGCGGCATGCGCGACATCCTCCCCGCCGACAAGGCCCGCCGTGAGCGCGTGCTCTCCGTCATCCGCGAGCGCTACCGGGCGCACGGATTCGACGAGATCGAGACGCCCGTCGTCGAGGAGTACGCGCGTCTGCACGCCGGCATCGGCGGCGACAACGAGAAGCTCGCCTACAACGTGCTGCGCCGCGGACTCGACGCCGATGCCATCCGCGCGGCCGCCGACGACCCCGCCGCGCTGTCCGACCTCGGGCTGCGCTACGACCTGACCGTGCCGCTCGCGCGCTTCTACGCGAGCAACCGGGCGCAGCTCCCCGCGATCTTCCGCTCGATCCAGATCGGTGCGGTCTGGCGGGCCGAGCGTCCCCAGAAGGGGCGCTACCGCCAGTTCGTGCAGTGCGACATCGACATCATGGGCGACGACTCCTCTCGTGCCGAGGCTGAGCTCATGGTCGCGTCGCTCGATGCCGTCGACGCTCTGGGACTGGACGGCGCGACGGTGCGCATCAACGACCGTCGCGTGCTCGACTGGATGCTCGAGAGCTTCGGTTTCGGCGCGGACGAGCGTCCCGGCGTGCTCATCACGATCGACAAGCTCGACAAGATCGGACCCGACGGCGTCGCCGCCGAACTGCGCGAGCGGGCCGTGACCCCGGGCGCCGTCGACGCGTTCGAGGCGTTCCTGCGTCGCCCGCAGACCCGCGAGTACCTGCCCTACGGCGAGGCGCAGATCCGCAAGGCGCTGCCCGCGGACGCCCCCGACGAGATCGTCGATCACCTCGTGGGCATCGGCGAGGCCGTCGCGGTCGGCCGCGCGTCCGAGGCGACGGATGCCGCCGGCATCCCGCTCGTGTTCGATCCGTTCCTCGTGCGCGGCATGGGCTATTACACCGGCACGATCTTCGAGCTCGCGCACCCCTCCGTCAGCTATTCGCTGGGCGGTGGCGGTCGCTACGACGGCATGATCGGTCGCTTCCTCGGGCAGCAGGTGCCGGCGGTGGGCTTCTCGCTCGGGTTCGAGCGCCTCGTCGACCTCGTGACGGCTGGCGGCGACGACCGTGAGGAGGCGATCGTGCTGGTGCACGACGCCGACGTCCCGGTCGCCGAACTTCTCGCGCACAAGACCGCACTGATCGCCGAGGGTGCGCGCGTGCGCCTGGAGCGCCGCACGAAGAACCTCAAGGCGCTGCTCGAGCGGGCGTCCGCCGACGGCTTCACGTCGTTCGCCACGGTGTCGGCCGGGGCGGCCTCGCTGGAGCGCAAGCCGCTCGCCTGACGGTCGGCTCCGCGCCCGCGTTCACGCGGCGTTCACGTCACCGAGGTCGAATCGGGGCATGGGACGAACACGCCTCCCCATCCTCCTCGGCGCCACCGCCCTGACCGCGGGCTTCGCGGTCGGCGGGCGGGTTCTCCTCACGCGCCAGGCGGCGATCGCTCGGCGCCGGATCGGCAAGCCGCTGGGCGAGGACTCGCTGGATGCGGACCGCATCTGGCGACGCTCGCTCGACGGTGAGCCGATCGAACTCCTCGTGCTCGGCGACTCGCTCGCCGCGGGCCTCGGTGCGGCGCGGCGCAAGGAGACCCTCGGCGGACGCATCGCCAAGGGCCTGGCCGTTCGTCTGCACCGCCCGGTGCGGTTGCGCACCGCTGCGGTCGTCGGCTCGGAGTCGCCGGATCTCGACGCGCAGCTCGACGGTCTCGCGGCGGGGTACCGGCCCGATGTCGCGGTGATCGTGGTGGGGGGAAACGACGTGACGCATCGTCTTCCGGTCGCGACATCGGTGCGGCATCTCGATGCGGCCGTCCGGAGGCTGCGGGCGCTCGGCGCCGAGGTGGTGGTGGGCACCTGTCCCGATCTGGGATCGTTGCGTCCCGTGCCGCAGCCACTGCGGCGGATCGTGTCGAGCCTGTCGCGACGGCTCGCGATCGCGCAGACGGATGCCGCGCGCCTCGCCGGCGCCGAGCCCGTCGACCTGCGGCGATCGGTCGGTCCGATGTTCTTCGACGAGCCGGAGCAGATGTTCAGCCTCGACCGATTCCACCCCAGCGCCCTCGGCTACCGCCGGACGGCCGAGGCCCTGTTGCCGGCGGTCTGCCGAGGAGCGCAGCGGTCGGTCAGGACGCGTCCTCACTCGGCGTCGCGCTGATCGAGGCGGCCCACTCCGCGACCCGGCGCGAGCTCTCTTCGTCGGAGATGTCCTCGACGCGGCTCATGACCGACCAGCGCACGCCGAACGGGTCGCGGATGCTCGCGTACCGGTCGCCCGAGACGAAGTGCGAGGGCGCTTCGCGCACCGTCGATCCCGCGTCGACCGCGCGCGCCACCACCGCATCCACGTCTTCGACGTACAGTCCCATCGAATAGCAGTCGTCGTCGCCCTCCGGCGCCGGCACCAGGTGGTAGTCGGGGCTCGGCTCGCCGAGCTGCAGCAGTCCCGAGCCGAAGTCGAGGTCGGCGTGAGCGACCACGCCGCCGAACTCGGTGACGTCGACGACGCGCGCCCCGAAGACGTCGCGGTAGAACGCGATCGCGTCGGCCGCGCGGGGGATCGCGAGGAACGGGGTGAGCGAGGTCGCGCTGTGCGGGCGGCCGGCGGTGGTGTGGGTTCCGGTCACGCCGGTGGTGGGGATGTCTGAAGCCATGCGACGACCGTACGGCGGTGCGGATGCCGTGCGCTTGAAGATCCGCGACAACCCGTGTCGGCCAGGGGATCTAGGGTGGGCGCATGGTGGATCCGACCCGTGGCGTGCTGTATCCCGAACGCCTGCCGACGTTCCACCGGGTGGCGCCCGACGGGGCGGCGACCGAACTCGTGGAGTGGTTCTGGATCCCGGAGTGGCGGCTCTTCGATGGTGAGGTCTCCCGGCAGCACATCGTCGGATACCCCGCAGTGAACCTCGTCGTCGAGCACGACGGCGTCACGGTGTCGGGGGCCACGACCCGGGCGTCGTTCCGAGATCTGCGCGGTGAGGGATGGGCAGTCGGTGCGCTCCTGCGTCCGGCGGCGGTCGGGGCGCTCCTCGACGATCCGGCGGCGTTGGTCGACGGCATCCGCCCGTTCCCCGTGCCGGAGCTGTACGACGCGGTCGCGCAGGCGATGCGCTCGGGCAACGGGCATCGGGAGCGGGCGACCGAGACGTTCGGCGCATGGCTCACGGCGCGGGTCGGCGCGCTCGACGGCGCCGCTCATCAGGCGAACGCGCTCGCGGTCGAACTGTTGGGGGAGCACGGTGCGAGCTCGCCCGAGGAGGCAGCGACGCGGTTGGCCGTGTCGGTGCGCACGCTGCAGCGGATGGCGCACCGCTACGTCGGGATCGCTCCCGCGGCGATGATCCGGCGGCGGCGCCTGCAGGAGGCCGCGCAGCGCGTGCGCGATGATCCGGGTGCCGACCTCGCGGGGATCGCGGCCGATCTGGGGTACGCCGATCACGCGCACCTCACCCGCGACTTCCGTGCGGTGCTCGGGTTCGCCCCGCGCGATTACCGATCGGATGCCGGGGGCTGAGCGCGAGGTCCTCTCGCGCGCCGGGCACGCAGCACGAGGGCTCTCCCACCCACGCCGACGAGCACCACCGCGGTGCCGATGAGCGAAGCCAGCACCGGGAGCGTGTTCACGAGCACCAGGCACCCGAGCGCGCCCACGACCTGCAGCGCACGGGGGAAGCGGCGGGCCGCGCCCTCCTGCCGGAAGGCCGCCGCGTTGGCGATCAGGTAGTACAGCAGCACCCCGAACGACGAGAACCCGATCGCGTCGCGCAGATCGGCCACCAGGACGATGCCGATCACGACCACGCCGATCGTGATCTCGGCACGGCGGGGCACCTGCCAGCGGGGATCGACCTTCGCGAGCACCGCGGGAAGGTCGTGTTCGCGCGCCATCGCGAGGGTCGTGCGCCCGATGCCCGTGAGCAGCGCCAGCAGCGCCCCGAGCGATGCGGTCGCCGCCGCGACGCGCACCACGGGCGCGAGCCACTCCGTGCCGGTCGCCGTGAGCACATCGACCAGCGGGGCGGGGCTGGTCGCGGCATCCGCTCCCAGCGTGAGCATCACGACGGCCGCGACCGCGCCGTAGACGACGACCGCGCCGCCGAGCGCGAGCAGGATCGCGCGGGGGATCGTGCGCGCGGGATCCACGACCTCCTCGCCCATCGTCGCGATGCGGGCGTACCCGGCGAACGCGAAGAACAGCAGCCCGGCACCCTGCAGCACGCCATAGGCCGTCGCATCGGGGAGCGCAGGGGCAGGGATGGCGGGCGATGCTCCGAACCCCGCAGCGACGACGATCGCGAGACCGATCAGCGAGACCACCACCAGAAGGCGTGTGACCAGTGCCGTGCGCGTCACGCCGAAGCAGTTGACCGCGACGAGGGCGGCGACGGCCACCGCCGCGACGAGCGTCTCCCACCCCGCGGGGGCGGCGTAGGCGGCGAAGGTCATCGCCATGGCCGCGCAGCTCGCGATCTTGCCGATCACGAAGCTCCACCCGGCGACGAACCCCCACCAGGGACCGATCTCGGCGCGGGCGTACGCGTAGGTCCCTCCCGCGACGGGATGGGAGGCGGCGAGCTGGGCGGAGGCGGTGGCGTTCGCGTAGGCGACGATCGCGGCGATCGCCAGGGCGACGGGCAGCCCGGCGCCGGCGACGCCGATCGCGGGCGTCCAGACCGAGAAGACCCCCGCTCCGATCATCGAGCCGAGACCGATGAAGACGGCATCGGCGAGTCTCAGTCGGCGGGCGAGGTGCATCCCGTCATCGTCGCATCGATCGGTGAACGGCGGGTGACCCGCGTCAGCGGCGAGCCTCGGTGACCCGCTTCTTCTCGCGGATGTAGACCTCGCGCCGCACGCGGGCCACGACATCCCCGTCGCGATCGGTGATCACGGTCTCGAACCACTCGAGCACCTTCCCACCGCCGTGCGCCTTGCGCCGGATGTCTTCGGCGCGCGCCTTCGACACCGCGAACTCGGCGGTCAGCACTCCGCGTCCCGGTTTGATCAGATCGATCTCGCCGCGGGTGTCCCACACGACGTAGTCCCGGCCGAGCTGGTGCATCACGAGCATGAAGAAGTACGGGTCGGTCATCGCCGACATCGATCCGCCGAACGCCGTCTTGACGTAGTTGCGGGTGAAGACGTTGACGTGCAGCTCGACGGTCGCGTGGGTCCAGTCGTCGCTGAAGCGACGGACGCGGATGCCGCTGAACAGGTTCGGGGCCCACAGGCTCATTCCGATCGCGAGGCGGCGGGGAGTGATGCGCATGGCGCCAGTGTGGCCGAGCGTGTCCGCCGGACGAAGTTCGCTGGAGGATTGCGACAGTTGTTATAGTTCTCCTATAATTACTAGAGAAATGAGGAGGCGAGATGCTCATCAGGGTCGACATCGACAGCACGCGGCCGCTGTACGACCAGGTCGCCGCCTCCGTGCGGGCCGACATCCTCTCGGGAACCCTTCACCCCGGTGACCGGCTGCCCTCCGCGAAGGAGGTCGCAGCGGCCCTCGACATCAACCAGCACACCGTGCTGCACGCGTATCAGGGGCTCCGCGACGAGGGGCTCCTCGATCTGCGTCGGGGGAGGGGCGCGGTCGTCGCCGCCTCGGCCGCCCCGCTCGCCGAACTCGCGAGCGATGTCGCCGAGCTGGTGCAGCGCGCCGCCCGGCTCGGCGTCTCCTCCGACACGCTCGCCGCACTGATCCGCTCCCACCGCGCCGGTACGCCCGGCACCGCAGGCCCCGAGGAGGTCGCCCCATGACCACGCACCCATCCGCGCAGGCATCCGAGAGCCGTCGCGCCCGCGCGGCGTTCCTCGCCGTCGGTGTCGCCCTTCCCGTCGCGCTCGTGGCGATCGGCTCCGCCGTGATCGCCGCGTGGCTGCCCACTCTGCCCGACCCCGTCGTCATCCACTGGGGAACCACCGGCGCCGACGGGTTCGCCGCGCCGACCGCATACTTCTGGTTGCTCCTCGCGGTCGGTCTCGTGCTGCCGCTCGCGCTCGCGCTCACCTCCTTCGGAGCATCGCGCGGCAGGTGGGGAGCGACCACGCGACTGATGGGCGGCTTCGCCGCCGGACTCTCGGCGTTCGCGCTCACGCTGTGCCTCGGGTCGCTCGCGCTGCAGCGCGGACTGGCCGACGCGGCCGACACCCCCGACGTCGGGCTCGTCCTCCTGCTCGCGTTCGTCGTGCTGGCCGCGGGAACGGTCGCGGGGTGGGCCGTGCAGCCGCGCGTCATCGACGAGGCGGCCGGCGTCCTCGAACCCCGGCTCGCGGTGCGGGTGGCCGACGGCGAACGGGTGGTCTGGCTCGGCACGACGACGATGCCGCGCGCGGCGCTGCTGTCGATGGCGGGAGTCACGCTCCTCCTCGCCGTGATCGCGGCCTACATGCTCGCGGCGGGTGCTGCGGGCGGGTGGGTCACCGCGATCAGCGTGATCGTGGTGGGCGGTGCGCTCGCCGTCACCTCCGCGTTCCGCGTGCGCATCACGCCGTCGGGGTTCGCCGCGCGGTCTCTGCTCGGGTGGCCGCGGGCGGTGATCCCGATCGACCGGATCGTCTCGGCGCGCGCCGTCGACATCTCTCCGTTCGGGGACTTCGGGGGCTGGGGATGGCGGATCGCGGTCGACGGCCGTACGGGGATCGTGATGCATCGGGGCGCCGCGATCGAGATCGCACGCCGTGACCGCAAGCCCTTCATCGTCACGATCGACGGCGCCGAAGAAGCCGCCGCGCTCCTCCAGGCCTACGCCGAGCGCCATGCATCCGACAGCGAACGAGAGGCCTCCTGATGACCGCTGCACGCCACTCCCTTCCCCGACGCGTTCCGTGGAGCGCGGTGATCGTGTTCGTCGCGCTCGCCTGCGGCCTCGCCTGGCTCGTGGCGCTGCCGCTGTGGCTCGGCGCGGGGCTCGCCTCGCCGCTCACCCCGGTGCTGCTGCCGGTGATGATGTTCACGCCGGCGGTCGCCGCGCTCATCGTGACCTTCGCGCTCAGGGTCCCCGCCCCGGGCGGTCGCACCCGGTTCCTCGGACTCTGGCCGCTCCGCCCGGCGAAGCGCGTCGTCTGGCTGATGGTGGCGGGATGGCTCGTTCCGCCCGTCCTCGTGGTGCTCACGATCCTCGTCGCCGCCGCACTCGGGTTCGTGCAGATCGACCTCGCCTTCGGCGGATTCGCCGCCCAGATCGCCGCCGCTCTCCCGCCCGGCACCCCGATGCCGCCGATCGAGATGCTGGTCATCGCGCAGTTCGCGATGATCCCCGCCGGCGCCCTCCTCAACAGCGTCCTCGCGTTCGGCGAGGAGCTCGGGTGGCGGGGGTGGCTCCTCCCGGCCCTGCGACCGCTGGGCACGTGGCCGGCGCTCCTCCTCAGCGGAGCGGTCTGGGGGCTGTGGCACAGCCCGGTCATCCTGCTCGGGTACAACTTCGGCCGGATCGACTTCTCGGGCGTGCTGCTCATGGTCGCCGGATGCATCGCGTGGGGCATCCTGCTCGGGTGGCTGCGCCTGCGGTCGGCATCGCTCTGGCCCGCGGTCCTGGCGCACGGAGCGCTCAACGCCGCCGCCGGGCTCGTGCTGGTCGTCGCCGCTTCCGCACCCGACATGGCGCTGGCCGGCCCCCTCGGAGTCGCGGCCTGGATCGTGATCGCCGTCGTGGTGCTCGTGCTCGTCGTGACCGGCCAGTTCCGCCATCAGCCCGAGCTCGCCGACGGGCACGGCCGACTGCTCTCGGTACCGCGCGAGGGGGCGGTGAACCCACCCTCTTGACGGTGTCGGGCTCGGCGGGTTGGCTGAGGCCATGGAATCCACACCGCAGACCTGGTCGGACGCCGACGTCTACCTCGCCGACACCCTCGTCGGGCACGACGATGCCCTGGAGGCCGCGCTCGCCGCGCAGCGCGCGGCGGGCCTCCCCGAGATCGAGGTCGCGCCGGTCGGCGGCAAGCTCCTCCACCTCCTCGCCCGCATCAGCGGTGCGCGCCGGGTGCTCGAGATCGGCACGCTCGGCGGGTATTCGACGATCTGGTTGGCACGAGCGGTCGGTCCCGAGGGGCGCGTCGTGACCGTCGAGGCCGAGGCGGCGAATGCGGCCGTCGCGCGGGCGAGCATCGACGCCGCGGGGGTGGGGGAGCAGGTCGACATCCGGATCGGCCGCGGCGCGGACGTCATGCCGACCCTCGTCGGCGGGTTCGACCTCGTCTTCATCGACGCCGACAAGGAATCGAACACGATCTACCTCGACTGGGCGGCGAAGCTCGGTCATCCCGGCACCGTGATCGTGCTCGACAACATCGGCCGCGAGGGCGAGATCGTGCGCGCGGACTCGACCGATCCGAAGGTGATCGGCACGCGCGATGGACTGCGGATGCTCGGAACCGATCCGCGATTCGACGCGACCGCGCTGCAGACCGTCGGCATCAAGGGTTGGGACGGCGTGGCGATCGCCCTGGTCGTCTGACGTTCGGCTGCTGTTCGCCCCGGGAGGGCTTCGAAGCGTCGGAGGGGGCGGGCTAGACTGGGCGACGGATCGAAGACGCTCCACATCACTTTTCCCCCTGAACAAGGAGCACATCAGTGGCACTGATCGAGGCTGTAGGCGCACGTGAGATTCTCGACTCGCGCGGAAACCCGACCGTCGAGGTGGAGGTGCTCCTCGATGACGGCATCGTCCAGCGTGCCGCCGTTCCCTCCGGTGCCTCCACGGGTGCGTTCGAGGCGTACGAGCTGCGCGACGGAGACAAGAGCCGCTACGGCGGCAAGGGCGTGCTGAAGGCCGTCGAGGCCATCATCGACGAGCTCGGCCCGGCCCTCGAGGGTGTCGAGGCGAGCGAGCAGCGCATCGTCGACGAGATCCTCATCGAGGTCGACGGCACCGAGAACAAGAAGCGCGTCGGCGCGAACGCCATCCTCGGCGTCAGCCTCGCCGTGGCGAAGGCCGCCGCCGACTCGGCCGACCTGCCGCTGTTCCGCTACCTCGGCGGACCGAACGCTCACGTCCTGCCCGTCCCGCTGTTCAACGTCATCAACGGTGGCGAGCACGCCGACAACGGCATCGACATGCAGGAGTTCTTCCTCGCACCGATCGGTGCCGAGACCTACTCGGAGTCCCTGCGCTGGGGCGTCGAGACCTACCACGTGCTGCGCAGCGAGCTGAAGGCCGCCGGCTACGCGACGGGCCTCGGCGACGAGGGCGGCTTCGCCCCCGACCTGCCCAGCAACCGCGAGGGCCTCGACTTCCTCGTCAAGGCGATCGAGAAGGCCGGCTTCACGCCGGGCCGCGATATCGCGCTCGGGCTCGACGTCGCCGCGACCGAGTTCTTCACCGACGGCGTCTACCGCCTCGACAACAAGGACTGGGACGCCGAGGCGCTCACCGAGTACTACGTCGGCCTCGTCAACGACTTCCCGATCGTCACGATCGAGGACGCCCTCGCCGAAGACGACTGGGACAACTGGAAGCACCTCACCGAGGCGCTCGGCTCGAAGGTGCAGCTCGTCGGCGACGACCTGTTCGTGACGAACCCGGCCCGTCTCGCCGACGGCATCAAGCGCGGCGTCGCCAACTCGCTGCTGGTCAAGGTCAACCAGATCGGAACGCTCACCGAGACGTTCGACGCGGTCAGCCTCGCGCAGCGCTCGGGCTACACGGCGATGCTCTCGCACCGTTCGGGCGAGACCGAGGACACCACGATCGCCGACCTGGTCGTCGCGACGAACGCGGGTCAGATCAAGGCAGGTGCGCCTGCTCGCAGCGAGCGCGTCGCGAAGTACAATCAGCTTCTGCGCATCGAAGAGGAACTGGGCGATGCGGCGGTCTTCGCCGGCCGCTCGGCGTTCCCGCGCTACCAGGGCTGATCGCAGCTGAGACATCGACGAAGGAGGAGCCGTGGTACGACGACCGGCTCCTCCTTCGGCGTCTCCGGGGCAGTCCGCGACGGCATCCGGAAAGGCGTCCGTGACCACGTCCGCGTCGCGCCGTCGTCGCGGGGCCGAGGCGAAGGTCGACGTGCGGGAGTGGGCCGCCGGCATCCGTCTCTCGGCGTTCTCGGTCATCATGCTGTCGCTCGTGGTGCTGGGTGCCTGGGTGCTCGTGCCGACGCTCGGCACGTTCATCGACCAGCGGCAGAAGATCGCGGCCCTCGAGGCTTCGGTGCAGGTCAGCGAGGAGCAGATCGCCGAACTCGAGCAGGAGCGCGAGCGCTGGGACGACCCGGCGTACATCACGACGCAGGCGCGTGAGCGCCTCTACTACGTCAAGCCCGGCGAGGTCGTCTTCCTCATCGACAACGACCTCGATGCCACCGACCTCCCGCGCGAGCAGGAGCCGGTGAGCGACACGCTCGAGGAGAAGCCGGCCGACTGGATGCCGCAACTCCTGCGCACCCTGGTGTCGAGCGGTCTGAGCGACACCGCCGCCGTCGCGCAGTGACCGGCGCTCCGAGCATCCTCTCGGCAGCCTCCCCTACGCTGGTGGGGTGACCACGCCGCCTTTCCCCGCGCCCACCGCCGCCGAGCTCGCCGTCGTGTCGGCCCAGCTCGGGCGCCCCGTCCGCGGAGTCGTCGGCATCGCCGCGCGCTGCGCCTGCGGCAACCCGACGGTCGTCTCCACGACGCCCCGCCTGCCCGACGGAACCCCGTTCCCGACGTTCTACTACCTGACGCATCCGGCGGCGACGGCCGCGATGTCGACGCTCGAGGCCACGCAGGTGATGCCCGAGCTGGCCGCGCTCCTCGAGACCGATGACGACGTGGCCGTCGGCTACCTCGCCGCGCACCGGGCGTATCTCGCCGACCGTGCGCAGTTCGGCGAGGTCGCCGAGATCGACGGGATCTCCGCCGGGGGAATGCCGACGCGCGTGAAATGCCTGCACGCACTCGCCGGGCACGCGCTCGCGGCAGGGCCGGGAGTCAACCCGATCGGCGATCTCGCCCTCGCCCGCGCGAGCTGGTCGCCCGAGGTGTGCCGCTGCGATACGCCCGGAGCGGCGCTCCGCGACGAGACGGATCCGTCGGCGTGACGGTCCGGCGGACGCTGCGCACCACCGCCGCGGCGGCGCTGGTGGCGGTGTCCGTCCTGCTCCTGGGCGCGACGGCGACCCCCACTCCGACTCCGGGGCCGGGCACCGGTCCCGTGCCCGACGATCCCTCCGATCCGGTGCGGGCGCAGGAGTACTGGCTCGACGGCGCACGGATTCGCGAAGCCTGGCAGACGACGCGTGGAGAAGGCGTCACGATCGCGGTGATCGACACCGGCATCGGCAAGGTGCCCGAGGCCTTCGGCGACGCGGTCATCGGCGGCACCGACGTGTCGGGAACCGGATCGCCCGACGGCCGCACCGCGTTGGGCGCGGTCGACGGCAACCACGGCTCCTGGGTCGCGTCGCTCGCGGCCGCCCGAGGTGCCGCCGACGGCACCGGCATGATCGGGGTCGCCCCCGAAGCGAATCTCCTGTCGATATCGGTCGGCTTCGGGGCAGCGGCCGCCGTGCCCTTCAGCGAGCAGGTCGCCGAGGCGATGCGCTGGGCGGTCGATCACGGCGCCGACGTGATCAACCTCTCCTTCACCACGAACACGCTCGACTGGGACGAGAGCTGGGACGACGCGTTCCTCTACGCCTTCGACCACGATGTCGTCGTCGTGGTCGCCGCCGGCAACCGGGGGAGCGGCACGAGCATCATCGGTGCTCCCGCGACCATCCCGGGCGTGCTCACGGTCGGCGGCGTCGACCAGACCGGCACGGCCAGCGTCGAGGCGTCGACACAGGGCATCACGATCGGCATCTCAGCGCCGAGCGAGGGGCTGCTGGGCATCTCGGCCGACGGCAAGCTCGCCTCCTGGAACGGCACCAGCGGCGCGGCACCGATCGTGGCGGGCATCGCCGCGCTGATCCGGTCGGCGCACCCGGATATCCAGGCCATCGATGTGATCAACCGCATCATCAAGACCGCGATCCCGGTGCCCGGTGTCACCGAGGTCCCCGATCCGCTCTACGGATACGGACTCGTGGATGCCGCGGCGGCGATCTCCGCCGATCTCCCCTCGGTCGACAAGAACCCGATGGGAGATCTCGCCGAGTGGGTGCGGCTCTATCGCCGGGCCGCGGCGGCCGATCCCGAGCCGGAACCCGAGGCGACGCCGGTGGAGGTTCCCCCGCTCCCCGCCGCCGACGCACCGACCGAACCGGGTTCCCCGCTCCTTCCCAGCGCCGATTCACTGCGCTACGGTACCCTGCCGCTCGTCGCACTCACAGTCCCTGGTATCCTGGTGGGGCTTGGCGTCACCGCAGCTGCCCGGCGCATCCGATCGGCGCGCGTTCGACGTACGCCACATTCCTGACTCCGAGGAGTTGTCCCCCTGTGCCTCAGAACAGCACTGTGCCCAAGATTCTGATCGTCGGTGGAGGCTACGCAGGCTTCTACAGCGCATGGAAGCTCGAGAAGCACCTGCGCAAGGGCGAAGCCGACGTCACCATGGTCGACCCGCTGCCGTACATGACGTACCAGCCGTTCCTGCCCGAGGTCGCCGCAGGTTCGATCGAGGCGCGCCACTCGGTCGTCGCGCACCGTCGCCACCTCAAGCGCACGAACGTGATCACCGCCAAGGTGACGAACATCAACCACGCCGAGAAGGTCGCCACGATCACGCCGCCGTCGGGTGAGCCGTACGAGTTCGCCTACGACCAGATCGTCGTCACCGCCGGTGCCGTGTCGCGCACGTTCCCGATCCCGGGCATCGCCGACAACGCGATCGGCCTCAAGACGATCGAAGAGGCCGTCGCGATCCGCGACCGCGTCATGTCGAACTTCGACAAGGCCGCGTCGCTGCCCGCCGGCCCCGAGCGCGACCGCCTGCTGACCGTCGTCGTCGTCGGTGGCGGGTTCGCCGGCATCGAGGTGTTCGCCGAGCTGCGCTCGCTCGCCTCGTCCCTCGTCGGCAAGTACCCGCAGCTGAGCTTCGAGGACACCCACTTCCACCTCATCGAGGCGATGGGCCGCATCATGCCCGAGGTCTCGCTGCCGACCAGCGAGTGGGTGCTCAAGGACCTCGCCAAGCGCGGCGCCAACGTGCACCTCGACACGCAGCTCACGGGCGCGGTCGACGGCAACGTCGAGCTGTCGACCGGTGAGGTCATCCCGACCGACGTGATCGTCTGGACCGCCGGTGTCATGGCGAACCCGACCGTCGTGCGCGGCGGCGACCTGCCCGTCGAGGAGCGCGGCCGCATCCAGACCCGCGCAGACCTGCGCGTCGGAACCCCGGAGGCCTTCGTCGAGGGCGCCTGGGCCGCCGGTGACGTCTCGGCCGTCCCCGACCTCTCGGGCGGTGGCGTCGGCGGCTTCTGCGTGCCGAACGCGCAGCACGCCGTGCGTCAGGCCAAGCTGCTCGCGAAGAACCTCGTGGCCGTCCTCCGTGGTGAGGACCCCAAGGAGTACTTCCACAAGAACCTGGGTGCCGTCGCCGGTCTCGGCCTCTACAACGGTGTGTTCCAGTCCGGGAAGATCGCGCTCAAGGGCTTCGTCGCCTGGGTCGCGCACCGTGGCTACCACGGGCTCGCGATGCCGACGTGGGAGCGCAAGTGGCGCGTGCTGTGGGGCTGGTGGAACAACCTGTGGCTCGGTCGCGACATCGTGAACCTGCAGACCGTGCAGAACCCGCGCTACGTCTTCGAAGAGTTCGCCGCTCGTCCGCGTCCGGCCGCAGCGCCCGCTGCGCCTGCCGAGACGGCTCCGGCCAAGACGGATGCCGCGGCCGAGAAGGCCGAGAAGGCTCCGGCTGACAAGGCTCCGGCGAAGAAGGCTCCGGCGAAGAAGCCCGCCGCGAAGAAGCCGGCTGCCGAGAAGGCCGCCGAGCCCGCCGCAGCGAAGTAATCCGCGTCATCGAACGCCCCGACTCCCGCCCGGAGTCGGGGCGTTCGTGCGTCACCCCGTATTCGCACGGGGCTCATAGGTGCGATCGCTACTCTCGGGCATGCAAGGGGAGTACTCCCGTCTGCGGTGGTGTCGTCATTACGGACATGTCGATGTGTCCCGGCCCACCGGCCCCGTCCGGGGTGGAGGAGACCTGGCGTCCGCCGTCGCGGACAGCCGTGGATCCCTCGTCTCCTCCCGTCGTGGTTCCCGTGGTCGTCCGCACACGACCCGAAGGAATCGCATCATGGGAAAGCTCTCCCGCCTCATCGGAATGGCCACGCAGGCGCTCGACCTCGACTCCGGTGATCGCCGCCGGGATCAGGCCCCGCCGCAGACCGCGGCTCCGCGACAGCCGGCGCGCGGCCACGACCCCTACTCGCCGCCGCCCGCGCCGGGAGCATATGCCGACGCTCCGCGCGCCGGCGCCGCGGCCTCCGACGCCGACCGCGCGGCGATCGCGCGCTACGACTACCTGATGCAGACCGCCGACCCGCAGCGCATCGAGCAGATGCACCGTGAGGCGTTCGAGCGCCTCACGCCGGCGCAGCGTGCGCAGATCGAGGACCGCATGCGCGCGGAGCTCCCTCCGCACGAGCGCCCGGCGTCCGCGTCGGCCGACAACCTCGCGCGGGCGGCCGGCCGCGCCGAGGCGGCGAAGCCCGGACGGATGCGGGGGCTGCTCTCGCGCGTGCGCGGCGGCGGACGCGGGCTCGGCGCGGCGGGTGCCGTCGGCGGCGCAGCGGTCGGTGTGCTCGGGGCGGTCGCGGGCGGGGCGGTGCTCAGCACCGTCGCCGGGCCGCTGCTCGACCAGGCGGCGAGCCTGAGCGTCGACTTCACCGCGCTCGCCGAGGGCGTCGACCTCGAGGCGATCGCAGCGGGCATCGACGTCGAAGGCTTCGCGGGCGCGGCTGAGGGCGTCGTCGGTTCGGCCGGCGAGGCGGTCAGCGGGCTGGGCGAGACGGCGAGCGGCTGGGGCGACAAGCTCGGGGAGCTCGGGCTGCCCGACATCCGCGATCTCTTCGGGCGGTGATCCGCGACCACGAGGAGTGCCCCCGCTGGGACTCGAACCCAGACTGAAGCGATTTTAAGTCGCCTGCCTCTGCCATTGGGCTACGGGGGCCTCGTCGTGGCCAGCCTATCGAAGCCTTCGCGTGCGATCCGGTCCCGCGATCCGTGACCCTGAGTCCGAGAAGCCGTAGGGTGGGGGAGTGCTCGACCTCACAGCCGAACTGAGCCCCGATCCGCACCGCACCGGGGTGTCCCCCGAGTGGGAGAACCCCGCCAGGTACTGGCCGCGCCTGACGGCCGCGACCGCGCATCTGCCGGCCCCCGTGGCCGTGATCGATCGCGACGCGCTCCGCTACAACGCGATGGACATGCTCGTTCGCGCGGGGGGTCTGCCGATCCGGGTCGCGTCGAAGTCGGTGCGTGTGCGCGCCGTGCTCGACGCGGTGCTGGCTCTTCCGGGCTACCGGGGCATCCTCGCCTTCACGCTCGCCGAGGCGCTGTGGCTGGCCGAGACGCACGGCGACATCGTCATCGGCTATCCCACGGTCGACCGGGCCGCACTCGCGCGGCTCTTCGCCGACGAGCAGGCGGCCCGGCGCGTCACCCTGATGGTCGATGACCCTGCGCACCTCGATTTCATCGACAGCATCGCCGGTCCCGGTCGTCGGCCGGAGGTCCGCGTCGCGATCGACGTCGACGCGTCGTGGCGCTCGGCCCTGCTCGGTCACATCGGGGTTCGCCGCTCGGCCCTCTTCAGTGCGGGTGAGGTCGCGGCGTTCGCCCGCGAAGTGGCGGCACGCCCCGGGTTCCGGCTGGTGGGGTTGCAGATGTACGACGCTCAGATCGCCGGGCAGGGCGACGACGCAGGGTCGGATGCTCCGCTCATCCGTCTCGTCCAGGCGCGTTCCCGGGCCGAGCTGCGGGAGCGGCGGGCCGCCATCGTCTCGGCGGTCGCCGAGGTCGCCCATCTCGACTTCCTCAACGGCGGCGGCACGGGTTCGCTCGAGTTCACGGCGAGTGACGAATCGCTCACCGAGGCGAGCGCCGGGAGCGGTCTTCTCGGGGGCCACCTCTTCGACGGGTACCGCTCGTTCCGACCCGCACCGGCATCCGCGTTCGCGTTCGATGTCGTGCGACGCCCCGCCGCCGACATCGCCACCGTTCTCGGCGGGGGATGGATCGCGTCGGGTCCGCCCGTCGCCTCCCGTCAGCCCCGACCGGTGTGGCCGGAGGGTCTGCGCACCCTCCCGCGCGAAGCCGCGGGCGAGGTGCAGACGCCGTTGCAGGGCCCGGCTGCCGCCTCGCTCGGTGTCGGCGACCGCGTCTGGTTCCGGCACGCGAAGAGCGGCGAACCGGCGGAGCGCATCGATCGCTATCAGCTCGTCTCGGGCGACGAGATCGTCGACGAGCTGCCCACCTATCGCGGCGAAGGAAAGGCGTTCCTGTGACGAGAATCGGCGGCACCTGGCAGAACTGGGGGCGGTCGGCATCCGTCAAGCCCGTCCGTGTCGAGCGCCCGCGCACGCCCGAAGGGGTGCAGCGCGCCGTCGTGGCCGCCGCCTCGCAGGGGCTGACGATCAAGGCCGTCGGCGCCGGGCACAGTTTCACCGGGATCGCGGTCGCCCCGGGCGTGCTGCTCGAGCTCGACGATCTGCAGGGCCTGGTGTCGGCGGATGCCACGACCGGCCGGGTGACCCTGCTCGCCGGCACTCGTCTGCACCGCATCCCCGGTCTGCTCGCCCCGTTCGGCCTCGCGATGGAGAACCTGGGCGACATCGACCGGCAGTCGATCTCCGGGGCGATCTCCACGGGAACGCACGGCACGGGTACCGGTTTCGGGGGACTCGCAACGCAGGTCGTCGGCGTCACCCTGGTGACCGCCGCGGGCGAGTTCCTCCGGGTCGACGACGAGCAGAACAGCGATCTGCTTCCCGCCGTCGCTCTCGGACTCGGGGCCCTCGGGATCCTCGTCGAGGTGACGCTGCAGTGCGTTCCCGCCTTCGTACTGCACGCCGTCGATGCGCCCGCCCCGCTCGCAGACGTGCTCGCGACGCTCCACGATCGCGCGGCGGCATCGGATCACTTCGAGTTCTACTGGTTCCCGCACACCGACGTCGCGCTCACGAAGCGGCAGACCCGTCTCGACGAGTCGGCGGTGCGCAAGCCGCTCCCTCTCTTCGGCAAATGGGTCGACGAGTCGCTGCTCTCGAACGGCGTCTACCGCGCGGTGTGCGCCGCGGGCCAGGTGGTGCCCGCGGTCACGCCCCCGTTCAGCCGCCTCGCCGTCAAGCTCACGGGCGATCGGGAGTACACCGACCGCTCGCACCGGGTGCTCACGCAGTCGCGCAACGTGCGCTTCCGCGAGATGGAGTACGCCGTGCCGGCGGAGCGGATCGTTCCGGTGTTCCGCGCCGTGCAGGCGCTGATCGCCCAGCGCGGATGGCGCATCGAGTTTCCGCTCGAGGTGCGGTTCGCGGCGGAGGACGACCGCTGGTTGTCGACGGCCTACGGGAGAGCCAGCGCCTACATCGCCGTGCACCGCTACTGGCGGGCCGACCCCACGGAGTACTTCGAGGCGGTCGAGCAGATCATGCACGAGCACGGCGGGCGCCCGCACTGGGGGAAGCTGCACACGCTGAACGCCGATCAGCTGCGTGAGCGGTATCCCCGATTCGACGATTTCGTCGCGCTGCGCGACCGGCTCGACCCCGATCGGCTCTTCCGCAATCGGTATCTCGATCGCGTTCTCGGAGCCTGAACGCATTCACAGGTCCGAGACGCGTCATGCCCAGTCCACGTGCAGGCGCGGTGGATAGGATGAGAGAAACACGAGGAAGGGTGGGCCTCTGATGGAATGGCTCGTGCCGGTACTGATCATCGTCGGCGTGATTCTGCTGGTCGGCATCTATCTGTGGGCCACGTACAACTCGCTGGTTCAGTTGAACGTCCGCGTCGATGAGGCATGGAGCGGCATCACCGTCCAGCTCAAGCGTCGAGCCGACCTCATCCCCAACCTCATCGAGACCGTCAAGGGCTATGCCTCGCACGAGAAGGCCGTCTTCGAGAACGTGACCCGTGCGCGCGCCGAGACGCTCTCCGCGAGCGGGCCCGGTGCGGCCGGCATCGCCGAGGGCCACCTGCAGCAGGCGTTGCGCAGCCTGTTCGCCGTCGCCGAGGCGTACCCGCAGCTGCAGGCCAGCACGAACTTCCTCCAGGTGCAGCAGGCTCTCGTCGACACTGAAGACAAGATCCAGGCTGCGCGCCGGTTCTACAACGGCGGTGTGCGCGAGCTCAACACCAAGATCAAGGTGTTCCCGAACAACCTCTTCGCCAAGGGCCTGGGATTCACCGAGCGCGAGTTCTTCGAGGTCGCTGACAGCGGAGCGATCTCCGAGCCGCCGCGCGTCCAGTTCTGATCGCGTTCCGCATTCCGCTTTCGTGAATGACCCTCACCACACGGTGAGGGTCATCTCGTTTCCGGCGAACGTCACGTCTCCCCGCACCGCCCAGTCCTCGCTGCGATAGGTGGTCGTGCGCGAACCGCCGTCGCGAGCGGTGCCGCTGAGGGTCGCCACGAGCTCCCCGCCGCTCGCGGTGAAGCTCGCGCCGTCGTCGGCGAGCACCACGGTCGGCATCGTGTCGATGCGGAATGCGACATCGTCGACCGTGCGGAACTCGGTGCCCCAGGGGATGCGGATGCCGCAGCCGTCGGCCGGGAGGGCCGTCTCCGCCGCGCATGCCTCGAGGAGCTCGTCGAGTCGCTGCTGCGCCGCTTCCGTCGCCTCGGGCCGCAGCGACGTCTCGACCTCGACGTCGTCGGCCGCGCCCGGAAGCGCCACGACGTCGATCGACCCCGACAGGTACGCGGTCGGCGCGGCCGCGACCGTGTAGACGGCGGGGACGAGGGAGAGCGCCTCGGAGGCATCGAGCACCGTGTCTTCGATCGCAACCGCCGTACCCGCTGTCGTCGAGACCGTCACCTCGGCGAGGCCCGATCCGTCCGGGACCCACCGACCGTCAGAACGGGTGAGAGCGAGGTCGGCGTCATGCTCGGCATCACCCAGCAGGAACGACACGTGCGCCACCGCGCTCGATCCCGTCTCCTCTACCGAGACCACGGCGGCCTCGGAGACGACCGAAACCGCGCCGTCGAACGCCTGCAGCGCCTCGTCCGAGACGTCGATCCCGGTGGCCTCCACCGCCGCGGCATCGCCGGACTCGAGCGCCCGGAGATACGCGTGCGCCGCCTCCTCGGCCGAGCCCGCCCGCGACTGCGCCTGCCAGATCACGATGCCCGCACCGACGAGGAGCACGGCGACGATCGCGGCGACGAGCCATCCCCAGGGCCGAGTGCGCCTGCGTCGTGGGCTCGGACGCGGATCCGTCGTGCTCCGGTCGGTCATCCGTCGGCCTCCCGAGCATGAACGTGCCGGCGAACGTCGCCGCCGAGGGCGTGCAGCGCTCCGTGGATCGCGTCGGACGCGTCGCCCCAGCCCGACACCGATACGTGCTCGAGCCGCTGCCAGGCGGCGGCGAGAGCGAGTTCGCGGGCGATCGGTTCGGCGTCTTCGGGTCGGGCCTGCGGCTCCCACCAGGCCGACTGCACCTGCAGCGTGGACGTGGAACGGTCGGCCTTGAGATCGACGCGGGCCACGATGCGGTCGCCGACGAGCACGGGCAACGAGTAGTAGCCGTAGCGACGTTTCTCGGCCGGGACGTAGATCTCGATGCGGTAGTCGAGGTCGAAGGTGCGCAGCGCTCGATCGCGGAACCACACGACGGGATCGAACGGGGTGAGCAGTGCGGCGCTCGCGAGGGCGCGCGGCAGGACGCTGTCCCGGTGCCGCCAGGCGGGGAGCGGGCGCCCGCCGCGCTCCCATCCGCGAACCCGTACGGGGAGGAGCTCCCCGGCATCCGAGAGATCGGCGATCGCCTGGGAGACCGCAGCGCGGTCGCGGATGCGGTAGTAGTCGGCGAGATCGGACTGCGTCGCGACGCCGGACGAACGTGCGGCGCGGCGCACGAGCTCGCGGATCGCGTCGGAGCGGGGAATCGTCCGGGCGCGCACATCGGCGGGGATCACGTGCTCGGCAAGCGCGTAGGTGCGCTCGAATCCCTTGCGACCGCTGATCGCCACGTCGCCCGTGCGCCAGAGGTGCTCGAGGGCGAGTTTGACGTCGTCCCAGTCCCACCACGTCCCTCGCTCGCGCGGTGCATCTTCGCGCAGGTCCACCGGCCGCAGCGGGCCGCGGGAGCGCAATTCATCCTGCACCCAGGTCAGGGTGCGCGCGTTCTGGCTCATCCAGGACTCGTCGCCCGACCAGCGTCGGCGGAAGTCGTCCATCCGGAACTGCCAGAGCGGCCAGTCCTCGATCGGGATGAACGTCGCCTCGTGGGCGAGGTACTCGACGTAGTGGGTGGTGCGTGAGAGGAACACGCGGTCGAGGAGGGCCGGCTCGTAGGCGCCCAGACGGGAGAACAGGGGCATGTAGTGCGACCGGGCGAAGACGTTGACGGAGTCGATCTGCAGCACACCGAGTCGCTCCATCGCCCGGTGCACGTGCCGCGAGGAGACGCCTTTCGGGCGCGCACGTGTGAACCCCTGAGCGGCGAGGGCGATGCGCCGCGCCTGAGCGGCGCTGAGGGTTTCGGTCACGTCGGAAAGCGTAGCCCCGGCCGCCGACATCGCGGGCGCGTGACCGGCCGCCGAAGGATGCGTCTGACGGCATACGGCATCGCCGTAGACTTGGGCGATGAGCGACGAGCAACGACCGCGGTTGAGGGATCTCCTGCGTCCGCGCCCGGTCTCGACCGACCGGACGGTGACGACCGAGGCGGAGGAGGCCGTGCCCCTCCCGTTGCGCATCACGGCGGGCTACGCGTGGCGTCTGCTCCTGATCGCCGCGGTCGTCGCGGGGTTCATCTGGATCGTCATCCAGCTCAAGCTGCTCGTGATCCCGTTGATGGTCGGCATCCTCATCACCGCTCTGCTGTGGCCCGCGTTCGAGTGGATGCTGCGGCACCGGTTCCCCCGGTGGCTCGCCGTCGCGATCTCGATCCTCGGCACGATCGCGATCGTCTCGACCCTGCTCTGGCTCGTGATCTGGCAGATCCGCGCCCAGCTCCCGGACGTGCAGGCGCGCACGGGGGCCGCGGTCGAGCAGTTCCGGCAGTTCCTCCTCGACGGTCCGCTGCACCTGACCGAGAAGCAGATCCAGGGCTACATCGATCAGGCGTTCGAACTCGTCAACGAGCAGGCCCAGCTCCTCCTCAACGGGGCTCTCGCCGTCGGAACCACGGCCGCCCACGTCGTGACCGGCGCCGTCCTGTCGCTGTTCATCCTCATCTGCCTGCTGGCCGACGGAGCGGGGATCTGGCGGTGGACGCTCCGGCTCTTCCCGCGCAAGGCGCGTCCCGCCGCCGACAGCGCGGCCCACAACGGCTGGTCGACGATCGTCAACTACGCACGCACGCAACTGCTCGTCGCCGCGATCGACGCGGTCGGCATCGGCACCGGAGCGGCCCTTCTCGGTGTTCCCCTCGCGCTCCCCGTCGCGGTGCTCGTCTTCCTCGGATCTTTCATCCCGATCGTCGGTGCCGTCGTGACCGGCGCGATCGCGGTGCTGCTCGCCCTCGTCTACAACGGCCCGTGGATCGCCCTGGCGATGCTCATCGTCGTGCTCGGGGTCCAGCAGCTCGAGGGCCATGTCCTGCAGCCGATCCTGATGGGGTCCGCCGTGAAGGTGCACCCCCTGGCGGTCGTGCTGGTGGTGGCCGGAGGATCCATGATCGGCGGCATCCCCGGCGCACTGTTCGCCGTGCCGCTGGCCGCATTCGTGAACGTGGCCGCCGTGACCGTCAGCACCGGGTCGTGGCGCACCGGAGACCAACCAGATGCAGATCTGATCTGGAGCACAGTACCGCGACAGCGGAGACGGAGAAATCGATGAGCGCAGTCCCCAGCCTGACCGAGTTCGAGCACGCAGCTCAGAGTCTGGCTGAGGTGATCTCGCACACGCCCACGCTGCCCTCCCGCGCCCTGTCGGACATCCTCGGCGCACCGGTGCTGCTGAAGATGGAGAACCTGCAGCGCACCGGCTCCTTCAAGATCCGCGGCGCGGCCTACCGGCTGTCGCGGCTGAGCGCCGAAGAGCGCTCTCGCGGCGTGGTCGCGGCGTCCGCAGGCAACCACGCGCAGGGCGTCGCGCTCGCCGCCCAAGCGCTGGGCATCCCGGCGACGATCTTCATGCCGCTGGGCGTGCCGGTGCCCAAGCTGCTCGCCACGCGCGGCTACGGCGCGGAGGTCGTGCTCGAGGGCGAGACCGTCGCCACCTCGTTGCGACTGGCAGCGGAGTTCGCCGAGCGGACCGGAGCCGTGCTCATCCCGCCGTTCGACCACCGCGACGTGGTGATCGGCCAGGGCACGCTCGGCCTCGAGCTGCTCGCCGACGCCCCCGAGGTCGACACGATCGTGCTCGGCATCGGCGGGGGAGGGCTCATCGCCGGCGTGGCCGCGGCGGTCAAGGCGCGCGCCGCCGAACTCGGCCGCGAGGTGCGCATCATCGGTGTGCAGGCCGAGAACGCCGCGGCCGTGCCGCCGTCGCTCGCAGCCGGCCGCCCGGTCGACATCGAGACGCGTCCGACCATCGCCGACGGCATCCTCGTCGCCCGTCCCGGGGCGATCCCGTTCGACATCATCAAGGACCTCGTCGACGAGGTCGTGACCGTCTCCGACGACGATCTGGCCCGGGCGATCCTCGTCCTCCTCGAGCAGGCGAAGGTCGTCGTCGAGCCCGCGGGCGCGGCGGGTGTCGCCGCGATCCTGTCGGGGAAGATCGAGGCGACGGGCACGACGATGGCGGTGCTGTCGGGAGGGAACATCGATCCGCTCCTGCTGCAGCGCGTCGTCTCGCACGGTCTCGCCGCCTCCGGCCGCTACCTGACCATCCGCATCCCCCTTCCGGACCGTCCCGGCCAGCTCGCGCGCGTCTCGGAGCTGATCGCGGAGGCGGGAGCGAACGTCATCGAGGCGATGCACACCCGTCACGGGCACGGTCTGCAGATCAGCGACGTGATCCTCGAACTCAGCGTCGAGACCCGCGGACCCGAGCACTCCGAGCACACGCTCGACACGCTCCGCCGCGAGGGTTTCGAGCCCATCGTCGTTCCGGACTGACGTCGAACGCAGAACGCCCCTCGTGCCTGCGGGCCGAGGGGCGTTCTGCGTGAGGGGGTGTCAGCCGGTGTACGTCTCGACGTTGACGATCTCGACCGAGATCGAGCGCCCGTTGGGAGCCTCGTACGACGACTTCTCGCCGACCTTCAGGCCGAGGATGGCCTGTCCGAGCGGGCTGGCCTCGCTGTACACGTCGAGGTCGCTGCCGACCGCGATCTCGCGGCTGCCGAGGAGGAAGACCTCTTCGCCGCCGGCGACGAGCGCCGTGACGACCGTGCCGGGCTCGACGACGCCGCGGCTGGCCGGTGCCTCGCCGACCTTGGCGGTCTTGAGCAGGTTCTCGAGCGTGCGGATGCGCGCCTCCTGCTTGCCCTGCTCGTCCTTCGCGGCGTGGTAGCCGCCGTTCTCCTTGAGATCGCCCTCTTCGCGGGCGGCCTCGATGCGCTTCGCGATCTCGTCGCGGCCCGTGGTGGAGAGGTTCTCGAGCTCGGCGACGAGCCGGTCGTAGGCTTCCTGCGTGAGGAAGGGAACCTGAGCGTCCGTGGACATGACGAAGCTCCTTCTTTCGGTATCGCTCCCGCTCGCGGCGGGGGATATGCCAAGACGCCCCGGCACTTGCCAGGGCGTCGTCGTTCTGCGTCGAGTCTAAGCGACCCAGCAGGTGTTCACCAAACCTGTCGTGGCCTCGGCCACGGTCGGGATGGTGGCGGCGAGGGCCTGCGCGTGGCTGTCGCCGGCGGGGATCTCGACGACCTTCCACCCGACCACGCCGAACTCCTCGTCGAGGGCCTCGACGATGCAGACCACGTCCTTGCCCTGCACGCCGGTGATCTGGAACCGCACGTCGACGCTGTGCTCGTCGACCAGCGTGTATCCCAGGTCGTCGGCATCGACCTGGTTCATCGACTGCGCCACGATGCCCCACCCGTAGCCGCCGACGAGCAGGATCGCCACGATTCCGGCGATGATCCACGGGGCGCGGCGCCTGCGGGTGCGTCCGTACCGTTCGTCGAGCTGCTCTGGGGTCGTCACGCTGCAGGTCTCCCGATCGTTAGGCTGGTGATTACAGGTTATGCGACCTGCGTACGAAAGGCCGATTCATGCTCGCTCTGTCCGAGACCCCGATGCCGACGCCCACGATGACCGTCGACCCGGAGTCCGTCACCCCCGGCTTCGTCGGGTTCGCGGCGATCGTCGTCGTCCTGATCGCCGTCATCCTGCTGATCTGGGACATGAACCGTCGTATCCGCCGCGTGCGCTACCGCGAGGAGGTGCGCGACGAGCTCGACGCCGAGGAGGCCGCCCGCGCCGCCGACGAGGCGACCGAGACGGATGCCGACCTGCCGATCGTGCGCGAGGGCGACGACGATCCTGCAGACGACGGTCCGCGCCCGGCCTGACCGATCAGACGGGTACGCCGAGCGAGGGCGACAGCGGTGCGAGGGCGATCAGCAGGCACGCCGTCCAGTGGCAGAGGAATGCCAGCACCGTGCACACGTGGAAGATCTCGTGGAAGCCGAAGCGCCCGGGCCACGGGTTCGGCTTCTTGAGCGCGTAGACGATCGCCCCGCCCGTGTAGAGCAGTCCGCCCACGATGACGAGCACCATCATGGCGACGTTCGCGTTGAGCAGGTCGACGATGTACATCACGGCGGCCCAGCCCAGCAGCAGGTAGAGCGCGACGTACAGCCACCGTGGGGCGTGGATCCAGAACACCCGGAACAGGATCCCCAGCAGGGCGCCGCCCCAGACCAGGAAGAGCAGCAGCGTGCCCTTCTCCGGCGGGAGGGCGAGCGTCGCGAGCGGCGTGTAGGTGCCGGCGATCAGCAGCAGGATGTTCGCGTGATCGATGCGCTTGAGCACGACCTTGGAGCGCGGGCCCCAGTTGAAGCGGTGGTACAGGGCGGAGTTGCCGAAGAGCAGCAACGATGACGCCATGAACACCGCGGCGGCCCACTTGGCGGGCGCTCCCTCCGAGAGCACGATGAGCACGACGCCCGCGGCGATCGCCACGGGGAAGGTGCCGGCGTGGACCCATCCGCGCCACGAGGGCTTGACCTCGATCACGGCATCGGCTGCGGCAGCCTCCATGAGGGGCAGCTGGGGGAGGTCGGGGCCGGAGTCTTCGGGAGTGCTCACGTGCACACTCTATGCGCGGTGGCATTCCGCCGGCCGTACATGTCCACAGCATCCGCACCGGCGGCGAGGGGGAGGACGCTGTAGCGTAGGAAGGTGATGTCAGGGGATAACCAGGGGCGTGGGCCGCTGTACCGGCTCTACAGCAACCGGCTGCGCCGCCGCCTCGATCCGGCGTCCGTTCCGCACCACATCGCGATGATGATCGACGGCAACCGTCGGTGGGCACGACAGCTCGGCTACGCCACGGCCGCCCACGGACACCGTGCCGGTGCGATCAAGATGCGCGAGTTCCTCGGTTGGTGCGATGAACTCGGCGTCCGCGTGGTCTCGCTGTACCTGCTCTCGAGTGACAACCTCCTCAAGCGCGACTCGGCCGAGCTGGCGGATCTGATCGAGATCATCGCCGATCTCGCCGAGGGGCTGTCGTGGGAGGGCAACTGGCGCGTCAAGCACGTCGGGCGCTCCGACATCCTTCCGACGGATCTCGCCCGGGTCCTCGCCGATGCCGAGGAGCGCACGAAAGACCACACGGGACTCCACGTCAACCTGGCCGTCGGCTACGGCGGCCGGAACGAGATCGTCGACGCCGTGCGTAGCATCCTGGTGACGCACGAGGCGTCCGGCGGCACGATGGAGGACCTCGCGGCGCAACTCACACCGGAGATGATCGGGGAGCACCTCTACACCGGAGGACAGCCGGATCCCGACCTCGTGATCCGCACGAGCGGCGAGCAGCGCCTCAGCGACTTCCTCCTCTGGCAGAGCGCCCATAGCGAGTTCTACTTCGTCGAGGCTCTCGGACCGGACCTGCGCGAGGTCGACTTCCTCCGGGCGATGCGCGACTTCGCGGATCGGGACCGTCGTTTCGGGCGGTGACGGGACGCCCGAGAGGGAGTCGTCGCCGCGCCGGCATCGTGCCAGACTTACTCGGTGAGCACCATCCACGACTACTTGGCCACGTTCGACGTCGAACCCGGTTATCTCAACTGGGCCGCGTTCGGACCGCTGTCGCCGTCGGTGCGCGAGGAGGTCTTCGCCGACGCCGACCTCCTCGGCAGCGGACGCCCCGCCTCGCTCGCGCTCGTCGCGGAGCGCGTCACCCAGGCGCGCGAGGTCGTCGCCGACATCCTGCAGGCGGATGCCGAGGACGTGACGGTGCAGCCGTCGTCGACCCAGGGACTCGCCCAGGCGCTCTACGGCGCACGGGGCACGGTGATCGCCTCGACCGCCGAGTTCCCCAGCGTCAGCCTGACGCTCGATCGCGCGGCGGCCTTCTCGCAGGGCGCGGTCGTGCCGCGATGGATCGACCCGGCCGACGGCCGCGTGACCCCGGATGCCGTCGCGGAGGCGCTCGATGACGATGTCACCGCCCTCGCCGTGAGCCACGTCGACTTCCGCACGGGCTACCGTGCCGACCTCGCGGCGCTGCGGGAGGTGATCGGCCCGGACCGATTGCTCATCGTCGACGCCGTGCAGTCCTTCGGCATCGTCGACACCGACTTCCGCGTCGCCGACGTCGTCGTGGGGCACGGTTACAAGTGGCTGCGCGCCGCGCGCGGGACCGGCTTCGCCTGGTTCTCGGATCTGGCGCGCGAGCGCCTC
Organism: Microbacterium galbinum; assembly: GCF_023101185.1. Lineage (GTDB taxonomy): Bacteria > Actinomycetota > Actinomycetes > Actinomycetales > Microbacteriaceae > Microbacterium > Microbacterium galbinum. The sequence continues at coordinate 2,424,327 of NZ_CP078077.1, forward strand.
GCCCCGGTGCTCAGCGGGATCACCGGCACCGAGGGGGAGGGGCTCGCGGTCGACGAGCGCCCTGCGCCCGCGGCATCCGCTCGCGCCTTCACGACCAGCGGTCCCGACACGCTCGCGGCGGGTCGCCTGGCCGTCGGCGCACGCACCGTGCGCGATGCCGGGATCGCGGCGATCGAGGAGCATCTCGCGGGCCGCGTCGACGCGGTCATCGAGATCGCCGACCGGCACGGCATCACGGTCGTCTCTCCGCGTGAGCGTGAGCGGCGCGCGGGGATCGTCGCCCTCGCGCCGGAGGAGCCGGCCCGCCTCGCAGCCGCTCTCGCCAACGCCGGTGTCGTGGTGACCGCTCGTGGTTCGGCGGTGCGGGTGGCCCCGCACGCCGGCACCGACGACGAGACCATCCGGATGCTCGACGACGCGCTCGCCGGATTCGGCAATGCGACGTTCACCATCGCGTAACACTTCGCTGGCGTGTCGAGCCGGGGAAAAGTCGGCGGCTGGTCGTACCTTCAAGGCATCGGGCATGGTGCCCGATCGGGTCGGCCACAGGCAAGCGACTCGTGACCCCCTGGTCGACTCGTTCGAATAGCCGGGATTCCCCGGGTCGGGAGTGGGTCGTGACCACACGTTCAGCGCAGCAGTCCACCAGCACCGCGCAGCAGTCCACCCGTCAGTCGAATCGACGGGCGTCGTCATCGGATCCGGATCAGGATCTCCGCACCTACGTCCTCGACACCTCGGTTCTGCTGAGCGATCCGCAGGCGTTCTTCCGATTCGCCGAGCACTCCGTCGTCCTCCCGGTGGTCGTGATCACCGAGCTCGAGGGCAAGCGCCACGACCCCGAGATCGGATACTTCGCCCGACAGGCGCTCCGGCACCTCGACGACCTGCGCATCGAGCACGGGCGTCTCGACTTCCCGGTCGAGGTCGGCGAGGGCGGCACGCTCCGGGTGGAGCTCGCCAACACCGACTCCTCGGTGCTTCCCGCGGGCATCCGCCTGAGCGACAACGACACCCGCATCCTGTCGGTCGCGATGCATCTCGCCCAGGACGGCCAGGACGTCACGATCGTCTCGAAGGACCTGCCGATGCGGGTGAAGGCGGCGTCGCTCGGGCTCCGAGCCGAGGAATACCTCGCCGAGCAGGCGATCGACTCCGGCTGGACCGGCATCTCGACCCTGAACCTCTCGGGCGACGACATCAGCGACCTGTACGAGAGCGAGGTCGGCATCAGCGAGGAGGCCCGCGGCCTTCCGGTGAACACCGGCCTCATCATCCACTCGGAGCGGGGTTCCGCCCTCGGACGGGTGACCGGGGAGGGCGAGTACAAGCTGGTCCGTGGCGACCGTGACATCTTCGGGATGCACGGGCGCTCGGCCGAGCAGCGGATCGCCATCGACCTGCTCACCGACCCCGACGTCGGCATCGTCTCGCTGGGTGGTCGTGCGGGTACCGGCAAGTCGGCCCTGGCGCTCTGCGCCGGGCTGGAGGCCGTGCTGGAGCGGCAGCAGCAGAAGAAGATCATCGTCTTCCGTCCGCTGTTCGCGGTCGGCGGGCAGGAGCTCGGATACCTCCCGGGCGACCAGGGCGAGAAGATGGGGCCCTGGGGCCAGGCGGTCTTCGACACGCTCGGCTCGGTGGTCTCGGGCAATGTGATGGAGGAGGTCGTCGAACGCGGCATCCTCGAGGTCCTGCCGCTCACGCACATCCGTGGCCGTTCGCTGCACGACGCCTTCGTGATCGTCGACGAGGCCCAGTCCCTCGAGCGCAATGTGCTCCTCACCGTGCTCAGCCGCATGGGTCAGAACTCGCGGGTCATCCTCACGCACGACGTCGGTCAGCGCGACAACCTCCGCGTCGGGCGCCACGACGGCATCGCCAGCGTGATCGAAACGCTGAAGGGACACGACCTGTTCGCGCACGTCACGCTCATGCGTTCCGAGCGCTCCGCGATCGCGGCCCTGGTCACCGAACTCCTCGAGGGCGGTGAGCTGAGCTAACGGTCCGTCTCATCCGAGAAGGCAAAGAACGCCGGCCCCGAAAGGGACCGGCGTTCTTGCGTGGTCGGACGGATCAGCCCGGGTGCGTCATCGACAGCAGATCGAGCTTCTCGTCGAGCTGCTCGAGGGTCAGGTCACCGCGCTCGACGTAGCCGAGGTCGATCACGGCGTCGCGCACCGTGATGCCCTGGGCGACCGCGTGCTTGGCGATCTTGGCGGCGGCCTCGTAGCCGATCAGCTTGTTCAACGGCGTCACGATCGACGGGCTCATACCGGCGAACGCGGCCGCGCGGTCGAGGTTCGCCTGCAGGCCGTCGATCGTCTTGTCGGCCAGCACGCGCGAGGCGTTGGAGAGCAGACGGATCGACTCGAGGAGCGCCGTACCCATGACGGGGATGGCGACGTTCAGTTCGAACGAACCGGATGCTCCTGCCCAGGCGACGGTCGCGTCGTTGCCGATCACGCGCGCGCACACCATCAGCACGGCCTCCGGGACGACCGGGTTGACCTTGCCGGGCATGATCGACGAACCGGGCTGCAGATCGGGGATGTGCAGCTCGCCGAGACCCGTGTTCGGGCCGGAGCCCATCCAGCGCAGATCGTTGTTGATCTTGGTCAGCGAGACGGCGATGGTGCGCAGGGCACCGGATGCCTCGACGAGACCGTCGCGGTTGGCCTGGGCTTCGAAGTGGTCCTTCGCCTCGGTGATCGGCAGTTCGGTCTCGGCCGCGAGCAGTGCGATGACCTTCTGCGGGAAGCCGAGCGGGGTGTTGATGCCGGTGCCGGTGGCGGTGCCGCCGAGCGGGACCTCCGCGACGCGGGGGAGCGCCGACTGCACGCGCTCGATGCCGAGACGCACCTGACGGGCGTAGCCGCCGAACTCCTGGCCGAGGGTGACCGGGGTCGCATCCATGAGGTGGGTACGACCGGACTTCACCGCGTCCTTCCACAGCTCGGCCTTGGCCTCGAGTGCCACGGCGAGGTGGTCGAGCGAGGGGATGAGCGTGTCGATGAGCGCCTGGGTCACCGCGATGTGCACCGAGGTCGGGAAGACGTCGTTCGACGACTGCGAGGCGTTGACGTGGTCGTTGGGGTGCACGTCCGCGCCGAGGATGCGCGTCGCCAGCGTCGCGAGCACCTCGTTCATGTTCATGTTCGACGACGTGCCCGAGCCGGTCTGGTAGGTGTCGACCGGGAACTCGCCGTCGTGGGAGCCGGCGGCGACCTGGTCGGCGGCCTGCGCGATCGCGTCGGCGATGGCGCCGTCGAGCGTGCCGAGCTCCTTGTTGGCGAGCGCGGCGGCCTTCTTGATCCGGGCGAGGGCTGCGATCTGCGTCGACTCCAGCCCCTTGCCCGAGATCGGGAAGTTCTCGACGGCGCGCTGCGTCTGCGCCCCGTAGAGCGCGTTCACGGGCACCCGCACTTCACCCATGGTGTCGTGCTCGATGCGGTACTCGGTATCGGTCATTCCGAACCCTCCTGCGTTTCGGGGTCGATCCCCACGGTGATGACGGGCACGGCCGTGCCCTCGGCCAGACGGTAGTTGGCGCCGACGATGCCCAGGCGGCCCTCGGCGACGGCGCTGCTGATGATCTCGGACGACTGCAGCAGGTCGGCGACGGTGTTGCGCAGGTGCTCCTGGCCGACGAGTTCGGCGTCGATCTCGGCGACCGTCGTGCCGCCGCTCTCGGCGAGCACCTTGCGCGCGGCCGGGACGATCGGCGCGATCAGCTTCCAGATGTGCGGGGGCACGGGTGCCGCGTCGATCGCGGTGCCGTCGATCGCGGCGCGCACGGCCCCGCACGAGTCATGGGCGAGAACCACGATGAGCGGCACGTTCAGCACCGCCACCGCGTACTCGAGGCTCGCGACGATCGATTCGCCGATCACCTGGCCGGCGTTGCGCACGACGAACAGGTCGCCGAGTCCGAGGTCGAAGATGATCTCGGCCGCGAGACGCGAGTCCGAGCATCCGAACAGGGTGGCGACCGGGTTCTGGGCCTCGGCGAGTCCCTTGCGGCGGGCGACGTCCTGATTCGGATGCCGCGGCTCCTCGTTCACGAAACGGCGATTGCCGTCGCGCATCTGCTTCCAGGCTGCGGCCGGGGTCAGGTCGTGCGTCATGAGGCCTCCGAGAGGGTGCGGATCTGGGGGGTGAGCGAGGCGGCCAGCTCGGCGGTGGAATCGGCCGACCGCGAGCCGTAGAGCAGCACGTAGTCGTCACCGGCCTGCGTGCCGAGGGCGTAGGAGATGTTCGAGGTCGAGTCGCCGGGAGTGAAGACGTCCCACTCGATGCCGTCGATCGTGACGGTGTCGGTGGGGGCCGTCCCCTCGAGGCGCTGCGGTGCCCAGCGGGAATCGGCGTCGAAGGCCTGGGCGACCTTGACGAACCCGCGCTCGTCCTGGGCGGCAGGGGCGAGCGTGATGTCCCACACGACGGTGGCACCGCTCTGCAGCTCGGCCGCGTTCACCCGCCAGAAGTCGCCGAGTTCGGGCACGATCACGGCGCTGTCCATCGTGTTCTCGACGTCGGCGGCGATGCCGGTGAGGTCGACGGACGGCGCGGATGCCGGCTCACCGCGCGGGACGGCGAAGATGATCACGGCCAGCACGGCGAGCGTCGCCAGCAGTGCGGCGATGAGGCTGCGCACGGTCTGGCTCGACCGATAGGCCTTGCTCGACGCGGCCTTGCGGGCGGCCGTCTCCTCCGGGGTCTCGGGGCGCCCGAGTTCCGCGACGATGGGAGCGGGCTTGTTCATCGCTCGTCCCCGCCGTCGGCAGCGGCGCGGGCGGCGTCGAGTCGGCGCTTGGCGCCGAGGAGCCATTCCTCGCAGCGGGCCGCCAGGGCCTCACCGCGCTCCCAGAGCGCCAGCGACTGCTCGAGGGTCGGCGCGCCCTGTTCGAGTTCGGCGACCACGGTGACCAGCTCGTCACGAGCGGCCTCGAACGTCAGCGTCTCGACAGGGGTATCGTTCAGCGCGCTCACTCCTCCATCCTACGGCGTGCCGTCGCGATCGGTGAGCGGGCGTGGGCCGCGCTCGATCAGGATGCCTCGGCGATCTCGCCCTCCGACCGCGCGGCCACCGAACCCCGATCGACCGTGATGGTCAGGGCGCTTCCGGCCGGGGCATGCGCCGCATCGCGCAGGATCACACCGCCCTCGAGATGCGCGATCGCGTAGCCGCGCGCGAGCGTCGCCGCCGGTGACAGCGCACGCAGGGATGCCCGCAGTTCGCTCGTGCGGCGACCGGCGGCATCGAGGTGGCGGGTGAGGGTGTCTCGACCCCGCGAGAGCAGCAGCCACACCTCCTGCGCGCGGGAGTCGATGATCGGGGCGGGGGAGCGGAGCACGGGGCGCGAGCGCAGCTGTTCGAGCTGCGCGATGTCGTGCGACAGGCGCTGGGTGAGTCGCGTGGTCGCCCGGGAGCGCAGCTGTCCGATCAGAGCGCGCTGCTCGCCGACATCCGGCACGACCCGCTTCGCGGCATCCGTCGGGGTCGACGCGCGCAGGTCGGCGACGTCGTCGAGCAGGGGGTGGTCGTTCTCGTGCCCGATCGCACTCACGACCGGCGTCGAGGCGGCGGCGACGGCGCGCACCAGGCGCTCGTCGCTGAAGCCGAGGAGGGTCTGCGGATCGCCGCCGCCCCGGGCGATGATGATGACGTCGACGTCGGGATCCGCGTCGAGACGGGCGAGGGCCGCCAGTGTGTCGGGAACGCAGCGCTCGCCCTGCACCGCCGCGTACTCGGTGCGGAAGCGCACCTGCGGCCAGCGCAGCTCGGCGTTGCGGTGCACGTCCTTCTCGGCGTCGGACCTCTCGCCCGTGATGAGCCCGATCACGTGCGGGAGGAACGGCAGCCGCTTCTTGCGCGCGGGGTCGAAGAGGCCTTCCTGACGCAGCTGCGCGCGCAGCTTCTCGAGACGCTCGAGCTGGTCACCCAGCCCCACGTGCTTCATCGAGGAGACGGTGAAACTGAAGTCGCCGACCTTCACGAAGTAGTCGGCCTTGACGGCGGCGACGACGTGATCCCCGATCCCGAGGTCGGCGGGAATGCGCCCTCGAACGCTCGACCACACTCGGATCGAGATCTGCGCATCGGACTGCACGTCCTTCAGGCGCGCGAAGACGTTGCCGCCGCGGACGTTCCAGGAGGTGATCTCGCCCTCGACCCACACCGTGTTCCAGCGGGCGACGAAGTCCCGGATGGTGGCGTTCAGCCGGGCGACGGAGGTCGGGGCATCCGCCGTCGAATCGCGGGGCGAGACGGCATCCGCCGGCGGGTTCTCGCCGGGGCCGGTGGCTGCTTCGAAGACCGTCATCTGCTCTCGTCCCTGGGGGTTGTCGTGCGGGGGAGGATTCCCGGCTTTCTCAGGGTGGACGCCGGTAGAATCGAGGGGTGACCTCGACTGCCGTTCATCTCCCCATCCCTCGCCTCCCACGCGTGCGTGCGGCGGCCGGGAGGCTTCAGGATAACGCGGTGGCCGGACGCAAGCGCGTGCTGCTCGCCGCGCCGCGCGGATACTGCGCGGGTGTCGATCGCGCCGTCGTCGCCGTCGAGAAGGCTCTCGAGCGCTACGGCGCTCCGGTCTACGTGCGCAAGCAGATCGTCCACAACATCCACGTGGTGAGCGAGCTCGAGGCCAAGGGGGCGATCTTCGTCGAGGAGGTCGACGAGGTTCCGGCCGGGGCGCACGTGGTCTTCAGTGCGCACGGCGTCTCGCCGGCCGTCGTGAACGCGGCATCCGACCGCGGCCTGCACGCGATCGACGCGACCTGCCCCCTGGTCACCAAGGTGCATCGCGAGGCCGTGCGCTTCGCCCGTGACGACTTCGAGATCCTGCTCATCGGTCACGAGGGGCACGAAGAGGTCGAGGGCACCGCGGGTGAGGCTCCGGATCACGTGACGATCGTCAACTCGCCGGACGAGGCCGACACGGTCGTCGTGAAGGACCCGAACAAGGTCGTGTGGCTGTCGCAGACCACGCTCTCCGTCGACGAGACGATGGAGACCGTCAACCGCCTGCGCACGCGCTTCCCAGAACTGCACAACCCGCCGTCCGACGACATCTGCTATGCGACGCAGAACCGTCAGGTCGCGATCAAGAAGGTCGCCGTCGGTGCGGATCTCGTCATCGTGGTCGGTTCCGCGAACTCCTCGAACAGCGTGCGCCTGGTCGAGGTCGCGCTCGAGTACGGGGCCAAGGCCGCGTACCGCATCGACTACGCCGAGGAGATCCAGCAGGAGTGGCTCGACGGCGTCGAGACGGTCGGCGTGACGAGCGGGGCATCCGTTCCCGAGGTCCTCGTGCGCGAGGTGCTCGACGCGATCGGCGACGCCGGCTACCGCGACGTCGAAGAGGTGAAGACGGCCGAGGAGGACCTCATGTTCTCGCTGCCGAAGGAGCTGCGTCAGGATGCTTCGGGCAAGCGCGACGATCGGGCCCTGGGCGGACGCGCGACCGGAGGAGGCGCGTAGCGTTGAGCGCCGCCGAGGCGGAACCCACGCTCATCGGATCGGTGCAGCGGGCTCTTCGCCTGGTCGACATCGTCGCCAACTCTCCCCGTCCGTTGCCGACCAAGATGCTGGCGGCGATCACCGGGCTCACGCCCGGCACCACCTACAACCTCGTGCGCACGCTCATCCACGAGGGGTACCTGTCGGCCGAACCCGACGGGCTCGTGCTCGGGGCGCGATTTCCGACCTTCCAGCGCGAGATCGACACCCGCGGAGTCTTCCTCGCCCGCGTACGGGCGGCGCTGCGGTCGGTCACCGACGAGGTCGGGGCCACGGCGTACCTCTCACGTTACGACGACGGGGAGATGCACCTCATCGACATCGTCGACGCCGAGCAGAACCCGCGTGTCGAGCTGTGGGTCGGACTGCAGTCGAGCGGGCACGCGACGGCGCTGGGCAAGCAGATCCTGGCGGAGCTTCCCGATGACGACCGTCTCGACTACCTCTCGCGTCATCGTCTCGAGGAGCTCACTCCTCGGACCATCAGCGATCGGCGCACGCTGCTGACGCAGCTCGAGCATTCCCCGGGGTGGACCCTCGACCATGAGGAGTACGTCATCGGCGCGACCTGCGTGGCGGTTCCCGTCATCGCGCCCAACGTCACCGCCTCACTCGCGATCTCGCTGCCGTCGGATCAGGCGATCGTCGACCGCGAGCTGGTGGCGAAGCTGCAGAGGGCGGCCCGGCGGCTGTCGATCCAGCTCGGGGCGGATGCGCTCGGCGGGGGCGATCCCGGGCCGGAGTTCACTATCTGAAAAACCTCAGTGGCAGAGGATTCCGCCGTTGCCTATCCTTGTAGGCGTAGGCGTCTGTGCATCACGGCACTACGGGTTGCGAGCAGGATCCCCAGTCCCTCGCAACTGACTGGGATGAGGATGCGTCCCCAGCGCTCCTCGTCCGCGGCCCCGAGAAGTCCCCACTTCTCCGGGGCCGCCACCATTATCGGAGGATCTTCCGCTGGGAGCCCGGGACAGGCGCGGCCGTTAGCATGGCGGGATGAGCGAACAGCGGCCCCAGTACGGCGAGATCGCCACTCCCGAGGAGCAGCGGCGCGCCGCCGGTCTCCCGCCTCTCTCCGAACTGCCGCCGGTCGAGACCGCCGTCGCGCTGCCGGCCGCGGACGCCGCTACGGATGCACCCCGGCGCGCGCACCCGGTGGACCGCTTCGTGACGATCGGACTTCTCGCCTACGGGCTGGTGAACGTCGTGGTCACCGGTCTGCAGTACCTCGACCTTCCCAGCGTGATGAACCAGGTGTTGTCGGTGCTGGGCGCCTCCGGCGAGTTCACCAATTTCGCACAGGGCAGACTCTGGGGGACGATCGCCTCCGTGGTGCTCGTCGCCGGGTGGGCGCTGACGGCGACTCTGTCGATCCGTCGTCTGCGCCGCAGGAAGCTCACCTGGTGGCTGCCCCTGGTCGGTGCCGTGGTGACGCTGGGCATCGCGGCGGTCTGCATCTCGATCCCGATGATGGGAGACCCCGCGTTCGTCGCCTACATGCAGGGCGGCACCGGCTCCTGATCGATCGTGCCCTGCCGCTACGCAGAAGAAGAAGAACGGGTGCCCCGCCTCGCGGCAGGGCACCCGTTCTTCTCGTGCGGTGGGTCAGCTCTTCGACTGACCGTACGAGCCCAGCTGGCGAGTGGACTCGATGACGCGGGCGGCCATCGCGGTCTCGGCGATCTTGCCCCAGGCGCGCGGGTCGTACTGCTTCTTGTTGCCGACCTCGCCGTCGACCTTCAGCACGCCGTCGTAGTTCTTGAACATGTAGTCGGCGATCGCACGCGTGTAGGCGTACTGCGTGTCGGTGTCGATGTTCATCTTGATGACACCGTTCGCGACCGCGGTGGCGATCTCCTCGTCGGTCGAGCCCGAGCCGCCGTGGAAGACGAGGTCGAGGGGCTTGGGGCCCGTGCCGTACTTGGCGGCGACCTCGGCCTGGATGTCGCCGAGCAGCTCGGGGCGCAGCTTCACGCCACCCGGCTTGTAGACGCCGTGCACGTTGCCGAAGGTGAGGGCGGCGATGTAGCGGCCCTGCTCGCCGAGACCGAGCGCCTGGACGGCCTGGTCGACGTCGGAGAAGGTCGTGTACAGGGCGTCGTTCGAGCCCTCGTGCTGGACGCCGTCCTCTTCGCCGCCGACGACGCCGATCTCGACCTCGAGGATCGCGTTGATCGCCTTCATACGGGGGAGGAGGTCCTTCGCGATCTCGATGTTCTCGGCGAGCGGCACGGCCGAGCCGTCCCACATGTGCGACTGGAAGATCGGGTTGCGGCCGGCCTTCACCTCTTCTTCGGAAGCGGAGATCAGCGGCTCGACGAAACCGGCGAGGGCGTCCTTCGGGCAGTGGTCGGTGTGGAGGGCGACCGTGATCGGGTAGTTCTTGGCGACCTCGGTCGCGAAGCGGGCGAAGGCGAGGGCGCCGGTCGCGCGGCCCTTGACGGTGTGGCCGGCGAAGTAGTCCGCGCCACCGGTCGTGACCTGGATGATGCCGTCGGAGCCGGCCTCGGTCAGCCCCTGGAGGACGGAGTTGATCGTCTGCGAGCTCGAGACGTTGAACGCGGGGTACGCGAAGCCGCCGGCCTTCGCGCGGTCGAGCATTTCGGCGTACTGATCCGGGGTGGCGACGGGCATGAGAACTCCTGCGGTAGATGAAGCCTGGGACAGCAGTCACTCTAGCCGGGAGCGTGGACGGATGCCGGGGGCCGGCGTTCGACGCCGGTGCGTGTCTCCTGCTGTTCTGTTAAGAAACGCGAATCCTTCACGGTCTCGCCGGGGAAAACAGGGCGTTTCGCCCATGCTCGCTGGCTAGGCTGACCCCATGGTGAGTCTTACTGCTGATCTGAGCCCGCTTCGACCCGACCGCAACCTCGCGATGGAGCTGGTGAGGGCGACGGAGGCGGCGGCGATCCGCGCCGTGCCGTTCATCGGGCGGGGAGCGAAGGAGGCCGCCGACGGTGCGGCCGTCGACGCGATGCGCGCCTTCCTCGGCACGGTCGACTTCCAGGGGCGTGTGGTGATCGGCGAGGGCGAGAAGGACAACGCTCCGATGCTGTTCAACGGCGAGGTCGTCGGAACGGGACGCGGTCCCGAATGCGACATCGCCGTCGACCCGATCGACGGCACCTCGCTCACGGCTGCGGGACGGCAGAACGCGCTCTCGGTCATCGCGGTCTCGGACCGTGGATCGATGCTCGATGCGTCGACCGTCTTCTACATGGACAAGCTCGTCACGGGGCCCGCAGGCGTCGGTGTCGTCGACATCCGCCTCCCGATCGCCGAGAACATCCGCCGTCTCGCCGGCGCACTCGAGAAGCCCGTCGATGAGCTCGTCGTCTCGGTGCTCAACCGGCCCCGTCACGAGCAGCTCATCCAGGAGATCCGCGATGCGGGCGCGGGGACGCGTCTGATGAGCGACGGTGACGTCGCCGGTGGCATCAACGCGGCACGCCATGACGCGCGCACCGACATGTGCGTCGGCGTCGGCGGCAGCCCGGAGGGCATCGTCACCGCCTGCGCGATCAAGGCCCTCGGTGGACACATCCAGGGACGCCTCTGGCCGCGCGACGATGACGAGCGCCAGCGCGGGATCGACGCGGGACTCGAGATGGATCGCGTGTACGAGGCGGATGATCTTGTGCAGGGCAACAACACGATCTTCGTCGCGACCGGTGTCACGGACGGCCAGCTCGTCGCCGGCGTGCGCCGCGAGCGCGGGTATGTGTACACCGAGAGCGTCGTACTGCGCGGGGCGTCGGGAACGCTGCGACGGATCGCCTCGGAGCACCTCGTCTCGAAGTGGTTGTGATCCTCGAGGGATGAGGCATCGAGGCTTCCGGCGCGTGTCGGGGGCCTCGTCATCGTTACCGACCCGGTATCCCTCCTGCGCGCCCGATCCTGCGATTCTTCGTGGGTCGTGTCAGACTTGAGCCTGGGTTTGTCGCCGAGGACGGAGCCATCTGGCACCGCAGGCACAGGAGGGCGAACACATGACCACGCCGCAGACACGCAGCTCGAAGGCCGCGCCGACGAAGATCGTCACCACCAACACCGGACGCATTCTCCGCGTGAGCGCGGCGGATGCCGAGGGCAGCATCGCGGCGGCCACGCCTGCGGTGCCCGCCGCTCAGCCGGTCGTCGATCCGGCTCGTCGCGCCGATGTGCTCTTCCGCAAGCGCCGTGCCGAGGGGCAGGAGATGAGCGCCTGGTGGATGATCGGGGCCTTCCTCGCGACCAGCGGGCTCGTCATCATCCTGCTCAGTGGCGTTCCGGTGTGATCGGAGCGTCGATCCGATCGCGGACCGCACCGATCTCCGCCTGAGCGGTCTCGCCGCGTACCGGTTCCTCGACCAGTTCTGATGCCGTGAATCGGCGCGCGCTCGCGGTGATGCGCGCCGGCTGGGCATCGAGCGTGGTCGCGTCGATGCCGGGGAACTGGCGTGCGGTCACGAGGACGCGGGTCTCGAGCGACCCGGCGAAGCGGTTGTAGCTGTCGACCGTGCGCTCCAGCGCGCGGCGGAGGTCGTCGGCATGACCTGCGAGGGTTCCGAGGCGGTCGTAGAGCTGCGTGCCGAGGTTCAGGAGCGTGCGGGCCTCGGTCGACACCTCCTGCTGCGTCCACGTGTACGCAACGGTCTTCAGGACGGCCCAGAGATTGACCGGGGAGGCGAGAGCCACGCGTCGACCGAACGCGTAGTCGAGGAGGGTCGGGTCCTCGTCGATCGCGGCGGCGAGCAGGGATTCGCTGGGGAGGAAGCAGATCACGAACTCGGGGCTGGAATCGAGTCCCGCCCAGTACGCCTTCTTCGCGAGAGCATCGACGTGTGCGCGCACCGCCTTGACGTGCTTCTGCATGTGCGCTCGGCGCTGAGCCTCGTGCGCATCTCCCGACGGCAGCGCCGACGCCTCGAGGTAGGCGTCGAGCGGCACCTTGGCATCGACGGCGATCGAGGCACCGCCGGCGAGACGGATCACCATGTCGGGTCGGCCCTGCCCGCGATCCGACGAGATCGTGGCCTGCAGGTCGAAGTCGACGTGCCGCGTCAATCCCGCCGCCTCGACCACGCGCCGCAGCTGGGTCTCGCCCCAGACGCCGCGCGTGGCGGTCGAGCGCAGCGCTCCGGCGAGCGACTCCGTCGTCGCGCGCAGTGCCTCGTCGGACTCCTGCGCTCGCCGCAACTGCTCGGCGAGTGAGCCGAACTGGGCGTGGCGCTCCTGCTCGATCGTCGCGACCTTCTGCTGCATCTGCTGCAGGCTCTCGCGCACCGGGGCGAGGGCGGTGAGCACGGCGTTCTGCTGCTGCACCCGCTGCGCCTCCGCTCGTTGCTCGACGCGCGCGTGCTCGACGGCATCGCGGTAGAGGTCGTACTGGCGATCGCGATCGTCGCGGGCCGCGGCGAGCTCGGCCTGCACGCGGGCGAACTCGGCGGCACCTCGGCCGGCGCGCAGGAACCAGCCGAGCGCCGCCCCGGCGCACAGAGTGGCGATGACGAGGAGAACGATCAGGGGAGCATCCATGTGCTCATGATGCCCCTGGCCGCCGACATTGCCGGGAGGCGTCCCGGTCAGGCGACGGCGCGCTCCTCGCGGACGACCGGCGCGCCACCGAGTCGCAGTCCCAAGATCTCGGCGAGCATCTCGACGTCCGAGGCTGCGGCGCGGCGCGCGGCATCGATCACGATCTGCGCGCAGGCCCGAGCATCCGCCAGCGCATCGTGATGCGAGAACTCGGCGAACCCGGCGGCTGCTGCCGCCTTCGGGAGGCGATACGAGTCGAGCTGGTAGGTCTTGCGCGCGACCTGCAGGCTGCAGAGCGAGCGATACGGAGGGCATACGCCGCCGGTCGCCTCGGATGCGCGGCGGAGCACGTTGAGGTCGAAGCCGGCGTTGTGCGCGACGAGCACATCGGTCCCGGCGAAATCGCACAGGCGGTCGAACTGCTCGGTCCACGTGGCGGCCGTGAGAACGTCTTCGGGCTGGATGCCGTGGATGCGGACGTTCCACTCCTGGAACTCGTCGTGCCCGGGCGGGGGCTGGATCAGCCACCCGGCCTGCGCCACGACCTCGCCGCCGCGCACGCGCACGAGGCCGACGGAACAGGCGGAGGCGGGGCTGGAGTTCGCCGTCTCGAAGTCGATCGCTGTGAAGTCCAGGGGCACGAATCCACTCTCGCCCGGGCGTCCTGTTCGGGGCGGGCGGCGCGCCGTATGCTGACGACATGGCGGACAGCAGAGCGACGTCGTTCGGCGCGCAGGCGCAGGACTACGAGGCGGGGCGACCGGAGTACCCCTTCGACGCGGTGGCATGGATGCTCGAGATTATGCCCGCCGGGGCGCAGCGCGTCGCGGACGTCGGGGCGGGAACCGGCAAGCTCACCCGAGCAATCGCGCACGCTCCGGGGGCTCAGATCGTCGCGATCGATCCCGACCCGGCCATGCTCGCCGCCCTGCGCGAGAACGTGCCGGGCGTGCCCACGTTCCTCGGCACCGCCGAATCCCTTCCGCTGCCGGACGACAGCCTCGACGCCGTCGTGCTCGGCCAGGCCTGGCACTGGGTCGACCCGGTCCGGGCCTCCGCCGAGATCGGACGTGCGGTGCGCGCGGACGGAGCGCTCGGGCTGATCTGGAACATCCGCGACGAGCGCGTCGGGTGGGTGCGCGACCTCAGTCGCATCATGCATCGAAGCGCGGCGGAGGAGGCTCTGGCCGCGGGTGATCCTGTGATCGCCGCCCCCTTCGACACGCTCGACAGCGAGAGCTGGGAATGGTCGCGGCCGATGACACGCGAACAGCTCCACCGCATGGCTTCGTCGCGCAGTGCGGTGATCACCGCGACGCCGGAGGAGCAGGAGCGCATCCACAGGGAGATGGACGCCCTCTTCGACGACCTCGAGTTCACCGACGGAGTCATCGATCTGCCATACGTGACGAAGGCGTTCCGCGCCCGTCGCGGCTGATCGCCACGGGCGAGCGATCCGACGAGGGTACGCGTCACGACAGGTAGACTCGTTCCCCGTGGCTCTCACTATCGGAATCGTCGGCCTGCCCAACGTCGGCAAGTCCACCCTCTTCAACGCACTCACCAAGAACGACGTGCTCGCAGCGAACTACCCGTTCGCGACGATCGAGCCCAATGTCGGCGTGGTGAACCTGCCGGACCCGCGGCTCGACAAGCTCGCGGAGATCTTCGGCAGCGAGCGCATCCTGCCCGCTGCGGTGTCGTTCGTCGACATCGCCGGCATCGTGCGCGGCGCCAGCGAGGGGGAGGGGCTGGGCAACCAGTTCCTTGCGAACATCCGCGAGGCCGACGCGATCGCTCAGGTCGTGCGTGGTTTCGCCGACGACGACGTGGTGCACGTCGACGGTGCGGTGAACCCGGCATCCGACATGGAGACGATCAACGCCGAGCTGATGCTCGCCGACCTCCAGACCGTCGAGAAGGCGATCACCCGGTACGAGAAGGAAGTCCGCGGCAAGAAGATCGACCCGTCGGTCCTCGATGCGGCCAACGCGGCGAAGGATGCTCTCGAGCGCGGTCAGCTGCTCTCGGTCAGCGGCCTCGACCTCGAGCCGATCCGCGAACTCGGGCTCCTCACCGTGAAGCCCGTCATCTTCGTCTTCAACGTCGACGAAGCAGTCCTCACCGACGACGCGCGCAAGGCGGAGCTCGCCGCGCTCGTCGCTCCGGCTCAGGCGATCTTCCTCGACGCGAAGATCGAGTCGGAACTCATCGACCTCGACCCCGAGGACGCCGCCGAGCTGCTCGCGGCGACCGGCCAGGACGAGTCCGGCCTCGACCAGCTCGCCCGCATCGGCTTCGCCACGCTCGGACTGCAGACGTACCTCACCGCCGGTCCGAAGGAAGCGCGCGCCTGGACGATCCCGCAGGGTGCCAAGGCTCCGCAGGCGGCCGGTGTCATCCACACCGACTTCGAAAAGGGCTTCATCAAGGCTGAGATCGTCTCGTTCGAGGACCTCGTCGAGACCGGATCGGTCGTCGAAGCCCGCGCCAAGGGCAAGGCCCGCCTCGAGGGCAAGGACTACGTCATGAAGGACGGCGACGTCGTGGAGTTCCGCTTCAACAACTGAGGTCGGCGCACGAGAAGGTTCCGCGTCTCCGCTTCTCCTGCACAGTCGGCGAGTCTTCCGACTTGTGACCTAATGGTGCATCGCCGTCCCGAACGTGCCCGGTGCGTGCAACAGGCTCGATGCATGGGAATCAGATACTACGCATACGCTTTCGACGCCGAGCACACGGACCGCGCTGTGGCCGATCCGATGAGTTTCATCAGCGACGATCCGCTTGCGGATGCCTGGGGCATGCCGCATGGGGCGCAGATCGCGCAGACCGACTTTCAGCAGTCCGTGCCCAAGGCCGAGATGCTGTACCTCGACAAAGCGTGGCGCGAGCTTCAAGCCCTGACCGGGCCCTCGCCCGAACGGGAGACGCCTCGACCTTCCTATCGCATGTTCGAAGGGCAGGTTGCGATGCACGACCGCGGGTGGACGCCCTTCGTCCGCGGTGTCGCCCCGCGGGAGATCCCCGCCATCGCGGACGACCTGGTCAGCCTCCTCCAAGAAGTGTGCGATCACGCCAGAGCTGATCGCGAGTCTCGCTACGTCGAGGACTTCCTCACGCGTGCGGTCGATTTCGTCGACGGCGTGGCCGCATCGAATCGGGGCTTCGCCTACCTGATCGGATGATGATGACGACTCGCGGCACTGCGATATCATCGAGTGATATCACGATGAAAGGCGGTCGCCGTATGGCATCGATCATCGTTCGCGGACTCGACGAACTGGTCAAGGAGCAACTCGCCCTGCGGGCGCGGGAGCACGGGCGCTCGATGGAGGCCGAGGTGCGCGACATCCTCACCCGAGCGGCAGGTCGCCCGCACATCGGCGTCGCGTTCATGACCGCCGCGCAGGGAATCGGCGGTGCCGATGACCTCGTGATTCCCGAGCGCGACGATGTCGCTCGTGCTGCGGACTTCTCGTGATCGTCCTCGACACGAACGTCGTCTCGGAGGTCATCCGCGCGGAGCCGAACGGTGACGTCGTCGCATGGATGCGATCGCTGACGGGAGAGGTCGCCATCACCGCGATCACGCTCGCCGAACTCCTCGCGGGAGTTCGCAGACTTCCCGACGGACGCAGAAAGGACATCCTGGCGTCCGTCATCGAACGCGCGATCGATCCGTTCCGAGGGAGCCGCGCCATCCTGGCGTTCGACGAGGGCGCGGCCGAACACTACGCGGCCGTCCTCGAGGTGCGTGAGGAGGCCGGGCTCCCGATCAGCACGGCCGACGCCCAGATCGCAGCGATCTGCCTGGCGTACGGGGCGACGTGCGCGACGCGCAACGTCAAGGACTTCGCGCACACGGGTGTCGAGGTGCTCGACCCGTGGGTGACCTCCACCACCTGACCAGGACACAGCGCGGCTTGTCGCCGCCACACAGGGACCGCCGTCACGGGGTCACGGGGGTTACGTCTGACGGCCGAGATCCTGCCTCAGCACCTCGGGCCAGACCTCGATGTCCGCGGGTGCGCGCGCAACCGTCAGGGTCGCGTGCGGGAGCATGCCGACGAGTGCCTCCGCCGTCGACAGCGGATGCCCCGGGTCGTCCGTCCACGCCAGGATCGATGTCGGCACCTCGATGCGGGTGACGGCCTCGGGGGTGGGCAGATCGCTGAGCGCCGCACCTCGCAGAACCGACGGCAGAAGCGCCTCGGTGACGTCGGGCCCCGGATCGGGCACGGCCTCGGCCTCCGGTGAAGGTGCGGGGCCGCGCGTGCTCGCGAGGTACGCCTCCATACCCTCGGCGTCGATGAGATCGGCCGCGGCGCGGTAGCTCGCGGCCTGAGCGGGTCGGGTATCCCACGCCGTGGGCGGCGCCATCAGCGTGAGTCCGGTGAAGCGTTCCGGCGCGATCGTCGCAGCGTGCAGCAGCGTCGCGGTGCCCATGGAGGGGCCGACGCCGTGAACGCGCTCGCCCGGGAACCAGTGGTCGAGCAGTCGCAGAAGGTCGTCGGCGAGGGTCTGCCAGCGGTAGTCCTCGGGGACCTTCCGCCCGGTCGACCGGCCGTGGCCGCGCGCGTCGTAGCGCAGCAGTCGCGTTCCGCTGAGTCCTCGGCCGAGGTCGAGCTCGAGTCCTCGATCGCGCGCCCGGCTCGCGGTGAGGCCGTGCAGCTGGACGACCGGGTGTCCGCCTTCATCGCTCAGGGCGACGGCCAGCTCGGCTCCAGGCACCTCGAATGTGGGCATCAGACTCCTCGATCGATGACGGAACGGGACCGCTCGGGCAGTGGTTGTGAGTTCACATTATCCGGACGATATGGTGCTCCCATGCGCCTGACGAATGTGACGCACCTCCGCCTCCCGTTCGGACGGCTCTGGGGGTACGACGTCGCCGCGTCCGCGCCCGGACGACGCCTCCCCGTGTCGTTCGACCAGCGCCTCCATGTCGGGGCGGGCGATAGACCCGGCTCGTGGATGGCGCTCTCCTTCCGGCTGCCTGCACCGATTCCTCGCGAGTCGATCGCCGACGCCTGGCTGGAGGTGATCGCTCGACATGGCACGCTGCGGACGGCGTTCGTCGCCGGTGCAGACGGCGAGCCGGAGCTCCACGAGATCGAGATCGGTCCCGGCAGTTGGGTCGAACATCAGGTCGGCTCGGGGCAGGCCGTCAACGACGCGTTGCGGGATGTCCTCGATGAGGCATGCTCGCCGTACCGGCATCCGTCGCACCGCCTCTGCGTGTTGGAGACCGCTGCCGGTCTCACGGTCGTGATCGCTGCGGACCACGCGCACGTCGACATGTGGTCGATGCTGGTGATCGCGCGCGACCTGCTGTCCGCGCTCGACGCCGGGCGCGTCGGTGCGCAGCCGACGTCGCAGCCGGCACCGGCATTCGTCGAACACACGCAGACTCTGTTGGATCGGGACGCGGCACCCGACCACGTGCGTCGTCGGTGGGAGGACATCATCGACGGCAGCGGCGGCGTGATGCCGCAGTTCCCGTTGTCGCTGGGTACTCCCGAGCCGCATCGTGAGCGCGTAGAGGTGCGCGATGTGTTCGATGTCGACGATGCCGCGGCCTTCGCCGCACAGGCGCGCGACGACGGCGTCTCGACCCTCGCGCGCGCCGTCGTCGCGATGACCGCGGTGACCCGAGAACTGGCGGATGCCCCGCTTCGCGCCGTGTTCCCCGTGCACAGCCGATTCGAGGACACCTGGCACGACTCGGTCGGATGGTTCATCACCAACTCCGTCCTCGAGTCGGGCGTCGCAGAACCGCTCGCGGCGGCGGCCGCAGTCAAAGAGGCGGTGCAACTCGGCGCCTGGCCGCTCGCGGACGTCCTCGCGCCGTGGGGCGGCATGCCCGTCGCCCCCGGGATGTTCGCGATCTCGTGGCTCGACCTGCGCAGGCTTCCCGTGCGCATCGACTCCGTCGGCCTCGACGCCCAGTACGTCAGCGCGGCGACCGACACGGACGGGGTCATGCTGTGGTTCATCCTGGATGAGTCGGGCCTGCACCTGAGATGCCGCTACCCCGACACGGCGGAGGCTCGCGCGAACGTCGGCGGATGGCTCGACCTCCTCGTCGCCCGGCTGCAGGCGGATGCGCGGTCGTCCGTGCGGGGACGCCTGCAGGTGGCGGGCCGAGAGTTTCGGCTCGAACGGGCGAATCGAGACGACATCGGGGCCATTGCCGCGCTGCTGCTCGACGATCAGTTCGGCCGGGATCGGGAGAGCGTCGAGCTCGAGCGCTATGAGGCGGCCTTCAGCGCGGTCGCGCGCGACGGATCCAACTACCTGGGGGTCGTCCGCGACAGCGACGATCACGCGGTCGCCACGATGCAGCTGACCGTCATCCCGGGCCTCTCCCGCGGTGGGTCGACCCGGCTCCAGATCGAGGGACTGCGCGTCGCTGCAGGGACGCGGTCACAAGGGCTGGGCGCGGCGATGCTCGAGTGGGCGCACGAATTCGGGCGAGTGCGCGGGGCCCGGCTGTCGCAGGTCACCACCGACGATGCGCGGGAGCGTACTCGCGCCTTCTACACCCGACACGGATACCAGACCGCCCATGTCGGGCTGAAGAGGGAGATCTAGCCGAGTCAGCTGCTAGAGCGTCCAGACCGAGAGCATCTGCCAGCCCTCGGGAACCTGCGCCTCGAGCGCGCCCATGTCGTCGGCCGAGATCTCGCGGACGCCGTCTCGGCGATCGAACCGGGCCGTCGCCTGGATGCCCGCCGTGCCCTTGAGCATCCGCACCGGGGCCGAGACGAGGTCGAACCCGTCCGGTGCATGGCTCGAGATCTGCGCGTACACGTCGTCGAGGGACGCGCCGGCGACCTCGACGGTGTGCGACTCGACGGGGCGGATGAGAGCGGCGAGCATCTCCCCAGCCTAGATCGACGGGCGCGGGCGCACGGTCATCACGCCGCCGACGGACGTCGCTCGATCTGCGGATGCGGGTATGCCGGGTCGCGGTCCTGGAAGCTGAGAATGCTCGGATTCTGGACCACGCCGTCGCGGATCTCGATCGCGCGGGCGAGCGTGCTGCTCGCGTCCCAGGAGGCCTCTCCCTCCATCACCGAGCGGAGGAAGGGCAGCGTCGCCTCGCTGATCTCCCAGGTCGCCGAGTTCCAGAGGTACGAGGGGCTGTGGTCCACGGCGTAGTAATCGACGCCTTCGCCGACGGTGAACATCGGGTCGTCGAAGGTCGTGGGCGTCGCCCACTCGAATCCCATGCCCTCGTCGCAGGAGACGTCGATGATGAGACTTCCCGACGTGAATCCCTGCAGGTCCTCCGTGCGCAGATAGGTCATCGGCGCCGCGACGTCCTGCAGTGTGCAGTTGACGACGATGTCGTGCGACGCCAGGAAGTCCGGCAACAGCACGTCACCGGCATCCGTGACGACCGTGCTGAGGTGGGTGGCCCCGCTGCCATCGGTGTTCAGCTGCGTCATGTGCGCATTGTGGATGGGAGAGCCGACGGCCGCCACTCCGCGTTGCGTGAGCACTTGGATGTCGTGAATGCCGTGCGCGTTGAGCGCGGTGACCGCGCCGCGCGCCGTCGCTCCGAAGCCGATCACGACCGCGCTGAGGCGTGGACCGTAGTCGCCGGTCGAGCCGACCAGGCTCAACGCGTGCTGCACCGAGCAGTAGCCCGCGAGCTCGTTGTTCTTGTGGAACACGTGCAGGCTCATGTCTCCCTGCGGCGTCCAGTGGTTCATCGCCTCGAACGCGATCAGCGTGAGGCGGTTGTCGATCGCGGTCTGGGTGATCGCGGCATCCTGCACGCAGTGCGGCCAGCCCCACAGCGTGCGCCCCGCGGGAACGGCGACCACATCGGCCGCCTGCGGCTTGGGCAGCAGCAGCACATCGGCGGAGGCGAGCACCTCGGCGCGGTCGGCGACTCGTCCGACGCGCGACTCGATGTAGCCGGGGGAGAGCCGGAAGTCGGCGCCGTATCCGCGCTCGACGACCATGCGCGCCCGGAGGTCCGGGTCGATGCGGTCGAAATGGTGGGGGTGGATCGGCAGTCGTCGCTCGTTCTCCATCGAGGAGCCGGCGAGGAGACCGAGGGAGAGCAGAGCGGCAGTGGAGCGGGGTGCGGCGTCGGACAACGTGATTCCCATCATCGGAGAACCAGGGTCAGTTCCTTCTCCGACAGTAC
This sequence comes from Microbacterium galbinum, assembly GCF_023101185.1. GTDB lineage: Bacteria > Actinomycetota > Actinomycetes > Actinomycetales > Microbacteriaceae > Microbacterium > Microbacterium galbinum. The sequence continues at coordinate 2,445,524 of NZ_CP078077.1, forward strand.
GCCCCTGGCCTGCGCGGCGGGTGTGCGGCGCTATCGCCCGGTATCCGCCTCGTCCGGAAGCCGTTCCGCCGGGACGATGACGACGTCCTGCACCTTCCAATCGAGATCGGCGATGCCTTCCGATACCTCGGTGATGCGGCGGAGCGATACGCTGCCGCGGCGAGGGACGACGAACGCCTCGACGTGGAACACCTGCCCCTGGTCGCGCAAGCGCACGGCTGCATCCCCCACCCAGGGCCTGCTGCGCAGGTACGAGACGATGTCCCGGGCGAGCGGGTGGGGTGCAGCGCTGTCGTAGGTGCGAGCGCGCTGGTCCATGAGGTCGACGATCGCGGCCTTCGTGTTCTTGACGCCGTCCCAGATGATCCCGAGCGAGATGAAGACCGCGGCGGCGCCATCGAGCCACCACAGACCCACGCCGACCCCGAGCACGCCGACGATCGAGGCGACCGTCGTCTGCCAGTCGGCCTTGGCCATGTCTGCATCGGCGTACAAGAGCTTGTTGTGCAGCACCGGGGCGAGTTTCGCCTTGGCCGGGCCGTAGAAGAAGATCGGGCCGACGACGACGACGGTCATCACCGCGACCATCAGCCAGCCGAGCCAGATCGTCTGTCCGAAGAGCAGCACGGTGCCGATCGTCGGATGCTCGCCCGAGACGAGTCCCACGACGGACTCCCGCGCGAGATTGAGGCCCACGGCCAGGAGGGCGACCCCGGCGACGAGGTGACCCACCCCCATCGCACGATGCATGCCGTACGGATGCGTGCGGTCGGGGCGTCGTCTCACGAAGATCAGCGCGACCAGGAAGGCGATCTGCGGGATCAGCGAGAGCATGTCCTCGATCCAGGCCGTGCGCATGGCCTGCGAGTTTCCGACGACGAGCGCGATCACGGCGATCGTGATGCTCGTGTACCCGATGGTGAACCATTCCCAGCGGATGGCGGAGCGCAGGGCGCGCGTCTGCTCGGCCGGGAGGTCGGTACGTCCGAACTCGTGCGTCGCGGTCACGAGCCGACCTCGTCGTCGAGGTAGCTCTCGAGCTCGCTCAGGAAGGCGTTCTCGCCCAGCGGTACGAGCATCACCAGTGTGCGGCCGTCGGCGCCGTCGATATCGCTGTAACCGCGTGAAACGCCCGCTCTCTCAAGCCAGGGGGTGTCGGAGGTGATCCCGCCCGCGATCAGGTCGAGGTCACCCCTCTCCAGCATCCCGACCAGCGTCTCCTCGCTGCCGACGGTCCATTCGGGTTCCGCGTCGAGGTGGTCGGCGAAGCCGTCGACCAGGTCGACCACACTTCCCGACGGGTCGTCGCCGTCGGCCTGCACGAGCGAGCCGTCGGGGGAGACCCCGACCCTCAACACACTGTGGCGCACCGATGCGAGTGTGTCGTCGGGATCCGCCGGGATCGTCAGGCCGCACCCGGCGAGGGCTACCGTGAGCAGGATCGCGGCGGCGCCGGCAAGGGCGCGGCGGACTGTCTGAGGTGTTCTCACCCCTGCACTCTGCTTCGGGCATCGTCCGCGGAGAAGCCGATTGACGCGACAGAGCCGCAGGGGTAGGCGAGTCGCACTCCCGGCTTCGTGACTTCCGCGACCGCCCGGTACGCTGGGTAAGGCCCACCTCACAAAAGGAGACTGCCGCACTATGGCTGACATTCAGATCTTCGAACCCGCAGGACGCGCGATCCCCTTCACCGCAGAGGGTGAGGGCCCCGCACTGATCCTGATCGCCGGGCACGGTCTGAATGTCACTTACCTCGAGCTGCTGTCGCACTCCGTGTCGGAGGAGGACTTCCGGGTCGTGAGCATCGGCTCGCGTCGCCCCTCGGATGCCGCGGTCGCGATGCACGACCTCGCGCAGGACGTCGTCGACGTCATGTCGCACCTCTCGATCTCGGATGCCTGGGTCGGAGGTCACGCCTTCGGCGGTGCGGTGGCACGCGTCGTCGCTCTCGACCACCACGATCGCGTCAACGGCGTGCTCCTGCTCGGCGTGGACGAGACCGGCCCTTCGGCCGAGGCGCTCGCCGCGATCCCCGCCCCGGCCCGCGACGCCGAGGTCGACGCGCTGCAGGCCGCCGCGTGGGAGACCCCCGCTCCGCTCGCCGAGGGACTCCCGGTGCTCGTGGTGCAGGGCACCGACGACCCGATCGCTCCGGTCGTCAACGGCGAGAAGCTGCAGGCCGTAGCCCCCGACCGCGTCAGCGTCGTGGGCGTCGACGGCGGCGGATACCTCTTCCCGTTCACCCACATGGGGGCGACCTCCTGGGCGATCGAGGACTACCTCGACTGGGACTGACCTCTCGGGCTGAGAGGATGGTCTGATGACCGCCACCCTCGTCGCCCAGAACCTCTCCGGTGGGTACGGCCACCGCGTCCTCTTCGAGGGTGTCGACCTGACGGTCGCTCCCGGCGACGTCATCGGCGTGGTGGGCGCGAACGGCGCCGGCAAGTCCACCCTCCTGCGCCTGCTCGCGGGGGCGGATGCTCCGATCGAGGGGAGCGTCGCGCTCGCGCCGGCCGACGCCTTCGTCGGGTGGCTGCCGCAGGAGCACGAGCGCATCGCGGGCGAGACCGTCGCGGAGTACATCGCGCGTCGCACGGGCTGTGCCGAAGCGACGAGACAGATGGATGCCGCGGCCGAGGCTCTCGGCGATCCCTCGCTCGCGGCCCCCGGTGTCGACCCGGCCGATGCCTATTCGACCGCTCTCGACCGTTGGCTCGCGAGCGGGGCGGCCGACCTCGACGAACGTCTGCCGGCGGTGCTGGCCGATCTCGGGTCGTCGAGCGGCGGCGCGCTGACCCCCGAATCGATGATGACGGCGCTCTCTGGCGGCCAGGCGGCGCGGGTCGGTCTGGCGGCGCTGCTGCTCTCGAGGTTCGACGTCGTGCTGCTCGACGAGCCCACGAACGACCTCGATCTCGACGGCCTGGATCGGTTGGAGGCGTTCGTGCGAGGTCTCCGCGGCGGCGTGGTGCTGGTCAGCCACGACCGCGAGTTCTTGGCGCGCAGCGTGACGAAGGTGCTCGAGCTCGACCTCGCGCAGGGGACCAACCGCCTCTACGGCGGCGGGTACGACGCGTTCATCGAGGAGCGCGCGACGGTCAAGCGACATCTGCGCGAGCAGTACGACGAGTTCGCCGAGAAGAAGGCCGATCTGGTCGCCCGGGCGCGGACGCAGCGCGAGTGGTCGAGCCAGGGCGTGCGCAACGCCATGAAGAAGTCTCCCGACAACGACAAGATCAAGCGCAAGGCGTCTATGGAGTCGAGCGAGAAGCAGGCTCAGAAGGTGCGCCAGATGGAGAGCCGCATCGCGCGCCTCGACGAGGTCGAGGAGCCCCGTAAGGAGTGGAAGCTCGAGTTCACGATCGGGTCCGCACCGCGCTCCAGCACCGTCGTGTCGACGCTGAACGGGGTGGTCGTGCGACAGGGGGCCTTCACGCTCGGACCGGTGACGCTCCAGGTCGACGCGGGCGACCGCATCGGGATCACGGGTCTGAACGGTGCGGGAAAGTCGACGCTTCTGCGAACCCTTCTCGGCACGCGCAGCCCCGACGAGGGGAGCGCGAGCCTCGGCAGCAGCGTGCAGATCGGCGAGATCGACCAGGCGCGCTCCCTCCTCGTCGGCGACGCGGCGCTCGCGGATGCCTTCGAACTGCTCGTGCCCGAGATGGCGTCGGCCGACGTGCGCACGCTGCTCGCCAAGTTCGGGCTCAAGGCCGACCACGTCACTCGGCCGGTCGATGGGCTGTCTCCGGGGGAGCGCACCCGCGCGGCGCTCGCGCTGCTGCAGGCACGCGGTGTGAACCTGCTCGTGCTCGACGAGCCGACGAACCACCTGGATCTGCCGGCGATCGAGCAGCTCGAACAGGCCCTCGAGTCGTACACGGGCACGCTGCTGCTCGTCACGCACGATCGGCGGATGCTCGACGCCGTCGAGACGAACCGGCGCTGGAACGTCACCGACGGGTACGTCGCCGAACTCTGAGCGTCAGCGCCCCTGACGCTTCTTATAGGGCTTGGGCTGGCCCTTCACGATCGGGGCTCTGCCTTTGCCCTTCGACGCCTTGGCCTTGCCGCCCGCCGGGGCGACGTTCTTCGGGGCGGGCGGGGGCGCAGCAGCGACGGCGGCCTGCGCCTCGACGAGGAAGAGTTCGCCGACGTGGGTGAGTCGCGGCGTGCCCTCGCGATTGATCAGCGCGTGCCCGACCTCTTCCTCGAGTTTGTCGAGCGACGTGTAGAGCGAGGCGAGGGGGATGCCGAGCGATTCCGCGGCACGCGGGAAGTGGAGCGTCTCGGCGAGGACGACGTAACGGCGCAGGAGGGCGATCTTCATGGTGGTGCCTTCGGGTCCGCGGCGATCGCGGCTCTGCTCCCAACCTACGGGATCGGCCGGACACAGCGGATGCCGCGGCTCTGGTGAGCCGCGGCATCCGAAGTCTGTGGGTCAGGCGACCTGGGGCAGGACCGCGAACGACACGGCCCCCTCATCGTCGACGCCCGCGTCGAGGATCTTGTCGTCGAGGGCGACGGCGGCGGTCTCATCGAGGAACAGACGCGTTCCCGAGATCTCGACCACCTGGTCCTGCGGCTCGGGATCGGTCGTCACCAGCACGGCCAGGCGGGACTCGCCGCTGGGGCCCTGGGCCTCGGTGGAGTGGATGCGGAGGCCGGCATCCGGAGCTTCGCTCTGGCGGCTCACGAGGGTGGTGACGATGGCGGAGGCGTTATCGGTGAGGGTGAGCACGAGACTCTCCTTCCGGTTGGGGCACGCCGCGGTCGCGACGTGTCCGGGCCACGATGCCGAAACGGGGACGCGCTTTCAACCTCGACGCGCCGGTTCGGAGGAACCTCTCACCTGGGCAACAGCTTTCGCAGGAACACCTGCTCGGTCCCGTCCCCGTCGGGGATCCTCTCGCTCTCCACGTAGCCGCACGCCTCGTACAGGCGGATGTTCGCCTCGCTCAGGCTGCCGGTGAACAGTTCGGCCTCCGGGGCCGCCGATGCCTGCTCGGCTGCTTCCAGGAGCGCCCGTCCGATTCCCTCCCCCTGCATATCGGGGGCGATCGCGATCCGTCCGATCAGGAGGAGGTCGGTGCCGTCTCGGAACCGGATCGCACCGACCACCCGACCGTCGAGACGGGCGGCGAAACCCTCGCCCGCGGCGAGTTCCGCGCGCATTTCGTCGAGGGTCTGCGTCAGCGGCGGCATGTCGGCGCTGCCGTAGATCTGCGCCTCCGAGACGAACGCGGCGCGCTGAATCGTGAGCACTTCACCGGCGTCCTCCTGCCGAAGAGGGGAGATCTCGAGGGTCGGGCCCTCGTGCGGATGATTCTGCGATGTCTTCTCTCGTGCGGTCACCTGCCTACGTTCGGTGTTGCCGTGCCGGGGTGTCAACCCCCTCGGAAAGGCGGATGGTGAACGATACGTTCGCCTTCAGGAGGTCAGAAAATGGCAAGCAAGACCACGTCCACGTCGGCCGCGAAGAAGACCGGCACGAGTAAGCGCGGCGCGAAGACGACGCGCACCCAGAACGCGGAGAAGGGCTTCACCGCCTCGTCGACGCTGGCGGCGAATCTGCAGGCCGTGCTCGTCGATCTGCTCGAACTCTCCCTGCAGGGGAAGCAGGCGCACTGGAACGTCGTCGGTCGGAACTTCCGCGACATGCACCGCCAGCTCGACGAGATCATCGACGACGCCCGAGCATTCAGCGACACGATCGCCGAGCGCATGCGTGCACTGCACGCCGTGCCGGACGGCCGGAGCGCCACGATCGCCGCAGCGACCTCGCTCCCGGAGTTCCCGGCGGGAGAGGTGTCGACCACCGAGACGGTCGACCTCATCACCGAGCGCCTCGAGGCCACGGTCGGCACGCTGCGCGATGTGCACGATGCCGTCGACGACGAGGACCCGACCTCCGCAGATCTTCTCCACGCCATCATCGAACGCCTCGAGCAGTTCGCGTGGATGGTGAGTGCGGAGAACCGAGAGCCGGCGGGGCGCTGAAGGGAGCGATCCGCACGGCCGCGCGTCAGGGGAGCGGCGCGTCGGGGTGCGGTCGGGTCAGTCCTTCGGGCTGTCGCCCGGCCGCACCGAGTTGCGGATGATGCGCGGGAGAACGACCCACAGGGCACCGACCGCGACGACCGCGGCGACGAGGGCGATGAGACCCGCGGTGCGATTCACAGTGAAGTCGACGATGAGAGTGGTCACCCCGATCGTCAGCGCTCCGATGACGAGGAGATCGATCTTCACGATGCGCGCGGCGATGTGCACGAGTTCGGGTTTGCGCCGTCGGCCGAAGAAAGCGCGGTGCATCCCCACCGGCGCGAGGGCGAGGATCGTGGCGATCGCGGCCAGTGCCACCAGCACGACGTACAGATCGCGCTGCAGCTCGTCCATGTCGGTGAAGCGCGGCTGGAAGGCGACGGCGAGCAGGAATCCCGTGAGGATCTGCGTGCCGGTCTGCATCACCCGCAGTTCCTGCAGCAACTCGTCCCAGTTGCGATCGGCCCGCTCGTTGGGGGTCTCGTCGCGACCGTCGGCACGGTCGTCGAACTCGGACTTAGCACTCATGGACTCAGTCTGTCGACTGGGTCGGATGCCTGTCCAGACGCTTGACCGGAGGGGAGAATGACCGCATGACTCTTCCACCGATCCGCGACTGGTGGCCGCAGCTCTCGATCGACGCGCGACGCACCCTCCTCGACGGTGACCTCCCTCACCTCACCGACGCCGTGCGCGAGGAGATCCGCGAGATCACCGGTGCGGTGGTCGGCATGCAGGAGACGCTGTCGGACGAGGACCTCGACTATGCGCGCGCCGAGGTCGAGGCATCCGGGGAGTGATTCCTCAGCCGATGGGCGTATCGGTCGGCTGCTCCTCGCGCAGGCGCGGTTCGGTGCGGCGTTCGGGGCGCACGCCCGCCTTGTCAGCGTAGAAGGCGCGGATGCGGTCCATGTCGGAGCGCACGTCGCCGGTGACCTCGATCGTCGGACCGAGCCCCGTCGTCATGGTCGTTCGGTCGACGAAACCGAGTGTCAGCGGCATCCCGGTCTCGGTCGCGATGCGGTAGAAACCCGACTTCCAGAAGTCGTTGCCCCCGCGCGTGCCGTCCGGGGTGATGACGAGACCGAAGACCTCGCCCGCATGCACCTGGCCGACGACGTCGGACACGACCCGCCCCGGGTTCTCGCGATCGACGGGGACACCGCCGAGTCGTCGCATGATCGGGCCTTTCCAGCCGCGGAAGAGGCTCTTCTTGCCGAGCCAGTGCACGTCGATCCCGAGCCGCCAGGCGATCGCGAGCATGAGGACGAAGTCCCAGTTCGAGGTGTGCGGTGCTCCGATGAGGATCGTGGGCCGCGTGGGGACGGCGTCGTGCCCGACGAGCGTCCAACGGCTGAGGGCCCAGAAGAGGCGGGCTATCGAACGCGTGATCATCTCTCCACCGTAGGGGGAGCGGCTATCCGTCCGCTGGCGACGAGGATTCCTCGGAGTCGCCGGCGAGGCGGATGAGAGCGGCCGCCGTACCCGGGGGAAGCCCCGGCACGGCGTCGACGGGCACTGCGAGCGCCTGCAGCGCGCGACTGAAGTAGTTGCGCAGAGACGCCGCGAGCGTGATGTCGACGATCTGCCGATCGGTGAACCCGAGATCGCGCAGCTCCTGCGAATCCGCATCCGTCATCTCCCGGGGTGTGGTCGACAGGCGGGCCGAATAGCGCACGACCGCCCGCTCGGCCGGGCCGAATCCGCGATCGTCGTGAGCCGTGAACGCCGCCAGGCCGGCCTCGTCGAGCACCCCGACGGCGAGAGCGCGTCGACCGTGCGCCAGCAGACAGTGCGTCGAACCGATCGCGCGTGCGGCGCCGAGGGTCGCAGCCTCGTAGACCCGCACGCCGATCGACGGCACGACGGCCCGTATCAGCTCTTCGAAGGCGGCGTGCGCCTCGGGATTGATCGCCATCGCCTGGGTGTGGACGTAGACGAATCCGTCTTCGGCGATGTCGTCGGCGTACATCTCGGCGGCGTGCCCCACCACGGATGCCGCATCCGGGGGAGTGATGATCATCGCTGCTCCTTCGCCTCGGCTCTCGTGTCCACAGCGAACGTTACGCCGCGCGGGCGCGACGCAACACCCGGATCGACGCCGCTGCCTCAGGACAGGCGTACGATCGAGGGATGACCGATCAGCAGGGAGACACCACCGAGCAGGACGCCGCCCTCGGGCTGGCCCCTCTGCCCGGAACCCTCAACCTTCTTGACGGGGAAGCCGCGGGCGTCTGCAGCGGCGGCGTCTGCCACTTCCCCGCTCCGAAGAAGACGGGATAAGCGCCAGACGCCGCCATGCGGCGTCAGTGTCCGCCGTGGAACTCTCCGCCGGCGTCGTCGGCCGGCTTCCGGACGAACGGGCTCAGCGCCACGGCCGCGAGCGAGATGATGGCCGCGATCAGGAACGCCATGCGCGCGCCCGGTGCACCGGCCAGTGCGGTCGAGAGACCCTGCTCTTCACCTGAGTGCAGGATCGCGGAGTAGGTGACGAGCAGCACGGCGACACCGGCAGCCCCCGCCACCTGCTGCATGGTGTTGAGCACGGCCGAGCCGTGCGAGTAGAGCGAACGCTGCAGTGAACCGAGCGATGCCGAGAACAGAGGCGTGAACGACATCGCGAGGCCGACCGACATCACGGCCTGCACGATCACCAGCACCCACCACTCGGTGTGCTCGCTGACGGTCGAGTAGAAGAACAGCGCGGCAGAGACCAGGATCGTGCCGGGGATCAGCAGCGGGCGCGTGCCGCGCGCGTCGTACACGCGACCCATGATCGGGCCGAGCAGACCCATCAGCACCGAACCGGGGAGCAGGATGAGGCCCGCGGAGAAGGACTCGAGTCCGACGACGTTCTGCAGGTACTGCGGGAGCAGCGTGAGCGTTCCGAACATCGACAGCGCGAGGATCGACATGATGATCACCGAGAAGGTGAAGTTCGTCGAACGGAAGACGCGCAGGTCGAGCAGCGCGTCGTCGACGCGCTGGAGCACGAGCTGACGCCAGACGAACAGCCCGAGCGAGACGACGCCCACGACGAGCGCGATGACGCCCGTTGTCGCGCCGGCTCCGGCGCCCTCGCCGCCGAGCTGGCTGATGCCGAACACGATTCCGCCGAAGCCGAGAGCGGCGAGCGGGATGGAGACCACGTCGAGGGGCATACGGCGCGTCTCGCCGAGGTTCGTCATCCAGCGGATGCCCATGGCGAGGGCGATCAGGGCGATCGGAAGGATGATCGCGAACAGCGCGCGCCAGTTGAACACCTCGAGCACGGCGCCCGCGAGCACGGGGCCCGTCGCGGGAGCGAGGGAGATCACCATGCCGACGCGACCCATCATGCGCCCGCGCGACTGCGGGGGCACGACGTTCATGATCGTCGTCATGAGCAGCGGCATCATGATTCCCGTGCCGACGGCCTGGATCACGCGGCCGACGAGCAGCACGGCGAAACCGGGGGCGATCAGCGACACCAGGGTGCCGAGCGAGAACGAGATCATCGCGGCGATGAACACCTGACGAGTCGTGAAGCGCTGCAGGATGAACCCGGTCGTCGGGATCACGACGGCCATGGTGAGCATGAAGGCGCTGGTGAGCCACTGACCGAGCTCGGGCGGGATGCCGAGGTCGGTGTTGAGGTGGGGGATCGCGATCCCCATGGTGGTCTCGTTGAGGATCGCCACGAACGCGGCGACCAGGAGCAGCCAGATCACCCGCATGTCGGAACGCGCGATCGTCCCGTCGGCGGGAGCGGTGGTCGGGATCGACCCGGTGTCGACGGCAGACATACGGCCTCCAGGGCACAGGAAAGAGAGAGAACGGTGCGCGAGTGCGCCAGGATCATTCAGCGTAACCACAGGATCGGACATTTCATTCCGAGCCGGCGATATATCTGCTGAGGGCGGATGCCGCGACCCCGATGTCCCCACCGCTGGCTACGCTGACCTCATGAGCATGGGCGGCGGATTGGGTGGGAGGCATCCCGGGGGCTTCCGCGGTGTCGACGAAGATGCGCAGCGCCGGCTGAACGCCGAGGCTCCGCGCATCAGCGGGCTCGGAGCCCGCGTGGTGACGCTCTTCCGCCCCTACAAGTGGCGGATCGTCGTGACCGGCATCCTCGTCGTGCTGGGCGCGGGCATCGCCGTGATCCCGCCGCTGATCGTGCAGCGCGTGTTCGACGACGCGCTCTTCCCCGTCGACGGCGGCGGTCCGCACCTCGAGCTCCTGGTCTGGCTCGTGGTCGCGATGATGGGGCTCTTCCTCGGGTCCGCGGCGCTCGGCGTCGCGCAGACGTGGCTCACCTCGACCGTCGGCAACAGCGTCACCGGAGATCTGCGGGTGCGCCTGTTCGAGCACCTCCAGGCGATGGAGCTGGGGTTCTTCACCCGCACCAAGACCGGTGTGATCCAGTCGCGCCTGCAGAACGACGTCGGTGGCGTCTCCGGCGTGCTGACGAACACCGTCACGAGCATCCTCGGCAATGCGGTCACCGTGATCGCCTCGCTCGTGGCGATGATCCTGATCGACTGGCGTCTGACCCTCATCGCGATCATCCTCATGCCGTTCCTGATCATCGTGCAACGCCGGGTCGGGCAGGTGCGTGCGCGGATCGCGGGCGAGACCCAGGAGTCCCTGTCGGAGCTCACCTCGATCACGCAGGAGACCCTGAGCGTGTCGGGCATGCTGCTGTCGAAGGCGTTCAACCGGCAGCGCGCGGAGTCGCAGCGCTACCAGGCCGAGAACCGCAACCAGGTGCATCTGCAGGTGCGCCGGGCGATGAGCGGCCAGGGCTTCTTCGCGGTGGTGCAGGTCATCATGGCGAGCGTTCCCGCGATCATCTACCTGGTCTCGGGCTACCTCATCGCGGGAGGGACCGGCGCGATCACCGCCGGCACCGTCGTCGCCTTCACCACGGTGCAGGCGCGACTCCTGCAGCCGCTCATGGGCCTGATGCGCGTCTCGCTCGATCTGCAGACCTCTTCGGCCCTGTTCGCGCGCATCTTCGAGTACCTCGACCTGGTCCCCGAGATCGAGGACGCCCCCGATGCGATCTCGGTGGCGGATGCTCCGGGGCCGAGAGGGCGCGTCGAGTTCCGCGAGGTCGTCTTCCGCTATCCCGACGCGACCGATGACGCCCGGCCCACCCTCGACGGGGTCTCGTTCGTCGCGGAGCCCGGCCAGCACGTGGCGTTCGTCGGTCCGTCCGGAGCGGGAAAGACCACGGTGCTCTACCTCGCTCCGCGCCTGTACGAGGCCCGCGGCGGAGCCGTGCTCTTCGCCGGCGCCGACGTGCGCACGCTCACGCAGGAGTCGATCATCGACGGCGTGGGCATCGTGTCGCAGGAGACCTACCTCTTCCACGCGACCATCCGCGAGAACCTGCTGTACGCCAAGCCCGACGCGAGCGAGGAGGAGCTGATCGAGGCGACCACGGCGGCGAACATCCACCACATCATCTCGGGGTTCGAGAACGGCTACGACACCGTGGTGGGCGAGCGCGGATACCGTCTGTCCGGTGGCGAGAAGCAACGCATCGCCATCGCGCGCGTGCTGCTGAAAGACCCTCCCGTCCTGCTGCTCGACGAGGCGACGTCGGCCCTCGACACGGTGTCGGAGCGCGTCGTGCAGGAGGCGCTCGACGAGGCCGCGAAGGGCCGGACGACGATCTCGATCGCACATCGACTCTCGACCGTGATGGGCGCCGACGTGATCCACGTGCTCGAGGCGGGGCGCATCGTCGAGTCCGGGACCCACGCCGAGCTGCTCGCGCACGACGGGCTCTACGCCGAGCTCGCCGCCCAGCAGGTGGCCGCGTCCCGTGTGCTCGCGACCGAGGCGGCCGTCGAGATGAGCGTTTCGGGCGGAGTGGCCGGCGCACTGCGCGACCGCCGGGCCGATCGCGCTCCGGAAGACTCCGTGTCGGCAGACGCGGTCGAGACGCTGACGGCATCCGTCCCGCTGACGGCCGCCGTGCCGCTCCTGGATGCCGCGACGGACGATCGGGTCTCCCCGCCGCAGGAGTGAACGGCCGCGACCGGATCGTGATCAGTGCGCCGAGAGGCCGCCGTCGACGAAGAGCGAGTGCCCGGTCACGTAGGCCGAGCCCGCGCCGGCGAGGAAGACCGCAGCACCCGCGAAGTCCTCGGGCAGTCCGTTCCGCCCGATCATCGTGCGCGCGGCGAGACTCGCGACAGCCCGCGGATCCTGCTGCAGCCGGGCGTTGAGCGGTGTCAGGACGAAGCCGGGAACGAGCGTGTTGCTCGTCACCCCGGTGCCGCCCCAGGCTTCGGCCTCGGAGCGCATGAGGGACTCCACGGCACCCTTGGATGCTCCGTAGATGCCGCTCGTGGCGAAGGCGCGGTGCGCCTGCTGCGAGCTGATGTGGATGAGGCGCCCATAGCCGCGCTCCGCCATTCCGGGCGCGAAACGCTGTCCGAGCAGGAAGGGCGCGAGCGCGTTGACGGTCATGGTCGCGTCCCAGTCGTCCTCCGTGATCTCGGCGAAGGGCGGGCGGATGTTGATCCCGGCGGAGTGCACGACGATGTCGGGCTCACCGAAGGGACGTGCCGCGTCTTCGGCGGCGGCGCGGATGCCGTCGCGGAAGCTGAGGTCCCCGACCACTCCCTCCGCGGTCCCGCCGGCATCGCGCAGCGCGTGGACGGTCTCGGCGATGCGCTCGGCGCCGCGGGCGACGATCACGGTGGACGCACCCGCTCCGGCGAGGGCGGTCGCTATCCCGCGCCCGATCCCGGAACTGCCGCCCGTGACGATCGCCGTGCGTCCGGTGAGCGAGAAGAGGCTGTCGAGGTAGGTCATGGGGTCTCCGGGTGCGTCACCAGCTGAGGGCGGCGGTGAGCGAGTGGTCGGGGGAGGCGTGGGCGAACTCGGGCAGCGCCTCGATCTCGGTGACGAACTCCGAGACCGCCGCTGCGTAGGCGGGGTCGCGGTGCGTGCGGGCGATCTCGTGGAGCGGGGGCAGATCCATCGCGACGATGAGCGAGAGGCGGGCGGCGACGGCGTCGTGCGCTCCGGCGTCCTGCAGCACGCGGATGCCGCCGCGCAACGCCGCGAGGTAGTCCAGCAGCACGGGGAGCCGAGCCTTGCCCTGCGTGATCGAGGTGCCGTCGGCGCGGACCCGCCAGTGCGCGACCACATCGGGGATCACGTCGAAGGCGGTCGCCCGGGTGTACATCAGCTGCGCCACGACCTGATCCTCGTAGGCGACTCCTTCGGGGAAGCGCAGGTCTCCCCAGAAGTCGGTGCGGCTGATCTTCGACCAGGCCACGATGTTCGCCGACGCGGCCGGGTGGTCGAGGATCGTCGTGCCGAGGCGCTGCGGGTCCGTGGCCGTGGCTACCCAGGGCTGCACGCGGCCGGCTACGTAGGAGTCACCCTGCGTTCGCGTGCGCACGTACGCTCCCGCCACGAAGTCGCTGCCGCTCTCGGCGAGGGTGCCGGTGAGGCGGGCGAGCGCGGTCGGGGTGAGTTCGTCATCGGCATCGAGGAATCCGAGGAGGGGCGTGTCGACGAGCTCGAGTCCGGCGTTCCGCGCGGCACCGAGACCGTGAGCCTCGTCGCGGCGGAGCAGGCGGAAGCGCGGATCGTCGGCCGCGGCCGCCCGGAACACATCGCCGGTAGCGTCGGTCGAACCGTCGTCGACGAGGATCGCCCGCCAGCGCGGCTCGGTCTGCGCGCGCAGCGAGTCGATCGCGGCGGGGGCGAAGGCGGCGATGTCCCGCCCGGGGACGATCATCGTCACGATCGTGTCGGGTGCGCTCACCCCCCGATTCTATGGCCGCGGGGTCAGGTGAGGACGGCGCGCACCGACTCCGCGACGAGCCGGGCGAGGTGCTCGGGGGCGTCGTCGGGGAGCGCTCCGCGACCGAAGGTGAAGCGCACCGAGGTCTGCGCGATCGCGGGGTCGATTCCGCACGCCAGCAAGACGGGGGAGGGCTCGTCGCTGCCCGCCGCGCACGCCGAGCCGCTCGATGAGACCACCCCGCGTCGCTCGAGTTCGAGCAGCACCGATTCCCCGCTCGTGCCGGCGAACGTGAAGCTCGCGGTTCCGGGGAGCCGCTGCGCAGGGTCTCCCGTGAGCGCCGCCCGTGGCACTGCCGTCAGGACTGCGGAGATGAAACGAGCCGTCGCCCGCCCGACCCGCGTGACGACATGCACCCGTTCGGCCTCGGCCAGGTCGAGAGCCGTGGCCAGCGCCACCGCTCCCGCGACGTTCTCGGTTCCCGACCGACGCCCGCGCTCCTGCCCGCCGCCGTGCAGCAGGGGTTCGAGCGGAACGCGCCCGCGCACGGCGAGAGCGCCGGTTCCCTTCGGGGCACCGAGCTTGTGCCCGGCGATCGAGACGGCATCCGCACCTAGTCCGTCGAGGGGCAGCCACCCGGCGGACTGCACGGCGTCGAGATGCAGGGGCACCCCGGCATCCCGGGCGAGATCGGCGAGCGACGCGGCATCCTGCACCGTGCCGATCTCGTTGTTCGCATGGCCGACGCTCACGAGCGCCGTGTCGTCGCGCAGGAGCGCCTGCAGGTCGGATGCCGCGATCCTTCCGGATCCGTCGACGGGCAGGAGCGACACCTCGATGCCGTGGAAACGGCGCAGGAAGTCCGCGGACTCGAGGATCGACTCGTGTTCGATCGGCGAGACGATCAGATGGCGCTTGCTTTTCGCGAGGGCGCCGAGCGTGATGCCCTTGACCGCCAGGTTGTTCGCCTCGGTGCCGCCCGAGGTGAATACCACGTCAGCGGTACGCATGCCGAGCGCCCGGGCGACACGACGTCGCGCGTCGTCGAGTGCGCTCGCCGCGGCCTCGCCCACGGTGTGGTGGCTCGAGGGGTTGCCGAAGACGTCCGTGAGATACGGCCGCATCGCCTCGAGAACCTCCGGGCGCACCGGCGAGGTCGCGGCGTGATCGAGGTAGAGCACCCGCGTCAGCCGATCCGCAGATCCAGGCCGAGGTCGAGTGCGCGAGCGGAGTGCGTGAGAGCACCGACCGAGATGACGTCGACTCCGGTCGCGGCGATCGCGGCGACCGTGTCGAGATTCACGCCTCCGGACGCCTCGACCGTGGCGCGCCTGTCAATCATGGCGACGCCCGCGCGGAGGTCGTCGAGGGTGAAGTTGTCGAGCAGCACGGTGTGCGCCCCTCCCTCGAGCACGGCGGGGATCTGGTCGAGGCGATCCACCTCGACCACGACGTGCGCGGTGTGCGGAAGGCGCGCGATCGCGGCGCGCAGCGCCGTGGCGGTATCGACGCCGGAGCGGGTGAGGACGGCGAGATGGTTGTCCTTCGCCATCACGGCATCCGACAGGGAGTACCGGTGGTTGCTGCCGCCGCCGCAGGCGACGGCGTGGCGCTCGAAGGCGCGCAGGCCGGGTGTCGTCTTGCGGGTGTCGGCGATCCGAACGGGCGTCTGCGCGACCGCTCGGACGTACTCTGCGGTGACCGTCGCGATGCCGCTCATGCGCTGGGTGAAGTTCAGTGCGACGCGCTCGGCGGTGAGGATGCTGCGCGCCGAGCCCGATACGGAGGCGAGAACGTCGCCGTTCTCGAACGCATCGCCGTCACCGACGTGCAGGTCGACGGTCACATCGGGGTCGGTGAGGCCGAAGGCGGCGGTGAAGACGGTGCCGCCGCTGAAGACGCCGGGCTCGCGCGCGACGAGATCCGCGGTGGCCGTCGCATCGGCGGGGATCAGTGCTTCACTCGTCAGGTCGCCCCAGGGCGCATCTTCCTCGAGGGCGGCGGCGACGACACGGGTGAGGGTGGCGGCGGTGAGCATCAGACTCCGATCAGGGCGGGTTCGCGGAAGTGGGCGCCGACCGACGCGGTGCGCAGGAGAGCAGCGGATGCCGTCGCCTCGGCGAGCACCAGCAGATTCGCGTCCTCGTGCGCGGCGACGTCGATCGGGGTGGGGAGCGCGGCGCGCCAGGCGCGGATGGTCGCGAGCGCGAGTCGCAGTCCGTCGTCGGTGCGCAGTAGCCCCACCTCGTCCCACATCAGTCGCTGGAGGGCGTTGCGCGAGAACGGCGCGGAGATCGGCGTCGCCGCGTTTTTGACGATCGCGTGCGGCTCCGGCGCCTGCGGCCGACGCCAGGGCGCTCCGATCGCCGCAGCGGCGCGGGCCCCGAAGACGGCGCCCTCGAGCAACGAGTTCGAGGCGAGGCGGTTCGCGCCGTGCACGCCGGTGCGCGCGGCCTCGCCCACGGCGAAGAGACCGGGCATGGTCGTACGACCGTCGAGATCGGTCGCGATCCCGCCCATCAGGTAGTGCGCCGCCGGCGTCACGGGGATCGGCTCGCGCGCCCAATCGAAGCCGCGCTCGCGGGTGACGCGGTCGATCGTCGGGAAGCGCCGAGCCAGGGTCGGGGCGCCGAGCATCGTGGCGTCGAGACGAACGGGCGAACCCTGCCGGGCGGCCTGACGCGCGATGGCCCGCGACACGACATCGCGCGGTGCGAGTTCACCGTCGGGGTGGCTGTCGAACGTGAAGCGGCGACCCGAGTCGTCGATCAGTGTCGCCCCCTCGCCCCGGACGGCCTCGGAGATCAGGAAGGCGGGCTGCGCGTCGAGGATCGTCGGGTGGAACTGCACGAACTCGAGGTCCGCGACCGCCACGCCCGCGCGCAGGGCGGCGGCGATGCCGTCACCGGTCGTGCCGTCGGGATTCGTGGTGTGCGCGTAGAGGTGCCCGGCGCCTCCGGTCGCGAGCACGACGGCATCCGCGTCGAACTCGTCCGACCGCCCGTCGCGCAGCAGACGGATGCCGCGCACGGCAGCCCCGTCGACGATCAGGTCGACGAGGAACGCGTGCTCGACGACCGCCATCCCGGTTCCGCGCACGGCGGCGGTGAGGGCACGGGCGATCTCGGCGCCGGTGGCGTCGCCGCCCGCGTGCACGATGCGCGCGTGGCTGTGCGCGGCTTCGCGACCGAGCAGGAGCGCGCCGTCGGGGGAGCGGTCGAAGGCTGCTCCGCGGGCGATCAGCTCGGCGATCCGAGCGGCGCCGTCCGCGACGAGCACTCCGACCGCCGCCTCGTCCGACAGACCGGCTCCCGCGGTCATCGTGTCGGCGGCGTGCAGGGCAGCCGAGTCGCCCGCCCCGTAGACACCCGCGACTCCGCCCTGCGCGTACCCCGTGCATCCGTCGCCGAGCGTGCCCTTCGTCACCACCGTGACGGTGTGACCCGCCTCATGCGCGTGCAGGGCCGCGGTGAGGCCCGCGACGCCCGAGCCCACCACGATGACGTTCATCGCGCGCTCGCAACCACCGGCGGCTTCGCGGCGAGCATCCGCTCCAACGAGACGCGCGCGGGGTCGGCGACGTCGGACGTGACGGTGATCCGGTTCGGAGTGCGGCCTGCGACGAGCTCCTCGAGCACCCAGGCGAGGTAGCCGGGGTGGATGCGGTACATCGTCGAGCACGGGCACACGACCGGGTCGAGGCAGAAGATCTCGTGCTGCGGGTACTGTGCGGCCAGTCGCTTGACGAGGTTGATCTCGGTGCCGATCGCGAACGTCGTGGGTTCGGTCGCCCCATCGATCGCGCGTCGGATGTAATCGGTCGATCCCGCCTCGTCGGCCGCATCCACGACCTCCATCGGGCACTCCGGATGCACGATCACCCGCACGCCCGGGTGCTCGGCGCGCGCCTGCTCGATCTGCCCGACCGTGAACCGGCGGTGCACCGAGCAGAAGCCGTGCCACAGGATCACCCGGGAGTCCTCGAGGACCTCGGCGCTCGACCCGCCGAGGGGCTTGCGCGGGTTCCACATCGGCATCTGCTCGAGCGGCACTCCCATCGCCTTGGCGGTGTTGCGGCCGAGGTGCTGGTCGGGGAAGAACAGCACGCGGCGTCCGCGCTCGAACGCCCACTCGAGCACGGTCTGCGCATTGGACGACGTGCAGACGATGCCGCCGTGCCGACCCACGAATCCCTTGATCGCAGCGGAGGAGTTCATGTAGGTGACCGGGATGACCGGCACGCGTCCGTCCTCGTCGGTCGCGTCGAGATCGCCGAGCACGTCTTCGAGCTGCTCCCAGCACTCCTCGACCTGATCGATGTCGGCCATGTCGGCCATCGAGCAGCCTGCCGCGAGGTTCGGAAGGATCACGGCCTGGTCGGGGCCCGAGAGCAGGTCGGCGGTCTCGGCCATGAAGTGCACGCCGCAGAACACGATCGCCTCGGCATCCGGTCGGCCCTTGGCCGCCGTCGCGAGCTGGAAGGAGTCGCCCACGTAGTCGGCGTGGCGCACGACCTCCTCGCGCTGGTAGAAGTGCCCGAGCACGACCACGCGGTCGCCGAGCGTCTGCTTGGCGGCGCGGATGCGCTCATCGAGCTCGGCCTCGTCCGCCTCGCGGTAGGCGACGGGGAGCTCTCCCTGACGCGGAGCTCCCGTCGGGATCACGTCGCCCATCGACGAGCCGGGTCCGTACCCGGGGCGGGTGTCGAAGTCCCAGGGGCCGACGGCGAGGTCGGTGGTACAGGTCTCGTCGACGGACGCGCCGGTGACGATCGCCTGGATCGCGTGATCGACCGAGCCGTCTCGCGGCGGGACGGCGGGTGCGGGGACGAAGGTGATGCTCATCGGATGCTCGTTTCTTCGGGACCGAGGGGGCCGCGGGCGGCCAGTTCGACGTCGGTGTTGTCGCGGTACAGGCGGGCGGGACGGTGGCTGCCGGTGCGGAACCGGTCGGTGGGGATGAGGTTGCCGGTCGCCTCGACCTGGCGCCGGAAGTTGGCGGGATCGAGTTGCCGGCCGAGGATCGCCTCGTAGGCCTCGCGCAGGTCGGCGAGCGTGAACTCGGAGGGGAGGAAGCCGTGCGCCACGCGGCTGTAGCCGACCTTGCTGCGCAGACGCCACAGGGCGTACTCGATGATGTCGGCATGATCGAAGGCGAGTTCGGGGAGCGCATCGACGTCGAACCATTCGACGTTCTCGGGCGCGCGCCCGGATGCCCGGTGCGCGGCGCTCTGCGCGAGGACCTCGTCCTGACGCAGAAGCGCCCAGTACACGATCGAGATCACGCGCGTGGGGGAGCGGTCGACGGCGCCGAAGGCGTACAGCTGCTCGAGATACGACGGGGTGAGGCCCGTGGTCTCGGCGAGCGTGCGCGCGGCGGTGTCGATCGGGGATTCGTCGGGGGCGATCCACCCGCCGGGCAGTGCCCAGCGGTCGGCGAAGGGTTCGCGCGTGCGTCGCACGAGGGGCAGCGCGAGCGCGGGAGTGCCCAGTGCCGACGGGCGCAGCGTCAGGATCACGGTGGATCCCGCGACGCGGATGCCGTCAGTTCGAGTCATAGTTACCTTAACCTCCGTCTCGATCTTAGTGTCATCGAGACACTTAGTGCGAGTGGATGACGCTACGCGGCGTCGAGTCCGAAACGTTATGTGACGGCGGAGAGAACTCTTGTCCCCCTGGACGGGGTTTGTTAGGTTACTGTCCTAACAAACCCCGTCGCTCGGCAGAGCAGCCGACGACGGCCACGATCCCCACCCCCGAGGATCGGCTCCACACCCGGAGCACCCCTCCTGCAGTGCAGCACCGAGAGGAATCAAGAATGATCCGTAATGGCAAGCGCAAGATCGCGCTCACCGCGGTAGCGGGGGCATCCGTCCTCGCTCTGGGCCTGACCGCCTGCGGTTCGGGCGGCAGCGGCGACTCCGACGCGAACGGCGACCGCGCCCTCCGCGTCTGGGCGGGCAGCCAGACCCCGATCACGGCCAACTACAACCCCTTCGCGCCCACCGTGCTCCACGGTGCGCTCGGCCCCATCTACGAGCCGCTGTTCTTCTTCAACAAGACCGCGGACACCGAGCCCGTCGGCCTCATCGGCGACACCTACGAGTACAACGAGGACGGCACGGTGATCACCGTCACCATCAAGCCCGACCTCAAGTGGAGCGACGGCGAGCCCCTCACCGCGGCCGACGTCGCGTTCTCGTTCGGATACGAGGCCAACAGTCCCGAGGCCAACGGGCTGGTGTCGGCCGAAGCCACCGACGACACCACCGTCGTGCTCACCTACGACAGCGCCCAGTACACCACCGAGTTCCAGCGGCTCGGCTCGACGTACATCCTCCCCGAGCACATCTGGAAGGACGTCGACGACTACGCCAACTTCGCCAACGAGGACCCGGTCGGATCCGGCGCCTACGTCGTCGACAAGACCACGAGCGAGTCGTACACCCTGGTCGCGAACGAGAACTTCCGCGACGCCGCCGACCTCGGTGTCAAGAAGGTGCAGTACATCGCGGTCGACAACAACCAGACCGCGCAGGACCTGCTCGCGGCCGGAAAGCTCGACTGGACCGGCATGTTCATCCCGAACCCGGATGACGTCACCGCGAACGGCGCGATCGACTGGATCAACACGCCGCAGGACCCGACGGTGCTCTACACCTGCTCCAACGCCGACCTCGGCTGCACGGGACCGCAGACCGATGTCGCCGTGCGCCAGGCGCTCAACGCCGCGATCGATCGCGGCACCATCAAGGAGAAGGCGTTCGTCGACCTGACCGCCGAGATCTCGCCCACCTACGCCCTGCTGCCCCGCGACGAGAAGTGGGTCGCCGACCCCGCGAACGAGCTCAGCCCGCAGGAGGCCAACGCGGCCGAGGCCGGATCGATCCTCGAAGCCGCCGGCTACACGAAGGGCTCCGACGGCATCTACGAGAAGGACGGCGTTCCCGTCGAGCTCAGCCTGACCTCGGTCGACGGATGGACCGACTACAACGACGCCGCGAAGCTCATCGCCGAGCAGGCCGAGGCCGCGGGGATCAAGATCAACGCCTCGACCGTGCAGTGGCAGGAGTTCTCCGACACCCGTCAGAGCGGGGAGTACCAGCTCATCGTCGGCGGCATGATCGGCACCTCGGTCGCCGATCCGTTCCAGATCTACCGCGACTGGTTCGGCGGCACCGCCGTCGCCTCGACCGGCCCCGTCGGCGAGGAGATCCCCACCGGGCGCTGGAACTTCAGCCGCTACGACAACCCGACCGTCGACGCCGCGATCCAGTCCGCGATCAGCACGAACGACGAGGCGACGAAGAAGGAGCTGTACGCGACGATCCAGACCGAGATCGTGCGCGACCTCCCGTACATCCCGCTGGTGATCAACGCCACCCAGACCTTCTACAACACGAAGGACTACACGGGCTGGCCGACGGAGGACGACCTGTACGCGTTCCCGCCGTCCTGGGGCGCGATCGCGGCGGGCTACGTCCTGACGCATCTGCAGCCGGTCGAGTAAGCACCGCCAACGGGGAAGCAGGAAGTCAAGGAAGACGCACACATGAAGTTCTATGCAC
Organism: Microbacterium galbinum; assembly: GCF_023101185.1. Lineage (GTDB taxonomy): Bacteria > Actinomycetota > Actinomycetes > Actinomycetales > Microbacteriaceae > Microbacterium > Microbacterium galbinum. The sequence continues at coordinate 2,466,892 of NZ_CP078077.1, forward strand.
GACGGATCGGGTTCTATGCCTTCACGCTGTGGGCCGCGATCTCCATCAACTTCCTGCTTCCCCGCATGATGCCGGGCAATCCCGCCGACATCATGATCGCCAAGATGCAACGCGCGGGCGGTGACGTCTCGGAGACGACCATCCGCAACATCAAGCTCCTCCTCGGAGGCGACGACTCGTCGCTGTGGGAGCAGTACCTCTCCTACTGGGGGCGGATGTTCCAGGGCGACCTGGGCGTCTCGGTGACGAAGTTCCCGACCCCGGTCACCGAGCTCATCGGGCAGGCGCTGCCGTGGACGCTGATCCTCGTCGGCACCGCGACCGTGATCTCGTTCATCCTCGGCGTCGTGCTCGGCGCCTGGGCGGGGTGGAAGCGCGGCACGTGGGTCGATCACCTGATCCCCGCCACGACCGTGCTCCAGTCGATCCCGTACTTCTGGATGGCGCTCATCCTCGTCGCCGTGTTCGCGGTCGGCCTCGGCTGGTTCCCGATCTTCGGGGGCTACGACGTCTTCGACTTCCCGGACGGCCCGGAGCCGACCTGGGCGTTCTTCACGAACGCCGTCTCGCACGCGATCCTCCCCGCGGTCACGATCGTGATCAGCTCGGTGGGCGGATGGCTGTTCGGCATGCGCAACATGATGGTCTCGACCCTCGCCGAGGACTACGTTCTCACCGCCGAGGCCAAGGGGCTGCGTCCCCGGCGCATCCTCACCACCTACGCCGCGCGCAACGCGGCCATCCCGTCGATCGCGGGCTTCTCGATCACCCTCGGGTTCGTGGTCGCCGGGTCCATCGTCATGGAGCAGGTCTTCACCTACCCGGGCATCGGCAAGCTGATGTTCCAGGCCGTCACCAACAACGACTACGCGCTGATGCAGGGACTCTTCCTCGTCATCACGATCACCGTGCTCGCCGCCAACTTCTTCATGGATCTCATCTATGGATTCATCGACCCGAGGGCTCGCCAGAATGTCTGACACCAAGCTCACCCCGATGCAGATCGTCAAGGAGCAGCCGACCGACACGCCTGCCACGACCATGACGCTCGCCACCGCGACCGGCCGATCGAGGCGGGGACGCGGACTGATGCCCACCCGCTCGGCGAAGTTCGTGACCGGCCTCGTGCTCGTGCTCGCGATCACGCTGTTCGCGATCATCGCGCCGTTCTTCACGCAGAACCCGCGGAGCACCGACAACGCGGCCCTGCAGCCGCCCTCCGCCGAGCACTGGCTGGGCACGACCAAGCTCGGCAACGACATGCTCGCCCAGCTCGCGATCGGCGCGCAGGGTTCACTGCTCGTCGGCGTCACCGCCGGCGGCATCGCGATCGTGCTGTCGCTGCTCTTCGGCGTGCTCGCCGGATACCTCGGCGGGTGGCGCGAAGACGGACTCGCCCTCATCACCAACGTGATGATCGTCATCCCCGGCCTGCCGCTCGTGATGGTGATCGCGTCGTTCGTGCCGCAGCGCAGTTGGCAGCTGGTGGCGTTCGTGCTCGGCATCACGTCGTGGGCGGGTGCCGCGTACGTGCTGCGGCTGCAGACGCGCTCGCTCCGTACCCGCGACTACGTGTCGGCCGCGAAGGTGGCCGGTGAGCGATCGTTCCGGGTGATCCTCGTCGAGATCATGCCGAACCTCCTGCCCTTGCTGACCGCGCAGTTCCTCTTCGCGATCATCTTCGCGATCCTCGGCGAGGCGGGCCTGTCGTACCTGGGACTCGGCCCGAACTCCTCGATCACGTGGGGCACGATCCTCAACGACGCGCAGTCCGGGCAGGCACTCGGACGCGGAGCATGGTGGTGGTTCGTGCCGCCGGGCGTGATGATCGCGCTCCTCGGCGCGGGGCTCGCGCTGATCAACTTCGCCATCGACGAGATCATCAACCCGAAGCTGCGCAACGCGCCGGATGCCGCACGACGCGTGCGCCGGGCAGCCAAGACGAAGGGGGTCGCGGCATGAGCGACGCCGTCCTCACCGCCCGCGGCGTCTCGATCGAGTACGAGGTCGATCCGCCGGTCAAGGCCGTCCGCAACGTCTCGCTGACCCTCCACCGCGGCGAGATCCTCGGCCTCGCGGGGGAGTCGGGGTGCGGCAAGACCACGCTCGCCTACGGCATGAATCGGCTGCTCAAGGCACCGGCGCTCATGACGAGCGGGGAGATCGTCTTCCACGACCGCGACGGCGACGACATCGACATCGTCGGCCTGCGCGACGACGGGCTGCGGGCCTTCCGCTGGGACAAGATCTCGATGGTGTTCCAGGGCGCGATGAACTCGCTGAACCCCGTGATCGACGTCCGGGCACAGATCTACGACATCTTCGACACGCATCGCCCCGGCATGACGCGCGCGGCGAAGAAGGAGCGCGCCGAGGAGCTGCTGACACTGGTGGGCGTCGATCCCGCGCGACTGACGAGCTTCCCGCACGAGCTCTCGGGCGGCATGCGCCAGCGCATGATGATCGCGATGGCTCTGGCCCTCGACCCGCAGGTCATGATCATGGACGAGCCCACGACGGCGCTCGACGTGGTCGTGCAGCGCGGGATCATCCGCGAGATCATGCGGCTGCGCGAGAAGCTCGGCTTCGCGGTGATCTTCATCACCCACGACCTGCCGATGCTGATCGAGATCTCCGACCGCATCGCCGTGATGCTGCAGGGCGAGATCGTCGAGCAGGGAACCGCCGAGGAGATCTACCGCTCTCCGCAGCACGAGTACACGAAGCGGCTGCTGTCGAGCTTCCCCAGTCTGCGCGGAGAGCGCGGGGACTTCGTCCGCACCGGAATGCACGAGAGTCAGGAGCAGGTGCGATGAGCGCTCACACGGATGCCGGTGCCGCCGCGCGCACGCTCGAGGCGCGGCACCTCACGAAGGACTTCCACCTGCGGTCGGGCTTCAAGACCAGCATCCTGCACGCGGTGAAGGATGTCTCCTTCACGCTCCAGGCGGGCAGGACGATCGCGCTGGTCGGGGAGTCCGGATCGGGCAAGTCCACGATCGCGCGCATGCTGATGAAGCTCGAGACGCCGACGAGCGGGCAGATCCTGCTCGACGGAACCGAGACCGGCACACGGGGGCAGTCGCTCGCCCGCTATCGCTCCGACGTGCAGATGGTGTTCCAGGACCCGTTCGCCTCACTGAACCCGTTCCACTCGATCGTCCACCACCTCGAGCGGCCGCTGCGCATCCACCACCCCGAGTGGAGCGGCGCGCAGGTGCACGAGCGTGCCCTGGAGCTGCTGGACCGCGTGCGGTTGTCGCCGGCGAAGAGCTTCGCCGAGCGCAAGCCCCACGAGCTCTCGGGCGGGCAACGTCAGCGTGTCGCGATCGCGCGTGCGCTCGCCCCGGGCGCGCGGTTCATCGTCGCCGATGAGCCGGTCTCGATGCTCGACGTGTCGATCCGACTCGGGGTGCTCAACCTGCTCGCGGACCTGCAGCGCGAAGACGACCTCGGCGTGCTCTACATCACCCACGATCTCGCCACTGCCCGGCACTTCTCCGACGAGATCATGGTGCTCTACAAGGGCGACGTGGTCGAGCGCGGCCCGGCCGACGAGGTGATCCTGAACCCGCAGCACGCCTACACGAAGACGCTGCTGGGTGCCGCGCCGGAGCCCGAGAATCTCGGTCGCCTGCGCGACGAGGTCAGGCGGGAGCTCGCGGCGGAGACCCGCTAGACTGGGCGCACAATCGAACACGGGCCGAATGACCCCCGCGGGAGAGCCCCGGCGAACGCAGCCGGGCACCGAAGGAGCAAGCCTCCCCGCCAATCTCTCAGGTACGCGTACCGCGCGGTTCCGGCCACTCTGAAAAGCGATCCCGCCCGTCGGGGGATCCGCCGACGGTGAAAGCCCTGCGTCAGCGCGGGCGAAACTCTCAGGCCCATGACAGAGGGGGAGTTCCGAGGAACGGCGGTGCCGTCGTTCCGCCCGTCTGCATCCGGGAGAACTCCATGTCCGATCCCCGTTACACCCCGCTCCGCGAGCGCCATGAGGCGCTCGGCGCGTCGTTCACCGATTTCGGCGGCTGGCAGATGCCGGTGCGCTACACGTCCGACCTCGCCGAGCACCACGCGGTGCGGCAGTCGGCCGGTCTCTTCGACATCTCGCACATGGCGGAGTTCCTCGTCACCGGGCCGTATGCGGGGGAGTTCCTCGACTACGCGCTCGCCGGTCGCATCTCGGCGATGCCCGTCGGCAAGGCGAAGTACTCGCTCGTGCTGGCCGCCGACGGGGGGATCATCGACGACGTCATCGCCTACCGCCTCGCCGACGACCGGTTCCTGGTGATCGCGAACGCCGGCAACCGCGGATTCGTCGACTCCGCCTTCGCCTCGCGCGTGCGTTCGTTCCCGTCGATCATCGAGCGGCAGCAGGAGCGCGCGGAGGGCGAGGAGCGCAGCTTCGCCGGTTTCCTGGGCGACCGGGGCGTCGACGTCGAGGACGTCTCCGATTCCTTCGCCCTGATCGCGGTGCAGGGCCCGGCGGCGCCGGCGATCCTGGCCGACACGGAGGGGATCGACGCGCTCAGCGTGCCGTGGGGCGAGCAGAAGTACTACGCCTGGGCCCAGGCCACGTTCCGCGACGAGCCCCTGCTCATCGCCCGCACCGGCTACACGGGCGAGGACGGCTTCGAACTCCTCGTGCGTGCCGACGATGCCGCGGCGCTGTGGGACTCGCTTCTCGTCGCCGGTGAGCCGCACGGTCTCGTGCCGGCCGGGCTCGCCGCCCGAGACACCCTCCGCCTCGAGGCGGGGATGCCGCTCTACGGGCACGAGCTGACGACCGAGACCAAGCCCGCGCAGGCGGGGCTCGGCCGGGTCGTCGCCGCCGACAAGCCGAGCTTCATCGGCAAGGACGCGGTGGATGCCGCGGCCGACGCCCCCGTGCTCGTGGGGCTCGTCGCCGAGGGCAAGCGCGCCGGCCGGGCCGGCTACGGCGTCGTCGATGCCGACGGTGCCCCGCTCGGCGAGATCACCAGCGGTGCGCTCAGCCCCACCCTCGGCCATCCGATCGCGATGGCCTACGTGACCCCTTCTTCCGCGGAAGAGGGAACCGCAGTATTCCTGGATGTGCGGGGGACGAGGATCCCCGCGACCGTGACCGCTCTGCCTTTCTACCGGAGGACGAAATGACCGATCTCAGCACCCTGCACTACACCGAGGAGCACGAGTGGATCGCCGTGGAGGGCGACACCCTCACCGTCGGCATCACCGACTACGCCGCCGACAAGCTCGGTGACGTGGTCTTCGTCGAACTGCCCGCCGTGGGCACCGAGGTCGCCGCGGGCACCGTCGTCGGCGAGATCGAGTCGACCAAGTCGGTGGGCGAGCTGTACGCGCCCGTGACCGGCACCGTCGTCGAGGTCAACGACGCGGTCGTCGACGATCCCTCGCTCGTCAACGCCGAGCCCTTCGCGGGCGGATGGCTCATCAAGGTCTCCGTCGCGGGCGGAGCGCCCGACGGACTGCTCGACCGCGACGCCTACGTCGCACTCACGGAGGGCTGATCCGCACGTGGTCTCTTTCGCCGATCGTCATATCGGACCCACGGCCGACGCCCAGCGTCGGATGCTCGATGCGCTCGGCATCGGGCCCGACGTCGACCCCGAGGGGCCGCTCGAAGCGCTGATGACCGAGGCGGTGCCGTCGTCGATCTTCACGGCCGCGCCGTCGGAGTCCGCGCTCGCGGACAGCAGCATCCCCGCCGCCGCCAGCGAGACCGAGGCGCTCGCGGAACTGCGCTCCCTCGCCGCGCGCAACACGGTGAACCGGCCGATGATCGGTCTCGGTTACTACGGAACGATCACCCCGCAGGTGATCCAGCGCAACGTGCTCGAGAACCCGTCGTGGTACACGGCCTACACGCCGTACCAGCCCGAGATCTCGCAGGGCCGACTCGAGGCGCTCATCAACTTCCAGACGATGGTCGCCGACCTCACCGGGCTCTCCACCGCCAACGCGTCGATGCTCGACGAGTCCACGGCCGTCGCCGAGGGCATGCTCCTCGCACGCCGCGCGTCGAAGGCCAAGACCGACGTGTTCGCGGTCGACGCCGACGCGCTCCCGCAGACGCGCGCGCTCCTCGAGAACCGGGCGGATGCCGTCGGCATCCGTCTCGTCACGGTGGACTTCGCCGCGGGCGAGCAGCTGCCGGCCGACCTGTTCGGCGTCTTCGTGCAGTACCCCGGTGCCTCCGGTCGCGTGTGGGATCCGTCCGCCGTGATCGATGCGGCGCATCTCGCCGGTGGCCTGGCGGTCGTCGCGGCCGACCTGCTCGCGCTGACCCTTCTCACCTCGCCGGGAGCCCTCGGTGCCGACGTCGCCGTGGGCACGACCCAGCGCTTCGGCGTGCCGATGGGCTTCGGCGGCCCGCACGCCGGGTACATGGCGGTGCGTGCCGGTCTCGAGCGTCAGCTCCCCGGCCGCCTCGTCGGTGTGTCGGTCGATGCCGACGGCAAGCCCGCGTACCGCCTCTCGCTGCAGACGCGCGAGCAGCACATCCGGCGCGAGAAGGCGACCTCGAACATCTGCACCGCTCAGGTGCTGCTCGCGGTCATGGCGTCGATGTACGCGGTCTATCACGGACCCGACGGGCTGACGGCGATCGCCCGGAGCGTCGCCGGCAAGGCCGGGCTGCTGCGCTCCTGGCTCGTCGAGGACGGCGCCGACGTCGTGCACGACGCGTTCTTCGACACGCTGCAGGTGCGCGTGACCGGGCGCGCGGCCGAGTACGTCGAGCAGGCGCACCACGGCTACGGCATCCTGCTGTGTGCGGCGGATGCCGACACCGTGGGCATCTCGGTCGACGAGACCACGACCGTCGATGAACTGCTGCAGGTCGCCCGCGTCTTCGGGGGCCGCGCCGAGCGAGCGTTCGCCTTCGTCGGTGTCGCGAACGCCCTGCCCGAGGGGCTGCTCCGCCGGGAGGAGTTCCTCACGCACCCCGTCTTCCACGCGCACCGCAGCGAGACGGCGATGATGCGCTACCTCAAGAGCCTCGCCGATCGCGACTACGCGCTCGACCGCGGCATGATCCCGCTGGGCTCGTGCACGATGAAGCTCAACGCGGCCACCGAGATGGCGGCGATCACGTGGCCCGAGTTCGCGGGCATCCACCCGTTCGCCCCGGCATCCGACGTCGCCGGCTACCTCGAGCTGATCGATCAGCTCGAGGCCTGGCTGGCCGAGGTCACCGGATACGACGCGGTGTCACTGCAGCCCAACGCCGGCTCGCAGGGCGAACTCGCGGGGCTCCTGGCGATCCGCGGCTACCACCTCGCGAACGGCGACGAGCAGCGCACGGTGTGCCTGATCCCGTCGTCGGCGCACGGAACGAACGCCGCGTCGGCCGTGCTCGCCGGGATGAAGGTCGTCGTCGTCGCGTGCGACGAGCTCGGCAACGTCGACCTCGACGATCTGCGGGCGAAGATCCAGGTGCACGCCGAGGAGCTCTCGGCGCTGATGATCACCTACCCGTCGACCCACGGCGTGTACGAGCACGACGTGGTCGAGATCACCTCCGCCGTGCACGATGCGGGCGGTCAGGTGTACGTCGACGGTGCGAACCTGAACGCGCTGCTCGGTTACGCCCGCTTCGGCGACCTCGGCGGCGACGTCTCGCACCTCAACCTGCACAAGACCTTCGCGATCCCGCACGGCGGCGGCGGACCGGGTGTCGGACCGGTCGCGGCCAAGGCGCATCTCGCTCCCTACCTGCCCTCGCACCCGCTCGCGCAGCGCGCGGAGCACGCGGGAGGTCACGTCTTCGCCGGTGGGGTCGTCTCGGGCGCCCCCTACGGCTCGGCGGGCGTGCTCCCGATCTCGTGGGCGTACGTGCGCATGATGGGCGGCGCGGGCCTGCGGCGCGCGACCGCTGCGGCCGTGCTGTCGGCGAACTACATCGCCGCTCGCCTGGGCGAGCACTACCCGGTGCTCTACACGGGCGAGAACGGTCGGGTCGCGCACGAGTGCATCCTCGACCTGCGACCGCTGAAGGAGGCGACGGGCATCACCGTCGACGATGTCGCGAAGCGTCTGATCGACTACGGCTTCCACGCGCCGACCATGTCGTTCCCGGTCGCGGGCACCCTGATGGTCGAGCCGACCGAGTCGGAGGACCTGGGCGAGATCGAGCGTTTCATCGAGGCGATGATCCAGATCAAGGCCGAGGCGGATGCCGTGGCGGCGGGGCGCTGGCCGGCCGACGACAACCCGCTCGTGCACGCACCGCACACGGCCGTGTCGCTGATCGCGGGGGAGTGGACGCACGCGTACACCCGCGAGGAGGCCGCCTATCCGGTGCACGCGCTGATCACCGGCAAGTACTGGCCTCCGGTGCGGCGCATCGACCAGGCGTACGGCGACCGCAACCTCGTGTGCGCCTGCCCGCCGATCGAGGCGTTCGCCTGATCCGATAACACGCCGACGGCACCGTTTCCTCCCGGAGGCGGTGCCGTCGGAAGTTTTACGGCGTGTTGCCGTGTGTTTCGGCGATGTTTCAGATGGTCACCACTCAGTAACGGTTGATTAGCCGGGCGCGTCGGGCGCCAGATGCCGAGATACTCTGAAATATCCCTACGTGCTCGACGATGAGCGCGCAGTCAGAAGTACACGTCCTAGGAGGACACATAGTGAAGCGCAACAAGATCGCCCTTGCGGGCACCGCGCTGTTCGCGATCGGCGCCCTGGCGCTCGCGGGCTGCGCGAGCGGTGGTGGAAACGACTCCGACGGCGGCAGCGCCGCGGGCGAGGCGAACCCGGACGCCATCATCACCACGAACGGCTCGGAGCCGGAGAACCCGCTGATCCCGACCAACACCAACGAGGTCGGCGGCGGAAAGATCCTCGACGAGATCTTCGCAGGGCTCATCTACTACGACGCCGACGGCGAGCCCGTCAACGACGTCGCCGAGGAGATCACGACCGAGGACCCGCAGCACCTCACGGTCAAGATCAAGGAAGGCCTCACCTTCACCGACGGTGAAGAGGTCACCGCCGACAACTTCATCAAGGCGTGGAACGAGGGCGCGAAGCTCTCCAACGGCCACCTGTCGAGCTACTTCTTCGAGGACATCGAGGGCTTCAGCTACGACGAGGACTCCGAGCTCACGGGCCTGGAGCAGGTCGACGACTACACCTTCACGATCGCGCTGAACAAGCCGGCCTCCGACTTCGCTCTGCGTCTCGGCTACTCGGCGTTCTACCCGCTCCCGGACGTGGCCTTCGAGGACATGGACGCGTTCGGTCAGAACCCGATCGGCAACGGCCCGTACAAGATCGACGGCGACGACGCGTGGCAGCACGACGTGCAGATCGACCTCGTCCGCAACGACGACTACGAAGGCGGCCGCAAGGCAGCCAACGGCGGTCTGACGATCAAGTTCTACGCGACGCAGGAAGCGGCCTACGCCGACCTGCTCTCGAACGAGGTCGACGTCATCGACGCGATCCCGACGAACTCGCTGGCCGTCTTCACCGACGAGCTCGGCGACCGCGCCGTGAACCAGCCCTCGGCCGTGTTCCAGTCGTTCACCATCGGCCAGTTCCTCCCGCACTTCTCGGGCGAAGAGGGCAAGCTGCGTCGTCAGGCGCTCTCGATGGCGATCAACCGCGAAGAGATCACCGAGACCATCTTCTCGGGCTCGCGCACCCCGGCCGCCGACTTCACCTCGCCGGTCATCGCCGGCTGGTCGGACTCGGTCCCCGGTAGCGAGGTTCTCGACTTCAACCCGGAGAAGGCGAAGGAGCTGTGGGCCGAGGCCGACGCCATCTCGCCGTGGGAGGGTGACTTCAAGATCGCGTACAACGCCGACGGCGGGCACGACGCCTGGGTCGACGCGGTGAGCAACCAGATCAAGAACAACCTCGGCATCAGCGCCTCGGGCGACCCGTACCCCACCTTCCAGGACCTTCGCACGAAGATCAACGACCGCACCATCACCACGGCTGCGCGTTCGGGCTGGCAGGCGGACTACCCGGGTCTGTACAACTTCCTCGGACCGCTCTACGCCACGGGCGCCGGTTCCAACGACGGTGACTACTCGAACCCCGCGTTCGACGAGCTCATCTCGGCCGGCATCAGCAACCCCGACTCCGACGCGCAGATCGAGGACTTCACCAAGGCTCAGGAGGTCCTCTTCCAGGACCTGCCCGCCATCCCGCTGTGGTACTCCAACGTGACCGGTGGATTCAGCGAGAACGTCGACAACGTCACGTTCGGCTGGAACTCCGTCCCGCTGTACTACGAGATCACGAAGGCCGGCGAGTAAGATCTAACGGCACTTCACCTGTGAGGCGGTGACGATTTTCGTCACCGCCTCACAGGCTTGTGTTCGCACGGTCTTCTTACTCCCCCCTTCAGAAGGGACAGCGGATGCTCGGTTACATCCTGAGACGTCTCCTGCAGGTGATCCCGGTCTTCTTCGGTGCCACCCTGCTCATCTACTTCCTCGTGTTCGCCATGCCCGGCGACCCGATCCTCGCCCTGTTCGGCGACAAGACCCCCAACCCGGCGGTCGTCGAGCAGCTGCGCGAGCAGTACCACCTGAACGATCCGTTCATCGTGCAGTACTGGTACTACATCACCGGTGTGTTCCAGGGTGACCTCGGCAACACGTTCTCGGGCCGGCCGGTCTCCGCCGTGCTCGCCGCGACGCTCCCGGTCACCGGTCGCCTCGCGGTCATGGCGATCGGAATCGAGTTCACGCTCGCGATCATCATCGGAACGGTCTCGGCGCTGCGCAAGGGCAAGATCTTCGACAACGTGTCGCTCATGGTCGCACTCGTCGCGATCGCGATCCCGATCTTCGTCGTGGCGTTCCTCGCTCAGTACTTCCTCGCGATCAAGCTCGGGTGGTTCAAACCGACCGTCGGCGCCGACAACGACTGGGGCGGTCTCTGGCTCCCCGCCATCGTGCTCGGCTTCAGCCTGTACGCCGTGAGCATGCGCCTGATGAGAAGCTCCGTCATCGACACCCTCAACCAGGACTGGGTGCGCACCGCCTACAGCAAGGGGCTCTCGCGCGGTCGCGTGATCCCCGTGCACGTGCTGCGCAACTCGCTGATCCCCGTGATCACGAACTCCGCCACCAACTTCGGCGTGCTGCTCGTCGGCGCGACCGTCACCGAGGGCATCTTCAACGTGCCCGGCGTCGGAAACACCCTGTTCCAGGCCATCCAGCGCGGTGAGGGACCGACCGTGGTCTCGTTCGTCACCGTGTTCGTCATCCTGTACGTCCTGGTGAACCTGCTCATCGACCTGCTCTACGGTCTGCTCGACCCGAGGATCCGCTATGCCTGACCCCACGACCCAGAAGCACTACGTCGCCCCGGTCGAAACCGAGTCGATCGCGGTAGACGCTGTCCGCATCTCCGAGAAGCCCAGCAACCTGTGGCGCGACGCCTGGAGCGACCTGCGCCGTCGTCCGCTGTTCTGGTTCTCCGTCGTCCTCGGACTCGCGTTCCTGCTGATGGCGGTGTGGCCGACGCTGTTCACCGCCACCGCACCGGACTCCTGCGATCTGGCGAACAGCAACGGCGGCCCGGCTGCCGGGCACCCGCTCGGCTTCACGTTCCAGGGCTGCGACATCTACGCCCGCATCGCCTGGGGTGCGCAGACGTCTCTCGCGGTCGGCCTCATCGCCACCGTGATCTCGTCGTTCCTCGGCCTGATCATGGGCGCACTCGCCGGTTTCTACGGCGGGTGGCTCGACGGTCTGCTGTCGCGCATCGGTGACATCTTCTTCGCGATCCCGTACATCCTCGCGGCCGTCGTCGTCATGACGGTGTTCCGCGACTCGCGTTCGGTCTGGACGCTGGCTCTCGCGATCGGCGGGTTCGCCTGGGCCTCCACGGCCCGTGTCGTGCGAGCAGAAGTGCTGCGCGTGCGTCAGGCGGACTTCGTCGTGGCGTCGCAGGCTCTCGGCCAGTCGAAGTTCAAGATTCTGCTCAACCACGTCATCCCGAACGCGATCGCGCCGCTGCTCGTCGTCTCGACGCTCGGCCTCGCGGCGGCGATCGTGGCCGAGGCCACCCTGTCGTTCCTCGGTGTCGGTCTGGGCAGCGACGTGATGTCGTGGGGTAACGACATCAGTGATGCCCAGGCATCGCTCCGTGTCGCCCCGATGGCGCTCATCTATCCGTCGATCGCGCTGACCCTCGCGGTGCTCGCGTTCGTGACCCTGGGTGAGCTCATCCGAGACGCCCTCGACCCGAAGGCGAGGGCACGCCGATGAGCGAGCGCATCACCGATCAGACGCCCCTGCTGAGCATCCGCGACCTCAAGGTCGCCTTCCGCACCCAGGAGGGTCTGCGCGAAGTGCTCCACGGCATCAGCTTCGACGTCTTCCCGGGCGAGACCGTCGCGATCGTGGGAGAGTCGGGTTCCGGCAAGTCCACGACCGCCACCGCGATCGTCAACCTGCTGCCCGGCACCGGCACGGTCACCGGCGGATCGATCACCCTCGAGGGTCGCGAGCTCACCACTCTGAGCCGCACGGCCATCGAGGGCGTGCGCGGCCGCGACATCGGATTCGTGCCGCAGGACCCGATGTCGAACCTCAACCCGGTGTGGAGCATCGGCTTCCAGGTGAAGGAGGCGATCCGCGCCAACGGCATCGCCCAGGGGCGCCAGGCCGTCAAGGCCCGCGCGATCGAGGTGCTGCAGCAGGCGGGTCTCGCCGACGCCGAACGCCGTCTGCACCAGTTCCCGCACCAGTTCTCGGGTGGCATGCGCCAGCGCGCGCTGATCGGCATCGGCCTCGCGGCCGATCCGAAGCTCCTGATCGCCGACGAGCCGACCTCGGCCCTCGACGTGACGGTGCAGCGCGTGATCCTCGATCACATGGCTTCGCTGACGCGCGACAAGGGCACCTCGGTGCTGCTGATCACGCACGACCTCGGTCTCGCGGCCGAGCGCGCCGACAAGATCATCGTGATGAACGGCGGCAACATCGTCGAGGCGGGCCCCAGCCGGCAGATCCTCGAGGACCCGCAGCACCCGTACACGAAGCGTCTCGTCGCGGCGGCGCCCAGCGTCGCCTCGCAGCGCATCCAGGCGGTCGTGGAGGATCGGGGCATCGAGACCCTCGACGACCTCGCCGACATCCCGCCGACGGTGCGCGTGGCCGGGCTCACGAAGGACTACAAGATCCGTCAGGGCGGCTTCCGCAGCGAGGCCTTCCGCGCGGTCGACGGCGTGTCGTTCGAGATCCCCAAGGGCAAGACGCTGGCGCTGGTCGGGGAGTCCGGCTCGGGCAAGTCCACCGTCGCGAAGATGGTGCTCAAGCTCGAGGAGCCCACTGCGGGAACCATCGAGATCGACGGGCAGGACGTGTCGAAGCTGTCGAACGCGCAGGCGTTCGGTCTGCGCCGCCGCATGCAGCCCGTGTTCCAGGACCCGTACGGCTCGCTCGACCCGCTGCGCAACATCGGCAACACCATCGCCGAGCCGCTGCAGATCCACGGCGTCGGCGATCGTGCCTCGCACCGTGAGCGTGTGGAGGAGCTGCTCGACCAGGTCGCCCTTCCGCGGGCCCTGGCGACGCGCTACCCGAACGAGCTCTCCGGCGGTCAGCGGCAGCGCGTGGCGATCGCCCGTGCCCTCGCGCTCAAGCCCGACATCATCGTGCTCGACGAGGCCGTCTCGGCCCTCGACGTGCTCGTGCAGGACCAGGTGCTGCAGCTCCTGGCCGAACTGCAGTCGGAGCTCGGCCTGACCTACCTGTTCATCACCCACGACCTCGCGGTCGTGCGCGTGTCGAGCGACCTGGTGTGCGTCATGGAGAAGGGCCGGATCGTCGAGCAGGGCACCGTCGACGAGATCTTCGCCAACCCGCAGCAGGAGTACACGGATCGCCTGCTCCAGGCGATCCCCGGCGCGTCCATTCCGCTCGGCGGAAGCGGCGCGTGACCGCTGCCGACAAGCCCGAGGGCGTGCGGATCTTCCGCGCGTCCTCGGGCACGGCCGTGCTCGTGATCTCCGGCGCGCTCGCGCTCTTCCTGCTCGGCGACACGGTCGTGCGGGGCAGCTGGACGCAGATGCTCCTGGTGGCGCCGTGGGTGCTGCTGGGCATGTGGGTCGTGTACGAGCTGAGCTTCGTGTCCATGGTGCGGGTCGACGACGCCGGTGTGGTCGTGCAGAACATGCTCCGGCGCACCTCGTTCGGCTGGGCCCGCGTCCGCGATGTGGACTTCCGCTGGCAGCTCGAGTTCGCCCTCGACGACGACTCGCGCGTCAGCGCCTACGGCGGACCCGCCCGCGCGCGTCCCTCGCGTCGCGATGCGGCAGAGGGCGAAGCATCCAAGGCCCCGGCCGGGATCCGCGATCTCACCGAGATCCGCGACCGCTGGGACGCGGCGACCGCGGCGGATGCCCCGATCCGCCGCGAGTGGGACTCCCGTGCGCTTCTCGCCCTCGGCATCATCGTGCTGTGGGCGATCGGCGCCGTGCTGATCGCGAACGCCGGCTGAACGCGGGCGCGGGTCGCCGGGGCTTCTCGGGCGATCAGCCCGGGAGGCCGAACAGCGTCGGCCACGTCGCCGCCGCCCACGGGTAGCCGACGAACACCGTCGCGTCGATCAGGAAGTGCGCGACGAGGAACGGCAGCAGGCGTCCGGTGCGCAGGAACAGCCAGCCGAACAGCAGCCCCATCGCGAGGTTGCCGATGAAGGCCCCGGGTCCCTGATAGAGGTGGTACGTCGCCCGGAGCAGCGAGGTCGCGATGATGATGGTCCAGGGCGACCATCCGAGCTGCTTGAGCCGGGCGAAGAGATACCCGAGCACGACGAACTCCTCCTGCAACGACGCTCGCGCGGCGGCCAGCAGCAGGATCGGGATCGTCCACCAGTGGGTGTCGAGTCCGCCCGGGTTCACCGCGACGAACAGACCCAGTGCCCGGCCGACGACGTACAGGCCGAGGCCCGGGATGCCGATGGCCAGCACGAGGAGCGCGCCCCGGCCGATGTCGACGCCGACGCGTGTGCCGTCGAGGCCGAGACGGGCGAGGTGCGGTCGACGGTGCTGCCAGAGCAGGAAGCAGACGAGCAGCACCGGTACGAGCGAGAAGCCGATCGACAGCACCTGGTAGATCAGGTCGAAGACCTCGCGGTCGCTGCGTGAGGGATTCAGCGTCGCGGTCTGATCGGCGAGCGGGGTGTCGTCCGTGAGCCGGTAGGCGAGCTGGACGATCGCGTAGATCGCCGACTGGCCGAGACCGAGCGCGAGCACGATCGCGATCTCCCACCACAGCCGCCGCGCCGAGGGCTCGGAGGTCGGGTCCGGGAGCGGTCGGTCTGCGTCTTCGTGCCTCACTTTTCCGATGGTACGGCCTCCGTTCAGCCGGGGGTCCTGCGCGTGCGTTATCCTGGAACGTCGGTTTCCCGACTCCTCCCACTCCTCTTCTTAGGATTCCTGCATGGCTCACGCCCTCCGCTCTGACCTCCGCAACGTCGCCATCGTCGCTCACGTCGACCACGGCAAGACCACTCTTGTCGACGCGATGCTCCGCCAGACCGGCTCGTTCGGTGAGCACTCGCACGTCGAAGAGCGCGCGATGGACTCGAACGACCTCGAGCGCGAGAAGGGCATCACGATCCTCGCCAAGAACACGGCGATCACCTACAAGGGCAAGCACGCCGGCGGCAAGGAGATCACGATCAACGTGATCGACACCCCGGGTCACGCCGACTTCGGTGGCGAGGTCGAGCGCGGCCTGTCGATGGTCGACGGCGTCGTGCTGCTCGTCGACGCGAGCGAGGGCCCGCTCCCGCAGACCCGCTTCGTGCTGCGCAAGGCGCTCGAGGCCAAGCTCCCCGTCATCCTGCTGGTCAACAAGACCGACCGCCCCGACGCCCGCATCGCGGAGGTCGAGGAGGAGGCCCACGACCTGCTGCTGGGTCTGGCGTCCGACCTCGTCGACGACGTGCCCGACCTCGACGTCGACGCACTGCTCGACGTGCCGGTCGTCTACGCGTCCGGTCGTGCCGGTGCGGCGTCGCAGAACCGTCCCGCCGACGGCTCGCTGCCCGACAACGACGACCTCGAGCCGCTCTTCGAGGCGATCCTCGAGCACGTCCCGGCTCCGTCCTACGACGACGAGGCGCCCCTGCAGGCGTGGGTCACGAACCTCGACTCCAGCCCCTTCCTCGGTCGCCTCGCGCTGCTGCGCGTCTTCAACGGCACGCTGAAGAAGGGCCAGACCGTGGCCTGGGTGCGCTCCGACGGCACCACCAGCAACGCCCGCATCACCGAGCTGCTGATGACCCGAGCGCTCGAGCGCTACCCGGCCGAGTCCGCGGGCCCGGGCGACATCGTCGCGATCGCGGGCTTCGAGAACATCACCATCGGCGAGACGATCGCCGACCCCGAGGACGTGCGCCCGCTCCCGGCGATCACGGTCGACGACCCCGCCATCTCGATGACGATCGGCACCAACACCTCGCCGCTGATGGGCAAGGTCAAGGGCCACAAGCTCACGGCGCGCATGGTCAAGGACCGTCTCGACAAGGAGCTCATCGGTAACGTCTCGCTCAAGGTCGTCGACATCGGGCGCCCGGATGCCTGGGAGGTCCAGGGCCGCGGTGAGCTCGCCCTCGCGATCCTCGTCGAGAACATGCGTCGCGAAGGCTTCGAGCTCACGGTCGGAAAGCCGCAGGTGGTCACGAAGAAGATCGACGGCAAGACCTACGAGCCCTTCGAGCACCTCACGATCGACACGCCGGAGGAGCACCTCGGCGCGATCACCCAGCTCCTCGCCAACCGCAAGGGTCGCATGGAGAACATGACCAACCACGGCACCGGTTGGGTGCGCATGGAGTTCATCGTCCCGTCGCGCGGCCTCATCGGCTTCCGCAGCGAGTTCCTCACCACGACCCGCGGCACCGGCATCGCGAACGCGATCTCGCACGGCTACGAGCCCTGGGCCGGATCCATCACGACCCGCCAGAACGGCTCGATCGTCGCCGACCGTCAGGGTGTCGTCACCCCGTTCGCCATGATCGCCCTGCAGGAGCGCATGTCGTTCTTCGTGCAGCCGACCGCCGAGGTCTACGAGGGCATGGTCATCGGCGAGAACTCGCGCGCCGACGACATGGACGTGAACATCACCAAGGAGAAGAAGCTCACCAACATGCGTGCGGCGAGCTCCGACTCGTTCGAGTCGATGACGCCCCCGCGTCAGTTGACGCTCGAGGAGAGCCTCGAGTTCGCGCGTGACGACGAATGCGTCGAGGTCACGCCGGAGGCCGTGCGCATCCGCAAGGTGAACCTCGACGCCAACACGCGTGCGCGCGAGACCGCTCGCCTCAAGCGTCAGGATGCCAACGCCTGAGTCCGAACAGGACCGATAAGAGGGCCTCGCTCCGCAGAAATGCGGCGGCGAGGCCCTTTTTTCATGAAAAGCCCAGGTGGGACTTATATTCCGTCCAGGCTCTGCGGAGGGTTCGTCCAGAAACATGACACAGAATCGATGACTTGCGTCCGATGAGTCGGCTCCCGATGAGCCGCCCTGTCCGCAGGTCCGGGCGCTCGACGACCCGAAAGTCGATTCTTTGCTTCACCTTCAGAACACCCGTGCTTCCCGGCGCGCCCTCGAGGCCGCCACCGCCCACTCCGCCGTCCGCTCTCGTCGGCCGTTGCTGCTCCTCGGCACCGCCGTCGGTGCGATGCTCGGCATCACGCTGACCGCCGGACTCGTCGCGGGCCCGGCCTCCGGCGCCACCGAGACCGATGACGCATCGCCCTCGGCGACCACCGGCACCACCACGACCGTCGAGGCGTCGGACGACGTCGCGGCGACCGCGACCGCCGCGACCGATGCCATTGATGCCGCCGATCAGCTGTCCGCCGAGATCGACGCCGCAGGCTTCGACCTGAGCGGAGTCGTCCCCGCCGTCGAGACCGCGCAGTTGCAGAGCAATGTCGACACCCTCGACGGTCGGAAGGCCGTTCCGGCCATCGAGCTCACTCTCACCACGGTCATCGCCCAGCAGCACACCGAGAAGGTGATCGAGCAGACCGCGGCGCTCCAGTCGGCGTTCACCGCAGCGCAGGAGAAGAAGGCAGCGGACGACGCGGCCGCCGCTGCCGCCGCGCAGGCGCAGGCAGAGGCCGAGGCGGCCGCCGCGGCGCTCGCCTCGTCGAACACCCCCGAGGGGGCCAAGGCGACCGCACGTGTCATGGCGGCCGACCAGTACGGCTGGGGAGAAGACCAGTTCTCCTGCCTGAGTTCGCTGTGGCAGAAGGAGTCGAGCTGGAACTACCAGGCCTACAACCCGAGCGGCGCGACCGGCATCCCGCAGGCGCTCCCCGGCAGCAAGATGGCCTCGGCGGGCAACGACTGGCAGACCAATGCCGCGACCCAGATCGCCTGGGGTCTGGGATACATCTCGTCCGTGTACGGCACCCCGTGCAGCGCGTGGGGGCACTCGCAGGCGATGAACTGGTACTGAGCCCGCAGGCACCCGCGAACGCCCCCGGTAGACACCTTCTACCGGGGGCGTTCGAGCGCTATCGTGGCGAATGACGGCTGGGGCGTCGTCGAACGCGAGGAGAGCCCGTGGACACGGCCGGATGGGACCACGTCCCGCAGCAGGTCTCGACCGGGGCATTGCCCGGGTGGCGAGACGTCGAGCGGCTGGTCGGTGATGCGCACGCGCGCTTCGCCCGGGATTCCGACGGCATAGTCGCCGACTACATCCCCGTGCTCGCCGAGGTCGACCCCGAGCTCTTCGGGCTCGCCGTCATCGAGGTTGGCGGGGGAGTGCACGACGCGGGCGACGCGCAGCATCCGTTCTCGATCCAGTCGATCTCGAAGATGTTCGTCTACGCCCTCGCCATCCAGGAGCACGGGCACGAGCGCGTCCGCGAGATCGTCGGGGTCAACAACACGGGGCTTCCCTTCAACTCGGTGATGGCGCTCGAGCTGAACGCCGGGCATCCCATGAACCCCATGGTCAACGCCGGCGCGATCGCCACCACCGCGCTCATGCCGGGGGAGACGTCCGCCGAGCAGTGGGAGCGCGTCCGTGAGGGTCTGTCGGCGTTCGCAGGCCGCGCTCTCGGACTCGACGGCGTCGTCTACGCCTCCGAGGCGCGTACGAACGACCGCAACCGAGCGCTCGGGCGCCTGCTCACCAGCTATGGACGCCTCGAGGGCGACCCCGACGAGGTCGTCGACGTCTACACCCGCCAGTGCGCTCTCGCGGTGACCGCGCACGATCTGGCGGTCATGGGGGCCACGCTGGCCGACGGCGGCGTCAACCCCATCACCGGGCAGCGGGTGGTGTCGGCCGAGGTGTGCCGTGACACGCTCGCCGTCGTCGCCGCCAGCGGCCTGTACGAGCGCTCGGGTGAATGGCTGTTCGAGATCGGACTCCCGGCCAAGTCCGGTGTCTCCGGGGGCATCGTCGCGGTCGCCCCCGGCAAGGGCGCCGTCGCGGGCTTCTCGCCGCGTCTCGACGAAGCCGGCAACTCCGTGCGCTCGCAGCGCGCGATCGGCTACCTCTCCCGGGCCCTCGGGCTCAACCTGTTCGCGTCCGCACCCGCCGCTGCACCCGCCCCCGAGGAGTCCCGATGACCGAGTCCGCGCCGCAGACCGCGTCCGTCGCCGTGAAGTCGTCCTGGCTTCCCATGATCAGCCTGTTCATGGCGCAGGTGCTGATGTCGTTCAACGTCGCCGCGCTCCCCATCTCGCTGGGTGGGATGGTGAGCGAGTTCGGCGTGCCGCCGACGGTCGCGAGCACCACGATCGTCATGTACGGGTTGGCCGTCGCAGCGCTCGTGATGACCGGTGCGAAGCTCGGTCAGCGCGTCGGATGGGTGCTGATCTTCCGCGTCGTGATCGCGCTGTTCGCGGCATCGTCGGTGCTCATGCTGATCGCCCCGAGCATCGGATGGGCGATCGCGGGTCAGGCGGTGGCCGGTGCCGCGGCGGCGATCATCGTGCCCTCGATCGTCGCGCTCATCGCCGAGAACTACCGCGGCGCCCAGCAGGCGACGGCGATCGGCGCCATCGGTTCGGCGCGGGCGATCTCCGGTGTCACCGCGTTCCTCATCGGCGGCACTCTCGGCACTCTCGTCGGGTGGCGTCCGATGTTCTTCATCGTCCTCGGCATCGCCGTGCTCGTCTTCGCCTTCAGCTTCACGCTGCGCGGAGACCGCGGCGACCCCGGCATCCGCATCGATCTCGTCGCCTCGCTCCTCATCGGCGCGGCGATCGTGCTGCTCACCCTCGGCTTCAACAATCTCAACGGCTGGGGAGCGATCGAGGCGACGGAGGCGGCCCCGTTCGACATCCTGGGGCTCTCCCCGGCACCGCTCTTCATCGTGGCCGGCGTCGTGCTGGGGCAGGGGTTCTTCCTGTGGACGCGTCGGCGGATCGCCGAGGGACGTGTGCCGCTGATCGACCTCAGCATCCTGCGTTCCTCGAAGGAGCGCGCGGCGGTGTACGCCATGTTCATCGTGGTCGCTCTCGAGGCGTGCGTGAACTTCACGATCCCGCTCTACATCCAGATCGTGCAGGGGAGGACTCCCTTCGACACCTCGATCGCGATGATGCCGTTCAACCTCACCGTGTTCATCACCGCGACCCTCGTCGTGCGGTTCTACAAGCGCTACCCGCCGCGTGTGATCGGCGTCTTCGGATTCCTGCTCACGACCGGCGCCCTCGTCTGGCTCTCGTTCGTCGTCAACAACAACTGGGAGACGCTGCCGACGATCCTCGGTCTGGTGGTGTTCGGGATCGGGCAGGGGGCGCTCGTGACCCTCGTCTTCAACGTGCTCGTCACCTCGGCGCCGTCGTCGCTCGCGGGTGACGTGGGATCGCTGCGGGGCACGACCCAGAACCTCGCGTCGGCGGTGGGGACGGCGGTCGCGGGTGCGCTGCTCGTCTCTCTGCTGGGGCTGAGCGTCGGGCGCGCGGTCGTGGAGCATCCGGAGCTGCCGCCGGCGCTCGTCGCGCAGGTCGATCTCGACAGCGTGAACTTCGTGAGCAACGACGACCTGCGCGTGGTGCTCGATCGCACCGACGCGACGCCCGCCCAGGTCGACGCCGCCGTGGCCGTCAACGAGGAGGCCCGTCTGTCGACGCTGCGGCTGGGTCTGCTCGTGCTCGCCGGGATCAGCGCCCTGGCGATCCTCCCGGCCTCCCGACTGCCGCGATACAAGCCGGAGGAGATCCCGGATCCGTCGCCCGTGGCCGCGTCGGACTGATCCTCAGCGCAGCTCGGAGATCAGCACGGCGCTCGTGCTCGGGGCCGTGGCCTCGAACACGTGCGGGGCGTCGCCCGGGTAGGTGAGGTAGTCGCCGGGGTTCAGCAGTGCGGCGGCCCCGGCGGGGCCGACCTTCGCCTGCCCCGAGATCAGCACCACGTGCTCGATGGTCCCGGGGTGGTGCGGATCGGAGCGTCGGGCCTCGCCCGGTTCGGCGGAGATCAGGTACAGGTCGCGCCGTGCGCCGGGCGGGGAAGCGGCCAGCAGGGTGGCGCTGTACGCGGCGGCCGAGGACGGGACGCCGCTGAGATCCTCCCGGCGGATGAGCGTGGGCCCGCTCTGGGGCGGGTCTACGAAGACGGCGAACGGCACGTCGAGTGCGACGCCGAGCGCCCAGAGGGTTTCGACGCTCGGGTTCCCGGCTCCGCTCTCGAGCTGCGACACGGTGGCCTTGGAGACGCCGGCGCGCCGAGCGAGTTCCGAGACCGAGAGGGCTGCGGCTTCACGCTCCCGGCGCAGCGTGCGGGCGATGCGGGTGCGGAGATCCTCCATGCGTTCATGATGTCAAACGATCGTTCGCTTGACTAGTCGTCCTTGAATGTTCAGAATGATGGTCATGTGTTCATTGCAGCGAACGGTCCGCGAGGGGATCGCCCCGTGACCGCCGAGCGCGAGGTCTGGCGCGAGGCCCTCGGCGTCGTGCTGGCGACGAGCGCGTACGGCATCTCGTTCGGTGCCCTCGCCGTCGCGGCCGGGCTCGACGTCTGGCAGACCTGCGTGCTGAGCCTGCTCATGTTCACGGGAGGATCGCAGTTCGCCTTCGTCGGGGTCTTCGCGGCCGGCGGTGTCGCGGCGCTCCCCTCGGCGATCGCCTCGGCCGTCCTCCTCGGCGTGCGCAACGTCGCCTACGGCATGCGCATGTCGCCGGTCATCGGGGGAGGGCCTGCGACCCGTGCGCTGGCCGCCCACTTCACGATCGACGAATCGACGGCGGTGGCGATCGCCCAGAGCGATCCGCGCCTGCGCCGGGTCGGATTCTGGGTCACCGGCATCGGGATCTTCGTCGGCTGGAACATCACCACCCTCATCGGCGCCCTCGTCGGCAACGTGCTCGGCGATCCGAAGGACTGGGGGCTGGATGCCGCGGCGGCGGCCGCCTTCCTGGCGCTGCTGTGGCCGCGCCTGCAGCAACGCCAGGCGATCGCCGTCGGGATCGCCGCCGCCGTCGTCGCCGCGGCGCTCACGCCCTTCCTCCTCCCCGGTCTGCCGGTGCTCGTCGCGGCCGTCGTGGCCGTGATCGTCGGGTGGTTCAACTGGCTGGGGCGCCCGGCATCCGATGGCCGCGCAGCGGATGCCGATGAGAAGGGGGAATCATGACCCTGTGGAGTGCGATCCTGCTGGCGGCTCTCGTCTGCCTGTCGCTGAAGGCCGTCGGATACCTCGTGCCGCCGAAGGTGCTCGAGGCGCCCCGACCCGCGCGTATCTCCGACCTGCTGACCGTCGCCCTGCTCGCGGCGCTCGTCGCGGTGCAGACGCTGGGCGACGGTCAGGCGATCGTCGTCGATGCGCGCCTGCCCGCACTGCTCGTCGCCGCGGGTCTGTTGTGGCTGCGGCAGTCCTTCCTCGTCGTGGTGTTCGCGGCGGCGCTCACCGCTGCCCTCCTGCGTCTGTTCGGACTCGCGGCCTGACCGCGCGTAGGATCGGAGGGTGGGCGTGAGTCGGTTGTCGAGAGTTCTGTCGTGGGTGGCCTCGGCCCTGGTCGGTGGCGTCTACGGTGTCGCCGGCACGATCGCGCACAGCCAGACCTGGGGTCCGATCCCGACCGGCATGATCGTCGGAGCGATCGCGTGCGCGGCGATCCTCATCGCCATCCGCGTGCTCACCCACGACCGCGGCGCCGCCGTCGCGGCCGGCCTCGGGATGGTGGGCATGCTGCTCCTGATCTCCGGCCGGGGCCCCGGCGGATCCGTCGTCGTCGAGAACACGCTCGCGGGACAGATCTGGACGTACCTGATCGCCGCGATCGTTCTCGTCGTCATCGCGTGGCCGTCGTTCCGGTCGGTGCCCGTCGCCACGGAGGCGGAGAAGTAGACTGGAGCGGTGACGTATGTGATCGCCCTCCCGTGTGTCGATGTGAAGGACCGAGCCTGCATCGACGAATGCCCCGTCGACTGCATCTACGAAGGCGAGCGCTCCCTCTACATCCACCCGGACGAGTGCGTCGACTGCGGCGCCTGCGAGCCGGTGTGCCCCGTCGAGGCGATCTACTACGAGGACGACCTGCCCGACGAGTGGCAGGACTACTACAAGGCGAACGTCGAGTTCTTCGACGAGGTCGGCTCGCCCGGAGGCGCGGCCAAGGTCGGCGTCATCGCGCACGACCACCCGATCATCGCGGCCCTGCCGCCCCAGGGCGAGTAGGCCGGCGCCCGTGAGCGTCCGCGACCTCGCCGACTACCCCTGGGACGCCGTCGTTCCCTTCCGCGAGCGGGCGTCTGCGCACGCCGGCGGACTCGTCGACCTCTCCGTCGGATCGCCCGTCGATCCCACGCCCGAGATCATCCGGCGCGCTCTCGCCGAGGCGACGGACGCGCACGCCTATCCGCAGACCGTCGGGACACCGGCACTGCGCGAGGCGATCGTCTCCTGGTACGCGCGTCGTCGCGGGGTCGATGACCTCACCGTCGCGAACGTGCTGCCCACGATCGGCTCGAAGGAGTTCGTGGCGCTCCTCCCGACCCTCCTCGGGCTGGGAGAGGGCGACATCGTCGTGCACCCCGAGATCGCCTACCCGACCTACGACGTCGGAGCACGCGTGGTCGGAGCGACGCCGCTTCCCGCCGATGACCCGGCGGACTGGCCCGAGGGCACCAAGCTGATCTGGATCAACACTCCGGGCAACCCCGACGGTCGCACCTGGACGGTCTCGGAGCTCGCCGCCGCGGTGCGCCGTGCGCGCGAGCTGGATGCCGTCATCGCGAGCGACGAGTGCTACGCGGAACTCGGCTGGGACGGTGCCTGGGCGACCGAGGCGATCCCGTCGATCCTCGATCCGCGGGTGACCGGGGGGTCGCGGGCCAACCTGCTCAGCGTCTACTCGCTGAGCAAGCAGTCGAACCTCGCGGGCTACCGCGCCGCCTTCGTCGCCGGCTGCGCGCGCATCGTCGCCGACCTGCTCACCGCCCGCAAGCACCTGGGCCTCATGCCGCCCGAACCCGTGCAGCACGCCATGGCGGTGGCGCTCGGCGACGACGAGCACGTCGCCGCCCAGAAGGAGCTCTACCGCGAACGGCGGGAGCTGCTGCGTCCCGCCGTGGAGGCCGCCGGCTTCCGTCTCGACGGCTCCGAAGCCGGTCTCTACCTGTGGGTGACCGAGGGGCGTGACGCATGGGAGTCGATGGCTCGCCTCGCCGATCTCGGCATCCTGGCGGGTCCGGGTCCGTTCTACGGAGCAGCCGCCGCCTCGCACGTGCGTCTCGCGCTGACGGCGCCGACGGAGCGCGTCGCGGAGGCCGCTCGACGCCTGCACGCCGCCGCTTCGTAGAGAATCTGTAGGTTTCCCCCTCCCAGCGCCGATCCGTTTGGCGGATGCGACAGTAGGCGTGCGGGCCTACTAGGCTGTAAAGGCGATTCGGTCGTGACCCGACCTGGCGCTGTGCGCCGTGCGATCGCCCGCTCCGATGAGATCAGGTTCCAAGGATGACCGATCTGCTCGGGGCGAGACGAGACAGACTACGGGCAGAAACCCCAAGGAGGTCCGCGTGAGTGCAGCGGCAGACCAGCAGGCCACGGCGAAGCTGACGATCGGTGACACGACCGCCGAGTTCCCCGTGCTGCAGGGCACGGCGGGCCACAACAGCATCGACTTCTCGACGCTGACCCGCCAGACCGGCTACACCGGGCTCGACTACGGGTTCGTCAACACGGCGTCGACGAAGTCCGACATCACCTTCATCGACGGCGACAAGGGCATCCTGCGCTATCGCGGGTACCCGATCGAGCAGCTCGCCGGTCGCACCAGCTACCTCGAGGTCGCCTGGCTGCTCATCTACGGCGAGCTCCCGTCGGAGTCCGAGCTGGCCGAGTTCGACGAGAAGATCCGTCGCCACACGCTACTGCACGAAGACCTCAAGCACTTCTTCTCGGCACTGCCGCACACGGCGCACCCGATGTCGGTGCTGTCCTCGGCCGTCGCCGCGCTCTCGACCTACTACGAGGGCCAGACCGACCCGCACAACCCCGAGCACGTCGAGATCAACACGATCCGCATGCTCGCGAAGCTCCCGGTGATCGCGGCCTACGCGCACAAGAAGAGCGTCGGTCAGGCCTTCCTCTACCCCGACAACTCGCTCGGCTTCGTCGAGAACTTCCTCAAGCTCAACTTCGGCGTCAACTCCGAGCCCTACGAGATCAACCCGGTTATGTCGAAGGCGCTCGAGCTCCTGCTGATCCTGCACGAGGACCACGAGCAGAACGCGTCGACCTCGACCGTGCGACTGGTCGGATCGACCGGGGCGAACCAGTTCGCGTCGGTGTCCGCCGGCATCCAGGCCCTTTCGGGGCCGTTGCACGGCGGGGCCAACGAGGCCGTTCTCACGATGCTCGGCCAGATCCGCGACTCGGGTCAGAGCGTCTCGCGCTTCGTCGAGCGGGTGAAGAACAAGGAAGAGGGCGTGAAGCTGATGGGCTTCGGGCACCGGGTCTACAAGAACTACGACCCGCGCGCCAAGCTCGTCAAGGACGCCGCCGACGAGGTCCTCGCCTCCCTCGGCGTCACCGACCCGCTGCTCGACCTCGCGAAGGAGCTCGAGGAGATCGCTCTCGCCGACGACTACTTCCGCGAGCGTCGTCTGTATCCGAACGTCGATTTCTACACCGGCGTGATCTACAAGGCGATGGGGTTCCCCACGCGCATGTTCACGGTGCTGTTCGCCATCGGCCGTCTGCCCGGCTGGCTTGCGCAGTGGCGCGAGCTGCAGCTCGACCCGCAGACCAAGATCGGTCGCCCGCAGCAGCTGTACACCGGGTCCCCGGAGCGTTCGTACCCGAACCGCTGACACGACGCCGATGCCCGTCGTCAGCGCCGAGGCTTTCGTTCCGGTCGATCCGGCGACGGCGTTCGCGGTGTCGCAGACGACCGGCGCGGTTCGCCGGCGCTGGGACGGGTTCATCAGTGAGCAGCATTTCCTCGACGGTGCGCAGAGCGCCGCGAAGGGCGTGCGCACCTTCACGCGCCAGCGGTTCGGTCTGTCGATGGTGAGCCGCTACGCGTCGTACGCTCCGCCGACGAACGTGGGAATGGTCATGGAGACCGGCCCCTGGTTCTTCGAGAAGCTGGGCGGTGGCTGGCGTTTCGTGGCCGCACCCGATGGGTCGGGCACGATCGCGACGTGGAAGTACAACTTCTCGTGCCGCCCGGCCTGGCTCGCGCCGGTGGCTGAACGCGTCGGCGCGGTGATCCTCGGTTTCGAGATCCGGCGGCGCCTCGCAGGGTTCGTCGCCGGATGCACGAACCCCGAGGTCATCCGTTCCGTGCGGAACGGGACCCCGGGGTCGTAGACGTGCGGATGCTGCGGGTCAGCGTCCCTGCGAACCGCGGCCGCCCTGGCGGGACTGTCCACCCTGGCTGCCCTGACGACCCTGGCCGCCCTGGCGCGCGAAACCGCCGCCCTGGCTCTGGCCCTGACCGCCACCGGAGCGGGGGCGACGACGGCGTGCGGGCGGGTTCGCCGCGCCGCTGCGCTCGCCACCGGCGGGGCGCTGCTTCGGAGCCTGACGCTGCGGAGCCTGCACCGGGGCGGGACGCACGTGCGGTGCGCGCTCCGGGACGAGCTCGGTCACGGCGCCGGCGGTGACGTCTTCGAGCGGGGCGACGATCGCGGCCTTGCGCAGCAGGTCCTTGACGTCGCGGCGCTGCTCGGGGAGCACGACCGTGACGACGGTACCGGCGGCACCGGCGCGGGCGGTGCGGCCCGAGCGGTGCAGGTACGCCTTGTGCTCCATGGGCGGGTCGACGTGCACGACCAGGTCGACGTTGTCGACGTGCACGCCACGGGCCGCGACGTCGGTCGCGACCAGCACGCGCACGCCGCCGTCGGCGGGGTCCGACGAGAACGCGCCGAGGTTGCGCTCTCGGGCGTTCTGCGAGAGGTTGCCGTGCAGGTCGACGGCGGGGATGCCCGCAGCGGTGAGCTGCTTGGCGAGCTTCTTCGCCTGGTGCTTGGTGCGGGTGAACAGGATGCGGCGACCGGTGCCGGACGCGAGGTCGCGCACGAGGGTCGTCTTGTTCTCGGTGGAATCGACGACGAGCACGCGGTGCGTCATCTCGCCGACGGGGACGCTCTCCTCGTCGACCTCGTGGCTGACGGGGTTCGAGAGGAAGCGGCGGGCGAGCGAATCGATGCCGCGGTCGAGCGTCGCGCTGAAGAGCAGGCGCTGTCCGCCGGCCGGCGTCGCGGTGAGGATGCGCGTGACGCCGGGCAGGAAGCCGAGGTCGGCCATGTGGTCGGCCTCGTCGAGTACGGCGACCTCGACCGCGCTGAGCCGCACGATCTGCTGCTTCATGAGGTCTTCGAGGCGGCCCGGGCACGCGACGACGATGTCGACGCCGCCGCGGAGCGCCTGCTCCTGCGGGCGCTGGCTGACGCCGCCGAAGACGGTGGTCACGCGCAGACCGGCGGCCTCGGCGAGGGGCGAGATCGTCGCGGCGATCTGCGTCGCGAGCTCGCGGGTCGGGGCGAGCACCAGACCGCGGGGGAGGCCCGCGCGGCGCTGCTTGCCGGACGCGGCGAGGCGGGCGACGAGGGGGAGCGCGAAGGCGATGGTCTTGCCGCTGCCGGTGCGACCGCGACCGAGCAGGTCGCGGCCGGCGAGCGAGTCGGGGAGGGTGTCGCGCTGGATCGCGAAGGCTTCGGTCTTGCCGGAATCGGCGAGAACGGCGGCGAGTTCGGCGGGAACGCCGAGTTCGAGGAAAGTAGGCATGGATGACTCCGTCCGTACGCGAGAAGACACGCACGATAGTGGGCTGAGGTGGGCGACGGCGCTCGCAGGGGGCGTGCGCATCGGTTCGCCGTGCGAAAGGCCAGCAGAGCGCTGGTGATGGGAGCCGGGTGACTCGCTTCGGTCCTCAGAGACCCCGTGACGACGACGACGTTGGCGAGCTCGTGCTCGGGCAACAGCCACAGTCTATCAGCGCCCGCTCCGAGGCGGCCGCAGGTGGGGAAGACCGCGCGTCAGGCGTGCAGCGCCTCGTTGAGCGTGACGCCGACGCCCGCGCGACGCACGGCCTCGACCGCGCCGCTGATCGAGTTGCGGCGGAACAGCAGTCCGTTCTGCCCCGACAGCTCGGCGCCCTTCACGCTGGTGCGGTTGCCCTCGGCCGTCACGGGGCCGTCGACGAGCACGATCTTGGTGCCGGCGGTGACGTAGAGGCCCGCCTCGACCACGCAGTCGTCGCCCAGCGAGATGCCGATACCGGCGTTCGCGCCCAGGAGCGTGCGCGACCCGATCGAGACGCGGTGCGAGCCCCCGCCCGAGAGGGTTCCCATGATCGATGCGCCGCCACCGATGTCGCTGCCGTCGCCCACGACGACGCCCTGCGAGATGCGGCCCTCGACCATCGAGGCCCCGAGGGTGCCCGCGTTGAAGTTGACGAATCCCTCGTGCATCACGGTGGTCCCCGGTGCGAGGTGGGCGCCGAGGCGCACGCGCGAGGCATCGGCGATGCGCACGCCCTGCGGCTGGAGGTAGTCGGTCAGGCGGGGGAACTTGTCGAGCCCCTGCACCTGGATTCCCGCGCGCTGGAGCTGCGGACGCAGGCGGGCGGCATCGGCGGGGAGCACGGGGCCGGCGTTCGTCCAGGCGACGTTCGGGAGGTGACCGAAGACCCCGTCGAGGTTCAGCTCGTTCGGGCGCACGAGCAGGTGCGAGAGCGCGTGCAGACGCAGGTAGGCGTCGGCGGTCGAGGCCGGAGCGGCATCGAGGTCGATCTCGAGCCGCACCGGCTCGACGGTGACGTTGCGCCGCGCGTCGGGACCGGTGAGTTCGTCGAGATCTGCCGCGGCATCCGAGGGCAGGGCGCCGGTGCCGAGGGTGGCGTACCAGGCGTCGAGAACCGTGCCGTCGCCGGCGATGGTCGAGAGTCCGATTCCCCACACGGTGCGCGCATCAGTCATGCCTCCACGGTACCGGCTCCCGCGATCACGCCCGCCCCATGTGACCGGCGTCCGATGACCGCGCGCCGAGGTCATAGGCTGGGGGCATGGTGCTCGATCTGACCGCATCCTCTCTCGACCTCACGCGCGCGATCTGCGACATCGCGAGCGTCTCCGGAGACGAGAAGACCCTGGCCGACGCGATCGAACAGGCGCTCGCGCCGCTCGACCACCTCGAGGTGATCCGGCACGGCAACACGATCGTCGCCCGTACCGACCTCGGTCGCGCCCAGCGGGTGGCCATCGCCGGTCACATCGACACCGTCCCCGTCAACGACAACCTGCCCACGCGCCTGATCGACGTCGACGGCGAGGCGTACCTCTGGGGCCGCGGCACGGTCGACATGAAGGCGGGCACCGCGGTGCAGCTGAAGCTCGCCGCCGAGCTGACCGATCCCGTCGTCGACATCACGTGGATGTGGTACGACAACGAGGAGGTCGAGGCGTCGAAGAACGGACTCGGTCTGCTCGCCGCCGTGCGTCCCGATCTCTTCGTCGCCGACTTCGCGATCCTCGGAGAGCCGTCCGATGGCGAGGTCGAGGGCGGATGCAACGGCACCATGCGCGCGGTCGTGCGCACGAGCGGTGTCCGCGCGCACAGCGCACGCGCCTGGATCGGCGAGAACGCCATCCACCGCGCGGCCCCCATCCTCGCCCGCCTGGGCGAGTACCGGGCGCGCGAGGTGCTGGTCGAGGGTCTTCTGTACCGTGAGAGCCTCAGCGCCGTGCGCATCAGCGGCGGTGTCGCGGGCAACGTCATCCCCGATGCCTGCGAGGTCGAGATCAACTACCGGTTCGCTCCGAGCAAGTCGGCGGCGGATGCCGAGGCTCACCTGCGCAGTGTGCTCGCGGGCTTCGACCTCGAGGTCACGGACTCGGCGGAGGGTGCACGTCCCGGCCTCGACGCACCGATCGCCCAGCAGTTCGTGGCCGCCGTCGGCGCGGAACCGCGCCCCAAGTACGGCTGGACCGATGTCGCCCGTTTCTCTGCGCTCGGCATCCCGGCGGTGAACTACGGGCCCGGCGATCCCCACCTCGCCCACCACGACGAGGAGCGCGTCCCCGTCGCGCAGATCGATGCCGTCGAGCGGGGACTGCGGGCGTGGCTCAGCTCGCACTGAGCGCCGCGCGTCGGTGGGCGCAGATGCCGCTGCCGCTGCGCATCGCCGTCGTCTACCTGATCGCCCGGCTCGTCACGACGGGCTTCCTCCTCTTCGCGGCATCCGCCTCGACGTCGCTGTCGCGCTTCGGAGCGGATGCCGGACTGGCCGACTTCGTGCTCGGCTGGGACGCGCAGTGGTACTGGCTGGTCGCGGAGAGCGGATACCCCTCGACGCTCGAGCTGACCGACGCGGGCACCGTCGTCGAGAACCAGTGGGCGTTCATGCCCGTCTTCGCCTACGCGGCGAAGGCGATCGGGTTCCTCTTCGGTTCCTGGGGAGTGGGGGCGTTCCTGCTCTCGTTCGTGGCCGGCTATCTCGCCTGCCTCGCTCTGCATCGGCTGCTGCGTGACCGGATCGGATCCTCCGCGGCGCTGTGGGCGGTGGTGTTCTTCGCCGCGGGGCCGCTCGCGGCGATGTTCCAGGTGGGATACGCCGAAACGCTGTTCCTGCTCCTGCTCTTCCTGGCACTGGACGCGGTGATCCGCCGCCGGTACGCCTGGCTGTACCTCCTGCTCCCGATCATGGCGTTCACCCGCCCGGGCATCCTGGCGTTCGCGCTGCTGCTCGGCCTCCACGGCATCGCCCGCTGGATGAACCGTCGCCGCGAACCGCTGACCGCCGTCGAGATCGTGCACATCGTCGCGACGGCGGCGCTGGCGACCGTCGCCGGTTTCTCGTGGCAGGTGATCGCCGGTCTCGTCACGGGCGACATGGGCGCGTACCTCGCCACCGAGCTGGCGTGGCGTCAGCACTGGATCAGCGGGGGAGTGGCCGGGTTCGTACCGTTCGAGGGCTGGATCCAGGCGTCGCAGTTCTGGTTCGCGCAGTGGGGTATCCCCGCGTGGTGGGGCCCGATCGGACTCGCGGTCATCGTCGTCGCCACCGGACTCGCGCTCCTGCGCTCGCCGCAGGTTCGAGCGCTCGGTCTCGACCTCCGGCTCTGGAGCGCGAGCTACCTGCTGTACCTGCTGGCGGTGTTCTTCCCGCAGTCGAGCACCTTCCGGCTGCTCCTGCCGATCAGTCCGCTCTGGGGAGCGGTGGCGGTGCCGCGCTCGCGGCTCTGGCGGCTGAGCGTTCTGGCGTTGTGCTTCGTGGGTCAGGGCGTGTGGATCTCCTTCGTCTACGCGCTCGGGAACACGTTCTGGCAGGTGCCGTGAACATGAAGAATCGATGCATTTCTTCACAGGTGACGCTCAGGTCGCGACGACACCGATAAACTCTTCCCATACCACCGAGGAAAGGAAGCCGCGATGGCAGCGATGAAGCCGAGGACCGGGGACGGCCCCATGGAGGCCGTGAAAGAAGGACGACTCATCATCGTGCGCGTTCCGCTCGAAGGAGGAGGCCGTCTGGTCGTCTCCGTGAACGACGCCGAGGCCAAGGAGCTTCACGACGTGCTGGCAGCCGTCGTGGCGCCGGCCTGAGTCACCCCGATCCGTCTCACGGATCAACCGAAGGAGGCGGCGGATCATCGGATCCGCCGCCTCCTTCGTCTGTCGTGGGGAGCGTCAGTCGCGCTCGGCGACGCTGATCAACTGCAGCAGGCCCTCGCCTGCGGGAGACACGGTCGCGAGCACGGCCGACGACTCCTGGGTCTCCTGGATCAGGGAGCGGTAGCCCGCCGTGATCTCATCGCGCTGCACGGGGTCGGCCACGCGTCCACCCGCGAGAACGCGGGGGACGAGCACGATACCGCCGCGGCGGACGAGGCGCAGTCCGTGCTCGACGTAGTCGATGACGTTCTCGGGATCGGCGTCGACGAGCACGATGTCGTAGGCGTCCTCGTTCATGCGGGGGAGCACATCGGCGGCGCGGCCCGTGATGAAGCGGGCGCGCGTGGCCGGGACCTTCGCGTCGGAGAACGATTGGCGGGCCGCGGCGAGGTGCTCGGGCTCGTTGTCGATCGAGGTGAGCACGGCCTGCGGCGCGCCGCGCAGCAGCCAGAGTCCGGAGACTCCGGCGCCGGTGCCGATCTCGACGATCGAACGGGCGGCGGTCGCGGCGGCGAGCACGGCGATCTGCGAGCCGACGGCGATGCTGATCGGCGCCGCTCCGAGCTCGACGCCGTGCGCCCGAGCGCGCGCGATCGCATCCGGTTCCGTGAGGGACTCTCGGATGAAACGTGCGTTCGCGTCGTGTTCGCTCATGACCTGATCCTCCCGTCCACGCTGTGACTCCTCCCAGCGTATTGGCTCGGTGCGCACGCGGAGCGCAGGCGCGGCGGTAGCCTGGACAGATGCAGTTCGGGTTGACCTTCGAGAAGCTTCTGCTGATCGGTCTCATCGCGGTGCTCATCGTGGGCCCCGAACGCCTTCCGCGCATGGCCGAGGGCTTCGCCAAGGTCGTGCGCCGCGCCGGGGAGTACCTCCGCGACACACGCACCCGCGTGCGCGACGAAATGGGCCCTGAG
Organism: Microbacterium galbinum; assembly: GCF_023101185.1. GTDB lineage: Bacteria > Actinomycetota > Actinomycetes > Actinomycetales > Microbacteriaceae > Microbacterium > Microbacterium galbinum. The sequence continues at coordinate 2,499,889 of NZ_CP078077.1, forward strand.
CTCGACGACGTCGACTGGCGCAAGCTCGACCCCCGCCAATACGATCCCCGTCGCATCATCCGGGACGCCCTCCTCGAGGAGCCGGCCCCTCCGACGCATCCGATGGCGGCGGCCGCCGCCATCGCGGAGCCCGAGCCGCGCACGCCGCCGCAGAGGTTCACTCCCGGCGAGCTGCCGCCCTTCGATCTCGAAGCCACCTGATCGCATCGGCGATCGACGGCGGTCGCGACCTCAGCCGAGCGACATCGGCAGCGGGCGACCGGCGAGTCCGCGCCCGCGCCCGGCCAGGGAACGGGCGAGGGTGCGGATGGCCATGGCCGCGGCATCCGTTTCGGCATCCAGCACGACCGGAGCACCCGCATCCCCGCCGGCGCGCAAGGCGGGGCTCAGGGGGATCGAGGCCAGCAGGGGGACGCCGGCTCCGTCGGACGACAGCGCCTCCGCGACCGCGGCTCCACCGCCCGCACCGAACAGATCGACCACGGTCCCGTCGGGGAGGGTGAGCCCCGCCATGTTCTCGACCACCCCGATCACGCGCTGACCGGTCTGGCGGGCGACGAGTCCGCTGCGGATGGCGACCTCGGCGGCGGCCGCCTGCGGGGTCGTCACCACGAGCACCTCGGCGTGCGGCAGCAGTTGTCCGATCGAGATGGCGATGTCGCCGGTGCCCGGCGGCATGTCGATCAGCAGGATGTCGAGGTCGCCGAAGTGCACGTCGGTGAGGAACTGCGACACGGTGCGGTGCAGCATCGGGCCGCGCCAGGCGACCACGCCCTCGCCTTCGCGCAGGAACATCCCGATCGATATGGTCTTCACCCCGTGCGCGACCGGCGGCAGCATGAGGTCGTCGATGCGCGTCGGCTGCGTGCCCGCGGGGATGCCCAGCAACCCGGGGATGGAGAAGCCGTGCACATCCGCGTCGACGAGGCCGACCGCGAGGCCGAGGTCGGCGAGGGCGACGGCGAGATTCGCGGTGACGGTCGACTTGCCGACGCCGCCCTTGCCGCTGGAGACGAGGATCACGCGGGTCAGCGAGTCCGGGCCGAAGGGCATCTGGCGGGGTGCTCTGCCGTCGCGCAGCTTCTCGGTCAGGCGCTTGCGTTCCTCGGGCGTCATCACCCCGACCTCGACCTCGACGGCGTCGATGCCGGGAACGGATGCCGCGGCACGGCGCACATCGGACTCGATCTTCGTCGCGGCCGGGCATCCGACGATCGTCAGGACGATCCCGACGGTGGCGCTGCCGCCCTCCACGGCGATGTCGCGCACCATGTCGAGGTCGCCGATCGGACGTCGGAGTTCCGGATCGGATACCGCGGCGACCGCGCGTCGGACGTCATCGGCGGACGTCATGCGCGCGGGCGACGCGGAGGCCTCGTCGCCACCGGCCCCGTGGTCGGCGCGGGGGAGGCCGCGGGGGCCTCGGGGTCCGCGTCGTGGTCGCCGAGGTCGGCGAGCAGCGCCTTGAGCTCCTGTCGCAGCACGTCGCGCGTGACGACGTGCGAGTTGCGCTCCTCGAGCGCCATGCGCAGCGCGACGATCTCGCGGGCGAGGTACTCGGTGTCGGCGAGGTTCCGCTCGGCGCGCTGACGGTCCTGCTCGATCTGCACCCGGTCACGGTCGTCCTGCCGGTTCTGCGCGAGCAGGATCAGCGGCGCGGCGTAGGAGGCCTGCAACGAGAGCACGAGGGTCAGAGCGGTGAATCCGAGGGCGGCGTCGTCGAACCGCAGGCTCGTGGGCGACATCGTGTTCCACACGATCCACAGGATGCAGAACAGGCTGAGGATCAGCAGGAACGCCGGTGTGCCCATCGCGCGGGCGACCCACTCGGTGAACCGTCCGAAGCGGTCGCGCGAGGTCGGACGCTGACGGGTCGTGCCGCGCCCGAGCGGGGCGTCGAGGCGGGGGGAGCGGGCCATCAGCGCACCTCCGTGGTCGTGTCGTCCGACACCTCATCGACATCGTGCGTGCGCCAGTCGTCGGGCAGCAGGTAGTCGAGCACATCGTCGACGCTGATCGCACCGACGAGCCGGTGCGCGGCATCGACGACGGGGAGCGAGACGAGGTCGTAGCTGGCCAGCAGACGGGCGACCTCGGCCGCGGAGGCCGTGGCGGACACCGGTTCGAGACTGTCGTCGACGATCGCGCCGAGGCGCTCGTGCGGCGGGTAGCGCAGCATCCGTTGGAAGTGCACGACGCCGAGGAGGCGGCCCGTCGGCGTCTCGAACGGGGGAAGGGTGACGAAGACCGCGGCCGCGAGGGCGGGGTGCAGCTCGTGGCGGCGGATCAGCGCGAGCGCCTCGGCGACCGTCGCGTCGGCCGAGAGCACGATCGGCTCGGGCGTCATGAGCCCGCCGGCGGTGTCGGGGCCGTAGCGCAGCAGCATGCGCACGTCTTCGGCCTCCTCCGGCTCCATGAGCTCGAGGAGGTGCTCCAGGCGGTTCGGGGGGAGCTGGGCGAGCAGGTCGGCCGCGTCGTCCGGTTCCATCTGGTCGAGGATGTCGGCGGCGCGCTCGTCGCCGAGGCGGTCGAGGATGTGCACCTGCTCGTCCTCGGGCATCTCCTCCATGGCGTCGGCGAGGCGGTCGTCGGACAGCTCCTCGGCGACCTCGATCATGCGCTGCTGCGGCAGATCGAGGAGCGTGTTGGCGAGGTCGGCCGCGTGCAGCTCGGAGTACGACGCCACGAGCTGTTCGGCGGACTGCGACTCCCCGGGCGCGCGCTCCTCGGTGACCTCGCTCCAGGCGGCGAAGGTCGTCGAGCCCTTCGCGAACGGCGAGGCGCTGGTCTTCGGCTTCCGGAGGAACAGCTGGCTGACGGCCCACTCGCCGAGTCGATTCGGCTCGATGGCGACGTCTTCGATCACGGCCGTGCCGCTGCCGTCGGCGAAGCTCACACGGCGCCCCAGCATCTCGGCGAGGACGCGCACCTCGCCGGCGCGCGGCGAGAAGCGGCGCACGTTGATGAGGCCGGTGCTGATGACCTGACCGGAGCGGATCGAGGTGACCCGACCGATCGACAGGAAGACGTGGCGACGGCCCGGGATCTCGACGACGAGGCCGATCACGCGGGGGGCCGCGGTACTTCGGTACACGATGACGACGTCTCGGACCTTGCCGAGCCGGTCGCCCACGGGGTCGAAGACGGCGCAACCGGCCAGGCGCGCGGCGAATACCCGTTGTGTGCTCACCCACCCAGCGTAGTCCGCGCGGCCCCGGGGCGTCCCCCGGATCGACGCTCCGAGGACGCGCGCATCGAGGCGTGGGACAATGGGCGGATGAGCATGCTCAACCGTCCCGTGAACAGCACCGACACCGGCGAGATGGTGGCGTCCACCCGTGACTACGCCACCGCGCAGAAGACCGTGTCCACGCTGATCGCCGCCGAGATCCCCGCCCGTGACATCGCGATCGTGGGCCAGGGCGTCCGCACGGTCGAGCGCATCACCGGTCGCCTCGGCTACGCGACGGCCGCGCGTTCCGGCGCGGTGAACGGCGTGCTCATCGGCCTCTTCCTCTCGGCGATCCTCGTGATCGGCAACCCCGAGGTCCCGATCCAGCTGTTCCTGGGCTTCGTGCTCATCGGCGTGGCGATCGGCATGATCCTCAGCCTCGTGACCTTCGCGATCGTCCGCCGCCGTCGCGACTTCGCGAGTGTGACGCAGCTGGCGGCCGACCACTACGAGGTCACGGTGCTGCCGGCGTCGCTGGCGAAGGCTCGTCAGGCGCTGGGGACCGCCCGCCAGGCGCCCGTGCGCCCGCCGGTCGATCTCGACGAGCCCCCGCGCTACGGCGAGCGGATCACGCCGGGGAGTCAGGGTCAGGCGCCCGTGCCCTCCGGCGAACCGGTGATCCCGCCGCGGCCCGCCGCACCGGTCGCTCCCGGAGCAGATGCGCCGACCGCGCCCGAGGGCACCGGGCCCGGCGAAACGGAGCAGGGCAAGTCCGCGAAGCCGGGCGAGGGCGACGCTCCCGCCGCAGGTACGCCCGAGCCCGCCTGATGCTCGCATCCGGACGCTCGTCGTTCGAGGTCGCCCTGCCCGCAGGTGGCACGCAGGTCTCGGTCGAGCGCACCCCGGGCGAGGGGCGTACGACGATCCTGATCGCGCACGGTGCGGGCGCCGGAATGGACCACCCGTTCCTCACCGGGCTCGCCGCGGCGTTGACGGAGGCCGGGTTCTCGACCGCTCGGTTCAACTTCCCCTACGTGGAGCAGGGGCGACGGATGCCGGGCCCCGCCGCGCACGCGATCGCGACGTGGCGCGCCGCCGTCGCCGCGGAGCGGGAGCTCGACCCGACGGCGCGGATCATCGCGGCCGGCAAGTCGTACGGCGGCCGGATGGCCTCGATGGCCGTGGCCGAGGGACTCGACGTCGACGCTCTCGTCTATCTCGGCTATCCGTTGCACCCGCCGGGCGCCCCCGAGAAGCTGCGCGCCGAGCATCTGCCGGCGATCGCCGTGCCACAGCTGTTCATCGAGGGCTCGAACGACCCGTTCATCCAGCCGCTCACGCAGTTCGAGGAGGTCGTCGAGACCTGCCGGGATGCGCGCGTCGCCTGGATCGATGGCGGAGGTCATAGCTTCGAAGTGAAGGGGCGCAAGCGTCCGGCATCCGATATCGGTGCCGGGCTCGCGCCCCTCCTCGTGGACTTCGCCGCCCGGATCTGACTCCCGAGGGATCAGCTCTGGACGCGGGCGATCCAGGCCTCGATCTCGTCGGCCGTGCGGGGGATGCCGGCCGAGAGGTTGACGGGGCCGTCCTCGGTCATGAGGATGTCGTCCTCGATCCGCACGCCGATCCCGCGGAGCTCGGCGGGGACGGTGAGATCGTCGATCTGGAAGTACAGGCCGGGCTCGATCGTGAACACCATGCCCGGGGCGACGATGCCGTCGTAGTACATCTCGCGGCGGGCCTGGGCGCAGTCGTGCACGTCGATGCCGAGGTGGTGCGAGGTGCCGTGCACCATGTAGCGGCGGTGCTGGCCGCCGGCCTCGGCGTCGAGGGCCTCCTCGGCCGTGACGGGGAGCAGACCCCACTCCGCGACGCGAGCGGCGATCACGGTCATGGCGGCGGCGTGGATGTCGCGGAAGCGCACCCCGACCTTCGCGGCGGCGAAGGCGACGTCGGCCGCTTCGCGCACGGCTTCGTAGACACGGCGCTGCACATCGGTGAACGTGCCGGAGACGGGCAGCGTGCGGGTGATGTCGGCGGTGTAGAGGCTGTCGGCCTCGACACCGGCGTCGACGAGGATCAGATCGCCGGGCACCACGGCGCCGTCATTGCGGGTCCAATGCAGGTAGCAGGCGTGGGGCCCGGAGGCGGCGATGGTGTCGTATCCCTCCCCGTTGCCGTCCTCGCGCGCCCGGCGGTGGAACACGCCCTCGACGACGCGCTCGCCGCGCGCGTGCGCCACGGCGGAGGGGAGCTCTCGGATGATGTCGTCGAAGCCGGCGGCGGTGATCTCGACCGCACGTCGCATCTCGGCGATCTCGAAGTCGTCCTTGATGAGGCGCAGCTCGGAGACCGCACGGGTCAGCGTCTCGTCCTCATCGAGCACCAGCTCGCCCTCGGCCGGCGCGAACTCGGCCAGGTGCGCGGTGGTGAGGGCGAGGTCGGCGGCGACGCCGGCCAGCGAAGGGCGCGGTCCGATCCAGAACTCTCCGACGGTGGCGTCGGCGTAGAACTCGGTCGTGGTGCGGTCGGCACGCTCGCGGAAGTACAGGGTCACGTCGTGACCGTCGTCGGTCGGGTCGAAGACGAGCACCGAGTCGGGCTCGGTGTCGGATGCCCAGCCGGTGAGGTGCGCGAAGGCGGAGTGCGCACGGAACACGTAGTCGGTGTCGTTGCTGCGCTGCTTGAGCGAGCCCGCCGGGATGACGAGGCGCTTACCGGGGAACGCGGCCGAGAGCGCGGCGCGGCGCACGGCGGCGTAGGATGCCTGCTCGCGCGCGCCGGGAAGCGTCTCGGGACGCTCGGCCCACCCGGTCGAGATAGTGTCGAGGAAGCCCTGCGGGAACGGCTGCTTGCGATTCGTGTTGCTGTTCTCGACGTCGGGTTCGGCGATCGTGTCGCGTTCTGCTGCGGTGCTCATCCCTCAAGTCTCTCACTCGGGGATGCACGCCGCCTCTCAGCCGGCGGGCTCGAGCTGCACCACGAGGGCACGGTGATCGCTGCCGCCGGCGTCGTCGAGCACGACCGAACCGGTGGGCGTCCAGTTCTGCGAGGCCATCACATGATCGATCGGCGCGCCCGCCAACGGGGGCAGCGAGCTGGGCCAGGTTCCGACGACTCCGTTGCCGGTGCGCGAAGCGACATCGCGGCAGTACCCGATGTCACCGCCCTCGACGCCGAGACCGGCCATGTGGTCGATCGTCGCGTTGAAGTCACCCGCGAGGATGAAATCGCCCGCGGGGCACTGGTCGGCGATCCACTGGAGATCGGACTGCCACTGCTGCATCTCCTCTACGCGGGGGGCCACGGCGTGCACCGCCACGACCGTCGGCCCGCTCCCATCGACCGGCATCAGCACGACGCTGGGCACCGAGCCGGTGTTGCTCGTGCCGTCCTGCGACGATTCGATGACCGAGTACTCCCCGAGGTCGGGGGAGACCAGGACGGTCGTCTGCCAGGACTGCGGGCCGTCGGGCACGTCGGGGCGGAACTGCACGTGGTGCACCCACATCGGATGCCCCTGCTCGCGCAGCATGAGCGCGATGCGCTCGCCCACGGCCTCGGTCGTCTCGGGGAGCGCGACGATGTCGGCTCCCTGGTCGAGGATCTCCTGGGCGATCTGGTCGGCCGACACCGCCTCGCCGGCGGTGTTCCAGGTCAGAACACGGACGCTCGTCTCCGTCTTATCGGGGAGGGCCGACGTGCCGAATCCGCGGGTCGCTCCGATGATTCCGGTCGCTCCGGCTCCGAGCAGCGCGACGATGAGGATCGAGGCGGCGAAGCCGCGCAGCGGGCGGGCGAGTAGCAGCAGCAGCGCCAGGAGCGCGATCACCACGAAGATGCCCAGCACCACACCGCGCGCCGCGACGACCTGCGCGAAGGGATAGGTCTGCTCCAGCCGGAAGAACTGCGGCCACACCACGACGGCCGTGGCGGCGGCGAACAGCACGGTGATCAGGATTCCGAGGAGGCGAAACATCCCCTCCAGCCTAGGAGCGCCGCCTGTGAAGTCCCTGCCGCGACAGGCGGGACTGCGCTCCCGTGCGCCCGCCCTCCGCCCCGCTCGGTACGCTCGGAGGATGTCCCCTGAGCACCCCCGTCGATTCGTCGGTCCCGCCGACCTGCATCTGCACTCGAATCACTCCGACGGAACCGAGGCGCCGGCCGAGGTCGTGCGCCAGGCGCACGCGCACGGACTGCGCACGATCGCGCTCACCGACCACGACCGCACGACCGGTTGGGGCGAGGCGGCGGAGGCGACGGCGGCGCTGGGAATGACCTTCCTGCCGGGGATGGAACTGTCGGCGAAGCACGACTGGCGCAGCGTCCACGTGCTGGGCTACCTGTTCGACCCCGACGACGCGGCCCTGCGGGCGGAGACGGATCGCATCCGCGGCGACCGCATCGGCCGGGCCGAGCGGATCGTCCGCAGCATCGGCCGCGATTACGACCTGCACTGGGACGACGTGCTCGCCCAGACCACGCCGGACGCGACGGTCGGTCGCCCGCACATCGCGGATGCGCTCGTCGCACGAGGAATCGTCCGCGATCGCACCGAGGCGTTCGACGGCATCCTGCACCCGCGCGAGGGGTATTACGAGCCCCACTATGCGCCCGATCCGCTCACCGCCGTCCGGCTCATCACGGACGCCGGGGGAGTGGCGATCATCGCCCACCCGGTGACCTCCGGTCGCGACCGTATGATGCCGATGTCGTTCCTGGAGCAGCTGATCGACGCGGGGCTCGGCGGCTTCGAGATCGACCATCGGGAGAACACCGCGGCGGGGAAGGCCCTGCTGCGCGAACTCGCCGCTCGACGCGATCTCATCGTCACCGGCTCCAGCGACTACCACGGCAGCGGCAAGCCCAACCGGCCCGGGGAGAACACCACGAGCGACGAGATGGTCGAGCGCCTGATCGCGAGCGCCTCCGGTACCACACCGCGTTACCCCTGACCGGGCTTCCCGGCATACTGGCGGTCGACTCCCGGCGCTCTCGCCGTCGTCGTCGATACGCTCGCCCGATGCAACGCGCCACCTCGCTCGAGCGCCGGATCGACGCGGCCGCTCACCGTCTGCTCCGCGATGCCCCGGCGAACGGCATCCGCGCGTTCCTCGTCGAGTTCGCCGTCTTCGTGCTCAAGCAGGCCTGGGCCTGCATCTTCGGCGCGGCGCTCCTCGTCGTGATCGTCGTCGCGCGGCTCTGGTATCCCGATGACGTGGCCCTCGCCCGGAACGATGCCCTCACGATCGCCGCCGTGCTCATCCAGGTCGCGATGCTGGTGTTCCGGCTCGAGAGCGGACGCGAGCTGTGGGTGATCCTGCTCTTCCACGTCACCGGCACGGTCATGGAGTTGTTCAAGACCGACGTGGGGTCGTGGGCGTATGCCGCCGACGGCATCCTCCGCATCGGCGGAGTGCCGCTGTTCAGCGGTTTCATGTACGCCGCGGTCGGCTCCTACATGGTGCGCGTCTACCGCCTGTTCGATCTCGGGTTCACGCGCTACCCGCGCCGATGGCTCACCGCCCTCGTCGCCCTGGCGATCTACGCGAACTTCTTCGCGCACCACTACTGGTGGGATGCGCGCTGGGTTCTGCTGATCGCCGTGCTCGTGCTCTGGCTGCCGACGGTCATGCACGCGCGGGTCTGGCGGCGGACGCTGCGCATCCCGCTCCTGCTGGCGTTCGCCGGCGTCGCGGTGTTCATCTACTTCGCCGAGAACATCGGCACGCTGGCCGGTGCCTGGGCGTACCCGGATCAGGCCGACGGGTGGCAACCCGTCTCGCCGAGCAAGCTCGTGTCGTGGTTCCTGCTCATGATCATCTCGGTCGTGCTCGTGACGTGGGTGTACCCGCCGAAGGCCCCGGCGCAGGTCCGAGCCGGGACATGAAAGAGGGGCGGATGCCGCAGCATCCGCCCCTCTTTCGAAACCGTCTCAGGCGCCCGCGACCGGTGCCGCGCCCGCTCCGCCGGAACCTCCGCGACGACGGCGGCGACGGCGAGCCGGGGCGGGCTTTCCGTCGTGGTGCTCCTTGCCCGCACCGTCGTGCGTGCCGGCGCCCTCGGCGCTGCGATCGGCGGCGGGGGCACCGTCGCCGTCACCCGAGGCCGCAGGTGCGGCGCCCTCGGCGAACGTCGAACCGACCGGGTTCGACCCGCCGCGACGGCGACGACGGCGGCGCGTGCCGCCCTCGTCGGTGCCCTCGGCAGCGGCATCCGCTGCGCGCTCGGGGCGCGGGGTGCGCGGGGGACGGGTCGACTCCGCCTTGGGGGCCGAGACGAGACGACCCTTCGTGCCGGCGGGGATGTCGAGGTCCTCGTACAGGTGCGGGCTCGAGGAGTAGGTCTCGACGGGCTCGGGCTGACCGAACTCGAGGGCGCGGTTGATCAGGGCCCACTTGTGCAGGTCCTCCCAGTCGACGAACGTGACCGCGATACCGGTCTTGCCCGCGCGGCCCGTGCGGCCCGCGCGGTGCAGGTACGTCTTGTCCTCGTCCGGGATCGTGTGGTTGATCACGTGCGTGACGTCGTCGACGTCGATGCCGCGGGCGGCGACGTCGGTCGCGACCAGGACGTCCTTCTTGCCGGCCTTGAACGCCGCCATCGAGCGCTCGCGCTGATCCTGGCCCATGTCGCCGTGCACGCCGCCGACGTTGAAACCGCGGTCGCCCAGCTCGTCGACCAGGCGCTGCGCGGCGCGCTTGGTGCGGGTGAAGATCACGGTCTTGCCGCGGCCTTCGGCCTGCAGGATGCGGGCGATGACCTCGTCCTTGTCGAGCGAGTGCGCGCGGTAGACGAGGTGCTTGATGTTCGCCTGCGTGAGGCCCTCGTCGGGGTCGTTGGCGCGGATGTGGATCGGGTTCGTCATGAAGCGACGGGCCAGCGCCACGATCGGGCCGGGCATGGTCGCCGAGAACAGCTGGGTGTGGCGCACGGCCGGCACCTTCTGGAAGATCTTCTCGATGTCGGCGAGGAAGCCGAGGTCGAGCATCTTGTCGGCCTCGTCGAGCACGACCTCGGTCGCGTTCGACAGGTCGAGCAGACGCTGGCCGGCGAGGTCGATCAGGCGACCGGGCGTGCCGACGACGATCTGCGCGCCGGCCTTGAGCTGGTCGATCTGGCCTTCGTACGCCTTGCCGCCGTAGATGGCGACGACGCTGGTCGAGCGGTTGCTGGTGAGCAGGTCGATGTCCTCGTAGACCTGCACCGCGAGCTCGCGGGTCGGCACGACGATGAGCGCCTTCACCCCGTGCTCGGGGTCGAGGCCGAGACGCTGGACGACGGGGATGCCGAAGCCGAAGGTCTTTCCGGTTCCGGTCTTCGCCTGGCCGATGATGTCCTGGCCCGGAAGGCCGAGGGGGATGGTCTGCTCCTGGATGGGGAACGCGTCGACGATGCCCTTCGCAGCGAGCGCATCGACGATGTCCTGATCGATCCCGAGATCGGAGAAAGTAGTCACTGTATTCAGATTGCCTGTCCGGCGGTCGTGCTGAGACCGCCACGTTAACGATCCACGCCGTCTCTTGTGCCACAGGCGCGGGCCCCGCTCCGACGGCGGGGACACGCCCAGCCTACCGGAGGGCGGCCGAACGCCCGAGGAGGACCTCCGCCCCGGGTATTGTGATCGTCGTGGCGAACTCGGTAGGGAGACCTCGTGGTTAAGTGGTTCTGGCAGCGCGACGATGCGCCGCGACGCACTCTCGCCCTGCGCAGCCGGGGCGACCAGGGCGACGCGACCCGCGTGGACTTCGCCGACCTCGCGCCCGAGCTGCCCCGCTTCCTGGGCCAGGCCGCCTACCTGCAGCTGGGGTACTTCGAGACCCTCACCCGTCTCATCCGTGCCACGCCGGAGCTCGCCGAGAAGGAGGCGCTCTCCCGTGCGGCCGGCGCCGCTCTCACGAAGCATCGCGGCATCGTCGAGGTGATCGCCGAGCGCGGCGACGACCCCACGCAGCTGATGCTCCCGTTCCGCGAGAACCTCGATGCGTTCCGCCGCAAGACGATCGGTGCGCGACCGCGCGAGACGCTCCTCGCCGTGTACATCACGGCCGGGATGCTCGACGACTTCTATCTCGCCCTCGCGTCCAGCTACGGCGAGACCGGGCGGCGGATCGCCGAGATACTGCGCGAGGACGACGCCCGCCACGAGATCGTCTCGATCATCCAGGAGACGATCGAGAGCGACGAGGAGTGGCGCTCACTGCTGTCGATGTGGGCGCGACGCCTGGTGGGTGACACGATCCTCGTCTGTCGCTCGGCGCTGAAGCCCGAGGTCTTCGTGGCACCGGACGACGAGCGCATCGAACCTGTGTACACCGAGCTGATGGGCGCGCACGCGCGTCGCATGGATGCGATGGGGCTCGCGTCCTAGACGTGCGGACCTATCCAGACCTGCGGACCTATCTGGACGTGCGGACCTAGATGCCGAGGGCCGCGGTCTTCGCCGCGTCCGAGCGGCGTCGGGCGGCGACCAGAGCGAGAGTCGCGACGACGGCGACCACGACACCGCCGAGGATGCTCGCCAGCCAGAGCCACACGTTGTCCTCGCCGAGACCGGCCCACTGCAGGCCCGTGTAGAGCGCGGCGGTGACGACCGTCGCGATGCCCGGGGTCAGTGCGGCGCCGCGGAGTTCGCGGCCGTCGATGAGGAAATGCGCGGCGATGCCCAGAGCGCAGGCCGCGACGAGGGCGAGAAGGATGTACATCGCGATCAGGCGACGAAGCCGACCCGGCGCGATTCCTCGGTGCCCAGCTCGATGTAGGCGAGGTTCGCGGTGGGGACGATGTAGGAGTTGCCCTTGATGTCGGTGAAGCTCAGGTGCGCGGTGCTCTGGTCGAGCGCTGCCGCGACCTGGGTGCGGATCTCTTCTGCTGCGGTGGCGGTCTCGAAGCTCAGCTCGCGGCCGGTGTTGATGATTCCGATGCGGATTTCCACGCGTACTCCTTGGAGTGTCAGGACGATGTCGTCGTCCGAGGTCTGCGCCAACTCTACCCCGCAGGTGCGTCGCCGGATCGGCGCAGGGGAGCGGTTTCGCCGTGAGCGCACACGCGCCCGACCCGCCGCGGGAGGCGATGTCGGCGCACGCCGCTAGCGTGGAGTGCATGACAGGGGATGCCGCGCAGCGAGCCGTGATCGACGCCGCGGCGACCGCATCCGGAGTCATCATCGGCGCACCGGGAACGGGCAAGACGCGCACGCTGATCGAGCGCATCGGCAGGCTGCTCGACCACGAGGGGCTGCGCCCCGAGGAGGTGCTGGCCCTCACTCCGAGCAGGCAGGCGGCGACGGCGCTCCGCGACCGCATCGGCGTGCGCGTCCGCCAGGCGACGCCGGGTCCGCTCGCGCGGTCGCTCGGATCCTTCGCCTTCCAGATCGTTCGCGGAGCGATGGTGCACGCGGGCTCCGAGCCGCCGGCGTTGCTCACGGGCGCCGATCAGGATCGGATCATCGCCGAGCTCCTCGCGGGCGACGCCGAAGACGGCGGCATCCGCTGGCCCGACGCGCTCAGCGCATCGGTGCGCGGGTCGAAGGGGTTCCGTTCCGAGCTGCGTGCGCTCATCGCCGAGTGCACCGAGCTGGGTGTGCTCCCGGACGAGCTGAAGGCATCGGGCGACCCGATCTGGGCGGCCGCCGCCGATTTCATTGTCGAGTACCGCTCGGTGCTCGACGCGTTGCGCTCGGCGCATCGCGACGCCGCAGACCTGCTCGGCGAGGCGAGCACGATCCTCCGTGAGGCGTCCCCGGGCACGCTCGGCCCCCTGGCGCCCCTGCGCGTGGTGCTCATCGATGACGCGCAGGAGTTGACCCGCGGGGGCGTCGCCGTCGTCCAGGCGCTGCGTGCCCGAGGGGTCTCGGTGCTCGCGTTCGGCGATCCCGACATCTCCTCCGGTGCGTTCCGGGGAGCGAGCCCCGAACTGTTCGCCGACCTCGTCTCGGCGCTCGGAGCGGTGCACGTGCTCGACGGCGCGCACCGCCAGCACCCGGCGCTCACCGCGCTCACCCGCACCGTGACGCAGGCGATCGGGGTCTCGGGAAGGGTCGAGCACCGGCGCGCGCCGCAGGCCGGCCCCATCGAGGGAGCGGATGCCGCCGTCACGTCGTTCCTCGCCCCGTCGCCGCACGAGGAGTTCGACCGCATCGCCGGTGTCATGCGCGAATGGCACCTCATGCAGGGCGTCGCCTGGGATCGCATGGCCGTCATCGCCCACGACACGCGTCAGGTGACACTGCTCGAGACCGAGCTCGCCGCGCGGGAGATCCCGACACGGGCCGCCGGCGTGCAGCGTCCGCTCGGCAGCGAGGGCGTCGTGCGCGACATCGTCGGCATCGTGCGCCTCGCACTCACCCCGGCAGCGGAGCGCACGTCCGCGGAACTCGAAGAAGCCCTGCGCACGCCGTTCGGGGGGATGGACGCGATCGCCCTGCGTCGTCTGCGCGCGCGGCTGCGACACCTCGAGCTGGAACACGGGGGAGCCACACCCGCTCGCGAGCTGCTGCGCCAGGCGATGGCCGACCCCGAGCACTTCACGCTCATCGATGCCCCGGAGTCCCGAACGGCCCGTCGGTTCGCCGAGACGATCGAGGCGGTCTCGGCCGCCGCGCGAACCGGCGAGACGATCCACGACCTGCTCTGGCGGATCTGGGAGCAGTCGCGGGCGATCGACGGCCGCCGCCTGCACATCGCGTGGCGAGAGGTGTCGTCGCAGCCCGGCGGCGCCGAGACCGCGCGATCGCTGGATGCCCTCGTCTCGCTGTTCGACGCGGCCAAGCGCTTCGTCGAGCGCACGCCGAACGAGCGCCCGGAGACGTTCGTCCGCGACATCCTCGACAGCGAGGTGCCCGAGGACTCGCTCTCGACACCCGATCGGCCGGGGCGGGTCACTCTGCTCACCCCGGCGACCGCGCTCGGCACCGAGTTCGACGCGGTCGTCGTGGCCGGCCTGCAAGACGGCGTCTGGCCGAACCTCCGGCTCCGGGGCGGGATGCTGCAGACCTGGCGTCTTCCCGACGCCGTGACGTCGATGCGCACCGGCGTCCCCCTCGAGACGCCGGGCATCCTGGATCGGCGAAGAGGAGCGCTGCACGACGAGCTCCGCCTCTTCGTCCGGGCCATCTCGCGCGCGCGGGACCGGATCCTCGTGACGGCGGTCGACGACGACGACCAGAGCCCAAGCCCGTTCTTCGCGTTCCTGCCGACGCCCGACGCCCCGGAGGCACACGCATCGGCCGAGCATCCGCTCACCCTCCGCGGACTCGTCGCGCGCCACCGACGCACCCTCACGACGGCGACCTCCGACCCGGCACGTCGTCTCGCCGCGGAGCAGCTCGCGATCCTCGCGGCCGAGGGTGTCGCCGGCGCGGATCCGCGGGACTGGTACGGCGTCACGCCACCGAGTACCGATCGTCCCCTGCGGGACCTCGCCGCCGACGGTGCGCGGGTGTCGCCTTCGAAGATGGAGTCCTACGAGGAGTGCGGCCTGAACTGGGTCGTCTCCGCGCTGGGGGGCGACACCGTCATGCCGCCGACGGCGGGGATCGGCACGATCATCCACGAGGCCATGGAGAAGGTGCCGGACGGCGATCTCGAGCAGATGCGGGCGATCGTCGCGGAGCACTGGCCCGAGCTGGACTTCGAGACCGAGTGGATCGGACGCAAGGAGCGGCGTCGAGCCGACCTCTACGTCGACCGGCTGCACACGTACCTCGGCGACGTCCGACGCGACGGAGGACGGGTCGTCGGCAGCGAGACGCGGTTCGATTTCGCCGTCTCCCTGCCCGATGACGACGGCCTCCCGGTCGTGCACGACGTCGGCGACGAGAGAGGAGCGCGCGCGATCGTGAGCGGCTACATCGACCGCGTCGAGGCCTACCCTCCGGGGGCGGGGGAGCATCCCCCGGCGCGGGGGCGCGGGTGGACCGAGATGACCGCGGCCGGCGAGGGCGAGCGCGCGGTGGTCGTCGACCTCAAGACCGGACGCACCGATCCGGAGGCCGACGCGGGAGTCCGTGAGCACGCCCAACTGGCGGCGTACCAGGTGGCGGTCCAGCAGGGCCTGATCGAGGGTGCGCCTGCCGATGCCCTCGCCGGGGCGCGTCTCGTGATCGTCTCGAAGACCCTCGCCAAGAGCGACTACCGCATCGCCCACCAGCACACGCTCGACGACACCGCGCGCGAGGCGTTCCTGCGCCGTGTGGCCGATGCCGCTCGCGGGATGTCGGCCTCGAGTTTCACCGCGCAGGTCGAGTCGCACTGCGCCGACACCCAGCGCCGCATCCACCCCTGTCGGATCCACACCGTCCCGGCGGTGAGCGCGTGACCGGCTGGGGCGGCGGCCTCGGCCTGTCGGCGACCGATGTCGCGGCGGCTCTCGGCCAGCCCTCGCCCACTCCCGCGCAGCAGCAGGTGATCGAGGCGCCGCCGTCGCCCGCCCTCGTCGTCGCCGGAGCGGGCAGCGGGAAGACCGAGACGATGTCGGGGCGCGTGGTGTGGCTCGTCGCCAACGGTCATGTGCGACGCGACGAGATCCTCGGACTCACCTTCACCCGAAAGGCTGCGGGCGAGCTCGCCGAGCGCATCGGCCACCGCCTCGCCGTGATCGACGAGTTCGGTCGCCGCGGTCTGCTGCCGCACGTGCCGGAGATCGTGGCGACGCACGCCCTGCGCCGGGTGGAAGAGGCGGCCGGGGGCCGTCAGCGCGACGTCGTGCGGACGCACGTGCTCGACGAGCTCGCCGGCCGCTACGGCACGGGCTGGGACCCGACCGCTCCGCGTGCGGCCGAGGAGCTGATGATCCGCCCACGGGTGTCGACCTACAACGCCTTCGCCGACGGCATCGTGCGCGAGCACGCCGCTCGGATCGGACGCGACGCCGACGTGGCGATGCTGAGTCAGGCCGCGTCGTGGATGCTCGCGCGAGAGGTCGTGCTGCGCGCCGACCTCCCGGAACTCGAGGGGATCGACTACGCGCTCGGCACGGTGATCGACGCGGTGCAGCGCCTCGCGGGGGAGGCCCTCGACCATCGGGTCGATCTCGACGAGGCCGAGCGTCTCGCGCGCGAGACGGCGCTGTCGTTCGAGCCGTACCGCGGCAACGGCGACGTCGAGAAGGCGGCGGCGAACCTTCTCAGCCTGCCGACGCTCGCCGCGCTCGTGCGCGAGTACATCGCCGAGAAGGGGCGCCGCGGCGTGCTCGACTTCGCCGATCAGGTCGGTGGTGCCTACGACATCGTCGAGGCCGCTCCCGACGTGCGCGCCGAGCTGCGCGAGCAGCACCGCGTCGTCCTGCTCGACGAGTATCAGGACACCTCGGTCATCCAGACCCGTTTCCTCGCCGAGCTGTTCCACGACAGCGCGGTGATGGCCGTGGGAGACCCGCACCAGTCGATCTACGGCTGGCGCGGCGCGAGCGCCGACAATCTGTACGCGTTCTCGAGCGCCTTCGCGCGCGAACAGCGGGCGCAGACGTACAGCCTCATGACCAGCTGGCGCAACGACCGCGGCATCCTCGATATCGCCAATCGCGTGCTCGAGCCGCTGCAGCGGCCGGGGCTCGACGTGCCCCCACTCGAACCCCGTCCCGGTGCGGGCTCCGGAAGCGTCGATCTGCGATTCGCGTTCACGGTCGACGACGAGGCCGCCGATGTCGCTCGCTGGTTCGTCGAGCGACGAGCCGCGCACGATGCATCCGTCGCCGGACGCCCGCACACCGGCGCTCTGCTGTTCCGTTCGAAACGTCACATGCAGACCTTCGCGGCCGCGCTCGCCGCGGAGGGCGTACCGCATCGCATCCTCGGGCTCGGCGGACTGTTGGCGACCCCCGAAGTGGTCGACGTCGTCTCCACCCTGCGCGTGGTTCACGACCCGACCGCGGGTTCGGCACTCATCCGCCTGCTCACGGGTCCGCGGTTCGGCGTCGGGGTGGCCGATATGGCCGCGCTCTACGATCTCGGCCGAACCCTCGCCGAACGCGACACCTCGATGATGCCGCTTCCCGAAGAGGTGCGCGTGCGACTGCGCTCGTCGCGCGGCGCCGATGAGGCGGTGTCGATCGTCGATGCCGTCGACGTGGTGCGCGCCGTGCGCGACGACTATCGCCTGCTGGAGGGATTCACCCCCGACGGGCGATCGCGCATCCGTGCGGCGGGGGAGATGCTCGAGCGGCTCCGACGGGCCTCGTCGCAGCCGCTGACCGAGCTGCTGCGTCTGATCGAACTCGAGCTGCGCCTCGACATCGAACTGGCGGCGAACGAGACCCGGGGGCCGGCACGGGTCGCCTCGACGCAGCTCCGCGCGTTCTCCGATGAGGTGCGTGCCTTCCTTGCGGCCGACGACCGCGGCACGATCGGCAGTCTCCTCGCCTGGCTCGACAAAGCGGAGAGCACCGACGAGCTCATGCCGCGCCCGGAGCCCCCCGAGCCGGGCGTGGTGCAGCTGCTGACGATCCACGGATCGAAGGGGCTGGAGTGGGATGCCGTCGCCGTCGTCCGTCTCGTCGCCGACGAACTCCCCAGCCGGGTCTCCGACACCTCGGGCTGGTTCGGCTTCGGGGTCGTGCCGTTCGCGCTCCGCGGCGACCGCGACGCGCTGCCGCGATTCGATTGGGACCCCGAGAGCGCGGTCGGCGGCGAGCTCGACCCGAAGAAGCGTCAGGCTCTGGCGCAGGCGTCACTGTCCGGCGGGGCGACCAAGGCCAATCCCCAGGGCGGCGCGATCAAGCGCTTCAAGGACGCGTACCGCGCCTATCAGCAGCAGGAGGAACGCCGGCTCGCCTACGTGGCGGTCACACGCGCGCGCACCGACCTGCTTCTCAGTGGTGCGCACTGGGCGGGGCAGAAGGCTCCCCGCACGCCGAGTCCCTTCCTGCTCGAGGCGATCGACGTGCGCGAGCACGAGCCCATCGAACCGGTCGATCCCGACGAGAACCCCTACGACGGGCCGGGAGCGACGATCTCGTGGCCACTGGATCCGCTCGGTGCCCGCCGTCCGCTCGTCGAGTCGGCGGCGGAGATGGTCGCGGGGGCTCTCGCGCGACCCGAGACGCTGATTCCCTCGGAAGAGCTCGAGCGGCTCCTCGCCGAGCGCGCCGCGCGTCTGCGTGGCATCGACGCAGCGGCGCCGACCCGCGTGCCCGCCTCCCGTTTCAAGGACTACGTCACGGACTACGGCGGAACGGTCTCGGCGATCATCCGCCCGATGCCGGAGCGTCCGTACCGGCAGACCCGACTCGGCACGCTCTTCCACGCCTGGGTCGAGCACCGGTCATCGCTCGTGGGCGTCGGTGCCCGCGTCGACGAGGCGCTCTGGGAGATCGACGAGGACGAGGTGGGCGGCGAGATCGGGCCGGCGCCGGGAGAGGGAACCGGCGAAGCGGCGGATGCGGCCGACCTCGCCATCCTCCAGGCGACGTTCGAGCGCAGCGAGTGGGGGGCTCTCCAGCCCATCGCCGTCGAGATCGAGATCGACTTCGCGCTCGGCGCCGGGCTCGCGGATGCCCCCGCTGACCGCGCCGGCGAGTCCGACGCGCACATCGTGATCTGCAAGCTCGATGCCGTGTACCGCCGCGACGATCGTGGAGGCCGGATCGAGATCGTCGACTGGAAGACGGGAAAGCCGCCGAAGGGCGAGGCCGAGCGGGACGAGCGGATGCTGCAGCTCGCGCTGTACCGTCTCGCCTACCACCGCCGATTCGGGGTGCCGCTCGACGAGATCGACGTCGCGCTCTACTACGTCGCCGACGACCTCGTCATCCGCGGAGACCGGGTCTACTCCGAGTCCGAGCTCTTCCAGCGCTGGAGCGCCGCGCGCGCCGCGCGCTGAGCCTCGTCGTCATCGCGTTCGTCGTCATCCGCTTCGTCACCGGCGTCCGCCGGGGCCGTGAAGATATCGCCGACGCCGGTGAGGTCCTCGGTTTCGACGTCGACCATCGCGGCGCGACGCGCCGCTTCGGAGGTGTCGGTCGACGACGATCCCTCCTCCGATTCCTGCGCCCAGAGTTCGTCGGGATTGTAGGCGTCGGTCTGCATCGAGGTGTCGATCAAAGCTGCGGCTTCCGCGGGAACGCGGTCGAGCGCGTCGAGGGCCGAGTCGACCCCCTCGTTCCGCGCGGCGACGACGGCGAGGTCGTCCGCGCGGAGACCCTCGGCGAGCGCCTCGAGGAGGGCAGCCGCATCGTCGACGATGTCGGGGCGGTGCAGCGAGTCCCCGTGCACCAGCCAGCGCGCGAACTCGAGTTCGGCGAGCATCCGTGCGCGCACCTCGATCGCACCGTCCGGTGAACGCTCCGACGACCGGGCGTAGGCGGCCTGCACGTCGGGTGCCGCATCGGGCGCGGCCGAGAGCCAGGCGAGGTCGACGGCCGGATCGCCGACCGAGAGGCCGTGCCAGTTCAGCAGTCCGGTGACCTGGGGACCGCGCTCATCGTCGTCCTCGAGCAGGAAGGAGGTCGACTGCACGCCGTTCAGGGTCACGGTCGACTCGAAGCGCCACAACTCGTCATCGGCGACGGCATCCCGCCAGCGCGCCGTCAGCCGGGCGGGAACGCGGCCGGTCGAGGCCGCGTCGTCGACCAGCCGCCGGATGTCCTCACGGCTCTCCTCGGCCGAGCGTGAGACGAGACCCGCGCTCCGGACGATCGAGACGGGCAGGCCGTGCACGGCGGCGATCGCTGCCCCCATCGACTCCGCCGTGCCGCGTCCGGCCGGTACGTGGGCTGCTTCGACCTGGAAGCCGGGGAGGAGTTCGGTGACGAGGGCGCGACCATCGCCGACGCGGGTCTCGCCCACGTACTCGGGTGCGCGGAACGGGAGGATCGCCCGCGCGCCGGCCGTCAGGGCGCGCAGCGCGAGGGACTCGGCGGCGAGCTCCCGTGCCGTCTCGTCGTCGTCCGCGACGCGGATCGCGAGCTCGCGCCCGTCGGCCAGCGAGGCGACGGCGGAGTCGAAACGTGCGTCACCGTCTGCGCTCAGCGTGCGAGTACCCGTGACCTCCGCGCCGGGCAGTGCCGCCGTCACGGCCGCGGCTAGAGTGAAAGGTGAGCGTCCCATGCCCTAAGGGTAGGTCGGCTCAGGGGCGGTCCCGCCTCCGCCACGCCCGTGAGAGAGGGAGTCGATCACCCATGCACCGCCCCACCCTCGACCGCGCGGCCGAGCTCCGCGAGGAATCCGGCGTCATCGATCGTCTGCGCGGAGAGACGTCGACACGCGTGATCGCCGTCCGCGACGGTCGAGTGCGCGTGACCCATGATCTGCTGGTCCGCGTCGCCCCGACAGAACCCGTCGATGCCACATGGGCGCTCCTCGGGCGCGACGAGTCCGGAACTCCGCTGTTGTTGGCCGCGCTTCCGGCCGAGAGCGCGTCGATCGACGCGGCCCCCGACGAGACGTGGCTCGGGCTGCGTGATCTCGGAGTGCGGCTCCCGGCGCAGGAGAGCGAGATCCTCATCGAGGCGCTGGCGCTCGCCGCCTGGCTGCGCGATGCGCCGTTCTGCCCGACATGCGGCGGAGGCACCGAGATCCGTCAGGCGGGATGGTCGCGTCGCTGTCTGGTCTGCGGGCGCGATCACTTCCCGCGCACCGACCCCGCCGTGATCGTGGCGGTCGAGAGCCGCGACGGCGAGCGACTGCTCCTCGGCGCGAACGCGAACTGGGGCGGTCGGATGTACTCGTGCTTCGCGGGGTTCGTCGAGGCGGGCGAGTCGCTCGAATCGACCGTCCATCGTGAGCTCGCCGAGGAATCTGGGGTGCGTCTCTCCGCGCTGCGCTACGTGTCTTCGCAGGCTTGGCCGTTCCCGCGCTCTCTGATGGTCGGCTTCCGCGCGGTCGTCGACGACGAGGCGGATGCCCGCGCCGACGGCGAGGAGATCGTCGACGTGCGCTGGTTCACCCGCGCGGAGATCACGTCGTCCCTGGCGGGAGAGGGGCCCGTCGGGCTGCCCGGACACGCATCGATCGCGCGCGCACTCATCGTGGACTGGCTCGAGGCGGGCGCGTGAGCGCTCTCGACGCACTCGACGAGCGTCAGCGGCAGGCGGCATCGGTCCTCCGCGGACCCGTCGCGGTGCTGGCGGGGGCCGGTACCGGCAAGACGCGCGTGATCACCCACCGGATCGCGCACGGAGTCGACACCGGCGCGTACTCGCCCGCGCGGGTGATGGCCGTGACGTTCACGGCGAAGGCCGCGGGGGAGCTGCGCGGGCGCCTGCGTGCGCTCGGGGTCGAGGGCGTCGCCGCCCGCACGTTCCACGCCGCCGCTCTCGCGCAGCTCAACTTCTTCTGGCCGACGCTCGCCGGACAGCCCGCCCCGTCGATCATCGACAACAAGGTGCGGATGCTGGGACAGGTCGCCGACGCCATCCGCCTGCGTCCCAGCACCGCGACCCTGCGGGACATCGCGTCAGAGATCGAATGGCGCAAGGTCTCCATGCTCTCGATCGAGCAGCACGCGACCCTGGGACGGTCGGTATCCGGCGTCGATGCGACGCAACTCGCCGAACTGCAGCGCGGATACGAGGCGCTCAAGGACGAGCGCAACCAGCTCGATTTCGAAGACGTTCTCCTGGCGTGCGCCGGGATGCTCGAGGCCGAGCCGCGAGTCGCCGCATCGGTGCACGAGCAGTACCGCCACTTCACGGTCGACGAGTTCCAGGACGTCTCGCCTCTGCAGAACCGACTGCTCGAGCTCTGGATCGGTGACAGGCACGACATCTGCGTGGTCGGCGACGCCAGCCAGACGATCTATTCCTTCGCCGGCGCCGAGCAGCGTTTCCTCCTCGAGTTCGAACGCCGCCATCCCGATGCGACCGTCGTGCGACTCGAGACGAACTACCGCTCGCAGGCTCCCATCCTCTCCGCCGCGAACGCGCTCATGAAGGGGCGCCCCGGCGCGCTGGAGCTCACGCCCGCGCGCGAGCAGTTCGCGACCGAGCCGCCCACCGTCACCGCCTACGACAGCGAGCGCGACGAGGCGGAGGGAATCGCCGCGTCCATCTCGGCACAGATCGCCGAGGGCATCTCTCCCGCAGACATCGCGGTGCTCTACCGGGCCCATGCCCAATCGGCCGCGCTGCAGCAGGCGCTCGCCGCAGAGGGGATCGCGACCACGGTTCTGGGCGGCACCCGTTTCTTCTCGATGCCCGAGGTGCGTCAGGCGATCCTCGCGATCCGTGCTGCGGCCGTCGCCCCGGTGGAGCAGGGGTTCGTCCCTGCGGTGCAGCGCGTGCTGCGCGAGCTCGGACTCACCGAGGAACCGCCGGCGGCGGGCGGAGCCCAGCGCGACGGCTGGGAGGCGCGACGCGCGATCCTCCGCCTCGCCGAGGAGGCCGGGCCCGAAGCCACCTTGCGCTCCTTCGGTGATGCGCTCATGGCCCGGGCGAAGGATCAGCACGAGCCGACCATGCGCACCGTGACGCTCTCGACCCTGCACGCCGCGAAAGGCCTGGAGTG
Organism: Microbacterium galbinum; assembly: GCF_023101185.1. Lineage (GTDB taxonomy): Bacteria > Actinomycetota > Actinomycetes > Actinomycetales > Microbacteriaceae > Microbacterium > Microbacterium galbinum. Next base: position 2,522,502 of record NZ_CP078077.1, read on the forward strand.
GTTGCACGTGCACCTCGCCGGATGGGCGGAGGGGGCATTGCCGATCTCCTACGCGACGAGCTTCGAATCGATCGACGAGGAGCGCCGGCTCGCGTACGTCGGCGTCACGCGAGCCGCGCGAACTCTGTCTCTGTCGTGGTCGCGCTCGGCGGGACGAGGCGAACGGGCTCCCTCGCGGTTCCTGGCAGAGATCGGGACGACGGGACGCGGCACAGGCATTCTCCGTGAAACCCCACCGCTCGCGAGTCGCGGGACCCGTCCGCGCTGAGCCGGATGATCTCGCTCTCCGCCGAGGGCGTGGCGGCGAGAAGGCGCGCGGCGATCGCTCCGGCGCCAGCGATGAGCACGGCGCGAACGCGTCCGGGGTCGCGAGCGACGAGCTGCGTGTGCAGTCGGGGCCAGGCGGGGTCGAGATCGCGAGCATGGAGATCGCGGCACGTGAGGCACGGCGTGATGCCGGGGACGACCATCGGGCCGATCGTCACCTGATCGCGACCGACGGCGACGGGCAGGTGCGTCACATCGTCGCGGAGGTACGTCGCCAGTTGCATCGCCGCAGCGCTGCCGGCGACGAGCACCACGGCCGCGCCGGACCGGGAACCGTGCTCTCCGATCGGAACGCCCTCGTCGGCGAGGCTCTCCCGCAAGCGATGCTCGGTGCGGGCATCGGTCACGCCGAGACGCTCGACCCAGGCGGCGCGCGGCACGGGCGGGTCGTCGATGAGGAGGTGCTCCAGCCGCGCGAGCAGGGCTCGCGCCTCCTCGCGCGGCGCCCCGAGTCCGTGCGCGATCACGTCGAAGGAGGCTCGGCGGAAGCCGGAACCCATTCGTGACAGCAGCAGCTCCACCCATGCCGCTTCGGCGTCGATGTGCAGATCGCCGTCGAGTCCGAGCTGCAGCGTGCGCTCGTCGCGCCAGAGCAGCGGAAGGGCGGGTGAGAGGCGGGTGAGTGTCGTCGGCGTGAGCGGAGGCATCCACCGATTCTGGACATTCCACGGCGTCCATGGGATGCCGCAGAGACATCCGTGGACAACGCGACTGCTCCTCTCCGATGGGGAGGAGCAGTCGCGGCTCAGACCGGCCGGTCGCCCTCGGGGCGGTCTTCCGACTCGTCTCCACCCGACGAATCTCCGCTCGACTTTTCGTCGGCGTCGCCCGAGAAGTCGTCACCGTCGAGCAGGCGGGCCAGCGCCTCGTCGAACTCGTCGGCGACCGGCTGCTCACCCCGCGCCGTCGCCTGCAGGCGGGCGACGAGGGCCGTCGGGTCGTCGATGTCGTCGGCGGTCGGCATCAGATCGGGGTAGTCCCAGAGCGCGTCGCGGGCGGCGATACCGACGGCATCCGTGACCTGCTGCCACATGGCGGCGGCCTCGCGCATGCGTCGCGGGCGCAGCTTCAGACCGACGAGAGCCCCGAGCGCGTCCTCGGCGGGGCCGCCGACCGCGCGCCGACGACGTGCCGCCTCCGCGAGCCGTGCACCGTCGGGGAGGCGCGAGGTCGCCTGGGTGGTGACGACGTCGACCCAGCCGTCGATCGTCGCGATGAGGTTCTCGAGCCGCGTCAGTGCCTCGCGCTGCGCCTCGGTCTGCGTCGGCAGCAGGGCACCGCCCTCGATCGCGGCCCGCAGCTCCTCGGGGTTGGACGGATCGAGACGACTCGCCACGTCTTCGAGTGCATCCACATCGACCGTCACCCCGCGTGCGAAGTCCGTGATCTGGGCCATCACGTGCAGGTGCAGCCACTTGGCGTGCCGGTACAGGCGGGCGTACGCGAGCTCGCGCGCCGCGAGGTAGAGGGCGATCTGGTCGTCGGGGATCTCGAGTCCCTCGCCGAAGGCGGAGAGGTTCTGCGGGATGATCGCGGCGGTGCCGGCGGGGAGCACCGGGATGCCGACGTCTCCGCCCGAGACCACCTCCAGCGAGAGGTTGCCGAGCACCTGGCCGAACTGCGCGGCGAACACCGAACCGCCGAGCCCGCGCATGAGCCTGCCCGCGCCCTGCACGACGTCGCGCATCTCCTCGGGCACCTGCGTGTCGAGTGCGCTGGTGAGCGCATCGGCGATGCTGGTCGAGACGGGGCCGGCGATCTCCTTCCACACGGGGAGGGTCTTCTCGACCCATTCGCCGCGGGTCATCGCGACCGGCGCCTGGGCGAGGTCGGAGATCGTGGTCGCCTCGCCGAGCCAGAGCCCTGCCAGGGCGAACGCGTCGACGAGCGAGGTGCGCGAGCCGTCGGTGATGCCCTGTCCGTCGCGGTTCGCGATGTGCAGCGCCTGACGCAGCGCGTTCTCCCAGGCGTCGCCGCCGAACGCGCCCTGCAACTGCGACATGATCGTCTGCATCATCGCGGGGTCGAGCGCCAGCCCGTCCATGCCCTCGAAAGCACCACGCAGCGCCTCGGGGTCGATGTCGCCACCCTGGCCTGCGAGCATCCGCCGCAGGAACTCCTGGAAGTCCTCGGGTGTCGGGTCGTTGTCTGCCATGTCGATCGCCCTCTCAGCACGCCTATAGCCGTGCCATCTACGCTAGTCACAGGTTCATGCGAGCGAACCCGATGCGGGCAGATCCCTGTACGCCGCTCGCGAACGACGGAGGATGCTGTGGAACGAACGCGGCCTGTGAAGCTCGGACTCGGCGTCTGGGCGTTGATCGTCGCACTCGTGGCACTGGTCGTCCTCACCTTCCTCCCCACCCCCTACGTCATCCAGCGGCCGGGCCCCGTCTACGACACCCTCGGCACGGCCGCGGGTGCGGACGGGGAGAAGGTGCCGCTCATCAGCATCGAGGGCGCCGAGACGTTCGACACCGGCGGCACGCTCGATCTGACCACCGTCCAGGTCGTCGGCAACCGCGAGCGCACCCCCAGCTGGTTCGAACTCGCGCTGGCGTGGACCGACTCCTCCCGCGCCGTCGTACCGCTCGACTCCGTGTTCCCGGAGGGCGTGACCACCGAGCAGCGCGATGAGCGCAACGCGACCCTGATGGTCGACTCGCAGCACGAGGCGACCGCCGCGGCGCTGGGAGAGCTCGGCTACGACACCGGGGCCGAGGTCGTCGTCGTCGAGGCCGTCGAGGATTCCCCGGCCGAGGGCATCCTCGAACCCGACGACGTGATCACCGCGATCGACGGCGACCCCGTGGTGTCGGCGAAGCAGCTGCGCTCGCGCATCCAGGACATCGGGGGAGCGGAGATCGACCTCACGGTCCTGCGAGACGGCGAGGAGCAGGACGTCACGATCACCCCGCAGGAGTACACCGAGGGCGACACGACCACGTGGCTGATCGGCATCACCCTTCGCACCGACTACGACTTCCCGATCGACGTGACGATCCAGCTCGACAACGTCGGCGGCCCCAGCGCGGGGATGATGTTCGCTCTCGGGATCATCGACCAGCTCACCCCGGGCGAGCTCAACGGTGGCGAGAACGTCGCCGGCACCGGCACGATCGAGGCCGACGGCACGGTCGGCCCCATCGGCGGCATCCGTCAGAAGCTCTACGGGGCGCGTGATGCGGGGGCCGAGTTCTTCCTCGCTCCGGCATCGAACTGCGACGAGGTCGTGGGCCACGTGCCCGACGGGTTGCAGGTCGTCCGCACCGCGACGCTCGAGGAATCGCTCGATGCTCTCGAGGTCATCGCCGACGGCGGAGACGTCTCGGCGCTGCCCGCCTGCACCGCGTCGTGACCTCGCCGTGACCGGGATGACAGCCGCAGCCCAGTAACGCGTGCCTAGGATGGGGGTGTGACCTCGACCTCAGCTCCGAACCCGGCCACTCCTCGAACCTCCCGACGCATATTCGGCATCTCGCTGGTGATCATCGCCGCATTGATCGCGGTGTTCTTCGTCTTCGCGTCGCTCTACACCGAATTCCTCTGGTTCGATCAGGTGGGCTTCACCGGTGTGCTCACGACCCAGTGGGTCGCCACCGTGGTGATGTTCGTCATCGGCTTCCTCGGGATGGCGGTGCCGCTGTTCGTCGTGATCCAGCTGGCCTACCGCCTGCGCCCGGTCTACGTTCGCCTGAGCTCCCAGCTCGACCGCTACCAGGAGGTCATCGAGCCCCTGCGTCGTCTCGCCATGTGGGGTATGCCGATCTTCTTCGGTCTGTTCGCCGGCTTCTCGGCCGCCGGGCAGTGGAAGACGGTGTGGCTCTGGGCCAACGGCGTCGCGACGAGCGACGTCGACCCGCAGTTCGGCATCGACACCGGCTTCTACATGTTCGCGATGCCGTTCTACTCGATCGCGCTCGCGTTCGTCTCGGCCGTGCTGCTGCTCTCGCTCCTGGTCACGGCGCTCGTGTCGTACCTCTACGGGTCGGTGCGCATCGGTCAGGGAGAGCTGCGCATCTCGAAGGCGGCGCGCATCCAGCTCGCCGTCATCGCCGGTCTCTACATCCTCGTGCAGGCGGTCAGCCTGTGGCTCGACCGCTACAAGACGCTGGTCACCCCCGACGACCGCATCACCGGTGCCGCGTACACGGGCGTCAACGCCACGATCCCCGGTCTCGCGATCCTGGCGATCATCGCCGCACTCGTCGCGATCCTCTTCTTCGTCACGGCCGTGATCGGCCGCTGGCGCTTCCCGCTCGCCGCCACGGCGCTGCTGATCGTCGCCTCGCTGGTCGTGGGTGTCGGATACCCGTGGGTCGTCACGACCTTCCAGGTGAAGCCGAACCAGAACGCCTACCAGGCCGAGTACTACCAGCGGAACATCGACGGCACGAAGGAGGCGTACGGGGTCGCGAACCTCGAGACGACCACCTTCGAGGCCGAGACGGATGCCGAAGCCGGTCAGCTGCGCGCGGATGCCGACACCACGGCCTCGATCCGCATCATGGACCCGAAGGTCATCAGCCCCACCGTGCGGCAGCTCGAGCAGTACCGCGCGTACTACCAGTTCGAGGAGACGCTCGACGTCGACCGCTACGAGATCGACGGCGAGATGCAGGACACGGTCGTCGCCGTCCGCGACCTCGACATCACCAAGCTCGGCGAGGGCGACAACTGGAACAACCGTGTCGCCGTCTACACGCACGGTTACGGCCTCGTCGCTGCCGCGGGCAACCAGCGCACGAGCGACGGCGAGCCCGTCTTCCTCGAGCGCGGCATCCCGTCGTCGGGCTTCCTGACCGACCGCGAGAACTTCGAGCCCCGCGTCTACTTCGGTGAGAACTCGCCCGAGTACTCGATCGTGGGAGCCCCGGAGGGCGCCGACCCGGTCGAGATCGACTACCCGCGCGGCAAGGACGGCGCGAGCGAGACGAAGACGACGTTCAACGGCGAGGGCGGCCCCGCCATCGGCGACACGTTCACGAAGCTCCTCTACGCGCTCAAGTTCCAGTCCGAGCAGATCCTCTTCTCGAATCTGGTGAACGAGGACTCGCAGATCCTCTACGACCGCGACCCGAAGACCCGTGTGGGCAAGGTCGCTCCGTACCTCGAGCTCGACAGCGACCCGTACCCCAGCGTGGTCGACGGCCGCATCGTCTGGATCGTCGACGGCTACACGACGAGCTCGACGTACCCCTACGCGACGAGCGTGAGCCTCTCCGACGCGATCACCGACTCGAACACGCGGGCACCGAGCCTCGCGATCGACGAGATCAACTACATCCGCAACTCGGTCAAGGCGACCGTCGATGCCTATGACGGCACCGTCACGCTCTACGCGTGGGACGCCGAGGACCCGATTCTCAAGACCTGGCAGAAGGTCTACCCGTCGACCGTGAAGCCGATCAGCGACATGTCGGGCGAGCTGATGAGCCACGTCCGCTACCCGACCGATCTGTTCAAGGTGCAGCGCGACATCCTCGGGATCTACCACATCGACACCGCCGGGTCCTTCGCCCAGCAGGACAACCGCTGGCAGACCCCGAACGACCCGCGCAGCGACGCGATGCTGCAGCCGCCGTACTACCTGACCATGCAGATGCCGGGGCAGGACAGCGCGCGGTTCTCGATGTTCTCGACGTTCATCCCGGCGTCGCAGGGCGCCGGCAGCAGCCGAGACGTGCTGATGGGTTATCTGGCCGTCGATTCGGATGCCGGTGCCGAGGCGGGTGTCAAGGCGGAGGGCTACGGCCAACTGCGCATGCTCGAGATCAACGACGACACGACGGTGCCGGGTCCCGGTCAGGTGCAGAACACCTACAACTCCGACACGGCGGTCGTCCCGCAGCTCAACCTGCTGCAGCAGGGAGAGTCGGAGGTCATCTACGGCAACCTGCTGACGCTCCCCGTGGGTGGCGGTCTTCTCTACGTGCAGCCCGTCTACGTGCAGTCGTCCGAGGGCACGCAGCTCCCGCGCCTGCAGAAGGTGCTCGTCGCCTTCGGCGACAGGGTCGCGTTCGAGAACACCCTGACCGAGGCGCTCGATTCCCTCTTCGGCGGTGATTCCGGTGCCACCGGAGGAGATGACGAGGTCGAACCGGTCGACCCCTCTGAGGTCGACCCCGACACGGGTGAAGTGCCGACCACCGAACCGACCGAGCCCACGACGCCGACCGACGAGCAGGCCGCAGCCCTGGCCGACGCGCGCCAGGCGCTCCTCGACCGCGACACCGCTCTGAAGGCCGGTGACCTCGAGAAGTTCGGCGAGGCCGACAAGCGTCTCACCGAGGCCGTGCAGAAGCTCCTCGACATGGAGTCCACGTCGGGGGAGTGATCCTCGGACCGCTCTGACGAATGCCGCATCCCTCGGGGTGCGGCATTCGTCGTTCCCGGGTGTCGGCGATCGTGTCGGTCCACGCATCCACCGGGCACAGCGAAAGGCCCCTGATCTGGATTTCTCCTGATCAGGGGCCTTTCTTGTGTCGCATTCTCGTTGCGGGGACAGGATTTGAACCTGCGACCTCCGGGTTATGAGCCCGGCGAGCTACCGAACTGCTCCACCCCGCGGCACAAGGAATAGCCTAACACGGGAATCGGGAGTGCGCGAATCGAGGCGCACTCTGCGGCGATGCGGGAGGATGAGGGCATGTCCGTGAGCCCCGCCGTTCCCGTCGCCGTCTGCCAGTTCGCGCCCACCGATTCCCGGGAGGGCAATCGCGAGCGCATCGCCGAACTCGTGGCGGATGCCGCGGCGCGGGGCGCACGTCTGATCGTGCTGCCCGAGTACTCGAGCTACTTCGTGAATCCGATGGACGAGACTCTCGCCGCACACGCGGAGACGCTGGAGGGCGACTTCGTGCAGACGCTGATCGCGCTGGCGGGGGAGTACGCGGTCGTGATCGTCGCCGGACTCGTCGAGAAGTCGGACGACACCCATCGCGTCCGGAACACGGTGGTCGCCGTCCGTGGCGACGGCATCCTGGCCGTCTACCGCAAGCAGCACCTCTACGACGCGTTCGGGCAGACCGAGTCGGACTGGGTCGAGCCGGGAGAGGTGGGCGAGGCGGCGACGTTCGACCTGGCAGGCCTGCGCTTCGGCCTGATGACCTGCTACGACCTCCGCTTCCCCGAGGTGGCCCGCACCCTCGTCGACGCGGAGGCGGACGTGCTGGTGGTGCCCGCCGAGTGGGTGCGAGGTCCGCTCAAGGAGCATCACTGGACCACCCTGCTCGCCGCCCGGGCGATCGAGAACACGGTCTACGTCGTCTCCGCCGACCACCCCGCGCCGATCGGCGTCGGCCACTCGCAGATCGTCGATCCGCAGGGAGTGGTGCTCGCCGGTGTCGGCAGCGCCGAGGGCATCGCCGTGGCGCCCGTCGAACGGGCGGTCATCGACCGCGTCCGCGAGACGAACCCGTCGCTGCGGGTGCGCCGGTACGCCGTCGTTCCGCGCTGACCGGCGAGCTCTCCGCACCTCGTTGCGGAGCCTTCGGCCCCCGTGGGCCCGCTGGGGGAGCCTTCAGTCCCGCAGGCGCGCCAGGCGCGAGACGGCCTCGTCGATGACCGACACCTTCTTGCAGGCGGCGAAGCGCACGATGCCCGCGTACTCCGGGTCGGCGCGGTGCGCCGGCGGCAGGAAAGCTGCCAGCGGAATCGCCCCGACGCCGAAGCGCTCGGGCAGGGTGCGGCAGAACTCCGCACCATCGGCGCCGCCGACCGCCGTGGCGTCGGCGAGGGTGAAGTATCCGCCCTGCGGGGCGAAGACGGTGAAACCCGCGGCCTGCAGTCCGGCACCGAGCACGTCGTGCTTGTGGGCGAGCGTCGCCGCGGCATCCGCGAAGAAGGCGTCTCCCAGGCGGAGCCCGACCGCGACGGCGGGCTGGAAGGGGGCGGCCCCGACGTAGGTGAGGAACTGCTTCACGGTGAGCACGGCGGTGATCAGCGCGGCGGGACCGTGGATCCAGCCGACCTTCCATCCGGTGGCCGAGAAGGTCTTGCCCGCCGAGGAGATCGTCAGCGTGCGCTCCGCCGCGCCGGGCAGTGTCGCGACCGGGATGTGCCGGGCGCGGAACGCCAGGTGCTCGTAGACCTCGTCCGTCACGATGAGTGCGTCGTGCCGCTCGGCGAGGCGAACGATCTCGGTGAGCACGTCCGCGCCGAACACCGTGCCGGTCGGGTTGTGCGGATCGTTCACGAGGATGATCCGCGTACGGTCGGTGACGGCATCCGCCAACCGGTCGAGGTCCGGCTGGAAGTCCGGCACACGCAGCGGCACGGTGCGCAGCGTGCCGCCGGCGAGAGAGACCGCGGCCGCGTAGGAGTCGTAGTACGGCTCGAAGACGACGACCTCGTCCTCCGGACCGTCGATCAGGGCGAGGAGCGTCGCCGTGAGAGCCTCGGTCGCTCCGACCGTGACGAGCACCTCGGTGTCGGGATCGACGTCGAGGCCGTAGAAGCGCTTCTGGTGCTCGGCGATGGCGAGTCGGAGATCGGCGGTGCCCCGACCGGGCGGGTACTGGTTCACCCCATCGGCGATCGCCTGCCTGGCGGCTTCGAGAACCTCGGCCGGGCCGTCCTCGTCGGGGAATCCCTGCCCGAGATTGATCGCTCCCGTCGAGGCCGCGAGGGCCGACATCTCTGCGAAGATGGTGGGCGCGACGGCCCCGTCGGGCGAGAGCAGGCCCGCGCCCGCCGCTGTGCGCCGCCATGCACCGGTGATGACACTCATGAAGAACAGGCTATGGCCATAAGGGAAACTCACCTTCGCCATATGAAACGCACAGACTCGGAGAGCACTCTGAAGGGGCGTTGTTGAAGGAGCACACACCATGAACGAAGACAACACCCCCGACCACTCGGCACCCGACGTGCCGTCCACCGAGGCAGCAGAGGTCGCCGACCGTTCGGCGCCGCAGGCCGCCGCTGACATCCCCGCCGCGCCGGCCGCGGAGCCCGCCGCCCCCGTGGCCGCAGAGTCCGCTCCCGCGCCGCAGTCGGCCGCGGGACACCAGGTGCCCTCGACGTTCGCGTCGCCCGCTCCCGCCGCCCCCGCGCCCGTGATCGCTCCGGCCACCGCGCAGCAGTTCGCTGGCTCGACGGCCACGTCGCCGGGAGCCGCGTTCGGTCTCCACTCCGGCGCCGCCCACACCCAGCCCACGGTTCCCCTGGGCGGAACCGCGCCGCTCGGCCTCGGTGACGGACCGGCCGATCCGCACGTGAAGACCAAGGAGGCCAAGCCGCGCGGCGGCGTGCGCCTCGCGGCCATCGTGGTCGCCGCCGCACTCGTCGGAGGCGTCGCGGGCTTCGGCGGCGGCGCGATCTGGAACGCCGTCGGCGCCACGCCCTCGAGCGGTGTCGCAGAGGGCCCGCAGACGGTCACCGTCAACAACCCCGGCTCCGTGAACGAGACCACGGCCGTCGCCACCAAGGCGCTGCCGTCGGTGGTCACGATCGAGGTCGCCGGCACCAGCGAGGCCGGCAGCGGCTCCGGAGTCATCATCAGCGACGATGGCTACGTGCTCACCAACACGCATGTGGTGACGCTCGGCGGTGCCGTCGCCGACCCCACGATCCGTGTGACGACCTCCGACGGTCGCATCTACTCGGCGACCGTCGTGGGGACCGACCCCATCTACGACCTCGCGGTCATCAAGCTCACCGATGCCACCGATCTCACGCCCATCGAGTTCGCGGACTCGTCCGAGCTGAACGTCGGCGACACGGCCGTGGCACTCGGCGCGCCGCTCGGACTGTCGAACTCGGTCACCACCGGCATCGTCAGCGCGCTGAACCGCAGCATCCAGATCGCGTCCTCCGCCCTGCCGGACTCGTCGAGCGAGGACGCCCCGCAGGAACAGGCGCCCGAGGACGGTCAGCAGGACGGCCAGCAGGGTCCGTTCCAGTTCGATCTGCCCGGCAACGGCCAGCAGCAGACGTCGGAGTCGATCTCGATCGCCGTGATCCAGACCGACGCCGCGATCAACCACGGGAACTCCGGCGGTGCCCTCGTCAACAGCAAGGGCGAACTGATCGGTATCAACGTCGCGATCGCCAGCTCCGGATCGTCGGAGGAGTCCGGGTCGATCGGCCTCGGCTTCTCGATCCCGTCGAACATCGCCCAGCGCGTCTCCGAAGAGATCATCGCCGACGGTGCGGCCACGCACGGCCTGCTCGGGGCGTCGGTGCAGGATGCGGCCTCCGTGCAGGGCGCGGATGTCGCAGGGGCGTACATCGCCGACGTGACCAGTGGGGGAGCGGCGGCAGCCGGCGGTCTCAAGGCCGACGACATCGTCACCGCCTTCAACGGCGTGCCGATCACCAGCGCCAGCGACCTCACGGCCCAGGTGCGCGCCGCGGCCGGGGGCAGCGACGCGAAGGTGACCTACATCCGCGGCGGCAAGGAGTACCAGATCGAGGTGACGCTCGGCGAACTCGCCGGCTGATACCACCGCCCGGAGAAGGACGCCACCTCCGCGATAGGCTCGCGGGGTGGCGTCCTTCTCTTTCGGGTCCGGCAATGCGGCCAAGCTGCTGAGGATCCCGCTCTCCCTCGCAGGGCGCCTCGGCACGCTCGTCGTACCGCGCGGCGATCGTTGGGTGTTCGGATGCGGTGCCGGGATCGGTGACGGCGCGCTCGCCCTCCACCGTTACGCGACCGCGCAGGGCCACGAGGCGGTCTGGCTGACCCGATCCCAGCGGGAGGACGACGAGGCGGCGGCGCTCGGCATCCGCACGCTCCGACGATCGAGCATCCGTGGCTGGTGGGCGACCGCACGCGCCGGGGTCCTCGTCGTCACGCACGGTCTCGGCGACATCAACCGGTACGCCGACGGGGGCGGGTTCATCGTCCAGCTCTGGCACGGCATCCCCCTCAAGCGCATCGGTATCGACTCGCCGGCGACGACCCAGGTTCCGAACGTCCCGGGGTCTGCGATCCTGCGGCGGGCCATCGCGATCCTGTACCGGGCCGCCGCGCAGAGGATCCGCGTGCTCCCGGCCGCCTCCGACCGCTCCCGCGGGCGTCTGGAGTCGGCGTTCGGGCTGCCGAGCGACCGCGTCGTCGTCACCGGGGAGCCGCGTGTGGACGTGCTCTCGGAGGGATCGCCGGAGGAGCGTCGCGCACGAGCATCCGCCCGTCTGCGCACGGCGCTCGATGGCCTGGCCGAAACGTCTCGCGTGGTGCTGTACGCGCCCACCTGGCGCGACGGTGCGGCCGACCCCGCCGTCCCCTCGGCCGACGACTGGGTGCGGATCGTCCGAGTGCTCGAAGAGCGCGATGCGACCCTGATCATCCGATCGCATCCGCTCGGAGAAGGAGGGTACGTCCCGCCTCTGCCGAGCCGTCGGGTGCGGATGCTCGGCTCCTCCGTGCTCGCGGACGTGACCCCGGTGCTGCCGGCGGTCGACGTGCTGATCACCGACTATTCGTCGCTCGCCTACGACGTCGGACTCCTGGCGATGCCCGTCCTCTTCCTCGCGCCCGACGCGGAGGAGTACGCGCACTCACGCGGCTTCTACGGTCGCTACCGCGACGTCGCGGGTGCGGATGCCGCGTCCTCCTGGCCGGACGTGCTGGAGCAGCTCGAGGGGCTGCTGTCCGACGAGGCGGCGTTCACCGAGCGGGCCGCCCGTTCCGCTACGCTCAGCGCGGAGATGCACGCATTCCGCGACGGCCGAAACACCGAGCGGGTCTATGGTGCGATCCGCGCGCGGGGAATCCGCGCACCGAAGGGAGCAGTATGACAACGGCCCGGATCGATGAGTCGGCGCAGACGCTGGTCATCGCAGGAACCGGACCGCGCCCGGCGCACGCCGAGCTGGTCGGCCCGCGCGCGCGGGTCGACGCCCGTCTGTCGGGTGCGGGGAAGACCTGGAAGGCGGTGTTCGCGCTGCAGGCCGCCCGGTGGGGTGGCCCCGCACTGCCGCTTCCCGCCGGCGAGTACCGCTTGACGGTCGCCGAGACCGCGTTCGACGACATCGACGTTGCTCCGGTGCTGCTGCCCGGGCTCCGCGTCGAGGTGGCCGGGGACACCGTGCGCATCGCCGCACCGATCGATCCCATCTACGAGACCGCCGAGGGGCAGGCCACGCTCGAGGAGCGCTACGTCGCCCAGGCGGGCGGCACAGAGAATGCGGTGTTCTTCGAGAGCTTCTACGGCCGGAGCGTCGGGTGCAATCCGCAGGCGATCGACCGCGAGATCGCGAAGCGCGCCCCCGACGTGCGTCGCTACTGGAGCGTGGTGGACTTCTCGGTCCCCGTGCCGGAGGGGGCGATCGCCGTCGTCGAGGGAAGCCCGGAGTGGTGGCACGCTCGGGGAGCGGCGCGCCTGCTCGTCGTCAACGACTGGCTGCGCCGGAGATTCGCCCGCAAGCCCGGCCAGAAGGTGCTGCAGACCTGGCACGGGACTCCGCTCAAGCGGCTCGCGCTGCATCGTCCGGGATTCGACCCGCGACGAATGGCGGCCGTCGTCAAGGAATCACGGCGGTGGGACGTGCTGCTCGCGCAGAACACCTACGCCGAGCGCATCCTCAAGAAGGCGTATGCGTTCTTCGGGCGTCCGATCTGGGTCGAGGGATATCCACGCAACGACGCGCTCGCGACCACCGATCCGGCCGTGATCCGCGCGGCGCTCGGCATCGGAGCCGACGAACGCGTGCTGCTGTACGCACCGACGTGGCGCGACGACCGCACCGAGATGGTCGACTTCATCGACGCCGAGCGGCTGGCCGAGCAGACCGATGCGGTCGTGCTCGTGCGCGGGCACTCCCGCACGCTCGACGCCGGACGAGACCATGCCGGTGCGCGCGTGATCGATGTGACCGGCTATCCCGAGACGGCGCAGCTGCTGCTCGCGGCCGACGCCCTCATCACGGACTACTCCTCGGTGATGTTCGACTTCAGCGTCACCGGCAAGCCGATGTACTTCCTCGTGCCCGACATCGAGCACTACCGCGGAACCCTGCGCGGGTTCTACTTCGATCTCGGCGCCCGGGCTCCCGGGCCGCTCGTGGGGAGTCAGGACGAGCTCGTGCGCGCGCTCGCCGCGCCCGACCACGAGCAGGTGTACGCCGAGCGCTACGACGCATGGCGGCGTCAGTTCAACGCGCGCGATGACGGGCGAGCGGCCGAGCGCGTCGTCGACCGCATCCTCGACCAGGGCTTCCTGACGGCCTGACCCGCGGCCGCGGGTCCTCGGCCTGCCATGGCCGGGGCAGGTCAGGGCAGCGGAGTGTTGCGGGTGCCCAGGCGGGAGGCATCGACGGTGTCACCGGCTCCACGCAGAACGCCGCCCAGGAACCCCCAGCCCCAGGCCAGGTGCATCGTCGGCAGCACGAGCAGCGTCCACAACCGCTGTCGGATGCCGCCACCGCCCGGTGCGGCGGCGACGGCGACGACGAGCAGCGCGTAGGCCGCGAGCGGGGCGTAGACGATCGAGGCGATGAGTGAGGCGAGGCCGCTGAGCACCCCGGTGAGCTGCAGGATGCCGATGATCACCGCGACGATCGTGAGCAGCACCAGAACCGGCGGGGCGAAGAAGCGGATGCCGTTGCGCCGCCCGAATCGCCGCACGAGCTCTCCGCGCCAGGCGCCGGTCGCGCGGAACTGGCGCGCCAGGCGCACCCAGCTCTCGCGGGGCCAGTACGTGACGGCGAGAGTGGGGTCGAACCAGACACGATGACCGGCCTGGCGGATGCGGAGGTTGAGCTCCCAGTCCTCGCCGCGTCGGATCGTCTCGTCGAAGAGACCGACCTCATCGAGGACCTCGCGGCGCATCACGCCGAGGTACGCGGATTCCGCTTCGCCCTCGTGCGCGCCGCCGTGGTAGGCGCCGCCTCCGAGGCCGACGGGGGAGTTGTAGAGGCGTGCGACGGCCTTCTGGAACGGTGCGCGGCCCTCGGCGTGCATCACACCGCCGACGTTGGACGCGCCCGTGCGCTCGAGGGTCTGCATGGCACGGGCGGCGTAGCCGGGGGAGAGCTCCGAGTGCGCGTCGACGCGGATCACGGTCGAGTACCGGCCCGCGCGGATCGCCGCGTTCAGGCCCACCGGGATGTGCGCGGCGGGGTTGTCGACGAGGCGGATGCGCTCGTCGTCGGCGGCCAGTCGGTTCGCGATCTCGGTCGTTCCGTCGGTCGAGGGTCCGAGGGCGAGGATCAGCTCGACGGGAACGTCGAGATCCTGGGCGAGGACGGACTGCACAGCGTGCTCCAGATACCCGCGTTCGTTCAGCACGGGCATGACGAAGGAGACCCCGACGGGCGGCGCGTGCGAATCGTCATGCTGCATCCGTCGATCATGTCATGGGGCGTCGGACGTTCGCTGATCGAGATCTCGGCCCCGCTCCCGGCTCGGTATCCTGGAGGGATGGGTGCGATCTCCGACGCGAAGAAGGCGTACCGTCTGCTGAAGCGGGCGGTCGCGTCGAGGACGGCCGTGCAGCGCGTGCGCCGCAGCCTCGCGGTCAGCGAGCAGTTCCCCGAAGGGCACTTCAAGATCGCCGTCTACTTCGCCGATGGTGCGGTGAACATGTACCAGATGCGGCAGTGGTACCGGCCGCTCGCCGAACTGTCGAAGCGCTGGCCGGTCGTCGTGCTCGCGCGGCAGGCGACGGGTGCCGAGAAGCTGCTCGCCGAGGACGCCCCTCCGGTCGTGTTCGTGCCGACCGTGCGCAACCTCGAGAAGTTCGTCGCGCAGCACGACATCCGCATCGTGCTGTACGTCAACCAGAACACCCGCAACTTCCAGATGTTCCGGTACGGACGCCGGTGGCACGTGTTCATCAACCACGGCGAGTCCGACAAGATGTACATGACCACCAACCAGTACAAGGCGTACGACTACGCGATGGTGGCGGGTCAGGCGGCGCGTGACCGTCTCTCGCGCACTCTCTGGGCCTACGACGTCGATCGGCGCACCATCGAGATCGGCCGTCCGCAGGCCGATCACTATTCGGGCGAGCTCCCCTTCACGCCGGACGACCGCACCGTGGTGCTCTATGCGCCCACCTGGGAGGGCGACCGACCGAGCGCGCACTACGGGTCGATCGCCACGCACGGCGAGCGGCTGGTGTCGGCACTGCTGGCCACCGGATCGCACCGCGTCATCTACCGGCCGCACCCCCGCAGCGGTGTCGTCGACCACGAGTACGGGGCGGCGCACCGTCGGATCATCGCCGCGATCGCCGCGGCGAACGCCACCGACCCGCGCGCTCAGCACGTGTACGACGACGGCCCCGAGCTCGGGTGGCAGCTGTCGGCCGCCGATGTGGCGGTCGTCGACATCTCCGCGATGGTCTACGACCGTCTCGCCTCGGGCAAGCCCCTGATGATCACGCGTCCGGTCGACGAGCGCGCCTCGATCGACACCACGGGCTACCTCTCGGACTGCGAGTGGCTGACCGCGGATGCCGCCGCCGACATCGTGTCGGAGGTCGAGCGGGTCCGCGCCGACGATGCGGCGATCGCGCGTCTGCGCATGTGGGTGCAGCACTACTTCGGTGACACGACTCCGGGCGCCGCGACGGCCAAGTTCCACGCGGGCATCGAACAGCTCATGGCCAAGTGGGACGACTGGGAGGCGCACGAGATGGGTGCCGTCCGGCCGGATCTCGACGACGATGACGAAGAGGGCGACGAGGAGGAGATCTGATCATGGATCTCCCGCTCGCGCGAGACGTCGCCCCCCGGATCGAGTACGTGCCGGCGTCGGCATCCACGAACGCCGATCTGCGGCTGCTGGCCGAGGATCCGCTCGGCTGGCCGCACCTGTCGACCCTGATCACACGGAACCAGACCGCCGGTCGCGGACGGCTGGATCGCGTCTGGACGGCTCCCGACGGGGCGGCGCTGGCGATCTCGGTCGTCGTGCGCGTCTCGGTGGAACCGGTGCTCCGCGGTTGGATCCCCCTGATCGCGGGGATCGCGATGGCGGATGCCGTCGCCGCACAGCTGCCCGCACGTGCGGTGGGCGTGAAATGGCCGAACGACGTGCTCGTCGACGAGCGGAAGATCTGCGGCATCCTCGCCGAGGCGACGTCGGATGCGATCATCGTCGGCGCCGGCGTCAACACGGCCATGACGGCGGCGCAGCTGCCCGTGCCCACCGCGACATCGTTCGCCGTGGAGGGGGCCGCCGCCGATGAGGATCGGCTGCTCGCCGACTACCTCCGAGGATTCGACGCGCACCTCGCGGCTCTCGCCGAGGCCGACGACGCGGTCTCCAGCGGCCTGCACGCCGCGGCGACGGGCCGGATCACGACCCTCGGTCGCACCGTGCGGGTGTCGTTGCCGGGGGAGCGGACGCTCGACGGCATCGCGCGCGAGCTCGACGACGAGGGGCGTCTCGTGGTGCGTCACGGCGGGGTGGATCATCCGATCTCCGCCGGTGACGTCGTGCACGTGCGCCCTCTCGCGGACTGACACGCCGCCCGCCCACGCGTCGATGTCGGAGATCACGGGCACAATGGTGGGGTGACGCAGCCTGTGACGCTCAGCGGTCGGCCGATGATGCCGCCGCCCGGTGCGCCGTCCGAGGAGCGTCTGATCGCACGCTTCCGTGGTCACGCCCGTCGCCTCTTCTGGTCCGCGCTCGTGCTGGTGGCCACCTTCGGGGCGACCGCCTACTTCTACGACAACCTTCCAGCGCCGTTCGAGAACTGGATGCTGCTGTCCGCCGCCGGCGGGGTGGTGCTGCTGCTCGTCGTGATTCCGTTCACGGTGTGGCTCGCACGTTCGACGACGGTGACGACCCGGCGGGTGATCGTCCACGGCGGTGTGGGCGCGCGCAACCGCCGCGAGATGTCGCACGCGCGCGGGTACACGATCGGAGTGCGCCGCGGACCGCTGCAGCGGATATGGGGCACGGGGACGATCACGCTCTCCAACGGTGTCGACGCTCCGCTGCGATTGGTCAACGTGCCGAACGTCACTCTCGTGCACGAGACCCTGGCCGATCAGATCGAGGTCAGTCAGATCCTCGCCCACCGCGACGCCCAGACCGGCACCGAGGGCTTCGCATCCGCGTGACGCGCGCCCGCACTGCGGTGCGCCTGGGATCTCGAGATGTCATCCGCACCGATGACGATGCGCGAGAATGGTCGAGACGAAAGGGAGACGGCACATGGCTTTGCGTGTGGGCGTGATCGGCGGCGGACAGCTGGCTCGGATGATGATCGCTCCGGCGGTCGAACTGGGGCTCGATCTCCGAGTGCTCGCCGAGGGCGAGGGGATGTCGGCCCAGCTCGCCGCGACCGCCGTCGGCGATTATCACGATCTCGAGACCGTGCGCGCCTTCGTCGCCGACGTCGATGTCGTCACCTTCGACCACGAGCACGTGCCGCAGGACATCCTGCGCGCCCTCGTCGCCGATGGCGTGGCCGTGCACCCGGGCCCCGACGCCCTCCAGTTCGCCCAGGACAAGCTGGTCATGCGCGCGCGCCTGGCGGACCTCGGAGTGCCCCAGCCCGACTGGGCTGCGGTCGCCTCCGAGCAGGAGCTGCAGTCCTTCCTCGACGCCCACGACGGCCAGGGCGTCGTCAAGACGCCGCGCGGCGGGTACGACGGAAAAGGTGTGCGCGTCGTCCGTGCCGCGAGCGATGCCCGCGACTGGTTCGCCGCCGTGCCCGCGGGCGAAGCTCTGCTGGTCGAGGAGCTGGTGCCCTTCGTGCGCGAACTCGCGCAGCAGGTGGCGCGCCGCCCGAGCGGTGAGATCGCGGCCTATCCCGTCGTCGAGACCGTGCAGCGCGATGGCGTCTGCGCCGAGGTGATCGCGCCGGCACCGGCGGCCGCCGAGCGCCTCGTCGAGGTGGCCGAGAGCATCGGCATCCGCATCGCCGAGGGGCTCGGCGTGACGGGGATGCTCGCCGTTGAGCTGTTCGAGACCGACGACGAGCGCATCCTCGTGAACGAGCTGGCCATGCGCCCCCACAACAGCGGTCATTGGAGCCAGGACGGCGCCGTCACCGGGCAGTTCGAGCAGCATCTGCGCGCCGTGGCCGACCTCCCCCTCGGCAGCACCGCCCCGCGCGCACCGTGGTCGGTCATGGTCAACATCCTCGGCGGTCCCGCCGAGGGAGGGCTCGGGGAGCGCTTCGCGAGCGCGATGGTCGCCCACCCCGAGGCGAAGATCCACACCTATGGCAAGGATCCGCGGCCCGGGCGCAAGGTCGGCCACGTGAACGTGTCGTCGAGCGATCTCGACGACGCGGTCTACGTCGCGCGCGCCGCGGCCGCCCATTTCGCCTGATTCGCCGCACGAGGGTGCCGATCGGCCGCGTGCCGTGGGGGCAATCTCCAGCACCAGACCGTAGCCTGTTCTGGTGACCGAGCCACTGCACTCCTCCGCCGCGCCCCTGGTCGGCGTCGTCATGGGATCCGACTCCGATTGGCGCGTCATGAGCGACGCGTCCCAGGCGCTCACCGACTTCGGCATCGCGCACGAGGTCGAGGTGGTGTCGGCGCACCGCACGCCGGACAAGCTGATGAGCTACGCCCGCGAGGCTCGTGCCCGCGGCATCCGCGTCATCATCGCGGGCGCCGGCGGCGCGGCCCATCTGCCGGGCATGCTCGCCTCGATGACGCCGTTGCCCGTGGTCGGTGTGCCCGTGCCGCTCGCCTACCTCGACGGAATGGATTCGCTGCTGTCGATCGTGCAGATGCCCGCGGGCATCCCCGTCGCCACGGTATCGATCGGGGGAGCGCGCAACGCCGGTCTGCTCGCCGCTCGGATCCTCGGGACCGCCGATGAGGCTCTCGCCGACCGCGTCGAGGACTACGCCCGCGAGCTCGAGGCCCAGGTCGAGGCCAAGAACGAACGGCTGAAGGACTCCCTGTGACCCTCGCGCCACCGCGGGCGGGTGGGCGGCCGCTGATCGAGACCCGGCCCATGCGGCACCCGGACTCCACCGACGAGGGGGCGATGGCGAAGCGCGGCTGGTGGCTGGTCGCGCTGAACGTGCTGATCCCCGGTTCCGCGCAGATCGTCGCGGGGAACCGTCGACTGGGGCGCATCGGTCTGCGGGCGACTCTGCTCGCCTGGTTCCTCGTGATCGTCGCGGCGGGTCTGGCGCTCTTCGCGCGCCCCGTGCTGCTGTGGCTGACCGTGGGCGCGGGATGGTTCTCCGCTCTCATTCTCACGCTCGTGCAGATCCTCCTCGTCGTGTACGTGGTGCTCTGGGCCGTGCTCACCTTCGACGTGCTCCGCATGGTGCGATTGGTGAAGGTGCCGACGGCATCCCGGTTCGCGATCCCGGTCGTCGCCCTGATCCTGCTGGGGCTCGTCGGCGGGGGAGCGGCCTATGCGGCGACGGTCGTGGGATCGACCCGCAACACGATCAGCTCGATCTTCGGGCAGAGCGGACCGAGCCTGCCGCCCGACGACGGCTACTACAACATCCTGCTGCTCGGCGCCGACAGCGGTGACGGCCGCGACTCCATGCGCTTCGACAGCATCTCGGTGGTCTCGGTCAATGCCGACACCGGAGCGGTGACGATCACCGGAATCCCGCGCGAGCTGCCGAATGCACCGTTCAGCGAGGGCAGCCCGATGCAGGAGCTCTACCCGAACGGATTCGAGGGTCACGGCTCGTCCAGCTGCGGGTGGAACGGATGGATGAACCACGTCCGCAACGCCGCCGAGGTGTGCCGCGATGACAACGGCACGGGTCTGTACCCGAATGCGCAGGCTCAGGGCTCCGAGCCCGGCATCGAAGCGACGAAGGATGCCGCGGAGGGTGTGCTGGGGATCAAGATCCCCTATTACGTCTTCGTCGACATGCACGGCTTCGCCGATCTGGTGGACGCACTCGGCGGTGTCGACATCACCGTGACGGAGCGTCTGCCGAAGGGCGGACCGCCCGAGGGGTGGCACGGGACGGATGTGAACGAGTGGGCGATCGGCTGGATCGAGCCCGGCGCGCAGCACATGGACGGCGACACGGCGCAGTGGTACGCGCGCTCGCGGTACACGACCAGCGACTGGGATCGTATGAAGCGCCAGCGCGAGCTGCAGGCGGCGATCCTCGCGCAGTTCACCCCGCAGACCGTCCTGACCCGGTTCAATGAGGTGGCGGCGGCCGGTACGGCGCTCATCAGCACCGACCTTCCGCAGGACAAGCTTCCGGAGTTCTTCGATCTGATGATGAAGGCCAAGGAGTTGCCAGTGAACACCATCGAGCTCACGCCGGAACACGGCGTCGACGAGTTCCAGCCGGACTACGCCTACATCCACGAGATGATCCAGCAGGCGCTTCACCCGCCGACGCCGACGCCGACTCCCGCTCCCTGACGCGGAGGGTGACGGCGGAAGCTCGTCTCCGGGCATGAATGTGCCCACGGCCTCCTCGGGAGAGTGTGGAGGAGGCCGTGGGCTTCCGGTGTATCACCGGATTCGCCAGACGACGGTGATCGGAGGGGGAGGGATCACCGTCGTCCAGTCGACCGCCGCACGAGGCGGCGATCAGATCTAGGCGCGCTTGCGGCGGGCGGCTCCGATGACCACGAGGCCACCGCCGACCGCGAGTGCCGCAGCACCGCCGCCGATCACCCAGGGCGAGATGCTTCCACCGGTGAGCGCGAGTTCGATGGAGCCGTCACCCGTGAGCGGCAGTTCGGTGCCTGCGGCCGCGACGCTCGGGTCGTGGTCGCAGCTCGACGTGCCGCTGACCGTGATGACGGCGGTGTACTGGCCGATGCCGGCGACCGATGCCGCTCGAGCCGCGGCGTTGGCACCCGCGCCCGTGAACGTGATCGCATACGCGCCGGAGCCCCCGGACGGCGGGCGGAACGAGACCGTGAGGCTGCCGTCGGCAGCGGCGGTGTTGCCCGAGATCTCGGACTCGTCGGCGCGGAGGCCGGAGACGGAGACGCCGACGACCTCGGAGGGCTGGAACGATCCGGCCCCGAAGACGATGGTCGAGACGTCGCAGATGTCGATGATCGGGTCGTTGACCGTCACACTCGGCTTGTCGGCATAGGAGTCGGACGACGCCGCAGAGGCGGCGGTCGGCGCGGCGAGAATGATGACGCCAGCGGCAAGGCTGATAGCAGCCAGTTTCTTCAGCATGATGTTTCCCCAGAATTTCACGCGGAATCACACCCGGATACACCCCTGCATCCGACTGCGTGGACCCTCCCTGCCCCCACGGCAGGTTTTTAGAGCCCAGATATTCCCCAGTGAGATGAAGGTACCCCATCCCGGAGAGAAAGTCACGACGTGCAGCGCAGTTCTTCGCGTGTCGCCTTCGGTGGATCGATCGTGGGCGTCTGCACGACCGAGTTGATGCGCTCTCCTGCACCGTCTCCCTGGAATTGCACGGTGACGGTGGTGGACTCGCCGGGGGCCAGCAGAACGTCGTGCTGCACGACGGAACGCGTCCCGAGGAGCGTGGTCTGCACGGGTTCCTCCTCGCCGTCGCGATCGGCTCGCGACAGTGTCGCTCCTTCCGGGCCGTAGATCGCGACGAGCGTGCGGGTGCTGCCCGGCGGGACGCCGAAGTTCCCGCCGCCCGTGACGTACGGGGGAAGAGCGGTCGCGGCGTCCGCCGGCGCATCGTTCGTCCAGGTCACGCTGACCTGCGTCGTCGGCGTGCCCGCGCAGCTGCCGATCGCCGTGGCGACCGTGGCGTGCGCGTAGAAGTCCATCTTGCCGCCGGTGGTGTCGTTGATCAGCACGCCCACATGCGTCCCGGCGTCCGTGTCGGCCGGGAGCGTGCCGCCGACCGTCGAGGCGGCGAGGACGCTCTGTTCGTCCTCGTGCGCGCTCCAGATGCGGATTCGTCCCTCGTCCGCCGAGGTGGCGAGGGCCCCGAGCAGCGCGCGCGGATCACCGCCGGCGAGTGCCGCGCCGAAGAGGCCGGTGGCGGCTTGGGCGAACACCTGGTCCTGGACGACCGGATCCGGGATCGCCGCATAGATCTCCGAGAGCAGGATGTTCACCACGTTCTCCGAGGTCGCGGTGAACGGACCGAAGCTCAGCTCACCGATCGCATCGAGCAGATGCTTCGCGACGACCGTGTCGACCGCGATCACCCCGTCGACGGGGCCGCCGAACACGCCTTCCCAGCGGGTGGCGATCGCGGGGCCCGCCTCGGCGAAGTCGGGGATGCTCGTCAGATTCTGCAGATATCGGCCGGGCCCGTCCTCGAAGAGGGCGACCGTGCTCTCGCTCAGGGGGAGAGGATCCGTCAGCGGCGGGAAGTCCAGAGTGGACGCCTGCCGCTCCAGAGAGATCCTGCCGTTCTCGGCCCGCAAAAGGGCGATCGAACCGATGATGCCGCCGGACGAGCGGAGTTCGGCGTTGTTCTGCATCGCGAGGACGTAGGTGCGGGGGCCTTCGCCGCCGAGCATCGTGGGGAGCAGGATCGCGGCGCCGTTCAGCGTGCCGACCACCGTCGCGGCCTCGGTGACGTTCGTGCGCACCTCGCGCACGGCATCCGCCAACGGGGGAAGGGTGGCATCGGCGTCGATGCCCTCCGCTCGTTCGAGCGCCTCATCGAGTACGTTCGAGGCCTCCGCGAGCGGCTCTCGGATCGTGGCGAACGGGGCCAGGTCGATCGCGCCTCCGGAGAGACCGAGACTCGCCAGATCGACCTCGGCGGCGACGTCGAGCAGCGGTGTGAGCGCGTCCGTCCCGACGCTGTCGGCGATGGCGGCGATGTCGCTCACCGCACGGAAGTTGGGGCCGACGAACGGCACGGCGGCGAAACCCTGCCACACGAAGTCGGAGGTGAGGTCGTTCGCGGATGCCGCGTGCCGGGCGATGCTGCCGGAGACGTCCGCGGCCCTGTCGAGGTCACCCTCCGCGATCGCCGCTTTCAGATCCGAGGACTGCTCGGCGACGTGCGTCAGGTTGTCGACCGCCCCGATCCCTCGAATCGTCACCCAGCCGAGGGCGAGGACGAGGAGCGTCAGGACGATGCCGACGGTCCACCCCACCCATCGGCGCCGTCGTGGAAGTCGCCCGTCGCTCACGTGAGCATTCAAGCATGAACGCGGGGTGCGGGCGAGGATGCTGAGCGAACGCTGTCAGTCCGTGCGACGCGTCGGCGTCCTCCGGGCCGGAAGCGGTCGACGCAGATACTCTGAGCGCATGGGTGCTCGACTGCGTGTGGTTCTGGATCAGCTCGTGCAGGTGGTCGACCCGGATCACGCTGCCGCCGCGATCGAACTCACACGCGGACTCGTCGCGACAGCCCCCTCGGGGTGCGATGTCGAAGCGATCGTCGCCGCGGGTAGCGAGGTGTCGATCCCCGGCGTCACCGAGGTGCGGACTCTCGGACTGGCCCGCCGGGAACTGGCGGCGTCGTGGCAGCTCGGGATCGCCGCCGGCGCCGGTGGAGGACTGATCCACTCGCCGACGCTGATGGCACCGCTGGTGCGGCACGACCGCACCCACGACAACGATCAGACGACCGTGACGGTCTGGGGTCTCGAGGCCTGGGACGCGCCGAACAGTTTGTCCCGCGCCGCGGTCGCGTGGCAGAAGGCGATGCTACGCCGCGCCGCGAAACATGCGGATGCGGTCGTCGTGCCGACGCACACGATCGCGCAACGGATCCAGGAGATCGCCCGTGTCGGAGATCGCGTGCGCGTGATCGCGGGGGCGGCACCCGAAGGCTTCGTTCCGCCGTTCGACGCCGCCGAGCGGCGCGGCGGGCTCTCCCTGCCCGAACGTTACGTCGTCGTGCACGGCACCTGGGACTCGGTCTCGGACGGATTCCGCGGCGCGCTGGCGGCCGGGGCGCACGCCGTGGTGCTGGATGCGGCGGAGGGCACGGAGCCCCGCTACTCCGACATCGCGTCCTCCGCGGGACTGGCCGAGTCGCGCGTGCATGTCCGGGGTGCCCTCGACACGTCCGACCGCGCCGCCGTGCTCGCCGGAGCCGCTGCCTACGTCGCGAGCAGTCCGACCGCCGCCTGGCCCTGGCGTGCGGTGGAGGCGATGCGTCTCGGTGTACCGGTGGTGGGTGTCGACTCGGGAACGCACCGGGACGTGCTCGCCGACGGCGGGCTGCTCGTCGACGCGGGTGACCTGGCCGAAGCGGTCGAGACCGCGACCGGGGGCGAAGGCGCTCGGCTCTCGGTGCTCGCGGCGGACCGCTCACGGGCGTTCTCGTGGGCCGGATCGGCCGAGCGCGTGTGGGGTCTGCACGCGGATCTGTGACGGTGGGACAGCGCCTGGGAGGTGCCTTCGGATCGAAGGGACACGCCGACACGCGGTAGCCGATATTCCGTAACAGTGGCATCATCACGTGACTTCCGTCACACTGGTCACATGTCTCGACGTGCCCCACGCTCGCGAAACAACCGGAAGATTACCCGTCTCCTCACTTGTTTCCTCGCTGTCACCGCTGTTATCGCCGGAACCGTGCTCCCGGCCGGTGCGGCATCCGCGGCTGCCCCTGTCGCGGCCCCCGCGGCGACGACGGTCTCGAACGCCGTCTCACAGGTCGTGGGAGACCCGGCGGCATCCGGCATCGTGAAGTCCACGCTCGTGGGCTTCAATCCGGGAAACATCATCAGCGACGCCGTGTTCACCAACAAGGGCACGATGACCGAGGCGCAGATCCAGGCGTTCTTCAACAGCAAGGTGTCGAGATGCCTGGGCGGCACCGACGAGAACGGCAAGCCGATCGTCTGCCTCAAGGACTTCAAGATCACGTCGGTCACGCGTCCGGCTGATCAGTACTGCAGCGGGTACTCGGGAGCGGCGAACGAGTCGGCGGCGCGGATCATCTATCGCGTCTCGCAGGCGTGCAACATCAACCCGCAGGTTCTGATCGTCATGCTCCAGAAGGAGCAGGGCCTCATCACCCACACGTGGCCGAGCGCATGGCGATACAACATCGCGTTGGGCCAGGGGTGCCCCGACACCGCTCCGTGCGACCCCAACTACATCGGCTTCTTCCACCAGATCTACGGCGCCGCGCGTCAGATGCAGATCTACATGGAGGGGCGCTGGTTCCAGTGGTACGCCCCGGGCAAGACCTGGAACATCCTCTACAACCCCAACGCCAATTGCGGATCCTCTCCGGTGTACGTCGCCAACAAGGCGACATCGGCGCTCTACTACTACACGCCGTACCAGCCCAACGCGGCTGCGCTCCGTGCCGGATACGGCACCGGCGACGGATGCTCCGCCTACGGCAACCGCAACTTCTACAACTACTTCACCGACTGGTTCGGGTCGACGCAGCAGAGTCAGAGCTCCGGTCAGAACCTCCGGCTGGGAACAGACATCTACTTCGTCTCCGCCGGTGTGCGGTATCACGTCACACCGGAGGACTGGCCCGAGTACCAGGCCAAGTTCGGGGCCTACCGCCAGGTGACATCTCTTTCGGGTTACGGTGACGGCGGCAGCACGTCGCGATTCGTCCGGAACTCGTCGACCGGTGTGATCGCTTACTTCGATGGAGGTAAGACGCATCGCTTCGCTAGCTGCGACCTCGTTGCTGCGTGGGGGGGAGCATGCGCCCGGGTCGTGCAGATGGCCGACGCTGACTTCGCACGCATCGGGGCGGGGCCTGAGATGACGGCGTTCGCGCGCGTTGCGGCGAACGGTACCGTCCACCGCATCTCCGGAAAGACACTGATCCCGCTGTACGATGCCGCCGCGCGCATCGCCGCCAATGGTGGCAAGGTCGACCCTTACGCCGCCGTGATGACTCCATCGCTGCGCTCGAGGATGACGATCAGTTCTCAATTCCAGTTCGCGCCCGGCCAATTCGTTTCGGCCAACGGCACTTCAGAGGTATACCTCGCCACGCAGGACAACCGGCTTCTGCACTTGCCGTCGTGGGATCTGGCGCAGGACATCGGGCTCAGCCGCACGAAGGTTAGCGTGCCTGCAGCGAACTTGAACGGGAGACAGAAGGGGGTTTTCGGTGCTCTTCTGGCCTGCGGCGGAAAGTTCTACCTCCCTTCCGGGGCGAAGCTGAGCGTTCTCAATCGTGGGAACGTGACGGGAATGACCCCTACGAGCCTCGACGCCGCGACATGCGGGCGCCTGAATCTCACCGGTACGCCCGTCGCAACCGAGTCCTTCGTGCGCTTCCAGGGCAGCGACGCGGTTCTGCATGTCACCGGTGGTGTCACTCGTCACGTCGTGACGACCGCTCAGGTCCGCGCACTCGCCGGCGGAACCTATCCACCGATCGTCCAGCTCCGCGCCGGTTCCGCTAGTGCGTTCACGGCCGGACCGGCGTACATGCAGACCGGAACACTGGTTCGGTCGGATGGAACGGCCGAGGTGTACCTGGTCGACGGCCTCTCGCTGGTGCACCTGCCGTCTTGGGAAGTCGCTACAGCGCTCGGCATCCCTCGCTCGGTGAGGGTGGAGAGTGTCGCCGCCCTCTCGACGTTCGAGCGGCGTTCGCCGGGCCTGACGACATTCGTCCTCTGCAACAACGTCGCCTTCTCCGCAACGGGCGGTACGTTCACGAAGGTGACTCCCGCCCCGGGCACGGTGGTGACGGCGCTCACTCCTGAGACCTGCGCGGCGCTGAACATCAGGTAGTTCCGGCCGGCGGTCGATGCACGCGCCTCCTGCTCGTGCGAATAGGCTGGAGACCAATAGCTGGATTCCGCCATGGGAGGCGGGGATCGATGGGATGGGCACCGATGGGGTTCTGGAAGCAGAAGCATGCGGCGACGGACGATCAGACCGGACCAAATGAGATCCTCCATCCCGAGCGGGTGACGTCCAAGGAGTATTACAGTGCTCTGCTCGGCATCGACTTCGGCGACGATTTGGCGGCCGCGGAACACTACCTCGCGGATGGATGGCGGGAAGGCGTAGTTCCGCATCCATTCGTCGATAGGCCGATGGTCCGTGCGTCGATGGACGCTGCAGTCACGCTTCGTGATGAACTGCGCGCGTTTGCCAGTTCGACGCAGGCACGCCCCGCGCTCGGCGCGCTCGGTGGGATCTGGGAAGCGTCTGCGAAAGAGGAGCGCGGACGCGGATTACGCCCCGTCGATGCCGCAGCTTTTCTCGCCGGAACCCCCGAAGAGCGCGACGCCCTGCCTGTACGAGGCGGGGCGACCTGGGGTGAGTTGCGGCGTATCCTGGCCGCCTCCACCCGCGTCGTTCCGCGCATGCAGGAAGCGCGCATGTTCGACCTCGAGCACTACTCGTCACTGACCGGACGAACTTTCTTGGGATGGCGGGCCGCCCTTGACGACTACATCGTCCGTGGCGAGCGCGAAGGCGCGACACCCAATTGGGCGTTCGAACCGGAATGGTTCGCGGCCCATGACCGGAGTCAGACCCGCGGATCGCGCGCCTTCAATCAGCTCTTCCAATACGTTTCGAGCGACGAGCGGGTGAGTACCACCCCGGCAGACAGAACCGGTCGTACGCTCGCCGAACTCCTCCGATCTCACGACGATGCGGTCCTTGAAACGTTCGGTGGGGGAGCCACAGACATACGATCCGCGAAGGCGGCCGCGGCGGCCTCCGTTCCTCGCCTTCCCGCGGTAACCCAAGGACGGCGTGTTCCGCTCCGAGGCGGGACGAGTCTTGATGTCGCAGTCATCGTCGATGCGCGACACCTGGTATCGGAATCGCACTACGAAGACCTGCGTACGCTCGCGCGCACTCAAGATCCCGCAACGCGAGCAGTGTTCGTCGTCTGCGATGCGGATGACGGACACGAGCCGCCGCTCTCCACGCTCTTCGAGGAGGAACGCTTCCACGTGCTGGACGCGGAGCTCGGTGAGCCACTTGGCGCAGTCGCGGCTCGTATCGTGGACGAGGGGGGCTTCTCGGCGTGGTCCCTGTGGCGGCCGGGGCAGCAGTGGAAGCCCGCAGGGCTGTCAGACGCCTCTCGGGCGCTGGATGCCAACCCCGATTCCTCCGGGGTCGGTGCTTACACTCCGCAGGCTCCACAGCAGTGGGGAGAACTGGAGGGGGCATTGTGGCGGACTCGCCTGGATGCCGCGGGGATCGTCTTTCGGACGGACCGGATCGCGCCCGATCCCGACCTGGACTACGGTCTGAACGCAGACGCGGTGGCTAGGCTCGCGAAGGCCGGCGATGGGATCGTCATCGAGGGGGATCGGTTCTGGGCGAGGCGGTACGACGGAGGTGTCTTCGCGAATCGTGCGGGCGCCAATAGCGCTCGAAAGTCACACCTTCCTGCTGTCGACTGCTCGCTCCCCGAGTCGACGGACACGACGGTCGTTGTTCCGACGTTTGAGGATTGGCGGATGACGGTCGACGCGGTCGCTGCTGTACGCGATCAGCGAGATGCCGCCGTGATCGTCGTGGACAACGGCTCCCGTCGTGCGGTAGGAGCCATACTCCGACAGGCGTTCCTCGGTGACGAGCACGTGCAGTACGTGCGGTTGCCCGTGAACACAGACTTCGCCGTGGCCAGCGATTTCGGAGCGCGGATCGCGAAGTCGCGGAACGTCGTTTTCCTGAACAATGACACCGTCGTTCAGGAGGGATGGCTGCGCCCTCTGGAGCATGCTCTTGCCGACGCTGTCGCCGTCCAACCGCTTCTTCTTTTCGCGGACCGAACGGTGCAGACGGCCGGGACGGTGTTTGCGGGCGGACTGTCGTCTCCGCGTCATCTCCTCTCAGGCTTCCACAGAGAGGACGTCCCTCGCGAAGTAGGTGAGTACTCGTTCTCGGCGCTCACTGCCGCATGCCTGGCCGTCTCGCGCGAGGACTATCTTGATACAGGTGGGTTCGATGCCGAGTATGTGAACGGCATGGAGGACGTGGACTTGTGCCTCCGCTTGGGGAACTCGACCGGCAGGCCACTTCGCGTCGTGCCGGAGTCGACTGTCGTACATCTCGAGAGCAAGACGGAGGGACGATTCGCGCACGTCGTCCCGAACCGTCGGCGCTTCTCCCAAGTCTGGCGTGATGAACTGCTCGGAGAACTCGACGATCGGAACGTCCTCGAAGGTTCGCGCCTGCGAGTCTCCGACATCCGGTGGCGCGACCAGCGAGGATTTCCGCTGAGGGAACCTGAGTGGCAGATCGAGCGAATCCCGAGTCTGATCGTCGATGAGCGCCCTCCGCGGCTGCGCTGGGCGGTGAAGATCTCTAGCCCCGGGACCCTCCTCGGTGATCTGTGGGGTGACACGTTCTATGGCCAGGATCTCGCATGCGCACTCAGGCGTCTAGGTCAGGACGTGGTCGTCGACCGTACGAGCTCTTGGGAGCGTCCTGGAGCGGGAGACGATGAGGATGTCACGCTCACACTTCGGGGATTGAACCGGTTCACACCCCGTCCGGGATCGGTGAACCTCTTGTGGGTGATCTCACATCCCGATCGCGTGACCGTCGATGAACTGCGCAGCGGTTGGGATCAGGTGTACTCCGCAGGGGCGACATGGGCGGCACACCACTCAGCCCGAGCCGGTATCGCGATCACGCCGCTGCTGCAAGCAACGGATCCCGCTCGTTTCCGCCCGTCCGAGGAGGAACTGCCCCGGAAGGGTGTGCTTTTCGTCGGACGCACGCGCGGTGAGAGGCGCCCGGTAGTGCTCGACGCCGCAGAGGTCTCCGACGATCTCTCTGTGTACGGAGACGACGGATGGGAGCGATACATCGACCAGCGGCACATCGCAGGAACGGTCCTCCCGAACGCGCAGCTGCCTCGTGCGTACGCAGAAGCTCGTGTGGTGCTCAACGACCACTGGGGCGACATGCGCCGGGGCGGGTTCCTCTCGAATCGGCTCTTCGACGCGGCCGCAACCGGCGCGAGGATCGTGAGCGATGACGTCACCGGCCTGACGGATGTTTTCGGCGAGCAGGTGCGAACGTATTCGACACATGCGGAATTGCAGGCGCTTCTCACTCCCGATTCGGAGGCATGGCCTACCGAAGCGCAGATGAGGGCGAGTGCGGCGCGCGTGGCCGCCGATCACTCCTTCGACGCACGTGCGCGGGTTCTTCTGGACGACGCGCTTCGCCATCGCTCCAAGGATGCTGGACGCTGAGTGAAACGACCACTCAGGTGGCCTAGGTAGGATGTTTCGGGCGTCTGCGAACTGCGGATCGCCCAGCCATCGGGAGAGGACCGCAACTTGGCAGGAACGTTCGTCGATGTCTCGGAGTATGATCGCCCGGGGCGCGGAGGTGGCATTCTCGATGTCTTCCGTTGGCACTACCTGCTTCGCGTGCTCATCCGCAAGGGAACTGCCACGCGCTATCGAAACTCCACTCTCGGTTGGATCTGGTCGTATGTAAAGCCCGGTTCCCAGTTCCTCATCTACTACTTCATTATGGGGATCGTGCTCCAGAATCACCGTCTGGACAACTATGCCGTGTACCTCTTCAGCGGGATCGTGATGGTGAACCTCTTCAACGAGGCGTTCGGCAATGCGACGAATTCCATTGTCGACAATCGCGCCCTCGTGAGAAAGATCTATATGCCGAGGGAGCTATTCCCGGTGGCTGCGATCGTCGGCGCAATCGTCCACTTCCTGCCGCAGCTGGCTATCCTCCTCGTGGTATGTCTGCTGATGGGTTGGGTGCCGACGGTCATGGGCCTTGTCGGTGCTGTGCTCGGATTCCTTCTCATACTCGCCTTCTCGCTCGGTCTTGGCTTGCTTTTCAGCGGTCTGAACGTTCGTTATCGTGATGCGCAGAACTTCGTCGATCTGATCAAGATGTTTTCCACATGGACGTCTCCTGTGTTGTACAGCTGGATCCTGATTGCGGAAGCGTTGCGGAACTACCCGTGGGCGTCCTTCCTGTACACAGCGAACCCGATCACGATTGCCGTGGAGCTGTTCCATGTCGCGTTCTGGGAACCGACGGTCTCCGATCCGCAGGGACTTCCCGACTTCTTCGGTTGGGCCGCCCTCGCGGCCGTGGGAGTGACCATTGCCACGCTTCTGATCGGACAGGCCGTCTTCCGACACTACGAACGAACGTTTGCGCAGGATCTCTGATGTCACGAATCGAAGTCCTTACCCAGTCCACTCCGAGCATCGTCGTCGATCATGTCTCGAAGCGCTTCCTCAAGAGGAACTCCCACTCGTTCAAGGAGGCATTCGTCGGTTGGATCCGCGGCCGTCGCGTCCGCGCCGATACTTTCACGGCACTGCGCGACCTCACTTTCCAAGTTGGAGAGGGCGAATCAGTAGCAGTCCTCGGGTTCAATGGTTCGGGGAAATCCACATCGCTCAAGCTGGTTTCCGGAGTTCTCGAACCCGATGAGGGAACGGTATTGACCCGTGGTCGCGTTGCCGGGCTGATCGAGGTCGGAGCGGGGTTCCACCCCGATCTCACGGGTCGAGAGAACGTCTTCTTGAATGCTGCGATCCTCGGGATGGGTCGCAAAGAGACGGAGGCACGCTTCGACGCGATCGTCGAGTTCTCCGAGATTGGTGACTTCATCGATCAGGAGGTGAAGCACTACTCGTCGGGGATGTTCATGAGGCTCGCCTTCTCCGTTGCGATTCACGTCGACCTCGATATTCTCCTCGTCGATGAGGTCCTGTCGGTGGGAGATGCGCCCTTCCGCGAGAAGTGTCGCGCCAGGATCAAGGAGCTCGCGGAGACTGGTGTGACGATGCTCGTCGTGAGTCACGACATGAAGATGGTCGAAGAGCTCTGTGAACGTGGCATCGTCATCAACCGTGGCACGAAGATATTCGACGGGCCCATCGCGGACGCGATCAAAGTTCTCAAGGAGAGCACTCGATGACCGACGAAATCACGTTGTCCGTTATCGTACCGACGCACAACGTGCGCACCTGGGTCGTGGAGACTCTGCGATCGATACTCGCCCAGCGCGTTCGCAGCATGGAGGTCATCGTTGTTGATGACCATTCCGAGGATGGAACGGTCGATGTCGTCGATCGTCTCGCTCTCGAAGACCCGCGTCTGGTCCTCGTGCGTGCAACCGAACGTGGTGGAGGATCGGCCCGCAACGAAGGAGTGCGGCTCGCCCGGGGCAAGTACATCATCTTCGCTGATGGAGACGACATTGTGCCGGAGGGTGCGTATTCCGCACTGATCTCCTCGCTCGAGGACAGCCGCTCGGACATGGCCGTCGGCGACTACCTCAAGTTCTCGCCGAACTCGACGTGGCGCCCGACGGCTAGTATGAAGGCCTTCGATGCCCCCGCTCGCGGTGCGGTGCTCTCAGACATCCCGACGATGATCTTCAGCAGGCCGTGTTGGAACAAGGCGTTCGATCGGGAATTCTGGGAGCGGCATCGCATCCGCTTCCCAGATGTGCCGAGATCAAACGACATCGTGCCCATGGTTACCGCCTATGTCAAGGCGCAGAGCATCGATGTCGTCGAAGACGTCGTTTATCTCTACCGCGACCGCCCCGGCTCGACGTCGATGACTTCTAAAGCCTCGTCCTCCGCTTCGTTCCTCAGCTACGTGGGGCAGGAGAAGATCTGCGCGCAGCTCATCGCCTCGGTCGAGAACGAGGAGTTGCGTTCGCGCTACTCCTCGCTTATCCATGATCGAGATGGGTTCTTCCACGTTCGCAAGTTCTTGATGTCTTGGGAGCATGCGCAACCGTCCGACGATGCAGCGATCTCGTCCTTCCAGGAGCTGCTTGCGATGGTGGAGCCAGCCGCAGGTTGGATCGACAAACGGAAGCGGCTGGCACTGAACCTCTTCGCCGCCGGTCATATTCTTGCTGCGCGCGCGGTGGCACAGCTCGTTGACGGTGGTTCTTGGCGCACGGATGAGGGGTTGCTACGCCTCCGTTCGGTCGGCGCATTGCTCAAGGCCGCGGATGATGCCGCCCCTGGGCTGGTCCGAGAGCACGAATTGCTGTGGGCCGTCGCTGAATCGCTCACCAACGTCCGGATCACCGATGACGAACTCGAGCAAGAGTGGCTGCGACTCGCGCTGGACGGGGTGGAGCGTTTCGGGGCGGCCATCCGTGAGCTGGTCCCAGAACTCGCCGCGCAGGATATTGCGAGAGTCGCGCGCCGTCAGAGGGACCTCGGGGGAACGATCACCCCATTGTTCGGTAGCGACCCGCTTCGTGTGCACGCCCGCGCAACCGCTCCGGGTGCTGTTCCCGTCCTGTGGAGTCGCGATGTGATCGTCATGCCGCGACGGCATCGCTGGCGTTCGGCCGAAAACGGGGCCACTTGCGAGGCAGAGTTCGCGGTCTCTCAGCTCCCGCACGGCGTCTTGGTCCAACCGGCGTTTCTACTCGACGACGATCTCGTCGTCTCTGGCTACGCCGACTCCGAGGTGCCCGAGTACCGACCGTGGGAGAACGTACTGTACGAGCAACGAGGAGCGTGGGTACGGCTCGAGCGGCGTGCGCACTGGGTTGTACGAGCCCCGCGTCGACTGGCGATCCGGGCGATCTCGTTCATGCGTCGCGCAGCCGGCAACTCTTCCTAGCAGTCAGCGGGGTGTCGCTCCCCGCTCATGCCGAGGGAGGCCGAGGGAGAACGGCTCAATCCGTCGTCGTGGTACTGAGCTCGCGGAGTGCGTCACGATAGGCGAGAGAAACCGTCCAGGGGCTGATGCCCTCGTTGAATCGCTCGAAGTCTGAAGCCTCGACGCCTTGGGTCAGACCCCCGTCGCTGAGCAGTTCTGCGAGAGATCGGACGGGATCTGCGACATCGAAGAACGACACCCAAGGCTGGTCGCCGAACTGCTCGCGGAGGTGAGGAAGCCCAGGGAGCACCGCGGGAACCTCCATGGTGGCAGCGAGATGAAGACTGCCGGAGTTGAGGATGGCCCGATACGGGAAGACAGCGATATCCGCCGCTCGATACCATCGGGCGACATCCGCATCGGGTACGGACTCGAACGAGGTGACAATCCGCAGGCCTGCGGGCTTGAGATCGTCGAACTGAGCGATCGATTCGGGGCTCGCGGACCCAGCCAGGAGGAGGACTGGCCTTCTTCCGTCAGAATCGCGAGCAGAGGCGGCGGCCTCGAGGAGGAGGTCGATGCCCTTGTAAGGACGTATCTGGCCGAGGAACAGGACCGCTCGATCGTCAGGGCTCAGATCGAAACTCTGGCGCGCCTCTTCGCGCGAGACGTCGGAGTCGTACACCCCCAGATAACTGGGGTGAGGTATCTGGACGACCTTCTCAGGGGGGAGGGCCACGACATCGGCGACGAGCTCTGCGGTTGAAGGTGCCATAACGTGGATCAGATCCGCGGCCCCGGCGAGCACGCCGTAGAGGTCGCGCTCTGCAGCGGGGTGGACGAGTTCGTGGGGGAGCCGGTTGTGCACCGTCCAGACGATCCGAACGCCTCTTCGCCGCGCGTCCTCGAGCGCCGTCTCGACGGCTCGGACCCGTCGGGCTGCTGCGCGGTGGCTATGCGCAGCTTGCGCGATCGGCGCCGTCCAGTGAACATGCAGAACATCTCCGTCGCCCAGGACCACCAGGGTCTTGAGGAGGGACTCATAGGCCGACCGCTGGATCAATTGGTATCCGGCGGCTCGTGGAGCCAGGTTCATGAGATTGAGGTACGGGTTTCCCGTCCATGAGGGGAAGACACAGAGGCTGGGGCCAGACTTCACAGCATCATCCTATTCCGGATCGGCGGATGATCCGATTGCGTACGCGACGGTAGAAGGATCGAACGGGGTGCAACGATTCGTGACGGAGTAACTCGAACTCGCGTTTCATCAACTCCTCCGTTTCACGGAGGCGGCGCTCGAAGTAGAGCGCTCCGCCGGCACCTTCCCGAGCGATGAGCGCCCGGAATTCCTGGTCGCGGACGAGCGCGTCGACGCGTCGATGCTCCTCGCTCGATTCAATGACGCTATTTCCATCAACGCCGCTTGACGATGGACGCTGATGCCAGTACACCAGTGGTTCCGTGTCGAGGTACTCAAGTGCACTGTGCTGAAGAACTCGAGAATTGAAAACCCAGTCACCGATGACCGAAAGAGAGTCGTCATAGAGCCCCAACGCATCGTGCAGCTCGCGTCGATAGAGGAAGGCGATCGGCACGAACTGGTTGAAGCGTTGCTGGTCCATGAGAAGAGGCGCAACAGAATTCGGGAGGAAGGGCTCTCGATTCGTCTCGATGAACGAATCGCCGTCTCGCTCCTCCCAGACGATCTCGATGCGTGAGACGACTCCGACGCGCTGCGGGTTGTCGTCGAGATAGCCGACAGCCCGAGCCAGAAAGCTTGATGCCCAGGAGTCGTCGTCATCGTGGAGGATGACGAGATTGCCGCGCGCCTCCCTCACGCCTGCGTTCGCGGCCTGCCATCGCCCCTGCGGTGTGGCGTGGGCGACGACACGTGTCCGCGCTCGAGTCGCACTCGGCGCATCGGCGAGCACGGCTTCGACCACTCCCGGAGCGCCGCCATCGTCGACGATGATAAGTTCCCAATTCGCGTAGGTCTGGGCGCCGATACTCCGCAGCGCTCGGCGAAGAAAAGCGGGGCGGTCCTTCGTTCGAGTGACGATAGAGACGAGAGAAGCAGGCATGGTTTTTTCCTAGGGGGATGTTGAGGGCGCCGCGTCGAGAAGCGCAGTGATCTCGTCGAGGAGATACGGCGCCAGGGAATGACTGAACGACGCCGTGATGTGGTGGAGATCTCGGTAAACGACCACACCGCCGGCGACCATCGGACAGACGCCGTCGGGGTCGCAATACGCGCCGCGAAGGTCGACCGGAGTGACTCCCGATTCATCGGCTGCGAGGGCGAGCGGATCCTCACGAAGGAAGTCAGCGGCCGCGAATGCGCACGTCTCGAAGGTGAAACTGCTCGTCGACGTCACGCAGTCGGCTGACGATTGTGCGATACCTGGATTGTCCAGGACAGGGATCACTTGGATGCCCTGCTCTCGCGCGGTTCTCCAGCGCTCGGCGAACCGTTCTGCGCGTTGCTGACGCACTTGGTCGGTCGCTTCGAGCTGATTCCATGCGGTCACGACGATGGCATCGTATCCGTTGCTCAGCAGATCTTTCTGCAGGGACGCTTGGCGGGCAGCGCACTTGGGGTCGGGATCTGCAGACCACACGCATCCGCGTCCCACATACACATCGATCGACCAGCCGGCATCGGCAGCGACGTCTCGCAGCCCAGGAACGAGCATGGCGGCATGAGAATCTCCTGTCAGCGCGATTCGGACCGCTTCTGGATCGTCGGATCCGATGTGGCAGGGTTCGAGTGCTGTCTCGGCGGCGGTGTAGCAATCGAACGCGCCGTCCGTGTCGTCGTAGAGACCGCCTAGTCCCGGTATGAGATCCGCGCTGGGTACCGGGATATCCCGGGCGCCCTCACAGCTCGGATTCAGCAGTATATTCGCCCCCCGGCAGGAAGCGGGATCGGCGACCTCGGCCTGCGCCCGCTCGGTTTGCGCCTGCGTGGAGGCTGCGATCGAAAGCGCGGGGAGTCCTGCGGCGGCGACGACGAGCAGCATCGCGACCAGGGTACCCGCGAGAATCGCGCGGGGCCGAAAAGTTGCGAGCCGTCCGAAGCGGAGAGGGTCCTCGACGAATCTCTTGCCGAGAGCGGCAAGCACGCACGTCGTGATGACGAGGAGGATGTTCTGCCAGAGTTCGAGGTCGGCCCCGAGAATTGCGGGGGCGATGACCACGAGCGGCCAGTGCCAGAGGTAGATCCCGTATGAGTTGTCGCCCAACCACTGGATCGGCTTCCATCCCTGCATGGAGGCGAGACGGAACGGCGGCGCTGGGCCGATGAGCATCAGCAGCGCCGTGGCGGAAACCGGAAGGATCGCCGCATACCCGGGGAAAGGAGTGGCAGAGTCGAAGGCGAATGCGGAGAACAGGAGCGCGGCCCACCCTGCTATCCATATCAGCGATCGAAGAAGAGCGGGCACGATGATCGACGGGATTAGGGCGACGAGCGCTCCGAACCCGAACTCCCACATACGAACGGGCGTCGCAAAGTAAGCGAACGAGGGAGCGGCGAAGGTGGTGACGATGCTCAGAACGAGGCTGCCGACAGTGATAGCGAGCAGAAGGGCGACGAGTGCGCGCCGTCCGTACTTCTTGGTCAGAATCGCCGTGGTTGCTGCGATAACGAGAAGCGGCCAAACGATGTAGAACTGTTCTTCGACCGAGAGAGACCAATAGTGCTGGGCGATCGGTGGCGCATTCTCAGCGGCGAGGTAGTCGACCGCATCCGCGGCCAGAACCCAGTTCTCGACGTACAGCGTGCTCCCGACGATCGAACGAAGATACTGCGTGACCAAGGCGGGCGGCGCGAACAGCACGGTGAGAGCGGTGCTGGCGAGGAGCACCAGAAGTGCTGCCGGCAGGAGACGTCGCGCTCGGGCAGCCCAGAACGCTCCGAGTCGGAGGTTTCCACGCTCTCGCAAACGAACGAGTTGTCCGGTGATCAGGTAGCCCGAGATCACGAAAAAGACATCAACGCCGATGTACCCGCCTTCGATCGCCTTCGGCCAGACATGAAAAAGCACCACCGCAGCGACGGCGAATGCACGCAGCGCCTGGATATCCGCCCGAGGGGTATGGCTGGTCGGCGTTGCCGTTGCTTTGACCGCTTTCTCGCGATCTCTGCGAAGGTTAGCGCCGGCCGAGGCCACGGTACGTCCAACCGGCAGCACGCCATCGCTCGGGATCGAGGCAGTTGCGGCCGTCGATGACCTTCTTCTCGGCGACAGCACTCGCGATGGCATCGGGACTCAATTCGCGGAACTCGTCCCATTCCGTGACGACGACGGTGACTTCGGCCTTCGCGACGGCTTCTTCCAAGGACTCGGCGAACACGAGGTGCGGCCGAGCGCGACGCGCGGTTCCGACGGCCTCCGGATCGTAGGAGACGACATCCGCCCCCAAGCCGTGCAAGCGCGTCGCGACGTCGAGCGCGGGGGAGTCGCGGGTGTCGTCGGAGTTCGGCTTGAAGGCGAGTCCGAGGATCGCGATCCGCCTCCCTGCCACCGATCCTCCGAGTGCTTCTTCGACGAGTTCGACGAGACGCGTGCGCTGGCGCAGGTTGATCTCGTCCACCTCACGGAGGAAGCGGAGGGCTCGTCCATGGCCGAGCTCTTCCCCGCGGGCGGCGAACGCTCGGATGTCCTTCGGTAGGCAGCCTCCGCCGAAACCGACCCCCGCGTTCAGGAAACGTCTTCCGATCCGGACGTCGTGGCCGATAGCATCCGCGAGTTCGGTGACATCCGCGCCGGTGGCATCGGCGATCTCGGACATCGCGTTGATGAAGGAGATCTTCGTCGCGAGGAATGCGTTCGCGGCGACCTTGACGAGCTCGGCTGTCGCATAATCGGTGACGAGTCGTGGGACTCCGCCCTTCAAGGCGGTCGCGTAGACGGCATCGAGGATCTCCACCTCCGCGCCGTCTCGAATCGCCGTACCGTAAACGATGCGGTCCGGCTGGAGCGTGTCCTGCACGGCGAAGCCTTCGCGCAGGAACTCCGGATTCCAGGCGAGCATCGCCCCGGTCGGCGTGACCATATCGGCGAGCCGCTGGGCGGTGCCCACCGGCACGGTCGACTTGCCGACGACGAGATCCCCCGGCGCGAGGTGGGGGAGGAGGCCAGTGACCGCTGCGTCGACGAATCGCAGATCAGCGCCATCACTGTCCTCGCGTTGCGGCGTGCCGACTGCGATGAAATGGACGGTGGACCCGGTGAGCGCGGCCGGGTCGGTCGTGAACCGAAGATTTCCGGAGGCGAGCGACTCCCGTAGGAGGTCGTTGAAGCCCGGTTCGTAGAACGGCGCCTCGCCAGCGGCCAGCCGCTCAATCTTCGCGTGGTCCACATCGAAGCCGATGACTTCATGGCCGATCGAAGCCATGGCTGCCGCATGCACGGCTCCGAGGTATCCACAGCCGATGACACTGAGTTTCATTCCCTCAACCCTTCAGACCTGCGACGTAGGCGCGCAGGGAGTCGTCTACCGGAGCGGGCGAGAAGCCCGATGCGATGATCTTGGTCAGGTCCAGACGGCTGTTCCGCGGACGCGGTGCCACCGGACCGGTCGCCGAGGCGAAGTAGTCCTCCGTCCTCACGGCCGTGACGCGCTCGGGGTCGTGGCCGCCGAGACGGAAGACTTCGCGCGCGATCTCGGCCCAGGACCGGGCATCGCCCGATCCGGTCACGTTGTAGACGCCGTAGGCGGCATCCGATTCGTAGAGGTGCGCGATCGCGTCCGCGATGTCCGAGGTGAAGGTGAGGCGCCCGAACTGGTCGCCTACGACCCGCGGGTCGATTCCACGCTCGGCGAGCGAGTGCATGGTCCGGACGAAGTTGCCTCCCTCGCCGATGACCCAGGAGGTGCGCACGACGTAGTGCCGCGACGCCGTGGATGCGGCGAGGTCACCGGCCGCCTTGGTCTGGCCGTAGACGCCGAGCGGGCGCAACGGGGCGTTCTCGTCGTAGGCGCCGTCGACCGTTCCGTCGAAGACGTAGTCGCTCGACACATGCACCAGGGTGATGCCGTGATCGTCGGCGACACGGGCGAGCGCGGCGACCGCGGTCGCGTTCGCCGCCCACGCCTGCTCTCGGCCCTCCGGAGTCTCAGCAAGGTCGACCGCGGTGTACGCGGCGGCGTTGACGATCAGACCGTAGTCGCGCCACCGCCGAGCGGACGAAAGGTCCGAAGCGGTCACATCGATGTCGTCGCGTGTGGCGTACTCGATGTGGGCGGCGTCTCCGAAACGAGCGCGCAACGCGAGTCCGAGTTGCCCGGAGGCCCCGAGGACGAGGATGCGCTTCGGCGGGATCGGGGTGACGTCGGCGAGCCGGGGGTGCGCCTTGTCCTTCTCCGAGATCTCGACATCGGCGAGCGGGATGGGCCACGCCACCGCGGCCGTCTCGTCGCCGAGGTTCAGGAACGAATACGAGGCATCGGGGGACCAATGGTCGTTGACGAGGTACGTGTACGCCGTGTCGGCCTCGAGCGTCTGGTACGAGTTGCCCACGCCCCGAGGGACGTAGATCGCCCGAGACGCGTCGATCTCCGTGGTGAACACGGTGCCGAAGGTCGGTCCTTCGCGCAGGTCGACCCACGCGCCGAAGATGCGCCCGGTCGCCACCGAGACCCACTTGTCCCACGGCTCCGCGTGGATACCACGCGTCGTGCCGACGGCGTCGTTGAACGAGATGTTGTTCTGCACCGGGCCGAAGTCCTCGAGCCCGAGCGCCAGCATCTTCTCGCGCTGCCAGTTCTCCTTGAACCATCCGCGCGAGTCCCCGTGGACGGGCAGTTCGAACACGACGAGGCCCGGGATGGGCGTCTCGATCCGTTCGAGCTGCTTCCCGAACGCGGTGCTCACTGGCCCTTGCCCGCGTAGAACGCCTCGACGGCGTCCTTGGACGGCGCCCACCAGGCTTCATTGTCGCGGTACCACTGGATCGTCGAGGCGAGTCCGGCCTCGAAGTCCGAGAACTGCGGAGCCCAGCCGAGCTCGTCGCGCAGCTTGCTCGAGTCGATCGCGTAGCGGAGGTCGTGGCCGGCGCGGTCGGTGACGTGATCGTACGCGTCCGCAGGCTGGCCCATCTCGGTGAGGATCAGCTCGACGACGGACTTGTTGTCCTTCTCGCCGTCGGCGCCGATGAGGTACGTCTCGCCGATCGCGCCCTTCTCGAGGATCGTCAGCACGGCCGAGGAGTGGTCGTCGGCGTGGATCCAG
This sequence comes from Microbacterium galbinum, assembly GCF_023101185.1. GTDB lineage: Bacteria > Actinomycetota > Actinomycetes > Actinomycetales > Microbacteriaceae > Microbacterium > Microbacterium galbinum. Next base: position 2,563,397 of record NZ_CP078077.1, read on the forward strand.
TCGCGGACGTTGTGCCCGGCACCGTAGAGCTTCGGACGGATGCCCCGGATCACGTTCGTGATCTGACGCGGGATGAACTTCTCGACGTGCTGGTACGGGCCGTAGTTGTTCGAGCAGTTCGAGATGGTCGCCTGGACTCCGAACGACCGCACCCACGCGCGCACGAGGAGATCGCTCCCCGCCTTGGTCGAGGAGTAGGGCGAGGACGGGTTGTACGGCGTCGACTCGGTGAAACGCTCGGGATCATCGAGTTCGAGGTCGCCGTAGACCTCGTCGGTGGAGATGTGGTGGAGACGGACGTCGTGTCGTCGTGCGGCCTCGAGCAGGGTGTACGTGCCGATGATGTTGGTGTCGAGGAACGGCCGGGGGTCGTTCAGCGAATTGTCGTTGTGCGACTCCGCGGCGTAGTGCACCACGGCATCCGTGTCGGCGAAGAGGCCGTCGACCAGGCCGGCATCCGTGATGTCGCCATGGACGAACGTGAGCCGATCCTCGGGGAGTCCCTCGAGCGACCGCCGGTTCCCGGCGTAGGTGAGGGCGTCGAGCACCGTGACGTGGTGCTCGGTGTTCTCGATCACGTGGTGGACGAAGTTGGAGCCGATGAAACCGGCCCCTCCGGTGACGAGCAGACGGGTCATGCGTGGCCTCTCTTGAGGATGTCGAGCAGATAGGCGCCGTAGCCGGACTTGAGGAGCTTCTCGGCGCGTTCGCGCAGCTCGTCGTCGCTGAGGAAGCCCTGGCGCCAGGCGACCTCCTCCGGCATCCCGATCTTCATGCCCGTACGACGCTCCATCGTGCGCACGTACTCGGCGGCGTCGGTCATCTGGTCGAACGTTCCCGTGTCGAGCCAGGCGGTGCCGCGCGGGAGGACCTCGACCTGGAGCTTGCCACGCTCGAGGTACTCACGGTTGATATCGGTGATCTCGTACTCGCCGCGGGCGCTGGGCGCCAGATTACGAGCGATCTCGATCACGTCGTTGTCGTAGAAGTAGAGGCCGGGAACGGCGTAGTTGCTCTTGGGGGAGGCGGGCTTCTCCTCGAGCGAGACCGCGCGTCCTTCGGCGTCGAACTCGACGACACCGTAGGCCTCGGGCTCGGCGACCCAGTACGCGAAGACCGCCCCGCCGTCGATGTTCTCGAAACGCTGCAGACGGCTGCCGAGCCCCGGACCGTAGAGCAGGTTGTCGCCGAGGACCAGGGCGACCGAGTCGTCGCCGATGAAGTCCGCGCCGATCGTGAACGCCTGCGCGAGTCCGTCCGGAGAGGGCTGCTGCGCGAACGTCAGGTTCACGCCGAACTGCGACCCGTCGCCGAGGAGGCGCTCGAAATGCGCCGCGTCGTGCGGCGTCGTGATCACGAGGATGTCGTTGATCCCTGCCAGCATCAGCGTCGAGAGCGGGTAGTAGACCATCGGCTTGTCGTAGACCGGGATCAGCTGCTTCGAGACGCCCAGCGTGATCGGGTGCAGCCGCGTGCCGGACCCGCCGGCGAGAATAATGCCTTTCACGCCTCTATGTTGTCACACCGTGCCCGGATCACCCTGTCCGGCCGCAGGGGGAGCGCCCTCGCCGAGATCGCAGCCCAGCCGGGATATCCTGGTTCGGTTGTCGGTGAGAGGGTCTGGAATACATGGAAATGCTCGAACTGCTCTGGCCTGCCGCCGTGCTTCTCGCGCTGTACGCCGTCTTGGGCGGAACGTTGGCGTGGCTGATCGGACTGCGCGGGCTCTGGGCCGTGGCCGCCGCACCGGCGTTCGCCATGACCGTGGTCGGGGGTGCGAGTCTGCTCGCCGGCTTCGCCGGGATCGGCTGGTCGATCGTGCCGTGCCTCGTCCTGGCTGCGGTGATCGGCGTGGGGATCCATCTCGTACGCCGCCGCGGACGGCGTGGCGTGACCTCGTCGCCGTCGACGTCGCGGTGGTGGACCATCGGCGCCGCTGTGGCCGCAGCGGTGGTCATCGGACTGCAGATCTTCGCGGTGATCGGTCAGCCGTCGGCGATCTCGCAGACGTTCGACAACGTGTTCCACCTCAACGCCATTCGCTACATCATGGACACCGGCGCCGCCTCGCCCCTCGAACTCGGGCAGATGACGAGCCCGAACGGCGGAGTTCCTTTCTATCCGTCGGCCTGGCACGCGACCGCCGCCATCGTGGCGCAGCTGAGCGGGGTCGGCATCCCCGCCGTCGTCAACGCGCAGACGCTCGTGATCGCCGCGGTCATCTGGCCGCTGAGCGCCATGCTCCTGGCGCGGACGCTCATGGGGAAGTCGGCGACCGTCACCGTCACCGCTGCGATCGTGAGCTGCGCCATCCCGATGTTCCCGATCCTGCCGATGGACTACGGCGTCCTTTACCCGTTCCAGCTCGCTCTCGCCGTGGTCCCCGTCACGGTGGCGGCGACGGCATCCGCCTTCGGAATCGGAACATCGGCGAAGGACCTCGCGCCGGGCTGGTGGGGTTTCGTCGCGCTCGGCGCGATCCCCGGCGTCGCCCTCGCGCACCCGGGCGGATTCGTCGCCTGGCTCGCGTTCTCGGTGCCGATCGTTCTCGTCTTCGTGGTGCGCCTGTGGCGCGCGCATCGATCCGGTCGGGTTCGCGCGGCACTCGCCGCCGGCGTCCTCGCTTACTTCGGCGTCGGTGTTCTCCTGCTCATGGTGCTGCGCCCGCCGCTGCCGACCCGCGGGTGGCCGACGGCCCTCACTCCCGGACAGGCGGCGCTCGAAGTCGCGCAGGTGTCGATGTTCTACGGAACGATCGCAATCGGCGTCGCGATCGCCGTGCTCCTCGGCCTCTTCTGGGTTCTGAAGGAGCGCAGTGAGGCGCTCGTGGTCGGTGCGGCTCTCTGGGCGATCGGCGCGATCCTTTTCATCGTCGTCATCTCACTGCCCATCGGTCCCATCCGGGATGCGCTGACGGGGAGCTGGTACAACAACTGGCCGCGTCTGGCGGCGGTGTTCGGGATCGCGCTGGTCCCGCTCGCGACCCTGGGGATCGCGCGCACGGTCGAGGCGATCGGGCGGCTCTGGTCGCGGGCCCAGCCCGACGGACATCTCCTGCGCGTGATCGCCGGCGTCGTCGCCGCCGCGATCGGCTTCGTGGTCCTGCCGCTTCCCGCCATCCCGGCCGCCGTCGCGCAGGCGCAGATCCGCTTCGTGCTGGACGAGGGTTCTTCCCTCATCAGCTCGGACGAAATGGCCCTGCTCGAACGCCTCCCCGAGCACGTCCCCGCAGGCTCCGTAATCGCCGGTAACCCGTACACCGGCACCGCACTCGCGTACGCGATCGGTGGGCGCCAAGTGCTCATGCCGCACATCCTGGTGGACGTCTCCGACGATGCGGCGACAATCAACGACCACCTCGCCGACGCCGAGTCGATGCCCGCCGTGTGCGATGCGGCCGAGGCGCTCGACGTCCGGTTCGTCCTCGATTTCGGGGATCGGGAGGTGCACGGCGGATCGCATCCGCTCGCAGGCCTCGAGGATCTCGAGGAATCGGGAGCGGTGCGCCTGGTCGACAGCCAGGGCGATGCCAGACTGTACGAAGTGACCGCCTGCGGTCTCGGCTGAACACGGAGAGACTTCCCTCATGAGCGACACCACGCGCATCGATCGCGTCCTGGTCCTCGTCCCCGCGTGGAACGAGGAGCGCAGCGTCGGCGACACCGTGCGCGAGATCCGGGCGGCCTCGTCGCGGTACGACGTCGTCGTGATCGACGACGGGTCGACCGATGACACGGCCGAGGTGGCCCGAGCCGCCGGCGCGGCCGTGCTCTCCCTGCCCTTCAACCTGGGCGTGGGCGGTGCGATGCGCACCGGGTTCACCTATGCGGCGCGCGAGGGCTACGGAGCCGCGATCCAGGTGGATGCCGATGGGCAGCACGACCCCGTCGACATCGATCGGGTGCTCGCCGGCCTGGAGCACGCCGACATCTCGATCGGCGCGCGCTTCTCCGACGTCGGCGACTACTCGGTGCGCGGCCCCCGGCGCTGGGCGATGCTCTTCCTCGCCTCGGTGGTGTCGCGCATCGCCAAGACGCGGTTGACCGATGTGACGAGCGGTTTCCGCGCGGCGAACACCCGCGCGATCGCCCAATACGTGCACTATTACCCGGCCGAGTATCTCGGTGACACCCTCGACTCACTCGTCGCCGCGCTGCACGCCGGGCTGACGGTCACGCAGGTCGGCGTCGCGATGCGCCCGCGTGCGCATGGCAATCCCAGCCAGGGCCCGCTCGGTTCCACGGTCTACCTGCTCAGGTCGGTGTTCGCGCTGCTGCTGGCCGCGATGCGACGTACTGGCTCACAGCGACAGGAGGAACGCGCATGATCGTCTTCGTCGGGATCGTTCTCGCCGTCCTGATCGTCGTGATCGTCCTGTGGATGCTCCTCACGCGCAAACTGCGCGAGAAGTACGCGGTCCTCTGGCTCGTGATCGCCGTCTCGGTGCTCATCGTCGGGCTGTTCCCCGGCCTGCTGGGCGGGCTCACGGCGTTGCTCGGTGTGCAGGTCCCCTCGAACCTGCTCTTCGCGACCGCGATCCTCCTGCTCCTCGGCGTCGCCCTGCACCTCTCGTGGGAGCTCAGCCAGGTCGAGGAGGAGACGCGGCGACTCGCGGAGGAAGCAGCCATCCTCCGCACGCAGCTGGAGAGCGTCGAGGGCAGGCTCGCGAAGCTCGAGGCTCCCCGGACGGGGTCGGACGGCGAACCCTCCTGACGGGGCGTCAGCGCCGAGGCGGGGTGACCGCTCGGGCGACGGCGCGTCGGCCACCGCTGAGTGCTCCGCCGATCCAGCTCGCCCGGTACTCCCAGGTGAAGCGCTCGGGGACGATCTCCCGTGCGCGTCCCGCACGGAGCAGTGACAGCGCGGTGCGCAGCCTGCGGGAGCGACCGAAGGCCAGCTCCTGACGGGAATCGGTCGCGTCGTCGGTGCGACGCGCGGCGAGGGTGTCGACCATCAGTTGGCGCCAGCCCACGTAGGCCCAGAACGTCATCCGGAAGATCGACCGGGGGCTCCGTGAACCTTCGAAGCGCTGGGACTGCGCGAGCACGTTGGTGATGGAACTGCGGATGCTTCCGCTGCCCAGCCTGCTCGGGTCGCCGAACACGTTCGCATCGTGCTGGACGTAGTCCTGGACGACGTCGTCGATGATGCGGGTGCCCCGGTGCGCCGACGCGACGACGGCGAGCCAGTGATCGTGCGCGGCCGCCCGAGTCGAAGCTCGGGGGAACGGCAGTGCGGTCGGCAACACTTCGGGGTGGAACACGCAGAGCGAGCCGGTGAACTCGTTGGAGAGGATCGTGAAGATCGCGCCGTGGTCGTGACGCGTCGTACGGCCCGTCTCCACTTCGGAGGGGTACGAGACGAGCCGGGCCTGGGCCGAGACGAGAGAGACCTCGTCGAGGTGCGGGAGGAGCTTCTCGATCTTGTCCGCGTCCCAGCGGTCGTCCTGGTCGCAGAGGGCGATCCACTCGCTCCGCTCGTCGACGGCGAGGAGGCCGCGTTCGAAGTTCAGGTAGAAACCGAGCCGTGTGCCGTCGCCGACGATGCGGAATCGGGCGTCTCCCTCGGTGATCTCGGCGACCAGCGCGGCGATCGGCTCGGGATCGCCGTCGACCGAGATCACGCACTCCCACTCGCGGACCGTCTGCGCCTGCAGGGAGGTCAGCTGCCGGCGGAAGAGCTCCGGGTCGGGGGAGTAGGCGGCGAGCACGATCGTGCCGAAGGGATGTGTCGACACAGGCGGCCTTCCGAGTCTGCGGGGATTGAACAGCGAATGAAGCTAGTCTAAATGCGCCATGCTCGTGATTCCCTTCTCCGTCCGTCGTCCGGTGCGTCTCGGATGAGTGCTTCCCCCGTGTGGGCGGTGTTCTCGACGTTCCGTCCCGGTGACGCCGCTCTGGACGCCGTCTCCTCCGTCGCCGAACAGGTCGAGGGAGTGATCGTCGTCGACGACGGCTCGGGGCCCATCGCCGAGGCGGTACTCGACAGGCTCGAGAGCGCGGGGGCGATCGTCGTCCGCAGGCCCGACAACGACGGGATCGCGGCGGCGCTCAATGACGGGATCGCACGCGCGCTCGACGCCGGTGCCGCCTTCGTGATCACCTTCGACCAGGATTCCCGGGTGGCGGAGGGGTTCGTCCGGAACCTCGTCTCCGCCCATGACGTCGCGACCCGTGCCGGTATCCACGTCGGCCTCGTCGTGCCGGAGTACTTCGCCGGCGTGCGTCAGCAGACGGGGCCTGAGGCGACCTTCGGTGACGCCGCCAACGTCATCCAGTCGGGGATGCTGATCCCCGCGGCCGTGATCGCCGAGGCGGGACCCCTGCGGGAGGATTTCTTCATCGACCTCGTCGACATGGAGTTCGGGCTGCGGGTCCGCGCCCGCGGTTGGCGGGTACTCGCCGCAGGAGGGGTGCGGATGGAGCACACGCTCGGCACCCGGTACCGGCGCGAGTTGTTCGGCCGCACGGTCGTGCTCCCGGGGGTCCCCGCGGAATTCAGCCTGAGCACGCCATTCCGTTACTTCTACCGCGTGCGGAACCGCCTGATCCTCAACCGCGAGTACTTCCTCTCCGCACCGGGGCAGATCATCCGGGAAACGCTGCTCGACGGCATCCACTTCGCGAACGCCTGGTGGGTCGCGAGGCCGCGCCGCGCGCTGGCGCGTGTGTACCGGGCCGCTCTCGTCGCCGCCGTGCGCGGTCGGATGGGGCGGATGCCGGACGCGCTGATGCCGATCGCGGCCGAGATCCGGTGGGACGCCCCCGTGGTCGCGGAGGGGGAGAAGTGAGCGGGCCCATCCGGACGGCGGTCGGCCGTCTCAGCGGGTTCACGATCTCCGTCGGCGTCGTGACGCTGATCGGGATCGTCTCGATCCCGCTCCTGACCTCGTCCCTCGGGAAGTCGACCTGGGGAACGCTCGCACTCGTGCAGACCGTCTCGCAGTTCGGCGGCATCCTCGTGGCCTTCGGCTGGGGAGCGACGGGTGCGGCCACCGTCGCCGGCATCCCCATCGGGCAACGCCAGGCCTTCTATCGCACGTCGCTGCGCGCCCGCGCGTTGCTCTACGTGCTCGTGCTGCCGGTCATCGCCGTGATCCTGACTCTCCTCACACGCGGCGACGTGCTGATCTCGGTGCTCGGCGCCGCGGTGTACCTGTTGCCGCAGCTCGGGGCGATCTGGTACTTCACGGGCGAGGGCAAGCCGATGCGCCTGTTGCTCTGCGACACGCTCCCGACCGTTGCGGGAGGCATCGCCGGCGTGATCGGCGCCGTCGTCACGGGGGAACTCTGGGTCTACCTCGTCGCGCAGGGCCTCGGCTTCATCGGTGCTGTCGTGCTCGACGCCGTCGTCGTACTGCGAGGTTCGTTCGGAGCCGCGCACACTCCGGTTCCCCTGCGCACCGCGCTGAGCGGGCAACGGCATGCCGTGTCGGCGACGCTCGTCAGCGGTCTGTACGTCACCCTGCCGATGGTGGCCGTGCAGGCGTTCCTCCCCGGGCTTCAGCCGATGTACGCGTTTGCCGACCGTCTCTTCAAGTACGCGTCGGTCGCTCTGCTCCCCATCCAGCAGTACTTCCAGAGCTGGGTGCCCGACCCCGAAGCCGACTTCCGTCGCCGTGCCCGGATCGCGACCGTCGCCGCCATGCTCATCGGCGTCGTCGGCGGCACGTGCATCGCGGTGCTGAGCCCCTGGGTCTCCACGCTCCTCTCGGTGGGGGAGATCAGCGTGCCGTGGCAGGTGTCGCTGCCCCTCGGCGTCGCCTTCGTGGGCATCGCCACGGCCGCCATCGTCGGCTACGCGTGCCTGGTCGTCGTCGGGCGCGTGCGCGCGCTCGCCGTGTCGACGCTCATCGGTGCGATCGTCGGAGCGCCGCTGATCCTCGTCTTCGCCGCAGCCGGATCCGTTCCGCTCGTGGCCTGGGCCGTGGCGATCTCCGAGCTCTGCGTCGGCGGCTATCAGGTTCTCGTCCTGCGGCGGGAGCTGCGCAAGCCGATCACGGAGGTGGCGTCATGAGCGCGGTGCGGGTGAGCGTCTGCATGGCGACGTACAACGGCGAGCGGTTCCTCGGCCCGCAGATTGAGTCGATCCTGCGGGAGCTCGAACCCCAGGACGAGCTCGTCGTCGTCGACGACGCCTCGAAGGACGGAACCGTCGCCGCGCTGGAGGCTTTCGACGATCCGCGCATCCGCGTGCACGCACGCCAGGAGAACCGCGGGTACGTCAAGACGTTCGAAGAGGCTCTGGGACGGGCGACCGGAGACATCCTGATGCTCTCCGATCAGGACGACGTCTGGGTGCCAGGGCGTCGCGCGCTGTTCGTGGCGGCGCTCGAGGACTCCGCCGTCGCGGCATCCAACCTGGTACTGCTCGGTTCGGACGAACCGCTGCCGAATCCGCTCACCCGTCGCCCGTGGCGGCTGCGCGCCGCGTGGTCCCGGCAGGGCACCCGTAACGCGCTGCGGATCTTCGCGGGCATGGCCCCGTATTACGGATGCGCGATGGCGATCCGCCGCGACGTCATGGATCGGATCCTTCCGTTTCCGGACTACCTCGACGAGAGCCACGACCTCTGGATCGCGCTCTTCGGCAATGCGCACCGCACCATGGCGCACATCGAGACGGCGACGATCCGGCGACGCATTCACGACGCGAACGCCTCTCCGTCCCGTCCGCGTGGCATCGGAGCGGTGCTCCGCGCGCGCGTGATGCTGCTGCGTGCGTGGGGGAGCGCCCGCCGCCGCTGATCAGCGGAGGATGTGCCGCCAGAGGGCGCGGCGTCCGGCGGCATCGCCACGACGGAGCACCGTCGGCACCGTCGTGAGAGCGTGGAGCCGCGCGAACAGGCGGGCTCGGGCCGCTCGGGCCGTTGATCGCCATCCGCGCGTATCCGCTCGTCGCGCGGTCTCGAGGAAGAATCGACGGTCGTCGGTGAAGCGGGAGCCGTCGAGGATCGCCTTCTGTGAGGCGCTCTCGGTGTGCCGGCGGTAGGCGAACACCTCGTCGTCGATCACGACGAGCGATCCGCCCGCGAACGCGATGTCGAGCAGGATCGCGAGGTCGAGCACGATGGGCAAGTCGTCGCGGAACTCGTGAGCCCGGATCGCCTCGGTGCGGAAGAGCAGCGAAGGCCAGTACAGCCAGTTCCCCTGCGTGAGACTTGTCGCGAGGCGCTCGTCCGACAGCACGGCGTCGCCCGTTCGCGTGTCGGGGCGGAGCATTCGCTGCTTCACGCGATCGACGAGAGGCAGCGACGGTGCGCCGTTCTCGTCGATGACCTGCACGCCCGGCTGGAAGACGGCGGCATCCGGATGCCGTCGCACGGCGTCGCGCAGGGCGGCGACGTAACCCGGCAGGAGCAGATCGTCGCTGCCCAGCACCACGAGGTGATCAGCCGTCGCGAGCCTCACACTGGCGCGGAAGTTCTCGATGATCCCGACATTCACGTCGTTGCGCACGTACCGGACGCGCGGGTCGTCAAGCTGCGCGAAGTACTCGGCCACGGTCGGGTCGGGATACGCGTCGTCGATCACCGTCAGCCGCCACTCGGGATCGGTCTGCCCGAGCACGGATTCGACCGTCTGCCGCAGCAGCAGGGGGTCGCCCCAGAAGGGCAGCATGATATCGATGGTCATCGTGCCTCCAGCATACGAGCGAGCGGCGGTTTGGCTGCACGGCGGCGTGCGCGGCGAGACGGCGGCGAGTTCTGTCCCAGGTAGCATGGGAACGCCAACGGCCGCCCCCGACGGGTCCGGCCGCGACGGGTCCTTCGACAGGGATCCAGACAGGAAAGAAGCATCCATGGACCTCCTCATCGTCGGCTCCGGTCTCTTCGGACTCACCATCGCCGAGCGGGCAGCCGCGGCCGGACGCAAGGTGACCATCCTCGAACGACGCCACCACATCGGCGGCAACGCGTACAGCGAGGCCGAGGCCACCACCGGCATCGAGGTCCACCGCTACGGGGCGCACCTCTTCCACACGTCGAACGCGACGGTGTGGGAGTACGTCAACCGCTTCACCACCTTCACGAACTACGTCCACCGGGTGTACTCCGCTCACAAGGGTGTGGTCTATCCGCTGCCGATCAACCTCGGCACGATCAACCAGTTCTTCCAGTCCGCGTACAGCCCCGCCGAGGCGCGGGCGCTCATCCAGGAGCAGGCCGGCGAGTTCGACCCGGCGTCGGCGAGCAACCTCGAGGAGCGCGGCATCGGCCTCATCGGACGCCCGCTGTTCGAGGCGTTCATCCGCGATTACACGGCCAAGCAGTGGCAGACCGAGGCGAAGGACCTCCCGGCCTCGATCATCAGCCGCCTCCCGGTGCGGTACACGTACGACAACCGATACTTCAACGACACCTGGGAAGGGCTGCCGACCGACGGGTACACCGCCTGGCTCGAGCGCATGGCCGATCACCCCAACATCGACGTGCGTCTCTCGACCGATTTCTTCGACGAGGCGCAGCCCCTCAACAAGGCGGCGGTCGTCGGGCAGGTACCCATCGTCTACACCGGTCCCGTGGATCGCTACTTCGACTACACCGAGGGCGAGCTGAGCTGGCGGACCATCGACCTCGAGGAAGAGGTCCTCGACATCGGCGACTTCCAGGGCACCAGCGTCATGAACTACCCGGACGCCGACGTGCCCTTCACCCGTATCCACGAGTTCCGCCATTTCCACCCCGAGCGCGCGGATCGCTACCCGAAGGACCGCACGGTCATCATGCGGGAGTTCTCTCGGTTCGCGGGTCGCGACGACGAGCCCTACTACCCGGTGAACACCGCGACCGACCGTGAGCGCCTCCTCGCCTACCGCGAGCTGATGGCGGGGGAGAAGGACGTGCACTTCGGCGGACGCCTCGGCACCTACCAGTACCTCGACATGCACATGGCCATCGGCTCGGCGCTGTCGATGTGGAACAACACGCTCGCCTGATCGGCGACCGGACGATGTTCCTCACACCGGGATGAGCGAGACCTCGATCGGCGCGCCGGGTTCGGCGCGGCGCTACCTGCACTCCCTCTGGCTCCTGTCGGCCCGCGATCTCCGCGTGCGCTACGCCACGAGCTGGCTGGGATATCTGTGGTCGGTACTCGACCCTCTGCTGATGAGCCTGATCTACTGGTTCGTCTTCACCCAGGTCTTCTCGCGAACGGTCGGTGAGCAGCCCTACATCGTCTTCCTGATCTCGGCGCTCCTGCCGTGGGTGTGGTTCAACTCGGCCGTCACCGACTTCACCCGCGCCTTCAGCCGCGACTCCAAGCTCGTGCGCTCCACCGCGATCCCGCGATCGATCTGGGTCAACCGGATCGTGCTGAGCAAGGGCATCGAGTTCCTCTGCTCGCTGCCCGTGCTCGCGGCCTTCGCGATCTTCGCGGGTGCGACGGTGTCGTGGCAGCTGCTGTGGTTCCCTGTCGCGGTGCTCCTGCAGGCGGTTCTGCTGGTGGGCCTCGGACTCCTGGTGGCTCCGCTGTGCGCGCTGTACGCCGACCTCGAGCGCACCACCCGCCTGATCCTGCGCGTGCTGTTCTACGCCTCACCGATCATCTACGCCGGCTCCGACCTCCCGGGGGCTTTCGGCGAGTTCGCGGCGGCCAACCCGCTGTTCGGCATCTTCAGCCTCTACCGGGTCGCGTTCTTCCCCGATCAGTGGAACCCCACCGAGATCCTGGGCGCGGTGCTCGTCAGCGCCCTCATTCTGGTGCTCGGCATCCTCGTCTTCCGGCGCCTCGAGCCCGCTGTCCTGAAGGAGCTGTGATGAGCGCGATCGAGGTCGTCGATCTGGGCGTCCGCTTCCGCCGTAATCGCCGAGGCCGCCGAAGTTTCAAGGATCTCTTCGGAGGCAAGGGCCGCGGCAAGCGTCCCGGCGAGTTCTGGGCCCTCCGGAACGTCTCGTTCACGGTGCAGCCCGGCGAGTCCATCGGTGTCGTCGGTCGCAACGGCCAGGGCAAGTCCACGCTGCTCAAGCTCGTGGCCGGGGTGCTCCTCCCCGACGAGGGGCGCGTGGACGTCCACCAGGGCGTCGCGCCGTTGATCGAGCTCACCGGAGGTTTCGTCGGCGATCTCACGGTGCGCGAGAACGTGCGTCTCACCGCGGGATTGCACGGGATGAGCCGCGCGGAGATCTCCCGTCGGTTCGACGGCATCATCGCGTTCGCCGAGCTGCAGGACTTCCTCGACACCCCCTACAAGCATCTGTCGAACGGTATGAAGGTGCGTCTCGCCTTCTCCGTCGTCTCGCAGCTCGAAGAGCCGATCCTTCTCGTCGACGAGGTGCTCGCGGTGGGGGACAAGGCCTTCCGTGAGAAGTGCTATCGCCGCATCGACGAGCTGCTCGCCGAGGGTCGCACGCTCTTCTTCGTGAGCCACAACGAGCGAGATCTGCGTCGGTTCTGCGAGCGCGGTCTCTATCTCGACAAGGGGGCGCTCGTGCTCGACGGCCCGATCGGCGACGTGCTCGACCGGTACAACGCCGACAGCACCCCGGCCTGAGCCGGCAGCCCCGGCCTGAACGGAATGCCGCGCCCCGGATCAGATCTCGATGAGATCCCGAAGCGCCTGGAGTCGCTCACGAGCCGTCGTCACAGAGTCCGTCGTGCCCCCGCCGCTCTCGGCGGCGGAGCGGACCTCGCTCAGCGCCGCGGAGTACTCCGAGACGGCGGTGAACCAGGAGTCCGAAATCGACGTGGGCGGCGTCGTCTCCGCCAACCGCTGAGCATCCTGCTGCAGCTGATCGACGACTCCGACGGCGTCCTGCCCGCTGAGCTGAGCCAGCATGTCGAGGCCGCGGACGCCGTCATCGAGGCGGGGCTGCACCTGTGCCACGAAAGCGGAGAGGTCGGGTGCCGGCGCGACCGGGGGAGTGCCCGGCTCCTCGGACGGGTTCTCGGAGGCTCCTGGATCGGGCTCACCCGACGGCGACGGGCTCGCGGTCTCCGAGGACGACGGTGACGGCGACGGGGAGCCGCCCGGCGTCTCACCGCGGAGCAGGAAGAACCACAGGAGCGCCGCCACGATCGCGAGCGCCAGGATCACCGAACCGATGATGATCCAGATGCGTGCACGATTCTTCGGTTTGGGTGGGATGGGGGCCCAGCGCAGTTCCGGCTGAGGGGTGTTCGACATCACGCCTCCAGGGGCGGCATCGGCTGCCAGGAGCGATCCCGGGAGATCTTCCGCCCCTCCTTGAGGCCGCGGAACAGATTGCTGGTTCCGCGCACGGTGCGCTCGACGAAGACCAGGCGGATCAGCTCCTTGGCGAAGGTCATCGCCGTGCCCAGGCCGAAGAGCACCGGGTTGTAGGTGTCGTGGATGCGGTAGTAGTGCTTGATGTGGGCACGGTTGCGCATGATGTAGAAGCGATACGCGTTGCTCGACGCGTTCATGTGGCGGATGCCCATGTCCCACTGCTTGATCTCGCGGGTACGGCGCAGCACGAACTCATCGACGATCACGGCGGTCGTGAGGCGCGATGCCAGCCAGCCGTACATCTGATCGTCCCAGTAGATGAAGAAGCGATGGTCGGGGAGGCCGATCCGCTTCACGATCGAGCGGTGGATGAACATCCCCTCGAAGCATCCGCTGTTCATCTCCTTGAACCCCGAGGCGTCGAAGCCGGACGGCGCGAACGGGATCGGGATCCCCATGCGCTCGGCGATCCGGTACTGCCAGTAGAACTCGCTGCCGTCGTAGTCGTAGCGGCGTCCCTGGATGCTCTTGAACCGCGAGGACCACTTGCCCATCTTCGCGAGACCGTCGGGGATGACCTCGACGTCGTCGTCCATCATCCAGATCCATTCGGAACCCAGCTCGTACGCCGTGCGCATGCCTTCGCTGAACCCACCGGATCCGCCGGTGTTCGTCTCGAGGCGGCGGTAGACGATCTCGGTGCCGATGCCCGCCCGGAACGACTCCACGACCTCGGTCGTGTCGTCGGCGGACGCGTTGTCGATGATCACGACGTGGCCCGGCTTCGGGTCCATCGTCGTGATGCTCTCCAGCAACCCGGTGAGCAGGTGCGAGCGGTTGTAGGTGACGATGACGATCGTCGCCGTGGCCGGGTCGAAGGCGACGGATGCCGCGGTCATGCCTGCTCCTCGAAGATCTGCTCCCAGGATTCTGGCGAGACGAGTCCGGGCAGCGCATCGCGGTACTGCTTCTGCAGCTCCGGCCACCTGCGCTGCAGTTCTGCGTGGAGGCGCACGCTCTCGCGCAGCATCCGGCGGTACTTCGCGCGGTCGCGCGTGTAGATGTTCTTCCCCGACCCGTCGGCCGTGCTGACGAGTGCGCTGTCGAAGACCGGAAGGCGCCACCAGTGCGCATCGTCCTTACCGAACTCCACCTCGGGCTGGGCCACGTTGGCGGGATTCGGCTTGTGGAGCCAGTGCGCGATCAGCGTCGTCAGGGTGAACTTGCGCAGCGCCAGGCCGCTCGGGCTGTCGTACTCGTGCCGTGAGCGCTGTCGCTGGAAGACCTGGCGTCCACGACGCGAGTGGAGGACGGCCGTCGGGTCCTTATGGATCACGGTCTCGGGGTACTCCGACGACAGCGCTCGGGCGGCCGGCATCGCGGTCGCGAGCGTGCGCCGCATGTGGTCCGGGCCGGAGAGCACGTCGCGCAGGGCGCGCGCACGGAGGGCCACCGGGTAGTACTGCATCATCATGAGGTGCTTGAGGTCCACGCGGCGGCTGTGTCGGATCAGGCGCCCGCCCTTCGGGGCGTTCGAGTGGAGGAGCCCCGCCACGATGCGGTTGCGGGCATGGAAGTACGCCTGCCAGTCGATCGAGTCGTCCTTGTTGAGCCACGACACGTGCCACAGGGCGACGCCCGGCATCGACACCGTCGGGAATCCGGCCTCGCCAGCGCGCAGGCAGAACTCGGCATCGTCCCACTTGATGAACGCGGGGAGTGAGAGACCGACCTTGCGGATCGCATCGAGGGGGATGAGACACATCCACCAGCCGTTGTAGGCGGAATCCATGCGCATGTGCAGAAGCGGCGACTGGCGCAGGTTCGAGGCGCCGAAGTCGTGCGGCATCTCCTCCTGATAGAGGTTGCGCCACATGAACGGCGCTTCGTCGACGACCTCGGCCCAGCCGTGCAGCTTGGGCCGGTCGAGCAGATCGAACATGTGGCCACCCACGAGCACCGGGTTCGTGGCGTACCGCCCGAAGACGACGGAACGGCGCAGCGACTCCGGCTCGATGCGCACGTCGTCGTCGAGGAGCTGTACGAAGTCGCTCTCCGGGCGCTGCAGGGTCTCGTGCATCGCCCGGGCGAAGCCGCCGGAGCCGCCGAGGTTCGCCTGCCGGATCACCTGGAGGGTCTCGCCGAGCTCGGCCGCGACCTCCGTGAATCCGTCCTGATCGGCGACGAGCTGGGTGCCCTGGTCGACGAGGAAGATGCGGTCGACGAACTCGAGAGCATCGGGCGATGCGGCGAGGGCCTGCAGGGTCTCGACGCAGTAGTCGGGCTTGTTGTAGGTCGTGATTCCCAGCGAGGCCTTGCCCGTGCGGGCCGGCTCCTGCTCGGTGGTCCACTCGGCGCCCTCGAGGATGACGTTACTCTCGTCGGCGACGACGTCGAACCAGAGCCATCCGCCGTCGCTGTACTGGGTGAGTTCGAGGTCGAACGTCGTCGACGATTCGCCGGTGACCTCGCTCGTGGCGACGCGCTGACGCACACCGGAGCCGTTCGATCGGTACACGAGGAGGGTGGCGGATCCGCTGGTGCGGACGGTCAGCTGCACCTGGCGGATGCTCGTCCAGTGCTGCCAATACGAGGCGGGGAACGCGTTGAAGTACGTGCCGAGCGACACTCGTCGGCCAGCGACGATGCGGGCGCGGTGGCGGCCGAGGATGTTGCCGAGATGCGCACGGTTCGAGACGCGCACCGGCTCGTTCTCGATGACCGACCACGTCTCGGGGTCGGCGTACAGCGGGAGGAGGTCGGGGTCGCGATCGAGCGGGAAGACGACGTTCTGCAGGACGTGGGCCACGGGGGAGTTCTCCGGAGGGGTTTGCGCCGACTGCCGCCGGACGGGCGGAGCAGTGGACTCTGCGAGCAGTGAGTAGCCTACCCTCCACCACCTCGGGATCCGCGGAGAGTCGGCGGGTCCCGGGCGGTGTCGAGGGCGCGGGATAGGATGGCGGGCGATGAAGGTATTGATCACCGGCGGTGCGGGATACATCGGATCGACTGTCGCGACGGCGTGCCTGGAGGCCGGGATCGAGACGGTCCTGATCGACGATCTGTCGACCGGGCTGCGCGCGTTCGGCGAGGGGCGGGGCCTCTACGTCGGCGACATCGCGGATGCCGAGGTCCTCGACCGGGTGCTGGCCGACCACCCCGACATCGACGCCGTGGTGCACTGCGCCGCGCGGATCGTGGTGCCCGAGTCCGTCGACGATCCCCTGGGCTACTACGACACGAACGTGGGCAAGACGGTGCTGCTCCTCGCACGCCTCCGCGCGGCCGGAATCGATCGGATCGTGTTCAGCTCCTCCGCCGCGGTCTACGCGGCCGAGACCGGCGGCGGGGTCGACGAGTCCGGGGCGCTCGCACCGTCGAGTCCGTACGCCTCGACGAAGGCCATGGTCGAGCAGATCCTCCGCGATGCGGCGGTGGCCGGCGACTTCCGCGCGATCGCTCTGCGCTACTTCAATCCGATCGGTGCCGACCCCCGCCTGCGCACCGGGCTCCAGAACCCGCGACCGACCCATGCGCTCGGCAAGATCATGCAGGCGAAGGCCGAGGGCGTGCCGTTCACGATCACCGGCACCGACTGGCCCACGCGCGACGGTTCCGGCCTGCGCGACTACATCCATGTGTGGGACCTCGCCCTCGCCCATGTCGCCGCCGTGCAGCGCTTCGACGACATCGTGACGACGCCGGATCCCTACCGGGTGATCAATCTGGGCACCGGCGACGGCGTCACCGTGCGCGAACTCGTCGCCGCCTTCGAGCGGGTGACGGGGGAGACCCTTCCCGTCGTCGATGCGCCGCGTCGCGCAGGGGACCAAGCCGGAGCCTTCGCGATCGTCGATCGAGCGCACGATCTGCTCGGTTGGCGCGCGGAGCGATCGACCGACGACGGCGTGCGCGATGCCCTCGACTGGGCGGAGAAGCTGCCCGCCGTGCGCGCCGCCTCCGACGCGCTCTGATCGAGCGTTCGCTCAGCCCTGCGCGCGCAGCGTCGGGATCACACCCGTGTGCGCGGCGTCGATGTTCTCCCGCCAGGAGCGCGACTGGCCGGCGCGCAGCGCGCAGAGCACGAGCAGGAACCACCCGGCTCCCACCAGGGTGAAGCTCTCGAAGACCGAGTCGACGGCGAGCGTGATCAGAGTGATGGGCGTCCACGCGTAGACGACGGAACGGCGCACGCTCGCCACCAACCAGGAACGAACGAGCGCGACGCCTCCGAGCAGGAGGAACAGCACGAGTCCGGCGGTGCCGAGCTGGAGCAGGACGTCGAAGAAGGCGTTCAGTGCGCTTTGATGACGATCGTCGAGCAGGAAGTTGATGTACGTGAAGGGGTATTCGCCCCGCGCCCATGCCCCGAACCAGCCCCAGCCCTCGATCGGCTTGAGGGCGACGAAGTCGAGGATGGTGTTCCACAGGGTGGCGCGGATCGAGAAGTCCGAACCCGCGTCGAGCAGCGCGATGATCTGGTGCCGGAAGGCGAAGGCCACCGCCACGGCAGCGGTGACGAGCACGCTGAGCGACCATTGCACGATGCTGCGTCGGGCCGGGGGCGAGTGCCGCACCAGGGTCAGCGCCGCCGTCACGATCCCCACCGCGGCGGCGAGGACGAGCACGGTCGGGGAGGACGAGAAGGCGGCGAGGAGTGCCGCGAGAGCGATGGACGGGATGGCGATCGCTCGACTCACGGACTGGGTACGCCACTCGATCACGAAGGTGATGAGGGCGATCACGGCGACGAAGCCGAGCATGTTCCGGCTGCCGAAGATGCCCTGGACGGGGCCGCCGGCCGCGAGGTTCCCCTGGATCCCGAGCGCGACGAACGGCACGTCGAGCAGGATGCCGGAGAGGGTCTCGAGCGCGAGGGAGACGACGAGGAGTCCGCGCAGCGCATCGCCGAGAGCGCGGACGGTCTGCAGGGTGTCGCGGATATGCCCGACGGTGAGGGCGAGGAACGCGTAGCCGAACAGCGACGACCACCCCAGCAGCGTCTCGCCGCGGTCGGTCGTCCACACCAGGCTCACCAGCGCCCACCCGAGGAAGGCGTAGAGCGAGAACGGTGCCAGGCGCAGCGCGGAGAGCTCCTCGCGCCGCGCCCACAGGATCGCCGCTCCGAGCAGGCAGAGCACGGCGATGATCGTCGCGAGCGTCACACGCGAGGTCAGTCGCTCGATCGCGAACGATCCGAACACGGCGGTGATCACCGCGAGCGTGAATGCCCTGGCCATCTCGACCGATCCGAGGAGTCGGACCGCACGGGTGGTCGACGTCACGGGATCCGCCGGGCGCGCGCGCCGCGGTCGAACAACTGCTCCCGCTCGCCGACGCCGATCAGGGGCACCGACTTGAGCTTGAACGTGAACATCACCAGCAGCATCCATCCCCAGAGCATGATCGGGGTCGACTCGGAGAGTCCCTGCACCAGCAGCACGATCGTGAACATGCTCGGCAGGAGCGTGATCGGCGAGAAGTTGCGCGAGGAGTTGAGATCCCATCGGGGGCGGTCGACGGCGAAGAACCACGACCGCCAGAGCAGGCTCAGATACGAGATGCCCATCAGGATCACGCCGAGGACGCCGAGCTGCATGAGCACGTCGAGCCACATGTTGTGCGCGTGGAAGACGGTGAGGCCGTGGTCGACGATCCAGCCGTCGAAGGCGGGATCGTCGGGAATCCACGGACTCGAGAAGCCGTTGCCGAACAACGGATGCTGGGCAGCGCGCTCGAGCACCGCGGTCCAGATCTTGTCGGAGCGCCCCGTCAGGTCGGCGCTGCGTCCGACCAGGCCGAGCAGCGGCTCCCGGAGCAGCCACACGGCGGCGGCGAGCACGGCGGAGCCGCCGATCGCGATCACGTAGATGCGCGTGCGGTCCCCGGGCGTGCGCGCGCGACGCATGACGAGGGCGACGGCCAGCGCGACGCCCACGGCGGCGGCGCAGATGAGGGCGGTGGTCGAGGCGGTGCGCACGAGGAAGAACGCGGCGAGCAGCATCCACAGCGCGAGCGTGGTCCGCCAGCGCGCGCGGGCGGCGAAGAGCACTCCGAAGGTGAGGATCGCGAACAGGGAGATGATCGCGAGGATGTTCGCGTTCGCCACGATGCCCTGGAGCCGACCGCCGTCGAACAGGTTGTCGCGCACCCAGTACAGCTGCGGGTCGATCCCGTCCTCGGGGATGACGGCGAAGTTCGGAAGCAGCGGGCCGTGGATCACCAGCGACACCCACAGCTCGAGCGCGATCGAGAGGCCGAGGATCCACTTGAACGTCGACGAGAGGGCACGCACGATCTCGTGCCACGTCAGCACGTGCGCGACGAACAGTCCGTTGACGGTCACCGCGGCGAGGAGCAGCCAGGTGAGCAACGTCGGTCCCCGCCACTGAGACCACGCGACCGAGACGAGCGCGAGGGTCGTGTAGGCGAGAGCCGTCCACGGCAGGCGCCGCCAGCGGAACGCCTGGGGGCGGTTGCGCGCCAGCATCGGGACGCCGATCGCGACCGTGGCCAGCGTGAACACGACGAGCACGACGGCGGCGCCGAGCATTCCGAGGAGGTTGTAGACGGCGGTGTGCGCGAACGTGACGAAGAGCGTGAGGATCACGTAGCCGCGCAACAGCAGATGCCCCGTCGATTCCCGCTCGGGGGCGGTCGGCGGGGCGCTCACCGGATGCTGGGTGTACTGGGCCATCGCGATCAGGGTACCGCGAGGCGGTCACGTGCGTCTGTGAGCGGCGTGGCGCGCTCTACGCTGGGAACATGCTGCTGCACCTCACCAATGCACCCCGCGACTACGCCTGGGGATCGGAGACCCTTCTCGCCGAGCTCGAAGGGCGTGCGCCGAGCGGCGCCCCCGAGGCGGAGGTCTGGTTCGGGGATCACCCGGGCGACCCCGCGGATGTGGTGGGCGGCGGCACGCTCGATGCGGTCACGGGCGGAACGCTTCCGTACCTGCTGAAGCTGCTCGCCGCCGCTCAGCCGCTGTCGATCCAGGTGCACCCGACCCTGGCGCAGGCGAAGGAGGGCTGGGAGCGCGAGAGCGGCCTCGCGCTCGACGATCCGCAGCGCAACTATCGCGACGCGAACCACAAGCCCGAGTTGCTGGTCGCGCTGAGCGAGCGCTTCGAGTCGCTCAGCGGCCTGCGCCCGGTCGCACAGACGTTGCAGCTCATCGATGCCCTCGCACCCACCGCCGCGGTCGTCGTGCTCCGCGAGCGTCTCTCCGCCGAAGGTGACGTCCTGCGCGACACCCTCGAGTGGCTGCTCGACGGGTCGGCGGGCGAGGCCGTCGACGGCGTCATCGACGCGGTCGTCACCGCCTCCCGCGGGGACGCGGGGGAGTGGAGCGACACTCTGCGCGCGATCGCGCGGATCGCCGACACCTACCCCGGTGACCCGGGGGTCGTGGTCGCGCTGCTGATGAACCACCTCGTGCTGCGCCGGGGCGAGGGCGTCTTCCTGCGGGCCGGTCTCCTGCACGCCTACCTCTCGGGCCTCGGCGTGGAGATCATGGCCGCCAGCGACAACGTGCTCCGCGGGGGACTCACGCCCAAGCGGATCGACGTGCCGGAACTCCTGTCGCTCGTCGACACCGCCCCCGGGCTGGTCCCGGTGCTGCGCCCTGCCGAGGAGGGCGCGATCACGACGTACGACGTGCCGGTTCCGGACTTCGCGTTGCGCCGCATCGTGCTCGACGGCTCGCCGACGAGCGTGCCCGTCGACGGCCGGACCATGGTGCTCGCCACGGGCGGCACGGTTCGCGTCGAAGGCGCGGATGCCGCGATCGATCTGCCCGTCGGGGCCGTCGCCTATGCGTCCGACGACGAGACCGAGCTGCGTCTGTCCGGCCTCGGCGAGGTCTTCATCGCGTCTCCGGGGCACTGACGCGCGACGTCTGCGCCCGAGTCCACCTTCGGGCGCGCGACACGCCGATATACCGTCAAGAACCTTCAATACATGATTGAGGGTTTACGATCCGCGACTTGACCCGAGCGAATGACACGGGTGTAATTAGTGGTGCACGGCCCGGCGGGGGGCGAGATATGAGGGGTTGGAGGTCGAGATGACGGGATACCGATCCGACGTTCCGGAGAACTGGTTCGTCGACCCGGTCAACCTCGGTGTACCCGGGGTTCGAAAGGTCGAGGCAGACGACGACAATGCTCTCGCCTGGCAGACCGACGCCCTGTGCTCTCAGACCGATCCCGAGGCGTTCTTCCCGGAGAAGGGTGGCTCGACGCGAGACGCCAAGCGCATCTGCACCTCGTGCGACGTGCGCGGGGAGTGCCTCGAGTACGCGCTCAACAACGACGAGCGGTTCGGTATCTGGGGCGGTCTCTCCGAGCGCGAGCGTCGCAAGCTCAAGCGCCGCGCCAGCTGAACGGCGACGCATCCGCCGATCAGCGGTCTCCCGGATGGAATCCGACCGGGACCTTCGCGGGCGCGCCGCACCGGCTGCCTTCTCCCGCGTCGCACCGCGCTTAGGCTGACGATGTCATGCCAGCCCGAGTTCACGCCATCATCGTCGCGCGCCCCGGTTCCTCAGCCCGCGCGCAACTGCTCCGCACCCTCGAGGCGCTGAGATCGCAGACCGCACCGGTGGAAGCGGTCACCCTCGTGGTCTGCGGCGACGCCGCATCGGCTCGTACCAGCGAGGCCGTCGCGCAGACGGTCGAGGGGATCGTCGAGGCCCGGCACTCCACCTCGTTCGCCGAGGCCGTCGAACTCGCGCGTCCCCGGGTCGCCGAGAACAGCGCCGTATGGCTCCTCTCACACGACACGGCGCCGCACCCTCGGGCCCTGGAGCGCCTCGTCGGGATGCTCGAGCGTTCGCCGTCGGCCGCGATCGCGGCACCGAAGCTGGTCGCCACCGACAACGATCGGGAGATCGTCTCCCTCGGCGTCAGCATGACGAGCCTCGGCCGTTCGGTCGAGCTCTCGGCGGGTGAGCTCGACCAGGGACAGCACGACGGTCTCGATGAGGCGCTCGCGGCCGACATCCGCGGCATGCTGATCCGCAGCGAGGTGCGCGATGCGCTCCGCCCGGACCCGGCGCTCGCCGGAGCCGATGAGGGCCTCGATCTGGGCGTGCGCGCTCGTCTCGGCGGCGGACGCGTGGTCCTCGCCCCGACCGCGCGGATCTCGGTCTCGCCCGACGGCCCGGCATCGCTCCCTCGCGGCCGCTCCCGGCGTGCCTATGTGATCCGCCTCGCCCAGCTGCATCGCCGCCTCGCCTATGCGCCGGCGATCGCCGTGCCGCTGCACTGGATCGCGCTCCTGCCCCTCGCGCTGTGGCGCTCGATCGCGCACCTCGTCGGCAAGCGCCCCGAGGAAGTCTTCCCCGAGTTCGGTGCCGCCGTGGTGGCGATGCTCCGATTCGGAGCGCTCGCCCGTTCGCGTGCCGCCATCCGATCCTTCCGCACCTCGTCGTGGGCCAGCATCTCGCCCCTGCGCGTCACGGGCTCGCAGCTCCGCCGTCGTCTCGACGACGGCCACGGTAGCGAAGGCGGCGCCGTCAGCGAACTGCACTTCTTCGGCGGCGGTGGCGCGTGGGCCGTGCTGGCCGCCCTCGCCGTGAGCGTCGCGTCGTTCACCTCTCTTCTCGCCTGGCCCTCGCTCGGCGGCGGAGCCCTCCTGCCGCTCCGGCAGACCGTCGCGGGACTCTGGCAGGACGCGGTGTGGGGAGTCCGGGGGCTCGGCCTCGACGTCGTCGGTCCGGCCGATCCCTTCGCCGGTGTGGTCGCCGTTCTCGGCTCGCTCTGGCCGGGATCGCCGTCCTTCGCCCTCGTGCTCCTGTGGGTGCTCGCGCTGCCGCTCGCTGTCCTCGGCGGTTGGTTCGCCGCGACGCGGGTGACGGATCGCGCGGGGCTCCGCATCTTCGCGGGAGTCGGATGGGCCCTGGCGCCGACGTTCCTCACCGCGCTCGTCGACGGCCGCCCGACCGGCGTTCTCGTGCATCTCCTCCTGCCCTGGCTATTCCATGCGGCGGTCGTCGCGCATCGATCGTGGGGAGCGGCGGGGGCGGCATCGCTGGTGTTCGCCGCCGTGGCCGCATGCTCGCCGTCACTCGTCCCCGCACTTCTCGTGCTCTGGGTCGTCGGGCTCGGGATCACTCTGGGTACGGCCCAGTTCCGTGGCGCCGTTCGCCTGCTCTGGACCCCGATCCCGGCCCTCGTGCTCTTCGCGCCGCTCGCGTACGCGCACCTCGTCGACGGATCGCTCGTCGCGCTCCTGGCCGATCCCGGGGCGATCTGGGCCGGCCCGCAGGCGGCGGCGGATGCCGCAGGGCGCCTCGCCCTCGCGACGGGATATCCCACCGCGGATGCCGCAGGGTGGGCGGCTTTCCAGATCGCGCCGCTCGGCGCCTGGGCGGCCGTGTTCAGCGCGCCTCTCGCCCTTCTCGCGCTCGGTGCGGCCGTCGCGCCGCGCTGGCGTGCGGGTATCACCTTGCTCGTCATCTCGCTCGCCGGCTTCGCGACGGCGTTCCTGGCCGTGGGCGTCACGGTCAGTTTCGCGCAGGGCACTCCGGTCGCCATCTGGCCGGGTGCCGGGCTCTCGCTCGCGTGGATCGGCATCGTCGGTGGCGCGGTCGTCACCCTCGACACCGCTGTCACGCTGCCGCGACTGCGCACGGCCGTCACCGGCATAGCCGCGATTGCTCTGGTGGTCGGAGCGGTGCCGGCCCTCACGGCTCTCCATCTCGACGCATCCGCTCTGCGCAACGGGCCCAATTCGACGCTTCCCGCGTACGTCGCGGCGCAGGCCTCCGGGGATCAGCCGATCAGCACGCTCGTCCTCACGCCGCAGAACGACGGCGGACTCGCCGCCGAGGTGGTCTGGGGTGCGAGTGAGACCCTGGGTGCGCAGACCACGATCCTCTCGACAGCGGAGCAGCCGCGAGGGACCGACATCGCCGCCCTCTCGGTCGACCTGCTCTCGGCGCGCGATTTCGATGCGCCGGGGGAGCTCGCCGCCCACGGGATCAGCTACGTGCTCGTCGCGCAGGTGCCGGGCGATGAGGCCGACCAGGCTCGTTCGATGCGGACGTCGGCGATCACTGCGATCGATCAGCGCGCCGGGTTCGTGCACGCCGGCACCACGGATCGCGGCGTTCTCTGGAGGGTCGACACCGACATCGCCGCACCGGCGACTCTCACGAACGCGCAGGAACATCAGGCGCGACTCGTCGTCACTCTGCAGCTGATCTTCCTGTTCGCCGCTCTGCTCCTCGCTCTGCCCACCCGAGCGTCGCGACGCGCGGCGCGTGCACAATCCCGCATCGTCGGGCGTGCGCCCGAGGAGCCACTCGTCCTCCCACGGCATCGCGAGGAACTCGCGGAAGCCTCGATCGTCGAACCGGGCGGAGTGGACGAACTCGCCGAGGCCGCGATCGTCGGTGAGACGCCCGCGGATGCACTCGAGGAGGCCGTCGCACCGGACGGCGAGACCTCGAGGAACGACGTGGAATCACGCGGAGAGGCCGTTGACGCGCCGACAGGAGATGCTGCCGTCGACGATGACGCCGCCGATTCCTCCGGAGACCCCGAGACCGAGGAGAAGCAGCGATGAGCCGTACGCGAGTCTTCCGAGTGGTCGCCACCGGTGCGCGCGTCGCCGTCGGAGCCGCCGTCGCGATCGCCTGCGTCGCCGGCGTCGTCACCGCGATCCACGCACCGTGGCCCGAGGTCGCGCACGAACCTGCGCAGGTGGAGGTCACGCCGCTTCCCGGAGCGCCGATGCTCGTGTGCAACGGCGACTTCCGCGCGATCGGTCGCGACTCCTCCGACCCGCTGAGCATGCGCTCGGCGGGGTCGCCGTCGGTCACCGTGGACGGGACCGGTGGCGCTCCGGCATCCGCACCCATCGCCGTGCCCGATCTCATCGGCGGTGCCGAGGTCGACCGATTCACCGGAAAGGTCGTCGACCGGAGCGCGCCCCTCATCGCCGCGACCGAGTCGATCTCGGTCTCGGCGACGGATCTGGCGGGCTTCGCCGCCCTGCCCTGCGGGGAGAGCAGGTTGGAATCCTGGCTGGTCGGAGGAAGCGTCGCCACCGGGACCAAGGACATCGTGACCCTCACCAACGCGGCGGCGGTGACGTCCACCGTAACCCTCTCGACGTACGGCGATTCGCGGAGCAACCGCACCGTGATCGTCCCGGCGATGACGCAGGTCGCCCTTCCGCTCAGCTCGATCGCGGCGGGCAACACGACACCCGTGGTCGAGGTCACGGCCGAGGGGGCTCCTGTGAGGGCGGTTCTGCAGTCCTCCTTCGTGCGCACGCTCGACCCGGCCGGCATCGACCTGCAGGAAGCGGTTGCCGGGCCGCAGCGGCATCCGGTGATCGTCGGTGTGCAGTCGTTCGACGGCGACGGTGACAACGCCGACATGACGGTGCTCCGGCTGCTTTCGGCCGGTGAGGACGGGCGAGCCGTCGTCGCGGTGCGCGCGGTCGGTTCACCCGAGGTCGTCGAGGAGTTCACAGTGGATCTCTCAGCCGACACCCCGGCGGAGGCGTCGCTCAGCGCCCTCGCGCCCGGGTCGTACTCGGTGTCGATCGACGCCGACACCCCGGTGGTCGCGGGTGTCCGTCAGCAGAACGGATTCGGCAAGGGCGCGGACTTCTCGTGGATGACACCGGCGCCGGAGATCGGCACGGACGCCCTCTTCGCGGTGCCGAACGGACCCCAGCCGGCGCTGTACCTCATCAATGAGGACGGTGCCGATGCGACCGTCACCCTCGAGAACCTCGGCAGCGGGAACTCACGCGAGGTCGTCGTGCCCGCCGGCAGTTCGGTGGCGGCGACACTCAACGGCGATACGGTCTATCGACTCAGCACCTCTGACGCCGTGCGCGCGGCGATGAGCATGTCCGGTGCCGGAGCGCTCGCGACGTGGCCTCTGCAGCCGAGCGCGGGCGCGGAGAAGAGCATCACGGTCTACCCCTAGACACGGGGTCGATGCGCTCCGGTCAGTGGTCGTGGCCGAGGTCCCACGGCTCGCGGCCGACGTACTCCGCCGCTGCCCGGAAGACGGCGCTCTCGATCGCCATCCGTCGGTGCGCGTTGTCGTCGTGGCCGGGAGGGAGCAGACGCTCGATGGGCAGGCGGAAGAGCACGATACGTGCGTGCTCGCGATCGAGGTACCAGCGCGGCACCTCGTCACCCGCCTCGAATCCGGGCATCGCACCGATCTCGAATCGCACGTCCTGCAGCTCCGGCCACGTGCCGCGGAGGAACTCGACGGCGGTTCCCACCGAGAGGTCGAACCGGTCGAGGCGTCCGTCCAGCGGAGCCAGGGGAGGCCGCACGACCTCGCTGCGGCCGAGACGGCCGTGGCGTCCGTGCCGCGCGCCTCGCCGAGGCGTCTCGGGGGTGCGGGTGGCGCGTCGACGGGGCATGACGAAAGTCTAGGCCGTGTGCGGCGTCGGACGGCGCGGCATCCGTCGTGGACGCGCACCGGACCGTAGCCTGGCACGGATGGACGGACGACTCTGCTCGAAGGTGGGCTGCGCGCGCGAAGCGGTGGCCACACTCACGTACGACTACGGCGACCAGATGGCCGCGCTCGGTCCGCTCGGACTCGAGCGTCACCCGCACGCTCACGACCTGTGCGCCCAGCACGCCGACCGGTTGTCGGTGCCCGCAGGGTGGATCGTCGTGCGCCACGAGGCGCTGCGCGCCTGAGCGTCAGACCCCGACGCGGCGCCCCGAGAGCCGCTCGGCGCGGGCATCCGAGGCGATGAGTGCGCGTCGCTCCCGCTCGCGACGGATCACCGTGATCGCGACCAGGGCACGCTCCGGCGAAGCCTGCGGCAGGGGGGAGACGAAGGCGGATGCCTCGGCGAGCAGCTCGTTCGCGACGCGCGCGCGTGCCCCGGGAACGAGCTGGTGCGCCGAGGCGAGGAACTGCGAGATGCGCCGCGCGAGACGGTCGGGCAGACGCGCGACGTCGGCGATCTGCGACCAGCCGAGGAGCTCACCGGGCATCACCGGAACGCTCTGGGCAAGCTTAGGCGTGCGCACGCGCTGGCTGTAGGTGCCCGCCACGAGATCTCCCAGGCGCTGGGACCGTGCGGTGAGGGCGCCTGAGAGGACGGCGAGGCCGCCGAAGGTCATGTAGATCTCGAGCACGCCGAGAAGCGCGCGGATGAAGGCGTGACGGAATCCCGTTGCGCCGCCGTCGATCCGGACGATGCGCCCGCCGACGGCCAGCTTGCCGAGGCTGCGGCCCTTCGTCAGCATCTCCATGCTCAGGGGGAGCACGAGGAAGCTCACCGCGAGAGAAGCGATGGTCGCGATCCGGTCGGTCGCCTCGGTGAGAACACCGGCATCGAGCAGCCAGACGCGGAGGAACAGCCACAGGATGAAGACCCCGTAGCCGAGCAGCATGTCGATGAGCGCACCGAGAGAACGCATGAGGAACCCGACCGGCTGGACGTCGATGGCGACGGCTTCGCCGGACAGCATCTCGTCGGTCGTATCGATCGGCACGGACATGAGTACAGTAAATCAGGTGGATGCCGATGCGTTGACCGATGCACGCCGCGCCGAGTGGGCGCGGCTGGATGAGCTCAGCCGCGCCTCGCTGGACGGCGCGGCGGTCGACGAACTCATCGTGCGCTATCGCGCCGCGTCAGCGGATCTCGCCGAGCTCAAGACGTCGGTCGGCGACTCGCCGCAGGGTAACTACCTTTCGACGATCCTCGTTCGCGCTCGCATGCGACTCACGGGTGCTTCGGACAGCGTCCTGACGCAGGCGGCGCGATTTTTCGCCGATCAACTTCCGGCGGCGCTGTACCGCCTTCGATGGACGACGCTCATCGTCGCAGTCTCCTTCGTCGTGATCGCACTCGGAACGGCGTTCTGGATATCGAACGACCCCGCTCTGATCGCTACACTCGGGCCTCCGGACGCGCTGCAGCAGTACGCCGACGAATCCTTCACCGGTTACTACACCGAGAATCCTGCTGCGGTGTTCATGGGGATGGTCTGGACGAACAACGCCTGGATCGCGCTGCAATGCGTGCTCTTCGGGGTCACGGGAATCTGGCCGCTCTACATGATCGTGCAGAACGCTTTCGGTCTGGGTGTGTCCGGCGCCGTCATGATCGCGCACGGCCACGGCGACGTCATGCTGCTGTACATCCTTCCGCACGGAATGCTCGAGCTCACGTGCATCTTCGTCGCGGCTGCGGCAGGTCTACACGTCTTCTGGTCGTGGGTTGCTCCAGGGAACCGTACGCGCACGGAATCCCTGGCGATCCAGGGGAGGTCACTCGCAACGGTGGCGTTGGGACTCGTCTTCGCTCTCTTCCTCGCCGGCCTCGTCGAGGGTTTCGTGACCGGCTGGGCTCTGCCGTGGCCGCTCAAGATCGGCATCGGCGCGGCGGCGCTGGCCGTGTTCCTGATCTACATGCTCGTCGTCGGCGGACGCGCCTATCGCCGCGGCGAGACGGGTGATCTCGTCGAGTACGAGGCGGGCACCCCACGACTTCTCGCGGGGTGACCGGAGCGCTCAGAGCCGGCCTGCAGCCTTGAGCTCGAGATAGCGGTCGGCGATCCGCGGCGGGAGATCCTCGGGGTCAGCGGAGATCGCTTCGCCGCCCGCTCGGCGGATCGCGTCCGCCACGTTCTCGGCGTCGCGCAGAGTGCGCTCGGCGGCCGCGGCGAGGTAGACCTCCTCGCGCGAACCGCGCTGCTGCGCCAGCTCGACGATCGACTCGTCGGTGACGGAGCCCACGAGGATCGACGTCGCCCGCGAGGCATCCGGAAAAGCGCCGAGGAAGCCTCGCGCCGATTCCGCGGCGTCCTGCGCGGTGAGTACGACGATCAGCGAGGGGCGAGTCGTCAGCGTGCGCACGGCTGCGAACGCGCCGTGCCAGTCGGTGTCGACGAGGCGCGCGTGTACCGGGGCCATGGCGTCGGTCAGCGCGGGCAGGAGAGCATTGCCCTCGACACCGGTCACCCGTGCCCGGACGACACGGTCGTACATCAGCAGGTGCACGTGGTCGCCCGCGCGTGCCGCGAGAGCCGCGAGGAGGAGGGCGGCCTCGAGCGCGGCATCCGCTCGTGTTCCGTCGCCCACGCGGGCTGCCGCGGTGCGTCCGGTGTCGATGATGATGACGACGTGCCGATCGCGCTCCGGCCGCCAGGTGCGCAGCATGGTGGTGCCGGCGCGGGCAGTTGCCCGCCAGTCGATCGATCGCACGTCGTCGCCGCGCACGTACTCGCGCAGCGAGTCGAACTCGGTGCCCTGACCGCGCACCTGGATGCTCGTGTTGCCGTCGAGCTCGCGCAGCCGGGCGAGACGTGAGGGGAGGTGCTTGCGGGACGAGAAGGCGGGGAGCACTCGGATCGCTCCCCGCACGCGGTGGACGGCTTGCCGTCCGGCGAGACCGAGGGGGCCGCGCGAGCGGATCACGACGAACTCGCTCACCAGTTCGCCGCGGCGACGGGGGAGGAGCGGGATGTCGACCCGACGGCGCTCGCCGCTCGGGATGTCGAGGGTCTGCCGTGCCGTTCCCGCGCCGGCCGTCGGTTGCCAGGCGTCGCGGAGAAGCGCGTGCAGTTCGCGGGACCCGTGATTGTGCACGGCGACGCTGACCGGCACCGCCTCGCCCAGCCGCGCACGAGCGGGCACGCGCCGGGTCACGGTCACCGACCGCGGGCTCGCGCTGAAGACGACGTCGATGATGACCAGCACCACGCAGAGGCCCAGCCACGCGCCGAGCACCGCGTACGGCGGAAAACCCGCGAGCCCGGCGATGACCAGCGGTACGACGCCCGCAGCCACGGCGAGCGCGAGGCGACCCGTGACGAACACTTAGATCGGTACCCGGGTCTGCTGCACCACGGAGGTCAGCACGGCATCCGCCGAGACGCCCTCCATCTGCGCGTCCGGGCGCAACTGCAGACGGTGGCGCCAGACCGGTACGAGCATCGTCTGCACGTGATCGGGCGTGACCGCCGTCGAGCCGTTGAGCCAGGCCCAGGCCTTCGCCGCCGCGAGGAGGCCCGTCGAGGCGCGCGGGCTGGCCCCGAGCTCGACCGATGGGGACTGCCGCGTGGCGCGGGCGAGGTCGACGACGTAGGCGAGGACGTCGTCCGTCACCTCGACGCGTCCTGCGGCGGCCTGCGCTGCGCGGATCTCGTCGGCGGTGACGACGGCTTCGACGCCGGTGAGCTCGCGTGGCGAGAAGCCGGAGGCGTGCTTGCGCAGCACGGCCACCTCGGCGTCGCGCTCGGGCATCCCGACCACGAGCTTCATGAGGAACCGGTCGAGTTGAGCCTCGGGAAGCGAGTACGTGCCCTCGTGCTCGATGGGGTTCTGGGTCGCCGCGACGAGGAACGGGTCGGGGAGGGCGCGGCTCGTGCCGTCGGCCGACACCTGGCGCTCCTCCATCGCCTCGAGGAGCGCCGCCTGGGTCTTCGGGGGCGTGCGGTTGATCTCGTCGGCCAGGAGGATGTTCGTGAACACCGGGCCGGCGCGGAAGTCGAACTCTCCCGTGCGCGCGTCGTACACGAGCGATCCGGTCACGTCGCCGGGCATCAGGTCGGGAGTGAACTGCACGCGCTTGGTGTCGAGGCCGAGGGCCCGGGCGAACGAGCGCACGACCAGGGTCTTCGCGACACCCGGGACGCCCTCGAGCAGCACGTGTCCCCGGGCGAGCAGAGACACCAGCAGGCCGGTCACCGTGCCGGCCTGTCCGACCACGGCCTTGTCGACCTCGCTGCGCACGCGGTGCATCGCCCCGCGCAGGGCCGTGTCGTCGGCGGGATTGTACTCAGCGGTCACGGGTGTCCTCGGCTTCCGTCGTGGATGGAGTGTGTGCGGATGGTGCGTCCGTCGCGCGGGCGGTTCGGTGCGTCTTCTCGACGGCCTCTTCGAGCTCGGCGAGGCGCCGAGCGAGCTCGACGAGTGCGGCGTCGTCGGTGGGCAGCGGGCCGGCGAGGAGCGCCTGGAGCGTGCCCCGGGGAATGCGCAGACGATCGGATGCCGCATCGGCGACCTCGTCGGATGTCGCGCGTGCCGTCAGCCCGAGTCGCCGGGCCAGGCGCCGCTGCGCGCCGTCGCGGATCGCGAGCGCTGCGTGCGGGGCATCCGCCGCCTTCGCCGTCAGACGTGCGCGACCGTGCATCGTCTCGGAAGCGCGGACCGTGACCGGCAGCGTCTCGGCGACAAGCGGACCGAACCGTCTGCCGCGCCACAGGGCGGCCGCAGCGCCGGACAGCATCAGCAGGATGATCGCCGGGGTGACCCACGGCGGCGTCAGAGTGCCCAGCGTGTCGGGAGACGTCGCCTCGATGTCGGAATCGCCGAGCGAGGGGACGTACCAGACCACGCGATCGGTCTGGCCGAGCAGGGCGAGCGCGAGCGCGGCGTTGCCGTTCTCGGCGAGATAGGCGTTGCTGAACAAGCGGGAGCCGTCGACGATCGAGGTGCGTCGACCATCGCTGTCGTCGATGAGCACGGCCGCGCCCTCTTCGTCGCCGAAGCACCACTCCACGCCGGAGTGAGGAGTCATCAGTCGATCGGGTTCGATCGTGCCGACCTCGGCGAACTCCCCGGCGGTGCACTGCGCGTCGACCTCGGCGAGCGGCGCCGAGGAGTAGGCGCCGAGATCGAGGTCGTCGAGCAGGTGAGCTCCCACCGAGAGGAAGACGACACGGTCGGCCGGCCCTATCAGGTCGGCGAGACCCTCATCGCTGAGTGTGTACGGATTGGTCATGACGAGCGTCGTGCTCTCGTCCAGAGCGTCCCGCGCCTCGACGTGCGAGCGATACACGTCGACCTCGACCCCCTGGTCCCGCAGGATCTCGGCGAGCGCCAGCGCGCCCGCATCTCCACGGCCCTCGGGGTCGAGTGAACGGCGCTCGCTCGGGGCGGTCGCGGCGATCTGGAGCCCCACCCACGCCACACCGACGACGAGCGCGGCGACGATCACCCAACCGATGATCGAGCGCAGGCGTCTTGTCGGTTCCGCGGTGGTAGGAGGGGTGATGCGCTCCTCGGTGACGGTCATGCGGTCACCACCGCCGGCCTGCGGGACCGCAGGCGCTCGTCGGTGGCGGCCAGGGCGGCGTAGGACTCGGGCGTCGCGGGGTGACGCAGGTAGCGGACGTCGTCGAACGCTGTCGCGGCGCTGCGCATCGGTGCCGACTCGTCGGGGAAGACCGCGCTGGCCTCTCGGGCGATGGCCTGGGCGGTGGCGCCCGGAGCAGGGTCGATGATGTCGCGCTCGAGGAGGTCACGGGCGATCGCGCGGAACCTCAGGACGGTGGCGGCATCCCAGTCCTCGGCACGGGCGCTGCGTTCCGCCTCGGCGCGCAACTGGGCCGCCGAGCGGTCGTCGTCGGCACCGAGGAGGTCGGTGCGGGCCCGAGCGACGGAGCGGGAGCGTCGCGGGCGCCCCCAGACGATCAGAGCGACGATCAGCGCGGCACCGATCAGGATGCAGACGATGACGAGGGCGGAGGGACCGACGGCTGCGCCGTTGTCAGAGCTGAAGAGGTTGCCGATGAATCGGGCGATGTCCCGCGCGAGGTAGTCGAACCACGAGGGCTCGGCATCGGCGTAGCGCGGATTGCTCAACTCTTCTTCGGCCCAGCGGCGCGCGTCGTCGCCGTCCGGGACGAACAGGTCGTCGAACGGTCGGATCATGCCCGGGGGTCACCGTCGCCCGGAGCGGTCCACGGTGCCGCTGCGGGCGGTGCCGCCGCGGGTGGTGTCGCGGGAGCGGGCGGTGCGCTGTACGCCGGGGGTGCGGGCGGTGCGGTGTACGCGGGGGGAGTGGGCGGGGCGCCGTAGGTCTGCGGTGCGGGCGCGTAGCCGTACTGCGGGGGCTGCGGCGGGGAGGAGGGCTGCGCCGGCTGCTGCGCGTATCCGTACGGTCCGGGATACCCGGGCTGTTGCGGCGCACCCGTGGGCGCGGGATACGCGTACGACTGCGAGAGGAGGACGTAGTCGGGCACGGCCTTGGGCGGGGGTGCGCTCGAGACGGCCCGCGCCGGGTCGACCGCGTAGGGGTCCCCGAGCTGCTCCTCGGTCCACCCCATGTCGCTGCGCTCCACGTAGGAGACGAGAGTCTGGTCGAGCCCCTCATACCGCATACGGGAGTCGAGGTAGATGAGAGCCGCGCTCGTGCTCTGCACGACCAGAGTGATCGCCTGGAGCACGAGGGTGAGGATCTGCGGTGCGAGGAGCAGGAGGATCATGCCGATGATCGCGCTGGGCTCGGGGTCGCCGGTGGGCACGAGCACCGTGCCGAACATCTGGGCGAACAGCTGCGCGGGCACGGCCACCACGTTCATCGCGATGCCCATGATGAAGCTGATGATGAAGCTCACACCGAAGGCGACCCAGAAACGGCCGCGGATCAGCCGCCACGAGCGCACGATCGCGTCCTTGAGCCGCGCGCGCTCGAACACCAGGATCGAGGGCACGAGCATCAGCTTGGTGCTGAGCCAGACATAGAGGGGGATGCAGGCGAGGAAGAAGATGACCACGACCAGCACGATGAGGCCGACCGTCTCGGGGGAGGCTCCCATCCCGCCTGCGATGCCACCGGCGATGATCCCGAACAGGATGAGCGCGACCACGATGATGAGGCCGAACACGGCGACGATGACGAGCGCCGAGTATGCGACGAGACGCCAGAAGGCCGGAGTCATCCGGTGCCACAGCATTCGCAGCGTGGCCTTCTCGCCGATCGTGGCGTAGCTGACGTCGGCGGCGATCACGCCCTGCATGATCGCGGTGACGGCGACCGAAGCGAGACCGACCAGGATGCCGGCGATGATGTTGATCGCGATGGTTCCGGCAGCGACCGCCTCGAAGTCAGGGCTCGCGGTCGACACGGTCTCGAGTCGGGAGAAGGTCGTGAAGAGGACGAGCCCCATCGCGAGCGCCGCGAGGATGAGGACGGCGAGCTGGAGGATGACGGCGAAGCCGAACAGAACCTTGGGGTTGTGCCGCAGCGCGGCGAACGCCTTCCCGAGCAGCATTCCGAACGTCATCGGATGCAGGGGGATGATGCCCTTCTTCCGGGCAGGGGTCCAGGTCTGGGCGCTCACAGCACTTCCCTCCGTCGTGCGCCTCCATCGTGCCATATCCCCGGTGTTGGCGCGCAGACCTGGGGAACGTGAGACCGAGTGCCATAAGGTAACAGTTATGACCTCACGCATCCTTGTGGTCGATGACGACACCGCGCTCGCCGAGATGATCGGCATCGTGCTGCGCACCGAAGGATTCGAGCCCGTGTTCTGCGCCGACGGAGCACGTGCCGTCGACGAGTGGCGCGCACAGCGCCCGGACCTCGTCCTCCTCGATCTGATGCTCCCCGGCATGGACGGGATCGAGATCTGCACGCGCATCCGCGCCGAGTCCGGTGTGCCCGTCATCATGCTCACGGCTCGCACCGACACCGCTGACGTCGTTCGGGGTCTCGAGGTGGGCGCAGACGACTACATGGTCAAGCCGTTCAACCCGAAGGAATTGGTCGCCCGCATCCGCACGCGGCTCCGTCCCGTGCCGCAGACGACCAGCGAGCAGCTCCGCGTCGGCGATCTGACCGTCGACGTCGATGCGCACGAGGTGCGCCGCGGCACGGACCCGATCGCCCTCACTCCTCTCGAGTTCCAGCTGCTCGTCGCTCTCGCCTCCAAGCCGC
This sequence comes from Microbacterium galbinum, assembly GCF_023101185.1. Classification (GTDB taxonomy): domain Bacteria; phylum Actinomycetota; class Actinomycetes; order Actinomycetales; family Microbacteriaceae; genus Microbacterium; species Microbacterium galbinum. Next base: position 2,598,263 of record NZ_CP078077.1, read on the forward strand.
AGCAGGTGTTCTCCCGCGAGATGCTGCTCGAACAGGTCTGGGGCTACCACTACAAGGCCGACACGCGTCTCGTGAACGTGCACGTGCAGCGACTGCGCGCGAAGGTAGAGCTCGACCCCGACAACCCGCGGATCGTGATGACGGTCCGCGGAGTCGGCTATCGCGCCGGGAGCGCTGTCTGACACGCCCATGGCCGTGACGACAGCCACCACCACGGCGGTCGCCGTTTTGCGCGATTGGCGCGGCTGGCCGACGGTTCTGGGCTCCCTTTGGCGCAGATCGCTGCGGTTCCGCACCCTTGCGGTGACCCTGCTCGCGACCTCCCTCGCGATCCTCATCACCTGCGTCACCATGGCGCTCGTGATCCAGAACGACCTCTTCGTCTCGCGCAAGAACCAAGCGCTCGAAGACGCCCGACGCGCGGTCGACGTCGCCCAGAGCACGCTCGACGTCGCCGAGGTCGGCGACGACCCGGCAGCCCTCGCCGACCTGTGGAACACGATCCAGGCCGGATTCGCGCAGAACTCGAACGCCGATCAGCTCACCGGCATCCGGATCGACGCCGATGCGAACGGCGTCCGCCTCAACGGCTTCACGGCCGGACTCAGCGCGAGCCTGCTCAGCGACGGCCTCCGCGCACGCGTCGTGGAATTCGACGACCGCCAGGCCTGGCAGTCGGTCGCCCTCCCCGTCGAAGGCGGGGGAGAGGTGCCGGGCATCATCGTCGGGCAGCAGGTCGTCGTACCCGAGGCGGGCCCCTTCGAGATCTATTTCGCGTACGACCTGTCGGATGCCGATCAGACCCTCGTGTTCGTGCAGCGGACGCTGTGGATCGCGGGGATTGGCCTGGTCGCGATCGTCGCGGCCATCTCGTGGATCGTCCTGCGCACGGTCTCGACGCCGATCATCCAGGCGGCGGAGACGAGTGCGCGACTGGCCTCGGGCGATCTGGCCGTGCGCCTGGAAGTGCACGGTGAGGATGAACTCGCGACGCTGGGCCGCTCGTTCAATGCGATGGCCGACAGCATCGAGGCGCAGATCAAGGAGCTCGGGGAGCTGTCGATGGTGCAGCAGCGGTTCGTGTCCGACGTCTCGCACGAGCTCCGCACGCCGCTGACCACGATCCGTCTCGCCGCCGACATGCTCAACGATCAGCGTGCGGACTTCGACCCGGTCACGGCGCGGGCGGCCGAGCTCATGCACGCCCAGGTGCAGCGCTTCGAGACGTTGCTGTCGGACCTCCTCGAGATCAGCCGATACGACGCAGGGTCGGTGCAGCTCGAGCTGGAGGCGACGAGTCTCGCGCACGTCGCCGAGGACGTCATCGAGCAGATGCGTCCTCTCGCCGACGGTCACGGCACGGAGCTGCGGCTCGTCGCTCCCGGGGGATATTCCCCGGTCGACATGGATCCGCGTCGGGTGCGCCGCGTGCTCCGCAACCTCATCGGCAACGCGATCGAACACGGTGAGGGGCGTCCGATCGTCGTCACCGTCGACAGCAACCAGCACGCGGTCGCCGCCGGGGTGCGCGACTTCGGGTTGGGGATGGACCCGGCCGATGCCGAACGCGTGTTCGACCGGTTCTGGCGCGCCGATCCGTCGCGTCAGCGCACCATCGGGGGTACCGGACTCGGGCTGTCGATCGCGCTCGGCGATGCCACACTCCACGGGGGCACCCTGTCGGTGTGGTCGGAGCTCGGCGCCGGCACCAACTTCGTGCTCACCCTTCCTCGCCACGGCACGACGCTCGACGGGCCGAGCCCTGTTTCCGTCGAACCCCAGGACTCCCTCGCCGAACTCGGCGATGCCACGCAGCCCCTCTCGCTCACGGACGTGCGACGCGAGATGCTCGACGGGGGTGAGGCCCCGTGAGTGCTGCACGGATGAGGAACCTCCTGCGGGGCATCGCGCTCGCCGCAGCGAGCCTGGTGCTGCTCACCGCGTGCACCGGTCTGCCGACGTCCGGTGACGTGAACGTGGGCCTGGAGCTGGGCGAGTCGCCCGACGACGCGGACTTCCTCCCTCTCGCCTCCGGCCCCGCGCCGGGTGCGGGCCCCCGGGAGATCGTCGAGGGCTTCATGGAGGCGGCGATCACGCCGGCCGAGAACTGGGAGATCGCCCGCCGGTTCCTCACTCCCGACATGCAGCGATCCTGGCGCCCCAGCACGGGTGTGGCCGTCGACGCCTCCGCCACGGACCGGGCCGTATCCTCTTCGGTGCTCGACGAGGACGTCGACGACGCGGATGCCGCAGACGTGCAGGTGCAGCTCGACCAGGTGGCGAGCGTCGATTCCTCCGGGGAGTACTCCTCGGCGGCGGGGCCGGCGAACCTCGCCTTCGCCCTGGAGCGCACCGATGCGGGGGAGTGGCGCATCTCGCAGGCGCCCGATGGCATCGTCATCGATGAGGAGCGTTTCTCGACCGTGTTCGAGGGGTATCCCCTCCAGTACTTCGACCGCACCTGGTCGCGACTCGTGCCGGATGTGCGCTGGTTCCCGCGTCGCACGAGCATCGCGACGACCGTGGTGCAGGCTCTGATCAGCGGGTCGCCGAGTTCGTGGCTCGAGCCCGCCGTGCAGACGGCCTTCCCCGCCGATGTGCAGCTCGCGCAGGATGCCGTGCCGATCAATGCCAATCAGGTGGCGGAGGTCGCCCTGACCCGCCCGGCCGCGGCTCTCGAGACGCAGACGCTCGCCCGGATGCGCACGCAACTGCAGGAGACCCTGCGCGCATCGGGGGTGCACGTGTCGCAGGTGCGGTTCACCGTCGACGGTCGCACGCTCGACGCCGGGGTCGTGAACGTCGTCGTGCCCCCGCAGGAATCCGGCCCGCTCGTGCTCACCGATGGCGCATTCGGCACCATCGTGGGAGACGAGGTCTCCCCGATCGACGGACTCAGCGACGAGATCCTGAGCATCTCGGAGCCGATCGCCGCGATCGACGTCGCGGCGGACGACGGGATGGCGGCGGTCCAGCTCGTCGATGGACGCGCGTATCTGGTCGGCGACGGCCGACTCGATGAACCCGATGTACGGGGCGGTCTCATCGCTCCGTCGCTCGATCCGTACGACTACACCTGGACGGTGCCGACGGCGAGTCCCACCGAGGTGCTCGTCTGGGGCAGCGACCGGATGTCGCATCCCGTGGCGAACGCGTGGCCTGATGCCTCGGCCGTCCTGCAGATGCGGGTATCGGCGGACGGCTCGAGGATCGCCGCGGTGATCGAGGTGGGCAGCCAGCGCTGGGTCGTGGTCGCCGCGGTCGTGCGTGATGAGAGCGGTGTTCCGACCGAGCTGGGACCGATGAAGCAGCAGACCCGTGTCGACGGCGACGTGCAGGGACTGGTCTGGGTCGGCGACTACCGCCTGGCGGTGCTGGCGGACTCGCCGAGTCCCGACTTGCTCACCCAGGTGGTCGGCGGGACCGCGACGGTCGAATCCGCCCCGACCGGCGCGACCGCGCTCTCCGGCGCCAGGACCGTATCGGGCGTGCGGGTGCTGTCGACCGACGGCGCCCTCCTCGCGCACGCCGGATCGGCGTGGCGAGAGGTCGCGACCGGTGTACGCGTGCTGGCCACGCGCGCGGGGCAGTGACGCCCGTCTCTTCCTGCACCAGCGTGGGAGAGCCCTCTCCTCTTCCGAAACGTGGGCGTACGGACGGACGGTCTGCCGTCGGCGCGTGAAGATCGACGGATGCCTGCGATCTCGAACCTCGCATCCCTCGCTGATGAACTGCTCGCCTTCCTCCTGGCCGCATCGCGTGCGGGCTGCAGTGCAGGGGGGACGGTGCTCTGCGCAGGGTGTCGTGCCGAGCTGCGCCCCGCGCCTCGGACGGTGCGCACCCCGCGCGGACTCGAGGTGCGGGCGGCTCTGGATTTCACGGGTGTCGCCGCACGGTGCATCCGGCGGCTGAAGGGCGAGGGCGAGACTCTGCTCGCGGCCCCGCTCGGCGCCGCGCTCGCCGGGGTGCTGGCGCCGCTGGTGGCGGACGCGCATCATGTCGTGCCGGTGCCCACGTCGGGGTCGGCCTTCCGGAGACGGGGTTATCGGGTGCCGGAGCTCCTGCTGCGCAGAGCCGGTGCCGCTCCGGCCCCGTTGCTGCGGTCAGTCGCACGTCGGGCGGATCAGCGCGGCCTCGATGCCCGGGCGCGAGCCGCGAACGTCCGGCGCAGCATGACCGCCCGTCGGCGTGGCGACGGTGCTCCCGTGCTGGTGGTGGACGATGTCGTGACCACCGGGGCGACGCTCGACGAGGCCGCGCGAGCGCTCACCGAGGCGGGCTATCGGGTCGTCGGTGCGGTCGCGCTCGCCGCCACGCCGCGTCACGGGAGACTCATCGGAGACTCTTCCCCGACACGGAGGAAGTGACCCGTGACATCCGCACCCAAGCGGACTAGCGTGGGGGGTCACAAGGCGACCACGGTCCGCCCTTGGCCGGGAGGACCGGGACAAGGAGGCAGCAATGGAAACGAGCATCGTTGGCGTCGGAGTGGGTATCACCGATCGCTTCCGAACCGTTGTCGAAGAGAAGATCGCCAGGATCCAGACATTCGCGGCTCGCGCGCAACGACTGGACGTGAAGGTCACCCACCGGGTCTACCGCAACGGCCAGGTGCCGGAGGAGACCGTCGAGCTCACGCTGGTGAGCAAGGGCCCGGTCGTCCGTGCCGAGGCGACCGACGGCGACAAGTTCGTCGCACTCGACCTCGCGGTCGACAAGATGGCTGAGCAGTTGCGCCGTGCCAAGGAGAAGCGAGTCGACGGGCGGCAGCACCCCCGCGGCGCGCACTTCGAGAAGGGCAGCGGCGCCCTTGAGGGGATCGATGTCGAGCCGGCATCCGTCGACGTCCTGCGGGCCGTGGCCACCGGCAACATCCCGGTGCAGAACGACGAGGAGGAGACCTACTCGCCCGTCGTCATCCGCACGAAGAGCTTCGATGCCGAGTGGATGACGGTCGAAGAGGCCGTCGACCGGATGGAACTGGTCGGACACGACTTCTTCCTGTTCGTCGACGCTCGTACCGATCACCCGAGCGTGGTCTACCGCCGCAAGGGCTGGGACTACGGTGTCATCGCGTTGAGCGCGCAGGCCCCGCCCGCTGAGGCTCTCGCCTCCTGATAGCACGGAAGCGGCCCGGCCCCGAAAGGGGACCGGGCCGCTTTTCTCGTATGCGGAGCGTCAGTCGAAGATGCCGTCGAGGAGGCTGCCGATGACGAGGCCGCCGAGGATGCCGGAGGCGATGTCGCCGCCCCCTCCGCGTCGGCCGCCGCCGCCCCAACCGCCGCCGCCCCATCCGCCGTCGCCGCCCCAGCCCTGATCCTGCGGGCGGGAAGAATCGATGTCGCGCTGAGCGAGCTGGAGCGCCTCGGACGCGAGGTGTGCCACGCGTCGCGCGACGAGGAGCGCCTGCTCGCGCGTCTCTTCGGCGGGCAGGAGGTCGTTCAGATCCACCCGCAGCCGCTCGGATTCGGCAAGGCGCGTGCGGGCGTCGGCGCCGATCCACCCGCGGTGGCCGGAGATGAGACCGCGGGCGACTCCGAGCTGGCGGTCGGCGTCATCGATGGCGTGCTGCACCTGGGCGACAGAGGGGAGCGGGTTGGCGGCACGGTGCTCGGCGGTCGCGATCGCCTCGTCGAGGCCGGTGTTCGCGTCGCGCAGGCGAGAGAGTTCGGCGAACGGATCGTTCGGAGTTCCCGAGGGGGTGAGAGCGCTCAGCGCTTCCTGGAGGGCGGAGACGGCGGCGGCGACCGCGGGAACCTGCGGTGCGTTGCGCGCGGCGATCAGGTCACCGCGTGAGTCGGCGATGACCTCGGCCAGAGTGGACTCCGCGCGCAGCGCTTCGATCTCGAAATCCTCGACGGCGTCGAGCAGGGTGGCGGCGCGTCGGGTCGCCTCTGTGGCGGTCTCGAGTGCGAGGTTCGCCTCCTCGTTCTGCTTGGCGGCGCGGCGACGCTCCGAGACCGAAGCCCCGTGCACAGCGAAGGCGATGAGCTGCTCGGCCTCGCGTGCGCTCGCGGTGATCTGCGTCATCGCCGAGGGGGCGTAGCGGGAGGAAAGACGCTCGATCGTGGCGGTCGTCGCCGGGATGCGCGCACTGAGAGTCTCGGCATCCGCCCGCACCTTGGCGATCACCTCGGGTGCCCGCCGCACCTTCGCGACCGACTCGGCGAGGACGGTGGTCTTCTCGTCGAGGAGATCCTGCGCCCAGTCGCACAGTTGGATGATGCGCGCGTTGCGCGTGCGCAACTCCTCCGGGGTGTCGGGGATCTCGTCGTGGTTGAGCTGGTGCAACTGGAACGCTTCGCGCAGGTGGGTGCGGACGGCGGCGAGCGCCTTCTTCAGATCGCCGGTCAGCGATTCCCCGAGCTCGGCTTCGGCGAATGCCAGCTCGTCGGATGTCGATCGGATCCGCTCATCGGCGGAGACGAGCGCCTGCTCCGCCCGGCGTGCGAGATCTGCGTCCTGGACCGCGAGGGCTTCCTGTTCGCGTTTGCGTCTGCCCCAGATACCTGCCATGACCCGATCCTACTTTCCACGGACGAGCGGATGCCTGTGCATCCGCTCCAGGCGAACGCGGGTTTCGCGGCAATGCCTCAGATCAGCACCGCGCCGCCGGAGCTCTTCGACGGGCGACCGCGCTTGGGGCGCTCCTGCGTGAGGCCGAGGGCGAGGGCGTGCCGGGGGTGCGCCGCGAGCCGCTCCTCGAGATGGGTGAGCCAGCGATCCTCCGCCTCCGCCGCGAAGATCAGGGAGTCCATGACGAGCGAGCGGGCGAGCTGCTCGGCGTCGTCCGCATCCCCGATGGTCGTCGCCTCCGCGCGCAGGCGGACCAGGTGCCCCCGCGTCTCGGCGCGCTGCGCCCGGATGGCCGCACGCGCGTCGACGCCGGGCAGTGTGGCCGCCACGGCCAGCTTGATCGCGACCTCGTCGCGGACGGCGGTCGCGCGGACGACGGGGGAGGAGAGCCATTTGGCGACCTCGGCCGATCCGTCGGCGGTGATCTGCCAGTAGATGTGCCCCTGGGCATCCGCATCGAGTCTCGTGACGAGCCCGTCCCGCTCGAGCCGTTCGAGCGTGTTGTAGATCTGACCGACGTTGAGCGGCCAGCGCGCCCCCGTGCGTCGATCGAACTCGTGCCGCAGCTGGTAGCCGTAGCACGGCCCCTGGTCGAGGATCGCGAGCAGACTCTGCCGAACGGACATCGTCACCTCCTGAAGTGTTTTCCCAGCATATGCATACCTGGAAAAGCGTGGGAGCGCGGCCATGCAGGCGACGTGGAGGTCACGGCCCGGTAACATGACAACACATGCCTGGGGCACGCTCCGTCGTGCGCCGGCACTTTACCCACCAACAGGGAGATGACATCCGTGGCCAATCCTCTTGAGAAGCTGCTGCGCGCCGGCGAGGGGCGGGTCATCCGCCGCCTGAACCAGGTGGTCAAAGCCGTGGGAGCGCTGGAAGAGGACATCTCCAAGCTCACCGACGACGAGCTGCGCAACGAGACCGCCGAACTGCGTGCACGTTTCGAGAAGGGCGAGACGCTCGACCAGCTGATGCCCGAGGCGTTCGCCGCCGTCCGCGAAGCGGCCAAGCGCACGCTCGGCATGCGCGCCTACGACGTGCAGATCATGGGTGGCGCCGCGCTCCACCTCGGCAACATCGCCGAGATGAAGACGGGTGAGGGAAAGACGCTCGTCGCGACGTTCCCCGCCTATCTCAACGCGATCGCCGGCAAGGGCGTCCACGTCATCACGGTCAACGACTTCCTCGCGAGCTACCAGGCCGAGCTGATGGGACGCGTGTACCGCGCCCTCGGCATGACCACGGGCATCATCGTCTCGGGTCAGACCCCGGCCGTGCGCCGCGAGCAGTACGCCGCAGACATCACCTACGGTACGAACAACGAGTTCGGCTTCGACTACCTGCGCGACAACATGGCATGGCGCAAGGAGGACCTCGTCCAGCGCGAGCACTTCTTCGCCGTCGTCGACGAGGTCGACTCGATCCTCATCGACGAGTCCCGCACCCCGCTCATCATCTCCGGTCCGTCCTCCGGCGAGGCCAACCGCTGGTTCGCCGAGTTCGCGAAGATCGCCCGCACCCTCGAGGTGGGCGTCGACTACGAGGTCGACGAGAAGAAGCGCACCGTGGGAGTGCTCGAACCCGGCATCGAGAAGGTCGAGGACTACCTCGGCATCGACAACCTCTACGAGTCGGCGAACACCCCGCTCATCTCGTTCCTGAACAACTCGATCAAGGCGCTCGCGCTGTTCAAGAAGGACACCGACTACGTCGTGATGAACGACGAGGTCATGATCGTCGACGAGCACACCGGCCGAATCCTCGTCGGACGCCGCTACAACGAGGGAATCCACCAGGCGATCGAGGCGAAGGAAGCGGTGCCGGTCAAGGCCGAGAACCAGACGCTCGCGACCGTGACCCTGCAGAACTACTTCCGTCTCTACGAGAAGCTCGCCGGTATGACCGGTACGGCCGAGACCGAGGCCGCGGAGTTCATGTCGACGTACAAGCTCGGCGTGATCCCGATCCCGACGAACCGGCCGATGATCCGCAAGGACCAGCCTGATCTGGTCTACAAGAACGAGACCGCGAAGTTCGCCCAGGTCGTCGAGGACATCGCCGAGCGCCACGCCGCAGGTCAGCCGGTCCTGGTCGGTACGACGAGCGTCGAGAAGAGCGAATACCTCTCGCGTCTGCTCGCGAAGAAGGGCGTGAAGCACGAGGTGCTCAACGCGAAGAACCACGCGCGCGAGGCCGAGATCGTCGCCCGCGCCGGACGTCTGGGAGCGGTCACGGTCGCGACGAACATGGCCGGTCGCGGTACCGACATCATGCTCGGTGGAAACGCCGAGTTCCTCGCGGTCCAGGAGCTCAAGTCGAAGGGCCTCGACCCTGTCGAGACGCCCGAGGAGTACGAAGCGGCCTGGGACGAGACCTATGAGTCGATGAAGGGCATCGTCGCAGAGGAGGGCGAGAAGGTCACCGAAGCCGGCGGTCTCTACGTCCTCGGAACCGAACGGCACGAGTCGCGTCGAATCGACAACCAGCTGCGCGGTCGTTCCGGCCGTCAGGGCGACCCGGGCGAGAGCCGGTTCTACCTCAGCCTCACAGACGACCTCATGCGCCTCTTCCAGTCGGGGGCCGCCGAAGCGATCCTCTCGCGCACGAACTTCCCCGACGACGTGCCGATCGAATCGGGTCTGGTCTCGCGTGCCATCCGCAGCGCGCAGTCGCAGGTCGAGGCGCGCAACGCCGAGATGCGCAAGAACGTCCTGAAGTACGACGACGTCCTCAACCGTCAGCGCGAGGCCATCTACGCCGATCGCCGGCACATCCTCCAGGGCGATGACATCGCCGGTCGGGTGCAGCACTTCATCGAGGATGCCATCAGCGGCGTCGTCCGCGATCACACGGGCGAGGGCCACAACGAGAGCTGGGACTTCGACGCTCTGTGGACCGAGCTCAAGACCCTGTACCCCGTGAGCGTCACGATCGACGAGGTCGTCTCCGAGGCGGCCGGTCGCAAGGGCGGCATCACCGCGGACGGACTGACCCGTGAACTGCTCTCCGACGCGAAGATCGCGTACGAGGCCCGCGAGGAGACACTCGGCGAGGCGGCGACGCGCGAGCTCGAGCGGCGCGTGGTGCTGCAGGTTCTCGACCGTCGCTGGCGAGACCACCTCTACGAGATGGACTACCTCAAGGACGGCATCGGACTGCGGGCGATGGCTCAGCGCGACCCGCTCATCGAGTACCAGCGCGAGGGGTACGCGATGTTCCAGTCGATGATGGGACAGATCAAGGAGGAGTCCGTCGGCTACCTCTACAACCTCGAGGTCGAGGTGCGCCGTGCGGGCGACTCGCAGGTGACCGAGGTCGAGGCGAAGGGTCTCGCCGAGGGAGCCACCGAACAGCGTCTGGAGTACTCGGCCGCCAACGACGCCGGCGAGGTCGAGGTCCGCAACGATCGCGGTCAGGTCCAGCAGGCGGCGACCGACCGCCTGCGGCAGGCCGCTGCGCGCACGCAGGCACCGCAGGCCGAGCCCGAGGAGGCCCCGCGCGGAGCATTCGGGCAGCGCACGGATGCTCCGGCTCCGGCCGCCGGCAACCGCGAGCAGCGTCGGGCGCAGGGCAAGAAGAAGAAGTAGATCTCACCCGGAGAAGAGGGCCAGTCCATGTGGATTGGCCCTCTTTTCGTCCCTGTAGGCTTGGGCGATGACACCAACGCGCCACTTCGACCAGTCGTCGAAGCTCAAGAACGTCCTGTACGAGATTCGCGGAAACGCCCTCGTCGAGGCGGCGCGATTGGAAGCAGAGGGTCACAAGATCCTCAAGCTGAACACCGGAAATCCTGCAATCTTCGGCTTCGATGCGCCGCAGCAGATCGTCCAGGACATGCTCGCCGCACTGCCGACCGCACACGGGTACAGCGACAGCAAGGGTATCGTCTCGGCACGCCGCGCGGTCGTCAGCCGCTATGAGGAGATCGAGGACTTCCCGCGCTTCGGACCGGAGGACGTCTTCCTCGGGAACGGCGTCTCCGAGCTCATCACGATGACCATGCAGGCGCTTCTCGACGAGGGCGATGAGGTGCTGATCCCGGCGCCGGACTATCCGCTCTGGACCGCGATGACGAGCCTGGCCGGAGGGACGCCGACCCACTACCTCTGCGACGAGGACAACGGCTGGCAGCCGGACCTCGAGGACATCCGCTCGAAGATCACGCCGCGCACCAAGGCGCTCGTGATCATCAACCCGAACAACCCCACGGGTGTCGTGTACTCCCGCGAGGTCCTCGAGGGGCTCGTGCAGATCGCGCGGGAGAACCAGCTGCTGCTGCTCTCGGACGAGATCTACGACCGCATCCTGTTCGACGGCGCGGTGCACATTCCGACCGCGACGCTTGCGCCCGACCTGCTCTGCCTGACCTTCAACGGTCTGTCCAAGACCTACCGTGTGGCCGGGTATCGCTCGGGTTGGCTCGTCATCACCGGGCCGCAGCAGCACGCGAAGGGCTTCCTCGAGGGCATCACCCTCCTCGCCTCCACCCGTCTGTGCCCGAATGTGCCCTCGCAGCATGCGGTGCAGGCGGCGTTGTCGGGAGTGCAGTCCATCGACGCGCTGATCGCGCCGAGCGGGCGGCTGCACGAGCAGCGCGATGTGGCCTGGCAGGGTCTCGAGTCGATCCCCGGCGTATCGTGCGTCAAGCCCGAGGGTGCGCTCTACGCGTTCCCGCGACTCGATCCGAACGTGCACGAGATCCGCGACGACGCGCGACTGGTGTACGACCTGCTGGTCTCCGAGCAGATCCTCCTCGTGCAGGGCACCGGGTTCAACTGGCCGACTCCCGATCACCTCCGCATCGTCACGCTCCCCGAGCCGCGCGTGCTGAGCGAAGCAGTCGAGCGGCTCGGGAACTTCCTCGCGAGCTATCGGCAGAACTAGTCGTCGGCGCGGCACCCGGGGCCAGCACGGCCGCCAGGCGCCGCGCGCCGGCGACGAGTGCTGATCGCGGGGTCAGATCCGACATCGGTCGGGCGTGCAGGAGAGCGGCGTCCGCCGCGCGCTGGTCGTGCGGAAGGAACAGCGGATCGGTGATGCCGGCGAACCGATCGAGCGTGTTCCGGATCTGCCCGCGGGCATCCAGGCCCAGGGGCCCCGGGCGAACCTGATTGACGACGACGGTGACCGGCGTCGGAGTCGTCAGGTTGCGCAGCTCGGCGTAGTCGCGGAGGAATCGGCTGATGCCGAGGGGGTCAGCCGAGGCGACGGCGATGATCGCATCCGCCTCGTTCAGGGCGGCCGTCGTCGCGGCGTGCCGGCGGGGGCCGAGAACGTCGTACGTGGCTTCTTCGTCCGCATCGAACGAACCCGCCACATCGATGACGGTCTCCTCGGTCCATTCCCGGCAGGTCTGCAGGGCACGGGTGAGGCGGGAGGCCGAGAGCTCCGGCCATCGGCTGGGGCGATTGATGCCGGGGAGCACATCGAGGTCTCCGGCGCTCGTCGGCACCGCGGTGGCGAGGCGGGTGAGTTCCGCGCTGTCGAGCCCGCCGAGCTCGGCACGGCGGCAGGCGGCGGCGATCCCGGGGGCGTCATCGCCGAGACCCAGGAGCAGGGCGAGGGAGGGCGCGACGGTGTCGGCGTCGACGAGGGCGGTGCGTCGACCGAGACGCGCGAGTTCGACGGCCAGCAGCATCGCGACGGTCGAGCGTCCGGGGGAGCCGTGCGGTCCCCACACGGCGATCAGACGATGCGGGAGGTCGCCGCGCGCGGGGTCCTGGATCGTTGCGGGCGTCCGGAGCGCGCGTGAGATCTGCCAGCCGGTGGCATCGACGGGCAACCCGGGCCCGATGCCGAACTTCTGGAGCAGGCGACTCTCCGCACCGCCCAGGGCGAGGATCCGTACGCCCGCCCGGTCGCAGGCCGACACCAGCTCGGGCGTGAGGGTTTCCCGGCTCGCGGGCATCACGAGCGCCTGGGCGCCGGAGAGGAGCGTCGTCGCCGAGGTGGCCGAGACGATCGCGATGATGTGCTCGCCCTCGAGTTCGAGCTCGCGGGCGAGAGCGCTCGCGCGCGGCTCCTCGACGGCGAGGATCAGTCCCGTCATGACCCCGCACCGACCGGCACGACCGAGAGGGCTGCGCCGCCCGAGATCGCTGCGAGCACGTCGGCGACAGCGGCGCGGTCGACCACGATCTCGACGGCGCTGCGCGAAGCGGAGAGCATCCCCTCGGAATCGAGCACCTCCGCCACGATCGCATCGGCGACGAGGATGCGCGGCGCGTCGTGCGTGCGGCCGTCCTCGAGCAGCGGCGCCTGCCAGAGCTCGACGACCGTGCCCGCGTCGACGCCCTCGGGGATGCTGATGCTGCTCTCGATGACGAGCGTGGTGCTCCGACTGTCGTCGGCCCTCCCGGATGCCGTGTGCGGGACGAGCTCGCCCTCCGCGATGGTCCGAGCGGCGACCTGACCGGACTCAAGATCCTGGGGCTGCAGGTAGTCGTCGGTCAGCGCTCCGAGGGAGACGTCGACGACGCGGAAGTCCGCGGCGGTGATCGCCTCGCCCTGGATGATCGTGCGGTCGGCCTGCAGGATCGGCGTCGCGGAGTCCGCGGAGGACACGATCAGCCAGACTCCGGTGATGGAGACCCCGACGAGGGCGATGCCGATGAGGAAGCGGAGGTCGCCCCAGAAGGCGCGACGCGGCCGAGAGAAAGTGCTCATGGCGACCCATGCTCACAGATATCCGCGAAACGGGCCGAGAGTTATCCACAACGACGACGCCCGGACGCGGTGCGGATGCCGTGCGGGGCAGAATGGGTGCATGCCCGATCCGTCTCGCGTCGCTCCGCGCTACCTCGCCCCCGCGCAGGTGGCGGAGTTGTTGAGCGTCGAGATCGACGAGGTGATCGAGCTCGTCCTGGCCGGGCGTCTGCGTGGCGCTCAGCTCGGAGTCCCCGCACGATGGCGCATCGAGGAATCGAGTATCGAGGGGTATCTGGCCGCGCAGTCGGAGGAATCCCGTCGGATGGCGCTCTGGCGTCAGTCACAGGAGGCGAGCTTCCCCGAGATCTGGGGAGCCTCCACCGCTCACAGACGCTGATCGCCGGCGAGCCGGATGGCGACCAGGGCCTCGAAGGGCACGATCCGGAAGCTCTGCACCGCACTCGCCAGTCTCGCGGTGCCCGCATCGTGCACAGCGAGATCGAGGTGATCGGCGCCCGCACGATCGATGGTCCCGTGCACGTCGTCACCCCTCGTGGTGGTGAGGTGGAGCGCGACGCGTCGGCGCGCCAGGTCGCGGAGCACGAACCCGAGGGTCATCCTCTCGCGCAGGATGCTGGGGGGATCGGCGTCCTCCTCGAGACTGCTCAACAGCATTCCGTGATCGCTGCCGAGGCTCTGGATCGCGCGCAGGGGGACGACGAGCATCGATCGGGAAGCGAGAGCACCGAGCGCGGTGGAGATCTCGGCCGCGAGCCAGTCGGCGCCCACGGTGCGCAGGATCACCGGCATCCGTCGCCCGTTCGCGAGCTCGATCACGATCGACGCACGCCGTGCGCTCATCGCACGCAGGCGCGTTCGCAGCGCGAGCTGTGAGATGCGCACACGCTCCGACTCCGCATCGAGAGCGGCGCGCTCCGCCTCCCACTCCGACGCGAGCTGACCCTCGAGGTCCTCAAACAGCCTGTCCCAGTTCATCGGATCGAGCGTAGGGGAGGGAGAAGGGCGACATACGAGTTATCCACATACCTCTGTCGAAGGCCCCTGCGCGCGGGCTTCCGCGTGCTCTACTGGCTCGCGTTCCCCGACTGAGAGTGTGACGATGACGCTTCATGAGTACTTCGCGCGGCAGCCGACCCCGACCGTCGAGCTGCCCGATCCGGCCCCGCTGCTGCGCAGCCTCACCCAGGGTGTGCTCGAGGTGCTCGCCGGTGTGCGGGAGGTCGATCAGCTCGCTCGATGGTTCAGCGAAGACGCCTACCGCAGCCTGGTCACGCGATCGAACCTCTCGGCACGGGCGCGCAGCGCACGGGGAGTGGTGCCGGCCCGCCCCAGCTTCGAGATCCGTTCCCTGCGCATCTCCGCTCCCGTCGACAGCGTGATCGAAGCGGTCGTCATCGTGGCAGGCCCCGGACGCACGCGCGCCGTCGCCGTGCGCCTGGAGGGGTTGGATCGGCGCTGGCGCGCGACGTCGCTGGCGATCCTCTAGAGCGAAGGACCGTAGGCTGGAGGGGTGTCGACCCTCACTGATCTCGCCCATGCCCAGGGCCGTCTGAACGACGGCGATGTCGAGTGGCTGCATCGCCTGGCCGGGGACGGTCAGCTGCTCGCCGATCTCTCATCGGCCGACATCGTCGTCTGGGTGCAGACCGACGACGGCTCCTTCATCGCGGTGGCCCATGCCCGCCCGAGCGGCGCGGCGACCCTCTTCTACCGGGACATCGTCGGGGAGCGCGTGCGTCCGCAGTGGCGTACCCAGGTGCAGGGGGCGTTCGATACCGCGGAGATCGTGGACTCGTCCTCACCCGATTGGTTCGAGGAGACGCCCACGCGGGTGCGCGCCGTGCCGATCGTGAACGCGCGGCGCTCGGGCGACGTGCCACCGTCCGTCATCGGTGTCGTCACCCGGCACACGAACCTCGGTGAGGCGCGCACGCCCTCCCGTCAGCAGATCACGTTCGACGACTGCGCCAACGATCTGTTCCGGATGATCGCCGACGGCAGCTTCCCGGATCTCGCGGCCCCGACCTCGCCGCGCCGCGGCGCTCCCCGTGCCTCGGACGGTCTGATCCGCATCGACGTCGACGGCATCACCACGTTCGCGAGCCCGAACGCCCTGTCCGCCTTCAACCGCATGGGATTCGACGACGAGCTCGAGGGCGAGTCCCTCGCCGAGGTGACGACCCGTCTCGTCCCGCCCTCCCGGCAGGTCGACGAGTCGCTCCCCGTCGTCGTGACCGGACGGGCGCCGTGGCGCACCGACATCGAGGCGCGCGGGGTGACGGTCTCCCTCCGAGCGATTCCGTTGAAGGATCACGGCACGCGGATCGGCGCGATCCTGCTCTGCCGCGACGTCTCGGAGCTGCGTCATCAGGAGCAGGAGCTCATCACCAAGGACGCGACGATCCGCGAGATCCATCACCGCGTCAAGAACAACCTGCAGACGGTGGCCTCCCTGCTGCGCATCCAGGCGCGCAGGACGCACTCCGACGAGGCCAGGGACGCGCTCACCCAGGCGATGCGACGCGTTGACGCGATCGCGGTCGTCCATGACACGCTCGCCCAGGGACTGACGCAGAAGGTCGATTTCGACGAGGTCTTCCATCGCGTCCTCAAGCTGGTCGCCGAGGTCGCCTCCGCTCCGAACACACGGGCGCAGACGCAGTCGACCGGTCGGTTCGGCGTGCTGCCGAGCGAGTACGCGACCCCACTGGCGCTCGCGCTCACCGAGGTCGTCACCAACGCCGTCGAGCACGGGCTCGCGGGCCAGGAGGGCCTCGTCACGATCGACGCGGCACGCACCGAGGAGAACCTCCGGGTCACGGTGCACGACACCGGACACGGGCTGCCGGAGGGGCGAATCGGTCAGGGCCTCGGCACGCAGATCATCCGCACGCTCATCCAGGGCGAGCTCGGCGGCACGATCGAGTGGCGCGGCAGCGAGGGCGAGGGGACCTCCGTGGTCATCGACATCCCGCTGCGGTGGCTGCAGAAGTGAGCCCTCGGGGGAGCTGAGGGCACGCGAAAGCCCCGCCGGACGAGGAGTTCTCGACGGCGGGGCTTTCGTGATGCGTCAGGAGGCGCGGCGGGCGCGTGCGGCGCGGCGCTTGAGGGCGCGACGCTCGTCTTCGGAGAGGCCGCCCCAGACACCCGAGTCCTGGCTGGACTCGAGCGCGTACTGCAGGCAGATCTCGGTGACCGTGCAGGTGGCGCAGACGGTCTTCGCCTTCTCGATCTGGTCGACGGCCGGGCCGGTGTTGCCGACCGGGAAGAACAGCTCGGGATCGACGGTCAGGCAGGCGGCTTTGTCGCGCCAGTCCATGGGGGCTCCTCGGTGTGGATTTCAGAATCGCGATGCGATGTCTCGATTCGGGTGACGGCTCGGGATCCGTTACCCTGTGTGAGATGCGGACGGTTGCCCGCGAAGTGTGATGCGGGCAGAGAGCCCGCCCCACGCCGCTGTGGGAGCACATGACTGTTTCTATTGTGTTACAGGAAACCTTCGAAATCAAGGCTTTTTGCCATTCACTCTCGATTCCCAGGAGACTCCGTGCGCGCACCCGGACTCGCCCTCGCCGCCGCGGCGGTGCTCGCCGCCGAGGGGGCCGCTCTCGTGGTCTTCGCCCTGATCGAGCTGATGGGGATCGGTGCCGGCGACGCGGCATCCGTGCCCACGGCTGTCGCGCTGATGGTGCTCACCCTGATCGGTGCGGCGGCGCTCTTCGCCTTCGCCTGGGGTGCGCGCGCGGGGCGCTCCTGGGCGCGATCCGGGGGCGTGGTGTTCCAGATCCTCGCGGTCGTGATCGCTCTCGCGTCACTGACCCTGCAGCCCATCCCGTGGGCGTTCGTGCTCGGGGCGGGTTCGCCGGGACTGCTCGGGTTCGTGCTCCTCATCGCGAGCACGCGGCGCGAGGCCGAGCTGCACGAGAACGACGGGCCCGCGGGCGACTGACGCGCCTCAGGCGTCGATGCCGAGCAGCTTCCGCAGCCGGGCCACGTGTCCCGTCGCCTTCACGTTGTAGAGGGCGTGCGCGATCACGCCGTCCTCGTCGATGACGAACGTGGAACGGATGACGCCCTCGATGACCTTGCCGTAGTTGACCTTCTCGCCCCAGGCGCCGTAGGCGCTGTGCACGGCGTGGTCGGGGTCGCTCAGAAGCGTGAAGGTCAGGCCGTCGCGCTCGCGGAAGGTCGCGAGCTTCTTCGGCTCGTCGCGCGAGATGCCGATCACGCGGTAGCCGGCGCCCTGGAGCGAGGAGATGCTGTCGCGGAAGTCGCACGCCTGCGTGGTGCAGCCGGGGGTCATCGCGGCCGGATAGAAGTAGAGCACCGTCTTCTCGCCGCGCAGATCGGAGAGCGAGACGCTCGTACCGTCTTGGTCGAGAAGGGTGAAATCGGGGGCGGGCGTTCCGGCTTCGAGGCGCTGAGTCACCCGTCCAGCCTATCGGCCGGTCGCCTGCTCCGCCTTGTCGGCGAACGTCTGCAACAGGCGTTGCAGAGAGTCCAGGCGGGCGAGGCCCGTCTCGCTGAGTTCGCCGCGCTCGGCCGCCTCGATGAGGGCGCAGTCCGGGGCATCCGCGAGGTGCGTGCATCCGCGCGGGCAGTTCTCCGCGATCTCGGCGAGTTCGGTGAAGGCCGCGAGGATGTTCTCGGGCTTCACATGCCCGAGGCCGAACGATCGCACACCCGGGGTGTCGATGACCCATCCGTTGCCGGTCGGCCCCTGGTAGCGCAGAGAGACCGTCGACGACGACGTGTGCCGACCGCGTCCCGTCACCTGGTTCACATGCCCGGTCGCCCGACCGGCGGTGGGGACGAGCGCGTTCACGAGCGTCGACTTGCCGACACCCGAGTGACCGACGAACACCGTGGAGTGCCCGACCAGCGCGGACCCGATCTCGTCGATCGGCATGACGTCCTGGGCGCTGGTGAAGACGGTCAGATCGAGTCCGTCGAAGTGCGACAGGAAGTGCGCGGGGTCAGCCAGATCGGTCTTGGTCACGACGAGGAGCGGGCGGATGCCGGCATCGAGGGCGGCGACGAGATAGCGGTCGACGAGGCGTTCGCGGGGTTCCGGATCGGCGGCCGCGACGACGATGAGCATCTGATCGGCGTTCGCGACGATCACCCGTTCGACCTGATCGGTGTCGTCGGCGCTGCGGCGCAGGAGCGACGTGCGATCGACGATCCCGACGATGCGGCCGAGCGTGCCGTCCTCCCCGGAGAGGTCGCCGACGACGCGTGCCCGGTCACCCGTGACGATGGGGTTCCGGCGCAGTTCCCGGGCGCGGGCAGCGGTGATCGTGCGCTCGGTCGGGGAGTCCTCGTCGAGCAGCACGGAGTATCGGCCGCGATCCACGCCGAGCACACGACCGATCTCGGCATCCTCGTGCGCAGGCCGACGCTTGGTCCGGGGCCTGTTCGCCTTCGGATTGGGGCGAGAGCGGATCGCGCTCTCGTCGTAGTCCTCGAAGTCGTCCTCGAGGTCGTCGTCGCCGTCGAGCCAGCTCACGCGGCCGCGCCTCGCAGCATCCGCTCCCACAGCAGCGTGAACTCGGGCAGCGTCTTCGCGGTGGTGCCGATGTCGTCGATCTCCACCCCGGGCACCCGGAGTCCGATCAGCGCGCCGGTGGTCGCCATCCGGTGGTCGTGGTGAGCGGCCCAGGTGCCGCCGTGCAGCGGGCGGGGGATGACCCGTAGACCGTCGGGGAGCTCCTCCGCCTCGCCGCCGAGCGCGCGGAGGTTGTTGATGAGAGCGGCGATCCGATCGGTCTCGTGCAGGCGGATGTGACCGATCCCGCGGATCGTCGTGGGGCCGTCGGCGAAGGCCGCGAGGCCGACGAGGGTCGGGGTGAGTTCGCTCGCCGCCGACAGGTCGAGGTCGAGGCCGCGGATGACGCCGCCGGAACGGACGGTCAGGGCTCCGCCGTGCCGGCTGGCGTGGGCGCCCATCGCCTGGAGGATCTCGGGCAGCAGCGCTCCGGGCTGGGTGGAGTGCGCCGGCCAGCCGGTGATCGACACCGCCCCTCCGGTCACCATCGCCGCCGCGAGGAACGGGGCGGCGTTGGAGAGATCCGGTTCGATGGCGATCTCCTTGGCGCGCGGAACGCCGGCTTCGACGAGCCATTCCCCGGTCGCCGGACGTTCGATGCGGATGCCGCGACGGCTGAGGGCCTCGATCGTCATGTCGATGTGCGGGAGGCTCGGCAGGTGCTCTCCGGTGTGCACGAGGTGCAGGCCGACGTCGAAGCGCGGAGCGGCGAGCAGCAGACCCGAGACGAACTGGCTCGAGGCGGAGGCGTCGATCTCGACGCGTCCACCGCGGATGCGTCCGTGCCCGCGGATGGTGAACGGCAGCGCCCAGGTGCCCTCGTCGTCGATGTCGACCCCGAGGTCGCGCAGGGCGCTGATCAGGCCGCCCATGGGGCGGTGCAGGGCAGTCTCGTGCGCGGTGAGGTGCACGTCGTGGGCCGCGAGGCCCGCGAGGGGCGCGATGAACCGCATGACCGTGCCGGCCTGGCCGCAGTCGACCGTGGTGCCCCCGGAGAGCTTCGCAGGGGTGACGACGAGGTCGGGTCCGAACTCGCCCCCGGCATCCACCTCCTCGATGCCGACGCCGAGCGCACGCAGCGCGTCGACCATCCGGCGGGAGTCGTCGGAGTGCAGTGGACTGATCAGACGACCGGGGCCGTCGGCGATCGCGGCGATGATGAGCTCACGGTTCGTGAGGGACTTCGAGCCGGGGATCGTCAGCGTCGCGTGGATCGGATCGTCGAAAACCGGCGCGGTGTAGGCGCCCGTGACGGGGGGAGGGGAATACCTGTTGGCGCTCATCGGTTTCCACCTTAGTGAACGGCGGCGTACCCGCCGAGGAGGAGAGCAGGATGCTGGCGACCTTGGAGCGTGGGTCGGTGGACATCAGCGGCCTAGACTGGCCCGTGATGGATGACACCGCAACCGCAGCGACCTCGAGCGACTCTCAGCGTGAGTTCGAGGAACAGGCGATCCCGTTCATGGATCAGCTGTACGCCGCCGCCATGCGCATGACGCGCAATCCCGCTGACGCCGCCGACCTCGTGCAGGAGACGTTCGTGAAAGCGTACGGCTCGTGGGCGACCTTCTCGCAGGGGACGAACCTCAAAGCGTGGTTGTACCGGATCCTCACGAACACGTACATCAACATCTACCGCAAGAAGCAGCGCGAGCCGTTCCAGGGCACGATCGACGAGCTCGAGGACTGGCAGCTGGGCGGCGCGGAATCGACGACCGCGTCGCACAGCAGGTCTGCGGAGGCCGAGGCGATCGATCACATGCCGGCGTCCGTCGTGAAGGACGCCCTGCAGGCGGTTCCCGAGGACTTCCGGTTGGCGGTGTACCTCGCGGATGTCGAGGGCTTCGCCTACCAGGAGATCGCCGACATCATGAAGACCCCCATCGGCACCGTGATGAGCCGTCTGCACCGTGGCAGACGGATGCTGCGGGAGCTGCTGGCAGATTACGCCGCGGAGCGGGGCATCGCCGCGGCTGAGAAGAGGAGCGGGAAATGAGCGACTGCGGTTGCGACAAAGCGCGTCAGGATCTGGAGGAGTACCTCCGCAACGAGGTGTGCAAGACCGAGCACACCGAGATCCGAGAGCACCTCGAGAACTGCCCGTCGTGCCGCGATGAGGTCCTCGTGGCGAAGACGCTCACCGAGGTCATCGCGCGCGCCTGCAAGGAGACCGCTCCCGAGGAGCTGCGTGATCAGGTGTTCGCCCGCCTGCGTGAGGCGCAGGCCGCGCAGCACTGACATCTCGGGCTCCGATGTCGTCAGCCACCCGTAGGGTGGAGGCATGACGCTCATCGACGCCCGCGACATTCCCGCCGACGCGACTTCCCGCGACCGACTGAACGGTTCGGGTCTCGATTATCGCGTGGTCGATCTGAGTGACGACGCGGCCGCGACGCCCTTCCTCCGCGCGGTCGGCCGCGGATTCCTCGGTGAGGAGTCGACCCCCGAGGCGCTCGCCCACAGCCGGCAGACCGTTTCGCAGCGTCGGACGACCGGGGTCTTCGAGACCGACGCGGTCTCCGGCGACCTCCCGGTCGCGACCATCGACTCGTGGGTGACGCCCCTGACGGTGCCCGGGGGAGCGGAGATCGGGATGTGGGCGATCAGCGGGGTGACCGTCGCCGCCACGCATCGGCGTCGGGGCATCGCTCGTTCCCTCCTCGAGGGCGAGCTGCGCGCCGCCCACGGCGCAGGGATCGCGCTCGCCGGGCTCACGGTGTCGGAGGCCACCATCTACGGCCGCTACGGCTTCGGGTCGGCGTTGCCGGCCGTGCGCTTCAGCGTCGACACCCGGCGGGCGGGATGGGGCGGGCACGAACCGTCCGGACGCCTGGAGTACCGCGAGCGCGCGCAGCTCGTCGACGATCTCGCGACGGTCCACGAACGGGCCCGTCGCACGCGCGCCGGCCGCATCGCCGGGTGGGCGGGGCGATGGGAGCAGTTCGCCGGTACCGCCCCGGGCGAGACCGATCGCGACAAGGTGCGCGGTGTGCGCCACGTCGATGCCGACGGCGAGACCCGCGGTGTGCTCGTATACACGGTGACCGATCGCAGCGGCAGCTTCCGATTCGGCCTGAACGTGCGGATGCTGGTGGCCGAGACCGCGGATGCCCGTGCAGCGCTGTGGCGGTTCGCCCTGCAGCACGACCTCGTCGACGAGGTCACGGCCGACCTGCAGACGGCGGATGACCCGTTGCCGTGGCTGGTGGCCGATCAGCGTGGCGTCACGCAGGAGGTGCACGACCACGGCTGGCTGCGAGTGCTGGATGTCGCTCGAGCACTGAGCGCGCGGAAGTACTCGGTTCCGGTCGATCTGGTGCTCCGCATCCACGACCCCCTCGGCTTCGCTGCGGGGGACTGGCGACTCCACGTCGACGTCTCGGGCGTGGCGACCGTCGAAGCGGCGGAATCCGCCGCACCGGATGCCGTCCTCGGCGTCGCCGCTCTGTCGTCGCTGTACGCGGGGGCGGTGCGCGCGACCGCGCTCGCCGGAGCGGGCCTCATCGATGCCGAGGCATCCGTCGTCGACCTCCTCGACCGTGCTTTCTTCACGTCTCCCGCGCCCTCGCTCGACATCTGGTACTGATCGCGCGGAGCGTACGCAGAAGGGCCCCCGACCGGAGTCGGGGGCCCTTCTGCGTACGAGTGAACGTCAGGCCGTGGTCAGCGCTTCGCGCAGGAGCGTGGCCTGCTCGGCGGCGTGCACCTTCGACGACCCGGTCGCGGGCGACGCCGACGCGGCGCGAGCGACCGGTCGGAATGCGCGGTCCCCGGGAACGTCCGCGAACGCGAGTGCCAGGAACGGCCAGGCGCCCTGGTTCTCCGGCTCCTCCTGCACCCACACGAGCTCGGCGTTCGGGTACGAGTCGGTGATGGCCTTGAGCTCGTCGATCGGCGTGGGGTAGAGCTGCTCGAGACGCACGAGCGCCACCTCGGGGTTCGGGTTCTTCTCGAGCTCGGCGCGCAGATCCCAGTGGACCTTGCCCGAGTGCACGAGCACGCGCTTGACGGCGCTGCGGTCGAGAGCGCGGTCGTCGTCGATCACCGGCTCGAAGCGCCCCTGCGTGAACGCCTCGACGGGGCTGGTCGCGCCGCGCAGACGCAGCATGGCCTTCGGCGTGAAGACGATCAGCGGCTTGCGCGGACGGGCGTACGCCTGACGGCGCAGCAGGTGGAAGTACGAGGCCGGCGTCGACGGACGCGCGACGATCATGTTCTCCTGGGCGCAGAGCTGCAGGAACCGCTCGATGCGTGCCGACGAGTGGTCGGGCCCCTGGCCCTCGTAGCCGTGGGGGAGCAGCAGGGTGACGCTGGACTGCTGGCCCCACTTCTGCTCGGCGGCCGAGATGTACTCGTCGATCACGGACTGGGCGCCGTTCACGAAGTCGCCGAACTGCGCCTCCCAGAGGACGAGGGCCTCGGGGGCCTCGACCGAGTAGCCGTACTCGAATCCGAGCGCCGCGTACTCGCTGAGCAGGGAGTCGTAGACGAAGAAGCGGCCCTGGGCGTCGGAGAGGTTGGAGAGCGGCAGCCACTCCTGGCCGTTCGCACGGTCGTGGAGGGTGGCGTGGCGCTGGACGAACGTTCCGCGGCGCGCATCCTGACCCGCGAGGCGCACCGGGGTGCCTTCGACGAGGAGCGATCCGAACGCGAGCAGCTCACCGAAGCCCCAGTCGATGCCGCCGTTGCGGCTCATGTCGAGGCGCTTCTCGAGCAGCTGCTGGATCTTCGGGTGCACGGTGAAGCCCTCGGGCTTGTTCACGAATGCATCGCCGATGAGCTGGATGACCTCACCCGCGACACCCGTGACATCCGGTGCGCCGACCTGGCCGTCGACCGGCGGCAGCTCGGGCGCGATCGGGGTGGCCCCGGTCTCGGCGGCATGCGTCTCGGCGAAGGCGATCTCGAGCCGGTTCTGGAAGTCGGCCTTGGCCTCGTCGTACTCCTGCTCGGTGATGTCACCGCGACCGACGAGCGACTCGGTGTACAGACGGCGCACGGAGCGCTTGGCCTGGATCAGGTCGGTCATCAGAGGCTGCGTCATCGAGGGGTCGTCGCCCTCGTTGTGACCGCGACGGCGGTAGCAGACGAGGTCGATCACGACATCGCGGTGGAAGCGCTCGCGGTACTCGAAGGCGAGCTGCGCGACGTGGATCACGGCTTCGGGGTCGTCGCCGTTCACGTGGAAGACCGGCGCCTGGATGGTCTTCGCGACATCCGTGGCGTACACCGAGGTGCGGCCGTCGTTCGGGGTCGTGGTGAAGCCCACCTGGTTGTTCACCACGACGTGGATCGTGCCACCGGTGCGGTAACCGCGCAGCTGCGACATCTGCAGGGTCTCGACGACGACGCCCTGACCGGCGAAGGCCGCGTCGCCGTGCACGAGGATCGGCAGCCAGGCGAACGTCCCGATCGGCTTGCGGTCCTGCTTCGCGCGGACGATGCCCTCGAGCACTCCGTCGACGGTCTCGAGGTGCGAGGGGTTGGCTGCGAGGTAGACCGGGAGCTCCGATCCGTCGTCGGCCACGAAGGTGCCCTCGGTGCCGAGGTGGTACTTCACGTCACCGGAGCCGCGCTGGTTGCCCGGGGTCTGGGTGCCCTCGAACTCCTGGAACACCTGGCCGTAGGTCTTGCCGGCGATGTTCGTGAGCACGTTGAGGCGGCCGCGGTGCGCCATGCCGATGGCGGCGCCCTCGAGGCCGGCGGTCGCGGCACCCTGGAGGATCTCGTCGAGCAGCGGGACGAGCGACTCGCCGCCCTCGAGCGAGAAGCGCTTCTGGCCGACGAACTTCGTCTGCAGGAAGGTCTCGAACGCCTCGGCCTCGTTGAGCTTGCGGAGGACCCGCAGCTGCTCGTCGTGGCCGGGCTTCTGGTACTTGACCTCGACCTTCTCCTGGAACCAGCGGCGCTGCTCCGGGTCCTGGATGTGCATGTACTCGATGCCGAGCGTGCGGCAGTACGAGTCGCGCAGGACTCCGAGGATGTCACGCAGCTTCGCGACGCGACGTCCGCCGAAGCCACCGGTGACGAACTCGCGGTCGAGGTCCCAGAAGGTGAGCCCGTGGCTCTCGATCTCGAGGTCGGGGTGCGAGCGCTGGCGGTACTCGAGGGGATCGATGTCGGCCATGAGGTGGCCGCGGACGCGGAAGGAGTTGATGAGCTCCTGCACGCGGGACTGCTTGTCGACACGCTCGGCGAGGTCGACGGCGATGTCGGGGTTCCAGTGGATCGGCGCGTACGGGATGCGCAGCGCCGCGAAGATGTCGTCGTAGAAGCCGCGCTGCCCGATGAGGAGCTCGTGCACCTTCTTGAGGAACTCGCCCGATCCCGCGCCCTGGATGACGCGGTGGTCGTAGGTGCTGGTGAGCGTGATCGTCTTGCCGATCGCCAGCTCGTTGAGCGTCTTCTCGCTCGCGCCCTGGAACTCGGCCGGGTACTCGAGGGCGCCGGCGCCGATGATGCAGCCCTGGCCCTTCATCAGACGCGGGACGGAGTGCACGGTGCCGATGCCGCCCGGGTTCGTGAGCGAGACCGTCGTGCCCTGGAAGTCGCCGGCGGTGAGCTTGTTGTTGCGCGCGCGGGTGACCAGGTCTTCGTAGGCCGAGAGGTACTCGGTGAAGGTCATGGTGTCGGCGCGCTTGATGCTCGGCACCATGAGGGCGCGCGTGCCGTCGGGCTTCGGCAGATCGATCGCGATGCCGAGGTTGACGTGCGCGGGGGCGACGACGGAGGGCTTGCCGTCGACCTCGGCGTAGAACACGTTCTGGCTGCGGAACTCGTCGAGCGTGCGGATGAGCGCCCAGCCGATGAGGTGGGTGAAGCTGATCTTTCCGCCTCGGGTGCGCGCCATGTGGTTGTTGATGACGATGCGGTTGTCGATCATCAGCTTGGCGGGGATGGTGCGGACGCTCGTCGCGGTGGGGACGGTGAGCGACTCGTCCATGTTGGCCGCGAGCGTCTTGGGCATGCCTCGGAGGACGGTGACCTTGTCTTCCTCGGCCTCGTCCGCGGGGGCCGGGGACGGGTCCTTCGCGGCGGGCTTGGGCGCCTGCGCCGGGATCGGAGCCGCCGCTGCCGGCTTCGCCGTCGTGCGCGCCACGGGCTGCGATCCGATCACGGGGATCGGAGCCGTCACCGGGTGGGCGGGCTGCTCGGCCGCCGGGGTGCTGGCGGGGGCGGTCGCACCGGCGTTCTCGGAGTGGTACTTCTCGAGGATCGGCCACCATTCCTTGTCGACGGAATCGCGGTTCACCTTGAACTGCTCGTAGAGCTCTTCGACGAGCCAGGAATTGGCTCCGAACCCCCCGTCGCCCCCGACGCCGGTCACCTGGTTCGACACGCTCGATCGCCCTCTTTCATCGCTGAAGATTCACAGTGCTCGCGGGACGCAGGATGCGCCCAGGTCCGCACACTCTCGATCGACAAGCCTAACGTGTTTCCCGGTGCGAATCTTCGACGCCATGCCCAGGGAGTGCTCGATCTCGATACCGTGGAGTCATGGAGTTCTCAGGTGCGCAGCCGACCGTCGATCTGACCTATTCCGACGTGTTCCTCGTGCCGCGACGATCGTCGGTCACCAGCCGGCTCCAGGTCGACCTGGCGCCGCAGGACGGCACGCCCGCGACCCTGCCTCTCGTGGCGTCGAACATGAACTCCGTGACCGGGCCGCGCCTGGCCGCGGTGATGGCGCGACGCGGAGGTCTCGGGGTGCTGCCGCAGGACATGCCCCTCCAGGATCTCGACGCGGCGATCCGCGATGTGAAGGCGCAGCCGGTGCTGTGGGACACGGCTCTCGTCCTGCCGCCCCACGCATCGGTCGCCGACGCCCTCCGGCTCCTTCCCGCCGCGCCGGGGCACGGGATCGTCGTCGCGCACGGGGCCGCGCCGATCGGCGTCGAGGACATCCTCGGCATCCTTCCCGCGAATCGGCTCGCGACTGCTCTGCCGGACGCGCAGCTGGGCGACCTCGTGCATCGGGGGACACCGTCGATCGACGCCGATGATATCGGATCCGAACGGCACGCCTTCGACGTGATCACCGAGGCCGGTGCCGAGATGGTCACGGTCGTGCACCACGGGCATCTCGTCGGGACGCTGAGCGCGCGCAGCGCCCTGCGCTCCACTCTCTACCGCCCCGCACTCGATGCCGACGGACGGCTCACCGTCGCCGCAGCGGTGGGGATCAACGGCGACGTCGCCGCGAAGGCGACCGCGCTCGCGGGTGCCGGGGTCGACGTGCTCGTGCTCGACACGGCGCACGGCCATCAGGACGGGATGCTGCGCGCCCTGCGCACCGTGTCTGATCTGAACCTCGGGCTCCCGCTCGTCGCCGGGAACATCGTGACCGCCGACGGCGTGCACGATCTCGTGGATTCCGGAGCCTCGATCCTCAAGGTCGGCGTCGGTCCGGGCGCGATGTGCACGACCCGAATGATGACCGCCGTCGGCCGCCCCCAGTTCTCGGCGGTGCTCGAGACGGCGCAGGCGGCCCGCGAGCTCGGTGCGCACGTCTGGGCGGACGGAGGGGTCCGGTACCCGCGCGACGTCGCCCTGGCGCTCGCCGCGGGCGCGGCATCCGTGATGATCGGCTCCTGGTTCGCCGGGACGATCGAGGCCCCGGGCGAGTTGCAGCGCGACGCCGAGGGACGCATCTTCAAGGAGTCCTGGGGGATGGCGTCGACCAAAGCGGTGCAGGCCCGCTTCGGCAGGCTCGACGCCTACGAGCGGGCGCGCAAGGAACTCTTCGCCGAGGGCATCTCCTCGTCGAAGATCTACCTCGATCCGCTGCGGCCGGGCGTCGAGGACCTGCTCGACATGATCACCTCGGGCGTGCGCTCGTCGTTCACCTACGCCGGAGCATCCTCCGTCCCGGAGTTCCACGATCGCGCGCTCGTGGGTCTGCAGTCGGCCGCGGGCTACGAAGAGGGCAAGGCGCTGCCGGTCAGCTGGTAGCGGAATCGCGCGCGGGTGACGCGACCGCGCGCGAGCGCGTTCGGTAGAATCGTCCACACTATGGACGACCCTCCCAGTTGCAGTAGATCGCCCCACCGTCCCCCTCTCCCGCCGGAGAGGAACCTCTGATGGACTACGTCATGTTGGGCGTGGGGCTCCTGCTCACGATCGGCACCGGTCTGTTCGTCGCGAGCGAGTTCGCACTGGTCAATCTCGACCGCGCGGATCTCGAAGCGCGACAGGCGCGTGGTGAATCCCGACTCGCCCTCACGATCGGTGCTCTCAAGCACACCTCGACGCATCTCTCGTCGGCCCAGCTCGGCATCACGCTCACGACGCTGCTGACCGGTTACACGATGGAGCCGGCGCTGTCGAACCTGCTGCGGCCGACCCTGGTCGCCTGGCACATTCCGGAGCCCGCCGTCGCGCCCATCGCCACCGTCGTCGCGATGTTCGTCGCCACGGTGCTGTCGATGATCCTGGGCGAACTCGTGCCCAAGAACTTCGCGCTCGCCCTGCCGCGCGCCACCGCCAAGCTCGTGGTTCCGTTCCAGGTCGCTTTCACCACCGTCTTCAAGCCCGCGGTCGTCGTGCTCAACGGCAGCGCCAACGGCGTGCTGCGCAGCATGGGCATCGAGCCGAAGGAAGAACTCTCCGGGGCGCGCAGCGCCGAGGAGCTCTCCTCGCTCGTGCGCCGATCGGCGAGCGCCGGTGTGCTCGAAGCCGACACCGCGACCCTGCTCGACCGCACCCTGACGTTCTCGCGCCTCACGGCGGCGGACGTCATGACCGCACGCCCGAGCATGCACGCGATCGCGGCCGGGGATTCGGCGGACGACGTCATCCAGCTCGCCCGTCGCACGGGGCACAGCCGGTTCCCGGTGTACGACGACGATCTCGACGACATCATGGGGGTCGTGCACCTGAAGGCGGCGATCTCGGTGCCGCGCGACCGTCGTACCGAAGTGCCGGTCGGCGCGCTCGCGACCGACCCCCTGCGCGTTCCCGAGACAGTGCACATCGACGGTCTCATCTCCGAGCTGCGTGCCCGGGGGTACCAGCTCGCGGTCGTCGTCGACGAGTACGGCGGGACCGCCGGTCTCGTTACCCTCGAGGATCTCGTCGAGGAGATCGTCGGTGAGGTGTCGGACGAGCACGACCGCACGCGCGCCGGCGTGATCCGCGGACGCGACGGCCTCACCTTCCCGGGCGAGCTGCGCCCGGACGAGCTGCGCAGCCGCGCGGGTATCGACGTCCCGGAGGGCGATGTGTACGACACGGTCGGCGGCTACGTGATGAGCGTCCTCGAGCGCGTCCCCGCGGTCGGCGACGAGGTGTCGCTCGACAGCGGCACGCTGCAGGTGATCCGCATGGACGGCCGCCGGGTGGATCGCATCCGCTTCGTTCCGAGACCCGTCGACGCGGATGAGGAGGTGACCCGATGAGCGATTGGGGAGGACTCGCCTGGCTCGTCGTGCTGCTGGTCGCGAACGCTTTCTTCGTCGGCGCGGAGTTCGCGGTGATCTCGGCACGCCGCTCGCAGATCGAGCCGCGTGCCGAACAGGGATCGCGCGCCGCGAAGACGGCGTTGTACGCCATGGAGCACGCGACGCTCATGCTCGCGACCTCGCAGCTGGGCATCACCATCTGCTCGCTCCTGATCCTGAACGTCTCGGAGCCCGCGATCCACCATCTCCTGGCCGTGCCGCTGCACGCGCTCGGGTGGCCCGACGGGGCCGTCGACGCGGTCTCGTTCACCATCGCCCTGCTGATCGTGTCGTTCCTGCACGTGGTCTTCGGCGAGATGGTTCCGAAGAACCTCGCGTTCTCGGTGCCGGATCGCGCCGTGCTGATCCTCGCGACCCCGCTCGTGTGGGTCTCGAAGGTGTTCATGCCGGTGATCTGGCTGCTCAACGCGGCCGCCAACGGTGTGCTGCGGCTCTTCCGCGTCGAGCCCAAGAACGAGGCGGCTTCGACGTTCACGCTCGAGGAGGTCGCGACGATCGTCGATCAGTCGCGCCGCGAAGGGGTGCTCACCGACACCGCGGGGACCGTCGCCGCCGCGGTCGAGTTCACCGACAAGAAGGCGCGCGATGTCGCGGTCCCGCTGGGCGACCTCGTCACGCTGCCGGCCACGACGACCCCCGACGACATCGAGAAGGCGGTCGCGCGGTACGGGTTCTCCCGCTACGTGATCGTCGACGCCGAGGGCGCGCCGATCGGGTACGTGCACCTCAAGGACATCCTCCGAGCCTCGGACGGCCCGGATGCCGAGGTGAAGATGGTCGAGCCGCTTCCCGCCAAGCGCATCCACCACATGGTGCCCGTGCAAGAGGACACCGACCTCGAGGACGCCCTCGCGGTCATGCGCCGCGCCGGGCGTCACCTGGCCAAGGTGCGCGACGCCCGGGGTGAGACCACCGCCGTGCTCTTCCTGGAGGACATCCTCGAAGAGCTGGTCGGGGAGGTGCAGGACGCGACGCGTCGCGTCCGCGGGCACTGATGATGCACACGAAGGCCGCCGACTCGATCAACGGGTCGGCGGCCTTCGTCGTGCGCGGATCGGCCGCGAGGCCTCAGCGCCAGCGCGCGCGGTCGTACTGCGGGGGCCAGGCGACGTCGACACCGAGATCGTGCGCGGCGCGCAGGCCGAAGTGCGGGTCTCGCAGCCACTCGCGCCCCGCGAAGATCGCATCGGCGGCGCCGTCGGAGAGCACCCGCTCCGCCTGCTCGGCGGCGGTGATCAGCCCGACCGCCGAGACCGGGATGCGACCGCCCTGGCGGACGGTCTCGGCCAGCGGCACCTGGTATCCCGGGAACACGCTGATCTGCTGGTGGGCGACGAGACCGCCGCTGGAGACGTCGATGAGGTCCGCGCCGTGCGCGGTCGCCCAGTCCCCGACCTGCGTCGCCTCGTCGGCGGTGAATCCGCCCTCGGCGTGATCGGTGGCCGAGATGCGCACGAACACGGGGACTCCGGGACCCGCGACGTCGCGTACCGCATCGAGGATGCGCAGCAGGAGGCGGGCGCGGTTCTCGAGCGAGCCGCCGTAGTCGTCATCGCGCCGGTTCGACAGCGGCGAGAGGAACTGGTGCACGAGGTAGCCGTGGGCGCCGTGGATCTCCAGCACGTCGAACCCGGCGTCGAGCGCGCGACGGGCGGCGTCGGCGAAGCCGGAGACGACGCGTTCGATTCCCTCGGCATCGAGGGCCTCGGGCTCGGCGAATCCCTCGAACGCGAGGGCGGACGGCGCGGTCGTGGTCCAGCCGCCGTCGGCGACCGGAACCGATCCGCGCAGCTCCGCCCAGGGCCACCAGGTCGAAGCCTTGCGGCCGGCGTGGGCGAGCTGGATGCCCGCGAGCGAGCCGCGCTCGTGGATCGCTCGGACGATCGGCACCCACGCATCGCGCTGCTCGTCGTTCCAGAGTCCGACGTCGCGCGGGGAGATGCGGCCCTCGGGAACCACGGCGGTCGCCTCCGCGACGATCAGACCGGCGCCGCCCGAGGCGAACTGCGCCAGATGCGTGTGATGCCACTCCTGCACCACACCGTCGATCGCGCTGTACATGCACATCGGTGACACCCAGAGACGGTTGGGGAACTCGACGGAACGGATGCTCAGGGGAGAGAAGAGAATGCTCACCGTTCGACGCTACCGCCGCTCGCACGGCCCGAGGGCCGTCGCACTAACGTGGAGTCATGGTCGAGGTTCGCGAGTGGTCCCGCAGCGATACGGCGCGGTTGTTCCGGGTGCCGTCAGCCGACGACGACAAGTACTCGCGCGGTGTCGTGGCACTGCGCACCGGCTCTGCGGCGTACCCCGGCGCGGCGGTGCTGGGCGTCGAGGCCGCGTGGCGCGCCGGCGCGGGGTTCGTGCGCTTCGTCGGCGACGGCCGAGTGTCGGACGCCGTGCTCGCTCGTCGTCCCGAGACGGTGACGGGGAGCGATGTCGGGCGCACGCGCGTGGACGCCTGGGTGATCGGGTCGGGGACGGATGCCGCGCAGCGCAGCGCCGACGAAGAAGCGGCGCTGCGCGCCCTGCTGACCGGGAGCACCCGAGTCGTGGTCGACGCCGGAGCACTCGACCTCGTCGACCGCCCGACCGCTCCTGTGCTGCTGACGCCCCATGCGGGGGAGTTCTCGAAACTGCGTGCGCGCCTGCGTCTGGCCTCTGCCGAGGAAGATCGCGCCGGCGGCGCCGCCGAGGTCGCTCGTGCGCTCGGCGTCACCGTGCTGCTGAAGGGCGCACGCACACTGATCGCGACGCCCGACGGGGGAGCGATCGCCGTCTCGGCGGGGACCGGCTGGCTCGCCGCGGCGGGCACGGGCGATGTGCTGGGCGGAGTACTCGGTGCGTTGCTCGCCGCGAACCCCGGTGCTCCTCTGGAAGAGGCCGCCGCCGCGGGAGCGTGGCTGCACGGCTACGCCGCACGGATCGCCTCCGGGAGCGCGAACGGTGAGCCGGGGCATCCGATCGTCGCCTCGGACGTCGCGCAGGCCCTGCCGCGCGCGATCGCGGACGTGCTGGCGTGAAGCAGGGGGCGGAACGACTCATCGCGCTCTGGGTCGTCTTCGTCGCGGTCCATGCCCTGACCGCGTGGCTGGGGTGGGTTTACCCGAGTCAGCCGATGGGCGATGTGGTGCTCGTCTACGAACCCTGGGCGACGGCGGCGGTGAGCGGGGGACCGATCGTCGGGATCACCGAGACCTGGGTGTACCCGCAGCTCGCCCTCGCGCCGATCCTCCTGGTGAAGGCGATGGCGGTCCCGTTCGTCGGACTCCTCGGCGTCTCCGGGGCATATCTCGTCGCCTGGGCGATCCTCGTGACCGCTCTCGACGCGCTCGCCTTCGCCGTGCTGCTCGGGCGCTCGCCGTCGGCACCGCGTCGCACCGCCGCATGGTTCTGGAGCGCCGCGCTCCTGCTGCTGGGGCCGATCGCGCTCTACCGGCTGGATGCCGTCACCCTGCCCATCGTCGTGATCGCCGGTCTCTGGCTCGTCTCGCGCCCTGCGCTCGCCGCAGCCCTCCTGACGATCGGCGCGTGGATCAAGATCTGGCCCGGAGCGGTGCTGCTCGCGGCACTGATCGCCGGGCGCCGTCGGCTGCGCATGATCATCGCGGCTCTGGTGGTGACGACGGCCGTCATCGCCGGTCTGCTGCTGCTCGGAGCGCACGAGCATCTCTTCGGCTTCCTCACCGAGCAGGGCGGACGTGGTCTGCAGATCGAGGCGGTCGCGGCGACGCCTTTCCTGTGGGCGGTCCCCGGCGGATCCGCGGGCATCGAGTACAGCTTCGACATCCTCACGTTCCAGGTCGCCGCTCCGGGCGCCGAGGTCGTCGCCGCGGCGCTCTCCGGAGTCATGGTCGCGGTGGTCGCCGGCATCCTCGCGCTCGCGGGTTGGATGGCGATGCGCGGGGCCGCGTTCGCCCGGCTGTTCCCACCGCTCGCGCTCTCGCTCGTGGCGGCGCTCATCGTGACCAACAAAGTCGGCTCCCCGCAGTTCCAGGTCTGGCTGATCGCGCCCGTGATCCTCTGGCTCGTGTTCGACCGGGCGAGGGCGGTCCTGCCCGCGGTCGTGGTGCTCGCGCTCTGCGTCCTCACCTGCCTCGTCTATCCGCTCGGCTACGACGCGCTGCTGCAGGGACAGGTCCTGCCGATCGTGGTGCTGTCGGTGCGCAACCTCTTGCTCGTCGTCCTCCTCGTGATCGGCATCCGCGCCGTCGTGCTCACTCCCGCCGACGGCGAGGACCGGAGCCGGAGCCTATGATGCATCGTGTGGCAGCGGCGGCCGCGCAGGTCCTCGCCTCGATGCTCGGCTCGGACCCCGCCGGCCGAGAAGTCGCTCCCACCGCCATCGAAGAGACACGAGGTTCCCCATGCTGATCGCCTTCTCCGTCGCTCCCTCCGGCACCGGCCGCGAAGACGGCTCCGTCCACGTCGCCGTGGCCGCCGCCGTGCGCGTCGTCCGCGAGTCCGGGCTGCCGCACCGGACGACGAGCATGTTCACCGAGATCGAGGGCCCCGACTGGGACACCGTGATGGACGTCGTCAAACGCGCCACCGAGGCGGTCATGCCCTTCGGCTCGCGCGTGTCCCTGGTGCTCAAGGCCGATATCCGCCCCGGCTTCACCGGCGAGCTCGACGGCAAGATCGAGCGTCTCGAGCGTGCGATCGACGAGGCCGAGTAGAACGCACACGTCGTTCAGGCGTGCATGCGGGCGCCCTTGAGCATGCGGTCGACGGCGTTGCGCGGACCCCGCAGCGCGAGTCCCACGAGATCGAGGTCGGCCGCTGCGACGGCCGCGACGGCGGCGCGATTGGCATCGTCGTGCCCTGTCGCGAAGAGCTCGCGGGTGTAGACCGCGAGCGCGACATCGTCTCGGGCGGAGGCCCGATCGCGAACCGAGCGCAGGAGACCGGAGTTCCCGGTCATGACGAGCACGGGCTGACGCAGCATCGGCAGATACGTCGTGCCGTCGCGGTCGCGGTAGGGTCCGCCGGTGAGATCGGGGGCACTCACGGTGATGCCGGAGATCAGGAAAGCGGTCACGTTGAGCTCCTGCCAGGCGGCGAGGTCGTCGCCGAGGAGGACGACGACCTTCGTGTCGAAGCGGGCGGTCTGTTCAGCGGTGATGCTCGTCGGCAGCGCGGTGGTCATGTATCCACGATCGCGCCGGAAGCCCGCGGCGTCTTGTACGTTTCTTGCATGGTCGATCGCGTGCACGCCTGGCATCCCGAGGTGCCCGCGGTGCGGGAGGTGTATCACGCCTCCTTCGAGCACGCGTACCCGCTTCACGCCCACGACGTCTGGACGGCGATGCTCGTGGACGAGGGAGCGGTCGCCTACGGTCTCGATCGTTCGTCGCACATCGCCGCGCCGGGTGCGGTGACGCTGCTGCCCCCGGGCGTCCCGCACGACGGGCGTTCGACCGTGGACGGTCGCATCTATCGCAAACGTGTCGTGTACTTCGATCCGGCGTGGCTTCCCGCCGAGGCGGTGGGCAGGTCGGTCGTCCACCCGACGGTGCGCGACCCACGAGCGACGGCGGCGGCGCGACGCATCCACGCCGCCCTCGCCCTGCCCGGTGACCTGCTCGCCGCCGAGCATTGGACGCTCGCGCTGAGAGGGCGCATCCTCGCCCATCTCGGGCCATCGACCGTTGCCTCTCGCGACACGCCGCTCGCTCGCCGCCTCCGGGCGCTCATCGACGATCGTTTCACGGAGTCCTTCACCCTCTCCGAGATCGCCACCGCATGGGGAGCGCATCCGAGCCATCTGACGCGTTCCTTCACGCGCACGTACGGCATCGCGCCGCATCAGTACGTGCTGAGCCGACGCATCGATCTCGCGCGGAGGCTCCTGGTCGACGGCATCCGACCGTCCGACGCCGCGGCGCAGGCGGGGTTCCACGATCAGGCCCATCTCACGCGACACTTCCGGCGCGTGCTCGGGACGACCCCCGGTGCCTTCGGGCCGTCGGCGGGCCGGTAGGCTGGACCGGTGAATCCCTCGACTGAATCGAGGGGTGCGGCGAAGAGGGCGCTCCTCTCTCTCGCCATCGGCAGTTTCGGCATCGGCATGACCGAGTTCGTCGTCATGGGCCTGCTCCCGAACATCGCCTCCGACCTGCTTCCCTCCCTCTGGGCCTCGAGCCAGGAGGATGCGCTGAGCCAGGCCGGATGGCTCATCTCGCTGTATGCGCTCGGCGTCGTGGTGGGCGCGCCGACCATCGCCGGTTTCGTCGCGCGCTTCCCGCGGCACCGCGTCATGATCGTCCTGGCGATCGCGCTCACGGTCTTCAACGCCCTCACCGTGGTGCTGCCGACGTTCGAGCTGGTCGGGGCGTCGCGCTTCCTCGCCGGCCTCCCGCACGGAGCCTACTTCGGCATCGGCGCTCTCGTCGCGGCCGACGTCATGGGGCCGGGCAACCGCGCCAAGGGCGTCGCCTTCATCCTCACCGGCCTCACGGTCGCGAACGTCGTCGGGGTTCCGCTCGGCACGTTCCTCGGCCAGGCCTGGGGATGGCGCGCCGCGTTCGGCGTCGTCGCCCTCGTCTTCGCCCTCGCGACGATCTGCATCGTGTTCTTCGTGCCCGAGCACCCGGGTTCCCCCGGCCGGACGATGCGTCAGGAGCTGGGCGTCTTCCGCATCCGGCAGGTCTGGTTCACGCTGGGCATCGGCGCGATCGGCTTCGGCGGCTTCTTCGCCGTGTACAGCTACATCGCCCCGTTGGTGACCGAGGTGGCCGGGTCGCCGGAGTGGGTGGTGCCGATCGTTCTGGTGCTCATGGGCATCGGCATGACGGTCGGAAACCTCGTGGGCGGTCATCTCGCCGACATCGATCTGCGGCGCACGCTGCTGTTCGGACTCGCGGCGATGGCGGTCGTCTTCGCCCTGCTCGCCGTGTTCTCGTTCTGGATCATCTCGCTGAGCCTGCTGGTGCTCATCGTCGGCTTCGTGTCGTCGGTGCTGAGCCCGACGATCCAGACCCGTCTCATGGACGTCGCCGGAGACAATCAGTCGATCGCCGCGGCCATGAACCATTCGGCGCTGAACATCGGCAACAGCCTCGGGGCGTTCCTGGGTGGCGTCGTGATCGCCGTCGGCTGGGGCTTCACGTCTCCCGCGTGGACGGGTGCCGTGCTCGCGATCGCCGGTCTGCTGATCGCTCTGCTCTCGTACCGCGTCGAGGCTCGTCGCTCCGCTGCCCTGGTGGGCGCATCGTCGTAGGGTGAGGGGATGCTCATCCCCGATGCTCTTCCGGTGGCCGGAACGGCCGTGCTGGTGCGTGACTCGACCGGCGGCGTCGAGGTGCTGCTGATCCGTCGGCCCGAGCGGGGTTCCTTCGCCGACGCGTGGGTCTTCCCGGGCGGCAAGGTGGAGGAACACGATCGGCGACACGGCTCCGGGGATATCGACGACGCGCGACGCGCCGCCATCCGAGAGACGCAGGAGGAGGTCGGCCTCGAGATCGCCGGTCTGTCGGCGTTGTCGCAGTGGCATCCGCCCGCCGAGGCGCCCACGCGGATCCGGACGTGGTTCTTCCTCGCTGCGGCACCGGATGCCACGCCCGTCCCGTCGCCCGACGAGGTCGTCGAGTACGCCTGGACGACCCCGGCACAGGCGCTCGAACGGCACGCGACGGGGGAGTGGACTCTGTTCCCGCCGACGTGGATGACACTCCACGGTTTGATCGCGGTCACCGACGCCGCTTCCGCGCTCGCCGCGCCGTCGACACCGGCCCTGTTCCGAACGCGCGTGATCCCGACGGATACCGGGCGCGACTTCGCCTGGGAGCAGGGTCGTCTGCTGACCGGTGGACTCCCGTGGCGTTTCGTCGAGGAGTGGGCCGGCGAGTGAGCCGTCGGGGCGTCAGCTGTCGAGCAGTCGCCGCAGGTGAGCGCCCACGGCCTCGTTCTCGATGAGGAACCCGTCGTGCCCGAAGTCGCTGTTCAGCACGACCGCGTCGTGGCCGTCGAGGGTGTTCGGGATGCTCCGGGCGATGCGGTGCTGGCCATCGACCGGGAAGAGGCGGTCGCTGTCGATCCCCAGCACGAGCGTCGTCGCGGTCACGGTGCGCAGAGCCTCCTCCACGCCGCCGCGGTCGCGCCCGACGTCGTGCGAGTTCATGGCCTCGACGAGGGTGATGTAGCTGTTCGCGTCGAAGCGGCGCGTGAACTTGTTGCCGTGGAAGTCGAGGTACGACTCGACGGCGAAGCGCCCGCCGTGCCCGAGCGGTGAGACCCCCGACTGCCAGGAACGCTGGAACCGCTGATTGAGCTCGATCGGGCTGCGGTAGTTCAGCAGAGCCATCCGTCGGGCGAGGGCCAGACCCCGGTGCGGGCCGTCGCCGTCGCCGAGGTCGTAGTACTCGCCGCCCTGGAACCGCGGATCCATGCGGATCGTCTCGAGCTGCACGGTGTTGAGCGCGATCTGGTCGGCGGTGGTCACGGGAGGCGACGAGAGCACGGCGAGCCGTTCGACCCGTTCCGGATGCGTCACCGCCCACTCGAGCGCGTGCATACCGCCCATCGAACCGCCGATGACCGCGGCCCACGTGTCGATGCCCAGGGCATCGGCGAGGCGCACCTGAGCGGCGACCTGATCGCGGATCGTCAGGTACGGGAAGCGCGAGGCCCATTCGTAGCCGTCGGGGGCGACGCTCGCGGGTCCGGTCGAGCCCTGGCAGCCGCCGAGCATGTTGGGGGCGACGACGAACCAGCGGTCGGTGTCGAGGGGTGCGCCGGGACCGGTGAGCTCTTCCCACCATCCGGCGGTCGGATGCCCCGCACCGGCCTCGCCGCGCACGTGGCTGTCGCCGGTGAGGGCGTGCAGCACGAGCACCGCGTTGTCGCCCGCGGCGTTCAGCTCGCCCCACGACTCGTAGGCGATGCGGATGCTGGGGAGCTCGGCCCCGCTCTCGGTCCGGAATACGCCGGACCGCGCGAAGCGGCGTCCGCCCACGGGGTCGCCGTCGCGCCAGGCGCCGGTCGCCGGAGGTCGCGCGCGGAGGAGCCGGACGTCGGCCTCCGTCACGAGCGCCGAGGGCACCGTGTCTTCAGAGGTCGTCTGCCAGTCCATGCTTCCATTCTCGCGTGACCTGCGGGTCGGGCGGCGAACGTTACGCCGCCGGAAGACACGGATGCCCCGGACTCCGGGAGTCCGAGGCATCCGTGGTGGACGAATCGTCAGGCGCGAGCGGCCTCCGAGACGCGACGGGCAGCGGCCAGGGCCTGGTCGAGGTCGGCCTTGAGGTCGTCGACGTTCTCGATGCCGACCGAGAGGCGCACGAGGCCGGGCGTGACGCCCGCCGTGAGCTGCTGCTCGGGAGTGAGCTGCGCGTGGGTGGTCGATGCCGGGTGGATGACGAGCGAGCGCACGTCGCCGATGTTCGCCAGGTGGCTGAACAGCGAGAGGCTGTTCACGAACTCGCGACCCGCCTCGACACCGCCCTTCAGCTCGAACGACAGCACCGCTCCGACGCCCTTGGGCGCGTACTCGTTGGCCTTGGCGTACCAGGGGGAGGACGGCAGCCCCGAGTAGTTGACGGTCGCGACGTCGTCGCGTCCGTCGAGCCACTCGGCGATCTCCTGCGCGTTCTGCACGTGGCGCTCGATGCGCAACGACAGCGTCTCGACGCCCTGGATCAGGTTCCACGCGCTCTGCGGGGCGATCGCGGATCCGAGGTCGCGGAGCAGCTGCACGCGGGCCTTGATGATGTACGCGAGCGGGTCGCCGACCGCGGTCGTGTAGCTGGCCCCGTGGTACGAGGGGTCCGGAACGGTGAGCCCCGGGAACTTCTCGACGTTCTTCGACCACTCGAACGAACCGCCGTCGATGATCACGCCGCCGATCGTCGTGCCGTGGCCGCCGAGGAACTTGGTGACCGAGTGGATCACGATGTCGGCGCCGTGCTCGAACGGACGGATCAGGTACGGGGTGGCGATCGTGTTGTCGACGATGAGCGGCACACCGCTGGCGTGGGCGACGTCGGCGACGGCGCGGATGTCGAGGACGTTGATCTGCGGGTTGCCGATCGTCTCGGCGAAGAACAGCTTGGTGTTCGGGCGGACGGCGCGGCGCCACTCCTCGGGGTCGTCCTGGTTCTCGACGAACGTGACCTCGATGCCGAGCTTGGCGAGCGTGTACTTGAAGAGGTTGTAGGTGCCGCCGTAGATCGAGCTCGAGGCGACGAAGTGGTCGCCGGCCTCGGCGATGTTCAGGATCGCGAAGGTCGATGCCGCCTGGCCGCTCGAGAGCACCAGTGCTCCCGTGCCTCCCTCGAGGGCCGCGAGGCGCTGCTCGAGGACGTCTTGCGTCGGGTTCTGGATGCGGGTGTAGATGTTGCCGAACTCGGCCAGGGCGAAGAGGTTCGCCGCGTGGTCGGCGCTGTCGAACACGTACGACGTGGTCTGGTAGATCGGCGTGGCACGTGCCTTCGTCACCGGGTCGGGCGCAGCGCCGGAGTGGATCTGCTTGGTCTCGAAACGCCAGGTCTCGGGTGCGGACATGTTGTTCCCCCTGGAACGATCGATGGTCGGATGGCGGATGCCGTTTCAGTGAGAGTACGGAATATTCCCTCCTGTCAACAATGAGTGGGAAATGTGACGTAACAGTCCCGATCGGCGAAAAACCGCGGAACATCGTACGGTGGAGGCATGGTGAACAGACGTGCAGTTGTGACGGGAGCGAGCTCGGGGATCGGGGCGGCGACGGTGCGGGAGCTCCGCTCGCGCGGATGGGACGTCGTGGGCGTCGCCCGGCGGGAGGATCGCCTCACCGCCCTCGTGGCCGAGACCGGGGCATCCGCCATCGCCTGCGACCTGACCGACTCCGCCGCCGTCGATGCCCTCATCGCCGAGCTGGAGGCCAGCGGCCCCGTGCACGCGCTCGTGCAGGTGGCCGGGGGAGCGCGCGGGACCGACCGCATCGAGGATGCCTCGGTCGAGGACTGGCAGTGGATGTTCGACGCGAACGTGCTCTCGACGCAGCGGCTCGTGAAGGGCCTGCTTCCGCTGTTGCGCCGCGCCGCAGCGGCCGACGGCCACGCCGACACGGTGTTCGTGACGTCGACGGCGGCCCAGACCGCGTACGCGGGCGGAGCCGGGTACAACGCGGCGAAGGCCGCCGAGGCGATGCTCGTCCGGGTGCTCCGTCAGGAGCTGAACGGCGAGCCGATCCGCGTGGTCGAGGTCGCACCGGGAATGGTGCACACCGAGGAGTTCACCCTCAACCGTCTCGGCGGGGACTCCGTCGCAGCCGAAGCCGTCTACGCCGGGGTCGAGGCTCCGCTCGTCGCCGGAGACGTCGCCGACGTCATCGCCTACGCGCTCGATGCGCCGGGGCACGTGAACCTCGACCTCGTCACGATGCGTCCGGTCGCGCAGTCGGCTCAGCACCTGCTGGCGCGCGGACCGCTGCGCGTGCGCTCCGCCGAATGACGATGGCCCGCACCCTCGCCGAGCTCGCCGCGGATGGCGAGATCGACCCGGGATGGGCGGAGGCGCTCGCGCCCGTGCAGCACGACATCACCGCCCTGGGCGAGCGTCTGCGCGGCGAGGTGCAGGCGGGGCGCGGATACCTTCCGGACGGCGCGAACGTGCTCCGGGCGTTCCGGCGACCGCTCGCCGATGTGCGGGTTCTCATCACCGGTCAGGATCCCTATCCGACCCCCGGTCATCCGATCGGACTCTCGTTCGCGGTCGACCGCGACGTGCGGCCGCTGCCGCGCAGCCTCGCCAACATCTACCGCGAGCGGGAGAGCGATCTCGGCATCCCGCCCGCGCCGCACGGCGACCTCTCGGCGTGGAGCGATCAGGGGGTGCTGCTGCTCAACCGGGTGCTGACCGTGCAGCCGGGCGTGGCGGGCTCGCACCGGCGGTGGGGGTGGGAGAAGGTCACCGAAGCCGCGATCCGGGCGCTCGTCGCGCGCGACCGCCCGCTCGTCGCGATCCTGTGGGGCAAGGACGCCGAGAACCTGCGTCCGCTCCTGGGGGCGACGCCGATCATCGCGTCGGCCCACCCCTCGCCGCTGTCGGCGCGTCGTGGTTTCTTCGGGTCCCGCCCGTTCTCGCGCGCGAACGAGCTGCTCGAGGGCCTGGGAGCGGCGCCGATCGACTGGCGGGTAGAGGGCGAACGCCCCGGATCCCTAAGCTGATCGCATGCAGTTCGAACCGGGGGACCGACGTCGCATCCTGCCGCGCCACCTGCGTCCTGCGGCGGCCCCCGAGATCTTCTCGTACACGATCCGTCCCGCCCGGCCCGGTGATCTGCCCTCCGTGCGCGAGATCTACAACCACTTCGTGAGCAACTCCGCCGTCACGCTCGACGAGAAGAGCAGCAGCATCCCGTACTGGCGCGACAAGTTCGCCCTGCTGGATCGGCTCGGGCTCCCGTTCCTCGTCGCGGTGTCACCTTCCGGGGTGGTCATCGGCTATGCGCTCGCGCAGCCCTGGGCGGGCAAGAACGCCTATCGCTACACGGTCGAGGACTCGATCTATCTCGGCCCTGGTGCCGGCGGAAAGGGCCTCGGTGGCGCGCTGCTCCAGGCGCTGATCGACGCCTGCGAGCAGTTCGGCATCCGCGAGATGGTCGCGGTCATCAGCGACAGCGGTGCCGAGGCGTCGATCCGTCTGCACGCTCGCCTCGGTTTCGTGGAGGCGGGGCGCATGGCCCGGGTCGGCCACAAGTTCGGTCGCGAGCTCGGCACCGTGTACATGAAGCGCGCGCTGAGACCGGTCGCGCGCCGCCGTCGGTTCCTGGCCTCCGGTCGCGGTCACTGATCGCGCGGGATGACCGGGATCGCGGCCAGCAGAGCCTTCGTGTAGTCGTGCTGCGGGCGCAGGAGCACGTCGCCGGTCGTGCCGCGCTCGACGATCCGGCCGTCCTTCATCACCACCACGGTGTCGCTGAGGTTCTGCACCACACCGATGTCGTGCGACACGAGTACGAGGGTGAGGTCGGTCGTCCGTCGCAGATCGACGAGGAGCTCGAGGATCTGCGCCCGTACCGTCACATCGAGGGCCGAGAGCGGCTCGTCGCCGATGAGGATGCGGGGGCCGTGTACGATCGCACGAGCCAACGCGATGCGCTGTCGCTGCCCGCCGGAGAACTCGTGCGGATATCTGTCGCCGGCATCGGGCTCCAGCCCGACCCGGGCGAGCACCTCGCGCACACGCGCCCGATGATCGCCGTCGACACCGAGGGCCCACAGCGGCTCGCGAACGATCTGCCCGGCGGTCATGCGCGGGTCGAGGGAGGCGTAGGGGTCCTGGAAGACGAGTCCCGTCTGTCGGCGCAGCCACCGGAGGGACGTCGCGGATGCCGAGGCGTCCACGCGCCGTCCGTCGACGGTCACCGTTCCCGATGTCGGTCTGTCGAGGCCCAGCAGCAGGCGCACCAGTGTCGATTTCCCCGAACCGGACTCGCCGATGATCCCGACGGACGAGCCCTCGATGATGTCGAGATCGGTCGGCTCGAGCGCCGTCTGCCGACGTGTGCGCTCGAGCGGCGAGCGCTTCGGGACGATGAACTCGCGGGTCAGCCCGCGCGCTTCGACGAGACTCATGCGATGCCTCCGTCCGGGCGCCACAGCGTCGCCGTCGCATCGCGGAGCAGCCCCTGCGTGATCGGCGAGCTCGGTGCGGTGAGCAGCGTCGAGACCGGAGCGGACTCGACGACGCGCCCGTGTTCGAGAACCACGCCCTCGGTGGCGACCTGTGCGAGGACGGCGAGGTCGTGGGTGATGAAGACGAGCGACATGCCCTCGTCCTCGACGAGGTGCAGCAGGAGCGCCAGGATCTCGGACTGGATCGTGACGTCGAGCGCCGTGGTCGGCTCGTCGGCGATGAGCACGCGCGGGCGGCAGGCGAGTGCCATCGCGATCGCGACGCGCTGGCGCTGGCCGCCGGAGAGCTGGTGCGGGTAGCGATCGACGATCGACTCCGGATCGGGGAGCCGCACGCGGGCGGCTTCCTGAACCGCGCGTGCGCGCGCTTCGCGTCGCCCGATGCCCTCGTGGATGCGGATCGCCTCGGCGATCTGCCGACCGACCGTGCGGATCGGATTGAGGGCCGTGCGCGGCTCCTGGAACACGATGCCGATCTCGTCACCGCGCAGTCGGGCGAGCTCGCGGTCCGGCATCCCGATCAGTTCCGTGCCGTTCCAGCGGATGCTGCCCGCCGCCTTCGCGCCGTCGGGCAGGAGCCCGAGGATCGCGAGAGCGGTGAGCGATTTGCCCGACCCGGACTCGCCGATCAGGCCCAGACGGGCGCCGTCCGCGACCTCGAACGAGACGCCGTCGACGACGCGACGCCCGTCGATCTCGACGGTCAGGCCTTCGACGACGAGGCTCATGCGACCACTCCGGGGGTGTGCGTCTCGGCGCGGCGGTGGCGCAGCGTGGGGTCGGTCGCTTCGCGCAGGGCGTCGCCGAGGAGATTCAGGGCGAGGACGGTGAGGGTGATCGTGAGACCCGGCCAGATCACCGAGAGCGGGTGCACGCCGATGTAGCGCTGCAGGTCGGCGAGCAGCAGGCCCCAGCTGGGCTCGACGACCGACGCGCCGAAGCCGAGGTACGACAGTCCGGCTTCGGCCAGCACGGCGACGGCCATCGACCACGACAGCTGCACGATGAACACCGGAGCGACGTTGGGGAGGAGGTGGCGCAGCAGGCTCTGCGCGGGGGTGAGGCCGGATGCCTTCGCCGCGAGGATGAAGTCGCTCTGCTGCACCCTCCGCAGCTCGGGGCGGGTGACGCGCGCGATGTTCACGCCGAAGCCGATGCCCACGGCCCAGATCACGACCCAGAGGGAGCCGCCCCAGACCGAGGAGATCATCATCGCGATGAGGAGCACCGGGAAGGCGATCAGGATGTCGACCAGAACCGCGATCGTCTCGCGCAGCCACCGGGCGGTGAGGGCGCCGAGCGCGGCGAGGGCGATGCCGACGACGGTGGCGACGACTCCGGCACCGATGCTGACGAACACCGTCGTGCGCGCCCCCGCCATGATCAGGCTCAGGATGTCGCGGCCGGTGTCGTCGGTGCCCAGGAGGTGCGGCCAGCTCGGACCGAGCCACCGGTCGCTGATGGTCGAGGATTGCGGGTCGAACGGCGTCCAGAACAGCGCGACGAGGGCTGTCAGGCCGATGAGGGCGACGACGATCAGGCCGAAGGCGCCCGTCGGGGTCGCCCACAGGCGGCGGAGCCACAGCGGAGCCATCATGC
Organism: Microbacterium galbinum; assembly: GCF_023101185.1. GTDB lineage: Bacteria > Actinomycetota > Actinomycetes > Actinomycetales > Microbacteriaceae > Microbacterium > Microbacterium galbinum. The sequence continues at coordinate 2,642,743 of NZ_CP078077.1, forward strand.
CTCCCTCTGGCGCGGGTCGATCGTACGGTGGAGCAGGTCGACCAGGAATCCGATCACGAGCACGAAGCCGGTGAGCACGAGGAGCTCGCTCTGCACCTTGATGAGGTCGCGGGTGCCGACGTCCGCCACCAGCATCCGTCCGATGCCCGGGAGGGTGAACAGCTGCTCGATCACGACGGAGCCCACGATGATGCCGGCGACCTGCAGGCCGAGCACCGTGATGATCGACAGCCCGACGGCGGGGATGCCGTGTCGGATCAGCGCCTGCGTACGCGTGAGTCCCTTGGCCGCCGCCGTGCGGACGAAGTCCTGGCCGGCCGCCTGCAGGGTCGCACTGCGCACGAAGCGCATGAGCATGGCACCCTCCACGATCCCGATCGTGAGAGCCGGCAGGAGGAGCGCCTCGATGGCCTCGCCGGGCGTGCTCCACCCGGTGCGGGGGAAGCCCTGCGGGGGCAACCACCCGAGCCAGACCGAGAAGACGACGATGAGCATCATGCCGGCCCAGACGACGGGGACGGCGGCGAGGGTCTGCGCGCCGACACTCAGCGCGGTGCCGGCGCGCCGTCCGCGAGCCAGCGCGGCGAGGATGCCGAACGGGATCGCGATCACGACGGCGATGAGGAGCGACATCAGCCCGAGCGGCACCGTGACCTGCGCCTTGAGCAGGAGCTCTTCGCCGACCGAGGCGCCGGAGAGCAGTGACGTGCCGAGGTCTCCGCGGAAGATGCCTCCGATCCAGTCGGTGTACTGCGACAGGAGCGGCCGGTTCAGGCCGAGCGATTCGCGCAGCGCTTCGACCTCGGCCGGCGATGCCTGGGTGCCGGCGATGAGCTGGGCGACATCACCCGGGAAGACGCGCAGGGTGAGGAAGATGAGGGCGCTCGCGACGAGGAGCCCTGCGATGAGCAGGGCTCCTCGGACGAGCGCGTAACGGATCACGGAGGACGAGACCGCCGCTTACTCGGCGGACGAGACCGTCACGCCGGCCAGGTTGATGCGCGAGTTGATCGAGTCCTCGGGGAAGCCGGTGACGATCGGCGCGACCGCCGTGATCGTCTGTCCGTTGTACAGCCAGTCGGCCGCGTGGTCCTCCGAGACGATCCGCGCCGCCTGGGCGAGGAGATCGGCGGACTTGTCGGGGTCGACCTCGGCGAGGGCCTCGGCGTAGAGGCTCTGCACCTCGGCGTTGTCGTACCCGAAGTAGTAGTCCGGGTTCGCGAAGTTGCCGAAGTCGCGCGGCTCGACATGCAGCACGTAGCTGAGGTCGTAGTCGTGGTTCGTGTAGACGTCTTCGAGCCAGGTGGCGAACTCGACCGAGTCGACGTCGAGGGTGACGCCCACCTTCGCGAAGTCCGAGATGAGCACCTTCGGCACCGTGGTGCCGTAGAACGAGGGGATCGTGAGGGTCAGCTCGAGATCCTCCTGCCCGGCCTCCGCCAGGAGTTCCTTCGCGCGCTCGGGGTCGTAGGAGACGACATCGGAGAGGTCTTCGTAGCCCGGGTCGAGCTCGGGGATAGGTCCGTAGAGCGGGGTGCCCGCGCCGGCCGCCTCGATGAGCGCGTCGTGGTCGATCGCCAGGCGCAGTGCCTCGCGCACGCGGACGTCGTCGAGCGGCGCCTTCGCGTTGTTGAACGCGAGCGTGGCCTTGTCGGTGGTACGACCCGTGGTGAGGGTGAAGTCGCCCGAGTCCTCGAGCTGCGGCGCGAGGTTCGGGTCGACGGCGGTCAGCACGTCGACGTCGCCCGCGATCGCGGCGTTCACACCCGCGGTGAAGTCGGGGATGTACTGGAACTCGACCGACGCGACGCCGGCGGGCTCGCCCCAGTAGGCGTCGCTGCGCGCGAACGTGATCGTGCTGCCCTTGTTCCAGCGGGTGAGGGTGAAGGGGCCGGTGCCGTTCTCCGCCGTCTGCAGATCGGTGGTGTCGCCGCTCTTGAATACCAGGCCGGCGGGACCGGTCAGGGCGAAGAGGAAGTTCTGGTTCGGCTCGGAGAGCACGATCTCGACGGTCTTCTCGTCGGGCGCGGTGATCGAGGAGACCGAGGCGAACTCCGCGTTGCCCTGGATGGTCTCGTCGGTGCGCACCTGCTCGTACGAGGCGACGACATCGGCCGACGTCAGGGGCGAGCCGTCGTGGAAGACCACTCCGTCGTTGAGGGTGAACGAGTAGGTCAGGCCGTCGTCGGAGACCGAGTAGTCCGAGGCGAGGCGCGCCTCGATCTCGTTGTCCTGGGTGCGGGTGACCAGGCCCTCGTAGATGTTGTCGATGAGGATCTGCTCGAGTGCCGCGCCACTGGTGTGCCGGATGTCGAGGTTGGTCGGCTCGAGCACGAGACCCACGTGGAGGGTCGCGTCGGGGTCGACCTCACCGGTCGAGGTGGCGGCGGGCTGCGGACTGCCGGAGCACGCGCTGAGGATGACAGCGGTGGCGGCGAGCGCGGAGATGAGCGCTACGCGTCGGGAGCGTCGGAACATGATGGTTTCCTCTCGGTGCGGCAGGTGCTGTGTGCCGGTTGAACGAGCCTAGGGATGAGCGAGAAATCGAAGGGTGCGGTGTGGAACGCGACGTCACATTCCGTTTCACACCGACGCGGAGGCTGCGGCGACGAACTCGGCGAGTTTGACGGGAGCGGTCTCCTGAACGTTGTGGGTGGCATCGAACACCACGACGCGTGCGGTCGGGATGCGGCGCTGCAGGTCAGCGGCATCCGCTTCGCTGACGAATCCCCGCGTCGCCCGGATCAAGGTCAGGGGAGCGCGGACGGCGGCGAGGTCGTCCCATCCCGTCTCGTGCAGGACGGACGGTGCCGCCGGGGTGCCCGGGGCGTGGGATGCGAGAGCCTGCGCGGCAAGGTGCGCGAAATGGTGCTTCCACTCGATGCGTCCGTCCGGTCGCACGCGGGTGTTCAGGAACACACCTCGCTCGGTCTCGGGGCGTGTGCCGCCGAACCCGAGCGCGATCGCCTTGTCGACGAGTTCATCGCGGGTCGCGAAGTCCACGGGCCCGGCATAGAACTCGCGGAGGGCCGCGGGACCGGCGGAGGTGTCGATGCCGGGGGTGATGTCGACGACGATGAGCTCGGCGACGAGATCGGGGCGGCTCGCCGCCAGCGCCGCGCCGGTCAGGCCGCCCAGGGACTGTCCGACGACGATCTGCGGTACGTCGGTCCAGGCATCGAGCGCCGCGGCCACGTCGACGGCGAGGGTGCGCGGCGTGTAGTCGAGGTCGTCGCGCCAGGACGAGTCTCCGTGCCCGGCGAGGTCGATCGCGAGGAGCGGGGTGCCGAGGGCGAGCGCTGTGGTGTCCCAGGTGTGCGCGTTCAGGCCGGCACCGTGCAGCAGCGTCACACGGGCGGGTTCCGTCCCGAAGCGCAGCGCGCTGACCGTGCGGCCATCCGGCAGGGGGAGGGTGAGCCGTTCGACCGGAGGAACGGGGACGCCGAGCGCCTCGGCCTGCGCGGGAAGATAGCTGAACTCGCTGATGTCGATCGCCACGCCCATATTCTGCGCCCCTGGAGCAAGCATCGCGAAATGGCGGATCAAAGTGAGCATCTAAAACCCTAAAACGCTTGTCTAAAAGTTCAGCAAACGGCTTGCAGGGTTGGCTTCGTGCATTTCTTGATGGCGGAATGCGTCGGCCGTTCGACACCGACAGCCGAATATCATGGAGTCATGAGCGAGACGCGAGTGCACCTCTCCAAGACCGAGCCGACCGCCTACCAGGCCCTCGATGCGTTCTCCCGCACCGTCGGAGAGATCTGCGCCGCCAATGGCATCGACGATCGTCTCAAGGAGCTCGTCATGATCCACTGCTCGCAGCTCAACGGCTGTGCCTACTGCACACGCATCCACGTCGACCGTGCCGAGGCTGCCGGTATCGACGCCGACACCATGATGCAGATCGCGACCTGGCGCGAGAGCGGCGTGTTCAGCGAGCGCGAACGCGCAGCGCTCGAACTCGCCGAGGCGTTCACGTTCATCTCGGAGGAGGGCGTGTCCGACGAGGTGTACAACCGCGTCGGCAGCGTGTTCACCGAGAAGGAGTACGCAGCCCTGAGCTGGGCGTGCGTGTCGATCAACGCGTTCAACCGCGTCGTGGTCGCCGGGCGATACCCCGTACCGGCCCGTTCGCCGCAGGCCCGACCATGAGCGTGCTCGAGGTCGGCGGCGTCAACAACGTCCGCGACGTCGGCGGGATGCCGGCGGCAGGCGGTCGCATCCGTCAGGGCATCCTGTTGCGCTCCGGTCAGCTCTCCGGAGCGACGGCGAAGGGGGCCGAGGAGCTCCGCGGCCGTGTCGCGCACATCGTCGATCTGCGCGACGGCGAGGAGGTGGCGGCGGAGCCCAGCGAGATCGTCGGTCCGGATACCACCCACCTCCCGCTGTTCCTGGGGTCCGTGCGCTCGTTCTTCGAGACCGACACGAGTCTCGAAGACCTCTACCTGCATCTCCTCGAGGAGAGCGGTGGGAGGCTCGTCGAGGCCATCCGCATCATCGCGGCGGGAGAGCCGACGCTCGTCCACTGCACGGTCGGCAAGGACCGCACAGGGGTGACGGTCGCACTGGCACTGTCGGCGGTGGGTGCCGATCGCGAGGCGGTGATCGAGGACTATGCGCTGACCGAGTCGCAACTCCCACCCGAGCGGAACCGACGGATCGCCGCATACCTGACCGAGCTCCACCCCGAAGCCGTCAACGCCGTCGCTCTCGCGACGCAGTCCCCGGCTCCGGTGATGCGCCGTCTTCTCGAGATGGTCGACGAGCGCTGGGGGTCGGCGGCCGACTATCTGCGGGCGCAGGGGATGACGGATGCCGAGCTCGCGGCGCTGACCGCGGCACTCGTCGAGCCCGTCGGGTGAGGCGAATCGCGGAGCAAGGTTAGGCATGCCTTCATCGGTGTTACGATGGAGGAACCATGGACACCTCGTTCGACATCCGCAGCACACGCGCAGCGCGCCGTGCCGCTCGTCAGCGCTCGCACCACCTCGTGACGGCCGATGAGAAGTCGCTCGTCGACCTCGAGATGTTCCTCGCCACGCTCCCGCTGTGCGCATCGGGCCGGGTCTTCATCGAAGTTCCGACCGCTGCCGATATCCAGGTCATCGACGCGCCGGCACGCATGACCGTGACCTGGCTGGCACGCGCAGACCGCTCGGGTGCTCCGGGTTCCGGTCGTTCCTGCGCCCCGGGTCAGGCACTCGCGCGCGCCACGTGCGCGTGGGCCGACGAGATGCTCTGCGATGACGAGGTTTCCACCCAGGTCACGCTTCTCGGCGGTTACCTCGGCACCGCCGACATCGTCGATCACCTCACGACGAGCCTCGCGGTCGAGGCGACGTCGATCCACGCTCCCGAGCGCTTCGGTCTGCTCCCGATCGATCGCTGAACGTTCCGACCCATCGCTGACCGTCAGCGGGAGCGGCGCACGTAGTTGCCGTCCTCCAGCCCGGCTTCGATCTCGAAGCGGTTGCGCAGCGGGTCGCGCCCGGCGACGAAGTACAGCACCGGCATGAGGAAGCCGTACCGCAGCCACTGAGCCTTGTGGACCGCTTCGTGACGCAGGACGGCGTCGGTCGGACGCGCGTCACCGGTGAGGAAGCATCCTCCGACGCACACGCCGCCGCGGTTGAAGGTCCACGTGGGCATTCCCCGGAAGATCCAGAGTCCGCCGCGGCGTTCGACGGGACCGGTGCTCCACAGCGACCCCCAGAGCCATCCCACGGCCGTACCCCAGGCGTAGCCGATCCGGCTCACGGGGGAGCGGAGGAGGAAGGAGGGGATGCGGCGGTCGAAGCGTCGGCCGCGGGCCAGCGCCTCCTCGGCCGCGGGTCTCCAGTCCGTCGTCATGCGACGGCACCGATCAGACGCAGGATCGCACCGAGGTCGTCCACCGCGTCGGCGGGCGTGCGCGGGGCGAAGCCCGAGATCGTGGCACCCGCGAGCGGGATGTCTTCGCGGAGTCGGCGGATGGCCGAGGCGAGCGCCGCCGGGGTCGTGCCGAACGGCGCGGGATCGGAGACTCCGGTGATCTCGGCGGGATCGAGCACATCCACGTCGATGTGCACCCAGACACGTGAGGCGCCGGTCGTGCGGACGGCATCGAGCAGCGCGTCCGTGTCGTCGAGGTCGGCGACCTGCAGGTGGGCGAACGAAGAGATCTCGTCGACCTCGGCATCATCGAGGGCGCGCATTCCGACCGTGACGATGCGCTCACGGGGGAGGGCAGAGGTGAGCGCGAGTTGCGGCTCTCCCTCGCCCAGGATCGCGCGGAGCGCCATGCCGGAGAACGCCCCCGACGGAGAGGTCTCCGGCGTATTCAGGTCGGCGTGAGCGTCGCACCACACCACGGCCAGGTCGTCGGTGCCGCCGGGCAGCGCGTCGAGGGCGGCGACCGTGATGCTGCAGTCTCCACCGATCAGCACGCTGTACTCGTCGGTGAGGTGCTCGCGGATCAGTTCGCGGGTGCGCAGCAGAGCGCTGAGTCGCCGCACGCCGGTCCCCAGCGACTCGCCGGCTTCGACCGGCACGTCGAGCGTGGTCGTGCGGGCGCGCGGCAGGTCGCCGGCGATGGCCGATGCGCCGTCGACGAGGAGCATCGCGCGTGCGGCCGGTGATCCCTGCCATTGCGGGACGACGAGGAATCGCACCATGGGTGCCTCCCGGGAAAGAGGAAGTGCGGATGCCCCGGACGGCGAGTCCGGGGCATCCGCGGGGTGGATCAGTTGCCTTCGAGGGCCTGACGGGGAGCGGTGCCGCCGGCCTTCAGCTCGGCGAGGCGCGCCTCGACCTCGGTGAGCTCGCCGAGGTCCTCGAGGCTCTCGAACTGGGCGTCGAGGCTCGACGCCGCGAGCTCGATCTTGCCCTGCGCGATGGCCTCCTGACGGCGGACCTTGTCTTCGAAGCGGCCCAGCTCGCTCGTGGGATCGAGCACGTTGATCGATCCCACGGCGTCCTGCACCTTGGTCTGCGCCTCGGCGACCTTGGCGCGTGCGAGAAGCTCGCTGCGCTTGTTCTTGAGCTCGCCGAGCTTGTCCTTCATGCCGTTCAGGCCGCTCTTGAGCTTGTCGACGATCTCGGTCTGAGCGGCGATCTGCGGCTCTGCACCGCGGGCCTCGCGCTCGGCGCTGATCTGACGCTGCAGCGCGATCTTCGCGAGGTTGTCGAACTTGTCGGCGTCGGCGGTGTCGCCGGAGCCGCGCATCTCATCGGCCTTGCGGCTGGCAGCGAGGGCCTTGTTGCCCCACTCGGTGGCCGACTGCACGTCTTCTTCGTGGTCGCGCTCGAGCAGGCGCAGGTTGCCGATCGTCTCGGCGATCGCGGACTCGGCATCGGCGATGCTGTTCGTGTAGTCGCGCACGAGCTGATCGATCATCTTCTGCGGGTCTTCGGCAGAGTCGAGGAGCGAGTTGATGTTCGCGCGGACGAGGGTCGAGATTCGTCCGAAGATGGACTGCTTGGTCATGCGAGGTTCCTTTCAGAGGGTCGGAATCGAAGTCTTGTCGAGTGGCCTATGAGGTTCAGAAGCGCCCACCTCCCGAGCGGCCGCTGCGCCCGCCGCTGGAGCGGCCGCCCCCGAAGCCGGAGCTGCGGAATCCACCGCCTCCGCTCGAGCGCCAGCTGCTGCTCCGGGAGGAGGATCGACTACCACCACCACCTCCGCCCGCGAGGAGGCCGCCGATGATGCCGCCGAGGATGTCGCCACCGAGGCCGGAACCACCGGACGAGCCGGAGCCCCCAGAGTTTCCGAACGGTCCGCTGCCCCAGCCGTCGTATCCACGGGAGTTGTACGCGGACACGTCGGCGGACGCGGAGGAGATCGCCTGGCGTGCGAGATCGAGGGCGCGGGTGGCCTCGGTGAGTGCGGCGTCGGGCGAGGTGGTGCGGAGGGTGAGTGCCTGCGTCAGGCTCGCATCGGCCTGCGAGAGGCGGGTGCGAGCGGTGGACCCGACCGTTCCGCGTCGGGTCTCGATGAACTCCCGGGCGGTGCGGATCTCGGAGCCCGCCTGGGTCAGGGTCTGCTCGAGCATCTGCTCCGCGCGCCGAGTGCGCTCGAGCGCCTCGCGCCCCTGCGCGATCGCGGCATCGATCTGGGCGTTCGCGGCAGACAGGGCATCGAAAGCGCGCTGCGGATTGCGCGCGGTGCCGCTGAGATCGGCCTGCGCGGCCTGCAGGTACTGCAGGGTCGTGGACGCGGCTGCGGAGAGTGCTCCGCCGGTGTCGGGGAGCTGCTGCGCGGCGGCGACATCGGCCTGCAGCTCGGCCACGAGCGCCCGCGACTGTGTCTCGACGGCGGCGAGATCCGAGCCGAGCGCCGTGATCGCCTGCACGAGTTGTGTCGCCTGGGCGACGGATTGCTCGGCCGTGCGGATGGCGAACGCTGCTTCGCCCGTGCGGCCGGCCGCGATCGCCTGGTCCGCCGCCTCGATCGCGTGGTCGGCGAGGCCCGCACGCTCCTGAGCCTGGGCGGGGTTGTCGGCGACGGTGCTCAGCGCTTCGCCCGCGTACGTCGCCGAGAGCGCGGCCAGGGCCGGCGCCGCTCCGGCGAGTACGGGCGCGAGTGCGGCGCGCTCACGACGCACGCGTTCGAGTTCCTGCGGGGCGTTCTGCTCGAGCTTGCGGAGGGAGTCGAAGGCTTCGGTGTTCGCGTCGAGGACGTCGTCGATCTCGTCGGCGATCCGGATGATCCGGATGTTCCAGGCGCGCTGCTCGTGCACCGTGTCCTCGATCTCGTCATCGAGCTTCTGCTTGAGGTCGAAGGCCTCCGACAACTTCGCCTTCGCCTGATCGACGGCGGTCGTGAACTCGGCCGTCGCGCTCTCACCGAACTGCGCGATCGCGAACCCCAGCTCCTCGCGGCTCGAGGTGATGGCATCGTCGGCCTGCACGAGAGCGGAACCCGCCTTCGTCTGCACCTGCTCATCGGTCAGCGTCGAGAACGGGTCGGCGGGATCCGGATGCTCCGGCATCGCCCCGCGCTTGCGGATCGCGGCTGCCCGGCGGCTCCGCCGGACGAGAGCGATGACCAGCCACGCCACGAGAGCGAGAGCGATGAGCCCGGCCACGACGAGGAACGCCTGCAGGGCGCCCGCGCCGCCATCGCCCTGGATCTCGTCGGCGGCGAGGAGTATCGCTCCGTCCCAGTCGTCCTGTGCGAGCAGGGGCTGGATCTCCTGCTCGATGTCGTCGAGGCGGGAGTTGCTCAACGGCCCGCCCTCGGCCGCGGAGATGTAGTAGCTGCGCTGATCGGTCGCGATCGCGAGCAGGTACTGATCGGGACCGAGGTTGCTGCGCGTCGCCGTCGTGTCCGCCCATTCGACGCGGTCGCTCGGCGAGGTGAACTCGTCGACGAAGACGACGAAGAGATCGGCGGGCGAGTTCTCGGTGAGCTCCTGGAGCCGCGTTTCGACGGCGTCCTTCTCACTCGTGCTGAGGACACCCGCGGCATCGGTCACGTACCCGGAGTCGAGCGTGAGGGGATCAGTCGCGGAGGCGGCCCCGGAGGTGACAAGACCCGCCGCGACGGCGACGACCGCGGCGCTCAGCGCCAGCCACCGTGTCTTCATCGTTTTCCCTCCGACCGGCAGGCGAGCCCCATATCCCGAGTCTATTCACACAGCCCGACACGCGACAGCATCCGAGAGCGGATCGCCGTTCGCCCTCAGCGGAGACGCATACGCTGGAAGGCATGGACGACAGGTACGGATCGGATGTGCTCGCATCGGGTTGGCGCGAGCGCGGTGCAAAGCAGGTGCCGACGGTCCCCGCCGAGCTCGATCTCGTCGTCGAGGTCGCCGACGACGGGTACTGCGGAGCGGTCACTCGCGTGCAGGGCAGAAACGTCGAGCTCGAGGACTGGAAGGGCCGCAGGCGTCTGTTCCCGCTCGGCGGCGGCTTCCTCATCGAGGGCAGGCCCGTGCGGCTGGCGCCCCCGGGACCGAAGACGCAGGCACCGCAGCGCACGGCATCCGGATCCTTCGCCGTCGGAGACCAGCGCGCGCGCATCGCGTTGCCGAGCCGCATCCTCGTCGAGGGCAAGCACGACGCGGAGCTCGTCGAGAAGGTGTGGGGCGCCGATCTCCGCGTCGAGGGCGTCGTGGTCGAGTACCTGCAGGGCGTGGACCTCCTCGACGAGCTGCTCGCCGACGAGCCTCCGTCCGCGAAGCGGCGTTACGGCGTGCTCGTCGATCACCTCGTGCCGGGCTCGAAGGAGTCGAGGATCGCGGATGCCGTCGCCCGGGGGCCGCACGGGCGCCACGTGCGCATCGTCGGGCATCCGTTCGTCGACGTGTGGCAGTGCGTCACCCCGCGGGCACTCGGTATCACGCGCTGGCCCGAGATCCCACGGGGTACGGATTGGAAGACCGGGATCTGCCGCGCCTTCGGATGGCCGCACGAGACCCAGGCCGACACCGCGCGTGCGTGGCAGCACATCCTGAGCAAGGTGCACAGCTACCGGGACCTCGAGCCGGCGCTGCTCGGCCGGGTGGAAGAACTCATCGACTTCGTGACGGAACCCGTGAGCTGACCCGTGCACCGGTCGAGGGGACGCACCCGGCTACCCTGGAAGCATGCCCGAACCCCGAACCTTCCGTGACGAGCCGGTGTCCTTCGTGCGCCGGAGCGGGCGGATGTCCGAGGCGCAGGACCGCGCCTTCACCGACCTCGCCCCGCACTACCTGCTCGACGTGCCGCGGGCCGTCGCGTGGACCTCGGTGCACCCGGAGGCCCGCCTCGACGTGGCCGCCGAATACGGTCGCGACGCCGCGCTGATCGTCGAGATCGGCTCTGGGCAGGGCCACGCGATCGTCGCCGCTGCGGCCTCGCGCCCTGATGACGACTTCCTCGCCGTCGAGGTGTTCCGCGCGGGACTCGCCCGTACCATGCTCGATGCCGACCGGGAGGGCGCGAAGAACCTGCGGGTCATCGAGGCGAACGCGCCCGAGGTGCTCTCGTCGTACCTGCCGGAGGCCGCCGCCGCGGAGACCTGGATCTTCTTCCCCGATCCGTGGCACAAGAAGAAGCACACGAAGCGTCGCCTCGTGCGTCCGGGATTCGCCGACAACGCGGCCAGGGCACTGGTCGACGGCGGCCTGCTCCGTCTCGCGACGGACTGGGAGGACTACGCGCTGCAGATGCGCGAGGTGCTGGATGCCGAACCGCTCTTCGAGCGCGCCTTCGAAGGGGAGTGGGCCGAGCGCTTCGACGGACGCGTCATGACGGCCTTCGAGCGCAAGGGCATCGCGAAGGGGCGCGATATCCGCGACCTCGTCTACCGACGTCGCCCGCGCCCGTGACCGACGTGCGGAGCGACCTGCGCACCCGGGGCATCGTCCCGGCGGTGCTCGTCTGCGCCGCCGCCCCCGCGTTCTTCGTGGCGGAGATCGCCTGGCTCGGATGGGTGCTGCTGGCGATCGGGATCGGCGTCTCCTGGGCGATCGAACGCGGACGGGTCACGGCATCCGCCCCCTCGCTCACGCGCGACCTCTCGCTCATCGCCCTCGGCCTGCTCGTCGTGAGTGTGATCCCGCTGGCCGCCGAACTCGACAACCTCGCGATGCTGCGCTTCACCCTCGCGCTCGGCGGCGCGGTCGCTCTGCCCTATCTCGTGTCGCGCTTCGTCTATCGCGACCGGGCGATCTCTTTCCCGTGGCGGGCGCACCGCCGGTGGGGCCGGTTGCAGTGGGGCTGGCTCGTCGCCGTCCTCGTGCTCGGCTGGCTGATCCTGCCGTTCTACTTCATCACGAGCGGCGTCTACGCCAACTGGCCCGTCGTCGACACCCCCGATCTGATCGCGCGCCTCTTCGTCGGTGTCGGCGCGGTCGGCATCTGGGACGAGCTGTTCTTCATCTGCACCGTGTTCGCCCTGCTGCGCCGGCACTTCCCGGACGCGGTGGCGAACGTGCTGCAATCGATCGTGTTCGTGTCGTTCCTCTGGGAACTCGGCTACCGGGAGTGGGGCCCTCTCCTGACGATCCCGTTCGCACTGCTGCAGGGGTTCATCTTCTTGCGCACCCATTCGCTCGCCTACGTGGTCACGGTGCACCTGCTGTTCGACGCCGTCGTCTTCGCCGTTCTGGTGCACGCACACAATCCCGGACTGCTGCCGATCTTCCTCGTCTGAGGCCGCGCGCGAGGGCGCGAGTCTGCGACAATCGGAGGATGCTCATCGCCGGACTCGTCCTCGCCGCGGCCGCTGCCGCGTTCCACGTCTTCATCTTCGCGCTCGAGTCGCTGAAGTGGACCGAGCCCGAAACGCGCAAGATCTTCGGCGTCGCCAGCGAGGCGGATGCCATCACGATGAAGCAGCTCGCCTTCAACCAGGGTTTCTACAACCTCTTCCTGGCGCTCACGACCCTCTTCGGCATCGGGTTCACGATGTTCGGGTTCGTCACGATCGGGCTGACCCTGGTCTTCGCCGGCACCGGGATGATGCTGGCCGCCGCTCTCGTGCTCGTGCTCGCGGACCGGACGAAGGCGCGTGCTGCGGCGATGCAGGGCACCCTGCCGCTCCTCGCGGTCGTCGTCACCGCGATCGGTGCATCGCTCGCCTGATCGCGGCACCGGATCGCCGGACGCCCGTCAGGCGCGCACGACGGCGGCGACGGCGCTGATCTCGATCAGCGCGCCGGGAACGCCGAGCGCGGAGACGATCGCGGCGGTCACCAGCGGAGGCTCGCCGTCTCGCGCGAGCCGTGAGGCGACCGCGCCGTAGGCGGCGCGAAGATCCGCATCCTGGTGGATCAGCACCGTCCAGCTGATCACGTCGTCGAGCGTCGCCTCGACCGCCGCCAGAGCGATCGCCGCATTCTCGACCGCGCGGATCGACTGCTCTGCGGCGTCGTCGGAGACGATCTTCCCGGACTCGTCGACGCCGTTCTGGCCGCCGACGTGGATCGTCGTCGCTCCCGGCGGGACGACGGCGACGTGGCTGAACGCGGGACTCTTGACGAGCCCTGCCGGTCTGATCAGTGAGATGTCCATGAACGCAGTATGGGCCGGGTCGCCGACATCGGCGACCCGGCCCATACCGGTCGGAGCGTGTCAGAAGCGCAGCAGCACCTTGCCGACACGACCGGGGGTCTTGCTCAGGCGAACGGCATCCGCGATGTCGGCGGCGTCGAAGGTGCCGGCGACCGGGAGGGTGAGCGTGCCGTCGGTGACGCGCTGGATCAGCTCGGTGAACAGTGCTCCGCGGGTGGACGCATCCATCGTCTGGATGACCTTGCTGCCCCAGAATCCCTTCACCGTCGCCTGCTTGAAGATCACATCTGACGAGGCGATCTCCATGACGGGGGAGTTCATCGCGCCGAAGGCCACGAGCGTGCCGCCCTCGCCGATCAGCGACAGCACGTCGCCCGCCGACGATCCGCCGACCGAGTCGACCCCGGCGACGATCGCGGCACCGCCGGTCAGCGCGGCGGCCTGCTCGCGCCAATCCGTCTGGTCGGTCGCGATGACGTTCTCGATGCCCTGCGCGCGCAGCTCATCGACGCCGGCCGAGCGCCGCACGAGGCCGAGCACGTTCACACCGCGTGCGGCGCCGAGCTGGGCGAGCATGCGCCCGACGGCGCCGTTCGCCGCGTTCTGGACGATCCAGTCGCCCTCGTTCACATCGAGGAACTGCAGCAGGCTGATCGTGCTGAAGGGCATCGAGACCAGCTGCGCGGCGCTCTCGTCGGAGAGGCCGTCGGGCACGGGGATGAGCCCTGCGGCGTTCGCGACGATGTACTCGGCCCAGGCGCCGAAGGTGCCACCCGTCGCGACGCGCTGGCCGACGACGAGATGCTCGACGCCGTCGCCGAGGGCATCGACGACGCCGAGCGCCTCGGTGCCGGAGGCGGCGGGCAGTTCGGGCTTGAATCCGTAGGTGCCGCGCACGGTCCACAGATCATGGTTGTGGATGGGGGAGAGAGCGACGCGCAGGCGGACCTGGCCGGGCCCCGGCTCGGGAACGGGCCGCTCTTCGAGGGCGAGGACGTCTTCGGCTTCGCCGAAGGTGTGGTGGATGAGTGCGTGCATGGACATGCTCCTTCGGTCTCAGTCGTCGGAGACGGTGATCGTGACGTCGATGTTGCCGCGGGTCGCATTCGAGTACGGGCACACCTGGTGCGCGGCATCCGCGAGGGCCTGCGCCTGCTCGTGGGGGAGCGTGGGGATCACGACCTCGAGTTCGACGGCGAGGCCGAAGCCGCCCTGGCCGTTCGAACCGATGTGCACGCGCGCGCCGACCGAGGAGTCCTCGATCTGGACCTTCTGCGCCCGGGCGACGGACTGCAGCGCGGAGTGGAAGCAGGCCGCGTAGCCGGCGGCGAACAACTGCTCGGGGTTCGCCCCGTCGCCGCTGCCGCCCATCGCCTTCGGAATGGCGAGATCGAACTCGACGCGACGGTCGTCGGTGGCGACGTGTCCGTTGCGGCCGGCGCCGGTGGCGAGTGCTTCGGCGGTGTACAGAGCTTCCATGGGTGTGTTTCCTTCCGGGAGGGTGGTCATTCGGAGCCGCGGGCGCGAGCGGCGCCGGCGGGGGTCGGAGTGGATGCCTGGAGGAGGCGCGTCAGCTCGTGGAGCTCGCCGATCAGACGCAGTCGGTGCGCGTCGTCGTGGATGCCGGAGAACCCGGCGACCTCGGCCGGGATCTTCGCCAGGTCGCCGCGGAGCTCCTGACCCTCCGCGGTGAGCTGCACGGTCACGACCCGCTCGTCGGCGGAGCTGCGCTGCTTGCGTACGAGCCCCGACTGCTCGAGCCGCCGCACGAGCGGGGAGAGCGTGCCGGAGTCGAGCTGCATCGCCTCGCCGAGCGATCCGATGGTCTGCTCGCCCTCGTGCCAGAGGATCGCGAGCACGAGGTACTGCGGGTAGGTGAGTCCCCACGGCGCGAGGAGAGCGCGATACGCCTGCGTCGTCGCGCGGGCGGCGGAGTACAGCGAGAAGCACACCATCTCATCGGTCACGGCCATGACACGAGTATTGCACGCAATTCAATTCTGCACAATTCAACTGTCGGGCTGTGCGTCCTCACGCGGAGAGGTGGCGCCGCGCAGGATGCGAGCGAAGGCGGTGAGGAGGAAGAGCTGGCCGGTGATGGCCTCGACGACCGCGATCGTCTGCCCGATGGTTCCTTCCGGGACGAGATTGCCGTAGCCGGTGGTCGTCAGCGTCGTGAACGAGAAGAAGAGCTGATGGGCCAGCGAGTCCTCGTGCGCATCCGCGAACACCGGTTGCGGGGAGAGCAGGCCGAGCAGGTTGTACGCGAAGGCGAAGGCGATCCCCACGAGCACGTATGCCGTGATCGCCGCGAGGAGCGCTTCGAGGTTGAGCCCTCGACGACGGATCTGGTGGGCGATGATCGCGACCGGCGCGATGAGCAGCGCCACGAGTGTCGCCGACGAGAGCCCGATGTCGAGCAGTTTCTGCTCGGTGCCCAAGAGCACGGCCACGACCGCCGCTGCTCCGGCGACCGAGAGGATCACCCAGCTGGTGCGCTGCAGTGCGGCGTTCGCGCCGGTGACACGGAAGACGACCGCGACGGTCGCGAGGATCAGCAGGAAAGCGAGTGGGCTCGGGTTCGTCGACTTCTGGTCGGTCGAGAGTGCGTACGACACCACGAGGAGCACGAGCACGCCGCAATAGCCGATGACGCCCTCATTCGGCCGGCGCCGACCGTCACCAACGTTCTCGTCGTGGCTGGACACGCCGCCAGTATGGCACCGCGGGTGCGACGCATCCACCGTGGTGCTCAGCCCCGCAGCGCCTCGCTCACCCACCGTGCGTACTGGTTCCACGGCGGCCCTGCGCGTCGCAGGAGCCGGGTGTGCGCTTCGAGCGCCGAGCTGAACTCGAACCACTCGCCGCCCTCACGCCACTCGGCGAACTCCCGATGTCGCTGCTGCTCGAGTGCGCGGTCGCCGCGCTCGAACGCGAGCAGCTCGTCATGGTGGATGCGAGCGAGCCTCTGCCGGGGGTGCGCGCTCGTGCCGATCTTCACCCGTCTGTCGTATCGGAGGTAGTAGACGACGTCGACCCGAGGACGCGGCAGGTCGTCATCGGGCACATCCCCGTACCGCCAGCCGCAGATCGCACAGATCCATCGGTCATCACGACGCTCGCCGTCGACCCCGCCGCACAGGTGGCAGGGCCCGGGGAGGAACGTGGGCCGGGTCATGTGTCGAAAGGCTAGGCGCACCCTCCGACATCGCGTCGGTACACCTTCGTCGTCCGAACCCGCAAGGGGTGACGTTCCCGGGGTCGGATGTGACAGGTTGGGCGCATGTTGCGAGACGGGAGAAACGCATGAGCACTGCGGCCGATCCGGCACCGCCCACGGCATCCATCCCCATCCTCACCCAGGAGCCGTTCCCCGACACCCCGGGCAGTCCCGCGCCCGAGTGGTTCAAGACCGCGGTGTTCTACGAGGTCCTCGTCCGCTCGTTCAAGGACGGCGACGGCGACGGGTCGGGTGACTTCCGCGGACTGATCGACAAGCTCGACTACCTGCAGTGGCTCGGGGTGGACTGCCTCTGGATCCCGCCGTTCTTCCCCTCTCCGCTGAGGGACGGCGGGTACGACGTCGCCGACTACACGGGCATCCAATCCGACCTCGGCACCACGGCCGACTTCCAGGAGTTCCTCGACGCGGCCCATGCGCGCGACATGCGGGTGATCATCGACTTCGTCATGAACCACACCAGTGACGAGCATCCGTGGTTCCAGGCGAGCCGGAACGATCCCGACGGGCCCTTCGGAGACTTCTACGTATGGAGCGACACCGACGATCTCTACGAGGACGCGCGGATCATCTTCGTCGACACCGAACCCAGCAACTGGACCTGGGACCCGGTGCGCCAGCAGTACTTCTGGCACCGCTTCTTCTCCCACCAGCCCGACCTCAACTTCGACAACCCGAAGGTGCACGAGGCGATGATCGACGCCATGCGGTTCTGGCTCGACATGGGGCTGGACGGATTCCGCCTCGACGCCGTCCCGTATCTCTACGAGCGCCCGGGCACCAACGGCGAGAACCTGCCCGAGACCCATGACTTCCTCAAGAAGGTGCGGCGGATCGTCGACGACGAGTACCCCGGTCGGGTGCTGCTCGCCGAGGCGAACCAGTGGCCGGCCGACGTCGTCGACTACTTCGGCGACCCGGAGGTCGGCGGCGACGAGTGCCACATGTGCTTCCACTTCCCGGTGATGCCGCGGATCTTCATGGCGGTCCGACGGGAGTCCCGGTACCCGATCAGCGAGATCCTCGCCGAGACGCCCTCGATCCCCTCCGGATGCCAGTGGGGGATCTTCCTCCGCAACCACGACGAGCTCACGCTCGAGATGGTCACCGACGAGGACCGGGACTACATGTGGAGCGAATACGCGCAGGATCCCCGGATGAAGGCCAACATCGGCATCCGCCGTCGCCTCGCGCCGCTCCTCGACAACGACATCGATCGCATCGAGCTGTTCACGGGACTCCTGCTGTCGCTGCCCGGATCGCCGGTGCTGTACTACGGCGACGAGATCGGGATGGGTGACAACATCTGGCTCGGCGATCGCGACGGCGTGCGCACTCCGATGCAGTGGACCTCGGATCGCAACGCGGGTTTCTCGACCGCCAACCCCGGACGGCTCTCCCGTCCGATCGTGCAGGACCCCGTGTACGGGTACCTCGCGGTGAACGTCGAAGCTCAGCAGGAGGACCGGTCGTCGCTGCTGCACTGGACGCGGCTGATGATCCACGCCCGCAAGAAGCACCCGGCCTTCGGGCTCGGCAGCTTCAACGACCTCGGGGGATCGAACCCCGCCGTGCTGTCGTACACGCGCGAGCACACCAATGACGACGGCACCGTCGACGTCATCCTCTGCGTCAACAACCTGTCGCAGTTCCCGCAGCCGGTCGAACTCGACCTCCGTCGCTTCGAGGGGATGGTGCCGGTCGAGCTGGTCGGCGGCGTGCCCTTCCCCCGCGTCGGCGAGCTGCCGTATCTGCTGACGCTCGGTGGACACGGCTTCTTCTGGTTCCAGCTGCAGGAACCCGCCGACGATGCCGATGAACGGGGGATGCTGTGAACGTCGTCGCTCCGGGAGTCCTGGAGGAATACCTCGTACGCACCCGCTGGTTCGCCGGCAAGAGCCGACCGTTCCACGTCTCGCGGGTTCGGCGGATCGCTGACCTCGAGGGCCCGGACCAGGGCGTGCGGGTGGCGGTCTTCCTCGTGACCGTCGACTACTCCGACGGCGAGGCGGGTCACGAGACCTATCAGGTCCCCCTGTCGATCTACGACGAGGCGCAGGAGGCGATCGCCCACGCGTTCATCGGGGCGGCGGAGGACGAGGGGCGCATCCGGCACGTCTACGACGCCGTGCACGATCGTTACGCCATGGCGCTCTGGCTCGACGGGCTCGTGGCGGCGGAGCACAGCGCGACGTTCGACCGGGGAGGACTCCGTTTCCATCGCGTGCCGGGAACCGATCCGCTCGACCCGGGGCTGCGGGCATCCCCGCTGAGCGGCGAGCAGTCCAACTCGTCGATCCGCTTCGACGACGTCGCGATCATGAAGGTGTTCCGCAAGGTGACCCCGGGCGCGAATCCCGACATCGAGATCCATCGGGAACTCACCCGGCAGCACTCGGAGCACGTCGCCGCGCTCTACGGCTGGGTCGAGGCCGATGTCGACGGCGAGACCGTGCAGCTGGCGATGATGCAGGAGTTCCTGCGCACCGCTTCCGACGGGTTCGAACTGGCGACCGGGAGCGTGCGATCCCTGCTCGCCAACCCGTCGCAGAGCGTCGAGGAGTCGGGAGCGGACTTCGCCGGCGAGGCCGCGCGCCTCGGAACTGCGGTCGCCGAGGTGCACGCGGCACTGCGCGGCCGGTTCCCCTCGGAGACGCGTGATGCGGCCGCCGCGCAGGCCCTGGCGCGTGCGCTGGAGGATCGGCTCGACCACGCACTCGGTGTCGTGCCGGAACTCGCACCGTACGCCGAGCGCCTTCGGGCGATGTACGCGACGGTGGCCGCGCTCGGCCGGCTCGACGTGCAGCGCGTGCACGGCGATCTTCACCTGGGGCAGACCCTCCGCACCGCGCACGGGTGGCGCATCGTCGACTTCGAGGGTGAGCCGGGGCGCCCGTTCGCGGAGCGCTCGCTCCCCGATTCGCCCTGGCGCGATGTCGCCGGGATGCTGCGCTCCTTCGACTACGTGCCCGGCACGGTGGCCCTCACGCAGGCGACGGAGGAGGGGGCCGATCCGGATGCCGAAGACGATCTGCGCGCCGATCTCGCTCGTGAGTGGGCGCGTCGGGCGCGGGGGCATTTCCTCGATGCCTACGTCGGCGCGCTCTGCCGTTCCGAGTCGGTCGGGGCGGATGCTGCGGCGCCGGGGGAGGAGGAGCAGATCCTCGCCGACAACCGCACGCTGCTCGACGCATACGTCGCCGACAAGGCCGTGTACGAGGCCGTCTACGAGAAGCGCAACCGCCCCGCGTGGATCGCGATCCCGCTCGCCGCGCTCGCCGAGGTGGTCTGACGACGCGGTTCGGTGGGTCTGCTCCGGTGGATCAGGATGCCGAGAGTACCGAGAGCACGTTGCCAGCCGGATCCCTGAACCAGGCGATGTCCGGCCCGCGATCGGGCCCGCCGCGCATGATCCCCTTGGCGTCGGTGCCCATCTCGTCGTCGTAGATCTTCGTGACCACGCCCCGGCCGTTCAGATCGTCGACCGCGGCCTCGACGTCGTCGACGGGGAAATTGAGGATCGTGAAGCTGGCCGGTGTGTGATCGGGTTTGGCGTACACGAGGATCGACCCTCCGTCGGGCAACCGGATGTCGAGGAACCCCATCGCGTTGGTCGTGACGTCCAAGCCGAGGGTGTCGCCGTAGAAAGCGCGGGCCGCGTCGATCGAGTCGACGCTGAACCCGCTGAACGGATGCGTGATCTGGAAAGCGGTCATGGAATCAGCATGCGCTCGTTGCGGGGGCGTGTCCAGAGGCGGAGTCCGGGATGGAGCGACGCCTCGCCGATTGTCGACTATTCATCATTCGCTGTATAGTCACCGCATGCTGACCATTGCCTCCCGGATCGATGTGATGAACCGTCTCGGCCGTGCCATGGCCGATCCCACGCGTTCGCGGATCCTCCTGCAGCTTCTCGACGGCCCCGCGTACCCTGCGCGCCTCTCGGAGACGCTCGCCCTCTCGCGCACGAACGTCTCGAATCACCTGTCGTGCCTGCGGGGATGCGGGATCGTGGTCGCGACGCCGGAGGGGCGGCAGACCCGCTATGAGATCGCCGACCCCCACGTGACGAGGGCGATCACCCTTCTGGTGAACACCGTGCTCGCGGTAGACGACGGCGAACCGTGCACCGACGAGAACTGCGACGTGCCGCTGTGCTGTTCACCCGCCGATGTCGACCTGTGATGCGTGCTGCGGTCCGGTGACCGCAGCGGCAGGGGCGGTCGGGCACACGGATGCCGAGCACGAGGTGCGTCCGCCGCTCTGGCGTGATACCGCGCTGCTCCCGTCCGTCATCGCCGGCGTGATGCTGCTCGCCGGCTACGTGCTCGAGTGGAGCGGGTTCCCCATCCCGGCCCTCGTGCTGCAGGGGGTCGGCCTCCTCGCCGGCGCGTACACCTTCGTGCCCGGAGCGCTTCGCCGCCTGGCGCGGGGGCGCCTCGGCGTCGGGCTGCTGATGACCATCGCCGCGATCGGAGCGGTGGCTCTCGGTCACGTGGGAGAGGCAGCGGCATTGGCTTTCCTGTTCTCCCTCGCCGAGGCGCTGGAGGACCGGGCGATGGACCGAGCGAGAGAAGGCCTCCGCGCTCTTCTCTCGCTCATCCCCGAGACGGTGCGCGTGTCGAGGCTGAGCGGCGACGCGAGCATCCCTGTCACGGAGGTGCGCGAGCTCGACGTCCTCGTCGTCGGGGCGGGAGAGCGGATCGCGACCGATGGCGTGGTCGTGGACGGGCGCTCGAGCATCGACACGTCCGCCGTGACGGGCGAGTCGATCCCGGTCGTGGTCGGTCCGGGGGAGGCGGTGCCGGCGGGTTCGGTGAACGGATCGGCGACGCTCCGCATCGAGGCGACGGCCGACGGACGGGACAACTCCCTCACCCGGATCGTCGAGCTCGTCGAGCAGGCGCACGCCCGCAAAGGCGAACGTGCGCGCCTGGCCGACCGGATCGCCCGCCCGCTCGTGCCGGTGGTGCTCATCGTCGCCGCCCTGATCGTCGTGTTCGGGTTCGTGGTCGGGGACCCCGGCCTGTGGGTCGAGCGCGCCCTCGTCGTCCTCGTGGCCGCATCCCCCTGTGCTCTCGCCATCGCCGTTCCCGTGACCGTCATCAGCGCCATCGGCTCGGCATCGAAGTTCGGCGTCGTCATCACCTCGGGCGAGGCGTTCGAGCGGTTCGGAACCATCCGCACGATCGCATTCGACAAGACCGGCACGCTCACCCGCAACGAGCCCGAGGTGGTCGCCGTCGCCGCGGCCCCCGGCCGCACGCGCGAGGAGGTCCTCGCACTCGCCGCCGCGCTCGAGAGGACGAGCACACACCCGCTCGCCGCCGCGATCGCACGCGCGGCGGCGGACGCTCCCGCGGCGACCGAGGTCGTCGAGGATGCGGGCCACGGTGTGACGGGTCGTGTCGGGGCCACTCGCGTCCGCGTCGGAAGTGTGCGGTGGCTCTCCGAACTAGGCGACCTCGAGGGCGCCGCCGAAGAGATGGCGGACGACGGGATGACCGTGGTCGCGGTCGAGGTCGATGCACGGATCGCGGGGGTCGTCGGTGTACGCGATGAGCTGCGCCCCGAGGCGGCGGAGACCATCTCGTTGCTCGAGGAGCAGGGCGTTCGCGCCATCATGCTCACGGGCGACAACGAGCGCACCGCCCGCGCGCTCGCCGCCCGCGCGGGAGTGAGCGACGTCCGTGCGGAGCAGCTCCCCGCGGACAAGGCGGCCGCCATCACCGCCCTCCTCGCCGAGGGGCCGACCGCGATGGTCGGTGACGGCATCAACGACGCTCCGGCACTCGCGACCGCGACCGTCGGCATCGCCATGGGAGCGGGCGGTTCGGCGGCGGCCGTCGAATCCGCCGACATCGCGTTCACCGGCCACGACCTCCGCCTCCTGCCCGCAGCCCTCGCCCACGCGCGCCGCGGGCGCCGGATCATGACCGTCAACATCGGCCTCGCCCTGGCGATCATCGTGGTGCTGTTCCCGTTGGCCCTGTTCGGAGTGCTCGGCCTGGCCGGCGTCGTGCTCGTGCACGAGATCGCCGAAGTCGTCGTCATCCTCAACGGGGTGCAGGCCGCCCGGCGCGCGGCATCCGTGCCCCGCTGACCGCATCACCCGGAAACGGAAGAAGGACCGCCCTCATGGACGGTCCTTCTTCGCGTATACGTGCCCCCGACAGGAGTCGAACCTGCGACCTACGGTACCGGAAACCGGCGCTCTATCCACTGAGCTACGGAGGCGTACCGAACGACGATATCACTGCTCGGGGGTGGTCTCCGACTCGCCGGCGATCGTGACCGGCGCGCCGCTGAGCGCATCGAGCGCGGCGGCGACGCGTTCGGCGAGGTAGCGGTGCCCGGCGGAGGACGGATGCTTGCGCCCCACCTCGACGTCGATGACCTCGAGGTAGTTCTGATCGGTGATCCAGTCCTCGGCGACGGGGGAGACGTACCACCAGCCGCGGGCGGCGGCGAGATCCGCGAGGTCGGCGTCGATGCGCGCGGTGCCGGCACCGACGGGGAGCTCGTGCGGGGCGGGTCCGAGGATCACGATCGTCGCCTCGGGGTACTTCGCCGCCATCGCATCCCAGGCCGCGTTCACTGCCTCACGGTATCCGGCCGCGCCCTGCTCACGGTCGTTGATCGAGCCCTGCAGGATCACGAGGTCGGGAGACAGTGCGGGATCGAGTGCCGCGATGCGCTCGCCGAAGGCGGGTCCGTCGAGTCCGGGCTTGAGATAGCCGCTGCCGCGCACACCCTTCACGATCGTCTCGCCGTCGAGCAGATCGGCGAGGAGATACGCGTATCCCTCGGTCGGGACGGTGGCGGCCGAGCCGTACGTCCAGGAGTCGCCGAAGACGAGCACGGTCGGGTGCTCCGGCAGGACGAGCGGAGCCGGTGCGATCGCGGCGGCGGGCTCGCCTTCCGCGGCGCCGACGGGGGCGGTCGAGGGGAGCGGTGCCCAGGGGCGCCAGACGCCGAGGACGCCCGCGACGACGGCGACGGCGAGCACGGCGGCGACGCCGGCGAAACGCAGTCGGCGGCGGGCGTGAGCGACGGTCATGGCATGAGGGTAAGTCACAGATCGGTCTGCGCAAATTCGACACCGTCCCGAGCCGTAAACTTGGTGGTCTATGAATCCTGAAACGCTCGCCGAAGCCCTCCTCGCAGTCCTCGCTCCGATCGCGGACGAGCGACGCCCCGGCGAGCCCCTCGGGCTCTCGGCATCCGACATCGTCCTGGAGCGCCCGCGCAACCGCGACCACGGCGACTGGGCCTCGAACATCGCGATGCGCCTCGCCAAGCCGTTCGGCACGAACCCGCGCGAACTCGCGCAGCAGATCGCCGACGGTCTGGTCTCGGTCGACGGCATCGCCACCGCCGAGGTCGCGGGCCCCGGATTCATCAACATCCGTCTCGAGGCCGCTGCCGCGGGCGCGCTGGCGAAGACGATCGTTGACGCGGGCGTCGCCTACGGCACGAACTCCTCGCAGCAGGGCGTGAGCGTGAACGTCGAGTTCGTCTCGGCGAACCCGACCGGACCGTTGCACATCGCCCACACGCGCTGGGCGGCGCTCGGTGATGCGATCGTCCGCCTGCTCCTCGCCAGCGGCGCGCACGCCGTGCGGGAGTACTACATCAACGACGCCGGCGCGCAGATGGACCGCTTCGCATCGTCGCTGGTCGCCGCCGCGAAGGGCGAGCCGACCCCCGAGGGTGGATACCCGGGGGAGTACATCACGGCGCTCGCCGGTCGCATCCTCGAGGCGCGCCCGGATCTGCTCGACCTCTCCGACGAGGAGCAGCTCGCGGTCGCCGGCGACCTCGGATACGAGTACCAGCTCGCCGAGATCAAGAGCTCGCTCGACCGGTTCAACGTGCCGTTCGACGTGTGGTTCTCGGAGCGCACGCTGCACGCCAAGGACGCGTCGGGCACGAGCCTGATCGACCAGGCGGTCGAGCGCCTGCGCGAGCAGGGCCATGTCTTCGACGAGGACGGCGCCGTCTGGGTGCGCACCACCGACTTCGGCGACGACAAGGATCGGGTGATCCGCCGCTCGAACGGCGAGTACACCTACTTCGCCGCGGATGCCGCGTACTACCTCAACAAGGGCGACCGCGGATTCGAGAACAAGATCTACCTCCTCGGCGCCGACCACCACGGGTACGTGCACCGCCTCAAGGCGGTCGCCGGTGCGGCGGGCGAGGATCCGGAGCGCAACGTCCAGGTGCTCATCGGGCAGATGGTGTCGATCAACGGCGCCCGCCTCAGCAAGCGCGCCGGCAACATCATCGAGATGGACGACCTGCTCGAGTGGCTCGGCGCCGACGCCCTGCGGTATTCGCTCGAGCGCTCGCCCGCGGACTCGCCGCTCGATCTCGACCCCGAGCTGCTGCAGAAGCGCACGAACGACAACCCCGTCTTCTACGTGCAGTACGCGCACGCCCGCACGCACAATGTCAGCCGCAACGCGAACGATTCGGGCGTCGACCGCTCCGAGTTCGCCCCCGAGACGCTGACGCACGAGTCCGAGGCGGCGCTGCTCGGCGCACTCCAGGAGTTCCCGCGCATCGTGGCGTTCGCCGCCGAGGTGCGCGAGCCGCACCGCGTCGCCCGCTACCTCGAGGAGCTCGCGGGCCTCTATCACCGCTGGTACGACAACTGCCGCGTGATCCCGCAGGGCGACGACCCGATCGAGAGCGTGCACCGCACGCGTCTGTGGCTCAACGACGCCGCCGGACAGGTCTTCCGCAACGGGCTCGACCTCCTGGGCGTCTCCGCACCGGAGCGCATGTAACCCCCGTCCGCACCACCGAGGTAGGGCAGGATGACCCCATGAGCGAAGACAACCGCACGCTGCCGTACCCGGAGCCGGATGCCGAGCATCCGACGCTCGTCCTCCCGGGCGCCGGGACCGGGACCGACGACGGCGTCGCGAGCGCTCCGCAGCGTCGTCGCCGACGCTGGCCGTGGGTGGTGCTCATCGTCGTCGTCGTGCTCGCGGGACTCGTGGTCGCGGCGGAGTTCGTCGCGCGGGCGATCCTTCCGGGAGTCGTGCGCTCGCTCGTCATCGACCAGCTCGACCTCCCTGCCGATCAGCAGCTCGACGTCGACGCCGACGGCATCCTGCTGCCGCAGCTGATCGGCGGACGTCTCGACAGCCTCCACCTGTCGACCGACGCGGTCACCCTCGAGGGGATCACCGGTGCGGTCGACGTGACCGCGACGGGGGTGCCGCTGCGCGGCGGCGATCTCGCGGGCGCATCGGGCACGATCCGCATCGACGAGGATCAGTTCACCTCGCTGCTGGCGACCACCGACCTGCCGGTCGACACGGTCGCTCTCGACGAACCGAACGCCACCGTCAGCGGGTCGATCACCGTTCTGGGCCTCGCCGTCCCGATCTCGCTCACCCTCACGCCCGGAGCGCTCGACGGCGACCTCGAACTGACGCCGGTGTCGTTGAGCGTCGGCGGGATCGAGATCGACGCCTCGCAGGTCGGATCGAACCTGGGGTCCATCGGCGCGGATCTCACCCAGCCGCAGCGGATCTGCATCGCCGACCAGCTCCCGGCTGGCCTCACGCTCACCGGGCTGGAGATCGACGGATCCGTGGCCGTGATCGACATCGACGTCGACGGAGCCATCGTCACCGACGAGAGCCTGCTCGAGAAGGGCACCTGCCCCGCCGGGTGAGTCAGGCGTCGCGGGCGGCTTCCTGAGCGGCGCGCAATTCGTCGGTCGCGATCTTCACATCGATCTCGGCCCGCTGCACGCGACGCTGCGGGAAAGTGGTCGCGCCGAAACGAGCGCGCACCCGGTCCTGCCGCTCCTCCTCGCCCGTGACGATGTAGGCGCACGAGATGAGCATGACCTGCGCCGACAGGTTGAGCCAGATCAGGAGGGCGAGCAACGACGCGAACGAGGCCAGCAGAGGATTGCTGGTCGCGCCGCCGACGAAGAGCGAGGAGAGCTCCTGGAGCACCAGGAGGCCGACGGCGCCGAGAAGGGCACCGCTCCAGAGGGACCGCGCCGACGGGCGGACCCCGGAGAGCACGAGGAACACGGCGATGAGCAGAGCGGTGTTCAACGCGAAGACGATCACCAGCGAGAGGATCCGCACGCCCCAGGTCGCCAGCGCGGAGTCGGTGGGGAGCCCGAGCAGATCGCTCACCCAACCGACGCCGATCCGTCCGACGATGGAGAGGAATGCCGCCGCGATGAACGCCGCCCCGATGCCGATCGCCAGGGCGAGGTTGCGCAGGATCACCCAGATGAACAGGACGTCGCTCTGCGCGGTGCCCGAGATCACACGAACGGCGGTGCGGAGCGACCCCACCGCACCCAGGGCGGCGCCGATCAGGGCGATCGCCGACACCGCGCCCGCCAGCGAGAACGAGATCGGTTCCCGGAGATCGGCCGGATCGATGACTCCGTCCTCGCCGATCAGACCGGGCACGACGGATTGCACGGCGTCGATGATCGCGTTCCAGGCCTGCGGGTTCCCGGCGAGCCACAGTGCCGCGATCGAGAATCCCAGGAGCACGCCGGCGAACACGCTGAACAGGGCGCGGTAGGTGACGCTGTCGGCGAGCATCGGGCCGCGGCGCTCGCTGTAGAGGAGAAAGGCCCGCACGGGCTTGCGCTGGAGCGCCCAGCGCGTGACGGCTGCGATGGCACGCGGGATCGGCCCGGGGCGGGCAGGGGCTTCGGACGTCGACGGGGCTTCCACGTTCTCACCCTACGAGTGAGCGCCGGCCGCCGTCACAGGGGTTGCGGGACGGGCGTCACCATGGCTAGGGCGGCATGCGCCGTGCCCTAGAATCGGGGTCAGTCTCGTCGTGCGCTTCCCGCCCGAGTCCCGCTCCACGATTGGTGTTCCTTGCTTCCCGCTGCCGATTCGCTCGCGCCCGAGTGGCTCGCCGTTCCCGATGACGCGAATGATCTCGCGGCTGGTGTCTGGCCCGCGCGCGCCGCCCGAGACGCCGACGGCGTCCTGACCCTCGCCGGGGTGGATGCCGCGACCCTCGCCCGCACCTACGGCACCCCCCTTCTGGTGCTCGACGAGGACGAGGTGCGTCAGCGCGCACGGGAGTTCCGTCGGGCCTTCGACCAGGCGGCGTCGGAACACGGCACGG
The DNA here is from genome assembly GCF_023101185.1 of Microbacterium galbinum. Classification (GTDB taxonomy): domain Bacteria; phylum Actinomycetota; class Actinomycetes; order Actinomycetales; family Microbacteriaceae; genus Microbacterium; species Microbacterium galbinum. The sequence continues at coordinate 2,670,104 of NZ_CP078077.1, forward strand.
TCGCGCAGGTGTACTACGCCGGCAAGGCGTTCCTGAGCGCCACCGTCGCGCGGTGGGTGGTCGACGAGGGACTCCGCGTCGACGTGTGCACCGGGGGAGAGCTCGAGGTGGCGCTGGCCGCGGGAGTCGCCCCGGCATCCATCGGCTTCCACGGCAACAACAAGTCGACGCGCGAGCTCGAACGAGCGGTCGAGGTCGGTGTGGGCAGCATCATCGTCGACAGCGCGATCGAGATCGAACGACTCGCGGCGATCACCGCCCGCGTGGACGCGGTGCAGCGTGTGCTCGTGCGCGTGATCAGCGGCGTGCACGCCGAGACCCACGACTTCCTCGCCACCGCGCACGAAGACCAGAAGTTCGGATTCCCGCTCGAGGATGCCGAGATCGCCGTTGCTCGCATCCGAGAGATCCCCGGGCTCGACTTCGTGGGTCTGCACTGCCACATCGGGTCGCAGATCTTCGGCGTCGCCGGGTTCCGCGAGTCCGCCTCGCGCGTGCTCGAGCTGCACGCGGCGCTGCTCGAGGGCGGTGCGGTCCCGCAGATGAACCTGGGAGGCGGCTTCGGCATCGCCTACGTCCGCAGCGATGACCCCACTCCGATCGACGTCCTCGCCGGTGAGATCGTGTCCGCCGTCGCCGAGGGCTGCGCCGCGCGCGGCATCGCCGTGCCCGCGCTCTCGTTCGAGCCCGGCCGCGCGATCGTCGGAACGGCGGGCGTCACGCTCTACGAGGTCGGCACGACCAAGGACGTCACCATCGACTCCGGTGCCGTCCGGCGCTACATCAGCGTCGACGGCGGGATGAGCGACAACGCTCGTCCGGCGCTCTACGGTGCCCAGTACTCCGCGCGCATCGCCTCGCGCGTGGGGATCGGCGCCCCGCAGCTGAGTCGCGTGGTCGGCAAGCACTGCGAATCCGGCGACATCGTCGTCGATCACGAGTACCTGCCCTCCGATCTGGTACCGGGCGACCTGCTCGCCGTGCCGACGACGGGCGCGTACTGCGTCTCGCTGTCGAGCAACTACAACCATGTTCCGCGTCCGCCGGTCGTCGCCGTGCGCGACGGTCGCTCGAGGGTCATCGTCCGCGGTGAGACCATCGACGATCTCCTCTCCCGTGACGCGGGCATCGACGGGGCGAACGCCCCCGAGGGAGAGAAATGACCCACTTCCGAAGGAGCAACAATGGCTGAGTACCGACGACTTCGAGTGGCGCTTCTCGGCGCCGGAGCGGTCGGATCCCAGGTCGCCGACCTCCTGCTGCGCCACGGCGACGAGCTCGCCGACCGCGCGGGCGCCTCGCTGGAGCTCGCCGGCATCGCCGTGCGCGACGTCGATGCTCCGCGCGACGTCGACCTTCCGCGCGAGCTCTTCACCACGGATGCCGAGTCGCTGATCCTCGGATCCGACATCGTGATCGAGCTCATGGGCGGTATCGAGCCCGCACGCACGAGCATCCTGCAGGCGATCGGCTCCGGCGCCGATGTGGTCACGGCCAACAAGGCGCTCCTCGCCACGCACGGCCCGGAGCTCTTCGAAGCCGCCGACCGCGTCGGTGCCTCGGTGCACTACGAGGCCGCTGCGGCCGGCGCCATCCCGATCATCCGCCCGCTGCGCGATTCACTCGCCGGCGACCGCATCGTGCGCATCATGGGCATCGTGAACGGCACGACGAACTACATCCTCGACCGCATGGACACCGAGGGCGCCGACTTCGCCGACGTGCTCGCCGACGCGCAGCGTCTCGGATACGCGGAGGCCGACCCCACGGCCGACGTCGAAGGCTACGACGCGGCGCAGAAGGCCGCGATCCTCGCGAGCCTGGCTTTCCACACCGCCGTGCCGCTCGACGCGGTCTACCGCGAGGGCATCACCACCGTCACCGCCTCGATGATCGAGGAGGCCCGTGCCGCGGGCTTCGTGATCAAGCTCCTCGCCGTGTGCGAGCGCCTCGACGTCGACGGAACCGAATCGATCTCGGTGCGCGTGTACCCGGCACTGGTACCGCACTCGCACCCGCTGGCGTCGGTGCACGGCGCCAACAACGCGGTGTTCGTCGAAGCCGAGGCCGCCGGCTCCCTGATGTTCTACGGCGCGGGCGCCGGCGGAGTGCAGACCGCCTCGGCCGTGCTCGGTGACGTCGTCTCCGCCGCTCGCCGCCACATCGCCGGGGGCGTGGGCGTCGGCGAGTCGACGCGGGCGAACCTGCCGGTCGTGCCCATCGGGCACGTCACGACCCGTTACCAGGTCACCCTCGAGGTCGCGGACGCTCCGGGTGTGCTCGCCACGGTCGCGGGCATCCTGAGCGACGGGGGCGTCTCGGTCGCCACGATCGTTCAGACGGTCGAGGGCGACGAGGAGCCCACCGCGCGACTCATCATCGGCACGCACCGGGCAGCCGAGCAGTCGCTCAGCGCCGCGGTCGCGGCACTCGCCGACAGCTCGGTCGTCGAGCGCGTCGTGTCGGTGCTGCGCGTGGAAGGCGAGTGACGGTGGCGGAAGGGCGCACGATCGAGGTCCGCGTTCCCGCCACGAGCGCGAACCTCGGGCCGGGATTCGACACCCTCGGCCTCGCACTCAGCGTCTACGACTCCCTCGTCGTCACCGAGCTCCCGGCGGGTGAACTCGACATCGAGGTGTCGGGTTCGGGTGCCGAGGAGATCCCGCGCGATGCGTCGAACCTGATCGTCCGCACGGTCGAGCACGTCTACGCCGATGCCGGCCGGTCGATGCCGGGTCTGCGGATCGTGGCCGAGAACGGCGTGCCGCACGGCCGCGGCCTGGGCTCCTCCGGCGCGGCCGTGGTCGCCGGGGTCCTGATCGCGAAGGGCCTCCTCGCCGGAGACGTCGAGATCGGCGACTCCGATCTGCTGCGACTCGCGACCGAGCTCGAGGGGCACCCCGACAACGTCGCGCCCGCCCTGTTCGGCGGCCTGACGATCGCCTGGATGAGCGAGCGCGGCGCGCAGCACAAGAAGCTCCTCGTGCACCGGGGCGTCTCGCCCCTCGTGCTCGTGCCGGCGTACACGATGTCGACGTCGCAGGCGCGCTCTCTGCAGCCACCGCAGGTGTCCACTGCGGATGCCGTGTTCAACGTGTCGCGTTCGGCGCTGTTGATCGCGGCGCTGACGCAGAGCCCCGAGCTCCTCCTCGACGCGACCGCCGATCGGCTGCACCAGGATTACCGCGCCGAGGCGATGCCCGAGACTCAGCGGCTGGTGCAGGCCCTGCGTGCGGCCGGTTTCGCCGCCGTGGTGTCCGGTGCCGGCCCCAGTGTGCTGGTGCTCGCCGACGGGCCGGGAAGCCGTCAGGATGCGGTCGAACTCGCCGGGCGAGTGACCGACACTCCGTGGGAATCCCTCCTGCTCGCCGTCGATGTGCGTGGTGGTACAGTGGGGGATCGAGCGGAGGGCTCCACGTAACGTCTTCGTGAATCTGGCCCCATTGCAACTCTTGCAAGACCCGCACGTCCAACCTCATGGCACAAGTGCCCAGGCCGGCTGGCGCCGAGCGTCAGCCCGTGCGAACGCGCGCAGCACCCGTTGCGCGTGTGGACCGCTCACTACCCCCGAGAAATAGAGGGAGTACTCGTGGAGAACTTCTCCGAGACCCAGAACGACCAGGCCGCCCCGGTCGTCGATGCCCCGGCAGCAGCCGGCACCGACGCATCCGCTGAGGCGGCACCCGCCCGCAAGCGCGCACCGCGACGTGCGACGACGGCGACCGCCGCGGCGAAGGCCGAGAAGGCGGCAGAGGCCGCGCCGGCCGCCGATGCGGCACAGGCCAAGGCAGATGCCGCAGGCGACAGCGCCGAGGCCGCTCCGAAGGCCAAGGCGCCGCGCCGCAGCCGCGCCAAGAAGGCGGATGCCGAGGCTCCCGCCGCGGAGTCCGCGGGTGAGACGCCCGCTGCGGAGAAGGCTGCCGAGAAGGCGGCTCCCGCCCAGGCCTCCGACGAGAAGTCGACGGAGAAGCCCGCTGACGCCGGCGCTGCGGATGCTCCCGCCGAGCAGGCCCCCAAGACCACGGGACGCGGTCGCCGCGCACCGAAGAAGACGGCGGAGTCCGACGCTTCGGCCGCCGACGCCCCTGCCGCCGATTCCGCTGCCTCCGACAACGCTCCCGCCGCGGACAACGCCGGTGAGGGTAGCGACGGCGGAGACGAGCAGAGCGGTCGCGGCCGCAACCGCAACCGCAGCCGCAACCGCGGACGCGGCCAGAACGGCACCGGTGCCGCGCAGGAGCAGCAGGCGCAGCCCGCCGGCGACGACGAGCAGGGCGGCAACGGCCGCAACCGTCAGCGCAACAAGCGCCGCGGCAACGCGCAGACCGACGAGTTCGACACCGAGATCGGTGAGGACGACGTCCTGATCCCGGTCGCCGGCATCCTCGACGTGCTCGACAACTACGCCTTCGTCCGCACGACCGGTTACCTCGCCGGCCCCAGCGACGTCTACGTCTCGCTCGGGCAGGTCAAGAAGTACAACCTGCGCAAGGGCGACGCGGTCGTCGGCTCGATCAAGCAGCCCCGCGAGGGCGAGCAGCAGGGGCGCCAGAAGTACAACGCCCTGGTCAAGGTCGACTCGATCAACGGGCTGTCGATCGACGATGCCGCCACGCGCGTCGAGTTCGGCAAGCTCACGCCGCTCTACCCGCAGGAGCGCCTGCGCCTCGAGACCGCGCCCGAGAAGCTCACGCAGCGCATCATCGACCTGGTCGCGCCGATCGGCAAGGGCCAGCGCGGCCTGATCGTCGCGCCGCCGAAGGCCGGCAAGACGATCGTCCTGCAGCAGATCGCCAATGCGATCGCGCAGAACAACCCCGAGGTCCACCTCATGGTCGTGCTCGTCGACGAGCGCCCCGAAGAGGTCACCGACATGGAGCGCACGGTCAAGGGCGAGGTCATCGCCTCGACGTTCGACCGTCCGGCCGAGGACCACACCACGGTCGCCGAGCTCGCCATCGAGCGTGCGAAGCGCCTGGTCGAGCTCGGTCGCGACGTGGTCGTGCTGCTCGACTCGATCACCCGTCTCGGCCGCGCGTACAACCTGGCGGCTCCGGCTTCCGGCCGCGTGCTCACCGGTGGCGTCGACGCGTCGGCGCTCTACCCGCCCAAGCGCTTCTTCGGCGCCGCGCGCAACATCGAGAACGGCGGATCCCTCACGATCCTCGCCACGGCTCTCGTCGAGACCGGCTCCAAGATGGACGAGGTCATCTTCGAGGAGTTCAAGGGCACCGGCAACAGCGAACTGCGCCTGTCGCGTTCGCTCGCCGACAAGCGCATCTTCCCGGCCGTCGACGTGAACGCGTCGAGCACCCGCCGTGAAGAGATGCTGCTCTCCTCCGACGAGGTCAAGATCACCTGGAAGCTCCGTCGCGCCCTCGCCGGCCTCGACACCCAGCAAGCCCTCGAGGTCGTGCTCGGAAAGCTCAAGGAGACGCAGTCGAACGTGGAGTTCCTCGTGCAGATGCAGAAGTCGATCCCGACCCTGCCCGCAGGTTCGCACGACAACAACATCCGCTGAGCGGAGAGTCCGTGTTCGAGTCCGTCCAGGCTCTGATCGACGAGCACCGCCGGGTCCAGGAGGAACTCTCCGACCCGGCGGTGCACGCCGACGCCGCGCGTGCCAAGCGTGTGAACCGCCGCTATGCCGAGCTGTCGCGCATCGTCGCCGCGTACGAGGCGTGGGTCGCGGCATCCGACGACCTGGATGCCGCGCGCGAGCTCGCTCGTGAGGACGAGGCCTTCGCGGCGGAGGTCCCCGGACTCGAGGCCGGACTGCAGGCCGCGCAGGAGAAGCTCCGGCGACTCCTCATCCCGCGTGACCCGGATGACGCCCGTGACGTGATCATGGAGATCAAGGCGGGGGAGGGCGGCGCCGAGAGCGCGCTCTTCGCGGCCGATCTGCTGCGCATGTACGTGCAGTACGCGGCGTCGATGGGATGGAAGACCGAGCTGCTCGAGCGCAACGAGTCCGACCTCGGCGGCTACAAGGACGTCCAGGTCGCGATCAAGGGCTCCTCCACCGACCCGGCGCAGGGCGTCTGGGCGCACCTCAAGTACGAGGGTGGTGTGCACCGCGTGCAGCGCGTGCCGGCGACCGAGTCGCAGGGACGCATCCACACCTCGACCACCGGTGTGCTCGTCTTCCCCGAGGTCGACGAGCCCGACGAGATCGAGATCAACCAGAACGATCTCAAGATCGATGTCTTCCGCTCTTCGGGGCCGGGTGGGCAGTCGGTCAACACGACCGACTCCGCGGTGCGCATCACGCACGTTCCGACGGGCATCGTCGTCTCCATGCAGAACGAGAAGTCGCAGCTGCAGAACCGCGAGGCGGGAATGCGCGTGCTCCGTGCGCGGCTGCTCGCGAAGCAGCAGGAGGAGCTCGATGCGGCGGCATCCGATGCTCGCCGGTCGCAGATCCGCGGCATGGACCGGTCCGAGCGGATCCGCACCTACAACTTCCCCGAGAACCGCATCGCCGATCACCGCACGGGATTCAAGGCGTACAACCTCGATCAGGTGATGGACGGCGCGCTCGGACCGATCATCGAATCGGCGATCACGACCGACGAAGAGGCCCGGCTCGCCGCCGTCGGCACCGAGTCCTGATCCGCACGCCGCCGGAGCGCTAGGCTCGGCGCGTGATCACATTCCTCTTCCGCACCCTCATCTACATCCTGTCCGCGGGGCTCGGGCTGATCGCCGCCGATCTCCTGCTCGACGGGTTCCAGATCGAGTGGTCGAAGTGGTGGGGCTTCGTGCTCTGCATTCTGATCTTCGCGCTGCTGCAGAGCATCCTCTCGCCGTGGATCAGCAAGATCGCCGACCGCTACGCGCCGGTGCTGCTCGGTGGAATCGGCATCTTCTCGACCCTGGTGGCGTTGATCATCGTCGTGCTGCTGCCCATCGGGGGTCTGCGCATCGTCGATGTCACCGGCTGGTTGCTCGGAGCGGTGATCGTCTGGCTCATCACGGCGCTGGGCACGGTGCTGCTGCCGCTGATCTTCCTCAAGCGCCGAGTCGGCGACGCGCGCGAGAAGCGAGATCGTCGCACACGCTGAGCGGACTCAGATCGAGTAGTCCGGCACGGTGAGCAGCGCGCGCGTGTCTTCGCCGCCCGCGCGCTGACGCGGCTTGGCCGGGACGCCGACGAGCACGCTGTCCGCGGGCGCATCCCGGGTGACGACGGCGTTCGCTCCGACGAAGGAGTGCGCCCCGATCGTCACGGGTCCGAGGATCTTCGCTCCGGCTCCGACGGCGACACCGTCGCCGAGTGTGGGGTGGCGTTTGCCGGTGGAGCGCGAGCGCCCGCCGAGCGTGACCCCGTGGTAGAGCATGACGTCGTCGCCGATCTGCGAGGTCTCGCCGATCACGACGCCCATGCCGTGGTCGATGAAGAAGCGGCGGCCGATCCGAGCCCCTGGATGGATCTCGATGCCCGTGAACCAGCGGGCGAGCTGCGAGTTGGCGCGTGCGAGGAAGCGCAGCCGCCGTCGCCACAGCGCATGCGAGACGCGGTGCGCCCAGATGGCATGGAGTCCGGGGTACAGCAGTGCGACCTCCGCGGCGCTGCGGGCCGCGGGATCGCGGAGCCGGGCAGCGGCGATGTCCTCGCGCATTCGACCGATCATGCGGTGGTCGTCAGTCCTCGCGCAGGTCCGCGAACAGCGCGGTCGACAGGTAGCGCTCCCCGGTGTCGGGAAGGACGACGACGATGTTCTTCCCCGCGTTCTCGGGGCGGGAAGCGACCTGCAGAGCTGCCCACGTCGCTGCGCCGCACGACATGCCGACGAGGAGACCCTCGCGGGCGGCCAGCTCCCGAGCCACCCGGATGGCGTCGTCGAACTCGACGGGGATCACCTCGTCGATCACCTCACGATCGAGGATCGCGGGGACGAAATTCGGCCCGATGCCCTGGATCTTGTGCGGGCCGGGGTGGCCCTCGCTGAGCATGGGGGAGTCCTTGGGCTCGACGGCGATGACCTGCACACCGGGCTTGGCGGCCTTGAGCGCCTGTCCGGTGCCGGTGACGGTGCCACCGGTGCCGACTCCGGCGATGAAGATGTCGACCTCGCCGTCCGTGTCGCGGAGGATCTCCTGTGCGGTGGTCTCACGGTGGATCTGCGGGTTCGCGGCGTTCTCGAACTGCCGCACCCACACCGCGCCCGGGGTGTCGGCGACGATCTGCTTCGTGATCTCGATCGCACCGCTCATGCCCTTGGTCGGGTCGGTGAGGACGATCTCTGCGCCGAAAGCCTTGAGCAGCACACGGCGCTCCTTCGACATGGACGCGGGCATGGTGAGGATCACCTTGTAGCCACGCGCTGCCCCGACCATCGCCAGGGCGATGCCGGTGTTGCCGCTGGTCGACTCCACGATCGTGCCGCCCGGCTGCAGTTCACCGGATGCTTCGGCGGCGTTGATCATCGCGATGCCGATGCGGTCCTTCACGCTGGAGGCGGGGTTGTAGTACTCGAGCTTCGCGAGGACGGTGGCGCCGAGGCCCTCGGTCACGCGGTTCAGACGGACCAGCGGCGTGTTGCCGAACGCGGTCGTGATGTCGGAGTGGATGCCGGGCATGGAGGAGCCTTCCTGTGCGGGTCGCTTCGCTCTCAGCCTATGGGAGGGGTGCGGGGGAGAGGGCAATGTGACACCCGGCGGGCGCTCTACGCTGGAGATCATGCCCGACACGTCTTTCGCCGCACTCGTCCGTGCGGCCGCTCAGCGCCTCGCCGATGCCGGTGTGACCGATCCACTCGTCGACGCGGAGCTCCTGGTCGGTCACGTGCGGGGTCTGCGTCGCGGCGAGGTGCAGGCGGCCGTCGTACGAGGCGACGTGATGAGCGACGCGGATGCCGAGCGGCTCGATGCTCTCGTGACGCGCCGGGAGTCGCGGGAACCCCTGCAGCACATCACCGGCACCGCGCCGTTCCGGCATCTCGAGCTGGCCGTGGGCCCCGGGGTGTTCGTCCCCCGACCCGAGACGGAGATGGTGGTACAGCACGCGATCGACGCGCTCCTGCACGCACCCGATCCGCAGCCGATCGGCATCGATCTCGGCACGGGGAGCGGGGCGATCGCACTCGCGATGGCGACCGAGGTGCCGCACGCGCGGATCTACGCCGCGGAGCTCTCGCCCGAGGCGCACGCGTGGGCGAGCCGCAACACCGCCGATGCCGAGAACCTCATGCTGGTGCTCGCCGACATGGCGGATGCCTTCCCCGAACTCGCCGGTGCCGCCAGCGTCGTCATCTCGAACCCGCCGTACGTGCCGGACTCGGCGATCCCGCGCGACCCCGAGGTGCGCCTCTTCGACCCGGCGATGGCGCTGTACGGCGGCGAGGACGGTCTCGATCTCGTGCGCGCGCTCAGCACCAATGCTCTGCGGCTGCTCCGTCCCGGCGGGCTGCTGGTGATCGAGCACGGCGAACTCCAGGGGGCCGAGATCCGCGGCATCCTCGAGCGCGACGGCTGGCGTGCCGCGGCGACGCACCGCGACCTCACCCTGCGCGACCGCGCCACCACGGCCATCCGCCCCTGATCCGCTCTCTCGGCGGCCTCCCGTAGAATCGGAACGACATGTCCTCCATCTTCGACTGCGGCGACGAGGCGCAGCTGCTCGCCGGTATGCGCCATGCGCGCCAGGCGATCGGCCGCGGCGAACTCATCGTCATGCCCACCGATACCGTCTACGGCGTGGCCGCCGACGCCTTCTCGCCCGCTGCCGTGCAGCGGCTGCTGGATGCGAAGGGACGGGGGCGCGATCAGCCGCCGCCCGTCCTCATCGGCACCAAGGAGACGCTGACGGCTCTCGCGGAGTCGGTCCCCGAGCCGGTTCAACGCCTCGTCGACGCCTTCTGGCCCGGCGGGTTGACCATCGTGCTCCCTGCTCAGCCCTCGCTCGTCTGGGATCTCGGCGAGACCCGGGGAACCGTCGCCGTGCGGATGCCCGAGGGGCGCGTGGCGCTGGAGCTGCTGGCCGAGACCGGACCGCTCGCGGTCTCGAGCGCGAACCTCACGGGTCAGGCCGCAGCGATCTCGGCCTTCGACGCCGAGAAGATGCTCGGCGACAGCGTCGCCGTCTACCTCGCAGACGGAATGAGCCGCGACGGTGTGGCCTCGACGATCGTCGATGCCACCTCGCTCGTGCGTCCGCCGGCGGATTCGGATGCCGGACGCGTGCGCATCCTGCGTGACGGGGCGATCAGCCGGGAGCAGCTGGAGGAGGTGCTCGGCGATCTGCTCGAGCCCGCCCCGGAGCCGGATTCCGCGGCGCCCGCGCCTCGACAGGACGGGGATTCGTGAAGCAGTACCTCTTCACGATCATCCTGACCGCCGCGATCACCTTCGTACTGACCTGGGCGGTCCTGCGGGTGAGCCTGCGGTTCAAGCTGTACCCCGAGATCCGTGATCGCGATGTGCACACACGTCCCACTCCGCGGCTCGGCGGGGTCGCGATCTTCCTCGGCATCGCCGCCGCGATGGGGATCTCAGCAGCGAACCCCTTCTTCCAGAGCATCTGGATGCCGCCGCAGACGATGTGGTCCATTCTCGGAGCCGCACTGCTGATCGCCGTGATCGGCGTTGTCGACGACCTCTGGGACCTCGACTGGATGATCAAGCTCGGCGCGCAGTTCCTCGCGGCCGGGATCCTCACGATCGGCGGAGGGCTGCAGATCCTCTCCCTCCCGTTCGGCGATCTCATCGTCTTCTCGAGCTGGCTGAGCATCACGATCACGATGTTCGCGATCGTCGTCGTCATGAACGCCGTCAACTTCATCGACGGCCTCGACGGCCTCGTCGCCGGGGTCTGCCTCATCGCCAACGGCGTCTTCTTCGCCTACTCCTACATCTTCACGCGCGACTCCGGCGCCTCGAGCTACTTCAACCTCTCGACCTTCATCGCCGCCGTCCTCATCGGCGCCTGCATCGGTTTCCTGCCCTGGAACTGGAGTCCGGCGAAGCTGTTCATGGGCGACTCGGGCGCACTCGTCCTCGGCCTGCTGATGGCCGTCTCCGCGATCTCCCTCACCGGGCAGATGGATCCCTCCGCGCTCGACCCCGAGCGTCTCGGGCGTTCCCAACTGCTCGGTGCGTTCATCCCGATCCTGCTGCCGCTGATGGTGGTGCTGCTGCCGTTGCTCGATTTCGGCCTGGCGGTGCTGCGCCGCATGCATGCCGGCAAGTCGCCGTTCTCGCCGGACCGCAAGCACCTGCACCACCGTATGCTCGACCTCGGTCACCGCGACCGTGATGCCGTCCTCATCTTCTACGCCTGGACGGCGGTGATCTCGCTCGCCGTCCTCCTCATGTACGTCGGAGCCCGCGAGGACTGGCCGGGCCAGTACCTTCCCGGTGTGGGCTTCGGTGTGGTCGGGATCGCGGCCTGCCTGGTTCTCACCCTGAAGCCCTCGCGACGTGCGATCGCCGCAACCCCCGACTCCGACCCGACCCCCGTGGAGCCCTCATGAGTCCGAACCCCGTTTCCAGCACGCCGATCCTTCGACGCACTCTCATCTGGTCGGGAGCCGCCACCGTGGTCCTCGCGATCGCCGCGGCGGTCGTGGGCTACCTCGTCGGGCAGGAGAACGGGCTGATCAGCGGCCTGCTCGGTGTGCTCATCGCCGCCGTGTTCCTCGGGATCACCGGTGCGAGCATCCTGATCGCGAACCGATGGTTCGGCGAGCCGCTCTACGTCCAGTTCTTCTTCGCGATCGTGCTCGGCGGGTGGCTGCTCAAGCTGATCGTGTTCTTCCTCGGCGTCATCGTCCTCAAGGACCAGCCCTGGCTCGACCCGGTGATCTTCTTCGTCGCGATCGTCGCCGGCGTGCTGATGTCGCTGATCGTCGACGCCGTCGTCCTCATGACGATGCGCCTTCCGAACGTCAGCGATGCATCGCTTCCCTCGGTCGCGCCGGAGGACGTCGCTCCAGGGGCCCCGACCGCCGACGAGGACCCCCAGAGGTCTTAGGGCCGCCTCATACTCTGATAGTGTTGAAACGTGCCCGCCGCTCGCCCGCGAGCGCTTGCGCTGTGAAGCACACCGACCATCGTCGCCCCGGTTCTGACCGGTGCCCCGAAGCTGGAGCCCGCGCTGTTTAATCTTGCTGCGACCCTGACGCCACGACTTGCCACCGATGACGAGTTCCACGCTCCGTCGATCGCGGAGTTCTTCCCCGATGCGGTGTTCCAGATCGGCGACCTGGTCATCCACCGCATCCACCTGATCCAGTTCCTGGCCACGATCGCGGTCGTGCTGATCCTCTGGCTCGGAACGCGCAACATGCGCGTCGTCCCCGGGCGCTTCCAGAGCCTCGTCGAGATGGGCCTCGACTTCGTGCGAGTGAACGTCGCCGAGGACCTGCTCGGGCGCAAGGACGGCCGTCGCTTCCTTCCGATCCTCGCCACCATCTTCTTCATGGTGCTGTTCATGAACATCACGGGAATCATCCCGTTCCTGAACATCGCGGGTACGAGCATCATCGCCGTCCCGCTGCTGCTGGCCGTCGTCAGCTACGTCACCTTCATCTACGCCGGCATCAAGAAGAGCCCCAAGGGCTTCTTCAAGAACTCGCTGTTCCCGTCGGGCGTCCCCCCGTTCCTCTACATCATCGTGACGCCGCTCGAGTTCCTCTCGACGTTCATCATCCGGCCCGTCACGCTGACCCTCCGACTGCTGATGAACATGATCGTCGGGCACCTGATGCTCGTCCTGTTCTTCTCCGCAACGCAGTTCTTCGTCATCACTCTCGGAGGGTGGTGGACGGCACTCGGCGCGGGCACGCTCGCGTTCGGCTTCGCGTTCACCCTGTTCGAGATCCTGGTGGCGTTCCTGCAGGCCTACGTCTTCACCATCCTCACCGCGGTCTACATCCAGCTCGCGGTCGCAGAAGAGCACTGAGCGGGTCGGCAACAACCGCCTTCCCACCCAACGAAAGGAAAAACCCGTGGACGCAACTACGGTTCTCGCTGAAATCTCCGGCAACATCGGCACCGTCGGCTACGGCCTCGCGGCTATCGGACCGGCCATCGGCGTGGGTATCGTCGTCGGCAAGACGATCGAGGGCGTCGCCCGTCAGCCCGAGCTGGCCGGTCGCCTCCAGGTCCTCATGTGGATCGGTATCGCCTTCACCGAGGCGCTCGCCTTCATCGGCATCGCGACCTACTTCATCTTCCAGTCCTGACAGACACCCTCTGCGATAAGGAGACAGGATGCTGAACGCTCTTGTCACGTACGCGGCGGAGGAGGCGGACCACAATCCGCTCATCCCCGCCTGGTACGACATCATCTGGTCGGCGGTCTGCTTCGTCGTGATCCTGGTCGTCGTCTGGAAGGTGGCGCTGCCCAAGCTCTACACCCTCCTCGACGCTCGCTCCAACGCGATCGAGGGCAACATCGCCAAGGCCGACGAGGCCCAGAAGCAGGCCGAGGCGGCTCTCGAGGAGTACACCCGTCAGCTCGCCGAGGCACGCACCGAGGCCGGTGAGATCCGAGAGGCCGCCCGCGAGGACGGCAAGAAGATCGTCGCCGAGGCCAAGGAAGCCGCTTCGTCCGAAGCAGCTCGCATCACGGCGACCGCGCACACGCAGATCGAGGCCGAGCGTCAGACCGCTCTCGTCTCGCTGCGCAGCGAGGTCGGCACGCTGGCCATCGACCTCGCCGGTGGCGTCGTCGGTGAGACGCTCTCCGACGATGCCCGCGCGACGGCGGTCGTCGACCGCTTCCTCGCCGACCTCGAAGCATCCGAGAAGGCGGCTCAGTAATGGGCAGCGCGACCACTCAGGCACTCGCGGCATCCATCCAGACGCTTGCCGCAGCGAAGGACGTCACCCTCGACACCGCGCGGGAGCTCTTCGCCGCCGCGCACGCCGTGGGCGATTCGTCTCAGCTGAGCGGCGCGCTGGCTGACCCGGCGGCCCCCGCAGCGGCACGGCAGAACGTCGTGACCGCGGTGTTCGGCGGGCTGTCGGCGAACACGCAGGCCGTGCTCAAGACGGTCGTCTCGGAACGCTGGTCCAACGCCGACGAGCTCGTCGACGGCATCGACGAGCTCGCGATCCGCGCCTCGGCGATCGCCGAGGCCGGCGCCGACATCGAGGGGGAGCTGTTCGGCTTCTCCCGCGTCGTCGCCGCGAACCCCGAGCTCGAGCTCGCACTGGGAAGCCGTCTCGGCGGTCAGGACGCGAAGTCGGCTCTCGTCGAGCGTCTGCTCTCCGGAGCGACCAGCGCCCCCGCGGCCCTGATCGTCTCCTCCCTCGTGCGTCAGCCGCGCGGGCGTCGGATCCGTCAGCTCCTCAACCGCGCCATGCGGATCGTCTCCGACCAGCGTGACCGCGTCGTCGCGACGGTCTACAGCGCGAGCGAGCTGAACGACGCGCAGCGCGCCCGCCTCGGCGAAGCGCTCTCGCGACGCTACGACGGTCAGGTGGCGCTCAACGTCGTCATCGACCCGACGATCATCGGTGGTCTGCGCGTGCAGATCGCCGACGACGTGATCGACGGCAGCATCTCCGCACGACTCGCCGACCTTCGCCAGAAGCTCGCGGGCTAACACGACTTCGCGCGGGGAACCGCGCACCCAGATACAAAGGGAAGACAATGGCAGAACTATCGATCAGCCCCGACGTCATCCGTGACGCGCTGAAGGACTTCGCCGCCGCTTACGAGCCCACCGGGGCCGCGGCGACCGAGGTCGGCACGGTCATCGACGCCGCTGATGGCATCGCGCACGTCGAAGGACTGCCCGGTGTCATGGCGAACGAGCTCGTGATCTTCGCCGACGGCACCAAGGGCCTCGCCCAGAGCCTCGACGAGCACGAGATCGGCGTCGTGGTCCTCGGCGACTTCGCCGGCATCGAGGCCGGTCAGGAAGTCACCCGCACAGGTGAGGTCCTCTCCGTCCCCGTCGGCGACGGCTACCTCGGCCGCGTGGTAGACCCGCTCGGAAATCCGATCGACGGGCTCGGCGCGATCGCCACCGAGGCCGTCCGCGAGCTCGAGCTGCAGGCGCCCGGCGTCATGCAGCGCAAGTCGGTGCACGAGCCGATGCAGACCGGCATCAAGGCCATCGACGCGATGATCCCCGTCGGCCGCGGCCAGCGTCAGCTGATCATCGGCGACCGCCAGACCGGTAAGACGGCCATCGCGATCGACACGATCATCAACCAGAAGGCCAACTGGGAGTCGGGCGACGTCAACAAGCAGGTTCGCTGCATCTACGTCGCCATCGGCCAGAAGGGCTCGACCATCGCTTCGGTGAAGGGCGCGCTCGAAGAGGCCGGCGCTCTGGAGTACACCACGATCGTGGCCGCTCCGGCATCCGACCCCGCGGGCTTCAAGTACCTCGCCCCCTACACCGGTTCGGCCATCGGTCAGCACTGGATGTACGGCGGCAAGCACGTCCTCATCATCTTCGACGACCTGTCGAAGCAGGCCGAGGCCTACCGCGCCGTCTCCCTTCTGCTGCGCCGCCCGCCGGGCCGCGAGGCTTACCCGGGTGACGTCTTCTACCTGCACTCGCGTCTGCTCGAGCGTTGCGCGAAGCTGTCCGACGAGCTCGGCGCCGGTTCCATGACGGGCCTCCCGATCATCGAGACCAAGGCGAACGACGTCTCGGCGTACATCCCGACCAACGTGATCTCGATCACCGACGGCCAGATCTTCCTGCAGTCCGACCTCTTCAACGCCAACCAGCGTCCGGCGGTCGACGTGGGTATCTCGGTGTCGCGAGTCGGTGGTGACGCTCAGGTCAAGTCGATCAAGAAGGTCTCCGGAACGCTGAAGCTCGAGCTCGCGCAGTACCGCTCGCTCGAGGCGTTCGCGATGTTCGCCTCCGACCTCGACGCCGCCTCGCGTCGTCAGCTGTCGCGCGGTGCACGTCTGACCGAGCTGCTCAAGCAGCCGCAGTACTCGCCGTACCCGGTCGAGGAGCAGGTCGTCTCGATCTGGGCCGGCACCAACGGCAAGCTCGACACGATCGAGGTCGAGGACGTCCTGCGCTTCGAGCGCGAACTGCTCGACTACCTGCGTCGCAACACCTCGGTGCTCGACACCCTGCGTGAGACCAACGTCCTCAGCGACGACACGGTCGCGGAGCTCGAGAAGCACACGGATGCCTTCGTCCTGGAGTTCCAGGGTGGCAAGGGACACGCCATCGGCGCCCCGGGCCACGAGGAGCACGCCGCTGCGGAGGCAGACGACGTCAACCAGGAGAAGATCGTCAAGGGTCGTCGCGCGTAATCGCGTGAGGTACTGATTTCATGGGCGCTCAACTCAGGGTCTACAAGCAGAAGATCAGTTCTGCTCAGACGACCAAGAAGATCACGAAGGCGATGGAACTCATCGCGGCTTCGCGCATCCAGAAGGCGATGGGACGCGTCAAGGCGTCCACCCCCTTCGCGCGGGCCGTGACGAGGGCCGTGTCCGCCGTCGCGACGCACTCGAACGTCGACCACCCGCTCACCCGTGAGCCCGAGAACATCAGCCGCTCCGCGGTCGTGATCTTCTCGTCGGACCGCGGTCTCGCCGGTGCCTTCAACTCGCAGATCCTCCGTGAGGGTCTCGAGGTGGCGGAGCTGCTGCGCGGTCAGGGCAAGGAGCCGGTGTTCTACCTCGTCGGTCGCAAGGCCGTCGGCTACTTCCAGTTCCGTCGCATCGCGGCGGCAGCGGAGTGGACCGGCGACACCGACACCCCGTCGTTCCACACGGCCGAAGAGATCTCGTCGACTCTGCTCGACGCGTTCTCGCGCGGCGGTGCGGGCGGCGGCGTCGACGAGATCCACCTCGTGTACAACCGCTTCGTCAGCATGATGACGCAGTCGCCGGAGTCCGTGCGCCTGCTTCCGCTGGAGATCGCGGAGGCCGACGAGTCGGAGGCGGGCAGCGCTGTCTACCCGCTCTACGAATTCGAGCCCGACGCCGAGACCGTGCTCGACGCGATCCTGCCGGTGTACATCCAGAGCCGCGTCTTCAACGCCCTCCTGCAGTCGTCTGCCGCCAAGCAGGCTGCGACGCAGAAGGCGATGAAGTCCGCCAGCGACAACGCCGACAAGCTCATCACCGACTACACCCGTCTGCGCAACAACGCGCGCCAGGCGGAGATCACGCAGCAGATCGCGGAGATCGTCGGCGGCGCCGACGCCCTCTCGTCTGGCAAATAGACCATCAGGAAAGAGACGAAGAAATGACCACCACCGCTACGGCTGACCAGCCCGCGACCGCGGTCGTCGGGCGCGTCGCACGCGTCAACGGTCCGGTTGTCGACATCGAGTTCCCGCACGACTCGATCCCCGGCATCTACAACGCGCTGAAGACGACGATCACCATCGGCGAGGAGTCGACCGAGATCACCCTCGAGGTCGCTCAGCACCTCGGTGACGAGCTCGTCCGCGCCATCGCCCTGAAGCCGACCGACGGCATCGTCCGCGGCCAGGAGGTTCGCGACACCGGAGAGGCCATCTCGGTCCCGGTCGGCGACATCACCAAGGGCAAGGTCTTCAACGTGATCGGCGAGGTCCTCAACGGCGAGCCCGGTGAGACCCTCGAGGTCACGGAGCGCTGGCCGATCCACCGCAAGGCGCCCAACTTCGACCAGCTCGAGTCGAAGACCACGATGTTCGAGACGGGCATCAAGTCCATCGACCTCCTCACCCCGTACGTCCAGGGTGGAAAGATCGGTCTGTTCGGTGGAGCCGGTGTCGGTAAGACCGTCCTCATCCAGGAGATGATCCAGCGTGTCGCGCAGGACCACGGTGGAGTCTCGGTGTTCGCCGGTGTCGGTGAGCGCACCCGTGAGGGCAACGACCTGATTCACGAGATGGAAGAGGCGGGCGTCTTCGACAAGACCGCGCTCGTGTTCGGCCAGATGGACGAGCCGCCGGGGACGCGTCTTCGCGTCGCACTGTCGGCTCTGACGATGGCGGAGTACTTCCGCGACGTGCAGAAGCAGGACGTGCTGCTCTTCATCGACAACATCTTCCGCTTCACGCAGGCCGGTTCCGAGGTCTCCACGCTGCTCGGCCGTATGCCGTCCGCCGTGGGTTACCAGCCGAACCTCGCCGACGAGATGGGTGTGCTCCAGGAGCGCATCACCTCGACGCGTGGTCACTCGATCACCTCGCTGCAGGCGATCTACGTGCCGGCCGATGACTACACCGACCCGGCTCCGGCGACCACCTTCGCCCACCTCGACGCGACGACCGAGCTCTCTCGTGAGATCGCTTCGAAGGGTCTGTACCCGGCCATCGACCCGCTGACCTCGACGTCGCGCATCATGGATCCCCGCTACCTGGGCGAGGACCACTACCGCGTCGCCACGACGGTCAAGCAGATCCTCCAGAAGAACAAGGAGCTGCAGGAGATCATCGCCATCCTCGGTGTCGATGAGCTCTCCGAGGAAGACAAGATCGTCGTGTCGCGTGCGCGTCGCATCCAGCAGTTCCTCTCGCAGAACACCTACATGGCCAAGAAGTTCACGGGTGTCGAGGGTTCGACCGTCCCGCTCAAGGAGACCATCGAGTCCTTCGATGCGATCACCCGCGGTGACTTCGACCACGTGGCCGAGCAGGCCTTCTTCAACGTCGGTGGTATCGGCGACGTCGAAGAGCGCTGGGCGCAGATCCAGAAGGAGAACGCCTGACCATGGCGCTCAACGTCAGCCTCGTCTCCGCCGACGCGGAGGTCTGGACGGGGGAAGCGAGCCTCGTGATCGCCAAGACCGTCGAGGGTGAGATCGGCTTCATGTCCGGTCACGAGCCGGTGCTGGCCATCCTCGCCGAGGGCCAGGTCCGGATCACCCAGACCGATGGCACCAAGGTGCTCGCGAACGCGCAGGACGGGTTCCTCTCGATGGAGGGCAACGTCCTGACGATCGTCGCCGGCAACGCGGCGCTCATCGCCTAGCAGTCGACTACATGCGTCCGCCTCGGACCCGGTCTCCGGGTTCCGAGGCGGACGCATCTGTATTCCCCGAGGACCCATGAAGATCCTTCTCCCTCCGTCCGAGACCAAGCATCCCGGCGGTACCGGTGATCCCTTCGATCCCGCCGCAGTGGCGCTGCCGGGTCTGCACGAGCACCGCACGGCGGTGATCGACGCTCTCGTCGATCTCGCGGCCGATGAGGATCAGGCTCGACGGGTGCTGAAGCTGAGCGAACGCCAGGTGGGCGACATCGTCCACAATCGGATGCTGCGGAGCGCACCGACGATGCCCGCGATCGACCGCTACACCGGAGTGCTCTTCGATGCGCTCGACGCGCGCACGCTCTCTGCGGCGTCGCGCCGCTGGCTGGGGGAGCACGTGTGGATCCACTCGGCACCGTTCGGGCCGGTGGGAGCGCTCGACGGCATTCCTTCCTACCGCCTCGCGGCGGGCACCGCCCTCCCGGGACTGGTGGCGATGCGCCGGCACTGGGCCGATGCCACCAGCGCCGCCCTCGCCGAAGCGGAACCCGCGTTCGTCCTGGATCTGCGGAGCGAAGCATACGTCGCACTGGGACCGATTCCCACTTCCGTGCCGTCGGCCTACGTCCGGGTCGTCACAGACGATGGCGACGGGGGAGCGCGGGCTCTCAACCATTTCAACAAGAAGTCGAAGGGTCAGCTCGTCCGCGCTCTCTCGGAGAGCCGGCCGCGGATCGGCTCGCTGCGATCGCTCCTCATCTGGGCGTCGAAACACGACATCGTCCTTCGGCGCACCGAAGACGACCGGGTGCTCGAGCTGGTCGTCACGGAGTGACGCCCGTCCGCGCATGGGGAGATGTCCCCGTGCGTGTCGTTGCCGCGTCGTTATCTGCACCGCTATGGTGGGTCTCGCGGCGTGGATTACGCCACCAATTCGGATCCGGAGGGGATCATGAATCCTTACTACGACTCGAGCTACTGGGCATTCCTCGGTGGCGTCATCATCTTCAGCGTCATCATCGGCCTCGCCGCCTACGTGCTCGTCTCCCTCTTCTTCATGAAGATCTTCGAGAAGGCCGGTGTCGAGGGCAAGTGGCGCGCGTGGGTGCCCGTGTACAACTACATGGTCTTCGCCAAGCTGGGCGACATGTCGCCCTGGCCGGTGCTGATCGTGATCGGTCTTTCGCTCATCCCGTACCTGAACTTCCTCACCGGACTCGCGGCGGCAGCGCTCTTCGCCGTCATCGCATGGCGCGTCGGACTCAAGCTCCAGAAGGATGCGGTGTGGGTGGTCCTGTGGATCTTCCTCTCCATCGTCTGGCTCGGCATCAACGCGTTCGACAAGTCGCGATGGAACCCGAACATTCAGCCCGCTCCGTGGGCCGGAAACGGATTCTTCGCTGACCGCACCGTCTGGGCGGGCATCCCCGTCCAGCCTTCTGCCGCCGCCCCGCAGGCCGGATACGGCGCTCCCGGTTACGGCGCGGCCCCGCAGGGGTACGCACCCCCCGCTCCGCAGGGCTACGCGCCGCCGGCTCAGCCCGGATACGCACCTCCCGCACAGCCCGGATACGGCACCCCCGCGGCGCCCCCGGCGAGTGCACCCGCTACGCCGCCCGCGCCGCCGGCTCCGGCCGCGCCGCCCGCGACTCCGCCGGCACCGCCCGCTGCTCCGCCGGCACCGCCCGCTGCTCCGCCTGCTCCGCCGACGGACCCCACGCAGCCTCCGGCCTGATCGTCCCGTGCGAAGAGCCCTCGACCTCACGGTCGGGGGCTCTTCCCGTCTTCACGGCGCTTCGGCCCGTCGCCGAAAACCGGCGCGCCGCTGGGATAGCGTGAGGGCATGGTCATGTCACAGCGCCGCGTCGGTGCGTCCGGACTCCTCGTCTCCGCCACCGGCCTCGGATGCAACAACTTCGGGCGGGCCGGCACCGCCACCGAGACGATCGAGGGCACGCGCGAGGTGATCTCCGCGGCGATCGCCAACGGCATCACCCTGTTCGACACGGCGGACATGTACGGCGCCGTGGCCGGAACGAGTGAGACGCTCATGGGGGAGGCTCTCCAGGGGCGGCGCGACAGCGTCGTGCTCGCGACGAAGTTCGGTCACGAACGTGACATGGGCTACGCCTTCCCCGCAGCCCGAGGATCTCGGCGCTACGTCCGTCGCGCGGTCGAGGAGTCCCTGCGTCGTCTGCAGACGGACTGGATCGATCTGTATCAGTTGCACCTGCCCGATCCTGAGACGCCGATCGCCGAGACCACCGATGCTCTCGACGAGCTGGTCCGTGAGGGCAAGATCCGCTATTACGGTCACTCGAACTTCACCGGTTGGCAGATCGCCGAGGCCGAGTTCACCTCCACCGCTCGCTCGAGCGGTCGCTTCGTCTCGGCGCAGAACCACTACTCGCTGCTCGCCCGCGCCGCCGAGAGGGAGGTCCTCCCCGCGGTCGAACGGTACGGGCTGGGTTTCTTCCCGTTCTTCCCCCTCCACAACGGGCTCCTCACGGGCAAGTTCACCCGCGAGGGTGGACCCGCGAGCAGCCGGATCATGTCGTCTCGGCGTCACGTGTGGGAGAACGCGCCGTGGGAGGCGTTGGAGGCGTATCGCGTGTTCTGCGAGGAACGCGGGATCACGATGGTCGAGGCGACGTTCGGCTGGTTGCTGTCCCGTCCCGCGGTCTCCAGTGTCATCGCGGGCGCGACGTCGGCGGCGCAGGTGGAGTCGAATGCGCGCGCCGGCGATGCGTGGCGACCCGACGCCGAGGAGCTCGCCGTCATCGATGCGCTCTTCCCCCTGCCTCAGGACCCGGGGGCGCAGGTGTGAGCGCAATCAGCGATTCGACTACGATGTGTGAGTACCTCGCGGCCGTCCGATCCGCCGCGGGACCATCGGAGGCAGCACGTGGCTGAGACGACAACGACGACGCGTAGCGTCACGGTCGCGCAGCGCCCGCTGCTGCTCTCCTGGGCGGGCACGACTGATCAGGGGCGCCGTCGCGACACGAATCAGGATGCATTCCTCGCGGAGTATCCGCTGTTCATCGTCGCCGATGGAATGGGTGGACACGCAGGAGGCGAGATCGCCAGCCGCAGCACGGTTCAGCGGCTGCAGGCACTGGTCGATGACGGATCCGTGGAGCGGCCGGCGATCGAGAAGGCGCTCGAGCTCGCGGTGGCGGACATCGCAGATCACCCCGAGACCACCGACGAGGGAACCGGGACCACGCTGACCGGCGTGTTCCTGGAGCTTCAGGACGGGGAGCCGCACTGGGTGTCGCTGAACATCGGCGACTCACGCGTGTACCTCCTGCGCGACGATCGCCTCGTGCAGGTGACGACCGATCACTCGGTCGTCCAGGAACTCATCACGGCGGGGAAGCTGAGCCCGGAGGAAGCGGAAGGGCATCCCTACAGCAACGTGATCACACGGGCGGTCGGGGCGAGCGAGCTGACGCCGCCGGACTACCTGACGATCGAGGTCCGCGCCGGCGATCGGTTCGTGATCTGTTCGGACGGTCTCACCAAGGAGCTCACCGACTACGGCATCCAGCACTTCCTACGGGAGAACCCCGAACCGGGGCCGGCCGTCGACGCGATGCTCGCCGCGGCCCTCGAGAACGGCGGCCGAGACAATGTCACCGTCATCATCGTGCAGGTGACCGATCCTGCGGACTCCTCCTCCACACCGGACGAGAACGGCGAATAGCCCCGATCGCCTGTGAGCGGAGACCCTCCGCCGATCCCCATGCCGTCGAATGGAGGGCATGGATCCCCTCCCGATCGTGCTGCCGGCCACGCAGGTCCCGCCTCGACGCGCCCCTTTGCCGTTCCTCGCCGCCGGTATGCCCGTCGTCGCCGGCGTCGTTCTCTGGCTGATCACCGGCTCGCTCTTCTCCCTCTGCTTCGCCGCGCTCGGCCCCGTGATGATGGTGGCCTCGCTCGTCGATTCGGGGCGCGGTCGTCGTCGGGAACAGCGACGCATCCTCGAGGAGGATGAGCGGTCATGGGCGGTGGCGGAGGAACAGCTCTCCGCGCTGCACGGGGAGGAGAGACACCGCCGCTGGGGCCAGCACCCCGACGCGGCCACCTGCACGCAGGAACCGCCGCTGCGCGGCACGGAGCCGCCCGAGGCGAGGACGCCCGTCGTGGTCGGTTCCGGTGCTGTCGCCAGCATCATCCGTACGACCGGTGGTGACGGTGAGCGGGCACGTGAACTCCAGGAACGTGCGCGTGTGCTCGAGTCCGCACCGATCATCGTTCCCCTGGGCGCGGGAATCTGCGTGCGGGGCCCGCAGCCTCTCACCCTCGCAGTGGCGCGTGCGCTGGTACTGCAGCTCTCTCTGCGGTTCGCGCCGGGACAGCTGAAGCTCGTCGGCGAGGGGTTCCCCGACGGGGACTACGCCGGGCTTCCGCACTCGTCGTCCCTCCGGCGAGGATTCCGCCTCGGTGTCGGACCCGCGTCGATCCGGGAGGTCGAAGCGGACGCGACGATCTGGCTGGCGCGGTCCGGCGAAGAAGTACCCGACGGCATCCTCACCGTCCTGGATCTGCAGGAGCCGCGGGAGGCCACGCTTCGAACCCCGGAAGGCGTCGTCACGATCGCCGCCGAAGGGGTCTCCCGCCAGCAATTCGAGACGATCGCCGCCCGCCGACTCGCCTCGGACGACGAGGCGGATGCCGTGCCGGAGGCGGTGGAGTTCGCTCAGCTCGTGCAGACACCGGCCGAATCAGGACTGCGGGCGGTCATCGGTCGAGGAGCCGGTGCGGACGGAGAGGTCGACATCGTCGAAGACGGTCCGCACGCCATCGTCACCGGCACCACGGGTACCGGCAAGAGCGAGCTCCTGGTGACCTGGGTCACCGCGATAGCCGCGTCGTACGGCCCTGAGCGAGTGAACTTCGTCCTGGCCGACTTCAAGGGCGGGACGGCGTTCGAACCGCTCCGGGCGCTGGCCCAGGTGACCGCGGTCATGACGGATCTCGACGAGGCGGGAGCGCGACGCGGCGTGGAGAGCCTGCGCGCCGAACTGCGCCGTCGGGAGGGCGCTCTCGCCGCAGCCGGTGTGCGCGATATCGCCGACGTGGAGATTCCGCGACTCCTGATCGTCGTGGACGAGTTCGCGGCCCTCTTACAGGACCATCCGGATCTCGGCGCCGTCTTCACCGACATCGCCGCGCGAGGCCGCGCGCTGGGGATGCATCTGATCCTCGGCACCCAACGCGCCTCCGGGGTGGTGAGGGACTCCCTCGCCGCGAACTGCCCGTTGCGGCTCAGCCTTCGGGTCAGCGATCCGTCCGACAGCCGCGCGATGATCGGGACGGCGGCCGCGGCGGAGATCCCCGGGGGAGTGAGCGCCCGAGGCCTCTGCCTCGTGCGCCGCCCGCAGGACGACGATGCCGAACCCCTTCGCGTCGCGTTGACCCGTGAGGACGACCTGAGCGGGGTGGCGAATCGCTGGGCGCACCTGCCCAGGCCCGCGAGTCCCTGGCTGCTTCCGCTCGCCGAGGTGATCCCGCTGCCGGAGGATGCGACGAGGACGGGGAACTCGGAGATCCTCTGGGGAGTCGCCGACGTCCCGGAGTCGCAGGAGCAGCCGCGGCTCGTCATCCGGGCGGGCCAGGATCGCGGGATCGCCGTGATCGGCGCTCCCGGGTCGGGGCGCACCGCCGCTCTCCGCGTGCTCGCCGCACAGGTCCCGGAGGCGCTGTGGATCCCCGCCGACCCGGAGCGGATGTGGGACGTCGTCCAGTCGCTGGTTGAGGGACGGACACGGATGCCCGCGCTCGTCCTCTGCGACGACCTCGATGCCCGTGCCGCGGAGCTGCCGCCCGAGTATGCGCAGACTCTGGTGCAGCGGTGGGAGCAGATCCTGCGCGGTGCGACCGGGAGCAGCGTCGTGATCACTGCCACGCGGTCGAGCGGAGCCGTCGGGCGCGTGCTCGACGCGCTGCCGCGCCGAGCGCTGCTGCGCGCCGCGAGCAGGGTCGATCACGTCGCCGCCGGCGGCGAGAGCGCGACGTTCGACGAGCGTCGTCCCCCCGGTCGTGCTCGCCTCGACGGCCACGAGACGCAGTTCTTCTGGAAGCCCGACGGAGCTGCGAGTGACGGACGCGCGATCGGCGGCGAGGGGCCGGAGCGCTGGGAGCCGGGAGCGGGGCTCCATGCCATCGTCACGGCCGGGGCCGCGTCGCTCGTCTCCGCGGTTCAGCAGGCGTACCCCTCCGCGCGGGTGAGCGTGATCGGGTCGGGGGCCGTCATCGGTGCGGGGCAGGGCTTCACGCAGACCCCGGGCGGAGAACACGAGCCGGTCGTCCTTCTCGGCGATGCCGATGCCTGGCAGCGCGAGTGGTCGCTCTGGCAGCGCGTCCGCACGGACGGCGAGGTGCTCATCCGCGCGGAGCGGCCTTCGGATCTCCGGCAGCTGGTCGGGCACCGGGAACTGCCGCCGTTCGCGCGGCTTCACGCCGGACGGGTGTGGGCGGTGCGCGGAGCCGAGGCACCGCGGCGACTCGTGGTTCCCGCGCTCCTCGGTGAGCGGGAAACCTGGAGACGTGAGCCCGCGCCGGTGACGGCAGCGAGCGTCGGTGCGCAGCCGCCGGCGGACCAGCCCCGCACACGACGGAGCCTGCGGGAACGTCGGGGATGAGGCGTCAGATACCGGGGGAGACGAGAACCCGACCGACCGGCTGTCCGCCGCCGAGCACGTCGAGCGAGAGCGCGTCGGCCAGGTCGGCGACATCACGATCCGTGAGTGCCCCGGCTCGCGCGAGCAGCGTCGCAGCCACGATGGTCGATGCGCGTGCTCCGCCGTCGAGCATCTTCAGGGCGACGGTCGTGCCGTTGGGGGCCACCATGACCATGACGCCCTCGGCGCCTCCCTTGGCGAAGACTCCGAGCTTCTCGATGGCGACGGTGTCGGGCCGCCCGGGACCCTCGATGGTCCAGGGGTGCTCGCGCACCGCGCGCACCAGGGAACCGGCGACGCGGTGAAGGGCGAACGGCGAGCGATCCGATGCCGTGCCGATCCGGTGGATCGCGCGGGCGAGGCCCGTCAGCGTCATCGCGTAGACCGGTGCGCCGCAGCCGTCGATCGACGTGTGGGAGATCTTCTCGCCGGTGAGACGCTCGATCACCTCGCGGATGTGCGCCTGCAGAGGGTGGCCCTCCTCCAGATACCCCTCCGTGGGCCAGCCGGTGGCGATGCAGGCCCGCAGCATCGCGGCGTGCTTGCCCGAGCAGTTCATCCGCACGCTCGCCTGCTGGCCGTGCTCCCGCACCATCTCGTCGCGGGTCGCCTGATCGCTCGGCCAGGCCGGCGGGCAGGCGAGCGCGTCTTCGTTCAGACCGCCGGCCGTCAGCATCTCCCGCACCGCGGCGGCATGCCGATCGGTCCCGATGTGACTCGCCGTCGACAGAGCGAGGTGCTCGCCCTCGAGCGCGGCTCCCGCCGTGATGCAGGCGACCGCCTGCAGGGGCTTCATGCTGGAGCGCGGCAGGATGAGCGAATCGGCGTTGCCGAGACGCGCGACCACCTCTCCCTCGGAGGAGAGCACCACCGCCGCTCCCGCGTGTCGCGACTCGACGAAGCCGCTCCGCTCTACGACGGCGAGTTCGACGGAATCCTGAACGGTGAGAGTCTCCAGCACCCGTCCAGACTATCCCCGCCGCCCGACGAGTCGCCGAAGCGAGTGCGGCGCCGGGAGTGTCGGCGAGCGGTGGCACACTGGGGAGCATGGCAGAACACGCAACGCGCATCCTCGGAGAGCACCGTTATGCGCTCACGAGCATCTGGACCGGTAACACCGGGACCGGCACGAGCGGCTACCGCGACTATCGGCGCGACGTCGAGATCTCCGTCGAGGGAAAGCCGATGCTCCTCGCATCCGCCGACAAGCCTTTCCGCGGCGACCCCGCGCGATGGAACCCCGAGGACCTCCTCGTCGCAGCGCTGTCGGAATGCCACCTGCTCTCGTACCTGCACGCGTGCGTCACCGCGGGCGTGGTCGTCCTCTCCTACCGCGACGACGCGACCGGCACGATGCGCGAAGACGGCGCGGGCGGCGGAGCGTTCTCCGAGGTCACGCTGCACCCGCAGGTCGTCGTCGCCGACGCTTCCATGATCGAGGCCGCGGAGCGCGCGCACGTGCAGGCCAACGAGTGGTGCTTCATCGCGAACTCGATGAACTTCCCCGTGCGGCACGAGGCCACGGTGACCGCCCTCGGCTGAGCGCTCGACGACCGTCAGCGGCGCTCGTGCGGCAGTGCCTGCTTGATCTTCTCGATGGCTCCCTGCGCGGGAGCTTCGTTGTAAGCGCCGGCGAGCTCCTGGCCCGAGAGTGCGTGGATCGCGGCCATGATCTCGTCGGTCGCGAGACGACGCGCTCGACCGCTCGTCGCCGGACCGTGCGGGGCGAGATCGAGGGGTTTGCCGAAACGCACCGTGATGCGCTCCTTCGTCGTGGGGATCTTCGCGCCGACCGGCATCACCTTGTCGGTTCCGATGAGCCCGACGGGGACGACGGGCGCTCCGGTCTGCAGAGCCAGGAAAGCGACGCCCGTGCGGCCCTTGTAGAGCCGACCGTCGGTGGAACGGGTGCCCTCCGGGTAGAGCGCTACGGCGAGTCCCTCATCGAGCAGCTGGCGCTGCAGGTCGAGTGCGTCCAGAGCAGCCTGTCCGGCACCGCGGCGTACCGGTATGGCTCCGATGGATTCGAAGAAGGTCTTGCTGAGCCAGCCCTTGGCGCCGGTGCCCTCGAAGTAACTGGATTTCGCGAGGAAATGCACCGGACGGGGGGCTGCAACCGGGATCGCGATGGAATCGATGAAGGACAGGTGGTTGCTGGCGAAGATCACGGCCCCGGTGCGCGGGACGTTCTCCTTGCCCTCGACGCGCGGACGATAGATCAGCCGGGCGAGCGGGCTGATGATGCTGCGCCCCAGCGCGTAGGCGAATCCGGCGTGACGAGGCTCCGCTGACTTCGAGGTCTCTGCGGTCTCTGCGGGGGACGATTCCGGGTCCACGGACGGCTCAGAGGTCATCAGAGAAGGCTACTCCGAGATCCATGCCGGCACTGGAATGAAGCGGTTGTGTCGCGTCTCCCAGCGCGGGCCAAGCGAAATGCGAGAGGATGAAGCGTCCCGCCCGCGATCTCGAAGGCTCAACTGTGCGCAAGCTTCCGCTCCTCCTCCTGTCCACCGTCGCCGCGGCGACCCTTCTGCTGGCCGGCTGCTCCGGCAGCGCTGAGCCGGAGAGCTCGGCCACGCCGGAGGAGACCGCGGGAGCGACGTCGTGCCTCGCCGACCTCGCATCCGGTGCCGGATCCGACGCCGTCACGGTCGAGGGAACGGACGGCGACGCGAAGGTGACGGTCCCCGCAGGCACCGAGATCACCGAGCCCGAGCGTTCGGTGATCACCGAGGGCGACGGCGACGAGGTGCTTCCCGGCGACCTCGTCTCGCTGCGTTACCAGCTCGTCGACGCGACGACCAACGAGGTGTTGAGCAGCTCCGAGCGCGGCCCGGACGGCATCCTCTCCGCGTTGCTCGCTTCGCAGCAGCAGCAGATCTCCGACCCCACGCAGTCGACCGTGTTCACGGTCGCAGCGGAGTGCCTCCCCGTCGGGTCGAGCGTCGTGCTCACCCTCCCCGCCTCGCAGGAGGGCCTGAACCCGAGCGTGCTCTACGTCCAGACGATCGAGAAGCTCCCGACCATCGCATCGGGTACCGACGTCGAGCCCGAAGCGGGGATGCCCACCGTCGAGCTCGACGCGGACGGCGCCCCCACCATCACTCTCCCGGACGGCGACGCTCCGGCCGAGACGAAGGTCGCGGTCCTGAAGCAGGGCGACGGCGCGACGGTCGCCGAGGGTGATCTCGTCACTGTTCAGTACCGCGGCATCAAGTGGTCGGACGGGGAAGAGTTCGACTCCAGCTGGAGCCGCGGAGCGGCCCCGGCGCAGTTCCCCACGACGGGTGTCGTGACCGGCTTCAAGAAGGCGCTCGAAGGCCAGAAGGTCGGATCGCAGGTCATCGTGACGATGCCGCCGTCCGAGGCGTACGGCGCGAGCGAGGGCAACGAGCTCCAGAACGAGAGCCTCGTGTTCGTCGTGGACATCCTCGCGACCACCCCGCCGGAGCAGGTCCAGCAGTAAGCCGCGGAGCCGAGGGCGTGTCATAGGCTGACGACATGCAGCGCATCATCGTCCTCGGCTCCACCGGCTCCATCGGCACGCAGGCGCTCGACGTCATCCGTGCCAACCCGCGCCGTTTCGAACTGGTCGGTCTCGCTGCAGGCTCGAACGCAGAGATGCTGGGCGAGCAGGCCGAGAGCTTCCGTGTCGAGAGCACCGCTCTGGGGGCGGTCGAGGCCGAGCAGCTCGTGCGCGACGTCGACGCCGACGTGGTGCTGAACGCGATCACGGGATCGATCGGCCTCGGCTCGACACTCGCCGCTCTGAAGGCCGGACGCACGCTCGCCCTGGCGAACAAGGAATCCCTCATCGTGGGCGGCGAGCTGGTGCTCGCCGCGGCACGGCCCGGGCAGATCGTGCCCGTCGACTCCGAGCACTCCGCGATCGCGCAGGCGCTCCGCAGCGGAACGCACGCGGAGGTGCGTCGACTCGTCGTCACGGCATCCGGCGGTCCCTTCCGCGGGCGCACCCGGCAGGAGCTCGCCGAGGTCACGCCGGCCGAAGCCCTGGCCCACCCGACCTGGGATATGGGGCGCATGGTCACCACCAACTCCGCCACCCTCGTCAACAAGGGCCTCGAGGTCATCGAGGCGCACCTGCTCTTCGGCATCGCCTACGACGACATCGACGTCGTGGTGCACCCGCAGTCGATCGTGCACTCGATGGTCGAATTCATCGACGGCTCGACCATCGCCCAGGCATCGCCGCCCGACATGCGCCTGCCGATCTCGCTGGGACTCGACTGGCCGAACCGCGTCGGTGGGGTGGGGCGCCCCCTCGATTGGAGGACCGCGTCCTCCTGGACGTTCGAACCTCTCGACGAGGAGGCCTTCCCCTCCGTCGCGCTCGCGAAGACCGTCGGACGTGCGGGAGCGACGTTCCCAGCCGTCTACAACGCCGCGAACGAGCAGGCGGTCGACGCCTTCCACGAAGGACGACTGCCGTTCCTGGGAATCGTCGACACGATCGCCCGCGTCGTGGATGCGCACGAACCGCCCGAGCAGCTCACGGTGGAGTCGCTCGCCGCGGCCGAGCTCTGGGCGCGGCAGAAGGCGGACCGGCTGATCGCCGCCGCCTGAGCCTCAGTCCTCGTCGGGGTAGGGCACGGGCCAACGCGAGTCCGGCACCGGCCACCCGGCCGCGCGCAGAGCGCGGCGAGCGAGTTCCCTGGCCGAGTACGGCGTGCGCACACCGCGGATATCGCGGTAGTCCTGGTGCCCGGGCCCTGCCCAGAGGATCGCATCGCCGTCCCCGACGAGCTCGACAGCGGCGACGATGGCCGTCTCCGGCGGCGAGTACTCGTGGATCTCGGCATCCGGACGTGCTTGCCGTGCGCCCGCCACCAGCGTCGCACGGATCGACTCGGGATCCTCGAAGCGGGGGTGGTGATCGGTCACGACGAGGATGTCGCTGCCCTGCACGGCCGTGCGGGCCATGTCGAATCGCTTGCTCGCGTCGCGGTCGCCATCGGCGCCGAAGAGCATGACGACGCGTCCCGGCGTCACGCGACGCACGGCGGCGAGTGTCTTCTCGAACGCGTCGGGGGAGTGGCCGAAGTCGACGAAAACGGCCGGGCCGCGTTCGCCCGACACGAGCTGCGTGCGCCCGGGCAGGTACGCGCGGATGCCGCCGTCGCGCTCGAGGGCCGTGACGATCCGCTCCCAGGCGTAGCCGCCTTCGAGGAGCATCACGATCGCCAGTGCGGCATTCGCGGCCATGTGCGGGCCGATCACCGGGACCGTCGTCGTCAGGGTTCCCGCGGGGCCCGCGAGGGTGAAGGTGGTGCCGGCGGCGCGCTCGTCGTCGATCGTGACGACCCAGTCCGCTTTCGCTGCGGCCTCCGGGTCGGCGGCGATCAGCGGGGTGCCCACCGTCACGACCGGGATCTCGGCGCGTTCGACGACGATCGCGCCGGAGGGGGAGTCGAGGCAGATGACGCCGCGCTTCGACCGGTCGGGGCGGAAGAGCGGCAGCTTGGCCTCGAAGTACTCCTCCATGTCGGCGTAGTCGTCGAGGTGGTCGTGGCTGAGGTTGGTGAAGCCGGCCACGTCGAAGTGGATGCCGTCGACGCGGTGGCGCGAGAGCGCCTGGGCGCTCACCTCCACGGCCACGGCCTCGACCTCGCGCTCGCGCATGAGGGCGAGGAGGGCGTGGAACTCGGATGCTTCGGGCGTCGTCAGTCGCGAGACGATGACCTCGCCCGCGATGTGCCGTTCGGCGGTCGAGGAGAGCCCGGTGACGACGTCGATCTGGTCGAGGATGCCGGCGAGCAGATGGGAGACGCTCGTCTTGCCGTTGGTCCCGGTGGTCGCGAAGAGCAGGGGGAGCGGATCGTCGGCCCCGGTGCCGTAGACCCAGGCGCTCAGGTCGCCCAGGACCGCGCGCGGATCGTCGACGATCAGGATCGGGAGGCCGACCGACTCGGCGATCGCGGCGCCGTCGTCGTCGGTGATGATCGCGACCGCTCCCTTCTCGGCGGCCGCGGCCGAGAACTCGGCGCCGTGGCGGTTCACGCCCCGGATCGCGACGAAGGCCTCTCCCGCGCGGAGGTCGGCGGTCGCGAGGGTGATGCCGCTGACGGCCACCCCCTGCAGCTCGCCGCGCGTGTCGCGAGCGAATCGGGAGGCGAGTTCGGACAGCTGACGCCGGGGCGGGTTCGCGGGGCGGAGCACGGGAGGCAGGCTCGGTTGTTGTTCAATCGACATGTCTCTTCCATGATCTCACGTGCCGGGCGTATTCCTAGGCTCCAGGCAGTAGCGTTGGCGCGTGGAAACCCTGCTCTATGTGGGTGGCATCCTGTTCATGCTGGTCGGGCTCGCGCTCTCGATCGGACTGCACGAGATCGGTCACCTCCTGCCCGCGAAACTCTTCGGCGTGCGCGTCGGCCAGTACATGATCGGCTTCGGGCCGCGCATCTGGTCGCGCCGGATCGGCGAGACGGAGTACGGGTTCAAGCTGCTGCCGATCGGCGGGTTCATCTCGATGTCAGGCATGTACCCGGCCTCGAAGAACTCCCGCGCAGCAACAGGGATCTTCCGGTCGCTCGTCCAGGACGCGCGCGCCGCGAACGACGAGACGATCGCGGCGGGCGAGGAGGACCGCGTCTTCTACAAGCTCCCGGTCTGGAAGCGCGTGATCGTGATGCTCGGCGGGCCGTTCATGAACCTCGTTCTGGCGCTTCTCATCTTCACGGTTCTCGCTTCCGGGATCGGACTGCAGCAGGGCACGACGACGATCTCGTCGGTGACGGAGTGCGTGCTGCCGGCCGGTTCGTCGCAGACCGAGTGCACGGCCGACGACCCGGCCTCACCGGCGGCCGAAGCCGGGATCCTGCCCAACGACATCCTCGTCTCGATCGACAGCACCCCGGTGTCGACCTTCGCGGAGGCCACCGCGATCGTGCAGGCGGCGCCGGGCGAGACGCTCGACGTGGTCGTGCGGCGCGGCGGCACCGAGCAGAACCTCGAGATCACCCCGATCGTCGCCGAGCGCACGCTGACGGATGCCAGTGGCCGCCCGATCCTCGACGACGCCGGGGATCCGGTGGTGAAGGAGGTCGGCTACGTCGGGATGTTCGCGCAGATGGGCTACGTCCCGCAGCCGCTGTCGGTCGGACCCCAGATGGCCATCGAGAACGTGGGCCGTGTCGCGAATCTGATCGCGACGCTGCCCGTGCGCCTCTGGGACGTCGGCGTCTCCCTGTTCACCGGGAGCGAGCGTGATCCGAACGGACCGCTCAGCGTCGTCGGCGTCGGTCGGCTCGCCGGTGAGGTCGCCGCGACCGATGCGCCGGTGCTCAACCGTTTCGCCGTGCTGCTGAACCTGCTCGGCTCGTTGAACATCGCCCTCTTCGTCTTCAACCTGATCCCGCTGCTGCCGCTCGACGGCGGTCACATCGTCGTCGCGCTGTGGGAGGGGATCAAGCGCGGATGGGCGCGCCTGTTCCGTCGCCCGCCACCCGCACCGGTCGACGCCACGAAGCTGGTGCCGCTCACCGTCGTGGTCGCGGTCCTGCTGATCGGGATGGGCGCACTTCTGCTCCTCGCCGATCTGTTCAACCCGGTGAACTTCCTGCAGTAGGGGGTCCGCTCAGCGGAGTGCGTGAGCGACGAGGCGTTCCAGGGTGCGGATGCCGTCGCGCGACAGGATCGACTCGAGGTGCCCCTGCACCGACGAGAAGCGCGGCCCGCGCAGAGCGTAGACGGCACCGCTGGTGGAATCGGCCGAGACCTCGGCGTCGCCGATGACGGTCGCACCGGGGGAGACCCGCGCGGTGAACGTGTTGTAGAAGCCGATCGACGCGTCCTCGCCGAAGACCGGGACCGACTTCTGCAGACCCTGGTGGGGAGCATCCAGCGGGGTCAGCGCGATGCCGAGGGAATCGGCGAGGATCTGGTGGCTGAGGCAGACCGCGAGGAGCGGTGCCCCCGCCGAGCGGCGGCGCGCGACGACGCCGCGCATCCGCGAGATGCGCGGGCTCTCGGTGTCGCGCGGGTCTCCCGGCCCGGGACCCGCGACGACCAGGTCGACCGCGTCGATATCGGCGTCGTGCACATCGCTCCACGTGGCGATCCGCACGTCGAGACCCAGGTGCCGCAGCTGATGCGCCAGCATCGTCGTGAAGCGGTCCTCCGCATCGACGACGAGTGCGGTGCGCCCGGCGAACGGACCCGAATCGTCATCGCCCTGCGGGTTCAGCCAGAAATCCGCCAGGCGTGCGTTCCGCGAGGAGAGCAGCGCCGCGACCGTGGGGTCGTCGGCGAGCGTCAGCGGGGCGCCCGGGGCATCCGCATCGCTGCGCTGCTCGGCGACACGGTCCCGATCGATCGCCCCGATGGCGCCGAGCACACCGGCAGCCTTCCCATGGGTCTCGCTGACCTCACCGTGCGGATCGGAGTGGCGCACGAGCGTCGCCCCGACGGGCACCCGCACCTCCCCGCCCTTCAGATACACGGTGCGGATGAGGATGGGGGCGTCGAGGTCATGACCGCCGTCGAGGTTCGGGGTGAAGAGCGCGGCGACGCCGGAGTAGTAGCCGCGCGGTTCGCGTTCGTGCCGGTGGATCACCGCGCAGGCGTTCTGCATGGGAGACCCGGTGACGGTGGGGGCGAACATCGTCTCGCGGAGGATGTCGCGCGGGTCGAGTCGGCTCCGGCCCCGCAGCATGTACTCGGTGTGCGTGAGCCGGGACATCTCCTTGAGGTGCGGCCCCGTGATGCGACCGCCGTCGGAGCAGACCGCGCTCATCATCTTGAGCTCTTCGTCGACGACCATGAAGAGCTCCTCGGTCTCCTTCGTCGATGACAGGAAGTCGACCAGTGTCTCCTTGGTCGCTCCTCCCGCGGGGTGGCGGAACGTGCCGGAGATCGGATTCATCGTGACGATTCCGTCGCGTGCGACGACGTGCGCCTCGGGGCTGGCGCCGACGGCGATGTGACCGGGTGTGAAGACGGCGAAAGTCCAGTAGGCGCCGCGCTCGTGCGTGAGCAGTGCGCGGAACCAGGTGAGGGCCGCGGTGCGCTCGTCGACGTCGATGCGTGCGGTGAAGTCGCGCCGGATGACGAAGTTCGCGCCCTCGCCGCGGCCGATCTCGTCGGCGATGACGCGTTCGACGATCGCGGCGTACTCGTCGTCGGCGATGTCGAAGCCGTCGTCGTGTAGGGGGACCCGCGCTTCGGGCAGCGCGGTGAGGAGGTCGGGCGTCGGGAGGTGCAGATGCTCGTCGACGACGATGCAGCGCAGCGGCGCACCGTCGTCCTGCGAGACGAAACCGCGCTCGCGCACCTGGCGATACGGAACGAGGGCGAACACCTCGCGGGCGGCGCCGTCGACGGTCAGCGGGATGTCGGCGAGCAGATCGACGTCGACCACCTCTCCGGTGAGCAGCTCGACGGTGTCGGCGCCATCGCGCGCGATCAGCACGAAGGAAGAACGCGGGTCGGCCGTGAGCGCGGCGAGTCGTGAGAGGGTCATCGATGGTCTCCTGGGCAGGGCTCCGGCTCGGCGCAACGAAAAGACCGCCCCGGAGGCGGTCTGGATTCGTGGGAACGCGAACACACCGCCTAGGAGGCGGGCCACCAGGTGAAGTTCGCGAGCATGGGGCGAAACTACCACACCGGGGGTGCGTCGGCCGGGCGGATGACGGCCCGTTCCCCCGGCTCCGCTTCCAGCCTGCGCCCATCCTGGCGGCGTAGTCTGGAGCAGTGCCAGCAGTGAACCTCGGAATGCCGAAGATCCCCGAAGTCCTCGCCCCGCGCCGCAAGTCTCGCCAGATCAAGGTGGGCAAGGTGCTCGTGGGTGGGGATGCTCCCGTCACCGTTCAGTCGATGACGACGACGAAGACGACCGACATCAACGGGACGCTTCAGCAGATCGCCGAGCTCACGGCGTCCGGCTGCGAGATCGTGCGAGTGGCCGTTCCCCACCAGGACGACGCGGATGCGCTCAAGATCATCGCGATGAAGAGCCAGATCCCCGTGATCGCCGACATCCACTTCCAGCCGCGTTACATCTACACGGCGATCGACGCCGGATGCGGTGCCGTGCGGGTGAACCCCGGCAACATCCGCGAGTTCGACGGCAACGTCGGCAAGATCGCCGAGGCGGCGAAGGCCGCGGGCGTCTCCCTGCGCATCGGCGTGAACGCCGGTTCGCTCGACCGGCGCATCCTCGCCAAATACGGCAAGGCCACCGCCGAAGCGCTCGTCGAGAGCGCGGTCTGGGAGGCCTCGCTGTTCGAGGAGCACGACTTCCACGACTTCAAGATCTCCGTCAAGCACAACGACCCGATCGTGATGGTGAAGGCATACCGTCAGCTCGCCGAGCGCGGCGACTGGCCCCTCCACCTCGGCGTCACCGAGGCGGGACCGGCGTTCCAGGGCACGATCAAGAGCGCCACCGCGTTCGGCATCCTCCTCGGCGAGGGGATCGGCGACACCATCCGCGTCTCGCTCTCCGCCCCGCCGGCCGAAGAGGTCAAGGTCGGGCATCAGATCCTGCAGTCGCTGAACCTGCGCGAGCGCAAGCTCGAGATCGTCTCCTGCCCCTCGTGCGGCCGTGCGCAGGTCGACGTCTACACGCTCGCCGAGAACGTCACCGAGGGCCTCAAGGACATGACGGTGCCGCTGCGCGTGGCCGTCATGGGCTGTGTGGTCAACGGGCCGGGCGAGGCGCGCGAAGCAGACCTCGGAGTGGCGTCGGGCAACGGCAAGGGCCAGATCTTCGTCAAGGGCGAGGTCATCAAGACCGTGCCCGAAGCCGACATCGTCGCGACGCTGATCGAGGAGGCGAACCGGATCGCCGCCGAGATGGGTCCCGAAGCCCCGCTCGGCACCGCGCAGGTCGTCACCGTCTGACCCGGCAGAGAGAAGCAATGTCGTCGACAGTCGTGTCGTTCGCCGACGGTTCCGTCCGGGGCGAGAGCGTCATCACCCGTATCGAGCCGGTCGACGACGGCGCCGTGGTCGTCGTCGAGGCGACGCCCTTCCACCCGGTCGATCACACGTGGCCCGATCAGCCGGGCGATACGGGAACGATCGTCGTGGGCGAGGAGAGCGTCGCGGTCGCGGAGGCGGTCATGGCCGCCGTCAGCGATGAGGGCGACTTCGCGATCGGCGCGGCGATCCCGGTGCGACGCGGGGCCGACGGGTGGACGTGGTTGGTCGCCCATCGCCTCGACGGCTCGGCGCCTGCGGGATTCACGGAGGGCGCGGCGGCCCGCCTCGTGGTCGACGAGCCGCACCGAGCGGGACTCAGCCGTGGTCATACGGCCTGCCATCTCGCGTCGCTGGCGCTCGATCTGGCCGTCGCCGACCTGTGGCGCAAGGACCCGGGAACCGATGCCCTCGGTACGCCCGACTTCGAGGGGCGGGCGAATCAGTCCAGCCGTATCCACGAGGACGGCAGCGTCGACGAGTATCGCCTGGGAAAGAGCCTGCGGCGCGCGGGCTTCGACACCGAGACGTTCGCGGCGACGCTCGCCGAGCGGGAGGCATCGATCAACGCGCAGTTGACCGCGTGGGTGTCCTCCGCCGCGGCCAGCCGGATCGTCGCCGAGGGGCCGACGATCGTCGACCGGCGCCGGTGGCACTGCGAGCTCCCCGAGGGGGAGGCGGTGATCCTCTGCGGCGGTACGCACGTGGATTCGCTGGCGGCGTTCGAAGCGATCCGGGTGTCGCTCGATCTGAGCGATCCGCAGCTGCTCGTGATGACGACGACCGTCGTCCCCGCGGCCTGACGCACGGTCAGTCCAGGGAGAACTCGATCTCGCCCGCACCGATGTCCGCACGCGCGACACGCAGGCGGATGACGTCTCCCGGGCGCGCATCGATCGGAACGGGTGCGGATGCCGTGACGGCGGGGTCCGCCAGTTGGATCCGCGCGCGCTCCCCGCGGAGCTCGATGATCGTCGCATCGACCCGGGAACCCACCAGCGGGGTGATGAGCGCGGCCTCGACGGCGTTCACGGTGGCGGCGTCGAGCCGGGAGGCGCGCTGCGACGAGTCCTGCATCAGACCGGGCAGGTCGGCGAGCGAGTCCCGCACCCACGAGGGCACGGCTTCACCGCGGGACACGGCGAGGCAGATCGTCAGCGTCCATCGGTCGACGAGTCGGCGCAGCGGCGCCGTCGCGTGGGCGTAGGGCGCGGCGATCGCGGCCTGCACGGTGTCGGTCGGTGTCGAGCCGTCGAAAGTCACGTAGCCGGCACCTCGGAACAGGGTCGCGGCCGCCTGCAGCACGGGAAGTGTCAGCGGGTCGGTGCGATCCAGGTCCCGGAGGAAGTCGCCGTAATCGCCGGTGGTCCAGGGCCGTCCCAGCGCCGCCGTCTGTCGGCGGAACGTGTCGAACGCCGCGTCGTCGGGGCGGGGCATCGTGCGCAGGATACCCACCTCCGCCTCGAGCATGAGCGAGGCGGCCGCCATGCCCGTCATGAGCGACAACTGCGCGTTCCACTCCTCGACGGGGAGGGGGCTGCGCCGTCGGATCGCGTATCCGCCGGCGTCGGTCCGGACGACCTCTTCGTCGGGCAGGTTCAGGCTGGCGCCGCCCCGGGCTCGCTCCTGCGCGATGCGCAGCCGGCCGATCTCGGGCAGGAGGGAGACGGGTCCGTCCTCGCCACGGTCGACCGCATCCTGGGCGCCGGCGTACTCGAGTTGCACCCGCGACCGGATCAGCGCTCGTTCGAGTGAGGTGTCGACGACGGTTCCGTCACCGTCGAGACCGAAGGTCCATACGAGAGCGGGGCGATCGACGTCGGGGAGCAAGGAGGCGCGGTCCTCGCTCAGCACGGGCGGATGCAGCGGGATCGATCCATCGGCGGCGTAGAGCGTCTGGCCGCGGCGCCGCGCCTCGACATCGACGGCGCCCCCGGGGGAGACGAAGCCGGGGACATCCGCGATCGCGTAGCGCACGGTGTACCCGCGGCCGGCGCGCTCGAGATGGAACGCCTGGTCGAGATCGCGGGAGCCGGGCGGGTCGAGCGTCGCGAACGGCACGTCGCGCAGGTCGAGCTCGGGCGGCGGCGAGGGGGAGGAGAGTGCTTCGTCGAGCGCTTCGGCGGGAAAGTCGACCGGGGCATCGAGGTCTGCACGCAGTGCCGAGAGCGCGACGGCGAGCTCGGTCTGCGCGGCGGAGGGGTCGACGTGCGAACGACGCTGCGGCATGCGTCCACACTAGGCGGATCCTCACGCGGAGGATCGTCACGGGGCGGTTCCCGGCGGCCCGATCGTCGGGGGTTCGCGTTAGCGTGGAGGACATGACCACTTCAGCCAAGGCTCAGACCCTCGTCGACCTCTATGACGCCCCCGAGATCCTCCGCGTCGTGAACGTATGGGATGTGGTGTCCGCGCGAGCGGTCGCCAAGCTCCCCGAGACCCGGGCGATCGCGACGGCCGGTCACGGCATCGCCGCATCGTTCGGCTACGACGACGGCACGATCCCGCGCGACATCATGCTCGACATGGTCGGCCGGATCGCGGCATCCGTCCACGTGCCGGTCACCGCCGACCTCGACGACGGTTACGACGACGCGGGGGAGACCACGCGTCTCGCCATCGCCGCCGGTGTCGTCGGCGCGAACGTCGAGGATCGCCTCAAGCCCCTCGACGAGTCGGTCGCCGTGGTGGAAGCCATCGTCAAGGCGGCCGAGGCGGAGGGCGTGCCGTTCGCCCTCAACGCACGCACCGACGCGTTCGTCCGCGCCGGCGGGCGCCCGGTCGAACAGAGCGTCGCCGACGCGATCCAGCGCGGTCGCGCGTTCATCGATGCCGGCGCCACGTCGGTGTTCGTACCCGGCATCCTCGACGCCCACGTCACTCGCCAGCTGGTCGAGGGCATCGGCGAGCGGAAGGTGAGCGTGATCGGCTTGCCGGGCGCGCTCAGCGCCGCCCAGTACGAGAAGCTCGGCGTCGCCCGTATCTCCTACGGCCCGCTCCCGCAGCGAGCCGCGTTGACGGCGCTGCAGGAGCTCGCCGCCAGCCTCTACAAGGGTGGCGTCGTGCCCGAGGGTCTCCCGGCGCTCAACTGAGTCATCCGCCGAAAGACGACGACCACGGGTCAGTAGACTTGGCCCGTGGTCACTCGTCTTTCGAACTTCTTCCTCCGTACTCTCCGTGAAGACCCTGCAGGTGCAGAGGTCGCGAGTCATAAGCTGCTGATCCGCGCCGGCTACATCCGGCCGCAGGCGGCGGGCATCTTCGCGTGGCTGCCACTGGGCCTGCGGGTCAAGTCGAAGATCGAGACCGTCGTGCGCGAGGAGATGGCCGCGGCCGGCGCGCAGGAGGTTCACTTCCCGGCGCTCATGCCGCGCGAGGCCTACGAGGCGACGGGACGATGGGACGAGTACGGCGACCTGCTCTTCCGCCTGAAGGACCGCAAGGGGGGCGACTATCTGCTCGCGCCCACCCACGAGGAGGCCTTCACGCAGCTCGTGAAGGATCTCTATTCGTCGTACAAGGACCTGCCGCTGACGATCTACCAGATCCAGGACAAGTACCGCGATGAGGCCCGCCCGCGTGCCGGTCTGCTGCGCGGACGCGAGTTCACGATGAAGGACGCCTACTCCTTCGACGCGTCCGACGAGGGGCTGGAGGCCAGCTACCAGGCGCAGCGCGATGCGTACGAGCGCATCTTCCAGCGCCTGGGGCTCGAGTACGTGATCGTTCAGGCGGATGCCGGGGCGATGGGCGGCTCGCGCAGCGAGGAGTTCCTGCACCCGACCCCGGTCGGCGAGGACACCTTCGTGCGCAGCGCCGGCGGATACGCCGCGAACGTCGAGGCGTTCACCACCGCCGTGCCCGACGCCGTCGCCTTCGACGCCGATGCCGCGCCGATCGTCTTCGACTCGCCGGACACCCCGACGATCGACACGCTCGTCGCGCATTCCAACGCCGTTCTCGACGGGGAGTACTCGGCCGCGGACACGCTCAAGAACGTCGTCCTCGCCCTCACGCACCTCGACGGCACGCGCGAACTGGTCGTCGTCGGCATCCCGGGCGACCGCGAGGTCGACGAGAAGCGCGCCGAGGTGGCCTTCGCGCCGGCCGAGGTCGAGACCGCCACCCCGGAGGACTTCGCGAAGCATCCGCTGCTCGTGAAGGGCTACATCGGCCCGTGGTCGAGCACGGGCGCGGTGCTGGGCGAGGAGTCCGCCACCGGGATCCGTTATCTCGTCGACCCGCGGGTCAGCGAGGGCACCAGCTGGATCACCGGGGCGAACATCGACCAGAAGCACGCGCACTCGGTGGTCGCCGGGCGCGACTTCACAGCCGACGGCATCGTCGAGATCGCCAACGTGCGCGCCGGCGACCCCGCCCCCGACGGCTCCGGACCCGTGGAGCTCGCGCGCGGCATGGAGATCGGGCACGTCTTCCAGCTCGGGCGCAAGTACGCCGAGGCGCTCGGTCTCAAGGTGCTCGACGTCAACGGCAAGCTCGTCACGGTCACGATGGGCTCGTACGGCATCGGCGTCACGCGCATCCTGGCGATCATCGCCGAGCTCAACAACGACGACAAGGGGCTCATCTGGCCCGCGTCGGTCGCGCCCTTCGACGTGCAGGTCGTCGCCGCCGGCCGCGACCAGATCGCGTTCGACGTCGCGGCGGAGCTCTCGTCCGCTCTGGAGGGCATCGGGCTCGACGTGCTCTACGACGATCGCCCCAAGGTCTCACCCGGTGTGAAGTTCGGCGATGCCGAGCTCGTGGGCGTGCCGAAGATCGTGATCGTCGGGCGCGGCGCGGCCGAGGGCCAGGTCGAGCTGTGGGATCGCGTCACGGGTGACCGCGAGGCCGTGTCGATCGCCGAAGCCGTCGAACGACTCTCCCGCTGACGATCGAACGAACGCCGCGTCCCGTCGGGGCGCGGCGTTCGCGTTCTCGGTGTGGCACCTCGCGCCCGTTCAGCGGGTCGTGACACGCTGGACGCATGATCGACGAACCGCTCCCCGACGCCCTGAGTGCCGAGATCAACGCCGTGCTCGACGATGCCGGAGTGCATGCCGACCGTCGGCTCGTGATGAGGATGCTGCGCACCGCGATCCTGCTGGGGGAGGACGGCACCGACCGTCTCGACCTCAAGATCGCTTCAGCGGCGCTCGCGGAGATGCGCGACGCGTTCCGACTGTTCGCGCCGTACCGCGGTGTGCCCAAGGTCACGGTCTTCGGATCCGCTCGCACGCGCACCGACGATCCGCTGTACCGGCAGGCCCGCGACGTCGCGGCGGCGCTGGCGACCGATGGATGGATGGTCGTCACCGGTGCAGGGCCGGGGATCATGCAGGCCGCGGCGGAGGGAGCCGGGCCCGCGCTCTCGCTCGGTGTCTCGATCCGCCTGCCCTTCGAAGAGAAGCCCAACGGGATCGTGTCGTCCGGTCAGGACCACGTCGTGGCGATGAAGTACTTCTTCACCCGCAAGCTGATGCTCATCAAGGAGTCGGAGGGGTTCATCTGCCTGCCCGGCGGGTTCGGCACGCTCGACGAGATGTTCGAGCTCCTCACCCTGCAGCAGACGGGCAAGGCGGAGCCGATGCCGATCGTGCTCCTCGACGAGACCGGTGGGCGATTCTGGGAGGGGCTGCGCAGTTTCGTCGACGAGCACCTCGCGCCGGCGGGGGTGATCTCGGAGGGCGATTTCGATCGAGTGGTGATCACGGACTCCGTCGACGCCGCGCGGGCGGAGATCACGGGGTTCTGGCGCAACTACGATTCGCTGCGCTGGTTCGGGGACACCCTGGTGCTGCGGCTCCGGGCGGAACCGACGGATGCCGAGCTCGCCGACCTGAACGAGCGCTTCGCGTCGATGTTGGCGTCCGACCGCATCGAGCGCGCGACCCCGCGATCCGTGGAGATCGCCGATGGCGATGCCGTCGACCTTCCTCGCCTGGCGCTCCGCCTCGATCAGCGACGCGTGGGCGACCTGTTCCGATTGATCGGCGCGATCAACGCCCTGCCCTCCGCGGATGAGCTGCCGGAGAGGTCGCCGTCGGCCTGACGTGGCGACCCGTGGCGGGGGCGGGGTATCGTTGTACGGATGTCGCGTGTGTGATTCCGCGCGACGAGAGCTGAATAGGGAGCCGTCATGGATATCGAACTGAGCCTGCTGCGTGGAATCGAGAAGGAGAAGGGGATCCCCTTCGACGAACTCGTCGCGATCATCGAGCAGGCGATCCTGACCGCCTACTCCAAGCATGTCTCGGCCGAGGGCGACCTTCCCGAGGGCGTGCGCGTCGACCTCGATCGCAAGACCGGTCACGTCGCCGTTCTGCAGGCGGTCTCCGACGACGAGGGCGCCATCATCGGCGAGGAGGACGCGACGCCGAGCGACTTCGGCCGCATCGCCGCTTTCGCCGCCAAGCAGGTCATCAGCCAGCGCCTCCGCGACATCGCCGACGAGGCCGTGCTCGGCGAGTTCCGCGGCAAGGAGGGCGACATCGTCGCGGGCGTCATCCAGCAGGGTCCGAACCCGCGGATGATCCATGTGGATCTCGGTTCCGTCGAGGCCATCCTGCCCCCCGAGGAGCAGGTTCCCGGCGAGGAGTACACGCACGGATCGCGCATCCGCGTCTACGTGACGAGTGTGGCGAAGGGGCTGAAGGGCCCGCAGATCACCGTCTCGCGCACGCATCCCGGTCTCGTCCGCAAGCTCTTCGCGCTCGAGGTCCCCGAGATCGCGGCCGGCCTCGTCGAGATCGTCTCCCTGGCCCGCGAGGCGGGGCACCGCTCGAAGATCGCGGTCAAGGCCAACGACCCGTCCATCAACGCCAAGGGCGCCTGCATCGGCGAGCTCGGCCGCCGCGTGCGCGCCGTCACCGAAGAGCTGTCGGGGGAGAAGATCGACATCGTCGACCACGACCCGGAGCTCGCGGCCTTCGTCGCGAACGCGCTCTCCCCGGCGAAGGTGACGAGCTCGTTCATCCTCGACGCCACCACCAAGGCCGTCCGAGCCCTCGTCCCCGATTACCAGCTCTCGCTGGCCATCGGCAAGGAAGGGCAGAACGCCCGTCTCGCCGCGAAGCTCACGGGCGCCAAGATCGACATCCAGCCGGACAGCGTCCTGGACTGAGCGCCCACCGTCCGCTCGGCACGCGCCGCCCGCGTACCGAGCGAGAGGAAACGCAGGTGTAAGATGGAACCCGTACGAACGTGCGTCGGCTGTCGCATGCGTGCTCCCCGCTCCGCCCTCCTCAGGGTGGTGTCCCAGAACGGAATCCTCATCATCGATGAGCGCGCCGTCCTGCCGGGGCGAGGCGCGTGGATGCATCCGACGCAGGAATGCATGGCGTCCGCACTGCGGCGCCGCGCTTTCGGACGAGCACTCCGTGTGTCCACCCCTGTGGACACGCAGACCATCGAGAAACGGCTGAACGGCTATGGAAACAAAGTGAACGGCTCGAAATGAGACCCGTCCGCGACTAATGGTCTGCCCTGTCTGGGCAGACTGCCCCAGACAGGAGAATTGTGGCTGGTAAACCACGCGTACACGAGATCGCCGCCGAACTCGGCGTCGACAGCAAGGTCGCACTTGCAAAGCTGAAGGAACTCGGCGAATTCGTCAAGAGTCCCTCATCGACCATCGAACCGCCGGTGGCGCGCAAGCTGCGCGCGGCGATCGATGCCGACCCCTCGCTCAAGGCATCCGCCGAGACTGCTCCGGCTGCGAGCCCCGCCGCCAAGCAGGCAGCCGCCAAGCCGTCAGCGGCCAAGCCGGCCGGCAAGTCGGCGCCGACCCCGGGCCCCAAGCCCGGTCCCAAGCCCGCACCCGCACCGGTCGTCGAGACGCCCGCTGCGGAGGCTCCCGTTGCGGAGTCGTCCGCGCCCGCCCCGGCGGCCCCTGCACCGGAGGCACCGGCACCCACCGCGCCCGCCGGTGACAGCGGCGCGCCCAAGCCCGGCGCTCCGCGCCCGGGGAACAACCCGTTCTCGTCGGCCCAGGGCATGGGACAGCGTCCCACCGGTCCTCGCCCGGGGAACAACCCCTTCGCTTCGGCGCAGGGCATGGGACAGCGCCCGACTCCGGGCAACATCCCGCGCCCGCAGGCGCCGCGCCCCGGTGCACCCCGTCCGGGTGCTCCGCGTCCCGGCTCGCCCCGTCCCGGTGCCCCTCGCGGTGGCCAGGGCGGTCGTCCCGGTGCTCCGTTCCAGCAGCGTCCCGGCGGCCCCGGTCGTCCCGGTGGCGCCGGTGGACCCGGTGCCGGTCCCGGCGCACGTCCCGGTGGTGGCTTCGCCGGTCGTCCCGGTGGTGGCGGCGGTCGTGGCCGTGGTCCCGGCGGTGGTACCGCCGGTGCGTTCGGTAAGGGCGGCGGCAAGAGCAAGCAGCGCAAGTCGCGGCGGGCGAAGCGGCAAGAGTTCGAGATGCGGAGCGCCCCGGTCGTCGGCGGCGTCAACGTCACCCGTGGA
Organism: Microbacterium galbinum; assembly: GCF_023101185.1. Classification (GTDB taxonomy): domain Bacteria; phylum Actinomycetota; class Actinomycetes; order Actinomycetales; family Microbacteriaceae; genus Microbacterium; species Microbacterium galbinum. The sequence continues at coordinate 2,715,092 of NZ_CP078077.1, forward strand.
AACGGGGAGATCATCCGCATGCGCCGTGGTGCGTCGATCGCGGACTTCGCCGACAAGATCGAGACGCTGACCGGTTACACGGTCCAGCCCGGAACCCTCGTCACGATTCTCTTCAACCTGGGTGAGATGGCCACGGCCACCGAATCCCTCGACGAGGCCACGTTCGAGGTCCTCGGCGAGGAGCTCGGCTACAAGATCCAGATGGTCTCGCCCGAGGACGAGGACAAGGAGCTCCTCGAGGGCTTCGGTCTCGACCTCGAGAAGGAGCTGGAGGAGGAGAGCGACGACGACCTCGAGATCCGCCCGCCGGTCGTCACCGTCATGGGTCACGTCGATCACGGTAAGACCCGACTGCTCGACGCGATCCGTCAGACCAACGTCATCGAGGGCGAAGCCGGCGGCATCACCCAGCACATCGGTGCCTACCAGGTGTGGACGGAGCACGAGGGCATCGAGCGTGCCATCACCTTCATCGACACGCCGGGTCACGAGGCCTTCACGGCCATGCGTGCCCGTGGTGCCCAGGTCACCGACCTCGCGATCCTCGTGGTCGCGGCCGACGACGGCATCATGCCGCAGACGGTCGAGGCGCTCAACCACGCCCAGGCGGCGAACGTGCCGATCGTGGTCGCGGTGAACAAGGTCGACAAGCCGGACGCCAACCCGTCGAAGGTGCGCCAGCAGCTCACCGAGTACGGGCTGGTCGCCGAGGAGTTCGGTGGCGACGTCATGTTCGTCGACGTCTCGGCGCGTGCCAACACCGGCATCCAGGAGCTCCTCGACGCCGTGCTGCTCACGGCCGACGCGGGTCTCGACCTCACCGCCAACCCGAACAAGGCCGCTCGCGGTGTCGCCATCGAGGCGAAGCTCGACAAGGGCCGCGGTTCGGTCGCGACGGTGCTCATCCAGTCCGGAACGCTCCGCGTCGGAGACGCGATCGTCGCCGGCACCGCCTACGGACGTGTGCGTGCGATGGCCGACGAGAACGGCGAGCAGGTCCTCGAGGCCTACCCGTCGCGTCCGGTCCAGGTTCAGGGTCTGAACTCGGTGCCCCGCGCCGGTGACGTGTTCATCGTCACCGACGAGGACCGCATGGCTCGCCAGATCGCCGAGAAGCGTGAAGCGGTCGAGCGCAATGCGCAGCTGGCCAAGGCCCGCAAGCGCATCTCGCTCGAGGACTTCACCCGTGCGCTCGAAGAGGGCAAGGTCGAGTCGCTCAACCTCATCATCAAGGGTGACGTCTCGGGTGCCGTCGAGGCGCTCGAGGAATCGCTGCTCAAGATCGAGGTCGACGACTCCGTCCAGCTGCGCATCATCCACCGCGGTGTGGGTGCGATCACCGAGTCCGACGTCAACCTCGCGACGATCGACAACGCGATCATCGTGGGCTTCAACGTCCGCCCCGACACGAAGGCGCGCGAGCGCGCCTCCCGCGAAGGCGTGGACATCCGGTTCTACTCGGTCATCTACAACGCGATCGACGAGATCGAGAACTCCCTCAAGGGAATGCTCAAGCCGGAGTACGAAGAGGTCCAGTCGGGTGTCGCCGAGATCCGCGAGGTGTTCCGCTCCTCGAAGTTCGGCAACATCGCCGGTGTCATCGTGCGATCGGGAACGATCACGCGAAACGCCAAGGCCCGCGTCATCCGCGACGGAGTCGTCCTCGCGGACGGCCTGGCGATCGAATCGCTGCGTCGCTTCAAGGACGACGTCACCGAGGTGCGTACGGACTACGAAGCCGGTATCGGCCTCGGCAAGTACAACGACATCCAGATCGGTGACGAGATCGAGACGACCGAGCTGGTGGAGAAGCCGCGCGGCTGATCCTCGTTGAGTCGCTCCGGCGATGGATGCCATCGGGATAACGGGAACCCCCAAGACCCCGACTATCCCGATGGCATCCATCGCCTCCGCAACAGTTTCACGCCGCTGCGGCGGTTGAAGAGAGAGAATCAAGCATGGCTGGAGAACGACAGGCTCGCCTCGCCGACCGGATCCGCGTGATCCTCGCCGAGCGGCTCGAGAAGGGGCTGCGCGACCCGCGGCTCGGCTTCGTGACGATCACCGACGTACGCGTGAGCGGTGACCTCCAGCACGCGTCGGTGTTCTACACCGTTCTCGGCACCGAGGAGGAGCGCATCGCCAGCGGCGCGGCGCTGACCTCGGCCACGGGGATGCTGCGCAGCGAGGTGGGGCGACAGCTCAGCACCCGTCTGGTGCCCACGCTGGAGTTCATCCCCGATGCGCTCCCGGAGAACGCCGACCACATCACCGCGCTGCTGCGTCAGGCTCAGGAGCGCGACGCCGAGGTGGCGAAGCTCGCCTCCTCCGCCTCCCACGCCGGCGACGCCGACCCGTACGTGCGCGCGGAGGATGAGGACTCCGACCGCTGATCCCGCCTGCGCGGAGACGCGTTGGGTATATCGCTCGATGACCGTCGCGGTCGCGGTTCTGCTTGCTACCGTCGCACCGGATGAGAAGCGTCTCATCCGGTGCGAGGGGGTGCATCATCGACGGCGCAGTGGTGTCCGGAGGAACGAGTCACGCGTGGGCGACGGTCGGTCCGTTGCTCGGCGAGCTGATCGACGAACAGATCGGGTGCGCGCCGCACGTGCTGTCGCGCCTCATGGTCGATCTGCACGCGAATGCGCCCACGATCCGCCAGGTGGCGGCCGCGTTGACGCGCGGGCAGCGCCAGGGGCTGCTTCCGCTGCCGTCTCCTCTCCCGATGGTGCCCGCCGTCGTCGAGGCCTTCAGAGGGCTCGATCTCTCGGCGCGTGATCGCGCCCTTCTCTTCGCGCTGGCCGTGACGCTGACCGACGAGCTGGAGCCGCTCCTGGCCTTCGACGGACGCACGGCCGAGGATCTCGCGGCATCCGCGATCGGCGGGCATCTCGACCTGCACGCGGGCCGCATCCGTCTGCAGGACCGGCGACTCGCGATCTGGATATCCGCGGGCATGGGGTCGGGCGAGGCCGCCCGGGTGCACGCGCGTCTGCACGAGGTTTTCGCGCGGCAGCGGCGCACGATCGAGGCGGACTGGCATCGAGCGCGCGCGTCGCTGGAGATGGACCCCGGATCCGCCCGCGAACTCACGCGGATCGCGAGAGGGCTGTCGGAAGCGGGGCACGCCGATCGCGCCCTGATGATCGCGCGCGAGGCGGCCGCGCACGCCGCGGGGCGGGATCTCGACGAAGCCCGGATGGTCGCCGGCGCGGCCGCGATCGGGGGCGGGTACGCGCTCGAGGCTGCCGCCTGGCTCGGCACCCTGTTCCCGCACGGAACGGAGCGCTATCGGCTGCAGGGCCTCGCCGGCCTGCTCATCGCACAGGCTCACCTGCAGGGGTCGGTTCCCGAGATCGACCTGGAAGCGCTGCGCCCGGCCTCGGATGCACCGGAGGACTGGTACTCGATCGCTCGGGGAGCGGCGCTGGCCGTGCCCCTGTGCGCGGAGCGCGGTGACCGACGGGGCATGCGCGCCTGGCGGGAGTCGCTGCGGTACGCCTCTGCCCGGGTCGGTGTCGAGTCGAAGCTCCGAGACCCCGCAGTCGCTCTCGCGTGGCTGCTCGTGGGCGAGTCCGAAGAAGACGATGCCGAGGGCACGGGTCCGGTGACGGGTGGCCTGATGCGCGCGCTGACCTCCGCTCTCGACGGACGGATCGACGTCGGGCTGCGCCTGCTCGCCCATGAGGACGCGCTCGCGTCCGGGGTGGATCCGCTCGTAGAGGGATTCGAGCGGAGTCCGCTCGTCGATGCGTACCGCGCGGTCGCGCACGCCCTGCTCCTGGTCTGGCGCGGTGACATGGGCGAGGCACGCGAGCATCTGCTCACGGCATCCATGACGCTCCCGGTGAGCATGCCGTTCGCCGGACTCGGTGTCGTTCTCGCCCGCAGGCTCGACCTCGCCGTGCTCGGAGAGCTGGGACCCTTCGCTCGTGCGCTGACCTGTGCGCTGCCGTCGGCTCAGCGGATCGATCTGCTGGTCGATCAGGGTATCGAGGCGTTCCTCGACGGAGATTTCGACGGAGCCGCCGGATTCGTCCGGCTGTGGCGCGAGCTCGGGGCACCGCAGACGTCGTTCGCCGTTCCCGGACTCGAGGAGATCCGCCCGGGCGGTGACGAGGAGCCGGCTGTGCGTCTCATCGAGCCCCCGGAGGTCAGCCTCGCCCGCTCGCTCCGTACACGCGTCGCCACCGCTCCCGATGTGCGCTGGCACTCCGAGCGCGACGAGGTCCTGCGCGCGGCCCGCACTCTGCGGTCGCCGTTCGCGCGCGCTCGCATCGAGGCGATGCTCGGTACCCGTGCGGCGATCCGCGGGGAGGCGGTCGTCGCTCGCGAGCACCTGCGCACGGCGCTCAGCCTGTTCGAGCTCTCGGGGGCTCACGCCTGGGCGCGATCGGTCGTGCGCAGGATCGCGACCCTCGACGCCGATGACGCATCGTCGGCGATCGATCCGCTGGCGGCGTGCCGGGCGGCATGGTCGCAGCAGCTCACCGCGCGCGAGCTCGAGGTCGCGATGCGAGCGGCGGCCGGCGCGAGCAACCGGGAGATCTCGGAAGCACTGGTGGTGTCGGTGCGCACGGTCGAGGTGCACATCGGACGGGCGTTCGCGAAGCTCGGCGTGCGCTCGCGGGTCGAGCTCACCGTGCTGGCTCACCGGACCAATCAGCTGCTGTGAGGAGTCAGCGCGGTAGCGCGATCTCTCCGTTCCCGGCCTCGGCGAGCCCGTCCGCGACGAGCGAGTCGATCGCGCGATCCCGTTGCAACGGATCCGGCCAGTCCGGCAGCAGATCCTCCAAGGCGATGCCTGCGGGGGCGATCTCCCTAAGTACGCGCAGCACCGCGCCGCGCGCCTGCCGATCCGATCCTTCGTAGGCCGCCTGCTTTCGGCGGGTATCCACTGTCGCGGGACTCCCTGCGGCGAGCCACGCGCACCGGTCGGCGATCGGGCACTCTTCGCAGAACGGCGCGCGTGCGGTGCACACGGTGGCGCCGAGCTCCATGACGGCGGCGTTGAACACCGCGGCGGCGGAGTCGTCCACCGGCATCTGCGCCTCCATCAGGGCGAGGTCGCGCCGTGAGGGAGGGCCCGGGTGCGCGCTGCCGTCGACGGCGCGCGCAAGCACGCGGCGGGTGTTGGTGTCGACCACCGGATGCCGGTCGCCGTAGGAGAAGACGGCCACCGCGCGGGCGGTGTAGTCGCCGATCCCGGTGAGCGCGAGCAGCGCGGGGACGTCTCGGGGGACCGTTCCGTCGTGCTCGCGGACGACCTCCGTCGCCGCGCGGTGGAGCCAGAGCGCGCGGCGCGGATAGCCGAGGTTCGCCCATTGCTGCACGACCTCGGCGGGGGAGGCCGTGGCCATGTCCGCCGGCGACGGCCAGCGCTCCAGCCACGCATCGAGACGGGGGATCACGCGGGCGACGGGCGTCTGCTGCAGCATGAACTCGCTCACGAGCACGCCCCAGGCGCCGAAACGCTCGTGGAACTCCGGCCGACGCCAGGGCAGATCGCGAGCCGCGGAACGGTACCAGTCGATGACCGGGGCGGCGATCTCCCGGTCGCGGTTCTCGGGCGTCTCCGGCATCCGACAAGCCTATTCGAGCCGCGACCGCGTGTTCGCCCGTGCGGCCGGGCACCGTAGGCTGGAGGGATGGTTCTGCCGGGCATCCTCCTCGTCGACAAGCCCGCAGGGCTGACCAGCCACGACGTCGTCGCGCGCACGCGTCGTGCGTTCGGCACCCGCAAGGTCGGGCACGCCGGCACGCTCGACCCGATGGCGACCGGACTGCTCGTGATCGGCATCGAGGGCGCCACCCGGCTCCTCACCTACATCGTGGGCGCCGGCAAGACCTACGAGGCGACCATCCGTCTCGGACAGGCCACGGGCACCGACGACGCCGACGGAGAGATCACCGCGCACGCGGATCCCGCCGCCTGGGCGGACGTCTCCGACGCACGCATCGCCGCGGAGATCTCGGCCCTGACCGGTGAGATCTCGCAGGTTCCCAGCGCGGTGTCCGCGATCAAGGTCGACGGTCGCCGCGCATACGATCGCGTCCGTGCGGGGGAGGAGGTCGTCCTCGACGCAAGGAACGTCGTCGTCTCGCGCTTCGATGTCGTCGGCGACAGAGCGGGTGACGGCATCCGCGATCTCGACGTGATCGTGGAGTGCTCGTCCGGTACGTACATCCGGTCGTTGGCCCGCGACCTCGGTGCCGCGCTGGGCGTCGGCGGGCACCTCACCGCGCTGCGGCGTACCCGGGTGGGGTCGTTCGACGTCGCGGATGCCGTCGACATCGATTCCCTCGAGGGGGCTCCGGTCCTCACCCCTGCGCAGGCCGCGGAGCTCATCCTGCCCGTGCTGTCCGTCTCCGCCGAGGAAGCGCGGGATCTGCGCCACGGGAAGAGACTCGCCGGCCAAGCCGGCCGGATCGATGCACCGCTGGTCGCGGCCATCGACGACGAGGGTGTTCTCGTCGGTGTCGTCGAGAAACGCGGAGGCGACCTCAAGAGCGCCATGAACATGCCGGAGAGTGCCCGATGATCCTGTGGTTCACCCTCGCCCAGATCGTGGTGGCGGTCGTCGCCGGAGCGTTCTGCGTCGTGGCGGGACTCGCCGGCCGTCGCCCGACCGACTGGTCCGTCGGCGCCGTCGCCCTCGTCGAGGCCCTGCTGGTCGCCCAGGTGGTCACCGCGATCATCGCTCCGCTCGTGGGGAACCCGCCCACGGGGGACCTCCTCGAGTTCTGGGTCTATCTCGTCTCCGCCGTGCTCCTGCCGATCGGGGCCGTGCTCTGGGCGTTGATGGAGCGCAGCCGCTGGAGCACCGTCATCCTCGGAGTCGCCGCCCTGGCCATCGCGATCATGGTGTGGCGCATGCACGTCATCTGGACCGTGCAGATCGCGTAACCCGGAGCCGCACACGGACGTCGGTCCCCTCTGGCGCATCTAGGATGGAATGCGCTATGAGCACCACCGCCCCCACCACCAGGATGACCGGAATCGGTCGCGTCCTCGTGATCGTCTACGCCGTCATGGCGCTCGCGGCCACCGGCCGGAGCTTCGTGCAGATCTTCCGACGGTTCGACGAGGCTCCTCTCTCGTACTCGCTCTCGGCCGTCGCCGCCGTCGTCTACATCCTCGCGACCCTGGCGCTCGTGCTCGCGAGGCGGCGCGGCTGGTACACCGTGGCCTGGGTGGCGATCGTCTTCGAACTCACGGGTGTCCTGGTCGTGGGCCTGCTCAGCATCCTGATCCCCGAGCAGTTCCAGCACGAGACCGTGTGGTCGCTGTTCGGACGCGGATACCTCTTCATCCCGCTGGTGCTCCCGGTGTTCGGCATCTGGTGGCTGCGGACCAACCGGCCGGACGTCGCACGGACGACCGTCGAGGTCGACGCGTGATCGTCTTCCGCGATCTCGCCGAGGTCCCGGAGGGCTTCGGCCCCAGCATCGTGGCGATCGGCAAGTTCGACGGGGTGCACGCCGGCCATCGTGCCGTGATCCGACGGCTCGAGGAACGAGCGGCCGAGACGGGCGCGCGTTCCGTCGCCGTCACCTTCGACCGCAACCCGCTGGCGATCCTGCGACCCGACCGCTGCCCCGAGAACGTCGTGACGGTGGAGCGCAAACTCGAGCTCCTCGGCGAGCTCGGTCTGGATGCCACGCTGCTGCTCACCTTCGACGAGGAGATGGCCTCGCTCAGCGCCGAGGACTTCGTGACCGAGATCCTGGTCGCGGCTCTCGGGGTCTCGACCGTCCTCGTGGGCGAGGACTTCCGCTTCGGGAACCGCGGTGCGGGCACCCCCGAGCTGCTGCGCGAGATGGGGCCGAGCCACGGGTTCACCGTCGAGGTGGTCGATGACGTCTACCTTCCCGGCTCCGCACGACGGGTGTCGTCGACGTGGATCCGCGAGCTCCTCATCGCCGGCGATGTGACCGGCGCCGCACGGGTGCTCGGACGCTCGCCCGATGTGCGCGGCGTCGTCGTCCACGGCCTCAAGCGGGGACGGGAGTTGGGATACCCGACCGCGAACCTGTCGGCCGTCGTCGATGCGTTCGTCCCGGCCGACGGCGTGTACGCCGGGTGGTTGATCGACCACGACACGGGCATCCGTCACCCCGCCGCGATCTCCGTCGGGACGAACCCGACCTTCGACGACGTGCTCGAGCGTCAGGTCGAGGCGCACGTGCTCGGCGAGACCGGTCTCGACCTCTACGGGCACGACGTCACCGTCGAGTTCACCGAGCGCCTGCGCGGCATGGTCGCCTTCGAGGGCATCGAGAAGCTCACGGCGCAGATCGCCGCCGACGTGAGCGATGCGGAGCGCGTGCTGCGCGAGCAGACCGCCTGATCGGTCCGCCGCGCGCGTCGCCACGGGGGTTCCTCGCCCGGGATGGCGTAGAGTGGTCGCAGTCATCGTCGAATCTTCCGCGTCCTGCGCGCATCGGCGAGATGATCGATCTACATCCGCACGGTCCTGGCTCACGCCACACGCGGACAACAGAGCGCCGGAGCCCCTGGGGCGTTCCGGCCTTCACGCTCAGGAGGAGCATGCCGACCACGGCAACCGCCGCCACACGGCGCAAGAAGTCGTCTCGTCGCGATGACGAGGCGCCCCTCATCCCGATCCTCGCGCGCAAGGTGCGCGAGATCGAGGCCAAGTCCCAGCGCGGAAAGCTGGGACCGACCAACCGCGTCAAGTTCCAGGTGATCGCGTTCCTGGTGCGCGAAGAGCGCGCCAGGGTCAAAGCGGATGCCGACATCGGTGATGCCGCACGCGCCGAGCTGCTCAAGCGGCTCGACGGCGTCGCGACCATCCTCGCCAAGACGGCGGCGCGCGACACGTCGCTCATCCAGCTGCTCGAAGCGGACCAGGCGACCTCACCGGTCGCCAAGCGCATGCGCCGCGACTGGCTGCTCGAGTCCGGTGCGGAGCTCGCTCCGGAAGAGTTGATCATCGCCGATGCCGCGCCGGTACAGATCTCCGTCGTTCCCGCGGCCATCGCCGAGCGTCAGGTGACCCCGCCGTCGGTCGAGGCCCGTCAGCTCGCGAACCCGTTCCTCGCCCCCGATCTCACGCCGCGCGTGACCACCACCCCGCGCCGTCGCCTCGACGGCTGGGAGCTGATGGGCCCGCTGTACAAGGCGTTCGAGACCGGTGCGGGCGGCTCGGCCGCCAGCATGGAGCTGCCTCCGGCACCCGAGTACGACCACATCTCGCCGAAGGGTCTCGAGGTGATGGTGCATCAGTCCCGCTTCCTCGAGGCGGTTCGCGACGGGCATCGCAGCTTCCTCCTGGCCGATGAGCCCGGCCTCGGCAAGACCGCCCAGTCGGTTCTCGCCGCCTCGGTCGCGGGCGCCTACCCGCTCCTGGTCGTGGTCCCGAACGTCGTCAAGATGAACTGGGCGCGCGAGGTCGAGCGGTGGACGCCGCAGCGGCGTGCGACCGTGATCCAGGGCGACGGCGACGACATCGACGCCTTCGCCGACATCTTCATCGTCAACTACGAGATCCTCGATCGCCATCTCTCGTGGCTGTCGTCGATCGGACTGCGCGGCATGGTCGTCGACGAGGCGCACTTCATCAAGAACCTGTCGTCGCAGCGCTCGCAGAACGTGCTGTCGTTGGCCTCTCGTGTGCGCGAGCGCACGCCCGGCGGGAAGCCGCTCATGCTGGCCCTGACCGGTACGCCGCTGATCAACGACGTCGAGGACTTCGACGCGATCTGGCGGTTCCTCGGCTGGACCACGGGGGAGAAGCCCGGTCCGGAGCTCATGGAGAAGCTCGACGCGACAGGATTCACTCCGGCCGACAAGGCGTTCTACCCCGAGGCGCGCGACGCCGTCATCTCGATGGGGATCGTCCGCCGCAAGAAGAAGGACGTCGCAGCCGATCTGCCCGACAAGCTGATCGCCGATCTCCCCGTGCAGCTCGACGACGAGTTCGGGCGGAGCATCCGCCAGGCCGAGCGCGAGCTGGGGGAGCGTCTCGCCGCCCGCTACCGTCGGATCATCGAGGCCCGTGGCGATCGCGGCCTCGCGCCGGGCGAGATCGACGACGACATCGTGCGTCTCGTCGCCCAGAACGAGCTCGAGGAGTCGAAGGCAGCCGGAACCGGGGGCGACAACGTCTTCACCATGGTCCGGCGTATCGGCCAGGCCAAGGCGTCGCTCGCCGCCGACTATGCGGCGCAGCTGCAGCGCTCGGTGGGCAAGGTCGTGTTCTTCGCGAAGCACATCGACGTGATGGATCAGGCGGAGGCGCACTTCGCCGCCGCGGGCATCCGCTCGGTCTCGATCCGTGGCGACCAGACGACGACGGTCCGTCAGCAGGCGATCGACGACTTCAACGGCGACCCCGAGGTCGGCATCGCGGTCTGCTCCCTCACCGCAGCGGGCGTCGGTCTCAACCTGCAGGCGGCGTCGAACGTCGTGCTCGCCGAGCTGTCGTGGACGGCGGCCGAGCAGACGCAGGCCATCGACCGCGTGCACCGCATCGGTCAGGACGAGCCGGTCACCGCGTGGCGCATCATCGCCGCGCACACGATCGACACGAAGATCGCCGAGCTCATCGATCAGAAGCAGGGCCTGGCCGCTCGTGCGCTCGACGGCGAGGCCGTCGACGATGCGGCAGCCGAGCCCGTGCAGCTCGGGGCGCTCATGCATCTGCTACGGGAGACGCTGCGCAGCGCGTGAAAAGTCGTTAAGAATCGCGATTCTTGATCGCGATTCGAGGGCCGAGAAGGGCCATTCGGAGAAGTTGTGCCGGATGGTCCTTTTTCTTCGGCAAGATCTCCGGTTTTCGACATGCTCGAATGGCGCTCGACGGGCGCATGGCACTAGTGTCGATCGCAGGCAGCGTCGCCTTTCCCCTTTCCTTCTCCCGAGCGTCTGAGGCAACAGCATGAAGATCGGAATCCTGACGAGCGGTGGCGACTGCCCCGGACTCAACGCGGTGATCCGCGGCGTCGTGCTCAAGGGCACGACCACTTACGACATCGAGTTCGTCGGCATCCGCGACGGGTGGCGAGGGGTCGTCGACGGCGACTTCTTCCCGCTCACGCGCCACGAGGTCAAGGGCCTCTCGAAGGTCGGCGGAACGATCCTCGGCACCAGCCGGACGAACCCGTACGAGGGGCCGCGGGGCGGCGCCGAGAACATCGCGAAGACGCTCGCGGCGCACAACATCGACGGCATCCTGGCGATCGGCGGAGAGGGCACGCTCGCGGCCGCCAACCGTCTCGCGAACGACGGCATCAACGTGATCGGTGTGCCGAAGACGATCGACAACGATCTGCGAGCGACCGACTACTCGTTCGGCTTCGACACCGCGGTGAACATCGCCACCGATGCCATGGACCGCCTGCGCACCACCGGCGATTCGCATCAGCGTTGCATGGTGGCCGAGGTCATGGGCCGCCACGTCGGGTGGATCGCACTGCACGCGGGTATGGCCGCCGGCGCGCACGTCATCTGCATCCCCGAGGTGCCGATGTCGATCGACGAGATCACCGCTCTCGTCTCGAGCGCGCACGACCGCGGTCGTGCGCCGCTCGTCGTCGTCTCCGAGGGCTTCACGCTCACCGGGATGGACACCGCGTACAGCGACAAGGGGCTCGACGCGTTCAACCGTCCCCGGCTCGGTGGCATCAGCGAGGTGCTCGCCCCCGAGATCGAGCGCATCACCGGTATCGAGACGCGTTCGACGGTGCTCGGACACATCCAGCGCGGAGGGTCTCCCTCCGGATTCGACCGGGTCCTCGCGACACGCCTCGGCCTGCACGCGGCGGATTCGCTCGTCGCCGAGTCCTGGGGCCGCATGGTCTCGCTGCGCGGCACCGACATCGTCGAGGTGCCGTTCGCCGAGGCGCTGGGCGAGCTGAACACGGTTCCCCGCAGCCGCTACGACGAGGCCGCAGCGCTCTTCGGCTGAGCGCGTCAGGTCGAATCAGGCGATCGCGCCGCATCGGGCCGCTCCTCAGCGGAACGGACCCATGCGGCGCGATCGCCTTCTCTTCGCGCGGTCAGTCGGCGAGGCCGAGCGTGTCGAGCAGCCAGGCGAGCTCGAACGCACGCTCGCGCCAGGAGTTGTAGCGCCCGCTGACCCCGCCGTGCCCGGCGACCATCTCGCACTTGAGCAGGACGTCGGATGCTCCGGCCTCCCGCAGACGGGCGACCCACTTCGCCGGCTCGACGTAGAGGACGCGCGTGTCGTTGAGCGACGTCACCGCGAGGATGCGCGGGTACTGCACGCCGTCGCGGACGTTCTCGTACGGCGAGTAGGACTTCATGTACGCGTAGACGTCGGCGTCGTGGAGTGGATCGCCCCACTCGTCCCACTCGATGACGGTGAGGGGGAGCGACGGATCGAGGATGGTCGTGAGGGCGTCCACGAACGGGACGGCGGCGAGCACGCCGGTGAACAGTTCGGGAGCGAGGTTGGTGACGGCGCCCATCAGGAGTCCGCCGGCGCTGCCGCCCTCGGCGACCAGGCGGTCGGGAGCGGTCACCCCGGTGTCGACGAGGTGACGCGCGCTCGCGACGAAGTCCGTGAAGGTGTTGCGCTTGTGCAGCAGCTTGCCGTCCTCGTACCACTGGCGGCCCATCTCGCCGCCGCCGCGCACGTGCGCCACAGCGAAGACGACGCCGCGATCGAGTTCCGACAGGCGGGCCACCGAGAACCCGGGATCGATCGAGTGCTCGTAGGAGCCGTAGCCGTAGAGGTGCAGAGGGCGCGGAGTTTCGCCGGGGGTGCCGAACTCCTTCTTCCACACCAGCGAGATCGGCACTCGGGTGCCGTCGTCGGCCGTCGCCCAGTCCCGCCGCTGCCCGTACTCGGTCGGGTCATAGCCGCCGAGCACGGTGACGCGCTTGCGGAGCAGCAGCTCCTTCGTCGCGAGGTCGAGGTCGTACACGGTGCCCGGAGTGACGAACGACGTGTACCCGAGGCGCAGGAAGGGGGAGTGCCACTCCGGGTTGCCGCTCACTCCGGCCGAGTACAGCGGTTCGTCGAAGGGGATGTCCGCGACGGCATCCGTCGTGTAGTCGAGCAGACCCACCCGCTCCAGGCCTTCCGCCCGGTACTCGACCGTCGCGAAGTCGCGGAACGCATCGACGCCGAGCAGCCGCCGACCGGGCTCGTGCGGCAGGATGATGCGTCGCGCACCCTGGGGTGCCTCGGAGGCGACCGAGACCAGTTCGAAGTCGAGGGCATCGTCGTTGTGGAGGATGAGCAGCCGGTCCTCACCGTCGACGACCGCGTGCTCGACCGAGTACTCGACGCCTTCGGCGCGCGGCCAGACGATCCGCGGCTCCGCCGTGAGAGGCCCGGCGAGATCGACCAGGTACTCCTCGCTCGTGATGCTCGAGCCGACGCCGATGACCAGGTACTTCCGGCTGCGGGTGATGCCCGCGCCGAGCCAGAACTTCTCGTCGGGTTCGTGGAACAGCTGGACGTCCTCGGACACCGGGGTTCCGAGCGCGTGCAGCCAGAGAGTGTCGGGACGCCAGGCGTCGTCGCGCGTCGTGTAGAGGATGGCCGAGCCGTCGGGCGTGAAGAACGCGCCGGCGGTGTTCGGGATCTCGTCGGCCAGGGTCTCGCCGGTGGTGAGGTCGCGCACACGGATCGTGTAGACCTCGTCGCCCTCGAAGTCGGTCGACCAGAGCAGCTTGGTCGCGTCGTCGGAGGTGTCGAACGCTCCGAGGGAGAAGAACTCGTGACCCTCGGCCTCGACGTTCCCGTCGAGGAGCACGACCTCGCCGGGAACGGCGACGTTCGGCGTCAGCTGCGGGGGAGTCCAGTCGTCGGTGTCGGCCGCCGCACGGCAGTGGATCGGGTACTGCGCCCCCTCGACCGTGCGGCTGTAGTACCACCAGTCGCCGCGGCGGGTCGGCACCGAGAGATCAGTCTCCTGCACGCGGCCCTTGATCTCCTCGAACAGCGTCTCGCGGAGTCCGGCGAGGTGCGCGGTCTCGGCATCCGTGTGCGCGTTCTCGGCCTCGAGGTGCGCGACGACCTCGGGGGACTCCTTCTCGCGCAACCATTCGTACGGGTCGTCGAACGTGTCGCCGTGGTGGGTGCGGAGGGTCGAGCGTCGGTCTGCGATCGGGGCGTTGGTCACCGCTCCACGCTATCCCAGGTCGAGTTGACCGGCACCGGGGACGGTGGGAGGATTCAACGGGGCCGGTTAACGGAAGTCAAACCCACGGTGAACTCTTCGTTCGTCACGTCGATCTCGTCGACATCTCCCTCTTCCTCAACGACCGAAAGCGAACGGTGGAAACCGCAGCCCTCCTCGTCGTGCTGGTGATCCTGCTGGCACTCTTCTTCGACTTCACCAACGGCTTCCACGACACCGCGAACGCGATGGCCACGCCCATCGCCACCGGTGCCCTCAAGCCCAAGACCGCCGTGCTCCTCGCCGCGGTGCTGAACCTCGTCGGCGCCTTCCTGTCGACCGAGGTCTCCAAGACCGTCTCGCACGGGATCATCCACGAGGACGGCATCCAAGCCGCCGTCTTCCTGCCGATGATCTTCGCCGGGCTCATCGGCGCGATCACCTGGAACATGCTCACCTGGCTGCTCGGGCTGCCCTCGAGCTCGTCGCACGCGCTGTTCGGCGGTCTCATCGGCGCCACGCTGGTGGGCGTGGGTGTGCAGGGAATCGACTTCGGGATGGTGCTGTCGAAGATCATCCTTCCCGCCCTGATCGCGCCGGTCACCGCCGGGATCATCGCCTTCGTCGCCACCAAGGCGGCGTACTCGATCACGCGTCGCTACGACGGCAAGCCCGACGGCCGTGACGGATTCCGCTGGGGGCAGATCTTCACGTCCTCGCTCGTCGCACTCGCGCACGGAACCAACGACGCGCAGAAGACGATGGGTGTCATCACCCTCGCCCTCATCACCGTGGGATGGCAGAACGCCGATCAGGCCGACCCGTACCTCTGGGTGATCATCGCCTGTGCGGTGACGATCGCTCTCGGCACGTACCTCGGCGGATGGCGGATCATCCGCACCCTCGGCAAGGGACTCACCGACGTGAAGCCGGCGCAGGGCTTCTCGGCCGAGAGCGCGACGGCGGCCACGATCCTCGCCTCGAGCGCATTCGGCTTCGCGCTCTCGACGACGCAGGTCGCCTCCGGCTCGGTGATCGGTTCCGGTCTGGGCCGCCGCGGGTCGACGGTGCGCTGGCGGACGGCCGGTCGCATCGCGATCGGCTGGCTCCTCACGCTTCCGGCCGCCGGCGCGGTCGGCGCGCTGGCGGCGCTCATCGCCCTCTGGCTCGGAGGCTGGGGCATCGCGATCGACGCGGTCCTCGCCCTCGCCGTCATCATCGGGCTCTTCCTGCGCTCGCGGCGTGACGCGGTCACGCCCGCGAACGCGATGAGCGATGTGGCCGAGTCCGGCCTCGCGATCGATCTGCCGGATGCCCCGCCGCCCACGCGCCGCCAGCAGCGGATCGAGCAGGCCAAGGCCGAAGCCAAGGCCCGCAAGCAGGCGAAGGCGGATGCGCGAGCGCAGGGCAAGAACGGCACGCGCACCAAGAGCACGACCGCGGTCCGCGACGAGGCCGGCACCGAGAAGGGAACGGGCGAATGAGCGTCTCCATCGATTGGCTCGCCTTCTTCCAGGTGTTCGTCGCGGCGCTGATCGGCGCCGTCGCGATCGTCACCTTCTACGCCTTGGGTCTGCGCCTGCTGGTGCGCAGCGGGCACGCTCCCGTCGTGAGCCCCGCGGAGTTCACGGACGCGATCACGGTCATCACCGAGAAGGACCTCCGGCGAGCCGAGAAGCAGGCCGCCAAGGCGGCGCGCAAGAGCCCGCTCACCGACGGGCAGAAGCGCCTGTCGCTCGTCGGTGCGTACGGATGCTTCGCCCTCTGCGCGCTCGCGGTCGTCGCCGGCATCATCATCATCGTCGTCGGCCACTGACGGGCCAGGGCGCTCCGGCGTCCCACCCCCGTCGTAGGCTGGTGCCATGCCAGGGCCCTACGTCTTCGGTCGGCATCAGCCGGCGTCGCACACGATCATCCATGTCAGCGACCCGCACTTCCTCGCCGGAGGCGCGCGCTTGGGCGGGCGCTACGACGTCGACGACACGTTCGCGCGCACGTTGGTCGCGATCCGAGCGGTTCACCCCACTCCGGCAGCGATCGTCCTCACCGGTGACCTGACCGATCTGGGGGAGCCCGACGCCTATCGTCGCCTGCGTGCCGCGGTCGAGCCGGTCGCCCGGGAACTCGGGACGCAGGTGATCTGGGTCGCGGGCAACCACGACGAGCGACCCGCGCTGCGGGAGGGACTGCTGGACGCGCCCGCGACGGAGGAGCCCGTCACCGGTGTCTGGGAGATCGACGGTCTGCGTATCATCGCGCTCGACACCTCGGTGCCCGGCTGGCACCACGGCGACCTCGACGACGGCCAGCTCGCCTGGCTCGCCGACGTTCTGCGGACCCCGGCTCCGCAGGGCACGCTGCTGGCCATGCACCACCCGCCCCTGCCGAGCCACCTCCCGCTGTTCGACATCCTCGAACTGCGCCATCAGGAGAAGCTCGAGGCCGTGATCCGGGGGAGCGACGTGCGGGGCATCCTCGCCGGTCACCTCCACTACTCGTCGACCGGGGTGTTCGCCGGGGTGCCCGTGAGCGTCGCCTCCGCCACCTGCTACACCATGAACGTCGCGCGTCCGGCGGCCGAGGTCAACGGGATGGATGCCGCGCAGGCGTTCAACCTCGTGCACGTCTACCCCGACACCATCACGCATACGGTCGTGCCGGTGACGACGGCGCCCACCGGCGAGTACTTCTCGGAGGCGTGGCTCGAGAAGATGGCGGCGCTGGATCCCGAGGCGCGTCTGGAGGCGTTCTCGCGGAAGCCGACGCGCTGATGCGGTGCCCCGAGCGCGGCGAAGGCGCGGGCGTAGACTGGAGTCATCCCCCACTCCACTCATTCGCCACGACCCACAAGGATGTGACATGGCATCTGCCGCGCCGACCCTGACCCGTACTGAGACCGACTCCCTCGGGAGCATGGAGATTCCCGCCGACGCGTACTGGGGCATCCACACCGCCCGCGCCGACGAGAACTTCCCGATCACGAAGCGCCCGATCTCGGTCTACCCGGATCTTGTTCGCGCCCTCGCGATGGTCAAGCAGGCCAGTGCCCGCGCGAATCGCGAGATCGGAGTGCTCGATCCGGAGCGGGCGGATCTGATCGACCGCGCGGCCCAGCGCGTCATCGACGGCGAGTTCCACGACCAGTTCACGGTCGGGGTGATCCAGGGCGGTGCCGGCACCTCGACGAACATGAACGCGAACGAGGTCATCACCAACATCGCGCTCGAGATGGCGGGACACGAGAAGGGCGACTACGCGTTCCTCTCGCCGATCGACCACACCAACCGCAGCCAGTCCACCAACGACGTGTACCCGACCGCCGTGAAGATCGGCCTGTCGCTGACCCTGCGGGCGCTGCTCGAGGAGCTCGACCTGCTGCGCCGATCGTTCCTGGCGAAGTCGGGGGAGTTCCACGACGTACTGAAGGTCGGACGCACGCAGTTGCAGGACGCCGTGCCGATGACGCTCGGCCAGGAGTTCCACGGTTTCGCGACGACCCTCGGCGAGGATCACAGCCGGCTCACCGAGAACGCCTCGCTCATGTTCGAGATCAACATGGGCGCGACGGCGATCGGCACCGGCATCACGACCCACTCCGACTACGCGCCCGCCGTCCTCAAGCACCTGCGTGAGATCACCGGCCTCGACCTCGAGACCGCCACCGACCTCGTCGAGTCGACGAGCGACACCGGTGCGTTCATGTCGTTCTCGTCGTCGCTCAAGCGCAACGCCATCAAGCTCTCGAAGATCTGCAACGACCTGCGCCTGCTCTCGTCGGGACCGCAGGCCGGTTTCGGCGAGATCAACCTCCCCGCCCGCCAGGCGGGCTCGAGCATCATGCCGGGCAAGGTCAACCCCGTCATCCCCGAGGTCGTCAACCAGGTCGCCTTCGCCGTCGTGGGCGCGGACATGACGGTGACGATGGCGGTCGAGGGCGGGCAGCTCCAGCTCAATGCCTTCGAGCCGGTGATCGCGCACTCGATCTTCCAGTCGATCACCTGGATGCGCCAGGCGATGTGGACCCTCCGGGTGAACTGCGTCGACGGCATCACGGCCAACCGCGACCGCCTCGGGACCATGGTGGGTGCCTCGGTCGGCGTGATCACGGCGCTGACCCCCTTCATCGGGTACGCGGCCGCGGCAGCGCTCGCGAAGACCGCTCTGCTCACCAACCGGAGCGTCGCCGACCTGGTCGTCGAGGCCGGCCTCATGTCGCGGGAAGAGGTCACCAAGCAGCTGTCGCCCGCGCGTCTGTCCGGACTCGAGGCCGTCACGGCCGCGATCCCGATCATCCCGACCGACGATCTCATCGAGATCTGAGCGGAGACGGAAGAAGGGCGGATGCTTCGGCATCCGCCCTTCTTCGATTCCGCGTACCGACGACGATCAGTCGAGGATGCGGCAGTGCGTCGTGAGTTCGCCGATGCCGTCGATGCCGACGGTGACGGTCGAACGGTCGCGGAGGAAGATCTGCGGATCGCGGGAGTAGCCGGCACCGCCCGGGCTGCCGGTGGAGATGAGCGTGCCGGGCAGCAGCGTGAGCGACTGCGAGAGGTGCGCGATGAGCGTCGCGACCGAGCGCACCATCTGGCCGGTCGTCGCGTCCTGCACGGTGTGACCGTCGACGACGGTCCAGATGTGCAGATCCTGCGGGTCGGCGATCTCGTCGGCGGTCACCGCGAAGGGACCCGTCGGAGTGAAGCCGTCGAAGGACTTGCAACGCGACCACTGCGCCTCCGCGAACTGGATGTTCCGCGCGGTGATGTCGTTGACGACCGTGTAGCCCCAGACGTGGGAGAGCGCATCGCTCGCCGCGACGTTCTTCGCCGGGGTGCCGATCAGAACACCGAGCTCCGCCTCGTAGTCGACCGCTTCGCTGAGGGTGCGGGGCCAGGACGTCGTCTGCTGGTGACCCGTCAGCGAGTTCGGCCACAGGGTGAAGACGGTCGGTGCGGCGTCGGTCTTGAGACCCAGCTCGCTCGAGTGGGCCGCGTAGTTCAGTCCCACGGCCAGCACGGCCGGGGGTGCCAGAACCGCCGAGGCGAACGACCAATCGGCGAGCGGATGCCGGGGCGCGGCGCCGTCGGCGAGGGCGGAGCGGAGCAGGTCGAGTGCGGTGTCCCCGCGTTCGATGAGCTGCTGCAGCGTCGCCGGAGCGTCGGTGAGGAGGTCGGAGACGAGGATGGCGTCGGCGTCTTCCACCACGGCGAGAACCGCAGAGGGGGAATCCGGACGGCGCAGATGAGCGAACCGCATGCCTCTACGCTACCCGGTGGCTGCGCACTGTCCGCGGAGGCGTCCGGTATACCGCTACCGGCATCGCTGTGGCCCCTATGCTCGTGGCTATGAGTTTCGGAGGACCGTCCCAGCCGCAGCAGCCCTCGCCGTACACCCCGCCGCCGGCTCCGCAGCAGCCTCCAGCCGTGCAGCAGCCTCCCGCCCCGCAGCAGGCGCCGGCCCCCCGGTTCTCGCAGCAGCAGTACGCGCAGTCGGCCTACACGCCCCGGCAGTTCTCGCAGCAGCCGGCGTATGCCTCGGCTCTCGCGCAGCCGACGCCGTACACTCCGCCCGCCCCGGCCGCGCCCTCTCCCGCTGAGGGGCTGCCGGCGCTCCCCGTGCCGACGCGCAAGGGGCGCAGCGTATCGATCTGGCTCTTCGGATTCCTCGGGCTGCTCCTCCTGGCGCTGATCGGGTACTTCGTCGTGGCACTCGGGCCCTCGGCATCCGTCATCGGGCTGGTGCTCGCGCTCATCCCGCTCGCGATCGTGTTCCTCGGCGTGAGACTGATCGATCGATGGGAGCCTGAGCCCAAGAGTCTCGTGATCTTCGCGATCGCGTGGGGTGCCGTCGCCGCGGTCGGCCTCACACTGCTGGTCGATCTCGCGCTCACCTTCGCCTTCGGTTTCCGCTCGGAGGAGCTGGCCGCGGTCGTGCAGGCGCCCATCGTCGAGGAGTTCTGGAAGGGATTCGGCGTCTTCCTCATCTTCCTCGTGGCACGTCGCGCGTTCGACGGTCCGATCGACGGTGTCGTCTACGGCGCGCTCGTCGGCGCGGGGTTCGCGTTCACCGAGAACATCCAGTACTTCGCGATCAGCCTGATCGAGGGCGGGGGAGAGCAGCTCTCGGTGACCTTCGTCGTGCGTGCGCTCCTCTCCCCGTTCGCCCATGCGATGTTCACGTCACTGACGGGCCTGGCGATCGGGCTCGCGGCGCGCCGTCACTCCTCGGCATGGGCGGCCCTCGGCGCGGGGCTCCTCGGCCTGCTGGGCGCGATCCTGCTGCACGCGCTGTGGAACGGATCCGCGACCTACGCCGACTTCTTCCTGCTGTATTTCACGCTGCAGGTCCCGCTGTTCGCCGGGTTCATCATCGGCATCGTCGCGCTGCGCCGGGAGGAGGCGCGACTGACGAAGGCGCGTCTGGGCGACTACGCGGCAGCCGGGTGGTTCACTCCCGAGGAGGTCACGATGCTGGCGACTCCGGCGGGGCGCAAGGTCGGGATGGCCTGGGCGGCGCGGTTGCGCGGAGATCGTCGACCCCTGATGCGCGAGTTCATCAAGGACGCGACGACACTGGCATCCGTCCGCCAGCGGGCGATCACCGGACGGGATCCGCTCGCGTCGGACGACGAGCGCGCGCTCCTCATCCGGACCCGCGCGACGCGCGCCGCGCTGCTCGCGTACTGAGCGACCCGGGGTGGGGCCCCGCCCCGGACAGACTCAGCGCCCGGTGCTGCGGCGATGCCTGCATGTCTCCCGGGCGCTGAGTTGGCTTGAAACCAGGGTGCACCCGCCTCCCGGGAGTGTCAAGGGCGACTTCGTCGGGTGTTCGCTGTGAGCAGGTGCGGTCGCGTTGACCGGTCGGCGTGCACTCGGGTTGGATGGAGTCATGACTGATCGTACGAAGCCCGAGTTCGACGCCCCCACCGGTCCTGCCCCCGCAGAGCTGGTCATCCGCGACATCATCGAGGGTGACGGCACCGAGGCCAAGCCCGGCGACACCGTCACCGTGCACTACGCCGGTGTCGAGTTCGAGTCCGGCGAGGAGTTCGACTCCTCGTGGGGCCGCGGTGAGACCATCCAGTTCCCCCTGCGCGGCCTGATCCAAGGCTGGCAGGACGGCATCCCCGGCATGAAGGTCGGCGGCCGTCGCGAGCTCACCATCCCGCCGCACCTCGCCTACGGACCGGCCGGGGGAGGACACTTCCTCTCCGGCAAGTCGCTGATCTTCATCATCGACCTCGTCGCCGTCGGCTGACCCCACGACGTTCACGAAGACGCCTCGTCCCGTTCGCGGGCGGGGCGTCTTCCGTTGCACTCAGGAGATTCTTATTCATGGGAATATATCTTTCGAGAGCACGGTTCCCTTTCCTGTCGCCATTCGAGCGGCCCCCACGTCCCAAGGAGATCCCATGACCAGCATCGACATCCCCGGCTACCGCCCCGGCACCTACGTCCTCGACCCCTCCCACAGCGAGGTCACCTTCAGCGTCCGTCACATGATGATCTCTAAGGTGCGCGGCACCTTCGGCGTGAAGAGCGCGACGCTGACCGCTCCCGAGAACCCGCTCGAGACCAAGGTCGAGGCGAGCGTCGACGTCTCGTCCGTCGACACGAAGGACGAGGGTCGCGACCAGCACCTGCGTTCGGCCGACTTCTTCGACACCGAGAACTTCCCGACCATGGACTTCGTCTCCACCGGTGCCCGTGCCGAGAACGGCGAGCTGTACGTCGACGGTGACCTCACCATCCGCGGCATCACCAAGCCCGTCAGCTTCGAGGTCGACTTCGGTGGCTTCGGTTCCGACCCGTGGGGCAACTACAAGGCCGGCGCGTCGGCCAAGGCCGTCATCAACCGCGAGGACTTCGGCCTGACGTGGAACGCCGCCCTCGAGACCGGCGGCGTGCTCGTCGGCAAGGACGTCACGATCAACCTCGACCTGCAGGCTGCACTGCAGCAGGACTGATACGCGTGCGCTGAGGACCCCGTGCCGTTCACGGCTCGGGGTTCTCTGCGTCGTAGTCGCGGAAGCGCGCGCTGCGCCGCATGAGGACGGCGACCAGCGCGATCACGATCACCCCGCCCAGCACGGGCGGGAACCAGAGCGCTGTGAACGTCGAGAGGGTGCCTGCGTAAAGCGCGCCGACCCGGGGCCCGCCCGCCACGACGACGATGAAGACGCCCTGGAGGCGGCCGCGCATGGCATCGGGCACCGCCGCCTGCATCATGGTGTTGCGGTAGATCGAGCTCACGTTGTCGGCCGCTCCGGAGAATGTGAGCGCGATGCACGCCACGACGATGAGGGCGATGTT
Source organism: Microbacterium galbinum (assembly GCF_023101185.1). Lineage (GTDB taxonomy): Bacteria > Actinomycetota > Actinomycetes > Actinomycetales > Microbacteriaceae > Microbacterium > Microbacterium galbinum. The sequence continues at coordinate 2,737,525 of NZ_CP078077.1, forward strand.
CGGTGCGGCCTCGGAAGCCGGCGGGAGGAAGACGCCCGTGAGCAGGACGATCCCGAACGCCAGGATCGACGCGCCGTACGCCTGGACGGCGCGGGCGATGCCGCGTCCGTGCCAGCGGTACTGCACCACGCGGCCGGAGAACAGGCTCGAGGCGAAAGTGCCCAGTGCGACGGCGGCGGTGAGGAGGCCCGTCGTCACGGCGCCGCCGCCCAGCAGGATCGTGCCGAGGGCGGGGAAGAGCACGAGCGGCTGGCCGAAGGTCATCGCGATGATGTCGACGATGTACTGCATGCGGATGTTGCCGGCCCGTCGGAGGAATCGCCAGCCATCGACGAGGGAGGCCAGTCCGGGGCGCACGATGTCGCCTTCGGGGCGGAGTGCGGGCAGGGTCCAGAGTCCGAGGAACATCGACAGCATGAGGACGACGTCGATCGTGTAGGTCCATCCGTACCCGGTCAGGGCGACCAGGATCCCGGCGAGAGCCGGGCCCGCCATGACGGTGAGACCCATCGAGATCCCGTTCAGAGCGGATGCCGGCGCGAGCAGGTCGCGCGGGATCAGGCGCGGAACGATGGCGGTGCGGGTCGCCATGCCGACCGAGTTCGCGGCCGCGGTGATCATGCTCAGGGCGTAGAGCCACCAGATCGTCTCCGAGCCGGTCCACGTTAGCGCGGCGAGCAGCGCTGTGGACGCGAAGGTGACCGTCGCGGCGATGAGTGCGACGCGTCGTCGGTCGAACGCGTCGGCGAGCATGCCGCCGTAGAGTCCGGCGAGGATCATCGGGATGAGCCCTGCGACCGCGATCATCGAGACCGCGAAGGTGCTGCCGGTGAGTCTGAACACGTGCAGCATCACGGTGACGAGTGTCAGCTGCCCGCCGATGCCGGCGAGGGCCGATCCGATCCACATCCGAGCGAACGCGGGGCTCGCCTTCAGAGGGGAGAGGTCGATGAGATGTCCGCGTGATCCGCTCATCGCGATGCCTGGCCGTGCTGCACCTCTCGAGCGTATCCGAGGGGGAACGGGTGGGCGCGGATCGCGGTCGTCGGCAGGGGGCTGGGGCTGGTAGACTCTTCAGGTTGCCGTTTGATCGGCCGCGGATAAAGAGAGCCCTCGCATCAGGCGTCGGGCGCCGCGCAACAAGCTGAAAGGGGATCGAATCTATGGCACTCGAAGCAGACGTCAAGAAGGCGATCATCGAAGAGTACGCGACGCACCCCGGTGACACCGGATCCCCCGAGGTGCAGGCCGCAATGCTGACGCAGCGCATCAAGGACCTCACCGAGCACCTGAAGGAGCACAAGCACGACCACCACTCGCGTCGTGGTCTGTTCCTGCTCGTCGGTCAGCGCCGTCGTCTCCTCGGCTACCTCCAGAGCGTCGACATCGAGCGTTACCGCTCGCTGATCGCTCGCCTGGGTCTTCGCCGATAAGGCAGAGCACGCCAGCGTACAATCGCGCAGAACATTCTTGAGAAGGCCGCCCCAGGTGTGGGGCGGCCTTCGTCATTTCCCGGAGGGGTTGATCTCGCTCCCGCTTTCCCGTAGGAAAGTAAGAAGCTTTCCCCGTGGAAAGCGGAGGAGGTCGAATCATGGACCAGAAGCCCGTCGCGGGCCAGGAGGCGCTCGTTCCGCCCGATGCGGAGACTGCCCGGCGGTATCTCGAGGAGGCGCGAGCGGTGACCGGTCGTCGGCAGCGCGCCGTCGATCGGCGGGCGCTCGCATGGTTGCAGATCGTCAGTGCGGTGGTCACGGCCGCCTTCCTCGTGGCCAGCGTGATCGCACTTCGCCTGCCAGCGGACGGCGGAGCGCAGGCCCTTCTGTTCGGCTTCCTCGTCTACGGTCAGATCTTCAGCGGCTCCGCTCAGCGCAGCGGACTGCAGTGGCGTTTCACCCGCGGGCAGTGGCCGTTCGTGGTCTCCGGTGCAGCCGCGATGGTCCTTGCACTCGTCGCCTTCGGGTTCGCCGTTTTCGTGCCCGACGTTCCGTGGTGGGTGACGGTGCTCCCCGGCGCACTCGTCCTCCTCGTCTTCGGCGGGTACGGGGCCGTGCGATTGGCGCGCGCGTCGAGCGACCCGCCCGGACCGGACGTACCCCGCGTGCCTCTACCGAGGGGTGCCCGTGTCGGCACGCTCGGCGTCGGTGTCGTTCTCGGAGCGCTCCTGATGCTCTCCGTCGCCCCGGCGGGCGTCCTCGCGAGCGTGCTCCTGCTGCTGCTCGCCCTGTGCGTGCTCGCCTGGTTCTGCGCCGGTGCGACCGATCTCGGTCTTCCCGCCATCGGTGCGCTCTGGCGGTGGCCGCACGAGGTGGGTCTCGCGATCGGCTTCACCCTTCTGGTCGGGCTGACGGTCTTCGACGTCGGGCGCGCGGAGGGCGGAGCGACAGTGGGTGAGATCGCCGGATGCGGCGTCGTGCTGCTCTTCGTCGGATTGACGTTCGTGCCGGGGCGTGGTGCGCGTGGCTGACCGGTCAGCCCATCCGCGCACGCGACTCGATGACAACTTCGCGTCGCCGCTCCGGTTCTCGCTGTTGGCGACGCTGAGTGAGGGAATCGAACTCGACTTCGCGACGCTGCGCGAGATCCTGCAGTGCGCCGATTCGCCGCTGAGCAAGTCGATCAGCCACCTGCACGCCGCAGGTTACGTCACGGTGCGCAAGGCGAGTCTGGGGAGCAGGCAGCGAACGTGGGTGCGCTCGACCGGCGAAGGGCGGGAAGCCTTCGCCGGTCATCTCCAGGCGTTGCGGGAGATCGTCGCACTCGGCGGCGGCGCGTCGTTGTGAGGGTCAGGCGTCGGCGCCCACGAGGTCGGCATGATGGATCGCCGCGACGTCGGGGTGTGCGCGCAGCCGCGACTTGAGCGCGTTCTCGCCGTAGAGAGCGTGGATCGGGTTGCTCGGATCCTCGGTCACCCCCGTAGCCTCGGCGGCGAGATCGGCGGGGAGCTCGATCAGCGGCAACCGCTTGTCGAGCGCGGGGTTGAAGAAGAACGGGATCGAGATGCGCTCGTTCGGCGCCTGCGGAGAGACGACGCGGTGGTTGGTGGCCTTGAGATAGCCGCCGGTCGCGTACTCGAGGAGCTCGCCGATGTTCACGACGAAGGCTCCGGGCACCGGGGGAGCGTCGACCCACTCGCCGTCGCGCTCGACCTGCAATCCGCCCTTGCCGGGCTCGACCCACAGCAGCGTGAGCACACCGGAGTCCTTATGCGCACCGACGCCCTGCTGGGGTTCCGGCTCATGCGTGCCCGGGTAGCGGACGATCTTGATCAGGGTGGAGGGTTCGCCGAAGTGCTCGTCGAAGTACGACGAGTCCGCACCGAGGGTCTCGGCCCACGCGCGCAGGAGCTTGCGCGCGACCTCCGAGAGGGTCGCGTGCCACTCGGCGACGATCTCCTGCAACTCGGGCTGCGCGGCGGGCCAGAGGTTCGGTCCGATGAGGCGGTTGAACGCCGGGCCGCCGTCGATCGCGTCGCGCTCGGGGCCGATGTCGATCTGCTCGCGCCAGTCGACCTTGCCCTGCGTCCGCTCGCCACCGATGCGCGTGTACCCGCGGAAGTGCGGGCTGTTGACGTTCTCGATCGCCAACTTGTCGGCCTCGGGCAGTGCGAAGAAGTCCAGCGCGGCCCGGTGCAGGCGTGCCTCGAGGGCGGGGGAGATGCCCGTGCCGGTGAGGTAGAAGAACCCGACGTCGTGCGTGGCGGCGCGCAGGTCCTCGCGGAAGCGCGCGGCGGCCGCGGGTCCCTCGTCGAGCTGGGAGAGGTCGAGGATCGGGAGCGAGAGTTCAGCCATGGCACGAGAGTACGTCGCCGCCGCGCCGGGACGGGCGTGTGTTGCGGAGGATTACCGCGGTGCTAAAGTCTCGTAGGTAAGGGATGCCTTACCTCAGTAATATTCTGCAGAGAGATCCCTCCGTGCTCGCCACTTTCCTCATCGGCCTCCGTGAAGGCCTGGAAGCCGCCCTCGTCGTCGGCATCCTCGTCGCCTACCTCGGACGCCTCGGTCGGCGTGACGTGCTGCCGCGGCTGTGGGCCGGCGTCGGCCTCGCGGTCGCCCTCGCGCTCGGCATCGGTGCCGTCCTGACCTTCGGGTCGTACGAGCTCACCTTCGTGGCGCAGGAGCTGATCGGCGGCCTGCTCTCGCTGCTCGCGGTCGCCATGGTGACGTGGATGATCTTCTGGATGCAGAAGGCCGGGCGCACGATGAAGGCCACGCTCGAGGGCGGCATCGACCGTGCGCTCACGCAGGGCGGGCTGTGGGCCCTCGTCGCGATCGGCTTCGTCTCGGTCGCCCGCGAGGGGATCGAGACCACCCTGCTGCTGTGGTCGATGGTGCAGTCGTTCGGCGACGCGCCCTCCGCTCTGCTCGGAGCACTCCTCGGACTCGCCGCCGCGGTGGTGATCGGTGCCCTGATCGCGCGCGGTGCCGTGCGCCTCGACCTGCGGCGCTTCTTCGCCTGGACCGGCGGCTTCCTGGTGATCGTCGCCGGAGGCGTGCTCGCCTACGCGTTCATGGATCTGCAGGAGGCCGGGGCACTGCCTGGACCGTTCACGGCCGCCGCCCCCATCGATGCGGTGACCGGTGCCGTGGCCGTCGGCTGGCAGGCGTTCCCGTTCGGGTGGGCGTTCGACGTGACGTCGGCGATCGCTCCCGACAGCGCGTGGGCCGCCATCCTGCAGGCCACCGTCGGCTTCATGCCGCGGATGACCTGGCTACAGGTGACCGCCTGGGCCGTCTACATCGCGGTCGTCGGCTTCCTCTTCGTGCGCGGTCTCCGCTCGCGTCGTCCCTCGGCATCCGCTCCGCTCGTCTCGTCGAACGCCGCGGACGCATCGGTTTCCTCACCCACACAGCAAGGAGCAGCATGACCACCTCCCACCGGATCCTCGGCGCCGTCGCCGCGACGGGCGCGGCCGCGCTCGTGCTCAGCGGGTGCGTCGCGAAGAGCGATGTCACCGCCGGCGCGGCCTTCGACGTCTCATCGACCGACAGCGCCTGCTCGGTATCGGGCACCACGGCCGAGAGCGGCACCCTGACGTTCGAGGTCACCAACGACAGCGGTCAGGTCTCGGAGTTCTACCTGCTCGCCGACGACGGGCTGCGGATCGTCGGCGAGGTCGAGAACATCGCGCCCTCCGCCTCGCGCACCCTGACCGTCGTGGCGCAGCCGGGCGACTACTTCACGCTCTGCAAGCCCGGGATGATCGGCGAGGGCGTCGGCAAGTCGGCGTTCACCGTCACCGGTGAGCGCGTCACGGTCGACGGTCCCGACGCCGAGCAGAAGCAGCAGGCCGTCGACCTCTACGCCGCCTTCGTGAAGGACCAGGTCGGCCAGCTCGTTCCTGCGGTCGAGGACCTCGTCGCGGCATACGAGGCGGGCGATGACGACACCGCTCGGAGCCTCTTCCCCCTCACGCGCGCCTTCTACGAGCGCATCGAGCCGGTCGCCGAGGCGCTGGGCGACCTCGACCCGCGCATCGACTACCGCGAGGTCGACGCCGTGGCCGAGGGGCTCGACTGGACGGGCTTCCACCGCATCGAGAAGGACCTCTGGGTTCCCGCGCAGGACGCGTTGAACGCGGACGGCGAGACGCCGGCTTGGCAGGATTGGGCGCCGTCGACGACCGAGGAGCGCGCCGACTTCGGCGACCTGCTGCTCGCCGACGTGCAGGAGCTTTACGACTACGTGCACTCCGACGACTTCACCGAGACGCTCGACGATCAGGGGATCGGCGGAATCTCCAACGGCGCCATCGCGCTGCTCGACGAGGTCGCGACGGGCAAGATCTCCGGCGAGGAGGACTGGTGGTCGGGCACCGATCTCTACGACTTCGCCGCGAACGTCGAGGGATCGAAGATGGCGTTCTCGCTGGTGCAGGACTTCGCCGAGGCGCAGGGCGACGACGGGGCCGCGCTCGTCGCGGAGATCGAGTCCGGCTACGCGGCGCTCGAGGAATCGCTCGCGGCGCACGGCTCGCTGACCGACGGCTTCGTCGGGTACTCCGAACTCACGGATGCCGACAAGCGCGAGTTCACCGACCTCATCAACGCGCTCGCCGAGCCGCTCTCGCAGCTCACCGGCACGGTTCTCGACTGAGCATCGGGATCGACGGAAGGGTACGATCACGCACGTGAACGACACAGGAGCGGATGCCGCGGCCGACTCGTCCTCCGACGAGGCGGTGGCCGCGGCATCCACTCCGACCGGCCTCAGCCGCCGGGGCCTGCTCGGCCTGGCGATCGGCGGGGGAGTCGCGGGCCTGGCCGTCGGTGCGGGCGCCGGGCTGTCCGGCGGCGTCGCCCTCGGGCGCGCACGGGCCGCCGAGGACGCCCTCGCCGCCTATGACTTCTTCGGGGGGCATCAGGCGGGGATCACGACGCCGGTGCAGGATCACCTGCATTTCGCGTCGTTCGACATGATGCCGCGCACGGATCGCGACGATCTCGTCTCACTCCTGCAGGACTGGACGTACGCGGCATCGCGCATGACCCAGGGCCTCGACGTCAGCGCGACGGGAGCGGTCGGCGGGTCGGCGGAGGAGCCGCCGGACGATACCGGCGAGGCGCAGGGCCTCCCTGCTTCCGGGCTCACGATCACGATCGGCTTCGGTCCCGGTCTGTTCGAGAACGAAGACGGCGACCGGTACGGGATCGCCGCGTCCCGTCCCGCCGCTCTCGTGCGGCTTCCCGCCTTCCTCGGCGACGACCTCGACCCGCAGGCCTCGCACGGCGACCTCTGCATCCAGGCCTGCGCCGACGATCCCCAGGTGGCCGTGCACGCCATCCGCAACCTCAGCCGCATCGCCTTCGGCCGCGCGCGTCTGCGCTGGTCGCAACTGGGCTTCGGCAAGACCTCGCGCACGACAGCGGCGCAAGCCACTCCGCGCAATCTCTTCGGATTCAAGGACGGCACCGCGAACATCCTCGCCGACGACACCGCCGCGCTCGACGCCCACGTCTGGGTCGCGGACTCCGACGAACCGGCCTGGATGGCGGGCGGGTCCTACCTCGTCGCCCGCAAGATCGCGATGCTCATCGAGACCTGGGATCGCGTGCGGCTGTCGGAGCAGGACACGATCATCGGACGGGACAAGGGGGAGGGTGCGCCGCTCTCCGGGGGCACCGAACTCACCGAGCCCGACTTCTCCGGATCCGCGATCGACGCCAACGCGCACGTGCGGCTCGCCCACCCCGACCAGAACGACGGCATTCGGATCCTGCGGCGCGGGTACAACTACGTCGACGGGAACAACGACCTCGGGCGGCTGGACGCCGGGCTCTTCTTCCTGTCGTACCAGCGCGACCCCGCGCAGTTCATCACGCTGCAGCGCCGGTTGTCGACCGACCTCATGAACGAGTATCTGCGCCATGTCGGCTCGGGGATCTGGGCGATCCCACGCGGGGCGACCGCAGGGTCGTACATCGGGGCGGAACTCTTCGCCTGATCCGCCGCCCGGCGAGCGGCGGAGCGGGTCACTCCGGGATCATGCGCATGATCGCGGCGGTGGCGGCATCCGCCCCGAAGTGATCCTCGGCGGTGATCGTGACGACGGCGTCGCCGGCGAAGATCACCAGCTGCCCGTAGGCGCCGTGCAGGCGCCATCCCGCGCCCGGCCCGTCCCACCCGGCCAGCGCGTACCTCTCGTAGCCGGGGTTCTGGCCGCACGCGACCCACTCGGAATGCATCCGGTCGATCCAGTGCGCGTCGATCAGGCGGTGCCCCTGCCACTCTCCACGATCTCGGATGAGGCGTCCGATCCGGGCCATCTCCTCGGTGCGCAGGAAGAGTCCGCCACCGGCGACGATCCGGCCGTTCGGGCAGCGCTCCCACTGCGTGTCGACGATGCCGAGCGGCGCGAACAGGCGCGGTTCGAGGTAGGCGTGCACGTCGCCCACGTGCTCGGCGAGCACGCGCATCGCCGTGTACGTGCTCGCGTTCGAGTACTGGAAGGCACGTCCGGGCGTCGGTCGGCGGAGGAACTCCGCCGCGAGGTCGGGCCAGTCCGTCATCATCGTCTCCGACCACGGGAGATCGATTCCGCTCGACATGGTGAGCAGGTCGCGCAGCGTGACCTCCTCGACCCCGGCGCCGAGCTCCCATCCGGGAAGGGAGGCCGCCACGGGTGCATCGACGGAGATCAACCCTTCGTCGGCGGCGATGCCGGCGGCGAGCACGCACACGCCCTTGGCGACCGACTGGATGTCGATCCGCTCGTCGGGCGCCCAGCGATGCTCGGCGGTCTCGTCACCGACGAGGATGTGCAGACCGAGGGCGCCGAACCCGTCGGTCTCGATCTCATCGACGATGCGGTCGCGGAGGGTCGAGGCTCGGGTCACGTCGTCCAGGCTATCGCGGCCGTCGCGAGCCGGTCGGGTCGTTGCGCCGTCCCTCGCGGGAGGTCAGTTCGGGGTCGCGGAAGAGCCACTTCGGTCGCGGCTCGACGAGGGGGCGGAACACCCGTCGGACGGGCTTCGTGGCCAGCGCGAGCGCGACGACGACCGAGAGCAGTGTGACGAGCGGCAGCCAGATCCAGGTGGGTTCGAGGTCGCGCAGGATGCCGGACTCGCGGAACGGGTAGAGAACGAAGGAGTGCAGAAGGAAGACGTACATCGTGTACTGGCCGAACGTGGTCCACCAGTACGTGCCGCGGGGGATCAGCGCGAAGAACGCCGCGCACAGCAGCACTGCGAGCAGCATCAGCGCGATGCGCACACCGCCGGCCCACCACTGCTCGCCGCCGAGCCCGAGGTCGGCGTAGGAGTCCTCGTAGAAGAGCCAGTGGCGCAAATCGAACTCCTGCCAGAACGGGAGCCAGTTCCAGGCCGCCCACCCGGTGCCCGCGAGCACGGCGACCGCGACGACCCGGATCCACCACGGGCGGAAGTCGAGCAGGCGCAGACGGGCCACGACGTCCCGTTCGCGCAGCCACCAGCCGAGGGTGAAGAACGGCAGGAGGCCGAGGGTGCGCGAGAGCGAGAAGGTGCTGTCGATGTTGGGGAGGTAGCCCACGCCGATCGAGATCGCGACGGTCCAGAGCAGCGGCCAGCGCAGTAGCGCGAGGTAGGGGAGGACGAGGCGGAAGATCCCGAGGGCGAGGAGGAACCAGAGCGTCCAGGACGGCTGCGTCGGGTTGGGGTTCGCCTGGCCCTCGACGAGCCACTTCGTGAGCGTCCAGAGCGTCTCGAAGATGATGTACGGCAGGAGGATGTCGGTGATCACCCGAGCCATCTGCGTCTTGGTCGGCGAACCCGACTTCGAGAAGTATCCCGAGATGATCGCGAACGCCGGCATGTGGAAGGCGTAGAGGGCGAGGTAGAAGGCGAACGCGATGTCGGAGTCGTAGATGAGACGCTGGATCGCGTGGCCCAGCACCACCAGCACGATGCAGGCGTAGCGTGCGTTGTCCCAGAACGGGACGCGGCGTCGGGGGCGCGGAGTGGTTCCTGTCGCCGGCGGTGTCGAGTCCGCTCCGGTGGTGCTCATCCTCCGAGGCTACCGCCGGGAATAAAGTTGGTGCGATCGCGTTGACTCATATACATTCAAGTGAATAGAACCGGGTGCAATCATCGGGTTCGGAGAAGTTGGAGAGAAATCATGAGCGAGCAGTCAGGGGCACCCGCGATGCAGTTCGGCATCATGTCGGTGAGCGACATCACGCGCGACCCCACCACCGGAGTGACGCCGAGCGAGCAGGAGCGCATCAAGGCGACGCTGGCGATCGCGAAGCACGCCGAAGAGGTCGGCCTCGACGTCTTCGCCGTCGGCGAGCACCACAACCCTCCGTTCTGGTCGTCCAGCCCCACCACGTTCCTCGCCGCCCTCGCGGCGCAGACCGAGCGCCTCATCGTCTCCACCTCGACGACGCTCATCACGACCAATGACCCCGTGCGCATCGCCGAGGAGTACGCGATGCTCCAGCACGTGTCCGACGGTCGGATGGACCTCATGCTCGGGCGCGGTAACACCGGCCCCGTCTACCCCTGGTTCGGCCAGGACATCCGCCAGGGTCTGCCCCTCGCGATCGAGAACTACGCGCTGCTGCACAAGCTGTGGCGCGAGGACGTCGTCGACTGGGAGGGCAAGTTCCGCACGCCGCTGCAGGGCTTCACCTCCACCCCGCGCCCGCTCGACGGCATCGCGCCGTTCGTGTGGCACGGATCGATCCGCACGCCGGAGATCGCCGAACAGGCCGCCTACTACGGCGACGGCTTCTTCGCGAACAACATCTTCTGGCCCAAGGAGCACTACCAGCGCCTGATCGAGCTGTACCGCCAGCGCTACGCCCACTACGGCCACGGCACGCCCGAGCAGGCGATCGTCGGTCTCGGCGGACAGGTCTTCATGGCGGCCAAGTCGCAGGACGCGGTGAACCAGTTCCGCCCCTACTTCGACAATGCACCGGTCTACGGTCACGGTCCGAGCATGGAGGACTTCACCGAGATGACTCCGCTCACGGTCGGATCGCCGCAGCAGGTCATCGACCGCTACGCCGGCATGCGCGACCACTACGGCGACTACCAGCGTCAGCTGTTCCTGATGGACCACGCGGGTCTCCCGCTCAAGACCGTCCTCGAGCAGCTCGACATCCTGGGTGGCGAGGTCGTGCCCGTCCTGCGCAAGGAGCTGGCGGAGAACCGTCCGGAATCGGTGCCGGATGCCCCGACGCACGCCGCGCGAGTGAAGGCGGAGTTCGGCGACGGACCCACCCGCCAGGCCCGCCCGGGCGCGAACCGCGGAGACAACCTCACCGGCGACAGCCCCTACCAGGACACGCCGGCCCCCGCCGGCGCGTCGTTCGGCCTCGGCCGCAAGGAGGCGTGAGATGACCTCGCGTCGCATCGCCGTCGTCTCGGCCGGACTCTCGAACCCGTCGTCCACCCGGATGCTCGCGGATCGACTCGCCGCGGAGACCGTGAAAGAACTCGCCGCTCGCGAGATCGACGCGACGGTCGACGTGATCGAGCTGCGCGACTACGCGCACGACATCACGAACAACCTGCTCACGGGATTCGCTCCTCCCGCCCTCGAGACCGCGATCAACACGGTCGTCTCGGCGGACGCCCTCATCGCGGTGACGCCGATCTTCTCGACGAGCTACTCGGGACTCTTCAAGTCGTTCATCGACGTGCTCGACCCCGACGCGCTCACGGGAAAGCCGGTGCTCATCGGTGCGAATGCGGGCACGGCCCGTCACTCGCTCGCGATCGACTACGCCATCCGGCCGCTCTTCGCCTACCTCCACGCCGACGCGGTCTCGACCGGCGTCTTCGCGGCCTCGAGCGACTGGGGCGGCGCGGGCGACGACGTCGCCCCGCTCGCCAAGCGCGTCGAGAAGGGTGCGCGCGAGCTGGCCGACGTCATCGCTCGCCGGGAGGCAGCGGTCGCGACCGATCCGTTCGACCCCGCGACCTACCTCGGCGAGGGACGCTCGTTCGGGCACATGCTCGGAGGCCTCGCCGGCGAGTGAGCGCGGGGCATGACGCCATCGAGAATGTCCGTGGGGCATCGTACGGTGGCGTCATGTCAGCCTCCGAAGCAATCGCCGCCCTCCGTCGTTCGTTCGCGGGGCGGATGCTGCTGCCCGACGATGCCGGTTTCGACGCCGCACGAGCGCCGTGGAACCTCTCGATCGATCAGCACCCCGCGCTGGTGGCGAATCCTCGAGACGTCGACGATCTTCGGGCGCTGCTCGTCGCGGCACGCGAGACCGGGATGCCCCTCGCGGTGCAGCCCGGCGGTCACGGGGCGGGGAGCGATGTGACCGGGGCGATCCTGGTGCGCATGGCCGACTTCGACATGCTCGACATCGATACGGCTGCGGGGACCGCCGTCGTCGGTGCCGGTGTGCGGTGGGGGCGCGTGATCGAGGCGCTCGAGGGCTCGGGATGGGTCGCTCCGGCAGGGAGCAGCCCGGTCGTCACCGTGGCCGGTTACACGCTCGGCGGCGGTCACTCCCTGTTCAGCCGCACGGCGGGTCTCGGGTCCGACAACCTGCGTGCCGCGTGGGTGCTGCGCACCGATGGGCGCCACGAGCGCGTCGACGACGGGAGCGACCCCGATCTCATGTGGGCACTGCGCGGCGCGGGCGGGGTCGTCGGCATCGTCACGGCGCTCGAGATCGATCTGGTGCCCGCCCCCGCCGTCTGGGGCGCGACGCTGGTCTTCGACGTCGCGGATGCCGAGGCGGTCCTCCGCGGGGTGCGCGACCTGGCCCCGATCGCACCGCCGACGCTGAACGCGTCGGTCACGTCGACCCGCATGCCCGACGCGCCGCAGCTGCCCGAAGCGATTCGCGGCAAGAGCTTCGTGACGGTGCAGCTCATCTCGACCGCGGGCCCGGCCGATGATCTGCTCGAGCGCGTACGGAGCGTTGCGCCCGTGCAGCGAGAGGCGGTGGGGGATACCTCTCCCGTCACCATCGCTGCGCAATCGGGGGAACCGACCGAGCCCACGCCGAGCCGTGGTGCCTCGGCGGCGCTGGCCGGGCTCGACGACGACACGATCGATGCGCTCCTCTCGTTCCATCTGCACGATGACCAGTGGCCGGTGATCGGAATCGAGTTCCGCATGCTCGGAGGGGCGCTGGCAACACCGCGGCGCGCGGGATTCGCCGGTCTCGAATCGGCCGGATGGCTCGTGTACGCGCTCGCTCCGCTGTTCCCGGGCGCTCCGGTTCAGCCCGGTGATGCGAGCCTCGCGCGTTTCCGCGAGATCGTCGCACCGGCATCCGCCGAGCGCACGGTTCCCACCTTCCTCACGCCCGGGCAGACGCTCGCCGGGGCGGCGACCGGCGAGGCGCTCGCACGCCTGCGTGCGGTGCGGGAGCGGTTCGACCCGGATGGCCTCCTCCACCACGGACGTCTTCCGCGCTGAGCGTCCCGCATGCACGGCGGCCGGTGCAGGCGTGGGCTCAGGTTCCGTCGCCTCGTCGCCACGTGTACTCGGTCTCCGGGCGACCGCGGGCGCCATAGCGTGCCCCGCGGTCGGCGAGGCCCTCAGCGGCGAGGTGTTCGAGGTACCTCCGAACGGCGACGCGCGACATCCCCAGCTCGGCCGCAGCCTCGGTCGCCGAGAGCGGTCCGCTGCGCCGCAGCGCGGCCGTCACCCGATCCAGAGAGGAGGGGGAAAGGCCCTTCGGCAGGGGAATGCTCCCGGTCGACCTCCCCAGCAGCGCGTCGATCTCGGCCTGGGTCGCCTCTCCGTCCGTCGCCCGCGCCTGCGTGCGATGCGCGCGGTACTGCGCCAGTCGCTCCTGGAAGACGGAGAACGAGAACGGTTTGACGAGGTACTGGAAGACACCGAGCGCCGCCATCTGACGGACCGTCTCGGCGTCTCGCACCGCGGTGATCGCGATCACGTCGACGGCGGCGGAGCGGGCGCGGAGGGTGCGCAGCACATCGAGTCCGGAGCCGTCGGGCATCGTCACGTCGAGGAGCACGAGGTCGAATCCGTCGCCGTTCGCGCGGTCCAGGATCGCCTGCACCGCGGCGCGTGCTCCGGTGCACTCCCCGGCGACGACGAACCCATCGAGCCGGTCGATGTAGTTCCGATGCAGCTCGAGCGTGAGGGCGTCATCGTCGACGAGCAGCACTCGGATCATCGCCTGCCCCGCCCGCGCGCAGCCGGAAGGGTCACGTGGAAGGTGGTCGGATCGTCGCGGACCTCGATCCGACCACCGGCATCGAGCACGAGAGCGCGCACGAGCGCCAACCCGACCCCTCGCCCTGCGGCGCCCGCTTCCTTCGTCGAGAATCCGGAGGCGAAGATCTCGTCGCGCAGCGGAGGGGGGACACCGGGGCCGCTGTCGGCCACGTCGAGCTCGATCCCGTCGCTCGGCGAGCGACGCAGCGTGACCGACACCCATCTGTCGTCGGCATCCGTCACGGCATCCATCGCGTTGTCGATCAGGTTGCCCAGGACCGACACGCTGTCGACGGGCGACAGCGGCGTCGGCGGAGTATCGGGCGCGATGGTCATGCGCCAGTCGATTCCGCGCTCCTTCGCCTGGGAGGCCTTGCCGAGCAGCAGTGCTCCGACGGTGGGGTCGCCGTGCCGGCGGGCGGTGACCTGGTCCACCAGCGACTGGCTCTGCCGCGAGGTCTCGGTGAGGATCTCGATGGCCTCGTCGATGCGCCCCAGTTCGAGAAGCGCGACAGCGGTGTGCATGCGGTTGCCGTGCTCATGTGTCTGAGCGCGCAGCGCGTCGCCGAGGGTACGGATCGACTCGTAGGACGACACGGCGTCTCTCACCTGACCCGGAGGCAGGTCCCCGGCGATCCGTCGAGTGATCCGCCGTGCCGCCCAGGCGCCGAGTGCCCCGGCCGCCACGAGTGCGGCGGTGATGCCGAGGGAGAGGGGCAGGCGTCGCAGCAGCGTTTCGCTGATGGTCTCTGTGGTGACGCCCGCGGCCACCCAGCCGAGGAGACGCCCGTCCGCGCCCGTCACCGGGACGATGGTGCGGACCGAGGGGCCCAGTGTGCCGGTGAACTCCTCGGTGAGAGGCTGCGGGCGATCGGGGATGGTGCCGAGGTAGGGCTTCCCGATCTCGTCGAGGTCGGGATGGGTCACGCGGATGCCGGTGGTCGTCATGATCGTGATGAAGTCGAGCCCCGCGGCGTCGATGACCTCCAGGGCGTACGGTTCGAGCGTGCGCGTCGCGCGCTCCCGGTCCGCGTCCGCGAGCGACGAGGAGACGAGCGGTGACGCGGCGAGCGCGACGGCGGTGGACGCGGTCACCCGCTCGGCCTCCGCACGCGTGGCGCGCTGCGCCTCGACGACCAGGAACAGCGCCACCAGGGCGCCGATGACGACGGCGGACACCAGCAGGGCGAGGAACACGCGCGAGGCCGCGCTGCGGTCGGTGCGGGCGTGCGACATCGCGTCTCCCTTCGTCTGCGGTGGCGAATGTGACCAATACGACCACAAATGGTGCCGTCGCGGGAAGTCGGCGAACGTGGGCACACCGCCGGCGACGACGCCGGTCCCGAACGACGACGTTCATCTCCGAGGAGGAACAATGGCCATCACCACCGGATTCAGTCTGCCCGGCTTCCACTGGAGGCGCGGCAAGCAGTCCTGGGACCGTCACACCTGGCTCTACGTGTCGGTGATCATCGCGGTCGTGCTCGGCGCACTCGTCGGGCTGATCTGGCCCGAGGTCGGGCAGAGCTTCGAGCCGCTCGGCAAGGGATTCGTGGCGCTGATCAAGATGATGATCGCCCCGATCATCTTCTGCACGATCGTCGTCGGGGTCGGGTCGATCGCCAAGGCCGCGACGGTCGGGAAGATCGGCGGACTCGCGCTGCTGTACTTCATGGTGATGTCGACCTTCGCCCTGGCCATCGGGCTGGTCGTCGGCAACCTCATCCACCCGGGATCGGGCCTCGACATGGCCGGCGCGACGTACGACGCCGACACGGCGGAGGCGAAGAGCACCCAGGACTTCATCCTCGGGATCATCCCGGCGACGTTCTTCTCGGCGTTCACCGGAGAGAGCGTGCTGCAGGTGCTCTTCATCGCGCTGCTCACGGGCTTCGCGCTGCAGGGGTTGGGCGACCGCGGCGCACCGATCATGGACGCGGTCAAGAACCTCCAGAAGGTCGTTTTCCGCATTCTCGGGATGATCCTCTGGCTGGCACCACTCGGCGCGTTCGGAGCGATCGCCGCGGTCGTCGGCAAGACGGGCATCTCGGCGATCTGGAGCCTCGGCATCCTGATGGTGGCGTTCTACATCACGTGCATCCTGTTCATCGTCGTGATCCTGGGCGTTCTGCTCTACGCCGTGACGCGGGTCAACATCTTCCGGTTGATGAAGTACCTGGGTCGGGAGTACCTGCTGATCGTCGGCACGTCGTCGTCGGAGTCGGCCCTTCCGCGGCTGATCGCGAAGATGGAGCACGTCGGGGTGTCGAAGCCCGTCGTCGGCATCACCGTTCCCACCGGTTACTCGTTCAACCTCGACGGAACGGCCATCTACCTCACCATGGCCTCGCTGTTCATCGCGACCGGCATGGGGCAGCCGATGTCGATCGGCGAGCAGATCGGTCTGCTGGTCTTCATGATCATCGCGAGCAAGGGAGCGGCCGGGGTCACCGGCGCGGGACTCGCGACGCTGGCCGGGGGACTGCAGGCCTACCGTCCCGATCTCGTCGACGGCGTGGGCGTGATCGTCGGCATCGACCGGTTCATGTCCGAGGGACGCGCTCTCACCAACTTCACCGGCAACGCGGTCGCGACGCTCCTGATCGGCACGTGGACGAAGCAGATCGATCGCGATCGGGTCGGTCGGGTGCTCAGGGGCGACCTGCCGTTCGACGAATCACTGCTGGACGGGGTCGACGACCACGGGATGTCCGACGGCAGCGAGGCTGCTGACGTGCACGAGCTCAAGGAGTCCGCGCTCGACGAGATGTCGGCGAAGGAGGAGCGCGCGCGTCGGCGCGCGCTGCAGAGCTGACTCGAACACCGGATGAAGGATGCGGGAGCCGACGGACATGTCGGCTCCCGCATCGGTGGTCAACCGCTCTTGCGTCGGAACTCGCGCCGCGTCTGCGGGGCCGCACCGCCGTGGACGGCGGAATCGCCATCCAGGTGGGACTCGCCCTGGCGGTGCTGCGCGTTCTTCTTCTCGAGCGCTTCCTTGAACTTGCGCTTCATCTCCTCGGAGGAGGAGGTGGCGCCTTCTTCGGTGCTCATGTCCGCCAGCCTAGGCCACCGGCGTCTCGTCCGGGAGGTCTCGCCTGCTGCGGCGCGTGATCAGATCGATGAGCAGACCGAGACCGATCGCCACCGCGACCGACACGGGGACCGCCACGATCGGTCCGCCGGGGAGGACTGCGGCGACGGCCGCGCCGACCGAGGCCTGGTACACGGCCCATCCGAGTGCTGCCACGGTGACCAGGGCGAGATAGCGCGGAGGATGCACGCGGGACGCTCCGGCGACGAGGTTGATCGCGAGACGGGCGAACGGAACGAACCGTGCGGTGAAGAGAACCGTGGCCATCCCGCCGTCCAGTCTGCGGCGGGCCCAGTCGAGCGCCCGTCGGACGCGCGGCGCGCGCATCCACCCCCAGCGTTCGGTTCCGACGAAGCGCCCGATCAGGTAGCACGCGATGTCGCCGAGAGCCGCCGCGGCTGCGGCGCAGGCGATGACGGCCCAGAGCGGGGGAGCGCCCGTCGAGACGGATGCCGCCCCCATAGCCGTCACCGCGACCTCTCCGGGGATCACCACCAGGAAGGCGTCACCGAACACGAGAAGGCACATGACCGCGAGCGCCCAGGGGCCGGCGAGGACATCGGCGAGGAGATCGGTGGGCACGTCCTCAACGGTGCCCTCCGACGGTGAACGGCAACTGAAATCCGGATAGCCGGTGACGGGCTTTCGTGCATCCGGTGAACATCTGGTGCGCGCCCCGTGAATCGGCCTCGACCGTCGATCCCTGCCTCCATCCTGGGGGTGTGAGAGTCGCGATCGTGACAGAGTCCTTCCTTCCGCACATGAACGGTGTGACCGGATCCGTCCTGCAGATCCTGCGTCACCTCGAACGACACGGGCACGATGCCCACGTCATCGCCCCCGCCGCGAACGGGATGCCGCAGGACATGCACGGTGCCCCGATCGAGGCGATCCCGAGCCTCGCACTCCCGGGGTACCGCAACGTCCGCGTCGGCACATCGCCGGCCTCGCGTCTGGCGGTCTCCCTCCGGCGCTTCCGCCCGGACGTCGTGCACCTGGCGTCACCGTTCGCGCTGGGATGGCGGGGCGCGCTCGCCGCAGAACGGCTCGAGGTGGCGTCGGTCGCGGCCTACCAGACCGACGTCGCGGCTTACACCGAGCGCTATCGCGTCGCCGCGACGACGGGGATCGCACAGACGCACATCGCCCGGCTCCATCGGCGCGCGACGCTGACCCTCGCCCCCTCGTCGGATTCCGCCCGGCAACTCGAGCACCTCGGCGTCGACCGGATCCGCCGGTGGGGGAGAGGCGTCGACGCGGAACGCTTCCAGCCCGCACGCCGTGATGAGAGTCTGCGCGCCCGGTGGGGTGGGGAAGTCGTCATCGGGTACGTGGGCCGCCTCGCCCCGGAGAAGCAGGTCGAGGACCTCGTCGCTCTGCGTTCCCTCCCCGGCGCGCGCCTCGTCATCGTCGGAGACGGACCGAGCAGAGCGCGCCTGCAGGCGATGCTGCCGGATGCCGTCTTCCTCGGTCACCTCGACGGCGATGCGCTCGCCACCGCCGTCGCCTCGTTCGACGTCTTCGTGCATCCCGGGGAGAGCGAGACCTTCGGACAGACGTTGCAGGAAGCGCACGCGAGCGGTGTGCCCGTGGTGGCCACCGGTCGCGGCGGGCCCCTCGACCTCGTCCGGATGGGGATCGACGGATGGCTTTACCGCCCGGGAGACCTCGACGACCTACGGATGCGGGTGGCCGACCTGGCGGGCGACGCGCGCAAACGCCGGGCGTTCGGTGAAGCCGGCCACGACGCGGTGCAGGAGCGTTCCTGGGACAGCGTGTGCGGACGACTCCTCGAGCACTTCGACGAGGCCCGCACGTTGAAGCGGGTCGACACCTCGCTCCGCGCTCGCCGCAGCATCCGGCCCGAGACGCCCCTGCCCGTCGTCCCCGCACGGTGGCAGAGGTACATCGCGCTCGGGGACTCCCTCACCGAGGGGCTGTGCGATCCCGCCCCCGACGGCGCGCTGCGCGGATGGGCCGACCGCCTCGCCCTCCTGCTGGCCTCGCGGGGAGGGCTCCACTACGCCAATCTCGCCATCCGCTCCAAGCGGGTCGCCGATGTGTGCGGCCCTCAGCTGGACCGCGCCCTGCAACTCCGTCCCGACCTGGTCTCCGTGCTCATCGGTGCCAACGACCTGGTGAAGCACCGTGTCGACATCCCCGCGCTCGCCGCAGAGCTCGAGCGTGCGATCGTGCGTCTGCGGGCGACGGGAGCCACCGTCGTCCTCGTGACGCCGTTCCTGCCGGGTCGGCGTGCGGCGGCGATCTACACGGCCCGGTTCGCGGCGTTCGCCACGGCGCTCGGCGGCATCGCCGCGCGTACGGGCTCGGTGCTGATCGACACCGACCTGCACCCGGCGCTGCGCGAGCGCGAGCACTGGGGGGAGGACCTCGTGCACCTCAGCAGCAGTGGTCACCGCTTCCTGGCGTATCGCGCGGGCGAGATCCTCGGGGTTCCGCACGCCGAGGCCCTCGGCGCCCTCGACGCCTCACTGCACGAGCAGATCGACATCGGTACCGGACTGTGGTGGTCCCGCCATGCCCTGCCCTGGGTGTGGCGCCGGCTGCACGGCCGTGCAGCCGGCGACGGCCGTGTCGCGAAGCACGACGACTACGTCTACCTGGGGCGCTCGACGGCGCAGCGCGGCGTACCGGCGCGGCGGGGGTGAAATCGGGCGTCCCTGGTAGGGTTGGGGAGGCTGACCTGTGTCGGCCGGACAACTTCACATCGACTCATGGAGCGATCGGCGGAGGAGCTGGTCCCCTGTGGTGGGTTCCTCGGCAGACGTCATGTCGGGTGGCTTTCTACTGGTGGCCAGCGCAGGCGACATTCGCGAGAGTGCTCGCGCGCCCTTATCCTGCCGTTCCGCTCCTTCATGAACACGCTCGCGCGTCACACGGATTCGCGAGTCTAAACAAAGAAGGAGAGACCTCTTGGAAGGTCCTGAAATCACCGCCACCGAGGCCGTTCTCGACAACGGCCGCTTCGGCACCCGTACCATCCGCTTCGAGACCGGCCGCCTCGCGCAGCAGGCTCAGGGCGCAGTCGCCGCGTACCTCGACGGCGAGACCATGCTCCTCTCGGCCACCAGCGCCGGCAAGCACCCGCGTGAGGGCTTCGACTTCTTCCCGCTGACGGTCGACGTCGAGGAGCGCTCCTACGCCGCCGGCAAGATCCCCGGCTCGTTCTTCCGTCGCGAGGGTCGTCCCTCCACCGAGGCGATCCTGGTCTGCCGTCTGATCGACCGTCCGCTGCGTCCGTCGTTCGTCGACGGCCTGCGCAACGAGGTCCAGATCGTCATCACGGTCCTCTCGATCGCTCCGGGAGAGTTCTACGACGCTCTCGCGATCAACGCGGCATCCGCGTCGACGCAGATCTCGGGTCTCCCGTTCTCCGGCCCCGTCGCCGGTGTGCGCCTGGCGTTCATCCCCGGCCAGGGCGAGCACGCCGACCAGTGGGTCGCGTTCCCGACGGCCGAGCAGGTCAGCGAGGCCGTGTTCGACCTCATCGTCGCCGGTCGCGTGGTCACCAAGGCCGACGGCACCGAAGACGTCGCGATCATGATGGTCGAGGCCGAGGCGACCGAGGGCAGCTGGAACCTCATCAAGGCGGGCGCCACCAAGCCCGACGAGGCCGTCGTCGCCCAGGGCCTCGAGGCCTCGAAGCCGTTCATCGCGCAGCTCGTCAAGGCTCAGGCCGAGCTCGCCGCCACCGCGTCCAAGGAGCCGGGCGTGTACCCAGTCTTCCCGCCGTACTCGAGCGAGGTCTACGACTTCGTCGCGGGTCGTGCGTACGACGAGCTGGTGAACGTCTACCAGATCGCCGACAAGACCGAGCGCCAGAACGCCGACGACGCGATCAAGGACCGCGTCAAGGCGGAGCTCATCGCGGCGACTGAGGCTGGTGAGCTGCCCGCTGGCGCACCCCTCGAGTTCTCGGGTGCGTACAAGTCGGTCACGAAGAAGATCGTCCGCGGTCGCATCCTCACCGAGAGCGTCCGCATCGACGGTCGTGGCCTGGCCGATATCCGTCCGCTCGACGCCGAGGTGCAGGTCATCCCGCGCGTGCACGGCTCCGCGATCTTCCAGCGCGGCGAGACCCAGATCATGGGCGTCACCACGCTGAACATGCTCAAGATGGAGCAGCAGATCGACTCGCTGTCGCCCACGACGAGCAAGCGCTACATGCACCACTACAACTTCCCGCCCTACTCGACCGGTGAGACCGGCCGCGTGGGTTCGCCGAAGCGTCGCGAGATCGGGCACGGCTTCCTCGCCGAGCGCGCACTCGTGCCGGTGCTGCCGAGCCGCGAGGAGTTCCCCTACGCGATCCGTCAGGTCTCGGAGGCGCTCAGCTCCAACGGTTCGACGTCGATGGGTTCCGTCTGCGCGTCGACCCTCTCGCTGCTGAACGCGGGTGTGCCGCTGCGCGCCCCCGTCGCCGGTATCGCGATGGGTCTCGTCTCCGACGAGGTCGACGGTGAGACCCGCTACGCCGCCCTCACCGACATCCTCGGTGCGGAGGACGCGCTCGGCGACATGGACTTCAAGGTCGCCGGTACCAGCGAGTTCGTCACGGCGATCCAGCTCGACACGAAGCTCGACGGCATCCCGTCGTCGGTGCTCGCGGGTGCGCTGACCCAGGCGCGCGACGCGCGTCTGACGATCCTCAACGTCCTCAACGCCGCGATCGACGCGCCCGACGAGATGGCGCCGACCGCGCCGCGCGTCATCAGCGTCCAGATCCCGGTCGACAAGATCGGCGAGCTGATCGGCCCGAAGGGCAAGACGATCAACGCGATCCAGGACGAGACCGGCGCGCAGATCTCCATCGAGGAGGACGGCACCGTCTACATCGGCGCGACCGACGGCCCCTCGGCCGAGGCCGCCCGCGCTCAGGTCAACGCGATCGCCAACCCGACCAACCCGGAGGTCGGCGAGCAGTTCCTCGGCACCGTCGTGAAGATCGCCACCTTCGGTGCGTTCGTCTCGCTGCTGCCCGGCAAGGACGGCCTGCTGCACGTCACCGAGGTACGCAAGCTCGCCGGTGGCAAGCGCGTCGAGAACGTCGACGACGTGCTCTCGGTCGGTCAGAAGATCCTCGTGAAGATCACGAAGATCGACGACCGCGGCAAGCTCTCGCTCGAGCCCGTGATCGACGAGGCCCCCGCGGCCGACGCCGCTCCGGCCGCGGAGGCCGCGGCCGAGTAATCGGCTCCGTACGACGAGGCCCGGTGCCTTCCCGCAGGGGAGGGCATCGGGCCTCGTCGTTCTCGTGATCGAACTGTTATGGGAAGTTTGCCCGCCGTTCCGTGGATTGGTCGGCGAGTTCGCCGGTTTCGCATACCCTCGAAGTACGCACCGGGGGGTGCATGAATGCAGGTACGAAGATCGGATCGCACCGATCGACGTGGGGGTGAGAGTATGCGATTGTTCGGTGTAGGCGCAGGGGCCCCGGATGATCGCGCGCTCGCACAGGGTGCGGAGCATCCTTCCGCCCCGATCCCGATCGTGGGTCCGGGGGTCGGCGAGACCATCCGCGTCCCGCTCGGTGAGACCGGGCTCGAGACATTCCCGCTCATGCTCGGCGCCGCCGAGTTCGGGTGGAACGTCGATCTCGAGACGAGCCACGGCATCCTCGATCGCTACATCGAGTTCGGCGGCAACGCCGTGCACACCGCCGACGGGTTCTCGGGCGGTCGCAGCGAGCACATCATCGGTCAGTGGTTGCGGTCCCGCGGGCTGCGCGACGAGGTCGTGCTGAGCGCGCGCATCGGTGCGCACGCGGACAACCCGGGGCTCGGGTCGGTCAACCTCGTGCGCGCGGTCGAGGGGTCGCTGACGCGGTTGGGCACCGAACGCATCGACGTGCTCTACCTCGATGCCACTCTCGACGCCACGACGAATCTCGAAGACACCCTCGCGACCGTGGAGTGGCTGGTCGACGCCGGCAAGGTGGCGGCCGTCGGCGCGTTCGGATTCGCACCGGAGCGTCTGGTCGAGGCGCGCATCCTCGCGTCGGCGGGCTATCCCCGCATCGAGGTCGTCGACGCCCCGTACAACCTGATCCGCCGCCAGTCGTTCGAAGGTGATCTCCGCCTCGTCGCCGGTGCGCAGAACCTCGCGGTGACTCCGTCGCACGCGCTCGAGCACGGATTCCTCTCGGGCCGCCACCGGAACAAGTCCGTCGCCTCCCGCGGAGTGCGGGGCGAGCAGCTGCGGGGCAACCTCAACCGTCGCGGCATCCGCATCCTCCGCGCGCTCGATCAGATCGCGGACGAGCTGAGCGTGCCGGTCGCCGCCGTCTCGATCGCCTGGTTGCTCGCCCAGAGGTCGATCGTCGCACCGATCGTCAACACCTTCGCCGCCGAGCACGTCGACGAGCTCATGCAGGGGGCGGGCGTCGCCCTGTCGCGCGCGCAGCTCGCCGATCTCGCGCGAGCAGGCACCTGAGCGGCTTCACACGACTGTCATATGCGTGGCATAGGGTGGAGTGAGAGCCCGGCAGATGCTGGCGATGAAGCGAGCGAGTAGTGACGCACTATATCTATCTGGTCAGACACGGCGAACATCAGGATGCCGAGCACGGCCTGGCCGACGGACCCCTTTCCCCGCGTGGACAGCGCCAAGCCGAGTTGATCGCCGACCGCCTGGGCGGACTCCCGCTCGATGCCGTCTGGCACTCTCCGCTGCTGCGGGCGAACGAGACGGCACGGGCGATCGCGGCCCGCCTGCCCTCCGTCGATCCCAAGCCGACCTCGTTGCTGTTCGACTGCGTCCCGACCGGCATGACCGAGGAGACTCCGGCCGCGTTCGAGCCGTTCTTCGGATCGATCACCGACGCGGAGATCGAGGCCGGCGGCGCGCAGATGTACGACGCCGTCAATGAATTCCTCGTGCGCAAGACCGGCGAGGTGCACGAGGTTCTCATCACCCACAACTTCGTGATCTCGTGGTTCGTGCGCGAGGTGCTCGGGGCGCCGGAGTGGCGGTGGATGACGTTGAATCAGGCCCACTGCGGTCTCACCGTCATCGCGCAGAAGCAGGGCCGTCCGTGGACGCTGCTGAACCACAACGACACCGGCCATCTGCCCATGGAGCTCCGCACGGGTATTCCGGACGCGATCCCGGTCTGAGTCGACGGCGGTTACCGCGCGCCCCCGGCCGTGCCGCGCAGTGCCCGAAATAGACTGGTACCCATGACCACGCAGGTAGCAATCGTCGGCGGGACCGGCAAGCTCGGGGCGATCATCCACGCCGTCATCGACGACCTGGACGGGTTCGAGGTGAGCCGCATCCTGTCCTCGTCGAGCGACCTGTCGGAGCTCGTGGGTGCCGACCTGGTGATCGACGCGTCGACGCCCCAGGTGAGCATCGACGTCGTGCGCTCGGCGGTCGAGCACGGGCAGAACGTGCTCGTCGCGACATCGGGCTGGTCGGCCGAGCGCATCGCGCTCGTGCGACCTCTGGTCGAAGCCGCAGGGACCGCCGCGGTGTTCATCCCCAACTTCTCGCTCGGTTCGGTGCTCGGCTCCGCTCTCGCCGCTGCAGCGGCACCGTTCTTCGACTCCGCTGAGATCGTCGAGGCGCATCGCGAGACGAAGATCGATTCGCCCAGCGGCACTGCCGTGCGTACCGCCGAACTCATCGCGGCCGCGCGTTCCGAGCAGGGGCCGGTGAGCGCCCCGCACGCCGATCAGCGGGCCCGAGGTCAGCAGGTCGGCAGCGTCCCGATCCACTCGCTCCGTCGTCCCGGTGTGATCGCGAAGCAGGAGGTGGTGCTCGCGGGACCCGGCGAGTCGCTGACGTTCACGCACGACACCGTCGAGCCCGCCCTCGCCTATGCCCCCGGCATCCGTCTCGCGGTGCCGTTCGCTCGGGACGCGACGGGGGTCGTCGTCGGTCTCGAGAACATGATCGACATCGGCATCCGCTCATGATCTCCCGCATCGGCGTCGGAGTGATGGCCCTGTGCCTCGCGCTCTACATCGTCGTGGTGGGCTATCGCGCCGTGCTGATGCTCGGCACCGGCGAGCCGATCGCGATCGCGATCGGCGTCGCGCTCCTCGTCATGCCGTTGATCGGCGCCTGGGCGCTGATCCGCGAGATGCAGTTCGGCTTCGCCGCGGACCGGCTCGGGCGCACGCTCGATGCCGAAGGCGGGATGCCGGAGGCGGAGACGGAATTGACCCCGAGCGGACGCATCGCCCGGGCGGATGCCGACCCGCTGATCGAGCGATACACCGCCGCGGCGGAGGCCGCACCGGAGGAGTGGCGCGCGCGATTCCGGCTGGGTGTGGTGCAGGATGCCGCGGGGCGACGCAAGGACGCCCGCGCGAGCATCCGCGAGGCGATCAGGCTCTCGCGCGGCTGATCGCCGGCGACTCAGGCCAGAGTGGCTTCGAGGGTGATGTCGATGCCCGCGAGCGCCTGGGAGACCGGGCATCCGGACTTCGCCCCTTCGGCGATCTCCTGGAACGCCTCGGGGGAGAGCCCGGGCACCACCGCGTTGACGTTGAGGTGGCTGCCGGTGATGCCGACGCCCGGCTTGAAGGTGACGGATGCGCTCGCGTTCACGCGCTCCGGCGGGGTGCCGTTCTCGCTCAGCGCGTGAGCCAGGGCCATGCTGAAGCACGACGCGTGCGCGGCGGCGATGAGCTCCTCCGGGGTCGTGGTGGTGTCGCTGCCCTCACTGCGTGCCTTCCAGTCGATGGGGAAGGTGCCGAGCTTCGACGACGAGAACGCGACGGTGCCGGAGCCCTCCGCCAGTGATCCGGTCCAGGTGGTGGTCGCTTCGCTGGTGACGGGCATGATTCCTCCGGTTCTCGCACTGCGGATGCGCAGCGTCGCGTCGTCGCCAGCCTAGCGAGCGGCGCTCTCCGGGGGAACGTGTCAGGCCGTGCGCGTGCGTCCGAGGAGTCCCGCGCGCTGGAGCAGCAGGTACAGCTGGCAGCCGAGGCACAGGCCGATGGCGGCGTTCAGGAACGCGGCGATGAACGCGGCGGCGGTGGCGATCGGGAGCGCCCAGGGGACACCGGCGAGCTGGAGGACGAGGCCGACGGTCACGACGAACAGACCGACTCCCTGCGCGAAACGCGGCGGACGGGGGTCTTCGAGCTCGGTCGGGGGCGCGAGACGCGGACGGATCGCGCGGCGGAAGAGCACTCCCCACGGGGCGGTCGCGGGGGAGAGGATGCTCCAGAGGAAGAGCAGCGCGATCACCGCGGTGAGAAGGAAGGCGGGATCGAGTGCGCGATCCGAGAGCGGTGCATCCGCTATCACCCATTGGCTGCCGGACGTGAACGTCGAGCCGGAGAGAGGCTGGTAGGCGAACCACCCGAAGGCCGCCACGCCCCGAGCCGTCGCGAGTCCGGTGAGTCCGAGGAACGTCGCGATCAGCAGCAGGACGGCCGTGATGGTCGCGGCGAAACGCGGACCGCGGGGATCGATGCCGGCGGGAGAGGACATGGGTGCTCCTGACGTCGTCTCAGAGGGAGGAGAGGGCTTCGGTGAGGGCGCGTCGCTGCGGCACGCCGTGGAATCGGGAACGCACGGCACCGGACTCGTCCACGAGGAACGTGGTCGGCGTCTGGAGCACGTGATAGCGCGAGGAGAGGTCGGGCCGATGGGTGAGGTCGACCTCGATATGACGGAGGCCGTCGCCCTCCTCGGCATAGGAGCGCAGCATCCGGCGCACCTGCGGGCAGCGTGCGCACATCTCGGTGCTGAACTGCACGAGCGTGGCTTTCGATCCGAGCTCGGCGGGAACGGCATCCTGTGCATCGAATCGCAGCGCTCCGCCCGCCCTGCGGCGTCCGTCCCGACGCTTCGCGACTGCGCCGATCACGACCGCGAACGCCACGAGCGCGGCGAGGATCGCGAGGGCGACGACGGGAGACATGCATCGAGGGTACGGCGCGGGTGCGGATGGAGGGGCCGATGTGTCCGACGATGACGGCAGCGGGCGGATGCACCTCCGCCCGTGTCGTGATGCGGGAAGGTATTCTGGCTCTCATGAGCGCAGCCGTCCCGACGCCGTACGAAGACCTCCTCCGCGACGTCCTCGAGAACGGAACGCACAAGTCCGATCGCACCGGAACGGGGACGACGAGCGTGTTCGGTCGGCAGATCCGCTTCGACCTGTCGCAGGGTTTCCCGCTGATCACCACCAAGCGTGTGCACTTCAAGTCGATCGCCTACGAGCTGCTGTGGTTCCTGCGCGGCGAGTCGAACGTGCGATGGCTGCAGGAGAACGGCGTGACGATCTGGGACGAGTGGGCGGACGACGCCGGGGAACTCGGTCCCGTCTACGGCGTGCAGTGGCGTTCGTGGCCGACACCGGCGGGGGAGAGCATCGATCAGCTGGCGGAGGTCATCGAGCAGATCCGCCGCTCGCCGGATTCTCGTCGCCTGATCGTGTCGGCCTGGAACCCCGCCGACATCCCCGACATGGCCCTCGCGCCCTGCCACGCGCTCTTCCAGTTCTACGTCGCCGACGGCAAGTTGTCGTGCCAGCTCTATCAGCGCAGTGCCGACATGTTCCTCGGCGTCCCGTTCAACATCGCGTCCTACGCGCTCCTCACCCTGATGATCGCCCAGCAGGTCGGCCTCGAGCCCGGCGACTTCGTGTGGACGGGCGGCGACTGCCACATCTACGACAACCACATCGAGCAGGTCACCGAGCAGCTCACCCGCGACCCGTACCCGTATCCGACGCTGCGCTTCGCGCGCACGCCCGAGTCGATTTTCGACTACACGTTCGAGGACTTCGTCGTCGAGGACTACCAGCACCACGCCCCGATCCGCGCGGCGGTAGCGGTATGACCTGGGTCGGCCTGATCTGGGCGGAGGCGGCCGGTGGCGTCATCGGCGCCGAGGGCGGCATGCCGTGGCACGTTCCCGAGGACCTGGCGCACTTCAAGGAGGTCACCCTCGGCGCCCCCGTCGTGATGGGGCGCAAGACGTGGGACTCGCTGCCCGAGCGGTTCCGCCCGCTGGCCGGCCGCGAGAACATCGTCATCACTCGCCAGCAGGACTGGAGCGCCGAGGGGGCACGCCGAGCGGCGACCGTCGCCGAGGCGGTGCGCGGTCAGGACCGGGTCTGGATCATCGGGGGAGCCGAGATCTTCCGGCAGGTGATCGGCGACGCCGATCGGCTCGAGGTCACCGAGCTCGACCTCGACGTCGACGGCGACGCGTACGCGCCCGCGAAGACCGGATGGCGCCTGGTCGACGAGGGGGAGTGGCTCACCTCCCGCACCGGCGTGCGCTACCGCTTCCTCGGATACGAGCGCTGATGCCCACCGCGCTGATCACCGGAGCGAGCGCCGGCCTCGGGGCCGAGTTCGCACGTCAGCTCGCGCGGCGCCGCGCCGACCTCGTGCTGGTCGCGCGGTCGGAGGAGGCCCTGTCGACGTTCGCGGCCGAGCTGCGCAGCGAGTTCGGCGTCGCCGTCGAGGTGCTTCCGGCCGATCTCGCGATCGAGGAGGGCGTCGAGCGGGTCGAGCAGCGACTCGAGCGCGCGGACGACCCGATCGACCTGCTCGTCAACAACGCCGGGTTCGGTTTGCCCCTGCAGTTCGCCGACAACGACATCGCCGACGAGGTGCGTCACCTGCGGGTGCACGTCGAAGCCTCGATGCGCCTCATGCACGCGGCGCTGCAGACCATGCGCGGTCGGGGAGGGCGCATCATCAACGTGGCCTCGGTGGCCGGATTCATCTCGCGTTCGACCTATTCCGCCTGCAAGGCGTGGCTGATCCAGTTCAGCCGGTGGGCCAACGCCGAATACGCACGGGACGGGGTCAGCGTGACCGCGCTGTGCCCCGGGTTCACCCACACGAGCTTCCACGAGCGGATGGGCCTGGCTCCGGGGCACGAGGGCGTTCCGGCGATCATGTGGCTCGACGCGCGCGACGTGGTGCGCGAGGGACTGCGAGACGCCGCGCGCGGGAAGTCCGTGTCGGTGCCGTCGCTGCGGTACAAGGTGATCGTGGCCGTGGCGGGTCTGCTTCCGCGGTCGGTCACGGCAGGGATAGCTCGGCGCGGACGGGTGTGACGATTCGGCTCAGCGGAACCGTCCCAGGCGGATGCCGGCGAGGGCGAGCGCACCGATCGTCTCGCCGTCCCTGATGCGTCCCTCGGCGATCATCGCGAGCGCATCGGCGAACGGCACCCAGGAGACCTGGTCGATGCCCTCCTCGCGCTGACTCTCCGCAGCCGTCGCCGGGTCGGACGCGGTCAGTCCACGGGCCAGGAAGACGTGCTCGGAAGCATCCGCGACGCCGTTGAGCGCGTTCATGATGCCGAGCTCGTGCCATTCGGATGCCGTGAATCCGGTCTCCTCGAGAAGTTCGCGTCGCGCGGCGACGAGCGGATCCTCGCCGTCGCTGCCGCCGGCGGGCACCTCGACGGAGATCCCCGTCGTGTAGCGCTCGAGGGTGACGAGACAGACGCGCTCCTGGTCGTCGAGCGCGACCACGAAGACGGCGGGATGCTGCATCCGCACGACCCCGTAGATGCCGTCGTCCCCGCCGGGGCCGGTGACCTTGTCCTCGCGTACCTCGATCCAGCGGTTGGCGTAGACGGTGTCGGACTCGTGCGTGACCCATGCCATGCCACGAGCCTAGTTCGCGGCCGCGTCCTCGTGAGGTCGGGCCGAGACGATACTCTGGTTGCATGACGCACTCGGGCAACCCTTTCGGACAGGTTCTCGTCGCGCTCGTCACTCCGATGACGGCCGACGGCGAAGTCGACTGGCCCGCCGTCGAGAAGCACATCGATGACGTCATCACCGCCGGTGCTGACGGTGTCGTCGTGACGGGAACGACCGGCGAGACCTCGACTCTGACGGACCCCGAGAAGCTCAAGCTCGTCGAGATCGGCAAGTCCGTCTCCGCCGGTCGCGCCAAGATCATCACGGGAGGCGGGTCGAACGAGACCGCCCACGCGATCGAGCTGTACAAGGCGAGCGAGAAGGCCGGCGCCGACGGCATCATGATCGTCACGCCGTACTACAACAAGCCGACTCAGGCCGGCATCCTCACACACTTCCGTCTGGTGGCCGATGCCACCGACCTGCCGGTGATCCTGTACGACATCCCCGGGCGCACCGGAGTGCCGATCAAGTACGAGACCATCCTCCGCCTGGCGAAGCACCCGAACATCCTCGCGGTCAAGGACGCCAAGGGCGACTTCTCCGAGGTGAGCCGAGTGCTCAACCAGACCGATCTCATGTACTTCTCGGGTGATGACGCGAACGTGCTCCCGCACCTCGCCATCGGCGCGACGGGCCTGATCGGTGTGACCGCGAACATCACCGCGACTCCCTACCGCACGATCGTCGACGCCGTGAACCGGGGCGATCTCGCCACCGCGACCGCCGAGCACAAGCGTCTCGAGCCGCTCGTGCGCGCGGTGATGACCCACGTTCCCGGAACGGTCGCCGCCAAGTACATCCTCCACGGCCTCGGCCGGATCTCCAGCCCGCGCGTGCGCCTTCCGCTCGTCGGGCCGGAGGAGTGGGAGGCCGCACTCATCGAAGACGAGCTCGATCTCGTCGCCGGCGTCCCGGGCGCCGATTTCTCGAACTTCCGCCCCGACCGCAACGCGGCCGCCGGTGGTGCCCTGCCCAAGGTGCACGGCACGACGCGCTGAGTCGCGTCGCCATGAACGAACGGACGCGCCGAGTGTCCGACTGAGGAGACAGCATGTCCATTCCCCTGGCCGAACCGTCCGCTCTCGACGAAGGAACGCTGCGGGTCATCCCGATCGGCGGTCTCGGCGAGATCGGTCGGAACATGACGATGTTCGAGTACGACGGCAAGATCCTGATCGTCGACTGCGGTGTGCTCTTCCCCGAGGAGCACCAGCCCGGCGTCGATCTGATCCTCCCGGACTTCGAACCGATCCGCGACCGCCTCGACGACATCGTCGGCGTCGTGCTCACGCACGGGCACGAAGATCACATCGGCGCGGTTCCGTACCTCCTGCGCCTCAAGGGCGACATCCCCCTGATCGGGTCGGGTCTGACCCTGGCGCTCGTCGAGGCGAAGCTCAAAGAACACCGCATCAAGGCGTTCACGCTGACGGTCAAGGAAGGCCAACAGGAGAAGGTCGGCCCCTTCGATCTCGAGTTCGTGGCCGTGAACCACTCCATCCCCGACGCTCTGGCCGTCGCCATCCGCACGCCGGCGGGCATGGTGCTCGCCACCGGTGACTTCAAGATGGACCAGCTGCCGCTCGACGGACGCATCACCGATCTCCGCGCGTTCTCGCGCCTGGGGGAGGAAGGAGTCGACCTCTTTCTGGTGGACTCGACCAATGCGGATGTGCCGGGCTTCACCCCGACCGAGCGGTCGATCGGTCCGGTGCTCGACCAGGTGATCGGCAAGGCGCCGCGACGGGTGATCGTCGCGAGCTTCTCGAGCCATGTGCACCGCGTGCAGCAGGTCATCGACGCAGCGCACGCCCACGGGCGGCGCGTGGCGTTCCTCGGCCGCAGCATGGTGCGCAACATGACCATCGCCGAGCAGCTCGGGTACCTGAAGGTGCCGGCCGGTGTGCTCATCGACTTCAAGAAGGCGCGCGACCTCCCCGACGAGCAGATCGTCTACATGTCGACCGGTTCGCAGGGCGAGCCGATGGCGGTGCTCAGCCGCATGGCGAACATGGATCACGCGATCGAGGTCAGCGAGGGCGACACCGTCATCCTCGCCTCGAGCCTCATCCCGGGCAACGAGAACGCCGTCTACCGCGTGATCGACGGCCTCACCAAGCTCGGTGCGAACGTCGTGCACAAGGCGAACGCCCGCGTGCACGTCTCGGGACACGCCGCGGCGGGGGAGCTGCTCTACTGCTACAACATCCTCAAGCCCAAGAACGTGCTGCCGGTGCACGGCGAGTACCGTCACCTCATCGCGAACGCCAAGCTGGCGCAGGACACGGGGATCGCCGAGGAGCGCACGATCATCGCCTCCAACGGCACCGTCATCGACCTGCGCGACGGCGTGGCGTCGGTCGTCGGACAGCTCGACCTCGGCTTCGTGTACGTCGACGGCTCGACGGTCGGCGAGATCACGGATGCCGATCTCAAGGACCGTCGGATCCTGGGCGAGGAGGGCTTCATCTCGGTCATCGTGGTGGTGGATGCCGCGACCGGACGCATCATCTCCGGGCCGGAGATCCACGCGCGCGGTGTCGCCGAGGACGACTCGGTCTTCGACGACGTGACGCCGAAGATCGTCGCCGCGCTCAAGGAGGCCTCCGGCAACGGTGTGCGCGACACCCATGCGCTCTCTCAGGTCGTGCGTCGCACGATCGGCCGGTGGGTCAACCAGCGTCTGCGTCGCCGTCCGATGATCGTCCCTCTCGTGATCGAGGCGTGATCAGCGGGATCGGCTGAAAGCCGCGTCGATACGCGGGAATGTCGGCCGTGGGCCGTAACGTGAGGGCATGGCCAGGAGTACGACCAAGTCCGAGCGCGCGTCCGGGAGCGCGCCGTCCCGCCCCTCGCGGCGGGCGGCTCCCCAAGCCTCGCCTGCGCCCAAGAAGCCGGCAGCGAAGAAGCCCGTCCCGAAGAAGTACATCGACGAGCTCGACAAGCCGCCGGTAGCGGTCCGGGCGTGGACGGGGCTCGCACACGGCGTGGGTGGGCTCTTCCGCGCCTTCGGCCCGGAGACGCTGGAGAAGGACGACCGTCGTGACGGCTTCCCGTTCCTGCTGGTTCTGCTGGCGATCCTCGGTGCGGTGAACGAGTGGTTCTTCATCGGCAACGAGGTCGCCGCGAACATCAGTGCGTACTCGGTGGGGATGCTCGTCGGGCGGATCGCCTTCTTCATGCCGGTGCTCCTGCTCCTGCTCGCCGGTTGGCTGTTCCGCCATCCTTCCTCGGTGCACGACAACGGACGCATCGGAATCGGTTTCGGTCTCTTCGTGCTCGCCCTCGCGGGCATCAGCCATGTCGCCGCCGGTGCTCCGAACGGCGCGGGCGGGGTCACGCGACCGCAGCCGAGTCAGGGACCGACGGCTGTGAGTGAAGGCGGAGGCCTCGGTGGCTGGCTCGTCGGTGAGCCGCTCGCGCTGGTGCATCCCGCCGTGGCGTACGTCGTGCTCGGGCTCATCATCGTGCTGAGCATCCTCATCCTCACCAAGACGCCGCCCAACCGCATCGGGCGACGCCTCGGCGACCTCTACGCCTGGATGTTCGACGCCGAGCGCCCGGAGCCGAAGGCGGAGACGCCCGAGATCGACGATGCCGACAAGACCGACGACGAGAACGTCCTGCCCTGGTGGCGCCGCAACAAGAGCGGCCGCGAGGAGGACCCCGACGAGGGCACCCTCGGCTCCGACGACATCACTGCGCTCCTCTCGACGGCGGAGCCGACCCCGGCATACGACCAGGCCGTCGTCGTCGAGAACCCGTACGACTCCGCCACCGAGGTTCTGTCCGATGTGCGCTCCGTCGCCGATTCCCTCGCCGAGCAGCAGACGACGGCCCTTCTCGACGACGATTCCGACACCGGTGAGGTGCCCGAGCTCCCGGGCCTCGACGGCTTCGGGACCGAGGGCCCGGGCGACCGCGGCCCCCAGGCGCCGGTCGCGCCGTACATCCTTCCGTCGCCGGGCCTCCTGGTCGAGGGACCGCCCCCGGTCATGCGCTCCGAGGCGACCGACAAGGTGATCGAACAGATCACCAGCGTGCTCACGCAGTTCAAGGTCGACGCGAAGGTCACCGGCTTCTCGCGCGGACCGACGGTGACGCAGTACGAGGTCGAGGTGGGCCACGGCGTCAAGGTCGAGAAGATCCTGCAGCTGAGCAACAACTTCGCCTACGCCGTCGCCTCGAACGACGTGCGCATCCTCTCGCCGATCCCCGGTAAGAGCGCGATCGGTATCGAGATCCCGAACGCCGACAAGGAGATGGTCGCGCTCGGCGACGTGCTCCGCTCACCGGCCGCGCAGAAGAGCACGCACCCGATGACGATCGGCGTGGGCAAGGACGTCGGCGGCAACATCGTCATCGCGAACCTGGCGAAGATGCCCCACCTCCTGGTCGCCGGTTCCACCGGTTCCGGAAAGTCCAGCTTCGTGAACTCGATGATCACGAGCCTGCTGATGCGTGCGCGCCCGGCGGACGTGCGCATGGTGCTGATCGACCCGAAGCGCGTCGAGCTCACCAGCTACGCGGGCGTGCCGCACCTGATCACTCCGATCATCACCAACCCGAAGAAGGCGGCCGAGGCGCTGCAGTGGGTCGTCAAGGAGATGGACATGCGGTACGACGACCTCGCGTCGTTCGGATTCCGTCACATCGACGACTTCAACCGCGCGGTGCGCGCCGGCGAGGTCGAGGTACCCGTCGGCAGCGAGCGCGTGCTCAAGCCGTATCCGTACCTCCTCGTCGTGGTCGATGAGCTCGCCGACCTCATGATGGTCGCTCCGCGCGACGTCGAGGACTCGATCGTGCGCATCACCCAGCTCGCCCGTGCATCTGGTATCCACCTGGTCCTCGCGACCCAGCGCCCGAGCGTCGACGTGGTGACCGGCCTGATCAAGGCCAACGTACCTTCCCGCCTCGCGTTCGCGGTGACGAGCGTCACCGACAGCCGCGTGATCCTCGACAGCCCGGGTGCCGACAAGCTCATCGGACAGGGTGACGCGCTGTTCTCGCCGATGGGTTCCTCGAAGCCGTTCCGTCTGCAGGGCGCGTGGGTCGACGAGAAGGAGATCGACGCGGTCGTCAAGCACGTGACGCGACAGGCCCGGCCCGAGTACCGCAACGACGTCCAGGAGGCGCTGGAGCCGCGCAAGAAGGAGGTCGACGAAGACATCGGCGACGACCTCGAGCTGCTGTTGGCCGCCGCCGAGCTGGTCGTCTCCTCGCAGTTCGGTTCGACCTCGATGCTGCAGCGCAAGCTCCGCGTCGGCTTCGCCAAGGCCGGACGCCTGATGGATCTGCTCGAGTCGCGCGAGATCGTCGGCCCGTCCGAGGGTTCCAAGGCTCGTGACGTGCTCGTCACGGCGGAGCAGCTCGGGGGAGTGATGGCGAAGCTGCGCGGTGAGGATGTTCCCGCAGCGCCCAGCGCGGCACCGGCGGCTCCCGCCCCGGCACCGGCGGCGGCGATGGCCTCCGATCCTCTTGACGCGCAGTTCGAGGGTCTTCCCGTCGTCGAGGCCGAGGGCGATGAAGATGCCTGGGGCCTGACGGGACGCGACTGATGGCGATTCCTCGGCAGCTGCCCAACGCGATCACCATCGCGCGCATCCCGCTCGCGGTGGTGTTCTTCGTCCTGCTCCTGCTCGGAGGTACCTACGGGGTTCCCGATCTCGCGCTGCGCTGGACTGCGGCCATCCTGTTCATCTTCGCCATCTCGACCGACTGGGTCGACGGCTACCTCGCCCGCCGCTACGAGATCGTCAGCGATTTCGGCAAGCTCTGGGATCCGATCGCCGACAAGCTGTTGACGGGGGCCGGTTTCATCGGACTCGCGATCCTCGGCGAGGTGTCCTGGTGGATCGTTGCGATCATCCTTGTTCGCGAGTGGGGCATCACGATCCATCGCCTGATGATCGTCAACGAGCACGTTGTCGCGGCGGCATGGATGGGCAAGGTGAAGACCGCCGTGCAGGGTGTCGCTCTGGCCTGGGCGCTGATGCCTCTGCACGTGGTGATCGGCCTTCCCGCCTGGACCCTCATCACCTTCGTGCTCATGCTCGTGGTGCTGGTGCTGACCATCTGGAGTGGGATCGACTACGTCGTCGCCCAGGTGCGCGGAGCGCGTCGGAGCCGATGACCGACCTCGCGGCATCCGTGGTCGAGACGCTCGGGCGTCGCGGCTGGACACTCGGCGTGGCGGAATCGCTCACGGGCGGGGCATTGATCGCCGAACTCGTCGGCGTGCCGGGTGCGTCCTCCGTGGTTCTCGGCGGAGTGGTGGCGTACGCGACGCCGGTCAAGCACACCCTCCTCGGCGTGGACGAGTCGCTCCTCGACCGTGAGGGTCCGGTGCATCCCGAGGTCGCGCGGCAGATGGCTCGGGGCGTTCGGCGCGCTGTGAGCGTGGACGACATCGACGCGGCGGTCGGCGTCGCGACGACGGGAATCGCCGGCCCCATCTCGCCCGATGGGCAACCGGTCGGAACCGTGCACATCGCCGTCGCCACGCCGGAGCGCGTCGAGGCGCGATCGTTCCTCTTCCCGGGTGACCGGAATCGGATCCGGTCGGCGTCCGTTCGAGCCGCCCTCGAGATGCTCCGAGAAATGTGCCGGGAATAGTCGCCGTCGCGACGAGGTTATTGATTTCGTGCTCACACTCAAACCACAGAGTGCAGTTGTAGATTTTATGAAGGTCGGCGAGGTTATACTGGCCATCACTTCGGGGGAGACTCCGAGAAACCGATTGGGGAGGAGGTTCCGATGATTCTTGTACGACAGGAAATCGGCGATGTGCTGAGGGACTTCCGTCTGCAGAAGGGGCGCACCCTTCGGCAGGTCGCGAGCAAGGCTTCCGTGGCGCTCGGCTATCTGAGCGAAGTGGAGCGCGGTCAGAAGGAAGCGTCGAGCGAGATCCTCGCATCCGTCGCTGATGCGCTCGACGTCCCCATCTCCACCATCATGCGCGAGGTCGGAGATCGCATCTCCGTGCTCGAGGGCATCCAGGTGTTCCCTGACGTCGTTCCCGACGATCTGGTCGCCTCGATCGAGCCCGAGCTCTCGCTCCACTGATCCGACGCACCCCGTCGTTGCGCGATGCGTCGAAGTGAGTTCCTGCGTGCCGTCGAGGACGAGTTCCCCGGACGCACGTCGTCGTTGTTGAATGATCTGGTGCTGACCCCACTCGCGGGTCGCACCGCGAAAGAGGCGCTGGCAGCGGGGATTCCGCCGCGAGAGATATGGTTCGCGCTCTGCGACGAGATGGAAGTGCCCGAGAACCGACGGCACGGCGCCGGTCGGCTGGAGCCGCGTCAGCGCTGAGTTCGCGCATGCGTTCGATCGATGTCGAGATCGGATGCCGGGATCCGGCGTGTCGTCGAATATTCGTTCGAAGCGGGCGTAGTCTTCTGCACAGTGGTTCAGACGCTCGTGTTCTCCACTGTTCGTGTGACTCGACGACGCAATGTCGGAGGCTCCTCGTACGGTGAAGACATGGCCACCGAGCCATACGCCTTGTCGGAGAGTTGCTTCCAGCCGGAAGCGCCGCGACAGCCTACAGGCGGCACCACGCGAAGCAGAAGGAGCACGACATGCCATCTCCCGCCGACCGCGAGAAGTCCCTCGAGACCGCACTCGCCCAGATCGACCGCCAGTTCGGAAAGGGCTCGGTCATGCGGCTGGGCAGCGACGAGCGCGCACCCGTCGCGGTCATCCCCACCGGCTCCATCGCCCTCGACGTCGCTCTCGGCGTTGGAGGCCTCCCGCGTGGCCGCATCGTCGAGATCTACGGCCCGGAGTCCTCGGGTAAGACCACGCTCACGCTGCACGCGATCGCCAACGCCCAGCGCGCCGGCGGTATCGCGGCGTTCATCGACGCCGAGCACGCGCTCGACCCCGATTACGCCGCCAAGCTCGGCGTCGACATCGACGCCCTGCTCGTATCGCAGCCCGACACGGGGGAGCAGGCGCTCGAGATCGCCGACATGCTCGTGCGCTCCGGCGCCATCGATCTGATCGTCATCGACTCCGTGGCAGCGCTCGTGCCCCGCGCCGAGATCGAAGGTGAGATGGGCGACTCGCACGTGGGTCTGCAGGCGCGACTGATGTCGCAGGCGCTTCGCAAGCTCACCGGTGGTCTGAACCAGACCAACACCACGATGATCTTCATCAACCAGCTGCGCGAGAAGATCGGTGTGTTCTTCGGCTCTCCCGAAACGACCGCCGGTGGTAAGGCGCTCAAGTTCTATGCATCGGTTCGCCTCGATATCCGTCGTATCGAGACCCTGAAGGACGGCACCGACGCGGTGGGTAACCGTACCCGTGTCAAGGTCGTCAAGAACAAGATGGCCCCGCCCTTCAAGCAGGCGGAGTTCGACATCCTCTACGGAGTGGGTATCTCGCGCGAGGGTAGCCTGATCGACTTCGGCGTCGAGCACGGAATCGTCAAGAAGTCGGGGTCGTGGTACACCTACGACGGCGATCAGCTCGGCCAGGGCAAGGAGAACGCCCGCACGTTCCTGCTGAACAACACCGACGTGGCGCTCGCCAT
Organism: Microbacterium galbinum; assembly: GCF_023101185.1. GTDB lineage: Bacteria > Actinomycetota > Actinomycetes > Actinomycetales > Microbacteriaceae > Microbacterium > Microbacterium galbinum. The sequence goes on from NZ_CP078077.1 coordinate 2,775,460, forward strand.
CGAGACGCAGATCCTGCAGAAGCTTGGCATCGGCGGTGCATCCGCTCCCGCTGCTCCGGCAGATGAGCTCGCCGAGCGTCGACCGGCCTGATCATGAACGGTGAGAACGGGGGCGGTCCGCATCAGGACATCGGGCGGATCGCCCCCGTCATCCCTCTTTTCGGAGCGCGGGGCGTCACCCCGCCGACCGCGACCGCGAAGACTCCCGATACGGCGGTGGAGCCACGCGCTCCAGTATCCGCTTCCGTCTCAGTCGTCTCGTTCGTCGACGACCGAATCGCCGGCGACGATGCGCTGGACCCGGTCGAGGTTCGAAAAGCGGCCGAAGAGAGTCTGGTGCGCAAGCTCCGTACTCGATCGCTGTCGGTCTCCGAAGCCCGGCAGGTCTTGAGGACTCACGGGCTCGATGGCACACAGATCGACGACGTCATCGACGACTTCCTCCGGCGCCGGTATCTCGACGATCAGGAGCTCGCGCAGATGCTCGTGGCCGCGGGGGTCGATCGCAAGGGCCAGGGTCGCGTCGCCATCTCCCGCTCGCTCTCGCAGCGCGGGATCCCGCGCGACGTGATCGCCGCAGCGCTCGACGAACTGCCGGACGACGACGCGGAGCGCGCGCTGGACTTCGCTCGCACCAAGGCCCGCTCGCTCAGCCGCCTCGACCACGACACCGCTCTCCGGCGTCTGCTCGGACAGCTCGCTCGTCGTGGGTACGGCGGATCCGTCGCGACGAACGCGGCGAAGACGGCGTTGAACGAGGCATCGTTCGGGACGAAGAGCTCTGGCGTGCGCTTCGTCGAGTCGGACTGACGCGTCAGCCCGGAGGAGCCGTCTCCCGCTCGTACAATGGAGAGATCATGACTACTCCGCGCAGTGAACCGACGATCATCACCTCGTCGTCGGCAGCCGTCGACGCCGACGGTCGTCAGAGATCCTACGAAGTGCGCACGTTCGGCTGCCAGATGAACGTGCACGATTCCGAGCGTCTCTCCGGCTCATTGGAGAGCGCAGGCTACGTTCGCGCCGCGGCCGGTGACGAAGCCGATGTCGTCATCATCAACACCTGCGCGGTGCGCGACAACGCGGCGGGGAAGCTCTACGGAACACTCGGCCAGCTCGCAGGCGTCAAGCGCCGCAAGGACGGAATGCAGATCGCGGTCGGCGGATGTCTCGCGCAGATGGACAAGCAGACCGTGCTCGACAAGGCTCCGTGGGTCGATGTCGTCTTCGGCACGCACAACATGGGCTCGCTGCCGCGTCTCCTCGAGCGCGCACGCCACAACGGCGATGCCGAACTCGAGATCCTCGAGTCGCTCGAAGTGTTCCCCTCCACGCTCCCGACCAAGCGCGACGCCGCGCACAGCGGCTGGGTGTCGATCTCGGTGGGCTGCAACAACACCTGCACCTTCTGCATCGTGCCGAGCCTGCGCGGCAAGGAGAAGGACCGGCGTCCCGGCGACATCCTCAACGAGATCCGACTGCTCGTCGAGGACGGAGCGATCGAGGTCACCCTCCTCGGACAGAACGTCAACTCCTACGGGGTCGAGTTCGGTGATCGTCAGGCGTTCAGCAAGCTGCTGCGTGCCGCCGGCGAGATCGAAGGGCTCGAGCGCATCCGCTTCACCAGCCCGCATCCCGCCGCGTTCACCGACGATGTGATCGATGCGATGGCCGAGACGCCCAACGTGATGCCGCAGCTGCACATGCCGCTGCAGTCCGGCAGCGACCGCATCCTCAAGGCCATGCGCCGCTCCTACCGCAGTGAGAAGTTCCTCGGCATCCTCGATCGGGTGCGCGATCGGATGCCCGACGCGGCCATCACGACCGACATCATCGTCGGTTTCCCCGGCGAGACCGACGAGGATTTCGAAGACACGATGCGCGTCGTCGAGCTCTCGCGGTTCTCCAGCGCCTTCACGTTCCAGTACTCGATCCGGGAGGGCACCCCTGCCGCGACGATGGAGGATCAGGTTCCCAAGGCCGTCGTGCAGGAGCGCTACGACCGCCTGCTCGCGTTGCAGGAGCGGATCTCGCTCGAAGAGAACCAGAAGCAGGTCGGTCGGTCCGTCGAGGTTCTCGTCTCGACGGGCGAGGGGAAGAAGGACGCCGAGACGCATCGGCTCACCGGACGCGCTCAGGACAACCGTCTCGTGCACTTCGAGGTCACACCGGGCTCCGACCTGCCCCGTCCGGGCGATGTCGTCACCGTGACGATCACCCACGCGGCGCCGTTCCATCTCCTCGCTGATGACCCGACCGGTGCGCCGTTGCAGATCCGCCGCACGCGTGGAGGCGACGCCTGGGATCGCGCGCAGTCCGAGTCGTGCGCGGTCCCCGCTCCGGTGGGCGACGGCGGTCCGCGGGCCGTGTCCCTCGGGCTCCCCACCCTGCGTGTCGGAGTGTGAACGAGTCCGCCGATACTGCGCCCGAGGCGGCGCCGCGTCTCTGGGCGGTTGTCGGCGCGACCGGTACGGGCAAGAGCGAACTCGCACTGAACATCGCCGAGGGACTGAGATCACGCGGGAATCCGGCTGAGATCATCAACGTCGACGCGATGCAGCTGTATCGCGGTATGGACATCGGCACCGCCAAGCTTCCTCTCGATGAACGACGGGGAATTCCGCACCATCTCTTCGACGTCCGCGAGGTCGACGAGGAGGCGGCGGTCGCCTGGTACCAGCCCGAGGCGAGGGCCGCCGTCCTCGACGTGCAGAGCCGCGGTGGTGACGCGATCCTCGTCGGCGGGTCGGGACTCTACGTCTCGAGCGTCGTCTTCGACTTCCGGTTCCCGCCTCGTGACGAGTCCGTCCGCGTGCGCCTCGAAGCGGAACTCGCCGAACACGGAGCGGACGCCCTGCTCTCTCGGCTGAAGGGAGCGGACCCTGCGACGGCGGCGCGTATCGATCCGAAGAACTCCCGCCGCATCGTGCGTGCGCTGGAAGTGCTCGAACAGGGAGCCACCACACACGGCGCCGCTCTGCCGACCACGCCGACGCTCTGGCAGCGGAGCACGCGCGTGATCGGTGTGCACGTCGAACGCTCCGCACTCGTCGAACGGCTCGACGCCCGCGTGGAGCGGATGTGGGCCGAGGGGCTTCTCGGAGAGGTGGAGCGGCTCCGCTCTCAGGGACTCGAACGAGGCGTCACGGCCAGCCGCGCGATCGGTTATGCGCAGGCGCTGGGTCAACTGGACGGTCGTCTCGACCAAGCCGAAGCCATCGCCGAGACCCAGGCCCTCACCCGCCGTTACGCGCGGCGACAGGTGTCGTGGTTCAAGAGGTACCCCGCGATCGAATGGGTCGAGCATCCGATCGATGTCGCGGCGCTGATCGCCGACTGACCGATGTCGGTGGTCGCTGGGATCATGACCACATGGCGACCCATTTCTACACGGCCTCGAGCCTTGACGGTTTCATCGCGACGGCGGATCACTCCCTCGAATGGCTGCTGAGCCAGGACTTCGACCAGGACGGTCCCATGGCCTACCCGGCGTTCGTCGAGGGGATCGGTGCTCTCGCGATGGGCGCATCGACCTACGAGTGGCTGTTGCGCGCGCAGGGCGAAGAACCCTGGCCCTATACGCAGCCCACCTGGGTGTTCACGCATCGAGAGCTCGCTGTTCCCTCCGGCGCCGACGTGCGTTTCGTCCAGGGAGAGGTCAGCGACGCGCACGCCGCGATGCGGCTCGCAGCCGGCGGCGACGACATCTGGGTCGTCGGTGGTGGCGACCTCGCCGGCCAGTTCGCCGACGCCGGTCTGCTCGACGAGGTGTGGATCCAGTTCGCGCCCGTGACGCTCGGGGCTGGGGCGCCCCTGTTTCCCCGCGCCCTGGAGTTCGAGCTGCTCGACGTGGCTCGTAACCGCGGCTTCCTCTGCGGTCACTACCGCGTCGTCGGGTAGCGCCCGCCCCGGATAGGCTCGTTCTTCGGCGCGATCCGGGAGGCGTCGATGAACAGGAGCACCATGGCGTGGAACGTGCGGACATTCGAACAGGCCGACACCGATGCGGTCATCGAGCTGTGGACCGAGGCCGGACTCACACGGCCCTGGAACGATCCCCGCCTCGACATCGAGCGCAAGCTGCGCGTGCAACCCGAGCTGTTCCTCGTCGCGACGGACCCGGAAGGTGTGACGGTCCTCGGTTCGGTCATGGCCGGGTACGACGGCCATCGCGGATGGCTCTACTACCTCGCCACAGCGGCTTCCCATCGCGGCCGCGGCGTCGCGCGTGAACTGGTCGCCGAGGCGGAACGGCTGCTGCTGGCGCTCGGATGCCCGAAAGTGCAGCTCATGGTCCGCGAGGGCAACGAAGGGGTGCTGGGCTTCTACGATGCGCTCGGATACGAGCGGTTCGCGGTGGCGAACACCGGCAAGCGGCTCATCGCCGACGCATAGCCGAGATCCCTAGACTGGGAGCATGGTCGCATTCACCAAGGGTCACGGCACGGGCAACGATTTCGTCATCATCGCCGACCCCGACGGTGCTCTCGACCTCACCGCCGATCAGGTCGCGGCACTCTGCGATCGTAACTTCGGTATCGGCGCCGACGGTGTGCTGCGAGTCGTCCGCTCCGCCGCGATCGCCGACGGTGCTGCAGCGCTGGCCGAGGAGCCGGATGCCGAGTGGTTCATGGACTACCGAAACGCCGACGGTTCGATCGCCGAGATGTGCGGCAACGGCATCCGTGTCTTCGCGCACTACCTCCTGTGGGCGGGACTCGCCGTCATCGAGTCGGGGTCGACGCTCCCGATCGGAACCCGCGCCGGGGTGCGCGACGTGACCCGCAGCGAGAACGGGTACCAGGTCGACCTCGGCCGCTGGCGTCTCGACGGCGACGATCCGCTGGTGACCGCCAGCGGGCTCGCGGTCACCCGACCCGGTCTGGGAATCGACGTGGGAAATCCGCACGTCGTCGTGGCCGTCGCGAGCGAGGCGGAACTGGCTTCTCTCGACCTCCACCGACCTCCGCTCCTCGATCCGCTCCCGCCCGCCGGTGCCAACGTGGAGTTCGTCGTGCCGGGCGAACCCCTGGTGCGCGACGGCATCGGCCATGTGCGCATGCGGGTGTTCGAGCGCGGGGTGGGCGAGACTCTCAGCTGTGGAACGGGCGTGGCCGCCACGGCTCTCGCCGTTCGTCACTGGGCGGGGGAGCAGGCACCCGACAACTGGCGTGTCGAGGTTCCCGGCGGAACGCTCGGAGTGCGGATGTTCGCCGCCGAGGACGGAGAGCACGTCGCTCTCGCCGGTCCCGCCCAACTCGCCTTCCACGGCGAGATCGAGCTCGCCTGAGCTCAGCGCCCCGCCCGCGGGTCGCCGACGCCTCAGGCGATCGTGATGGGCTCGGTCGGGGGAGTCCCGTGCTTGCGCACCTTGAGTACGCGGTAGCCCTTGCTGGTCGCGGTGCGATAGACCGTGAAGCCGGGGTGGAACGTCGAACCGATCCAGCGCTGGAGGGAGTCGGCGCCGAGGTTTCGCTGCACGACCAGCCAGGCGTCACTGCGCTCGTCGAGGCGCGGAATCCACTTCTCGAGCAGATCGTGCAGAACGTTCTTGCCCACGCGGATCGGCGGGTTCGAGCGGATCGTCCGGAAGGTCACATCGGCGGGAACATCCTCGGGCAACGAGGCGTTGACATTGGTGAGCCCGAGAGCTGCCGCGTTGCGGCGGACGAGATCGAGGGCACGCTCGTTCACATCCACGGCCCAGACCTTCGCATGGGGCGCGGCGAGTGCCATCGATAGCGTGATGGGACCCCAGCCGCTGCCGAGGTCGAGAAGATTGCCCCCCGGAGGAACGGGAGGCATGTTGGCGAGAAGCACTGACGTACCGGCGTCCAGGCGATCCGGGCTGAAGACACCGCCGGCGGTGGTGAGTTCGAGCTCGCGGCCTGCGAGCGTCACACGGATCGTTCGCAGGTTCTCAGGACTGGCCGGGGCCGCAGTGAAGTAGTGATCGGACCCCATACGGTGAGCGTACCGGAGAGCGCGGGCTAAGGTTAAGGCTCGAAACGAAAGCAAGAGATCAGGGACGGATGACGGAAACCACCACACAGCACGAAGACGGCGATGCACTCGATCGTGTGCTCGCTCATGCCGAGAGTCGCTCGGAAGTCCGCGTGTTCGGAGCAGCACAGGCGCTGCAGGACCGGTCGACGGCGGCGCACGCCGCATCGGACGGTGACCAGTGGGACCTGGAGGATCGTCATGCGCTTCGTCGCGTCGGCGGCCTCTCGACCGAACTCGAAGACGTCACCGAGGTCGAGTACCGGCAGCTCCGACTTGAGAACGTCGTGCTCGTCGGGGTCTACCCGCAGGGCGCGCAGACCGACGCCGAGAACTCCCTCCGCGAACTCGCGGCCCTTGCCGAGACCGCGGGCGCCGTCGTGCTCGATGGTGTTCTGCAGCGTCGGCCCCACCCCGACGCCGCCACCTACCTCGGTCGCGGAAAGGCCCAGGAACTCAAGGACATCGTGGCCGCTGTCGGTGCGGACACGGTCATCGCCGACACGGAGCTGGCGCCGAGCCAGCGCCGTGCGCTCGAGGACGTCGTGAAGGTCAAGGTCATCGATCGCACGACCGTGATCCTCGACATCTTCAGCCAGCACGCCAAGAGTCGTGAGGGCAAGGCGCAGGTCGAACTCGCCCAGCTCGAGTACCTCCTGCCGCGTCTGCGCGGCTGGGGTGACTCGATGAGCCGCCAGGCGGGTGGACAGGTCGGTGCCGGTGGCGCCGGAATGGGCTCGCGCGGCCCGGGTGAGACCAAGATCGAGCTCGACCGCCGACGCATCCGCACGAAGATGGCGCTTCTGCGTCGTCAGATCCGCGACTTCGGTCCGGCTCGCGAGGCGAAGCGCGCGGAGCGCAAGCGCAACACGATCCCCTCCGTGGCGATCGCCGGGTACACGAACGCGGGCAAGTCGAGCTTGCTCAACGCTCTGACGAGCGCCGGCGTGCTCGTCGAGAACGCCCTGTTCGCGACGCTGGATGCGACCGTCCGCCGCTCCGAGACCGCTGACGGACGCGTGTTCACGCTGACCGACACGGTCGGGTTCGTCCGCAACCTGCCGCATCAGCTCGTCGAGGCTTTCCGGTCGACGCTCGAGGAGGTCGGTGACGCCGACGTCGTGCTCCACGTTGTCGACGGCTCCCACCCCGATCCGGCCGGTCAGTTGCAGACCGTTCGCGATGTGATGGGCGACGTCGGTGTGCGCGACATGCCCGAGCTCGTCGTCTTCAACAAGGCCGACCTGATCGATGACGACGAACGACTCGTGCTGCGCGGTCTCGAGCCGAAGGCGCACTTCGTGTCGTCGCGCTCGGGGGAGGGCATCGCCGAGCTTCGTGCCGCGATCGAAGACGCGCTCCCGAAGCCGGCCGTCGAGGTGCACGCCGTGGTTCCGTACGATCGGGGCGACCTGGTCGCCGCGATCCATGAGACCGGGATGCTGTTGGCCGTCGACCATCGCGAAGACGGCACCGCGGTCCACGCTCGGGTGTCGGAGCGGCTCGCCGCCGATCTCGCGCCCTACGCGAGCTGAGACCGACCGCAGCGGTCAGGAGGCGATGAACCGCCCCTCGACCGTGGCGGAGACGACGATCTCCTCCGGTTCGTACTCCATTCCGGGTGAGGCGTCTGCCATCGCGAAAGCCGCCCCGCGCGCCTTCAGCATGGGTGCCGCGGGCTGCGCCTCGCGATTCGAGATGAGTCCGACATCGGCGATCTCGACGGGCGTGACCGAATCGCGTCCGAGGGCGCCGGCGTAGGCCTCGGCGCGGGTGACGGCGACACCGACGGCCGCGGCGGCGACCTCGCGCTCGATGCGAGCCCGCGTCTCGGGCGTGAGGTGCCAGTTCACCCAGCCGACCTCGACGCCGTCCCAGGCGGAGATGTCGGACACCCAGATCGACAACTCGGATGCTTCGGTGAACGTCGCTGTGAAGTCGATGCTCGCGTAGTACACCGGAGCGAGTCGCTTGCCCTCGTTGTTCCATGGCCTCTCGGCGCGCACCGAGAGGCGCTTGCTCGACCAGTCGACGACTGTCTGAGCGTCGCTGCGCTCGGTGATGCTCGCGCGCAGAGGTTCGGCGAGACGCATGACGGTGTCGACGACCGCCGCCCGCTCGGGGCCCTCGGAGCGGACGGTGACGCGGATGGTGGCGCGCTCCGGCGCGACGCGCGCCTCGTGCTCGCCGCGGACGGTGACGGTGACATCGCTCATGGGGCCGACTCTACGCCAGGCACCTGACGCACGGATGACGGCGACTGCTCAGCGCCGGGAATGGCAGGTGCGCAGGATCCGTTGTATCCTGTGAAGCTGGGTGCCACGGCATCCGGATGAAAACTCCACAGTGCGACAGCGGCTCCTTCGAGAGAAGGACCACGGGGCTGATCGGTTTCGACAGCGCCTGTGAATCCACGAGAAGCGGGCCGAGGATGCAGAGTTATCTCGTAAACGCTCTCTGCAAAACAATAGTTGCCGAAACCAAGCGCAACGACTTCGCCCTCGCTGCATAAGCGAGCCCGATAGTCCGTCAGGCCGTATGTGATTCCGATACGGATCCTGGCGTCATCTAGGAATCTTGCTGCGTGGTGGCGTCTGGACGCCACGTGGGACTCTTCCCAGGCTGGGCTCGTCGACTTAGGTGTCTGTGACAAAGGTCGGAGCCGAGCAGAACGTCTTCACAGACTGCGCCCGGAGAAGGCGTGGAGACTCAGCGTTGGACGGGGGTTCGATTCCCCCCAGCTCCACCAGGTCGCTGTCGCGAAGGAGAAGGCCCTCGGGTTCCCACCATGTGTGGGAGCCCGAGGGCCTTCTTTGTGGGCGACGGCGGTTACTTCTCCGCCGACACGTCGTCACCGTGCGTCGGCGGTACCGTGGGCGGCTCGCCCTTGGCATCTTCTGCGCCGAGGTTGTCGTTCTCCTCGGGGCCCGGGGACTGTTCCGTGCTGATGTCGTTGCGATCGCTGTCTGCGTTCATGGCGTCACCTTCTTTCTCGGTCGGATGGGGGAGTGATGCGGCGCTCTAGAGCGGGATCGTCGGTTCCTGCGGGTTCGGCGCCAACGGCTCGTCCGGGTTCGGCGCGAGCGGTTCGTCCGGAACGGGTGCGAGAGGCTCGCCCGGGGTGGGATCGAGCGGCTCGGGCCTGGTGGGCTGCTCGCCCGGTGCGAGCGGAGTGGAGAACGGGTCGGACATGTGCGCTCCTTCCGCGGCGCGATCTGCGTCGCTGGTCCTGAGCGAACCACGCACAGCCATCTCTGTCTGCTCCCTTGCCCTTTTCGCGCGGATGTGATGCCGTGCAGGCCTTCCGCACGAGGGGTCCATGGTGCACTCTGGGAGCGACCGAGAGGGGCAGTCATGGGAGAGTTCGTCATCGGAGCGACGATCGAGGGTGCCGAGCCGGTGCAGCTCGACCCACGACGATTCAACCGGCACACCTTCTGGTGCGGCCAGAGCGGCAGCGGCAAGACGTACGCGCTGGGCGTGGTGCTCGAGCAGCTGCTCCTGCACACGGAGCTCCCCGTGCTGGTCTTCGATCCCAACGCGGATTTCGTGCGGTTGCGTGAGATCCGCCCCGGCACCGATGACGCAGCGGCGCGCCGACTGGGCGATCTCGATGTCCGTGTGTTCCGCTCCGGCCGTGCGGAGGGCGAGCGCCTACGGGTGCGCTACGTGGACCTCTCGCCGGCGGCCAAGGCCGCTGTGCTGCGCATCGATCCGATCGCGGATGCCGAGGAGTACAACGCGCTGCTGCACACGCAGGTGTCGTCCGGGCAGTTCGATTCGGCGGAGATGATCCGCGGCCTCCGCGAGAGCGGGGAGGCGGTGAAGGTGCGACTCGCGAATCGCATGGAGAACCTCCAAGTGCTCGAGTGGGAGCTGTGGTCGCGTGGTGCGGCATCCGTCGTCGACGTGATCAGCGAGCGCCCGAGGGCGACGGTCCTCGACCTCGGAGGCTTCGATCATCCGGCCGAACCCGGCGTCGCCGCCCTGGCCGTTCTGGAGGATCTCTGGGCGCGTCGGGAAGAGCGCCGACCGCTGCTGATAGTGATCGACGAGGCTCATAACCTCTGCGTTCCGGAGCCGACGACGGCCGTGGAACGGGAGTTGACGGCACGCCTCGTGCAGATCGCCGCGGAGGGGCGGAAGTTCGGGCTGTGGCTCTTCCTGTCGACACAGCGCCCCACGAAGATCCACCCGAACGTGCTGTCGCAGTGCGACAACCTCGGGCTGATGCGCGTCAACGCTCCACGCGATCTCGCCGAACTCGCCGAAGTGTTCGGGTTCGCCTCGGAGGACGCCATCCGTCGTGCGCAGACCTTCGCGCAGGGTCAGGCGCTGTTCGCCGGCGGTTTCATCGCCGAGCCGACGTTCGTGCAGATGGGAGCGCGTCTCACCGAGGAGGCGGGCGGCGACGTCCGTGTACCGATCGCGTAAGCTTCGACGGGCTCAGGACTCCTCGGGGATCGGCGTCTGCACGGGGATGGCTCCGGTCCGCAGACGCTCGACGGTCTCCTTCTCGACGAGAACCGGCACGTAATCCTGGATGCGCCCGCCGCTGAGGCGTTCGTGCTCCTCGTGGGCGATGTGCTCGATGCTCTCCCGCGGAACGTCGGGAAATCGGGTGGCGATCCGGTCGAGCATCGCGGCGGTGTTCGCTTCGTCGTTGCGTTCGCTCATGGGCCGATTGTCTCCCGGCTGCCCGGCATCCGCAATGGAGTCCCCTCAACCGGCGCCTTCGATGAGGAGGAGGCCCTGCTTGGTGTCGGCGAGCTTCACCCACCCATCGCCGAACAGGTAGGTCATGCCGTACCCGTCGTCGTCGGTGCCCATCGCGTACTGCGGATCCTCGGTGATGTACACGCCCTCGGGACCGTCTTCGCGATGCCACCCCGCGGCCAGGAGCGACGTCTGCGCATCGCTCGCCGCGCCCGCGCTCAGCTCGGCCCAACCGTACAGCTGGCCGTGATCGGAGGCGACGGCGTAGTCGCCCCAGAAGCAGAGGAGGCCCTCGTCCTCCGAAATGGTTGTGTCGCCGATGACGAAGTCCTTGGTCTCGGCCGTCCACCCCGCTTCGGTGAGCGCGGCGACCGTGCCGGGCGAGATCATCGACTCGCACGTGAGCGCTCCGGAGGTGGGGTCGGGGTCCGGCGTCGCGGCCGGCTCGACGCTCGCCTGCGGCGCCGACGTCGCGGGATCGGTCGTCGGGGTCGGGGCGGTCTCGCCAGGGGCGGAGCACGCCGTCAGAGCGGCGAGGAGGAACGCTGCTCCGGCGGTGATGGAAACGATGCGGGGAGGGATCATCGCGGGCCTCGGGAGATCAGGGATGCAGGAAGGTGAGGAAGGCGTCGTGCAGGATGCCGTTGGTGGCGAGTGTCGAGCGCGTCGAGATCGTCTCGGCCCCCGCGTAGTCGGTCATCGTGCCGCCCGCCTCGCGGACGATCGGCACTGCGGCCGCGATGTCGTACTCCTTGACGTCGAACTCGGCGACCATGTCGAGGCGTCCCTCGGCCAGGAGCATGTACGAGAAGACGTCACCGTAGGCGCGGTCGCGCCACACCCGGTCCGCGAGCGCGATGAGAGTGTCGATGCGTCCGGCATCCGCCCACTGCGCGATGCTCTGGAAGCTGACGCTGGCGTCGTCGAGCGACGAGACGGAGGAGACGTGCAGTCGGCGCGGCTCGTTCTCCGTCGCCGTCCAGGCACCCTCCTCGGGCGAGGCCCACCAGCGTCGGCCGAGCGCGGGCATGCTGACGACGCCGACCTGCGGAACGCCGTCGACGGCGAGGGCGATCATCGTGCCCCAGAGCGGCACACCGCGCAGGAAGTTGGCGGTGCCGTCGATCGGATCGATGATCCACTGGCGGTGAGTGTCGCCTTCGGCGCCGAACTCCTCGCCGAAGATGCCGTCCTCCGGGCGCTCGGTCGCGAGGATGTCGCGGATCGCGCGTTCGGTCGCGAGGTCGGCATCGGTGACGTGGGAGTTGTCGGCCTTGGTCGAGATCTGCAGATCGGCGGCGTCGAACCGGGGGAGCGACTGCGCATCGGCCGCGTCGGCCAGACGCAGGGCGAGTTCGAGATCGCTGCGGAAGTCGGATGCGCGGGGGATGGCGGTCACGCCACCAGCGTAGTCGCCCGTGCCGAGGGTCTCGATCGGGGCATGACCGTGCGGCGACGCGGCCGAGAAGAGGTGCCCGAGAAGCAGAAAAGCCCCAAAGACTGGCGAGAGTCAACGAGGCTGATCCGTGCACCCCCTGGGACTTGAACCCAGAACCCACTGATTCAGAGAGCTTGGGCCTGGGTCCCCGTCGTCCCCCGATCTGACCGGAAAGCCCCGAAACACACGGGTCGCGGGATAACGACCGGGGATGTCCGGGAGGAGCGGCGGCCTGTTTTCGCGCTGATCCGGCCTCGCGGAGCCGCCCGCCCGCGAGCGCCCATTTGCCACGAGAGAACGCCCGGACCCTCCCCACCGTAGGGGCCCGGGCGTCCTGACCTTGAGGCTCAGGTACAGCGACGCATAACTCAGCTCGTCGAGAACAAGCTCAGCCCTCAGTCGTATGTCCGAGCCGTCTCAAGAACTCCCCGCTCGCGGCGTGGAGGGCCATCATTGCGTGCGAACCGATACAGTCAGCATCAACACATCTGGCAAAGACGCGGGGGCAAAATGATTCTCGAGGCAGTGACTATCAGCGGGTTCCGATCTATCGACGGACCTTTGCGCGTCCCTGTTGGGTCACCCACCGTCCTGGCGGGTCACAATGATGCTGGGAAGAGTGCAGCGATTGAGGCCATCGCGTTTCTTCTAGACGCCGTCAAATTGTCAGACCGTGATCGCACCTACGACAAGACTGGCCCAGACGGCCAACTCACACGTGTTAGTGAGACTGTCGTTGAGGGAGAGTTCAAGCTTCGTCCGGAAGAGCAACAGTATTTCGATGGAGGTGCCACCGCTCGGCTTCGACGCATCTACAACGAAAAGGGCACCGCGTTGGAGGTGCTGTCGGCAGTGCCGGTGGACGAGCGCCTGCAAGATCTCAACGCGCAGGACGTCAAGACTCTGAGGTTCCGCCTGCAGGGCCTCGGTATGAGTGACCAGGGCCTGAAGGCAGACCTGATCGACAGGCTTAGCTCACTGCTGCCTGATGCAGAGAAGGTTGAGCAGTGGGTCTCAGCTGCAGCCGAGATCAAGCGGTTACTCCCCCGAGTGCAGCGGTTCGATGCGACGTCGACGCAGGACCCCGAAGACGCCATCCTTGCGACGCTGAAGACGTCGTACGCAAGCCACACACAGGACGAGGAAATCAAGGGCGATCTGGACACCATCACACGCACGTTGCAAGAACGCGTCGCGGACGACGCCGAATCTCTGAGACAGCACCTCAAGAAGACTTGCGAAGACATCGGCGAGATTGCGATTCACCCGTCTGTGCGTCTGGACAGCGGCCTAAAGTCAATCGAAGTCAGTGCGACGAACCAACGGGGCGAAGCAGTCCACTTAGGCCAGTCAGGCGCGGGGCGAACACGGCGAATTGCCCTAGCTGTGTGGGAGTTCAATGCCGACTTGCTAAGCGGCTCCGACACCGATGTTGTTCTGCTCTACGACGAGCCGGATACGCACCTTGACTACAGTCACCAGCGCGGATTCATGAAGCTCTTGAAGGCGCAGTCTGAGATAGAGAACGTTAGGGTCGTTGTAGCCACCCACTCTATGAACCTCATCGACGGTGTCGACATCGCGAGCATCGTTCACCTTCGTCATGTCAACAGTCGCACCACCGCGGATCAGGTAACCGACGATTCAGAGGTCGGTTCGCATCTCGGTTCTATTGCAGCGTCGCTCGGACTCCGGAACACCGTGCTTCTACATGAGCGCCTCTTCGTTGGAGTTGAAGGAGCGACCGAGAGTCGGGCACTTCCAGTGCTCTTCAAGCTGGCAACAGGTCGACACCTACAAGCCTGCGGAATCGCGGTTTGGCCGTGCGACAACAACGACGGTGCGTTGCGATTCGCTCAGTATCTCCACCATCATGGCCGCGACGTTGTTCTTGTCGTAGATGAAGATTCGCGCGACCTGAAGGTCTTTTCGGAAGCCTCTCTGAGCAGGCACGATCTGAGCCTTCAAGATCACGTGATGACGGTAGGCACAAGGGAACTAGAAGACTGCTTCTCAGACGCTCAGTGGGCTGCATGCGCAAACCGCGAGTGGCCTCGAGTGGATGAACAGCCATGGTCGGACGACGATTTTGCGGCGCATCGGGCAGGCAAGTTCAGCTCACTCGTTGAGAAGATGGTCCGAGAAAACAGCTCTGTCGAGGTCAGTGGCAAACCGGAGATTCTTAGCAAACTAGCGGTCGGCCTGCACTCCGCTGGAGACGTTCCCGAGCCACTCCATGCCCTCTTTTCTGAGCTGATTAGACGCGCCGAGTACTAAGAGAGCGACGCGCGAGCATACGGGCGCGACGCTGTTGGGGCGTAGGGGTAGACCACCTATGGAAGCCAACCGAAGCCACCCACTCTGTGCTGTGCTCTCGATCATTCTTTCCGCACCATCGACATGCGTTGGGCATCGGCGCGGCTGCGTGGCGAACCGTCGATCGTATCGAAGTAGTCATCTCCAGCTTCCTCCTCTCCATAGCTAGTAATCAATCATCAACCTCAGACATTCGGTCGGAGCGCCGGGATGCCGCCGAGGATGCCGAGGGCGACGGGGTACTCAGGGAGACCGACAGCGGCACCCTTAAGGATGCGGGTCGCCTCCCGGCTGAGGATTTCGCGGATGTAGATATCTGCGAAACCGCAAGGACACGACACGCGACGGCTACGACATCGCTTACCGCGTGCACATCTACCCGAGGTCCGGAGACCGGCGCATCAACACCATCACGAGCATTGAGGTCAAGGCTAGGTTGAAGGACAGGCGAGATCAGCACTCCGCTCGGGCGAAGAAGAAGCTCTCCGCGAGCACCAGCCACGGAGCTTGGACAGCGATCAACGCCGTCTTCAAATACGCGCACCGGTACGGCCTGATCACAGCGAACCCGTGCGAGGCCGTCAAGAAGCCCCGCGTGAAGGTCGAGAAGCGGCGCGAGTCCCCGTTGCAGCCGGGGCATGTCGCCCAGCTTGCCCGCCTACTCGACAGCCACGCTCCCTACGGGCTGTTGGTGCGGTTCGCCGCGCACATTGGCCTCCGCGAGGGCCGAGCTAGCAGCGCTCACCGTGGCCGACGTCACGAGCATGGGCACGGTCGCGAGCAAGGTCCGGGTCGAGCGGTCGGTACGCCGAGTGAAGGGCGGATGGAAGTCGGACGCGCCCAAGACGGCGGCGGGGCGGTGCTCTACGCCTCTGCCCCGAGCGCTACGCGACGAACTCGTGGCCCCTCTCGCCAAGCAGTCGTACCGGGGCAACCCCAGTGCCGCTCTGTGGCCAGGGCGAGTCCCCGGGAGCGGCGGCGACCCGCGCGGGCTGGACTACAAGCGACAGTTCGACGTCGGCTCGGCCATCCGCTACTACTTCAAGCCGGCGCTGAAGGAACTGTGGCTGGTCGGCGTCCGGTGGCGCGACCTCCGCCACCACTACGCCACGGTCATGATCTCGATGATCGGCAAGGGTGCTCAGTAGACGATCTACGAGGTCAGCCGATGGATGGGGCACGCGAGCTACCAGACGACGGTAGACGTCTACGGCCACCTGCTCGAAGCCAAGCCGAACGTGGACATTCTGGACGACATCATGACGGCGGCGGAGGCGGACGCCGGAACGGTCACCCCGCTCAGGCGTGCGATCTAGGAGCGGCGAGCGAGCGCGTCAGACGAGAACCACTGGACCAGCGGTACCGCGAGCAACACGGCAGCCTCGGCTTCGGCCTGGGTCGGCTTGCGGTAGCCGTTCCCTCCATGTCTGCTCTCCTGATCGACCCACAGCGCCTCGGCCATCTGGACAGCGACGTTGCCGTGCGACGGGCCGAACGCGATGGCCCAGTCCTTCTGCGCCTTCATGTCGCGCACCATCGACCCAAGCGTTGCCTTGTTGTTCTTGGGTGAAACCTTGTCGGTGCCCGCCTCCTCGACCGCTTTGATCGCCTTCTCGTAGGCCTCCTCGGGATCAGGTGACCTGCCGAACGCGGCATGCCACGCCTCCGCCAACAGCGCGCCCGCGTCGCCAGAGTTCGCGATCGTTTCTTCGGCAGCAAGCGCGACGCCCTCGGGTACCCGTTTCTCTAGTGAGACGTGACCGTCTCTTCTACCGACCGCCCACTCCGAACCAGCGTCGCGCAGCAAGTCCTCTAGAGCACCTTTGAACTCATTGGCTTGCCACCCGAGTCGCTCTGTATGGAATAAGAGAAAGTCGACGAAGTCCAGGAACTCCTCGGCGCCCATGGCCTCTTGGACACCCGTCACGCCGGACTGTCGAAGGTTCAGCAGCAAGGATCGTGAGCGCCTCGTCGCGGTCTCGAACTCCTGCAGAAGCTCAGGATCAGCGGAGTACCCGCCGTCGATCGTGCCGTGATTCGTTCTCCGCAAACCCATCACGGCAGTGGCCCACAAGATCAGCGGACGAAGCATCCATGCGGGAATACCGGTGTGAAGGACGGCCAATTCAGCTGGATCAGATCGTCGGGAGCGCCACTGCATGAGTTCATCTTCCCGTGGGATACCGACGTTGCCAATTGGGACACGCACTGTTTTCGCGCTGTGTCGCGATTCAGGAGGCCGGCAAGGACATAGAAAAAGCCTCGGAGATGGCGAGATCTCTGAGGCTTATTCCGTGCACCCCCTGGGACTTGAACCCAGAACCCACTGATTAAGAGTCAGTTGCTCTGCCGATTGAGCTAGAGGTGCGTGGTCCGGGATGACCCCGACCGAGGAATTACATTACCAGGGGATCGACGCGGTGCGAAATCGAGACCGCACCCCCGGGAGTGTCGCAGCGATCGCGGTGGCGCGACGCTCCCGGGCGGATGATCAGGCGGCGTCTCCGACGAGGATCGCCTGGGCGTCTTCGGCGGCGGGAACCGCACCGTGCGAGTCGATGTGGGCGAGAGCACGCCGTCCCAGGAAGACCGTGAGAGCGGCGATCAGGACGGATGCTGCGGCGAACAGGTACGGGACCGTCACGTTGAACGAGTGCCACAGCAGTGCGGCGAGGGGAGGGGCCATCGCCCCGCCGAGGAAGCGCACCGCCGAGTACGACGACGAGGCGACCGAGCGGGGAAGGTCGGTGGCCTCCATGACCGCCTCGGTGAGCACGGTGTTCATGATGCCGAGCAGGAGGCCGCCGATGATGATGCACACGACGAGGGCCGCAGGGTCGCCGGCGAGGAAGCCGGCCGCGACGAGATCGACCGCCAGCAGGGGCAGCACGGTCACGATGATGCGGGTCCGCGGCATCCGGCGCATGACGAGCGGAGCGACCCAGACGCTCGTGATCGCGAGCGCGACGCCCCAGCCGAAGAACGTGAAGCCGATGCCGAGTGCGCCGAAGCCGAGAGGGAAGGGCGAGAAGGCGAGGAGCACGAAGAAGCCGATGTTGTAGAACAGCGCGGCGACGGCGAGGATCGCGAGCGCCGGGCGGCGGAGCGCGGTGAAGGGGGCGGAGAACGGCACCGGAGTGCGCTTCTCGGCGGGGCCGCGCAGCAGCACGAGGACCGCGACGAACGCGATCGCCATGAGGGCGACGACGCCGAAGAAGGGTCCGCGCCAGCTCATCTCGCCGAGGAGCCCGCCCAGGAGCGGACCGATCGCGATGCCGAGACCCAGTGCCGCCTCGTAGAGGATGATCGCTGCACTGCTGCCGCCGGACGCCGCGCCGACGATCGTGGCGAGAGCGGTGGAGATGAAGAGCGCGTTGCCGAGGCCCCACCCGGCGCGGAAGCCGATGACGGCGTCGACGCTGCCGCTGAGGGCGCAGAGTAGGGCGAACGCGACGATGAGCGCGAGTCCGATGAGGAGAGTCGCCTTCGCGCCGATCCGGCTCGAGATCCAGCTCGTGACGAGCATCGCGAGGCCCGTGACGAGCAGATAGCTCGTGAAGAGGAGTTCGGTCTCGACGGGCGAGGCCTGCAGGGACTCCGCGATCGCCGGGAGGATGGGGTCGACCAGTCCGATGCCCATGAACGCGACGACGCAGGCGAAGGCGACGGCCCACACCTGCGCGGGTTGCTTCCAGACGGAGGGGGTGGCGGTCGTGTTCACTGCGAGGAGTCCTTTCGGTCGGTGGGGTCGGTGTGCGCGGCGAGGATCTCGGCCGCACGGGTCAGAATCGCCCAGTCGGCGTCGTCGAGCGCGTGAAACCGCGGCGCGAGCGTGTCGCGGAACTCATCGCGCCAGGCGGCGAGAGCACCGGCTCCGGCGTCCGTCGCCTCGACGACCACCGCGCGGGAGTCGGCGGGGTCGGGGGAGCGGCGCACCAGTCCGTCGCGCTCGAGCGCGCCGATCAGGCGGGTCATTCCCGGTTGCGTGGTGCGAGCGGCTGCGGCGAGTTCGCCGACTCGCGAGGCGCCCTGTCGGCCGAGCAGGCTGAGCACCCGCCACTGGGCGGCGGGTGCCTCGTTGCCGGCATCCTGCGCGGCGATGCGGCCGAGCGCATACGCAGAGAGCACGATGGAGGGGATCACTTCCGCACGTTGCATACCAATGAGTATATACCCGATGGTATGTAATGGGTGTCAGTGGCGAGCGCCCGCGATCCTCGCTGAGAGTTCGTGGGCGTGAGCGAGCAGCGTGCGGCCGAGGTGCGCGAGGCGATCAGGGCCGAAGCGGAACTCCACGCCCGTCAGGCTCAGAGCCCACTCCGGACGGCCGTGGCGATCGAACACGGCCGCGCCGATGCCCCAGCTGCCCTCCACTATGAGGCCGGGATTGACCGCGAAGCCGCGTTCCTTCGTCTCGGCGAGGCGCGCACGCAGCGGCTTCTGCGCATGCGGGCGGCCCCACGTCGACGCGAGCTCCGGATGTCGACCGAGATACGCATCCACATCGTGGTCGGGAAGGAACGCCAGGATCGCGAGGCCCGCGCTCGCCACGCCGAGGGGGAAGCGCACGCCCTCGCTGAGCACGAACGAGCGGATCGGGAAGGCGCCTTCCTCACGGAGGAGGCATACGGTCTCATCGGCTCGTCGTACCGAGAAGAAGGCGCTCTCCTCGGTCTTGACGGCGAGCGACCGCACGATGTCGCGCGCGAGAGCGGTGACGTCGTAGCGCGCGGCTGCGGCGTTGCCCATGAGGTACAGCTCGGGCCCGGGCATCCAGCGGGCGGTCGTGTCGTCGCGATCGACGAGTCCCTCGGCGCGGAGCGCGCTGAGCAGGCGATGCGTCGTCGACCTCGACAGGTCGGCGGCGTGGGCGAGCTCCTGGAGTGCCATCCCATCGGGGCGCCCGCCCGAGACGAGGCGGAGGAGTCCGGCCGCCCGTGCGATGGCCTGCGCTCCCGGTACGCTCGTCGGCGCTCGTTCCATAATGTGGACGCTACTCGGCGAAACGTCCACATCGCAAGCATCCGCTGTCGCTCCCACCGCGCGACCGTCAAGCTGGAACGAACGCCCGTTCGAAGGAGTACGCGTGATCGACAAGCACTGGCCCTCTGCCGCGGAGGCGGTCGCCGACATCCCCGACGGAGCGTCCCTCGCCGTCGGCGGGTTCGGCCTCTCCGGGAACCCCATCGCCCTCATCGAAGCTCTGCTCGCCCAGGGGACGACGGACCTGAGTGTCGTCAGCAACAACTGCGGCGTGGACGACTGGGGTCTCGGCATCCTGCTCGGGGCGCACCGCATCCGCAAGATGACGTCGTCGTACGTGGGCGAGAACAAGGAGTTCGAGCGTCAGTTCCTCACTGGTGAACTCGAGCTCGAGCTCACCCCGCAGGGAACCCTCGCTGAGAAGCTGCGTGCCGGCGGGTCGGGGATCGCCGCCTTCTTCACCCAGACGGGCGTCGGCACGCAGGTGGCCGAAGGTGGTCTGCCGCGCAGATACGCTCCCGACGGCACGATCGCCGTCGCCTCGCCCGCCAAGGACGTGCGCACCTTCGGCGAGGGGGACGACGCCCGCGAATACGTCATGGAGGAGGCGATCACCACCGACTTCGCCCTCGTGCACGCTGCCGTCGGAGACCGCCACGGCAATCTCGTCTTCACCAAGGCCGCACGCAACTTCAACCCGCTCGCCGCTATGGCGGGCCGTATCTGCATCGCGCAGGTCGAACACCTCGTCGAACCGGGCGAACTCGACCCGGACAGGGTGCACCTGCCCGGCGTGTACGTGCACCGCGTCGTCGAGGTCGGACCCGACATCCCCAAGCGCATCGAGCGACGCACCGTCGCCACGGAAGGAGCCTGACATGGCGCTCACTCGAGACCAGATGGCCGCCCGCGCCGCCGCCGAGCTCGAGGACGGCTCGTACGTGAACCTCGGCATCGGGCTTCCCACCCTCGTCCCGAACTTCGTACCGGCGGGCGTCACCGTGGTGCTGCAGTCCGAGAACGGCATCCTCGGCGTCGGCCCGTACCCGACGGAGGATGCCGTCGACCCCGATCTCATCAACGCGGGTAAGGAGACGGTCACCGTGCTCGCGGGATCGGCGTTCTTCGACTCGGCGACGAGTTTCGGCATGATCCGCGGAGGGAAGATCGACGCCGCGATCCTCGGTGCCATGCAGGTGTCGGCGACAGGAGACCTGGCGAACTGGATGATCCCCGGGAAGATGGTCAAGGGTCCTGGTGGGGCGATGGACCTCGTGCACGGCGCCGCGCGCGTCATCGTGCTCATGGAGCACGTCGCGAAGGACGGATCCGCCAAGATCGTCGATCGGTGCTCCCTGCCGCTCACCGGTCGGGGGGTGGTCGACCGCATCATCACCGACCTCGCCGTGATCGATGTGACCGAGGCCGGCCTCGTGCTCGTCGAGACGGCTCCCGGAGTCACCGCCGACGAGGTTATCGCCGCCACCGAGCCCCCGCTGACACTGTCGCCCGCGCTCGCCGGTCTGAGAGGCTGAAGGACATGCACGACACCGATATCGTCATCGTCTCCGCCGCCCGCACCCCGCAGGGTCGTCTCAAGGGTCAGCTCGCGGCCTTCACGGCCCCGCAGCTGGGCGCCTTCGCGATCCGCGGTGCGCTCGAGCAGGCATCCATCCCCCCGGAGGACATCGACGCCGTCATCGTCGGGCAGGTCCTCTCGGCGGGATCCGGGCAGAACGCCGCGCGTCAGGCGGCCATCGGGGCGGGCATCGGCTGGGACGTGCCCGCGCACACCGTCAACAAGGTGTGCCTCTCGGGCCTCACCGCGATCATCGACGCCGCCCGCATGATCCGCACGGGAGATGCCGAGGTGGTCGTCGCGGCCGGCATGGAGTCGATGACCCGCGCCCCGCACCTGCTCATGGGGTCACGTGACGGATGGACCTACGGCAGTGTCGAGGTGCTCGACCACATGGCCTACGACGGGCTCACCGACGCCTATGACCGGGAGAGCATGGGAGCATCCACCGAACGGCACAACGCCCGATACGAACTCACGCGCGAGGCTCAGGACACCGTCGCCGCGCTCTCGCATCAGCGTGCGGCGGCCGCCCAGGCTGCGGGCGTGTTCGACGACGAGATCGTCACGGTCTCGGTGCCTCAGCGCCGCGGGGAACCCCTGATCGTCACCGCCGACGAGGGAATCCGCCCCGACACGACGGTGGAGTCGCTCGCAGGACTCCGTGCCGCCTTCGCGGAAGGGGGCACGATCACAGCGGGCAACTCCTCGCAGATCTCCGACGGAGCCTCCGCCGTCGTCGTCACGACGCGGGCGCTCGCCGCGGAGAAAGGATGGCCCGTCCTCGTGACGGTCGGCGCGAGCGGCCAGACCGCTGGTCCCGACAACTCCCTTCAGGCGCAGCCGGCGCGCGCGATCGAACGCGCGTGCGAGAAGCAGGGGATCTCACCGTCCGATCTCGATCTGGTCGAGATCAACGAGGCGTTCGGCGCCGTGGTCGCGCGTTCGCAGGTCGAACTCGGCCTGGATCCCGCGCTCGTCAACATCCACGGGGGAGGGATCGCGATCGGGCATCCGATCGGCGCATCGGGTAATCGCCTCGTCGTGCACCTGGCGCACGAACTGGCGCGTCGCGGCTCCGGCACGGCGGCCGTCGGCCTCTGCGGCGGTGGCGGTCAGGGCGAGGCGCTGATCCTCACCCGGTGACGCGCGGACTCAGGAGGAGCGGCGGCGCTTCTGCGCCGCCGCCTTCTGCGCCTGCTTCTCGTCGCGGTTCGCGCGCTTCGCCTGCGCGGGGGCGAGGGGCGAATCCAGGGCGACCTCGAGACCGCGGTCGAAGCGGCGGGTGTCGCGCACGGCGCCGATCGCGAGGGCGAAGGTGATGGCCCAGCTGATCCAGGCGAGCGCGGCGCGCCAGGTGACGGGGGACTCGCGGGTGCCGCGGAGGAGCGAGACACCGGTGGTGATCGCTCCGAACAGGCCCGTGCTGAACAGATAGCGCATGCCCCTACGCTACCGCCCGACTCCCGGTCGGGGCGGGGGATTGACACGAACGCCGGATGCCGGGCATACAGCCCCTTCGGATCGGCACTCGCTATCATGGGTGTCAGTCGCGGCTCGTCCGCGACCGTAGAACCGTGTATCTACCGGCCGTCGGCACTCCGACGGACAGCGGCGGCACCCGACCACCGCGTCCGCGGGCGCGCGAGAGCCATGACCCAGACACACACCTCCACCGAGCCGAGCCTCTTCCGTCTCGCCGGCTTCCCCTACTTCCTCATCGCCTTCATCGCGAGACTGCCCTTCGCGATGATGGTCGTCGGCGTGCTGACCGTCGTCGTCTCGGCGCGCGGATCGCTGTCGCTCGGCGGGCTCACCTCCGCCGCGGTCGGCCTCGGCACCGCGTGCTTCGGCCCGCTCCTCGGCGCCGCCGCGGATCGCTACGGACAGCGGACCGTGCTGCTGATGCTCGCCATCGCGAACGGCACGATGATGGTCGTGTTCACCCTCGTCGTCTACGGCGACGCGGTCGACGGCCTCGTTCTCCTGGCCGCAGCCGGCATCGGAGCGACGGCCCCGCAGGTCTCGCCGCTGTCGCGTGCGCGGCTGGTCACGATGATCAGCGAGCGGATGCCGGAGACCCGCCGGGCTCGCACGGTCTCGGGCACCATGGCCTACGAGTCCGCCGCCGACGAGACGGTGTTCGTCTTCGGACCGTTCATCGTCGGCATCCTCGCGTCGCTGATCGCGCCGTGGGCTCCTCTCGTGGGCGCGGCGGTCCTGACGATCGTCTTCGTCGGTGCGTTCGCCCTCCACCCGAGCGGTCGACACGTCGCCGCCGTGCGCGGGGCCGACGGGGCAGCGCCCTCGGCGGTGTCGGAACTCTTCCGCCCGCAGCTCGTCATCGTCGTGATCGGCATCCTCGGCGTCGGCATGTTCTTCGGCACCATGCTCACCTCGCTGACGTCGTTCATGGCGGACCGGGGCGCCTCCGAACAGGCGGGTCTGCTCTACGGTGTGATGGGCGTCGGCTCGGCCGTTCTGGCGCTCGGTGTCGCGTGGCTTCCGGTCCGCTTCTCGCTCCGCGCCCGGTGGCTGGTGTTCTCGGGCATCCTCTTCGCGGGCTCGCTCCTGCTGGGCGTCGTGGATTCTCCCGCGATGATGATGCTCGCTCTCGGCATCATGGGGGTCGGCATCGGCCCGACGCTCGTGACGCAGTACAGCTTCGGCGCCGCGCGCAGCCCGCTCGGACGCTCGGCGACGGTCATGACGATGCTCGGCTCGGGGATCGTCGTCGGCCAGTCGATCGGTGCGGCCGTCGCCGGTGAGCTCGCCGAGAACGTCGGCACCTCGGCGGCGCTCGTGCTGCCGATCGTCGCGGCCGGGGTCGCGTTCGCAGCGGGTCTCGTCAACTGGGTGCTCAGCCGCACGCATGCGCGGAACGTGGTCGTCGCGGCGTGACGCGGTGAACCGGGGCCGCGAACCTCGATAGCCTGGGGGTACCCCCTGGTGTGAGGAGCCATCTTGGCAGCTGCAGAGTTCGTCGTCGTCGCCAACCGTCTTCCCGTCGATCGGGTCGAAGGCCCCGACGGGGAGGAGACCTGGCGCACGTCGCCCGGCGGACTCGTCGCGGCTCTCGAGCCGATGATGCGCAGCACCCACGGCGCGTGGGTCGGCTGGGTCGGCCAGCCCGACGTCGAGCGCGACCCCTTCGAGGCCGACGGCATCCACCTCATCCCGGTGTCCTTGAGTGCGCAGGAGGTCGCGGAGTACTACGAGGGCTTCGCCAACGACACCATCTGGCCGCTGTACCACGACGTCATCGCGCCCCCGCAGTTCCACCGCGAGTGGTGGGACGCCTATGTCACCGTCAACCGGCGCTTCGCCGAGGCGGCGGCCGCCGCGGTCGCGGAAGACGGCACGGTGTGGGTGCACGACTACCAGCTGCAGCTCGTTCCGCAGATGGTGCGTGAGCTCCGCCCGGACGTCACGATCGGGTACTTCCACCACATCCCCTTCCCCGCGCACGGCCTCTATGCGCAGCTGCCCTGGCGCGACCAGGTGCTGCAGGGCCTGCTCGGAGCCGACGTGATCGGGTTCCAGCGCGCGCAGGACGCCACCTACTTCCTCACCGCCGTGCGGCGCCGCCTGCGTTACGAGGTCAAGGGCGCGAACATCGCCGTCCCGCAGGACGACGGCTCGATCCGGACGGCCGTCGCCCGCGCCTTCCCGATCTCGATCGACACCGCTCCCTACCTGGATCTCGCTGCGAACCCCGCCGTCCAGGCCAGAGCCGCGGAGATCCGTGCGAGCCTCGGCAACCCGAAGCGCATCCTGCTGGGCGTCGATCGCCTCGACTACACCAAGGGCATCCGTCACCGGATCAAGGCCTACGGCGAGCTCCTCGCCGAGGGGCGTCTGAGCGTCGACGACGTGACGCTCGTGCAGGTCGCGAGCCCCAGCCGCGAGCGCGTCGACGCCTACGTGCATCTGCGCGACGAGATCGAGCTGGCCGTCGGGCGCATCAACGGCGACAACGACACGATGGGTCACACCGCGATCCGCTATCTGCACCAGGGGTATCCCCGCGAGGAGATGGTCGCACTGTACCTCGCGGCCGATGTCATGCTCGTCACCGCTCTGCGCGACGGCATGAACCTGGTCGCGAAGGAGTACGTCGCCACGCGCGTCGACAACCGGGGAGTGCTCGTCCTCAGCGAGTTCACGGGCGCCGCCGACGAACTCCGCCAGGCGGTGCGCGTCAACCCGCACGACATCGAGGGCGTCAAGGCAGCGATCATGACCGCGGTCGAGATGACACCGGCCGAACAGGGCAAGCGCATGCGCTCGCTCCGCCGCCGTGTGCTCGAGAACGATGTGGACGCCTGGTCGTCGTCGTTCCTCTCCGCGCTCGACGACGCACGCCGTTGAGCCGCCCCGCATCTTCCCGCCCCCACGACTGGAGACACCCATGACCAGCCCCTGGATCCCCGGAACCCCCTCGCCCGAACTGAGCGCGCTCGCGCGTACCGAGCGTCTCGTCGTCGCTCTCGACTTCGACGGCGTCGCCTCGCCGCTCGTGCCCGATCCCATGGCGGCCCGCGCGCTGCCGGAGACCGTGGAACAGATCCGTCGTCTGACGGCCCTGCCCGACACGATCGTCTCGTTCGTCTCCGGGCGCAGCCTGCACGACCTCCGCATCATCACCGAGCACGAGGACGACTCGCCGGTCGCCCTCGCGGGATCGCACGGCGCGCAGTACTGGTTCCCCGGCGAGGGCGAGGCCGCACCGACCGGCGACGCCACCGAGGAGGGTGCCCGAGAGGAACTCTGGGCGGCCGCTCGTCCGATCATCGACCGCTACGAAGGCGCCGAGTTCGAGCCGAAGACCTTCGGCATGGGCGTGCACACGCGACGGGCGGATCGGGAGACCGAGGAGAAGCTCTTCGCCGAGATCGACGCGCTCGCCGCCGAGCGGTTCCCGCACTGGCGCCGTCGCGCGGGCCATCGCGTGCTCGAGTTCTCGTCGCGGACGGAGGGCAAGGACGCCGCGATCGCAGTGCTCCGCGAGCGCTTCCACGCCACCGGCATCCTCTTCGCCGGCGACGACGTCACCGATGAAGACGCCATGCGCGTGCTGCAGCCGGGCGATCTCGGCGTGCGCGTCGGCCCGGGGGAGAGCGCCGCGGCGCTGCGCGTCGACGGACCCGTCGATGTCGCACGCCTTCTCAGCGCGCTGGCGGACGAGCGGGCCGCCGGGCAGGAATAGACTGCCTGCATGTCTCCGCACGATCCTGCCAGCGCGTCCATCGACATCAAGCCCCGCAGTCGTGTCGTCACCGACGGCATCGAAGCCACCACCTCACGAGGCATGCTGCGTGCCGTCGGCATGGGCGACGAGGACTGGGATAAGCCCCAGATCGGCATCGCCTCGAGCTGGAACGAGATCACGCCCTGCAACCTGAGTCTCGACCGGCTCGCGCAGGGTGCGAAGGAGGGCGTGCACTCGGGCGGCGGCTACCCGCTGCAGTTCGGCACGATCTCCGTCTCCGACGGCATCTCGATGGGCCACGAGGGCATGCACTTCTCGCTCGTCTCGCGCGAGGTCATCGCCGACTCGGTCGAGACGGTCATCATGGCCGAGCGCCTCGACGGAACCGTGCTGCTCGCAGGCTGCGACAAGTCCATCCCCGGCATGCTCATGGCGAGTGCGCGCCTGGGGCTGTCGAGCGTGTTCCTCTACGCCGGCTCTATCGCGCCGGGATGGGTGAAGCTCTCCGACGGCACCGAGAAGGACATCACGATCATCGACTCCTTCGAGGGCGTCGGCGCCTGTCGTGCGGGTCGCATGACGGAGGAGGACCTGAAGCGCATCGAGTGCGCCTTCGCTCCCGGAGAGGGTGCCTGCGGCGGCATGTACACCGCCAACACGATGGCCTCGGTGGCCGAGGCCCTGGGGCTCAGCCTTCCCGGCTCCGCGGCGCCGCCCTCGGCCGACCGTCGCCGTGACTACTTCGCCCACCGCTCCGGCGAGGCCGTCGTCAACCTGCTGCGCCAGGGGATCACCACGAAGGACATCCTGACGAAGGAGTCGTTCGAGAACGCGATCGCCCTCGCGATGGCGCTCGGCGGTTCGACCAACGTCGTGCTGCACCTGCTGGCGATCGCTCGCGAGGCCGAGATCGACCTGAGCCTGCACGACTTCAACCGCATCGGCAGCAAGACGCCTCACGTCGCCGACATGAAGCCCTTCGGCAAGTACGTGATGAACGACGTCGACCGCCACGGCGGCATCCCCGTGATCATGAAGGCGATGCTCGACGAGGGCCTGATCCACGGCGACGCACTCACGGTCACCGGCAAGACGGTCGCCGAGAACCTGCGCGACCTCAACCCCGATCCCGTCGACGGCGACGTCATCCACACGTTCGACAACCCCATCCACGCGTCCGGCGGCATCACGATCCTGCACGGCTCGTTCGCTCCTGAGGGAGCGGTCGTGAAGTCCGCAGGCTTCGACGCCGACGTGTTCGAGGGCCCGGCGCGCGTGTTCGAGCGCGAGCGCGGAGCGATGGATGCTCTGGCGAACGGCGAGATCAACGCCGGCGACGTCGTGGTGATCCGCTACGAGGGCCCGAAGGGCGGGCCAGGCATGCGCGAGATGCTCGCGATCACCGCGGCCATCAAGGGCGCGGGACTCGGAAAAGATGTACTACTCTTGACGGACGGACGATTCTCAGGCGGCACAACCGGCCTGTGCATCGGCCACATAGCACCCGAAGCGGTGGACGCAGGTCCTATCGCCTTCGTGCGCGATGGTGATCTGATACGGGTCGATATCGCAGCTCGCTCTCTCGACCTACTCGTCGACGAGGCGGAGCTCGCCTCCCGCCGCTCTGGCTGGGAGCCGCTTCCCCCGCGCTATACCCGTGGCGTTCTTGCCAAGTACTCACGCCTCGTGCGGTCCGCCGCCGAAGGCGCGACGACGGGCTGATCCCGACTCGTTCGGCACGCAGCATCGTCGTCTCCGGCATCCGATGCCCTACAGAACACCAGAAGGAAAGTCATGACTGCTGACTCCGTCTCGGCTGTGCCGAGGCCGCCCGCCCGTCAATCCAACGCCCCCGAGATCACCGGCGCCGAGGCCGTCGTCCGTTCGCTCGAGCTGCTCGGGATCACCGACGTCTTCGGACTTCCCGGCGGCGCGATCCTGCCCGTGTACGACCCGCTCATGGACGCGTCCGACCTGCGTCACATCCTCGTGCGCCACGAGCAGGGTGCCGGCCACGCGGCCGAGGGCTATGCATCCGCCTCCGGCAAGGTGGGCGTCTGCATCGCGACGTCCGGACCCGGAGCCACGAACCTCGTCACCGCGATCGCCGACGCCTACATGGACTCGGTTCCCCTGCTCGCCATCACCGGACAGGTGTTCTCGACGCTGATGGGAACGGATGCCTTCCAGGAGGCCGACATCGTGGGAATCACGATGCCGATCACGAAGCACTCCTTCCTGGTGAAGGACGCCGCCGATATCCCCGGCGCGATCGCCGCCGCATACGAGGTCGCATCGACCGGCCGTCCCGGTCCCGTGCTGGTGGACATCACGAAGGACGCGCAGCAGGCGATCGCACCGTTCGTCTGGCCGCCCAAGGTCGATCTGCCCGGGTACCGCCCCGTCACCAAGGCGCACGGCAAGCAGATCCAGGCCGCAGCCGCCCTGCTCGCCGAGGCCAAGAAGCCCGTGCTCTACGTCGGTGGCGGCGTGATCCGCGGACGCGCGTCCGCCGAACTGCTCGAACTCGCCGAGTCGACCGGTGCGCCCGTCGTGACGACGCTCATGGCCCGCGGTGCGTTCCCCGACTCGCACCCGCAGCACCTGGGCATGCCGGGCATGCACGGCACGGTCCCGGCCGTGCTCGCGCTGCAGGAGGCCGATCTGCTGATCTCGCTCGGCGCCCGCTTCGACGACCGTGTGACCGGTAAGGCTGCGCTCTTCGCGCCGAACGCGAAGGTCGTGCACGTCGACATCGATCCCGCCGAGATCTCGAAGATCCGCATCGCGGACGTGCCGATCGTCGGCGACGTGCGCGACGTGCTCGTCGACCTCGAGGCCGCCTACCGCGGCGCGATCGGCAGCGCGAAGCCCGACACCGAGGAGTGGTGGTCGTACCTCGACGGACTCCGCAACGAGTTCCCGCTCGGCTACACGCCTCCGACCGACGGCCTGCTCGCGCCTCAGCACGTGATCCAGCGCATCGGCGAGCTGACGGGCCCCGAGGGCATCTACGCGGCCGGCGTCGGACAGCACCAGATGTGGGCGGCGCAGTTCATCAAGTACGAGCGCCCGAACGCCTGGCTCAACTCCGGCGGCGCCGGGACCATGGGGTACTCCGTGCCCGCGGCCATGGGTGCCAAGGTCGCCGAACCCGACCGCGTGGTGTGGGCGATCGACGGCGACGGATGCTTCCAGATGACCAATCAGGAGCTCGCGACCTGCGCGATCAACAACATCCCGATCAAGGTCGCGATCATCAACAACTCCTCGCTGGGCATGGTGCGCCAGTGGCAGACCCTGTTCTACGACGGGCGCCACTCCAACACCGACCTGAACACCGGGCACGGCACGGTCCGCATCCCCGACTTCGTGAAGCTCGCCGAGGCCTACGGATGCCTCGCGATCCGCGTCGAGAAGGAGGACGAGGTCGATGCGGCGATCCAGCTCGCCCTCGAGACGAACGATCGCCCCGTCGTGATCGACTTCGTCGTCAGCGCCGATTCCATGGTGTGGCCGATGGTGCCCCAGGGCGTCAGCAACAGCTACGTCCAGTACGCCCGCGAGCACGCGCCCGCATTCGACGAGGAGGACTGACCATGTCGACCCACGTGCTGAGCCTCCTGGTCGAGGACACTCCCGGCCTCCTCACCCGCGTCGCAGGGCTCTTCGCCCGGCGCGGATTCAACATCCACTCGCTCGCCGTCGGTGTGACCGAGGTGCCCGGCATCTCGCGCATCACCGTCGTCGTCGATGTCGACGAGCTGCCGCTCGAGCAGGTCACCAAGCAGCTCAACAAGCTGATCAACGTGATCAAGATCGTCGAGCTCGACTTCGCCACCTCGGTGCAGCGCGAGCACATGCTCGTGAAGGTGCGCACCGACAACGCCACCCGCTCGAACGTGATCGAGGTCGTGAACCTCTTCCGCGCCTCGGTGGTCGACTACGCCGCCGACGCGCTCGTGATCGAGGTCACGGGCGACAAGGGCAAGGTCGACGCGATGCTCCGCGCGCTCGAGCCCTTCGGCATCAAGGAGATCGCGCAGTCGGGCCTCCTCGCCATCGGCCGCGGCGGCAAGAGCATCACCGAACGCGTCCTGCGCGGCTGACCCAGACCACCCCATCCATCCGCTCCACCGCCGTCCGGCACGGAGCGAGAAGAACCGCCACGAACAAGGAGAAACACACAGTGAGCACCGAGATCTTCTACGACGCCGACGCCGACCTGTCCCTGATCCAGGGCAAGAAGGTCGCCATCGTCGGCTACGGCTCGCAGGGCCACGCCCACGCGCAGAACCTGCGCGACTCGGGCGTCGAGGTCGCGATCGCCCTCAAGGAGGGCTCCAAGTCGGCTCCGAAGGCCGAAGAGGCCGGCTTCGCGGTCAAGACCGTCGCCGACGCCACCGCCTGGGCCGACGTCATCATGATCCTCGCGCCGGACCAGCACCAGCGCACGATCTACAGCGAGTCGATCGCCCCCAACCTGACCGCGGGCAAGACCCTCGCCTTCGCGCACGGCTTCAACATCCGCTTCGGCTACATCGATGCTCCCGAGGGCGTCGACGTGATCCTCGTCGCTCCGAAGGCGCCGGGCCACACCGTCCGTCGCGAGTTCGTCGCCGGTCGCGGCATCCCCGACATCATCGCCGTCGAGCGCGACGCCTCGGGCAAGGCCTGGGACCTCGCACTCTCGTACGCGAAGGCCATCGGCGGTACCCGCGCCGGCGTCATCAAGACGACCTTCACCGAGGAGACCGAGACCGACCTGTTCGGCGAGCAGGCCGTGCTCTGCGGTGGCGTCAGCCACCTCGTGCAGGCCGGTTTCGAGACGCTGACCGAGGCGGGCTACCAGCCGCAGATCGCGTACTTCGAGGTGCTCCACGAGCTCAAGCTCATCGTCGACCTCATGTGGGAGGGCGGCATCGCCAAGCAGCGCTGGTCGATCTCCGACACCGCCGAGTTCGGCGACTACGTCTCGGGCCCGCGCGTCATCGACGAGCGCGTCAAGGAGAGCATGAAGGGCGTGCTCGCCGACATCCAGTCGGGTGCGTTCGCGAAGCGCTTCATCGACGACCAGGACAACGGAGCCGAGGAGTTCCTGGCGCTGCGCGCCAAGGAGGAGCAGCACCCGATCGAGGTCACCGGTAAGGAGCTGCGTTCGCTCTTCGCATGGAAGCAGCAGGACGAGGACTACGTCGACGGTAGCGCTGCGCGCTGATCGACCGATAGACGAGAGCGGGCGTCCCGGAAGGGGCGCCCGCTCTTTCGCGTCCGGTGGCGGTCAGGGGCGGGTGAGCTCCTCGAGCACCTCGACGACGTGGCGGTACGGCTGTCCCGTGGCGCGGGTCATCCCGATCTCGCACGTGCGGTTCGCGGAGACGAAGGCGTCGAAGCCGCCCCGATCGGCATCGGCCGCACGTACCTCCTCCGATTCGACCGCGGTCGCGCTGGCGGTGAGCTCGGGGTGCAGCATGCCCCGATCTCCGGCGAAGGCGCAGCATCCCCAGCCGTCGGGAACGAACACGTCCGTGGCGACGGCCGCGGCGATCTCGGTCAGCGCGCCGGTCGCTCCGAGCGCGGTCGTCGAGCAGGTCGGATGCACCGCCACACTGTCGAGCTTCGCCTGAACGGTCACGCGGGGGAGCACCTCCCGAGCGATGTAGGTCGTCGCGTCCTCGATGACGAGGCCTGCGTACTCCGGATACTCGGAGACGGACTTCGCGAGCATCGTGTGGAGCCCCTCGGTGCAGGAGGCGGCATCGCACACGACCGGGAGCTCGCCGAATCGGCTCGCCTCCCAGAGGCTCGACAGCACGCGCTTCGTCATGCGGTCGTAGCCCGCGAGGTGCCCCTTCGACTTCCAGGGCGTGCCGCAGCACATTCCGCCGGCATCCTCCGGGATCACCACGGCGATCCCGGCCCGATCGAGAAGCGCGCGGACCGCGTCCCTCGACCCCTCTCCGTGCCCCTCCGCGCCGAACATCGTGCCGATGCACGCCCCGAAGAACACGGCACGGGCGTCGGACGGGTTCTGGGCGGACGGCGCCTTCGTACCGCCGCGCGGGAGTCCGCCGTCGTAGAGAGGGATGGTATCGGATCCCAGGATCGCTCGTCCGACCCGGGTCGCACCGGTCACGATCGGGGCGGGCAGGGCGGAGGCGAAGGTCAGCGCCGTACCGCCGACGCGCGTCACGGCGCCCCAGCCCTTCGCCGCGGCATCCCAGAGGCCGTCCTCGATCTTCGACGCTTCCTCGGCGCGCAGGCGACGGACGAGATCGCCGGTGTTGATGTCGACGGGGCACGCGACTGCGCACATGCCGTCGACCGCACAGGTCTGCACTCCGTCGTAGTCGTAGTCGGCGCGCAGGTCCTCGAGAAGCGCGGTGTCTCCCTGCTCCTCGGCCCAGGCCATGTCGCGCCGCAGTACGATGCGCTGGCGCGGGGTGAGGGTGATGCTCTTGCTCGGGCACGTCGGCTCGCAGTAGCCGCATTCGACGCACCGGTCGACCTCCTTCTCGACCGTCGGCACGCGCTTGAGGTCGCGGAGGTACGAGTCCGGGTCGTCGGAGAGCACGACGCCCGGATTGAGGATGCCGGCGGGATCGAAGAGACGCTTGATCGACCACATCATGTCGGTCAGCTCATCGCCGTACTGACGGCGGACGAACGGCGCCATGATGCGCCCCGTCCCATGCTCCGCCTTCAGCGAGCCGCCCTGGCCGAGCACGAGCTCGACGAGGTCGTCGGTGAAGCGCCGGTAGCGCGCGACGCTGTCGGGATCGTCGAAGCGTTCGTTGAGCAGGAAGTGCACGTTGCCGTCCTTGGCGTGACCGAAGATAACCGAGCCCTCGTAGTCGTGCGCGGCGAACAGCTCGATCAGGCGCTCGCAGGTCACCAGCAGACGGTCGACCGGCACGACGATGTCTTCGAGCAGCGCGGTGGTGCCGGACGGACGTGCTCCGGCGACAGCGGTGTAGAGGCCCTTGCGCACGTGCCACAGCGCCGCGCGCTCCGAGGCATCGGTGGTGAGCGCCGCCTCGATCGCGAGGGGGAGGTCGGCGAAGTGTGCGAGCGCGGTCGCACTGTCGATCGCCAACTGCTCGGTGCTGCCGGCATGGACCTCGACGAGGAGTGCCGCGTGCTGATCGACATCGATGTCGGCGATCGCGGCGGGCACGTCGCCGAGCCCCTGTGCGACGCGGAGTGAGGCGGCATCGAGGAGCTCGATCGTGGCGAGCCCGAGGTCGCCGAGCCCGGGGAGGGCGGCCATCGCATCGGAGAGCGTGGTGAACACGAGCAGGCCGGTGGCGATCGCGGGACGGATAGGTATGGTGCGGAAGCGCGCCTCGGCGACGAAGGCGAGTGTGCCCTCCGAGCCGATCACGAGGTGCTCGAGGATGCGCACCGGGGTGTCGAAGTCGAGGAGGGCGTTGATGCCGTAGCCCATCGTGTTCTTCATCGAGAACTGGCGGCGCACGAAGGCGACGTTCGCGGGGGAGGACAGCAGCTGTGCTCGGAGGGCGAGGAGCCCCGCGGCGAGGTCGGGATCGGAGTCGCGCAGGCGCTCATCGGCGTCGGGAAGTGCGGTGTCGAGGACGGTGCCGCTCGGCAGGACGAGGAGCAGAGACTCCACGGTCCGGTAGGAGTTCTCGACGATGCCGCAGGCCATGCCGCTGGAGTTGTTCGCGACGACACCCCCGATCGTGCAGGCGATCTCGCTGGCGGGGTCGGGGCCGAGCTTGCGACCGTGGCGCACCAGACGCGTGTTCACCTGGCGCACGGTGGCGCCGGGGCCGACCCGCACCGAGGCGCCGTCGTCCTCGACGCGGATGTCGCGGAACCCGCTGCGCGTGTCGACGAGGATGTCGCCGCTGACGCCCTGTCCCGAAAGGCTCGTGCCCCCGGAGCGGAACGTGAGCGTGCGCCCCGCTGCGCGCACGGCATCGAACACCCGGGCGACTCCCGCGGCGTCGGTGGGGGAGAGCACGGCATCCGGCACGAGCAGGTAATGGGAGGCGTCGTGCGCCCGGGCGAACCGGTCGATCGAGCGGGCGTGCACCTCGGTCGACGGTCCGAGGATCGTCGGATCGAGTGGTTCGGCGAGAGTGATCGACACGGGAGGCTCCTCGGCGCTGACGGAAGATTGTCTGACAAGTGTACCGATGACCACGATCTCGCTAATCTGAGTGGGTGAACAGTCCCACGGATGCCCCGCTCGCGGTCGTCGGCGTCGTCGATGCCGTCACGTCACGGCTGCGGGATCGCATCCTGAGCGGGGACCTCCGCTCAGGCTCGGCGCTCACCGAAGCGTTCGTGTCGGAGGAGTACGCGGTCGCTCGGCCGAGTGCGAAGGCCGCGATCGAGCAGCTCGTCGCCGCGGGCCTCCTCGAGCGCACCGCGCACCGCAGTGCCCGTGTCGTGGCGATCGACCCGGAGACCGTACGCGACGTCTATCGCACCCGGACGCGACTCGAGAGCGCGGCGTTGCGAGAGCTCGCCGGCACGCGCACGGTACCGGCCGCGGCGATCGCGGCGAACGCCGAGATCCAGGCGATGCCCGCGGGGCCCGATCCCGCCACCGTCGATCCCGATCTGCGCTTCCACACGGCGCTGATCGATGCCCTCGGCAGCGCTCGAACGGGCCGGATGTACCGCAGTGTGCTCGACGAGGCGCGGATGTGCATGGCGCAGGTGCAGGGCCGTCGTCTGCTCGAGGCCGGCGTCATCGCCGCCCAGCATGCCGAGATCCTCGACGCTTTGGCGGCCGGTGAAGCAGAGCGGGCCACCGCCGTTCTCGGCATCCACCTCTCGTCGGCGCAGGAGCGCCTCGTCGACGCTCTCGGCGCGGACTGAGCGACGAATCCGGCGATCAGCTCGCCGGGGCCTCTTCGACGACGAGCGGGGCCTCCGCCGGGTCCGCCCACACCGGTGCGGGCAGCACGGTGTCGACCTGTCCGGCCTGGATCGCGCGGAGAGCCTCGGTGATCTCCTCGTCGTTCTCGGGGACCGGGAGGCCGCAGGCGCGCAGCTCGGAGCCGAACTGGAGGGTCAGACGGATCTTGCCGGCCTCGACCGCTTCGGCGGTGGTGCCGGTGCGGATCTCGCTGCCGGTCTGGATCGCCGACACCTCGTCGCACACGTGATAGACGGCGCCGCCGTCGACCCACACGACCTCGTCCTTGCCCAGCAGCTGGATCACCGCGGACTGATCGGCCGTGTACTGCTCGACGGAGGGCGGGTCGAAGTCGACGCCGATGAACACCGCGATCGCCGCGAGCACGATGCCGACGATGCCCGCCGTCGTCTTCTGGCCCTTGTCCATGTCCTTATTGAGGAAGACCAGGATGATCAGGGGGAGGAACGCCACGATGGCGATGATCGCGCCGAGCTGATTCTGCACGAAGAAGCGCACGGTGTCGGATCTCCGCGCGGGATCCAGGCGATTGGCCTTCTTCCAGAGCACCGACCCGGTGATCGAGAGTGCGGCGATGACGACGAGCAGCACGAGCAGCGCGATGAACGCCCACTGCGGGAACTGCGCCGTGACGCCCTGCTCCTCGAGCAGACCGGTGTCGGGGTCGCGGACGAACGTGCCGTCCTCGCCGACGAACACGCGCTGACGGAGCAACCAGAAGATGCCGACGGCCTCACCGACGATCGCGAGGAGCCACAGCGCTCCGGCGATCCAGCGGAAGCGTGTGGCCTTCGCCTTCGCTTCGGGGGTCGGCTTCCAGTTCGCGGGCGGTTCGACACCCTCTGCATTCGTTGTGCGCTGCTCAGCCACGATGGCCCCCTCCTCGGTCGTGACGCCGAGCCTAGTGGACGAGGTGTCCTACGCTGGAGACATGACCTCCGATTCCGATGACGCCCTGAACTGGGACGGGGATGAGGACGCGTCGCTCGCGCGTCCGGCTCCGGTGAAGCGCGAGAAGATCGCCGCCGAAACGCCCGCCCCCGTCATCGCCGATCGCGTCGAGGGTCCGTCGCAGGACGCCGCGCCCCTCGGGGACGACCGAGCGGAAGAGGAGGACGAGCGCGCACCGCTGAGCACGGCGATGCTGCTCATCACGGGTGTCGTCGGTGGTGTGTACCTCCTGTACTCGATCGGCTGGGTGGTCGGTGGTCTGCGGCTCAAGCCGCTCGCCAACTTCTTCGTCGCCGACGAGATGTTCGTCCCGTGGTTCGTGCTGGCGGTCGCCGCACCCGCGCTGTGGTTCCTGGCCACGTGGGTGCTCACCCGCGGGCGGGCGTCGTGGGTGCGGGCATCCCTTCTCCTGCTCGGTGTCGTGCTCCTCGTGCCGTGGCCGTTCGTGACCGTGGGGGTGATCGGAGCATGAGCGCCGAGCAGAGCATCGACAGCGCGCGCACCTCGCCGCGCTGGATCACCGGCCTCGTCCTGGGGCTGGCCGGGCTGTTCTACGCCTACGCGGTGTGGAACGCCATCGCCCATCTCATCCGGATGGCGCAGGGTGGGCTGACCGCTGGGGGGTGGATCACGCTGTTGTTCGGCGTCGTGTTCCCCGCGATCGTCTTCGTGTTCGCCTCCGCGATCGGACGTCGGCGCCGCGCGGGCGAACTCGCGCTGGCGCTGCTCGCCGGCCTCGGGATCGTGGCGGTGTTCTGGCTCTGCGTGCTGTCGTTGAGCCTCGGACTCATCGCCGCCTGACGGGCGTCACACGGTAAAGCCGAGCGATCCCCTCGGGTACAGTGGAGGAGATCGCGCCCCCGAAGGCGTGCGGCGCATCGGCCCCTATTGTGTTGCCCCGAAGGATCCACTGTGCCGAAGCCCGTAGTGCTCATCGCCGAAGTTCTCTCTCCTGCCACGATCGAGGCCCTGGGCCCGGACTTCGATGTCCGCAATGTCGACGGCACCGATCGCGAGGCGCTGTTCTCGGCGCTGTCGGAGGCGGATGCCGTGCTCGTGCGCTCGGCGACGCAGATCGATGAAGAGGCGCTGACGCACGCGCCGAAGCTGAAGGTCGTCGCCCGCGCCGGCGTCGGACTCGACAACGTCGACATCAAGGCGG
This sequence comes from Microbacterium galbinum, assembly GCF_023101185.1. Taxonomy (GTDB): domain Bacteria; phylum Actinomycetota; class Actinomycetes; order Actinomycetales; family Microbacteriaceae; genus Microbacterium; species Microbacterium galbinum. Next base: position 2,812,734 of record NZ_CP078077.1, read on the forward strand.
CCACCGCGGCCGGCGTCATGGTCGTCAACGCGCCGACCTCCAACATCGTCTCGGCCGCCGAACTCACCGTCGGTCACATCCTCAGCCTCGCGCGCCGCATCCCCGCCGCGCACGCCTCGCTGTCGGCCGGGGCCTGGAGGCGCAGCTCCTTCACCGGAGCGGAGCTCTTCGAGAAGACCGTCGGCATCGTCGGCCTCGGCCGCATCGGCGCGCTGGTCGCCGCGCGTCTGGCCGCGTTCGACATGCGCGTCGTCGCCTACGACCCCTACGTCACCTCGGCGCGTGCGCAGCAGCTCGGTGTGCAGCTCCTCTCGCTCGACGAGCTCGTCGCCGAGTCGGACTTCCTCACGATCCACATGCCGAAGACGCCCGAGACCACGGGGATGATCGGTGCGGAGCAGTTCAAGGCCATGAAGCCGACCGCCTTCGTCGTGAACGTCGCGCGTGGGGGGCTCATCGACGAGGAGGCTCTGCGCGAGGCGCTCGTCGCGGGCGAGATCGCCGGCGCCGGCCTTGACGTCTTCACGTCCGAGCCTCCGGTCGAGGGCGGGAGCGCCCACGCGCTCCTCGACCTCCCGAACGTCGTCGTCACCCCGCACCTCGGTGCCAGCACCGAGGAGGCGCAAGAGAAGGCCGGTGTCTCGGTCGCCCGCTCGGTGCGCCTCGCCCTCGGTGGCGACCTGGTGCCCGACGCGGTGAACGTCGCCGGTGGTGTCATCGACCCGTACGTGCGCCCCGGCATCTCGCTCGTCGAGAAGCTCGGCCAGATCTTCGCCGCTCTCGCGACGTCGCCGCTCACGAGCCTCGATGTCGAGGTGCACGGCGAGCTGAACGACTACGACGTGAGCGTCCTCAAGCTCGCGGCTCTCAAGGGCGTCTTCACGAACATCGTGAGCGAGACGGTGTCGTACGTCAACGCTCCGCTGCTCGCCGAGCAGCGCGGCATCGCGGTGCGTCTGCTCAAGGACGACGTCAGCGCCGAGTACCGCAACGTCATCACCCTCACCGGTGCTCTCTCCGATGGTTCGCAGCTCTCGGTGTCGGGTACGCTCACCGGCCCGAAGCAGGCCGAGAAGCTGGTCGGCATCAACGACCACGCACTCGAGCTCCCGATCGAGAAGCACCACGTCGTCATGCTCTACACCGACCGTCCCGGAATCGTCGCGGTCTACGGGCAGAAGTTCGGCGAGGCCGGCATCAACATCGCCGGCATGCAGATCGCCCGCGAGGCCGCCGGTGCCCAGGCGCTGAGCGTTCTCACGCTGGACTCGCCGGTCTCCGACGAACTGCTCGACGACGTGCGCGATGCGATCGACGCCGACCTGTTCCGTCAGATCGAGATCACCGACATCTGATCACGGCGGGGTGTTCGAGGGCGGGGCGCGCGAGCGCCTCGCCCTTCGTCGTCGACGGGATGCCGATCACGGAGCCGTCGTGCCGAGGACGAGCGCGATCAGTGCGGAGAGTTCGTCGGGCCGGGGGACGAGATGCTCGGAGCCGTTCACGTCGAGGGAGTTGTTGAAGTAGAGGCCGTCGCTGAGCAGCATGACGAGGTCGAGCCCTGCCTGGTCGCGCACGTGCGGACGGATGGTGTCCTCCCAGCGCCTGCGCGAGTCCCGAAGGGCGTCCGCAGCGGCGACCGAGCCGCCCTGGGCGAGCCGTGAAGCGGTGACCAGCGCACGGTCGAGCGCGTCGTCCTCCATGACGGAGGTGCGGATGTAGTACGACACGGGGCCTTCGTCGGCGGCGTTCATGCGTGCGAGGTCGGCGGTCGTCAACTCCTCCAGGCGCTGCAGGAGCCCGGCGACGAGCTCGTCTTTCGATCCGAAATGGTAGAGCAGACCGCCCTTCGAGACGCCGGCGGCCTTGGCTGTCGCCTCGATGGTGGCGGCCCGCTCGCCCTCGGTGAGGACGAGCTCTTCGAAGGCGTCGAGCACACGCTCGCGGGCGAGGGGTGGTCGGGGCATCGGGTCCTCTGCTCAGTCGATCAGGGCGGGTTCTGTTACTATACCAGCCGGACGGTTTAGTAATGCCGCCGCAGAAAGTGAGAGGTGTGACATGACCCGGACCGCGTCGATCCCGACGGCAGGAACGGATGCCCCCCGCGTTGGAGCCCGCGGATGGGCCGCGCTCATCGTGCTGATGCTGCCCGTGCTGCTGGTTTCAGTCGACAATACGGTGCTCAGCTTCGCGCTGCCCGAGATCTCCATCGCGCTCGCGCCCTCCGGTGCCGAGCAGTTGTGGATCATCGACGTCTACCCGCTCGTGCTCGCGGGACTCCTCGTGACGATGGGAACGCTGGGCGACCGGTTCGGCCGCCGCAGGATGCTGTTGATCGGCGCGAGCGGATTCGCCGCGGTGTCGGTGCTCGCCGCCTTCGCCCCGACCGCCGGTCTGCTCATCGCCGCCCGTGCGCTGCTGGGATTCTTCGGCGCGATGCTGATGCCCTCGACCCTCTCGCTGCTGCGGTCGATCTTCGTGAACCGCGATCAGCGTCGGCTCGCGATCGCCGTGTGGGCCTCCGCGTTCTCGGCGGGCTCCGCGCTCGGACCGATCGTCGGCGGGTTCCTGCTCGAGCACTTCAGCTGGGGCTCGGTGTTCCTCATCGCCGTCCCGGTGCTCATCCCGCTCCTCATCGCCGCGCCGCTGCTCGTTCCCGAGAGCCGCGACCCGAACCCCGGACGCATCGATCTGCTCAGCATCGCCCTGTCGATGGCCGCGATGATCCCGGTCGTCTACGCGATCAAGTCGCTCGCGGTCGACGGACCCTCGGTCGTCGCCGGTGCATGGGCGCTGCTCGGGGTCGTGATGGGCGTGCTGTTCGTGCGCCGCCAGCTCCGCGCGGAGATCCCGATGCTCGACATGGCGCTCTTCCGGCGCGGCACCTTCTCGGGGGCGATCCTGGTGAACCTCCTCAGCGTCGTCGCGCTCGTCGGATTCCTGTACTTCGTGTCGCAGCATCTGCAGCTCGTGCTCGGCCTGTCGCCGATGATGGCCGGTCTGGCCCTCGTGCCCGGCATGGCCGTGATGATCGTCGCGGGGCTCGGCGTGGTGCCGATCTCGCGACGCGTGGCGCCCCACCTCGTCGTGCCGATCGGTCTCGCGTTCTCGGTGGCGGGGTACCTGATCGTGGCGTTCACGACCCACGAGCACGGTGTCGCTCCGCTCATCATCGCCTTCGTGGTGCTCGGCATCGGCATCGGCGCCGCCGAGACGATCTCCAACGAGCTGATCCTCTCGAGCGCGCCGGCCGAGAAGGCGGGCGCGGCCAGCGCGGTCTCGGAGACCGCGTACGAACTCGGTGCGGTGCTCGGCACCGCGGTGCTGGGCGGCATCATCACCGCGTTCTACCGCGCTGCGATCGTGCTTCCGGCGGGGCTGCCCACGGAGACGGCGGATGCCGCGCGCGAGACGCTCGCCGGTGCCTACACCGCCTCGAACGAGCTCTCGGGCACGCTGGGCGACGAGCTGTGGCAAGCGGCCGCTGACGCCTTCGGCTCGGGTGTCTTCATCACCTCGCTCATCGGCGCGGGACTCGTCGTGGTCGCGGGCGTCATCGCCGCCGTCACACTGCGCACGCGCACCCCGCGCTGACCAGTACGCTGGGGGAACCGAGCCGTCGACACCGACTCGCGGCTCGGTTCCCGAAGCAAGGAGTGTCATGTCGCGTGTCGTGAAGCTGGCCGTCATCCCGGGTGACGGCATCGGTCCCGAGGTCATCGCCGAAGCCGAGAAGGTGCTCGACGCGGTCACCGCCGAGACGGACGTGACGTTCGACAAGACCCGCTTCTCGCTCGGAGCCGCCCGGTTCCTCGAGACCGGAGACACGCTCACCGACGACGACCTCGCCGCGATCTCCGCCCACGACGCGATCCTGCTCGGCGCGGTCGGCGGAACGCCGGGCGACCCGCGGCTCAAGAACGCGAACATCGAGCGCGGTCTGCTCCTCAAGCTTCGTTTCACGCTCGACCACTACGTGAACCTGCGCCCCTCCAAGCTCTTCACGGGCGCCGCGGGACCGCTCGCGAACCCCGGTGACATCGACTTCGTCGTCGTGCGCGAGGGCACCGAAGGTCCCTACGTCGGCAACGGGGGAGCGATCCGTCAGGGCACCCCGCACGAGATCGCCAACGAGACCTCGGTGAACACGGCGTTCGGCGTCGAGCGCGTGGTCCGCTACGCGTTCGACCTCGCGGAGCGTCGTCGCAAGAAGCTCACGCTCGTGCACAAGACGAACGTGCTCGTGCACGCCGGTGCCATCTGGCAGCGGATCGTGAACGAGGTCGCGGCCGAGCATCCCGATGTCGCGGTCGACTACCTCCACGTCGACGCCGCCACGATCTTCCTCGCGACGGATCCCGCGCGTTTCGACGTCATCGTCACCGACAACCTCTTCGGTGACATCCTCACCGATCTCGCCGGTGCCGTCACCGGCGGAATCGGACTCGCCGCCTCGGGGAACATCAATCCCTCGGGCGCCTTCCCGTCGATGTTCGAGCCGGTGCACGGTTCGGCGCCCGACATCGCGGGGCAGCAGAAGGCCGATCCGACGGCTGCGATCCTCTCGATCGCGCTGCTGCTCGACCACCTCGGCCTCACGGCCGAATCCGCACGCGTCAGCGCGGCGGTCGAGGCGGACATCGCGAGCCGTGACGGCGCGCGCACCACCGCCGAGATCGGCTCCGCGATCGCCGCACGCCTCTGATCCGCAGGCGTAGGCTGGAACCGCGCGAGGACGCGTACACCCCTCAGAACGGAACATCACCATGACGACCATCGACGCACAGGCAGCAGTGGCTCCGCTCGATTTCGCTGTGACCAAGAACCTCGCCGCGGCATCGCCCGCTCGGGTCGCCGAAGTGCTGGAGAACCCCGGCTTCGGCGTCGCCTTCACCGACCACATGGTCGACATCTGCTGGTCGCTCAAGGGCGGCTGGCACCGACCGCGCGTGCAGCCCTACGGGCCGATCCCGCTCGACCCCGCGGCATCCGTGCTGCACTACGGCCAGGAGATCTTCGAGGGCATCAAGGCCTACCGCCACGCCGACGGGTCGATCCACACCTTCCGTCCCGACCGCAACGCCGCTCGCCTGCAGGCGAGCGCGCGTCGCCTCGCGCTCCCGGAACTCCCGACCGAGTACTTCATCGAGTCGCTGCGTCAGCTCATCGCCGTCGACGGACGCTGGGTGCCGTCCGGTGCCGATCAGAGCCTCTACCTCCGGCCGTTCATGTTCGCCAAGGAGGCTTTCCTCGGCGTCCGCGCCGCGCAGAAGGTGGCCTACTACGTCATCGCGAGTCCCGCGGGTGCGTACTTCACCGGAGGCGTGAAGCCCGTGCGCATCTGGCTCTCCGAGGAGCACTCCCGCGCGGGTCGCGGTGGTACGGGCAAGGCGAAGACCGGTGGGAACTACGCGTCGAGCCTCCTGCCGCAGGCGCTGGCGAGCTCGAAGGGCTGCGACCAGGTCGTCTTCCTCAACGAGAAGAACGACGTCGAGGAGCTCGGCGGCATGAACGTGGTGTTCGTGTTCAAGGACGGTCGCATCGTCACTCCCGAGTCCGACAGCATCCTCGACGGCATCACGCGCGACTCGCTGCTGCAGCTCGCCGAGGACCGTGGGTACACGGTCGAGCGCCGGGCGATCTCGATCGACGAGTGGCGCGAGGGCGTCGCCTCGGGCGACATCACCGAGGTGTTCGCGTGCGGCACGGCCGCCGTCGTCACCCCGATCGGTGCGCTCGTGGGCGAGGGCTTCGACGAGCCCCAGCCGATCGGCGAGCTCGCTCTGTCGCTGCGCGAAGAGCTCACCGACATCCAGTACGGGCGCCGCGAGGACCGCCACGGCTGGCTGCTGCGCCTCGACGCCTGACCGCTCACACGCCCCCGAGACCCCGCTTTGCCGAACCGGCGAAGCGGGGTCTCGTCGTCGGGGCCGCTGGATAGGCTGGAGTCATGAAGATCGCCCGATTCAGCCATGACGACGCCATCCTCTTCGGGATCGTCGACGAGAAAGATCTCGTCGTCCTCTCGGGCGACCCTCTCTTCGCCGGCTACGAGCCGACGGGTGACCGGGTGCCGATCGCTGACGCCGTCATCCTCGCCCCGGTGATCCCGCGATCGAAGATCGTCTGCGTCGGCAAGAACTACCACGACCACGCCGCCGAGATGGGGGGAGAGGCTCCCGAGGAGCCGCTGCTCTTCCTCAAGCCGAACACCGCCGTGATCGGCCCGGGAGACACGATCGTGCGCCCGGCGATCTCGGAGCAGACCGAGTACGAGGGCGAACTCGCCGTCGTGATCGGCAAGGTCGCGAAGAACGTCTCGGCGGCGGATGCCCTCGACTACGTGCTCGGATACACGATCGGCAACGACGTGACCGCCCGCGACCTGCAGCGTAAGGACGGCCAGTGGGCGCGAGCGAAGGGCTTCGACACCTTCTGCCCGCTCGGCCCGACGATCAACACCGACTTCGACCCGTCCGAGGCGACGATCGAGACGCGCGTCAACGGAGAGGTCCGCCAGAAGGCGCCGCTGACCGACATGATCCATTCGGTCGAGGAGATCATCGCGTACGCGTCGGCCGTCTTCACACTGCTCCCGGGTGATGTCATCCTCACCGGAACGCCCGCGGGCGTGGGCACCTTCGCGGCCGGTGACACGGTCGAGGTCGAGATCACGGGTCTCGGCATCCTGCGCAGCGCCGTGCGCGACGCCGTTCCCGCGGCATGAGCGCGCCGGCCCTCACCGCCGCGCAGCAGTCGGCGGTGCAGCGCCGCACGGTCCTCGTCCTCTCCCTCGGGCAGGTTCTCGGAGGGATCGCCTTCGGCGCGACCGTGTCTCTCGGCGCGCTCCTGGCCGCCGACATCTCGGGAGACGACGCACTGTCGGGGCTCGCGACGGCGTCGGTCACGCTCGGCGCGGCGCTCTGCGCGATCCCGCTGGCGCGTCTCGCCGCGCGGGTGGGCCGTCGAAGGGCACTGACCCTCGGTAACCTCTTCGCGCTCGTCGGGATCGCGGTCGTCATCCTCGCTGCGTCGCTGCGCGTCTTCCCGCTGCTGCTGGCGGGCATCCTCATGATCGGCGCGGGCAACGCGGGCAACCTGCAGTCGCGCTTCGCCGCGACCGATCTCGCCGTTCCCGCCCATCGAGGCCGCGACCTGTCGATCGTCGTCTGGGCGACGACGATCGGTGGCGTCGCCGGCCCGCTGCTGCTCGGGCCGGGGGAGATCGTCGGCGCCGCGATCGGGATGCCGCCGCAGACCGGGTCGTACGTCTTCTCGTTCGTCGCGCAGTCGGCGGCCCTCGTGCTCTACCTCGTCGCGCTGCGCCCGGATCCGCTGCTGGCCGCGCAGCGCATCGCGACCGTCGCGGCGGCGGCCTCGAGCGTCCAGGCCGTCGACCGCCCGGTCGTCGCGCGCTACGCGATGTTCGCGATCGCGGGTTCCCACGTCGTGATGGCCTCCGTGATGGCGATGACCCCGATCCATCTCTCGCACATGGCGCACAGCATGCACGCGGGGCACGATACGGCGGCTGCCGCGGCCGACGTCTCGCAGCTCGTCGGGATCACGATCGCGCTCCACGTCGCCGGCATGTACGCGCTCTCCCCGGTCTTCGGCATCCTCGCCGACCGCTGGGGGCGGCTGCAGGTCGTGCTGTTCGGGCAGGTGCTGCTCGGCGGGTCGTTGATCTTCGCGATCTTCGCCAACGACCGGGCCTGGGGCGTCATGGCCGCCCTCATCCTCCTCGGTCTCGGCTGGAGCGCCGCGACCGTCGCCGGTGCCGCGCTGCTGACCGAGTCGAGTGCACCCGAGCTGCGCACGCGCCGGCAGGGGCGCAGCGACTCGCTGATGAGCCTGTCGGCGGCCGCCGGCGCGGTGCTGGCCGGGGTCATCCTGTCGAACTTCCAGTACGCGGGACTCGGGATCGCGGCATCCGTCCTGGTGCTGATCATCGTCGCGCTGTCACCTCTCGGCCGCCGCGCACGCTCGTGAAGTCCTGGGCGGGAGTGGGGGAGGCGTACGCGACCTCGTACGCATCGCTCTGCGCGGGCATGGTCGGCACCCTGCTCGACGCCCTCGGGCCGGCTCGGGGACGCTCGCTGCTCGACGTGGGCGCGGGAACCGGAGAGCTGGTCGCCCGCGCGACAGGAGCCGGGTGGACGGCGACCGGTTGCGAGCCCGAGCCGACGATGCGGGAGGTCGCCGGGCGTGCGCATCCCGGACTGGAGTTCGTCGCCGCGGCGCTCCCCGAACTCCCGTTCGCATCAGCGTCGTTCGATGCGGTGACGGCGAACTTCGTGCTCAACCATGTCGTCGATCCGCGAGCATCGGCCCGGGAGATGACCCGGGTGGCGTCGCACGGTGGTCTGCTCGCCGGCACGATCTGGACATCGTCTCCGTCGTGGTTCTGGCTCGAGGTATGCGAGCGGGCAGGCGTGATGCCTGCCGCTGGCGAGCGGCTTCCGGCGCATAAGGACTTCGAGCGCACCGTCGGCGGCTTCTCCGCGATGCTGACGGATGCCGGTTGGCGGGACACCTCGACGATCGAACAGACATGGACGTGGGAGGCTGCGCCGGAGACCCTGTGGAGCTCGGCGGAGGGCGGCGTCGCCTCGGCGGGCCAGTTCTACCGCAGCCTCGATCGTGAAGAGCGTGCACGCTTCCGATCCGGTTTCGATGAGGCGTGTGCCGTCCACGCGCGCGGCGGGATGCTTCCCCTGCGTCATTCGGCGGCGGTGGCGGTGGGGCGCGCGCTCTAGAATCGAAGGGCTATGGCTACTCCTCACCCCCTCACCACGACCGCCAGCGGTGCCGACGTCCGCGTCCGCTTCTGCCCGTCGCCCACCGGCCTGCCGCACGTCGGCATGGTTCGCACCGCTCTCTACAACTGGGCGTACGCGCGCCACAACGGCGGCAAGCTCGTCTTCCGCATCGAAGACACCGATGCGGCGCGCGACAGCGAGGAGAGCTTCCGGCAGCTCGTCGACGCCCTCACGTGGCTGAAGATCGATTGGGACGAGGGCGTCGAGGTCGGCGGACCGCACGAGCCGTACCGCCAGTCGCAGCGCCACGACATCTACCGGGGTGTCATCGACAAGCTCATCGCGTCGGGTGCGCTCTACGAGAGCTACTCCAACGCCGAGGAGATCGACGCCCGCAACGAGGCCAACGGTCGTGCGAAGCAGCTCGGCTACGACAACTACGACCGCACGCTGACCGAGGAGCAGAAGGCCGCCTTCCGCGCCGAGGGCCGCCAGCCCGCTCTGCGCCTGCAGGTGCCGGATGAAGACCTCACCTACGTCGATCTCATCCGCGGAGAGGTCACCTTCCCCGCCGGGTCCTTCCCCGACTTCGTCGTGGTGCGCCCGAACGGCATCCCGCTGTACACCTTCGTGAACCCGGTCGACGACGCGCTCATGGGCATCACGCACGTGCTGCGCGGCGAAGACCTCATGCCCTCGACCGCCCGACAGCTCGCGCTCTACGCCGCGCTCATCGATGCAGGCGTCACGACGTTCGTGCCGCGCTTCGCCCACATGCCGCTCGTGCTGGGGGAGACGGGCAACAAGAAGCTCTCGAAGCGCGACCCGCAGGCCGACCTGTTCCTGCACCGCGAGCGCGGCTTCATCCACGAGGGTCTCCTCAACTACCTCGCCCTGCTCGGCTGGTCGATCGGTCACGATCGTGACGTGTTCTCGCTCGACGAGTTCATCGCCGCGTTCGACATCGAGAACGTCAACCCGAACCCGGCCCGCTTCGACCAGAAGAAGGCCGAGTCGATCAACGGCGACCACATCCGCATGCTCGACCTGAAGGACTTCGCCGAGCGCACGATCCCGTATCTCGCCGCGGCCGGGCTCTTCGACGAGCCGACCCATGAGCAGCTCGTGCTGGCGTTCCGCGCCGCGCCGCTCGTGCAGGAGCGCGTGCAGTTGCTGGGGGAGGTGCCCGGCATGCTCGGCTTCCTCTTCACCGACGACATCGCCTACGAGGCCGATGCGCTCAAGGGCCTCCCGGCGAACGCCGGCGAGGTGCTCGACGCCTGCGTCGCGGCCCTGGAGCCCGTCACCGAGTTCACTCCGGAGAGGATCCAGGATGCCCTGGCGACGGCGCTCGTCGAGAACCTCGAGCTCAAGCCCCGTGTCGCCTACGGCCCGCCGCGCGTCGCGATCACCGGTCGCCGCGTGTCGCCGCCGCTCTTCGAGTCGATGGAGCTGATCGGCAAGGACGAGACGCTGCGTCGCCTGCGTCTGCTGTCGGAGACGCTGGCGGGCTGAGACGCCCGACGAACCGCCTGGAGGAGGACCCCGTTCGCGGTGGTCCTCCTCTTCGCGTTCGGGGCACGCGCACGGGAGCGCGACACGCGCGGCGGGAGCCGCTCCATTTGGCGCTTCCCGATCCGTCCGGTAGGCTTGACTCTCGGTGCGAGGCTCCGGTTTCGCCCTTGGGGTATGGTGTAATTGGCAACACGGCGGTTTCTGGTTCCGTTGTTCTTGGTTCGAGTCCAGGTACCCCAGCAAGACGAAGAGGCCCGGAATTCCGCGAGATGCGGAACCCGGGCCTCTTGCTTTGCCCGCGGGGAGCGGGCCCCGGAGGGCCTACTCGCACTCCCCGATGAACTCGAGGTAGCAGACGGCCTCGTGGGTCACGGCGGGCTCGTAGTCGTCGTTCGACACCTCGCGGGTCGCGGTCTCCGCGGTCTTCGTCAGATGCCCGAACGACCCGAGCGACGAGACGTACATGCCCTCCTGGTCGAGGCCGCGCATCCGGTCGATCTCGGTGCGGTGCTGCGTGCAGAGCAGAGTCGCCGCACCCGTCAGCTCGACATCCGCGCAGGCGCCGGCGTACTGCGCCTCCATGAGGCCGATGCAGTCGGTCCAGTCCTGGTTGACCGTGCACGGGCTCACACCGTCGTCAGCGACGTTGTAGAGGCCCGTCTCGTACTCCTCGGTGTGGAACGTCTCGGGCTTCTCGGCGACATCGGTCTTGGTCCAGTGGCGCGCGGTCGTGAACGCGATCACGACGACGATGATCGCGGCGATCAAGAGGGCGCCCACGATCGAGAGGGTGACCCACAGGCCGGTGCGCTTCTTCTTGGCGGGGGCTTCCTCTCCCGGCGTTCCGTACGGTGTGGTCGCTGCGTACGGATCCCCGGGCCCGCCGTAGGGCGCGCCCGTCGGGCCGTCGTGCGGCGCGGTCGCGGCGAAGGCGGCCGGCGCGGCGAACGCAGCGGGCGTGGCTCCGTATGCGGCGGTCGGGGCATCGGATGCCGGTGCCTGATCGACGGGCGGCGACGGCTCCGCGGGCGGAGCGGCGGGCGGGGGAGCCGCGGCGAAGCCGCCGACCGGTGCGCCGGTATACCCGTCAGGCCGAGAAGAAGGTGCGGGCGCGGCCTCGGATGCAGGTGCAGGCGCGGGGGCCGCGGCCTCGGGCGCCGGGGGAGCGGGCTGACTGATCGACTGCCAGTACCCGTACCAGCTCTGGCTGGCCTGGGGATCGGCGACGACCTGCTGGGCCTCGGCATCCGAGAGCTGGATGCCCAACGACTGGCGCGCCTGCGCATTCAGGAGGTACGAACGGAATTCATCGAGTGACAGGCCCATGCTGGCGATGATGGCAGAAACCCGCAGCGCGCGACAATCCGGTTGGGTATTCCTCCCCATGCCCGCCGCACCTAGCAGAGCGCACGCGAACGTGACCAGCCCCTTCTCGGATCGGGTGCCGGCGGGCAGAGTGCTGGCATGGCAGCTCTCGTGCGCGTGATCCCCGGTGAAGACCTCGGCTTCCGAAGGATCCGATCGGGATCCGGCTTCCGTTATGTCGACAAGGCCGGTGACGCCGTACAGGAGGCCGATCGGGAGCGCATCCACGACCTGGTCATCCCGCCGGCGTGGACGGACGTCTGGATCGCCGCGGACCCGCTCGCGCACATCCAGGCCGTCGGCGTCGACGGAGCGGGGCGCAAGCAGTACCTGTACCACCCGCTCTGGCGGGTCAAACGGGACCGCCACAAGTTCGGCCGCGCGCTGGCCCTCGCCGAAGCCCTTCCGCATGCGCGGGGACGGGTCACCCGAGCATTGCAGCACGAGACCCTCTCCCGCGAGAAGGTGCTGGCCACCGCATTCCGGTTGCTCGATGACGGAGCCCTCCGGATCGGGTCGGAGCGCTACCTCGTGCGCCACGGCAGCCGCGGCCTGACGACGCTGCGCCGCCGTGACGTGCACGTCGAGGGGAACGTCGTGTCGCTCTCGTTCCCGGCGAAGAGCGGGCAGACCGCGGCGATCGAGATCACCGACGACGTGCTCGCGGCCGTGCTCGACGATCTGGCCGCTGGCCCGGACCGGGCGCCGCTCCTCGCGTATCGGCGGGGACGTCGGCGCGTGAAGATCACGCCCGCCGAGGTGAACCGCTACCTCAAGGACGTCACGGGCGACGCGTTCACGGCGAAGGACTTCCGCACCCTCCACGGCACGATCCTCGCGGCCGACGCCCTCGCGCGCATCGGCCCGCTCGACTCCCGTCGGGATCGCGAGCGCGCCGAGCGCCTCGCCGTACAGGCCACGGCCTCCGCGCTCGGCAATACGGTCGCGGTCGCCCGGGGCAGTTACATCGATCCCCGCGTCTTCAAGCTGTACTCCCGCGGGAAGACGCTCGACCTCTCGGTCGCCCCGGAGACCGCGATCCGCCGTCTTCTGGGCGACACGAGGCGGCGTCGCTGATCAGCTCTCGCGGGGGTAGGTGTAGAAGCCCTCACCCGTGGCCACGCCGAGCTTGCCCTGGTCGATGTATCGCTCCTTGATGAGGTCGGCGAATGCCTGCTGCTTCGCGTCGCCCATCCGCGAGATGTTGTAGGCGGTCGTGAGTCCGACGATGTCGTAGATCTCGAAGGGGCCGGCGGGTGCTCCGGTGCCGATGCGCCATGTGGCGTCGATCGCCTCCGGCTCCGCGATGCCGTCGACGAGCAGCTCGCCCGCAGCCTGGAGGAAGGGCACGAGGAGGGAGTTGAGGAGGTAACCCGCCTTCTCCTTCTTGATCTCGATCGGCACCATGCCGATGTGGCGTGCGAACTCGACGACCTCGGCATACACCGACGGGTCGGTGGAGGGAGTGCCCATCACCTCTGCCGTGTTGTGCGACCAGATCTCGTTGGCGAAGTGCAGGGCGAGGAAGCGGTCGGGGCGCCCCGTCGAATCGGCGAGCGCGCTCGGGAGAAGGGTCGACGAGTTGGTCGCGAAGACGGTCGACGACGGCGCGGCCTCCGCCACGCGCCGGTAGATGCCCTGCTTGAGCTCGAGGTTCTCGGGAACGGCCTCGATCACGAGGTCGGCTGCGGCGACGGCGTCTTCCAGATCGGTGGTCAGACGGATCCGCGGGATGGCCGCGTCCGCGCCGCCGTCGGCTGCGCCCTCCACCGAATCCGCGACGTACCGCGCGGCCAGTCCGCGGAATCGCTCGCCGGCCCGCTCGAGGGACGCATCGTCGATGTCGTAAGCGGTGACGTCGAATCCATGGAACGCGGTCTGGAACGCGATCTGCGATCCGAGGACGCCGGTGCCCAGGACGGTGATGTTCTTCATTTCTCTTCCTTCTTCTGCGGCCTCGTGGGCCGTTCTCGGGACGACGCGTCCGGGTCAGGACGGGTCGGCGGTGCGGTCGAACCTTTCGAGATCGTGCGCGAAGCGGGCGACCTCGCCGTCGGACCACCGAGCGAGGTGCGCCTCGACGATCCGCTGGAGCGACGTGAGCGCACGGTGGAAGGCATCCGCGCCGTCCTCCGTGAGCTCGAGCGGGCGTCCGCGTCCGGTGTCGTTCGGCGTCTCGCGGACGAGTCCGAGACGGATCAGCGCTGCGAGCTGGCGTGAGACCGTCGATCGGTTGAGGCGGAACATGCGGGCGATATCGGTGGAACGGATGCCGGGCTGCTCGGCGATCGCCATCATGATCGACTGCTCGGTCATCGAGAGGGGAGTCTCCTCGTCGCGCGCGTCGGCGAGGCCGCGGCGGGTGATCGCGACGAGAGAGCGGAGCACGCTCATGCTGTGGTCCTGACGATCCATGTCCATCTCACCCTCCTGTTGCTTGATGCAACGCTACGCCTATGTGTTGCATTCCGCAACATACGCACGGGATGGCCTGCACCCCGACGGTGCGGATGGGAGGATGGAGGGATGGAAACCGCCAACCTCACCCGTGACGAGACCGCGGCGCGATCCGCCGCGATCACCGCGCACCGGATCCGTGTCGAGCTCGATCTCGCGGGCGCTCCCGAGCGCGCGCGGACGGGCTTCCACTCCCGGACCACGCTCGAGTTCGACGCCACGGCGACCGAGACCTGGCTCGACTTCATCGGGGAGTCGGTCGAGCGCGTCGTGGTCAACGGCGACGAGGTCGAAGTCGAGTACGACGGCGCCCGCATCGCTCTGCGCGGTCTCGCGGCCACGAACACGGTCGTCGTCGATGCCGTCGGTGCCTACAGCCGTTCGGGCGAAGGTCTGCACCGGTTCCACGATCCCGCCGATGGCGAGACCTACCTGTACACGCAGTACGAACCGGCGGACTCGCGCCGGGTCATGGCCTGCTTCGAGCAGCCCGACATCAAGGCGTCGTACACCTTCGTCGTCGATGCGCCGGCCGGCTGGGAGGTCCTCTCCAACCAGGCCGCCGTACGCACCGAGGCGGGCGTCGGCATCCAGCGCGTCGAGTTCGCTCCGACGCTGCCGATCTCGAGCTACATCACCTCGGTCGCTGCGGGCCCCTACGCCCGTGTCGACGGGGAGTGGCAGGGCGGCGACCAGCGCATCGCGCTCGGGGTGTTCGCCCGCCGATCGCTCGCCCAGTACCTGGAGGCGGAGGAGATCCTCGAGGTCACCCGTCAGGGTCTGGACTTCTTCGCGGAGGCGTTCGCCTATCCGTATCCCTGGGGCAAGTACGACCAGATCTTCGTGCCCGAGTACAACCTCGGGGCGATGGAGAACCCGGGGCTGGTCACCTTCACCGAGGCGTACCTCTCCCGCGGCGCGGCGACCGATGCCCAGCGCGCGGCACGAGCGAACACGATCCTGCACGAGATGGCGCACATGTGGTTCGGCGACCTCGTGACGATGCGCTGGTGGGACGACCTCTGGCTCAAGGAGTCCTTCGCCGACTACATGGGTGCCCATGCCTCGGCCGCCGTGACCCGTTACACCGATGCCTGGGTGACGTTCGCGGCACGGCGCAAGGCCTGGGCCTACCAGCAGGATCAGCTGCCGACGACGCATCCGATCGTCGCCGACATCACCGATCTCGAGGCCGCCAAGCTCAACTTCGACGGCATCACGTATGCGAAGGGCGCGTCGGTCCTCAAGCAGCTCGTCGCCTTCGTGGGCGAGGACGCGTTCTTCGAAGGAGCCCGCCGTTACTTCGCCGCCCACGCGTTCGGCAATACGACGCTCGACGACCTGCTCGTGCAGCTGAGCGCCGTCTCGGGCCGAGACATGGGCGAATGGTCCCGGGCGTGGCTGGAGACGACGGGCATGTCGACGCTGTGGCTGGAGGAGACGGACGATGCGGATGCCGCAACCCGTGTGCTCGTGCAGACCGACCCGCGTCCGCACCGCCTGCGCATCGGTCTGTACGCCCGCGAGGGGGAGCGGCTCGTGCGTCGCGAGCAGATCGCCGTCGATATCAGCGAGGAGCGCACGTCGATCGTCGTTCCCGAGGCGGATCTCGTTCTGCTGAACGACGACGACCTGACCTATGCGAAAGCGCGTCTGGATGAGCGCTCACTCATCGCCGTCGAGGAGTCGCTGTCGGCGATCGACGACCCGCTCGCGCGTGCACTCGTCTGGTCGTCGCTGTGGAACGCCACCCGCGACGGCGATCTCGACCCCCGGCGGTATCTCGGCATCGTGCGCGCGCACGCACCGCTCGAATCCAACAGCGGGCTCCTCACCGGCGTCCTCGCGAACGCCGCGTTCGCGATCCGCCACTTCGTCGCGGACGCGCATCGCGACGCGGAGCAGCGGTCGTGGCTCGCGGCGTCGCTCGTCGCCGTGTGGGACGCGGATGCCGGCAGCGATGCACAGCTGTCGTGGGCGCGCGCCTTCGCCGGGGCATCCGCGTACGACGACCACCATGCCGAGCAGGTGCGGGAACTGCTGGGCGGGCACGTGCCCGACGGCCTCGTCGTCGACCCCGACCTCCGTTGGCAGCTGCTGACCGCGTTGGCGACCACCGGGCACGCCGATGCCGCGGAGATCGCCGCCGAGCTCGAGCGCGATGACACCGGCAGCGGCCGGACGGCCGCGCGTCGCGCGCTGGCCTCTCGTCCGGAAGCCGACGTGCGTGCTGCGGCCTGGGAGGCGGCCTGGAACGACCTCTCGCTCAGCAACGACCACCTCGATGCAGAGATCGGGGCGTTCCGTGCCGGCGGACGCCGTGAGCTCATCGCGGGCTTCGATGCGGAGTACTTCCGCCGCATCGCCGACGCGTGGCGGAGCCGCAGCATCGAACTCGCGCGGCGCCTCGTGCTCGGGCTGTTCCCCTCGTCGGACACCACTGACGCGGCCGACGCCTGGTTGGCCGAGAACGCGGAGGCGCCCGCTGCGCTGCGCCGACTCGTGATCGAGCAGCGCGATCACCTCGCCCGCGAGATCCGCGTGCGGGCGGCGCAGAGCTAGGGCGTCCGCGGTTCGAGGGTCGTTCCCATCACCCTGCGCACGATCCACGGATGCGCGCGATCGTCGTCGATGTGGGTCATCCCGAGGTTCTCGGCGACGCCGCGCGAGGCGCGGTTCTCGGGATGGATGATCGCCGTCAGCACGATCGGCGCATAGCGCTGTCGTGCGAGCTCGACGCACGCGTGCGCGGCCTCGGTGGCGAAGCCCCGTCGTTGCATCTCCCGTCGCACGTGGTACCCGACCTCGAGCACACGCTCGTCGTTCACCGATTGCCAGGTGAGCCCGCAGTCTCCGACGAACTCGCCCTCGTGGGTCTCGATGATCCACAGGCCGTGGCCGTCCTCGGCGTAGCGAGTGCGCATCCGTGCGATCCAGTCGGCGCTCTCCGCCCGCGTCTTCGGTGCCGGGTAGTAGGCCATGACCTCGGGGTCGCCGAGCATCGCCGCGACGCGGTCGAGGTCGTCATCGACCATCTCCCGGAACCGCAGGCGTTCGGTCGGGTGGGGGAGGAGGCTGAGTGTCGACATCAGATGTCGAGCGATTCTCCCGGCTCGAGCGCGAAGAACTCGCCGCCGCCCTGCTGAGTCGCCCACTCCAGACGCTGGCGGTGCATGGTCTTTCCCGCCACCGAGAGTGTCATGTCGTGCGTGCCGAAAGCTCGGCGGGGCTTCACCGCGAGGACGTAGTCGATCGCCTCGCCGATCTTCAGCCACGGGGCACCGAGGGGTGCCGCGAGAGTGCCGACCTCGACGCCCTCCGGCACGGCGTAGGAGTCGCCGGGGTAATACAGCTCGTCGTTCACGAGCACGCCGACGTTCTCGATGACGGGGATCGACGAGTGGATGATCTCGTGCGTTCCGCCGAAGAAGCGCAGAGTGAATCCACCGACCGTGCGCGTCTCGCCGGGGGAGACGACGGTGATCTCGTAGCCCTCGGCCGCGCGGGCGACACCCGCCGGTCCGAAGATCGGAACGCCCGGCGCCATCCGTAGGATGCGGTCGAGATGCTCCGGCGTCCAATGATCGGGGTGCTCGTGGGTGAGCACGACGGCGACGACGTCGCCGAGGTCGTCGAGCGGAGTCGTGAAGGAACCCGGATCGATGAGCAGGGTCTCACCGTTCTGATCGATGCGGAGGCTGGCATGTTCGAACTTGGTCACGCGCATGCGTCGAGTCAACTCCCTCTCCGTGCGCCGTGCAAACCCTTGACCTTTCCTGCGCCACGCCCGGGCGACGCGATGCCGGGGCCTCGATTTGGCGTCGTGAGAAATGCCGTGGCATACTTGAACGGTTGTCGCGCGACGGAAACGAAACGCAGACGGCCCCATCGTATAGCGGCCTAGTACGCCGCCCTCTCACGGCGGTAACGCGGGTTCGAATCCCGCTGGGGTCACACAACAAGAGAAGGCCCCCGGTTCTCCGGGGGCCTTCTTCGTGCGTCGACGTCCGGTCTCAGGTCGCGCGCTTCGCGCCGGTCAGCCACAGCGCGACCGCCGTCGTCACCAGAGCCGCCGCGGCGAGCGGGAAGTCGAGCCCGTACATCGTGATGCCGATCATCGGGGAGACGAACACGAGCACTGCGGCGGTCGTCGCTACCGGGGAGGGGAAGCGCGCGGGTGTCTGCTGCGGAGCCTTCTCGAAGCGCACGAGCCACAGCGATGCCAGCCACACGGCGCCGAGGACGATCGCGAAGAACAGCGGACGCGTCCACCACCATGCGGCGCTTCCGGGGGTGGGCATCGGCAGGGGCAGCAGCAGCTCGGTCCCGATGAGCACGAGGATCACCGGGAAGTGCCAGAGGTAGATCGTCATCAGGCGGGAACCGATCAGGAAGACCGCGCCCTGCGCCGGTCGCGTGCGCATGAGAGCGGTCAGCGGCTGGCGCAGGAGCGTCAGCCCCGCAGCCTGCACGATCGCCAGCAGCGCCATCGGCGCGGTCGGAGGCCACTGGTTCGTGAGCATGCTCGCGGGATATCCCGCGATCGCGACGAGCGCCCAGAGCGCGCCGTAGCCGGCCACGAAGATCGCCGCGAGCTGCCACCGACTGCGCCGCGCGAACCAGCCGTCGTACAGGAAGAAGCCCACCTGTTGCGCGAACAGCCAGATGAAGACGATGTTCGGGATGCCGAAGATCTCCTGGCCGAATCCGTACCCCGTCGGCGGCACGCGATCGATGCCCAGCAGCTCGCCGAGAACCAAGAAGCGGAAGGCGTCGACCGCGAAGCCGGCGAGCAGCAGCACGATGAGCACGCGCGCGCCGAACCGCTCGTGCAGACGCATCATGAACGGCGCGCACGCCTGAGCGACCAGATATGCGGCGAGGAACCACAGCGGTGAGCCGACGCCGATCGCGATCGAGTCCACGAAAGCGGGATCGAGGTCGATCAGCCGTGTGACGCCCAGGGCGACCGTGAAGAACACGAAGACCGGGAGTGCGGGGCGGGCGAGGCGGGCGAGCCGCACGCGCACGAAGCCGTCGGCCGTCTCTCCTCGGGCGGTCGCGGAGCGCCATCCCGCGCGCGCCGCGTATCCGCCGACGACGAAGAACAGCGGCATGATGTTGACGATCCACGTGCCGGCGACGAACCAGGACTGCAGCTCGACGGTCTTCTCGATCACCAGAGATCCGTCCGAGCCTCGGCCGACGCCGGTGAACAGGATGTGCACGAAGACCACGAGGAGCACGCACGCCACGCGTGCGAGGTCGAGCGTGAGGTCTCGTCCGGCGGGGACGGTGCGGGTCGTCGTGTCGGCGGCGGCGCGAGTCATGCCGAAGACTCTAGCGCCGCGGGGCCGTCGCCCAGGTGCCCGTGCCGTCACCTGGGGAGAAAGCGCCGAAGGGGCACCCGCAGAGTATGCGGGCGCCCCTTCGGGTTCGAGCGTCGGTCAGGCCTCGACGTCGGATGCCGCAGCCGTCGCAGCGTCTCGTCGCATCCGGCGGGCCCGCCGGATGAGCCAGATCACGAGCACCACGGCGCCGGCGATCGCAGCCCAGGGGAGGAGGAAGCCGACGGCGATCACGAGAGCGTTGAGCGAGACGATGAGCCCGTTCCATCCTGCCCACAGCCCGTCACCGAACCCCGAAGGATCGGCGGTCGTCGTCGTGGCGGTCCGGGTCAGCTGCACCTGGAGGCTGGACATCGCGACCTGGTCGTCGAGCGCGGCGAGCTGCTGCTCGTAGGACTCGAGCTGCGCCTGGCGGTCGGTCAGCGCGACCTCGGCCTCGATGAGCTCCGAGACGGATCCCGTCTGCGCCATGAGTTCGGTGAGCCGCTGGACCGAGGCTTTCGTCGCGTCGACACGCGCCCGGAGATCCACGGCGACGTCGGTGACGTCCTGGCGGGAGATCGACGACGACAACACCTCCCCGGATTCGTCGAGCTCGGCGATGACCGCCGCCAGGTCGGCGGACGGTACGCGGATGCTGATCCACCCGTACCCCGAATCCGCCGGAGCGGGCTCCGACGCGCCGTCGACGGCCAGGGCCTTGCCGACCTCGGTGCTCTCGACGTACCCGCCGTGCTCCTCGGCCAGCGCGCTGATGGCGTCCGCGGCATCCGCGATGTCCTCCACCTCGAGCGTGGCGTTCGCGTTCGCGATGATCTCGCGGTCGGCCGTGGCGAGGTCTCCGCTCGCGAGCGAACTCGATTCGGCGGCGCCGTCGAGGCTCGCACTGCGATCGCCGGAGACACCCTGCTCGGGCATCGCGACACCCGGGACGGGCGCATCGACGGCGGGGGAGCTGAAGCCATCGGCCGTGCTCGAGGCGCCGCCGGAACCGACGACGCCGAGGATCGGGGGCGTCACCAGCACGCCGACCGCGAAGGCCGCGGCGACGCCGACACCGGTCAGCCAGCGACGGCGGCGCGCTCCCGCACGCGCAGGGGCCACCTGCGGGGCCGGGCCGGGAGCGCGCTCCTCGGCGATCTGGGCGAACACGGCGGTCTCGATGCGCGTGACCGCCTCATCCGACAGCTCGGGCAGCTCTTCCGGGGTGGTCTGGTCGTTCATGCGTCTCTCACTTCCTGGACGGCGCCCCGCAACTGGGTGCGCACTCGGGAGAGACGGTTCCGAACGACAGCGTGACTCACACCCAGCTCCTCCGCGGCCGCCTGATAGGCGTACCCCTCGGTGGCGCAGAGGCGGAAGATCTCGCGATCGATCTCGTTGAGGTTTCCCACCTCATCGGCGATCCGAGCCGCGAGCGCCGCCGTGATGACCTGCTCCTCGACGTTCACCGTGTCGGGGAGGGAGTCATCGAGCGCGTCGGAGGTGTGCGCCTGATCCCGCCGCCGTTGCCGCAGACGATTCGCCGCCTGGAAGCGGCAGATCGTCGCGAGCCACGGCAGGATCGACTCGCCCTGGAGGTCGAGTGCGGGGAGCTTGCGCCAGGCGACCAGGAAAGTCTCCTGGGCGATGTCCTCGGCATCCGCGGGGGAGGCGAGGATGCCGTAGGCGATCCAGTACACGGGTCGGACATGTGCGCGGTACAGCTTGCGGAAGGCGCTCTCGTCACCTGACGCGGCCTGCGCCGCCCATCTCTGATCACTCGTCTGCGTAGGCATCCTGATTCCGTTCGGTGTCTCTCACCCGGAAAGTGTCGAGGGATGCCCCATCGTCTCAGAATCTTCCGCGCGCCGATATCGTCGGCGCTCCGATAGCATTGCGTCTGCGAGGGGGAGTATCCCGGATCCGCGCGTAACGTCATCACGAGCACCAAGGCCGCTGCTCCGGGCGCGCGACGCACCGTGTGCGGGGGAGAGACTCTCGATCCTTCTAGACCCTTCGCGAAAGCTGTCGTTCCCCGTGGAAATCCCTCTCTGGTTCGAGATCACCTCGATGATCGTCCTCACGGTCATCCTCATCGGCGACCTCCTGCTCATCCGGCTCCGGCCGCACATCCCCTCCACGAAGGAGTCGACCCTGTGGGTCGTCTTCTACGTCGGGCTCGCCCTGCTGTTCGCCCTCCTCCTGGGCAACGTCGGCGGGTGGCAGAACGCCGGCGACTTCATCACCGGGTGGGCGCTGGAGTACAGCCTCTCGGTCGACAACCTCTTCGTCTTCGTGCTGATCATGGCCCAGTTCGCCGTGCCGCGGCGTCTGCAGCAGCAGGTCCTCATGGTGGGCATCATCATCGCGCTGCTCCTGCGCGGTGCCTTCATCCTCGTCGGCGTCACGATCATCGAGAACTTCTCCCCGATCTTCTACATCTTCGGCGCCTTCCTCGTGTGGACGGCGATCCGCCAGGCGATGCCCGAGGGCGACCACGATGGCGAGGTGCAGCGCGAGAACTTCATCGTGCGCCTGCTGCGCCGCCGGATCGACATCAGCGAGACGTACGACGGATCCAAGATCCGCACGACCGTCGACGGCAAGCGCATGTGGACCCCGATGATCATCGTGTTCATCACGATCGGCGTGACCGACCTGATCTTCGCGATCGATTCGATCCCCGCGATCTTCGAGATCACGACGAACGGGTTCCTCGTGTTCTCGGCGAACATCTTCGCGCTCATGGGCCTGCGTCAGCTGTACTTCCTGCTCGGTGACCTGCTCGACCGCCTGCGTTACCTCCATTACGGCATCGCGGTGATCCTCGGGTTCATCGGCATCAAGCTGATCCTGCACGCCCTGCACGTCAACGAGCTGCCGTTCATCAACGGCGGTGAGCACGTGGAATGGGTGCCCGACATCGACAACATGGTCTCGCTCGGAGTCATCCTGGTCTCGATGACCGTGGCGACCATCGCGAGCCTGATCGCGGCTTCGCGGGAGAAGCGGGCGCAGAAGGTGGCACCGCCCGCGGAGTGATCCCGGAGAGACGCGACTCGGGCGCGGATCACTCCGCCGACCAGAGGATCTCCGCGTCGAGGGTGGCGTCGATCGTCTGACGGAGCAGTGCCCCGACCGATTCCGACTGCAGAAGCGAATAGCGATCGTACTCGCCGAGCGGGGCGATCGCGGCGAGCTGCCAGGACGCGGCGAGGGGATCGTCGGAGAGTTCGGTGTTCGGATCCCAGCGCGCCTCGGGCGCGCGGGCGAGCACGCGCCGCACGATCGACTCGCCCTCGGCGAGCAGGGGAGTCAGTCCGTCGTGCCACTCCAGAGTGGGGAGCGGGGTCAGGGCGGCTCGTGGATGCGGGTCGTCATCGAGCCACTGCTCGACCAGGAACCGTTCCGTGCCGACGGCGAGTGCGTGCAGCACCTCGGTGTCGGCGGACACGCTGACGAGCCGCGCCAGGGTTCCGACGCGACTGCGCTGATCGCCACCGCCCGCCTCGGCGCCGCGCTCGATCAGCACGACGCCGAACTCCGGATCCTCTTCGTCGAGGAGCCGCCCGATCATGGTGAGGTATCGGGTCTCGAACACGCGGAGGGGGAGCGGGGTGTACGGGAACAGCACCGAACCGAGGGGGAACATCGGCATCGGGTTCATGGGATCAGTCAACACCCCGCGCCGCTCGCAGGCCAGCGTCGTACAGTGAAGAGATGCGCAGACCGCTCCCCGTCACTCCCGCGCCCGGTCAGGAATCGGTGTGGGACTACCCGCGACCGCCTCGAGTGGAAGCGGTGGCGGCACGCGTGACGATCCGGCTCGGCGGCGAACTGATCGCGGACACGCACCGGGCGATGAGAGTGCTCGAGACGAGCCACCCGCCGGTCTACTACCTCCCGATCGCCGACTTCGCACCGGGTGCGCTCACCGACGCGGCCGGTTCGTCGTTCTGCGAGTTCAAGGGCGCAGCGCGCTATCTCGATGTCCACGGCGGAGGTGTCGTGCGCGCGGGCGCCGCATGGAACTACCCTGATCCGACGCGGGGTTTCGAAGCGCTCGAGGATCGCGTCGCCGTGTACGCCGGGCCCATGGACGAGTGCACGGTCGGCGGAGAGATCGTCGTCCCGCAGCCCGGTGGTTTCTACGGCGGCTGGGTCACGTCGGCCGTGGTGGGTCCGTTCAAGGGGATCCCGGGCTCGATGGGCTGGTAGTTCCCGCCCGCCGACGATCAGAACGCCCGCAGGTTCGCCTGCAGCCCGCCGTCCGCGTACTCACGGCGCAGGATGCCGCGCCGACGGAGGATCGGCACCAGCTCGTCGAGCGTGCGGTGCAGGGTCACCGGGTGGAAATCGCCCCAGAGCAGTACGCCGTCGTTGCCCCACTCGCCGAGCTCCTCGATCAGGTCGGCGAACTCCGCCGCCGTACCCACGAAGCCGCTCCGATCGCTGATGCGTCCGGCGCGGACGAGGGCGGTGAGGTGCGCGCGCAGGGGGGCGTCCTCGCCGCGGTCGCCGATCAGCCGCTGGATGCTTCCGCGTGACACGTGTGCGCCGAAGATCGACAGATCGAGCGGGCGATCGAGGTCGAGTCCGGTGAGATCGGTCTCGAGGTCGCTCGACTGCTTGCGTGCGATCTGCTCGAGGGCGGCGTCATCGGGATGGGCCGAGGCGGCGACGATCCGGTCTGCCTCCTCGGGCGACGAGACGATGACGGGCTGGATGGCGAACAGGATCTTGATGTCCTCCGGGCGGCGTCCGCGTTCGATCGCCGCATCGTGGATCTTCTTCCGATACGCGCGCACCGACTTCTCGTTCAGCGGCGCGAGCGCGAGCTGCACGTCGGAGTTCGCGCCCGCGAAGCCGAGGCCGCGGCCCGATCCGCCCGGCGACACGATCGCCGGTTCGCCGTCGGTGAAGGGGATCGCGTTGAGCGGCCCGTCGAAGGAGTAGTACTCGCCGCGGTGCTGTACCGGGCGCAGCTTCGAGCCGTCGGCATAGACATCGCTGTCACGATCGAGCACGAGGGCTCCGTCGTCCCAGCTGCGCCAGAGCGCGCGGATGCCGTCGAGCCATTCCTCTGCGCGGTCGTAGGCCTCGTCGTGCCCGAGCTGCGCCGCGCCGGAGAAGTGACGGGCGCTCCCGGTGTCGGTGACGACGTTGAGACCGAGGCGATGTCCGCTCAGATGCTGGAGCGTGGCGAACTGGCGGGCCGACGTGAACGGCAGGGACGCCGCGGGATTCACCGTGGGCACCACGCCGAGATGCTTCGTCGCCTGGAACAGGTAGGGGGCGAGCAGCAGAGGGTCGTGCTTGGGCCCACCGAAGGCGTGGCGCACCCGCAGATCGATCGTCGAGGGCGATCCGAGCGAGGGGCCGTCCTCGATGATCACCAGATCGAATCCGGCCTGCTCGAGCGTGCGCGCCGCTTCCTGGTAGATCTCGGGTCGTGTCCAGTCGTAGTCCCAATCGAGCGACGGGTAGCCCCAGCCCTGCGGTCCGAAGCCGCGCGCGAGGAACCAGCCGAAGTGCTGCGGGCGGCTCATGCGACGACCTCCCGAACGGTCTCGAGCACGCGCGACAGATCGGCGATGAGGTCGTCGATGTCCTCGATGCCGATCGAGAGGCGCAGGGTACCCGGGTGCACGCCGAGCGCGAGACGCTCGTCCTCGGTGCGGTGGGAGTGGCTGGTCGTGCCCGGATGCAGCACCAGGGAGCGGACGTCGCCGATGTGCGTCATGTGGATGAACACGCCGACGCTCTCGACGAAGTCGCGTGCGGCGGGGAGGCCTCCGCGGAGGGTGACGGTGAAGATGGAGCCGAACCCGCCCTGGAGGTAGCGCGCCGCGGTCGCGTGATCGGGGTGGGTGGGGAGACCGGCGTAGTCCACCCGCTCGACCTCGGGATGCTCCGACAGCCATTCGGCGACCGCTTGGGCGTTGCGCGACTGCCGTTCGACCCGCAGTCCGAGCGTCTCGACGCCCTGACCGATGAGGAAGGCGTTGAGCGGGGAGGGTGAGGCACCGAATCGAGGAGCCACGCTCTCCCGGGCGTACGCGATCCGCGCGTTCCCACCGTGCCGTGCGGCGACACTCGGCTCGCCGTTGCGGCCCGGGAGAACGAGATGGGGAGCATTGTGTCCGGCGACCGCCGGGTCGAAGCGGCCGTCGTCGACGATCACACCGCCGAGCACCGAGCCGTGCCCGGCCAGGAACTTCGAGGCGGAGTGCACCACGATCGCCGCTCCGTGCTCGAGCGGACGCACGAGGAACGGCGTCGCGAGCGTGTTGTCCACGATCAACGGGATCGCCGACTCGTCGGCGACCGCGCTCACCACGGCGATGTCGAGGATGTCGTTGCGGGCGTTGGCGATCGACTCGGCGAACAGGGCCCGGGTGTTCGGACGGATGGCGGCGCGCCAGGCATCCGGATCGGCGATGTCGTCGACGAACGTCGTCTCGATCCCCAAGCGGGAGAGATTGTCGAGGAAGAGGCCGCGACTTCCCTCGTAGATGTGCGTCGACGAGACGATGTGGTCGCCGGCGCCCGCGACCGTCAGAAGGGCGGTCACGACCGCCGCCTGACCGCTCGCGACGAGCAAGGCGTCCGCCCCGGACTCGAGCGCGGCGATCTGCCGCTCCACGGCCCGAACGGTCGGATTGCCCGTGCGGGTGTAGCCGAAGCCGGCGCCGGTGCCGAAGTGATCGGCGGCGTGATCGAAGTCGTCGAACTCGAAGCCGGCGGTCAGGTAGATCGGCGTCGCGCGCGCAGCGGCGGAGTCTCGCGTCCTCGCGGCGTGCACGGCGCGAGTCGCGAAGCGGGCGTGGTCGGCGGTCATGCGATGCCTCTCGATGATTCGGGTGAACAGTAGAGTGTCACGGCGCGTCATCGGGCGCCGAAGCGGTGGTAACCTGACGTCATGCGGATCGTGCTCCTTCTTAGCGGCCGCGACGAGACCTCGTTCTGAGCCCCTCCTCGTCGCGGAGTCCATCGTGGGCCGAACCGCCAGCTTCAGGAGAAGAGCCATGAACACCCCCGCAGTCGACGTCGATTCCTCACGCCCGAGAACCCTGGCCGAGAAGGTCTGGGACGACCACCTGGTCGTCAAGGGCGAGAACGGTGAGCCGGATCTCATCTACATCGACCTGCACCTCGTGCACGAGGTCACCAGTCCGCAGGCCTTCGACGGTCTGCGCTCGGAAGGGCGACCGCTGCGCCGCCTCGACCTCACGATCGCCACGGAGGACCACAACACTCCGACGTGGGAGATCGACAAGCCGATCGCCGATCTCACCAGCCGCACCCAGATCGAGACGCTGCGCCGCAACGCCGCCGAGTTCGGAGTCCGCCTGCACTCCCTGGGAGACGCCGAGCAGGGGATCGTCCACGTGGTCGGCCCGCAACTCGGACTCACCATGCCGGGCATCACGGTCGTCTGCGGCGACTCGCACACCTCGACCCACGGTGCCTTCGGCGCCATGGCCTTCGGCATCGGTACGAGCGAGGTCGAGCACGTCATGGCGACCCAGACGCTGCCCCTGAAGCCGTTCAAGACGATGGCGATCAACGTCGAGGGAACGCTGCGACCCGGCGTCACCGCCAAGGACATCATCCTCGCCGTGATCGCGAAGATCGGCACCGGCGGTGGCCAGGGCTACGTGCTCGAGTACCGCGGCAGCGCGATCCGCGCCCTCTCGATGGAGGGGCGCATGACGATCTGCAACATGTCGATCGAGGCAGGTGCCCGCGCCGGGATGGTCGCACCCGACCAGACGACCTTCGACTACCTCGAGGGGCGTCCGCACGCTCCGAAGGGCCAGGACTGGGAGGATGCCGTCACCTACTGGCGCACGTTGCCCTCCGACGACGGGGCCGCCTTCGACGCCGAGGTGTTCATCGACGCCGACGACCTCGAGCCGTTCGTGACCTGGGGCACCAACCCCGGACAGGGAAGTTCGCTCTCGGCGGCGGTGCCGGATCCCGCCGCGATCACCGATCCGAACGAGCGCGCCGCCGCGGAGCGCGCACTCGAGTACATGGACCTCACGCCGGGGACGCCTCTCAAGGAGGTGCCGGTGGATGCCGTCTTCATGGGGTCGTGCACGAACAGCCGCATCGAGGACCTGCGCGCCTTCGCATCGATCATCGAGGGCAAGAAGAAGGCGGACGGGGTGCGCGTGATGGTGGTGCCGGGCTCGGCGCGCGTACGCCTCGAGGCCGAGGCCGAGGGGCTCGACCGGATCATCAAGGACTTCGGCGCCGAGTGGCGTTTCGCCGGGTGCTCGATGTGCCTGGGCATGAACCCCGACCAGCTGGCACCGGGGGAGCGCTGCGCATCGACCTCGAACCGCAACTTCGAAGGCAGGCAGGGCAAGGGCGGGCGCACGCACCTCGTGTCGCCCCTCGTCGCGGCGGCCACGGCCATCCGCGGAACCCTGTCGAGCCCGAGCGATCTGGAGGTCTGATCATGGAGAAGTTCACCACCCACACCGGCATCGCCGCTCCTCTGAAGCGGTCGAACGTCGACACCGACCAGATCATCCCCGCCGTCTTCCTCAAGCGGGTCACCAAGACCGGCTTCGAGGACGCGCTGTTCCACGGCTGGCGGCAGGACCCCGAGTTCGTGCTCAACCAGCCGTCGTATCAGGGCGCCTCCGTGCTGCTGGCCGGCCCCGATTTCGGCACAGGCTCGAGCCGTGAGCACGCCGTCTGGGCGCTGCGCGACTTCGGCTTCAAAGTCGTGCTCAGCCCGCGCTTCGCCGACATCTTCCGCGGCAACTCGGGTAAGCAGGGCTTGCTCGCCGCAACGATCTCCGAAGAGGATCTCGAGCGTTTCTGGGCCGAGATCGAGCGGAATCCCGGGGTTCGGATGACCGTCGACCTCGAGGCGCGCACCGCGTCGATCGGCGACATCCAGGCCGAGATCGGTATCGACGATTACACTAGATGGCGGCTCCTCGAAGGGCTCGATGACATCGGGCTCACGCTGCGCAACGAAGACAAGATCGCGCAGTTCGAGGCCCGTCGCGAGTCGTGGCGGCCCCGGACCCTTCCCGTTCAGTAACGCGGTGGAGGCGGGTGGCTGAGGGGCACCCGCCCCGAACACAGTGAACTGAAGTGAGGCTCCGAATGACGACACCCGTGCGCGACGCTCTTCCGGACGGAGTCCCCGCACTCACCGGAGACGTCCTCGCGATTCGAGGCGGACGCCCGCTGCGCGGCCGCGTCGACGTCAAGGGGGCGAAGAACCTCGCCACCAAGGCGATGGTCGCCTCCCTCCTCGGTGAGACCGTCAGCACCCTCCGCGACGTGCCAGCGATCAGCGACGTCGCGGTCGTCCGCTCCCTCCTCGAGGTGCACGGCGTGCGCGTGTCCGAGGGCGACGAGCCCGGTGCGCTCGTCTTCGACCCGAGCGACGTCGAGTCGGCCCACTTCGAGGAGATCGACGCCCACGCCGGTGCATCGCGCATCCCGATCCTCTTCTGCGGCCCGCTCCTGCACCGTCTCGGTCAGGCGTTCATCCCCGACCTCGGCGGGTGCCGCATCGGCGACCGCCCCATCGACTTCCACCTCGACGCGCTCCGCAAGTTCGGCGCCGTCGTCGAGAAGCTCCCCAGCGGCATCCGTCTGTCGACCCCCAACGGTCGCCTGCACGGCGCGAACATCCACCTCCCGTACCCGAGCGTCGGCGCGACCGAGCAGGTCCTGCTGACGGCCGTGCGGGCGGAGGGCGTGACGGAGCTGCGCAACGCGGCGATCGAGCCCGAGATCATGGATCTCATCGCTGTGCTCCAGAAGATGGGCGCGATCATCTCGTACGAGCCCAACCGGGTCATCGTCATCGAGGGCGTCGAGAAGCTCCGCGGCTACGACCACCGGTCGATCTTCGACCGCAACGAGGCGGCTTCCTGGGCCTCCGCCGCTCTGGCGACCGACGGCGAGATCTTCGTCGGCGGCGCGAAGCAGCAGGAGATGCTGACCTTCCTCAACGTCTTCCGCAAGGCGGGCGGATGGTTCGACATCCAGGAGGACGGCATCCTCTTCCGTCGTGAAGGCGAGCTGCGCCCCGTGGTCGTCGAGACCGACGTCCACCCCGGCTTCATGACCGACTGGCAGCAGCCCCTCGTGGTCGCCCTCACCCAGGCCAACGGCCGGTCGGTCGTGCACGAGACGGTGTACGAGAACCGCATGGGCTTCACCGAGGCGCTCGTGAAGATGGGCGCCGACATCGTCGTACACCCGCGCGGGCTGCAGGCCGGACCGCGCCGCGTGCCGCGCCGCGACCTCGAGCAGGCCGCCGTCATCACGGGGCCGACCCCGCTGCACGGCGCCGACATCGTCGTGCCCGACCTCCGGGGCGGGTACAGCCACGTGATCGCGGCGCTCACCGCTTCCGGCGAGTCCAAGGTCTCGGGGGTCGACATCCTCAGCCGCGGCTACGAGAAGTTCCTCGCGAAGCTCGACGCGCTCGGCGCCGACTTCGACGTCCTCCGGTGACGCCGATGCGCAACAGGTCGCCGGAGACGACGCGGCCCAGCATCTTCTGGCCGGTCGCAGTGATCGTCCTCCCGCTCGTCTCGTTGATCGCGAAGATCCGGGTGAGGAACCCGGAGAAGCTCCCGCGCGACGGGGCGTACGTGCTCGCGCCGAACCACTATTCGGAGTTCGATCCGCTGATCGTGGCGGTCGCCGTGTGGCGGATCGGACGCGCACCGAGGTTCATGGCGAAGGAGAGCCTCTTCCGTGTGCCGGTTCTCGGATGGATCCTGCGCAGGACGGGCATGATCCCCGTGGCGCGTGCGTCGTCGGCCACGGCGGCCAAGCAGACGATGCGGCAGTCGAAGGAGATCGTCGAGCACGGTCGCGGGGTCATCGTCTACCCCGAGGGCACCCTCACCCGCGATCCAGACCTGTGGCCCATGCGCGGTAAGTCCGGCGCGGTCCGCCTGGCACTGACCGACGGCATCCCGCTGATCCCGATGGCCCAGTGGGGCACCCAGGAGATCATGGGCCGGTACCAGAAGGGGCTGAGCCTCTGGCCGCTCCGGAAGCCCGTGGACGTGATCGTCGGCGACCCCGTCGACGTCTCCGACCTCCAGGGACGTGGCGGCGACCAGGCCGCCCTGAACGAGGCCACCACGCGGTTGATGAACGCGATCACCGTTCTGCTCGAAGAACTGCGCGACGAGAAGGCTCCCGCCGAGCGGTGGAACCCGTCGACGCACGGTCAGAAGGAGACGGGGCGCCTTGACTCCTAAGCGAACGACGCACCAGGGGCCGCGCGTCGCCGTGATCGGCGCCGGCAGCTGGGGCACGACCTTCGGCAAGATCCTCGCCGACGGCGGCGCCCAGGTCACCATGTGGGCACGTAGAGCCGAGCTGGCGCAGGAGATCAACGAGGCCAAGCGCAACTCGCGATACCTCCCCGGCATCAACCTTCCGCGGTCGATGGCCGCGACGCATGAGCTCGCGACCGCGCTCGAGGGCGTCGATCAGGTCTACCTGTCGGTGCCCAGCCAATCGCTGCGCGAGAACCTGAAGGCGTTGCGGCCGCTGCTCGCCGGCTCGGACGCCAAGATCGTCAGCCTCATGAAGGGCGTCGAGCGCGGCACCGGACTGCGCATGAGCCAGGTCATCCAGCAGGAGCTCCGCTGCGATCCCGACCGAGTGGCCGTCGCTTCGGGACCCAACCTCGCGCTCGAGATCGCTCGGGAGCAGCCGACGGCCGCCGTCATCTCGTCGCGCAGCCAGGAGACGGCCGAGACGGTCGCCCGCGCCGCGCGCAACGACTACTTCCGCACCTTCGTGAACACCGATGTGATCGGCACCGAGTTCGGCGGAGTGCTCAAGAACCTCATCGCCGTCGCGATCGGGATCGTCGACGGCGTCGGCTACGGCGAGAACACGAAGGCGTCGATCATCACCCGCGGACTGGTCGAGATGACCGACTTCGCGGTCGCCAACGGTGCGCACCCGGAGACCCTCCAGGGGCTGGCGGGACTGGGCGATCTGATCGCGACCTGCCAGTCGCCGTTGAGCCGCAACAATACGGCCGGGCGTCTGCTCGGCCAGGGGTACAGCTTCCAGGACGTCGTCAAGCAGATGCAGCAGACCGCCGAGGGACTCGCGTCCGTCGCGCCGATCCTGCAGCTGGCACGCGAGTCCGAGGTGCACATGCCCATCGTCGAACAGGTGAAGATGGTGCTCGACGGCAAGATGAGCCCGCGCGACATCGCACCCCACCTGACGACGGACGACGACACCCCGCAGGGGGAGAGGACCAACCATGGACAAGCAGACGGTGGTGGTGCTGTTCGGAGGGCGCTCCAGCGAGCATTCGATCAGTTCCGCAACGGCGGGCGGAGTGCTGGGCGCGATTGATCGTGGTCGCTACGACGTGATCCCTGTCGGGATCACCCGCGAGGGCGCCTTCGTTCTCGAGGACGACGACCCGGCCAAGTTCCCGCTCGATGCCGCGCACCTCCCTGAGGTGGTCGACAACGGCACCCGCGTGCTGTGGCCCGAACCCGGTGGAGACCGCACGCTGCGCGTCGTCCGTGTCGACGGAACGATCGACGGTCTCGGTGAGATCGACGTGGTGCTCCCGATCCTCCACGGCCCGCACGGAGAGGACGGCACGATCCAGGGGTACTTCGACACCCTCGAGGTGCCGTACGCCGGTGGCGGTGTGCTCGACTCGGCGCTCTGCATGGACAAGCACTTCATGAAGATCGCGCTGCAGGCAGCCGGCATCGTCGTGGCGCCCTGGGTCACGGTTCGGCGCCGTGCATGGGAGCAGGATGCCGCGCAGGTGCGCGCACAGGCTGCCGAACTGGGCCTCCCGCTGTTCGTCAAGCCCGCGCGTGCGGGCTCGAGCGTCGGCGTGTCGAAGGTGGAGGCGCTGGACGAACTCGACGCGGCGCTCGCGATCGCGTTCGCCGAAGACGACAAGGTACTGATCGAGACCGGCGTCAGCGGACGTGAGATCGAGGTGGCGGTGCTCGAAGGCGCCGACGGCGTGCGCGCATCGCTGCCCGGCGAGATCGTGCTGACCTCGCGCGGGTTCTACGACTTCGAGGGCAAGTACCTCGGGGGAGACGGCGTCGATGTCGTGTGCCCGGCCGTGCTCACGGATGCCGAGATCGCGGCGATCCAGAGCGCGGGTGTGAGCGCGTTCGAGGCCGTCGACGGTCGCGGGTTGGCGCGCGTCGACATGTTCCTCACTCCGGAGGGCGACCTCGTCGTCAACGAGCTCAACACGATGCCGGGGTTCACCCCGATCTCGATGTTCCCGAAGTGCTGGGTGGCCTCCGGTCTCAGCTACGGCGACCTGATCTCGGAGCTCATCGAGGCGGGCCTGCGTCGCTGATCGGCGACGCGAGGTGCCTCAGCCCGCTGTCGGAGGCTGAGGCTGGCCGGGGTGCGGTCCCGGGTACTGCTGCTGCGGGTACTGCTGCTGCGGATACGCCTGCTGGGGCGGGTACGCAGGTGCGGAATGCCCGGCGCCGTACGCACCGCTCGGCGCCGCCGGGCCGGCTGCAGCGCGGTGGACGATCGCGGCCACGAGAGCGGTGACCCACCCCCAGACGAGCGCCCAGGTGACTCCCGCGGTGCTGATCGTGAAGAACTGCACCTGGTAGATCTCGATCTGCGTGGGGTCGATCTGGAGGTACGCGAGCGTCAGCGGCGCACGGACGAGACCGGCGGCTGCGGACGCGATCATCACGGCGCCCCAGGTGCCGAAGAAGACGGCGGCGCCGCGCCCGGGAAGAGCTCCGCGGACGATCATTCTCACGAAGAGCCAGGTCAGGCCGCTCAGCACGACGAGGGCCAGGAGCATGCCCAGGACCGGCAGCGGCGAGCCTCCGCGGCCGAAGCCCCACCCGAGCGGATCGGGCAGGATCCAGGCCCGCGGGACGTTCGGCACGCCGCCGAGCACGAAGAGGTAACCGGCGAGGGAGCTGAGGAGAGCGCCGACGCCCACCAGGACGGCGGCGATGACGGGAGTTCGATTCGCGGGCTGAGGGTTCATGCCGCGAGTCTAGGAGACCGCGCTCAGCCGGCGGGGGACTCCACGCGGTCGGTGCATTTCGCGGTCGCCCGCTCGAGCCCGGGCTGGATGCTGGCGGAGAGCTTCTCGACGACCGTGCGGAAGTCGATCTCGGCGCCGCGTCGGATGATGACCTCGACGGCGGGGTCGCGCCCGTAGGTGACCAGGCGTTGACGCTCCTCCTCCTGGTCGAGCACGAGCCAGTCCACGCTGCCGATAGTGGTGCAGACGAGATCCGACGGTGCGGGCGGGGCGACGCCGCAGCGGAGCACGATCGTCGGATCACCCCATGCTCCGGTGGCCTGGGCATCCGTCCACACCCGGTCGAAGCCGGCGACGTTCTCGGGCAGCAGCACCGATACGTTCGCACAGGCCGGGTTGTTCGCGTCATCCGCGGGCTCGAGGTGGATCGTCGTGGAGCATCCGGCGAGGGCGATCGCAACGGCTCCGGCGACCGCGACGGCAGCAGCGAGGCGACGGAAGAGGGGCATGCTTCCAGGCTACCTTTGAGTTCATGCCCTCCCGACCCGAGAACCACGACCCCCTGCTCGGCGAGCTCTCGGAGGGAAGCATCCTGCGCGCGATCCTGTCGCGCACGCCGCCCGGATCGCTCACGATCCTCGGTCCCGGAGACGACGCGGCGGTGATCTCCGCCCCATCGGGTTCGGTGGTCGCGACGACCGACACCCTCGTGCACGGTCCCGACTTCCGTCTCGCCTGGACCTCCGGCTACGACCTCGGGTGGAAGGCCGCCGCGGTCAACCTCGCCGATGTCGCCGCGATGGGGGCCCGTCCGACAGCCCTGCTGGTCGCCCTCGCCGTCCCTCGCGATCTGCGGCTGTCGTTCGTCGAGCGGCTGGCCGACGGCTTCCGCGACGCGTGCGAGGCGCTCGCGCCGGGGTGCGCGGTGGTCGGGGGCGATCTGACGGTCTCGGATGTGCTGACCGTCGCGGTCACCGCCCTCGGCGATCTCGAGGGGCGCTCGGCCATCACCCGCTCGGGCGCGCGGCCCGGGGAATCCGTCGCCATCGCCGGTGAGCTGGGCCTCGCGGCCCGCGGGCTGGCGGTGCTGTTCGGTCGTTTCCGCGACGGTGAGACGCCTGTCCCCGTCGATCCGTCGAGGCTCGGCGACGGTGAGGCGGCCGCGGTCGCCGCCCAGCTGCGACCGTCACCGCCGATCGGCCTCGGACCGATGGCCGCCGTGACGGGTGCGACCGCGATGATGGATGTGTCCGACGGGCTCGCGCTCGACGCCGGTCGCCTGGCGGATGCCTCCGGTGTCACCCTCGCACTCGACGGGCACGCGCTCGGCTCGGATGCGCGTCGCGCCCTGGCCGGAGGTGAGGACCACGCCCTTCTGGCCACCTTCCCCGAGGGGATGCTCGCTCCGGGCTTCCGCGTGATCGGACGCGTGGTCGAGCCATCCGGTGACGGTGTGCTGTGCGATGGCGAACCCGTGGATGTCCGGGGATGGGACCCCTATCGCGACTGGGATTCCGCCGCGGGCTGATCGCGATCCGCGCCGTCGAGCGGCTGCCCCCACCACACGGTGGTGTCGCCGTAGGTCTTCTCGCGCACGAGCTCGAGCCCCGCGGCGTCGAGATCCGGGGGTGTCGATCGGCGCGCACGCTCGACCACGACCAGTGCGTCGGGGGAGAGCAATGGCGCGAGGGCGACGAGATCCGCGGTCATCGCCTCGTCATCGAGGTCGTACGGCGGGTCGGTGAACACCAGGTCGAACGGGCCCTGCGCACGCACGAGGAACGGATGCACGGCGCTCTCGTGCACGCGGGCCGCCGCGACTCCGCCGGCGCGTGCGACGGCCGCGGAGTTCTTGCGCACGATCGCTGCGGCGGCGCGCCCCCGTTCGACCAGATCGGCGCTGCGAGCGCCGCGGCTGAGCGACTCCAGCCCCAGGGCGCCGGAGCCGGCGTACAGATCGAGCACCCGGGCGTCATCGATGGCGCCGAACGACTCGAGCGCTCCGAAGAGCGACTCCCGCACCCGATCGCTCGTGGGGCGGGTGCCGGCGTCCGGCACCTCCAGGCGCGTTCCTCCGGCCGTACCGGCGATGATCCTCGTCACCCGTTCACGATACGACAGGCGGAGTGACGCGGGTGTCGGTGGCGTTCCCTAGACTCGATGCATGTCGCTCACCCTGGATTCGTCGCTCGACGACGCGTTGGGTACGACGACCGCGAAGACGCTGGATCGGGCGTTCTCGATGCGCACGGTGGGCGATCTTCTCTCGCACTATCCGCGCCGCTACGCCGATCCGGGCGAGCTGACTCCGATCCGCGAGCTCCCGCTCGGCGAAACGGTGACGATCGTGGCCGAGGTGCTCTCGTCGAGCTTCCGTCGCATGCGCAATCGCAACGGGGCGATGGTGGACGTCGTGATCGGCGATGGGATCGGTCGGATGTCGCTGACGTTCTTCGCGAAGAACATCGGTCAGGCGGAGTGGCGCTCGAACGATCTCGCGGTGGGCCGGCGAGGCGTGTTCTCCGGCAAGGTCGGGGAGTTCAACGGCGTGACGCAGTTCGCGCATCCCGAATACGAGTTGTTCGATGACGAGGATTCCGCTCGACGCAGTGCGGATGCCCGCGCTTCGGTGCCGATCCCGATCTACCCGGCGACGTCGACGGTACAGACCTGGCAGATCGCGAGATTCGTCGGTCGGGTGATCGATGCGCTCGTCGACGTGCCCGATCCGCTCCCGGAATCCGTGCGATCCCGAGAGGAGCTCCTCACCGCGCGCGAGGCCATCGAGCTCATCCATCGGCCCCGCACCAAGAACGACATCGATCCTGCGGTGCGCACTCTGCGCATGCACGAGGCATTGACCCTGCAGACCGCTCTGCTCCAGCAGCGTGATGCGGTGCGCGCGCTCTCCGCGACCCCCCGCGCCGCGTCGCCGGGAGGGCTGCTCGAGCGCTTCGATGCCGCGTTGCCCTACACGCTCACGCCCGATCAGCAGACGGTCGGTGCGCAGATCGCCGAAGACCTGATCGGCGCGTGGCCGATGAACCGGCTGGTGCAGGGCGAGGTCGGTTCGGGAAAGACGCTCGTCGCGCTGAGGGCGATGCTCCAGGTGGCCGAGAGCGGGGGACAGGCGGCGCTCATCGCCCCGACCGAGGTGCTCGCGGGGCAGCATCTGCGCTCGATCACCAAAATGCTGGGTCGCGAACTGGCTCCGCTCGTGATGCCGACTCTCCTCACCGGCCAGATGCCGGCTGCCGAGCGACGCAAGGCCGCCCTGCGCGTCGCCTCCGGCCAGGCATTGATCGTGGTCGGCACCCACGCACTCCTCGGCGAGAAGACCACGTTCGCCGACCTCGGTCTCGTGGTCGTCGATGAACAGCACCGCTTCGGCGTCGAGCAGCGCGAGGCGCTGCGCGCGAAGGGCTCGAGCCCGCATGCACTCGTGCTCACCGCGACACCGATCCCGCGCACGGTGGCCATGACGGTCTTCGGCGACCTCGACACCTCCGTCATCCGGACGATGCCTGCGGGGCGCGCGGGTATCGAGTCCTTCGTCGCTCCGCTCGCCGAGCATCCCGGGTGGTTCAACCGTGTCTGGGAACGCGCGGCCGAGGAGATCGCCCAGGGGCGTCAGGTCTTCGCGGTGTGCGCGGCCATCGACACGACCAAGAAGACCGGCGAGGCGGGGGAGCAGCCGGCGATCGCGTCGGAAGGCGGGAACGGCCCGCGCTGGGGCGTCGTGCAGCTCGATGAGGCGCTCGCGACCCATCCCACACTCGGCGGGTTGCGACGTGCGGTCCTGCACGGGCGGATGCCGTCCGACGAGAAGGATGCGGTCATGCAGGCGTTCTCGCGCGGCGAGATCGATCTCCTGCTCGCGACGACCGTGATCGAGGTCGGCGTCGACGTCCCGAACGCGTCGACCATGATCGTGCTCGACGCCGATCGCTTCGGCGTGTCCCAACTCCACCAACTGCGTGGACGCGTCGGTCGCGGTGGCGTCCCGGGGCTCTGCCTGCTGGTCACGGAGGCCGAGTCCGGCTCCGTCGCCCGTGAGCGCGTCGATGCCGTCGCGGCTACGCTCGATGGCTTCGCGCTTGCCGAGGTCGATCTCGAGCTGCGCGGCGAAGGCGACGTGCTCGGCGCCGCCCAGGCGGGCGTGCGCTCCTCGCTCAAACTCCTCCGGGTCGTGAAGGACGCGGGCCTCATCGTGCGTGCTCGCGAGCTGGGTGAGGAGATCCTCGCGGCGGACCCCGACCTCGTGCGACACGCCGGTCTGCGCGACGCGATCCTCCGGCGAGTGAGTGACGAGGACAGAGCCGCGCTCGCGAAGAACTGAGCTCGATGTCGCCTCACGGGGAGTGCATTGAAGAGGTGCCCTAGGCTGGTGGGCATGAGCAGCAGGATCGCCGTCGTCCCCGGTTCCTTCGATCCGCCCACGCTCGGACACCTCGATGTGATCCGGCGGGCCGCGACCCTGTTCGACGAGCTCCATGTGCTCGTCGTGCACAACCCCGGCAAGGAGGCGATGCTCCCGATCGCTCAGCGCATGTCCTTGCTGGAGCGATCGATCGCCGACGACGGGATGCCCGGCAACATCATCATCGGCTCGTGGAGCATGGGGCTGCTCGTCGACTACGCGCGCGACGTGAATGCGGGAGTCCTCGTCAAGGGCATCCGATCGCAGATCGACGTGGCCTACGAGTCGCCGATGGCGATCGTGAACCGCCACCTCGCCGACATCGAGACCGTATTCCTCCTGCCCGATCCCGCGCACGCGCTGGTGTCGAGCTCACTCGTGCGTCAGGTGGCCTCGCTCGGGGGCGACATCTCCCCGTTCGTCCCGCCGGTGGTGGCCGAGTTCCTCGACACGGGCGCCCGGGGGATCTGAGACGGAGCGTTCGTCCAGCCCCGCGCCGGTGAGGGCCGGTAGCATTGTCGGGTGCGATCCCGACTGAACGGCCCCTTCATCCTGCCCGTCCGCGACATCGTCCGGCGGCCGGGGGAGATGCGCGAGCATACCTTCACGGTGACGCTTCCCGAGCAGTGGGGCGAGGGGATCGTTTCGTTCGAGAAGGGCTCGAACCTCGACCTCGACGTGCGACTGGAGTCCGTGCACGAGGGGATTCTCGTCTCCGGAGCGGCCGACGCGGAGTACGTCGGCGTGTGCGGTCGATGCCTCATCGACATCGCTCGGCCCGTCGAAGTCGAGTTCCAGGAGCTTTTCGCGTATCCTGGTGAGGAAGAAACTGACTTCGAGGTTCAAGACGACCACGTGGATCTTGAAACTCTCGTCAGGGATGCGACCGTTTTGGCGCTTCCATTTCAGCCGGTGTGTCAGCCGGATTGCCTGGGTCTCGACCCGGAAACGGGCGAAAGGCTGACCGCGAGCACCGGGACGGAGCAGGCCGCTCCCATCGATCCTCGATGGAGTGCGCTCCAGCAGATCACAGACCAAGACGGAACGGCACAGAGCCGCGCCGCCGAGAAAGAAGAGAGCTAGTCATGGCTGGTAACCCCCCGAAGCGCAAGGTTTCCCGTTCGAACACCCGCTCGCGCCGCGCGCAGTGGAAGGCGGCGCCCGTCGCCCTCGTGAAGACGATCGAGAACGGCAAGGTCGTCTACAGCCGTCCGCACCAGGCGAAGGTCGTCACCGACTCGCAGGGCACCGAGCTGTTCCTCGAGTACAAGGGCCGCAAGGTCGCTGACGTCTGAGTCGCGAGTCATCGTGACGGAGGTCCCTGAGGGGAAGCGACCTCTCCCAGCCAAGCTCCGCGTCGATATCGACGCGGAGCTTCTGGAGTTGGCGCTCACTCATCGTTCCTACGCCTACGAGCACGGTGGCATCCCGCACAACGAGCGACTCGAGTTCCTCGGGGACTCGGTGCTCGGGCAGGCGGTGACCGTGATGCTGTTCACCACGCACCCCGAACTCGATGAGGGGCAGCTGGCGAAGCGCCGAGCGAGCGTCGTGTCGACCGTGGCGCTGGCCGAGGTGGCACGAGGAATCGATCTCGGCAGTCACCTTCTCCTGGGACGCGGCGAAGAGCAGACCGGTGGACGCGACAAGGACTCGATCCTCGCCGACACCATGGAAGCCGTCATCGGCGCGACCTACCTTTCGGCGGGTCCGGATGCAGCGACCGAGCTCGTTCTGCGACTCACCCGACCGCTGCTCGACGACCCCGAGCGCTACGGCGCGGCGATGGACCCGAAGACCAGCCTGCAAGAGCTGGCCGCACGTATCGGCGCGACCCCGCCCGTCTACGGCGTGGTCGCCAGCGGTCCGGATCACGATCGGCGTTTCACGGCGACGGTCGTCGTCGGCGATGTCCGGATGAACGGCCTGGGCAGCAGCAAGAAGACGGCCGAGATGGCTGCGGCGCTCAGCGCCTGGCGCTTCCTCAGCGAACGTGCCTGAGCTTCCCGAGGTCGAGGTCGTCCGAGCGGGGCTCGCTCCCGCCATGACCGGCGCGATCATCACGGGTGTCAGCGTGTTCGATGAGCGTGCCCTCACCCGGCATCCGGCCGGCGCCGCGGATTTCGTGCGTTGCCTCGAAGGGCGCCGTGTCGTCACGGCCTCGCGGCGTGGCAAGTTCCTCTGGCTGCCGCTCGAGTCCGACGATTCCGCCCTGATCGCGCATCTCGGGATGAGCGGGCAGATGCTGCTGCGCGCGCCGGATGCTTCGGCCGAGCGTCACGAGCGCATCCGGCTGCACATCGAGCATCCGACGCACGGCGAGCTCGCCGTCGTGTTCGCCGACCAGCGCACGTTCGGATCACTCGCCGTCGACGCTCTCGTCGCCGACGGCCCGAGCGCCGTGCCGTCGCAGGTGCTGCACATCGCCCGCGACCCGATCGATCCGTTCTTCGACGACGTGATCTTCCGCGCGGCCCTGGTCAAACGCGGCAGCGCGATCAAACGGGTTCTCCTCGACCAGACGGTCGTCAGCGGCATCGGCAACATCTACGCCGACGAGGCTTTGTGGGCCGCTCGCATCCACCCCGAGACCCCGGCCGAGCGACTGTCGACGCAGGCCGTGCGTCGGCTTCTCGGCGAGGTCCGCTCCGTGCTCGCCAAGGCCCTCGCCGAGGGTGGTACGAGTTTCGATGCACAGTACGTCAACGTGAATGGTCAGGCCGGGTACTTCGCCCACTCGCTCAACGCCTACGGGCGTCAGGGCAAGGCCTGCCCGCGTTGCGGTGGTCTAATACATCGCGAGGCCTTCATGAACCGTTCGAGTCATTACTGCCCGAGGTGTCAGCGACGGAGATGACGGCGATCCCGTTTGTGCGGCTGAGTGTCGTGATAGCCTCGCAGCTTCGCCGAAGGGATGAAGATGAGGCAGGCACGTTCCCACTTCTCGAAGAGTGAGCTTCTGCGGCGCGCGCAGATCGCGCTTCCGGCTTGTGCGTGCTCGATTACCGATTCGACGGTCACTCTGCTCGGGCAGCCCGAGGTCTACTGGACCAACACGGCGCTGGCCCATGAGGGGAACCCCATGTTCGCCTGGTTGCTCCGGGCTGGTCCCGGATGGTTCCTTGTGGGGGAGTTCGTGTGGTGCGCAATCATTGTCGCCGTGGTTGCTCTGCTTCCGGGGCTGTTCGGACTAATGACCGCCACTGCGGTTTCAGTAGGGCACACCTATGGGGCGCTCACATGGTTGATCATCGTAATCCCGATCATCGGACTTTATCCGGTCTTCTTGCTCTACTCGATCGCTCCGGTCTACCAGACCTACCTCTATTTGCGCCCCCGGCTACGCTCAATCACGGCTGACGGGGCCACCGTCAGCCGCGCACGAACATCGGTCGCGTAGCTCCCAACGAGCACTCTGACTCGCAAGATCGACGATCTCCGTTTGCCCGCCGAACGATGCTCGGAGTACTTCCAACTGCTGGTGATCTGCGCCTACCCTGGCCCGACCAGAGCAAGGATGCGATCGGGCGTGCGTCTGAGGCGCGTTCGAACTCCGAAGTGATCGCCGGATCAGCCCGCGAACAGGCCGATGTAGGCGAGTCCGTTGTACAGCTTGGTCGTATCGGAGACCACCTGGGTCGGATCGCCGTAGACGAACATGGCGTTCGCGTCGTGGATGCCGAGTTCAGCGCACTTCTTTTCGATCGCTGCTGCCGAGACTTCCGATTCGAGGGTGCTCTCGGCGACGAGCTCCGAGACCGAGCGCGGGACATCGTGGTGGATGACGAGCAACAGGTCTTCGTCGTACACGTGTTCTTCGTCGAGATCGACGCTGAATCCTATACCGGCATCGACCGCGGATGCCTCCTCATCCTGCCAATAGGAGTCGGGCACCTCGAAGTTGGAGATGAACTGCGCTTCGGTCTGCGCTGTCGTGCCGATCCAGAAGTGGAGTGCGGTAGGGAGCTTGGGCGGCCCGTACGCGTCGACCCAATCGAACAGGGTTCCGGGGCGAAGTCCCTCGCGCCGTTCGATCTCGGGAAAACCCCCGCGGGGAGTGCGGGTCAGCGCTTCGTCCACGAGAGCTCGCTTGTACGCCTCGGTCGCGGCATCGGGAGCCGCGCTCACTCGTCGTGCCCGACGGCCGGGGACTCCGCTGCAGGCGACTCCAGCGCCGAGCGCGCGGGCCCATAGGTCAGCGGCACACGCAGCGTCAGCTCTTCTGCGGCATCCCAGAAGCCCTCGTCGATCTCGTCGACACGAGGGGCGAGCTCACCCGCGACCGCGCGGTAGACGTCGTCTATCGTGCTGACGTCTTCGGACTCCGTGATCGGGCGGATGAGATCCCAGAACTCCTGGAGCGCGGTGTTGGTGCGGTGCGCCCCGCATTCGGAGAGCGCCGCGCGGGCGGTTTGCACTTCGGCGATGCCCCAGTTGCCCAGGAACTGGAGAAGGCCGCCGTTGTATCCGTCGGCGACCAGCCGCCAGAGCGCAATCAGCGCTCGCGAACGGGGGGCGAGGGCATCGGGTTTCCACTCGGCGGACTCCAGCTCCGCGAGGGCTTCTTCGAAGAGGGCGTCCTGTTCGATGCTCCAGACGCTCAGGGCGTCCCCTTCCGAGGTCTGCCCGGC
The DNA here is from genome assembly GCF_023101185.1 of Microbacterium galbinum. Taxonomy (GTDB): domain Bacteria; phylum Actinomycetota; class Actinomycetes; order Actinomycetales; family Microbacteriaceae; genus Microbacterium; species Microbacterium galbinum. The sequence continues at coordinate 2,855,249 of NZ_CP078077.1, forward strand.
AGCGGGCCAGTTCACACCGTGGCCGGAATCGGTGAGGATCCAGCCCGCGCGCTCCGCAGCACTCATCGCCGCGACCGTCGGCCCCACCGAGGTAAGCGGGGCGGCCAACGCGCGGCCGTCATCGAGGTGCACGAGGATACGCTTCTCCTTGAATGTCACATCCACGATGTGCGCTCCGACCACAGGGGCCATCCGTTCCTCCTCAGAGCTTCTTCTGCCACGCCCCGGCATACGAGACCGGTACGAAACCGATCGCCTCGTTGATGTCGAGCATCGGCCGGTTCTCCTCTGCGTTGAAGGTCGAGACCCGCGTCGAGTCGGGCGCGAGTTCGCGCCACCGCAGCAGGTTGGCGCACTTGACGATGGTGCCGAGCCGATGCCCGCGGTGCTCCCGAGCGACGAGCGTGCCGAACTGATGCGTCACGCCCGCGCGGTCCTCGCCGATGAGCAGCTCGTTGTACGCGACGATCGCGCCGGTCGGCACATGTCGCACCGCGGCGACGGAGACCATCTGGCCGGCGCTCGTGAGGCGGGCGTCACGACGCACGACGCGTGCGGCATCCCACTCCTCGGCGTCGAACTCCATGTCGCCGCTGGGCGCATCGGTCACCAACCGTGCCAGTACGTCGGCGTAGCCGTCGCGCAGCTCCGGCGGGGTCGGCAGATTCCACTCGATGCGGCGGTAGTCGGAACCGGCTCGGCTCATCGCCTGCTCCAAAGTGTCGCGCAGCGGCGCCGGGTCGGCGGTGAGATCGAGTTCGCTGTTGCGTTCGACCTGCTCGAGTCGGTAGCCGCGCGCCTCCAGCAGGTCGGTCAGCGCGATCGCGGGCACTCGTCCCCATCCGGTCTTCGGGACCAGCATCCGATCAGCCTCGATCGGGCGGTGCAGGCTCCAGATCTGGAGGATGTCGCGTCCTCGTGCGCGCGCCTCGTCCTCAGCGCGATCGAGCAGAGCCTCCTCGACGCCTTCGTTCCAGTGCTCCTCCGGCACGAGCAGGTCGAGCTCGGCTGCCCGTGCCCCCGCCTCCTGGGCGTAGTCGACGGTGACGGCACCGACGATGCGGTCGCCCCGTCGGGCGAGGAAGCCCGTGTGCAGTGTGTCGGTCGTGTCGTGCCACGCGGGCAGCATCTGCGCGGCGGTCGGTGCGAGATCGGGCAGGCCGACCATCTCGTCGCATACCCGGTGGCCGAGCTCGCCATAGGCGAGGAACCCCGCGGCGTCGGGGTCGTCGAGCGTCGGGGGAACGGCGAGGGGGACGATCGTCGTCGGGGCGGTCATGTCAGTTCTTTCTTCCAAGCGCCCTCGTAGGCGCGCGCGGTGAAGCCGATCGCTTCGTTGATGGCGAGCATCGGCCGATTCTCTTCGGCGTTGTAGGTGATGACCCGCTGGGAGGTCGGCGCGACCGCAGTCCAGCTCTGCAGGGCTGCGCATTTCACGCGCAGCCCGAGTCGGTGTCCGCGGTGCTCGCGCAGCACCAGGGTGTCGTGCTGGATCGTCGTCGTCGATCCGCTCGTGCCGGTGCCGAGTTCGGTGAACGCGGCGAGTTCGCCCGTGACGATGTGCTGGGCGGCGGTGACCTGGAGAGTGTGACCCGCCTCGGCCTGCCGTTGCTCCATGCGGCGCACGCGTGCCGCATCCCATGCCTCCTCGTCGGCGTCGAGGTCGGCCGACGGTGCGTCCGTCGACATGCGCGACTTCAACCAGGCGTACCCGTCGAGGTGTTCGGCCGGTGTCGGCAGCGTCCAGCGCACGACCCGGTAGCCGCTCGATGCGGCCTCCGCCTCGGCGAGGAGCTCGGCGCTCCGCGCGCGGGCGACGTCGTCGAGGTCCAGCAGGCTGATCCGGTACACCTGCTCGAGCGAGAAGCCGCTGCGGGTGAGGAAGCGGGCGACATGATCGTTCGGGACGCTGCCGTGCCCGGTGGGCGATTCGAGGCGCGCCCCGTCAGCGGTGGGCTGTTCCGTCCAGTTCTGGATGACACGGCGGCCGTGCGCTCGCGCAGCCTCCTCGACGTGAGGGAGGATCGCCCGCCCGATGCCGCGCCCCCAGGCGAGGGGACGCAGCTCGATGGTCGCGATCGCCACACGCGACCCCGCCTCGTGGGGGAGATCGACGACGACGCGACCGATCATCTCGTCGGCGAGCCGAGCGGTCCACACGAGCGTCGTCTGCTCCTCGCGCGACCGCAGTCGGGGGAGGAGTTCGGCCGGCGAGAGATCCTGCTCGTCGCGTCCGGTGAGTTCGCGGTAGACGAGGTTGCGGACGCGGGCGAGCTCACGGAACTCGCCCGCGTCCGCTGCATCCGCCCGGGCCGGAACCGCGAGCGGATGCAGGGTCGCGCCTGCGCTGAGGGGGATACTCATCCGATTCTCCTTCTCAGTGCATCTGACGCTGGAGGTGGTAGGCGAGGATCGCCGCGCTCTCCTGGGGGCTGCGGTGCTGTTCGTGGAGGAACAGCGGTGCGGCCGGAGCGAACTCGCGCTTCGGTCGGCGGGGGCGTTGCGTCCGGCGGAGCAGCCAGAGGCCGATCCGCAGTGACAGGCGATCGCCGAGCGACAGGGCGCGCAGTTCTTCGGGTTCGGGGATGTGCAGGACCGTGCGGTCCTGAGTATCCGGTGGGTGGGTGATGTTGCGGGACAGCGTGATGTTCACGGTGGTTTCCTTCGAAAGGGGTGTGCAGAAACGCGGAAGACGCGGCGTCGACGGCCGGACGGCCGGACGGACGGATGCGCAGAGGGCGCGGAGAGCGGATGCCGAGAGGCGTGAGCCGCGGATCGATGACGATCAGCGGCGGTGGCGCACAGGGCGATCGACGCGGACGGATCCCCGAGGGGATCAGTCGAGGGCGGGCGCTGTTCTAGGAGACAGCGTTGCCGTCGACGCCGAGGTCGGTTACCGAGTACGCAAGGCGCGGCGCAGTGGAAGCGTGCGCGACCAGACCGTTGGTCTGTGCGGAGAGCTGAATGTTCATCATCGGTAACCTCCCTTCTTGAGGTGTCGGTGGCCCAAGCTAGCGAACGTTCGGGCGCCGAGTCAAGCATTCTCCCAGTTTCACGGCGTGTCGCGCGTGTCGGTCTCCGGTGCTTCCCGCGCGGTCTCCCGGCCGAATCCCGCGTTTCCGGTAACGTATGGGCGTGATTCTCCCCGAACGATCGGTGCCCCGATGCATCTGAAGAGCCTGACCCTCAAGGGCTTCAAGTCGTTCGCGCAACCGACGAGCTTCGTCTTCGAACCCGGTGTGACGTGCATCGTGGGACCGAACGGCTCCGGTAAGTCCAACGTCGTCGACGCTCTCGCCTGGGTGATGGGGGAGCAGGGCGCGAAGACCCTCCGCGGCGGCAAGATGGAGGACGTCATCTTCGCGGGCACGTCGACGCGCGGCCCGCTGGGTCGTGCCGAGGTTCAGCTGACGATCGACAACAGCGACGGTGCGCTTCCGATCGAGTACGCCGAGGTGACGATCAGCCGAACGCTCTTCCGCAACGGATCGAGCGAGTACGCCATCAACGGCGACAGCTGCCGGCTCCTCGATCTGCAGGAGCTGCTCAGCGATTCCGGCCTCGGTCGCGAGATGCACGTGATCGTCGGGCAAGGGCGTCTCGATACCGTTCTGCAGGCGTCGCCCGAAGATCGGCGCGGCTTCATCGAAGAAGCAGCCGGCATCCTCAAGCACCGTCGACGCAAGGAGAAGACGGTCCGCAAGCTCGACGCGATGGAGACGAACCTGACGCGTCTGAGCGATCTCGCGGGGGAGATCCGTCGCCAGCTCAAGCCGCTCGGTCGTCAGGCCGAGATCGCCCGAGAGGCGCAGTCGATCGCTGCCGTCGTGCGCGATGCGAAGGCACGAATCTTCGCCGACGACGTCGTGGCCCTTCGCACGGCGCTGGCCGACCACACGCGCACGGAGAACGAACGGCACACCGAGCGCCTCGTGCTCTCGGACCAGGCCGAGACCGTGCGGGCGAGCATCCACCGGCTCGAACAGGATCAGAACTCCGTCGCCGTCGATCAGGCGCGCAGCGTCGCGTTCGGGCTGGAGCAGGTGCAGGAGCGCATGCGCGGTCTCTACACGCTCGCCAATCAGCGCCTCGCCCTCCTCGGCACCGAGGACGACGATGCCGCGGTCAACGCGGTCACCGTGACGCAGGCGACGATCGACGAGGCCAGGGATGAGATCACCGAGATCTCGGCCGGTCTCGGTGACGCCCAGGACGCGGCCGTCGCGGCCAGCCGGGAGGTCCTGAACGCCCGCGCCGAGCTCGACACGCTCGACGTCGACATCGCGGAGCAGAGCGCTCTGGTGTCGGAGTACGACATGCGTCTCTCGGAGCTGCGCGGCACCGCCGACGCGGCCGCCTCCGCACTTGCCGCCGTGCGCGGCGCGGTGCTCCGCCAGGAGAACGCGCTCGAGGCCGCGAACGAGCGGCGGCGAGAGGCGTCGGAGGCGCTCGAGGCGATCGACGATGCCGAGGCGCCCGAAGGTTCTGCGGCCGATTACTCTGCGGCGTACGAGAATGCGCAGCGCGCGGCGACCGCGGCGGAGGCTGAGCGCGAGACTCTGCGCGAACGGCTGCACGCCGCCGAGCGCGAGGTGGACTCGTTGACGGCCAAGGCGGCGGCGCTCGGGAGCGCGCTGGCGTTGTCGGGTGGTTCCGCCGAGATCGTGAAGGCGGGTGGCCCGGGGATCCGGGGTCTCGTCGGCGACGCGGTGCAGGTCCGATCGGGCTTCGAAGCCGCGGTGGCCGCCGTGCTCGGTCCACTCGCCGAGGGTGTGCTCGTCGATACAGCCGCCGATGCGTTCATGCTGGCTGCCGAAGCGGCCGACCAGCGGAGGGGAGTGGTCGACTTCGTCGCGGCCGAGACCGCGCGTCGTTCGGTTGAACTCCCGCAGTTGCCCGGAGTGACCCCGGCGGTTTCGGCCGTCGATGCGCCCGCGGGAGTGCTCGGTATCCTCGCCCACGTTCTCATCGCCGACGATCTCGATGCTGCTCGCGCTGCGCGCACCGCTCTGGATGCACTCGACGACGAGTCGACCACGATCGTCACCGTCGGCGGAGACGTCGTCACCGCCCACAGTCTGCGCACCGGGTCGGGAGGCGAACGCTCGCGCCTCGAGCTCGCGGCCGAGCGCGACGCCGCCACAGAGCGGCTCGCCGAGGTGCAGGTGATCGTGGATTCGCTCCGCGAGGCACGGGAAGACGCGAACGAGGCCGTCGAGACGACGCGGCGCCAGTCGAAGGACGCCCTGCGCGCACTGCGCGAGCTGGACGCGGCCCTGGCCACGCACGCCGAACAGGTGAACCGCATCACGGTGCGTCACGAAGCCGCGGTCGCCGAGTGCGAGCGTCTCGAGACCGGTCTCGCACAGGCGCAGTCGGCTGTGGCGGATGCCGAGGCGAAGGCGGAGTCCGCGAAGACCGCGCTCGACGATGCCGTCTCCGCTCCCCGTCCCGTGCTCGATGCCTCGGCGCGTGACGGTCTGCTGGAGGCGTTGGAATCCGCGCGCGAGGGCGAGGTGCGGGCGCGGCTCGAGATCGAGACGCTCCGCGAACGCGTGCGTGCGGCGCAGTCGCGGGTGACCGCCCTGGAGCGCCAGCGCGAGCAGGAGCGGGATGCCGCCGCCGAAGCTGCCCGCCGTGCCGTGATCCGCCGTGCGCAGCGCGAGGCGGCCGCCGGTGTCGCCGAGGAGCTCCCCCGCGTCCTCGACTCGCTCGACCGTTCGGTCACCGAGGCGCGCGTGGCGCTGGCCGAGGCCGAGACGGCTCGGGCGGCCCAGAACCAGGAGCTCACCGCACTGCGGGCGCAGGAGTCCTCATTGCGGGAACGCCTGGCCGGGCTCACCGAGAGCGTGCACGGCCTCGAACTGCAGATCCACGAGAAGAAGCTCCACCTGACCGGGCTGCTCGAACGCGTCGCCTCCGAGCTCGCGCTCGACGAAGACATCCTCGTCGCCGAGTACGGCCCCGATCAGCCCGTTCCGCGCGACGTCGCCGAGGTCTCGGATGACCACGAGATCGACGTCGACCTGACCATCCCGTTCGACCGCCGCATCCAGCAGCGACGCCTGGCCGACGCCGAACGCAAGCTCGCACAACTCGGCCGGGTGAATCCGCTCGCGCTCGAGGAGTTCGCCGCGCTGGAACAGCGTCACGCGTTCCTCACCGAACAGCTCGCGGATCTCACGCAGACCCGTCAAGACCTGATGACGATCATCGCCGACCTCGACGAGCGGATGCAGACCATCTTCGCGAGCGCGTTCGCGGATACCCAGGAGGCGTTCGGCGAGGTCTTCCCGCTGCTGTTCCCCGGCGGTACGGGCAGCATCTCGCTCACCGACCCCGACAACATGCTCACGACCGGGATCGAGGTCGCCGTGCGCCCGGTCGGGAAGAAGATCGAACGGCTCTCCCTGCTCTCGGGCGGAGAGCGCTCACTCGCAGCCGTCGCTCTGCTCGTGGCGATATTCAAGGCGCGTCCGAGCCCGTTCTACATCCTCGACGAGGTCGAGGCCGCGCTCGACGATGCGAACCTCGGCCGACTTCTCACCGTCTTCGAGCAGCTGCGCGAGACCTCGCAGCTGCTCGTGATCACGCACCAGAAGCGCACGATGGAGATCGCCGATGCGCTGTACGGCGTGTCGATGCGTCAGGACGGCGTCTCCGCGGTGGTCGGGCAGCGCGTGGGCGATCGCGCGGCCGCGGCGAGCTGAGGCCTCCGAGCGAATCGCCGGGGAACAGCGGCGGACTCCGCGAGGCCTCCCGCCCCGTAGGCTGGGGGGATGGCGGAGAAGTCCTGGTCCCTCGGTCGCGCACTGCGCGGCATGTTCGTCAAGCCCACGATCGATGAGACGACCTGGGACGACCTCGAGACGGCGCTGATCACGGCGGACTTCGGTCCCGACATCAGCGAGCGCATCGTCGAGGAGCTCCGGGCGAAGGTCGAACGGTTCCGTACGACCGACCCGAAGGACCTCCAGCGGATGCTGCGCGAGACGCTCGAGGAGCACTTCGCGAAGTTCGACACCACGCTCAAGCTCACCGAGCGCCCCGCCGTGGTGCTCGTCGTGGGCGTGAACGGCGTCGGGAAGACGACCACGATCGGGAAGTTCACGAAGTTCCTGCGCGGATTCCAGCGAAGTGTCGTCGTGGGCGCCGCCGACACCTTTCGCGCGGCGGCCGTCGACCAGCTCGCCACCTGGGCCCAGCGCGGCGGCGCCGCGATCGTGCGGCCTCAGCAGGAGGGCCAGGACCCCGCATCGGTGGCATTCCAGACCGTCGAGTACGCGCAGCGCGAGGGGATCGAGATCGCGATCATCGACACCGCGGGCCGGCTGCACACCAAGGGCGGCCTGATGGACGAGCTCGGCAAGATCCGGCGTGTGGTCGAGAAGCAGGCGCCGATCAGCGAGGTGCTGCTGGTACTCGACGCCACGACCGGGCAGAACGGGGTGATGCAGGCGGAGTCCTTCCTGCAGCACGCGGGGGTCACGGGACTCGTCCTCACGAAGCTCGACGGGTCCGCCAAGGGCGGTTTCGTTCTGGCGGTTCAGGAGCGCACCGGCATCCCCGTCAAGCTCCTCGGTCAGGGTGAGGGCATCGATGACCTGACCGGATTCACCCCGCACGTGTTCGTGCAATCACTTGTCGGATGACGACGGGACTACCGTCGCGAGCATGAGGCTGGTTTCATAGCGGTATGGCGATCGAACACGACTACTTCGGGCTCCTGTCCTCAGGGCCGGACGGATCGATCTTCTGGTCGGAGACGGTCGAACTCGGCGACCAGAGCGTCACCGTCGACCTGACCGCGCCCGATCAGGACGATGTGTCGTCCGAGGCGCTCGATATTGCCGCCTCGCTGATCGCCGGGCTCGAGAACGTCGACGACACGGCACGTCGCGGGATGCTGTCGGAGGTCGACGATCGCACGAGCGAGGTGACTGAGTACATCCTGCAGCAGCAGGAGGCCTACGGTGACGACCTCCCCGATGTCCTCGTCGACATCTCGGGCGACGCCGCCGTCGACATCATCCGTTCTCTCCGGCTCATGAGCATGACGATCCTCGCCGACGAGCACGGCGGGTCCGAGCCGTTCGCGGTGCTGGAGTACGCGCTCGACGCCGCCACCACGGACGACGTGCTCCTGGTGAACCTCGGTTCCGACGGCAGCGTGCAGTCGGTGATGAGCGCCGACTGACGCGACGGTCTGTGCTCAGACCGCCTGGGCGAATCCCAGATCGGCGCTGTCGGCGATGTGGGCGAGGTGCGCGGGGATCTCCCGTCCCTTCGACACCATCGACTGCGCCCACAGGCGGCCCGCACGGTACGACGAACGCACAAGGGGCCCGGCCAGGACACCGAGGAACCCGATGCGCTCGGCCTCGTCCTTGAACTCGACGAACTCCGCCGGCTTCACCCAGCGCGCCACCGGGAGGTGACGCGGCGACGGGCGCAGGTACTGCGTGATGGTGATGATGTCGCACCCGGCGTCGTGCAGATCCTGGAGCGCCTGGACGACCTCCTCCGGTTCCTCACCCATGCCCAGGATGAGGTTCGACTTGGTGATGAGGCCGGCGTCTCGCGCCTGTGTGATCACGTCGAGCGAGCGCTCGTAGCGGAACGCCGGGCGGATGCGCTTGAAGATGCGCGGCACGGTCTCGACGTTGTGCGCGAAGACCTCGGGGCGCGCATCGAAGATCTGCCCCAGGAACGCCGGATCGGCGTTGTGCTCGTTGGCCAGCAGCTCGACGCCGGTGTTCGGATTGAGCTCGTGGATCTTGCGGACGGTCTCCGCGTTGAGCCAGGCTCCCGTGTCCGGCAGATCGTCACGCGCGACGCTGGTCACCGTCGCGTAGCGAAGGTTCATCCGCACCACGCTCTCGGCGACCCGACGCGGCTCGTCGGTGTCGTAGTCGGCGGGCTTGCCGGTGTCGATCTGGCAGAAGTCGCACCGGCGCGTGCACTGCGAGCCCCCGATGAGGAAGGTGGCCTCGCGGTCCTCCCAGCACTCGAAAATGTTGGGGCACCCGGCTTCCTGGCACACGGTGTGCAGGTCCTCGCTCTTCACGAGCGACTGCAGGGCCGTGTACTCCGGGCCCATCTTCGCCTTGGTGCGGATCCATTCGGGCTTGCGTTCGATCGGCGTCTCGGCGTTTCGTACTTCGAGGCGGAGGAGCTTGCGCCCCTCGGGGACGGCGGTCATACGGTGACTCCTGAGTACTCGGTGGCGAAGGTGCGGATCACGGAGGAGAGGACGTCGGCGGGGGAGACGTCCGCCCCGACGATCTCGCTGATGGTGGTGACGCCGGCGTCGGTGATGCCGCACGGGATGATGTCGCGGAAACCGGCGAGGGAGTTGTCGCAGTTGAGCGCGAACCCATGCATCGTCACACCCTGCTGCACCCGCACGCCGATCGCGGCGACCTTGTCCTCGGACAGCGGGCGGCGCACCCAGACGCCGCTCCTGCCCTCGACCTGGTAGCCGTCCACGCCCAGCGGTCCGAGGACGTCGATCAGCAGACGCTCCAGACGGCGCACGTGGGCGACGACGTCGAGTGGCTCCTCGAGTCGGACGATGGGGTATCCGACGAGCTGACCCGGTCCGTGCCAGGTGATCTTCCCGCCGCGGTCGACATCGATCACGGGCGTCCCGTCCGCGGGGCGTTCGTGCGGCTCGGTGCGCTTGCCGGCGGTGTACACGGCCTCGTGCTCGAGCAGGATGAGCGTGTCGGGGCGCGTGCCGTCGACCACGTCCGTGTGGATCCGTCGTTGAAGATCCCAACCCTCGGCGTAAGGGACGAGGTCCGGAGCGAGTCCGCCCGTCACGATGTCCAGCATCCGATCTCCCATCGAAGCGCATTGTTGTAACGCGTCCAACAATACGCCTCTCGATGCGCGCCGCGACGCATCGGCGCGGCGCGGTACCGTGAAGGCATGAAGACCACCGGTCGTGCCGGACGCCCGAAGGCGTCGTCCCGCGAGACGCTCGCCGAGGCCGCCTGCGAACTCTTCCTCGAGCAGGGGTACGAGTCGACCTCCATCGCCGAGATCACTCAGCGGGCAGGGGTGAGCCGGTCGAGCTTCTTCAACTACTTCGCGTCGAAGAGCGACGTGCTCTGGTCGGGGCTCGACGCTCGCATCGCTGAGGCGTCCGATGCTCTCGACGTCCTCGATCGCGACGCGAGCGACGCGGACGTCCGCCTGATCCTGCTCACAGCGGTGCGGGAGTTCGCCCCCGACCCCCTGGCCCTCGCACTGCGGAACGTCGCGGCGATGGGCCTCGAGGACGAACTTCCGCGCGACGCGGGTGTGCGCCAGGCGCGGCTGGCTGCGGCGATCGCACAGGCCGCCCGTACCTCGGGGATCGATGAGATCCGCGCCGACATCCTCGGTGCGGCTCACGCCGCCGCGGTGCTCTCGTCGCTGCGGGTCTGGGCGGAGCAGGGGGCGGGTCGTGCGGCACCCGAGAACGTGCTCCGCGATGCGCTCGACCTCATCGGCGACCTCCGCTGGTCCCGCTGATTCGACAAGCCGGGTCGAGCCGACGATCCGCGTCGGTCGACTCGCGTAGAATCGGAGCACCATGGCTACGTTTGGCACGCTCTCCGATCGGCTCACCGAGACCTTCCGCAATCTGCGCACGAAGGGAAAACTCAGCGCGAGCGATGTCGACGGCACCGTGCGCGAGATCCGCCGCGCACTCCTCGACGCCGACGTCGCACTCACGGTCGTCAAGGACTTCACGGCGAGGGTCCGCGAACGTGCGCTCGGAGACGAGGTCAACAAGGCGCTGAACCCCGCCCAGCAGGTCGTTCAGATCGTCAACGAGGAGCTGGTGCAGATCCTCGGCGGAGAGCAGCGTCGTCTGCAGTTCGCGAAGACCGCTCCGACCGTCATCATGCTCGCCGGCCTCCAGGGCTCGGGAAAGACGACGTTCGCCGGAAAGCTCGCCAAGCAGCTCGAGGGCGAGGGGCACACGCCTCTGCTCGTCGCCGCGGACCTCCAGCGTCCGAACGCCGTGAACCAGCTGCAGGTCGTCGCCGAGCAGGCCGGCGCCACCATCTACGCCCCCGAGCCCGGCAACGGTGTCGGCGACCCAGTGAAGGTCTCGCGGGACGGTGTCGAGCACGCGCGCCGCCAGCAGCACGACGTCGTGATCATCGACACCGCCGGACGACTCGGCGTCGACGCCGAGCTCATGAAGCAGGCGGCCGACATCCGCGCGGCGGTCCAGCCCGATGAGGTCCTTTTCGTGATCGACGCGATGATCGGTCAGGATGCCGTCAACACGGCGAAGGCGTTCCAGGAGGGCGTCGATTTCACCGGTGTCGTGCTCTCGAAGCTCGACGGCGACGCGCGTGGTGGAGCCGCGCTCTCGGTCGCGTCGATCACCGGTCGCCCGATCATCTTCGCCTCCACGGGTGAGCGTCTGGAAGACCTCGAGCCCTTCTACCCGGATCGCATGGCGAGCCGCATCCTCGACCTCGGTGACATCCTCACTCTGATCGAGCAGGCGCAGCAGGCGTTCGACGAGGAAGAGGCGATGAAGGTCGCCGAAAAGCTCGCGACCGAGCAGTTCACCCTCGAAGACTTCCTCGAGCAGCTTCAGCAGATGAAGAAGATGGGCTCGATGAAGAAGATGCTGGGGATGCTCCCCGGCATGGGCCAGATGAAGCAGCAGCTCGACGACTTCGACGAGCGCGAGATCGATCGCACCGAAGCGATCATCCGGTCGATGACGCCGGGCGAGCGCCGCAATCCCAAGGTTCTCAACGGCTCGCGCCGCCTGCGCATCGCCCGGGGTTCGGGCATGACGGTCACCGACGTGAACCAGCTCGTCGCCCGCTTCGAACAGGCCGCGAAGATGATGAAGACCGTCGCCCGCGGCGGTACCCCGAACATCCCCGGCATGGGCCCGGTCCCTGGAATGGGACGCCCCGGCGCATCGTCCAAGCGCGGGAAGAAGGGCAAGTCGTCGAGCGGATCGCGCTCGGGCAACCCGGCCAAGCGTGCGGCCGAGAACTCCGGAGCCGTCGCTACCGCGCAGCCGACCGGTTCGGGATTCGGTCTGGGCGGCGGTGCGAAGGCGCCGACCGAGGCCGATCTCGCCGAGATTCAGAAGCTGTTCGGCAAGAGCTGACGGCCCGCCCGGGCATCGCCGCGAACTGCCCGCCGACCAATGCGGCGAGGACGACGGCGATCCCGACTCCCTGCATGCCGGTGAACGACTCGCCGGCGACGACGACGCCGAGGAGCGTCGCCACCACCGGGGAGAGCAACGCGAGCAGTCCGGGCGCGATCACCGGCAGTTTCTGGATGCCGCCGAACCACAGGGTGTAGGCGAAGATGCCGCCCACCGTCGCGAGCCACGTGTAGCCGAGTGCGGCCGTCGCGTCGATCGCGGGGGGCGTTCCCTCGATCAGGAGCGTGAGGGGCAGGAGAACGAGACCTCCGGCGCCGAGCTGCCACCCCGCGTAAGTGATGGGACCGACCCCCTTCGGCCGTCCCCAGCGCTTCGTCAGGACCATTCCGGCGCCGGTCGCCGTCACGCCGCCGAGCGCCGCGAGGACTCCCCACGCGTCGAGCCCCGCCGACGGCCCGAGGACGATGAGTGCGACGCCCATCGTGCCTCCCAGTGCCGCGGCCGCGGAGAACGGACGGATGCGTTCGTGCAGCACGAGCGCACCCAGCGCGAGCACGATCAGCGGTTGAGCGCCGGCGACCGCGGCAGCCACCCCTCCCGGAAGACGCTCGGCGGCGAGGAAGAGCAGGGGGAAGAACGCCCCGATGTTGAGCGCGCCGAGCACCACCGCCTTTCCCCACCAGGCGCCGCGGGGGAGTCTGCGCGAGAGCAGGATCGCGACGACCCCGGCGGGGAGAGAGCGCAGGAGTCCGGCGAAGAGCGGATGCCCTGGCGGCAGCATCTCCGTCGTGACGAGGTAGGTCGTTCCCCAGGCCATCGGTGCGAGGGCGGTGAGGAGCAGGATGCGAAGACGGTTCATGTTCTCAGCATGGGCACGCAGTCCGCATGAATCCAACGCATTCTGAACATGCCGTTCATGACGTGAGATCATGTGCAGATGGAGCTTCAACAGATGCGCTACGTCGTCGAGGTGGCCGCGACGCGGAGCTTCACCCGAGCCGCCGAGCGGTGCTTCGTCACGCAGTCCGCGCTGAGCCACCAGATCGCCGCCCTCGAGCGGGAGCTGGGTCAGCGACTGTTCATCCGGTCGAGCCGCGGTGTCCGGCTGACCGAGGCGGGGGAGGCTTTCCTCCCACCGGCGCGCAGCGCGCTCGCTTCTGCGCAGCAGGCCGTCGACGCCGTGGCCGCCGAGCCCGATCAGCTGGACGGCACCGTTCGGATCGGAATCATCCCGACGGTCGTCGCCGTCCGCGTTCCGCGCCTCCTCGCGTCGTTCCGAGCCGCACACCCCGCCGTACGGGTCGAACTGGAGATGGGCAACAGCGATGACCTCGTCGCGAAGATCCGGCGCGGCGATCTGGATGTCGCGCTTCTCGGGCTGCAACCGGGCGCCGAGCCCCGCGGCGTCGGATACCGGGAGCTCGCCGTCGATCATCACGTCGCGGTGCTCCCGCGTGCCCACCGACTCGCGGCGCGCACCCGACTGAGACTCGGCGATCTCGCCGAGGACGTCTTCGTGGACTTCCCGGCCGGGACGTCGGGGCGAGCCCAGAGCGACGTCGCCTTCCGGGCGGCGGGCGTCGATCGCGACGTCGCATTCGAAGTCGACACGGCCGGAGTCATGCTCGGCCTGGTCGCCGAGGGACTCGCGGTCGCGCTCCTCACTCCGGGGGCGGTTCCCGCGGGTATGGCCGGGGTGAGCACGGTCACGGTCGCCGACGGCCCGAGGCGAGCGGAGTACGTCGCCTGGGATCTCGACTCGCCTCGGCGTGTCGCTCGTGCGTTGCTGACGGTGCTTGATGGGGAGGCATCCGTCTGACAACGGCGACGGGGCGGGCCCGGAGTTCCCTCCGGACCCGCCCCTCGCGGTGATCGGTCGTTACTTGACGTCCTCGTCGACCCAGTCCATCGACTTGGTGACGGCCTTGCGCCACAGGCGCAGCTGGCGGTCGCGCTCGTCACTCTCCATGGAGGGCTCCCAGCGACGGTCTTCCTGCCAGTTTGCGGAGAGCTCATCCAGGCCGCTCCAGAACCCGACGGCGAGGCCGGCGGCGTAGGCGGCGCCGAGGGCGGTCGTCTCCGCGACGACCGGTCGCACGACCGGCACGCCCAGGACATCGGCCTGGAACTGCATCAGAGCGTCATTGGCGACCATGCCGCCGTCGACCTTGAGCTCCGTGAGGTCGACGCCCGCGTCCGCGTTGACCGCGTCGAGCACGTCGCGGGTCTGGAAGGCCACGGCCTCCAGTGCGGCGCGCGCGATGTGGTTCTTGTTCGCGTAGCGGGTGAGGCCCACGATCGCGCCACGCGCATCCGGTCGCCAGTACGGTGCGAACAGGCCCGAGAACGCCGGGACGATGTACACGCCGCCGTTGTCCTCGACCTTGTCGGCCAGTTCCTCGACCTCGGGGGCCGAGGAGATGATGCCGAGCTGGTCGCGCAGCCACTGGATTAGCGATCCGGTGACGGCGATCGAACCCTCGAGCGCGTAGTGTGTCGGAGCGTCGCCGAGCTTGTAGCCGACGGTGGTGAGCAGACCGTTCTTCGAGTGGACGACCTCCTCGCCGGTGTTGAAGATGAGGAAGCAGCCGGTTCCGTAGGTGTTCTTGCTCTCACCGGTCTGGAAGGCGGCCTGTCCGAACGTCGCGGCCTGCTGGTCGCCGAGGATGCCGGCGATCGGCGTCTCGCGCAGCAGCGAGGAGTCCTCCGCCGCACCGTAGACCTCGGAGGAGGAGCGGATCTCCGGCATCATCGAGCGCGGCACGCCGAACGCCTCGAGGATGTCGTCGCGCCACTCGAGCGTCTCGAGGTCCATGAACATCGTGCGCGAGGCGTTCGTGACATCGGTCACGTGCACGCCGCCGTCGACGCCGCCGGTGAGGTTCCACAGCACCCAGCTGTCGGTGGTGCCGAAGATGAGGTCCCCGGCTTCCGCCTTCGCGCGCGCACCCTCGACGTTCTCGAGGATCCACGCGATCTTCGTCCCCGAGAAGTACGTCGCCAGCGGGAGTCCGACGATCGGCTTGAAGCGCTCGACTCCGCCGTCGGCCGCGAGGCGGTCGACGATGTCCTGCGTGCGGGTGTCCTGCCAGACGATCGCGTTGTAGGCGGGCTTGCCGGTCGTCTTGTCCCAGACGACGGCCGTCTCGCGCTGGTTGGTGATGCCCACCGCCGCGATGTCGTGACGGGTGAGGTCGGCGCGGCTCAGTGCGAGGCCGATGACCTCCTGCACGTTGCGCCAGATCTCGGAGGCGTCGTGCTCCACCCAGCCGGCCTTCGGCAGGATCTGCTCGTGCTCCTTCTGGCCCGTCGCGATGATGCTGCCCTTCTTGTCGAAGATGATCGCGCGGCTGGAGGTGGTTCCCTGATCGATGGCGAGGATGTAGTCAGCCATGGTGTGTTCTCCTTTGAAGTGGGATTCGGGTGGCGTCAGGCTGCGAGGCCGAGCAGGGCGGGGGCGGCGAAGGCCGCGATCGCACCACCGATGAGCGGTCCGACGACCGGCACCCACGAGTAGCTCCAGTCGCTCGAGCCCTTGCCCTTGATCGGGAGGATCGCGTGGGCGATGCGGGGGCCGAGGTCACGGGCCGGGTTGATCGCGTAGCCGGTCGGTCCACCGAGCGAGGCGCCGATGGCGACCACGAGCAGCGCGACGGGCAGCGCGGTGAGCGGTCCGAGGCCTCCGGGCACGCCGACCTCGATGTCGCCGTAGTCGGCGAATCCGAAGATCACGAACACGAGGACGAACGTACCGATGATCTCCGTGACGAGGTTCCAGCCGTAGGACCGGATCGCGGGGCCGGTCGAGAAGACGCCGAGCTTGTTGGCGGCCTCCGGCTCCTCATCGAAGTGCTGCTTGTAGGCGAGCCAGACGACGATCGCACCAAGGATCGCACCGAGCAGTTCTGCGGCGGTGGCGACGAGGAACATCGTGAAGGTGATCTTGCCGGCGATCGCCAGGCCGATACCCACGGCCGGGTTGAGGATCGCACCCGAGTACGCCGAGACGATGACACCCGCGAACACCGCGAGGCCCCATCCCCAGTTGACCATCAGGAAGCCGCCGCCGAAGCCCTTGTTCTTCGCGAGGGCGACGTTGGCGACGACACCGCATCCGAGAAGGACCAGCATCGCCGTGCCGACGAACTCCGACAGGAAATAGAGACCGAGATTGACATCAGGCATGTCTTCTTTGACCTTTCTTACGTGTCACGTCATCCCTGCCGTGACACTTCTTGGGTTACGCCGCGGGGAGGCGGCGGTTCCGTCTCGTCAGCCGCGGGTGCGGGACGAGATGTCGAGGCCGTGCCGCTCGTTCAGCAGCTGGCGGGTCTGTTCGAGTTCAGCATCGTGCCTCGAACGGTCCCAGTCCAGTAGGGGAGCGAGCGCGTCGGCGATCTCATCGAGGACCTCGGCATCGGCATGACCGGTGAACGCGATGCTCGTGCGACGCAGGATGACGTCCTGCAGGCGCGCGACGAGCTCGTTCTGCACCATCCACTCGAGCTCCCGGGTGGAGAGGTCGCCGCCGGCGAGCGGGGCGTCCGCTCCCTGCTCGACGTACTCCCAGACCTGAGCGGCGCGGGTGCCGTAGCGGGAGAGGAGCTTCTCTGCGCGGTCTCCGGCGCCCGCGAGGTTCTCCTGGATCCAGATGCGCTTCGCCTTCTCGGTGCGCGGGAAGTCGCGGCCGCCGCCGATGGCGCGGCCTGCGGTCGAGACCGTGCGGGTGCGGTTCAGCAGGCCGAGCACGACGTCGGAGAGCGACTCGCCGAGCGCACGGAACGTCGTCCACTTGCCGCCGACCAGGCTCACGAGCGGGACGGCGCCCTTCTCGTCGACCTCGATGCGGTAGTCGCGCGAGACGAAACCGGGTGCGGTGTCCTCGTGACGGGGGAGCGGACGGATGCCGGAGAACCGGTACACGATCTGCTCACGGGCGACCGCGATCTGCGGGAAGACGTGGTGGATCAGGTCGAAGAAGTAGTCGACCTCCTCCTCGGTGCAGACGGCGACCTCGCGGGGATCCGCGTCGATGTCGGTCGTTCCGACGAGCACCTTGCCCTTGAGCGGGTAGATCAGCACGATACGACCGTCGGAGTGCTCGAAGAAGATCTCGCGTCCACGCGTGGCGGCGAGCAGCTCCGGGTGGTCGAGCACGATGTGCGACCCCTTGGTGCCGCCCATGAATCGCGTGTCGGTGCCGAGGGCGTCGTTCGTAAGGTCGGTCCAGGGGCCGGAGGTGTTGACGACCACGTCGGCCTTCACCGGGAACTCCGTGCCGCTCTCGCGGTCACGGAGGACGATGTTCTCGCCGTCGCGGGCGATCGCCTCTACGTAGTTGAGCGCGTGCGCGCCCGGGTGCGCGGAACGGCCGTCCTGCAGGACGTCGAGGGCCAAACGCTCCGGGTCGTGCATGGACGCGTCGTAGTACGTGGCGGTGTACTTGATGTTCGGGTCGAGCGCGGGCAGTTCGGCCAGCGAACGCTTGCGGCCGAGGAACCGGTGGCGCGGAACGCTACCGCCGTCACGGGAGAACGTGTCGTAGATCGTCAGACCGATCTTGATGAGGAACGCACCGCGCTCCTGCGGCTTGCCGCTCTTGTGCGTGAGAAAACGCAGGGGCGCCGAAAGGATGCCCGAGAACGTCGAGTAGATCGGGATCGTCGTCTGCAGCGGCTTCACGTAGTGCGGAGCGATGCGCAGGAGGCCGTTGCGCTCTTCGACCGACTCGCGAACGAGGCGGAACTCGCCGTTCTCGAGATAGCGGATGCCGCCGTGGATCATGTGGCTGGACGCCGACGATGCCCCGGAGGCGAAATCGCCGCGTTCGACGAGGACGACGTCGACGCCCTGGAGGGCGAGGTCACGGAATGTCGATATTCCGTTGATGCCGCCGCCGATGAGCAGCACCGTCGTACGTCCGGATTCGCGGAGCGCGCGTACGTCGTCGCGCTCGGCCGATGAGTGTGTCGATTCGATCATTCTCGAGCTCGCTTCCTTGCTTGCCCCCCAGCATCGACCTCTCGTCCGCTGCGCGCAAGCCCAGTGCACATATGTGCAAGGATCGAGGGCAAGGAGGCGGTCTTGGCTGATCACAGTGCACATCCGCGTGACGGGAAGCTGGTCGCCGCGCTCACCGCGGCCCAGCTCTACTACATGCAGGACAAGACGATGGAGGTCATCGCGCGCGAGCTCGGCACCTCCCGCTCATCGGTATCTCGTCTTCTGAGCTATGCCCGGGAGAGCGGTCTGGTCGACATCCGCATCAATTCGCCTCTCGAGCGGCTCGGCATGCTCGAGCAGCGGATCCGGGATCGTCATCGCATCGTGGCGCACGTCGTTCCCATGCCCGAGATCGTCAGCGAGGTCGAGCGCCTGGAACGGGTGGCGTTGACCGCGGGGCGACTGCTGTCGCAATTCGTCGACTCGAACATGATCATCGGCGTGGCGTGGGGGTCGACCATCAGTGCGGTCAGTCGCGGCCTCACGCAGAAGGAGACGCACAACACGACATTCGTGCAGTTGAACGGTGCGGGCAACACCCAGACCAGCGGTGTCGAGTACTCGAGCGACATCCTCCAGCGCTTCGGCAGCGCGTTCGGTGCGCAGGTGCAGCAGTTCCCGGTGCCGGCGTTCTTCGACGACCCGGCGACGCGCGAGGCGATGTGGCGGGAGCGGAGCACACGGCGTGTGCTCGACCTGCAGTCGAAAATGGACATCGCGGTCTTCAGCCTCGGATCGCCCGCGGCCGAGGTGCCGAGCCGGGTGTACGTCGGCGGATACCTCGGGCGCGACGACTATCGGAGCCTGCGCGAGGACCATGCGATCGGAGACGTCGCGACCGTCTTCTTCCGCGCCGACGGCTCCTGGAAGGACATCCGTCTCAATGCGCGAGCGACCGGCCCGACGCTCGATCGCCTGCGACGCGTACCCCGACGGGTCTGCGTCGTGTCCGGCATCCCCAAGCTCGCCAGCCTCCGTGCGGCGATCGCCGCGGATCTGATCACGGATGTGGTCCTCGACGAGGGACTCGCGCGCCGCCTGGCGGAGGACTGACGGTCAGGCTTCGTGCGTCGAGGCCTCCGGGCCGGAGCGGAACTCGCGGATGAGGTGCTGCACGACCTCTCCGAGGTCGCCCTCGGCGGCGTCCGCCACGGCCACCTGCCGCGCATAACTGGCTCCATCGCGCAGGATCGTGCCGACGCTGCCGAACTCCCGTTCGCATCCGAGCGCTCGTGCCACGGGCGCGAGTTCGTCGAGGGTCTCGGCGAGGTGATCCCGCACGTCGCGCTGCGCGCCGGAGTCATCGACGATCACCCGGGCGTCGAGCCCGTAGCGCGCCGCGCGCCATTTGTTCTCGCGGTGGAACCAGGAGGGCAGAGCGGAGAGCGGGCGTCCCTCGTCGAGTTCTCGCGAGAAATGCTCGACGAGGACCTGCACGAGCGCGGCGACCGCGGCGAGTTCGGGGAGCGTCGACATCCCGTCGCAGGCGCGCACCTCGATCGTTCCCCAGCGGGGTGCGGGCCGGATGTCCCAGCGGACCTCGGAGGCATCCTTCATCACGCCGGTGCGCACCATGTCGTCCATGTACGACTCGAACTGCGCCCAATCGTGCAGAGGCCAGGGGAGCCCGGCGGTCGGCAGCTGCTGGAACACCAGCGCGCGATTGGAGGCGTACCCGGTGCGCTCCCCGGCCCAGAACGGACTCGATGCCGCGAGTGCCTGCAGGTGAGGGAGGTACGCGGTGAGCGCGTTGATGATCGGGAACACCTTGCGATGGTCATCGACGCCGACGTGCACGTGAATGCCCCAGATCATCATGTTGCGGCCCCACCACTGCGTGCGCTCGATCAGCGTGTGGTACCTCGTCTTATCGGTGACCTGCTGGTCGTACCACTGCGCGAACGGGTGGCTGCCGGCCGACAGCAACTCGATCCCGATCGGGTCGGTGGCCCCGCGCACCGCGGAGATCGCCCGGGCGATGTCGTCGACGGCGTGGGCGACGGACTCGCCGACGCCGCTCGTGACCTCGATCGTGTTGGTGAGGAGCTCACCGGTGACGGTGTGGCGTTCGCTGGCGCTCTGTTCCTCGAGAACGGCGAGGAGTTCGGGCGCTCGTCCGGCCAGATCACCGGACGCCGGATCGGCGAGCATGATCTCCCACTCCAAGCCGACGGTGGAGCGGGCTGAGGGGGCGAACTCGAGCGTCACGTGCACATTCTGGCACGCGGCCGACGCGACACGGGAAAGCCGGAGTCCTCACGTTTCGCGCCCGGGCTCGGCATCTGGCAGAATAGAAGGTCGGACGGCATGCTCGACCCTCTATCCAGCTTCCGTCCTCCTCTTTGAGCTTCCGCCGGATGTGCACCCCACTCTCCAGGCGACCAGTTCGTTTCCTTCCACACAATTCAGGAGAATCGTGGCTGTCAAGATTCGTCTCAAGCGCCTGGGCAAGATCCGTGCGCCGTACTACCGCATCGTCGTCGCCGACTCGCGCACCAAGCGCGATGGTCGCGTGATCGAGGAGATCGGCAAGTACCACCCCACCGAGGAGCCCTCGTTCATCGAGGTCGACTCCGAGCGTGCGCAGTACTGGCTCTCCGTCGGCGCGCAGCCGACCGAGCAGGTCGCCGCGATCCTCAAGATCACGGGCGACTGGGGCAAGTTCAAGGGCGACGCCGACGCGAAGTCGACCCTCAAGGTCGCCGAGCCGAAGGCCGCCTTCGAGGTCGACTCCTCGAAGAAGTCCGTCGTCAAGCCGAAGGCGGAGAAGAAGGTGGAGGCTCCCGCTGAGGAGGCTCCCGCCGCCGACGCCGACGCGGAGGCCGCCGAGGCTCCCGCCGCCGACGCAGAGTAATCCGTCGTGCTCGCCGCCGCGCTCGAACACATCGTCAAGGGGATCGTCGATCACCCGGAGGATGTGCGCATCACCGCATCCACGTCGCCGCGAGGCGATCTCCTCGAGGTGCGCGTGCACCCCGATGACCGTGGACGCGTGATCGGGCGCGGCGGCCGCACCGCCAAGGCACTCCGTACGCTCGTCGCCGCCCTGGCCGACGGCCGTCGCGTGCGCGTCGATGTCGCGGACGACTGACGTGGTGCCGCAGGACACCCCACAGGGCAAGAACCAGCTCCGGGTGGGGCGCCTCGTGAAGGCCCATGGCCTCAAGGGCGGGCTCAAGCTCGAGCTGTACACCGACAACCCGGAGCGTCGCTTCGTCACGGGAGCCGAGTTCACGTTGCAGGTGCCCGAGGCATCTCCGTGGCACGGCAAGACGATCACCGTGCGCGAGTACCGGGTGATGAACGGCAACCCGGTCGCCTTCTTCGACGACGTCGACGACCGCACCGCCGCCGAAGGCCTCGTGCGGGCCATCCTCTGGATCGACCAGGACGTCGACGAAACCGAGGACGACGCGTGGTTCGACCACCAGCTCGTGGGCCTCGATGTCGTCCGTGACGGCGCCGTGGTCGGACGCGTCCAGCGCATCGAGCATTTCCCGGCGCAGGATCTCCTCATCGTCAAGTCCGGTGAGAGGGAGATCATGGTGCCGTTCGTCTCGGCGATCGTTCCGACCGTCGACGTCGCTGCCGGTCGAGTGATCGTCACCCCGCCGCCCGGGCTCTTCGAGGAGCTTCCGGATGCCGACGACGACTCGGCGGCGGCCGAGGAACCGCTCGCAGCCGAGGATTCCCCGGCGGCCGAGTAGCCGCTGAGAGGTCACTCCCGTGCGCATCGACGTCCTCTCCATCTTCCCGTCGTACTTCGACGGTCTCACGCTCTCCCTGCTCGGCAAGGCGCGCGATGCGGGCATCCTCGACCTGAACGTCCACGACCTCCGAGACTGGACGTCGGATCGTCACCGCACCGTCGACGACACTCCGTACGGCGGGGGTGCCGGAATGGTGATGAAGCCGGAGCCCTGGGGGCTCGCACTCGACGAGGTCGCCGCGGCCACCGAACGTCCGACGATCATCTTCCCGTCGCCGGCCGGTGAGGTCTTCACGCAGGCCACCGCGCGCGATCTCGCGACGCGCGAGCACATCGTCTTCGGCTGCGGCCGGTACGAGGGCATCGACGAGCGGGTCTTCGAGTACGCCGCGGCGCTCGGCGAGGTACGTCTGATCAGTCTCGGCGACTACGTGCTCAACGGCGGCGAGGTGGCGACGATGGCGATGATCGAGGCCATCGGACGCCTGGTGCCGGGAGTCGTCGGCAATCCCGAGAGCCTGGTCGAGGAATCGCACGAGGACGGCCTGCTGGAGTACCCCTCGTACACGAAGCCGGCGGTCTGGCGGGAGCGCGCCGTTCCGGAGGTGCTCCTCAGCGGGAACCATGCGCGCATCGCGCAGTGGCGCCGTGATCAGCAGTTCGAGCGCACACGAGCGCGTCGACCGGACCTGCTCGCCGACGACGCCGACTGACGGGGACGGATAGACCTCCTCCTTCTCGGTGATAGCGTCCGAGGATGATCGATCGCGTGCTCGCGGATTCCTTCCAGACCATCGGAGCGGACTACGACCGCTATCGACCGGGCTTCCCGGATGCCGCCGCAGACCTGATCCTGCCGGAGCGGGTCGGGGCGGTGCTGGACCTCGGTGCCGGAACCGGCAAGTTCACCGAGCTTCTGGTCGGTCGCGCGACCTCCGTCCAGGCAGTCGAGCCGTCCGAACCGATGCTCGACGTGCTGCGGGCGAAGCTGGTCGATGTGGCGGCGCATCTCGGCACGGCCGAGAGCATCCCCCTCTCCGACGCCTCCGTCGACGCGGTCACGGTGGCGCAGGCGTTCCACTGGTTCGAGCGCGAGGCGGCGTGTGCCGAGATCGCTCGCATTCTGACGCCCGGTGGTGTCCTCGGGCTGGTCTGGAACCACTCCGATCCCGCCTGCACCTGGGACCGTGCTGCTCACCGCATCGCTCATCCGGCAGTGGGCGCCGACGATCAGACGACCGGGAGTGCCGTCGAGGATCTTCCCGGCTTCGAGTTCGACTCGCGTGCGGTGATCGCGTGGTCCGAGAACATCTCACGTGATGACTACCTGCGTCGGTGGGGCACGATCAGCAGTGTCCTCGTCGCCGACCGCCGATCGAAGACCGAGATGCTCGCGGCGATCGAGACAGTCCTCGACGACGCCCCCGAGACGAGTGGGCGGGCGGAGCTGGTTCTCCCGCAGCTCACCGAGGTGTACAGGTACCGCCGGACGGCGTGACCGCGAGGACGCTCAGTCGACCCCGAGGAACGATCGGTCGGTCAGCACGATGGGTCCGTCCGCGGTGATCGCGACGGTGTGCTCCGAGTGCGCGCCGCGCGAACCGTCGACGCTGCGCAGAGTCCAGCCGTCGGGGTCGGTCACCAGCTCGTCGGTCGTCGCGAGGAACCAGGGCTCGAGTGCGAGCACGAGTCCGTCGCGGAGCGGGAATCCGCGTCCGGCGCGACCGTCGTTCGCGACGTGGGGGTCGCCGTGCATCGTGCGACCCACTCCGTGCCCGCCGAAGTCCGTGTTGATCGAGTACCCCTCGCCATGGGCGACGGCTGCGACGGATGCCGAGATGTCGCCGATCCGGTTGCCGACGACGGCCGCGGCGATGGCGGCATCCAGTGCGCGCTCCGTCGTCTCGATCAGCCGGAGGTCCTCGTCGCGCGGGGTGCCGACCACGAACGACACGGCGGAGTCGGCCACCCATCCGTCGACGGATACGGCGAAGTCGAGCGAGACGAGGTCGCCGTCACGCAACGTGTAGTCGTGGGGGAGCCCGTGAAGCACTGCGTCGTTCACCGATGTGCAGATGACCTTCCCGAACGGGCTCGCACCGAAGGACGGGTGGTAGTCGATGTAGCAGGACTCGGCACCGCGCTGACGGATCAGGTCATGGGCGCGACGGTCGATCGAGAGGAGGTTGGTCCCGACCTTCGTGTCGGAGCGCAGTGTGGCCAGCGTCTCCGCGACGAAGCGGCCGGCTGCGCGCATCTCGTCGATCTCGGCAGGGGTGCGCAGTTCGATCATTCGGGGGAGTCCTCTCGTCCTCGTCCATTCTCCCCGATCCGGGCGGACGCGGCGTCGCCGCGCTCACAGCGAACAGCCGTGCGAGCCGCCGCCCACCGGCATACCATCGGAGCATGTGGTTGCGACGGGCGTTCTTCCGCTGGCTCCTGCCGGCGGCCTTCCTCCTGCCCCTGTGGCTCCTCGTCGGATGGGGAGTGTTCCAGGGCGGATGGGCCATCCTCTGGGTGCTGTTCATTGCGATCCCGTCCGTGTTCCTGGGCCAGTTGCTCCTCACCCTCCTCACTCGTTCGCGACCGTCGGTGCGCGCCGACCGCGCCGTGTCGTGGTGGGACGTGGCAGGGTTCACGCTCTGGCACGGTCTCACGATCGCGGTCGGATGCTTCATCCCCGGGGTCTTCCCGTGGCTGCTGACCGCCGCGGTGATCGTCGGCCTCGCACTCGTCTGGTTGCAGGGGTGGCAGCTCTGGAGCGAGGCGAAGGGGAGCGGGGCGCGGTTCCGCGAGACGATCGCCTGGTCCTCGTTCCCGGCATCCGATGACGCATCACCGGAGCCTCGCCCGCGCGAGGTCATCATCGTGCAGGAGAAGGACCCGCTCGGCTGAGACGCGTGTTTTGGCGGCTGCGGTCATCCATGGCAGAATAGATGTTTGTGCCGTGACCGGTTCTGCCTCAGGGGAACCCGCGGATGCTTCGGCCCCGTACGGTGCACACCCATTCTTGTTCCTTCCACCATGCATGCGACCTGAGGCGAGTGCAGAGAGAGACGATCATGCAGATCCTCGACGCCGTAGACGCGGCTTCCCTCCGTTCGGACATTCCGGACTTCTTCCCCGGTGACACCGTCAAGGTGCACGTCAACATCACCGAGGGCAGCCGCTCGCGTATCCAGGTCTTCCAGGGCGTCGTCATCGGCCGCTCGGGCGACGGCGTGCGCGAGACCTTCACGGTCCGCAAGATCAGCTTCCAGGTCGGCGTCGAGCGTACCTTCCCGGTGCACTCGCCGGTGATCGACCACATCGAGGTCGTCACCCGCGGTGACGTCCGTCGCGCGAAGCTCTACTACCTGCGCCAGCTGCGTGGCAAGAAGGCGAAGATCAAGGAGAAGCGCGACCGCTGAGTCGCCGCATCTCCACAGCACCCCAGGACACGATGTCCTGGGGTGCTTTGTTTCGTCCCCGGTATGCGAACCTTGATACTGCCGCTCGATGGCACGCACGACTGACGAAGGATGCCGATGACCTCTGAACCCTCCGCCGCGCCCGCCACGGGCACGAGGCGGCGCCGTGGACTGCTGGTCTTCCTGCGCGATGTGCTGATCATCATCCTGATCGCCGCGCTCGTTTCGTTCGTGGTCAAGACCTTCATCGTCCGCTCGTTCTACATCCCCTCGGCATCCATGGAGCGCACGCTCATGGTCAACGACCGCATCCTGGTCGATGAGCTCACGCCGCGATGGACGGGATACGAGCGCGGCGACGTGGTGGTGTTCCAGGACCCGGGCGGATGGCTGGGCGACCAGCCGCAGCCGCCGGCATCCCCTCCGCTCGTGCAGGCGATCGACGGCGTGCTGACCTTCATCGGCATCTCCGCCTCCGATTCGCAGGACCATCTCGTCAAGCGCATCATCGGCCTCCCCGGCGATCACGTCGTGTGCTGCAACGCACTCGGACAGATCACGATCAACGGCGCTCCGATCGACGAGCTCGACTACCTGAACCTCCCCGAAGGGAACACCGCGGCGTCGAACGAACCTTTCGACGTCGTCGTGCCCGAGGACTCGCTGTGGCTGCTCGGCGACAATCGCACTCGCTCGCGGGACTCGCGAGCGCATCAGGAGCTTCCCAGCGGCGGCTTCGTCCCGGTGTCGAACGTCGTGGGGAAGGCCTTCCTGACGACCTGGCCGTTCGGGCGGATCGGGGCGATCGACGGACACCACCAAGCCTTCGACAGCGTTCCGGACGAAGAATGACGGTCGTTTCCCCGAGCCTCACGCTCGAGCGGCGCATCCTCGGCGACAGCGCCCTGATCATCTCGCTCGACGAGGTCGGTCGCGGAGCGCTCGCGGGTCCGGTCGCGGTGGGCGCGGCGGTGATGGATGCCGCCGGAGCGCGACGTCGTGTGCCCGAGGGGCTCCGCGACTCCAAGCTCGTCACCGAGCGACGTCGACCCGACGTCGCGGAACGGGCGACGGCGTGGGTGCGCGCCTCGTCGGTCGGATGGGCCAGTGCCGCGGAGGTCGACGAGGTCGGAATCATCCGGGCACTGGGTCTGGCCGCCTCCCGTGCCGTCGATGCGGTCGTCGCGCAGGGCACGTCGACCGCGGGGGCGGTCGTGCTGCTCGACGGGAACCATGACTATCTCTCGGCCGTGCATCATTCCGTGCTCGACGTGCGTCCGGTGATCAAAGGCGATCGGGACTGCGCTTCCGTCTCGGCCGCATCCGTGATCGCGAAGGTCGCGCGCGACGCGCACATGGCCGAGCTCCATGCCGACTACCCGCAGTACCAGTGGGATCGCAACAAGGGATATGCGAGCACCGAGCATCGAGAAGCCATCCGCACGCTCGGACTCTCCCCGCTGCATCGTGCGTCGTGGGCGATCGCCGATGCTCCCGCCCTGTTCTGAGCGCCGGGTGCGGTGCCGCACGCGGGCTCTTGCGACCCTAGGATGGAACCACCATGGATGAGGAAGCCTTCGACGACTACGACCGCGAGCTCGAGCTCGCGCTGTTCCGCGAGTACCGAGACGTGGTCTCGCAGTTCCAGTACGTCGTCGAGACCGAGCGTCGGTTCTATCTGGCGAACGATGTGAACGTCGTGCGGCGCGACACGGAGCACGACTTCTACTTCGAGATCTCGATGAGCGATGTGTGGGTGTGGGACATCTACCGCGCCGATCGCTTCGTGAAGGCCGTGCGTGTGCTGACCTTCAAGGACGTCAACGTCGAGGAGCTGCAGCGCCGGGAGTTCGAACTTCCCCAGGAACTCTCGCTCGACGGCGAGTGAGTCGGGAAAGCGCACCTCTCCTGCACCACTGACGCCTGAGGGCCGGGTTTCCGCCGTGCGGTGGACGCTCGGAGACCGCCCCGCCGCGCGGGTGCCACGATCGTCATGCTGTCGGAATGGCAGCGAAGGATGACCTCGGTAGAGCCGGGGAAGAACGGGCGGCGCGGCATCTCGTCGGCGCCGGGTACACACTCCTGGACCGCAACTGGCGTTGCGCGCAAGGTGAGATCGACATCGTGGCTCTTCAGGGCGAGGACCTCGTCTGCGTCGAGGTGAAGACGCGGCGGACGGTCGACTACGGGCACCCGTTCGAGGCGATCGACGCGCGCAAGAAGCGGCGGATGTGGGGGCTCGCCCACGCCTGGGCCGTCGCGCATCCGCTTCATGCTCGGGGGCGTCGGATCAGGCTCGATGTGGTGGGGATCGTCGGTCACGACCCGTCATCCGGGTCGCTCGAGCACGTGGCGGACCTCGTATGAGCACCACACGCACCTGGGCGGTCGCCATCACAGGGGTGGACGGGCACATGGTCGAGGTCGAGGCGGACCTCTCGAACCAGACGCCGGAGTTCAAGATCATCGGGCTGCCCGACAAATCGCTCGGAGAGGCGGTGCAGCGCGTGCACAACGCATGCAAGAACTCCGGACTCGACCTCCCGCGGCGAAGGATGACGGTGAATCTCTCGCCGGCCAGCCTGCCGAAACACGGATCGGGCTTCGACCTCGCGGTCGCCGTCGCGACACTCGCTGCGGGGGATGCGATCTCCCCGCGATCGATCCGGGGCACCGTACACGTCGGCGAGCTCGGTCTCGACGGTCGTGTTCGACCGGTGGCCGGAGTGCTTCCCGCGGTGTTCGCGGCGGCGAGGGCAGGGTTCGAGCGCGTGATCGTGCCCCAGGCCAACGCCGCCGAAGCGCGACTGGTGACCGGGATCGAGGTCCGCGGGGCGCGCTCGCTCGCGGAGGTGGCGGTCTGGCACGGGGCGGATGTCGAGATCCCCGAGGTGCCCGTCGAAGAACCGCCCGCCGTGGAGGAGGAACCGAGCGAGTCGCTCGACCTCGCGGACATCGTGGGGCAGGAGTCGGCGGTCGAGGCGCTCGTGGTCGCCGCAGCGGGTGGGCACCACATGCTCCTCAGCGGTCCCCCTGGCGCCGGCAAGACGATGCTCGCGCGACGCCTCCCCGGAATCCTTCCACCGCTCACCGAAGGCGAAGCACTCGAGGTCGCCTCGATCCGCTCGCTGATGGGTGATCGAGTGGCGTGCCTCGACCGGACTCCACCGATCGAGGCACCGCATCACAGCGCATCCGTCGCCGCGCTGGTCGGCGGCGGATCGCGGGTGGCGCGTCCCGGCGCGATCGTGCGCGCCCATCGCGGCGTGCTGTTCCTCGACGAGGCGGCCGAGTTCTCAAGGGTGGCTCTGGACGCGCTTCGCCAGCCGCTCGAATCCGGCGCGATCGAGGTGATCCGCTCGGGGTTCACCGCACGGTTCCCCGCGCGCTTCCAACTCCTGCTCGCGATGAATCCGTGTCCGTGCGGCAATTACGGCGTGCGCGGCGCGGAATGCACCTGCCCGGCGCAGGCGATCAGGCGATATGCGACCCGGCTCTCGGGACCCCTCCGCGACCGTGTCGACATCGAGTTGCGCGTCGCGAGAGTGGCTGCATCGCGCGCGACCGCAGGTGGCCGCTCCGAATTCTCGACGGCCGCCGCTCGACAACGCGTCGCCGATGCGCGGGGGCGTGCGGCCGCGAGGTGGACGGGGACGCCGTGGTCGCGGAACGCCGACATCCCGGGGACGTGGCTCCGGCAGGGGGAGTTCCGCCTGGACTCCGCGGATCGTCAGCCGCTCGATCGGGCACTCGAACGGGGAGCGCTGACCCTGCGCGGCTACGACAGGGTGTTGCGGTTGGCGTGGACGATGGCCGACCTCGCCGGGCTCGCGCGTCCTCGACAGGATGAGATCGGTCGAGCGCTGCTCCTCAAGAGGGGGATGACGCCGTGACCCACGAGATGATCGACGACCGGGAGGTCGTGCATGCGGCGTCCGCTCTCCGAGCAGGTGAGGCGGGCGCATCGACGGAGGCGATCGCTCGCGCGACGTGGTCGGTGCTCGCGGAACCGGGCGACGGCGTCGCGGGCTCGCTGATCCGGGAACTCGGTGCCGCCGGTGCCCTCGAGCTTGCCCTCGATGCGCCGAGTCCGGCGGATGGTCGTGTGGACGGCTCCGCACGGGCGCATCGCGCGTTGGCGGAAGGGAGAGCGCGCTGGCGGCCGCGTGCGCAGACCCGTGCGTTGGTCGACGCCTTGCACGGTGCGAGCCAGGTCGGTGCGCGCCTGGTGATCCCCGGCGACCCGGACTGGCCGGATTCGCTGGACGACCTGGGGGAGCACGCTCCACCGGCGCTGTGGGTTCGCGGGGACGCCCGACTCCTGAGGGCGACCCCGCGCGTGGCCATCGTCGGCGCTCGCGCGGCGACCGGGTACGGCGAGCACATCGCCGCCGAGATCGCCGGAGATCTCGCCGCGGGCGGTGCGACGGTCGTCTCGGGCGGGGCGTACGGCATCGACGGCGTCGCGCATCGTGCGGCGCTCGGAGTCCGAGGGGCGACCATCGCGTTCCTGGCCGGCGGTGTGGACCGCGCGTATCCCTCCGGACACCAGGAGCTCTTCACCCGAATAGCCGGGCACGGGGCGGTCGTCAGCGAGTTGCCGTGCGGAGCCGCACCGACGAAGTGGCGCTTCCTGGCCCGAAACCGTCTGATCGCGGCACTCGGCCAGGCGACCGTGGTCGTCGAGGCGGGATGGCGGAGCGGCTCCCTCAACACGGCGGGTCACGCGGCGGCGCTGGGGAGACCCCTCGGAGCCGTGCCGGGGCCGGTGACCTCGGCGGCCTCAGCGGGGTGCCATCGCCTGCTCCGTGAGTACGACGCACGCTGTGTGACCTGCGCAGCAGAGGTCCGCGAGCTCTGGGGCGACGACACGCAGGAGGCGTCGGCTTCGCGGCGCCAGGATCCGGATCGCACCCGTCTGCTCGACGCTCTCGGAACGCGGACGCCGCTCGACGTCATGGAGATCTGTCGACGCAGCGGTCTCGCCCCCGACCGGGTGCGCGCGCTGCTCGGTCTGCTCGACCTCGAGGGGATCCTGACACGATCGGATGCGGGGTGGGTGCGCGCGGCGAACCGCTGATCGAGCCGCGGCGGCGAGGTGCGATCTCTCGCACCGTCATCCGGTGCATGCTGGAGCCATGCAGCTCGCCGCCGCCGTCCAGGCCTTCACGGAGTACCTCGAGCGGGTGCGCCGGCTGTCGGCGGCGACGGTGCGCGCCTATCGCTCCGACCTGCGGGACCTGACAGCGTCGGCCGGAGACATCACGATCGGCGACGTCGATCTCGACGTGCTCCGAGACTGGCTGTGGAAAGCGACCCAGCGCGGAGATGCACGGTCGACGTTGGCGCGCCGCGCGGCGGCTGCGCGATCGTTCTTCACCTGGGCGACCGAGCACGAGATCATCGCGCACGATCCGAGTCTCCGTCTGATCGCTCCGAAGCGCGGTCGCACCCTGCCGGTCGTGGCCTCGAAGGACGCGATGAGTTCGCTTCTCGAGCAGCACCGCAGCCGCGCGACCGCCGGCGGAGATCCGCTCGCTCTCCGCGACCATGCGATCCTCGAGACGCTCTACGGCTCCGGCATCCGTGTCTCCGAACTCTGCGGACTGGACATCGACGATCTCGACGTCGATCGCCGTACCGCGCGCGTGCTCGGCAAAGGCGCCAAGGAACGAGTCGTGCCCTTCGGGGTGCCCGCCCGGGAGGCGCTGAACGCGTACCTGCGGCGCGCGCGGCCGGCGCTCGTCGCCCGGAGCGATGCTTCCGGTGCCGCCGTCTTCCTCGGCAGCCGCGGCGGGCGAATCGGACCGCGTGCGGTGTACTCGCTGGTGGCAGAAGTGCTCGGCCCTCTCGTGGGGTCGGAGACGGTCGGTCCACATGCACTCCGGCATACGGCGGCGACGCACCTCCTCGACGGCGGCGCCGACCTGCGCGCCGTGCAGGAGATCC
The DNA here is from genome assembly GCF_023101185.1 of Microbacterium galbinum. Lineage (GTDB taxonomy): Bacteria > Actinomycetota > Actinomycetes > Actinomycetales > Microbacteriaceae > Microbacterium > Microbacterium galbinum. The sequence goes on from NZ_CP078077.1 coordinate 2,886,462, forward strand.
TCGGCCACGCCAGCCTGGGTACCACCCAGATCTACACGCACGTCTCCGCCGAGCGACTGACCGCCACCTACCGCCTCGCGCACCCGCGCGCCTGAGCGGGCGTCACGAACCGTCGCAGCACGGCAGAAGGACCGCTCTGGCCGGTGCGCCGAAGAGCAGGAGCGGATTGATGTAGACACGGTCGAGGCGCACCCCCACGTGCAGGGTGCCGACCACGCTGTGCCCACCCTGAGCGACGACCCCCACGATGTCTCCCGCCACCACGGTGTCGCCGGGATTCAGGGGAGAGGCGAGCGGCTCGAAGGTCGAGACGTATCCGGCGCCGTGGTCGATCGTGAGCAGCGGACGGTCGACGACGGTTCCCCGGAAGGCCACGACGCCGTCCGCGGGTGCACGGACCTTCTGTCCCGGAACGCCGGCGATGTCGATCCCGCGGTGGCCGGCCCCGTAGGCGTGAGCGGGAGCGCGGTACGGCGCCGTCACGGTTCGCGGGCCGTCGAGGGGCCAGCGCCACGCGGCGTCGTTCTCCGACGAGTGGGGCCGGACGGAGGAGCCGGGCTCGAGGGCGGCGATCGCAGGATCGTGCGCGCCGAAAGCGAGCGCGATGAGGAGGGCGGCGATCAGGAAGACACGTCCGGGCGGGGTCATGCCGAGAGTCTGCGGGTCGTTCAGGCGGACGAGACGTGAGTCCGAGCGACAGGCCCGGAGGCGGGGGAGAAGTGCGCGATGTCGCCGCCCGTGGAGAGCAGGACAGGCGGTCGTTGTCCTGTATGCTGGAGGGGCACCTCGAAATCGGGGTGACTACGCGTGCCCAGAGCGACTCCGGTCGTGGCATCCACTCCCACAGGTCCTTCCTCGGAAGGCGGGTGTGCGCCGGGCACCAGGAAGTCCGATCGAACGATCGGCGAAAACCTCAACGGCGCACCGCGCCAGAACAAGGAGACGACCATGGCTGTGGTCACCATCCGCCAGCTGCTCGACAGCGGCGTGCACTTCGGACACCAGACCCGTCGGTGGAACCCGAAGGTGAAGCGCTTCATCCTCACCGAGCGCAGCGGCATCCACATCATCGACCTGCAGCAGTCGCTCGGCTACATCGACAAGGCCTACGACTTCGTCAAGGAGACCGTCGCCCACGGTGGCACGATCCTCTTCGTCGGCACCAAGAAGCAGGCGCAGGAGATCCTCGCCGAGCAGGCCACGCGCGTCGGTCAGCCCTTCGTCAACCAGCGCTGGCTCGGTGGACTCCTCACGAACTTCCAGACGATCTCCAAGCGCCTCGCGCGCATGAAGGAGCTCGAGGAGCTCGACTACGAGACCCCGGCGAACAGCGGCTTCACGAAGAAGGAGCTCCTGCTCAAGAAGCGCGAGCTCGACAAGCTGCACAAGTCGCTCGGTGGAATCCGCAACCTCACCAAGACGCCGTCGGCCATCTGGGTCGTCGACGCCAAGCGCGAGCACCTCGCCATCGACGAGGCCAAGAAGCTCGGCATCCCCGTGATCGGCATCCTCGACACGAACGCCGACCCGGACGACTTCCAGTACCCGATCCCCGGCAACGACGACGCGATCCGCTCGGTCTCGCTGCTGACGCGCATCATCGCCGACGCCGCTGCCGAGGGCCTGCAGCAGAAGCACAACCCGGAGACGGGCGACGCCGAGCCTCTCGCCGACTGGGAGAAGGAGCTCCTCGAGACTCCCGCCCAGGAGGTCCAGGAGTCCGCTGACGCCGCTGCCGTCGAGACCGCGGCCGACGAGGCCGCCGTCGTCGAGACGCCCGCCGCCGACGAGACCGCTGCCGACGCGGCCGGTGCCGAGGCTCACGACGAGGCGATCGCCGCCGCTTCCGGTGAGGAGACCGCTGAGGTCGCCGCCGCCGAGGCCGCAGACGCCAAGTAATCCCGCGACCACCACACACATCACGAAGCAAGGAGCCACCACACATGGCCAACTTCACCATCGCTGACCTCAAGGCGCTGCGTGAGCAGCTCGGTACGGGAATGGTCGACACCAAGAAGGCGCTCGAGGAGGCCGACGGAGACGTCGAGAAGGCCACCGAGATCCTGCGTCTCAAGGGTGCGAAGGGCAACGCGAAGCGCGCTGACCGTTCGACCAGCGAGGGACTCGTCGTCGCTCGCGAGCAGGCCGGTGCCGTGACGCTGATCGAGCTCGCGTGCGAGACTGACTTCGTCGCCAAGAACGACCGCTTCATCGCGCTGGCCGACAAGGTCGCCGACGCCGCTGCAGCCGTCAAGGCCGACTCGGTCGAGGCGGCCCTGGCCGCCGACGCGGCGGGTCAGTCCGTCGAGCAGCTGATCTCGGAAGAGGCTGCGATCATCGGCGAGAAGGTCGAACTGCGTCGTGTGCGTACGATCGCCGGCGACAACGTCGAGGTCTACCTGCACCGCACCAGCAAGGACCTGCCGCCGCAGATCGGTGTCGTCGTCGCCTACTCGGGCGACGACGCGGACACCGCTCGCAGCATCGCGCAGCACATCTCGTTCGCCAACCCGTCGTACCTCTCCCGCGAGGACGTTCCGGCTGACGCCGTCGAGAAGGAGCGGGAGATCGTCACCGAGATCTCGCGCAACGAGGGAAAGCCCGAAGCGGCTCTCCCCAAGATCGTCGAAGGCCGCGTCTCCGCGTTCATCAAGCAGGTCGCCCTGCTGGAGCAGGACTACGCCAAGGACAACAAGCTCTCTGTCGCCCAGGTGGCGAAGGACGCCGGTATCACCGTGACGGACTTCGCGCGCTTCAAGGTCGGCGCGTAGCAGAGTCGAAGGGGTTCGGATCGGTGAGATCCGAACCCCTTCTTCATGCCCAGAAGGCACTATCTTGAATCGGGACGAGAGGACAACACCCATGACCGAACGCACCGGACGCCGCCGCGTCCTTCTCAAGCTCTCCGGAGAGGCATTCGGCGCCGGTCAGCTGGGTGTCAACCCGGATGTCGTCGGCCAGATCGCGCGCGACATCGCCGCAGCCGTCGACCGCGTCGAGGTCGCCATCGTCGTGGGCGGGGGCAACTTCTTCCGCGGCGCCGAGCTGAGCCAGCGTGGCATGGACCGAGGGCGCGCCGACTACATGGGCATGCTCGGAACCGTGATGAACGCGCTCGCGCTGCAGGACTTCCTCGAGCAGGCCGGGGCGGCGACGCGTGTGCAGTCCGCGATCTCCATGACCCAGGTCGCCGAGCCCTACATTCCGCGCCGGGCGGAGCGTCACCTCGAAAAGGGCCGCGTCGTCATCTTCGGTGCCGGTGCCGGCCTCCCGTACTTCTCCACCGATACGGTCGCCGCTCAGCGCGCGCTCGAGATCGGCGCGGAGGAGGTCCTCGTCGCGAAGAACGGCGTCGACGCCATCTACACGGCCGACCCCAACAAGCACGCGGATGCCGAGCGCATCGAGCGGGTCACGTACAGCGACGCGCTGCAGCGCGGGCTGAAGGTCGTCGATTCGACCGCCTTCAGCCTGTGCATGGACAACAACATGAACATGCGCGTCTTCGGCATGGAGCCCGCGGGCAACGTGACGCGCGCCCTTCTCGGTGAGCCGATCGGCACCCTGGTCACCACCTGAGTGTGTGACGCGGCGGAGAAGGCTTCGCCCGATAGAATTTGCAGAACACCCCGACGATAGGAGTCACCGTGATCGCGGACGTCCTCGCTGAAACCACCACCCGCATGGACCGGGCGGTCGAAGCTGCCAAGGAGGACTTCTCCACGGTGCGCACCGGTCGCGCGAACCCCCAGCTCTTCCAGAAGGTCCTCGTCGACTACTACGGAACGCCGACCCCGATCGGTCAGCTGGCCTCGATGGTCAACCAGGAGGCGCGCACCCTCGTCATCACGCCGTACGACAAGTCGGCGCTCAAGGCGATCGAGCAGGCCATCCGCGACATGCCGAACCTCGGGGCGAACCCGACGAACGACGGCAATCTCGTGCGCGTGACGATGCCGGAGCTGACGGCCGACCGTCGCAAGGAGTACGTCAAGCTCGTCAAGTCGAAGGGCGAGGACGCGAAGGTCCACGTCCGCGGCATCCGCCGCAAGGCGAAGGACGACCTCGATGCGCTCAAGAGCGAGGTCGGTGAAGACGAGATCGCGCGTGGCGAGAAGGAGCTCGATGCTCTCACCCGCCAGCACGTCGACCTCATCGACGACGCGCTCAAGCGCAAAGAGGCAGAACTCCTCGAGGTGTGAGGACGGATGTCTGACACGCGAGATTCCGAGGACGGTGCGCCGTTGACCCGCCGCGAGGCGCGGGATGCGACGACGCCGGACTCGGGCATCCCGTTGGCGGACGGGGCGTTCCCCGCCTTCGACGCCTCGCTCATCCCGCCCCGCCCTCCGCTCCCGGACGAGCCGGCCGTGGTGATCCCCGACATGATCGACACGGCGGACCACAACGCCATCCGTGAACAGTGGCGGGCGAAGCGCGACGAGTTCGGAAGTCACGTCTCGCATGCCCGAGACCAGATCGACCAGGCGAACGAGCGGATCAAGCAGCGCACGGGACGTGACCTCGTGCTCGCGATCCTCATCGGCCTCGCGTTCGGTGCGGCTCTTCTCGGTTCCCTCCTGTTCATCAAGGTGCTCTTCGTTCCGTTCGCCCTGGCGGCTGCGCTGCTCGGGGTCTACGAACTCGCGCGGGCTCTCCGCGCATCCGGCCGCCGGATCGATGTCGTCCCGCAGCTGGTGGCTGCCGGCGCGCTCGTGCTCTCCGGCTATTTCGCGGATATCTGGCTGTGTTGGATCGTGCTGTTCCTCGCCGTGGCATTCGTCATCGTCTGGAGGCTCATCGCCCAGATGTTCGCTCAGGACGGGCGCACCTACGGTGATGTACTCGCGGATGCCGTCATCGGCGGCTTCGTGCAGGTCTACGTTCCCTTCCTCGCGGCCATCGCGCTGATCCTGCTCGGGCAGGAGGGCGGTCAGTGGTGGGTGCTCGGCTTCATCGCCATCGCGGTCGCGGCCGACACCGGCGCGTACGCCGCCGGCCTCGCCTTCGGGCGGCATCCGATGGCTCCGCGGATCAGCCCCAAGAAGACCTGGGAGGGTTTCGCCGGTGCGGTCGTCGCCTCGCTGACCGCAGGTGTGTTGCTCGCGATGTACCTGCTCGAACTGCCGTGGTGGGGTGGGATCGTCTTCGGTGCCGCCATCCTGCTGTCGGCGACACTGGGCGATCTCGGTGAGTCGATGCTCAAGCGCGATCTCGGGATCAAGGACATGAGCTCCTGGCTTCCGGGGCACGGCGGTCTGCTCGATCGGCTCGACAGCATCTTGCCGTCGACGGTCCCCGCCCTCTGCCTCTACTTCCTCCTCTCTCCCTGGGTGGTGCTGTCATGAACGACCAGAAGACCGAAGAGCAACAGCCCTCCCGTGCGGCCTTCGCCGTCGCCTCGGGGCGCACCAAGGGATATCACCCCGCGGCCGTCGACACCTTCCTCGCCTCGGCGCGCGCCGCCTTCGAGCACGGGGGAGATCTCGGTGCGGCGGATGTCCGCACGGCCTCGTTCCCGCTCGTGAAGGGCGGCTACGTGGTCGCTGACGTCGACGCCGCGCTGAGCCGTGTCGAGGACGCGTTCGCGGCGCGCGAGCGCGATCGGGCCGTGCGTTCCGAGGGCGCGGGCGTCTGGGTCGAGCAGGCACGCGACGAGGCTCAGGTGATCCTCGACCATCTCGCGCGTCCGCGCCGTCACCGCTTCGCCCGCACGGGTGCACTCACCTTCGGATACCGCGTCGACGAGGTCGACCACGTGGCGACGCGCATCGTGCGCTACCTTCGCGACGGCGATGCGTTGAGCGCGGAACAGCTCCGTTCGGCGGCCTTCCGTATGCAGCGCGGCGGTTATCGCGAAGAGCAGGTGGACGCCCTGCTCGACGCGGCGATCGACGTGATCCTCGCCGTCCGCTGACCTTCTCATGGCCGTCCCAGGCAGTCTTGCGTAGACTGTCGACCATCGTGAACTCCCGAAACGACATGACACCCGCACGACGTGACGCCTCGCCGGTACCTGTGGCGACGGCGAATTCCGCGCATCGTGGTACTCGTCGATGGTCGCGTCGCCGCGGTGTGGTCGCGGCGTTCGCATCGCTCGCGGTCGTCGGTTTCGCGGCCGCGATGGTCGCACCGACCGCCGTCGCTCTCGCGGATCCGCCCGAGCAGGAGACGCCGGACAGCGCGTACTCCGTCGCACTCGAAGACACCCAGAATCTGACGGTGACGGTCGAAGGTGCCGAGATCGCTCCGGTCGAGCGCGGATCCTTCGAGGTCTACGTGACGCCGAAGCCGACTCCCACGCCCACGCCGACGACGGCCTCCAAATCGAACTCGGGAGGGACGGCCCCCGCGGCCCCGCTCTTCTACACCGGTGGCGGTGCGCCGGCGGACTGGATGGCTGCCGCGGGAATCGCCGAAGCCGACTGGGGCTACGTCGATTACGTCGTGTCGCGCGAGAGCGGGTGGAACCCGAACGCCACGAACAGCAGTTCGGGTGCCTGCGGCCTCGTGCAGGCTCTGCCCTGCAGCAAGGTGCCGGGCAACGGGTACGACCCGGTGGACAACCTGCGCTGGGCGAGCGGCTACGCGACCGGGCGCTACGGCAGTTGGGCCGGTGCCTACAACTTCTGGATCAACAACCACTGGTGGTGAGCAGGCACGATGCCCCGCTCCCGCAGGCGGCCTCCTTCGCGATCTGAGGCCGACGAGTCCTTCGAACGCCTCCTCGCGGGGTGGAAGCGTACCGAGACCCGTCGCGGTGCGGAGTGGACCGTGCAGCCCGTTTCGGCGATCCAGGCTCAGAAGTCCTACGTGTGCCCCGGTTGCTCCCGCACGATCGAACCGGGCACCGCTCATCTCGTCGCCTGGCGCGCCGATGGAGTCCTCGGCGATGCCGCCGACCTCGCCGCACGCAGGCACTGGCACACACACTGTTGGAGGCAATCGTGACCATCGAGATCCGCGGACCGCTCGAACTGCCCGCACAGCGGGACGACATCGAGCTGCGTACGGCCGACGGCCTCACTCTCGTCGGTGAACTCGCGCTCCCCGAAGCGGCCGATCCCGTCGCGACCCTCGTGACTCTGCACCCGCTCCCCACCGCGGGAGGGTTCATGGACTCGCACATCCTGCGCAAGGCCGCGGCGCGCCTCCCTGCCCTCGCGAACCTCGCCGTCCTGCGGTTCAACACGCGGGGGACGACGTCGCCGCGTGGCACGAGCGAAGGGGCGTTCGACGGGGGAGAAGCGGAACAGTTCGATGTGGCCGCCGCGATGGAGTTCGTCCACGAGCGCGAGCTGCCGCGCCCCTGGCTCCTCGGATGGTCGTTCGGCACGGAGCTGGCCCTCAAATACGGGCGGGATCACGACATCGCGGGCGTCATCCTGCTCTCTCCGCCCCTGCATCGCGCATCGGACGCCGAGGTCGCTGCGTGGGCGCAGTTCGATCGGCCGGTCGTGATCCTCGTCCCCGAGTTCGACGACTACCTCCGGCCCGAGCAGGCGCGTGAGCGCTTCGCCTCGATCCCGCATGCGACGCTGATCGCCGTCGACGGCGGCAAGCACCTCTGGGTGGGGGAGTCGCAGACGCGCCGTGTGCTCACCGAGATCGTCGCGGCCGTCCACCCGGCGGCCCTCCCGCTGCCGACAGAGTGGCCGGCATCGCGCTGAGCGGCGTCAGAGCTCGTTCATGCGGGGGATGAGCACCTGGCGGTAGATGATCAGAATGCTCGCGGCGACGGGGATCGCGATGAGCGCTCCGAGCAGTCCGAGCAGGCTGCCGCCGGCGAGGGCGGCGACCACGACGACCGCACCCGGTACCGACACGGCGCGGCTCATGATGCGCGGAGAGATCACGTACGCCTCGATCTGCATGTAGATCAGGTAGTAGATGCCGGCGGCGATCGCGGTCGCGGGGGATCCGAGACCCGGGATCAGGCAGATGAGCACGATGAGCGTGGAGCCGGTGAGCGTACCCACGAGCGGGATGAGCGAGAAGAAGAACGCGATGACCGCGAGCACGGCAGGGAAGGGCGCCTGGATGATCGAGAGGAAGATCGCGCTCAGCACGCCGTTGATCACGCCGAGCGAGACCTGTCCCATCACGTAGTACCCGACCGAGTCGGTGATCTGGTCGGCCAGGTCGATGAAGCGCTCCCGCTTCGAGGCCGGCGCGAGCTGGTAGACGGCGCGCTTGAGTGAGGGAGTGGATGCCGTGAGGTACACCGTGAGGATCAGCACGATGAAAGCGCCGAACAGGCCGGTGATGATCGAGGTGCCGACCACGATCACGCTCTCGGTTATCGTTCCCCAGTTCTCGAGCAGCCAGTCGGTCGCACGCGTGAACGTGTCATCGATGAACGAGGGCTGCAGGCCCGGGAAGACATCGCTGATCCAGTCCTTCACGTCGCCGATGTAGGTGCTCTGCAGGAACAGCGTGATGCGCCGGACGAGCTGGCTGATCTGATCGACCAGGATGGGGAGCACCATCAGGACGATGCCCGCGAAGACGCCCAGCACTCCGAGGATGGTGACGAGCACCGCGAGCCAGCGGGGGAGCTTGCGGCGTTCGAGGAATGCGACCACCGGGTCGAGTCCGAGGCTGAGGAACAGCGCGGTGCCGACGTACAGCAGGACGGTGGAGAGGTTCTGCAGGCTTCCGATCAGGAGGATGCCGAGGCCCACTCCGAGCGTCGCCACCAGGGCGGTGCGGAAGGGGTTGTGGATCTTCATCTCGACTCCTCGTGTCGGGGTGCTGCCAGGCTACCGATCGTGCCACGCGCAGCCCGCGCGACGTGCCGTTCCACACCGGGGGAATCACCCTTGTGGGCAACACACAGGTGGTTTCGCTAGTCTGAAATGTCGAGTGTTGCGTCCCGGCCGATCGTGCGGGATGCGTGAGGAGACTATTCGTGCGTTTCGTATGGGCCGTCGTGGCCTTCGTCCTGGCCGCGGCCCTGATCGGTGCCGGCATCGCTCAGCGCACCATCTTCATGGGGCCGGATTCGGTGCAGGAGAAGGTGCAGATCGAAGAGCCTGCGCCGTTCATCCTGCTCGACGGGGATGTGCTGCGTGCCCACCCCGGCGCGCAGACGCTGCTGATCAGCGGCGACGGCGACATCTTCTCCGCTTACGGACGCACGGCCGACATGGAGGCGTGGCTCGCCGACTCCGACTACAACCAGGTGACCGTCGACGACGACGGATCCTTCCAGGTCGAACACATCGCCGCGCCTGCGGCCGAGGATGACGCGGTCGATTCGGGAGACGCGGAGACGGAGGAGCCGACCGCCGAGGACGACCCCGCTGCAGACAGCGGACGCAACCCCGTCGGATCCGACCTGTGGCTGAACTCCTTCAGCGACACCGACTCGCTGTCGCTCGACAATCTCCGTCTCCCCGAGGGAGTCAGCGTGCTCGTCGCCTACGACGGGACCGAGAACGCGCCCGACGACATCGTGGCGTCCTGGCCGCTCGACACGTCCACCCCGGCCGCAGGTCCGCTCATGGCGGGCGGCGGTGTGCTGTTGCTGGTGGGGCTGATCCTCTACGTGCTCGGCATCCGTCATCAGCGTCGCGGTCGTGGTCCGCGTCGCAAGGGCCCGGGTCCGCTCCCGGTGACCGAACCCATCGACGTCGCTTCCCTTCCCGCGGGCGAACGCGCGGCCATAGAGAGCGGAGCGACCCCGGCGAAGCCGCAGGCCACCGACGACGACGTCCAGGACGCCGAGATCGTCGATGAGCCCGCTGCGCCCGCAGACGAGAAGACCGGCGAGAAGACCGACGAGCAGACCGAGGGGAAGTCGACGATGAAGGCCGCAGATCCCGCTCGTCGGCGTCGCCGTCTCCTCGTCGTCCCGGTCCTCGGGCTCACCGCGGTGCTCGCGGCCGGTTGCTCGTCCGATTCGTGGCCGCAACTGGGCGCTCCCGAGGCGACGCCGTCGCCCACTCCGACCGTGATCGCCCCCGAGAACCAGAAGCCGCCGGCCGTCACCGAGGGTCAGGCCGAACGCATCCTCGGCGAGATCTCCACCACACTCGTGGAAGCCGACACGAACCGCGATCTCGATCTCGCCAAGACGCGGCTCGACGGACCGGCGCTCACGGCTCGCACGACGGACTACGCGTTGCGCACCGCGATCCCCGATTCTCCCGTTCCCGCCGCGATCCCCACCGACGACGTGGAGGTCGTGCTCCCCGAGGCGACCGATCGCTGGCCCCGCACGACGCTCCTGCTCTCCAAGAGCGCGGACGACGAGACCGTCCCGCCCGTGCTGCTCACCATGACGCAGCAGGATCCGTGGTCGAACTACAAGGTGACGAACATCGCGGAGATGTCGGCGGACGCGGTGTTCCCGGACGTCGCCGCCGCCTGGCTCGGCACCGCGCTGGTCCCGGATGACTCCGCCTTCCTCAGCATTGCTCCCGGTGAACTCGCCGCCGCGTTCGCGGACGTCGTCGATACGGGGGAGAAGAGCGCCTCCAACGGGCTCTTCGACGATCTCTCGCAGAAGCTCGCGACCTCGATCCGCGACAGTCGGCAGACGGTGGTCCAGAACCTCATCGACAACGGTGCGGCCGAGACGTCCGAGGTCAGTTTCGACATGGCGCCGACCGATACCCCCGCCGTCTCGATGACGACCCTCGACAGCGGAGCGATCGTCGGCATCACGCTGACCGACGCCGAGACCGTCAAGCCGACGTCCGCCGACGCCGTCATCCGCTTCGGGGACAACGCGAAGGCCAATGCTCTCACCGGCGTCTCGGAGTCCGCGAAGGGCGTCGTGACGACCTATGAGTTCCAGCTCTTCTTCTCGGTGCCCGCGCAGGGATCCACCGAGCAGATCAAACTCCTGGCATCGCGTCAGGATCTCGTCTCCGTAGAGGTGATCAAGTGACCGAGTTGTCTCCTGCGGCGCTGCGTGGTGCCGTCGATCTGTCGAGCCTGCGCAACCGGCCGGCCGCTCCCGCGCCCGGCGCCCCGGCGGCGCCCGCCGCGGGCACCCCCTTCGCCGATCTCGTGATCGACGCGACCGACGAGACGTTCGGCCAGGTGCTCGAGCTGTCGCGCACGGTGCCGGTCGTCGTCGACCTCTGGGCAGAGTGGTGCGGGCCGTGTAAGCAGCTCAGCCCCATCATCGAGAAGGTCACCCGCGAGCTGGGCGGGCGTGTGCTGTTGGCGAAGGTCGATGTCGATGCGAATCCGCAGCTGGCGCAGAGCTTCCGTGCGCAGTCCATCCCGATGGTGGTCGCCCTGATCGCCGGACAGCCCGTTCCGATGTTCAACGGCGCCGTTCCCGAGGAGCAGGTGCGCGCGGTCTTCGCGCAGCTGCTGCAGCTCGCCGCGCAGAACGGCGTGACCGGTTCGCTGGCGGTCGATGGCGCGCCGGTCGGCGAGGAGGCTGCGGCTCCCGAGGAGCCCGCACTGCCGCCACTTCACGCCGAGGCCTTCGCTGCGATCGAGGCGGGCGACTACGCCGCCGCGATCGTCGCGTACGAGAAGGCGCTCGCGGAGAACCCCCGCGACGAGGACGCGATCGCCGGGCTCGGACAGGTGCGGTTGCTCGATCGCGTGCAGTCGCTCGATCTGCAGACCGCTCGTGCCGCCGCTGCGGCGGCACCGCTCGACATCGCGGCACAGTTCGACGTCGCCGACCTCGATCTCGCGGGCGGGCACGTCGACGATGCCTTCGGACGCCTCCTCGATCTGTTCGCACAGCTCCCGTCGGATGAGCGCACACCGGTGCGCGAGCGTCTCGTCGAGCTCTTCGGACTCATCGGTGCCGGCGACCCTCGCGTCATCTCGGCGCGGAACCGCCTCACCTCGCTCCTGTTCTGATCACCGCTTCCGGCTCGGGTCGCCCTAGCCGCGAGTGACGCTCGGAACGTGGGGGTCGGTCTGGTACCGGAGCCACAGCGTCGACAGCGCGGGGAGGGTGATCGTCGCCGTCGCCGGACCGCCGTCCTCCACGTGCGCGACGACGACACCCAGATTTCCCGATCCGCGGCCTCCGAACGCCGAGGCATCCGTGTTGAGGATCTCCTCCCACACGCCTTCACGGGGGAGTTCGAGGCGGTAGCCGACGTGCTCGATGCCGGAGAAGTTGCTGATCACGACGACGCGTCCGCCGTGACCGTCGCGGCGCTCGAACGCGATCACGGTCGGATCCCAGCTCGGTGCTCCCAGACGTGAGAACGACGAGGCATCGCTGTCGCGGGCCCACAGCGGCGCCTGCACGCGATACGCCGCGTTGAGAGACGCGACGAAGTCCTGCAGCTGGGCGTGGGACGGCTGGTCGAGCAGCCACCAGTCCAACTCACGTGACTCCGACCATTCGGCGAGCTGACCGAACTCCTGGCCCATGAAGAGCAGCTTCTTGCCGGGGTGGCCCCACATGTAGCCGAGGTAGGCGCGCACGTTGGCGAGCTTGTGCCAGTGGTCGCCGGGCATCTTGGTCACGAGGCTGCCCTTGCCGTGGACGACCTCGTCATGGCTGATGGGCAGCAGGTAGTTCTCGCCGAAGGCGTACACGAACGAGAACGTCATCTCGCCTTCGTGGTGCGCGCGGTACATCGGGTCGCGGGCGATGTACTGGAGCGAGTCGTTCATCCAGCCCATGTTCCACTTGAAGCCGAATCCGAGACCGGCATGGTCGGTCGGTGCGGTCACTCCGGGGAAGCTCGTCGACTCCTCGGCGATCATCATGATCCCGGGGTGCAGTCGATACGACGTCGCGTTGACCTCCTGCAGGAACCGGATGGCCTCGAGGTTCTCGCGACCTCCGTGGATGTTCGGCTCCCACTCGCCCTCGTTGCGCGAGTAGTCGAGGTAGAGCATCGATGCGACGGCGTCGACGCGGAGACCGTCGACGTGGAACTCGTCGAGCCAATACAGCGCGTTGGCCACGAGGAACCCTCGCACCTCGGGGCGGCCGTAGTCGAAGATGAGGGTTCCCCAGTCCTGGTGCTCGCCACGACGCGGGTCCGGGTGCTCGTAGAGGGGCTGGCCGTCGAAGCGGGCCAGCGCGAAGGCATCCTTCGGGAAGTGCCCCGGAACCCAGTCCATGATCACGCCGATGCCCGCCTGGTGCAGACGATCGATGAGATAACGCAGATCGTCGGGCGTCCCGAACCGGCTGGTGGGCGCGTAGTAGCCGCTCACCTGATAGCCCCACGACCCGCCGAACGGATGCTCGGCCACCGGCATGAACTCGACGTGGGTGAACCCCGTCGTCGTCACGTGCTCGATCAACGGCTCGGCGAGGTCCCGATACCCGAGACCGCCCCGCCAGGAGCCGATGTGGACCTCGTAGACGGAGAGAGGCTGCGCGACGGCATGCGTGGCGGCGCGTCGGGTCATCCATGCACCGTCGCTCCAGACGTACGACGATGCCGTGACGACCGACGCCGTGTCCGGCGGCACCTCGGCCCACTGCGCCATCGGGTCGGCCTTGAGGATCCACTCCCCGGAGCGCGTACGGATCTGATACTTGTAGCGGGTGCCGACCGCGAGATCGGGCACGAACAGCTCCCAGACGCCGCTGGCGCCCATGGAGCGCATGGCGTGGGACTCTCCGCTCCATCCGTTGTGGTCGCCGATCACGCGCACGGCCGTGGCGTTGGGCGCCCACACGGCGAACGCGACCCCCGTCTCTCCGTCGACGTCGCCGGGATGCGCCCCGAGCACGTGCCAGAGGCGTTCGTGCCGGCCCTCGGCGATCAGATGGATGTCGACGTCGCCGAGGGTGGGCGCGTGGCGATAGGGGTCGCCGACGACGGTCTCGTCGTCGTCTCCATAGGCCGTCGCGAGACGGTAGGGCACGGGCGGGCCGTCGTGCTGCGCCTCCCAGATCCCCTGAGCGACGTGGGCGAGGTCGAGCCGCTGTCCGTTGCCGAAGACGGCGGCGACCGACGAGGCGAGCGGTCGGCGCGCGCGGATCACCGTGACGGTGCGGTCGGCGCCATCCTTGTGCGGGTGGGCGCCGAGGACGGCGTGCGGGTCGTGGTGGGTGCCCGAGGACACCGCCTGCCACTCGGCGGATGCCGTCAGGTCGTCGATGGAAGTCATGGGCGGTGCCTCACCTTCAGGATGTGCACGGGCTCGGCGAAGGCGTCGAGGCGCACGTAGTTGTGATCCGACCAGGTCCACACCGCTCCCGTGAGCAGATCCTCGACCTCGAACTGCTCACCGAGGGGGACCCCCCAGCGCGAGGTGTCGAGGTGCACGGTGGTCTCGCGGACGGAATGCGGGTCGACGTTGGCGACGACGATCAGCGTGTCGGGGGAGCCGGTTCCGGTGAAAGCAGCATCCAGGTGCTTGCTGTAGACCAGCACGTGGTCGTCGTCGCTCCAGTGCACGTCGAAGTTGCGGAGCTGACGCAGCGCGGGATGCTGTCGGCGGATCTCGTTCAGTCGGCGCAACAGCGGAGCCAGGGACTCGCCGCGGGCTTCGGCGCCGTCCCAGTCGCGGAACTTGAACTCGTACTTCTCGTTGTCGATGTTCTCCTCGGACCCGGGACGGGCGACGTTCTCGAGGAGCTCGTAACCGGCGTACACGCCCCACAGCGGTGCGGCGGTCGCGGCGATGCAGGCCCGTACCCGGTACGCCGCGCGCCCGCCGAACTGCAGGTACTCGGTGAGGATGTCGTGCGTGTTCACGAAGAGGTTGGGGCGCATGTAGTCGCTGGTCTCGTGCGACACCGAGGTCAGGAACTCCTCGAGCTCGGCCTTGGTGTTGCGCCACGTGAAGTAGCTGTAGCTCTGCTGGAAGCCCACGGCGGCGAGCGCGCGCATGACGGCGGGGCGGGTGAAAGCCTCGGCCAGGAAGATGACGTCGGGGTCCTGGGCGTTCACGGTCGCGATGAGCCACTCCCAGAACTGCAGGGGCTTGGTGTGCGGATTGTCGACCCGGAAGATCTTCACGCCCTGCGCGACCCAGTGCTGCACGATCCGGAGCATCTCGGCGTAGATGCCCGCCGGGTCGTTGTCGAAGTTCAGCGGGTAGATGTCCTGGTACTTCTTCGGCGGGTTCTCGGCGTACGCGATCGTGCCGTCGGGCAGCGTGGTGAACCATTCGGGGTGCGCGGAGACCCACGGGTGATCGGGTGACGCCTGGAGGGCGAGATCGAGCGCGACCTCGAGTCCCTCCTTCTTCGCCGCGCGGACGAACGCACGGAAGTCGGCGGCGGTGCCGAGCTCGGGGTAGATGGCGTCGTGCCCTCCCTCGGCCGCGCCGATCGCGTAGGGCGACCCCGGGTCGCCGGGCTCGGTCGTCAGCGTGTTGTTGCGTCCCTTGCGATTCGTCGTACCGATGGGATGGATCGGCACGAGGTAGAGCACATCGAAGCCCATGGCCGCGACACCGGGCAGCCGCTTCGTCGCGCTGCGGAACGTGCCGCTCTTCACCGTTCCGTCCTTGAGGCGCTTGGCGCCCTCGGAGCGGGGGAAGAACTCGTACCAGGACGCGACGCCGGCGGCGGTGCGGTCGACCACGATCCGATGGTCCGGCGTCGCGGAACGGAGGGTGGTGACGGGTCGATCGGCGAACGCGCGCGCGAGGTCGGCATCCGTCGACAGTGCCGAGGTCGTTGCGGCGTCCCCGGTGGCGAGGGAGGCCGCCGCTGCGGTCAGCCGCTTGCGCTCCGCCGCCGGACGATCGCGCTCCGCCGCCGCGCGCTGGAGGATCTCGGCACCGAGCGCTGCCATCACCGGGATGTCGACCCCGGCGGCGACCTTGAGCTCCGCGGCGTGCGCCCACGTCGCGAAATCATCGGAGAACGCCTCGAAACGGTACGTCCACGATCCCTGGGCATCGAGCGCGATCTCCGCCGCCCAGGTGTCGGTGCCGTCCTGGCGGGGAGCGAGTCGGTGCAGGCTCTCGGCGCCGTCCGGTGCGGTGAGCCGGAGATGGACCCCGATGATGTCGTGACCCTCTCGGAACGAGACCACGCTGAACGGGACGACCTCGCCGACGAACGCCTTGGGCGGGAACCCACCGGGAACGGAGGGCTGCACGTTCGTGAGCGGGAGTCTTCCGGTGGTCACCCCTTCGGCGATCGGTTCGTCCGCGCGGGGACGCAGGGGGATCTGGGCGGGGCTCCGAAGAGCCGAGGGAGAACTTCCGACGCGTGCAGCCACATCCCGAATGTACCGCTCCGGTCAGACCTCCGATACCGGGTGGACAAGCGCGTCGCGACCCGACATCATTCGACCAGGAAAAGTCGCATCGACGTGCCGGCGACGGGGAGGACGTCACCGGGCGCGAACACCTCGCGGTCGCCCGACGGACGCTCGTCCGCGCTGGACCAGAGCGACACGAAGCGGGTGGCGCCCTCGATCTCCTCCGGCAGCCGTACGTCGATCGGGGACTCGGTGCCGTGCACGATCAGGAGGATGCGATTCGCGTCCTCGGCATCCGGCGTGGATGCCGCGACGTACTGGAGCGTGCGGTTGCCCGGATCCGTCCACTGATCGCTCTCCATCGTCTCGCCGTTCTGGTCGAACCAGTCCATCACCGAGGCGTTCGGGATGTGCTCGCCGAGGCGCGCGTACCGGCTCGGGCGCAGCGCGGGGTTCTGCGAGCGCAGCTCGATCAGGCGTGCGACGTGCGCCTGCAGGTCGAGCTGCCACGGTTCGTAGTCCCAGGCCAGCCACGTGAGGGCGGAGTCCTGTGCGTAGGCGTTGTTGTTGCCCCGCTGCGTGCGACCGACCTCATCGCCCGCGGTGAGCATGGGGATGCCGGCCGAGAGCAGCAGCGTGCCGAGGAGATTGCGCATCGCCTTGCGCCGGGCGGAGAGGATCGCGGCATCGTCGGTCGGCCCCTCGACACCGTGGTTGAAGGCGCGGTTCGTGTCCGCGCCGTCACGATTGTGCTCGCCGTTGGCCTCGTTGTGCTTGACGTCGTACGAGACGAGATCGTGCAGGGTGAAGCCGTCGTGCGCTGTGACGAAGTTGACGCTCGCGAGCGGCCCGCGCTTCTCGTCGAACGTGTTCGACGATCCGGCGAGTCGCGTCGCGAATCCGCCGATGCCGACCGGCGTCGACGCCCGACGCGCGTAGTCGATGTCGCTCAGCCAGAAGTTGCGCACGCGGTCGCGGTAGCGGTCGTTCCACTCGTGCCACCCGGCCGGGAAGTTGCCGGTCTGCCATCCGCCCAGCCCCACGTCCCACGGCTCGGCGATCAGTTTGGTGTCGCGCAGCACCGGATCGTTCGCGATGGCCGTCAGGAGCGGATGCTCGGGGGAATAGGTGTGGTCCGCGTCGCGGGCGATCGACGTCGCGAGGTCGAAGCGGAACCCGTCGATCTGCATCTCCTGCGCCCAGTAGCGCAGGGAGTCGAGCACGAGGCGCGCACCGGCATCCGTCGACGTGTTCAGGGTGTTGCCGCAACCGGTCGTGTCGATGTACGCGCCGCTCGCGTCCTGGCGGTAGTAGTTCGCGTTGTCGAGACCGCGCAGGCTGGAGCGGGGGCCGCCGATGCCCTCTTCCGACGTGTGGTTGTAGACGACGTCGAGGATGACTTCGAGCCCGGCTTCGTGGAGCAGACGCACCATCCCCTTGAACTCCGCGAGGACCGATTCGGGGCCCTCCTTGCGTGCATCCTCCGAGGCGTAGGCGGTGTGCGGGGTGAAGAAGTTCAGCGTGTTGTAGCCCCAGTAGTTCGTGAGCCCGCGCTCGAGCAGGCGCGGCTCCGGGACGAACGCGTGCACGGGGAGGAGTTCGATCGAGGTGATCCCGAGCGCGTGGAAGTACTCGATCATCGCCGGGTGGGCGAGCCCGGCGTAGGTGCCGTGAAGGGCGGGCGGCACATCGGGCTGTCGCTTGGTGAGGCCCTTGAGGTGGCCCTCGTAGATGATCGTGCGGTCGAGTGGGATACGCGGCTTGCGGGAGTCCCCCCAGTCGAAACCGTCGACGATCACGACCGACCGCCATTCCTCGTACCCGCCACCCTGGGCGAGGCCGCGGGAGTAGGGATCGAGAAGCAGCGTCTCGGGGTTGAACGTATTGCCCGGTCCGTGCGGGCCACCGACGCGGATCGCGTACCGGGTTCCGGGCTGGAGGAGCGGCGTCGTGACCTCCCACACCCCGCCTGGAAGGCGCTCGAGGGAGACCTGGTCGGTCGCCCAGTCGAGATCGGTCGCGTCGAACACCACGAGTTCGACGGAGGACGCATTCTGCGACCAGACGCGCAGCGTGCCGACCCCGTCGTGCAGACGCACGCCGAGATCGTCGAGGGTGGTGCCGCCGGGCGCGGCGAAGACTCGGGTCTCGGGCATGAATACACCCTAGAGTGCTGTGCTCGGGTGTCGGACCAGTGAGAACCGGGTTCCGTGCGCCGATGCACGTCGGAATGGGGGAGAGTGGAGAGATGCACTATCTCGACCACGCCGCGACGACTCCGCTGCGCCCGGAGGCGCGCGATGCCTGGCTCGCCGCGAGCGAGACGATCGGCAATGCATCGTCGACGCACGGCGCCGGACAGGATGCCCGTCGGCTCCTCGAGGAGTCGCGTGAACGGGTGGCCGAGGTGCTCGACGCCGACCCGATCGAGATCGTCTTCACCTCGGGCGGGACCGAGTCGATCAATCTCGCGCTCCAGGGGAGCTGGCGCGCCCGCGCTCAGGGACGCGACGCGATCGTCCTGCCCGACGGTGAGCATCACGCGACCATGGACACCGTGGAGTCCCTCCAGAGCGAGGGGGCGGTCGTGCGCCCCGTCGCCCTGACCTCGACGGCGCTCATCGATCCGGGGCGCTTCGCCGCGGCACTCCCCGGAGCCGCCCTCGCCACCGCATTGGTCGCGAACAACGAAGCGGGCACGGTGAACTCCGCCGCAGAGCTGGCGTCCACTGCGGCGGAGGCCGGCGTGCCCCTGCACCTGGATGCCGTCGCCGCGCTCGGCCATCTGCCGCTGTCGTTCCGGCGACTCCGCGGTGACGCCGGAACGGGGGTCGGGCTCGTGGCCCTCAGCCTCGCCGGGCACAAGATCGGAGCGCCCGTCGGCGTCGGTGCGCTGATCGTCGCCCGGACCGCGCGCATGGCTCCGTTGCTCCGGGGCGGGGCGCAGCAGCGCGGCCTTCGCGCCGGCACCCAGGACGTCCCGGGCGCCGCCGCCTTCGCCACGGCTCTCGAGCTCGCCGAGCGTGAGCGTCCCGCCGAAGCGATCCGACTCGGCGCGCTGCGGGACCGGTTGGTCGCCGGCATCCGAGCGCGGGTACCCGAGGCCGTGCTGCTCGGCGACCCGGTCGATCGGCTCCCGGGCAACGCGCACCTCCTCTTTCCCGGTGCGGTGGGGGAGAGTCTGCTCTTCCTGCTCGACACCGCGGGCGTCGCCGCCTCGACCGGGTCCGCGTGTCAGGCGGGGGTCGCGGAGCCCTCGCACGTGGTGCGGGCGATGGGGCGGAGCGAGCAGGATGCGCGGAGCGTCCTGCGGTTCAGCCTGGGACGAACGTCGACGGACGACGACGTCACCGCCGTCGTGGAGGTGATCGGAGACGCCTATCTCCGCGCATCCGGCTCCGGTACAGCCCCACGCTCGTAGACTGGATCCATGCGAATCCTGGCGGCGATGAGTGGCGGAGTGGACTCCGCCGTTGCCGCGGCGCGCGCGGTCGAGGCCGGCCACGAGGTCGTGGGGGTGCATCTCGCGCTCTCGCGTGCCGGTGGCACTCTCCGCACCGGCAGCCGCGGATGTTGCACGATCGAGGACGC
The DNA here is from genome assembly GCF_023101185.1 of Microbacterium galbinum. Classification (GTDB taxonomy): domain Bacteria; phylum Actinomycetota; class Actinomycetes; order Actinomycetales; family Microbacteriaceae; genus Microbacterium; species Microbacterium galbinum. The sequence continues at coordinate 2,906,171 of NZ_CP078077.1, forward strand.
CATGGACGCGCGCCGCGCGGCGGACCGGCTCGGCATCCCCTTCTACGTGTGGGACTTCTCGGAGCGGTTCCGCGACGACGTGATCGACGACTTCATCTCGGAGTACCAGGCGGGTCGCACCCCCAACCCGTGCATGCGCTGCAACGAGAAGATCAAGTTCGCGGCCCTGTTGGAGCGGGCGATCGAACTGGGCTTCGATGCGGTCTGCACGGGGCACTACGCCACACTCTTGGACGGCGAGGGCGGGCTCGAGCTGCATCGCGCATCCGACAACGCGAAGGATCAGTCCTATGTGCTGGGAGTGCTCACGGCCGAGCAGCTCGCGCACACGTACTTCCCGCTGGGGACGACGCCGTCCAAGGCTCTGGTGCGCGCGGAGGCCGCGGAGCGCGGCCTGAGCGTCGCGCAGAAGCCCGACAGCCATGACATCTGCTTCATCCCCGACGGCGACACGCGCGGCTGGCTGGCCGAGAAGGTCGGCACCGCGACCGGCGAGATCGTCGACCGCAGCGGCGCCGTCGTGGGCTCGCACGAGGGGGCGCACGGTTATACGGTCGGACAGCGCAGAGGCCTGAAGCTCGGCATCCCGGCCGCCGACGGCAAGCCGCGCTTCGTGCTCGAGGTCCGTCCCGTGTCGAACACGGTCGTCGTCGGTCCCAAGGAGGCGCTCGCGATCCGCGAGATCTCGGGCGCGAGATTCAGCTGGGCGGGGGCAGCGCCGACGGCATCCGACTTCGACTGCCACGTGCAGATCCGCGCCCACGCCGAGCCGGTCGAGGCGACCGCTTCCGTCGATGCAGACGGCGTGCGGGTGGTGCCGGTCGTGCCGCTCGACGGCGTCGCCCCCGGACAGACCGCGGTGCTCTACGTCGGTACGCGCGTGCTCGGCCAGTTCACCATCGACCGGACGGTCTCGGCGGTTCCGGTCGACGCCTGAGCGGAACCGCCGAATGTCGGTGCCCGCTCGTAGACTTGCCGGGTGCCCGACATCATCTCGCTCGAAGACGCCCGCACCGAGGCCGAGGAGCTGACCACCCGCATCCTCGAAGCGAAGGATGCCTACTACGGTCGCGATACCTCGCTGGTCGACGACGCGACCTACGACGGGTGGATGCATCGGCTCGAAGAACTCGAGCGTCTGCATCCCGAGCTGCAGGGTCAGGATTCGCCCACGCAGATGGTCGGCGCGGCCGAGACGACCGGGCTCGCGACGATCGAGCACGCCGAGCGCATGCTCAGCCTCGACAACGTGTTCTCCCTCGACGAGCTCCGGGAGTGGGCGGCGAAGACCCGCGCCTCCGCCGGTCGTGATGTCGCGTGGCTCACCGAGCTGAAGATCGACGGCCTCGCGATCAATCTCCGCTACGAGAACGGCGTCCTCACCTCCGCGGCCACGCGCGGCGACGGACGGGTCGGCGAGATCGTGACCGAGAACGCGCTGCGGCTGCCGGAGATCCCCGAGCGCCTCGACGGCGAAGGGCATCCCGCGATCGTCGAGGTGCGCGGCGAGGTCTTCATCCCGGTGGCCGCGTTCGAGCGACTCAACGCTGCGCAGGCGTCCTTCCGGGAACGCGCCTACTCCGATGCGCTCGCGCGCTGGGAGGCCCGCACCGGTGCGAAGCGCCCGTTCGACGAGGAGAAGGCGCGTACGGCGGCCGCTCGTCGTTTCCCCTCGTTCGCCAACCCCCGCAATGCCGCCAGTGGCGGGCTGCGCCAGCAGATCGACAAGAAGGACGGCCTCGAGCTCGAGGCGGGACTGCTGCGCATCGAATCCCTCGCTCTCTATGTGCACGGCATCGGCGCCTGGCAGAACCCGCCGGTCGCGGCTCAGAGCGAGGTGTACGAGCTCCTCTCGACCTGGGGCCTCCCGACGAGCCCGCACGCGAAGGTCTGCGCGAGCATCGACGAGGTCACCGACTTCGTGGAGTACTTCGGCGAGCATCGTCACGACATCGAACACGAGCTCGACGGCATCGTGGTCAAGATCGACGAGCTCGAACTCCACGACGAGCTCGGCGCGACGAGTCGGGCGCCCCGATGGGCGATCGCCTACAAGTACCCGCCCGAGGAGGTGCAGACGAAGCTGCTCGACATCGTCGTCTCGGTCGGGCGCACCGGGCGCGCCACACCCTTCGCGGTGATGGCCCCGGCGCAGGTGGCGGGTTCCGTCGTGCGCCAGGCCACGCTGCACAACAAGGACGTGGTCAAGGCGAAGGGCGTGCTGATCGGAGACACGGTCGTGCTCCGCAAGGCCGGCGACGTGATCCCCGAGGTGCTGGGCCCGGTCGTCGAGCGTCGCGACGGGTCGGAGCGCGAGTTCGTGATGCCGGAGGTCTGCCCCGAGTGCGGCACAGAGCTGCGGGCGATGAAGGAGGGCGACATCGATCTGCGTTGCCCCAACGCCCGCTCGTGCCCCGCCCAGGTGCGCGGTCGTGTCGAGCACATCGGTTCGCGTGGTGCGCTCGATGTCGAGGCGCTCGGTGAGGTGACGGCGGCCGCGCTCACTCAGCCGACGTCACCGGCGGAGCCCCCGCTCGTGACCGAGGCCGGTCTGTTCGACCTGTCGTTGGAGCAGCTGGTCCCGATCGAGCTGTTCGTGCGCGACGCCGAGACCGGCCTGCCCAAGCAGGACGACGACGGCATCGTCAAGACCCGTGCGCCGTTCCGTCGCAACCCGACGGCAGCCGAGAAGAAGTCGGGTATCGAAGGTCCTCAACCGTCGTCCCAAGCCGTGACGCTGCTGGCGGAGCTGGAGAAGGCGAAGACCAAGGAACTCTGGCGCCTGCTGGTCTCGCTCAACATCCGTCACGTCGGACCGGTCGCGGCGCGCGCACTGGCCCAGTGGTTCGGCTCGCTCGATGCGATCCGTGGGGCGTCTCGCGAGGAGCTGGCGGCCGTCGAAGGAGTGGGCGGGATCATCGCCGACTCCCTTCTGGCATGGTTCGACGTGGATTGGCACGTCGCGATCGTCGATCAGTGGGCGGCGGCGGGAGTGCAATGGGCGACCCCCGGACACCCCGGCCCCGGAGCCGCCGTCTCGGCCGGAGGCGTGCTCGAGGGGCTCACGATCGTGGCCACGGGGTCGCTCGACGGGTACACGCGTGAAGGCGCCCAGGAGGCGATCATCCAGGCCGGCGGAAAAGCGGCCTCGAGCGTCTCGAAGAAGACCGACTTCGTCGCCGCAGGACCGGGGGCCGGATCCAAGCTCGGCAAGGCCGAGGAACTCGGCATCCGCATCCTCGACGCCGCGCAGTTCCACCTGCTGGTGACGGAGGGACCCGAGGCACTCGGCGAGGTGTCTTCGGCGGAATGAGGCGTTACGGTCCGCTCATCGTCGCCGAGGGCGCGCTCGTCGTGGGTGACCCGGGGCGCGGCCACCTCCGCCTCACGGAAGACGTCGTCGCGCACCGGCACGGGGCCGGAGCAGGCCGGGTGTTCGCGTGGGAGCACCTCTCGTCGGTGCGGTTCGACGTTCCGACGACGGGATTCCGTTACCCGGGGCTGGCAAGCACGATCGGGCTGGGAATCCTCGCTGCGGCGGCGCAGGAGGATGTCGGTATCGGACCGGATGACGGTTCGGTGGAGCTCATCGTCCGCGGCGAGGCGCAGCGCCTCGATCTCGGACGCCACCACGTCGGAGGGTACTGGCGCCCGACGGTCGTCGGTGCTCAACTGCTGCTCGACCAGTTGATCGGTCACCCCGAGCAGCGCCTTCTGCTGGGGCGACCCGAGGTGCTGGTCGATCTCGCGGCGAAGCTCGCGCGGCGCGAGGCCGGCTAGCTCCGCCGCGAGCGCTCAGTTCTTGTGCCGCGGCTTGCGGAACGGCTTCTCCTCGCGGTCGCCACGCGGCGGACGGCTGTCGTCGTTGCGGCGCGGACGATCGTCACGGTCGCGCCGGTCGAAGCGAGCGCCGCCCTCACGCGGCCCGCCGCGTCGCGCACCCGGTCCACGATCCGGCTTGATCTCGATGAGCTGGCCCGAGATGCGTGTGCTGCTCAGCTTCTCGAGAACGGCCGGGTCGAGGTTCGCGGGAAGCTCGACGATCGAGAAGTCGGGGCGGATGTTGATCGCCCCGAAGTCGTCGCGTCCGAGGCCGCCCTCGTTCGCGAGCGCGCCGACGATCTGTCGCGGCTCGACACGGTGGCGCCGGCCGACCTCGATGCGGTAGGCGGCGTAGTCGCCACGCCCGCGGCGTTCGGTGCGGGGCTCGCGGGAGTCGCGCGCGTTGCGTTCGCGCGGCGGGCGGTTGTCGGCGGCGACGGCCTTCGCGAGAGGGTCGTCCGCCGGGTCGAGCAGCAGGGGAGTGTCCCCCTGGGCGACGATCGCGAGGGCCGCGGCGACATCGCCCTCGGGGACGTCGTGGTTGCGGACGTAGTGGGCGACCACATCGCGGAACGACTCGATCCGGGCGGCGTCTCCGAGAGCGGCGGTGATCGCGTCGTCGAACCGGGTGAGGCGCGTGGTGTTGACGTCTTCCGTGGTCGGGAGCTGCATCTGCGTCGGCTCCTGACGCGTCGCCTTCTCGATGTGCTTGAGGAGGTAGCGCTCACGCGGAGTGATGAAGCTGATCGCGTCACCGGTGCGACCGGCACGGCCGGTGCGACCGATGCGGTGCACGTACGATTCCGTGTCGGTCGGGATGTCGAAGTTGATGACGTGGCTGATGCGCTCGACGTCGAGGCCGCGCGCGGCGACATCGGTGGCGACGAGGATGTCGAGCTTGCCGTCCTTGAGCTGGTTGACGCTGCGCTCGCGCTGCACCTGCGGCACGTCGCCGTTGATCGCCGCGGCCGAGTACCCGCGCGCACGCAGCTTCTCGGCGAGCGTCTCGGTCTCGTTCTTGGTGCGGACGAAGACGATCATGCCGTCGAAGTTCTCGACCTCGAGGATGCGGGTCAGCGCATCGACCTTCTGCGCATAGGACACCACCAGGTATCGCTGGGTGATGTTCGTGCCGGTCGCGGTCTTCGACTTGATGCTGATCTCTTCGGGATCGCGCAGGTACTTCTGCGCCAGACGGCGGATCTGCGGCGGCATCGTGGCGGAGAAGAGGGCGACCTGCTTCTCTTCGGGCGTCTGCGCGAGGATCTGCTCGACGTCTTCCGCGAAGCCCATCTTGAGCATCTCATCGGCCTCGTCGAGCACGAGGTACTGCAGCTCGGAGAGGTCGAGCGTGCCCTTAGCGAGGTGGTCCATGATGCGGCCGGGGGTACCGACCACCACGTGCACGCCGCGGCGGAGAGCCGACAACTGGACGCCGTAGCCCTGGCCGCCGTAGACGGGCAGCACGTGGACGCCCTTCATCTTCGAGGCGTACGACTCGAATGCCTCGCACACCTGGAGCGCGAGTTCGCGGGTCGGGGCGAGCACGAGGGCCTGCGGCGTCTTCTGCGAGACGTCGAGACGCTCGAGGACGGGCAGCGCGAAGGCCGCGGTCTTTCCCGTGCCGGTCTGCGCCATGCCGACGACGTCGCGACCCGCGAGGAGCGTCGGGATGGTGGCCGCCTGGATGGGCGACGGGGTCTCGTAGCCGAGGTCACGGATGGCTTTGAGGACGGGCCCGGTGATGCCGAGATCCTCGAATCCGGGGGTCGCGGGGGAGTCCTCGGGGGCGTCGGTCAGCACTGCATCTTCAGGGGTCACTTCCCAAGGGTAGCGCCCCGAGGGTGCTGCGCGCCTGTGAGGGCGTCCTCAGGAACCGCTGGTGAGTGCGAGAAGACGCTCCTTGACCTGCCGCCGGAGCACCTTTCCGATGAGGGATTTCGGCAGTTCGTCGACCACGAACAGCCGGCGCGGAACCTTGTAAGGGGTGAGGATCCCCCGCACGAACTCGCGGATTGCTTCGACGTCGACGTCGACACCGCCGTCGACGACGATCGCTGCGGCGACCTCTTCGCCGGAGTGCGCGCTCGGAAGGCCGATGACCGCGGCATCGACGATCTGCGGATGCTGCCGCAGCGCGTTCTCGACCTCGGTGGGGGCGACGTTGAACCCGCCCGTGATGATGAGCTCTTTGATGCGGTCCACGATCCGCACGAAGCCGGCGTCATCGATCGTGACGATGTCACCCGTGCGATACCAGCCGTCGGCGAAGACGGCATCCGTCTCCTCCGGCTTGCCGTAATAGCCCGAGAAGACCTGCGGACCGCGCACGACGAGCTCGCCCGCCGATCCGGCCGGGACATCGACCGTCGGATTCTCGGGATCGACCACGCGGCACTCGGTACCGGGCAGCGGGAGACCGACGGTGCCGGGCACGCGGTTGTCGGCGACGGGGTTGGCCATGAGCACGGGGGAGCACTCGCTGAGTCCGTATCCCTCGACGAGGAAACCGTGCGTCGCCGCCTCGAAGGGGACGACGAGTTCGTGGGGCAGCGCCATGGCGCCGGAGATCGCGACCTCGATGCCGTCGAGCGAGACGCCCTTCTGGTTCGCCGCCGCGAGCAGGCGATCGGCGATCGGCGGCACGAGGGGCAGGAACGTGGCGGGGTGCTTCTTCATCGCGTCGAGCACGAGATCGGGGTCGAACTTGGGGAAGAGCACGAGGCGCGCGCCCATCGACATCGCGAACGTGAGGCACAGCGTGAGGCCGTAGGCGTGGAACATCGGGAGGACGGCGTAGACGACGCAGCCCTTGCCGCGCTGGATCGACGGGACCCACGCCTTGGCCTGCGCGGCATTGGCCAGGAGGTTGCGGTGGGTCAGCGAGGCGCCCTTGGGGGTGCCGGTCGTGCCCGACGTGTACTGGATGATGGCGAGGTCGTCCGTCGAGGGGCGCGGATGCGACTCCGGAATCGGGTCGTGGGAGACGAGCGACTCCCAGGTCACCGTTCCACGGACGCGAGTGGTGAGCGCCGCGCGGGATTCCCGAGCCTTCCCCACGGGAAGGCGCAGCGCGATGCGGGTGAGGAACGGCATCGCCGTGGTCACGTCGACCGAGACGAGGGTCGACACCGCGAGATCGGACGGGAACTCCTGCACGGTCGAGACGACCTTGTTCCAGACGATCGCATGCTTCGCGCCGTGGTCCTCGAACTGCTTCCGCAGCTCGCGGGGCGTGTACAGCGGATTGTGCTCGACGACGACCGCTCCGAGCCGCAGGACGGCATAGAACGCGACGATGTGCTGCGGGCAGTTCGGCAGCACGATCGCGACCGGGTCGCCCGCGCGCACGCCGAGATCGCGGAGTCCGCCGGCGACGCGGTCGATCGCATCCTGCAACTCGGCGTACGTGGTCTCGCGGCCGAAGAACTGCAGAGCCGGTGCATCGGGATAGTCCCGCACCGACTCGGCGACGATGTCGATCAGGGATCCCGAGACGGGAGCGAGGTCTTCCGGGACGCCGTCTGCGTAGCTGGCGACCCACGGGCGAGGAGGCTGGAACGTACTCACGCGCCCCAGCATAGGGGGAGGGATCGAACGCACGGAGGCGGCTGTGGAGGAAGCCGCTGACTAGACTTGCAGGCGTGTCTGAAATCACCCCCGAACTCGTGCGCCATCTCGGTGTGCTCGCACGCATCCAGCTGAACGACGACGAGGTGTCGCGGCTCACGGGCCAGCTCGACGCGATCGTCGACAACATCGCGAAGGTGTCGGAGGTCGCGACCGCCGACGTCGTCGCGACGAGCCACCCGATCCCGCTGAGCAACGTCTTCCGTCCCGACGTCGTCGGGCAGACGCTGACGCACGAGCAGGTGCTGCAGAACGCTCCGGATGCTGCCGACGGCCGCTTCCGCGTCACCGCGATCCTGGGAGAAGAGCAGTGAGCGACATCATCCGCCTGGACGCCTCCGACCTCGCGGCGAAGCTCGCCGCCGGGGAGGTGTCGAGCGTCGAGGCGACGCAGGCGCACCTCGACCGCATCGCCGCCGTGGACGGCGACGTCCATGCCTTCCTGCACGTGAACGCAGGGGCGCTCGAGGCCGCAGCGGCCATCGACGCGCGCCGTGCCGCGGGTGAGGAGCTGGGCCCGCTCGCCGGTGTGCCGCTCGCGATCAAGGACGTGCTGGTCACGACCGATCAGCCCACCACCAGCGGCTCGCGCATCCTCGAGGGATACCGTTCGCCGTACGACGCGACGGTCGTGGCGCGCTCGCGCGCCGCAGGTCTCGTGCCCCTCGGCAAGACCAACATGGACGAGTTCGCGATGGGCTCGTCGACCGAGCACTCGGCTTACGGCCCCACCCACAACCCGTGGGACCTGGAGCGCATCCCGGGCGGTTCCGGCGGTGGGTCGGCTGCAGCCGTCGCCGCTTTCGAGGCCCCGATCGCGCTCGGCTCGGACACCGGCGGATCGATTCGCCAGCCCGCGCACGTGACCGGCACGGTCGGCGTGAAGCCGACCTATGGCGGGGTCAGCCGGTACGGGGCGATCGCCCTGGCGTCCAGCCTCGACCAGGTCGGCCCCGTCTCGCGCACCGTCCTCGACTCCGGACTCCTGCACGATGTCATCGCCGGTCACGACCCGAAGGACTCGACGTCGCTGAAGGACGCCTGGCCGTCGTTCGCCGAGGCCGCCCGCGAGGGCGCGCGCGGCGACGTGCTCAAGGGTCTCAAGGTCGGTGTCATCCGCGAACTGCCCGACAGCGGCTTCCAGCCGGGTGTCGCGGCATCCTTCCGCGCCTCGCTCGCGCTCATGGAGGCGCAGGGAGCCGAGATCGTCGAGATCGGCGCACCGCACTTCGAATACGGTGTGGCGGCGTACTACTTGATCCTCCCCGCGGAGGCGTCGAGCAACCTCGCGAAGTTCGACTCGGTGCGCTTCGGCCTGCGGGTCACTCCGGACGGGACCCCGACCGTCGAGGACGTCATGTCCGCGACGCGCGACGCCGGTTTCGGCGACGAGGTCAAGCGCCGCATCATCCTCGGCACCTACGCGCTGTCGGCGGGATACTACGACGCGTACTACGGCAGTGCCCAGAAGGTGCGCACGCTCATCCAGCAGGACTTCGCCGCCGCCTTCGCGGAGGTCGACGTGATCGCGACGCCGTCGGCGCCGACGACCGCGTTCAAACTCGGCGAGAAGATCGACGACCCACTGCAGATGTATCTCAACGACATCACGACGATTCCCGTGAATCTCGCGGGTGTGCCGGGGATCTCGATCCCGAGCGGTCTGGCGGACGACGACGGTCTCCCCGTCGGCATCCAGTTCATCGCTCCGGCGCGTGAAGATGCCCGCCTCTACCGTGTGGGAGCCGCACTCGAGACGCTCCTCGTCGATTCGTGGGGCGCCCCGCTGCTCACCCGCGCACCCCAGCTCGCAGGAGGGAACCGCTGATGGCCGCCGCCAAGCTCATGGACTTCGACAAGGCCCTCGAACTGTTCGAGCCCGTGCTCGGATTCGAGGTGCACGTCGAGCTGAACACGAACACGAAGATGTTCTCGGACGCGCCGAACCCGGCGAACGAGGCGTATCACGCCGCGGAGCCGAACACGCTGATCGCGCCGGTCGACCTCGGTCTCCCCGGCTCACTGCCCGTCGTGAACGAGACGGCGATCCGGTCGTCGATCAGCCTCGGGCTCGCCCTGGGCTGCTCGATCGCGGAGTCGAGCCGTTTCGCGCGCAAGAACTACTTCTACCCCGACCTCGGGAAGAACTATCAGATCTCGCAGTACGACGAGCCGATCGCGTACGAGGGGTCGGTCGAGGTCGAGCTCGAGGACGGCACGCTCATCACGATCCCGATCGAGCGCGCGCACATGGAGGAGGACGCCGGCAAGCTGACCCACATGGGCGGAGCGACCGGTCGTATCCAGGGTGCGGAGTACTCGCTGGTCGACTACAACCGCGCGGGCGTGCCGCTGGTCGAGATCGTGACGAAGGTCATCACCGGCACGGAGCACCGCGCTCCCGAGGTCGCCAAGGCCTACGTCGCCGCGATCCGCGACATCGTGCGTGGACTCGGCATCTCCGAAGCCCGTCTCGAGCGGGGCAACCTGCGCTGCGACGCGAACGTCTCCCTGCGACGCCGGGGCGAGGAGAAGCTCGGCACCCGCACGGAGACCAAGAACGTCAACTCCATGCGCTCGGTCGAGCGTGCGGTGCGGTACGAGATCCAGCGCCAGGCGCAGATCCTCGCCGACGGCGGCTCCATCACGCAGGAGACCCGCCACTGGCACGAGGACACCGGAACCACGTCTCCGGGTCGTCCGAAGTCGGATGCCGATGACTACCGCTACTTCCCGGAGCCGGATCTCCTCCCCGTCGAGCCGGCCGCTGCACTGATCGAGGAGCTGCGGGCGGCACTGCCCGAGCAGCCCGTCGCGCGGCGTCGTCGTCTGATGACCGAGTGGGGCTTCACCGATCTCGAGTTCCAGGACGTGCGCAACAGCGGCATCCTCGACGAGGTCGAGGCGACGATCGCGGCCGGGGCCGCGCCCGCGGCGGCTCGTAAGTGGTGGACCGGCGAGATCGCCCGTCTCGCCAACGCCCAGGAGAAGGATGCCGCTGCCCTGGTGAGCCCGCAGAACGTCGCCGCCCTGCAGAAGCTGGTCGACGCGGGAACGCTGACGGACAAGCTCGCCCGCCAGGTGCTCGAGGGCGTCATCGCCGGCGAGGGAACGCCGCAGGAGGTCGTCGACGCCCGTGGCCTCGCGGTCGTCTCGGACGACGGCGCGCTGATCGCGGCGATCGACGATGCGTTCGCCGCACAGCCGGACGTGCTGGCGAAGATCAAGGATGGCAAGGTGCAGGCCGCCGGTGCCGTGATCGGTGCGGTCATGAAGGCGATGAAGGGTCAGGCGGACGCCGCGCGCGTGCGCGAACTGATCCTCGAGCGCGCCGCGCAGTAGGTCCTGTTCTCCCTCGGGCCGGTGTCGGTGGTCCGAGGGAGAATGTTCTCATGGGGCACGGAGACGGCAGAGGGCGCATGGTGTCGTCGGCGGGAGCCGACGACACGGGAACGCGCATCCTGCACGTCGACATGGATGCCTTCTACGCGGCTGTCGAGGTGCTCGACGATCCGGGTCTTCGTGGTCTCCCGATCATCATCGGAGCGCCCGATGGGCGGTCGGTCGTCTCGAGCGCGTCGTACGAGGCGCGTCGCTACGGGGTGCGCTCGGCCATGCCGGTCTCCCAGGCGATCAGGCTCTGCCCCTCGGCGCGGATCGTGATGCCGCACTTCCACCGGTATCAAGAGGTCTCCCGACAGGTGATGGCGATCTTCGAGTCGTTCACGCCGCTGGTCGAGCCGCTGTCCGTCGACGAGGCGTTCCTCGATGTGCAGGGCGTGCGCCGGTTGTGGGGGAGCCCGGGGGTGATCGCCCGGCTCGTGCGCGAGCGCGTGGCGGACGAGGTCGGTATCACGTGCAGCGTCGGCGTCGCGGCGACCAAGCACGTCGCGAAGATGGCATCGACGATCGCGAAACCCGACGGAATGCTCGTCGTGCCGGCGGCACGCACGCTCGAGTTCCTCTCGCCGCGGCCGGTCCGCGCGATGTGGGGTGTCGGCCCGAAGGCTGCGGAGGCACTCGAGGCGCGCGGCATCCGGACCATCGGCGACATCCGTGAGTCCTCTCCGGAGATGCTCGACCGCGCCGTCGGCTCGGCGCTGAGCACCCGTCTGGCGCAGCTCGCCCGCGGAGAAGACGCCCGAGCCGTCGACACCGAGCGTGTAGAGAAGAGCATCGGACACGAGGAGACGTTCGAGCACGATATCCTCGATCGTCCGTTCCTGCGAGCGGAACTGCTGCGGCTCGCGGACCGCGTTGCCGCGCGTCTTCGTCGTGCGCAGTGGGAGGCGGCGACGGTCTCGATCAAGATCCGCTTCGACGACTTCCGCACCGTGAACCGCTCTCAGACGCTGTCGGAACCCACCGCGGTCGGACAGCGCATCGGCGAGGCCGCTCAAGCGCTGTTCGAGCAGATCGACCGTCGTGACCCGATCAGGCTCGTCGGAGTGCGTGCCGAGAAGCTGCAGCCGGCGGGCGGCGGTGGGATGGGGCTGTGGGACGACGACGAGGACTGGAGGCGGGTCGAGGGAGCGGTCGACGATGCCGTGGCTCGCTTCGGGACTGCGACCATCACGCGCGCGCGGCACATCGGGCGCGGCGAAGGGCGCGGTGCTGCACAGCATCCTCGGGCGCACGGCGTGGATTGACGCTCCGCAATCCCTTGCGGTCGACTAGCGTGGTCCCATGCCGAACATTGCACTGGAACTCGGAAAGCAGGCCGCGTCCATCGGGGTCAAGAGCGCATACGGAGAGCCGCAGGACGTCGACGGCGTCAGCATCACTCCCGTCGCCTTCACCTACTCGGGCTTCGGCGGGGGAAGCGGCGACGGCGCGGAAGGCGGTGGCGGCGGCGGAGTCTCCGTTCCCGTCGGCGTCTACGTGCGTCGCGAGGAGGGGCTGCGTTTCGAGCCCAACATCGTCACGCTGCTGGTCGTGGCGGTGCCATTCGTCTGGGTCGCAGGCCGAGCTCTCTCACGCATCATCCGTGCTCTCAAGAAGTGATGATCCTGTCGCTGCGGCGCTCGCCCGCGCGGCGGGGCTGATCTGCGACGATCTCCGCGCGTTGGCCGCGTCGAACCCGGTCGTCCTCATCGACGGCTGCAGCGGCGCGGGGAAGTCCACTCTCGCGGCGCGGGTCGCCGAAGAGTGGCCGCTCGTCGGTCGTGTGCAGGTCATCGCCCTCGATTCGCTCTATCCCGGATGGGACGGCCTCGATGGGGGAGTCGAGCGGGCGCTGGAGGGAATCCTCCGGCCGCACGGGCGCGGGAAGCTCGGCGCATGGCAGCGTTGGGATTGGGAACGCGCTACCGAGGCGGAGACGCATGCGGTCGATCCTGCGCTCGGAGTGATCGTCGAGGGCAGCGGACTGTTGACACCGGCCACGGCAGCCCTGGGCGATGTGCGGGTGTGGCTCGAGGCTGAGGAGCCGGTGCGCAAGCGCAGGGCGCTGACGCGCGACGGCGAGACCTACCGTCCGCACTGGGATCGTTGGGCGGCGCAGGAGCGCGCGCACATCGCGCGTGACGACCCCCGGTCGTTGGCGACGCGGATCATCGAGATTCCGTGACCCGCGGGCGCGTCAGTCGCCCATCTCCGCATCGATGAGGAGCTCGAGGCGGTACCCGATCCAGTCGTAGATCCCGAAACGCGGATCCTCGGGGTCGTGGTCGTCGTCGTCGATGATCCCGAGGCGGGTGGCGAGGACCAGGCGGATCGCGTTCAGAGTGCGCAACCACGCATCGACCTCGCCGCGCGGGACCTCGAGGGTGTGGGCGCGGAGCATGTCGTCATCGGTCATCGACGCGCGGAAGGACTGGAACGGGGCGAGTGCGCGGCGGACCACGTCGGCATCTGCGAGGCGGCGCTCGAGCAGATCGTCCCGGGTGGCCTCGGCGAAATCGCGTGACGCGTGCTCATCGTCGGGATAGGGGGTCGGTGCGAGACGATCGAGGGCCTCGTCGTTCGCATCCGCGGACGACAGCAGCGTCGTGTACTCGTCGACGACCTCGTCCAGTCGTACGCCCTCGAGGGTGACGAGGGTGATCTCGACGGCAGCGGCGCTCACTGCGGGGCCTTCCGCACGGTCGCCCAGAGGCCGTACTCGTGCATGGCCTGAGCGTGGACCTCCATGGTCTCGCGGGGCCCCGTGGCGACGATCGCGTGCCCGTCGTGGTGCACGGCGAGCATCAGCGACGTCGCGCGATCGATCGAGTAGCCGAAGTACGTGCGGAACACCCGTACGACGTAGCTCATGAGGTTGACCGGATCGTTCCAGACGACGACCTGCCAGGGCTCGAGCGGCGCGGCGCGGAGATCGATGTCCTCCACGACGTCCGGGACCACCGCAGGCGTGCTCATGCCCACCCCAGATCGTGGAGCTGCGCGTCGTCGAGGCCGTAGAAATGCGCGATCTCGTGCACGAGTGTGGTGTGGAGCTCGTCGCGGAGCTCCCCCTCGTCCTCGCACACGGCGAGGTGGGGTTCGCGGTAGACGACGATCCGGTCGGGGAGTTCGCCCATCCCGTACTGGGTGCGCTCGGTCAGGGCGAGACCGTCGTACAGGCCGAGGAGGTCGAGGCTGCCGTCCTCCGGGCGGTCCTCGACGACGAACACGACGTTGTCGAGTCCGTCGACCATGTCGTCGGGCAGCCGATCGAGCTCGTCGACGACGAGGGTCTCGAAGGTCGCGGCATCCATTTCCATCGTGTTCAGCCTAGGGGCCGCGCAGGATCAATGCAGGAAGACGAGGAGCCCGGCGACCGCGATGAAGAGGATGCCGAAGACGGTGTTGAGGGTGCGCTGGCCCCTCGCCGTGCGCGTGAAGCGTCGGAACGGCCGGGCGGCTGCGGCGAAGAAGCCCCACATCACGAGGACGTCCACGACGATGACCGTGGCCAGGAGGATCAGGTATTGAGGCAGTTGGGGTTCGTCGAGGCGGATGAACTGGGGGATGAAGGCGAGGAAGAACACGATCGCCTTGGGGTTGAGCAGGTTGACCCAGAAACCCCGACGGATCATGGACCAGTGGCCCTCGTGCGCATCGACCAGGTCGAGTGCGTCGTCGGCGACGGGCGCCGTGGGCTTCGCCAGGATCAGGCGCAGGCCGAGGTAGACGAGGTAGGCCGCGCCCGCGTAACGGATGCCGTTGAACAGCAGTTCGGACTGCGAGACCAGCAGCCCGACTCCCGCGGCCACCACGACCACGTGCACCACGAGGGCGAGCTGCTGCCCGATGATGCCCCAGATCGATCGACGCCAGCCCTGGGAGAGGGCGTTCGACATCGTATTGATGGCGCCGGCGCCCGGGGTGAAGCTGATCACCACGGAAGCCGTCAGAAGCGAGAACCAGACCGCGAGTGACACCTCGTCAGTCTAGGGGCGCGACTCGGAGCGAGATCCCGCAAAGCGAAAGGCCCGAGTCCGGGGACTCGGGCCTTTCGTATGGGGTGAGTAACGGGACTCGAACCCGCGACATCCGGCACCACAAGCCAGCGCTCTACCAGCTGAGCTATACCCACCATGTGCCTACCGGAGCAGGCAACCAGACGAGTCTATTACATGTTTGGGGTGAACTCCGACACGGTGCGCTGAGCGATGGTCTTCGCGTCGTCGCTCGAGGGGCCGGGCTCGTCGACGAACACCGCCTCCCGGTAGTAGCGGAGCTCACGGATGGACTCGAGGATGTCTGCGAGCGCGCGGTGCCCGCCGTCTTTGGACGGGGCCTGGAAGAAGACTCGCGGGTACCACCGGCGCGAGAGCTCCTTGATGCTGGACACATCGACGTTGCGGTAGTGCAGCCACTGGTCGATCTTCGGCATGTACTTCGCGAGGAACATGCGATCGGTGCCGATCGTGTTGCCGGCGAGGGGAGCCTTGCGCTCGACGGGGACGAAGCGACGGATATATGCGAGCGTCTGCGCCTCGGCCTCCTCGAGCGTCACCCCGAGCGGGATCTCCTCGATCAGGCCCGACTTCTCGTGCATTTTGGTGACGAAGTCGTTCATGTTCTCGAGCGAGGCGGCGCTCGGGCGGATCACGATCTGGAATCCGGGATCGACGGGTTGGAGTTCGAAGTCCGTGATGACGACGGCGATCTCGACGAGTTCGTCGATCGAGAGATCGAGCCCCGTCATCTCACAGTCGATCCATACGAGACGATCGTTCTCCGACGCAGATACCATGCCGTCATACTATCGACGGCTCCGACATCGGAGCGCGAGCACGGTACGGTAGTGCTATTCGCCTCCGTAGCTCAGCGGAAGAGCAGCGGCCTTCTAATCCGCCGGTCGCAGGTTCGAATCCTGCCGGGGGCACGACTGCGTCATCGGTTCACGAGTAACGCAGCGCGGATACCGCATCGTCGACCCGCCAGAACTCGCCGATCAGTCGGAACGCACCGGTCTCGAGGTGGAGACGCTCGGCGCGATAGCGCAGACCGAGCGGATCGGTGGCGACGCGAAGGTGGCCGAGGACTCGACCGGACGCGTTGTCCTGCACACGCCACAACTGATCGGCGGCGCGGATCAGGTGTTCACGCGTCGAGGCGATGCGGGGCGTCGTCCAGGGCTGTGCGGTGGTGGGTGCGATCAGTGTGTCGTTCATGAGTTCTCCTCTCACCTCGAACGTATGACCGACCACCGACATTCGGATCGATGGCCGGGGGCACTCTTCCTGCACGCTGACCGGGGATTCCCGTTCGTCCACCAACCGCGTGATCCGTGTCCCGCAGGGCCAGCTGCCTGCCGCAGTCTGGAGCGAGCCGAGCGGAAGACTCGGGAGCGAAGGAGAACGAGATGATGGATACCGTGACGATCGTCGGCAAGGTGGCGACCGACCCCAACCAGGCGCAGACGGGCGGAGGCGTCGCCGTGACGAACTTCCGTCTCGCGAGCACCCATCGCCGATTCGATCAGTCGGCCCAGGCCTGGGTCGATTCCGGAACGAACTGGTACTCCGTCGCCGCGTATCGGCAGCTCGGCGAGCATGCGAAGGCCTCGCTGCGCTCCGGCGACAGTGTGATCGTCACCGGGCGTCTGCGGATCCGCAACTGGGAGAGCAACGGCAAGAGCGGCACGAGCGTCGACATCGACGCGGATGCGATCGGGCACGACCTCCGGTGGGGGACGACGGCCTACCTCCGTTCGAGCCGCACGACGCCGACCAGTGAGGCGCCGGCCGCGGCGAACGACACGCACGGAGACACTCGCGGCGACGAGGAGTCCGCGCCGCTCGCGCTCGACACGGCATGGGCCGAGACGGACACCCCCGCGGTGGACGAGGAAGCGACGGCGACGGCACTCTACTGAGCCCGCGAGAGGCCGCGACTCCCGCCGTGTCGTGTGACGGCGATCGTCGGCACGTCCCCGTAGACTCGGGGCGTGCTTCGACGATCGGTCCTCCCCGTCATACGCGCGGTCGTCGGTGCGTCCGTCGCTGCGGCCGCTGTCCTCGTGCTCGCGGGCTGCGTAGGCGGCCCCGATCCCGCGCCCACGTCTTCGGCTCCGTCGCCCTCGGCGACCGACGCCCCCGTGGAGGTCGCCTTCGTGCCCGACGGCTCCGCCGAGGACAACCTCCCGATCTTCACTCAGACCGCGCAGGGCGTGTGGGATTCGGAGCAGCGCGGCGAGGGGCGAGCGTACATCGACGCACTGGTGGGCGTCGGCTTCGACAAAGCGGCGATGCAGGTCACCAACGACCAGTCGACCGTGGGGAACGCAGCCGAGAGTCTGCAGTTCTCGGTGCGTTGGGGCGACACCGAGTGCCTCATCGGCCAGGTCGGTCCGTCGACGGGCCAGCTGGTGACGCAGGTGATGCCGCAACTCGCCGAGGGACGATGCCTCATCGGCACCACGCGCGCGATCGACTGGTGACCCGCACTCCAGCCGGTAGGCTGGAGTGTCGATCAGACGCCGACAGAAGGAGCGATTCCCGGTGGCAGAGTACATCTACTCGATGGTCCGTGCGCGCAAGGCGGTGGGCGAGAAGCTCATCCTCGATGACGTCACGATGGCCTTCCTCCCCGGAGCGAAGATCGGCATGGTCGGCCCGAACGGTGCCGGTAAGTCGACGATCCTCAAGATCATGGCCGGCCTCGACACGCCCTCCAACGGCGAGGCGAAGCTCTCGCCGGGGTTCAGCGTCGGCATCCTGATGCAGGAGCCGGAGCTCGACGAATCCAAGACGGTGATCGAGAACATCCAGGACGGCATCGCCATCAAGGCGAAGGTCGACCGTTTCAACGAGATCTCGGCGCTGATGGCCGATCCCGACGCCGACTTCGACGCTCTGCTCGCCGAGATGGGCACCCTGCAGGAGGAGATCGACGCAGCCGACGGATGGGACCTCGACTCCCAGCTCGACCAGGCGATGGATGCGCTCCGCACCCCGCCGGCCGATGCGGCGATCGCTCCACTCTCCGGTGGTGAGAAGCGCCGCGTGGCTCTCGCCAAGCTGCTGCTGCAGAAGCCGGATCTGCTGCTGCTCGACGAGCCCACCAACCACCTCGATGCCGAGAGCGTGCTCTGGCTCGAGCAGCACCTGCAGGCGTACAAGGGCGCGGTCATCGCGATCACCCACGACCGGTACTTCCTCGACCACGTCGCCGAGTGGATCGCAGAGGTCGACCGTGGTCGCCTGATCGGCTACGAGGGCAACTACTCGACCTACCTCGAGAAGAAGGGCGAGCGCCTCGAGATCCAGGGCAAGAAGGACGCCAAGCTCGCGAAGCGCCTCAAGGAGGAGCTCGAGTGGGTCCGCTCCAGCGCGAAGGGGCGTCAGACCAAGTCGAAGGCGCGTCTCGCCCGCTACGAGGAGATGGCATCCGAGGCGGAGCGCACCCGCAAGCTCGACTTCGAGGAGATCACGATCCCCGCCGGTCCTCGACTCGGCAGCATCGTCATCGACGCGAAGAACCTGCAGAAGGGCTTCGACGGTCGCTCTCTCATCGATGGACTCAGTTTCAACCTGCCGCCCAACGGCATCGTCGGCGTGATCGGCCCGAACGGCGTCGGAAAGACCACGCTGTTCAAGACGATCGTGGGCCTGGAGCCGCTCGACGGCGGCACCCTGAAGATCGGTGAGACGGTCAAGATCAGCTACGTCGACCAGTCTCGCGCGAACATCGACCCCGACAAGACGCTGTGGGAGGTCGTCTCCGACGGACTCGACTTCATCACCGTTGGCAAGACCGAGATCCCGTCGCGCGCCTATGTGTCGAAGTTCGGTTTCAAGGGGCCGGACCAGCAGAAGAAGGCCGGTGTGCTCTCCGGTGGTGAGCGCAACCGTCTGAACCTCGCCCTCACGCTCAAGGAGGGCGGCAACCTGCTGCTCCTCGACGAGCCCACCAACGACCTCGACGTCGAGACGCTGAGCTCGCTCGAGAACGCGCTGCTCGAGTTCCCCGGCTGCGCCGTGGTCATCACGCACGACCGGTGGTTCCTCGACCGCATCGCCACGCACATCCTGGCGTACGAAGGCACCGACGAGAAGCCCGACCAGTGGTACTGGTTCGAGGGCAACTTCGAGGCCTACGAGGAGAACAAGATCGAGCGCCTCGGTCCGGACGCGGCGAAGCCGCACCGGTCGACGCACCGCAAGCTCACGCGCGACTGAGCACCGATGTCCGACTCGAGCACAGCGGCAGGTCCTCGTCTGCACATTCCCATCCACCTGCGGTGGGGAGATCTGGACGCATTCAACCACGTCAACAACACCTCCATGCTCAAGCTCCTCGAAGAGGCGCGTGTGCGGGCGTTCTGGCGTGCGGGACCGGGGGAGGAAGCCCCCTCGACCGCTGTGCTCGATTCGGGCATCGATGAGGGCGTGCTCACGCTCATCGCCCGCCAGGAGATCGAGTACCTCGCGCCGGTGCCGTACCAGCGCCGGCCGCTCGAGGTACAGATGTGGTTCGGAAAGCTCGGCGGTTCGAGCGTCGAGGTCTGCTACGAGGTGCACAACGACCCCGCGTCCGAGCCGCGCACCATCTACGCCCGCTCGACCGCGATCATCGTGCT
Source organism: Microbacterium galbinum (assembly GCF_023101185.1). Taxonomy (GTDB): domain Bacteria; phylum Actinomycetota; class Actinomycetes; order Actinomycetales; family Microbacteriaceae; genus Microbacterium; species Microbacterium galbinum. The sequence continues at coordinate 2,925,636 of NZ_CP078077.1, forward strand.
CGTCGACGCCCGCACCGGGCGGCCGACCCGCCTCACCGGAGAGATGCGCGAGGCGTGGGAACCTTACGTCGGCGCGTCGATCGAGTACGCGCACCGCTGAGCGGGTCGAGCGCTGGATCGGGGATCAGGCTCCTTCGGGCACGCGGATCATGATCTCCTGCGCGACGCTCGCGACCAGAGCTCCGTCACGCGTGTAGATGCGTCCCGTCGCGAGTCCGCGACCCCCGCGGGCATTCGGCGACTCCTGCACGTAGAGCAACCACTCGTCGACCCGCGCCGGACGATGCCACCACATCGCGTGGTCGAGGCTCGCCACCTTCAGCCCGGGAAGCGCCCAGTAGACGCCGTGCGCCCGCAGGATCGACTCCTGGATCGTCATGTCGCTGAGGTACGCGAGAGCCGCGCGGTGCAGGCGCGGATCGTCGGGAAGCGGTGCACGCATCCGCATCCACACCGCCTGACGGGGTGCCCGCTCGTCACCGCTCGGCAGATAGAGCGGGTGGTCGACGTGACGGATGTCGGCAGCGCGGTCGGTCAGCATCCGCACCGTCCCGCCGGGCAGACCCTCGACCGTCGCCTCATCCGGGGCGAGTGTCTCCGGATCGGGGATTCCCTCGGGTAGCGGCTCGGCATGCTCGACGCCGGGATCCTCGTCCTGGAACGAGGCGATCATCGAGAAGATCGGCACCCCGTTCTGGTAAGCCTGCGACCGACGGGTGGAGAACGACCGCCCGTCGTGGATGCGATCGACCGCGATCGTTATCCCCTGTGCGGAATCGCCCGGGCGCAGGAAGTAGCCGTGCATCGAATGCACCGGTCGGTCCTCGGGGAGCGTGCGCTCGGCGGCGATGAGGCTCTGGGCGAGCACCTGGCCGCCGTAGATACGGCCGGTGGGCATCGGGTGCGACGCGCCGGTGAAGATGTCCTCCGTCGTACGCGCCTGCGTCGAATCGAGATCGAGCACCTCGAGCAACTGCTCGACGGTGCGGACGGCGTGGCTCTCCGCGCTCATATCTCCCTCTCCGCGGCCGGACCACCGCTCCGTTGATAGTTTAGAACCCGTGCCCCACGACCTCCTGCTCGCCGACCGCGAGACCGCGAAAGACGTCCTCACCTTCCTGGGACGGGCGGCGCGGATCACCGACGAGGGGGTGCGTCTGCAGGCGACGAACGGAGTTCTCGCGTTGACCACCGCGGCGCTCGCTCCGCAGGGGCTGTTCGACCAGACCCCCACCGTGCTGGCGATGCGCATCGTCCATGCCGATCCCGAGCTGCAGTGCGACATCGTGGTCGACCGACTCACGGCCGGTGACGACGACGTTCGACTCGCACTGCCCGAGACGGGTCTCTCCCCGGCGTGGGCGGGTGTCGCGCCGCCGCGAAGCGGATGGGAGCAGATCGCCGAGCTTCCGGCATCCGTCATCGCGAATCGTGCCCAGTGGGGGATCTCCGCCGTCGCGCGCGGAGCGACTCCCGGCGCCGGAGAGGAAGCCGTCCGCGCGTTGCGTGCGGCCATCTGGGGCGAACCGGACGAGGACCTGGCGGGCCTGCCGCGCGGGATCGCCTTCGCGGCCGACGCGCTGGGATTCATCTCGGGTGAGGAGCAGGTGCCGGTGACGCGCTCGGGGCGATGGTCGCGCCTTGCATTCCGTCGCGGGCATGTACTCGCGCGCGGTCCCGTCGCGACCGGACTCACCGCCGTGCGGGGTACGGGACTCCAGGGCTCGATCTAGCCGCCGGCTGCCGGCTCATCGCGCCGCGGCGCGTCCTGCCTGCCGTCCCGAGAACAGGCAGCCGCCCAGGAACGTCCCTTCGAGCGCGCGATAGCCGTGCACGCCACCGCCGCCGAAGCCGCTCGCCTCGCCTGCCGCGAAGAGACCGGGGATGGCAGAGCCCTGACCGTCGAGCGCACGCCCGTCGAGATCGGTCTGGATGCCTCCGAGCGACTTGCGGGTGAGCACATGGAGCTTCACGGCGACCATGGGTCCGGCGGATGGGTCCTGCAGACGATGCGGTGCGGCTGTGCGGATGAGCTTGTCGCCGCGATAACTGCGCATCGAGCGGAGCATGCCGATCTGGGCATCCTTGGTGAACTCGTTCTCGATCTCCCGATCACGCGCCTGCACCTCGCGCCGCACGTTCTCGACGTCGAGGTGTTCTCCGCCCGGATGGGCCTGCATCTGCTCGAGCAACGACTCGAGATCGTTCTCGACGATGAAGTCAGCGCCCTCATCGAGGAACGACTGGACGGGGCCGGTCGGTCCCTTGGCGAGACGCGACTTCAGCAGCAGCCCGACGTCCTTCCCGGTGAGGTCCGGGTTCTGCTCGCTCCCGGAGAGCGCGAACTCCTTCTCGATGATCTGACGGGAGGTCACGAACCACGAGTGGTCGTGGCCCGTCGTGCGCAGGTGAGCCAGGGTGCCGAGCGTGTCGAAGCCCGGGTACAGCGGGACGGGCAGGCGCGAGCCGGTCGCATCGAGCCAGAGCGATGAGGGACCGGGGAGGATGCGGATGCCGTGCGACGGCCAGACCGGATCCCAGTTCGTGATGCCCTCGACGTAATGCCACATGCGGTCGCCGTTGATCAGCCGGGCGCCGGCCTCGGCGGAGACGCGCTGCATCGAACCGTCGACGTAGGCGGGCACGCCGGTGAGCATGTGGGCCGGGGGAGTGCCGAGCCGCTCGGGCCAGGCCGCACGCACCAGATCGTGGTTGCCGCCGATACCGCCCGAGGCCACGATCGTCGCGCCCGCGCGGATCTCGAAGTCGCCGACGATCTCTCGGGAGGAGGGGATGCCGCGCTCCTCGCCGTTCGAGGCGAGGATGTCGCCGCGTGCACCCGATACGGCGCCGTCGGCCGTGAGGAGTGCGGTGACGCGATGGCGGGGCAGGACGGTGAGCCGCCCCTCGCGCTCGCCCTGTTCGACCCGGGCCGCGAAGGGAGCGACCACTCCCGGACCGGTGCCCCAGGTGATGTGGAAACGCGGCACGGAGTTTCCGGGGCCGATCGCCCCGTAGCCTCCGCGTTCCGCCCATCCCACGACGGGGAAGAAGCCGACGCCCCGTTCGCGCAGCCAGGCGCGCTTCTCCCCGGCGGCGAACTGCAGGTAGGCCTCCGCCCATCGGCGCGGCCACTCGTCCTCCGGGCGGTCGAAACCGGCGGAGCCGAACCAGTCCTGCGTCGCGAGCTCGATCGAGTCTCGGATGCCGAGGCGTCGCTGCTCGGGGGAATCGATGAAGAACAGTCCGCCGAACGACCACCACGCCTGTCCGCCGAGGTTCGTGCGTGGCTCCTGATCGATGAGCACGACGCGGCGACCGGCGTCGAGCGCCTCGGAGGCGGCGACGAGTCCGGCCAACCCCCATCCGATCACCAGGACATCCGTGGACAGGGGCGTGTTCGTCATGGTGTCTCCGTTGATTCCTGACGTGAGCGGGTCTCGAGCGTGGGGCGTCCGTCGGCGCCGGCACCGATTCCCGACGGCTCGAACGTGTTCACCATGGCATATGCGGCGCGCTCGAGGTAGTCCCAGAGCGTGGATTCGTGCAGAGGCGACAACTCCGCCTCGTCGACGGCGGTGCGCATGCAGCGGAGCCAACGATCGCGGGCGTCGGGGTCGACGTGGAACGGCATGTGGCGCATGCGCAGCCGCGGGTGCCCACGGGTCTCCCCGTACGTGGTGGGCCCTCCCCAGTACTGCTCGAGGAACAGCAGCAGGCGCTCTTCCGCGGGACCGAGATCCTCCTCGGGGTACATGGGCTTCAGCACCGGATCGATCGCGACCTCGCGGTAGAACACCGAGACGATCTTCGCGAACGTCTCGCGGCCGCCGACCTCGTCGTAGAACGTCACTTGTCCGTGCTCCCGTCGCCCGCCGTGGGTTTCTTACGCCGCCAGATCCCGCGGTCGGGGATCACCGGAACGCCGGTCACGGCGTTCGGACGCGTCTTGGGGGGATTCGCTCCACGGACGCGTCGCGCTCCGTCGAGGCCGGTGGGGATAACGGCCTGCATGCGGGGGATCGCGATCTCCTTCTCGGCCAGTGCCGAGCGCAGACGCTTGCGCAGCTCCTGAGCGACGTCGTCCTTCGCATTCGCGCGGGCTTTGATCACGATGCGCACGACGAGGGCGTCGCCCTCGATCGATTCCAGGCCCCACAGCTCGGGCTTCTCGACGATTCGGGTGCGCCACTTCGGGTCCTTCGCGAGGGCGAGGGCGGTGTCGAGCATCGTCTGCTCGACCACTTCGAGATCGGAGTCGACGGGCACGCCGATGTCGATGATCGCGCGGGCCCAGCCCTGCGACATGTTGCCGATGCGCAGGACCTCGCCGTTGCGCACGTACCAGAGGGTGCCGTTGACATCGCGCACCTGCGTGATGCGCACGCTCACGTACTCGACCACGCCGGTCGCGAGACCGAGGTCGACGACGTCGCCGATGCCGATCTGATCCTCGGCGACGAGGAAGATGCCGTTCAGCACGTCCTTGACGATGTTCTGGGCGCCGAAACCGAGGCCGGCACCGACCGCGGCGGTCAGCAGCGTCAGGGAGCCGAGCAGGCTGTTGTCGATCGCGTTCACGATGAGCACGAGCGCGATGATCACCAGCATCACGTTCACGATGTTCTGGAGGATCGACCCCAGGGTGCGTGTGCGCTGCACGAGGCGCATGTCGGCGAGCGGTGAGCGTTCCAGGGCCTGCGTGTCGTCGACGGATGCCTTGTTCTTCGCGCTGTCGACGATGCGGTGCACGACCCGACGGATGACCACGCGCAGCACGAGGGCGATGAGCACGCAGCTCACGATGATGATCGCGACGGCGAGGGCCTTCATGCCCACTTCACCGAGAACGCGGACGACGTCCGCCCAGATCGCTGGGACGTCGGTCGGCTCGACAGGATCGGTGTTCTCGAACGGAATGATCATCGCCATCGATTCTAGCGATCGGGTCTCGGCGCGGGCTGGGTACGAGAAGGGGCCCGGGGCGACGTCGTCAGACGCACCCCGGGCCCCGTCACGCAGACGGTCAGTCGTCGCTGTCGCGGGACTGCGCGGTGAGCGCGCGCTCGACGTCGGCGAGGTTCTCGAGCACGAGGCGGCGCAGCGCCGGCGCGGCATCCTGATGCTCGGACAGCCACGCGCGCGTCGCGTCGCGAAGAGCGACATCGGCCAGTGCCGTCGGGAACAGACCCGTCACGAGGTACTGCGCGATCTGATAGGTGCGCGACTCCCACACGGGGAGGAGCATCTCGAAGTACGGCCCGACGAACTCGCGGAGAGCTTCGGTACCCGCGGGGTGCACGAAGCCGAGAGCCGCGGAGCGGACGATCGTGTTCGGGGCATCGTCGCGGTCGACGAGAGAGGCCCACGCCGCCTTCTTGGATGCGACGTCGGGGAGAGCAGCACGTGCCTGCGCGGCGAACTCGCCACCCTTGGAGGTGTTGTCCGCGGCGAGAGCGGCGTCGATCGTCGCGGCATCCGTGGCCCCGATGGTCGCGAGGCCCACCAGCAGCTGCCAGCTCAGGTCGGCATCGATCTCGAGACCGGGCAGCGTCTCCTCGCCCGAGCGCAGGCGACCGACGATGCCCGCGTGCTCCGGCGTCACGAGAGAGGTGGCGAAGGCGGTGACGAACTGCAGCTGGCTGTCGCTGCCGGCCTCGGCCGACTCGGCGAGTGCCCACAGGCCGTCGGCGACCTTGAGTCGCGCCGCGTCGCGCTCCTCGGGCGCGACGTAGAGCGTCGCCGCCGTGCGCAGCTGCGCGAGCGTCGTGCGCACGGTCGTCGACTCGCTCTCCCGGCCGATGTTGCCGAGCACGAGATCGATGTAGTCGGATGCCGCGCTCTCGGCGTCGCGGGTCTGATCCCACGCCGCACCCCAGACGAGCGAGCGCGCGAGCGGATCGTGGATGTCGGCGAGGTGCGCGATCGCCGTCGCGAGCGAGCGCTCGTCGAGGCGGATCTTCGCATAGGCGAGGTCCTGGTCGTTCAGCAGCACGAGGTCGGGCTGGGCCAGGCCCTGCAGCTCCGGCACCTCGGTGCGATCGCCGTCGACGTCGACCTCGACGTAGTGCGTGCGGCTGAGTGCACCGTCGGTCAGGTTGTAGAACCCGATGCCCAGACGGTGTGGGCGGATCGTCGGGTAGTCGGCCGGGGCGGTCTGCGTCACGGCGAAGCGCGAGATCGTGCCGTTGCCGTCCTCCGCGATGACGGGCTCGAGGGTGTTGACCCCCGCGGTCTCGAGCCACTTCTTCGACCACGTGCTCAGGTCGCGTCCGCTGGTCGCCTCGAGCTCGACGAGCAGATCGCTCAGCTCGGTGTTGCCCCACGAGTGCTTCTGGAAGTACTGCGAGACACCGGCGAAGAAGGCCTCGATGCCCACCCACGCGGCGAGCTGCTTGAGCACGGAGCCGCCCTTGGCGTACGTGATGCCGTCGAAGTTGACCTGCACGTCCTCGAGGTCGTTGATCTCGGCGACGATCGGGTGCGTCGACGGGAGCTGGTCCTGGCGGTACGCCCAGGTCTTCTCCATCGCGTTGAAGGTCGTCCATGCCTCGGTCCACTCGGTGGCCTCGGCGGTCGCGATGGTCGACGCCCACTCGGCGAACGACTCGTTCAGCCAGAGGTCGTTCCACCACTTCATGGTCACCAGATCGCCGAACCACATGTGTGCGAGCTCGTGGAGGATCGTGACGACACGACGCTCCTTCACGGCATCCGTCACCTTGCTGCGGAAGACGTAGGTCTCGGTGAAGGTGACAGCGCCGGCGTTCTCCATGGCTCCGGCGTTGAACTCCGGTACGAAGAGCTGATCGTACTTGGCGAACGGGTAGGGAACGCCGAACTTGGACTCGTAGTAGGCGAAGCCCTCACGGGTCTTGTCGAAGATGTAGTCGGCGTCGAGGTGCTGCCAGAGGCTCTTGCGTCCGTAGACGCCGAGGGGGATGACGCGGCCGGATGCGCTCGTGAGCTCGGAGAAGGTCGACTCGTACGGGCCGGCGATCAGGGCCGTGATGTACGAGGAGATGCGGGGGGTCGGCTCGAAGCCCCAGGTCGCGGTGACGTCGTCGTCGTGCACGATGGGCTCGGGCGTGGGGGAGTTCGAGATCACCTTCCAGGCGGCGGGCGCCGTGATCGTGAACTGGAACGTGGCCTTCAGATCGGGCTGCTCGAACACCGCGAACACGCGACGGGAGTCGGGCACCTCGAACTGGGAGTAGAGGTAGACCTCGCCGTCGACGGGGTCGACGAAGCGGTGCAGGCCCTCGCCCGTGTTCGTGTAGAGGCAGTCGGCGTCGACGACCAGCACGTTCTCGGCCTGCAGGCCCGTGAGGGTGATGCGCGAATCCGCGAAGACCTCGTTCGGGTCGAGCTGCTCGCCGTTGAGCGAGATCTCGCGCACGTCGCGCGCGATCAGATCGATGAACGTGAAGCTGTCGGGCGTCGCGGTGAAGCGGACGACGCTCCGGGATCCGAAGATCTCGGCGCCCTTCGTCAGGTCGAGTGCGATGTCGTACGACTCGGTGCCGACGACGTCGCGACGCTCCTGCGCTTCGATACGGGTGAGGTTCTCTCCAGGCACAGCTTTACTCCCAGGGGTGAGGGGTCGTCGCCGGGGAATGGCGCAGTTGGCGCCGACGGCAACCATGACAGACTACGCCAGCGCGCGACCCTCGCCACTCCGTCGAGGTGAAAGGATAGGAGGGTGAGCGCGATCGAACCCGTAGTCGTCCCCTTTGCCTCTGCTGCCGCGGCCGCAGGTGCAGCCATCGTCACGACCCCCGTCGCCTACGACGGGATCCTCCTCGCCGGCTTCGGCGGACCGGAGGGTCAGGAGGACGTGATCCCCTTCCTGCGCAATGTGACGCGAGGACGTGGCATCCCCGACGAGCGGCTCGAAGAGGTCGCGCATCACTACCGTCATTTCGGCGGCGTGAGTCCGATCAACGGTCAGAACCGCGCGCTCAAGGCGGCGCTCGAGGCCGAACTCGCCGCGCGGGGCATCGATCTGCCCGTGTACTGGGGCAACCGCAACTGGACGCCGTATCTCGCGGACGCGGTGACGACGGCATCCGACAACGGTCACTCGACGCTGCTCGCCTTCGCGACGAGCGCGTACAGCTCGTTCTCGAGCTGCCGGCAGTACCGCGAGGACTTCGCGGGCGTTCTGCAGGAGACCGGCCTCGGTGACAGCGTCACGATCGACAAGATCCGTCCGTTCTACGACCACCCCGGATTCGTCGACGCCTTCGAGACCGGCGTCCGCGAAGCGATCGAGGGCTTCCTCGCCGACGGGATCGCGGCATCCGACATCCAGATCCTGTTCTCCACGCACAGCATCCCGACGGAGGACGCGCAGCGCTCCGGCGCTCGCGACATCGACTGGGGTGAGGGCGGCGCGTACGCGGCGCAGCACGAGGCCGTCGCGGCCTGGGTGATGGACCGCGTGCTGCAGACGCTGCCGGCCGGTGCCGGTGTGTCGTGGGAGCTCGTCTACCAGTCGCGCTCGGGCCCCCCGTCGCAGCCATGGCTCGACCCCGACGTGTGCGACGTCATCGCCGAGCTGCCCGGGCGCGGACGCCGGGCCGTCGCCGTCGTTCCGCTGGGCTTCATGAGCGACCACATGGAGGTGCTCTGGGACCTCGACACCGAGGCCAAGGAAGCGGCGGAGGAAGCGGGACTCGCCTTCACCCGCACGCCCACCCCGGGTGTGTCGCCCACGTTCGTCGCCGGGATCGTCGACCTGATCCAGGAGCGTCTCGAGGGGCGTCCGCGGAGTGAGCGCCAGCACCTGACCGACCTTCCGGGCGGTTTCGACGTCTGCCGTCCCGGCTGCTGCGAGAACGTGCGCGCCGGCTTCAAGCCGGCGGCCGCGGGCGTCGCCCCGTAGTCCGACGCGATGTCGGTGGCGTCAATAGAATGGAGGCCATGCGCATCCACATCGCCACCGATCACGCCGGTCTCGAGTTCTCGACCCAGTTGCAGGAGCATCTGCGCGCGGCGGGCCACGATGTCACCGATCATGGGCCGATCGCGTACGACGCGCTCGACGACTACCCGGCGTTCTGCATCCGTGCCGCACAGGCCGTCGTCGCCGACCAGGCCGCGGGGATCGAAGCCGCCGGCATCGTCTTCGGCGGGTCGGGCAACGGCGAGCAGATCGCGGCGAACAAGGTGCAGGGCATCCGCGCCGCGCTCGTCTGGAACCTGTCGACCGCCGAGCTCGCCCGCGAGCACAACGACGCGAACGTGATCTCGATCGGCGCCCGTCAGCACACGTACGACGAGGTCACGTCGTTCATCGATCTCTTCCTCGCCACGCCCTTCTCGGGCGAGGAGCGCCACGTTCGCCGGATCGGGCAGATCGCCGACTTCGAGCGCGACGGCTCACTGCTGCCGGACCCGCGGGCCTGACATGCCCGAGGGTCATTCCGTCCACCGGATCGCGCGCCAGTTCGACCGCAACTTCATCGGGAAGACGCTCTCCGCCTCCAGCCCGCAGGGCCGATTCGCCGAGGGGGCCGCGGTTCTCGACGGCCGATCCGCCGTGAGCGTGCAGGCCGTCGGCAAGCAGATGTTCCTCGAGGCCGAGGGCGACGTGTGGCTGCGCGTGCACCTCGGCCTCTACGGCGCCTGGGACTTCGCGGGGGAGATCCTCGTCGACCCGACGATCGCCTCGGCGAACGGTCGGATGGGGCAGACCAACCAGCGCGGCACGGTCATCGACGAGGAGATCCTCGACGACGCCGGAGAGAACTCGCTCGCGTCGATCGGCGCCCCGCGGCGCACGCGCGTGCATGTGCGCATGTCGGAGCAGACCAAGGGCCTCGCCGACGAGGGCGTGGAGTGGCCGCCGCCCGTGGTCGGGCAGGTGCGGCTGCGTCTGATGACCGACATCACCGCCGCCGATCTCCGCGGCCCCACCGCGTGCGTCCTGCAGACCCCCGACGAGATGCTCGCGACCATCGCGAAGCTCGGACCGGACCCGCTCGTCGGAGACCCCGTCGAGAACGAGGAGCGCTTCGTCCGCGCGGTGCGCAAGAAGCAGACCGTCATCGCCCTGCTCCTGATGGACCAGTCGGTCGTGAGCGGCATCGGAAACGTGTACCGCGCCGAGATGCTCTATCGGCAGCGGCTCAACCCGCACACCCCGGGACGCGACGTTCCCGAGGACGTCGTGCGTGCCCTCTGGCACGATTGGGTGCGGCTGCTGGCGATCGGCGTCGAGACCGGCCAGATGATGACGATGGACGACCTGTCGCCCGAGCGGTACCGAGCGGCCATGGCGAGCCGTGACGACAGGCACTGGGTCTACCACCGAGCGGGTCTGCCGTGTCGCGTGTGCGGTACCGAGATCGCCCTCGAGGAGATCGGCGCGCGCAAGCTCTACTGGTGCCCGCGCTGCCAGGCGTGAGATCCCGGGCTCGAGTCGAGTCCTAGGCTGGGAGGATGCGTCAGAATCCCAGCTTCACTCTCGCCGATCAGGCGGAGATCCGTCGCGTGATCGCGGCGAATCCCTGGGCCACGATCACGAGCAGCACCGCCGATGGACTCGTCGCCTCGCACTACGCCGTACTGCTGGACGACGCGAGCGACGACCTGACGGTGGTGGGTCACGTCGGCCGGCCCGATGACCTCATCCACGGACTCGGCGACGGTGAGATCCTCATCGTCTTCCAGGGGCCGCACGGTTACATCTCGCCGGGTTGGTACGGCGATGTCGCCGCTGTGCCGACCTGGAACTACACCGCGGTGCACCTGTCGGGCGTGCCCGAGATCCTGAGCGCCGACGAGAACCTCGCGGTGCTGGACCGTCTCGTCGACCGTTTCGAGAGTGAGCTTCCCGATCCGCGACGGATGTGGGAGCGGCCGAACGATGCGGCCTTCATCGAGCGTCTTGCGGCCGGCACCGTCGGCTTCCGGTTGACCCCGACGCGCGTGGTCGCGAAGCGCAAGCTCAGCCAGAACAAGCCCGCGGAGACGATCGAAACGGTCATCGGCGAACTGAACGGCGAGGGGCCGTACGCCAACCCGGCGTTGGCATCGGAGATGCGTCGGGCGCAGGACGCACGGAAGGAGAAGCGGGCATGAGCGTCGTCGGTGACGAGGTCGGGATGATCCGCGGGGTTCGCATCGCCGGACCCGGTCGCGAGTTCCTGATCGACGAGGAGCCGGTGGACATCGTGATCGCGGACGGACGGATCGCCGACATCGCGCCCGCCGGCGCCCTGCGCCCGACCGGTGCGGTGCTCGATGCCGAGGGGGCGTGGGCGGTGCCGGGGCTCTGGGACAACCACGTGCACACGGTGCAGTGGGCGTTGGCGGCCGAGCGCGAATCGCTGGGTGACACGCCCTCGGCCGCCGAGGCGGCGTCCCGGATGGGGGCGGTCGCGCCTCTGTCGGACGGGCGGCGCGTGGGAACGGGGTATCGCGACGCGCTCTGGGACGACCGCCCGACGCTCGCCGTGTTGGACGCGGCGACCGGTGAGGTGCCGACGTACCTCATCAACGCCGACGTGCACAGCGTGTGGCTGAACTCCGCGGCGCTGCGGCGCGAGGGCATGTCGACCACCGACGGGGTGCTGCGCGAGGAGGGGGCATTCGAGATCTCGCGCCGTCTGAACGCGGTCGACCCCGAGCATGCGGACCGCGCAGTGCAGAAGGCGGGGGAGGAGGCCGCGGCTCGCGGGGTGACCGGGATCGTCGACTTCGACATGGCCTGGAACGCGGATGCCTGGCCGCGCCGTGTCGCGAGCGGGTTCGCCGCGCACCGGGTGGAGTTCGCGGTGTACCCGTTCGACCTGGCCCGGGCGGTGGCGGAGGGTCTTCGTACCGGTGAGCTCGTTGACGATGCGGACCTTCCGCAGGCGGGACGAGGCCTCATCCGGGTGGGACCGTTGAAGATCATCAGCGACGGCTCGCTCGGCACGCGGACCGCGGCGTGCACGCACGCGTACCCGGGCGATCCCTACAACTTCGGGGTGATGACGGTTCCCCGCGAGGAGCTGATCGGACTGCTCACCACCGCCACCGGCGCGGGCCTCGCCGTCGCCGTGCACGCGATCGGCGATCGCGCGGCCTCCACCGCGCTGGACGCCTTCGCCATGACCGGGGCCGTGGGCTCCATCGAGCACGCGCAGCTCGTCCGGCACGCCGATCTCGCACGATTCGCCCGACTCGGCGTCACCGCGAGTGTGCAGCCGCAGCACGCGATCGACGACCGCGATCTCGCGGAGCGGCTGTGGGCGACGCAGGATTCCCTGGGGTATCCGCTCGCATCGCTGTTCGCCGCGGGGGCCGATGTGAGGTTCGGTTCCGATGCACCGGTGGCTGCCCTCGACCCCTGGCAGGCGATGGCCGCCGCCGTCACACGTACCGAGAACGCGCGCGACGCCTGGCATCCCGAGGAAGCGGTGACCTTCGATCAGGCGCTGCAGGCGAGCATCCGATCGACGAGCGTTCCCGGAGCTCGCGCCGACCTGGCGTTGTGCGCCGCGGATCCGCGGCGAGCGACGGGGACGCACCTGCGCGACATGCCGGTGGTCGCGACACTGCTCGCCGGTCGCGTCACCCACCGGGCCTGAACAGGACGAAGGGCCCCGGGATCGAATCCCGGGGCCCTTCTGTCGTTCTCGTGCGACGAGATTACGCGGCGATGTGCGAGACGAGGAACCAACGGTCCTTCTCGAGGCCGCGCATGATCTCGATCGCGACGTCCTGGCTCGTGAGGTCGACCTCGTCGAGGCCGTCGATCGCGGCCTTGGTGTCGACCAGGATCGCGTCGATGTCGGCGATCACGGCGCGGACGAGTTCGTCCGACTGCGTGAAGCCGGCGGGGACGCCGGTCTCGCCGGCCTTCGCGGCGACCGCGCTCACACGGGCGTCGATCGGGAGACCGAGGGCGACGATGCGCTCCGCCGCGGTGTCGGCGAAGTCGCCGGCGTGGGCGACGATCGTGTCGAGGAGTTCGTGGACGCCGACGAAGTTGGCGCCGCGCACGTGCCAGTGCGCCTGCTTGCCGTTGATCGTGAGCGCCTGCAGGCCCAGCACGACGGGCGAGAGGAACTGTGCGGCGGCAGCAGCCACGGTGGGGTCGCTGGCGGTGGTGGAAACGGTCTGTACCTTGCTCATCTTGTGCTCCTCCGAGGTGCCTTTTCGTACCTGATGAAGACAACGCTACTCAGGTTGAAACATTCCGCAAGCAAGCTGAGGCTCCGCTAACCGCCCCGAAAATCCGCGGAATCACGGGGATGTGAGGATAGTCTCGCCTCATGAGCATCGCATCCGGAGCATCCGTCCTCGCCCTCCCCGATCGGGAGCCGTCGATCGATCCCGAGGCGTTCGTCGCCGAGGGTGCTCGCATCGTCGGTGACGTCACTCTCGCAGAGTCGTCGAGCGTCTGGTACAACGCGGTTCTCCGGGCCGATTCGGCCTCCATCGTGATCGGAGCGGGCAGCAACGTGCAGGACAACGTCTCGGTGCACGTGGACGCCGGACACCCGGTGCTGATCGGGCGCCATGTGTCGATCGGGCACAACGCCGTCGTACACGGATGCTCGATCGGCGACGGTTCGTTGATCGGCATGGGGGCGGTGATCCTCAGCGGCGCGGTGATCGGGAGCGGATGCCTGATCGCGGGCGGTGCCGTCGTGCTGGGAGGCACTGAGGTGCCGGACGGATCTCTCGTCGCGGGTGTTCCTGCGAAGGTGCGTCGCGCCCTGACCGAGGAGGAGCGTGCCGGACTGCTCTCGAACGCCGACATCTATCTCGCGCACCAGAAGGTGCACGCGCGCGCGACGGAGGTATGACCCGGGGCACCGCTAGGCTGGACGTACACGGGGCGGTGGCCAAGCTGGTCAAGGCAGCGGGCTCATAACCCGACGATCGTGGGTTCAAGTCCCACCCGCCCTACCGTGCCGTGACAGTGGATTAGGCTTGCCTTAGTAAAGATGAGAATCACGGCTTCCGACGACAGCAGAACACCGGGCGAATCCTTCGCCGCTCCGCAGAGGGGCGCGCACGACAGCGACCCGGTGATCGGCGTAGGCACCGCGTCGGGCAAGGCGATCCTCTTCGGGGAGCACGCCGTCGTCTACGGGCACCCCGCGATCGCCCTTCCGCTGCGCGATCTTCGCGTTCGTGCCGAGGCGGAGCCGCTGCCCGAGCGCCGTCTTCTGCACAGCGCGCTCTACACCGGTGACCTCGGTCGGGTTCCCGCCCGCCTCGCCTCCACCGCTCGCGCGGTTGAGGCGACGATGAGCGCGGTCCGCGCCGACGGCTCCGGGGTGCGGGTGCACGTCGAGAGCGATCTGCCCGCGGAACGCGGTGTGGGATCGAGCGCCGCGGTGTCGGCGGCCATCGTGCAGGCCGTCGCCGCCGCCTTCGGTCACGAACTCGATCCCACCGAACGTCATCATCTGATCCAGATCGCGGAACGCGCCGCGCACACGTCGCCCAGCGGGCTCGACGCACGCACGGTCGTCTCCGACCGGCCGGTGTGGTTCCAGGACGGCAGCGCGCACGATCTCGAGGTCGCGGGTCCCCTGTCGTTCGTGATCGCCGACTCCGGAGTGCGGGGACGCACGCGCGAAGCCGTCGCCGCCGTCCGCGCGCTGCGCGACGCCGATCCGATCGCCGTGGAGCGGCGGCTCGATCGGCTCGGAGCGCTCGCCCGCGAGGGTCGGGCGGCGCTGGCATCCCCGAACCCGGAGGAGATCGGCGTCCGAATGGACGAGGCGCATGCGCTGCTCGGGGAGCTGGGAGTCGGAGATCCCGCGCTCGACCGGCTCGCCGGCATCGCCCGCACGGGCGGCGCGCTCGGAGCCAAGCTCACCGGAGGCGGTCGGGGAGGATGCGTGCTCCTGCTGGCGCGTGATCCCGATCATGCGACGGAGCTCGCGCACGACCTTCGCGGACGAGGCGCCGCCGCCACCTGGACCACCGAACTGAGAGGAACGCGATGACCGCCGTCACGGCCCGCGCCCACCCGAACATCGCCCTCGTCAAGTACTGGGGAAAAGCGGACACGGCGTTGAACCTGCCCGCGACGGGCAGCCTCTCGATGACGCTGGACGTGTTCCCCACGACCACGACCGTGACGCTCGCGCCGGATGCCGCGCACGACGAGGTCGTGCTCAACGGAGCGGTCCGTGAGGGAGTGGTCCGTGATCGTGTCGTGCGCTTCCTCGATATCGTGCGGGAGATGGCCGGGTCCCGGACCGCGGCCGTGGTCGATTCCGTGAACACGGTGCCCTCCGCCGCCGGTCTCGCCTCCTCCGCGTCGGGGTTCGCCGCCCTCGCCGCGGCGGCGTCACGTGCGTACGGCCTAGACCTCGACCGAACGGCGCTCAGCCGACTCGCCCGCCGCGGGTCCGGATCCGCGGCGCGATCGGTGATCCCGGGATTCGCGGTGTGGCACGCAGGCAGTGACGAGGAGTCGTTCGCCGAGCCGCTCGACGCCCCCGATCTCGCGATGGTGATCGCGATCGTGAATTCCGAGGAGAAAGCCGTCTCGAGCCGCGACGCCATGAAGCGGACGGCGCTCACGTCGCCGTTCTACCCCGCGTGGGTCTCGTCGACGACGGAGACGCTGTCGGCCGCGGTGCAGGCCAGCCGTGACGGCGACGTCGAGCGCCTCGGGCGGATCACCGAGACGAACGCGCTCCGCATGCACGCGGTCATCCAGTCGTGCGATCCGCCCGTGCGGTACCTGTCGCCGGTGAGCGTCGCCCTCTTCGACCTCGCGGAGTCGCTCCGAGCCGACGGTCTGCCGGTCTACGCGACCGCCGATGCAGGGCCCAACGTCGTGTTCCTGTGTCGACCGAAGGACGCGGATGCCGTGGCCGCGGCGGCCCGTCCGCTCGCGGAGACCATGATCGCGCGTCCGGGGCCCGGAGTGGAGGTGCTCGCATGAGCCCGGTCATCACGGTCCGCGCACCGGGCAAGCTGTTCATCGCGGGGGAGTACGCGGTCGTCTCGCCGGGCGAGCCCTCCGTGCTGGTCGCCGTCGACCGGTACGTGTCGGTCTCGGTGTCGGAGAGCGTCGGAGCCGGGAGCATCCACTCGCCCGAGTACGGGCGTTCGCCGCTGCTGTGGACCCGCAGTGCCGACGGACTGCGCATCGATCCGGAGCACCACCCCTACGACTACGTGCTGGCGGCGATCACGATCGTCGAGAGGCTCCGCGCCGACCTGCGGGTCGCCCCGCGCTTCTTCGATCTGCGGATCGAGAGCGGTCTCGACGACGTCAGCGGACGCAAGTTCGGCCTGGGCTCCTCGGCGGCGGTCACGGTGGCGACCGTGCGCGCACTCGACGAGTTCTACGGGCTGGGCCTGGATCGCCTGGCGGCGTTCAAGCTGTCGATGCTCGCGACGATCCGGGTCAACCCCAGCGCATCGGGGGGCGATCTGGCAGCGAGCGCCTTCGGCGGATGGATCGGCTATCGCGCGCCCGACCGGGATCTCCTCGGAGAGAGGTCCGAGAGCGGACCGATCGCACCGCTGCTCGCGGACGAGAACCTCTGGGCGGGCCTCCAGATCGTGCGTCTGCATCCGCCGGAGCAGCTGCGGTTCGTGGTGGGCTGGACCGGTGAACCCGCGTCGACGGCGCGACTCGTCGACGAACTCGGCCGCCGAACGCTGGCGGGAGCGGTCGATCACCCCGCGTTCCTGCTCGACTCGCGCGCGTGCGTGTCGGGCCTGTGGGAGTCGCTCTCGCGCGGCGACGACGCGGCGACCCTCGACGGCATCCGGGAAGCCCGACGACTGTTGCAGCGCCTCGGCGCCCAGGCCGGTCTGCCGATCGAGACCGCGCAGCTCGCGGTGCTGTGCGATATCGCCGAGGCGGCAGGGGCGGCCGCGAAGCCCTCCGGCGCGGGCGGCGGCGACTGCGGCATCGTGCTCGCTCCCGTGCACACCGATCTCGCCGACATCTTCCGCGAGTGGGAGCATCACGACGTGCGCCACCTCACGATCGGCGTGCACCCGCCCGAGGGGGTGCTCGATGTCCTCTGAGCGCAAGGACGATCACGTGCGGCTCGCCGCAGCTCAGCAGGACGAAGCGCGCATCGCATCGAACGGCTTCGACGACGTCGCGTTCGTGCACCACGCCCTCGCGGGGATCGATGCTGAGCGCGTCAGCCTCGCGGGTGATCTGCTGGGAGCACGCTGGAGCGTGCCTCTCTACGTCAACGCGATGACCGGCGGAAGCGAGAGCACCGGACGCATCAACCGCGACCTCGCGATCGCCGCGCGGGAGGCGGGAGTGCCGCTGGCTTCGGGATCGATGAGCGTCGCGCTGGAGAATCCCGCTCTCGCCCCCACGTTCCGTGTGCTCCGCGAAGAGCATCCCGACGGGTTCCTCTTCGCCAATCTGGGTGTCGAACGCACGCCGGACGACGCGCGCCGAGCGATCGATCTGATCGAGGCGAACGCCTTGCAGGTGCACGTCAACAGCGTGCAGGAGACGGTCATGCCCGAGGGACGCCGCGCGTTCTCGTCGTGGCAGCGATCGCTCGAGTCCCTGGTGGCGGCCGTCGACGTGCCGGTGGTCGTGAAGGAGGTCGGTTTCGGGCTGAGCGCCCGCACGCTCGCCCTCCTCGCCGATCTCGGCGTCGCCGCCGCGGACGTGTCCGGTCGCGGAGGAACGGACTTCGTCCGTGTCGAGAACGCCCGCCGCGGGGGAGAGGGCTACGCCTACCTGGCGGGATGGGGGCAGTCGGCCGTCGAGTGCCTGATCGACGCCCCAGCACCCGCCCCGGTCCTCCTCGCCTCCGGCGGCGTGCGCACTCCGCTCGATGCCGTGCGCGCCCTGGCGCTCGGCGCACGGGCGGTGGGCGTCTCCGGCCCGTTCCTCAAGACGGTGCTCGACGGTGGTCCCGAGGCGCTCGCCTCGCGCCTCGGGGAATGGACCACGCATCTCACAGCGCTCTCGGCGCTCCTCGGCGCCGCAGCGACCTCCGACCTGGTGCGCACCGATCTCGTCGTCACCGGCGACACCGCAGACTTCTGCCGCGCGCGGGGCATCGACCTCGCGGCCCTCTCGCGGCGCTCCGACGCACGATGACCGAAAGGCTCCCCATGTCCGACGCCCTGTTCACCCCCATCCCCACGCGCTGGGTCGGTCCGCTGCTGCTCAGCGGCGAGGTCGAGGGCGAGCAGTCCGTGCCGCTCGCGACCTACGAGTCGCCGCTGTGGCCGTCGGTGGGGCGGGGTGCCCGGGTATCGCGGCTCGTCGCCGGCGGCATCCGCACCACTGTGGTGGACGAGCGGATGACGCGATCCTCGCTGTTCGTCGCGCCATCGGCGGCCGATGCGGTCGTTGCAGCCCGCAGCATCGAGGCGCGCCGAGACGAGCTCGGAGCGGTCGTCGCGGAGCGCAGCCGTCATGCGCGCCTCATCGACCTCGACACCGAGATCGTCGGACACCTGCTGTTCGTGCGGTTCGCGCTGACGACCGGCGACGCGTCCGGCCACAACATGGTGACTCTGGCAGCCGAGGGGCTCATGGAACGGGTTCTCGCCTGGCATCCCGAGTTGGAGTACGGCTCGATCTCGGGCAACTACTGCTCCGACAAGAAGGCCACCGCGGTGAACGGCATCCTCGGTCGGGGGCGCAACGTGATCGCCGAGATCCTCATCCCCGCCGACATCGTCGAGCAGCAGCTGCGTTCGACGGCCCGTCGCATCGTCGAACTGAACGTGCGCAAGAACCTCGTGGGTTCCACGATCGCCGGGGCGTTGCGTTCCGCGAACGCGCACTACGCGAACATGCTCCTCGCGTTCTACCTCGCCACGGGGCAGGACGCGGCGAACATCGTCGAGGGCTCGCAGGGCATCACCTATGCCGAGGAGCGGGGAGACGGCGACCTGCTCTTCTCCTGCACGCTGCCGAACCTCATCGTCGGCACCGTCGGCAACGGCAAGGACCTCCCGACCGTGGAGGACGCGCTCGAGCGTCTCGGCTGCCGCGAGGAGCGCGCGCCCGGAGGCAACGCCCGCCGCCTCGCCTCGCTCATCGCCGCGACGGTGCTGTGCGGCGAGCTGTCGTTGCTCGCGGCCCAGACCAACCAGGGAGAACTCATGGCCTCGCATCTGTTGCTCGAGCGTCGTCAGGGAGGTGCGAAGTGACCGTCGTCGGCATCCACGACCTGTCCATCGCCACCGCGAGCCGCTTTCTCGATCTCGCCCTCCTCGCGGAGCGCGCCGGCATCGATCCCGACAAGTATCGGATCGGCCTCGGTCAGGATCAGATGAGCGTCCCCGCCCCCGATGAGGACATCGTCACGATGGCGGCCGCGGCCGCGATGCCCATCGTCGAGCGCCATGGAGCCTCCGGCATCCGCACCGTGCTCTTCGCGACCGAGTCGGGAGTCGATCAGTCGAAGTCGGCGGCGGTGTTCGTGCACGAGCTCCTCGGACTGGACCCCGCGACGCGCGTCGTCGAGCTCAAGCAGGCCTGCTACTCCGCCACGGCCGCTCTGCAGTTCGCCCTCGGGATCGTCGCGCGCCAACCGGAGGAGTCGGTGCTCGTGATCGCGGCGGACGTCGCCCGATACGCGGTCGACACCGCCGCGGAGCCCACGCAGGGCGCTGGTGCCGTTGCGATGCTCGTCACGCAGGATCCCGCGATCGCCGAGGTCGAGCCGGCCACCGGCATCCACACCGCCGATGTCGACGACTTCTGGCGACCGAACGACAGTGACACGGCCGTCGTGAACGGCAAGCTCTCGATCGACGCCTATCTCGACGCCTTCGTCGGGGCATGGGACGACTATCGAGCGCGCGGGGGCGCGGCGATCGAGTCGATCGACTACTTCTGCCACCACCAGCCGTTCACGCGGATGGCGGTGAAGGCGCACCAGCGCCTGGCGGTGCACACCGGCGCCGCGCTGACACCCGCTCAGATGGAGTCGACCACTCGGTACAACCGTCGGTTGGGCAACTCGTACACGGCATCCCTCTACTTCGCTCTCGCCGCCCTTCTCGACGGTGAAGACGACCTGACCGATCGGCGCGTCGGGATGTACAGCTACGGCTCGGGCAGCATCGGCGAGTTCTTCTCGCTGCGAATTCGTCCCGGCTACCGCACGGCACTCCGTACCGAGGCGACGAAGCGCATCCTCGATTCCCGGGAGCCGCTCGACGTCGATGCGTATCGGGCGCTGCACGCCGCGCACTCGGCGTCGAGCGAGGTCGACCGTGAGATCGCGCCGACATCGCCGGCGCCGTTCCACTTCATCGGGGTTCAGGGGCGCGCGCGCCGGTACGCCCGCACTGACGCATGAGGTAGCGTTCGGAGCATGACGGCCGGCGACGAGCTGACGACGATCGCGACCGAGCTGTACGTGCGTCCACTCGGCGAGTTCGTGAGCGCCCGTCGTGCGAGCGCGAAACAGGCCTCCGACCGCGGGCTCGCGGCGGAGATCGCGACGCTGCGCAAGCCGTCGATCGCCGCCTGGGTGGTGAACGTCTTCGCGCAGGAACGCGCTGCGGAGCTGGGTGAGGCGCTGCGACTCGCTCGCGAGCTCCGTGAAGCTCAGGACGATCTCGATGCGCCGGCACTGGCTCGGCTCGGTCGCGAGCGCCGGGCGCTGACACGCAGGCTCGCCGAGCAGGCCCGCGACCTCGCGATCGCCCGCGGCGAGAAGGTCACTCCGGGCACGTTTGATGCCGTGCAGCAGACGATCGGCGCGGCGTTCTTCGACGAGGCGGCATCGATCGCCGTCGCATCCGGACGGCTCATCCGGGAGATCGACCCCTCCGAGAGCGTGGCGCTCGGCGACGTCATGGCCGGGGGACCGGTGCACGGGGGAGAGGCCGCTCCCGAGCACCATGTGGACGAGCTGGCGGAGCGGCGTCGCAAACGTCAGGCCGAGCGTGCCGTGCGCGATGCGGAGGATGCCGTCGCGTCCGCCGAACGCGCGCGGGCCGCGGCGGAGAGCGCGGGCCGCGATGCCGACCGTCGCATCGACGAGGCGAGCGCCCACGTCGTCGCTCTCGAGCGGGAGCTGGCGCGCAACCGCGTCGAGTTGGACGGTGCGCGGCAGGACGCCGACGCGGCGAGATCGCGCGTGGCCACGGCGACGGAGGCCGTCCAGGTCGCCTCCGATGCCCTCGATCGGGCGCGCGCGGACCTGGACTCCGTATGAACAGATGACTGTATGCGAAGGAATTGAGTCTGATATCAGTATTCCGGTGGCGCTGAACCGTTCCATTCCCCTAGATTGAGGTCGCTGCCCCTCGGCAGACGCCGCCCGAACGGCGCCTCCCAACGAAGGAATCCTCTGTGACTCGCTCGCGCCTCGCCGTGGCCTCGCTCAGCGCCGCCGCGCTCGGCATCGCCGCCGTCCTCGTGCCCACCGCCTCCATCGCGGAGCCCATCACCGAGACGCCCGCGGCGTCTGCGCAGGTCATCTGGGCCGATGCGGCCGACGACTTCACGGAGATCCCGTTCACGGGTCCCGCCGAGTTCACCCTTCTGGACGCGTGGCAGTGGACCGCTCCCGCGGAGAGCAGCGGCTCGACGCTCGCCGAGTACGGAACGTTCGGCGAGAACGGCTTCACCTCCAACGGCACGTCGCCCGTCGCACTCGTCCACGGCCTCCCCGCCCCCATCTCGGGTGCGGAGCTGTCCGGCTTCCTCGCCGACAGCGCGACGAACCTCGGACCCGAGGCGTTCACGGGCGTCTTCATCGCCGACACGTCCGAAGAGGTGCCTTTCGTCACGACGATCACCACCGTCGACGGCTTCCACGGCGAGGACACGCTCTGGCAGGGTGGGACCACCACCGAGGAACTCGCAGCCGAGCTCACCGCCGAGGGCGCCTCGGTCGTCGGCTACCTGGTGGTCTTCCCGGGTGTCGTGCCCACCGGATCGCCGATTCCTGACGACGAGCCGCAGCCGGAACTCCTCCGCAGCAGCGGTCTGCTCGACGACACGCAGACGCTCGACGAGCTGTTCGCCGCGCAGAGCGGGGGCGCCGCGCTGCGCGCCGCTGCCGTTCCTGACGCCGCGGGCATCGCCAGCTTCCGCATCGGCGAGCTCACCACGTACTTCACGCCGCAGCCCACCGCCGCCCTCGCTCTCAGCAGCGCGTCGATCACCGTCGCGCAGGCGACGACCACCGGCTTCACGGTGAGCGGCAGCGGCTTCGCCCCGGGTGAGATCGTCAGCTCGGGCATCGGTACCGGCGCCATGGGCGACAGCCTGCCCGACACCTTCATCGCGGATGCCGACGGCAACGTGAGCGGCACGATCGTGCTCCCCGCGGCCTGGGCCGCCGCCGGCGACTACTTCATCGTCCTCGTCGGTGAGTCCTCCGGTCAGGTGGCGTCGAGCGCTCTCGCGATCACCGGTGCGGCCCCGGTCGCCGTCCCGGTGCCGGGCGAGGCCACGTACACCGGCTGACACCCGGTGCCCGACACCACCAACGTCCCGCGGCGGCGCACGATTCTCATCGTGGCCGCCGCGGTCGTCGTGTGCGCCGCGATCGTCGTCACCTGCGTGGTGATCTTCGGTCGCGGTCCGGCAGTCGCCGAGCCCGCACCGACCAGTTCGTCGACCCCCGTCGCGACGCCCGACCCGACGCCGACACCCACGCCGACGGCGGAGGAGCCGGTTGCCGATGTCCATGCGCCCGCGGAGTCGACCGTCGCCGCCGTGATCGGCGCCGAGATCGCGGTCAGCGCCGAGCCCGGTGGTGCAGCGGCGCAATCGTTGCCGAACCCGCAGTCGTCCGGAGCGCCTCTCGTCTTCCTGGTCACCGCTCAGGAGGGGGACTGGTTGCAGGTCCAACTCGCGCAGCGGCCCAACGGAAGCCTCGGATGGATTCGCTCGGACGCCGTTCAGCTCTCCACGACCTCCTACGCGCTGGTCGTGACGACGTCGACCAACACCCTCGATCTCTACGAAGGCGGGGAGCTGCGGCAGAGCTATCCGGTCGCGACGGGCACGGGCGGTACGCCGACCCCGAAGGGGCAGTTCGCGATCACCGAGCTGCTCGCTCCGACGAACAGCGGTTACGGCCCGTACGCCTACGGTACGACGGCGTTCTCCGACGCCCTCAACTCGTACGGCGGTGGCCCGGGTCAGATCGGCCTGCACGGCACCGACGACGAGGCGAGCATCGGCTCCGACGCCTCGCACGGCTGCGTGCGCCTGTCGAACGCCGACATCACGGCGCTCGCCCAGCTCCTGCCCCTCGGCACACCGCTGCAGGTGCGCTGAGTCCGAGGTCACCGCAGACGGAAGGCCCCGGGCGCGCATGCGCCCGGGGCCTTCCGTCTGATCACCGCGAGGAACGCCTCGTCTCGGCATCCGATTTGGACGGGGCGTCCGGAGCATCGCCGTGGGCGCCCACCGTCGGCCGCGCACGCAGCTCGGCCTCGAGCTTCTCGGCTTCCTCGCCCGTGATGGCTTCTCCCCGCGCGACGAGTCCTGCCTGATCCGACAGGGGGATCTGCTTGAGGAACAGCGAGAGCACGAGCGCGAGCACGATGAACGGCACGAGGTACCAGAACACCGGGGCGAGGGCGTCGGCGTACGCGGTGACGATTCCGTCGCGCACCTCGTCGGGCAGCGAGTTGAGGGTGGCCGGGTCGATCGTCGCGGCGGATTGCGCGGCGTCGGAAGACGACGCCCCGGCATCCGTGAACACGCCGAGCAGGTTCTCGGTGAGACGGGTGGTGAAGATCGTGCCGAACACCGCCGTCCCGAGAGAAGCCCCCACCTCGCGGAAATAGTTGTTCGTGCTCGTCGCGGTACCGATCTCACCGGCCGGAACGGCGTTCTGCACGACCAGCACGACGACCTGCATGATGAGGCCGAGTCCGGCGCCGAAGACGAACAGGAACACGCAGATGAGCCAGATGGGCGTCTCTGCCGACAGCGTGGTCATGGCGACCATCGCGATGCCGGTGAGGATCGTTCCGACGATCGGATAGGCCTTGTAGCGGCCGGTCTTCGAGATCGCGATGCCCGAGAAGATCGAGGTTCCGATCAGTCCCACCATCATCGGGATCATCAGCAGTCCGGATGCCGCGGCGGAGGTGCCGGAGGACATCTGCAGGAAGGTCGGCACGAAGCCGATCGCGGCGAACATCCCGATGCCGAGAACCAGCCCGATCGCGGTGGCGTTCACGAAGATCGGATTGCGGAACAGGCTCAGCGGGATGATCGGGTCCTGCACGCGGGACTCGGTGATTACGAACGCGGTCGCCGCGACGATCAGTCCCGCGCCCCAGGCCCACGTGGCGATCGACGACCAGCCGAAGTCCTTATCGCCACCGAAGTCGGTGAAGAAGATGAGGCAGGTGGTGGCGATCGAGAGGAAGATGACCCCGAACACGTCGATCGGCTTCTCGGCCTTCTTGCTGGGGAGCTTGAGGGCGACGAGGGCGATGATGAACGCGGCGATGCCGACGGGGATGTTGATGTAGAACGCCCACTGCCAGGTCATGTGATCGACGAAGAATCCGCCGAGCAGCGGCCCGGCCACAGCGGAGAGGCCGAAGACCGCACCCAGGGGGCCCATGTACTTACCGCGCTCGTTCGCCGGCACGATGTCGGCGATGATCGCCTGCGAGAGGATCATCAATCCGCCGCCGCCGAGGCCCTGCAGCGCGCGGAAGACGACGAACATCCAGAAGTCCGTCGCGAACGCGCAGCCGACCGAGGCGAGGGTGAAGAGCGCGATCGCCACGAGGAACAGGTTCCGTCTGCCGAGCACGTCGCCGAACTTGCCGTAGATCGGCATGACGATGGTGGTCGCGAGGAGATACGCCGTGGTGATCCACACCTGATGGTCGACGCCGCCGAGTTCGCCGACGATCGTCGGCATCGCGGTCGAGACGATGGTCTGATCGAGGCTGGAGAGCAGCATCCCGGCGATCAGGGCGCTGAAGATGATCCAGATGCGGCGCTTGGTGAGCAGGAAGGGCGCATCTGCCGTGGCGGTGGTGGACATTCAGTGGGCTTTCTGTGCGGAGGTGAAGAGGTCGCGGGCGATGTCGAGGCGTTCGGCGACGAGTCGGCCGAACGGGATGGGGGACTGGTGATCCAGGATCTGAGCGACGGCCATGCGGATACAGGCGCCGACGGTGTGGACGACGACCTCGGCGCGCATCGTCTGATCGGCGCCTTCGCGGCGCACGATGAGGGCGACGTCGCGGCGCTCGTTCTCGGCCAATCGCTCGAACGCGCCCTTCAGCAGTCGCGGTTCGTGCTCGATCACCTGGAGGAGGGCGGGGGCGTCGGACAGCGGGTCGAGCATCTCCCAGCGACGGACCACGACGTCGACGAAGTCGTCGAGCAGGTCACCGCTCTTCGCCACGAACTCGTCGTCGAGCTCGACGAGGCGCGGATCGATCTCGGTGTATCCGAAGACCGCGTTTTCCTTGCTCTCGAAGTAGTTGAAGAACGTTCGGCGGGAGACCCCCGCCTCGGCGCAGACCTCTTCGACGGTGAACCCGGCGAAGCCGCGCTCGATCGTCAGGCGTCGAGCCGTGTCGGTGAGTGCGCGGATGGTCTCGCGCTTGCGAACATCGCGCAGCGAAGGTGCATTGTTCTCCATAGAGTGCAAGTTTGCACTTCAAACCTTGGAGTGCACTGAATAGAGGGGGGCGGGTCAGCCGCGCGAGGCCTCCAGGCGCGCATCGGAACTGATCTGCTCATCGATCAGAGCGATCCCGCCGGTCGAGTTCGCAGAATGCGCGAGCGCCTCGATCCACTGGCGGCTCAGTTCCGGCGGCTCCGCCTCATCGAAGACGAAGCGGAGGGGAATGGAGGGGTGCAACCAGATCGTCGATCGGCCAACGGCATCCGTCTCCGGGTGCTTCCACGACAGCGTGAAGCTCTCGTTGCGCCGGAGCTTGGTCGAGATCACAACCTTCAGGTGCGCGAGTGCGCGATCCTCGATGCCGATCGGTTCGGCGCTATCGCCGTAGTAGAGACTGCCCACAATCGGACTCTACGGTGCCCCGCGACGCGCGGCCTCCCGCGCGGAACGACGCGCCGCTGACGCGAAACGTCCGTGCGCCCGATGTCATCTGCGCGCCTGGGCCGCGGTGGCCGACGGCGCCACCCCGTACTCCGAACGGTATGACGCGGCGAAGCGCGACGGGTGGCTGAAACCCCAGCGTCGTGCCACCACCGCGATCGAACCATGGCCCCCGTCGGAGAGGTCGCGATGCGCGCCCGCCAGACGCGCGCGGCGCAGGTACTCGGCCGGAGTCGAGTCCAGCGCCCGGCGGAAGGCGTACTGCAGGCCGCGTGTCGAGATGAACGCGGCAGCGGCGACGTCGTCGATCGTGATCGGGCGGTGCGCGTTCTCGTCGATGAACACGAGTGCTCGTCGCACGGCGATCGGAGCGGCCCCGCGCTGAGCCGCGCGCGACATCGAATCGTGGATGCTGGTGGGGAAGACCGACAGCGTGACCGCCAGCGCATGGCGCTCGAGCTCGGCGCGCAAGATGCCGTCGGCGGCGGTATCGGCGACCGCATCCTCGAGATACGCGACCGTGCGCTCCCAGTGGCGTCCGGATTCCTCGTCGCGCGGGGCGAGGCCGGACGATCGGAGTGTGAGTCTGTCGTCTCCGGTGATCTGGCGTACGCGTGCCTGCGCCGCCGCCCGGTCGATCACCAGGGCGCGCACGCGCGCGGTGTGCTCCCAGCGCGCATGCACCTGAGCGCCGTCGGTCAACCACGGCTGGCCGGCGTCGATGGACTCCCTCCCGGAGCCGACCTCGGCGTTGGGCGCGGCGACCCGGCAGACCAGGAGCTCGTTCTCCGGTTGCGCGACGGACTGCACCTCCGCCGCGAGGTCGTACCGCACGAGCGTCAGACTTCCGAGTTCGGCCGACGTCCAGTCGAACATGAAGCGATCCGGATCCACACGCTGCAAGGAGGCAGAGGGAACGTATTGCCGCCAGGTCTCCTCGACCCGCTCGACCTCGTATGATCTGAACCTCACCGCGTCCCCCTCGTGGCGCCACCGATATATTCCAGTGCGTTCGGATGGTACCGGACGGTGATGCTGCTCATATTCACGGATAGCGGCGGGCGTCACACAGCGTCAACCCCCTTGTTCCCGGGCGCCGTCGTGTGCCAAGTTCGGCACCGACTCTCAGGAGGATGATGGCGACTCAACAGTCGGACGGCCCGCCGGCACCGCACGATCTCGGCGCCAGGTCCTGGCGGTTCGTGGCGCGCGGAACCGCGCGCAAGTTCGCCGACGACGGCGCTGCCGACATCGCGGCGGCGCTGACCTTCCACTCCGTGCTGGCCCTCGTACCGGCCATGCTCGTCGGCGTCTCGGTCGTCAGCCTCCTCGGAAGCGATTCCACGGCGGTGGCGTTCGTTCTCGAGGTCGTGCGCGCCGTCGCGCCCGAGGAGACGGCGATGACGATCGCAGACGCCGTCGACGGCCTCGCGGACTCCGCTCTCGCGGGCCCCGCGCTGATCATCGGTATCGGACTCACGATCTGGGCCGTCGCCCGATACATCGCCGTCCTCGGCCGCGGGATGAATCGCGTCTACGATGTCGACGAGGGACGCTCGCCCTGGGCTCTCAAGTCCATGCAGGTGGCGGTGGCGCTCGTCGTGCTCCTCGCCACGGCGGCTGCGGTGGCCGTGGGCGCCGCGAGTTCGTCCGTCGCCGCGGCCATCGGCGAGCAGCTCGGCGGCGGAGAGGCCGCACTCCTGGTCTGGCGGATCGCGCGCTGGCCGATACTGGTCGTGATCGTGGTCGCCACCGTAGCGTTCCTGTACGACCGTGCGCCGAACATCCGTCATCCGCGATTCCGTTGGCTCAGTTGGGGTGCGGCGCTGGCGATCGTCGTTCTCGCCATCGCCTCTCTCGCGTTCGGGCTGTACGTCTCGAGCATCGTCGACTACGAGCGCGTCTACGGGCAGCTCGCCGGCATCATCGTGCTCCTGCTCTGGCTGTGGATCGCGAACCTCGCTCTCGTTCTCGGAGTGGAGTTCGATGCGTCGCTGGAGCGTGCGCGGGAGCTGAGCGCGGGGATCCCGGCAGAGGCGAGTCCGCGCCTCCCGCTGCGGGATCGATCACGGGTCGCCCG
This sequence comes from Microbacterium galbinum, assembly GCF_023101185.1. Taxonomy (GTDB): domain Bacteria; phylum Actinomycetota; class Actinomycetes; order Actinomycetales; family Microbacteriaceae; genus Microbacterium; species Microbacterium galbinum. The sequence continues at coordinate 2,953,710 of NZ_CP078077.1, forward strand.
CAAGCAGGCGCGACGGAGCGCTGAGATCGCCGAGGCGCGTCGGCTCCGCGATCGGCCGTGATCGCGCGATCGTCAGAGGAGCGGGTTGGCCGCGTCGACGGCGTGCGGACGCACCGGCCACGTACCGTCGACCGCGTCTTCCGGATCGAGGCGGCCGATGCTGATGAAGTACTCGGTCAGGCTCTCCGCCTGAGCCCGTGCCCACCCGATCTGCCGCGTGTGCAGATCGTCGAGAGTGTCGGGCAGCGAGAACTGTCGCGCGATCGCCTGGGCGACCCGGCCCGCGGCGATGGCGTCGGCCGCGGCCTCGTGTGCGCCGTCGAGGGCCACCGCGTAATGGGCGGCGACGAGGCTGAGAGTGCGCTTGCCCCTGCGGTAGCGATCGACGGCCTTGTCGATCACGAAGGGATCGATGATGGGCGCGGGATCGGACAGCGGGGCCAGTCCGTGTCGGACGGCCTCGTGCGCGAGGAGTGAGAAGTCGTAGGAGGCGTTGTACGCGACGACGGGGATGCCCTGATCGAGGAGCGAACGCAGGGCGATCAGCACCTGGGCCACGACTTCGCGTGCGGGGCGCCCCTCCGCCCGTGCCCGAGCGGTCGTGACGCCATGCACCGCGGTCGCCCCCTCCGGGATATCGACACCGGGGTCGGCGAGCCAGGTACGGGCCACGATCTGGTGGCCCTCGGCGTCGAGCACGCCGACATGCGCGGTGACGATGCGATCGGATGTGACGTCGATCCCCGTCGTCTCCAGGTCGAACACGCCGACACGGCGCAGCCAGGGCGGGAGCGGGAGATCGTCGGCCATGGGCCCACGCTAGATCCGGGCTCGGACATTCGGAGGGAGGCGCTCGGGAATCCGTAGACTCGTGACATGACCGTGCCCTCTCCGTACACTGACCGCCTGGCTCGACTTCCCGTCGAGCGACGGGAGGCAGAAGTGCGCGGTGGCACGACGGCGTACTGGGTGTACGGCCCCGAGGATGCCGAGACCACGATCGTGGCCGTGCACGGCTTCCGCGGAGAGCATCACGGGCTGGAGCCCGTTCTCGCCTTCCTCCCGGAGGCACGCGTGATCGCGCCCGATCTGCCCGGCTTCGGTGAGACGGCTCCGCTTCCCGGACGCACGCACGACCTCGACGAGTACGCGGCGTGGCTCGGCGATTTCGTGGCCGAGGTCGCCCCCGGCGCCGTCATCCTCGGCCATTCGTTCGGGTCGATCGTCACGTCCGCGGCCGTGGCGCGCGGGCTCGTGACGCCCCGCCTGATCCTCCTCAATCCCATCGGGGCGCCGGCGCTGGAAGGCCCCAAGGGTGTGATGACTCGGCTCGCCGTGCTGTACTACGCCCTGGGAGCGCGTCTGCCCGAACGCCTCGGAACCGCGCTTCTGCGCAACCGCCTCATCGTGCGGGTGATGAGCATCACGATGGCCAAGACCTCCGACCCTGCTCTGCGCCGATTCATCCACGATCAGCACGACACGTACTTCTCGCGCTTCTCGGATCGCGACGTGCTCCGCGACGCCTTCGTGGCGAGCGTCTCGCACGACGTGCGCGGGTTCGCTCCCGACATCCACGTCCCGACGCTGCTGGTGGCCGCGCAGCGCGACGACATCACGCCGATCGAGGCCGAGCGCACGCTCGCGACCCTCTTCGACGACGCGTCGCTCGTCGAGATCGCCGAGGTCGGTCACCTGATCCACTACGAGACGCCGGCCGAGGCCGCCGGTGCGATCAGACGCTTCCTCCGGATTCCCGTCGCGCGAGGCCGATGAGTCCGGCGACGCGGAACGGGATGACCTCGCCCATCGCGAGAGACGTCTCGGTGCGCTCCACGCCCTCGATCGACAGGATCCGTGCGTCGGTGTCGAAGAGGTGACGCGCGTCGCGGCAGGCGACCCGTGCGAGCAGGTCGATCGAGCCGCTGAGCCCGTGCGCCTGCACGACCTCCGGGATGCGGGCGAGCTCGTTGATGATGCGCGGGAGCTCGGTCTGCCGCACTCCGATGCTGACGAACGCCTGCAGCGGGAAACCCAGCACGTCGGGGGAGAAGGCGCGTTCGTAGGAGAGGAAGATCCCGGTCTGCTCGAGCCGGGTCATGCGCGCCTGGATCGTGTTGCGCGACAGCCGCAGGGTCTCTGCGAGCGCGACGATCGTGACGCGCGGGTCGTCGGCGAGAGCGGCGAGGATCTCGAGGTCGGTGCGGTCCAGTCCTGGCATAGTGCCAAACGATAGCAGCACGGATTCCTCGGATGCTTGGCAACATGCTCAAGCCCCTCTCGGATGCTTGAGCGACGTGTTCAGCGGACGTACGCTCGGGGCATGCCGGCATCGTCGCCGGCTCCAGCGCGAGAGCCTCACGAGGGCTGCTGAGAACGAGGAGGACGATGATTTCACCGCAGATCACTCCCATCGCCGACACCGAGCAGGATCTGGAGCTCACCGAGCGCCTCCTCGCTCCGGACGGCACCCGCGTGCGGCATCCGCAACTCGACCCCTTCGTCGCCGACGTCGACCATGACGTGCTGCGCGGACTGCTGCGCGACATGGTGGTGCTGCGGCGGATCGATGCCGAGGGCGTCGCGCTCCAGCGGCAGGGTCAGCTCGGCCTCTGGGCGCCGTGCCAGGGGCAGGAGGCGACGCAGATCGGCACCGCCCGGGCGCTGGAGGACCGCGATTACGTCTTCCCGAGCTACCGCGAGACCGGCGTCATCTACGCCCGGGGCGCTCAGCCCGGCGACTACGTGCGCATGTGGCGCGGTGAAGAGGGATCGGCGTACGATCCGGCCGAACTGCGGGTCGCACCGCTGCAGATCATCATCGGTGCGCAGACGCTGCACGCCGTCGGCTATGCGCTCGGCATCCGGCACGAGGGGGCCGACGAGGTCGCCGTGACCTACTTCGGCGACGGTGCCACCAGTCAGGGCGACGTGAACGAGGCGATGATCTTCGCCGCCTCGTACCGCGTCCCCGTCGTCTTCGTCTGCCAGAACAACCACTGGGCGATCTCCGAGCCGGTGGCGGTGCAGTCGCAGTACCCGATCGCCGGTCGCGCCCCGGGCTTCGGCATCCCGAGCCTGAGGGTCGACGGCAACGACGTCCTCGCCTGCCTCGCCGCGATGCGGTGGGCGCTCGATCACGCTCGTTCGGGCAGGGGACCCGCCTACATCGAGGCGGTCACCTACCGGATGGGGCCGCACACGACTGCCGACGACCCCACGCGCTACCGGCCGGAGGGCGAGCTCGACGCGTGGCGCCGCCGCGACCCGATCAGCCGTCTCGAAGCGCACCTGCGCGCCGCGGGCGAGCTCTCGGAGGAGTACATCGCGCAGACGCAGGAGACCGCCGACGCGGTCGCCAAGGAGATGCGGGCGCAGTGCCTCGGCATGGTGACCCGTCCGCCGCTGGCGGTCTTCGACGGTGTCTATGCCGAACCGCACACGGGTCTCGACCGCCAACGCGAGGAGTACGCCGAGTACCTCGCCGGCTTCGAGGAGGCGACGGCATGACGGAGCTGACTCTGGGCAAGGCGCTCGGCGCGGGATTGCGGAGGGCCATGCGCGACGACGACCGGGTCGTGCTCCTCGGCGAGGACATCGGCAAGCTCGGCGGCGTCTTCCGGATCACCGACGGTCTCCTCGACGAGTTCGGCGCCGGTCGTGTGATCGATACGCCGCTCGCGGAGTCCGGGATCGTCGGAACGGCGGTCGGACTCGCCTTCCGCGGCTATCGCCCGGTGGTCGAGATCCAGTTCGACGGATTCGTGTACCCGGCCTTCGATCAGATCGTGGCGCAGGTGGCGAAGCTGCACTATCGCACGCAGGGGCGGGTGAAGATGCCGATCACGATCCGCATCCCGTGGGCCGGGGGCATCGGCGCCGCCGAACACCACTCGGAATCGCCCGAGGCGTACTTCGTCCATACCGCGGGGCTGCGCGTCGTGGCCGTCTCGAACCCCGAGGACGCCTATCGCAGCCTGCGGCAGGCGATCGCCTCCGACGATCCGGTGATCTTCTTCGAACCGAAGCGCCTCTACCATCACAGGGGCGAGGTCGACCTGGATGCGCCGCTCGCGGATGCCGTCCCGATGGGGCTCGCCCAGGTGGTCCGCGGGGGGACGGATGTGACCCTCGTCACCTACGGCGCGATGGTCTCCACCGCGCTCCAGGCCGCGTCGGCCGCGGAGGACGAGGGCGTATCGATCGAGGTCGTCGATCTGCGCTCCCTCTCGCCGGTCGACTACGACACGCTGGCCGCCTCCGTGCGCAAGACGGGTCGCGTCGTCGTCGCGCACGAGGCCTCGCGGGAGGCCGGTGTCGCCGCCGAGGTGATCGCGAGCATCACGGAGTTCTGCTTCGAGTACCTCGAGTCGGCGCCCCTGAGGGTGACGGGGCACGACGTGCCGTACCCGCCGGCGAAGCTCGAGAAGTACCACCTTCCCGATCTCGACCGGCTGCTGGATGCGGTGGATCGCGTGCTCGATCGCGGCGCGCGAACGGGGGTGGACGCATGATCGCCGAGTTCCGACTCCCCGACCTCGGCGAGGGCCTCACCGAGGCCGAGGTCGTGCAATGGCTGGTCGCTCCCGGTGAGCAGGTCGCGCTCAACCAGACGCTGGCGGAGGTCGAGACGGCGAAAGCGGTCGTCGAGCTCCCCTCGCCCTATGAGGGAACGGTGGCCGAGCTGCACGCCGACGCCGGAGAGACCGTCGCGGTCGGCTCGCCCCTGATCGCATTCGAGGTCGTGGGCGAGGAAGCGGATGCCTCCGCTCCGACGGCCGGAGCGGAGCGGGCTCAGCCCAATCTCGTCGGATACGGGGCGGCCCCATCGACGTCGGGGCGGCCTGCACGTCGCGCGCGGCGCGCAGCAACGAGCGTGCCGGTGATCGATGCGGCCGTGATCGAGGCCGCACCGCACGACGCGTCCCCCTCGGTCACGGTCGAGCCGGCGGTCGTGGAGCGCCCGCGCTCGACCCCGCCCGTGCGCGCGTATGCGAAGCGCGCGGGCGTGGATCTCGCCGTGGTCGCGGCCGTCGTCGGCGATCGCGTGATCACCCGCGCAGACATCGATTCCTTCGCCTCGACCGGGGCGGATGCCGGAGGTCGGACAGCCGCGGCGCCACGGCGCGAGACCTCTCCCGCGTTCGGCGCATCGGAGGAGGGGGCGCGCGAGGTGCGCATCCCGATCCGGGGCGTGCGCAAGCACACGGCGGCCGCGATGGTCGAGAGCGCCTTCACCGCGCCGCACGTCACGGTCTTCCACACGGTCGACGTCACGGCCACGGTCGAACTGCTCGACTCGCTCCGCGCCGATCGTGTCTGGAGCGAGCACCGCATCGGCCCGCTCGCGGTCGTCGCCAAGGCCGTGTGCCTGGCGCTCGGTCGAACGCCGGGATTGAACGCGCACTGGGACGAGGCGGCCGGGGAGATCGTCCAGTACTGCTACGTGGACCTCGGTATCGCTGCGGCGACGGACCGCGGACTCATCGTGCCGAACATCCGCGATGCCGAGGGTCTCGGCCTCGGCGGCATGTCGGATGCGATCCGCGATCTCGCGGCCACGGCTCGCGCGGGGAAGACCACACCGGCGGAACTCCAGGGCGGCACGTTCTCGATCTCGAACATCGGGGTCTTCGGCATCGATGCCGGCACGCCGATCCTGCCGCCGGGGCAGTCGGGAATCCTCGCGGTGGGTGCGATCCGACGCCAGCCCTGGGAGTACCGCGGCGAGATCGCGCTGCGCGACATGATGACGCTGAGCCTCTCGTTCGATCACCGTCTGGTGGACGGGGCCGAGGGTGCGCGATTCCTGCGCGATGTCGCCGACGTGCTGCAGGAGCCGGGTCGGGCGATGCTCTTCGGTTAGCTGCGCAGCGCCGCGGAGGCCATGCGCGCCAGCACGTCGCCGGTGGCCGCGTGGCGGCGCGCCGCAGCACGGGTGCTGTGCGGCGTGGAGTTGATGAGGCCGAAACAGGCCTGCACGCGCAGGCGCAGCTCGTCGCGGTCGGCTGGAAGCAGGGGAGCGAGCGTGTCGATCCACAGTTCGATGTAGTCGCGCTGCACGTGCCGGACATCGGCGCGGTCGTCGTCGGCCAGGTGCACGACATCCCGGTCCTGCACCTGGATCACCGCGGCGTTCCGCAGAGCGAAGTCGACGTGGAAGCGGATCAGCGCCTCCATCCTCTCCTCGGCGTCCGCGTCGGCGGTCGCCACGCGTGTGCCACCCGTCAGCAGATCGTGACTGACCTTCACGAGCACGGAGCCGAGCAGCGCCTGCTTTCCCGCGAAATGGCGGTAGACGGCGGGGCCGGAGACGCCCACGGCAGCCCCGATGTCCTCGAGGCTGACGCCGTTGTAGCCGCGGGCGGCGAAGAGCAGCGCCGCCTCGTGACGGATCGCATCCGAGCGCTCCGCCTTGGCGCGATCACGAGCGGTGATCGGGGTTGTCATCTCAGTTAATCCTCGCTAACCTGAATAATCGGGTTAGTGCACACTAACCGAAGGATCGTGTGCAGCGCCAGCACCGTGGCTGCGCCGAAGCGTGTCGAGGAGGACACCGCGATGCCCGCAACCCAGCAGGCCCTCGCCGAGCAGTTGCACGAGCGACTCGCCGCCGCGGCACTCGGTGGCCCGGAGGCCTCGCGCCAGCGCCATGTCGCCCGGGGGAAGCTCCTGCCGCGCGAGCGCGTCGACCGACTTCTCGACGAGGGGAGTCCGTTCCTCGAGGTGGCGCCACTCGCGGCGGACGGGCTGTACGACGGCGAAGCGCCGGGAGCCGGAGTGATCGCCGGCATCGGATTGGTGCACGGCCGGCACGTGATGGTCGTCTGCAACGATGCGACCGTGAAGGGCGGCACCTACCTCCCGATGACGGTAAAGAAGCATCTGCGCGCTCAGGAGATCGCACGCGAGAACCGTCTGCCGTGCCTCTACCTGGTGGATTCCGGCGGGGCGTTCCTCCCCAAGCAGGACGAGGTCTTCCCCGACCGCGACCACTTCGGTCGCATCTTCTTCCACCAGGCGCGGATGTCGGCCGAGGGCATCCCGCAGCTCGCGGCGGTGCTCGGATCGTGCACCGCGGGTGGCGCCTACGTACCGGCGATGAGCGACGAGACGGTCATCGTGCGCGGGCAGGGCACGATCTTCCTCGGTGGTCCGCCGCTGGTGAAGGCCGCGATCGGCGAGGTCGTCACGGCGGAGGAGCTCGGCGGGGGAGAGATGCATGCGCGCCGCAGCGGCGTCGTCGATCACCTCGCCGAGGACGACGAGCATGCGCTCGAGATCCTCCGGGACATCGTGCGCACGCTCCCGGCACCGCGCGAGCCGGTCTGGGAGGTCGTCCCGACGCGCGAACCCGACGAGGCGGGGTCGCTGTACGACGTGGTCCCCGTCGACGTCAACGCCGCGTACGACGTGCACGCGGTGATCGATCGCCTGGTCGACGGCGGCAGCGTCCGCGAGTTCAAATCGGAGTACGGCACGACACTGGTGACCGCCTTCGCCCGGATACACGGGCATCCCGTGGGCATCGTCGCGAACAACGGCGTGCTCTTCAGCGAGTCCGCGCTCAAGGGAGCGCACTTCATCGAGCTGTGCGATCAGCGGGGCATCCCGCTCCTCTTCCTGCAGAACATCACCGGCTTCATGGTCGGCTCCGACGCCGAAGCCGGCGGGATCGCGAAGGACGGCGCGAAGATGGTCACCGCCGTCGCGAGCTGCCGGGTGCCGAAGCTGACCGTGATCATCGGCGGATCCTTCGGCGCGGGCAACTACTCGATGTGCGGGCGCGCCTACTCGCCGCGCTTCCTGTGGACCTGGCCCGCGAGCCGGATCTCGGTGATGGGCGGTAACCAGGCGGCGTCCGTCCTGGCGACCGTGAAGGAGGACCAGCTCACCGGCCGCGGAGAGTCCTGGACCCCGCAGCAGCGCGCGGACTTCGAAGAACCGATCCGTGCCCAGTACGAGGAGCAGGGCGAGCCGTACTACGCGACCGCCCGCCTCTGGGACGACGGGATCGTCGACCCGCAGCAGACGCGGCAGATGCTCGGGCTCGCGCTCGACGTCGTCTCGCGCGCGCCGCTGCCCGAACCGCGCTTCGGCGTCTTCCGGATGTGAGTGGGATGAGCGAGCACCTCTTCGACACGGTCCTCGTCGCGAACCGCGGCGAGATCGCACGGCGCGTGATCCGCACCCTCACCGCGCTCGACATCCGCAGCGTCGCGGTCTACAGCGACGCCGATGCGGATGCCCCTCACGTGCTCGAGGCGGACGTGGCGGTGCGGATCGGCCCGGCCCCGGCGAGCGCTTCGTACCTCGACATCGACGCGATCATCGCGGCGGCCGTCGACACGGGCGCCCAGGCCATTCACCCCGGCTACGGTTTCCTCTCCGAGAGCGTCGGCCTCGCCGAAGCCTGCCGCGCGAACGGCATCGTCTTCATCGGCCCCGGCATCGAGGCGCTGCAGATCATGGGGGACAAGGCGCGCGCCCGCGAGCATGTGGTGCGTCACGGCGTGCCCGTGGTCCCGGGCTTCGACGCCGCGGGGCTCGACGACGCGCGGATCGCGCACGAGGCGGATGCCGTCGGCTACCCGCTGCTCGTGAAGCCGAGTGCCGGCGGCGGCGGGAAGGGGATGGAGGTCGTCGCGGCGGCATCCGATCTGTCCGGTGCGCTGGCTTCGGCACGCCGCGTCGCGGCAGCGGCCTTCGGCGACGATTCCCTGGTTCTCGAACGCCTGCTCCGGCGTCCCCGGCACATCGAGGTGCAGGTGTTCGGTGACGTCCACGGCACGGTCATCGCCCTCGGCGAGCGCGAATGCACGCTCCAGCGGCGGCACCAGAAGGTCATCGAGGAGGCGCCGTCGGTCGGCATCTCCGCCAGCGCCCGGGAGGACCTCTTCCGGGCGGCGGTGCGCGCTGCCGAGAGCGTGTCGTACATCGGGGCGGGCACGGTCGAGTTCCTGATCGACGCCGACGACCCGACGGAGGTGTTCTTCATCGAGATGAACACGCGCCTGCAGGTCGAGCATCCGGTCACCGAGGAGGTGACGGGTCTCGATCTCGTGGCGCTGCAGCTGCGCGTCGCGGCCGGGCTCGCCCTCGATGCCGCGCCCGCCGTGCACGGTCATGCGGTCGAGGCGCGCGTCTACGCCGAGGCGCCCGAACGGGGCTTCGTACCCTCGACGGGGACCGTCCTGCTCTTCACACCCCCGCCGGGTGTGCGCGTCGACTCCGCCATCGAGAGCGGATCCGACGTATCGGGGTTCTACGACCCGATGATCGCGAAGATCATCGCCGTGGCAGACGATCGCGAGACCGCACTGCGGCGTCTCGACATCGCTCTCTCACGCACCGTCGTGCTGGGTGTCGAGACGAACATCGCGTTCCTGCGCACCCTCTGCCAGGACGAGCGCGTGCGAGCCGGCGACCTCGACACCGGGCTCATCGAGACCCTGCTCCCGATCGCACCGGAGCCGCCGTCACCCGGCATGCTCGACGCGGCTTCGCGGGTTGTGCTCTCCGACCCGGCGGACGCCGATGCGCTGTTCCCCTGGAACGACGGCTCGGGATGGCGTCTCAGCGGCGTTCCATCGGCCGCAGCGGCGCGAGTGTTCCTCACCGACGATGACGCCGTCGTGGAGGCGTCACCCCTCGACGGCGTGCGGCGCCACGCGGTCGCACGAGCCCATGCGGACGGAGCGATCTGGGTCGCCGAGGACGGGCGCGGCGTGCGCCTGCGCCCGCTCGACCGTCGCGCAGCGCTCGATCGTCGCCTCGCTGCCCGGTCCGACGCGGCATCCGCCACCGAGCCGGAAGGGCGTGCGCCCATGCCGGGGAGCGTGGTCGCGGTGCACGTGCAGGATGGCGACCACGTGAGGGCGGGAGCAGCGCTCGTGTCGATCGAGGCGATGAAGATGGAGCACCCGGTGCTCGCTCCGCACGACGGTGTCGTGCGGGTGCTCGTGGCCGTGGGCGATCAGGTGCGGCGCGGCGAACCCGTCGTGCGCGTGATGACGGATACGACGACGGAGGAGACAGACACATGGACGACCTGAGCCCCGAGGAGCGTGAACTCGCCGGCATGGTGCGCGAATTCGCCGAGACCGTCGTCGCTCCGCGCTCGTACGAGGCGGACCGCACGCACACCCTGCCGATGGACGTGGTCGCGCAGATGGGAGATCTCGGACTGTTCGGCCTGCCCTTCCCGGAGGAGCACGGGGGACAGGGCGGTGACTATCTCGCGCTGGGCATCGCGATCGAGGCACTCGCCCGGGTCGATCAGTCGATCGCGATCACGCTCGAGGCCGGTGTGAGCCTCGGCGCCATGCCGATCTTCCGCTTCGGCACGGAGACGCAGAAGAACGAGTTGCTCCCCGACCTGCTCGCCGGCCGCGCCCTGGCCGGCTTCGGGCTCACCGAACCGGAGGCGGGGAGCGACGCCGGTGCCACGCGCACGACCGCACGACTCGACGGCGAAGACTGGGTCGTCGACGGCACCAAGCAGTTCATCACGAACTCCGGCACTCCGATCACGCGTTTCGTGACCGTCACGGCGGTGACGGGGAGTATGGACGGTCGCAAGGAGATCTCGACCATCATCGTGCCGAACGGCACGCCCGGTTTCACGGTCGAAGCGCCGTACGACAAGGTGGGGTGGAACGCCTCCGACACGCATCCGCTCACCCTCGATGGGGTGCGGGTTCCCGCCTCCAACCTGCTCGGTGAGCGGGGAGAGGGCTTCCGCAATTTCCTCAGCATCCTCGACGAGGGGCGCATCGCCATCGCCGCACTCGCCACCGGCGCGGCCGAGGGCTGCCTCGAGGAGGCCGTCGCCTATGCGAAGAGCCGCACGGTCTTCGGCAGCGCGCTGAGCACGCGGCAGAACGCCCAGTTCACGCTGGCACGCATGCGGGCGCGTGTGCAGACGGCCCGTCTCGCCTGGCACCATGCGGCACGGTTGCGCGACGAGGGCCGCCCGTTCGCGGAGCAGGCGGCGATCGCGAAGCTCGTCGCGGGCGAGGCGGCGATGGACAACGCTCGCGATGCCACGCAGATCTTCGGCGGCAACGGGTTCATGAACGAGTTCCCCGTGGCGCGCCACTACCGCGACTCGAAGATCCTCGAGATCGGTGAGGGAACGACCGAGGTGCAGCTGCTCGTGATCGCGCGAGGCCTCGGACTCGCCGGGTAGCGTGGGGGCATGAGCGCGCAGGAGATCGTCCAGAGGGGCCTCTACTTCGAGGAGTTCGAAATCGAGACCCGCTATCTGCACCGCCCGGGTCGCACAGCCACCGAGGCCGACAACGTGCTGTTCACGACCCTCACGATGAACACGCAGGCCCTGCACCTCGATGCGGCGTTCGCCGAGGCGCAGGAGCCCTTCCACGACCGCCTCATGAACTCGATGTGGACGCTCTCGACGATGGTCGGCGCATCGGTCGCCCAGCTGACGCAGGGCACGCTCGTCGCACAGCTCGGACTCGGCGACATCCGCTTCCCGCATCCGCTCTTCGCGGGCGACACCCTGTACACCGAGAGCGTCGTGACCGGCATGCGGCCCTCGTCGTCGCGTCCGGCCCAGGGGATCGTGGAGATCGCCCACACCGGCCGCAACCAGGACGGCACGATCGTCGCGACCGCCACCCGCTCGGTGCTCGTGCGCCGCCGGCCCGAGGAGACCTCATGACCTTCGCCCTGGGACCCGGGCTCCTGTTCTGCCCGGCGGACCGTCCGGAGAGATTCGCGAAAGCGGCCGAACGGGCGGATGCCGTCATCCTCGATCTCGAGGACGCCGTGCTCCCGGCGGCGAAGGCCTCCGCGCGCGAGAACGTGCGGACGGCCGCCCTCGATCCGGCGCGCGTCATCGTGCGCGTCAACGCGCCGGGCAGTGCGGAGTTCGCCGCCGATCTGGCCGCCGTGGCTGCCTCGCCGTTCCGGACGATCATGGTCGCCAAGACCGAGGATCCGTCGGCGCTCGACGTCTTCGACACGGACTACGCCGTGATCGCTCTGTGCGAGACCGCCCGAGGGGTGCAGGCGGCCGAGAGCATCGCGGAGCACGAGCGGGTCGTCGCTCTCATGTGGGGTGCGGAGGATCTGGTCGCCTCGCTCGGCGGCACGTCGAGCCGTCGTCCGGACGGCACGTACCGCGACATCGCCCGATACGCGCGTACGCGGGTCCTGCTCTCCGCCGGCGCGCACGGCAAGGGTGCGATCGACGCCGTGCACGTCGACATCGACGACGTCGACGGCCTGGAGGAGGAGGCCTCGGATGCCGTCGCCTCCGGGTTCCGCGCGACGGCGTGCATCCACCCCTCGCAGGTGCCGGTGATCCGCGCGGCCTACCGTCCCGATCCGGCGAGCGTCGAGTGGGCGCGCGGAGTGCTCGCGGCGGCAGAGGAGGAGCGGGGCGTCTTCCGGTTCGAGGGCCGGATGGTCGACGAACCGGTGCTGCGGCACGCCCGCTCGATCGTCGCGCGGGCGAACTGAGCGGGCACTCGACCGCCCACGCCTCTCAGAGCAGAACGGTCTCTTCGAGCAGGCGCAGCGAACCCGGGGACGCCTCGAACCGCGTTGCGGAGCCGTTGCGGATGATGTCGCCGACGCGGGGGAGCGTGCCTCCCGAGACGTGGTCGATCAGCGAGCGGATCACGCCACCGTGCGCGACCACGATGACGGACTCCGCAAGGGGAGCCGAACGGCGACGCGCATCGAGGGCGATCCGATCGAGCGCCCTGAGCGCTCGATCAGCCACGCCCTGGAGGGTCTCGGCGCCGGGGACCTCGGCGTCCCAGTCGCCGTAGGTCTCGAGGTAGTCGGCGACGAGCATGCCCTCGCCCTCGCCGAACTCGCGCTCGCGCAGATCCGCATCGAGTGCGGGAGCGTCGAGTCCGAGTTCCGCCGCGATGATCTCCGCCGTCTCATGGGCTCGCTTCAGTGGGCTCGCGTAGATGGTGTGGTGCACGCCGTCCGCGAGCCGTCCCGCCGCCCATCGGGCATCGGCCCGGCCGGTGTCGTTCAGCGGGATGTCGGTCGATCCCTGGATACGGCGGGCCAGGTTCCAGTCGGTCTGGCCGTGGCGGACGAGGGTGAGCAGAGTCACGAGAGAAGCTCCTGCAGGGCGGGGAGCACGTCGCTGGTGCCGGCGGCGATGGTGACATCGGCCCAGGCATCCGCGCGGGTCGGCTCGCGGTTGACGATGATCAGGGGGATGCTGCGACGGCGCGCGCGCTCGACGAGCCGCACGCCGGAGTTCACGACGAGCGAGGAGCCGGCGACGATCATCGCCGTGCTCGACCGCAGCAGGGACTCCGCGGCGCGGAAGCGGTCCTGCGGAACGTACTCGCCGAAGAACACGACATCGGGCTTGAGCATGCCGTCGCAGACGGTGCATCGGGGGATCACGAAACCCTCGATGCTCTCGGGGAGAACATCGCCGTCCGGCGCGAGCGGCACGTTCTCCGGCACCGTGATCCAGGGGTTGAGTTCTTCGATCTGCCCGGCGACGTCGCGGCGGTCGAAGACCTGCCCGCAGTGCAGGCACAGCACGCGGCGCATCGTGCCGTGCACCTCGATCACGTGCGAGCTCCCGGCTCGCAGGTGCAGACCGTCGACGTTCTGCGTGATCACACCGCTGACGACGCCGGCGGACTCCATCTCCGCGAGCGCATGGTGCCCGGGGTTCGGATCGGCGCGGGCGAACGCGCGCCACCCGAGATGACCGCCGACCCAGTACCGACGCCGCGCGGCCTCGTCGCCGAGGTAGGTCTGGATGGTCATCGGGTTGCTCCGCGGCGTGGCGCCCTCGCCGCGATAGGCGGGGATCCCCGAGTCCGTCGAGACGCCCGCGCCCGTGAGGAGGGCGATGCGTCGACCTCGCAGGAGGTCGGCCGCCTTCTCGATGCGGAGCCGGAGCTCGTCGTCTGCGATCGTGGTCACTGATCCTCCCCGTGTGATTCTACGGGGCCGGCCGATGCCCGGCTCCCTCGAGGCACGGCCCGCGCATGGGAAGGTGGGAGTCTATGGACATCCTGCACATCGACTCGTCGACGGACCCGCGACTCGACGAGTACCGGTCGCTCACCGACACGGCCCTGCGGAGCATCCGGGAACCGGCCGGCGGACTGTACATCGCCGAGTCGTCGAAGGTGATCGAGCGCGCGATCCGTGCGGGGCATTCGCCGAGGTCAGTGCTGGTGCAGGAGCGGCGGCTCGACGGCATCCGCAGCATCGTCGCCGGGTTCGACGTGCCCGTGTACGTGGTGCCCGACGACGTCGCCGAAGCGGTCACCGGGTTCGCTGTCCATCGCGGGGCGATCGCGTCGATGCACCGCCCGCGCCTGCCGTCGGTCGCTGAGACCCTGGGCGGGCGGAAGAGCGCTCGGTCGCGCATCGCGATCCTCGAGGGGCTCGCCGACCACACGAACATCGGGGCGCTGTTCCGGTCGGCCGCGGCACTCGGCGTCGACGCGATCCTCATCTCGCCGGACTGCTCGGACCCGCTGTACCGCCGCGCGGTGCGCGTCTCGATGGGCACCGTGTTCCAGGTGCCGTGGACGCGGATCCCGGAGTGGCCCGAGGGCATCCATGAACTGCAGGATGCCGGCTACGTCGTCGCGGGCATGACGCTGGGCGAGGGAGCGATCACTCTCGACGACCTCGTCGCCGAGGATCATGACAGGCTCGCGCTGGTGTTCGGCACCGAGGGCCATGGCATCACGCCCGCCACCGACGCGATCCTCGACCGCCGGGTCACGATACCGATGATGGGCGGCGTCGACTCCCTCAACGTGGCCGCCGCATCCGCGGTCGCTTTCTACGCCACCCGTTAGCCGAGGCCCGAGGCGGTGTAGAGGGAGCCCACCGCAGCCGCGAGCGCGGTGAGCCGAGCCTCCCGATCCCCGGCGAGCTCGATGACCGTCGCGCGATCGCCGCGCAGGTCGCGATCATCGTAGATCTCAAGGAGAGCGGCATCCATCGCGGAGCGCAGCGCGGGATCCTCCTCGTCGTGCACCCAGATGCGGTCGTGCGCGTTCAACGGCAGAGTCGCGACCACGTCCACATCCCGCATCGCGTCGGCGGAGACCGCCTCGGCGCGCCCGAGGACCTCCGCCGGCACACTTCCCCGGCCCAGGTCTTCCCACGCCCGAAGATAGGCGAGGAAATCGAGGGGACCGCGCTCCGCGATTACGTGCTCGTCCGCGCGGAGCGCGACGAGCCGTCGGGCGCTGATCGTCAACTGGGCGAGGAACGACGCCGGCCCCGGATCGTCCTGCCCCTCACCGAGCACCTCGAACGGATCGGGGAGATGATCGAACCCCGGATGGAGGCCGAGGAAGTCCGCGATCAGAGTGCTCTTGCCGCTCGCATGCGTGCCGGACACGACGATGCGCACGGGCGTCAGTGGGTGTCGGGGAAGACGATCGGCGAGGGCTCCGGGCGCTTCGCCGCGATGTGGTCGCCGGAGGACTGGTGCCGGAGTCGGCGCAGCACCCACGGTACGAGGTGCTCGCGCGCCCATCCGAGGTCCTCACCGCGCGCTTCGCGCCAGGTGCGAAGGGGGAGCGGCTCCGGCTGCAGGGACTCGAGATCGTTCGGCACGTTCAGGGCGCGCAGCACCATCCGTGCGACCTCGTGGTGGCCCAGAGAGTTGTAGTGGAGCCGGTCGTCGTCGAAGAAGCGCATGTCCTGCACGACCTTCAGCGCCCACTGATCGGCGACGATGCAGTCGTGCCGCTCGGCGATCGCGCGGACGTTCTCGTTGTAGATCGCGACCTTGCCTCGGAACGCACGGAAGACCGGGGTGAAGGCGGTGTCGATGCCGGTGAAGAGCAGCACGGCCGCGCCGGTGGAGGCGAGCCGGGTGACGGCATCCTCCAGCTGGGCCGCGATCGCATCGGGGTCGGTGCCGGGACGGATGACGTCGTTGCCTCCCGCGCAGATCGACACGAGGTCGGGGTGCAGTGCGACGGCCGGTTCGATCTGGTCCTGCACGATCTGGGAGATCAGCTTTCCGCGCACGGCGAGGTTCGCATACGCGAAGTCGTCGACCTGCGCGGCGAGGACCTCCGCGACGCGGTCGGCCCAGCCACGGTGGCCTCCCGGTGCGGCGGGATCGGGGTCGCCGATGCCCTCGGTGAACGAATCCCCGATGGCCACGAAACGACGCCACGGGTGCACCGACTCGTTGGGGACGTAGGGGGTCCGGGTCGAATCCTGGTCTGTCATCCAGCTCTCCTTCGCGAACGCGCGCGGCTCGACGATCGCGGCTGCGCAGTGACCGAGCCTACTCCGCCGGGCGCGTCGGGGAGGGGCGCGCGCCGATGTCCGACGGAGCGATTATCGTTGAGCCGATGCTCTCTCCGTCCTTCCCACAGCGCGCCCCCTGGGGAACCGCGAACAAGCTGCGCGCCTGGCAGCAGGAGGCGCTCGAACAGTACTTCGCCGCCGACCAGAGGGACTTCCTCGTGGCCGCGACGCCGGGCGCCGGAAAGACCACCTTCGCCCTCACTCTCGCGGTCGAACTCATGCGTACGGGCGAGGTCAATCGCATCATCGTCGTCGCCCCCACCGAGCACCTCAAGACGCAGTGGGCCGATGCCGCGGCGCGGGTGCACATCCGCCTCGATCCGCGCTTCCGAAACAGCGACTGGGCGCCGGCGCGCCACTATCACGGAGCGGTCGTGACCTACGCGCAGGTCGCGGCGAAGTCGTCCGTGCACCGGCACCTGACCGAAGACGCCAAGACGCTGGTGATCCTCGACGAGGTGCACCACGGCGGCGACGCGCTCAGCTGGGGCGATGCGATCCGCGACGCCTACGGCCCCGCGAAGCGGCGGCTCCTGCTCTCCGGCACGCCGTTCCGCAGCGACACCGCACCGATCCCGTTCGTGGAGTACCACCCCGACGAATCCGGTGCGCGCATCTCTCGCACCGACTACAACTACGGCTACGGCCGCGCCCTCGCCGACGGTGTCGTGCGTCCCGTGCTCTTCCACATGTACGCGGGCAAGATGCGCTGGCGCACGACGTCGGGCGACGAGCTCGAGACGCACCTGGGGCAGGACAACACCAAGGACGTCACCTCGCAGGCCTGGCGCACGGCGCTCGACCCGGAGGGGGAGTGGATGCCGGCGGTGCTCTCCGCCGCCGACCGCCGCCTCACCGAGATCCGTCACCACGTGCCCGATGCGGGTGGTCTGGTGCTCGCGACCGATCAGACGGTCGCCCGTGCCTACGCCAAGATCCTGCACAGCATCACCGGCCAGCAGGCCACGATCGTGCTCTCCGACGACGCCACCGCCTCGGAGCGCATCGAGAAGTTCAGCGCGGGCGACCAGCGCTGGATGGTGGCCGTCCGGATGGTGTCGGAGGGCGTCGACGTGCCGCGCCTCGCGGTCGGCGTGTATGCGACCTCGTCGTCGACGCCGCTGTTCTTCGCGCAGGCGATCGGTCGATTCGTGCGCGCGCGTCGTCGGGGCGAGGCTGCCAGCGTCTTCCTCCCGCAGGTACCCGTGCTCATGGGCCTCGCGAACGAGATGGACAAGCAGCGCGACCACGCGCTCGACCGGCAGTCGAAGGACGACGACGGCCTCGAGGACTCCCTGCTCGAGAGCGCCAACCGCGAGGAGGAGACCTCCGACGCGCTCACTCAGGAGTTCAGCTATCAGGCGCTGTCGTCCGTCGCGCACTTCGACCGGGTCGTCTTCGAGGGCCAGGAGTTCGGGCAGTTGGCCGAGCCCGGCACCCCCGAAGAAGAGGAGTTCATCGGGTTCCCCGGCCTCCTCGAGCCCGAGCACGTGCACGAGCTGCTCATGCAGCGGCAGTCCCGGCAATCGCGGCTGCGCGAGGCGCGTGAAGCCTCGGCCGGCCCGACCGAGACGACGACCCTCCCGCCGCCTCTGCACCGCACCCTCAAGGAGCAGCGTCAGCTCCTCAACAGCCTGGTCGGTCTCTACGCACGGCAGAAGGGCGAACCGCACGGCGCGGTGCATGCCGAGCTGCGCCGGATCTGCGGCGGGCCGGCGGTCGCGCAGGCCACCGTCACCCAGTTGCAGTCCCGGATCGAGATCCTCCGCAAGCGCGTACGCTCCTGAGCGCTTCGGATCCCCGAAATGCTGGCAATCCCGGCGTCGGCTGCGTTCCCACGCCTTCCCGCGGATAGCGTGGAACGGTTGTCCACGCACCCGAGGAGTCAGACATGACCGCTCCGCTCGCCGCCGAACCCACGGCCGCCGACCGTCGCCGCTGGGCGCGCTACCTCGTGGAGGAGCGCGCCGAGGGAACGGTGTATCAGCGTCTCGCGGCGCGCCGGACGGGGGAGGAGCGCGACATCCTGCTGCGCCTCGCCGATGCCGAACGGCGCCACGAGCAGCACTGGCTCGACCTCCTCGGCGGGGAACCGGCTCGCCTGCCCCGCGCCGGAGTCCGCTCGCGGCTACTGGGATGGATGGCCGGGCGCTTCGGCTCGATCTTCGTGCTCGCGCTTGCGCAGAGCGCCGAGGCGCGGTCGCCCTATGACGCCGAGCAGTATGCGACTCCGGCCATGCGTGCCGACGAGAAGGTGCACTCCGAGGTGGTGCGCGGTCTCGCCGCCCGTGGTCGCCGCCGTCTGTCGGGGTCGTTCCGGGCCGCGGTGTTCGGGGCCAACGACGGGCTCGTCAGCAACCTCGCGCTGGTGCTGGGCATCGGGGCGACCGGAGTCAGTTCCGGGTTCGTGCTCTTCAGCGGGATCGCCGGTCTCCTCGCGGGCGCGCTGTCGATGGGTGCGGGGGAGTTCGTCTCCGTGCGGTCCCAGCGCGAGCTCCTCGCGGCGACCGAGGCGAACGAGGATGCCGCGGCATCCGCTCACGATCTCGACATCGATGAGAACGAACTCGCCCTGGTGTACCGCGCCCGCGGCGCGGACCCGGAGGAGGCCCTCGCGAAGGCGCGCCGCATCGTGACGGCGGCCCAGGCGGGCGTGCGGCGCACGGCGACAGGACCCATTCGCACCCACGGCGACGTGCACGAGGTCGTCGGCAGCGACTGGACCGCTGCGATCTCGAGCTTCCTGTTGTTCGCCTCCGGAGCGATCATTCCCGTGCTCCCGTGGATCTTCGGTCTGCAGGGTGCCGCCGCCGTCATCGTCGCGCTCGTGCTGGTGGGCATCGCGCTGCTGAGCACGGGAGCCATGGTCGGCATCCTCTCGGGAGGACCGCCGCTGCGCCGGGCCCTGCGCCAACTGGCGATCGGGTTCGGCGCCGCGGCGATCACGTATCTGCTCGGTCTGCTGTTCGGCGTGGGCGCGGTCTAGGACCCGTCGCCGTCGCCCTGGGCGCCACGGGTCGGAGCGTCGCCGCCGGGCATCCCACCGCCCTGACCGCCGCCGGGCTGGCCGCCCATCCCACTCGTGCCGCCCTCTCCGGCCGTCACGGTGGTCGTGGATCCATCGACGACCACGTCGTAGCTGTCGCCGCTCACGATCCCGGCACCCGAGTACACGACCGTGGCGAAGGCCTTCGAGGCGGTGTACTCGGCGACCACCGTCGCCGGATATGCGGCGCAGCGCGCTTTCGTGTTCGCCCACGGACGGCGCGAGGGGGCAAGCAAAACGCCCCGGCGGATCCAGGGGATCCACCGGGGCCATCTGTGCGCGGAGGGGGACTTGAACCCCCACGCCCTTACGGGCACTACGACCTCAACGTAGCGCGTCTACCATTCCGCCACCCGCGCAGGTTTTGGATGATCGTTGCCGACCGAAGAATGACATTACCACCTTCTGGTGTCGGCCTCGAATCGGGCGTGACGCCCGGGCGTGGCACGCGCTTTCGATAGCCTGGTTCGCATGACCGAACCCTCCCTGCCCGAGGTCGCGCGCATCGCGAGCGAGCTGATCCGCTTCGACACCTCGAACTTCGGAGGCGGCAACGCGAAGGGGGAGCGAGAGGCTGCGGAGTACGTGGGTGCGTACCTGTCAGATCTCGGGCTCGAGGTCGAGTACTACGAGCCCGTCCCGCGTCGCACGAACGTGATGGCACGGGTGCCGGGTCGCGACCGCTCGCTGCCGGCGCTCGTCGTGCACGGGCACCTCGACGTGGTCCCCGCCATGGCGGAGGACTGGACGGTCGATCCCTTCGCCGGGATCGTGCAGGACGGGATGCTGTGGGGGCGCGGCGCCGTCGACATGAAGAACATGAACGCGATGATCCTCACGGCCGTCGCCGACATCCTCCGCGCGGGCGAGATGCCGGCGCGCGACCTCGTCCTCGCGTTCTTCGCCGACGAGGAGAACGGTGGCGTCGAGGGATCGGCGCTCGTCGTGCGCGACCGCCCCGAATGGTTCGCCGGTGCGGCGACCGCGATCAGCGAGGTCGGCGGATACTCGATCACGGTCGACGACCGTCGGGCCTACCTGTTGCAGGTGGGCGAGAAGGCGCTGATCTGGATCCGGCTGGTCGCGAAGGGACGGGCGGGCCACGGCAGTCGTCTGCACGACGACAACGCGATCACGGCGCTGGCCGAGGCCGTCGCGGCGATCGGTCGCACGCGCTGGCCGATCCGGCTCACGCCGACCACCACCGCGCTCCTCGAGGGACTGAGCGCACTCACCGGGCGCAGCGCCGACGATCCGGACGCCCTGGCATCGGCCGCCGGTCCCGCCGAGGCGTTCCTGCGATCGTCGTTCCGGACGACGACGAATCCCACCGGCCTCACCGCCGGGTACAAGCACAACGTCATCCCGGAGCGCGCCGAAGCGCTCATCGACGTGCGGGTGATCCCCGGCACGGAGGACGAGGTGCTGGCCGAGCTCCAGCAGATCGTCGGCGACGACATCGTGATCGAGACCGTGGTCCGTGACATCGGTATGGAGACCCCGTTCGAGGGCGAGCTCGTCGAGGCCATGGTCGCGAGCATCGGTCGGCACGACCCCGGTGTGCCCGTCATCCCGTATCTGCTGGGGGCCGGAACCGACAACAAGGCGCTGTCGACCCTCGGGATCACCGGATACGGGTTCGCGCCGCTCCGGCTGCCCGCAGATCTCGATTTCACAGGCATGTTCCACGGAGTCGACGAGCGTGTGCCCGTAGACTCGCTTGTCTTCGGTCAGCGGGTGCTGGCCGATCTGCTGCGCACGTACTGAGCGCTCCCGCCGGCTCCGTGCCGCCGTCGACCCTGAAGGCCCTCCATGCATCTCTTCGAAGCGCTCATCCTCGGTATCGTCCAGGGGCTGACCGAGTTCCTGCCGATCTCCTCCAGCGCCCACCTGCGCATCGTCGGTTCGTTCCTGCCCTCGGGCGAGGACCCGGGTGCGGCGTTCACCGCGATCACCCAGATCGGCACCGAGGCGGCCGTGGTGGTGTTCTTCTGGCGCGACATCGTCCGCATCGTCACGCAGTGGTTCCGGTCGCTCGTCGGCAAAGCCCCGCGCACCGATCCCGACGCGCGGATGGGCTGGATGATCATCATCGGCAGCATCCCGATCGTCATCCTGGGCCTGTTCTTCCAGGATCAGATCGAGAGCGTGTTCCGCTCGCTCTGGGTGGTCGCGATCATGCTGATCGTGTTCGGCATCCTGCTCGGCATCGCCGATCATGTCGGAGCGAAGAAGCGCACGCTCAACCAGCTCACCTACCCGCACGGTGTCGCCTACGGATTCGCCCAGGCCCTCGCCCTCGTCCCGGGCGTCTCGCGCTCGGGCGGCACGATCACGATGGGGCTCTTCCTCGGCTACGAGCGCGCCGCGGCGGCCCGCTACGCGTTCCTCCTGGCGATCCCCGCCGTCTTCGGCAGCGGCTTCTACCAGCTGGCGAAGAGCTGGAACGAACCGGCGTTCTTCTCGCTCGGCGACACGCTGGCGGCCACCGGTATCGCCTTCGTCGTCGCCCTCGGGGTCATCGCGTTCTTCATGAGCTGGATCTCGAAGCGCAGCTTCCTGCCGTTCGTGATCTACCGCATCGTGCTGGGCACGGTGATCCTGGTCCTGCTCGCCACCGGAGCGATCGCCGCCTGAGCGCCGACGCACTCAGCGCTTGTGGTCGCCCGGACCATCACCGCGCCGACGCAGGTACTTCTCGAACTCCTGGGCGATCGCATCGCCCGACGCCTCCGGCGAGTCCCATGTGTCGCGGGTGCGCTCGAGCTGGCGGATGTACTCGGTCATCTCCTCGTCGTCCGCCGCGGCCGCGTCGATGGATGCCTCCCACGCGGCGGCTTCCGTGCGCAGTGCATCGCGCGGCACCGACACCCCTGTGAGCTCTTCGAGGCGATCGAGCAGGGCGAGGGTGACCTTCGGCGACGGAGTCGCATTCGCAACGTAGTGCGGCACGCTCGCCCACAGGGTCGCCGTCGGGATGCCCGCCGACTCGGCGTAGTGCTCGATGACGCTCAGGATGCCGACGGGGCCCTCGTAGAGGGACTTCTCGAGTCCGAGCTCCTCGCGCGCCTGCTCGTTCTGGCTGGCCGCGAAGATCGAGATCGGCCGGGAGTGCGGCACATCGGCGAGCATCGCGCCGAGCATGATGAAGCCGCTCACGTCGTCGCGCAGCGCGACGTCGATGAACTCGGCGGCGAACGACTGCCAGGTGCGAGCCGGTTCGACTCCGGTGAGCAGCCAGAACTCGGGCCCGTCGCCCGCGTCGCGCGGACGCCACAGCGTCGCTTCCGGCCACTTCAGGCGCCGACGACCCTCCGTGTCGAGCTGGGTCGACGGACGCGTGTACTGGTAGTCGAAGTAGAGCTCGGGGTCGACGGTGTGCACGAGGTCGTACTCGCTCGTGGCGCGCAGGGCCGCGAGGGCACCGCTGGCCGCTTCACCCGCGTCGTTCCAGCCGTCGAAGGCGACGATCACGATGCGCGAACCGAGAACATCCATCGTGATCCCCTTTCGATCGAGTGACGGTGTCGTCTCCCCAGGCTAGTCGCGCTCGGAGGAAGACGGGTCCTGCGCCGGATAACATGGCTCGGTGAGCACACAGCCCCGCGCGGTCCTCTGGGACATGGATGGAACAGTCGTCGATACCGAGCCGTACTGGATGGCGGCCGAGACCCGGCTCGTCGAGTCCTTCGGCGGGACCTGGACCCACGAGGACGCGCTGCAGCTGGTCGGCAGCGGACTGATCGACAGCGCGATCATCCTGCAGAACGCGGGCGTGCGCATGGAGGCCGAGGCGATCGTCGCCCATCTGACCGATGAGGTGCAGAACCTTCTGCGCACCGAGGGAGTGCCCTTCCGCCCCGGCGCACGCGAGCTCCTGCTCGACCTGAAGCAGGCGGGGATCACGACCGCGCTCGTGACGATGTCGCTGCGACGGATGGCGCTGAGCGTCGTCGATCTCATCGACTTCCCGGCCTTCGATCTGGTCGTCGCCGGCGACGACGTCGACAACCCGAAGCCGCATCCGGAGCCGTACCTGCAGGCCGCCGCCCTGCTCGACATCGACATCACCGAAGCCATCGTGATCGAGGACTCGCCGACCGGTGTCCGTGCCGGGATCGCCTCCGGCGCCGTGACCCTCGGAGTCCCGCACATCGTGCCGCTCGACGACCTCGGTGCGCACGAGCTCTGGCCGACGCTCGACGGCCGCACCGCACACGACCTGGTCGACCTCCTCGACCGCCATTCCGCCACGACGGGAGCCACCCGATGACCGCCTCCGGCACGCACCGTCCGAGCGGCCCGTTCCGCGAGGGCGACCGCGTCCAGCTCACGGGTCCCAAGGGCCGACTGCACACCGTCACCCTCCGGGAGGACGGCGAGCTGCACACCCACCACGGGGTGCTGCGCCACCGCGATCTCATCGGCCTGCCCGACGGATCGGTGGCCGCGAACAGCTCGGGTCACGAGTATCTCGCGCTGCGCCCGCTGCTGAAGGACTTCGCGATGTCGATGCCCCGTGGCGCGGCGATCGTCTATCCGAAGGATGCCGCCCAGATCGTCATGCAGGCCGATGTCTTCCCCGGAGCGACGGTGGTCGAGGCCGGAGTGGGGTCGGGTGCCCTGTCGCTGTCGCTGCTTCGTGCGGTGGGGCCCGCGGGCAGACTCGTATCGTTCGAGCGGCGAGAGGACTTCGCCGAGGTCGCCCGCGGCAACGTCGCGACGTTCTTCGGCGAGCAGCCGGACACCTGGAGCGTCGTCGTCGGCGATCTCGTCGAGCAGCTGCCCTCCGCGCTTCCCGCCGGATCCGTCGATCGCGTCGTGCTCGACATGCTGGCCCCGTGGGAGTGCATCGACGTCGTCGCCGACGCGCTCACGCCCGGGGGAGTGGTGCTCTGCTACATCGCGACCGCCACGCAGCTCTCGCGCGTCGCGGAGTACATCCGCAACACCGGACTGTTCACGGATCCGGACGCCTCCGAGACGATGGTGCGCGGCTGGCATGTCGAGGGCCTCGCGGTGCGTCCCGATCACCGGATGGTCGCGCACACCGGCTTCCTTCTGACCGCGCGTCGTCTGGCTCCGGGCACTGTCGCACCCTCCGTGAAGCGTCGCGCCTCGAAGTCCAGCTACGGCGACGACGACGTGGAGCAGTGGACCCCCGGTGCGGTCGGCGATCGAGAGATCACCGACAAGAACTTGCGCAAGCGGGCGCGTGAGGCTGCGCGCGCCGCCGAGGGCGCGCGCATCGCGACGGCATCGCGCGAATCGGAGCACCCGACCGAATAGACTGGAGGGCGTGCGTAAAACGTCCGCCGTTCTGGCCACTCTCAGCCTCGCCGTCCTCGCTCTGACGGGGTGCACCGCTGCTCCGACCTTCGATGGCGCCGCGTGCGACCGCTCCGGCGGCTCGAGCGGTCTTGCCGACGCAGTGACCGTCGAGGGCAATCTCGGCGCCAAGCCGGATGTGAGCATCTACACGCCGCTGCACGTCGAGAAGTCGGCGACGACGGACGTCGTCGTCGGCGACGGTCGTGCTGTTCAGAACGGTCAGCAGCCCTTCGTCTACGAGCTCACCCTCTTCAGTGGCGAGACGGGCGAAGAGGTCGCCGGCACTCCGTACGACCCCGCTCAGGGGCCGCTGACGAGCCTCGACATCCAGGGTGCGCGTTTCCCGGCTCTCGCAGACGCACTGAAGTGCGTCACCCAGGGGTCTCGCACGGTGGTCGCTCTGACCGCGGATGATGCCGGAGCGGAGGCACTGCAGAGCTTCGGTCTCGATGCCGACGACACGATGGTGTTCGTCGTCGACACCATCGACGTGCTCCTGCCGAAGGCCGAAGGCTCCCTGCAGTTCAACGATGCTCGCGGCATGCCGACCGTCGTCCGTGCTCCGGACGGCACTCCCGGCGTGATCATCCCCAACTCCGACGCACCGTCCTCTCTGGTCACGCAGACGCTCATCCTCGGTGAGGGCGACGACGTCGAAGCCGATCAGGTGCCGATCGTCCAGTACACCGCGCTCAGCTGGGACGACAAGACCGTGATGACGCAGACGTGGGGCAAGGCGGTCTCCACCGACCTGCAGCAGGTGGCACCGGCCGTGGCCCAGGAGCTGGTCGGCAAGCCCGTCGGCTCCCAGGTGCTCGTCGTGACTCCGGCTTCCGACTCGGCCCCCGCCGTCGTCTACGTCGTCGACATCCTGGGCGCCATCACGGTACCGACTCCGTGATGGCCGCCCGTATTCCCGCCGAGGAGCGCCTGACGAATCTCGTCGTGGCTCTCATGGCGACGGAGATCGGGCTCACGAAGCAGCAGATCCTCGACAACGTCTCCGGGTACCGCCAGCGCGCGGATGCCGGGACGCGGTCGGATGCCCTCGAGAAGATGTTCGAGCGCGATAAGGACGAACTCCGCTCGCTCGGTGTGCCCGTCGAGACGATCGGCGACGCCGCAGACCCGAACGATCTGCGTGAGGCGCGCTACCGGATTCCGCAGGCGGAGTACGACCTGCCGAGCGACATCGACTTCACGCCCGCCGAACTCGCCGTGCTGCGTCTCGCGGGCAGCGTGTGGAGCGCGGAATCCGCATCGGGCGATGCGCAGTCCGGTGTCCGGAAGATCCGCGCCCTCGGGATCGACGGTGACGAGCCGATCATCGGGTTCGCGCCGCGAATCACGGCGCGGGATGCCGCGTTCGGTCCGCTCCAGGAGGCGATCGAGAAGAGCCGGGTCGTCGCTTTCGACTACCTGAAGCCGGGGGAGGATGCTCCTCGTCGTCGCCGGGTCCAGCCGCTCGCGCTGGTGGACTACGAGGCGCGCTGGCACGTGTTCGGCATCGACATCGACGCCGCCGGCGACCGTACGTTCCTGCTCAGCCGCATCGTCGGGGATGTGACGGTGACCGCGACGACCTTCGACCCCGTCCTGCGAGACGGAGCGGGTGACCGCGCGCTCGCGGGACTCGAGGAGGTGGCGTCCCAGAACTCCGCTCTGCTCGAGATCACTCCGGGTACGGAGGCGTCTCTGCGGCTCGGGCGGAGGGCGGTCCCGGCGGTCCAGGGCATCCGCGTCCCCTTCGTCGATGTCCACATCCTCGCCGACGAGCTCGCCTCGTACGGCCCCGAGGTGCGTGTGGTCGAGCCCGATGAGCTCCGCGACGCGGTGGTGTCGCGTCTCCGCGCGGTCGCCGAGGCTCACGCCGAGCGGGAGGTCCGCCGATGAGTGCGAAGAAGCCGTTGCTCGCCGGTGATCGGGTGCGTCTGTACCTGACCCTCGTGCCGTACCTTCTCGAACACGGACAGGTCTCCCTGGCCGAGGCATCCGCGGAGTTCGGCGTGACCCCGCGCGAGATGCGGGCGATGGTCGAGAAGCTGACCGTCATCGGCCTTCCCGGCGAAGCCGGGTTCTGGCAGCAGCCGCAGGAGATGTTCGACATCAACTGGGATCTGCTCGACCAGGAAGACGTCATCGAGATCACGAACGACGTCGCGCTGCGCCGTGTGCCGCGGTTCACGGCGCGCGAAGCGGCAGCACTGCTCGCCGGGCTGCAGATGGTCGCTGCGGTGCCCGCGGTCTCGGACTCGGGGCTCGTCGCCGGTCTCATCTCGAAGCTCTCCCGAGGAGCGGCCGACGCTCCCGCCGAGGTGGTCATCGCGCCCACCGCGGTCGACGAGGTGCGCGAGGCGGTGTCCCGTGGGGTGCAGGAGGGGCGCGCGATCTCGTTCACCTATCAGGCGCCCGACGCGCAGCCGACCACGCGCACGGTCGATCCGGTGCAGATCCTGATCACCAACGGCCAGTGGTATCTGCAGGGATGGTGTCATCTGCGTCAGGCGATGCGCACCTTCCACCTCGACCGGGTGAGCCGCCCGCAGCTGACCGACATCCCGATCACGCACGCGGGCGAGCACGTCCCCGAGGCATTCGCCGAGGTGGCGGACGACCGCGAGGTCACCGTGCGCGTTCCCGAACGACTCGCTCCGCTCCTGGGTGGGCTTCTCTCCGCGGATGAGGTCGAGACCCTCGATGGCGTGGTCACGGCGCACCTGCACCTCGCAGATCCGCGCGGTATCAAGCGCATCGCGGCCCGTTTCGGGGGAGCGCTCGAGGTGCTCGAGCCCGGCATCGCGCGCGCGGCGACCCGGGAATGGGCGTCTGCGGGACTCGCGCTCTACCACCGCCCATCCACAGCACAGCCGGGTAGACTGGCGGAATCGCCCACCGACGACGGGAACTAGAGATGTTTGCTGGACTGCAGGGGTGGCACCTCCTGATCGTGCTCGCCGTGATCCTCCTCCTTTTCGGCGCGGCAAAGCTGCCCGCCCTCGCGAAGAGCGTCGGCCAGTCGGCCCGCGTCTTCAAGGGAGAGATGAAGGCGATGAAGGAAGAAGACGGTCCGGCGGCCGCGGAGAACGCGGCAGTGGACCCGACCACGGTGAAGAACTCGGGCTCAGAACCTGAGACTCCGCCGCGCGCCTGACCGCTCGTGGCAGTGATGGACCCGGCCGCGAAGGCGAAGCCGGACCGCGACCGGCGGATGTCTCTCGGAGCGCACCTCGTCGAGTTGCGCCGCCGTCTGATGATCGCCGCCATCGCGCTGGTCGTCGGCATGGTGCTGGCGTTCATCGTCGCGGATCCGATCATCCACTTCATCACCGAGCCGATCCGTCTCATCACCGAGAAGCGGGGCGACGACTTCAGCGCCCTCAACTTCTCGACCGTGACCTCCGCGTTCGACATGCGCATGCGCATCGCCCTGTCGATCGGTCTCTTCGCCTCTGCACCGGTCTGGCTGTGGCAGATCTGGGCGTTCATCATGCCCGGCCTCACGCGTAAAGAGGTGCGCTACACGGTCGGTTTCGTCGCAGCCGCCGTTCCGCTTTTCCTGGGCGGGTGCTACCTCGGCGTCATGATCATGCCGCACATCATCGAGCTGATGTGGAGCTTCACGCCGGAGGGCGGGACGAACTTCTACGCCGCCCAGGACTACTACGACTTCATCTTCAAACTGATGCTCGTGATCGGCGTCTCCTTCGTGCTGCCGGTCTTCCTCGTGGCACTGAACTTCGCCGGCATCATGTCGGGGCGCGCGATCCTCAAGGGATGGCGCGTCGCGATCATCATCGCCACGGTCTTCGCCGCTCTCGCGACGCCGGCCGCCGACGTGGTGAGCATGCTGATGCTCGCCGGCATCCTGATCGTCCTGTACTTCGCAGCCGCCGGTCTGTCCCTGTTGTTCGACCGGCGCAAGCGCAAGCAGGATGCTGCCGCCGGCCTCCTGCCGGACGCCGCATGAGTTCGCCGGCGGAGCGATACGCCGCTGCGCGACAGGCATCCGAGCACCCCGAGACCTCCGCGTTCGCCGCCGGCCAGCGCTTCGATCTCGATCCGTTCCAGATCGAGGGCTGCCATGCGCTCGAGCGCGGGAACAGCGTCCTGGTCGCGGCGCCGACCGGGGCCGGTAAGACGATCGTGGGCGAGTTCGCGATCCATCTCGCGATGCAGACCCCCCGCGACAAGGCGTTCTACACGACGCCGATGAAGGCGCTCTCGAATCAGAAGTTCCGCGAGCTCGTCGACGTCTACGGAGCCGACGAGGTCGGGCTGCTCACCGGTGACACCAACATCAACGGCAACGCACGCATCGTGGTGATGACCACCGAGGTGCTGCGCAACATGATCTACGCCGACTCCGCGGCGCTGCGCGACCTGCGCTACGTCGTGATGGACGAGGTGCACTACCTCGCCGATCGATTCCGTGGCGCGGTGTGGGAAGAGGTCATCATCCACCTGCCGTCGCAGGTGCGTCTCGTCTCGCTGAGTGCGACGGTCTCGAACGCCGAGGAGTTCGGCGACTGGCTCGACACGGTGCGCGGCGACACCGAGGTGATCGTCTCGGAGATCCGCCCCGTTCCGCTGGAACAACACGTGCTCGTGCGCGACGATCTGCTGCCCCTGTTCGACGACCGGGCGGGTGTGGCCACGGCTCAGGTGAACCAGGAGCTGATGCGCATCCGCTCGTTCACGGGCTCGCACTACGACAACAACCGTCGCGCGCAGTCCTACGTCAGCAATCGTCACGCCGGCCGACAGGCCAAGCGCCCTCCGCGCGGAGGGCAGCGTCCGGTACGTCCGTCGAACGCGCGCCGCATCGAGCGGATCGATCGCCCGGAGGTCATCCACCTCCTGGAACGCGCGAATCTGCTGCCGGCGATCTTCTTCATCTTCAGTCGCGTCGGCTGCGATGCCGCCGTCGCGCAGGTGCGCCGCTCGGGTATGCGTCTCACGTCGCAGGAGGAGCGCGCCGAGATCCGCGCGATCGTCGAGGAGCGCACCCGCACGCTCCAGGAGGAGGACCTCGGCGTCCTCGGCTACTGGGAGTGGCTCGACAATCTCGAGCGCGGCGTGGCCTCGCACCACGCGGGCCTGCTGCCGGCGTTCAAGGAGGTCGTCGAAGAGCTCTACCAGCGCAAGCTCGTCAAGGTCGTCTTCGCGACCGAGACCCTCGCACTCGGCATCAACATGCCGGCGCGCACCGTCGTGCTCGAGAAGATGGAGAAGTTCAACGGCGAAGCCCGCGTCGCGATCACCTCGGGGGAGTACACGCAGCTCACCGGTCGCGCCGGGCGCCGCGGCATCGACGTCGAAGGCCACGCGGTGGTGCAGTGGACCGAGGGCATGGATCCGCAGGCCGTGGCCGCTCTCGCGTCGCGGCGCACCTACCCGCTGAACTCGAGCTTCCGGCCGACGTACAACATGGCCGTGAACCTCATCGACCTGTTCGGCAAACCGCGAGCCCGCCAGATCCTCGAGTCGTCGTTCGCGCAGTTCCAGGCCGATCGCGCCGTGGTCGGTCTCGCCCGCCAGGTGCGCGAGGCCGAGGTGTCGCTCGCGGGCTACGAGAAGTCGATGTCGTGCGAGCACGGTGATTTCGTGGAGTACTCCACGATTCGCCGCGAGCTGAGCGACCTCGAGAAGAAGAACCGGCAGGACTCGGGAGCCCCGCGTTCGGCCCGCGACAAGCGGCTGAAGCGCATCCAGCAGCTCCGCACGAAGATGCAGCGGCACCCGTGCCACAGTTGCCCGGATCGCGAAGCGCACGCCCGGTGGGCGGAGCGCTACTGGAAGCTGAAGCGTCAGACCGACCGCATCCGCCGTCAGATCGAGACCCGCACCGGAACGGTGGCCCGTGTCTTCGACCGCGTGGTCGAGGTGCTCGAGACGCTCGACTACCTGCGCTCCGACGGCGACGAGATGACGCTCACCGAGGCGGGCCGCACGATGCGGCGCATCTACGGCGAGCGGGATCTGCTCGTGGCCGAGTCGTTGCGTCAGGGGCTGTGGTCGGGCCTCGACGCGCCCTCGCTCGCGGCCATGGCCTGTTGCCTGGTCTACGAACCGCGGCGCGATGAGGCGAACTCGGGGGAGCGCGGTCTTCCGCGCGGCGCGTTCCGTGCCGCATACGAGAAGACGACGGCGCTCTGGGCCGTCCTCGATGATCTGGAACAGGATCACCACCTTCCCGGCTCCGAGCCGCTCGCCGCCGGCCTCGCCGGGGCGATGCACTCCTGGGCTCGCGGCGGGATGCTGGATCGGGTGCTCGTCGATGCCGATATGGCGGCCGGCGACTTCGTCCGCTGGGCCAAACAGACGATCGACCTCCTCGACCAGCTCTCGATCGTCGCCGAGGACGGAGCGCTCGCCCGCACGGCCCGCACGGCGCTCGACGGCGTGCGCCGCGGCATCGTCGCCTACTCCTCGATGTGACCGGGGCGAACATGGCTGAACGCATGATTCGACCGCGCCCGCTCCTGCCGTTGTGGGCGGCGTCGATCGCGGCCGCCGCCGCGGCGCTGCTCATGAATCTCGCCTACCCGGCGGCCGCGATCTGGGTTCTCGCGTTCCCGGCGACCGCGCTGCTGCTGCTGGCGTTGATCGGCCGCCGCGCGGGCGGAGCGCTGCTGGTCGGCCTGGTCTACGGCATCCTGTTCTTCGCTCTTCTGGTGTCGTGGACCTCGAGGTATCTGGGCCCGGTTCCCTGGGCTGCTCTCAGCGTCCTCGAGGGCGGCCTGACGGCTCTCGCCCTCATCCCGATCACCCTCGCCTACCGGTGGATCCCTCGCGCGCTTCCCGGCGCCTGGGGGCGGATGCTGGTGCTCCCGGTCGTCGTCGCAGCCCTCTGGGTCGGCCGGGAGGTCTTCGTCGGCTCCTGGCCCTATGGCGGCTTCCCGTGGGCACGGATCGGGATGAGTCAGGCCGAGAGCCCGCTCGCTCCGGTGTCGTCGTGGCTCGGCGTCGGCGGTCTCGGGTTCCTGATGGTTCTCGTCGTGGCGATGCTGATCGAAGCGGTGCGGCTGAGGCTGTGGCGGCGCCCGATGCCGCTGCTCGTTCCCGCAGCACTCGCGGTCGTGCTGCTCGCGACGCCGCAGTTCCCGACCGCTCCCGCGGGTGAGATGCGCATCGCCGCCGTGCAGGGAAACGGTCCGACCGGGTATTTCGACGAGCGCACGCCCTTCGCCGTGGTCCGCGCGCAGACCGAAGCCACCGAGCCCCTCTACGGCGAAGACGTCGACCTCCTCGTCTGGCCGGAGGGCAGCCTCGACACCGACCCCTTCCAGAACGAGACGCTCGCGCGTCAGCTGACGCTGGTCTCGACCCGGATCGACGCGCCGGTGCTCGCGAACGCCGCGACCGCCCGCAACGACCTCTACTGGAACACGTCGATGCTGTGGACGGATGCCGGGGGAGCAGAGCAGATCCACGACAAACGGCATCCGGTGCCCTTCGGCGAGTACGTTCCCGATCGCGACTTCTACTACGCCCTGGCCCCCGATCTGATCGGCCTCATCGGCCGCGAGTACACCCCGGGGATCAACCCGCCGCTCATGGACATCGACGGCGCCCTCGTCGGTCTCGCGATCTGCTTCGACGTCATCTACGACGACGTCATTCACGAGAGCGTGACGGGCGGCGCCGAGGTCCTCGTGTTCCAGACCAACAACGCGGACTTCCGCGGGACCGCCGAGAATCTGCAGCAGCTCGCGTTCGCGCGGATGCGAGCGATCGAGACCGGCCGCAGCGTCGTCAACGTCTCGACGGTGGGTACGAGCCAGATCATCCGTCCGGACGGGTCGACGATCACGAGCCTGGACGCAGATGAGGCCGGGGCGATGCTCGAAGATGTCGAGCTCCGCTCCGGCCTCACGGCGGGTGTGGTGCTGGGTCCCTGGGTGCAGCAGATCCTGCTCTGGGGTGGGCTGGGCGCGCTCGCTCTCGGGTGGTGGCGCGCTCGTCGGGCTTAGGCCCCGATCTTCTCCCGCGTCGGGTCCTCACCGGCTCCGCGGCGCGCGCGGATGAAGGCGAGGCGCTCCTCGAGCAGTTCTTCGAGCTCGGCGCGCGTGCGGCGCTCCAGCAGCATGTCCCAGTGGGTGCGGGCGGCCTTCTCGTCGGTCGCCTCGAGCGTCACGGCCTGGCCGTCGACGTTGAGTCGGGCGTCGGCACCGCAGGAGCGGCATTCCCAGGTCTGGGGCGGCTCGGCGTCGGCCGCGAACATCAGGTTCGTGACGTGGCCGCAGGTGTCACAGGTATAGGTGGTCTCACGGCGCTCCATGAAAACGACGCCCTCTTCGCTCTGTAGGCTCTGGGCGCCGAGTCGGATGCCGCGCAGGCTGCGATCTGCCATTGTGTGGTCCTCTCGTCGCTGTCAGGTATAACGCTCCAGCCTGTGCGCTTCATCCACGTCCCCGGAAACTCGGCGTTATTCACAGGGGAATCCCAGCGCGGGAGGTTATGAGGGCGACAGCGTGTCGAGGGCGAGATCGGCGCGATCCGAGACGATCCCATCGACGCCGAGGGCGATGAGTCGGTTCATCTCCGCGGCATCGTTCACGGTCCACACGTGCACCTCGACGCCCCGGGCATGCGCGGCGCGGAGCAGCGCGGCAGTGAGCACGGTCAACGGCCCCTGCCGCTCGGGGATCTGCAGGGCGTCGATGTCGCGGAGCACCCGTGCGGGGGAGAGGCGCAGGACGGACAGCGCGCGCACCGTCGCGATGGTTCGGCTTCCCCCCGATGTCGCGGGGCGAAGCGCGGCGCCCGCGCGGAGGACGGCGGCGACGGTCGCGCGCCGGTGGGCATCGGAGAAGCTCGTCACGAGGGTCCGATGCGTGTGATCGGCGAGGATCGGCCCGAGGGGCTCCGCCGCGGCGGCGGTCTTCACGTCGATGTTGAAGCGCACGGTCGGGAACAGGTCGAGGGCCTCGGCGACCGTGAGGAGGCCGCCGTGATCGGCGAAGAGACGGACGAGGTCGCGGGTGCGCACCTCGCGGACCGCTCGGCGGTCGCCGGTCAACCGCT
Source organism: Microbacterium galbinum (assembly GCF_023101185.1). Classification (GTDB taxonomy): domain Bacteria; phylum Actinomycetota; class Actinomycetes; order Actinomycetales; family Microbacteriaceae; genus Microbacterium; species Microbacterium galbinum. The sequence continues at coordinate 2,987,422 of NZ_CP078077.1, forward strand.
CGAGGGTCGCGTCGTGGAAGAGCACGACGTCGCCGTCGGCCGTGACCTGGCAGTCGGTCTCGACGTACTCCACCCCGGCGGCGTGCGCAGCGGCGAAGGCTGCGGCGGTGTTCTCCCAGACGCCCGAGTCCTCGCCCGCCGCGGTCACGAGACCACGGTGGGCGAGGACTCGGGGATGCCGTGCCTTCGCGAAGTACGGGTGCGTCACACGCCCGGCGGGGGAGTGGGTGCCTGACCGGGCTTCGGCGTGAACGCACTGCCGATGCCCTTGAGAGCTTCCGTGAGTTCGCTCGGGATGATCCACAGCTTGTTGGACTGACCTTCGCTGATCTTCGGCAGCATCTGCAGGTACTGGTAGGCGAGCAGCTTGTCGTCGGGGGCGCCCTGGTGGATCGCCGTGAACACGTTCTGAATGGCCTCCGCCTCACCCTGCGCACGCAGGACCGCGGCCTGCTTGTCGCCCTCCGCGCGGAGGATCTCGGCCTGACGTGCACCTTCGGCCTCGAGGATCGCGGACTGCTTCGTTCCCTCAGCGGTCAGGATCGCGGCGCGACGGTCACGCTCGGCGCGCATCTGCTTCTCCATCGAGTCCTGGATCGAGATGGGCGGATCGATCGCCTTCAGCTCGACGCGGCCCACGCGGATGCCCCACTTGCCGGTCGCCTCGTCGAGGACGACGCGCAGCTGACCGTTGATGTTGTCGCGGCTCGTGAGCGCCTCTTCGAGGTTGAGTCCACCGACGACGTTCCGGAGCGTCGTGGTCGTGAGCTGCTCGACGGCGCCGAGGTAGTTCGCGATCTCGTAGGTCGCGGCACGGGCATCCGTCACCTGGAAGTAGACGACGGTGTCGATGGAGACGACCAGGTTGTCCTCGGTGATGACGGGCTGGGGCGGGAACGAGACGACCTGCTCGCGCATGTCGATCAGGGGGCGCAGTCGGTCGATGAACGGCACCAGGATGTTCAGACCGGGGGTGAGGGTCTTGTGATACCGGCCGAGCCGTTCCACGACCCCGGCCGTGGCCTGCGGGATGATGCGGATGGAACGCGCGACGGTCACCACCACGAAGATGATGACCGCGATCGCGAGGATCCAGAGGATCGCGGTGGGGATGAACGAGGCGTCGTTCACGGAGTCTCCTAGTCGTTGACGGGACGGACGATGGCGGTGGCGCCGTTGATCGCCGTCACGGCGATCGGCGATCCCTGGGGGATCGGTACGGGCGTGGCGGAGCGAGCGGTCCAGGTGTCGCCGTTGCTGAGCTTTACCTGTCCGGAGATCTGCGTGATGTCGTGGAGCGCGGTTCCACGGAGGTCGAGGAGAGCATCGACGTTCGACTTGGTCGGATCCTCGCCGCGCCGCAGCCGCCGGAGAAGCGGCGGTCGCAGGAAGAGGATGAACAGCGCCGCGGCTGCCGCGGCGACGATCACCTGCGCCCAGACCGGGATGCCGACCAGATCGGTGAGCAGTCCGATGGCGCTGCCGAAGCTGAGCATCAGGAACGTGAAATCGAGCGTGAGCATCTCGATCACGAGGAACGCGGCGATCAGGACCAGCCAGCCGATCCAGGCCCATTGGTCGATGAACTGTACGAAAGTCGAGACGGTGTCCATGCGGCCTCCTTCGCGGTCAACCTATCACGGGGCCCGACGCCGTATCGGGCGGCGCGGGGCGCTCTTGATAGTCTGAGTTGCCGCGTCATCGCGGCGTTTCACGCACCATGAGGAGTCACCGTGACCGCTGTTCTTCCCGCAGGATCTCTCGACGGCAAGGTCGCCCTTGTCACCGGCTCGTCGCGGGGGATCGGCGCCGACACCGTGCGCTACCTCGCGGAGGCCGGGGCGGATGTCGTCATCAACTTCCGCAACAAGGCCCCGCGCGCCGAGAAGCTCGCCGGTGAGCTGCGCGAGCTCGGACGCCGCGCGCTCGTCGTCGGAGCCGACCTGACCGACCCCGAGTCGGTCGCGGCGATGTTCGACGCCGTCACCAATGAATACGGTCGTCTCGACGTGCTCGTGCTGAACGCCTCCGGAGGCATGGAATCCGGCATGGCCGAGGACTACGCCCTCACGCTCAACCGCGACGCGCAGCTCAACGTGCTCCGCGCAGCCGAACCGCTCCTGGGCGAGGGCGCGCGCGTGATCTTCGTGACGAGCCACCAGGCGCACTTCATCCGCACCACCCCGACCATGCCCGAGTACGAGCCGGTCGCTCTGTCGAAGCGCGCCGGCGAGGATGCGCTGCGCGAGCTCATTCCCGGCCTCGCCGAGAAGGGCATCGGCTTCACGGTCGTCTCCGGCGACATGATCGAGGGCACGATCACGGCGACGCTGCTCGAGCGAGCGAACCCCGGAGCGATCGCCGAGCGCCGCGAGTCCGCGGGCAAGCTCTACAACGTCTCGGAGTTCGCGGCCGAGGTCGCTCAGGCGGCCGTCGATCCCGTCCCCGCCGACAACACCCGCCTCGTCGGTGACGTGAGCGCGTTCGTCGCCGAGTAGCACCCGCACGCGAATCGGCCCCGTGCTCCACCTCGGAGCACGGGGCCGATCTGCAGTGCGGATGTCAGTGCGCGGCGTCCTCCTGAACGGCGGCCGTGAACTCCTTGGCGTCCTTTCCGAGCGTGATGGCCCGGACGATCTGCACGATGCCGAGCGCGACGAGCGAGATGCCGAGGATCAGCCAGAAAGCGAACCCCGCCACGAGCGGCGAGAACAGCACGATGATTCCGGCCACGATGCTGAGGAGCGCGTAGAGGAGGGTCCACACGCGCGATCCGTCCTGACCGAGCAGGCTCAGGGCCACCACGCCGTCGACGATCCAGCTGATGCCGATGAAGATGACGACGACGAAGGCGAGAGCCGCGGCGGCCGCACCGAGGTTCGCGAAGGCGATGATGCCGGCGACGATGTAGAGCAGGCCGAGGAGGATGTGCCCGACGCGCGACCAGCCGCCGCGGGCGCCCGAGAAGATGCCGAGGCCGATGTAGACGAGACCCGCGACGACGAGGTAGGCGGCGAAGATCGCGGTGACGACGACGGCGGACTTCACGGGCCAGACCAGCAGCACGATGCCGGCGATGAGGGCGAGGACGCCCGAGACGGCGAGCGTGATGCGGATCGACTTGAACAGCGATTTCGCTTCGGAGAGTGGTGCGGACATGGGGGACCCTTTCTGAGAGAATCCTGTGTGGATGACCTCAGAGTAGCGCCGTCCATCCTCGCCGTGGGGCTCATCTCGTGAGGGGACGTCGCGCAGGGTCATGCGCCGATGCGGGGCGTCATGGCAGGATCGACACGTGACTCCCGACGTGGATGCTCGCCTGCGCGAGCTTGTGTCGATGCGTAAGGTGCGGGACCGCATCGACCGCGACTACGCGAAGCCTCTCGACGTGGAGGCTCTCGCTGCCGGGGTGCACCTGTCTGCGGGGCATCTCAGCCGCCGGTTCCGGGAGACCTACGGCGAGTCTCCGTACTCGTATCTCATGACGCGCCGGATCGAGCGGGCGATGGCTCTGCTCCGACGCGGGGACCGTTCGGTCACCGAGGTGTGCTTCGAAGTCGGCTGCTCGTCGCTGGGCACGTTCAGCAGTCGTTTCACGGAGCTGGTGGGTGTCCCACCCAGCGTGTACCGTGAACGCGCCGCCCACGTCGACGGGATCCCCGTCTTCCAGGCCAAGCAGGTCACCCGGCCGATCAGGAATCGAGAAGCGCCGCCCCGCGACGCCCACCTAGCGTGAACACCATGAAGATCAGCATCCACTACGCCTTCCTCCCGCACACCGACGCCGACGCGGCTCTCGCCTTCTATCGCGATGCCCTCGGCTTCGAGGTGCGCAACGACGTCGGATACGACGGCATGCGCTGGCTCACCGTCGGTCCCGAGAATCAGCCGGAGACCTCGATCGTGCTCCACCCGCCGGCGACCGACCCGGGTCTGACCGACGACGAGCGCCGCACGGTGCTCGAGCTCATCGCGAAGGGCAGCTACGGGGCGCTCACGCTCGCCAGCGACGACCTCGACGCCCTCTTCGAGCGGCTCGTCGAGAGCGGCGCCGACGTCGTGCAGGAGCCGATGGATCAGCCGTACGGCGTGCGCGACTGCGCCTTCCGCGACCCCGCGGGCAACCTGCTCCGTATCAACCAAGCCGGCTGAGAGATCAGCCTCGTCTCCGAAGGATGCCGATGACCACCGTCGACCACCCCGCTGACAGCCACGACCTCATCCGCGTTCAGGGTGCACGTGAGAACAACCTCAAGGACGTCAGCGTCGACATCCCGAAAAGACGGCTGAGCGTCTTCACCGGCGTTTCGGGATCGGGCAAGAGCTCGCTCGTCTTCGACACCATCGCCGCGGAGTCCCGCCGGATGATCGACGAGACCTACAGTGCCTTCGTCCAGGGGTTCATGCCCTCGGTTCCGCGGCCGGACGTCGATGTGCTCGAAGGTCTGACGACGGCGATCATCGTCGATCAGGAGCGCTTGGGGGCGAACCCGCGATCGACGGTGGGCACCGTGACCGATGCGAACGCGATGCTGCGCATCCTCTTCAGCAAGCTCGGCACCCCCTACATCGGCGGACCGACCGCCTTCTCCTTCAACATCCCCACGCAGCGCGCGAGCGGGGTGATGACCGGCCCCGGCGGTGAGAAGAAGATCGTGAAGGACGCGATCTACCTCGGTGGCATGTGCCCGCGGTGCGAGGGCAGGGGAGCGGTGTCCGACCTCGACCTCGCGCAGATCGTCGACGAGTCCAAGTCCCTCGACGAGGGCGCCATCATGGTGCCGGGGTACACGGCGGACGGCTGGATGGTGAAGGGGTTCTCGCAGTCCGGGTTCTATCCCGGTGACAAGCCCGTCGCCCAGTTCTCCGAGAAGCAGCGGCAGCTGTTCCTCTACGGAGAGGTGACGAAGGTCAAGATCGCCGGGATCAACATGACCTACGAGGGACTGATCCCGAAGATCACCAAGTCGATGCTGTCGAAGGACCTCGATGCCCTGCAGCCGCACGTCCGTGCGTTCGTCGAGAAGGTCGCCACCTTCGCGGTGTGCCCGGAATGCGATGGGACCCGTCTGACGGAGGGGGCGCGGTCGTCGAAGATCGACGGCATCAGCATCGCGGATGCCTGCCGCATGCAGGTCACGGATCTCGCTGAGTGGGTGCGCGGGCTCGACCTCCAGGGCGCGGGACCGCTGCTCGAAGCCCTGAGCGCGAACCTCGACGCCTTCGTCACCCTCGGGCTCGGGTATCTGAGTCTGGAGCGCCCGTCGGGCACGCTGTCCGGGGGAGAGGCGCAGCGCATCAAGATGCTCCGCCACCTCGGCTCGTCGCTGACCGACGTGACCTACGTGTTCGACGAGCCGACGATCGGCCTGCATCCGCACGACATCCAGCGGATGAACGGCCTGCTCCTCAAACTGCGCGACAAGGGCAACACCGTGCTCGTGGTCGAGCACAAGCCCGAGACGATCGTGATCGCCGACCACGTCGTCGATCTCGGCCCGGGCGCGGGCAGCGCCGGCGGCGAGATCTGCTTCCAGGGCACGGTCGAGGGGCTCAAGAGGAGCGGGACGCGTACGGGGGAGCACCTCGACGACCGCGCCGTGCTCAAGGACGCGGTGCGCGCGGCGGACGGGGCGATCGAGGTGCGTGGTGCGACCGCGAACAACCTCCAGAACGTGGACGTCGATATCCCCACGGGCATCCTGACGGTCGTCACGGGTGTCGCCGGCTCCGGGAAGAGTTCGCTGATCCACGGCTCCGTCTCGAAACTCGACGGAGTCGTGGCGATCGACCAGGGTGCGATCAAGGGTTCGCGTCGGAGCAATCCCGCCACCTACACCGGGCTGCTCGAGCCGATCCGCAAGGCGTTCGCGAAGGCCAATGGCGTCAAGCCGGCGCTGTTCAGCGCGAACTCCGAAGGGGCGTGCCCGACCTGCAAGGGCGCCGGTGTCATCATCACCGAGCTCGGCTTCATGGACACGATCGAGACACCGTGCGAAGACTGTGGAGGAAAGCGCTTCCAGGCCGCGGTTCTCGAGTACAAACTGGCGGGCAAGGACATCACCGAGGTGCTCGATCTGCCGGTGTCCGAAGCGCGGGTGTTCTTCTCGGAGGGTGACGCCAAGATCCTGGCGGTGACGGCGATCCTCGGCCGGCTGGACGACGTCGGTCTCGGGTATCTCTCGCTCGGACAGCCGCTCTCGACCCTGTCCGGCGGTGAGCGTCAGCGCATCAAGCTGGCGATCCAGATGGGGGAGAAGGGCGACGTCTACGTGCTCGACGAGCCGACGACCGGTCTCCACCTCGCTGATGTGCAGAAGATCCTCGGGCTCCTCGACCGTCTCGTCGAGTCGGGCAAGACCGTGATCGTGATCGAGCACCACCAGGCGGTGATGGCTCACGCGGACTGGATCCTCGACATCGGTCCCGGCGCCGGGCACGACGGCGGCCGTGTCGTGTTCGAAGGCACGCCCGCGGATCTCGTGGCAGAACGCTCGACGCTCACCGGCGAACATCTCGCGGCCTACGTCGGAGTCTGATCCCCGACGAGCTGAACCGATATATCAGTCCCGTCGAGCGATGATCGTGTAGGTGCAGGGGAGCAGATCGCGCTGGTCTTCCGGCCATGCGTATCCTCCGGGCACCTCCACCATCCGCGGGCTGAATCGCCAGGGGAGTGTGCGGCCTTCATCGACGTGCACGATGCGCAGGCCCGCACCGAGGAGGGCGCCCAGGATCTCGGCGAGCGAGTGCGGCCACTCGTAGGTGCGCGTGTGCGACACGGTGCCGTCGCCCGCGTAGGTGCTCGCGTCGTCCCAGACCTGCGCCGACCCGTCGCCGAAGTACCGATAGCGCGCGGTGAGCGTCTCCGCGTCCTCGTCGAGCGCGTACAGCGCAGGATGCCCGTCGCGGATGAAGAACGTCCCGCCGGGGCGCAACAGCTCCTGGATCTGCTGGGACCAACGGTCCAGATCGGAGAGCCAGCAGATCGTTCCGATGCTCGTGTAGACGACATCGAAGTCACCGGAGACCGCGGCCCTGGCGTCGAGCACGTCGGTTTCGACCCACTCGGCGTCGACGCCGTGCTCCTCGGCGAAGGCTCGTGCCGTCTCCAGGGCCGGCGCCGAGAAATCGACGCCGGTGACTCGTCGTGCACCGGCGCGCGCCAGCGAGACGGTGTCGGTGCCGATGTGGCACTGCAGGTGGCACACGTCTAGTCCGACGATGGATCGTGCGGGCAGGAATCGTTCGAGCACCGGGACGTCGTGGCGGACGACATCGCTGAGGTGCTCGGGGTCATCGAACGACTCGCGCTCGTACGACACCGCGTGCAGCGGCACGCGGTCGTCCCAGTTCTCACGATTGGCCTCGCGCGCCGCCGACCAGTCGATCTCCACGTGTTCGCCGTTCATGGCACCAGCCTAGCGAAGCGGATTCCGTTATAACCGATAATGCACATTATGTCAGTCCGTGTGAGAACCACCTCGCCCGACAGATTCCGTGAGCTTCCCCGTCAGTGAATTGGATGCCGAGTCTCTGGCTCCCCTTAACCCCCGAGAGATCGGATCGCTGGGTCTTGACGACGATCTTGTGCGAGACCCGCTCGTGTAGAGCGAAGAACTCGACGGGACTTACAACGATGAAGACCCTCTGGACAGCGCCCCGCTCCCAGCTGATCACTTCTGGCGCGGATACGCGCTTGCGAGGCGAGTGCGGTCCGCCCTGCCTGCGCCCTGGACAGTGGTCGTCAAAGAACCTGAGAAGCTCCGCGAGGTCGAACTCTCTCTCTACGACCGCTGAGATCGCCATGGGGACTTCTCCCCTGGTTCCTACGGGGCGTACGTCGTCGGCGTGTGGTTGACTGGCTCGCGGTTCACATTCGTATGCCGATTCATCGGCTCACTCCACGGGGGAAGAAAATGAAACGTCAGATCGCAGCCTGGACTATCGCCGTCGTCGCGGTCCTCGGAATCGCTGGCTGTTCCAGCACGCCGAGCGCCGACACGGACAGTTCGACGTCGAGCGAGAGCTCCGCCCCCGCCGAGCAGACCACGGATCAGTCCGTCGCCGACGCCTGCGCATCCGTGGGAAGCCAGATCTCGGGCGTCGCGACCGAGCTATCCTCGCTCGACATGAGCGCGGCGATGTCCGACCCCGAGGGAACGGTTGCCACGTTCACCGAGACCGTCGATGCGATCGGTGCCGCCGCGGAGTCCGTCTCCAACCAGGAGGTCAAGGATGCCGTGACCGCGGTGCACGAGGACTTCACGTCGCTGCGCGATCTTCTCAAGCGTGTCCTGGTCGATCAGGACACGTCCGCCGCCGCGGAGGCGTCGACGCTCACGACCGACATCCAGGAATCGACTCAGGCGTTCTCGACGCTCTGCGCTGGCTGAGCGACCGGATCCTCGGGGCCCGGCGAGCGATTGCGCGCCGGGCCCGTCGTCTGCGTCGAGGCCGCGGTGACGCGAGTACCGTGGAAGGGTGACGCACGCTCCCCTCTCCCCCGTCTCGAACCCCGGGTGGCGAGCCTGGCTGATCTGGTCGGTGGGCGTCGCGGCTTACGTCGTCGCCATCACGAACCGCACGTCGTTGGGCGCCGTCGGTGTCGACGCGGCCGATCGTTTCCAGGCGGATGCCTCCACCCTCGCTCTCTTCGCGGTCGTGCAGCTCGCGGTGTACGGGGGGATGCAGATTCCGATCGGTGTACTCCTCGACCGGTACGGCTCGCGTCCGATCATCACGATCGGGATGTTCCTGATGGCTGCGGGTCAGTTGGTGATGGCCTTCTCCCCCAGCATCGGCATTGCGATCTTCGCCCGTGTGCTGCTGGGTGCCGGAGACGCGGCCGTCTTCCCCGCGGTGCTCCGATTGGTCGCGGTGTGGTTCCCCGCCCAACGCGGCCCCGTGATGGTGCAGTTCACGGGCATCATCGGACAGGCGGGGCAACTGGTGGCGCTCGTCCCTCTGGCCGCTCTCCTGCACGCCACGAGCTGGACGATCACGTTCGGGAGCATCGCCGGGCTGGGCGTGCTCTTCACGATCCTCGTCGCTCTGGTCATCCGAAACCGCCCCGCCGAGCAGGACGCCGATGTGACGGTGAACACCGACACCGGAGTGGTGCGCGTGGTGACCTCGGCGATCGACACCGGTGTCGGCATCCGCGCCGCCTGGGCGCACCCGGGAACGAGGCTCGCGTTCTGGTCGCACTTCACGACTCCGTTCGCGGGTACGGCGTTCATCCTGCTCTGGGGAATGCCGTTCCTCACTGCCGCGCAAGGTCTCACGGCGGCACATGCCGCGGGACTCATATCCGTATATGTCGTTGCCGGCATGATCTTCGGCCCCATCATCGGCGACCTCTCGCGCCGACTGCCGAACCATCGGTCCCTCGCCCTCGTGCTCCCCGCGGTGGGCCTGCAACTGATCGCGTGGTGCGCCGTGATCGCATTGCCCGGGGCCGCGCCGATCTGGTTGCTCTACGTTCTCGCGATCGCCCTCGCGACCGGTGGCCCGGCGTCGATGATCGCCTTCGACCACGCCCGCACCCATAACCCCTCGCATCGGCTGAGCACCGCCACGGGCGTCACGAACGCGGGAGGATTCATCGCAGCTCTCATCGCGATCTTCCTGATCGGACTGTTGCTCGACCTCCAGGGCGCGGGCACGCCCGAAACCTATTCGCTCGACGCGTTCCGCATCGCCTTCCTCGCCCCGATCCCGCTCTGGATCATCGGGTGCGTGTTCATCGTGATCGAGCGCAAGCGCACGCGGGTCCGGATGGGACTCGACCCGGAGCGACGTCGCCGCTAGACGCGTCGCCTCCGAACTATCGACCTCAGACGGCGCGGAGCAGCGGGAGGAAGGTCTCGAGGATGAGCTCGACACTCACGTGTTCGGGTACGTCGGCGTCACCGGCCTCGAACTCGGCGAGTTCGATCCCGCGGACGGAGCCCGCGGGGAGCGCCGCGAAGATCGCCGCGAAGATCGCCGCGATCTGGTGGGGCAGCATCCCCTCCCCGACGCGATAGGCGGCGGGAATGTACCCGGGTTCGAGCACGTCCCAATCGACGTGGATCCAGACGGGCCGGCCGTCGATGAGCTCGAGAACGCGCTCGAGCGTGCTGTCGGCGGGGGCGAGAACGCGCACTCCGGCGCCGGCGAGGAGGTCACCTTCGGCCGGATCGATGTCACGTCCGCCGACGACGATCACCTGGGTCGGGTCGATCCCCGCGCCGTGTCCGCTGTCCCACAGTCCGCAGGCCGCGGCGAGGACCATGCCGCCGAGATAACCGGAATCGGTCGTGTCGGGCGTGTTGAAGTCGCCGTGCGCATCGATCCAGAGCACGACGGCATCCGGGTGCCGCTCCGCGACGGTCGGGAGCGTGCCGAGGCTCGCGGCGCACGTGTTGGTCGCGAGCAGCGGGACGGTCCCGGCGTCGATGGCGCCGGCGACCGCGTCCCGCAAGCCGTGCAGCGTGTCGTTCGCTTCGGGAAGAGCGGTGCTCCAGTCGTCGGTGCGGGAGGGACTCGGCGTGCCGATCGTCGTCGCAGGGGTCCGGAGCAGCGTAGACAGTGCATCGCCGACGCGACGTGCGCCCACGAGTGCGCCGTCCGTGCGGTCGGCCACGCGGCCCTGGGAGACGATGAGAGAGAACGCTGCAGGCATCCTCCCACTCTCCCACGCGGCGCGGATGGGGGCCAAAACCGTCCCCGTCACCGCTTTCGTGGCGTCCATCCCGACGGCGAGGTACCGTCCTGCAGCGCCCGCTCGCGATCGACCGCGTCAGACCAGCCCTGCGCAGCTCCGTCGCCATCGAAGCCGCCGCGCGCGACGCGCATCCCCACATCGGGGTGATGCATCCGAGGGGCTCCCCCGCGGCGGACCGAGGCGCGCACACTCCAGGCGTCGTCGGCGAAGCCGCCCCCGCGGAACGTGCGGTACTCGTCGTAGCGTGCGGGGTCGAGCAGGTCCCAGCACCACTCCCACACGTTGCCGAGGGTGTCGAACAGGCCGTACAGGTTCGGGATCTTGCCGCCGACCGGTTGCGGGGTCATCACGCCATCGGCGGCTGTCCAGGCGGCATCCGCGAGCGGCGCGTAGTGGGGGCCGACGGACCCCGCCCGGCACGCGAACTCCCACTCGGCCTCCGTGGGCAGCCGGAACCCCTCGGACGAGACGTCCCAGCTGACGTCCTCCCCGTCGAACAGATAGGCGTGTTCGAGCCCTTCCCACTCCGAGAGCGCGTTGCAGAAGTGCACGGCCCGCAGCCAGCTGATGTCGGTCGCCGGTCGGCGGGGATGCGGAGCGGCTGCGTCCAGGACCTCGGCCATCTGCTCCTGGGTCACCGGGTAGACACCGATCTCGAAGGGCTCGAGATCCACCGGACGCTGCGTCTTCGTGCGCGCATCCTGCAGCACGATCGAACCGCCGGGGATGCGGCGCAGTTCGATGTCGCTCGTCACCCCGGAGTCCGCTCGGTCCACACCGGGTACTTCGCGGTCCGGCCATCGCCCGACGACGTGCGCGTGACCCGACGCCGGACCCAGGGGCCGACGTGCTGTCGATAATAGGCGAGCCCGCTCGGTCCCGCTCCCCCGCGCTCGCTCGGTGCCCACCAGGTCTCGGGCGGTTCGTACCCCAGCGCGTGCAGCACGCGCGCTGCGACCCGATGATGGCCCGCGGCGTTCATGTGCAGGCGGTCCTCGGACCAGTACGCGCTCTGCGCGAGTTCCCGATCGGGCCAGTTCAGGGCGCGCACCACGTCGGGGCGATCGGCGACGCGTCGCAGCACGGCTTCGGAGAGCTGATCTCCGCGGCGCTGGATCAGGGACCCCATCGGAAGCTGTCCACTGGGGTTCGCGCCGGAGAGCAGGATCATCGTGACGCCCTCCTCGTCGCATCGGCGGAGAACGCGGCTGAACGCGTCGGCGATGTGCTCGAGGTCGGTGCGCGGTCGGAGCATGTCGTTGCCCCCGCCGTTGAACGACAGATGCGTGGGACGCAGCGCCAGAGCGGGTTCGAGCTGCTGCTCGACGATCGGCCACGCGAGTTTGCCGCGGATCGCGAGATTCGCGTACTGGATGGGATGCCCGGCCGCATCGGCCCACCCCTGGGCGGCGATGTCGGCCCACCCGCGCTCTCGGCCGTCGGGAAGAACGTCGCCGACCCCCTCGGTGAAGGAGTCCCCGATCGCCACGAAACGCACGTCTGCCATCGGACAAGCCTATTCCTGCGGGACCGGACCCCGTACCGATCCCGCAGGCCCGATCAGGCGCGCTTGTCGAGCAGAGCGCGCACGCGCGGGATGACCTCGCTGCCGTAGAGCTCGATGCTGCGCATCATCGCCTCGTGCGAGAGCGTTCCGGTGGCGTACTTCAGGTCGAATCGGCCCAGCCCGAGGGTGGTGATCGTGTCGGCGATCTTCGCGGCCACCCGGTCGGGAGAACCGGCGTAGATCGCGCCCTCCGGCCCGATGTCGTTCTGGAAGCGGGCACGGCTGTACGCGGGCCAGCCGCGTTCCTTGCCGATCGTGTTGTTCATCGCCTCGAAGCCCGAGTACGCGGCGTCCCATGCCTCCGCATCGGTGTCGGCGATGTGGCCGGGCGAATGAACGGCGATCGGATGCTTCGTCGTTCCGAAGGAGTCGACCGAGCGGTGATACAGATCGACGAACGGCCGGAATCGCGCGGCCGGACCGCCGATGATGGCGAGCATGAGACCGAGTCCGTGGCGTGCGACGCGCACCACGGACTCCGGGCTGCCGCCCACGCCCACCCAGGTCCGCAGACCCTTCTCCGTCTTCGGGAACACATCCGCGTTCTCGAGCGATGCGCGCATGGACCCGGACCAGGTCACCGGCTGCTCCTTCAGGAGTTCGACGAAGAGTTCGAGCTTCTGCTCGAACAGTGCGTCGTAGTCGCGGAGGTCGAAACCGAACAGCGGGAAGGATTCGATGAACGAGCCGCGACCGAGCACGACCTCCGCGCGACCGTTCGACACGGCATCGAGGGTCGAGAACCGCTCGAACACGCGCACGGGGTCGTCGGAGGACAGAACCGTGACCGCCGTGCCGAGGCGGATGTTCTCGGTGCGCGCGGCGATCGCCGAGAGCACCATCTCGGGAGCCGACACCGCGAACTCCTTGCGGTGGTGCTCCCCCACCCCGAAGAAGTCGACGCCCACGGCATCCGCCATCTCTGCCTGCGCGATGACGTTGCGGATCGTCTGGGCGCCGCTGAGGAGGGTGCCCTCGGCGTCGCGGGTGATGTCGCCGAACGTGTCCAGTCCGAATTCGATGCTCATGTCATGCCTTCCTATTCAGGTGAATGAACATCGCCGGAGTGTCGGACATTCCCGTCATCGTGGAAGCAGCACACCACGCAGGGTGTCGAGACCGACGCCGCCGATGTCGAGCGCACGCTTGTGGAATGCCTTGAACGAGAAGTCCTCGCCCTCCTGCTGCTGAACGGCCTCGCGCACCTGCTCCCAGATGCGCTGTCCGACCTTGTATGACGGAGCCTGCCCCGGCCAGCCCAGGTACCTGTTGACCTCGAACTGCACGAACTGGTCGGACATGTTGACGTTCTGGCGCATGAACTCGAGCGCGTAGTCGGCATCCCACACGCCCGCTCCGTCGAGACGCGGCTTACCGAGGTGCACGCCGATGTCGAGCACGACACGTGCCGCACGCATGCGCTGACCGTCGAGCATCCCCAGCCGGTCGGCCGGGTCGTCGAGGTACCCGAGCTGCTCCATCAGGCGCTCGGCGTAGAGCGCCCACCCCTCGGCGTGACCCGAGGTGCCGGCGAGCAGGCGACGCCAGGAGTTGAGCTCGGAACGGTTGTAGACGGCCTGCGCGATCTGCAGGTGATGACCCGGCACACCCTCGTGGTACACGGTGGTGAGTTCGCGCCAGGTGTCGAACTCCGTCACACCCTCCGGAACGGACCACCACATGCGTCCGGGGCGCGAGAAGTCGTCGGTGGGCCCCGTGTAGTAGATCCCGCCCTCCTGGGTCGGCGCGATCATGCACTCGATCGTGCGGATCGCCTCGGGGATGTCGAAGTGCGAGGCGGCCAGCTCGGCGACGGCGCGGTCGCTCGTCTCCTGCATCCAGCGCTGCAGCGCATCGGTGCCGACCAGTTTGCGCGCGGGATCGGCCTCGAGATGCGCCACGGCTTCTTCGACCGTGGACCCCGGCAGGATCTCGTTCGCGATCGCGGTCTGTTCGGCGACCATCCGGGCGAGTTCCTCGCGTCCCCACTCATAGGTCTCGTCCAGGTCGATCGTGGCTCCGAGGAATCGGCGCGAGTTGAGCGCGTAGAGCTCGCGACCGACCGCGTCGACCTCGGTGGCCTCGGGCACGAGTTCCTCGGCGAGGAACCGTCGCAGTTCGCCGTATGCGACGCGCGCGGCGGCCGAGTTGTCAGCCAGGGTGCGCGCGAGGGATGCCGGAAGCTGGCCGCTCTCGGGCGTGGCATCGGCCACGAAAGCGGCGAAGAAGCCGTCATCAGCCGTGTACCGGTCGATCCGGGTCGCCACCTCGACGACCTGTCGGCGGGCCGGCGTCACTCCGCGCGCGATGCCCTCGCGCAGCGTCTCGGTGTAGCCGCGCAGCGCGTCGGGCACCGCGGCGAGGCGCGTGGCGATGACCGACCAGTCGTCGGCGGATGCCGTGGGCATGAGGTCGAATGCCGAACGCACATCCTGTGCCGGTGAAGCGATGACGTTGAGGTCGCGCAGATGCCAATTCGCCTCGTGGAGTTCCAGCTCGAGACGCAGCTCGGCGCCGAGGTCGGCCTTCGTGACCTCGTCGATCGTGTCGACCGGCTCGAGGGCCGTGAGCGCGTCGAGTGTCTGCCGTGTCGCCGCTGCGATCGCCTCGTGGCCGGCCGGACTCAGATCGCCGAAGCGGTCGTTGACCTCGTCCCGCCCGATGTAGGTGCCGAGCGTCGGAGCCAGCTCGACCAGAGTGTCGACCCAGTCCTCGGCGACCTTGTCGATGGCGGTGGGAGTGCGCGGGATGGAAGTCATGCGATCCACACTAATCCTCGGACGCCGCCGGCCGTGGTCAGTGTGCGGCCTCGTTCCAGTCGTGCCCGCGCCCCACCTGCACGTCGAGCGGCACCGACAGATCCGCGGCGTCGCCCATGCGCGTGCGCACGATGCGCTCGGCGGCATCCCACTCCCCCGGGGCGACCTCGAGCACGAGCTCGTCGTGGATCTGCAGCAGCACCCGCGAGCGGAGCCCTTCGCGGCGGATGTCGTCGTGGATGTGGAACAGCGCGATCTTCATGATGTCGGCGGCGCTGCCCTGGATCGGGGCGTTCAGCGCTGCGCGCTCGGCGTTCTCCCGCAGCACGCGGTTCGGGCTGGCGAGGTCGGGGAACGGGCGACGGCGTCCGAAGATCGTCTCGGTGTAGCCGACCTCCTTGGCCGCGAGAACGGAGGCGCGCAGGTAGTCACGCACGGCGCCGAAGCGCGCGAAGTACTCGATCATGAGCTGCTTCGCCTCGGACTGCTCGATACGCAGCTGCTTCGAGAGGCCGAACGCCGAGAGGCCGTAGACCAGGCCGTACGACATCGCCTTGACCTTGGTGCGCATCGCGGCGGTGACATCGCCCGGCTCGACCCCGAACACCCGAGCGCCGACGAACCGGTGGAGGTCCTCTCCGCTGTTGAAGGCTTCGATCAGGCCCTCATCGCCCGACAGATGCGCCATGATGCGCATCTCGATCTGGGAGTAGTCGGCCGTGAGCAGCGCTTCGTAGCCGTCGCCGACCTGGAACGCGCTGCGGATGCGCCGCGATTCCTCGGTGCGCACCGGAATGTTCTGCAGATTCGGGTCGGTGCTCGAGAGCCGCCCGGTCTGGCTTCCGGTCTGCACGTAGGTCGTGTGGATGCGCGCGTCGTCGCCGATCGCCGTGTCGAGCGACTCGATGATCTGACGCAGCTTGGTGGCCTCGCGGTGCTGCAGCAGCAGGTTGAGGAACGGGTGCGGGTTCGACTCCTGCAGGTCGGCGAGCACGGCGGCATCCGTCGAGTAGCCCGTCTTCGTCTTGCGCGTCTTGGGCAGCTGGAGATCTTCGAAGAGAACCTCCTGCAGTTGCTTGGGCGAGCCGAGGTTGAACTCGCGGCCGACGATGCCGAACGCCTCCTGAGCGATGCCCTCGGCGCGGGTCGCGAGTTCGCCGGAGAACGTCGACAGCACCTCGTGGGAGACCGCGACCCCGGCCAGTTCCATGTCGGCCAGCGCGAGCAGCGTGGGCAGCTCGATGTCGGTCAGCACGGCGGCCACCGACTCGGGGATGTCGTCGCGCAGCGCGGTCGCGACGCGCAGCGCGAACCACGCCTCCTGCGCGGGGGTCGCCCCCTCGGTCTCGGGCACGAGCTGAGACGGGTCGGCCTCGGGGAGCTTCTCACCGAGGTAACGCTCGACCAGGTCGCCGAGAGTCTTGTCGGGGAAGCTCGGGCGCAGGAGCCAGCCGGCGAGGCTCGTGTCGTACGCGAGACCGCCGAGGCGGATGCCTGCTCGGTTCAGCGCCTTCAGCTGACCCTTGGCGTCGTGCAGGACCTTGGGGCGATCGGACTCGAGCCAGGAGCGCAGCTCGTCGGCCGCGGCATCCGTCCAATCGGTCTCGCGAAGCTCCGAGTCGGACGCGACCCCCAGACGGACCGGAAGCCCGCTCTGCGTGAGCACACGGAGCGCGAGCTCGCCCTGCACGGCTTCCGCCCACGTCGCGAGTTCGGCAGCCACCACCTGCTGCGGAACCGGCAGCTCGACCACCGCGGCCGGGTCTTCGGCGACCTCGCCGGCGCCGACGGCTTCGAACACGCGCGGCAGCAGTGTGCGGAACTCGAGGCGCGCGAAGATGTCGCGCACGGCCTGCGCGTCGATGGGAGCGACTGCCAGATCGTCGGGTGCGACGGGGAGCTCGACGTCGGTGAGCAGACGGTTGAGCTTGCGATTGCGGCGCACGTCGTCGATGTGATCGCGCAGGTTCCCTCCCACGACCCCCTTGATCTCCTCGGCACGAGCGAGCAGATCGTCGAGCGACCCGAACTGCGTCAACCACTTCACAGCGGTCTTCTCGCCCACCTTGGGCACGCCGGGCAGATTGTCGCTGGTCTCGCCCACGAGCGCGGCAATGTCGGGGTACTGCTCGGGACGCACGCCGTAGCGCTCCTGCACGGTCACCGGGTCGTATCGCTTGAGCTGGGACACGCCCTGCACCGACGGGTACAGCAGCGTGACGTCGTCGTTCACGAGCTGGATGGTGTCGCGATCGCCGGAGACGACGAGCACCTGATAGCCCTGCTCCGCCCCCTGCGACGACAGGGTGGCGAGGATGTCGTCGGCCTCGATGCCCTCTTTCGTGAGCACCGGGATCGACATCGCCGCGAGGCAGTCCTGCAGGAGCGGGATCTGACCGCGGAACTCCTGCGGCGTCTCGGACCGCGTCGCCTTGTACTCGGGGTACTCATCGGTGCGGAACGAGTGCCGCGAGGTGTCGAACGCGATCGCCATGTGCGTCGGCTGCTCGGCCTTGATGAGGTTCACCAGCATCGACAGGAACCCGTAGATCGCGTTCGTGTGCTGGTTGTCCTTGGTCGTGAAGTTCTCGACCGGCAGCGCGAAGAAGGCGCGATAGGCGAGCGAATGGCCGTCGACGACCATGAGGGTAGGCTTTGCGGAGTCCGTCACCCTGTCAGCCTAACGAGGACCACGGACACGCGCTGAGGAGGATGCATGAGCGACGTCGCGACGAGCGAAGGACTCGAGTGGGCCACGGCCCGTGGAATGGGCGCCCTGGCCGAGAAGATGGGCATCGAGTTCACCGAGTTCAGCATCGAGCGCTCGGTCGGCACGATGCCGGTCGAGGGCAACACCCAGCCGGTGGGCCTTCTGCACGGCGGCGCATACGTGGTGCTCGGCGAGTCACTGGGGTCGATGGCGGCCAATCTGCACGCGGGCCCCGGGCGGCTGGCGGTCGGTGTCGACATCAACGCCACGCACACGCGTTCCGCGACCTCGGGGATCGTGACCGGGGTGTGCACGCCGATCCATCTCGGACGCAGCATCGCGGTGCACGAGATCGTGGTGACCGACGATCAGGGACGCCGCTGCTCGACCATCCGCATCACCAACATGATCAAGGACGCCCCGAAGGCTCGGTGATGCCCTCATCCAGCAGCCGCTGGAAGAGGACGTGGTCCTGCCACTCCCCCGCGATCTCCAGATAGCGCGGGGCGATGCCGATGCGTGTGAAGCCGTTCGCGGCGAGTACCCGCTGGGAGGCGGCGTTGTGCAGCAGCGTCGCCGCCTGCACGCGGTGCAGTCCCAGGGAATCGCGCGCGTGACGGAGCACTGCGGCGACCGCGCGCGTCGCGAGTCCGCGTCTCGTCGAGTCCGCGGCGATCCAGTAGCCCAGATCCCCGCTGAGGAACGGCCCGCGCACGATGCCGTTGAGGTTCATCCTGCCGACGATCCGCTCGTCGGGTGCCGTCACCACGAATCGGATGCTGCGCCCCGTCTGCGCTTCGGCGACGGTGCGGTGTACGTCCCGCTCCTGCCACTCCTCCGTGAAGAACTCCTCGCTGCGAGCGGGTTCCCAGGGAGCGAGGTGGGCACGATCGGCCGCGTACGCGCGCGCGAGAGCAGCGCCGTCGCCCGTGCGGACCGGACGGAGAGTGTGCTCGGGGTCGAGCCGGAACACTACTTCTTCGGAGCGAGCTGTTCGATGATCGCCTTGGCGACGTCCTGCATCGTGAGACGACGATCCATCGACGCCTTCTGGATCCAGCGGAACGCCTCGGGCTCGCTGAGCCCCATCTTCTCGTTCAGCAGGCCCTTGGCGCGATCGACGAGCTTGCGGGTCTCGAAGCGCTCGACCATGTCGGCGACCTCGGCCTCGAGCGTGATGATCTGCTCATGGCGCGCCAGTGCGATCTCGATCGCTGGCAGCAGGTCGTTCGGCGTGAACGGCTTGACCACGTAGGCCAGAGCGCCGGCCTCGCTCGCGCGCTCGACGAGTTCCTTCTGGCTGAAGGCGGTCAGCAGCACGACCGGGGCGATGTTGCCCTTGTGCAGCTTCTCGGCGGCGCTGATGCCGTCGAGCTGAGGCATCTTGACGTCCATGATGACGAGGTCGGGACGCAGTTCGGTCGCGAGCGCGACAGCGGTCTCGCCGTCGCCGGCCTCTCCCACCACGTCGAAGCCGTTGTCGCGGAGGATCTCGACGATGTCGAGACGGATCAGCGATTCGTCCTCGGCGACGACGACGCGTCGGGGTGCGGATGACGTGGGCTGTTCAGCCAGTTCTTGCTCGGTCACGTACCCATCCTACTGGAGTGCGTCTCCGCCACGGCCGTGCGCGTCGGCACGGCGTCGGGACGGCTGCTTCTGCGCTACAGTCGTAGTCGCGATACACGGGCCGGCGTGGCGGAATGGCAGACGCGGAGCACTCAAAATGCTTTGTCCGAAAGGGCGTGTGGGTTCGAGTCCCACCGCCGGCACACAGACAGATCGACTCATCCCGCCATGAGTTCGAGTTCCTCGACGACCCGCGGATCGGCGAGGATCCGGAAGTGCCCTCCGGTGTCGAGTCGGACGTTCTTGGCGCCCGGCAGCTCGCTCCCCTCAGGGATGTGCGGGTCGAATCCCGCGTAGATCGAAACGATCCGCGCGTTCGCATCGACGCTGCGGGAGAGCGCGACGATGCCCGGATCCTCGGGCGAGAACGCACGCAGGGTGCGCGAGGGGATCCGCCTCGCGTAGCGCGAACCGCGGAACGGCGTCGCGACCGCGAGCATCGCTCGAACGCGAGCGCCCTCCCGCCCGGTCATCACCATCTTCCCGGCAAGTCCCCCTTTGCTATGGGCGACGAGGATCACGTCATGCAGATCGTTCTCGTCCAGATAGTCCTCGACGAGCGCCGCCATCTCTGCGACCGGACGCTGGCTGCGCTCCAGCGTCTCGAGCACGTGAACCCTGTGTCCTCGGTCGTTGAGTCGAGCGACCAGCGGCTCCAGGAATCGCCACGTCTCATAGACACCGGGGAGGATGACCAACGGTGCACGCTCCCCCTCGGCGTAGGCCTCCGCGCTGCTCCGACTCAGGAACGCGCGCGCCTGCCAGTACCCTGCGTAGGCGTAGTCGGCCGCCCACCAGGCTGCCTTGCGGATCGCGCAGTCCGTCATCGCTCCCCGTCATCGCTCGCGAGCGCGCGGGCAGGAGCAACGCCGGCGTGGTCGAGGATCGCTGAGCACACCGCCCGTGGTTCCGAGCGATGCACCACGTGACGACCGCCGGGGATCTCGACGAGATGCGAGACGACCGCTCGGTCACGAAGGCGGCGGCACCACGCCGACCCGGCGATGGGATCGTTCAGGCCTCGGATCACCAGCACCGGCATGAGAAGCCCTCCGACGACGTCCTCCAGCGCGTACCGCAACATGTGCCGCGCCTGTGCGAGGTACCACGGCACCCCGCACCGCAGGTAGTCCGCGAAGACGAGGGCGTTCGTCGCCGGGCTCTCCCCCACGCTGTCGAGCGCGAGCGCGAACGCCTGGGCAGGGAGCGAACGGTGCTCGTCGTCCGCGACCGGGCCGATCAGCACCAGGGAACGGACGAGATGCGGCGCGAGGTGGGCGACCTCTGCAGCCCATTGCGCGCCCATCGAGTGCCCCACGAGGATCACGGGGCCGCCACAGAGGATCGGGAGGAGTTGTATCAGCAGCCGGGCCATCCGACCGATGTCGACATCCTCACGGGGTTTCGGCAACCCGCCGAACCCCGGCAGATCCACCGCCACGACGGGGGCTTCCGCGGACAGCATCCGCAGAAGGCGTCGATGGTACCGGTGCGACATGCCGATGCCGTGCACCAACACCACCGTCGGGACCGGCGCGGTCGGGACCAGCGGGTGGTGCCGCGCCGTACCCGTGACGATTCCGAAGACGGTTCCGTCGAGAACGAGACGGCGACGGCGGAGATCCATGTTCGCACGCTACCCGTGCGAGGCGATGTGCGTCACCGGGTTGACGTGGCGAACGACGAAGGGGCGGAGCCGAAGCCCCGCCCCTTCCAAACCCTCGGGTCAGACGCCTTCCTTGTAGATGGGAGCAGCGCCGTTGACGGCGTCTCCGACCTTGTGGACGCGGATGTCGTTGGTCGAACCGGCGATTCCGGGAGGGGACCCGGAGATGACGACGACCTTGTCGCCCTCGACGGCGAGGCCGTTGGAGAGCAGGTAGTCGTCGACCTGCAGGTACATGAGGTCGGTGTGCTGCACCATCTCGACGAGCGTCGACTGGATGCCCCAGGTCAGCGCCATACGACGACGGATGTCGGGCTCCGGCGTGAACGCGAGCATCGGGATGCGCGAACGCAGGCGCGACAGGCGACGAGCGCTGTCACCGGACTGCGTGAACACGCAGAGGAACTTCGCCTCGACGAACTCCGCGACCTCGAGGGCGGCGAGCGTGATCGCCCCGCCCTGCGTGCGCGGCTTGGTCGTCAGCGGTGCGATGCGCTCCAGGCCGTGCTCTTCGGTCGACTCGACGATGCGGGCCATGGTCTCGACGGTGACGACCGGATAGTCGCCGACGCTGGTCTCGCCCGAGAGCATGACGGCATCCGCACCGTCGAGCACGGCGTTGGCGACGTCCGAGGTCTCGGCGCGCGTCGGGACCGGGCTGTTGATCATCGACTCGAGCATCTGCGTCGCGACGATGACGGGCTTCGCGTTGCGGCGAGCGAGCTCGACGGCGCGCTTCTGCACGATCGGCACGGCTTCGAGCGGCAGCTCGACACCCAGGTCGCCGCGGGCGACCATGATGGCGTCGAACGCGTCGACGATGCCCTCGAGCGCGTCGACCGCCTGCGGCTTCTCGACCTTGGCGATCACGGGGACGCGCACGCCCTCCTCGGCCATGATCTCGTGCACGCGCGTGACGTCCTCCGCGTTGCGGACGAACGAGAGGGCGATCAGGTCGGCGCCGATGCGCAGACCCCACCGGAGGTCCTCTTCGTCCTTCTCGCTCAGCGCCGGAACGTTGACCGCGACGCCGGGGAGGTTGATGCCCTTGTTGTTCGAGACGGCACCGGCGACGACGACCTTGGTGGTCACCGTCACGCCGTCGGTCTCGACGACCTCGACGCGCACCTTGCCGTCGTCGATCAGGAGGTAGTCTCCCGGCTTGACGTCCTGGGGCAGGCCCTTGAAGGTCGTGCCGGAGATGTCCTTGTTGCCGACGATGTCTTCGGTCGTGATCTTGAAGATGTCGCCCTGGGCGAGCTCGTAGGGGCCGCCCTCGAACTTGCCCAGACGGATCTTCGGCCCCTGCAGATCGACGAGGATCGCGACCGCGCGTCCCGAGTCCTCTGCGGCGCGCCGCACGTTCGCGTAGTTGTTCTCGTGCACGGAGTAGTCACCGTGGCTGAGGTTCAGGCGTGCGACATCCACACCGGCGTCGATCAGCGCACGCACGGTCTCATAGGTGGAAGTTGCGGGGCCCAGGGTGGCGACGATTTTCGCGCGTCTCAACAGATTCTCCAGGGGATAAAGGGATAGAACTCGGGCGACACTGCCGGCCTCAGCCTACGCGGGCTGAAGGCCGATAGCGACATCGTGCGGCTGAACGGGAGACGGCAGAACGGTGCTGCCCATCAGGTACAGGTCGACGCTCGCGGCCGCGGCGCGGCCCTCGGCGATGGCCCACACGATGAGCGACTGTCCGCGTCCGGCATCACCCGCGACGAACACGCCCGGGATGGTCGACTCGTAGGTCGCGTCGCGCCGGAAGGCACCGCGATCGGTGAGCTGCGGACGGGTGTCCTCGGTGAAGCCGTCGGTCTCGGGACCGGTGAAGCCCATTGCGATCAGCACGAGGTCCGCGGGGATCTCGCGCTCCGTGCCGCTTTTGGGCACGCGGCGTCCGTCGATGTACTCGGTCTCGGCGACGCGCAGTGCGCGCACCTCTCCGACCTCGTTCGAGAGGAACTCCACGGTCGACGCGAGGAACACGCGCTCCCCGCCCTCCTCGTGGGCGGAGGAGACCTCGAACACGGTCGGCATCATCGGCCACGGCTGGTGGTCGGGGCGCGTGTCGCTCGGCTGCTTACCGATCGCGAGGTTGGTTACGCTCAACGCACCCTGGCGGTGCGCGGTGCCGATGCAGTCGGCTCCGGTGTCTCCACCGCCGATGACGATGACGTGCTTGCCCTCGGCCGAGATCTGGTCGGTGACCGTGTCTCCGGCGACGGCATGGTTCGACTCGACGAGGTACTCCATGGCGAAGTGCACGCCGTCGAGGTCGCGGCCCGGGATCGACAGGTCGCGGGGAACCGTCGAACCGGTGGCGATGACGACCGCGTCGTACCGGGCGCGCAGGTCGGCCCACGAGATGTCTTTGCCGATCTCGACGCCCGCGCGGAAGCGGGTGCCCTCCTCCTGCATCTGGCGCAGGCGCGACTCGAGCTGCCCCTTCTCCATCTTGAAGTCCGGGATGCCGTAGCGGAGCAGGCCGCCGATGCGGTCGTCGCGCTCGAAGACGGCGACGGTGTGCCCGGCGCGCGTGAGCTGCTGCGCGGCGGCGAGTCCGGCCGGGCCGGAACCGACGACCGCGACGGTCTTGCCGGTCAGGCGCTCCGGAGGCTGCGCCTCGACCCATCCCTTGGAGAAGGCCTCGTCGATGATCGAGACCTCGATCTGCTTGATCGTCACGGCGGGCTGGTTGATGCCCAGCACGCAGGAGCTCTCGCAGGGCGCCGGGCACAGACGGCCTGTGAACTCCGGGAAGTTGTTCGTCGCGTGCAGGCGGTCGATCGCCGCGCGGCCTTCGCCGCGCCACGTCAGGTCGTTCCACTCCGGGATCAGGTTGCCCAGCGGGCACCCCGAGTGGCAGAACGGCACGCCGCAGTCCATGCAACGGCCCGCCTGGCGGCGGAGCACCGCCTTATCGCCCGGCTCGTAGACCTCTTTCCAGTCCATGATGCGGACGGGAACCGGACGGCGGGCGGGGAGCTCGCGCTCGGTTACCTTCAGAAAGCCTTTGGGATCAGCCACCGGTCACCTCCAGGATGCGGTTCCAGACGATGTCGCCGTCGGGGTCGATCCCCTCGGCCACTGCCTCCTCGCGCATGCTGCGCACGGCGGCGAAGTCACGCGGGAGGACCTTGACGAACTCCGCCGAGACCTCGGCGAAGCGGTCGAGGAGTTCGGTGCCGAGCGGCGACGCAGTGCGTTCGACGTGCTCGACGAGGAGACTGCGCAGCACCTCGAGATCGGCGCGGTCGAGCGGCTCGAGGAGCAGCTCGCCGCTGCCGAGGGACTGCGCGTTGATCTTGGCGGTGTCGAGCGCGTGCACGTACGCCACTCCCCCGGACATACCGGCGCCGAAGTTGCGGCCCGTCGAGCCCAGGATGACGGCCAGACCACCGGTCATGTACTCGAGCGCGTGGTCGCCCACGCCCTCGACGACGGCGGTGGCACCGGAGTTCCGGACGAGGAAGCGCTCGCCCACGACGCCCGAGATGAACATCGTGCCCGCGGTCGCTCCGTAGCCGATGACGTTGCCGGCGATCACGTTCTCCTGCGGCGCGATCTGCGAGCCGCGGGGCGGCCGGATCGTGATGTCGCCACCGGAGAGGCCCTTGCCGACGTAGTCGTTCGCGTCGCCCTCGAGCCGCAGCACGATGCCCTGCGGCATGAAGGCGCCGAGCGACTGCCCGGCGGTGCCGTGCAGAGTGACGTCGATCGTGCCGCGGGGCAGCCCGGCCGCGCCGTGACGCGCCGTGACCTGGTGGCCCAGCATCGTGCCGACCGCACGCTCGGTGTTGGCGATGGGCAGCTCCACGACGACGGGCTCTCCGTTGAGGAGGGCGTTCTTCGCGATGTCGATGAGCTGCACGTCGAAGTGCTTCTCCAGCTCGTGGTCCTGCGTCCGGCCGCTGCGACGCGGCTCGCCGGCCGGGAAGACCGGTCCCTCGAGCACGGGCGTCAGATCGAGGCCGTCGGTCTTCCAGTGCTCGATGGCCGCGTTCGTCTCGAGCAGCTCGGCGCGTCCCACGATCTCGTCGATCGAGCGGAATCCGAGCTCTGCGAGCAGCTCACGCACCTCTTCGGCGATGAACTCCATGAAGTTCACGACGAACTCGGGCTTTCCGGTGAACCGCTCGCGCAGCGCCGGGTTCTGCGTGGCGACGCCGACGGGGCAGGTGTCGAGGTGGCAGACGCGCATCATGATGCAGCCGCTGACGACGAGGGGCGCGGTCGCGAAACCGAACTCCTCGGCGCCGAGCAGCGCGCCGATGATGACGTCACGACCGGTCTTCAGCTGCCCGTCGACCTGCACGACCACGCGGTCGCGCATGCCGTTGAGCATGAGGGTCTGCTGGGTCTCGGCGAGACCGAGCTCCCACGGCGTTCCGGCGTGCTTGAGGGAGTTCAGCGGGCTGGCACCCGTTCCCCCGTCGTGGCCGGAGACGAGGATGACGTCGCTGAGCGCCTTCGCGACGCCGGCCGAGACCGCGCCGATGCCCGACTGGCTGACCAGCTTCGTGTGGATGCGCGCCTCGGGGTTGGCCCTCTTCAGATCGAAGATGAGCTGCTTGAGGTCCTCGATCGAGTAGATGTCGTGGTGCGGTGGCGGCGAGATGAGGCCGACACCCGGGGTGCCGCCGCGTGTGCGCGCCACCCAGGGGTACACCTTCTGCGGCGGCAGCTGACCGCCCTCGCCGGGCTTGGCGCCCTGCGCGAGCTTGATCTGGATGTCGTCGGACTCGGTGAGGTACTGGCTCGTCACGCCGAAGCGACCCGAGGCCACCTGCTTGATCGCGCTGCGGCGCTCCGGGTCGAGCAGACGCTCGGAGTCCTCACCGCCCTCACCGGTGTTCGACTTGCCGCCGATGCGGTTCATCGCGATCGCCAGCGTCTCGTGCGCCTCCTGGGAGATGGAGCCGTAGCTCATCGCTCCGGTCGAGAAGCGCTTGACGATGGCGGAGACGGGTTCCACCTCGTCGATCGGAACCGGCTTGCGGGTTCCGGTGCGCAACGTGAACAGACCGCGCAGGGTCTTGAGCTCCGCCGCCTGGTCGTCGACGAGCTTGGTGTACTCGCGGAAGATGTCGTAGCGGCGGGTGCGCGTGGAGTGCTGCAGCTTGAACACCGTCTCCGGGCTGAAGAGGTGGGGCGAGCCGTCGCGGCGCCACTGGTACTCGCCGCCGGTCCACAGGCGCTCGTGCGCACGGGCCGCGGCATCCTCCGGATAGGCGTAGTCGTGACGGGCCTGGTTCTCGGCGAAGACCTCGTCGATGCCGATCCCGCCGAGCTTCGACTCGGTGCGGGTGAAGTAGGCGTCGATGAACTCCTGGCTGAGGCCGACGGCCTCGAACACCTGCGCGCCGGCATACGACGACACCGTGGAGATGCCCATCTTCGACATGATCTTGAGCACGCCCTTGCCGAGCGCGTAGATCAGGTTGCGGACGGCCTTCTCCGGCGAGATGCCGGTGATGTAACCGGTGCGCACGAGGTGCTCGACCGTCTCCATCGCCAGGTAGGGGTTCACGGCGGACGCGCCGTACCCGATGAGCGTGGCCACGTGATGGACCTCGCGCACGTCTCCGGCCTCGACGATCAGGCCGACCTTCATGCGGTTCTCGCGACGGATGAGGTGGTGATGCACCGCCGCGACCATCAGCAGCGACGGGATCGGCACGAGATCCTTGTTCGAGTCGCGATCCGACAGGATGATGAACTCCGCGCCCGCCTCGATCGCCGCATCGACCTCTGCGCACATCTCATCGAGACGATCGGTGAGCGTCTGGGGTCCGGCGTCGAAGTGGTAGAGACCGCGGATGGTGACGCTCGAACGGTCGGGCAGCGCCTTGTCGATGTGACGGATCTTGGCGAGCTCGTCGTTGTCGATGACCGGGAAGTCGAGCGATACGGTGCGCGTGTGCTCGGGGCCCCACGACAGCAGGTTGCTCTCGGGGCCGAGTCCGAGCTTGAGGCTCGTGACGACCTCTTCACGGATCGAGTCCAGCGGCGGGTTCGTCACCTGGGCGAACTGCTGCGTGAAGTAGTCGAACAGCAGACGAGGACGCTTGCTGAGCACGGCGATGGGCGTGTCGGAGCCCATGGCACCGAGCGGCTCCGCGCCGTTCTGGCCCATCGGGGTCAGGAGGATGCGGACCTCTTCCTCGGTGTAGCCGAACGTGCGCTGGCGGCGCGTGATGGATGCCGGCGGGTGCACGATGTGCTCGCGCTCGGGCAGTTCGGCCAGACGCACGGAACCCGCGTCGAGCCACTCCTGCCACGGCTGCTGAGTGGAGAGCTCGCGCTTGATCTCCTCGTCCTCGACGATCCGGCGCTGCGCGGTGTCGACGAGGAACATCTTCCCCGGGCGCAGGCGACCGCGGCGCTTGATGCGCTCCGGCTCGAAGGTGAGCACGCCGGTCTCGGAGCCGATGACGATGAGACCGTCGGTGGTCTCCGTCCAGCGCCCCGGACGCAGACCGTTGCGGTCGAGCGTCGCGCCGACGAGCGTGCCGTCCGTGAAGATGAGTGCGGCCGGGCCGTCCCACGGCTCCATCTGGTTCGAGTGGTACTCGTAGAAGGCGCGCAGCTCCGGCGTGATGTCGGTCTGCTTCTCGTACGCCTCGGGAACCATCATCATGATGGCGTGCGGCAGGCTGCGGCCGGTCAGCGTGAGCAGCTCCAGAACCTCGTCGAAGGAGGCGGAGTCGCTGGCGCCGTCGGTGCAGATCGGCAGCAGGGGGCGCACGTCGCCGAGCAGTTCGGACTCGAGCTGCGACTGACGGGCGCGCATCCAGTTGCGGTTGCCGCCGACGGTGTTGATCTCGCCGTTGTGGGCGAGCATGCGCAGCGGCTGCGCGAGCGGCCACGACGGGAAGGTGTTTGTCGAGTAGCGGGAGTGCACGACCGCGAGCTCGGAGGCGAAGCGCTCGTCCTGGAGGTCCGGGTAGAACGGCTCGAGCTGGAGTGTCGTGACCATGCCCTTGTAGCCGAGCGTGCGGCTCGACAGCGACACGAAGTAGGCGCCGAGCTCATGGCCTGCGCGCTTGCGGAGACGGTAGGCGACTCGGTCGAGCGCGATGTCCGTGAGGGGCGCATGCGCGTGGGTCGTTCCCCCGGCGCTCACGAAGAGCTGCTCGAAGGCGGGACGGGCCTCGTCGGCCAGCTTGCCGAGGTGCTCGTTGACCGTGGGGACCTCGCGCCAGCCGAGGACGCGCAGGCCCTCGGCGCGGGCGATCTTCTCGATGCCGGCCTTCTGCTGGCGGCGATCGCTGGAATCGCGGGGCAGGAACGCGAGCCCCGCGGCGTACTCCCCCACCGGCGGCAGGTCGAAGTCGGTGACCGCGCGGAGGAACGCATCCGGCATCTGGGTCAGGATGCCCGCTCCGTCACCGGTGCCGGCATCCGAGCCGATCGCACCGCGATGCTCGAGGTTGCGCAGCGCCTCGAGCGCGAGCGCGATGATGTCGTGCCCGGCGTAGCCGCGCAGCGTCGCGACCATGGCCAGGCCACAGGCATCCTTCTCGAACGCCGGGTTGTACATGCCCTGCTTCGGGGGATAAGCGCCGGAGGCGCCGTAAGGGGGCTGGAAGTACACCAGTTACCGTCCTCAGATATTCAAGTGACACCGGGGACGACGTTGGCCCGCTCGTTCAGTGCAATGGTTCTCTCGCGCCACGAGGTGGCGGCTATCGGGAGCCGTTCTCGCTCGTGGGAGCGGTGCTTGTGGCGGTAGCTCCTGCGGTGACGTCGTCTGCCGGAGGCTCGCTCACGTCCACGAAGTCAGAGGGATTGTCCTGCGATTGTACATCAGCGTCGTCCTGGTCCTTCCGCGACCGGCCGGGCACGTACGGCGACGGCTCGAGTCCGGGGTGGCGACGCGTCTGCACGACGAGGATCACGAGACCCACGATGATGCCGAGGATCGCGGCTGCGACGTTGCTTCGCAGGCCGAGGATGATCTCGCTCGGATCGATGCGGATCGACTCCCAGACGACGCGCCCTGCGCTGTACCAGATGAGGTAGATCGCGAAGAGGCGGCCCCACTGGAAGAACAGCTTGCGACCGAGCCACAGCAGCACGATGACGCCCAGGCCGTTCCAGATGACCTCGTAGAGGAAGGTCGGGTGGAAGAGCGTGCCCTCCGGGAGTCCGGGCGGGAAGGCGCTGTTCGTCGACTCGATCTCGAGTCCCCAGGGCAGATCGGTCGGGAGGCCGAAGAGCTCGTGGTTGAACCAGTTGCCGAACCGGCCCATCGCCTGCGCGAGGAGCAGTCCCGGCGCGAGGGCGTCGGCGAAGGTCCAGAACCGGATGCCGGTCCACTTGCAGCCGAGGTACGCACCGACTGCACCGCCGATGAGGGCGCCGAAAATGGCGATGCCACCCTCCCAGATCGCCCAGACGGATCCCGGCTGGAACGGGTTCCAGGTGTTGATGCCCTCGCCGAAGTAGTCGTTCGGGTGGGTGGCGACGTGGAAGATCCGCGCACCGATGATGGCGAGCGGGACCGCGAGGATCGAGATGTCGATGACGACCCACGGCTCCGCTCCGCGCTTGGTGAGGCGGTGGTTGGTCAGCAGCGTGGCGACGATGATCCCCGCGATGATGCACA
This sequence comes from Microbacterium galbinum, assembly GCF_023101185.1. Lineage (GTDB taxonomy): Bacteria > Actinomycetota > Actinomycetes > Actinomycetales > Microbacteriaceae > Microbacterium > Microbacterium galbinum. Next base: position 3,017,078 of record NZ_CP078077.1, read on the forward strand.
GCGCGTAGTAGTGAATCGTGAGCGGCCCGAGAGTGAAGGACGACACGGGCGGGCTCGGGATGCTGGTGAGCACGCCGGTGAGGGTGCTGTGGAGCGCGAGGGACATGAGTGCGATCCTACTTCTCGGTGACGGGGCGCGACGACGACGTGCCGTCGGCCAGGGTTCGGGTGACCTCGGCGAGAGCGTCGAGGCCCCCGTCGCGGAGGGCGCGGACGAGCGCCGTACCGACGATCGCACCGTCGGCGTACTCGGACACCGCGGCGATCTGCTCGGGCGTGGAGATGCCGATCCCGACGCAGGCACGGGTGGCGCCCTGTGCGCGCAGGCGCCCGACGAGGGTACGGGCGGCGCGGTCCAGTTCGGCCCGCTCCCCCGTGATTCCCATGGTCGAGACGGTGTAGACGAAACCGGTGGACGAACGCACGACCAGGGCGAGTCGTTCATCGGACGAGGTCGGCGCGGCGAGGAAGACCCGGTCGAGGCCGGTGCGCTCGCTCGCGGCGATCCACTCGTCGGCGACCTCGGGCGTGATGTCGGGGGTGATGAGCCCCGCCCCACCGGCGGCGAGCAGGTCGTCGGCGTACCGGTCGACGCCGTACTGCACGACCGGGTTCCAGTAGGTCATGACGAGGACCGGAACATCGGTGGCCGCGGTGATGGCGCGCAGCGCGGTGAAGAGATCGGCCGTCCGGAAGCCGGCGGCCAGCGCGGCGGTCGTCGCCTCCTGGATGACGGCGCCGTCCATGACCGGATCACTGTAGGGCGGTCCGAGCTCGATGATGTCGACCCCGTTGCGGGCGAGGGTGATCGCCGCCTGGATGCTCGTCTCGAGGTCGGGGTAGCCGACCGGGAGGTAGCCGACGAAGACCTTGCGTCCCTCGGACTCCGCCTTCTCGAAGGCGCGCTCGATGCGACTCACTGATCTCCTCCATCGGTCGTCGAGGCGTCGTAGAGGTCGAAGTAGGTCGCGGCCGTCGCCATGTCCTTGTCCCCGCGTCCCGACAGGCACACCGCGATGACGGCATCCGGTCCGAGTTCGCGTCCGATGCGCAGCGCACCGGCGAGAGCGTGGGCCGACTCGATGGCCGGGATGATGCCCTCGGTGCGGCTGAGCAGGCGCAGCGCCTGCATCGCCTCGTCATCCGTGGCGGGGATGTATGCGGCTCGCCCGATGTCGGCGAGCCACGAGTGCTCCGGCCCGACCCCCGGGTAGTCGAGGCCGGCCGAGATCGAGTGGGACTCGACGGTCTGGCCGTCGCCGTCCTGCAGAACGTAGGTGCGCGAACCGTGGAGCACACCCGGACGGCCGCGCTCGATCGACGCCGCGTGCCGCGGGGTGTCGACGCCGTCGCCCGCGGCCTCGACGCCGTACAGTCGCACGCCCTCGTCGTCGAGGAACGCGTCGAACATGCCGATCGCGTTGGAGCCCCCGCCGACGCACGCGACGACGGCGTCCGGAAGGCGTCCGACCTCGGAGAGGAGCTGCTCGCGCGCCTCTTCGCCGATGATCTTCTGGAAGTCTCGGACCATCGCCGGGAACGGGTGCGGACCCGCGGCGGTGCCGAAGATGTAGTTGGTGGTCTCGACCGAGGCGACCCAGTCGCGGTAGGCGTCGTTGATCGCGTCCTTCAGGGTGCGCGAGCCCGAGGTCACCGCGACGACCTCTGCACCGAGCAGCCGCATGCGCGCGACGTTGAGCGCCTGGCGCTCGGTGTCGACCTCGCCCATGTAGATCGTGCACTCGAGTCCGAAGAGCGCGGCGGCGGTGGCGGTGGCGACTCCGTGCTGCCCGGCACCGGTCTCGGCGATGACGCGGGTCTTGCCCAGGCGCTTCGTCAGCAGCGCCTGCCCCAGAACGTTGTTGATCTTGTGCGAACCCGTGTGGTTGAGGTCCTCGCGCTTGAGGAAGACGCGCGCTCCCCCGGCGTGCTCGGCGAAGCGCGGCACCTCGGTGAGGATCGACGGGCGTCCGGCGTAGGAGGTCAGGAGCCCGGCGAGTTCTGCACGGAACTCCGGATCGGCGACCGCGGCCTCGTAGGCCGCCGTCAGTTCGTCGATCGCCGCGATGAGCGATTCCGGCATGTACCGGCCACCGAAGCTTCCGAAGTACGGACCATGCTGTTCACGCAGGCTCATTCGCCGGCCTCCAGGAAAGTGGTGAGTGTCGCGACCGGGTCGCCCGTGACGAGCGCCTCGCCGATGAGGACGACGTCGGCGCCCGCACCCCGGTAGTGAGCGACGTCGGCGGGTGTGAGGACCGCGGACTCGGCGATCTTGATCGCGGAGTCCGGGATGCGGTCGGACAGTCGTCCGAAGAGATCGCGATCGAGCTCGAGCGTCGTCAGGTCGCGTGCGTTCACCCCGATGAGCGGTGCACCGAGATCGATCGCCGCCTCCAGCTCGTCGGCGGAGTGCGTCTCGACGAGCGGCGTCATACCGAGCTCGCCGATGAACCCGAAGAGCTCCCGCAGCACGGCAGGCTCCAGTCCGGCGACGATCAGCAGCACCAGGTCGGCGCCGGCCGCGCGTGCTTCGAGCACCTGATAGCGGGTGGCGATGAAATCCTTGCGCAGCACCGGCAGCGATACGCGGGCGGTGACGGCCTCGAGGTCGGCCAGACTGCCACCGAAACGACGCTCCTCGGTCAGCACGCTGATCGCCGACGCACCGCCGGTCTCGTACAGCGAGGCCTGGAGTGCCGGATCGGGGATGTCGGCGAGTGCCCCGCGCGACGGACTCGCACGCTTGACCTCGGCGATGATCTTCACTCGCTCCGCGGGCGCGAGGAACGACAGCGCATCCTTCGCGGCGGGCCGCGCGAGGGCTTCGCGCTCGACCTGCACCAACGGACGCGACAGGGCGCGACGCTCGGCGTCTGAGACAGCGCCGGCCGTCAGGTCGGCGAGAACCACTAGTGCGCCTTCGGCGAGTACTTGGGGCCCTTCACGCCGTAACCGGCCTTGGCGAGGATCCAACCGACGAGCGCACCGATCGGGATCAACGCGGCCGTGATCCAGACGAGGGTCGGCTGCTCGAAGCAGAACGCGACCGTGGCGGCGGTGAAGCCGATGAGCATGATCACGACAGCGGTCCAAGCCGCAGGCGAGTGTCCGTGGCCGGGGTCGGCGATCGGGTTGGTCATGGTCTCCTCCGGGGAACGACAGCGGGATCGGATTCAGTCTATCGGGGTCATCGGGTCGGATCGGTTCCGCGGGACAGGTCGTCCCAGGAATCGATCGCATCGACGGGGCCGTCGGTGTGGGCGGGGATGTCGTCTCCCGTGCGGTACCGACGCCCGCCGCTCTTCCAGCGTCGCCACGTGCACAGCGCGAACACCGCGGCGGCGAGGAGCAGCACCCACCCGACCAGTGCGATGACCGGCCAGGCTGAGGGGGTGATCGACGCGACGACCGACTCGACGGCGGAATCACCGGCGAGTCCCGTCGCCTCGGTCACCGTCGGAGCCACGGCCGACAGCGGCACCCCGACGAGCAGCTGGAGCGTCGACCACCCGAGGAACACGGCAGCCACGGCGGCGAGCACCGCGAAGATCAGGCGCAGTACCGGGCCGGCGATCGACAGCGCCGCGCCGAGGGCGAGCACGGCGAGACTCAGCGGGGCGAGCAGGACCAGAGCGGATGCTCCAGGGACGAGGATCTCGGCCCCGGCATCCGCTCGCTGCACGGTCAGCCAGGTCTGCGTCGAGGAGATGATCCCGATCGCGCCGGCGAGAAGGAACCCGAGGAGGGTGATCGAACGTCCGCGTCGCGCCACGTTCATTCGGACGCGCCCCCGGCCACGGCTTCGAGATCGGTCGTGTCGAAGCACGTGCGCGTCCCCGTGTGGCACGCGGGGCCCGTCTGATCGACCGAGAGCAGGATCGCGTCGCCGTCGCAGTCGAGTCGGGCTCCGTGCACGACCTGGATGTTGCCGGAGGTGTCGCCCTTGCGCCAGTACTCCTGGCGGGAACGCGACCAGTACGTCGCGCGACCGGACGTGAGAGTGCGCCGCAGGGCCTCCTCGTCGACCCACGCCATCATGAGCACCTCGTGCGAGTCGTACTGCTGCACGATCACCGGGGCGAGCCCATCGGAGTTCCAGGCCACCTGGGCCACTCTGGCATCGAGATCGGTCATCTGACCAGCACTCCTTCTGCGCGCAGCGCATCCTTCACATCGCCGACGGTCAGCGCACCCGTGTGGAACACGCTCGCGGCGAGCACGGCATCGGCTCCCGCGTGGATCGCCGGGGCGAAGTGCTCCACGGCACCGGCACCACCGGAGGCGATCACGGGGACGGTCGCGACCTCACGCATGAGGCTCACCAGCTCGAGGTCGAAACCGTCGCGCGTGCCATCCGCGTCGATCGAGTTCACGAGAAGCTCTCCGGCCCCGCGCTCGGCAGCTTCGCGCGCCCACTCCAGGGCATCGAGCGTCGTCTGCGTGCGGCCTCCGTGCGTGGTGACGACGAAACCGGTGGCGGTGTCCCCCGCGCGCTTGACGTCGAGCGACAGCACGAGCACCTGTGCGCCGAAGCGGTCGGCGATCTCGCCGATGAGGTCGGGCCGCGCGATGGCCGCGGAGTTGACGCCGACCTTGTCCGCACCAACGGCCAGAAGCCGAGCGACGTCGTCGACGGTGCGCACTCCCCCGCCGACGGTCAACGGCACGAAGACCTGCTCCGCCGTGCGCTGCACGACGTCGTAGGTCGTCGCACGGGCGTCGACCGTGGCCGTGACATCGAGGAAGGTGATCTCGTCCGCGCCCTGAGCGGCGTAGTGCCGGGCGAGTTCGACAGGGTCCCCCATGTCGCGGAGGTTCTCGAAGTTCACGCCCTTCACGACGCGGCCGTCGGCGACGTCGAGGCACGGGATCACGCGCCGCGCGAGAGCCATCAGAGCCTCGCGGCGTGGATGGCGGTGACGAGGATCGCCCGCGCTCCGAGCGCGTAGAGGTCGTCCATCACCTGGTTCACGCGCTTGCGCGGGATCATCACCCGGACGGCAACCCAGGCGGGATCGCGCAGCGGCGAGATCGTCGGAGACTCTCGCCCCGGAGCGATCGCGACGGCCTGATCGACGAGTTCGGCCGGCAGGTCGTAGTCGACCAGCACGTAGCGGCGGGCGACCATCACCCCGCGCAGGCGACGCAACAGCGTGTCGGTGCCATCGGCATCGCCGTCACGGCTGATCAGTACGGCCTCGGACTCGAGGATCACCGGGCCGAAGATCTCCAGACCCGCCTGACGGAGGGTCGTACCGGTCGAGACCACATCGGCGACGGCATCCGCCACTCCCAGGCGCACGGCCGACTCGACGGCACCGTCGAGCTGCACGAGTTCGGCGGTGACACCGTGCTCGCGCAGGAAGGCTCCGACGAGGCCCGGGTAGGCGGACGCGACGCGCACGCCCTCGAGGTCCTCCAGCGAGGAGAAACGCCCCGGAGGGCCCGCGAAGCGGAATGTCGAGCCACCGAATCCGAGCTGCTCGATCTCGCGCGCGGGCTGCTGCACGTCGAGGAGGAGGTCACGACCGGTGATCCCCACGTCGAGCGCGCCGGACGCCACATAGGTGGCGATGTCGCGCGGGCGGAGGAAGAAGAACTCGACGTCGTTCTCGGCGTCGATCACGTGCAGGGTCTTGGGGTCGCGCCGGCCGGCGTATCCGGCCTCCGCGAGCATCTCGGCGGCGGTCTCGGAGAGAGAGCCCTTGTTGGGAACGGCAATGCGCAGCATGTCTGACTTTCAGATCGAATCGGGATGGGCGGAGCGCATCACAGATGTCGATAGACGTCCTGCAGGGAGAGTCCCTTCGCGAGCATCATCACCTGAACGTGGTAGAGCAGCTGGGAGATCTCCTCGGCAGCGGCCTCATCGGATTCGTACTCCGAGGCCATCCAGACCTCGGCGGCCTCCTCGACGATCTTCTTGCCGATGGTGTGCACGCCGCCGTCGAGCTCGGCGACCGTGCCCGATCCCTCGGGTCGGGTCTCGGCCTTGACGCTGAGCTCGGCGAACAGCTCGTCGAAAGTCTTCACGCTTCCAGGCTACCGGCTCCCGCGAGGCCCCTGAGCCGCGTGACGGCGGCTTCGACGTCGTCGGCACCGTACACCGCCGATCCCGCGACGAAGGTGTCGGCCCCCGCGGCTGCGGCGATCTCGATCGTGCGATCGGAGATCCCCCCGTCCACCTGCAACCAGACATCGGATCCCCGACGCCGCGCCTCGTCGGCGAGTCCGCGCAGCTTCGGCATGGTCTCGGGCATGAACCCCTGGCCGCCGAAGCCGGGCTCGACGGTCATCACGAGGATCTGATCGAACTCGTCGAGGATGTCGTAGAGACTCTCCCCCGCCGTCCCCGGCTTGATCGCCACGCCGGCACGCGCACCGATGTCGCGCAGACGGCGGGCGAGCGCCACCGGATCGGCGGCGGCCTCGAGATGGAACGTCACGCTCGCGGCCCCCAGCTCGGCGTAACCGGGAGCCCAGCGGTCGGGATCCGAGATCATCAGATGCACGTCGAGCGGGATCGGACTCGTCGCCTGGATGCGCTCGACCATCTGCGGTCCGAACGTCAGATTCGGCACGAAGTGGTTGTCCATGACGTCGACGTGCGCGAAGTCGGCGGAGGCGATCTTCGCGAGGTCCCTCTGCATGTTGACGAAATCGGCGGCGAGGATGCTCGGGTTGATGCGCGGCGCGCGGGGAAGCTCCACGATCACTCTCCCTTCGGTACGCGCTGCAGGAGCGCGAGGAACATGGCGTCGGTGCCGTGACGGTGCGGCCACAGCTGGACGGAACCGGACTCGGCGCGGCCGTCGGATGCGAGATCGATCGGCGAACGGGAGATCTCGGAGATCACGGCCCGGGCATCGAGCTCGACGAGGTCCTCCCTCCCGCGGAGAACCTCCTGCACCACTCCGGTCGTCTCGGCGAGGTGAGGCGAGCAGGTGACGTAGGCCACGATGCCGCCGGGCGCGAGGGCGTCGACCGCCGCCGACAGCAACTGCTCCTGGAGCGGAACCAGCTCGGCGACATCGGCGGGTGACTTGCGCCAGCGCGCCTCCGGGCGTCGCCTCAGCGCACCGAGACCGGTGCAGGGAGCGTCGACGAGCACGCGATCGAACTCGCCGGGGCGAGAGGCGGCGAGCACACGGCCATCCTCTTCGTGCACCGGGATGTCTCCGGGGACCGGGCGCAGCGCGCTGCGCACCAGCCCCGCGCGGGTCGGGACCACCTCGTTCGCTTCGAGCACGGCACCGGTCTCGTGGGCGATCGCGCCGAGCAGGGCGGTCTTGCCGCCGGGGCCCGCGCAGAGGTCGAGCCACTTCTCTCCCGGGGCGATCGGCTTCGCCGCGGCGAGAGCCAGCGCGACGAGCTGCGAGCCCTCGTCCTGCACGCGGACGGTTCCGCGCGCATCGGTGATGATGCGGTGGGGATCGCCGCCGGGCGATCCGAACGCAGTCGCGGCATACGGGCGACGGGGCTCCGCCGGCTCGGCGAGCCCGGGAAGGGCGACCAGCGTCACCTCGGGAGAGGCGTTGTCGGCCTCGAGAAGCGCATCGAGCTCCGACACCCGGCCCTCGGCGTCGAGCGCACGGCGAAGCGCACGGATCACCCAGACGGGATGCGCGCTGCGCAGTGCCAGGCGCTCGTCGTCGGACCGCGCGGACGATTCGATCTTGTCCTGCCACTCGCCCGGCGTCTCGCGCGAGACGCGGCGGAGCACGGCGTTGGCGAAGCTCGACGCTCCCCGGCTCACCTCGGTGGCGACGATGTTCACCGACTCGTTCACCGCGGCGTGGGATGCCACGCGCGTGGCGAGCAACTGATGCACGGCCAGGCGCAGCGCATCGAGGACGGCAGGATCGATCGAGTCGACCGGACGATCGGCGGCGGCGGAGATGATCGCGTCGTAGGTGCCGCGACGGCGGAGCGTGCCGTAGGTCAGCTCGGTCGCCAGCGCCGCGTCCTGCGGAGTGAGACCGGCTTCGCCGATCGCGTGCGGCAGCGCGAGGTTCGCGTAGGCGTCGTCTTCGGACACGGCACGAAGCACTCCGTAGGCGACCCGTCGTGCGGGCTGCACGGTGCGGGCCTGCACCCGCTGACCGCTGCCCCGTGCCGATCGCTGCGTGGCATCGGTCCGGGGACGGGAGGGCCCGGGCTTGCCCTGGCGCCGTCGCTTGTCGTCGCTCATGATCCTGCACGCATCCCTTCGGCATCCCGCTGTCCGCGCCACCAGTCGGCGGCGTTCATCGCTCCCTTGCCCGCGGGTTGGACGCGCGTGACGGCGAGCGGGGCCGACGCGGTGCCGATCAGCACCGCCGTCTTCGTCGCGCTGATCTCCCCCGGTGCGAGCTGAGCCGTGTCGGCAGCAGGAGCGGCTTCGAGGATCTTCACCCGCTGTCCGCCGACGGTCGTATGCGCGCCGGGTTCGGGGGTGACCCCGCGGAACCTCGCGAAGACGACCTCGACCGGGGCCGACCAGTCGAGGGCGCCGTCCTCGAGCGTGAGTTTGGGGGCGAAGGAGGGCTCTCCCGTCTGGGGAACGGCGCGGGCGCTGCCGTCGGCGATCGCGGCGACCACGTCGGCGGTGAGCGCCGCACCGTCGTCGGCGAGTGTCGCGAGGGCGACGTCCGCGGTCGACGATTCGGGAAGCGCGATCTCCCGCGTCGCGAACACATCGCCCGCGTCGAGCTCTGCGACGAGCCGGAACACGCTCGCGCCGAGCACGGGATCGCCGGCGATCAGCGCGCGCTGCACCGGTGCGGCGCCGCGCCACGCGGGCAGGATCGAGAAATGCAGGTTGATCCAGCCCTCGCGGGGCCCCGAGAGGAGCGGCTCCCGCACGAGGCCACCGTAGGCGACGATCACGCCGAGCTCCGGCTCGAGGGCGAGGATGCGTTCGGTCGCCTCGGCGTCGAGGCGGGCAGCGGCGATGACGGGGATGCCGAGCTCGACAGCGGCCTGGGCGACCGGGGACGGCGTGAGCACCCGCTTGCGTCCGAGCGGCGCGTCGGGTCGTGTGACGACACCGACGACATCGTGCTCGGTCGCCAGGCGGCGGAGCGTGGGAACGGCGGCGGCCGGTGTGCCGGCGAAGACGAGGCGCATGAAAGGTTCTCCGGAGGGATCAGAGTTCAGGATCGAGGATATCGAGGCGGACGGTGAGGGTGCTCCGCGGATTCTTCCCGCGGCCGCGGCGGCTGGCGACCGCTTCGGCGACGACGGCGGCGCGCAGCGCGGTCACCACCCGTGTTCCGGCGCCGTACTCGAATCGTACGAGCGCGCGCACGCGGGCAGGGATGTCGTCGGACTCGACAGGCACGGGGCCCAGCACGGCATCCGAGGGCAGCGCGAGCTCTCCGAGCGCGATGAGCGCGCGCGAGACGGCGGCCGCCGACCCCTCGACGAGAGCGACCCGCGTCGTGGGCGGCATGTGCAGGGGTGCGCGGCTCTCGAGCTCGGAGCGGGCGTAACCGCTCTGGTTCCAGGTCGCCAGCGCGCGCGCGGCCTGGCCGTTCACGCCGACGAGGTGGATGGGTGCGCCGTGAGCCGCGAGGGCCGCAGCATTCGACCACCAGCGCAGACACGACTCGCCGATACGAAGGTCCGGCGACTGCAGCATCCGCGGGCCGTCGAGCAGGACGACCGCTCGATACCCGCCGTCGGCTGCGGGTTCGGCACCGCGCGTCGCCACGACCAGCGCGGGCTTCGCATCGACCCGCTCGACGGGGTGCGCACCGTCCGCCACGATCACACGGACTCCCGGGAAGGCGCGTCCGAGCTCATCCGCCGTGCGCTCACTGCCCGAGGATGCGAGGCGCAGCTTCGTCGACGAGCACGTCGGGCAGGTCCAGGCGCGTGCGCTCCGACCGCACCAGCCGCACACCGGCACCGCGCCGCGATGGCGTGCGCCGAGGGGACCGCCGCAGTGCGCACAGCGCGCGGGTGCCCGGCACTCGGCGCACACCAGGGAAGGAGCGAACCCGGGGCGCGACACCTGGACGAGCACGGGACCCTCCGCCGTCGCCTCACGGGCGGCGAGGAAGGCCGACGAGGGCATGCGCTGCGCGGTGGGCTGCTCCATCTCCTGCGGCGTGCTCAGGATGACGCGGGGAAGGACGCGGCGTGTCGCTCGGATGTCGCGGAGCCACCCGAGGGCGACGAGACGTTCGACGTCGGTCGTGCGGGTGTGCCCGGCGAGGAGCAGAGCGGACCCCTCTTCGCCCTGGCGGAGGAGGGCCGCATCGCGCGCGTTGACGTACGGGGCCAGCGGCTCGCCGAGCAGCGGGTCGCCGTCGTCCCAGATCACGACGAGTCCCGCCCGCACGGGCGCATAGACGGCGGAGCGGTTGCCGACGACGATGCAGGGCGCGTCCTCGAGCGAGCGGAGGAATGCGCGGTAACGATCCGGGTTCGTCTGGCGCGAGTCGTAGCGCACCACCTGCTCCGCCGGCACGAGGTCGGCGAGGGCGGCGAGCACCCGATCGAGATCACGGTGATCGGGAACGACCAGGATCGATGATCTCCCGGCGGCGAGAGTGCGCACGGCTGCGCCGGCGAGAAGCACGGCCCATGCCGGTCGGCCGTCGTCGAGACCCGGAATGGCCTCGACCGCCGCACGTCCTCCGTCGCTCAGCGTCTCCCCCAGTCCGTCGTACAGGGAGACGACGGCCTCCGCTGCGGCGACGACCTCGGCGGACGGCTCGAACGGCGAGGAGTCGGCGGTCCAGGCCTTCTCGACGCGCACCTGCCGCTTCGGGATGACGAGGCGGAGGATGTCGGATGCCGAACCCGCCGCGCGATCGGCGACCGCTCGGGCGAGCCGGTGCAATCGCTCCGGCAGCACCTGGACCGGAGAGACGACGGTGTCGACCTCGGACAGAGGCCGGTCGGCGTCGTCCTCGGTGCCGACCTCGACGACGTAGCCGTCGATCACCCGCCCCGCCGTGCGCAGCGGCACTTTCACGCGCACACCGGGCGCGACCTCGCCGAGCTCGGCGGGAACCGCGTAGTCGAAGAGACGGTCGAGCTGCGGCAGCGGCGAGTCGAGCAGCACACGCGCGATGCGCCGGCTCTCGGCGCTCATGGGAGGTGGCGTTCCGTCACAGGCCGGCGGCGCGGCGCAGCTCGTCGACCCGATCCGTGCGCTCCCACGTGAAGTCGGGCAGCTCTCGGCCGAAGTGACCGTAGGCAGCGGTCTGCGCGTAGATCGGGCGCAGCAGGTCGAGCTGTTCGATGATCGCCTGCGGTCGCAGATCGAAGACCTCGTTGATGGCCCGGGTGATGATCTCGTCGGAGACCTTGCCGGTGCCGAAGGTCTCGACGTAGAGGCCCACGGGGCGCGCGACGCCGATCGCGTAGGCGACCTGCACCTCGAGCCGGTCCGCCAGTCCGGCCGCGACCGCGTTCTTCGCGACCCAGCGGGTCGCGTACGCGCCCGAGCGATCGACCTTGGACGGGTCCTTGCCGCTGAACGCTCCCCCGCCGTGGCGCGCAGCCCCGCCGTAGGTGTCGATGATGATCTTGCGTCCGGTCAGGCCGGCGTCGCCCTTGGGGCCGCCCGTGACGAACGGGCCCGCAGGGTTGATGTAATACGTGACGTCATCGAGATAGAGGCCCGTGGTCTCGAGCACCGGCGCGATCACGCGCTCGCGCACCAGGGACTTGAGCTCGTCCTGAGAGATGTCGGGGTGGTGCTGGGTCGACACGACGACCGCGTCGACGGTCTTCGGGGTGAAGCCGTCGTAGCCGAGCGTGACCTGCGTCTTGCCGTCGGGGCGGAGGAAGGGGAGCTCGCCGCTGCGGCGGACCTCGGTGAGGCGTTCGGCGATGCGATGCGCCGTCCACGCCGCCATGGGCATGAGCTGCGGCGTCTCGTTCGTCGCGAATCCGAACATGATGCCCTGATCGCCGGCTCCGAGCCCGTCGAGCGGGTCGACGGAGGAACCGTCGCGGTGCTCCTGCGCGTTGTCGACGCCGTGCGCGATGTCGGTGGACTGCTCGCCCACGGAGACGCTGACGCCGCAGGAGTCGCCGTCGAAGCCGGTCTCGCTGGAGGTGTAGCCGATGCCGTTGACCACCTGGCGGACGATCGTCGGGATGTCGACGTACGCCTCGGTACGGATCTCGCCGGCCACGTGCACGAGGCCGGTGGTGACGAGGGTCTCGACCGCGACGCGGGAGTCCTGGTCCTTCGAGAGCAGACCGTCGAGGATGCTGTCCGAGATCTGGTCGCAGATCTTGTCCGGGTGCCCTTCGGTGACGGACTCGGACGTGAACAGACGCAGGGCGCTCATCGGGGACTCCAGAACGGGATCGGAAGGGGAAGGGCTGATGAACCCATTCTGGCCCGCGCCACCGACAGAGCGGGTGCGCGGGCCGCGAATATCACTCTGCGTGACGCAGGCGGAGCTTGTCCTCGTTGATCTCGTGCAGCGCGATCGTGAGCGGCTTGTCCTCGACCGAGGAGTCGACGAGCGGGCCGACGTTGTCGAAGAGGTTGCCCTCGTGCAGATCGGAGTAGTAGTCGTTGATCTGACGTGCGCGCTTCGACGCGTAGATCACGAGCTCGTACTTCGAGTCGACGCGGTCGAGCAGGTTGTCGATGGGGGGATCGATGATGCCCTTGGTGTGGTGTCCGGCCATGATGAGACCTCCTGATCAGGCGACGGGATCGTCGCGAAGACGGTGCGATGGGCGCGCGAGAGCACTCAGCGCGCAGAGCTTGAAGACAATTCTACGACCTCGTCGGCCGCAGCGGCGACCGTCTCGTTCACGATGAGGTGGTCGAACTCGTTCTGCGCGGCCAGTTCGACCTTCGCGGTGCGCAGTCGGCGCGCCCGTTCCTCGGGGCCCTCGGTGCCTCGTCCGACCAGCCGCTGCACCAGTTCGTCCCAGCTCGGCGGCAGCAGGAAGATGAGCGTGGCCGACGGCTCGGCGGCCCGCACCTGGCGCGCGCCCTGCAGATCGATCTCGAGCAGCACCGTCCTGCCCTCGGCCAGTGCGGCGTCGATCGGCGCCCGCGGCGTGCCGTAGCGGGAGCGGTTGTGCACGACGGCGTACTCCAGGAGCTCACCCTCGGCGATGAGCCGATCGAACTCGGCGTCGTCGACGAAGTAGTAGTGCACCCCGTCGACCTCGCCCGGTCGCGGAGCCCTCGTCGTGGCCGAGACCGAGAGGTGGATCTCGGGGTGGTTCTCGCGGATGTGCGCCGCCACGGTGCCCTTGCCGACAGCCGTGGGGCCCGCGAGGACGAGCAGTCGGCTGCGTGCCCCGCGCGGCTCCGGAACCGGGAAGCGGCCGTCGAGCCACTCCGCGAGCGCGGCGCGCTGACGCACGCCCAGTCCGCCGAGGCGCTTCACCGGGGAGATCCGCAACTCGTCGAGGACGCGATCGCGCTTGCCCGCTCCGATCGCCGGGAGCGCCAGCAGGAAGTCGGTGATCCGCAACGAACCCTCGACCGAGTCGGCATCCTCCGTCGCGCGCCGCAGCACCGCCTGCGGCGTCACCACGCGCGTGGTCAGATCGCGCTTGAGCGATGCGCGTGCACGCCGGCGTTCGACCGCCTTGCGCGCCGCCGCGGCGCGGTCGACCTCGGGAACCACCCGGACATCAGACATTCAGGGACTCCTCGTACTCTGCGACGCGCGCGGTCACGGCATCGGCCAATCCGTTCGGCCCGGCGGCGAGAACGCTCCGGCTCTCGCTCGCGATCACGCAGGGCGCCATGGTGCCGAAACGCGGGCGCAGATCCTGCGGGGTCGCGCCCTGCGCTCCGAACCCCGGGGCGAGGATGGGCGCGGGTGGGGCGAACGCCGCGATCGCGGCATCCGTCCAGACCACGGTCGCGCCGATCACGAAGCCCGCGCTCCCCCACTCGCCGTCGGAGACGGCGGCGGCGTTGCGCGTGGACACCTCGTCGATCACCTGCGCGGAAACGGTCGAGCCGCCAGAACCCGTCGACGCCTGCAGCGACCGCGCCTCGGGGTTGCTGGTCGCCGCCAGGACGAACAGCCCCTTCCCGTGCGTGTGCGCCAGAGCGAGAGCGCCATCGAGCGCCCCTACACCGAGGTACGGGTTCACCGTCAGCGCGTCGGCCTCGAGCGGCGAGCCCGGGGTCAGCCAGGCGGCCGCGTACGCATCCATGGTGCTGCCGATGTCGCCGCGCTTCGCATCGGCGATCACCAGCAGGCCCGCTCGCCGTGCAGCGGCCAGCACGTCCTCGAGGGCCGCGAAGCCCGCCGAACCGAAACGCTCGAAGAACGAGACCTGCGGCTTCACGAAGGCGACGCGCTCGGCGACGGCATCCACCGTGCGAAGACCGAACTCCCGCACACCTCGGGCGTCGTCGGCCAGACCCCACGACGCCAGCAGCGCCGCGTGCGGATCGATTCCGACACAGAGCGGGCCGCGCGCGAGGATCCCCGCGCGCGCCCGCTCACCGAAACCTGCACTCACACCGTGGCCTGACGGTCGAGCGCATACTCCTGCAGGCTCTTCACCTGGAAGCCCTCGTCGGCCGCGTCCATACCGCTCACGGCAGCGCCGAGCACGGCCATGGTCGTGAACAGCGCCTTGTCGGCGGCGACGGCCGCCGCGCGGATCTCGTAGCCGTCGGCACGCGCCGTGCCACCCGAGGGGGTGTTCACGACGATGTCGATCGCTCCGTCGTTGATCAGGTCGACGATGTTCTGCGCGCCCGACTCATGGGTCTCGCTGAACTTCTCCACGACCTGCACCGCGATGCCGTTGCGGGAGAGGATCTCCGCCGTGCCCTCGGTCGCGACGATCGTGAAACCGAGCTGCTGCAGCCGGTGCGCGGGCAGGATGACCGCCCGCTTGTCGGAGTCGGCGACCGAGATGAACACGGTGCCCGAGGTGGGCATGCCCCCGTATGCCGCCGCCTGGCTCTTGGCGAAGGCCGTCGGGAAGTCCTTGTCGATGCCCATGACCTCACCGGTCGAGCGCATCTCCGGTCCGAGCACGGAGTCGACGATCTTGCCGTCCTTGGTGCGGAAGCGCTTGAACGGGAGCACGGCTTCCTTCACCGCGACGGGCGAGCCGAGCGGCACCCGCGAACCGTCGTTCTCGGGCAGCATGCGCTCGGACTTCAGCTCGGCGATCGTGGAGCCGGCCATGACGCGGCTGGCCGCCTTCGCGAGCGGGATCCCCAACGCCTTCGAGACGAACGGGACCGTACGGCTGGCGCGCGGGTTGGCCTCGATCACGTAGAGCACGCCGGCGCTGATCGCGAACTGCACGTTCAGCAGGCCACGGACTCCGACGCCCTGAGCGATCGCGAGCGTCGCGGTGCGCACCCGATCGATGTCGCTGCGTCCGAGCGAGATGGGCGGAAGGGTGCAGCTCGAGTCGCCGGAGTGGATGCCGGCCTCCTCGAGGTGCTCCATCACGCCGCCGATGTAGAGCTCGGTGCCGTCGAACAGCGCGTCGACGTCGATCTCGATCGCGTCGTCGAGGAAGCGGTCGACGAGAAGGGGCTTGCCCTCCTCGATGACGACCTCGCCGGCGGTGCGCACGAAGTAGTCGCGCAGGCTCTCGGTGTCGTAGACGATCTCCATGCCGCGACCACCGAGCACGAAGCTCGGGCGCACGAGAACCGGGTAGCCGATGTCCTCGGCGACCGCCACGGCGCCGTCGACGTCGATCGCGGTACCGTGGCGCGGGGCCACGAGCCCGGCGGCGTCGAGGATACCGCTGAACAGTGCCCGCTCCTCCGCGAGGTCGATCGCGGCAGGACTCGTGCCGAGGATCGTGTACCCCGCCGCCTCGATGCCCTTCGCGAGCCCCAGCGGGGTCTGGCCGCCGAGCTGGCAGACGACACCCAGGATGGTGCCGCTGGCGGCCTCGGCGTCGAGGACCTCGAGGACGTCTTCGAGCGTCAGGGGCTCGAAGTACAGACGGTCCGAGGTGTCGTAGTCGGTCGACACGGTCTCCGGGTTGCAGTTGACCATGACGGTCTCGTACCCGGCATCCGACAGCGCGAACGACGCGTGCACGCACGAGTAGTCGAACTCGACTCCCTGTCCGATGCGGTTCGGTCCCGAGCCGATGATGACGACCTTGGTGCGTTCGGAGGGCTCGACCTCGGTCTCGAAGTCGTAGCTCGAGTAGTGGTACGGCGTGAGGGCGGGGAACTCGCCGGCGCAGGTGTCGACGGTCTTGTAGACCGGGCGGATGCCGAGGCCGCGGCGCACGCCGCGGATCTCGTCCTCGCTCTCGCCGCGGATCTCGGCCAGCTGCGCGTCGGAGAAGCCGTGCTCCTTCGCGTAGCGCAGGGTGGCGGCGTCGAGCTCGGGAGCGGTGCGCACGATCTCGGCGACCTCGTTGATGAGGACGATCTGGTCGAGGAACCAGGGGTCGATCGCGGTCGCGTCGAAGGCCTGCTCGATCGTCGCGCCCTTGCGCAGCGCCTGCTGCAGCACCACGATGCGACCGTCGGTCGGCGTCTTCGAGATCTCGAGGAGCTCTTCGACGGAGCGCTCCTCCGGACCCCAGTGGAAGCTCGAGCCGCGCTTCTCGAGGGAACGCAGCGCCTTCTGCAGGGCCGTGGCGTAGTTGCGACCGATGGCCATCGCCTCGCCGACCGACTTCATGGTGGTCGTGAGGGTGACGTCGGCGGCCGGGAACTTCTCGAACGCGAAGCGGGGCACCTTCACCACGACGTAGTCGAGCGTGGGCTCGAAGCTCGCCGGCGTCACGCCGGTGATGTCGTTCGGGATCTCGTCGAGGCGGTAGCCGAGGGCGAGCTTCGCCGCGAGCTTCGCGATCGGGAATCCGGTCGCCTTCGAGGCCAGCGCGCTCGAACGCGAGACGCGGGGGTTCATCTCGATCACGATGATGCGCCCGTTCTCGGGGTTCACCGCGAACTGGATGTTGCAGCCACCGGTGTCGACGCCGACGGCGCGGATGATGTCGATGCCGATGTCGCGCAGCTTCTGGTACTCGCGGTCGGTGAGCGTGAGCGCCGGAGCGACGGTGATCGAGTCGCCGGTGTGTACACCGACCGGGTCGACGTTCTCGATCGAGCAGACGACGACCGTGTTGTCGGACGTGTCGCGCATGAGCTCGAGCTCGTACTCCTTCCAGCCGAGGATCGACTCCTCGAGGAGCACCTCGTTGGTGGGCGAGTCGTGCAGACCCGCGCCGGCGATGCGCCGCAGGTCCTCCTCGTCGTAGGCGAATCCGGAGCCGAGGCCGCCCATGGTGAAGCTCGGGCGCACCACGAGCGGGTACCCGAGCTCGTCGGCGGCCGCCAGCACCTCGTCCATGGTGTGCGCGATGCGCGAGTCGGCCACGTCGGCGCCGGCGTCGAGCACCAGCTGCTTGAAGATCTGGCGGTCCTCGCCCTTGTTGATCGCCTCGAAGTTCGCGCCGATCAGCTCGACGTCGTACTTCTCGAGGATGCCGTGGTTGTGGAGCTGGATCGCCGCGTTGAGCGCGGTCTGGCCGCCGAGGGTCGGAAGGATCGCGTCGGGGCGCTCCTTCGCGATGATGGTCTCGATGACCTCCCAGGTGATCGGCTCGACGTACGTGGCG
Source organism: Microbacterium galbinum (assembly GCF_023101185.1). Lineage (GTDB taxonomy): Bacteria > Actinomycetota > Actinomycetes > Actinomycetales > Microbacteriaceae > Microbacterium > Microbacterium galbinum. The sequence continues at coordinate 3,034,637 of NZ_CP078077.1, forward strand.
TCGGCGAAGTCCGGGTCGGTCATGATCGTCGCGGGGTTCGAGTTCACGAGGATGACGCGCACGCCCTCCTCGCGGAGCACGCGGCACGCCTGGGTGCCGGAGTAGTCGAACTCGCAGGCCTGGCCGATGACGATCGGGCCGGAGCCGATGACGAGGACGGAGTTGATGTCGTCGCGCTTGGGCATTACTTGGCGTCCTTCTGGCTGGCGATGACCAGGTCGCGGAACCGGTCGAAGAGGTAGTTGGCGTCGTGCGGTCCTGCCGCGGCCTCCGGGTGGTACTGCACCGAGAAGGCGGGGATGTCGAGAGCGCGGAGGCCCTCGACCACGTTGTCGTTGAGGCCGACGTGGCTGACCTCGACCTTGCCGTAGCCGTTCGGGCTGTCGAACGCGCCGTCGAGCGGAGCGTCGACCGCGAACCCGTGGTTGTGCGCGGTGATCTCGACGCGCCCGGTGGACTTGTCGAGCACGGGCTGGTTGATGCCTCGGTGTCCGAACGGCAGCTTGTAGGTGCCGAGGCCGAGCGCGCGCCCCAGCAGCTGGTTGCCGAAGCAGATGCCGAAGAACGGCAGGCCGTCGTCGAGCACGGCGCGCAGGAGCTCGACGTGGTCGCCGGATGCCGCGGGGTCACCCGGGCCGTTCGAGTAGAAGACGGCGACGGGGTCGATCGCGCGGATGTCGTCGATGGTCGACGTCTGCGGCATCACGTGCACCTCGAAACCGCGGGAGGCGAGGTTGTCGATCGTGGCCTGCTTCACCCCGAGGTCGAGGACGGCGAGGTTGCCGACCCGCTCCCCCAGCGCCGTCGTGATCGTGACGGCGTCGACCGAGACCTCGGCCGACAGGTTCTGACCCGCCATCTGCGGCGCTTCGCGCACGATGCGCACCTGCTCCTCGGCGTCGAGCGCGGCATCCGCTCCCGAGAAGATGCCGCCGCGCATGGAGCCGGCGGAACGGATGTGGCGCGTGATGGCGCGGGTGTCGATACCGCTGATGCCCACGATCCCGTCCTGCACGAGGACGTCGTCGAGCGAGGCGTTCGCGCGCCAGTTCGAGACGACGCGCGAGGGGTCGCGCACGATGTAGCCGGCGACCCAGATGCGGCGGGACTCGGGGTCCTCGTCGTTCATCCCCGTGTTACCGATGTGGGGTGCGGTCTGCAGCACGATCTGGCCGGCGTACGACGGGTCGGTGATCGTCTCCTGGTAACCGGACATTCCGGTCGAGAAGACGACCTCGCCGAGGGCGGTGCCGCGCGCGCCGTAGGCGCGGCCGGTGTAACGGGTGCCGTCCTCGAGGACGAGCACGGCGGATTCGGGAAGAGCGGTCATTCTGTGGCTCCTGTGTCGTGAGCGGCGGGGATGAGCCGTCGCAGGTCGGAGATGAGGTTCTGGGGATCGCCGGTGGCGAGTCGCAGGTAGGAATCGACGACGGTGTGGTCGTCGGCCCGCCAGTCGATCCGCACGAGTCCGCCCGGCTCGACCACGCGGTCGATGGTGACGGTCGCGCGGCCGATGTCGACCAAGCGGGAGGAGGCGAGGAACACGGTCGGTGCTCCGTCGAGGCAGAGCGCCACGCCGCGGTCCGTGATCGCGAGCTCACCGCGTGCGCGGTAGGCCAGCGGCGAGATCGCGAGGCGCTCGAGGGGCTGGTCGTGCTTCGTTGTCGAGACGTAGAGCACTTCATGACGCGACGCGACCTCGGCGTGCTCGGGCACTCCCAGCGGAGCGACGATCGCCGAATCGCGTCGCTGCCGTCGTCGCCACGAGAGCAGCATCGTCAGCAGGACGAGGAGGGCGACGGCGATGGTGATCGCGATCGCGATGTCCCGTGCGCTCATGCGTTCAGGCCCTCGACCAGCGAGCCGGCGTCGACCGTCAGCCGTCCACCGTGCACCGTGTACTCCACCCGACCGGGCAGGGCCCGACCGAGGTAGGGAGAGTTGGTGCTGCGCCCGTGCAGGTCCCCCTCGCTGAAGACGCCCTCGACCGAGGCGTCGTAGAGCGCGAGCTGCGCGGGCTGCCCGGCGAGGAGCGGTGTGCCGTGACCGGTGAGACGACCGATCCTGGCGGGGGTCGCGCTCATCACCCGAGCGACGTCTTCCCAGCCGAGCAGTCCGGTCTGCACCATCGACTGGTGCACGACGCGCAGGGCGCTCTCGAGCCCCACCATGCCGTTCGCGGCGGCCTGCCATTCGCACGCCTTCGCCTCGCTCGGGTGCGGCGCGTGATCGGTGGCCACGATGTCGATCGTGCCGTCCGCGAGGCCCTCGCGCACGGCGAGCACGTCCTCCTCGCGGCGCAGCGGCGGGTTGACCTTGTAGCGGGCGTCGTATCCTCGCACGAGCTCGTCGGTGAGGAGCAGGTGGTGCGGGGTGACCTCGGCGGTCACCGCGATCCCGCGCTTCTTGGCCCAGCGGATGATGTCCACCGACCCGGCGGTCGACAGATGGCAGACGTGCAGGCGCGACCCGACGTGCTCGGCGAGCAGCACGTCGCGCGCGATGATCGACTCCTCCGCGACCGCGGGCCAGCCCGTGAGCCCGAGCTCCGCCGAGACGGTGCCCTCGTTCATCTGGGCGCCCTCGGTGAGGCGCGGATCCTGTGCGTGCTGGGCGATGACGCCGTCGAAGGACTTCACGTACTCGAGGGCGCGCCGCATGATCAGCGGATCGAAGACGCAGAAGCCGTCGTCGCTGAAGACGCGCACCCGGGCGCGCGAGGAGGCCATCGCGCCGAGCTCGGCCAACCGCTCGCCCTTCTGCCCGACGGTGACCGCGCCGATCGGCTGCACGGTGGCGTAGCCGGCGGCCTCGCCCAGGGCGAGTTCCTGCTCGACGACGCCGGCGGTGTCGGCGACCGGCGAGGTGTTCGGCATCGCGAAGACGGCCGTGAACCCGCCGGATGCCGCGGCCCGCGTGCCGGTGAGGATGGTCTCGGATGCCTCGTAGCCGGGCTCCCGCAGGTGGGTGTGGAGGTCGACCAGGCCCGGCAGTGCGACCAGGCCCTCGGCGTCGATGACTCGAGCGCCGGCGCGGCTGAGACCGCTGCCGATCTCGGCGATCAGGCCGTCCTCGATGATGATGTCGGCACTGTCCGTGCCGAGCAGCTTCGCACCGGTGATGACGAGGGTCTCGCTCACAGGTCTCCCCCTCGTTCGTCGTCTCGTTCCCCTGCCAGCAGCAGGTACAGCACCGCCATGCGCACGGATACTCCGTTGGTGACCTGCTCCAGCACCGTGGAGCGAGGCGAATCGGCCGCTTCGGAGGAGATCTCCAGTCCGCGGTTCATCGGTCCGGGGTGCATCACAATGCTACCGTCCGGAAGACCGGCCACACGCCGTGCGTCGAGTCCCCAGCGCCGTGAATACTCCCGCTCAGTGGGGAAATACGCGGCATTCATCCGTTCGAGCTGGATCCGCAGCATCATGACCGCGTCCGGTTCGCCGGCCAGCGCCTCGTCGAGGTCGTAGACCACGCGGATCGGCCACAGCGATACGTTCTGCGGCACGAGCGTCGGCGGCGCGACGACGGTGACGTCGGCGCCGAGGGTCGTGAGCAGCCAGACGTTCGAGCGCGCGACCCGGGAGTGCAGCACGTCGCCGACGATCACCACACGCACGCCGGAGAGGTCGCGGCCTCGGCTGTCGGCACCGAACCGCCGCTTGCGGATCGTGAACGCGTCGAGCAGCGCCTGAGTGGGGTGCTCGTGCGTTCCATCGCCGGCGTTGACGACACCGGCGGAGATCCATCCGCTCGTCGCCAGCGTCTGCGGGGCGCCGGAGCCGGGGTGGCGGATGACGACCGCGTCGGCGCCGATCGCCTCGAGGGTCTGGGCCGTGTCCTTGAGGCTCTCGCCCTTCGACACGCTGGAGCCCTTGGCGGCGAAGTTGATGACATCGGCCGAGAGGCGCTTGGCGGCGGCCTCGAACGAGATGCGCGTCCGCGTCGAGTCCTCGAAGAAGAGGTTCACGACGGTCTTGCCCCGCAGGGTCGGGAGCTTCTTGACCTCGCGGGACTGCGTGTCGGACATGTCCTCGGCGACGTCGAGGATGCGAAGGGCGGTGGCGCGATCGAGGGTGCGGGTATCCAGGAGGTGCCTCATTCGCCGATCGTCACCTCCTCGGCCCCGTCGTTCTCGACGAGACGCACGTTGACGCGCTCGGTGCGCGCGGAGGGGATGTTCTTGCCGACGAAGTCGGGGCGGATCGGCAGCTCGCGGTGGCCGCGGTCGACCAGGATCGCCAGTCGCACGACGGACGGGCGGCCGATCGACTGGATCGCGTCGAGCGCGGCACGGATGCTCCGCCCGGAGAAGAGCACGTCGTCGACGAGCACGACCGTGCGCCCCTCGATACCGCCGGCGGGGATCTCGGTCGGACGCGGGGAACGCGTCGGATGCTTCGCCAGATCGTCGCGGAAGAGCGTGACGTCGAGCGCGCCCACCGGAACGGGACGCTGAGCGATGTCGCTGATCAGAGCGCCGAGGCGATGGGCGAGCGTCACTCCGCGGGTCGGGATACCCAGCAGGACGAGGTCATCGGCCCCTCGATTCGATTCGAGGATCTCGTGCGCGATACGGGTCAGAGCCCGCGAGATATCGGCTTCGTGCAAGACGGTGCGTGCACTCATCAGCCGCTCCCTTCTCCGCCTCACAGGACGGTGTTAAAGGTTGCTTTCCTCACCAGTCTAGCGGGGTGTCAGCGCCAGCCGAGCACGTCGCGGGCCCTCGCGTCCGAAGCGGGGCATTCATCCTCTGGTGCGGAGCGGAGGCGCTCGTGTGAAAGCATCGCCGACTCGGCACCGGCCGCAGAGGTGATCGCCGCGAGCGCGGCTGCGATGGGAGCCGCCGCCGTCTCGACGATTGCGGGAGTGCTCTCCGGGGCGGCGTGCGGATAGACGACGAGCTCGGCTATCCCGTTCGACACGCGCCGTGCCGTCGCGATGATGACGACCTGCGGCGTGTCGGACCGAGACGATTCCTCCCGGCGTCCGGCCAGGAAGCTCGCCAGGCGACTCCGCCGGTGCGCAGCCGCCCCTCGTCCGCTCGCTTCGAGGGCGACCGCGATCCATCCCGCCTCGTCGGCGGTATCGGCGAACGCGGACTCTCGCACAGCGAAACCCTGCTCGGCGAAGAAGTCCGTTGCGATGCGCAGGAGTCGATCGGTCGTCGAACGCACCACCCACCGCGCGCCCTCGAGGGCCGGGAGCGTCACGCGGTCAGCTCGCCTCGGCGAGCACGTCGCCGGCCGGCTCCTCGAGCTTCGAGGAGCGGATCGGGTGACCGCTCGTCGACAGGCAGCGACCGGTCTTCAGGTCCCACTTCCAGTCGTGCATGCTGCACGTGAGGATGCCGTCGCCGTCGACCGTTCCGGTGCGGGTGAGGTCGGCGCGCAGGTGCGGGCACCGACGCTGCACGAGCCAGTCGCCGATCTCGGCGTCCTCGGTCTGGTCGGTCTGCTCCTGGTACCAGTTCTCGACGTACTCGATGCGGTCGACCGACAGGCACTTGAGGAACGTCGTCAGGAACTCGTTGAACTTGCCGCTGCGCCCCACCTGGAACTGCATCGACAGGAAGATCGAGTTCGACCAGTCGATCTCGTGATCACGGATGTTCGTCGAGACGAGGTCGGCGGGGATCGTGTACCAGTAGACGCACTCCTCCCCCGCGTACTCGCGCACCTTGGCGCGCGGGAAGTCGACCACCATGTCGAGGTCGCCGATCCGGAAACGCACGTTGCCGCCGACGCCGAGACGGATCGTGCGGGACTTCTTCAGCAGCGGCTCCCACCACTCCTTGATCGCCGCGAGGATCTCTTCCGCGGGCAGCGCCTCGGCGCGCGAGGCCTCTTCGTCGCGGATCTCCTGCTGACGGCTGGCCCGCTGCTCCTCGAGGTAGTCCCACTTCTCGTCGAAGATGTGCGAGATCTCGGCATCGGTGTACAGCGTCTGCTCGGTCGTGACGTCACCCGAGGCGACCGTGACGACCGTGCCGGGGATGAAGAGCTGACCGTCGTACTGCGGCGCCAGCTCCTTCATGTGCGCGAGGAACTGCTTCTGGTCGGTGAAGATCGATTCGCCGTTGCGCCCCGTGCCGTTGAAGTCGAAGAGCTCGTCGCGCAGGAACATGGGCGGGCCCGCCATCGGGAACACGTGCGGCGCATCGACCTTCTCGATGTAGTACATCGCGCGCTTGTTCTGCGCCTCGCGCTTGAGCTGGGCGAAGTTCTGCTTCGCATCCATCGGGAGGTCGTAGACCATCGGCCACCAGATCGCGCCCGAGACCTGCGTGAAATACGCGTCAGGCTTGCCGAAGTGCAGCAGGCTGTCGAGGTCGAGCGGGTGCGAATCGTTCTGGTTCAGCACCGACCCGGTGCCGTCGTCGATGCTGAGCGAGGAGTCGCCGATCGGGCCGTCGCTGGGGGCGCGCAGCGGGGTGATCATGATCTTGAGGTCGCCGCGCTCGATGATCTCGCCCGCGGGCGCGTACGTGATGTTGGTGTAACCGAGGGCCCGGATGTCCTGCTCGAGATCGTCGATCGGGTACTCGGGCAGCAGCACCTCGATGTCCTTGCGGATGTACCGCTCGAGCAGCTTCGGGTCGAAGTGGTCGCGGTGACGATGCGAGATGTAGAGGAAGTCCGCTTCCCTCCCGAAGCGCTCCCAGTCGAGCGCGCGGTTGTCGGGGAAGGGGAACCAGGAGCCGAAGAAGGACGGTCCGAGCACGGGGTCGCAGATGATGTTCCCGCCGACCGTCTCGATGAACATCCCGGCGTGGCCGAGTCCCGTGATCCGCATTGCGCTCCTCCTGGTGCATCCCGGACGCCCCTGTTCGAGCGCCCTCCTGGACGGCACCGATTCTACCCGCGCCCCGCTGTGCGTCCGCAGCGACCGGGCCGTGGATAACCCGGTGTCGGGGACTCAGTCGTCGAAGAGTCCGCGGATGTCGTCCGCGGTGAGCGCCTGAGCGAAGAGGGCCTCGTCGTCCATCACGGCCGAGAAGAGCCGTGCCTTGCGCCGCTGCAGGTCGAGCACCTTCTCCTCGATCGTGCCTACCGAGATCATGCGATAGACGAAGACCTGCGCGGACTGTCCGATGCGGTGCGTGCGGTCGACGGCCTGCGCCTCGGCCGCCGGGTTCCACCACGGGTCCAGCAGGAAGACGTAGTCGGCCTCGGTGAGCGTCAGGCCGAACCCACCGGCTTTGAGGCTGATGAGGAAGACCGGCTGCGTGCCGTCCCGGAAGCCGTCGACGATCTCCTGTCGGCGCAGGGACGCTCCGTCGAGATGCGCATACGGGATGCCGGCGGCGGTGAGCCGTTCGGCGGCGAGGTCGAGGAACGACGTGAACTGGCTGAAGACGAGGGCGCGGTGGCCCTCCTCCTGCAGTTCGGCGACCCTCTCCAGCAGAACGTCGAGCTTGCGCGACCCGATCCGGCGATCGTTCGCATCGATGAGGGCCGGCGACAGGCTCAGCATCCGCAGCAGCGTCAGCGAACGGAACACGATGAACCGGTTGCGATCGAGATCGGGCAGCAGACCGAGCACCTTCTGACGCTCGCGCTGCAGCACGGCCTCGTACAGCGCGCGATGCGAGGCGCTGAGCTCGACCTCGAGGATCTGCTCCTGCTTCGAGGGGAGGTCGGGGGCCACGTGCTCCTTGGTGCGCCGCAGCACCAGGGGGCGGATCCGTCGCCGCAGCTGCGCGAGACGACGCTGACGGTAGGGGCCGCCCTCCTCGTTCTCGGGGACCTTGCCCTGCTCGATCGGCTGGATGTAGCGCTCACGGAACTTTCGGGCGGAGGGGAAGAGACCGGGTGCGGTGAGCTGGAGCAGCGCCCAGAGCTCGGTGAGGCTGTTCTCGAGGGGGGTTCCGGTCACGGCGATCGTCACGTCCGAGCGGAAGCCCGCGATCGCGCGGTGCAGTTTGGTCGCGGGATTCTTGACGAACTGGGCCTCATCGAGCACGATCCCCGCCCACTCGACCGCGGCGAAGGCATCCGCGTCGAGACGGGCGACCGCGTAGGTGGTGACGACCACGTCGGTGCCGAACGGCTCGGCCAGACCGGACGAGCGCGTCGCGCCGCGCACCTGCACCGCCAGCCCGGGGGCGAACCTGGCCGCCTCGGACTGCCACGTTCCGGCGACCGACGTCGGCGCGATCACGAGGAACGGCCGGCGCTCCCCCGTCTCGCGGGCATGCGCGATCAGAGTGAGGATCTGGAGTGTCTTCCCCAGGCCCATGTCGTCGGCGAGGATCCCGCCCAACCGGTGCTGCCAGAGGAAGGCGAGCCAGTCGAATCCCTCCTTCTGATACGGACGCAGCTCGGCGATGATCCCTTGCGGCATCGGTGCGGACGGCACACCCGTGGCAGCGCGCAGCCCTTCGGCCGTGGCCCGCCAGGTGACGGCGGGGAGAGCCTGATCGGCGAGATCCTCGAACTCCTCCCAGAGGTCGGTCTGATGACGGCTGATGCGGGGCCCGGTCTCCCACTCGTCGAGGTCGGCAGCCTCGTCGAGTAGTTCGCGCAAGCGGTCCAGCGCAGGATGCTGCAGCGAGAAGTAGCTCCCGTCGACGAGCAGGAGTTTCCTACGCCCCTTCGTCAGAGCGGTGAAGAGCGGTTCGAACGGGATCAGTCGGCCGTCGATGCGCACGAGCACGCCGAGGTCGAACCAGTCGGGGTCGGCGGACTCGACCGTCGAGACCGTCACCTCCGGTTCGCCGGTGAGCTCGTGATACGTCTTGCGTCGACCGGACACCTCGACGAGCACCCCCTCGACCTCGAGACGGGGGACGAGATGCGTGACGAACTCCGCGGCTTCGACGTCGTGGAACGTCCCTGTCGATGTGAAGCGCTCCCCCGTCGCCCGCTGCCAGACCGCGAGGATCGGTTCGAGGATTGCCGTCTCGGCCGCCCGATCGCGCACGCCGTGGGTGGACTCGTCGAGAGGCACGCGACCGAAGCCCCGGTACTCCCATTCGAACGCGAAGGCGATCGTGTCGCCGCGACGGAACGTGAGCTGGAGCACCGGTGTCGGCAGGGGCAACGGCGGAAGATCGACCCGCGCACTGCCGCGCACCTCGATGCGACGCGCCAGCAGCGGATACGCCTCGCGCAGGAACGCCTCTTCGTCTGCACGCGGCACGACCAGAGGGCCGGAAGCGGCGATCAAAGCGTGCACCGAGTCGCTGAGCGGGATCTCGGCCAGGACCACCCGCACCCGGTGTCCGTGGGAGGTCACGGCGTAGATGCCGCTGCGTCCGATCGGGCGGATGTCTGCGTCGCCGATCGTCTCACCGTCGAACTCGCCCACGGCCGACACCTCGAGGTCGCCCTCGTCATTCCTGGCGATGTCCGCGCGCACACCCGCACGGTCGGCCAGCACGACCTCGACATCCTTCTGCGTCGGGACGAGCGGGATTCCGAGTGCCGCGCCCGCGCGGAGGTGGGACCACAGCAGACGGGATTCGAGGTGGTCGACCAGCAACCAGTCACCCGCGGTGCCCGAGAGCAGTGAATCGCGCGCGATGCTCAGGAGGTCCGCGAACCAGCGCGAACGCTCACGCCCGTACCGCGCCGACGACCGCCGAACGGCGTCCCACGTGGCGCCGCCCTGTACCCACGCACCGCTGGCGGCGCTGCGCTCCAGAGGACGGATGCCGAGGAGGATCTCCCCCGTGCGCCGGGCGACGTCGCGAGGTGTCGCCGCACGGAGCGGTCGGGCCGCCCAGGGGTTGCCCCCACGCGACTCGCGGTAGCGGAGCTCGACACCGAGGGCGAGCGGAGCGAGGTCGTCGTCAGCGTCGTCGCGCGAACCGAGCAGCGCGCGCCACCCGTCGTCCGGACGCGACGGGTCGCGTCGCGCGGGATCGATCGGGAGCGCCATGGACCTCATCCTCCCCCGCACCTCCGACACGCGGCGGAGGTGCGATCAGAGCGTTCAGGCCGCGCGGGACACCCGACCGAGGACGCCGTGCACGAACGCGCCCGAGTCATCGGTCGAGAACTCCTTGGCGAGCTCCACGGCCTCGTCGATCGCGACGGCCGTCGGGACCTCGTCGTTGTGCAGGATCTCCCAGACGGCGATGCGCAGGAGTGCGCGGTCGACCGCCGGCATCCGCTCGATCTTCCACTCACGGCTGTGCGTGGTGATCTGCTCGTCGATCTCGTCGCGGTGATCGATGATGCCGTCGACGATCTCACGGGCGTACAGCCAGGAGGCCTCGCGAGCAGGTTCGCTCGCCGCCCGCTTGGCCTCGGCCGCGAGGGCGATGGCGACGTCGTCTCCGCGCACGTCGGCGGAGAAGAGGATGTCGAGTGCGCGCTTGCGCGCCTTCGTCCGAGCGCTCACGCCTTACTTCTCGCGACCCAGGTACTCACCCGTGCGGGTGTCGACCTTGATCTTGGTGCCGGTCTCGAGGAACAGCGGAACCTGCATCTCGTAGCCGGTCTCGAGGGTGGCGGGCTTCGTGCCGGCCGACGAGCGGTCGCCCTGCAGACCGGGCTCGGTGTACGTCACCTCGAGGATGACCGACGCCGGAAGGTCGATGTACAGCGGGTTGCCGTTGTTCAGAGCGATCGTGACCTGCTGGTTCTCGAGCAGGAAGTTCTTCGCGTCGCCGACCGTGGCCGCGCCGACCGTGAGCTGGTCGAAGTCGGTGGCGTCCATGAAGACGAAGCCGTCGCCGTCGTTGTACAGGTAGGTGAAGTCGCGGCGGTCGACGTTCTCGATGTCGATCTTCGCGCCCGCGTTGTACGTGCGGTCGACGACCTTGCCGGAGACGACGTTCTTGAGCTTGGTGCGCACGAACGCACCGCCCTTTCCGGGCTTCACGTGCTGGAACTCGATGACGCTCCAGAGCTGCCCGTCGATGCTGAGGACGACGCCGTTCTTGATGTCTGCGGTAGATGCCATGCGCTGAGAGTTCCGTTCCTGTGTGGTTTTCGCGGCCGCCCTCGCAGGGCGCGGACCCGGCCGACAGTAGATTCTACGGGATGAGGGCGGTGAGCCGTCGCACGGCCTCGGCGTACCCCTCCACGCCGCGCCCGATCACCCGCACGGCGGCGACGTCTTCGAGGTAGGAATGGTGGCGGAACTCCTCGCGCGCGTGCACGTCCGAGATGTGCACCTCGGCGAAGGGCAGGGCGATCCCGGTCAATGCGTCACGCAGCGCCACGGACGTGTGGGTGAGCCCGCCGGGGTTGATCACGATCGCGGCGCAGTCCTCGCGGGCGGCCTGGATCGCATCGATCAGGACGCCCTCGTGATTGCTCTGGATCGCCCGGATCTCGTAGCCCGCGGCGGCGGCGGCATCGGTCGTGAGACGCTCGACGTCGGAGAGCGTCGCCGTGCCGTAGACCTCGGGCTCGCGCGTGCCGAGCAGATTGAGGTTGGGGCCGTTGACCAGCAGAATCCGAGCGCTCACGCGCCGACCTCCTGGTAGGCGGCGAAGAGCAGCGACTCGTCGGGAGCCTGGAGAACGGTCGGCTTGGCGATGTCGTCGAGCAGGATGAAGCGGAGCATTCCGCCGCGGCTCTTCTTGTCGCGCTGCATCGTGGCCAGGAGTTGCGGCCAGGCGCCCGCGCGGTACGAGGTCGGGAGACCGAGCGACTCGAGAACCGCGCGGTGGCGCAGCGCCGTCTCGTCGGACAGGCGCCCGGCGAGACGCGAGAGCTCGGCGGCGAAGAGCATCCCCACCGAGATCGCCGCGCCGTGGCGCCAGCGGTATCGCTCGGCATGCTCGATGGCGTGTCCGAGCGTGTGGCCGTAGTTGAGGATCTCGCGCTGCCCGGCCTCTCGGAAGTCCTCCGAGACGACGGCGGCCTTCATCTCGATCGCGAGCTCGACGGCGCGGCGGAACTCGTCCGAGGCCGGATCCACGGCGCGTGCGGGATCCGCCTCGACGATGTCGAGGATCTCCGGTGCCCAGATGAAGCCGGCCTTCACGACCTCGGCGAACCCGGCCGTCGCCTCGTTGGCGCTGAGGCTGCGCAGCTCGTCCAGGTCGCCGATCACCGCACGCGGCGCCCAGAACGCCCCGACGAGGTTCTTGCCCTCCGCGGTGTTGATCCCGGTCTTGCCCCCGACGGAGGCGTCGACGAGACCGAGGACGGTGGTGGGCACCTGCACGAGCTGGATGCCGCGCAGCCAGGTCGCGGCCACGAAACCGGCCAGGTCGGTCACCGCTCCCCCGCCGTAGCCGATCACGGCATCCGTGCGCGTGAAGTCCGCCTGACCCATCACCTGCCAGCAGAAGGCCGCCACCTCGATGCGCTTGCCCTGCTCGGCATCCGGAATCTCTGCGAGCAGAACCTCGCGCGGACCGTTCTCGGTGTCCGCGAGGAGTCTGTCGCGCAGTTCGGCCGCCCGCGCGGCGAGCGTCGGAGGGTGCACCACGAGAATCTTGCGCACCGTGGGCGTCAGCGCCTCCGACACGCGGTCGAGGATGTCCCGACCGATCACGATGTCGTAGGCATCGTCTCCGGTGACGCTGATGGTCGTGGTGGTCATCGCTGCTCTCTCCTCCAGGTGACGATCTCGTCTGCGATCTTCTGCATCGGCCGGCGCGACGTGTCGAACGTCGCCGTGGCCACTTCTTCGTACCAGTCCCGGCGCGCCTCGAAGATCGAGGTCCATCGCTCCAGGGGATCCTCCGACTCGAGCAGCGGGCGCCCGGCTCCGCGGATCCGATCCGCGACCGCCTCGGGACTCACCGTGAGGAAGACCACGGGATGCGCGCCCAGCAGCGCGCGGGTCCCGGCATCCGTCACGGCGCCGCCGCCGAGGGAGATCACACCGCCCTCCGCGAGCGCGTCGGCGACCGCGAGCCGCTCCAGCTCGCGGAAGTGACCCTCGCCGTACTCGGCGAAGATCACGGGGATCTGGCCGTGGGCGGCGACGATGCGCTTGTCGGTGTCGATGAACGGCACGCCCAGGCGGCGTGCGACACGCCGCCCCACACTGGTCTTGCCCGCAGCCATGGGACCGACGAGCACCAGTGTGAGCGGATCAGTGCTGTTCGTCATGCGCGAGCAGCGCGGCCTCGGATGCCGGCGCGGTGCGCAACTCCGCCGGGATCGCCGCGAGGTATCCCTCAAGGTTGCGACGGGTCTCGCCGACGCTGTCGCCGCCGAACTTCTCGAGCACGGCCCGGGCGAGTTCGATGGCGACCATCGCCTCGGCCACGACGCCCGCCGCGGGGACGGCGCACACGTCGGAGCGCTGGTGGTGGGCCGTCGCGTCGTCGCCGGTCGCGATGTCGATCGTGCGCAGCGCATGCGGCACCGTGGCGATCGGCTTCATGCCGGCGCGCACGCGCAGCACGGTGCCGGTCGACATCCCGCCCTCGGTTCCGCCGGCACGGTCGGAGCCGCGGGTGATGCCGCCGTCGGTCGCGAAAAGCTCGTCGTGGGCGGCCGAGCCGCGACGACGTGTCGTCTCGAATCCGTCGCCGACCTCGACCCCCTTGATGGCCTGGATGCTCATGAGCGCCTGCGCGAGGCGGGCATCGAGCCGGCGGTCCCAGTGCACGTGCGAGCCGAGCCCCGGCGGGAGGCCGTAGGCGAGCACCTCGACGATGCCGCCGAGGGTGTCACCGTCCTTCTTCGCATCGTCGACCTCGGCGACCATCAGCGCGGAGGTGGTCGCGTCGAAGCACCGGAGCGGATCGGCGTCGAGGGCGTCGACGTCGTCCGGCGTCGGCAGCGGTGAATCCGCCGGCACGGCGACCGGTCCGATCGAGAGGGTGTGGCTCACGAGACGGATGCCGAGCTCGCTGAGGAAGGAACGGGCGACGGCACCCAGCGCGACGCGGGCGGCGGTCTCCCGAGCACTCGCACGCTCGAGGATCGGGCGGGCCTCGTCGAAGTCGTACTTCTGCATGCCCACGAGGTCGGCGTGACCCGGGCGGGGGCGCGTGAGCGGGGCGCCGCGGCCGCGGGACTTGTCGGTGAGCTCGGCGGGCTCGGGGTTCATGACCTCGGTCCACTTCGGCCACTCGGTGTTGCCGATGCGCAGCGCGATCGGGCTCCCCAGGGTCCTGCCGTGGCGGACGCCGCCGGAGATGCTCAGCTCGTCCTGCTCGAACTTCATGCGCGAGCCGCGCCCGTAGCCGAGTTTGCGACGCTGGAGGTCGGCCTGGATCGCCTCGGAGGAGATCGGGACACCGGAGGGAAGGCCCTCCATGATGGCGATGAGTTCGGGGCCGTGCGATTCGCCGGCCGTCAGCACGCGGAGCATTCCTCTAGTCTCCCATGCGCGGCCGCGCCCGCCGTCCGCGTTTCAGCGACGTGTCACAGAGCGCGCGGAGTCAGAGAGCGGCGCGCATCGCGGCCAGGACGGATGCCTCGTCGTCGAGCACGTGCGCCGGGTCACCGTGCAGGAAGACGCGGATCTGACGGATCGCCTGATGGAGCAGCATCCCGAGGCCCGACACGACGGGTGCGTCGCTCCACACCGCCGCCAGCGCCGATGGCCAGGGCGCGTAGGCGGCATCGAAGAGCACTCCCCCGCCACCCGCCAAAGGCAGGGCGACGTCTGCGGGAAGAGACGTACCCGACGGAAGCGTCGCGACCGTCAGATCCACCGGGGTGGGAGGCGAATCGAACGAGGCGACGGAGACGGTCACGCCGAGACTGCCGCCGAGATCGACCAGTGCCGCAGCGCGATCCGGCCGTCGCGCGCGGATCTCCGCCCGCTCGGCACCGATCTCCGCCGCAGCGACCAGGGCGGATGCCGCCGTCGCCCCGGCACCGAGGATGCGCACGGTGCTCGCCGCCCGCATCCCGTCATCGGCCAGGGCGTCGACGATCCCCCCGACGTCGGTGTTGAACCCCGCCGGCCCGCCGTCGAGCAGGAGCGTGTTCACGGCTCCCGTGAGCGTCGCATGGCGATCGCGCACCGCCGCGGCCCTGAACGCCTGTTCCTTGAGGGGCATCGTGAGCGAGAGTCCACGCCACGATCCGTCGAGCCCGGACAGCGCCGACGGCAGGTCGTCGGCGCTCACGCGGCGGCGGTCGTACTCCCAGTCCAGCCCGAGCACACGATAGGCCGCGGCGTGGAGCGCCGGAGACTTCGAATGCGCGATCGGATCCCCCCACACCGCGAGCCGGTGGGGGGAACGAGCGTCAGCAGCCGGCATCCGGATTCGCCCGGCACCATTCGCGCCACTTCTCGATGCCGGCCTGGTGCTCCTCGTACGTCTCCGAGAACTGCGTCTCGCCCGTCGACAGATCGATCGTGACGAAGTACAGCCAGGGACCGTCCTCGGGGTGCATCGCGGCATCGATCGCGGCGAAGCTCGGACTCGCGATCGGAGTCACCGGAAGACCCGTGCGCACGTAGGTGTTCCAGTCGTTGTCGTCTTCCAGAGCCTCGGCCGAGCTCGACACGACGCCCTCGTGCAGCGAGCCGTACCCGTACTGGGCCGTCGAGTCCATCTGCAGCTTCATGTCGATGTCGAGACGGTTCTCGATCACGCGGCTCACCTTCGCGAAGTCGGCCGTGCGGCCCTCGCGCTGGATGATCGACGCGATCGTCAGGATGCGCTCGGCGTCGGTATCGGGAACGCCGGCTTCGGTCAACGCCTCCCGTGTGCGATCGACCATGCGCTGGATGACCTGCGCCGCCGTCACCTCGGGATCGAAGGTGTACACGGCCGGGAACAGCCACCCCTCGAGGCTCGGCGCGTCGACGCCGTAGGCGGCGGGATCGGCGACGGCGGCTTCGAAGTCCTCCACCGGCAGACCGAGCGACTCGGCCATCGCCGCCAGGGAGGACTCGATCGTGCCGCCCTCCGACACCGACACCGTGTTCTCGAGCTTGTTGTCCTCGTTGCGCAACGCCTCGAGCGCGGCGGCGGCGGTCATCTTCTCCTGAAGGCGGTACACACCCGGGTAGAAGGTGACCGCGATGTTCTCCTCGATCAGGTAGTCGTAGAACACGTCCTCGGTCTTGGTGACACCGGCCTCGTAGAGTGCCGTCGACACCGGGCGTCCGGTATCGCCGTCCTTGATCGTGACGAAGGCTTCGCCGGAGGCTTGGCCGTCTTCGTAGTCCTTCGGCTCACCCCAGCCCATGACGTCGTTGATCTGCTCGCCGTAGGTGTTCATCGCCCAGGCGCCGGCGGCGGCGATACCGCCGACGATCACCAGGATGATGAGCAGCGCGATCAGACATCCGCGACGTCGCTTCTTCGGTGCCTTCGCCAGAGCGCGGTCGTCATCGGGAGCCACGAACAGAGCGTCGAGGCCTCCGCCGATCGGGGCCTCGCCCTGGACGGCTTCGGCGGTGGGAGCGGCGACGGGTGCCGGCTCCCTGCCTGCCGGCGCGATCCGCACCTCTTCGGCGGACGGATGCACGGGCTCGGCCGCCGACGTCACCGGGTCGACCGCCGGCTCGACTGCCGGGACGGGGGCGCCGACCGGGTCCACGGCGTCGGGCACGGCGGCGGGAGTCGCCTCGGGTGACGCGTCGCCTCGGCGCGCGGCCTCACGGGCGGCGCGCCGGGAGCCGGGCACCGGGGCGCTGTAATCGGCCGTCGGATGCTGCTGCGTCGGCTCGGGGAGGTTCGCGAAGAGATCGCCGAGCGGCTCGTTCGCATCGGGCGCGGAGGACGCGCCATCGCGTTCGGACATGTTCAGGGATGCTCCTCGTCGGACGGGACAGCGGCACCGGCCGGGTTTCCGGTGCTCTTCTCCATGTCGATCGCCTGCTGCAGCAGCACCACCGCGGCGACCTGATCCACAATGCTACGAGAGTTCTTCTGATTTCGACCTGAAGAACGCAGGGCCGCGTGCGCGGACACGGTGCTGAGGCGTTCGTCGACGAGCCGCACCGGGACCCCGGTGCGCGTGCGAAGGGCTGCGGCGAACTCCCGTGCGTCCACCGTCGACGCGGTGTCCGCGCCCTGCATGTTCACCGGGAGACCGACGACGAACTCCATCGGCTCGTACTCGGCCGCGAGCTCCACGAGCCGATCGATCGAGGTCTCCGAGCGCGGCACGGTCTCGACGGGGACGGCGAGCATTCCGTCTGGGTCGCACCGCGCGACGCCGACGCGGGCGCGCCCGACATCGATGCCGAGGCGCACCCCGCGTCGGAAACCGCTCACGCTGCGTGCAGCTCCTGGACGATGGCGTCGAGTGCGGCGGGCAGTGCCGCGGCATCCGTTCCGCCGCCCTGCGCGACGTCGTCACGCCCGCCGCCGCCTCCGCCGAGCACTCCGGCGGCGCGCTTCGCGAGCGCTCCCGCCTTCGCACCCGCTGTGCGGGCGGCGTCGTTGGTGGCGACGACGACGACCGGACGGCCGTTCACGACGGCGCCGAGTGCGACGACCGCGGCGTCGGAGCCGAGGCGGTCGCGGACGCCGAGCACGAGTTCGCGCAGATCGTCGGCCGAGGCCAGCTCACCGAGCGACTCCGTGGCGACGTGGAACGCGTCGATCCGGCGCGCCGCGTCGGCGATCGCGGGAATCTGTCCCGCGCGCTCCTTGGACTCGAACTGAGCGATGCGCTTCTCCGCCGCCTTGAGGTTCGCAGCGAGGTCGGAGATACGCTCGGCGAGCTGATCGCGCGGCGTTTTCAGCGAACTCGTGAGCTGCGAGACGATCGCACGCTCGGCAGCGAGCTCACGGAAGGCGTCGACGCCGACGAGGGCTTCGATGCGACGGTTGGATGCTCCCACCGACGATTCTCCGACCAGGCTGACGAGGCCGATCTCGGCGCTGGAGCCGACGTGGGTTCCCGCGCAGAGCTCACGCGACCACGGGCCACCGATGTCGACCATGCGCACCACGTCGCCGTACTTCTCGCCGAACAGCGCCATGGCGCCGGCTTCCTTCGCCTCGTCGAGCGAGACGATGCGCGTGGTGACCTCGAGGGCGTCGTGGACGGCCCGGTTCGTGATCTCCTCGATCTCGGTGCGCGTGTCGGCCGACAGCGCCTGCGACCAGGAGAAATCGAAGCGCATGTAGCCGGCGCGGTTCAACGAGCCCGCCTGCGTGGCGGTCGGACCGAGCGTGTCGCGGAGCGCAGCGTGCACGAGGTGCGTCGCGGAGTGCGCCTGACGGGCCGCGCGACGGTTGGCCGCATCGACGACCGTGGTGGCGGCGTCGTCGACGGCGACCGATCCGGTGCTCACCTGCACCGTGTGGCTGATGAGCCCGGGCACGGGACGCTGCACGTCGAGCACTTCGAGTTCGAAGCCGGGGCCCACGATCGTTCCCTTGTCGGCGACCTGACCTCCGGACTCGGCGTACAGGGTCGTCTCGGCGAGGACGACCTCGGCGATCTGGCCCTCCGATGCGCTGCGCACCGGCTGCCCGTCGACGAGGATGCCCAGGATGCGGGATTGCACCTCGAGTTCGGTGTACCCGTCGAAGCCGGTCTCGCCGAGAGCGCGCAGCTCCCGGTAGACGGAGACATCCGCGAGCTGACGCTTGCGGTTGCGAGCGTCTGCCTTGGCGCGGTCGCGCTGCTCGCGCATGAGCGTGTCGAACGCGCCGCGGTCGACCTCGAGCCCGGCTTCCTCGGCGACCTCGAGCGTGAGGTCGATCGGGAATCCGTAGGTGTCGTGCAGCAGGAAGGCCTCCGGGCCGCTCAGCGCCGTCTTGCCCTCCTTCTTGGTCTCGTCGAGCGCCAGGTCGAGGATCGTCGACCCCTGGGCCAGCGTGCGACGGAAGGTCTCCTCCTCGGCGAACGCCGACGCGGAGAGGGTCGACCAGTCGCGCTCGAGCTCGGGGTACGACGACTTCATCGCGTCGCGCGAGGTGGCGAAGAGTTCGGGGAAGACCGGCTCGTCGACGCCGAGCAGCCGCATCGCACGCACCGTGCGGCGCATGAGGCGACGGAGGATGTAGCCGCGGCCCTCGTTCGACGGACGCACGCCGTCGGAGAGCAGCATGAGCGAGGAGCGCACGTGGTCGGCGATGACGCGGAAGCGCACGTCGTCCTCGTGGACCTTGCCGTAGGTGCGGCCGGAGAGCTCGACGGCACGATCGAGGACGGGGCGCACCTGGTCGATCTCGTACATGTTCTCGACGCCCTGCTTGAGGAAGGCGACGCGCTCGAGACCCATGCCGGTGTCGATGTTCTTCTGCGGGAGCTCGCCCACGATGTCGAACTCGGTCTTTCCGCGGATGTTCTCGATGAAGTCCTGCATGAACACGAGGTTCCAGATCTCCAGGAACCTCGAATCGTCGGCCGCGGGGCCGCCGTCCTTACCGTACGCCGGTCCCCGGTCGAAGAAGATCTCGGAGTCGGGGCCACCCGGGCCGGGCTGACCCGTGTTCCAGTAGTTGTCGGCGCGTCCGAGGCGCTGGATGCGCTCGGGCTTCAGTCCGATGATGTCGCGCCAGATCGACTCGGCCTCGTCATCGGTCTCGTAGACCGTGACCCAGAGGTCCTTCTCGTCGAACGCGAAGCCGCCATCGGCCTCGCTGCTGGTGAGGAGTTCCCAGGCGTAGCGGATCGCGCCCTCTTTGAAGTAGTCGCCGAACGACCAGTTGCCGAGCATCTGGAAGAACGTGCCGTGACGGGCGGTCTTGCCGACCTCTTCGATGTCGTTCGTGCGGATGCACTTCTGCAGGTCGGCGATCCGCGGATGCGGCGACGGCACGACGCCCGTGAGGTACGGGACGAAGGGCACCATGCCCGCGACCGTGAACATCAGGGACGGATCGTCGCTGACGAGCGAGGCGGAGGGGACGATGACGTGGTCGTTCTTCTCGAAGAAGTCGAGATAGCGCTGCGCGATTTCCGCAGAATTCATAGGGGTGCCCGGGTGTCCTTGTTCGGAGGTGAGAAGTTCCGCGCGGTTGCGCGAGGGGTCAGTGGTCTTCCGGCTCGGTGAGCCGGGCCTCCTGCGCGCGGTACGCGTCGCCGATGAGCGCGGTGAAGCCGTTGATCCTGGCATCGACCTCGGCGAGGATGTCGTGCCCGCGGGGGTCCTTGTTCATGAAATGCGCAGCGACGAAGCCGCCGATCACGCCGATCAGGAACCACACCATGTTCTTCATGTCGTCATCCTTGCCTTGACCCGCGAAGGCGCGGTGTCTCCATCGTATGCAAAAACGACGAGAGGCGTCGGGTCACCCCGACGCCTCTCGTTTCGAACGCTGAGATCAGCGCCCTGTGGGCTCAGCGAGCCGCGTAGTACTCGACGACGAGCTGCACTTCGCAGGTCACGGGGACCTCGGCGCGCTTCGGACGACGGACCAGGCGGGCCTGGAGCTTGTCGAGCTCGACCTCGAGGTAGCCCGGAACGGGGGGCAGGACCTCGGCGTGACCGCCGGCTGCTGCCACCTGGAAGGGCTCGGTGCCCTCGCTCTTGGCCTTGACGTGGATGAGCTGTCCGGCCTTCACGCGGAAGGACGGGCGGTCGACGAGCTGGCCGTCGACGAGGATGTGGCGGTGCACGACGAGCTGGCGGGCCTGCGCCGTCGTACGGGCGAAACCGGCGCGCAGCACGAGAGCGTCGAGACGCATCTCGAGGAGCTCGACCAGGTTCTCACCGGTCAGACCCTCCTGGCGGCGGGCTTCGTTGAAGGTGTTGCGCATCTGCTTCTCGCGGATGCCGTACTGCTCGCGCAGACGCTGCTTCTCACGCAGACGGACGGCGTAGTCGCTGTCAGCCTTGCGCTTGGTGCGGCCGTGCTCACCCGGAGCGTAGGGACGCTTCTCGAGGTAGCGGGCGGCCTTCGGGGTGAGAGCGATGCCGAGGGCACGGCTCAGACGCACCTTGCGGCGGTCCTGGGACTTCGTGGTCACGAAGCTGTCCTTCCGATGACGTGGTCGCGTCTCTCGCGACTCACGGACGTATCACCCGCGTTCTTCCTCGGGGCGCACGCCGGGGCGCCGTCGAGGTGTGGTGTGAACGAGGAGATGCCCGAAAACTCGGTTTCGAGCCGCTCAAGTCTATCAGAGGCGCCGCGCGTCCCGCGATGCACCGGATTCCGCCGCCTCCTCCAGAGGCTCCGACTCTCGATCCGGACCGGGCCCGCCGACGGTGAGCCACGCGATCGCGAGTGCGATCGCCGCCAGAGCCACGGCGGTTCCGAGCGTGAGATAGCCCTGGGTGAGCACCCACCCGACGCCCGCCACGAGAAGCGCTGTCGCCGCGATCGCCGCCGGCAGCGGCATGGTGCGCGCCCTCTCGACCGGCCAGATCCGTTCGATCCGGGGGACGGCCGCGCAGAGCACGGCGAGCACCGCCACGATCGCGAGCGCCCACGGGATGCGTGTGATCCACCATGTGGGGGTGAGTACCGGCGGGAACGGCAGCCCCAGCGCCTGCTGTGCACCGACGACGATCGCCATCGCGACCGTATGCCACAGGTAGATGACCATCCCGTACATACCGAGGGCGCCGATGATCACGATCGCGGGGCGCAGACGCATGAGCGCGCGGATCGCCGGCTGAAGGAGCGTGAACAGGTAGACCTGCGCCAGACCGAGCAGGAGCAGGAGCACGGTCGGCGGGTTGAGGTTGGCGATCATGTCGGGGTCGTAGCCCAGCCCGAAGACGGCGACGCACATGAGGCCGTAGGCGGCGACGGCCAGCAGCAGGAGCAACCACCGCGGACGGCGCGAGTACCACTGATCCCGCACGCCGAAGCCGAGTTGCTGCACGAAGAGCCAGACGAAGAGCCAATTGAGGGCGCCGATCGGCAGACCCCCGAAACGAGAGACGAGATCGACGATCACGACGAGCGCGGCCAGGGTGAAGTACGTCGTCCAGGCCGCACGGCGGTGCAGCGCGGCCATCAGCGGTACGAACGAGGTGCAGATCGCGTACACCGCGATGAACCAGAGCGGCTCGGCGAGCCGGAACGCGAAGGTCCGGAGGAACTCGGCATCGGCTCCGCAGACCGCCATCACCGCGAGGGTGAGGAGCACGCCGAGCATCGCGAGGAACACCGGGCGCGCGAGTCGGAGGGCTCGGACGCGGATGTACTCCCCCGCCGTCTCCCCTCTCTTCTCGAGTCGGCGCCAGGTGGTGATGCCGGCGAAGCCTCCGGCGATGAAGAACGTGGGCATGATCATCCCGATCCAGGTGATCCAAGCCAGCGGCGTCCACTCCGCGAGTGCGTTGAAGGCACGGGGCGGATCGCCCTCGATGCCCATCTGGATCGCATGCAGCACGACCACCACCGGGAGGCAGATCGCGCGGACGAAGTCGATCGAGAGATCACGATCGGGCGGAATGCGAAGAGGAGAACGCGTCACCCGCACACTGTAGAGGGTCAGGCGTCCGCTGCGGGCGTCCGCTGCGCGCGGGGGCTGCGGGTCAGCGCCCGTCGAGAATGCGGCGGATCTTCTCGAGCCGCGCCGAGACATCGCGCTCGGCCCCCAGAGCCTTCGGCGCGTAGTAGCGGCGCCCCTGCAACTCGTCGGGGAGGTACTGCTGGGCCACGATGCCGAACTCGTTGTCGTGCGGGTACGCGTAGCCGCGGCCATGACCGAGCCGCTTCGCCCCCGGATAGTGCGCGTCGCGCAGGTGGAGCGGGACCCGGCCGAAGCCGCCCTTCCGGATGTCGGCGATCGCGGCGTCGATGCCCGCGTACGCCGCATTCGACTTGGCCGTCGTCGCGAGGTACACGGTCGCCTCGGCGAGCGGGATGCGCCCCTCCGGCATCCCGATGAAAGCGACGGCGTCGGCGGCGGCGACGGCGATCACCAACGCCTGCGGATCGGCGAGGCCCACGTCTTCGGAGGCGGAGATCACGAGCCGCCGAGCGATGAACCGGGGATCCTCTCCCGCCTCGATCATCCGGGCGAGGTAGTGCAACGCCGCATCGGCATCCGACCCGCGAATCGACTTGATGAACGCACTGATGACGTCGTAGTGCTCGTCTCCCTGACGGTCGTAGCGCAACAGCGCTCGGTCGACGGCCTGCGCGACGTCGTCGGCGGAGACTTCCGGGACGACGGATGCCGCACCGGCGGCTTCTCCCCCGGTATCGCCGCTCGCCACGTCGGCTTCGTCGTCGTCGGCGTCCTCAGCGTCCTCATCGTCGTCGCCGGCGTCTTCCGCGTCAGGCGGGCTCCCGTGCGAGAGCGCGACGGCCGCACCGGCCTCGAGGCCGGTGAGGGCACGGCGCGCGTCGCCGGAGGCGAGGCGGATGAGCGCGGCCCGCGCCTCATCGCTGAGCTTCACCGCGCCGTGCAGGCCGCGAGCATCGGTGACGGCGCGATCGACGAGCAGACCGATGTCGTCGTCGGTGAGAGGTTGCAGGGTGAGGAGGAGCGATCGCGAGAGCAGCGGCGAGATCACCGAGAACGACGGGTTCTCGGTCGTCGCGGCGATCAGGATCACCCAGCCGTTCTCGACACCCGGCAGGAGAGCGTCCTGCTGCGCCTTCGTGAAGCGGTGGATCTCGTCGAGGAACAGGATCGTCGTCTGACCGTAGAGGTCACGCTGCGTGATCGCCTCCTGCATGACCTCGCGCACGTCCTTCACACCCGCCGTGATCGCCGAGAGCTCGACGAAGCGGCGACCGGACGAACGGGCGATGGCCTGCGCGAGCGTCGTCTTACCGGTACCGGGAGGCCCCCAGAGGATGATGGAGACCGCGCCGGGCGACGATGCCTCGGGGTCGGCGAGGGCGACGATCGGCGAGCCGGAACGGAGCAGGTGCCGCTGACCGGCCACCTCGTCGAGCGAGACGGGACGCATGCGCACGGCGAGCGGTGTCTGCCCCGAGAGCAGGGCGGCGGCAGGGGTCATCCCTCCAGGCTAATGCGGTCCACCGACACCGGCGACGATATGCTCTGAGACGACGTCGCCCTGCGGCGTCGATGAGAGGAGCACGCAATGGCGGCACGCGGTTCGAAGAGCGCGCAGGAGCGCACCCAGGCCGAGCGCGCGCGGGTCTACGCGGCGCGCACGGCACAGCACCAGGAGAAGATCCGTCGCCGCGTGCGCGACAACGTGATCGCCGGCGTGGGTGGCGCGGTCCTCGTGCTCGCAGCGATCGCGAGCCAGGTGGCGCACGCACAGGTCACGGCACCGGAGCCCACGCCCACTCCCTCCTCGTCCGTCGAGCCGACCGCTCCGGTGGAGACCCCCGCCCCCACCGAGGCACCCGCTCCCGAGGAGACCCCGGCGGAGTGATCCGCGCCCGCTCCGACGCGGAGCGGAACGTCACCGCATCGCATCGTCGCGGCGTACTAGGCTGAACATCGTCCTTTCCGCCTCCCGCGGCCAACCGCGCAAGGAGAACACTGTGTCTGCCAACGAGTCCTCGAAGCCGACTCCCCCCGTCCCCGCTCCCCCGGCGAAGCCGCTGCCGCGCAAGCTGCCCGCCCCCGCCGCCGCCGTTCCGGCCGCGTCCACCGCCCCCGTCTCCAGCGATGCTGCGAAGTGGGGTCGCGTCAGCGAGGACGGCACGGTCGAGGTGCGCGAGGGTGAGAACTGGCGCGTCGTCGGCCAGTACCCCGACGGCACGCCCGACGAGGCGCTCGCCTACTTCGTGCGCAAGTACGAGGACATCGCCTTCAAGGTGCAGACCCTCGAACAGCGGCACCAGGCCGGCGGCGCGACCGCCAGCGATCTGGTCAAGCAGGCCGGGCACCTGGTCGACGAAGCCACGGATGCCGCCGCCGTCGGTGACCTCGCCGGTCTCCTCGAGCGGCTGCTCACGCTGACCGCGTCCCTTTCCGAGGCCACGGCCGAGGAGCAGCAGCGCGCGAAGGAGCTGCTCGACCAGGCCATCGCCGAGCGCACCGCGCTGGTGGAGCGCGCCGAGGCGATCGCCGCACGCGACCTCTCGAAGGTGCAGTGGAAGCAGGTCACCGCCGAGCTCGGTGAGCTCTTCGACGCCTGGCAGGCTCAGCAGCAGAACGGCCCGCGCCTGTCGAAGGGCCTGTCGCAGCAGCTCTGGAAGCGATTCCGCGACGCTCGTTCGGTCGTCGACAAGCACCGCCGTGCGTTCTACTCGGAGCTCGACGACACGCACAAGGCCGCCCGTGATGCGAAAACCCGCCTCATCGAGCGCGCCGAAGCCCTCGCCCCGCGCGGCACCGACGGGATTCCCGCCTACCGCACGCTGCTCGACGACTGGAAGGCCGCCGGCCGCGCAGGTCGAAAGGCCGACGACGCCCTCTGGGCCCGGTTCAAGGCCGCCGGAGACGCGCTCTACGCCGCGCGTGCCGAGCAGTCCGCCGCCGAAGAGGCCGAGTCCGCTCCCAAGATCGAGGCGCGTCAGGCTCTTCTGGAAGAGGCCAAGGCCGTCGCCGACGAGTCCAACATCAAGCGCGCCCGCGCCCTGCTCACGCGCATCCAGCGGCAGTGGGATGAGATCGGCCGCATCTTCCCCCGCGACAAGGAGCGCGCGCTCGACGACAAGCTCCGCGTCATCGAGCAGGCCCTCAAGGCCCGCGAAGAGGTCGACTGGAAGAAGAACAACCCCGAGACCAAGGCGCGCGCCAACGACATGAGCTCTCAGCTCCTCGAGGCGATCGAGAAGCTCGAGTCCGAGCTCGCCACGGCCGAGAAGTCGGGCGACAAGAAGGCGATCAAGGAAGCGTCCGACGCTCTCGAGGCGCGCCGCGCCTGGCTGAGCGCCCTCGGCGGCTGACGAGTTCTCCACAGCTCCCGTCCGAGCACACGACAGCGGGATGCCCTGGGCCACACTGGCCTGGTGCATCCCGCTTTCCTGTATCTGCCCGGCCAACGCCTGACACTGCCCGAGCTCACCGCCGCCCGCCTCGACGGCGACGTCGTCGACATCGGCGAGGCCTTCATCCCCGCCGACCTCGTCGAGGGCGCCGACGTGCGGGCAGCGTCGATCGCCACGATCGTGCACCCGGGCACCGCGGTCTGCGGGCCGAGCGCGGTATGGGTGCACGGTGCATGCGATGCGCCGCCGAACCCGCATCATCTTCGCCGTGCGGTGGCGAGGCGCATCCGCGCCGTGCAGAGTCCACGGGTGCGTTATCACGACACGCCACTCCCGGCCGAGGACCTCCTCCTCATCGGCGGCATCCCGATCACGACTGCCGAACGCACGCTGATCGATCTCGCGCTCGGGAGCCACCGGGAACCCGCTCTGGATCGCTGGGCGCACATGCTCATCGAGCACGATCCAGGTCTCATCGGGACCGCACGGGAACGCATCCGCACCCTGCGGCGCGTGCCAGGCTCTCGACGTGCCCTGGAACTTCTCGAGGGACTCGGTATCAGGAGGACGTGACGCGGTACACGTCGTACACCGCGTCGATCCTGCGCACGGCGTTGAGAACGCGGTCGAGGTGCACGGCATCGCCCATCTCGAACACGAACCGGCTGATCGCCAGTCGGTCGTCATTGGTGTTGACCGTGGCGGAGAGGATGTTGACGTGGTGCTCGCTCAGTACGCGCGTGACGTCGGACAGCAGACCGGAGCGGTCGAGGGCCTCGACCTGGATCTGCACGCGGAACACGCTCTTGGTGGTCGGCGCCCACGACACCTCGACGAATCGGTCCTGCTCGCTGCTCAGGGCCTTGACGTTGACGCAATCGCTGCGGTGCACCGAGACCCCGCTGCCGCGCGTCACGAAGCCGACGATCGGATCCCCGGGAACCGGCGTGCAGCACTTCGCGAGTTTCACGAGGATGTCGGCGGCGCCGCGGACGAGAACGCCGGAGTCGCCCGCACGCGGTTCGCGGGTCGGCACGCTGCCCGGCAGGTCGATGGCGCCGGTCGTGGTGTCGTTCGCGGCGACGTTGGCCGTGACCTTCTCGAGCACCGACTGGGTCGAGATATGCCCCTCGCCCACGGCCGCGTACAGCGCCGAGACGTCTTCGTAGCGCAGCTGCTGGGCGACCTCAGCGAACGAGTCCTGGCTCATCAACCGCTGCAGGGGCAGGTTCTGCCGGCGCATCGCGCGCGCGATCGCCTCCTTGCCCTGTTCGATGGCCTCTTCGCGCCGCTCCTTCGTGAACCAGCCACGGATCTTGTTGCGCGCTCGCGTGCTCTTGACGAATCCGAGCCAGTCCTGACTCGGTCCGGCATCGGGGTTCTTCGAGGTGAAGACCTCGACGACGTCGCCACTCTTCAGCTCGGACTCCAGCGGCACCAGGCGCCCGTTCACCTTCGCACCCATCGTGCGATGGCCGATCTCGGTGTGCACCGCATACGCGAAGTCGACGGGCGTCGCACCGGCCGGAAGACCGACGACGCGCCCCTTCGGCGTGAAGACGTAGACCTCCTTCGCGCCGATCTCGAACCGCAGCGAGTCGAGGAACTCCCCCGGGTCGGCCGTCTCGGCCTGCCAGTCGGAGATGTGCGCGAGCCAGGCCATGTCGGTGTCGGATGCCCGCACCTCGGCCTTGCCGCCGTTCATCCGCTCCTTGTACATCCAGTGCGCCGCAACGCCGTACTCGGCCTGCTGGTGCATCTCGTGCGTACGGATCTGGATCTCGACCGTGCGCCCCGCGGGGCCGATCACGGTCGTGTGCAGCGACTGATAGAGATTGAACTTCGGGGTGGCGATGTAGTCCTTGAACCGACCGGGCAGCGGCGTCCACCGCGCATGGATCGCACCCAGCACGGCGTAGCAGTCACGCACCGAAGCGACGAGCACGCGGATGCCGATCAGGTCGTAGATGTCGTCGAACTCGCGACCCCGCACCACCATCTTCTGGTACACGGAGTAGAGCTGCTTCGGTCGGCCCGAGACCTTGCCGCGGATGCGCAGATCACGCAGATCCTCGTCGATCTCCTCGACGACCTGGCTCAGATACTTCTCGCGCTGCGGAGTGCGCTGAGCGATGAGGCTGTGGATCTCGTTGTAGATCTTGGGGTGCAGCACCGCGAACGAGAGGTCTTCGAGCTCGGACTTGATCGCCTGGATACCGAGACGATTGGCCAGGGGCGCGTAGATCTCGAGCGTCTCCTTGGCCTTCTTCGCCGCCTTCTCCGGCGGGACGAAGCCCCAGGTACGAGCATTGTGCAGACGGTCGGCGAGCTTGATCAGGAGCACGCGGATGTCCTTCGACATCGCCACGATCATCTTGCGGACGGTCTCGGCCTGGGCGCTCTCGCCGTACTTGACCTTGTCGAGCTTGGTGACACCGTCGACCAGCATCGCGACCTCGTCGCCGAACTCGGCGGTGAGGTCGGTCAGCGCGTAGCCGGTGTCTTCGACCGTGTCGTGCAGGAGCGCCGCCGCGATGGCGCGCGGTCCGAGACCGAGCTCGGCGAGGATCTGCGCGACGGCGAGCGGATGCGTGATGTACGGCTCGCCGCTCTGCCGCTGCTGGCCGGTGTGCTTGTCCTTGGCGACCGCGTACGCGCGCTCGATCACCGAGAAATCACCGCGGGGGTGGTTGGCCCGGACGGTGCGGATCAGGTTGTCGAGGTCGTTGACCCTGGACGCGCGCGAGAAGATGCGGGGAACCAGACGCCGCAGGCTCGATCCCTGCGCCGGCGACTGTGCTTCCGCCATCCGCTCACCTCCGAATCAGAACATCAGACAATCCTACGTCCGTCCGGCGGGAGCGGCTCCCACCGGACGGATACGTCAGGCTTCGACCGTCGCGCGCAGGCGCGCTTCGCGGATCCGGGCGTCGCGCTCGCGGATCTGCGGCTCGTTCTCGCGGAAGAGCGAGTAGAGCGGAGCGGCGACGAACAGCGTCGAGTACGTCGCCACGAGGATGCCGACGAAGATCGACAGCGAGATGTCGGTGAGGGTCTCGGCACCGAGCCACAGCGATCCGATGAAGAGGATCGCTCCGACCGGGAGCGCCGCGACCACCGAGGTGTTGATCGATCGCACGAGGGTCTGGTTCACCGCCAGGTTGACGGACTCCCCGAACAGACGCGCCGATTTCTCGCCGTCTTCATGAGTGTTCTCGCGGATCTTGTCGAAGACGACCGTCGTGTCGTACAAGGAGTACGCCAAGATCGTGAGGAATCCGATCACCGCCGCCGGCGAGATCTCGAAGCCGGCCAGCGCGTAGACGCCGACGGTGATCACGAGCACGTCGAGCAGACCGATGATCGCTGCGGCCGACATCTTCCAGGTGCGGAAGTAGATCGCCAGGATCAGGAAGGTGAGGGCGAGGAAGATCGCCAGGCCCCACAGCGACTGGCGGGTGACGCTCTCACCCCAGGCCGGACCGATGAACGACGACGTCACCTCCGCAGTGTCGACGCCGTACGCGTCGGCGAGTGCCGCGGTGACCTGCTGCGTCTCATCGGCCGTCATCTGGTCGGTCTGCACACGGATGTCGTCACCGTTCACCACGACGACCTTGGTCGCCGACTCGGGCACGACCGACTTGACCGCGTCGGTGGCGATCTGCTGATCCGTGCTGTCGGGGGCCGCGACGGTGAACTGCGACCCGCCGGTGAACTCGATCGAGAACTGGATCGGACGGATCAGCGGCACCAGAGCCGAGCCCACGACCAGGATGATCGCGATGATGAACCACAGGCGGCGACGACCGACGAACGGGAAAGAGGTCTTCCCCGTGTACAGGTTGTTGCCGAACTCATTCATGGAAGGCATCAGGCGTCTCCCTCACTTCCGGCGTTGGTGGGTCTGTCACCCGCGAGAGCCTCCGCGCGCTTGCGCTCGGCGATGGTCTGACGACGCTCCGCCTCGCCGCGCGAACGCGAGTTGCGCGCGCCACGGCCGGCGGATGCCGTCGCGACCTCGCGGAACTGCGACCGATTGCGGTAGACGGCGCCCAGTGCTTCGGGGTCGAGCCCCGAGAGCTTGTGGCCGCCTCCGAAGAAGCGCGTGCGAGCGAGCAGTTGCATCACCGGGTGCGTGAAGATCACGAAGATGAACACGTCGATGATGGTCGTGAGGCCGAGCGTGAACGCGAACCCCTTCACCGTCGAGTCGGCCAGGATGTACAGCACGAGCGCGGCGAGGATGTTGATCGACTTCGAGATGTAGATCGTGCGCTTGGCGCGACCCCATCCGTCTTCGACCGCGGAGGTGATCGACTTGCCGTCTCGCAGTTCGTCTCGGATTCTCTCGAAGTAGACGATGAAGGAGTCGGCGGTGAATCCGATCGACACGATCAGACCGGCGACGCCGGCGAGTGAGAGACGGAAGCCGAGGCGCCACGCCAGGATGCAGATGACGATGTAGGTCAGCACACCCATCACCGCGATGGACGCGATGATCACCGTCCCGAGGGCTCGGTAGACGATGAGCGAATAGATCGCGACGAGGATCAGGCCGATGAGACCGGCGATGAGACCGATCTGCAGCTGCTGCGTACCGAGTGTCGCCGAGACGGTGTCGGAGCTCTGCACGGTGAAGCTCAGCGGCAGCGCTCCGTACTTGAGCTGATCGGCGAGAGTCGTGGCCGACTCCTGCGTGAAGCTGCCCGAGATGCTCGGCCGACCGTCGAGGATCACACCGTTCATGCGAGGCGCCGAGATGACGACGCCATCGAGCACGAACGCGAACTGGTCGCGCGGCGTCAGACCGTCGATGCGGTTCTGGTTGAGGCGGGTGCTGACCTTGCCGAACTTGTCGGCCCCATCCGGGTTCATCGTGAGCTGCACGAGCCACGCGCCGTTCTGCGGGTCGCGACCGCTCGCGGCGTCGTCGATCGCCGTTCCGTCGAGCTCGGCCGGGCCGAGCAGGAACTTGGCCTGACCGGTCTCGTCGCAGGCGATCATTGGCTGCTCGCTCGGCACGTTGGTGGGGTTGTCGGGGTTCGCGCAGTCGTAGGCGAGGAACTCCGCCTGCAGCTTGGGCGTGGCCCAGTTGAGGTCGCTGCCGTCGGTCGGCTCGGCCGTCGGCGTCGCCTCCAGCGAGGGGTCGGGGCTGGGGTACGGCGTCTCGTTACCGTCGTCACCGACGAAGGACGTCGTCGCGGCGGTCGTTGCCAGGACCGCTCGGAACTCGAGCTGCGCACTGCTGGTGATCCGCTCGCGCGTCTGCTCGTCGGCGACACCCGGGATCTGGACGACGATGTTGCGTCCGCCCTCGGTGGTGATGTCGGCCTCCGCCACGCCCGAGGCATCGACGCGCTGGCGGATGATCGAGGCTGCCTGGTCGAGCTGTTCCGCGGACGGCGCTGCCCCTTCCTCCGTCTCGGCCTGCAGCACGATCTGGGTGCCGCCCTGGAGGTCGAGTGCGAGCTCCGGAGCCCACGAGCTCTTCCCGAAGACGTACACCCCGGCCGCGTTGATGCCGAAGAGGACACCCGTCACGAGGAGCAGGCCGAGAAGGACCCGCCAGGCGTGACGGACAGGAGAGGATGAAGCCACGTGAGTTCAGCTTTCTGAGAGGCCGGATTCCGGGGTGCGGTCGAACGCCGCGGACTTACTTGTCGTCGGCGTCGCGGTCGAGGCGCGCGCGCGTCTCTTCCGGGGTCTCGGCGATCGGAGCGTCGGCTTCGACGACCAGGTCGTCGTCAGCGAGCTCGGTGTCGTCGGCGACGATGTCCTTGGGCTCGACGATGCGGAGGATCGCCTGGCTGTGCACCTCGATCACGACACCGGGGGCGACCTCGACCGACGCGGGGTGGTCGAGGTCATCGGGGTCGTAGGAGACGATCGTGCCGTAGATGCCGCCCTGCAGGAGCACGCGCACGCCGGGAACCGTCTTCGTCGCCTTCTCCTCCTGCTCGGCCTTCATCTGCTTCTGACGCTTGCGCGTGTTGAAGATCATGAAGACGAGGAGGACGGCCAGGAGACCGAAGAGGATGATTTCCATGGGGCGGAGCGCCTTTCTGAGGTGCACGCACCATCAACGGGCGCACAGAAGTTTCGGGGGAAGTCTTCTGTGATTATAGGTCATCGAAGCGAAGCGCTCCGTCGGGATGCGCCACACCCAGATGCGCATACGCCTCAGGCATGGCGACGCGCCCCCGCGGAGTGCGACCGAGGAAACCGATCCGGACGAGATAGGGCTCGACGACGCTCTCGACGGTCTCGGCCTCTTCGCCGACGGCGACGGCGAGGGTGCTCAGTCCCACCGGCCCCCCGCGGAACCGCCGCACGAGCGCTTCGAGAACGGCGCGGTCGAGGCGGTCCAGGCCGATGGGGTCGACGTCGTACAGTTCGAGAGCGGCGCGGACGTCGGCGATGGTCGCCGCTCCCCCACCGTGCACGAGCGCGTAGTCGCGCACGCGTCGGAGAAGGCGGTTCGCGATGCGGGGCGTCCCGCGCGATCGGCGGGCGATCTCGGACAGCGAATCGGACGGCAGATCGACGCGGAGGACCGCCGCGGATCGCGCGATCACCCGCTCGAGCTCGCCCTCCTCGTAGAACTCCAGATGACCGGTGAACCCGAATCGATCGCGCAGCGGATTCGGTAGCAGGCCCGACCGCGTCGTCGCTCCCACCAGGGTGAACGGTGCGAGTTCGAGCGGGATGCTGGTGGCCCCCGCCCCCTTGCCCACCATGATGTCGATGCGGAAATCCTCCATCGCGAGATAGAGCATCTCCTCGGCGGAGCGCGCCATCCGGTGGATCTCGTCGATGAAGAGCACCTCGCCGGGAACGAGGCTCGACAGGAGCGCAGCGAGATCGCCGGCGTGCTGGATGGCCGGTCCGCTCGACAGGCGCAGGGGGCGCTCGCTCTCGTGCGCGACGATCATCGCCAGCGTCGTCTTGCCGAGTCCGGGCGGGCCCGCGAGAAGGATGTGATCGGCGGGTCGGCTCTGGATGCGTGCGGCCTCGAGGAGGAGCTGGAGCTGGCCGCGCACCTTCTGCTGTCCGACGAACTCGCCGAGACTCGTCGGCCGCAGGGCGCCCTCGATCGCGAGCTCGGTCTCGTCGACGGGCTCGGAGGCGTCGAGTGCGTCAGCCACGTGCCGGCCCCAGCAGGGCAAGAGTGCGGCGGAGGAGCGGTGCGACGGCCGAACGCTCGGCATCGGATGCCTCTGCGGCCGTCTGCGCGGCGGCCTCGGCGGCGACCTTCTCCGACCATCCGAGTCCGATGAGGGCGGCCGCGACCTGACCCACCACGTCCACGGCGCCCGAGGGACTCGGCGCTGCCGCGACCGTCGGCTGCACCTTGCCGGCGAGCTGCACGACGATGAGCTTCGCGGTCTTGGGACCGATTCCGGACACGCGACGGAAAGGCGCGTCGTCCTCGGCGTTCACCGCCTCTGCGATCTGGTCGACGGTCAGGTGCGACAGCACCCCCAGGGCGGATTTCGGCCCTACGCCCGTCACGCTGATGAGGAGCCCGAAGACCTCGAGCTCGTCGCGCTCGGCGAACCCGAAGAGCGAGAGCGCGTCCTCGCGCACGATCAGGCTCGTGTGCAACCGCAACTGCTGCCCCACGGTGGCGGTGTGCGCGACGTCGGCCGGGACGGCGACGGAGAAGCCGACGCCGCCCACCTCGACGACGACTTGGTCGGAGGTCGAGTGCAGCACGGTGCCGTGCAGGGAGGAGATCATCCTCCCAGCCTAGGCCCCGCGTCGTACGTATGTTCGAGCGACACGCTCCGCGTCCGCCCAGGCGCGCTGGGCCGGCGTGAGCCCGCCCGCTGCGGATGGCGCCCCCGCGCCGCCTCGGCGCCAGGCGTGGCAAAGGGCGATGGCGAGGGCATCCGCGGCATCCGCCGGCTGCGGAGGCGCGTCGAGGCGCAGGATCCGGGCGATCATCGCCTGCACCTGGCGCTTGTCGGCAGATCCGTAACCGGTCACGGCGGCCTTGACCTCGCTCGGCGTGTGGGTCGCCGCGGGAAGACCCGCCTCTGCCGCGAGTAGCAGCGCGACTCCGCTGGCCTGAGCCGTGCCCATCACCGTGTGCGTGTTCTGCTGCGCGAACACGCGCTCGACCGCGACCGCCTGCGGAGAATGCGCGGCGATGACCTCACGGATGCCGGCGGCGACGATCGCGAGACGCTCGCCGATCGGCGCATCCGGAGACGAACGGATCACCCCGACGTGCACGAGCGTGCCGCGACGCGATCCGTCGACGTCGACGATGCCCACACCGCATCGCGTGAGGCCCGGGTCGATCCCGAGAACGCGCAGCGAAGAGGAGGTCACTCCCCCAGGCTAGGCCGCACCGTCGACGTCGGGCGCGTGGCGCGCCTAGCTGTCGTCGTTCTCGAGCTCGGCCTGCACCTCGGACGAGAGGTCGAAGTTGCTGAAGACGTTCTGCACGTCCTCACTGTCCTCGAGCGCGTCGATGAGGCGGAAGACCTTGCGCGCGGTGTCGGCGTCGATCTCGACCTTGAGGTTCGGCACGAACTCGACGTCGGCGGATTCGTAGTCGATGCCCGCTTCCTGCAGCGCGCTGCGCACGGTGACCAGGTCGGTCGCCTCGGTGATGATCTCGAAGCCCTCGGAGTGCGGCTCGATCTCCTCGGCACCCGCCTCGAGCGCCGCCATCATGACGTCGTCCTCGGTGGTCCCCTCGGCACCGACGACGATGACGCCCTTGCGCGAGAAGTTGTAGGCGACGCTGCCCGGGTCGGCCAGCGTTCCCCCGTTGCGACTGAGAGCCGTGCGCACCTCGGCTGCGGCACGGTTCTTGTTGTCGGTCAGACACTCGATCATGAGCGCCACGCCGTTCGGTCCGTATCCCTCGTACATGATCGAGGTGTACTCGACGGCCTCGCCGCCGATTCCGGCTCCACGCTTGACCGCGCGGTCGATGTTGTCCTTCGGGACGGAGGTCTTCTTCGCCTTCTGCACCGCGTCGAACAGCGTGGGGTTGCCCGCGAGGTCGGCGCCGCCGAGCTTGGCCGCGACCTCGATGTTCTTGATGAGCTTGGCCCAGGACTTGGCGCGCCTGGAGTCGATGATGGCCTTCTTGTGCTTCGTGGTGGCCCACTTGGAATGCCCGGACATAAGTCTCCACTCGTCGTATCCGCCCGTGGGCACGGCCCAGGGCATCGTCCAGTCTAACGAATCGAGACGTCGCCTACCGGGGTGCGCTCGCGTAGCGTCGTGCCTCGTCGAGGAAGAGCGCGTGGAATCCGGGCTCACCGTCCATCTCGGGATGGAAGCTCGTGCCGAGCAACGGCCCCTGGCGCACCGCGA
This sequence comes from Microbacterium galbinum, assembly GCF_023101185.1. Taxonomy (GTDB): domain Bacteria; phylum Actinomycetota; class Actinomycetes; order Actinomycetales; family Microbacteriaceae; genus Microbacterium; species Microbacterium galbinum. The sequence goes on from NZ_CP078077.1 coordinate 3,069,594, forward strand.
CCACCGCACCGTCGGGCAGGGCGGCGAGCATCTCCACCGCGGCCCCCGAGCGTTCCACGATCGGCGCCCGGATGAACGTCGCAGACACCGGGGCATCGCCGAGCACCGGCACGTCGAGGTCGATCTCGAACGATTCGGACTGACGTCCGAAGGCGTTGCGACGCACGTCGACGTCGAGGCCGCCGAAGGACTGCTGTCCCTCGATCGCGTCGAGCACGGTGTCGGCCAAGAGGATGAGCCCCGCGCACGTGCCGTACATCGGCATCCCCGCGCGGATCGCCGCGCGAATCGGCTGCTGGAGCCCGAACAGTCGCGCCAACTTGTCGATGACGCTGGACTCTCCGCCCGGCAGGACGAGCCCGTCGATCGCGTCGAGTTCCTCCGGGCGGCGCACGAGCACCACCTCCGCACCGAGCTCCGCGAGCAGGGCGGCATGCTCGCGCACGTCGCCCTGCAGCGCGAGGACGCCGACGGTCGGACTACCAGCCACGCTCGGAGAGCCGGTGCGGCGCGGGGAGGTCGGACACGTTGATCCCCACCATCGCCTCGCCCAGCCCGCGCGAGACCTGGGCGATCACACTCGGATCGCCGTGGAACGTGGTGGCCTTCACGATCGCCGCGGCGCGCTGGGCGGGGTTGCCCGACTTGAAGATGCCGGAGCCGACGAACACACCGTCCGCTCCCATCTGCATCATCATCGCGGCGTCCGCGGGTGTTGCCACGCCTCCCGCGACGAACAGCACGACCGGCAGCTTGCCCGTCGCCGCGACCTCGACGACGAGGTCGTAGGGCGCCTGCAGCTCCTTGGCCGCCACGTAGAGCTCGTCCTTGGTCATCGAACGCAGCACGTTGATCTCGCTCGTGATCTTGCGGATGTGCTTGGTCGCCTCCGAGACGTCACCGGTGCCGGCCTCGCCCTTCGACCGGATCATCGCGGCGCCCTCGTTGATGCGGCGCAGGGCCTCGCCGAGGTTCGTCGCCCCGCACACGAAGGGCACGGTGAAGCCGAACTTGTCGATGTGGTTGACGTAGTCCGCCGGCGACAGCACCTCGGACTCGTCGATGTAGTCGACTCCGAGCTCCTGCAGGATCTGCGCCTCGACGAAGTGGCCGATGCGCGCCTTCGCCATCACGGGGATCGAGACGGCGTCGATGATGCTGTCGATCATGTCGGGGTCGCTCATGCGCGAGACACCGCCCTGCGCACGGATGTCGGCGGGGACGCGCTCGAGCGCCATCACGGCGACGGCGCCGGCGTCCTCGGCGATCTTGGCCTGCTCGGCCGTGACGACGTCCATGATGACGCCGCCCTTGAGCATCTCGGCGAGACCGCGCTTGACCCGCGCGGATCCGGTGGTTGCCTGGTCGTTCATCGCATTCCTCTCGGCTGAGCCAATGACTCGTTTGATCTATGTCAAACCGTAGCATCGTCCCGGACGTTCTAGAATCGGTGTCGAGGACCCATGAGCGCCGAGATCACCGGAACGACCGCAGCAGACATCGCCGACAGCGTGCGCGGCCTGCGCGACCGCGGAACCCTCCGCCCCGGCGATGCGCTCCCCCCGGTCCGCGAACTCGCCGCCACTCTCGGTGTGAACCGCAACACCGCGGTGGCCGCCTACCGCCAACTCGCGCAGGCGGGGCTCGTCGTCTCGCGCGGGCGCGCCGGCACCACGATCGCCGGCGTCGAGGCGGTCGCCCAGGAGGGCTACGCGGCGGACACGGTCCTCCGCGACGTCGGCACGGGCAACCCCGACCCCCGGCTCATCCCCGACCCGTCCCCCGCACTCGCCCGCGTCACGGGGCGACCGGTGCTGTACGGCGAGCCCGTGATCGACCGCGGCCTCGACTCCTGGGCGCACGAGTGGATCGCCACCGACCTCGACCAGTCCGACTTCCGCGTCACCGTCACCAGCGGCGCGGTCGACGCCGTCGAGCGACTCCTCGCCCAGGCGCTCACCCGCGATGACGCGGTCGCGCTCGAGGACCCCTGCTTCCTCGCGAGCATCCACACGGTGCGACTCGGAGGGTACCGCGCCGTGCCCGTTCCGGTCGACGGCGAGGGGATGACGGTCGTCGGCCTCCGCGCAGCGCTCGACGCCGGCATCCGCGCCATCATCTGCACTCCGCGCGCGCAGAACCCCACCGGCAGCAGCCTGACGGCTGCGCGCGCGGCCGAGCTCCGCGCCGTGCTCGCCGACCACCCCTACGTGCTGATCATCGAGGACGACCACTTCTCGATGCTCTCGCAGCGCCCCTACGAGACCTTGATCGGACCGGGGCACCGGCGGTTCGCCCTCGTGCGCTCCGTCTCGAAGTTCCTCGGCCCCGACATGTGCCTGGCGCTCGCGGCCACCGACCCCGAGACGGCCGAGCGCCTGTCGATGCGGCTCAGCCCGGGGACGACCTGGGTGAGCCATCTGCTCCAGCGACTCACGCACGCCCAGCTGACCGACCCTTCCGCGCTCGCGACGATCGGAACCGCGGCCGCGCACTACGCCGAGCGCAACGCCACTTTCGCACAGCTCCTGCGCACCCACGGATTCGACGCCCCCGACTCCGACGGTCTCAGCCTCTGGGTCGAGCTCCCGCGCCCCGCGCGCGCCGTCGCCGAGAAGCTCATGCGCCGCGGATGGCTGGCCCGCACCGGCGACGAGTTCGCCCTCGACGAGAAGGCCGAGCCATCGCGGCATCTGCGGCTGACCGTCCATGATCTGTCCGACGCGGATGCCGCGGCCTTCGTCGCCGACCTCGTCGCGGCTTCCCGATGACCACCCGAAGCGGGAACGCACCCGCACTGAAAGAAAGGATCGGGAGATGAAGATCCTCTCCATCCAGTCCGCCGTCGCCTACGGTCACGTCGGCAACTCCGCCGCGGTGTTCCCGCTGCAGCGCATCGGCGTCGAGGTCCTCCCGGTCTACACCGTGAACTTCTCGAACCACACCGGGTACGGCGCCTGGCGCGGCCCGATGATCGATCCCGCCGAGGTGCGCGAGGTCATCACCGGCATCCAGGACCGTGGCGTCTTCGGCGGCATCGATGCGGTGCTCAGCGGATACCAGGGCGGTGAGGGCATCGGCGACGTGATCATCGACGCCGTCGCCCGGGTCAAGGCGGAGAACCCGAACGCCGTCTACGCGTGCGACCCCGTGATGGGCAACGCCAAGTCCGGCTGCTTCGTGGCGCCCGCGATCCCCGTGCTGCTGCGGGAGCGGGTCGTGCCGGTGGCGGACATCATCACCCCGAACCAGTTCGAGCTCGGCTTCCTCACCGAGACCGAGCCCGACACGCTCGAGTCGACGCTGGCCTCGGTCGACCTGGCGCGCGCGATGGGACCGCGCACGGTGCTCGTCACGAGCGTCGAGCGGCCGGACCGCGAGGAGGGAACCATCGAGATGCTCGCGGTCGACGACGAGGGTGCCTGGATCGTGCAGACGCCGCACCTTCCGATGAAGGCCAACGGGTCGGGCGATGTGACCGCTGCGCTCTTCACCGCGCACTACGTCGAGACCGGCAGTGCGCAGGTCGCCCTCGAGCGCACCGCATCGAGCGTCTACGACCTGCTGAAGGCGACGCTCGACTCCGGGGAGCGCGAGCTGCAGCTCGTCGAGGCGCAGGAGTTCTACGCGCACCCGCGCATGCAGTTCAGCGCCCGTCAGGTGCGCTGAGCTCAGGCCGCAGGCCAGGCGTTCGCGACGGCCTCCCGCACCTCACCGAGCAGCTGCGGGAGTGCCTTCGTCTTCGCGATGATCGGGAAGAAGTTCGCATCGGAGCGCCACCGCGGCACCACGTGCTGGTGCAGGTGCCCGTCGACACCCGCGCCGGCGACGGCGCCCTGGTTCATCCCGATGTTGAAGCCGTCGCAGCGCGACACCTCCGTCAGGACGCGCATCGCCGTCTGCGTCAGAGCGCCGATCTCGGCGACCTCTTCCGGGGTGGCCTGGTCGTACGTCGCGATGTGGCGGTACGGGCACACGAGCAGGTGACCCGAGTTGTACGGGAACAGGTTCAGCAGCACGTATGCCGTCTCACCGCGCGCGACGATCAGTCGCTCGGCATCCGGGTGCTTCGGCGCCTCGCAGAAGGGGCACTCCTCGCGCAGCGGCTCGGGCCCCGCCTGGATGTAGGCCATCCGGTGCGGGGTCCAGAGCCGCTGGAACTCGTCGGGGACTCCGGCGAAGTCCGACGCCGGCTCCAGCGGCTCCTCCGGGGTCACGCCAGGTCCCCCGCCGTCTGCACGAGCGTGTGCTCGGCGATCGCGGTGCGGATGCGGGCGACGGCATCCGCGATCGGGACACCGTTCTCCTGGGTGCCGTCGCGGTAGCGGAACGAGACCGTGCCGGCGGCGCGGTCCTGCTCACCGGCGATGAGCAGCAGCGGAACCTTGCCGGTCGTGTGCGTGCGGATCTTCTTCTGCATCCGGTCGTCCGACGTGTCGAGCTCGGCGCGCACACCGGAGTCGCGCAGCGTGGTGATGACTTCGCCGAGGTAGTCGGCGTAGTCCTCGGCCACGGGGATGCCGACCACCTGCACCGGCGAGAGCCACACCGGGAAGTCGCCGGCGTAGTGCTCGAGCAGGATCGCGAAGAAACGCTCGATCGAACCGAAGAGCGCGCGGTGGATCATGATCGGGCGCTTCTTCTGCCCGTCCTTGTCCATGAACTCGAGATCGAAGCGCTCCGGCAGGTTCGGGTCGACCTGGACGGTCGACAACTGCCAGGTGCGACCGATCGCATCGCGGGTCTTGAGGTCGATCTTCGGGCCGTAGAACGCGGCCTCACCCGGGACCTCGGTGAGCTTGAGCCCCGAGGCGACGGCGACGCGACGCAGGGCGTCGGTCGACGACTCCCAGAACTCGTCAGAACCGATCCACTTCGACTTCTCGTCGTCCTTCATCGACAGCTCGAGCTCGAAATCGGTGAGGCCGAAGTCCCGCAGCATCGAGAGGATGAAGTCGAGGACCTTCGCGACCTCTCCCTCGAGCTGGTCGGGCGTGACGAAGAGGTGCGAGTCGTCCTGAGTGAACCCGCGCACACGGGTGAGACCGTGCAGCGCACCCGAGAGCTCGTTGCGGTAGACCGTGCCGTTCTCGGCGAACCGCAGCGGCAGATCGCGGTAGCTGCGCGCGCGCTCCTTGTAGATCAGGATGTGCATCGGGCAGTTCATCGGCTTCAGGTAGTAGTCCTGGCCCTGCTTGGTGATGTTGCCCTCGTCGTCGCGCTCCTCGTCCATGACGATCGGCGGGAACATGCCGTCCTTGTAGGTGACGAGGTGGTTCGAGGTCAGGAAGAGGTCTTCCTTCGAGATGTGCGGGGTGTACACGTAGGTGTAGCCGCCCTCGATGTGACGCTTGCGCGCGTGCTGCTCCATCTCGCCGCGGATCATGCCGCCGCGCGGGTGCCAGACCGAGAGCCCGGATCCGATCTCCTCCGGGAAGGAGAACAGGTCGAGCTCCTTGCCGAGGCGACGGTGGTCGCGCTTCGCGGCCTCTTCGAGGCGGTGCTGATATGCCCGCAGCTCGTCCTTCGACGGCCAGGCGGTGCCGTAGATGCGCTGCAGCTGCGGGTTCTTCTCACTGCCGCGCCAGTAGGCGGCGGCGATGCGGGTGAGGTCCCAGCCGTTGCCGATCATGCGCGTGTTCGGAAGATGCGGGCCGCGGCAGAGGTCCTTCCAGACCACCTCGCCGTCGCGGGTGGTGTTGTCGTAGATCGTGAGCTCGCCCTCGCCGACCTCGACCGAGGCGCCCTCCGCCGCTTCCTTGCCGCCCTTGAGCCCGATGAGCTCGAGCTTGAACGGCTCGTCGGCGAGTTCGGCGCGGGCCTCGTCATCGGTCACCACGCGGCGCACGAACCGCTGGCCCTCGCGGACGATGCGCTGCATCTCCTTGGTGATCGCCTTGAGGTCCTCGGGCGTGAACGGCGAATCGACGCCGAAGTCGTAGTAGAAGCCGTCGGTGATGGGCGGGCCGATGCCGAGGTTCGCCTGCGGATTGATGCGCTGCACCGCCTGGGCGAGCACGTGCGCGGTCGAGTGGCGCAGGATTCCGAGCCCGTCGGGGCTGTCGATCGTGACCGCCTCGACCTCGTCGGCGTCGGTCACTGTGGTCGCGAGGTCCTTGAGGATGCCGTTGACGCGCATGGCGACGACGGATCGGTCAGAGAACAGGGCGAAGCCGTCTTTCGGCTGGGCGTTTTCAGGCACTGATCACTCCATCTGGGTCTGGATCTAGGCTACTCGCATGGCCGGGTCGTGCTGACCGTCACGCCCCCGGCTCGGTGGCCGTCTGCGTGACGACCGGAGCGAGGATGATGATCGCGGCTCCCACGAGGGCGATGGATGACCCCACCCAGTCCCAGACGGTCGGTTTGAAGCCGTCGACGATGATGCCCCACGCGAGCGATCCCGCGATGAAGACCCCACCGTACGCGGCCAGCACTCGGCCGAAGTTGGCGTCGGGCTGGAGTGCCGCGATGAACCCGTAGGCGCCGAGGGCCATCACCCCGAGCACGGCGAGGATCCACCCGCGCTCCTCCTTGATCGCCTGCCAGATCAGCCATGCTCCGCCGATCTCCGCGACGGCGGCCAGCACGAAGAGCACGATGATGCGGAACACGGTCATGCGGCCAGTCTGGCAGTCGCGTACCACCGGGCACGAGCGTCCGCTACCGCCGATGCGGTAGGCCGGAGTCCGCGCCCGGTCGATGTGCGCGCACGCGCCGTCGCGCGACGCTGGATCTGCGGCGCAGAGCGCGCCCGGAGAGGCTGGCGATGAAGAAGTTCGTGAAGAGAGGGCTCGTCACCCTCGTGGCCGTCACCGCGACGATCACCCTGGGTCTGGCGACGACGACCGTCGTGAACGTCGTCGCGACGGAGATCGAGAAGGAGGCGATCGAGCCGTACGGGATCTTCGTCAGCGTCGACGGTCATCGGATGAACGTCGTGATCACCGGCTCCGGTCCCACGGATATCGTCCTCCTCCCCGGATTTGGCACGGCGTCACCGGCGATCGACTTCTCCCCGCTCGTTAATGACCTCGCGACCGACCATCGCGTCGTCGTGATCGAACCCCTCGGCTACGGATTGAGCGACGGCACCGAACGCGCGCGGACGACCGAGAACATCGTCGCGGAGGTGCACGACGCCCTCGAGCAGCTCGACATCAACTCGTACGTGCTCATGGGGCACTCCATCGCGGGCATCTACGCACTCGAGCTGGCCGCGACGCACCCCGAGGAACTCCGCGGCTTCGTCGGGATCGACACCAGCGTGCCGGGGCAGCCACACATGGACACCGAGTTCCCGACAGGACTCATGGGCGCCGCCCGAACTCTGGGACTCGCACGCCTGTTGCTCGCGGTGGGCGGGGTCGGGCATGAGGGTGGGGCCTACTCCGATCATGACCGGGAGCAGATCGCGATGATCTCCCATCGCACGTCGATGGCGCCCACGTACCTCGACGAGATGGCGCACATCGCTCCGAACTTCGCGCAGGCCGAGGGACGTACCTTTCCCGATGATCTTCCGGTGCTGCTGTTCGCCGTAGCCGACAACGAGAAGAATCCGGACTGGGTCGCCCTGCACGAGGCCCAGGCGGCGAGCGTCGCCGACGGCACGGTGATACCCGTCGACGGCGATCACTATCTCCATCACACGCATGCGGCGGAGATCGCGGACGCATTCCGGAGCTGGGCGGCCGAACGGATGCCGTTTCCGCAGTGAACCGGGGTAGCGTGAGCGGATGACCCGTACGATCGCCCGGTGGATTCTCGCCGCAGGACTCGGCGCGATCGGCGTCCTGCACTTCGTCCAGACGCGCGGCTTCCGCGTGGTCGTGCCGGACTGGGCGACGCGCATGTCCGGGCTCGACAAGGAGACGATCGTGGTCGCCTCCGGTGCGGTCGAGATCGGGCTCGCCGCGGGGTTGGTCGCCCTTCCTCGGGAGCGCGCGCGGATCGGATGGGCCACTGCGCTGTTCTTCGCCGCCGTGCTGCCCGGCAACGTGCACCAGTGGCGCACCGGCCGTTCCACGCCCGGGCTCGACACCGACCGCCGTCGATTCGGGCGGCTGTTCCTGCAGCCGCTCCTCATGGCGTGGGCGGTGTGGGCCACCAGCGCCGAGGGTCGAAGTCAAGGCCGACGCTGACATTTCTCCGATCGCACGACGAGCGCCAGAATGGGGCGATGTCCTCCCCCTCGATCGTGTGGTTCCGTGATGATCTGCGTCTCGCCGACAACCCCGCGTTGCGCGCCGCGATCGATCGCGGGGAGCCGATCCTCGCCGTCTACGTGCTCGACGAGGAATCCCCCGGCATCCGACCGCTCGGCGGAGCGGCCCGCTGGTGGTTGCATCACTCACTCGCCTCGCTGAGCGAACGGCTGAGGGAGCGTGGGGGCGCACTGGTGCTGCGCCGCGGTCCCGCCGCCCGCGTGATCCCCCAGGTCGTGGCGGATACCGACGCCGGCGCCGTCTTCTGGAATCGCCGGTACGGCCGACCCGAGCGCGACATCGACGCCGAGCTGAAGACCGCTCTGCGGAACGACGGCGTCGAGGTCGCCTCCTTCGCGGGATCCCTTCTCCACGAGCCCTGGACGGTGACGACAGGGGCCGGTACGCACTTCTCCGTGTTCACTCCCTTCTGGCGGGCGTGCCTCTCGCTGCCCGCACCGCGACTCCCCCTCCCCGAGCCACGCGAGATCGACGGCATCCCCTCGGCTCCGGCATCGGACGACCTCGACGACTGGGCTCTGCTCCCCACCCGTCCGGACTGGGCGGAGGGACTGCGCGAGACCTGGGAACCCGGGGAACCCGCCGCCCGACGTCGGCTGCGCTCCTTCCTCGACGAGGACCTCGGATCCTACGACCGCGCACGCGACGAGCCTTCGGCCGGAGCCACCTCGCTCCTGTCCCCCCGCCTGCGCTGGGGGGAGATCAGCCCGTTCACGGTCTGGCACGAGGCGGTCTCCACGGACGGCGCGGGCGGGTTCCTCTCGGAGCTCGGGTGGCGCGAGTTCGCCTGGCACACGCTCTTCCACTTCCCCGACCTCGCGACGAAGAACCTGCGCCCCGAGTTCGACGCCTTCCCGTGGCCGCGGCTGAAGCCGTCGCACCTCGACGCGTGGCAGCGCGGCGAGACCGGCGTGCCCCTGGTCGACGCCGGAATGCGCGAACTCTGGCGCACCGGGTACATGCACAACCGGGTGCGGATGGTCACTGCGTCGTTCCTCGTGAAGAACCTCCTCATCGACTGGCACCGCGGCGAGGAGTGGTTCTGGGACACCCTCGTCGATGCCGATGGGGCGAACAACCCGTTCAACTGGCAGTGGGTCGCCGGCTCCGGTGCGGATGCCGCGCCCTACTTCCGCATCTTCAACCCCGAGCTCCAGGCCAAGAAGTTCGATCCGAAGCGCCTCTACATCTCGCAATGGGCATCGGATGCCCCCGCCGAGCCGATCGTCGACCTCGGGGAGACGCGGAAGGCGGCGCTCGCCGCGTACGACGTCGTCAAACGCGCACCCCGCGATCGGTGACCCGCCGCGGGGTCGACCCTCCGGCCCCGGCAGGGCGCGCTCCCCGTACGATCGAGGGAGCCCCCTCTCCCCTGCCGTGAAGGATCCCCGTATGTCCGTCGACCGCATCGACACCCTCACCGAGAACGATCTGCGAGAGGCGGGGAGCGTCAAGTGGACGACCTTCCCCGACACGATCGGCGCCTTCGTCGCCGAGATGGATTTCGGGGTCGCGCCCGCGGTGAAGGACGCGGTGGGCGATGCCCTCGAACAGGGCCTCACGGGCTACCTTCCACAGCATCTCGCCGACGAGCTCGCCGCCGCGACGGCCACCTGGTACGCCGCTCGCTACGGCTGGGAGATCTCGTCGGCGCAGGTGAAGCAGGTCCCCGACGTGATCACCGCTTTCGAGTACGCGATCGAGCAGTACACGGCTCCGGGGGCCGCCGTGATCGTCCCGACGCCGGCGTACATGCCGTTCCTCATGGTTCCCCCGATGCACGGGCGACGGGTGATCGAGGTGCCGAGCATCGTCGAGAACGGGCGCTGGGTGCTCGACCACGACGCGGTGGCGGCGGCCTTCGCCGAGGGCGGCGAGCTGCTCGTGCTGTGCAATCCGCACAACCCGCTCGGAACGGTCGCGACGCGCGAAGAGCTCGAACGGGTGGCGGAGACCGTGCACGACGCCGGCGGACGCGTATTCTCGGACGAGATCCACGCGCCGATCGTCTACGCCCCCGCCCGGCACATCCCCTACGCCTCGATCTCCGATGTCGCCGCAGGTCACACCCTCACCGCCACCTCCGCGTCCAAGGCGTGGAACCTCGCCGGTCTCAAGTGCGCGCAGATCATCGTCTCGAACGAGCGGGATGCGGAGCTCTGGGAACGCGAAGGAGCGTGGTCGGGGCACGGCACCTCGACGATCGGAGCGGTCGCCAACGTCGCCGCGTACGCCGATGGGGGCGAGTGGCTGCACGAGACGGTCGCCTATCTCGACGGTAATCGCCGAGCACTGGCCGCCCTGGTCGCCGAGCACCTTCCCCAGGTGCGGATGACCGTTCCGGAGGGAACCTACATCGCTCTCCTCGACTTCCGGGAGACCGGGCTGACGGGCGATCTGGGCGAGTGGTTCCGCGAGCACGCCGGTGTCGCGATGACGGACGGCGCCGCCTGCGGGGTGGCTGCGATCGGTTTCACGCGGTTCGTCTTCGCCCTGCCGCGGCCGCTCCTCGAGGAGGCGGTGCGTCGGATCGCAGCCGCGCTCAGCGCCCGCTGACCTGTGGAATGCTCCCGAGCCCTTCCGCTGGGCGGCTCGGCGTGGTTTGCTGTGGGCGGAGGGGTACCACTGGGGAAAGGGTACCGAAATGGGCGACGCCGATTCGCACGCCGACGCGCAGTTCGCAGCGGTCTGGACCGCCATCACGAGCCCGGTCGGGGGTCTCGCCGCCGGGATCATCGTCGCGCCCGCCATTCAGGACTACTGCCGGACGGGCTGGCTCGCGGGTGCGTGGGAGAGCGATTCTCCCGCGGGATGCGCACTCTTCCCCACGTGGATGTACGGAAGCAGCGCCTTCCCGACGGCACTCGGATTCGTCGCAGCGGCGATGGTCGGGGTGGTCGTCTGGCTCTTCGCGTACTTCGGCCACGAGAGTCACTGAAGTCCAGTTACCTCCCGGGCGAGCTCTTCGACGGCCGGAAACGCAAAAACCCCCGGCTGGACCGGGGGTTTCGTCTGTGCGCGATACTGGGATCGAAACTGGTGCTCAGGGGTCCCAGATCGCCTCGTACATGAGGCGATCCCAGTGTTTTCTAGGGCACGTGGTACACGTGGTACACCCAGGAACGGTCTAGGAACTCGAAGAATTGCCGCTCCCTGGTCCACGCAGGGTCCACGAAACATGGGTTCGAGAAGGAGCAGATTTCTGGCAACAGGTGCCCGAACACGTGCACCATGAGGCTGAAAGGGCGGCTCTCGTCACCGGATAGTTCGCTCATCCTTCGTGCTGTTTCAAGCCTCATAGTGTCTGCATCGGCCACTTGACGAAGCTCTCGGCCTCTCCTCACAGCAGGAGCTCGCCTTCTCTCGGATGCGATAGTCAGAGGCTGCAAGCGCGTCGCGATGACCATGCGGATGTCTCCGGCACGCGAGGGACGCTCAGGGCCTTGGCGGCCTATCGTCGGGCAACACACCCGAGGAGTCGTGGCTCGCGACAGCGAATCGTCAAGTAGCTACGCCGCGTTGTGTCGGCCGTAGAACACCTTGAACAGTGCAGCTTCCGTCACCCGAACGGGCCTACCCTTTCCACGACCACGTGGTCGGAAGACCTCGATCTCGCCAGCCTGCACCATACGGGTAACGGTGGACAGGCCTACGTTAAGGCGATCGGCGACCTCTCTCAGAGTGAAGGCCCTCAGCGGATCCGGCGTCGGCCGCTCAGAATCGTCGTTGGATCCTTGAAGAGACATGGCAACGACCTCTCTCCTCTCTGCCACGTGTGACTGATAGTCCGTGGACTCATAATCAGCATACCGCGAGCCTGGAAAAATGACAGTTCCTGCGCACCGCATCGCTTTCGGCGAGCACCTGCGCGAGCTGCGCCAGGTTCATGGATGGCCTTCACAGGAGGCTTTCGCTCATCACGTCGGTCTGGATCGAACCTATATCAGCGGCCTCGAACGTTCTCGGCGCAATCCCACGCTTGATGTCATCGTCAGGTTGGCACGGGGGCTTGACGTGCATCCTTCTGAGTTACTCGCGACCATCCCAAAGTGTGAGCAACAGGACTCGCGTACGTGACTCTAAGCACCGTAGCCGAAGTGGTGCCATCCCATAGAGAGTTCTTGGCTCGGAATCAACGTTCGGCGATTGTACTGAGCCATCTTTCCTTCGAGCCTCCCGGCCCAGGCAAGCCAGCTCCGCGCGCTCTGCCTTTCGTTGCCCGGCTTACATCAAGAATCGATGGTGTGACAGGCTGAAGCCGTGAACAGGATGCTTGTATGGACGTGTAGTGACGAGGATCTCCCTTACTCCGCCGAAGAGACCTCTCATCTTGAGTCCTTGCGTTCCGCTGACTTCGATGTCACTGTCGCGCCGCGATCATTGGATTGGGACAAGCTTGCAGCTTTCGCGAACGTGACCGAACCTTCGATCTTTCACTTTATAGGCCACGGCACGCGCGACGGAGACCTCGTGATTAGAGACGGAGCTAATCACGTGCGTCGACCTGCGACGGATGTTGTCAGGCTGGTTCGGGAAGCAAGCCCTGCACTAGAGGGCGTCTATCTCAGTGGGTGCTTCACAGCAAAGACTGCGCCGGAGCTGCTTGAGAGCCTGCCTCCGGCCGCAGGATGGGCGATCGGTACGACGGCCGAAGTTGACGATGAGCTCGCCACGCGGTTCGCCGAGCGCTTCTACGAGCACCTAATCGGAAGTGAGATGCGGCCACGGCAAGCATTCGAAGTTGCGCGCGTTTACGCGGAGTCCGATTGGGGGGAAGAGGTGTCGCACACTGCGTGGTTTAGGCGCTCTGATCTTCCGGCGGTGGAGGAGATGGCCAAGACGATCAGCTCCGCGCTCCGAACCATCTTCAACCGCTCCGCATTTTTGGAGCCCATGCGACAGGAACTTTCGATGCAGGCCCTCGATGACGCCCTGCTGGACGTGAGCCACACGCTCGGAACAGGGCAGGCGCTGTCGCGTCGCTATCAGACGCCGATCCCGGCTGCCTCAATTCCGGTCGAGTGGCTCCACGATCCCGCGATTCAATCCTTCGTTCGGGAGGCAAAGAGAGGCATCACCGCGGCGCGGCGCGCGCTTCGGGAGCTTTCGGAAGCCGCAGCAGGGGAAGACCACGTCGTAGGTAACGGTTTCCAGCTTGATCCGCACGCTCAGATCCAGTGGATGAGAAAGGTCAACGCCGTCGACTTAGCCCGCAACAAGGTTCTGCGGACTGCAAACAAGCTACTCACTCGCAATGGCGTGCCCCCTTTGCAAGTGATCTCGGTGTCGTTCGCTCGAAACGAGATGCCACATGTTTCCTGACTCTCTGCCGCGCGCGTGAGACCGTCAGGTCAGCATCCCTGAGAACACTGAAGTGCACAGATCATGCTCTGAATATGGGCGCAGGGCCCAAAACGCAGGGCACCGCTGACACTGACACTGACACTGACACTGACACTGACACTGACACTGACACTGACACTGACACTGACACTGACACTGACACTGACACTGTCATTGTCCCTGTCATTTGAAGTTGGAGAGCGTGTCCCTCCAAGACTGCGTCGGTCGCACCTGGGAATCGAGCAGTGCTTGAGCACGTCGGGTTCGTGGGAATCGTTCCGTTCGCAGAGACCAAGACCTCTGTTGCGCCGAGCACGCCGGGCCTCTACGCCGTGCTCCGCGACTCAGGGCTCGTGCCCGAGATGACCGAGTCGACGACATCGAGCCCGCTCCAGCCTCTGCAGAAGCGCTGGGTCGACGGTGCGAGCATCGTGTACATCGGGAAAGCCGGGATATCCGCAGCCGGCTCCTGCGATACGTGATACGTGGCAGAACCCACGGGCGCGGCCGATCGATCCGGCAGCTCGCTTATCAGGCGAGCTCATCGTCGCATGGCTCCTCTGTCACTCTGCGGTCGGGGGCGGGCCACGACCAGTGCCGGCCTGATGTGCCCGGCACCCAGCCTTCTGCTTCCAGCCCCGCCGCGAGGAGGTCGATGCTGTCGAGTAGGGATCCTGTCACCGCGAACCGGGTCACGGCTGCGACGGATTCGAGAACGCTGCTGGATGTCATCTCGATAGTGACGCACTCAGACGCTGTGACTGTCAAGACTGGCAGCGAGCAGCGCGGTGACGCGAGGCGTGAGACCGACGAACTTCACGATGCTCGCATCGCCGGCCTGGCCGTCCAAGACGTCAATGCTCATCCATACCAGCCGTCGGGCGCTATGTCAGACTGTGCTCACATCTCAGGAGTCGCAGGGGGAAACGCATGCCGACCGTCTTCATCGTCGATGGTTCAAATCTGCTGTTCGAAGACAGAAGGTACGCGGGGGCCGGACGACTGGACAGAGCACTGACTTCGTTGAAAGCCACGTATCCCGATGACGAGATCGTGGCGTTCGTCGATGCATCCGCCACAGTCACGGCGAAGAAGCGCGGCGATGACCGGGAACTGGGCAGAGTGCGCGATCGGCACAGAGTGCAGGTCACTCCCCCGGGTGTCCATGGCAAAGCCGACAGGTATATCTGCGATACGGCCGCCACCCTTCGGGACGCGGGGAGGGCCGTGCGAATCGTCTCTGGCGACAGTTACAAGGAACTGCAGGCCGAGTTCCCCTGGCTGCTCGAGAACAATAGATTCCTGGATGGGCGAGAGGTTGCCGGGTTGTGGACTTGGACGGATCGCAATGCTGTTCGAGCTCAACGCGCAAAGTCGCAGCCACAGACTTCGAACACTCGAAAGCAGCCGCACGCGTCGACCAGACCGACGACCGCCGAGCCGGCCGCGGACAGTCGTCTGCGCTCTCAGCCACACGGAGGATCCCAGCTGGCAGCCGTCGGAGTCATCGGTCGTCATCAGGAGGTCTTCCACATCCACGACGGTGGGCTCCGGCACCGCTGGTTCGCAGACGGCGAGTGGAGCCCGTGGCACGAGATGCCGTTGCCGAGCGAGGCTGCGCCGACTGCGGTAGCGGCGGGCGTCCACGGAGATTGGGTCGACCTGTTCATCGTCACTGAAGCCGGCGAGCTGTTCCACCGGTACTGGGAGGACGGGTGGAGCGAGTGGGAGGACTGGGGCCGCGGCTTCAACGGCTCGATCGCCGTGTCCAGCCTCGACGCGCCTCACCTTGAAGTCTGGGTGCAGCAGGAGAACAAGCTGGTGCATCGTTGGCAGTGGGACGGCGAATGGACCGCGGACTGGTACGAGTTCGTCGAGTAGATCGTGAAGGATCGCGTCTCGCCCCTGCGGAATACTGATCGCATGAGCGAGAGCACCTGGCATCAGCCCACGGCGGTGGCACCGCTTCGTGGTAATGAACGTTTCGCGGGAATCGAGGGCAGCGTCGTTGATTTCTGGCGCTTCGCCATGCCGGACCTGCGGATGAACAACGTCCGGGGGTACTTCGCCGAGTACCTGGTCTCCCGAGCGCTGGGGGTCGAACAGCTCAGGGTCGAGTGGGACGACTACGACGTCCTCTGGAAAGGCGTGAAGATCGAGGTGAAGAGCTCCGGCTACTTGCAGGCATGGGCACAGCAGGGCCCGTCGGCGATCGTGTTCTCCGGGCTTCGACGGAAAGCGCAGGGCGAGAACTGGGCTCTCGCGGATGAGGCGACCTACAAGGCCGACGTCTATGTGTTCGCCTGGCACACGACCCAGGAGCCCGACAAGTACGACGCCCTGGACGTCGATGCGTGGGCGTTCCATGTGCTCGCGAGAGAGCAGCTCGAGCAGCTCAATGTCGGGAGTCTCACGCTGTCGCGGCTGGAGGCGATCGGTACACGCACGGTCTACTCAGGACTTGCTGATGCGGTCGCTGCGGCCGCGGCGTTCGAGAGCGCTGTTCCTCTGGGATTGCCACTGCCGGCTCGGTGGGACCGGGGTGCGCTCGAGGAGGTGGGCTTCGAGGGATTCGCGCGCTTCTCAGAGCTCAAGACCTCATCTGCACCGAGCGTGCCGGGCATCTACATCGTGCTCCGCGAGTCAGAGCTCGTGCCCGAGATCACCGAGTCGACGACGTCGACCGCGCACGCGCCGTTCTCGCTGGAGCTTCTGCGGGCGAGCTGGGTCGATGGCGCGAGCGTCGTTTACATCGGGAAAGCCGAGAACATTCGCAGCCGGCTGCTGCAGTACGCGAGACGTGGCAGCAACCATGGAGGCGGCCGATCTATCTGGCAGCTCGCTGATCAGGACGAGCTCATCGTCGCATGGGTCCCGACGCCGGGAGAGTCCGCCGGAGCCGTCGAGATCCGCTACCGCGCAGCATTCACTCGCGAGCACGGGCGCTGGCCGTTCGCGAACAGGAAGAACTGACGCTCCCGCCCCGCGTCATGTGCCTCGATATCATCGAACCGCGGCATCCCGGCGCTCTGCAGCTCTGTCTGCGCGAGAGGGACGAGATCTGCCCGAACCGATGTGCGAAGTCGCGTGATGAAAGACCGCGACGAGCATCTTCTTAGTGAGCGCTCTCGCTCGATCCACTTCCCCTCACTCCCCCAGCAGGAAGAGCACATCATGACGACGACCACCCCTGATACCCGTCATGACATCGTTCATCTCGCACTCGTCGTGAAAGACGCGCGAGGCTTCACCCACTACTACGAGCAGCTGGCGACGACACCTGCGGCCGTGCGCGAGGCCTACGACCTGATGGCACGCGCGGCGCAGGACGTTCCCGCCTCGCAGGACGTGCCTTCCGTGGATGCGCTGGACGCCACCGATGCTGTTCTCGCCCGGCTGGGCGCAGGCGGTTCCCGTTTCATGTCTCGCCGTGTGCGCAAGACGAAGAAGGACTCATGACCACCCTGACGAAGCAGGACACGAAAATCGCGCGATCTCGATCCACGACGGAGTTACGAGTCGCCGCCGGGCTGCTCATCGCTCAGGGCGTCCTCATGGAGGGGCTGGTCGTGCTCGGCCTCATCGGGCTGGTCGCGGCGGGAGTCCTTCAGCAGACGGTCACCGAGAACGCGAAGATCTTCGCGCTGCCTTACCTGCAAGACAACCTCTACCTCATGATGATGATGAGCGGCGTCTTCGCCGTGCTTCGAGTGATTGGCGGCATCGCCTTGTGGCGTAACCGCCTGTGGGGTCTCGCGCTGTCACTGATCAACTGTGCCGTCACACTCGTGCTGATGATCTTCCTACTGCCCGCCGGCATCGTCGACGGCGTCCTCTCAGGTGGCGCACTCGTGCTGATCCTGCACGGCTGGCTCGGCAGGGATAACGATGGCCGCCCGCGCCTAGTGAGCACCACACGTCAACCGCTCCCGGCCTCTACCGCAGCGGCAGATGCACCCGAACGTGCAAGCCGCCGTCAGAGAAGGACCCAGGGATGAATGAGCCTCTCGGAATGGCGTCGGAGAGCGCCGCGCTCGTGGCCGCAGGCGCGGCACTGGCGAAGTTGCTGACGCCGGGTGACACAAAGATCGTGTACTCCCTGCTGGCGACGACCGCCGTCGCAGAGTCCCGGGTGATGGCGTTCAACCCTGATGGGCGCTATTCGACACCGGATGGTCGCGCGAACTCACCCCGCCTCACCGAAGAGCTGCGCGACGCAGCCCATGCACTTCGCGCCGCCTGCTACCGGCCGGGGGCAGGCACCTGGTTCGGTGCTGTACTGACAGTTACAGCCGCAGGCGACGTGTCTGCCGAGTACAACTACGACGACGAGCCGGCCTGGGACTCGCCCCTTGATCCGATCGCGTACGTCACAGACGCGAAGACGTTCCGCCGTGACGCCGAGCACCGGCCGCCATGGCTGGCCGCGCAGCTGGCGGAGGGAGAATCACGCATCGCGGCACGGGATGCGACGTCACCTCGGGACTAGCAGAGTTGTCGAGCCGAGATTCAGATCGAGGATGCAGTCACGCCAGGTAGAGCCAGCGCTCCGGTTGATGTACCCGTCGTGCTTATCGCGCGACGATACTGAGGTCGTCGGATGAACGCGAGGATGCCCGCGGTCACAGCCGCAGTCACGATCACTCCCCCGAGAGCCGTGATCGACAGTCTGAGAGGTGCCCACTCCAGCACGGCGATCGAGACCATGCTGAGCAGCAGACCCGTGGCCCACACACCGAGGAAGGACAGTCCGACGCCGCTGCGCCGAGCACCCAGCGCGATGCCGGCTACTGCCCCTCCGACGACGGCGAGCGTGGCACCGGTGGCGGAGAGCGTCATCAGAGAGTCTTCGATGTGGACGAACATGGTGGCGGACACGACTGCGGTACTCCTTGGTGCGAGAGATCTTCAGGGCAAAACCGGGACGACAGATATGCCGTCATTGATGAGACGCGGGAACTGGTGATTCATGACGCGAGTTCGCACATCGGTTCCAGAAAGTCCTGGCGTCAGCGTTGCCCGGCGCTCCGCGTGCAGCGAGGTTTCAGGAGGGCGGGAAGCCCCAGCATCCCGCCCTCTTGTTGAAAGTGGTCCCGAGATCGACGGAGGCGACCCCAGTGCGCCATGTCGATCCGGTCCCGAGCGCTCGTCCACCCCCTGCTTTGGATGAGCTGTCACTAGAGAGATGCAGGTGAGGATAATCTATTACGGCGTTTCCGCCGATGTCCTGATATTTCGCACGAAGGGCTGCCGAGCTTCCTGCTGTCACGCGCTGGTGGGTCAGCAGGCATGCCCGTCGTCGTACGCCGGGCTCAGAGAGTCTCCGTGCCCGCAACCTGGCCGACCGATGACGTGCCGATATCACTGCACCAGACGTCTGCGCAGCACTCGTGTCTTGGTGCGAGTGCATCGCGCTGAGAGGCAACGTCGCATGGTTGGCTTTTCTCTATGAAACGCACGCTGCCCCGGGTCCGGATCGCCGTCACGCTGTCTGCCGTTGCGGCACTTGTCGGGTGTTCACCTTCACCGGCGTCAGTGCAGCCGGAAGTGGACGCAGCGGTTGTCGCTTCGCTTCCGGAGGACTTCGCTGAGGCGACGACGACCTACGACGAGGCGTCGGATGAGTGTCTCACCATCGTGGCGATGCTCCCCGAACGCTACGGCCTGAGCGCCCGCTCAGTGCAGGAAGCTGTCGAGCTTCTGCGCGAGGGCGCGGCGACGTTGTCCTGTCGAGGTGTGCTCCGCGTTGTCGACGACGAGGGCGAAGTCCGCGACGTGAGTCATCTCCAGAAGTACTTGGATGTCGAAGCTCGGAACGGCGACCTCGTCATCCTCTGACGTCGCCGTCATGGTTGTGGTCTCGCGGCCCGGCAGAACTGGCGTCGGACACTCACCGTCAGTCGGCGGACACTCGCTCCAGAACGGGTGCGAAAACACCGTACTCGGGGCGTGGCGTGAAGGCATCCATGCGCCAGATGCCGGACTCGTATCGTCCCGGTGTGACTTCATCGACCAGCTCGAGTTCGATGAGCTTGCCCATATCGCGGCGGAAGAGTCGATCGGATGTGCCGTCGTACATCTCCGACACGAACGGGTTGAGGTAGCGGATCTGCTTGCGGGTCAGCTCGACCCCGTCCGGCATCGCGAGCACCACGGCACGGCGGCGACGTGCGGTATCCGTGGACGGTTCCATCTGGAACCGCTCATGAACATAGTTCACCCAGGCGACCACACGCTGATGGGCTTGCACTGTGCGGATCTGTTCGCGCAGCTGGTCTCGGAAGCCCAGCGCGCTGTACGCCACGAAGCCTGCGACATCCCTGCGCTTCGATGCGGCATCGAGCTTCTCGTAGTAACGACCACGCGTGCGGTTGTAGTAGTCCGACAGCAGATTGGTGCTGACGTACGGCACCAACCCGCAATGAGCGAGGATCGCGCATTCGATCAACCGTGCCGTGCGTCCGTTGCCGTCTCCAAAGGGATGGATCCAGGCGAGGTAGAGGTGAGAGAGGGTCGCGGCGAAGAACACCAGGAAGAAAGCCTGGTCGGGTGCGGAGTCTCGCTTCTCGGCCGCCTCGTCGAGGATGGTGTTGACCCATGTGCACAGTTTGTCCATCAGCAGCGGCACATCCTCGGCGGGAGCGCCACGGTAGTTGCCGACGACGATTGGGATGTCTCGGTACGACCCTGGATTGACGTGCTCGGCGACATCGAGATTCGCCATGAGCTCGCTGTGCTTGCCCAGGATCCACTCGGCGGAGATCCGGAACGCGCCGTCGGATTCCCAGACCTCGCGGCGAACGCTCGTGAGAGCGTCCAGTACGTTGCGCACTTCCTGCTCGAGGTACTGCTGCGATTCGGGGAGCCGTTTGTTGTTGTCGAGGATGTCGTTGACTTCCTCTTCGCTGAGGGTGTTTCCCTCGATCGCCGCCGACGCGAGTGCGCCTCGGCGCATGTACACACGGGCAAGCTCCAGAGCCACACCCGGCTGCAGCGGCGCACCGATCAGATGTTGGCACTTGGAGAACGATTCGCCCAGATGTGCCCAGACGATCTCGCTGAGGGTGCTCGTGGGGAAGTCGAACGTGATCCAAGGATGCGATGACTCGTAAAGTCGGGCGTCAGACGTCATCTGCGGAGTCTATCTAAGCGACCCCTCAATTGTCCAAGATGGTGTCCAACCTGATGTCCGGTTTAGCGTCCGTCAGTGGAAGTGAAGGATGGGGTCGCTCGGCAGGGCACGTGGGACGTTCCTCGATGCGAACGCCTGCCAGCGAGAGGAGCTAGACGCGGCTCTGGATCGACACTGCGTCGATGACGGCCTCGGTCCTGGTCTCGTGGACTGTTGCCTGCCACACAGAGCGCGACCGGATCCGCGACCGGTCGAAGATAGTCTCCCAGGAGCTTTCGAGCTCCGATCGCAGTTCCGTAGGCCACCTGCTGACCGGTACATGTCGCAGACCGGCAGCATCGCGCCGGGCGAGGAAGTCGTCGATGGTGGCGTTCCATCGTCTGTCGTACTCGTCCTCGGACTCGCCCGGCCGCGGCGGCACATCGAGAGTCGAGTTCAACACTGAGTGCCACTCGTCGAATTCCGACAGCAGCACACGCCCCCGCGGGATGCGACACGTCAGCATGACCTCGCCTGCAGCACGCCCGCACAGCAGGACCAACTCTGAGCGCGCAATTCTCGCCCACAGCCACCACGCGGTCGTGCCTGTGGTCGTCAGTCGCTCCGTCATCATCCGATTCATCCAGTCGTATGCGTCGGGCCACGCCGGCTCGGTGAGCTGGGGATCCTGACGCAGCTCCCCTGTCTCGAGCAAGGATGCGAACGCTGCCGCAGTCTGGATCGTGTGCAGCAGCAGGACATCCGCGTCGAGGTCGTACCCGATGCGGCCCGCGGGCACTGCCGCCTCTGGCAGCGCGGAGCGGGTCATGAATGGAGGCATGTCCACATCCTCTCCTGCCGTGGGACGCCATCAATGACGGCGGCGTGTCACATATTGAACGGCGATTCAGGGGCCATCGCGACGTGTGTTAGGAAGGAACTAACCCGTCGAATCGCGTAATGAATTCGGCTGAGCCGCGTCCCATCTATGGCACCGTCTTACGCCGCGTATGCGGTAGCAATTCGACGGAGTCCAAGAATTGTGTCGGTGCATGATGGGAAGCTGAATGCCGCATAGGCGAAGAAACCGCAGGGAATCGAATGTGGCATTCGTGCGCACGACTGTCGACGTGCAGGGGCTGGATGCGGCACGGAAAGATGACACGCTGAAGGATTATCTCGCGGCATCGAACATACGGATCGCGTCTTTGGGGGGCAAGCCGCTTCGGGGCGAGCTTTCGCGTTTTCGTGAGATCTCCTTCGCACGAGCCACTCTTCCGCAGTCGACGGTGGTATGGCCACGGGACCACTTGTCGCTCGACCGCGGCATCATCGTGATATCGCTGTCAGGTGGGCTGGAAGTGGAGTCTGAGGGCACTGTCTTCCGCAAGCCGCCCGGCTTGTTCCTCATCCCTCCCGGGCAGGAAGAAGTACTCTTCCACTCGACCGAAGAGGAGAACGAGCTCCTCTATGTCAGCACGAATGCCCGCCTCTTGGAGGACATCGATCTTTCGGGCACTCAGTACGACCCTCTGGTCCGTGTTCCGGACGGTGTTCTGGCCCCGCTCATCTCGTTCATCGAGACCGTCTGCGCGATATCCGTGGAAGACACGACCATGATCGCACCGCTCGAAGTCGCGGCGGTGGAGGTGGCGCGCTCGCTCGGCATTCTCATCGCTGACGGGGTCCCCGCCGGACTGAGCCTCTTCTCCCGCACGATGCGCGTGATCGCACGCGACTACCCCCGCCGTCGCCTGAAGCTCGCCGGTCTCGCCGAGGATCTCGATGTCTCGGAGCGCACGTTGCAGGCCGCCTTCGCAGCAGAGGGGACGTCGGTAATGCGGGAAGTGCGAGCGATTCGCGCGCGTGCCGCTCATGAGCGCCTTCTCACCAAACCGAGGACAACGTCCGCAGACCTGGCCTCCGCGGTGGGGTTCGGCTCGACTTCGTCTCTTATTCGCGCCATGCGAGAGTTCGCGCCCCACCCCGGAGCCGGAGTCGACACGGACGCCGACGCCGATGCCAAACGCCTGTAAGGTGCAGATCTTCGCTGAGGAAAAATCTCCGACAACGTTCAGAGCCGCAGTTGCGTATGCAACTGCGGCTCTGTCGTGTGACGCACGGCGTGAACGCGCAACTCGGCGGTGTTCGGTCCGCACAACAACTCAGGGGTGCGACGTCGCAGTCGCACCCCTGAGCGCTTAGATCACCTTCACGGCGATCAGGCGTTCGCACCCTCTCGACGCCGGCGGACACTCACGAGAAGTGCACCGGCTCCGAGCAGCAGCAGCGCGGTGAGAACCACTCCTGTTGCGATCTCCCCACCGGTGATGGCGAGTCCAGGACCAGGAGGGGTCTCGTGGGTCGTCTCCACCGGCGGCGGGACGATGGGCGGCAGGCCAGGAGGCGTTGCCGAGCCCTCGAGGTGGTTGTTCACGATGACGCCACCGGGCACGTTCGCATCCACCGTGACCGTGTACGTCACCACGACCTGTGCGCCGATGGGCAAGGTGCCCGTCCAGCTCAGCGTCGTCCCGGCGAGCGTGGGTGCCGGGGCCGCGTCACCGTTGACGGCGGCGGTGGGCGTACCCGTCAGGTCGGCGTGGTTGAGCACCTTCGACATGTCGTCGGTCAGGACCACAGGGTCGAGCACCGTGGCTCCGGTGTTGGTGCCGGTCACCGTGTAGGTGATGCGGTCGCCACCGTTGACGCGGGTGCCCGATGCCGGGTCGCTCGTCTTGGCGATCGTGAAGCCGGGCACCGGGTGCTCGGTCTCCACAGGCGGCGGCGTGATCGGCGGGAGGCCCGGAGGCGTTGCGGAACCCGATGCGACGTTGTTGACGATGGTGCCCGCAGGCACATCGGCATTCAGCGTCACCGTGTAGGTCAGCGTCACCGACTCTCCGACGGCCAGCGACCCGTTCCACGTCAACGTCGCTCCGTCCAGCAGAGGTGCCGAACCGAGAGACGCCGACGGGGTGCCCGTGAGCTCAGCATTGTTGAGCACCTCCGACAGGTCGTCGGTGATGGTCACCGGGTCAAGAACCAGAGCACCCGTGTTGGTGCCCGTCACCGTGTAGGTGATGGTGTCGCCACCCCGGACGGCAGAGCCGGATTCCGGGTCGCTCGTCTTGGTGAGTGAGAAGCCCGGTGCACCCGGGGTGGGGTGCTCGGTCTCCACCGGCGGCGGGACGATCGGCGGCAGACCCGGAGGCGTTGCCGAACCCTCCACGTGGTTGTTCACCACTGTCGCCGGCGGCACGTCAGCGTCCAGTGTCACCGTGTAGGTGAGGACGACTGCCTCTCCGACTGCCAGAGAACCGTTCCATGTCAGCGTCGTCCCGGTCAGCACAGGTGCTGCCCCGAGAGATGCCGTCGGCGTACCGGTGAGCTCCGCGTGGTTGAGCACCTGCGACATGTCATCCGTGATGATGACCGGATCGAGCACTGTCGCGCCCGTGTTGGTGCCCGTCACCGTGTACGTGATGGTGTCACCACCGCGAACAAGGGTTCCCGGAATGGGGTCGCTGGTCTTGGTGAGCGTGAAGCCGGGCACCGGGTGCTCGGTCTCCACCGGCGGAGGCGTGATGGGCGGAAGCCCCGGAGGTGTCGCCGAGCCTTCAGCAACGTTGTTGATGATCGTGCCTGCGGGCACGTCAGCATTCAGCGTCACCGTGTAGGTCAGGACCACCGACTCTCCGACTGCGAGCGAACCGTTCCAGGTGAGCTCGTTGCCATCGAGAACCGGGGCCGCTCCCTGCGATGCCGTGGGCGTGCCCGTGAGCGTCGCATTGTTGAGCACCTCGGTCAGGTCGTCCGTGATCGTCACCGGGTCGAGAACCGTCCCGCCCGCGTTGGTCCCCGTCACCGTGTAGGTGATGGAGTCTCCACCGTTGACGCTCGTTCCCGACACGGGGTCGGACGTCTTCGTCAGTGTGAATCCGGGCACAGGGTGCTCGGTCTCCACCGGCGGCGGCGTGATGGGCGGAAGACCCGGAGGCGTCGCCGAGCCTTCAGCGACGTTGTTGATGATCGTGCCTGCAGGCACATCATCGTTCAGCGTCACCGTGTAGGTGAGCGTGACCGATGCTCCGACTGCGAGCGTGCCGTTCCAGGTCAGCGTCGTACCCGTAACCGCGGGTGCAGCGCCCTGTGAGGCGGTCGGCGTACCGGTCAGCGTCGCGTTGTTCAGCACCTGAGACAGGTCGTCCGTGATCGTGACCGGATCCAGGACCGTCGCACCGGTGTTGGTACCGGTGACCGTGTACGTGATCGTGTCACCGGCGGCGACGGCCGTTCCCGACACGGGGTCGGAGACCTTCGTCAGCTCGAAGCCGGGCACCGGGTGCTCGGTCTCCACCGGAGGCGGCGTGATGGGCGGCAGACCCGGAGGCGTCGCCGAACCCTCGACCACGTTGTTGATGATCGTCCCAGCAGGCACATCCGCATCCAGCGTCACGGTGTAGGTCAGCGTGATGGATGCTCCGACGGCGAGCGAACCGGTCCAGGCGAGCTCGTCACCCGTCAGGACCGGAGCAGCCCCCTGCGATGCTGTCGGCGTACCCGTGAGCGTCGCATTGTTCAGCACCTCAGACAGGTCATCCGTGATCGTCACCGGATCGAGGACCGTGGCACCGGTGTTGGTACCGGTCACCGTGTAGGTGATCGTGTCGCCGCCGTTGACCTCGGAACCCGACACCGGGTCAGAGGTCTTCGTCAGCGTGAAACCGGGGTCGGCCGGCACCGAGACAGGCGTGTTGTAGATGATGCACGACACCTGGGTGCCCTGCTGCGTGTTCACCCCGAAGCCGGGGTTCGCGGTGGTTCCCGCGTTCGTGACCGTGATCGCAGCGCCGGTCTCCTGGTTGGTGCAGACGGCGTTGGAGCCCGCGACTGGGAACAGCTCGTAGCCGGTCTGCTGCGTCTCCAGCACCTGCACAGCACCAGACGTGGCGGGTGCCGTGTATGCGATACCGAAGTCGACGGTTCCATCAGCGGACGTCAGGGCCGTCGTGTCACCGACGAGCGAGACACCGGCTGCCGTGGTCGTCGCGGCCATCTCCCAGTTCTCACCCGGCGTCGCCTGAGCGATGGTGCCACCCTCTGGGACGATCATCTTCTGCACCTGCAGGCTGGCGTCGCAGTTCGCGGCCAGGGATGCGAGGTATTCGGAGGCCTGATCGAAGTCGGCCGCGCGGATGTAGTCCTCATTCTCGACCGTGCCGGAGATCGCACGGAGGTTGTACGCACTCGCAGGGGTCAGTGCCGGCCCGACACCCAGAGCGATGACATGCGAGCCCTGAGCCTTGAGCTGATTCGCCGAGAAGATTCCAGCATCGACGTCCTGCATAGAGTTGAACGCCGAGGAGCCAGCGTTAGGCTGCTCCGAGTAGGTGGTCGGGTTGCCATCGGTGAGCATCACGACGAGGTCGTAAGGGTTGCCGGAGTTGGCTGCGGCAGCGAGGCCACGGTCCCAGTTCGTTCCGCCACCTGAGACCCAGCCCGCATACTGCGCCTTGAAGGCGTCAGCCTCTGCGGCCGTCGTCACGGGCAGTGGTGTCGGGTTGTTGGTGGCACCGTTGCCTGGCGAAACCTGTGAGAACGAGAACAGCGACATCGTCGTGGGGCTTCCACGGAAGGCATCGACAAACTCACCCATCGTTTCCTTGAGCGAGGCGATTCCCGCATCCCCGAGCGACCCGGAGGTGTCCGCGACGATGGCGACGTTCAGACCGCACTGCCCCAGCGGTAGGGCGGGGTTGACACGAGACTGGTTGAACACACCAGTGGTGCGGGTGACGTTCGCCCCCTGCCCTTGACCGGGCGTGTTGTCGTCCGTGCGGACGCGCATGAAGCCGAGGTCGGGGTTTTCGAGTGCGGCAGTCGCCGTCATCGGCGTGGTCGACAGGTACGTCACACCGGCACGAAGCTGCGTATCGGTGCGGAAGCGGTAGTCGATGTCGAATTCTGGGGCAGCGCCAAAGCCGCCGACCCGCACGTCCGGATTCGAATACCAGCCCTCAGGAGAAGTTCCCGTCTGGGCAACCCAGAAGCGGGTGTCCTGCGGCACTCCCGTCGCCGACGGTGCTCCGGGGCGAATCGGGATGGTGAAGTTGCAGTCGCCATCGGCATCAGAGACACACGTCGTCCACGACCACGTGGAGTCGTACTGAGCACCTGAGGCCCCCTGCGTGAAGCCTGTCGGCGTCGGCTGCGATGAGGCCGTGCCCGCGCCGAAGAGTGAGAGCTGCACGCCGGCGAGGCCCTGCGCGGCACCCGTAGAACCAGCAGCGCGGTCGCCACCGACCTTCACGGAGATCACGGCGGTATCGGCCGCGGGCACAGGTACGACAGCCTGAGCGGACGGGACCGCTCCGAGGAGAGTCATGAAGGCCGTGGCCAGCACGACGAGCATCGCAAGACTCTTGCGACGGATGGAGTCCGAATACGGCCGCGCGTTCACGCCTAGTACGCCGCTCATTGAGCTCTCCCACCGAGACACGCCCTGTCAGGAGCGTGCTGTGAACCAGTAACCATCGAGATTCCCCTCTCAACGCGCGGTGCACCCGCGCCTCATGCATTCCCTCGCTGAGCATCGAGAAGTCGATTGCTTATCGGCACACAGCGCTAATACGACGGTGGCAGAAGAGATCTGCTCGAAGCCGGGTTTGCGAGCTTTGCCGGAGCAATTGCCGAAACTGCTGTACTGCATCACGGGAGCGCACCGTTCACCAGCTCCGGCTCGAAAACGGGTGCCTAATCATCCGCGTCTTGCAGCTGAGAGGAGGGATGTTCAGAATCAGCAATACCGCTATCAATTCGTGCCAGACCGGTCGTGCCGGATACCACTGTGCCAAAGTCCTGGAGGGGGGCATTCTCCCCTTGTCCGTACGGAGCTCTTGGTGGAGTCGACAGTTTCCCTTCGTGGACTCTGCCACGACACAAGAAAGCGCTCCAGGCGGGTAGACGGTGCGCAAGCGCGGCTCGTCCGTGGTGCGCACCGCCCGGCATATCCCGGCCGGTGCCCGGTTGTCCTCCCCGACCCGGGCATGGGGAGGGGAAGAGCACCCTTCGCTCTTCCCCTCCCCCTTCTTCCTGGCTCGACTGCGGGTACGCGCACGCGTCACGGCTGATGGCCGGAGACGTCATCTCCTCCGCGTCATGAAACGCCTGACACTGCGTCTCTCAGATATGACGTCTGCACGTGTTCTCCGCGTGCCACGAGAAGAGAAGGTCTCCGATGCGCCTGGCCAAAGACACACGCGTCCTCGAGTGGGCGCACGCGGAAGCGACGCTGGCAGCGGTCGTGGCGGATTTCACAGGAGCAGGGCTACCTGCGGGTCGCGTCATCGCCAGAGTCCGGCGAAACCGGCACGGTGAGCTGCGGGTTTTCTTGCGAGTCGACAGCCGAGCGATGCGGGCGAAGGCGGAAAGCGAGAACCATCTCGCCGTGATGGTGTGTTCGTTCCTGCAGCTGGGAGAGTCATTGCGCAGTCGCGACTGGCCACGCATCCCTGGCGTCGGCGTTCTCCGTCCCGCGATCCGCAACCACAAAGCTGTGTGGGTGACGCCCGCCGACCGTGCGTTCTGCGATCTGGGAACGCTCTTCGCGCCTGCGGCCGTCGCTCGATAGGTCACTCACGGGACGCTGTACCCACGCGAAGGGGCGGACCCTGGATGACCAGGACCCGCCCTTTCGTTCACTGTCTACTGCGTGACGTGGTCACGCAGTGCTGGGTCAGACCTGCTCGCGGCGACGACGGACGGCCATCAGCACTCCACCGCCGATGAGGAGCAGCAGCGCCATGCCGACCACGCCTGTCGCGATCTCGCCACCGGTGACGGCGAGGTTCGGTCCGGGTGTGAGGGTGACCCTGATCGTCGAGGAGTTCGACGGGACGGGGTCGCCACCCGTGATGGGGGTGCCCGAGGCGACGGCGGTGTTGGTGACCGCGCCGGCCGTGACATCAGCCTCGGTGGTGCGGTACGTCGCCGTGCAGTCCACGCTCGCGCCGGGTGCCAGCGAGGCTGCTCCGGGAGCGCAGGTGACTGCGGAGAGTACACCGGTTCCCGAGAACTCGGTCTCGATGACCGTCGCGTTCAGGATGGAGATGTTGCCGGTGTTGGTGATCCGGAACGTGTACGTGATCACCTGGCCCACGCCCACCACGCTGGCGTTGTCCGCGGTCTTGACGACCGTGAGCGCGGGCTGCGGGTCGGTGGGAACCTCAACCGTCGACGGGTCCGACGGGTCCGTCGGGTCGCCACCAGGGGTGGTGCCCGTCGCGGTCGCCGTGTTGGTGAGCGTCCCCGTATCGAGATCAGCTTGCGTCACCTCGTAGGAGGCTGCGCACTCGACGAACTGGCCAGGGAGGAGAACCACGTCCGTGGGACAGTTCACCGCCGACAGCTCACCGGTTCCGGAGAACTCGCCTTCCACGACCTCGGGGTCCGTGATGGTCACGTTCCCTGTGTTCGTGATCACGAAGACGAAGAAGATCTCCTCGCCCGCGGTGCTGATGTTCTGCACGTTCGCGGTCTTCACGATCGAGACCGACGCGTCCTGCGGGGTCGGCACGAGTGCGTCATCCGGGGTGGACGTGATGGGGTCCTCGCCCGGAGGCGTCGCGGTCGCGGTCGCCGTGTTGGTGACCTCTCCCGCGTCGATGTCGGCCTGCGTCAGCGCGTAGGTCGCCTCACAGGTGACCTGCCCGCCCGGGGCGAGCGATACAGCCTGCTCGGCGGGGCAGATGATCTCCGAGAGCTCCCCGGTGCCGGAGAACTGGGTCTCGTTGATGACGACCTCCGTGAGCGTGGTGTTACCCGTGTTCGTCACGACGAACGAGTACACGACCTCTGCACCGACGACGTACTCGTCGCCGGAGATCTCACCGGACTTGACGATGGTGAGCGCCGGAGCCTGCTCGACCGGAACCTCGACCTCGGACGGCGGAGTCTCCTCCACCGGGGTGCCGGTCGGGTCTTCGCCGCCGGCGGTCGCGGCGTTGGTGATGCTGCCCGCATCGACGTCCGCCTGCGTGACCACGTAAGTGGCCTCGCACGTGATGGTGTCACCGGGGGCAACCGTCGTCGTCAGGCAGACGAGAGCAGAGAGCTCTCCGGTGCCGGTGAAAGCGACCTCGGTCACGACGACATCACTGACCGTCACGTTGCCGGTGTTGGTCACCGCGAACGTGTACGTGAGCGTCTGGCCTGCCGCGGTGATGGTCCCCGTGTCCGAGGACTTCACGATGGCGAGGGACGCTGCCGGAGGGATCGTCACGGTCTCGTCCGACGGGTCGGACTCGATCGGGTCGCCAGTGGGCGGAGTGCCCTCTGCGGTCGCGGAGTTCGTGACCGTCCCGGCGTCGACATCTGCCTGGGTCAGCACGTAGGTCGCTTCGCAGGTGACCTGCCCCGCCGGTGCGAGAGGTGCCGTGGGGCAGACGATGTCCGACAGGTCACCGGTTCCTGAGAACTCACCCTCGTTGATGACGATGTCATCGAGGGTGACGTTGCCGGTGTTGGTCACCAGGAACGAGTAGGAGATCGTGTCGCCTACGGCGTTCGCCGTGTCCGGCGTCGCGGTCTTGACCACCGAGATGCCAGGAGTGGGCTCGGCCGTGACGACAGCGTCGTCCGGATCGGAGACGACCGGGTCACCGGTGGGCGAGGTCGCCTCGCCGGAGGCGGTGTTCGTGACCTCGCCGGCGTCGATGTCCGCCTGCGTGAGCACGTACGTGGCCTCACAGGTCACCGACGCGCCAGGAACGATCGACACTGCGGTCGCAGGGCACACGACCTCGGGTAGGACACCGGTGCCCGAGAACGCATCCTCGTTCACCGCCGCATCCGTCAGAGTGACGTTTCCGGTGTTGGTCAGCAGGAACGAGTACGTCACCGTCGCGCCAGCAGCAACGACCGAGTCGGGGGTGACCGACTTGACGAGCGTCAGCGCCGGAGCGGGAGTGACGGGGATGAGTGCGTCGTCCTCGTTGGACGTCACAGGGTCACCGCCCGGGGTCTCCCCCGTGGCGCTGGCCGTGTTGGTGACCTGCTCGGCATCCACGTCCGCTTGCGTCAGCGTGTAGGTCGCCGTGCAGGTGACGAACGCGTCAGGGGCGAGCGTTGCCGCCTCCTGGCCGCAGATGATCTCGGAGAGGTCACCGGTACCGGAGAACTCGTCCTCATTGATGACGATGTCCGTCACCGTCGTGTTGCCGGTGTTGCGCACCACGAACGAGTAGGTCACGACCTGGCCCTCGATGTAGGCGTCAGGCGTGTTCGGGGTAGCCGACTTCGTCATCTCGAGCTCGGGGCTCTGCGTGGCATCGACGTCTTCGGTGGAGTCGTTGGAGACCACCGGCTCGTCCGTGCCGACTGCTGTTCCCGTCGAGGTGGCCGTGTTGGTGAAGCCGCCGGCGTCGATGTCCGCCTGCGTCACGACGTAGGCCGCCTCGCAGGTGACAGCGGCACCGACCGCGAGCGGACCGGTCGGGCAGGTGATGTCGGACAGGTCACCGGTTCCGGTGAAGGTGCCCTCGGCGATGGCGATGTCCGTCACCGGGACGTTGCCGGAGTTGGTGACCTCGAACTCGTACGCCACGTTCTGACCGGCAGCGGTGACCGTGGTCACATCAGCCGACTTCACGAGCGTGAGCGCAGGAGCGGGAGCGACTACAGGAGTCTCGGTGTCTGACGGGGGCGAGGTGACCGGAGGGCCCACAGGCGGAGTACCGGTCGCCGTCGCGGTGTTCAGCACTGCGCCAGCGGTCACGTCTTCCGACGTGATCGTGTACGTCGCCGTGCAGGTCATGTCCGCGCCCACGGCGAGCGTGGTCGCCGGGCAATCGACAGAGCCGACCTTGGGGTCGTTGACGACGACACCCGTCAGCGCCACGTCACCGGTGTTGGTGACCAGGAACGAGAACGGAATCGTGTCACCTGCGTCGGTGATGCCGTTGCCGTTCACATCGGTGGGCGTACCCGCGTCCTTGACGATGGTGAGCGCCGGAGCCTGGAAGACGACCGTGGTGTCACCGGGAGGGTTCAGACCCACCTGGGTGACGTTGCCGGGGCCGTTGGTGAACGTTCCCGGGACCGGGGACGTGACCTGCACCGATGCGGTGCAGGAGACCTGACCGGCGGTGAGGTTACCGGTCACGGCCACCGAGCTGCCACCGGCGGTAGCAGTGACCACACCGGACGAGCAGGTCGTGGTCGCAGCCGTCGGGTTTGCGATGGTCAGGCCGGCAGGCAGGCTGTCGGTGAACGACCAGCCATTCTTCGCCGCGAGCTCGGAGGTGTTCGTGATCGTGAACGTCAGCGTCGACGTACCGCCGGTGGGCGCGATCGCTGGGCTGAAGGCCTTGTCCAGCTGAGGGGTGACATCCAGGACGCGGATGTTGTCGAACGCGCCGTCGTTGCCGTTGTCCGTACCCTGCTGGTTACGCATCACGATGCCCAGCGAGGTGCCGGGAAGAAGCGTCGACGAGTTGGCGACGAAGGTGCCGTATCGGACCTGCTCGTTGGGGTCGTTGGTGTTGGATCCCGGGGGGTACACACGCAGGTTTCCGGTGGTGCCCTGGTCCACGCACGGGTTGATGGGCGAGTCGGAGACAGGAATCTCTACCCCGGCGTCGGTGCGGAGATAGAAGCGCAGCAGGGGGTTCGGGAAACCACAGGCCGTGGCCGCCGCATCGACGGAGAAGGTGACGAAGCGATTCGGCTGCGGAATGGAGACCTGACCCACCGTGGCGAACTCGACCTGATTGGCCGAGATCGGGGTGACTCCGGCGACGCCAGCACCCGTGCCGTTGGAGTTCATCGACACGGCCCGGTTACCGCCCGCGTTACCGGTCAGCAGACCCAATGCGTACGCCTTCTGAGTCGTCAAAGCGAACTGACCCGCGTTCTCGCAGTAGTTCGCCGGCCGCGCTGAAGAGAAGGAAACGATGAAGCCGTTGCAGTTCACCGGGGACAGCCAGTACGAACTGGCCGTATAACTGATCCCCTGATCGCTGGCGTAGTTGGGAAGGCGGGTCACGCCGGTCCCATTCTGGAAGTCCTCTTCGTACAGGAGCGTCGGTGCGGACGGGACGCCGGGCTGGCCGGCGACCGCGAACGCGGGTTCGGGGGCGACCGTGGCCCCTACGGCGACGAAAGTACCTGCGAGCAGGGCCCCCGCCCCGATGCTGGCGAGGATTCGGCGGATCGCTGCGCGACCTCTGCCCCGTCCTCTACTCGGCGAATGGCTCGTCATCGTAATCCCCTCCGGGCGCGGTACTCACCGCACTCTCAGAAAAAACATAGGGGAGTCTCAGATAGCAGGGCAAACGACGATGCGCGTGGGATCCGTTCACGGCAAATCCTGATCGGAGGCCATTAACCCTGCATGCTGAGATGTTTTCACGGCCTGACCGGGGACTCCCCCTACGCATGTGACAGGTCTCCGCAAGGGGCTCGACAGAAAATGAACTTTCTCGTTCGGTTCGCAAACTTGAAGAAGTATTCAATGATTCGAACGACCACATGCGTGTGTGGTGCCCACACTCCGGGTAGTGGATCACGCCATCACTGAACCGAAATTCAGCACACGCACCTCTGCGCGCCGCTTTCGCGTTCTCCGGCCGGTCACTACGGTGATCTGATGGCCAGAATCCCGAAGCCCATCGAGTACACGAGTATCGACGATCTCTCCGGTGGAGAAGTCGCAGGCGAGGACCTTCAGACGGTGATGTTCTCGATCGGCACGAAGGCATATGAGATCGATCTGAGTTCGGAGAACGCCCAGAAGCTGGTCGAGCTCCTCGAGCCCTATGTGGATGCTGCACGGCCCGTGTCGAGGTCACGGCTTGCAAGGAAGCATGCGCGTGCCGCCGGCAATGGTCATCGCGATCTGGATGCTGTGCGCGTCTGGGCGCGGAAGAACGGGCACACAGTGTCTGACAAGGGCAGGATCCCGAACGACATCCTCAGCGCGTACAACGATGCGCATTGATACCGACATCACGACGGAGTGCTCGTGGAAAGAGAATCGGGGAGGG
Source organism: Microbacterium galbinum (assembly GCF_023101185.1). Lineage (GTDB taxonomy): Bacteria > Actinomycetota > Actinomycetes > Actinomycetales > Microbacteriaceae > Microbacterium > Microbacterium galbinum. The sequence goes on from NZ_CP078077.1 coordinate 3,103,322, forward strand.
GCGTGAGGGGCACCCCTCCCCGCGCCCGCGCCGCTACAGCGGGGGCCCCGGTGGGAGAACCGGGACAGTGTTCGGGTCACTGCACTAGGTGAGACGCGAACTGACAGGATTCATTACGCGATAACGACAAATATTCACTGCGGCGCTCGGGTGTGTGGATGAGCGTTGCGGCGGGGGCGCTCACGCGATCTCCGAGCCGTAGGCGGCAGAATCCAGATGAGGGAGGCGGCCCCCACCGCCGCCCTCATCCGTGACGCACAGGTCCCATGCACCGACCGAGGAGTACACCGTGGACGGTGAGCTCTTCGACAAGGTGACCGCTGCAGGTGCGAGCATCACCGGTCAGACGACGTTCACACCTGCGCAGGCCGATGGCAGCGTCAGCGTGGACTTCGTCATCCCGAAGGACTTCGCCGGCAGGACCCTCGTCGCATTCCAGAGCGTCACCGCCGATGGCGTGACCGTTGCAGAGCACACCGACATCGACGCCGTCGCACAGACGGTCGTCGTAGAGGACATCGCACCGACGGACCCCCTGTCGACCCCACCGATCCACCCGTGGACCCGACTGATCCGCCGGTGGATCCGACTGATCCGCCGGTGGATCCCACGAACCCGCCCGTGCTCCCGACTGATCCGCCCGTCAATCCGACGGAGCCCACCGACCCGAGAACCACACCGGTGAACGACCCGACAACCGTGATGCCGCCGACGCCGGTCGGATCTGATGTCGCAGCGGCGCATCTCGCGACGACGGGCGGCGATGCGCACGTGTCCGGAGGAGTCGTAGCAGGTCTGGTCCTCGCGATCGGAGCGGCACTGACCATGATCGGTCGTCGCCGTTCCGAAGTGCTGAGCGAGGACGCGTGACACGTCTGAGCTGAAAAGACCCAACCCCTGCACGAGAACGTGCAGGGGTTGGGTCGTTGGCTGGTGACAGAACAGGACGAGGCCGACCATCCCTTTCGGGGTGGTCGGCCTCGGCCTCAGTCAGATGCGTGCTCAGGTCTCCGCAGCCACGCGAGTGATGATGGTGGAGATGCTGACGGTCGCAGCGTTGGAGGTGAGTCCGTTGCTGTCGGACACGGTGTACTGCACTGACGTGAGCAACTGTTCGATGTCAGCGATGCTGATGAACGAGCCCACGGGCACCGTCAGCGACACCGTGATGATGCCGGTTGCCGGGTCAACGCTGGCGACCAGGTGCTCGGTCTCGATGTTCCGCTGCACGCCAGGAGTGGAGGGGTCGAGGTCGATGGTCGCCGCATCGAGTGTGGCCGGTGCGGTTGCGGATGCGTTGGCGAGCACGTCGAAGGTGAACGCCGGCGCTGCGACGATGGCGAGCTGGTCGTCCGAGCCGGGGACGAAGTCACGCTGGCTGTTCTGCCACTCGAAGGTGGCTACCGTTCCAGCGCCGCCCGCAGCGACCGGGGCGACGGCTTCGGGCTCGGGCTCCACCGGGTCCGGGTTCTCCGGGTCCGTCGGGTCCGTCGGGTCGACGGGCGGGTCGACCGTGGGCTCGGGCGTGGGGGTCACGACCGGAGCGGTGGGCTCTGTAGTCGTGACGGTGTCGCAGTTGTCCGTCGCGGCGTAGGCCTGCGTCGGAACGAGCGCAGCTCCTGAACCGCCGAGCACGACGGCCGCGGCGAGAGCCCAGGCCATTGCTGCACGACCCGGCCGTCGTGTACGTCTCTTCGCACTGACGATCAGTGCCACTCCGACGACGGTCACCAGAACCCCCACGAGGAGGAGAGGCCACGAGAAGTCGCCTCCGGTCTCCGCGAGAATCGTGCAGTTATCCATGTTCTACCTCTCCCTCGGGGCACCCTGGGTACGGGTGCCTCGTATATGAGACCTTCCGTGCGCGATTTCATTACGCGGGCACAGAAAATCCTGCTCTGTTGCATTCGCAACCAGCCGGCGGCGGTGCCGGCCCGCACGCACCCCTTCACGCAGTCTCAGGTGCGCTTGTGGATGCGATTGTGGATGCGATTGTGTGATGTGCGGGTGAACCCCAACTGCTCATAGGCATCGCATGGCGGTGTCGTCCGCGTGACTGCAACGTCAGCCCGGGCGGACACGTCGAAGGACTCGCACGGCCAGGCGATAGGCGACGGGACCGTCCAGCGAGAAGCGGGCGGCGAGCGATTCGACATCCCACAGCGTTCAGCGTTCGAGCGCGAGACAGCGCATTTCAGCGCAACCTTCCATGAGACCGCAGCAGGATTTCAACTCTGAGCGAGGAGGAGCGCGAGGCCGCCCATCTCAGCTCTCGTTGCGTGGAAGTTCAAGCGCGATCTTGCGCTGTATCTCGAATGGAAGCACTCCCGCGAGTGGCGTCATCTGACGAAGGTCGTTGCCGTGCTCTCCCTCGAGGCGAGACAGATCGATCACAGCCTCGGGCCCTCGCCGGATCGCATCCTCCCACTCCGAGAGCCACCCGCGGGCGAGGGGGCTCCGAGCCCGCGGGATCTGCTTCGCGATGTTGCGGAGCATAATCTCTCGAGCACGCTCCCAGTCGGCCAGAACGTAAGGCTCGACGGCGGCGTGAAGGGCACGGCTGAGAATCACCGTGCGATCCACGCGTCCAGGGCTGCCGGCGCGAGGGGAGCGCCCAAGGGAGGGATACGCGACCCAAGACTCTGTGATTGGTGCGTCGTGGGGCACGACCGCGTGCTCGCTGGGTATGGACGCACGTCGGAGTTCAGGGTGAAACGCTTCCCATGCATCCTCGACAAACATGGGGAGATTCAGTTCCGACCAGTGCTCAATGAGCAGGTCGCGAGCGATGAACTGAGCGATCTCGGCTTCGCTGCCTGCCTCTCGCAGAACGGTCTCGTACATCGTGCGGATCCGGACCGGCTCCGCGAGGTCATAGCTGTGGGCAGGGGTCCAGTCGATCTGCACGGGAAGCGTCACGATGCCGGCGGCTGCGCCTCTGAGGTCGGCGAGGTTGTCGACGACGAAGATGGGCTTCGTGTGTGAGAACCCCATCCGCGTTCCAGGAGCGACCGCCTGATAGACCTCCATCCCGATACCTCCTCCGGCTAATCTGCAGGTCAGGACACGATAATCCCACCACGGATCCGAATCGTAGTCTCGACCTACTAATCGCGGTCGTGGAGATCCGTGTCCTTCTCCTGTGACTGCCAGTTGTCGAACAGCGCTCGAATGTCTGCCTCGGTGAGCGGGCGGGCCGTGCGCATGACGTAGTAGTCAACGAATCGCCGCACGTCATGGGAGTAGTACACAGGACCGTCCGCGCTGATGGCGTATGTCTTCGTCATCATGTACTCGCGGAACCTCACCATGTGTTCACATAGGACACCCTCGAGGAGCGCCTCGGAGTAGCCATACTCGTGATCGGGTTCGGGAAGCGGATCGGCAGCTGGCGTAGCCATAGTTCGATCATCCCGGTTTCACGACGCTTTCGTAAACATCATGGCTGGATGACGAAAGCCCTCCGCTTCCGTTGACGTAATGGAACCCTAGTGTTCTCGGCGTCTCGGTACAGGCTGGCAAACGGATGGTCGCGGGCGACATCCGTTCGGGTCAGCGCGTGTTCGTGTAGGGCGCGTACTAACGGATCGTCTTCGTGGAGACCGCCCGTAACCACCCGCTGGAGGTCTCACCATCAATGATGGCGTCCACGGCCTCCAGGGTCATCTCAACCATCGTCCCGTCCGTCCACCCCGAAGCCACGGCTTCGTCGACGAACACCGTCAGGTCCTGGGCTCCGCCCTGTGCTTTCAACATGACAAAGTAGTCGCCGGTTGCGCCGGTCATCCACAGATCGGACATAAAGAGTTCGCCTGTGAGCGTGAAGCGATCTCCTGTCTTGATGCCGCCCATTTCGGCAGAGTTAAGCTTGTCGAGGAGTTCATCGACAGTCGTTGACACTCCGTCCGACACCTCGGTCGCCGACTCTTCCTCCACAGGCGCACTCTCCTCGGAATCAGCCAACGGTTCACTGCTCGGCGCGACTGCTTGCGCGCTGGGCGTTTTCACCGGAGCTGGCTCCACGTCGCCGTCATCGTTGCTGAAGGTAGCCATGATGCCGATGAAAATAAACAAGACGACCAACACCCCGCCGATGATCGCAAGCACGCGCCACGGCGTCTTCGACGAGGGACGACGGAAGACGAGCTCTGAGCGTAGTTTGCCGGGATTTTGGCTGACCAGCTCCCAGCCGTCGCCCTCGCGTTTCGAGATCGTCTTTTCCTCGGTGCCCCGGATAACCTTGACTGTCTCGGTGTCGTACTTAACGTCCTTGTCGGACGGTGCGCCAGTCTTCAGAGCCACTGTTCTTCCTCTCGCTGATCCCCGAGAGAAACCATCGCTGCAGGGCATTCATCCGGAGTGTATCGAACTCGGAGAGCGCCACTGGGGGTGGAGGGACCAGCTGGTCGCAGCATCGACGGCTTCCGATACGGTGCTCGTATGAATCGGCCAGTGAACGACCGGCAGCTCGAAGTCCTGCGATGGATCGCCGACGGCTGCCCCGCGGGCAAATGGGCCGAGGACGACAACGTTCACAAGATCAGTGCCGCAGCGCCTAAGTCTCGAGGCCTCGCGACCGTCACCGGCCACGGCAGAACTTGGTCCGCCATGGTCACCGACGCAGGCACGCACTACCTAGAGCATGGCAGCTATCCACCCAGCGCCCCCTCGGCCACCGTCACCGCCGGCCGCCGCACACGTCGCGAAAGACTCCCCAACCTCGATCTCAGCGAGGGCGCGTCAGAGACACTCTCGGAGCGAACGCCCTCATCATTCAGTTCCAGGAACAAAGGCAACTCACTATCCCCGACCCGGAGGAGTCGGTCCGGGCGCGCTATCGACGAGTGCTGCGCGCATGCAGGGTCCACCACCTGGTGCCGGATGGGCAAGAGCTACGCTTCACCGGGCGCAGCTCCGGTGACATCGTCATCATGCTCGGTTCCGGATCAGCCGTTGGCACCACGAACTGGGACCGCATCAGAACGACGGCTCGAACGGTCACGACGAACCTCGACGCGCTCCGCACCGCTCTAGAGACGACGAAGATCCTGCACTCGGTCAACGAAGTGCTTCGTCCCCGCGCCATGGAAGTATTGCTGAGTCTCGCTGAGGAACTACGCGCGCACGGACTCAGGCTCGGGGTGAACGTTAAGCTCAAGACACCGAAGCTGTTCATCCAGGTCGACACCCGCCGCCGGAGCCTCGAACTGACAGAGCTCCTGGACGAGGTGCCTCACGTCCCGACGGACGCAGAGCAGCGAGAGCTCCGGCGCTCACCATGGAAGCAGATTCCGAAGTTCGACAGCGTACCGTCCAGTCGCCTGCAACTCGAGATCGAACGAGACGGTTCACACCAGGTCGACCTCGGACGCCAGAGCTACCGGTACGAGCACAATAGCGACAGCTGGTCCGACGAGAAGAAGAAACCGCTTAAGAGCCAAGTCCGCGAGATCGCACGCGCGATCAAGAAGGGCGTGGTCGACGACGCCGATGCGCTGGAGCGCGAGAAGCAACGCCATGCCGAGGCGCATGAAGCATACGAGCGCGAGAAGGCCACCGAGCGACGAGCATGGGAAGCGGTACATGAACGCGCCCGCGCGAAAGCCCTCCTCGTTCAACGAGAGGTGATCTTCGTGCGCGCGTTCGAAAGCTGGCAGGGAGCGCAGGAGCTCCGAGACTTCGCAGGGCAGCTCGAAGCCGAAGCAACCGCGAAAGGGCTGCTGGCAGAGCGACCCAGGCTGCAGGAGTGGGTGGAATGGGCGCGCAGCCGCGCGGACGAATTCGACCCGATCATGAACATCGAGCACCTCGATGACGGCATCTTCGACGCGGAGCCGTCGGCGAATAGCCCGCGACCCCACATGGAGGGCTGGGATCCGTCAGCACCGCACAAGGACTACAGCATCGCTCGCGACTTCCCGGAGAATCAGACGCAGAATGCGCCCGAGCCGCGGGGCGTGGCACCCAGGTATGCGCGACAGGCCAAGTTGATGGCGTCGCTAGGTCAGGTCGCCTGGATTCCTAACTGCGCTGCCGCGCTCAATAGCGTGAAGTCGGTCTGTGATCTACGCGGCTCCACCTAGCAGGTGCCCCTCGGGGTGCCGGTCGTGAAGTAGTGCTAGCGAGCATGGGTGGTGTCTATCGGGGTCGACTGACCTTCCAGACCCGATAACCTTGGCCTCGCCGAATGTCCAGGCAACGGTCCGGATACACGCCTAGGTTGACGCGTTCGAGCGTCGCACCCAAGTCGTTCGAGAATCGCGCGTTCATCGCACGCGCGGCGTTTTTGCTCTCCTGCGTCGCGAACACGATGTCGCGCACGGGCTCCTCTGATGCGGCGGCGGAGAGCAGTGTGCACCCGACTCCCCTCCGCTGCATAGAAGGAACTACCGCCACAACCTGCACGAACAATGGGTTGGATGCCTCCGCCCCCGGAGACGCGACGCAGAAGCCGACATGCACGCCTTCGATCTCAGCGAAGAACACCAGCCGATCTCTGATCGTCTGAGGATTAGCTTCCAGGGAAAGCACGGTGATGGGTTCGCATGCTAGCTGCATGTCCCACATGCGGCGGGCATCCTCCTCCGGCGTGGGCGAAGCCGAGCGGATCGAGACCTGCGATGGGATCAGTGCACGCAAGTCTTCATGCCAGCGAAGAAGTCGCTCGTCGCGAGAAGGAGGGAATGTTGGCTCGAAAGAAGCGAAGTCGTTCTAATCCAATGTTCCTCCTGAAGACAATCGAGGTTCCGAGGGTGCGATCCGATCGCGGTTGTGCTCAGACAAGGACTTCGACCGTCCGCCCAGATCCGAAGAGCTTCTTCGTGACCTTGATGCGGCCGGCGGTTTCGAGGTGCTTGAAAACGGTATCGAGAGAGGGAACTCCGCTGGGGTAATCGAACTTGGCACCGGGTCCGTCGGCGAGCTTGGTGTACGGCGCGCCAAGCATGCTGACGACTTCGACGACGTCGTCAGCGCTGATGTCCTTCGCTGAGAGCACCAACTGTCGCATAACCGCACCAACGGCTTTGGCAACACGTGCGATCCGCCGCACTTCGTCCAACGGCAGTTTGAGTGATTCCGTACGGGCGAACTCGCCGGCGGCGCGGAGTGCCCTTGCGTCGTCGTTCGGTACGTACTGCTGCAGACAAATGACGACGATCCGCTTCAGGCGTTTCGAGCTGTTCGGGCTGGTGAGGAACTCGGCGACGTATCCCTGCAAGATCGTCGGCGACATGAAGCTGGCGACCTTCTGAGACACCTCGAAGGCCTCGGACGTTGCCTCCCAGCCGCCCGGCGCGAAGTGGGAGAACGTAGGGAGGTCGTCCTCGAACAGCCCCGCTGCGAGACCACGAGCGAGGAGCTGGTCCGGACTAGGAGTGACGGAGCCCAGGTCAAACCCGTCAGCGGGGCTCACCTGACATGCCAACGCCACGCGATCCTCTGCGGTCAAGTGCTCCGAAGCGTTCAGGAGCTTGATCACGAGCTCGCCGCGTTCGTCATCCTCGATCTCGTCGAGGTCCAGCAGCTCAATGGGTTCAGCATCGTCTGGCGACAGGAACCCAGCGAGCTGCTCATCGACGCCGTGCTCCTTCGCGTAATCGACGACGTTGACGGCCGACGGCAAGACATGGTGTGACCCGACGAGCATCGGCCAGACCGGCTCAGGGGTCTGCTGGAGCTCCGCGATCTTCACGGCGTCGGAGCTACCTTCGATCACCACCCAGAGCTGGTCATCCGTCCAGGACTCATGCTGCTCGTTGATCACGTCGACGAGCACCGACTCTGACTGGACGATGCACTCGATCGTCTCGTCCCCCTGGACGGCCTTGAGATAGTCGTCGATGCGTGAGCGGCAGTGCTCCCACACGTGCTCGTTCTTCCTGACTTCATCCAGAGTGGGAGCGGTCTCTATCTCGAGCGCCTGCTTCAAGTTGGGGACGCTGATTTCGTACATCTGCCTGGCCACGACGTGCTCGCGAAGCGGCTTACTCAGGCGGCTCAGGTCGGGGACAACTATCTCCGCGGACTCGAGGATCTCGAGCACTCGCGCGATCCTGACCGGGGAATGCTCCGCCGTGATGGCCGTCATCCGCGGGTGGTACTGGTCAAGGAAGTCCATCGCCGCTTCACCGATGTCGTACGAGTCCACGGCCTGCGCGTGCAGCAGCGCCGCATTGAATAGTCGCAGCCTCGTCTCCAGATCTGGGATCGCGTGATGGTCCGCCAAGTACTCGAACACCTCGTGCCACGGGTCTTCGGCAAGCAGCTCGACGAGCTTCTCGTGCTGCGCATCCGGCATGTTGAAGTGGGACTCGAGGAAGGTCTGCACGTCCTTGCTCGCCTCATGAGAAACGATGTACGCGACGGCCTCCTTCGCGAGCACAGGCTGGTGTTGCAGCAGGTGGTCGACGACGTCGATGTTGAGCGCGCTCACCGTGCTCGTGAAGTCTGAAGGTACTTGCTCAAGCAGGTTGCTGACGGCGTTCTCCGTCTTGAACTTGAAGTCGAGGTACATCTCGTTCGGCTGGACGCTGTGGTTGTAGAAGTAAGCGACGTCGACTCCGACGAAGTTGCCGTAAAAGATCGCCGAGTACTCGGCGAAGTTTCGAGTGATGAAGCCCTTCCGGACGAGATCACGGGCGAGCTCCGATTCGAGATCGTCGTGGATCCATTGCGCGAACGGTGTCCGGCCCTCCGGGACTTTCCCGTATGCCGCGAGCTCGACGAAGTCAGCGCCCCGCAGGATCGCGATGTCGTCATCGGATTGCTCACTCATGCGTGTGAGTCTGTCGGCATCGGGGGTGCGCCAGCGGGCCACGCTGTTCAGCTCGGGGAAGAGACGATCGATCTGCTCGCCATCCATTGACGCCGCCCCGGCGTGCGTGTGATTGACCGTTATCGCTCGGCTCGAGGCGACTTGCGCCCAGAAGTCGACACCTTGAATTGCATCGAAGGCGAAGGTCTTTCCACCCGTCACGAACGAGACAGGATAGTTACTGTAGGGGTTTGGGAACGCAGCCTTCATGTCCTGCAGGCGCTGCCCCAGCGCTGAAGCAGTTTCCGTTCTCCTCGCACGGTGTGCCTCGAGCTGCACTGTCGTGCGGCGCTGCTTCTGCAGCCCCTCGATCAAGGCACGGACCTCATCTCGATGATGCTGTTCAAGATCATCGAGGGTGCTCGTCCTTTGAGCAATGTTCTCGAAGTCGGCCATGTGGAAGTTCTTGTACACGACGAGCGCGAACAGGTGATCGGCGGTCATGCCAGGAGCAGGGTTCTCACTCCAGAGGAGACGTTCGACGAACACGGCGAACTCGTTGCAGATGTTGATCATCAGGCGCATGTCGGTCGTGTGCCGCGCAACAAGGTCGAGCAATGGCCGCGAGACGTAGTCCTTGGGGAACCCGAGCGCTGTCAGGGCATCAGAGAGGTGGTCACGCGCGTTCCTGTGCGAGAGGAACGGCACCATCGGGATGACCATCTCGAAGAACTTAGTGCGGTTGGCCCGACGCACAGCTTCCGCAGCGAGATCTGGCTTAGGTACTGTCCCAACCACGGTGGGTGTACGGACCGAGGCTTCGGACGACTGCTCGTCGCGAGTGTCGTCCTTCAACGCCGCGTCCGATCCGAGTTGTTCGAACAGGCTGTCCTTGATGGCGTAGATGAACCTGAGCGGATGTTCCTTGCTCTTCCAGTGAGCAGAGGCATTCACCAGCGTGTTCAGCTCGCGCAGCGAATCAAAGATCTGCGGGTCATCGAAGCGGTCAAGATCCTCGAAGATCACGAACTCGGGCTCGACGGCGTCGAAGAACGCGACGATCTCGTCGAGGAAGCTGTCGAAGTAGGTCGTGGGTCCATCGCTCAGCGCGATCTTGGTGCCAGCCGTGCTTACCTCGGAGACGAACTTGTCTCCAATGAGCCAGCGGACCGCCCACACGACGAGCACCACAAGTGAGAAGAACAGCAAGCCCAGACCAAGCTGAACGAACACATTTGCCTGCGCGCCGGGCCAGTCCGCGGAGGGCCGGACACCGAGTAACCACAGGAGGCTGAGCGCGACCGCTGCGACGCCGAGCGCCTGCCACAGCGCCGTCCACTTCGTGAGCGGCTTCGGACGAGCGAATCTTGAACGACGGACCTGGCCGGGCTTGAGCCGGTATACGAGCTGCTTGACCAGTTCCTTCTGGATCCGGTTGGTGAGATCCTCATCGTCCTCGTCCGGGCCGAGCGTGTTGATGCTGATGCGGACGGTCTCCGCCTCGTGCTTCTTTTCGAACGCGTCGAGCACGCTGGACTTTCCGGCACCGTAGCGGCCGGTCAGAGCGATATTCCGGTTCTTCCTCTCCTCGATGGCCTGCTCGAGATGCCGGACATAGAGACTGTGGTGGTCCCCCTTGTACTCGGGCGCGAGGGTCCTGAGCTTAATCTTCCTCTCCGGAACCTCTTCACGTGAGGTCTCGTTCTCTACGGCGGCATTAGATTCCTGGATGGAGGCAGCACGATCGATAGCCGTGTGCGCATTCTTCACGAGTCGCCCTCTTCCGCCTCAGCATCATCGGTCATCCGGAGCCGACGCGATCGACAGAGGCATTCGCCGCCGTAGAGCGCAATAGAGACTGCTGACATGGGTGCTCCTATGGGTACGCCAGTGGGATCAAGCTACCGGAGAGATCCGACATTCGTTTGAAGTGACCGGGATCGATGACCCGGTTCCACGCATGAGCGTGCCCAGCAATATTGACGGGAAGTCCTACTCCGAACAGAACGCCCGGGGGTCCGCTGGAGAGCAGGTGGTGGCCGCCGGGCACAACTAAGGCAGCGACAACGTAGTCCTGCCCGACCACTTCGGTGCGCCACTCTACGAGTAGTGGAGAGAGAGCCGGATCGAAGTCGGTGTGTTGGATCCTGGGTCCTGCGAATCTTGGTTCTCTCGGGGCGGCGCTCGTTGAGGGGATGCCGTCGACTAAGCCCGAATGAGTGGACTTCGACCTAATACGTTCGCAGTCACTCGCGGCAAACAGAGTAGGTGCCACTGCGGCCCGAGCTATGACCGTGCCGGCGTCGGCCGAGCGGATCTGCGTTACCCACGTTCAAGCGTCGGCGTTTTCCCAGACAAGCGCTACTGGGATGAGTCTGGCCACGCGTCCGAGGAACTCTTTGCGACAAACGATCTACACGGCAGCCCTCTAGACGGCAAGAGTTTGCTCTGTCGGAACTAGGGGCAAGAGAAAATCCAGTTCATCAGCCTAAAACGAACCCGCTCGCACCATTCCGAACATGCGGTACCCAGATGCGAGGCGTCGCCACGAGCCAGTTAGAACCAGTCTGCGGTGCGCGAGTCACGAGTCAAGAAATGTCACGATCAGTCAGAGTCGGGTGACTGTAGACCGAGAAGGCGCGAGCCGTGGTCCACGCAGAGTCCACGAAGCTACTCAGTAAAACAAAAAACCCCCGGGACCGGGGGTTTTTTCGTGCGCGATACTGGGATCGAACCAGTGACCTCTTCCGTGTCAGGGAAGCGCGCTACCGCTGCGCCAATCGCGCCTATGAAGGCTATTCAGTTCTCAGTGAGGTGGCGACGGGATTCGAACCCGTGTAAACGGCTTTGCAGGCCGGTGCCTAGCCGCTCGGCCACGCCACCGTGTGGATTGACCCCACGTGCGGAAGGCCTTCCGAAGAAGACCCTCTGCACTCGAGCGGATGACGAGACTCGAACTCGCGACCCCAACCTTGGCAAGGTTGTGCGCTACCAACTGCGCTACATCCGCATTTCGTTCCCGGTTGTCCCGGGCACTTATGAAACATTAGCCGATGATCCGCGACTGTCCAAACCGGAAGCGAATCTCGCGCGTGTCTCGCCGGATGGTCATCACGGCCCGCGCGCGTCCGGTAGTATCGTTTCTCGACCCCCTGGGTCATGGGCGATTGGCGCAGTTGGTAGCGCGCTTCCTTCACACGGAAGAGGTCATCGGTTCGAGTCCGGTATCGCCCACACATCGCAGCCCCGCACGTCGCCTCGACGGAGCGGGGCTTCTTCGTTCCGCCCCATCCCCTCGGCGAGACGAGCGCGCGTGCTAACTTAGGGTGTCCTAATCTGCCCACGGCAAGGCAAGCGGAGGCTTCATGTCGCTCACCGAAACCGACTCCGAGGAGAGCGTCGTCTGGCGCATCGGAACGAACGAGTTCGACGTGGTCGACGGGGCCGCTTGGGACACTCACGCCCACCCCGATCGTCACGAACTGCTCTGGGGGGCGCGAGGCGTTCTCACCGCCGAGACCGAGCACGGACACTTCGCCATCCCCGCCACGCAGGGTCTCTGGATTCCCGCCGAGACGTCCCATCGCGTGATCGCCGCGGCCGGCACCTCGTTCCGCTGCACCTTCATCGACGGCGACATCGCCTCCCCCTCGCCGCGCACGACCGCGGTCGCCCTGCCCGACGTGATGCGCGCCGTGCTCGACCGACTCGAGGCTCCGCCGTACCTCGCTGCGGGACCGCGCCTGCATGCGGAGGAACTCGTGGTCAGCCTGCTCGAACCCGTCGAAGCATCCGTCGTCGACCTTCCCCTCCCCCTCGACCTGCGTACCCGAGCGATCGCCGAGGCGCTGCTCTCCGACCCCGCCGACGATCGCTCGATCGAGGAGTGGGGACATCACGTGGGCGCCAGCGCGCGGAACCTCTCACGCCTGTTCGTCGCCGAGACCGGCCTGAGCTTCTCCACCTGGCGCACCCGAGCACGCATGCGCCGCGCCATCGAATGGCTCTCCGCCGACTACACGGTCGCGCACGTGAGCCGGCGCTCCGGCTACGCGACGCCGAGTGCGTTCGTGCAAGCCTTCCGCCGGGAAGTCGGGCGCACGCCCGGCGAGTACGCCGCGCGACGCGACGAGGATTCCGCGAAGTCGGCGTGACCTCGACACGGTGTGGCATCTCCGCGACATCGGACGGATCCATACTGGGTAAGCCGAGCCTTACCTAAGCCCCGGCTCCCCGATCCTCTTCCGGAAGACCCTCCCATGCGCTCTACGCCCGTGTCCCTCGTCGCGCTCGCAGCGACCTGCCTCCTCCTGACCTCGTGCGCCGCCTCCTCCGCCGGCGGCTCCTCCACCGCGGACGACACGGTGGAGCTCACGACTCCGACCGGCGTCGACATCACGATCCCGGCCGAGCCGACGGCGGCGCTCGGCTTCTACACGACGGACCTCGACATCCTCATCACGCTCGGTTTCGACCTCGCCGGCACACAGCCGATCCGCGACGACTTCATGGCCTTCCCGGACTTCTTCCCTCAGGAGGAATTGGAGGGGCTGGAGACCTTCGGGAACTTCCCGGAATTCAACCTGGAGGCCGTGCTCGAGGCCGAACCTGACTTCATCCTCAGCGGCCTCGGCTACGAGGAGGACCTCGACGGGCAGCTCCAGAAGATCGCACCGACCTACACGTACAACGCATTCGACGGCGGCGACTGGCGAGACGTCGTCGCGAAGGCCGCGACCGATCTCGGACGCGAGGAGCAGTGGCAGGAGTGGGTCGACCAGTACGAGGCCCGCATCGCCGACATCCGCTCCCGCCTCGACGCCGCCGACATCCACCCCGTCGTCGCAGACGTCGGCTACTGGGACGGTCAGGTCACGACGTCCTGCTACGGCGTGCCCTGCCTCGTCTTCGCCGACCTCGGTCTGGAGATGGCGCCCCTGATGAACGCGACGGAGGACGGCCTGCCCGCGAGCGACGAGTACGCGGAACTGAGCCCCGAGCAGCTCGGACAGCTCGAGGGCATCGACGTCGTGTTCACCGGAGCCGAAGAGGATGGCACCGTCTGGGTCGAGGAGGACGAGGCCCTGCAGCAGAACGCGATCTGGCAGAACCTCTCGTTCGTGCAGGACGGCGAGTACTACCCCTACAACTACGAGATGATCTACGGCTCCCCCAGCGGCATGGACGCGTTCCTCACCGTCGTCGAGAAAGCGCTCCTCGGATGACCGTCAACCTCGTGCACCGCATCGTGGTGCAGCGCGTCGAACGGCTGAGCCCGGGCATGATGCGGGTCGTCTTCGGCGGCGAAGGTCTCGATGGATTCGTGACCACCGGGGTGGGCGATGAGTACTTCCGCGTCTTCTTCCCGACCGAGGGGCAGATCGAGCCGAACCTGCCGTTCCCGACCGACGATGGCTACTGGGACTTCCCGGAGGGTGTGGATCCGGCCCCGATGCGCACGTACACGGTGCGGGACTGGGATGCCGCGGCGCGTGAGCTCACCATCGACTTCGTCGTGCACGACGGGGGGATCGCGGCGGCGTGGGCCCTGCGCGCCCAGCCGGGCGACGTGCTCGGGGTCAACACGCCGAAGGCGCTCTATGCGGCGCCCGCCGACATCGAGTGGCAGCTGCTGATCGCCGACGCCACCGGCCTGCCGGCGGCCGCTCGCCTCGCCGAGAACGCGCCGAGCGGCGTCCGCACCCGTGTGGTCGTCGAGGTCGCGACGGCCGAGGACGAGCTGTCCCTGACCACCCCGGACGGTGTGGAGTTGCACTGGGTGCACGGCGGCAACGGGCACGGTCCCACGCGCATCGAGGAGATCCTGCGCGCATCCGAGCTTCCGACGGGGCGCGGGTACGTCTGGGTCGCCGGTGAGACGAAAGCCACGCGCGGCGTGCGCAAGCACCTCCGTCACGACCTGAAGCTCCCGGCGACCGACTACAAGGTCCTCGGCTACTGGACCGAGAACGCCGAAGCCTGGCGGGAGCGCTACGAATCCCTCGACGAGGGCACCCACGCGCGGCTCACGGCCATGTGGAATGACGACGGCCGCTCCGAGGAGGAGATCGAGGACGCCTACGACGCCGAGCTGGAGAAGCTCGGGCTGTGAGGTGCGCGGTATGACCTCGACGCTCGTCGAGGAGAGAGCGCCGCAGGTTTCGGGGGCACGCCGCGGCCTGGTGGTGCTCCTCCTCGCCGGCGCGCTCGCGCTCGTCTGCGTGGCGAGCGTGCTGTTCGGCTCGCAGCGGATCTCTCCGGTCGACGTCTGGCACGGCCTCACAGTCGGCACGGGTGACGACGGCGCCATCGTGCAGGGCATGCGCGTCCCGCGCACGATCGTCGGCCTCGCGGTCGGCGCAGCGCTGGGCATTGCCGGAGCACTGATCCAGGGCTTCACCCGCAACCCGTTGGCCGATCCCGGCATCCTGGGGGTGAATGCGGGAGCGAGCCTGGGCGTCGTGATCGGCGTCGCCTTCTTCGGCGTGAGCGCCGCGAGTGGATACATCTGGTTCTCGTTCGCCGGCGCGATCGCGGCGACGGTCCTCGTGTACCTGATCGGTTCGGCAGGCCGCACCGCCCCGGATCCGTTGCGGATGACGTTGTCCGGTGTCGCGCTCGGCGCCGTGATGGGCGGCGTCGTGGCGGCGATCGGTCTCCTCAACCCGAGCGTCTTCGACCGGATGCGCAGCTGGAACGCGGGCTCGCTCACCTCGCTCACCCCGGACGTCTACACGGTGCTGCCCTTCGTGTTCATCGGCCTCGTCCTCGCCGTCTGCCTCGCGCCGTCGCTCAACGCTCTCGCGCTGGGCGACGATCTCGCGACCGCCCTCGGATCCCGCGTCGCCCTCACGCGTGTGCTCTCGATCGTCGCGGTGACCCTGCTCTGCGGTGCGGCCACCGCCGCTGCCGGTCCGATCGCCTTCGTCGGCCTGATGGTGCCGCACGCCGTGCGCTGGTTCGTCGGGCCCCATCAGGGCTGGATCCTCCTCGGCACCGTCTTCGCCGCACCGCTGCTGTTTCTCACCGCAGACGTGGCGGGTCGACTCGTGCTCCGCACGGGCGAACTGCCCGTCTCGGTCGTGACGGCCGTCATCGGCGCCCCCGTCCTCATCGCCCTCGTGCGTCGTCGGAAGGTGAGCGGGCTGTGAGCGCCGACCTCCTGACCACACCGGTGGATGCCGGCCGCCATGTCTTCACGCCGCGGACGTCTTTCTTCTCCCGACGCATCGGTGTGCGGGCGACGATCGTCGCCCTCGCCGCCACGGCGCTCGCGATCGCGGTGGGTGTGTTCGCGCTCACCCTGGGCGACGCGGTCTTCACCCCGGGCGAGGTCGTCGCGACGCTGCTCGGCGTCGGGGAACCCCGGGCCGAGCTCGTGATCATCGAGTGGCGGCTCCCGCGAGTGCTGGGCGCACTCGTCTTCGGCGCTGCGCTCGGCATCGGCGGCGCGATCTTCCAATCGCTCACGCGCAACCCTCTGGGCAGCCCCGACGTGATCGGCTTCGACGCCGGGGCCTACACCGGCGCGTTGATCGTGATCACGACGTTCGGCGTCAGCGTCGCATCGACCGCCGCCGCCGCGCTCATCGGCGGCACCGCGACGGCACTGGTCGTGTACCTGCTGGCGTTCCGCCGCGGGTTCACCGGATTCCGGCTCATCATCGTCGGCATCGGAATCGCGTCGATGCTCGCCTCGGTGAACACCTGGATCGTCCTCAACGCGAACCTGAACGTCGCCCTGCTCGCCAGCGCCTGGGGCGCCGGCTCGCTCAACCTCATCACGGCAGAGCAGGTCGGCATCGCCGCGTGCGTGATCATCCCGATCGCGATCGCGGTCGCGATGCTCGCCGATCGTCTCCACATGCTCGAGCTCGGCGACGACGCGGCGACCGCCCTCGGGGTGCGCACCGGAGGGGTGCGTCTGACGCTCGTGATCCTCGGCGTGGGACTCACCGCGGTCGTCACGGCGATGGCGGGACCGATCGCCTTCATCTCGCTCGCCGCACCCCAGATCGCCCGCCGCCTCACCGGTTCGGCGAGCGTCACGCTCACGGCATCCGCCGCTCTCGGCGCACTGCTGCTGGTCGCGAGCGATGTGCTCGCGCAGCGGCTGTTCGCCCCGACCCAGATCCCGGTCGGCCTCGTCACCGTCTGCCTCGGCGGCGTCTACCTGGTCTGGCTGCTCATCCAGGAAGCGAGAAGACGATGACCGAGAAGACGATGACGACGACCGAGACCCTCACCCGCGCCCGCCTGCAGGGCGCCGACCTCACGATCGGCTACGACGGCCGCGTGGTGTCTGCGCATCTCGACGTCGAGATCCCCGCGGGCTCGTTCACGGTCATCGTCGGCCCGAACGCCTGCGGCAAGTCGACGCTGCTGCGTGCGCTCGCGCGTCTGCTGCGCCCCACGACCGGGCAGGTGCTGCTCGACGGTCGAGCGATCTCGGACCTGCCGACGAAGGAGATCGCGCGGCGACTCGGGCTGCTCCCCCAGACGTCGCTCGCCCCGGACGGCATCCGCGTCTCGGACCTCGTCGCCCGCGGTCGACACCCCCACCAGACGATCCTCCGCCAGTGGTCGCACACCGACCAGGCCGCCGTGGCCGCCGCCCTCGCGGCGACGGGCACGACCGAGCTCGCGGGGCGTCTGGTCGACGAGCTCTCCGGCGGACAGCGCCAGCGCGTCTGGGTGGCGATGCTGCTCGCGCAGGAGTCGCCGACGATGCTCTTGGACGAGCCGACGACGTTCCTCGACATCGCGCACCAGTACGACCTGTTGCGCCTGTTCCACGGCCTCCACGCCGAGGGGCGCACGGTCGTCGCCGTGCTCCACGATCTCAACCAGGCCGCGCGCTTCGCGGATCACATGATCATGATGCGCGATGGCGAGATCGTGGCCTCCGGGGATCCATCGGCGATCGTCACGGCCGAGCGGGTCGAGGAGGTCTTCGGACTGCCCTGCTCCGTGATCCCCGACCCGCACGCCGGGACGCCCCTGGTCGTGCCGCTGTGAGCCGTCGGCTCAGCCCATGAAGGGGCGCAGGTCCGGGTAGCCGGTCGTCGCCCACGCACCGTCGACGACGATGTTCTCGCCGTTGACGTACGACGCGTCGGCCGACGCGAGGAACAGCGCGACGCCCGCGATCTCGTCGGGATCGGCGGCGCGCTTCGCGGGTATGCGATCCAGGTAGGTGTCCATGACTCCCGGGACGGCCAGCAGTCCGCCCGTGAGCGGCGTGGCGACCAGGCCGGGCGAGATCGCGTTCACCCGGATGCCCTGCTCGGCGAGCTCGAGCGCGGCGTTCTTCGTGAGCATCACGACACCGGCCTTCGCAGTCGAGTACCCGGCACCGGAATGCATCGGCACCTGGGAGTTCAACGATGCGATGTTCACGATCGAACCCGCGCGGCCCTGGGCGAGGAACTGCTTCGCGCCGAGCTTCGTGCCCAGGAACGCGCCGTAGAGGTTCAGCTTGATGTTGAAGTCCCAGGTCGCGAGATCCATGTCGATGACGCGGCCCGGCTTCGAGCCGCCGGCGACGTTGTACACCGCATCGATCCGGCCGAATCGTTCGACGGCGGCGGCGAAGAGCGCCTCCATCGACTGCTCGTCGGTGACATCGGTGCGCAGGCCCGCCACGTTCTCGCCGAACGTCTCGGTGGCGGCGGCCACGGCATCCGCGTTGATGTCGGCGACGAACACCTTCGCACCCCGATCGACCAGGCGGCGCGTGATCGCCGCTCCGATCCCCGACACTCCGCCGGTGACGACCGCGACGCTGTTCTCGAACCCTGACATGACTTCCTCTCTGCGGCACCGTCGTGGTGCCGTCCTTCCCGCCACGTTACGCCTTATCTGACACATGTCGGATAAACTGGGCGACATGGATGCACGGGCGCGACGTTCACGGGAGCACCTCCGCGACGCCGTCCTCGATCTAGCCGGACGGATGCCGATCGCCGACGTGACCGCCTCCGCGATCTGCACCGCGGCGGGTGTGACCCGCGACACCTTCTACCGCCATGCCGAGAGCCCCGTCGACCTCCTCGCCGACGCCCTCTCGTCCGAGATCGCCGAAGCGATGGAGATCCTCCCGCGCACCGACGCGATCGGTGACGGCGAGCGGGCACTGCTCGAGCACGTCCTCCGCCGCGCGGACGTCTACCGCGGCGCGATGCACCCCCTGCTCGCCGCTCCCGTGCGCAGCAACCTCGAGCGGTCCATCCGGACGGGCCTCGAACTCTGGGTGCACCTTCACCCCGACATCGTTCCCCCGGACTTCCGCGACGATCCCTCGGCGATGGCTATCGCGTTCGCCTACGCCGCCGCCGGCACCGTGGGTTCCATCGAGGAGTGGCTGCGCAGCGGCGACGACGACATCGACCGCGCCGTGAGGCTCATCCTCGCGGCGTCCCCGGAGTGGTGGCTGCGCTGACGGCCGCCGGAAAAGGAGAGAAGGATGAAAGCCGCAGTTTTCCACGCGCAGGAGGACCTCCGCATCGAGGAGGTCGCAGATCCCTCCCCCGGACCCGGACAGGTCAAGCTGCGCAACGCCTTCGCCGGCATCTGCGGCTCCGACCTGCACGTCTACTACACGCCGGAGGCAGCGGGCCTCGACTTCGAACATCCGCATCCTCTGACCGGGTCGACCCTCCCCCAGATCCTCGGACACGAGTTCTCGGGCACGGTCGTCGAGCTCGGCGAGGGCGTCGACGGAATCTCGGTCGGCGACCGGGTGGCCGTCTGGCCGATCTACTACTGCGGTGACTGCGCTGCATGCCGCCGCGGTATGTACATCGCGTGCCAGAAGATCGGATTCCACGGCCTGAGCTCGGACGGCGGCGGCATGGCCGAGTTCACGACCGTCGACGCGTCGAAGCTGCACGTGCTTCCCGAGAACGTCGACCTGCGTCTCGGTGCCCTGGTCGAGCCGATGGCGGTCGCGTGGCACGCCGTCTCGCGCAGCGGCGTGGAGTCGGGGGGAACCGCCCTCATCGCCGGTGCCGGCCCCATCGGCATCGGCGTGTGGTTCGCCCTCAAAGCACGTGGCATCGAGAAGGTGCTCGTGTCCGAGCCCAGCGCGGATCGACGCGCGATCATCGCGGCCCTCGGCGCCACGGTCGTCGACCCGGTGACGGAGGATCTCGGCGCGGCCGTCACCGCTCTGACCGACGGCGACGGCGTGGACGTGGCGTTCGATGCCGCCGGCGCCGGCCCCGCCATCACCTCCTCGCTCGCGAGCCTCGTGCCGGGTGGCCGTGTCGTCGTCGTCGCGATCCACGAGCGCACGATGGACTTCCTGCCGACCCAGCTGGTGATGGCCGAGACCGAGATCGCCGGCGCGCTGGCGTATCTCCCCGAGGACTTCGACGCTGTCATCGCCGCGATGGCCGCAGGCGTGTACGACACGACCGGATGGGTGAAGGACGTGCCGCTGGATGGCGTCGTGGATGCGATCCACGCACTCCGTGGCGGCGCCGGGGCGAAGATCCTCGTCCAGTCGAACTGACGCGCACCTCAGGGCGATGGCCGGGACCCGACGCGATCGGTCCCGGCGATCGCCCTGAGCTCTTCCATCGGTGGGGTCCGACTGACTAACGTCGGGATCACCCCCTGCGATGCCCTCCGGCGAAGGAGCCCTCATGCACACCTCTGACGCGATCGTGATCGGTGCGGGAATCGCCGGCCTCTCTGCCGCGCGACTTCTTCGGGCGGAGGGCTTGAGCGTCGTCGTCCTCGAGGCGCGGGACCGCATCGGCGGCCGTGTGACGACCGATCGCTCCGCCGGCCGGGTCACGGATCTCGGCGCCTCCTGGATCCACGGCATCGACGGCAGCCCGGTCGCGGCCGCGGCGACCGCCTTCGGCATGCGCACGCAGGAGTTCACGGTCGGGGGCTACCAGCCCGACAGCCGTCCGATCGCTCACTACGGCCCCGACGGCATCCGTCTGTCCGACTCGGATGCCCGTGCCTACGTCGCCGACATCCATGCGGTGGATGCGGCGCTCCGCGACGCCATCGCCGCGTCGGCGGCCGATGCGTCGTATCGCGATGTGACGGAGGTCGCCCTCGCGATGCAGGGATGGAACGCCGACCGCATGCAGCGGGTGCGCGAGTACCTCGAGCATCGCGCCGAGGAGCAGTACGGCGCGTGGATCGAGGACCTCGCCGCTCACGGGCTCGACGACGACACGATCGACGGCGACGAGGTCGTCTTCCCCGACGGGTACGACAGCCTCGCGACGCATCTGGCGGAGGGGCTCGACGTACGGCTCGACCACCCCGTCTCCCGTGTCGAGTGGTCGGCGGAGGGCGTCGTCGCCACCACACCGCACGAGGTCTTCCGCGCGACGGCGGCGGTACTCACGGTGCCGGTCGGGGTGCTGCAGTCCCCCGCACTGGTGATCGACCCTGCGCTGCCCGAGCCGAATGCCGGGGCGCTGTCGCGCCTGCGCATGAATGCGTTCGAGAAGATCTTCCTCCGCTTCCCCGCGCGGTTCTGGGACGACGGCGTCTATGCGATCCGCCAACAGGGGCCGGAGGGCCGATGGTGGCACTCCTGGTACGACCTCACCGCCCTCGACGACGAGCCGACGCTGCTCACCTTCGCCGCGGGGCCGGCGGCGCAGCAGACGCGGGACTGGGACGACGATCAGGTCGTGGAGTCGGTGCTCGCGCAGCTGCGCCGGCTGTTCGGCGCCGACGTGCCGGCCCCCGTTGCGGTGAATCGCACGCACTGGCAGGACGATCCGTTCGCCCACGGTGCCTACGCGTACATGACGCTCGGCTCGACGACCGCCGATCACGACGACCTGGCGACCCCGATCGGCGGCGTGCTGCACATCGCCGGAGAGGCGACCTGGACCGATGACCCGGCGACCGTGCCTGCCGCACTCCTGTCGGGGCACCGCGCGGCGGCCCGGGTCCTCGGGCGCGAGGTCGCGGTCGAGCGGCTGTGGTCCCGGCCGTGAACTCCGGACCACAGCCACCGACCGCACCTCACTCGTAGCGCAGGGACTCGACGGGGTCGGCTCGCGCTGCTCGGGCGGCGGGCAGGGTCCCGGCGAGGAAGGCGATCACCATCACGAGGGCGATGATCGACAGGACCGAGACCGGATCGAAGGCGATGAGGGTCAATCCCGGCAGGTCCGCGAGGAGGCCATCGGCCAGGACCGCGCTGATCCCCGCGCCGGCGAGCATCGCGATCCCGACGCCGATCGCGCTCCCGAGGAATCCGAGGAAGGCGGCCTCGAGGCTGAACAGACCGAACACGCGTCCCGAGCCCATGCCCATCGCCTTCATCAGACCGATCTCGCGCGTGCGCTCCTGAACCGACATGTACAACGTGTTCACGATGCCGAACGCGGCGGCCAGCAGGGCGATGATCGCGAAGGCGTTGAGCACGAGCACGATTCCGTCGATGACGGTGGTGATGGTGCCGAGCTGGTCGGCCACGGTCGTCCCGGTGAACCCGGCATCGGCCAGACGGTCCTTCAGCGCCTGGATCTCGTCGTCCGTCGCGTCGGGTGCGAACCACACCGTCGCCGACGCGAAGCGGTCGATCTGATCCGCGGGCAGGCCGGTCGCCTGGGCCTCGACGAGCGCGTCGCTCATCGATCGGTTCACGAGGATGCTCGAGCCCGTTGGGCTTGCGAGCGCCTCCTCGGTGATGCCGACGACGGTCGCGTCGATCGTGTGCGAGGTGCGCGCCGCATCGGTGATCCCCAGCGTGACCGTGGAGCCGAGCGCATCGTCGTCGTCCGCGAACCCGAGGGCCTCGACGTAGGCGGCGGGCAGCGCGACCTCCGTCTCCGACGCGTCGTCGTCGGGATCCGTTCCGGCGGCGAGCACGGTCGTCTGCCCCGGCATGAGGCTCCCGACCGAGGCGACGAACGGCGTGCCGTCGCCGGCCCGGATGAAATCGGGGGTGATCGTGCGCGTGGGATCCACGCGCACGACGCCATCGATCCCCTCGATCTCGGCGACGTCATCGGGATCGAGCGCGATCACCGTCTGCCCGGGGATACCGCTCGAGACCGCGTCGGGGTCGTACTCGCGCGGTTCCCCGCCGGTCGCGCCCGGCACCGTCGTCGCATCGTCCGCCGCCCGCGTGACGCTCATCGCGTCGGCGGCGCCGACCCCCGAGACCGTGTCGTCGATGTACCGATTGATCCCGGTGCCGAGGCCGCCAGTCAGAGCGAGCGTGAAGGCTCCGACGAAGATCGCCAAGATGGTGAGGATCGTGCGGGTCTTCGCTCGGAACGTGTTCGAGATCGCCGATCCGACGAGGTCCGCGGCCCTCATGCGGCGACCTGCTCTTCGCTCTCGTCGACGATGCGCCCATCGCGGATGACGATCCGGCGATCGCAGCGCGCCGCG
Organism: Microbacterium galbinum; assembly: GCF_023101185.1. Taxonomy (GTDB): domain Bacteria; phylum Actinomycetota; class Actinomycetes; order Actinomycetales; family Microbacteriaceae; genus Microbacterium; species Microbacterium galbinum. The sequence continues at coordinate 3,126,462 of NZ_CP078077.1, forward strand.
AGATCCTCGTCGTGGGTGACGACGATCAGCGTGATGCCGTGCTCGCGGTTGAGTCCGAACAGGATGTCCTCGACCACGGCGCCCGTCGCGCTGTCGAGGTTGCCGGTCGGCTCGTCGGCGAAGATGATGCGCGGATTGTTCACCAGTGCCCGCGCGATCACCACGCGCTGCTTCTGCCCTCCGGAGAGGTCCACCGCCCGGTTGCGCGCCTTGTCGGCGAGGTCGAGCTGCTCGAGTGCGGCCATGCCGCGCCGGCGGCGCTCGCCCGCCCGGACGCCCGCGATCTTGAGGGGCAGCACGACGTTCTCGAGCACGCTGTTGCCACCGGTGAGGAAGAACTGCTGGAAGACGAAACCGAACGTCTTGTTGCGCGTGCGGTTGAGCTGAGCGCCTCGCAGGCGAGCCGTCTGCACACCCTCCAGAGCGATCGTTCCAGTATCCGGGGCATCGAGCAGGGCGAGCAGGTGCATGAGGGTGGATTTTCCCGATCCGCTCTTGCCGACGATCGCGATCGATTCCCCTTCGCCGACGTCGAAGCTCACCCCCTTGAGCGCATCGAAGCGGGTCGGGCCACGCCCGTAGGACTTGTGGACATCCCTGATCTGAAGAAGGGGTGCGGGCATCGGAGAACTCCGTTCGGATCGACGGATATCAGCGTCCCTCTCGCGCCGGGGTCCGCACATCCCTCGATCGCGTTCCGCATGTACCGCGTCCGCGGTACTCCCGATGACCCGGGCGACCGACGCGACGGCGGCCGTTCCACGGCAGACTGAGGGGATGGCAGAGCACACCGACGTTCCCGAGGCGCCCGCGGATCCGCGCCCCCGGATGCCGGTATGGCTCCCCGACGTGCTCGTCGCTGTCGTCGTGCTCGTCTTCGCCCTGGCACCGACTCCGATCCCCGACTTCCGACCGACGAGCGTGCTCTCCCTCGTCCTCGTGCTCCTCCCCCTCGCGATCGTCCCGTGGCGACGGCGGTGGCCGCTCCTGACGCTCGCCGCGCTCCTGGTCAACTTCGGCGCCGCAGCCGCCACCGGCATCCTGTCGCCCGGTATCGGCATCGCGATCGGCCTCGCGATGTACCAGGTCACCCTGCGCACCATCCGTCGACGCGCGCTGCTGATCGCGGCGTGCGCCGTCGTCGCCGTGATGCTGTTGTCCCTGCTCTCGGCGATCGGCTCCGTGTACGACCCGCGGGCGTTCCAGTTCGGGCTGATCGTGGCGCTCTCGACCGCCCTCGGCGACGCGGCGCGCTCGCGGCGCGACTACATCTCCGCCATCACCGAGCGGGCGGAACGCGCGGTGCGCAGCCGAGAATCCGAAGCCCAGCGGCGCGTGAGCGAGGAACGGCTGCGGATCGCCCGGGATCTGCACGACGCGGTCGCGCATCAGATCGCGGTCATCAGTCTGCAGGCGGGAGTCGCGACCTCGGTGATCGACGATCGCCCGGAGAAGGCCAAGCAGGCATTGGCGACGATCCGCGGCGCCGCGCGCAGCGTGCTCGGCGAGATCGGAGACCTCATGTCGATGCTGCGCACGGCCGACGTTGGCGACGGGAGCACCGGCCCCCAGGCCGGCGCCGACCGCATCGACGAGCTCGTCGCTCAGTTCGCGTCGTCCGGGTTGGAGGTGACCGTGCGCACCGAGGGCGACCTCGACCGCGTCACCGGCGCGACCGGGCTCGTCGCCTACCGCGTTGTCCAGGAGGCACTCACGAACGCGCACAAGCACGGCACCGAGCATCGCGCCCACCTCCTGCTCCGCGCCGACGACGACGGCCTCGCGATCACGGTCACCAACCCGATGACCGCGTCGCCCTCCCCAGGCGGCAGCGAGTCCCCCGGTCTCGGTCTCCTCGGCCTTCGCGAGCGCGTGACCTCCGTGCGAGGCACGGTCGACGCAGGACCCGACGGCGGCAGCTGGAAGATCCGCGCCTGGATGCCGCGGTCGAAGGAGCAGTCATGATCCGCATTCTCATCGTCGACGACCAGGCACTGATCCGACAGGCGGTCGCCGACATCCTCGGCGCGCAGGACGACATCGAGGTCATCGGGCTTGCCGCGAACGGGCGGGAGGCGATCGACTTCGCTTCGGCGCATCGGCCGGACATCGTGATCATGGACATCCGGATGCCCGTGCTCGACGGCATCGAGGCGACCGCGCAGATCTGCCGGGCGCCGGGTCTCGAGGGCGTCCGCGTGCTCATCCTGACCACCTTCGAGGAGGACGAGTACCTCGTCCAGGCGCTTCGTGCGGGCGCCAGCGGCTTCATCGGCAAGGGCGCCGAGCCCGACGAGATCCCGCGCGCCGTGCGCTCCGTGCACGCCGGCGACGCCCTGCTCTCCCCACTGGCGACCCGCGCACTCATCGACCGCTTCGTCGCGATGCCGGTCCGAGGAGCGCCGGCACCGGGAGTCGCCGAGCTCGATTCGCTCACCGAACGCGAGCGAGAAGTGCTGCTGATGGTCGCTCGGGGTCGCTCCAACCAGGAGATCGCGGAAGAGCTGTTCATCTCGCCGCACACCGCCAAGACCCACGTGAACCGCATCATGACCAAGGTCGGAGCGCACGACCGTGCTCAACTCGTGATCCTCGCCTATGAGAGCGGTCTGCTCGTTCAGGGCGGCTGAGGGCCGTTCCTCCACCGCGCACGAGAGCGCCCCTCCCGCTCAGAACAGGAGGGGCGCCGTCGTCCGCGCGTCAGGCTCGGGCGGCCCGCGGCGTGGTCTGGGGCTGCGGCTGCGAGAACAGCACGACGATGATGACCGTCACGCCCACGACGACGTGCGGCAGCCAGACGTTGAGCGCTTCTCCGGAGAAGCCGAAGATCCACGGCGAGAGGGCGAGGAACAGGCTCGCGACGATGTCGAAGACGAGGTGCACGGGCATGGGGATGAACCCGAAGGGTCCCCATTCGTACTTCGTGAACAGGCTGTAGACGATGAGGCCGACGCCGAGCACGATCGGGATGATGACCGCTGCGCCACCGACGGCGGCGAATCCGAACAGCCATGGTGCCGCGATGAGTGCGATGCCGACGACGTAGTCGAGGACTCCGTGGACCTTCGTGGGGATGAAACGCATGATGCCTCCTTGTGCGGGAACCGCGGGAGCGGCTCATGCAAGGAGTTCGACACCCCGGCGCAAACGGATTGGAGGAATCTCCTACCGGTCGGCGCGCCAGCCGTAGCGCCGCTGGAGGGCGGCGGCGACCCGGTCGAAGCGCGCACGCGCGAGCACGGCGGCCTCGCGGCGCATGCCCGCATCGTGGACGCTGTAGAGCTGCTCGACGTCGACCCAGGACTCCCGCCCCTGGGAGTCCCACTCCCCCGATCCGATCGACAGGTAGTCGCGATCGCCGTCGTGGGAGCGGCTGGTCATCCGCACGGCGAACACCCGATCCGAGGACTCTCGGCCGATCACGAGCACCGGGCGGTCCTTGCCCCGCCCGTCGCCCTCCTCATAGGGCACCCAGGTCCAGATGATCTCCCCGGCATCGGGAGCGCCGTCGCGATCGGGGGCGTAGGAGATGACGACGTCGTCGAGGTGCGCGGGATCGAGGCGCACGGTCTCGATCCCGCGGGTGCGCCCGGCATCCGTTCTCGACGCCTTCAGCACGGCCGAACGTCCCGGCTCCTTGCGGGGCCGGGACGTTCGGGGTTTCAGTGCGTCGAGCAGCGCTTGCGCGATCGTGACGAGGATGCTCCTGGATGAACTCACACGTTCACACTACGTCGCTCGCGCTCGGGCGATCAGGCGTTGGTGAGCGCGTAGCCCTCCTCGCCGTGGACGACGGAGTCGACACCGGCGATCTCGTCCTCGCTGGTGACGCGGAAGCCGATCGTCTTCTCGATCGCGAAGCCGATGATGAAGGCGACGACGAAGGAGTAGATCAGCACGCCACCTGCGGCGATGGCCTGGACGGCCAGCAGGCGCCAGTCACCACCGGTGAACATGCCCTGTCCGGTGGCGAAGAAGCCGAGGTAGAGGGTACCGATGAGGCCACCGACGAGGTGGATGCCGACGACGTCGAGCGAGTCGTCGAAGCCGAGACGGAACTTCAGCTCGACCGCCAGGGCGCAGACGACACCGGCGACGAGGCCGAGGACCAGTGCCCAGCCGGGCGTCAGGTTGGCGCAGGCGGGGGTGATGGCGACGAGACCGGCGACGGCACCCGAGGCGGCGCCGACCGAGGTGGGCTTGCCGTCCTTGATCTTCTCGATGACGATCCAACCGAGGATGGCCGCCGCCGTGGCGCCGAGGGTGTTGATGCCGATGAGTCCGACACCGCCCATGTCCTCCGACAGCCACTCCGCACCGGCGTTGAAGCCGAACCAGCCGAACCACAGCAGAGCGGCACCGAGCAGCGTCAGCGGCACGTTGTGCGGCTTGAGGATGCCCTTCTGGAAGCCGATGCGCTTGCCGAGGACGAGAGCGAGGGCGAGGGCCGCGGCACCCGCGTTGATGTGCACCGCGGTACCACCGGCGTAGTCGATGACGGCGATGCCGCTGTCCTCGCCGAAGAGGGTGGTGCCGAGGTTCATGATCCAGCCGCCGCCCCAGACCCACGCGGCGATCGGGAAGTACCCGACCGTGGCGAAGATGCCGGCGAAGATCAGCCAGGAGCCGAACTTGGCGCGGTCGGCGATGGCGCCGGAGATCAGGGCGACCGTGATGATCGCGAAGGTCGCGCCGTACGCGACACCGAGAAGGGCGACGTTCGCGTCGGGGCCCTCGGACAGCGCCGAGAGACCGAAGTCGGCGAACGGGTTGCCCGCGAACTGCGTGGGGCTGTCGACCGCGCTCATCGAGTAGCCGAACAGGATCCAGAGCACGGCCACCAGTCCGATGGAGCCGAAGCTCATCATCATCATGCTGACCACGCTCTTCGCCTTGACCAGGCCGCCGTAGAAGAAGGCGACACCGGGGGTCATGAGAAGAACGAGGGCGGTCGCGGTGATCGCCCAGGAGATGTTGCCGGGAGCATCCATGGAATACCTCACATCCGAGTAACTGAGAGCACCAGTGTGGCGATGCCCGGTTTCGGGAAGGCGCGAGGAGTGTTTCGCTCCGGTTACACCCGGCGTCGGTGTGTAACCATCGCGTTACGCGCGGCTGGAATGCGTCAGTGCATTCAGCCGGGAGATGGCGCGCAGGTACTTCTTGCGGTACCCGCCGCCGAGCATCTCCTCGGCGAAGACCTGGTCCAGCGATACTCCGGTCGCGGCGATAGGGATCTGCGCGTCGTAGAGGCGATCGACGAAGGCGACGAACCGCAGCGCCTCGGACTGATCGGTGAGCACGCGCACATCGCGCAGCCCGACGAGTCGGAGGCCGTCGATCAGGCGGATGTACCGAGAGGGGTGCACGCGCGCCAGGTGCGCGACGGCCTCGTCGAATGCGTCGTCGGAGACCAGCCCGGACTCGGATGCCGTGGCGACCGCCGAGGCGTAGTCCTCATCGGAGAGCACGATCGAGTGCCCGTCGATCGCCCGCTGACGGAAGTCGACTCCGTCGATCCGCATCGTCTGGAAGCTGTCCGACATCTGATGGATCTCGCGGAGGAAATCCTGCGCGGCGAAGCGGCCCTCGCCCAGAGCATTGGGAGGGGTGTTCGATGTGGCCGCGAGCTTCGTACCCGAGGTGACGAGCTCGCCCAGCAGACGCGTCATGACCATCGTGTCGCCCGGGTCGTCGAGCTCGAATTCGTCGATGCAGAGGAGGTCGGCTCCGCGCAGCAGGTCCACCGTGTTCTTGTATCCGAGGGCCCCGACCAGGGCGGTGTACTCGATGAAGGATCCGAAGTACTTCCGTCGGGCGGGCATGGCGTGATAGATCGACGCGAGGAGGTGCGTCTTCCCGACGCCGAAACCGCCGTCGAGGTAAACGCCGGGCTTGACCGCCGCCTCCTTCTTCGGTCGGCTGAAGAACGACGCCTTCTTGACCGGCGCACCGCGCCCGGCGAAACGCAGGAGCGTCTCCTTCGCCTCCTCCTGGGAGGGGTACGACTCATCCGCGCGGTAGCTGTCGAACGTCGCGCCGTCGAACTGCGGCGGCGGAACGAGGCTCGCGAGCATCTCGGGACCGGTGACGGTCGGCTGGCGGTCGCTGAGGCGCACGACGCCCGTGGTGCTCTGCGTGTCGGTCATTCGTTTCCTGTGTCGAAGTCTTACGAATCCGGCGCCTGCGGCACCGCGGGGAACTATCGTCGAAGCGACGGAACAACACTACGCCGTCGCCGCCCGCCCCCTTCACTCGCACACCCCCGAGGAGCATCCCGTGACCATCGAGTTCGACACGTCGTCCGCAAAGTTCGCCGAGTACTCCGAGCCCGGCCGGCTCGTCACCACGGAGTGGCTCGCCGCTCACCTGGGAGAGCCGGGGCTGGTCGTGGTGGAGTCCGACGAGGACGTGCTCCTGTACGAGACCGGACACATCCCGGGCGCGGTGAAGGTCGATTGGCACACCGAACTCAACGACCCGGTCGTGCGCGACTACGTCGACGGCGAAGGCTTCGCCGAGCTGCTGAGCCGCAAGGGCATCGCCCGTGACGACACGGTGGTCATCTACGGCGACAAGAACAACTGGTGGGCGGCATACGCACTGTGGGTGTTCTCGCTGTTCGGTCACGAGGACGTCCGTCTGCTCGACGGCGGCCGCGACCGCTGGATCTCCGAGGGCCGCGAGATCACGCGCGAGGCGACGAACCGCCCCGCGGTCGAGTACCCGATCGTCGAGCGCGACGACACGCTCCTTCGCGCCTACAAGGAGGACGTGCTCGCCCACATCGGCAAGCCGCTCATCGACGTGCGCTCGCCCGAGGAGTACAGCGGAGAGCGCACGACCGCCCCCGCCTACCCCGAGGAGGGCACTCTGCGCGCCGGCCACATCCCCACCGCGCAGAGCGTGCCGTGGGCGAAGGCGGTCGCGGAGGACGGCGGGTTCAAGTCCCGCGCCGAACTCGACGCCATCTACCGCGACGGCGCCGGTCTCGCCGATGGCGACGAGGTCGTCGCGTACTGCCGCATCGGTGAGCGGTCCAGCCACACGTGGTTCGTCCTCAAGCACCTCCTCGGCTTCGAGAACGTGCGCAACTACGACGGCTCGTGGACCGAGTGGGGCAGCGCGGTGCGCGTTCCGATCGTGACCGGCTCGGAGCCCGGAGCGCTCTGAGCGTGTGACAATGACAGGGATGAGCGAAACGCACGTTCCTGAGACCCTCGCCGAGATCCGAGACGCCTTCCTCGACACGCCCGAGAGCGACCGCCTGCTGCTCCTTCTGGAGTTCGCGGACGAGCTCCCCGCGGTGTCCGAGGAGGTCGCGAACCATCCGGAGATGTGCGAGCGTGTCGCCGAGTGCCAGTCCCCCGTGTACATCTACGTCGAGATCGTCGATGGCCGCGTCGTCATGCACGCCACCGCACCGCCGGAGGCGCCGACGACTCGGGGGTTCGCGAGCATCCTCGTGCAGGGCATCACGGGGCTCACGCCCGACGAGGTGCTGGCGATCCCCGAGGACTACCCGCAGGCGATCGGTCTGACCAAGGCCGTCTCGCCCCTGCGCATCGGCGGAATGACGGGAATGCTCATGCGAGCGAAGAAGCAGGTCAGGCAGAAGCGCTGAATCCCTGCGCCGCGAGCCAGTCGCGGACCGCTGCGGTCCACCCGGTCTCGTCGTAGTTCCAGATCTTGGTGTGGCGCGCCCCCGAGAAGACCGGCATCGTGACGAGGTCCGGGCGCGCGTCCCGCAGGGCATGCGAGGCGTCCGCGGGTACGAAGCCGTCGTCGTCGCTATGCAGGATGAGCGTGGGGGCGGCGAGCTCCTCGGCGCGCGCGACCATGTCGAGGCGGTCGAACGCTATCGCGTCCTCCGCCCCGCTCAGTCGCGCGGTCACCGGAAGGGACAGCGCCCCCATCGCCAGTGCCGGAAGCGGTGCGCGGAGCCCCGCCTCTCGTGCCTGATAACGCAGTACGGTGCGCCAGTCGACCACCGGCGACTCGAGGATGAGCCCGGCGATGCGGTCGCGGTTGCCGGAGTTCACGGCCGTCTGCAGCGAGACGGCACCGCCCATCGACCAGCCCATCAGGATCACCCGCTCGGCTCCGTGCCGGAGGGCGTAGGCGATCGCGGCATCCACGTCACGCCATTCCGCGGCTCCGAGTGCATACGCTCCGCCGCGGCTTCGCGGGGCCTCGCCGTCGTTGCGATACGAGACCACGAGGTTCGGCAGCCCTGCGGCGTGGAGGACGGGCACCGCACGCAAGCACTCGGCCCTGGTCGTTCCACGTCCGTGCACCTGAATGACCCAGGTGCTCGACGCCGCGGGGAAGAACCACGCGGGGCAGGGTCCGGCGGGCGAACCGATGAGGACGTTGCTCCAGGGCAGATGCAGCTCCGATGGGGCGGAGTAGTACCAGCCGCTGAAACCGGCGTCGCGATCGACGCGCGCACCCGGCTCGATCTGGGTGAGGAGCTTGCGCCGCACGGTCGTGCTGTCGGCGCTGAGCACCGCACCCAGCTTGACGTATCCGTACGTTCCCGTCGTGTAGAGCCCGTAACGCCCGGGAAGCTCGGTGTCGAGCGTGCGAGCGAGCTCGATGGTCTGCGCTCCCGTGTCGACCGCGAGGATCTTCGTGTTGGGTCCGCTCCGGGTCGGCATCACGACCCGGCGGGCGATGCTCAGCACGAGCAGCGCGGACGCCGCTCCGAGTGCGAGCAGGACAGGGAGAAGGAGTGCAACGGCGTGCCTGAGACTCTTCATCGCTTCCTGACTCTAGCCTGTTGCCGTGACCGCACCCCCCGATGCCGGGACCCTCTTCGAGAACGCCGCCGCAGAACTGCGCGAGACGGCGTTCCGTGACGACATCACCGTGCACGAGATTCCGACCCCGACCGGCCTCGCGCCCTTCGCTCTGGCGCTCGCCGCCGATGTCCGCCCCGACGACGACGGCGACTCCGTGTACGGAACGGGTCGTTTCGTGCTGCTGCACGATCCGGACGAACCGGCGGGCTGGGGAGGATCGTGGCGGATCGTCATCTTCGCGCAGGCACCGCTCGAGACGGAGATCGGCACGGATCCGCTGCTCGCCGACGTCACCTGGTCGTGGCTCGTCGATGCCCTCGACTCCCGGGAGGCCCGGTACGGCGCAGCGTCGGGCACCTCCACCAAGACGCTGTCGAAGGGATTCGGGGGCCTCGCCCTCGAAGGCGACGGCGCACAGATAGAATTGCGGGCGTCCTGGACTCCGCAGGGCCCGTTCCGTCCGCACGTCGAGGCATGGGCCGAACTGGTCGGAATGCTGGCGGGTCTTCCGCCCGGTTCCGAGGGCATCGCCGTTCTCGGCGCGCGAAAGGCTGTACGTGACTGAATACTCCGTGATCTCGGATGCCGAGGAGTTCCGCGCCGCCTGCGCCGTGCTCGCGAACGGCACCGGACCGGTCGCCGTCGATGTCGAGCGCGCCTCCGGCTTCCGCTACTCCCAGCGCGCCTACCTCGTGCAGGTCTTCCGCCGGGACGCCGGCGTGTTCCTCTTCGACCCGCCCGCCATCGGCGACCTCACTCCGCTGAACGCGGCGATCGGCGACGTCGAATGGGTCTTCCACGCCGCGAGTCAGGATCTCCCCTCGCTGCGCGAGCTCGACCTCGACCCGCACACGATCTTCGACACCGAGCTCGCCTCGCGCCTGCTCGGGCACGAGCGCGTGGGTCTCGCCGCCGTCGTCGAGCACACGCTCGGCATCACGCTGAAGAAGGAGCACTCGGCCGCGGACTGGTCGACGCGTCCCCTGCCGGATTCCTGGCTCGAATACGCGGCCCTCGACGTGCTGCACCTGATCGACGTGCGCGATGCGCTCGCCCTCGAACTCGAGGAGCAGGAGAAGACGGCATTCGCCGCCGAGGAGTTCGCGGCGACCCTGAGTCGCGCACCCAAGCCGCCCCGCGAAGACCCCTGGCGCCGTCTGAGCGGACTGCACCAGGTGCGCGGTGCCCGCAATCTCGCCGTGGCGCGCTCCCTCTGGCAGGCACGCGAAGCATATGCGCAGGCCCAGGACGTCTCCCCCGGACGCCTCATCCCCGACCGTTCGCTGGTGGCGGCGGTCATGGCGAATCCGCAGAGCAAGCAGGCGCTCGCCGGCATCAAGGAGTTCCAGGGGCGCGCGAGCCGCACGCAGCTCGACCGCTGGTGGCAGGCCATCGTCGACGGACGGGCGACCGAGGAGCTGCCGCGCGAACGGGTTCCGAGCGACGCTCTGCCGCCCCCGCGCGCCTGGGCGGATCGCAACCCCGAGGCTGATGCACGCCTGAAAGCCGCGCGCCCCGTGGTCGAGGCGATCGCCGAGGAACTGCACATGCCGACGGAGAACCTGTTGACGCCCGAGTACCTCCGACGCGTCGCGTGGGCGCCCGCGGGAGACACCCCGGAAGCCATCGGCGGCGCACTGACGGCACTGGGCGCGCGCACCTGGCAGGTTGAACAAACCGCACAGAAGATCGCCGCCGCTTTTGTAGAAGCAGCGCAACAGCCCGACGAGGCTCCCGCCACGGCTTCGTAGGTTCGATCCAACCGATTCCTCCCCGTTTCGGGGCCTCCCTAGACTGAGGCCACCGCACAAACTTGGAGGCAGAGTGGCCGAGATCTCGGACGTCTTCTTCGTCGATGGAGTGCGCACCCCCTTCGGGCGCGCCGGCGAAAAGGGCATGTACTGGAACACCCGCGCAGACGACCTCGCCGTAAAGGCGACCATCGGTCTCATGGAGCGGAATCAGGCCGTCCCGGCCGACCGCATCGACGACGTCGCGATCGCCGCGACCTCGCAGACCGGGGATCAGGGACTCACGCTCGGTCGATCCGTGGCGATCCTCGCCGGACTCCCCCAGACCGTTCCCGGCCTCGCGGTCGAGCGGATGTGCGCGGGAGCGATGACGAGCGTGACGACCATGGGCGCCTCGATCGGGGTGGGCATGTACGACCTGGCCCTCGCCGGTGGCGTGGAGCACATGGGTCATCACCCGATCGGCGGCAACGCCGACCCGAACCCGCGATTCGTCGCCGAGAAGATGGTCGACCCCGGAGCGCTCAACATGGGCGTCACCGCCGAGCGCATCTTCGATCGTTTCCCGCACCTCACCAAGGAGCGCTCCGACCGGTTCGGCATGCTCAGCCAGCACAAGGTGCAGGCCGCCTACGACGCGGGCAAGATCCAGCCCGACCTCGTCTCGGTGGCGATCAAGGATGCCGAGGGCGCCTGGGGACTCGCGACCGAGGACGAGGGGCGCCGCCCCCAGACCACGATGGAGGACCTGGCCGCTCTGAAGACGCCGTTCCGCCCGCACGGTCGCGTCACCGCCGGCACCTCCTCACCCCTCACCGACGGCGCGACGATGTCGCTGCTCGCCGGCGGCGGCGCGGTCAAGGAACTGGGTCTCGCCCCGAAGATGCGCATGGTCTCGTTCGCGTTCGCGGGCGTCCAGCCCGAGATCATGGGTATCGGTCCGATCCCGTCGACCGAGAAGGCGCTGAAGAAGGCCGGCCTGTCGATCTCCGACATCGGGCTCTTCGAGCTCAACGAGGCGTTCGCCATCCAGGTCATCTCGCTGCTCGATCACTTCGGCATCGCGGACGACGACCCCCGCGTCAACCAGTGGGGCGGGGCCATCGCGCTCGGCCACCCGCTCGCAGCCTCCGGTGTGCGCCTGATGATCCAGCTCGCGGCCCAGTTCGCCGAGCGCCCCGACGTCCGCTACGGCCTGACCGCGATGTGCGTCGGCCTCGGACAGGGCGGTTCGGTCATCTGGGAGAACCCGCACTACGACGGCAAGAAGCGGAAGTGATGGCAGGCATGGCGAACACGGTTTCCGAACAGTACGCGAACGTCGACTTCGCACCGATCCGGGCGCTCACCGACGGCGAGGTGATCACGCAGTCGCCCGTCCGCGACATCCGCCTCGCGTCGGGAAAGGTGCTCGCGCTCATCACGCTCGACAACGGTCGCGACCACACCCGCCCGAACACCCTCGGGCCCGCGACGCTCACGCAGCTCGGCGAGACCCTCGACGCGCTCACCGCGCGAGCGGCCGCCGGAGAGATCCAGGCGGTCGGTATCACGGGCAAGCAGTACATCCTCGCCGCGGGCGCGGATCTCTCCGACATCGGCAAGGTCGGATCGCGCGACAACGCCCGGCTCATCGCGCAGCTCGGCCACAAGGTGCTGGGCAAGTTCGGCGAGCTCGGCGTGCCCTCGTTCGCCTTCGTGAACGGTCTCGCACTGGGAGGCGGACTCGAGATCGCGTTGAACTCGACCTACCGCACGGTCGACTCCTCTGCCGCGGCGGTCGCGCTGCCCGAGGTCTTCCTCGGCATCATCCCCGGCTGGGGTGGCGCCTACCTGCTGCCGAACCTGATCGGCATCGAGAACGCGCTCGAGGTGGTCATCTCGAACCCGCTCAAGCAGAATCGGATGCTCAAGCCGCAGCAGGCGTTCGATCTCGGCATCTTCGACGCGATCTTCCCCGCGGCGAACTACCTCGAGAACTCACTGGCCTGGGCCGACGCGGTCCTCGACGGCAAGAAAGTCGAGCGGAAGAACGAGCCCGGCAAGCTCGAGCGGCTCACCAAGTGGCCGATCGCGATCAAGATGGCGCGCGGCATGCTCGAGTCCAAGATCGGCACCGTGCCGAAGTCGCCCTATGCGGCGCTCGACCTGCTCGACAAGGCCAAGAGCGGCACCAAGGCCGAGGGGTTCGTCCGTGAGGACGAGGCCCTCGCCGATCTCGTCACGGGTGACCAGTTCGCGGCATCCATGTACGCGTTCGACCTCGTTCAGAAGCGTGCGAAGCGCCCCGTCGGGGCGCCGGACAAGGCCCTCGCCAAGAAGGTCACCAAGGTCGGCATCATCGGGGCCGGCCTCATGGCCAGCCAGTTCGCCCTGCTGTTCGTGCGCAAACTGCAGGTGCCGGTGCTCATCACCGACCTGGACCAGGCGCGCGTCGACAAGGGCGTGGCGTACATCCACGAGGAGATCGGCAAGCTCGAGGCCAAGGGCCGCCTGGACGCGGACTCCGCGAACAAGCTGCGCGCGCTGGTCACCGGCACCACCGACAAGAGCCTCTACACGGACTGCGATTTCGTGATCGAGGCCGTGTTCGAAGAGGTCGGCGTCAAGCAGCAGGTGTTCGGCGAGATCGAGAAGATCATCGCCGAGGACGCGATCCTGGCGACGAACACCTCGTCGCTGTCGGTCGCGGAGATCGGCGCAAAGCTGGAGCACCCGGAGCGTCTCGTCGGCTTCCACTTCTTCAACCCGGTCGCGGTCATGCCGCTGATCGAGATCGTGAAGACGCCGAGCACGTCGGATGCCGCGCTGTCGACGGCCTTCGTGGTCGCTCGCAATCTCGGCAAGAACGCGGTGCTCACCGCCGACGCTCCCGGATTCGTCGTGAACCGCCTGCTGGCGAAGGTCATGGGGGAAGCGGCCCGCGCCGTGTACGAGGGCACCCCGATCGTCGACGTCGAGAAGGCGTTCGGTCCGCTCGGCCTGCCGATGGGTCCGTTCCAGTTGATCGACCTCGTCGGCTGGAAGGTCGCCGCGCACGTCCAGGACACGATGGCGACCGCGTTCCCCGAGCGTTTCTACGCGAACGAGAACTTCCACGCTCTCGCAGAACTGGACGCGATCGTCGAGAAGGACAAGGGCGGCCGGGTCACCGGGTGGACGAAGCAGGCCGAGAAGCTGCTGAAGCCCGCCGTCGGTTCCACGCCGGCATCGGCCGCGACGATCCTGCAGCGCGTGCAGGACGGCCTGGCCGACGAGATCAAGCGGATGCTCGACGAGGGCGTCGTCCCGGAGGTGGAGGACATCGATCTCTGCCTGATCCTCGGCGCGGGCTGGCCGTTCATCGACGGCGGCGCCTCGCCGTACCTCGACCGGGAGGGCGCGTCGGATCGTGCCTTCGGAGGATCGTTCCACACCCCGCAGATCCGGGGCGTCGAGAACCGCTGATCACGCGCAGCGGAGGGGGTCGTGCAGCGCGCACGGCCCCCTCCGTCGTTCTCCACGCGCTCGGCTGACGGTCGGTCGTTCCGACCCCGCCCCGTATCCGTCCGGCGGCGGTCGGGCGAACACGCACCGAACAGCGCATGAACAGCGCGCCTTCACGCCCGTTCACAGCACTCCGATCGCGGACGAGGGGGCACAGTGGTGTGCATGGACATGCTCCTCTCGATGCTGGGTGGCAAGGGACTCTCGGGTCTGCTCAAGACCGGGACCGCGATCCTCACGATCCTGCTGGTCGTTCCGGCGCTCCTGAAGATCTTCATCGTGACGGTGGACGAGGGCTGGGCAGCGATCCGCACCCGCAACGGCAAGCCGATCATCCGGAACCGCCCGCAGCGGCGTCCGAGCAGTCGCGGCGGCGCTGTCGGCGAAGTGGTCGTGCTCCATCCCGGATCGCACGGCGCGTTCCCGCTGTTCTACTGGTACAGGCTCGTCGACGTGCGTTGCCGCGCGACCGACCTGCCCGCCCGCGAGATGACGGGAGCGAAGGGGCACCAACATCGCGTCCACGCGTCGTTCGAGTGGAGACCGATCCCCACCGGCCGCGATCTCCGGGTGTTCGAGCTCGACGTCGTGAACGTGAAGGAGCGCGCGTCGAACATCGTCGGCGCAGCCTTGCGTGACGTGATCCGCGGCTTCGACGGTGCGGAGCTCCCGCACAACGACGAGATCAACACCCGAGTCATCGCCGCGAGTGCTGACGAGGTACGGCGAGCCTGCGGCGTCGAGCTCGTGCGCGTCATGGTCACCGGCGATGCGCTCACCGACGGCTACCTGCTGTCGACGGCGCTCCGCGACACCGATCGCGACGCGCAGGCGGTCGCCGCGCTCCACGCGCTCAACTGATCAGCGCGGGTGTCAGCGCTTCTCGTGCAGCGGGAGGTCGATCGTGCCGGTCTCCCCGGCGCTCCGTGCGACGGGGATACGTGTTCCCAGCACTTGCGCGACGACGTCCTGCGCGATCTTCGACGCGGTGAGACCGGCGTCCGCCAGGATCTGCTCCCGTGACGCGTGGTCGAGGAACTCGTCGGGCAGACCGAGCTCGTCGACCGCCGTATCGATTCCTGCCTCGCGCAGCACCTGACGCACGCGCGTGCCGATCCCGCCGACGCGGATGCCGTCCTCCATCGTGATGACGAGACGATGACGTGCTGCCAGAGCGACGATCGACGGCTGCACCGGGATCGCCCAGCGCGGATCGATCACCGTCGCTCCGATCCCCTGGGCGCGCAACCGCTCCGCCACGTCCATTGCCATCGCCGCGAACGGGCCGATCGCCACGATCAGCACGTCTTCGCTCTCGCCTCGCGCGAGCACGTCCACGCCGTCGTGGAGGCGGTCGAGCGCGGGCAGTTCGGCGGCGACCTCGCCCTTCGGGAAGCGGATGACCGTGGGCGCGTCGTCGACCAGGACGGCCTCCTCCAGCGCCTCCGTGAGCCGGACGCCGTCGCGCGGAGCCGCGATACGGATGTGGGGCACGATCTGCAGCATCGCCAGATCCCACATGCCGTGATGGCTGGGCCCGTCGGGACCGGTCACCCCGGCACGGTCGAGCACGAACGTCACGCCTGCGCGGTGCAGCGCGACATCCATGAGCACCTGGTCGAACGCACGCCCCATGAATGTCGCGTACACCGCGACCACGGGGTGGAGTCCCCCGTATGCGAGGCCCGCCGCTGACGCGACGGCGTGCTGCTCGGCGATACCGACGTCGTACACGCGCTCGGGGAATCGCTCGGCGAACGGCGCCAGACCGGTGGGGCGGAGCATCGCGGCCGTGATCCCGATGACGTCCTCGCGGCGCGAGCCGATGTCGACGAGCGCATCGGAGAAGACATCCGTCCATCCGCGACCGCCCGACGAGAGCGTCTCGCCGGTCGCGGGGTCGATCTTGCCGACGGCGTGGAACTGGTCGGCGTCGTCGTCGCGCGCCGGCTGATAGCCGCGCCCCTTCTCGGTGATCGCATGAACGATCACCGGAGCGCCGTAGGACTTCGCGAGCTCGAGGGTCTCGAGGAGAGCGGGGAGGTCGTGCCCATCGACGGGCCCGAGGTACTTGATGTCGAGGTTCGAGTACAGGGCCTCGTTGTTCGTGAAGCGCGAGAGGAAGCCGTGCGTTCCGCCGCGGACTCCGCGGAACACGGCGCGCCCCACGGGACCGAAGGCGCGGAAGAGCCGATCGGACTTGTGGTGCAGG
Source organism: Microbacterium galbinum (assembly GCF_023101185.1). Classification (GTDB taxonomy): domain Bacteria; phylum Actinomycetota; class Actinomycetes; order Actinomycetales; family Microbacteriaceae; genus Microbacterium; species Microbacterium galbinum. Next base: position 3,142,715 of record NZ_CP078077.1, read on the forward strand.
TCCTTGTACGCGGCGGCGGTGCGCACGCGGTTGAGGAAGCGCGACATGCCGCCGATGGTCGGGGCGTAGGAGCGCCCGTTGTCGTTGACGACGATCACGAGGTTGCGGTCGTTGTCGTCGGAGATGTTGTTGAGCGCTTCCCAGGTCATGCCCCCCGTGAGCGACCCGTCGCCGACGACCGCCACCACATGGCGGTCGGCGCGTCCGGTGGCCGTGAGGGCGCGGGAGACGCCGTCCGCCCAGCTCAGCGAACTGGACGCGTGCGAGGACTCCACGACGTCGTGCGGGCTCTCTCCGCGTTGCGGATAGCCGGCGAGACCGCCGCGCACGCGGAGACCCGAGAAGTCCTGGCGCCCGGTGAGCAGCTTGTGCACGTACGACTGGTGTCCGGTGTCGAAGATGAACGGATCGTCCGGCGAGGAGAACGTGCGGTGCAGCGCGATCGTCAGCTCGACGACGCCGAGGTTCGGACCGAGATGCCCGCCCGTGCGGGAGACGTTCTCGACGAGGAAATCGCGGATCTCCTGCGCCAGATCGGCCAACTGCTCGGCGCTCAGACCGTCGAGGTCCCTGGGTCCTGAGATGCTCGGAAGAATGGGCATCGGCACCTCCTCACCTGCTGTGTCGTCGGTCGCGGACTCGGTATCCGGGGCCTCATCGATGGTACCGCCAACCCCGGAGAATCCCCCGGGAGGCGCACCCCCTGGCATGACGAAGGGGACCCGGCTACGATGCGCCGGGTCCCCTGTCGGAGTTCTCAGACGAGCGAACGCAGAACGTACTGCAGGATGCCGCCGTTGCGGTAGTAGTCCGCCTCACCGGGGGTGTCGATGCGCACGACCGCGTCGAACTCGACGGCCTGCTTGCCCTCGGGCGAGTGCTCGCTCGGCGTGGCCGTGACGCGCACCGTCTTGGGGGTCACGCCGTTGTTGAGCTCTTCCAGGCCCTCGATCGAGACGATCTCGGTACCGTCGAGGCCCAGCGACTCCCAGCTCTCACCGGCGGGGAACTGCAGCGGGACGACGCCCATGCCGATCAGGTTCGAGCGGTGGATGCGCTCGAAGCTCTCGGTGATGACCGCCTTGACGCCCAGCAGGCTGGTGCCCTTCGCCGCCCAGTCGCGCGACGAGCCGGAACCGTACTCCTTGCCACCGAAGATGACGAGCGGGGTGCCCTGCTCCTGGTAGTTCATGCTCGCGTCGTAGATGTACGACTGCGGGCCGCCCGGCTGCGTGAAGTCGCGGGTGAAGCCACCCTCGACCACGGCACCGTCGTTGACCGCCGACACCATGAGGTTCTTCAGGCGGATGTTCGCGAACGTACCGCGGATCATCACCTCGTGGTTTCCGCGGCGCGAGCCGAAGGAGTTGAAGTCCTTGCGGTCGACGCCGTGCTCGGTCAGGTACTGCGCGGCCGGCGTGCCCGGCTTGATGTTTCCGGCGGGCGAGATGTGGTCGGTGGTGACCGAGTCGCCGAGGGTCGCCATGACACGAGCACCCTGGATGTCCTTCACCGGGGTGAGCTCCATCGTCATGCCCTCGAAGTACGGCGCCTTGCGCACGTAGGTCGAGTCCTCGTCCCACTGGAAGATCGCGTCTTCGGGAGTGGGCAGGCTGCGCCAGCGCTCGTCACCGTCGAACACGGTCGCGTACTGCTTGATGAACTGCTCGCGCGAGATCGACGAGTCGACGATCTCCTGCACCTCGTCGGGGGACGGCCAGATGTCCTTGAGGAAGACGTCGTTGCCGTCACTGCCCTTGCCCAGGGAGTCGTTCTCGAAGTCGAAGTGCATCGAGCCGGCCAGCGCGTAGGCGATCACGAGCGGCGGGCTCGCGAGGTAGTTCATCTTCACGTCGGGGCTGATGCGACCTTCGAAGTTGCGGTTGCCCGAGAGCACCGCGGTGACGGCCAGGTCGTGCGAGTTGATGGCCTCGGAGACCTCCTCGATCAGCGGACCGGAGTTTCCGATGCAGATCGTGCAGCCGTAGCCGACGGTGTAGAAGCCGAGACCCTCGAGGTCCTTGTCGAGACCGGACTTCTCGTAGTAGTCGGTGACGACCTTCGAACCGGGGCCGAGCGTGGTCTTGACCCACGGCTTCTGCTTGAGACCCTTCTCGAGCGCCTTGCGTGCGACGAGACCGGCGGCGATCATGACCGACGGGTTCGACGTGTTGGTGCACGAGGTGATGGCCGCGAGCGTGACGGCGCCGTTGTCGAGGATGTACTTCTCGCCGTCGGGGGTCGTCACCGGAACCGGCTTGGAGGCGTTCGCCGGTGCTCCGCTGTTGATGTGGACCGGACGCGTGGTCGGCTCCTCGTCGCCGGGGGCCTGACCGGGGTCGGACGCCGGGAACGAGTGCTTGGACTCGAGGTCGACGATCGAGTCGGAGGTCGACGGGGTCGCGTATCCGAGGATGTCCTGCTCGAACTGCGACTTGGCCTCCGACAGGAGGATGCGGTCCTGCGGGCGCTTCGGGCCGGCGATCGACGGGACCACGGTCGCGAGGTCGAGCTCGAGGTACTCGCTGAACACGGGCTCCTGCGAGGGGTCGTGCCACAGCTTCTGCGTCTTGGCGTACGCCTCGACGAGCGCGACAGCCTCTTCGCTGCGGCCCGTGAGGCGCAGGTAGTCGAGCGTGACGTCGTCGATCGGGAAGATCGCGGCGGTCGACCCGAACTCGGGGCTCATGTTGCCGATCGTGGCGCGGTTGGCGAGCGGCACGGAGGCCACGCCCTCGCCGTAGAACTCGACGAACTTGCCGACGACGCCGTGCTTGCGCAGCTGGTCGGTGATCGTGAGGACGACGTCGGTCGCCGTGACGCCGGCGGGGATCTCACCGCTGAGCTTGAAGCCGACGACGCGCGGGATGAGCATCGACACGGGCTGACCGAGCATCGCGGCCTCGGCCTCGATACCGCCGACGCCCCAGCCGAGCACGCCGAGACCGTTGACCATCGTGGTGTGCGAGTCGGTGCCGACGCACGTGTCGGGGTACGCGCGCAGCACACCGCCCACCTCGCGGTCGTAGATGACCTTCGCCAGGTGCTCGATGTTCACCTGGTGCACGATGCCCGTTCCGGGCGGCACGACCTTGAAATCGCTGAAGGCCGTCTGGCCCCAGCGGAGGAACTGGTAGCGCTCGCCGTTGCGCTCGTACTCGATCTCGACGTTGCGCTCGAGGGCGTTCTCGGAGCCGAACAGGTCGGCGATCACCGAGTGGTCGATGACCATCTCGGCCGGCGAGAGCGGGTTGATCTTGTTCGCGTCGCCGCCCAGGGCCGTGACGGCCTCGCGCATCGTGGCGAGGTCGACGATGCAGGGCACACCGGTGAAGTCCTGCATCACGACGCGCGCCGGCGTGAACTGGATCTCGGTGTTCGGCTCGGCCGCGGCATCCCACGATCCGAGCGCCTCGATCTGCGCCTTCGTGACGTTCGCGCCGTCCTCGGTGCGAAGGAGGTTCTCCAGCAGCACCTTGAGGCTGAAGGGGAGCTTGTCGAAACCGGGCACCGTGTCGATGCGGAAGATCTCGTAGTCGGTGCTGCCGACCGTCAGGGTGCTCTGGGCACCGAAGCTGTTCACCGTGGACACGATTCCGTCTCCTTCTGATCTGATGGAAGCGACAGGCGATTCCATCTTGCTCGCCTGGGAGGGGCCGGGGCTAGCAAGGCGGACCTAACCAGTCTGCGCCTTAGACCCTCCAGGCAGAAGCCCTGCAATTTATCTTGATGTCAAGATAAATCTATCACGCCTCGGACGTGGTCTCCGCCGCCTGCGCCGCTCGCTTCTCCGGCGGGTACAGCGCGCGCACGACGAGCCACGTCACGGCGACCATCGGCGCGAACAGCGGCAGCCCCATGATCAGCTTGAGCGTGCCCAGCGCCGTCACCTCGCCCGCGAGGTACAGCGGGAGCTGCACGGCGAGGCGCGCGAAGAAGAGGGCCGACCAGGCCACGCCGAGCCAGAGGAACGCGCGACGCTTGCGACGATCCTGACGCCAGGCCATGCCCTCCCCCATGAGGAAGCCCGCGGCGATGCCGATGAGCGACCAGCCGATGAGTGCGGTGACGAGCAGGACCGTGCCGTACGCGGCGTTCGTGATCAGCCCGGGCACGAAGTTGTCCTGTCCGCGCCCGGTGATCAGCGCCAGCGCGGCGGCCGCACCCGCGGCCACCAGCCCGCCGATCGCCGCGGACGGCGGCGACTTCTGCACGAGACGGACGATCGTGAACACGGCGGCGAGCCCCACCGACACCCCGAGGGCGAGGATGAGCGGCTCGGGGCGGATCGTGAACAGAACGACGAACGCCAGACTGGGCAGGACGGACTCGAGGATCCCGCGCCATCCGCCGATCGCCGACCAGACGACCGTGTGCGTGTTCGCACCCTCGGCGGGGTCGACACCGGCGCGGCGCGCCGCTCCGCTGAGCGCCGCGCCGAGGATCTCCGAGGCCGACTGCTCGCGGTCGCCCTGCGGGGCCGCCCCGCTCACGCCGATCCCGGCGTGGCCGGCATCTTCAGCGGAATGAGGTCGCGAGGCGGCATGGGCGAGCCGCCGCGCACGACGACGATCGAACGGAAGAGATCCTCGACCTTCGCGGCGGCGTCGGGGTCGGATGCCGCGGCACCGCCGATCACGCCGCGCAGGAACCACCGCGGACCGTCGATGCCGATGAAGCGCGCGAGGCGGAGTCCGCTGCCCTCGTTCGCGGCGGCGGGCACCTCCGCCAGCAGCTCCTTGCCGAGAGAGCCTTCGCGCTCTTCGACGCGGCCGCCCTGGGCCTTGACCTGGTCGCGGAGCTGGACTCGGGTCTCGTCCCACAGTCCGCCGGAGCGAGGCGCCGCGAAGGGCTGCACCTGCAGCGAGGAATCCGCGTAGTCGAGACCGACGGCGACGATGCGCTTGGACTGCTCCTCGACCTCGAGGCGGAGGTTGAGGCCCTCGCGCGGCAGGATCTTGATGCCGCCGAGGTCGATGTAGGGCCGGACCGGATTCGCCTCGGAGTCGTCGAACGGACCGTCGACGGCACGGTTCAGCGGTGCGGACTCCTGGGGAGTGGGGGTGTTGTCAGTCATTGCTCTTCCCTGCCTGATATCCGGTGGATCCGAATCCGCCCTCGCCGCGAACGCTCTCGGGCAGTTCGTCGACCGGGTGGAATACGGCACGCGTCACCGGCATGATGATCAGCTGCGCGATACGATCGCCGACCGCCACATCGTACGCGCTGCGGGTGTCGGTGTTGATCAGACTCACCTTGATCTCACCCCGGTAGCCCGCGTCGACGGTTCCCGGCGAGTTCACGATCGAGATGCCGTGCTTCGCCGCGAGTCCGCTGCGCGGCACGACGAAGGCGGCGTAGCCGTCCGGCAGCGCGATGCGCACACCCGTGGCCACCAGCGCGCGCTCGCCCGGCTCGAGGTGCACGGCCTCCGCGGCCGTCAGGTCCGCGCCGGCATCGCCGGGATGCGCATAGACCGGCGGCTGAGCGGCGATAATGGGGACATCAACGGAATCGGTCACCCCATGAGGCTAATGCAGAACCCCACCACCGACGCACGATCGCGCTACCGCGAGCGGCTCTCGCCGAGCCTGTGGCTCCTGGTCACGGTCGCGCTCGCCGGCCCCATGGTGGCGCTCATCTTCGTCCCGGTCGGCGCGACGATCGCGCTCGTCGCCGGAGCAGTCGTCTCGGCGCTCCTCGTGGCGCTCTTCATCGTCATCACCCCGGTCGTCTCGGTCGAGGACGGGGTGCTCCGCGCCGGCCGTGCACATATCGACGTCGCCCATCTGGGTGCTCCGCTCGCGCTCACGGGCAACGATGCGAAGGACGCCCGAGGAACGGGCCTGCCCGCTCGCGGATGGCACCTGATCCGCGGCGGCATCGACGGCATCGTGGTCGTCCCGAACGACGATCCCGCCGACCCGGTGACCGCCTGGACGGTCTCCACCCGCACTCCCGACCGCCTCGCCGCGGCCATCCGCACCGCGCAGCGCTGAGCGCGCCGCCCGCGATCGAGTACCACGCACAGACGACAACGCGCCCCTGACCGCGAGGGTCGGGGCGCGTGATTCGTCGCGCTGAGCCGTCAGGCCGCGCATTCCTTGCAGATCGGGCCCGCGGCCTCTTCGTGGTCGAGCTGCGAGCGGTGCTTCACGAGGAAACAGCTCATGCACGTGAACTCGTCCTGCTGCGCGGGCAGCACGACGACGTCCAGCTCGAGGTCGGAGAGGTCGGCTCCGGGGAGGTCGAAGCTGGACGGGTTGTCGGCGTCCTCGTCTCCGGTCGATCCGGAGAGCTTGTCGGGAACGCGCTCCTTCAGGGCTTCGATCGACTCGGAGTCGTCTTCGCTCTTACGGGGGGCGTCGTAGTCGGTTGCCATGCGGTTAGATCTCCACATTCATGGTGCGAGTGGTGGTGCGCCGTCGGGTATTCGGCGGCCATAGTTTGCATGACCGAGAGGCATTTCGCAAATGCCGGTGCGATCGACAGAGCAAACTCGCGGCGCGCCCACGGTATTCCCGCCCGGACCGGGCCACGCGTGACACCATGAATGCACACCCATCAGAGGGGCATTCGCATGGAAAACGTCACCATCGTCGGCACCGAGGCAGGAGTCCTCGTGCTCGCGACCGAGTCTGGCGAGCGGTTCGCGCTGGCCATCGACGACGTGCTGCAGCGCGAGCTGCGCAGGGCGACCCGGCAGGCCGAACCGGCCGCCCAGAAGCTCGCCGCCAGCCCGCGCGACATCCAGGCGCAGATCCGCGCCGGTCTCACGGCATCCGAGGTGTCCGCGCTGCTCGGAATCAGCGTCGACGACGTCGTGCGCTTCGAAGCGCCCGTGCTCGCCGAGCGCGAGCACGTCATCGGTCAGGCGCTCGCCGTCCCCGTGCTGATCGGCAGCGAAGTCGAACCCGACGCGCAGCCCACGTTCGGCACGGCCATCCGCGCCAAGCTCTCCGACGTCGCGGCGACCGCCGAGCGTTGGGCGAGCTGGAAAGAGGAGTCCGGCTGGATCATCAAGCTGGAGTTCACGGCGAACGAGGTCGATCACGACGCGCGGTGGAGCTTCGATCCCCGCCGCAGCGCTCTGTCGCCCCTGAACGCCGACGCCACCCAGCTCTCCCGCCAGGGGTCCCTCCCCGACGGGCTCATCCCACGTCTGCGCGCCGTGGAGTCCGACCGCACCTCCTCGCCCTACAAGGACGACAGCCGGTTCGACTCCGGAGCGTTCGGCCCGCGTCTCGTGCCGGCCCCCGAGGTCTCCGTCGAGGAGCCGTCCGCTCCCGAACGATCGAACGCGGCGGCGCAGGCCGCGGCGATCAATCGCGCGCCCGAGACGCAGAGCACGAATCCTGAGACGGCCGATCTGCTGGAGGCGCTCCGTCGTCGCCGCGGACAGCGCGAGGCTCCGCCGGCCATCGACGACGCGCCGACTGCCGAGCAGAGCCCGCCGGCCGCAACCACCGACGACGAGCCGGATCGCAACCTGATCGCGCTCTTCGAGGACGCATTCGAGCCGGAGCAGTCCGACGAGCCCCGCACGGATGCTCCCCCGTCCGCGCGCGACTCCTCCGATTCGAACGAATCCTCCTCGCGGAAGCGGCGCCGGAACGCGATGCCCTCCTGGGACGAGATCGTCTTCGGAGCGCGCACCGACGAGTGACGCTCGTGGGTTCAGTGCGCGAACGCACCGAGCCCGATCAGCGGAACCTGACGCTCCTCGGGAGTGAGTCCGCCGTGCTGTCCCACCATGCCGCGACCGCGTTGATCGGCGGCGGTGCCGTCGTAGATCGCCCCGTTCCCCCGTGGGACGGCGAGCAGGTCGCCGATGCGCGCCGCCGCGGCATCCGCGACCCGCGGTCCGAACAGGCCCGCGGCGGTCGCCTCATCCCGTGAGGCGACGTCGGCGAGGCCCGCGAGGTCGGAGCGCCACCGGGCGATGACCTCCTCGGGGTCGGCTGCGGGGTCGAGATAGGCGTGGATCATGCGCGGCTCTCCCCCGACGTGTCGGATACCCGTCAGATGAGCCTCGTCGAGAACGATCTGCCGCCGTTCGGGAACATCGATCATGCCGTGATCCGACGTGACCAGCACTCCCACGCCGGACGGTACGCGCGCGGAGAGTGCGGCATCGACGTCCTCGAGCGCGGCCAGCCACTCCGTGGAGGCCATCCCGTGCTTGTGCCCCGCCTTGTCGACCTCGGGCAGGTAGCAGTAGACCAGGGAACCGGCGTTCTGTTCGGCGAGGGCGTAGGCGAGTCGCACGCGATCGGCCGCACGCGCCTCCGCAGCGAAGGCGGCGCCGCGCATCGTCGCGCGGGTGAATCCGCTCTGCGCATAGGCGGCGAGTCCGACCGCGAACGCCCCGTGCCCGGTCGCTGCCGCACGCTCGAAGATCGTCGGAGCCATCTGCCAGGTCGCGGGGTCGAGCCCCTCGCTCTCCCATCCCGTGAGCTGATTGACGAGAAGGTCGCGATCCGGGTCGACGACGCGGTAGCCCATCAGACCGTGCTCGCCCGGCCAGACACCGGTGAGGATGCTCGTCAATGCGGAGGCGGTCGTCGAGGGGAACACCGATGTCGCGACGTCGCGCTTGGTCATCTGCGCCGTCAGGTTGCGCGCATGACCGGCGTGCGCGCGGAGGCCGATGGCACCGAGTCCGTCGATCACGACGAGCACGACCGACGCCGCTCGGGGAAGACGCCCGGCATCGCCGCTCAGCGCGGAGAACACGTCGTCCGCCACCCCGACGATGCTCCGGGCTAACGCGGACTCGGACGGTAGCATGAGGGACACCCGAGCCAGTCTGACACAGGCCCCCGCACGCCCTCAGGAACCCCATGCCGAAAACGCCGCCGCCCGAGCCCGTCGAGGAGCGCATCCAGGACATCGATCTCTCCAGCGAGATGCAGGGGTCCTTCCTCGAGTACGCGTACTCCGTGATCTACTCGCGCGCCCTCCCCGACGCCCGCGACGGCCTCAAGCCGGTGCAGCGCCGAATCCTGTACCAGATGGCCGAGATGGGGCTGCGCCCCGACCGCGGACACGTCAAGAGCGCCCGTGTCGTCGGCGAGGTGATGGGAAAGCTGCACCCGCACGGTGACTCGGCGATCTACGACGCGCTGGTGCGTCTCGCCCAGGACTTCGCTCTCCGCGTGCCGCTCGTCGACGGGCACGGCAACTTCGGCTCCCTGGACGACGGGCCCGCGGCCGCCCGCTATACGGAGGCGCGCCTCGCCGCTTCCGCTCTCGCCCTCACCGAGAACCTCGATGAAGACGTGGTCGACTTCGTCCCCAACTACGACGGCCAGTTCCAGCAGCCGGCCGTGCTGCCCGCCGCGTTCCCCAACCTCCTGGTCAACGGCGCGAGCGGTATCGCCGTGGGTATGGCGACCAACATGGCGCCGCACAACCTGATCGAGGTCGTGGCCGCCGCGACGCACCTGCTCGAGAACCCGGACGCCACGACCGAAGAGCTCATGGAGTACGTGCCGGGCCCGGACTTCCCGTCCGGCGGAGTCCTCATGGGCCTCGACGGTGTGAAGGACGCCTACACGACCGGTCGCGGCGCGCTCAAGGTGCGCGGGAAGGTCTCGATCGAGCCCCTGGGCCCGCGTCGCACCGGCATCATCGTCTCGGAGCTGCCCTACATGGTCGGCCCCGAGCGGCTGATCGAGAAGATCCGCGATGCCGTCCAGGCCAAGAAGCTCCAGGGCATCAGCGACGTCACCGACCTCACCGACCGCAACCACGGCCTGCGTGTCGCGATCGGCATCAAGACCGGGTTCGATCCGAATGCCGTGCTCGAGCAGCTCTATCGCCTGACCCCGCTCGAGGACTCGTTCAACATCAACAACGTCGCCCTCGTCGACGGCCAGCCCCGCACGCTCGGCCTCAAGGAGATGCTCAGCGTCTACGTGGCCCACCGGCTCGAGGTCATCACCCGCCGCAGCCGCTACCGTCTGGCCCGGCGCGAGGAGCGCCTGCACCTCGTCGAGGGCCTCCTGATCGCGATCCTCGACATCGACGAGGTCATCCAGGTCATCCGATCGTCCGACGACTCCGAGCAGGCCCGCATCAAGCTGCGCGACGTGTTCGATCTGAGCGAGCTCCAGGCCGAGTACATCCTCGAGCTTCGACTGCGTCGACTCACCAAGTTCTCGCGCATCGAGCTCGAAGCCGAGCGCGACGCGCTCCTCGCCGACATCGCGGCGCTCCGCGAGCTCCTCGGCAGCGATGCGCTGCTGCGTCGGGCGGTCGCCACCGAACTCGACGCCGCCGCGGACGCCTACGGCACCCCCCGCCGCACGCTGCTCATGAACGCCGCACCGCCGAAGCCCCGCGCGACGAAGGGCGCCGTCGACCTGCAGATCGCGGATGCGCCGACCGTCCTCGTGCTGTCGACGACCGGGCGCGCGGTGCGGGTCGACCTCGTCGACGGACAGGAGCTCACGGTTCCCGCGCGTCGCAGCAAGCACGATGCGATCCTCGCGACGGTCGAGACGACGGTGCGGGCGGAGATAGGCGCGCTGACGAGTGCCGGGCGCGTGGTGCGCTTCTCCCCCGTCGACCTGCCCTCGGTGCCGTCCAGCTCGGTGCAGCTCGCCGCAGGCACGCCGCTGCGCGACTACCTCGGGATCACGACCCGCGGGGAACGCATCCTCGGATTCGTTCGATTCGACAGCGAGACCCCGATCGCGCTGGGGACGGCGCAGGGAACGGTGAAGCGCATCGTCCCGACCTCGATTCCGGTGCGTCCCGACGTCGAGGTGATCGGGATGAAGGCCGGGGACTCCGTCGTGGGTGCCGCGGACGCACCCGACGACTCCGAGGTGGTGTTCGTCACCACCGACGCCCAACTGCTGCGCTTCTCGGCCTCGGCCGTGCGCCCGCAGGGCGCCCCCGCAGGCGGCATGGCCGGCGTGAAGCTCGGGGCGGGAGCATCCGTGCTCTTCTTCGGCGTCGTCGGCGCGGGATCGGATGCCGTCGTGGCGACGGTCTCGGGCTCCGACAGCATCCTTCCCGGCACCGATGCGGGGCGCGCGAAGGTGTCGTCGTTCGAGGAGTACCCGTCGAAGGGTCGCGCCACGGGCGGCGTGCGCGCGCACGCCTTCCTGAAGGGTGAGGACCGGCTGACGGTGGCCTGGGTCGGGGCCAGCCCCGCGCAGGCCGTCGACCCCACCGGCGCCGTGCGGAAGCTGCCCGAGTCCGGAGCTCGACGCGACGCCTCGGGTCAGCCGACGGACGGTGTCATCGGCAGTATCGGACGCACGCTGGTCTGATCTCCACCGCGCTCATCGCATCGCGGCGACGAAGCGGTCCTCGGCGAGGATACCCAGGAGTGCGGCGGACGTCTCGTCCGGCGCATCCCAGGTGACGACGTGTCCGGCGTCGGGAATGACGTACTCGGCGACCCCCTCGACGTCCGCCCATCGCGGCATGGCTACGGCGATGTTGCCCGTCCGATCCTCGGCCCCGCGAATCAGTCCGAGGGGCACCGGCGAGCGATAGGCCGGCTCGGGCGCGACCAGGGATACCGTCGCGCGCCAGACATCGAGGAAGACCGGCTTCGGCATCCGGGCGAACGTCTCCTCCGTGCGCGCGATCGCGGATGCCCACACGGCCGAGGCACGCGCCATCATCCCCGGCAATCGACGAGACGGCACCAGAGCAAGCATCGGAGCGGCGAGACGAAGGGCGAGGCGTTCGACACTCGACAGCGGTCCGGCGTTCCAACTCGCATCCATCACGATCACTCCGCTGACCCGGTCGGGCTGGGCGGCCGCGTACGCCTGGGCGAGGTTACCGCCGAGCGAATGGCCGACGATGACGGCTCGGTCGATCCGGCGCTCCGCCAGCAGGGCCGCGATGTCGCCGAGGGCCGCGTCCGCCGAGAACCGCGCCCCCTCGTCGAGGGAGGACTCCCCATGCCCGCGGAGGTCCGCACGCAGCACGCGCAGGCCGGCAGCCGTGAGAGCCTCCGCCTGCGCGTCGAACATGGTGTGGTCCATCCCGGCACCGTGCAGGAGCAGCACCGGGTGCCCGTCTCCCCCGCCATCGGCGAAAGCGATCACGGCTCCGGGCCGGTCGAGACGTCGGTCGAGAGCGCTCATGCTCCGACCCTATGACGATCTCGGCGTCGATCGCCTCGCGCGACGGACGGTCGGAGGAGTCGATGATGAACTCGCGACGTGGAGCGACGCGACGCCTCGGCTCAGCCGACGGATGGTGTCATCGGCAGTATCGGACGCACGCTGGTCTGATCTCCACCGCGCTCATCGCATCGCGGCGCGGCCTCTCGGGTAGCCTCGGAGGGTGGCAAAGAAGATCGGACTCATTCTTGCGGGCAGCGTTCTCATCGGAGTCTTTCTCGCCTGGATGCTCGCCAAGGGAACGGACGAGGCTCAGGCGTGGATCGATCCGAATCCGTGGCTCGGCTTCGTTGCCTGGGGCCTCGCGTTGCTCTGCCTCCTCGGTGGTGCCGCATTGATCGCTCGCGTCGTGTTCCGCGCGGACGCAGGTCGAACGGACGACGTCGGCCCCTCTCGATGAGCCTTGCTCGCGGAAACGCGACCTAGGCGTCGATCGCCTCGCGCGACAGACGGTCGGAGGAGTCGATGATGAACTCGCGACGCGGAGCGACCTCGTTGCCCATCAACAGTTCGAAGACACGACCGGCGGCTTCGGCATCCTCCATGCGCACGCGTCGGAGCAGACGCCCCGAGCGGTCCATCGTGGTGTTCGCCAACTGCTCGGCATCCATCTCACCCAGACCCTTGTACCGCTGGATCGGCTCCTGCCAGCGCTTGCCGGCCTTGCGGAGCTTGGCCAGCAACGCGTGCATCTCCTGCTCGCTGTACGTGTAGATCGTCTCGTTCGGCTTGGAGCCCGGGTTCATGACCACGACACGGTGCAGCGGCGGCACTGCGGCGAACACACGCCCGTGCTCGATGAGCGGCCGCATGTAGCGGAAGAAGAGGGTGAGCAGCAGGGTGCGGATGTGGGCGCCGTCGACGTCGGCATCGCTCATCAGGATCACCTTGCCGTACCTCGCGGCGTCGATGTCGAAGCTGCGCCCCGAGCCGGCACCGATCACCTGGATGATCGATGCGCACTCCGCGTTCGACAGCATGTCGCCGATCGACGCCTTCTGCACGTTGAGGATCTTGCCGCGGATGGGGAGCAGCGCCTGGAACTCGCTGTTGCGCGCGTTCTTCGCCGTCCCCAGGGCCGAGTCGCCCTCGACGATGAAGAGCTCGCTGCGCTCGACCTCGTTCGTACGGCAATCGACGAGCTTGGTCGGCAGCGTCGACGACTCGAGAGCGTTCTTCCGACGCTGCGTCTCCTTGTGGGCGCGCGCCGAGACGCGGGCCTTCATCTCGGCGACGATCTTATCGAGCAGCTGCGTCGCCTGACTCTTGTCGTCGCGCTTCGTCGAGCTGAAACGAGCCGCGAGATCCTTGCGGATCACCTGGGCCACGATCTGGCGCACGGCGGGCGTGCCGAGCACCTCCTTGGTCTGCCCCTCGAACTGCGGCTCGGGCACGTTGACCGTGAGCACGGCGGTGAGCCCGGCGAGCACGTCGTCCTTCTCGAGTTTGTCGTTGCCGACCTTGAGCCGACGGGCGTTCTGCTCCACCTGTGCACGCAGCACCTTCAGCAGCTCCTGATCGAAGCCCTGCTGGTGCGTACCGCCCTTGGGCGTCGCGATGATGTTGACGAACGACCGGGTCGTGGTCTCGTAACCCGTCCCCCACCGCATCGCGATGTCGACCTTGCACACGCGCTCGACCTCGGTCGCCACCATGTGGCCGTCGGCCTGCAGCACGGGAACCGTCTCCTTGAAGGTCCCCTCGCCCTGCACGCGCCAGGTGTCGGTGACAGGCGGGTCACTGGCGAGGTAGTCGACGAACTCCGAGATGCCGCCCTCGTAGTGGTAGCTCGTCTCGACGTTCTCCTCCGCGCGCTCGTCGCGCACGACGATCTCGAGCCCCGGCACGAGGAACGCGGTCTGCCGAGCGCGCGTCTCGAGGTCGCCGAGCTGGAAGGCGGCGTCCTTGGTGAAGATCTGACGGTCGGCCCAATAGCGGATACGCGTGCCCGTGACGCCTCGCGGAGCCTTGCCGACGACCCGCAGCTCGCTCTTCTGCTCGAACGGGGTGAAGGCCGCATCCGGTCGCTTGCCGTCGCGGTCGTCGAAGAGGCCCGGCTCGCCGCGATGGAACGACATCGCGTAGGTCTTGCCGCCGCGATCGACTTCGACGTCGAGACGCTCGGAGAGCGCGTTCACGACGGAGGCTCCCACACCGTGCAGACCGCCGGAGGCCGCGTACGACCCTCCGCCGAACTTGCCACCGGCGTGCAGCTTGGTGAAGACGACCTCGACACCGGTCAGACCGGTGCGCGGCTCGACATCGACCGGGATGCCGCGGCCGTTGTCGTGCACCTCGACGCTGCCGTCCGGGTGCAGGATGACATCGATCTTCGCGCCGTTGCCGGCGACGGCTTCGTCGACGGCGTTGTCGATGATCTCCCAGAGGCAGTGCATGAGCCCGGGCGATCCGTTCGAGCCGATGTACATACCGGGACGCTTGCGGACAGCCTCGAGGCCTTCGAGCACCTGGAGATGATGGGCGGAATACTCGGCGGTCACAATCTCCGATTCTATGTTCGAATACCCCGCACGGCCCGCCGACACTCCCCGGACCGGCCCACCGCGTGCCGCGCGCGTACGCGGTGAGCGAAACACGCCGTGATCCGGGCATGCTCCCACCCACTCCGTGGTTGTATTGAGCACGCTCCCCAGCGAACCCGAATCGAGGAGGCACCGAGATGAACGCAACGACCGAACGTGAGACCTCCGTGGTCGAGTTCCGCCTGACCGCAGCAGACCGCTGCGACTCGTGCGGCGCGCAGGCCTACATCGCAGCCGAGGTCAACGGCTCCGAGCTCCTGTTCTGCGCCCACCACGGACGCAAGTACGAAGAGAAGCTCCGCGCCATCGCGACGAGTTGGCACGATGAGACCGCGCGTCTCGTCGAGGCCGTCTGACCCCGACTCCACGAAGGCCCTCCCGCGGTGACGCGTCGAGGGCCTTCTGCATACCCTCCCGCGGTTCCGCGTCTCGGCGTCAGACGACGACGCGGCGCACGCGCGAGGTCAGCCGGGTGAGGATCTCCTCGCCCACGGTGTCGATCCGCTCGGCGAGAGTCGTCGCGGACGACTCCCCCCACTCGCCCGCTCCGAAGACGCGCACGACGTCGCCCACCGTAGCGCCCGGCCACCCGGCGACGACGCTCCGGGTCTGATCGATGCGGCGCAGCTCCCGCGCCCCCTGGGGTGTGCCGACGGCGACCCCTGCGAGCGTCGAGGGGATGCCGTCGAAGCTCCCGATCGCGACGACCGCATCGCCGTCGACGACGTCGACCACCGAGGCGGTCAGCGTCGCGACCGGACGGATGCCGTCGAGCTCGGGGCCGTCGGCCGAGCGGACCCCGTAGCAGAACGCGCCGATGCGCGACAGCGTGCCGCGCAGTTCGGGCCGCCACCACGAGGCCGCAGACGCCGTCAGATGGAGGAAGGTCGGAGCGGCGCCCGTGTCGCCCACCTGCCGCACGGCCTCGAGGAAGACCGCCTGAGCCTCGTCGTCCTCGGCATCGCTCGCTTCGGCGATGTGGCTCCAGATGCCGACGAGTTCCAGCACGCCTGCCGCCTCGGCCGCCCGCGCGGTGGCGACGGCGTCCGCCCAGTCCTCCGGCAGGATGCCGTTGCGGTGCAGCCCGCTGTCGATCTTGAGGTGCACGCGCGCACGCACCTCGATCGCCGTCGCCCGGGCGATCACCCGGTCGAGGTAGTCCGCCGTGCCGATGCCCAGATCGACATCGTGCAGCAGCGCCTCGTCGATCTCCGCGTCGGTGGACGTGACCCAGGCGAAGATGCGCGCGCCGCCGCCCGCGACTCGCCGCACATCGATGGCGCTGCGCACGTCGAAGCTCCCGATCCAGGTCACGCCGGACTCGATCGCCGTCTCGACCGCCCAGGGCAGCCCATGGCCGTACGCGTCGTCCTTCACGACGATCATGAGCTCGGACGGCGCGATGCGCCGCTGCACCGCCGCGATGTTGGCGCGCAGAACGTTTCCGTCGAGCCGCAGTTCGGGACGCGTCACGCCTCCCACCCCCGATCCGCGTGGATGCCGGCGACGGTGATCAGCTCGGGCATCGTGAGCCCGGTGACCTCCGACCATCGCGCCAGTCCGGGAGCAGCGGGACCCGTGCCGCCGAAGTAGGTCGCCTCGGTTCCGACCGCGGCATCCGCCCCGCCGAGGTCGACCACGCAGACATCCATCGCGACACGCCCGACGATAGGTCGTTCGCGTCCGTCGATCTCGACGGACGCGCGGTTGCCGAGCGCCCGCATGATCCCCTGGGCGTAGCCGCCCGTGATCAGCGCCACCGTGGTGTCGCTCTCGGCCCGGAACGTGTAGCCGTACGACACCGCATCGCCTGCCCGCAGGCGCTTGGTCGAGAGCACGAGACCGTGCAGGCGCATCACCGCGCGCACCGGCATCATGCCATCGCGATCGGGAAGGCCGTAGAGCAGTGTCGAGTCGATGTCGGCCTCGCCGTCGAGCGTCGCCGCGATGCCCTCGAGAGCGAGCGCCTCGAGCACGCCCGGCGAATCGACGAGCACGCGCTCGGCGCCGACCGCCGTCACCGCGTGCGCGACCGCGAGCACGCCGTGCCCCCAGGCATCGCGTCGCAGGTCGGCGACGTGCCCGCCCGCGTGGAGCGCGGCGGCAGCGCCGGAGGCCAGAGCGGAGCGGGAGATCATCGCCCGCGGCCGGGCACTCGAAGTCGTGTCACGCACGGTTTCCAGCCTATCGGTGTCTCCCAGGAGACGATCGGTGCCCACCGTAGACTGGGGAGAACCCCCTCTCACCTTCGGAGTCACATGTCACGTCTTTCCCTCGCGCCCCGCATCCGCTACCTGATCGGACGCGCACGACGCATCGACGTCGGATCGGTCGTCGAACGCGCGAAAGAGGCGTCGGAGCAGCACCACAAGGCCGTGCCCGCGATCGTCGTCGACATGCTCTGGTCGGCGGCACGGCACAACGTCGGGTTCCAGGACTACATCGACTACGACTTCGCGATGCTGACCCGCGCGGAGCGCGAGACGTACATGACCCACCCCGTCTCCAACCAGCTCTCGCAGCGCTACGACCACCCGGACTTCCGGTGGATCTTCCAGGACAAGGTCGAGTTCGACAAGCACTTCTCCGCCCACCTGCACCGGGAGTGGCTGGTGGTCGAGGAGGGCAATGCCGACGCCGTGCGTGAGCTCACGCAGCGTCTCGGCACGATCGTCACAAAGGAGCCGGTCGGCCAGGCCGGCACCGGTGTGCACCGCTACCACGCGGCCGACATCGAGGACTGGGACGAGTTCCACCGCGGACTCCTCAACAGGGGCGAACTCCTCATCGAAGAGGTCATCCGTCAGCACGACGCCCTCGCCGCGGTCTGCCCCGGCACCGTCAACACCACGCGGATCACGGCGTTCTTCGACGGCGAGAAGGCGCACATCCTCGCGATGGCGCAGAAGTTCGGCCGCGGGGCGGTCAGTGACCAGATGACCTTCGGCGGCTTCTACACGATGCTCGACGAGAACGGCCACGCCGTGGGCGCCGGCTACGACTCGCACGGCCATGTGCACGAGACGCACCCCGACTCGGGCTTCCGGATCGCCGATTTCCAGCTCCCCTACATGGACGAGGTGCGCGCCTTCATCGATCAGGTCGCGCGCGTCGTCCCGCAGGTGCAGTACGTGGGTTGGGACATCGTCGTCTCCCCCGAGGGCCCCGTGCTCGTCGAGGGCAACTGGGGTGCGGGCGTGTACGAGAACAAGCCGAGCGTCACCGGCATCCGCACCGGACACAAGCCGCGCTACCGCGAGGTCATCGGCTTCTGAGATACCGACGAAAGGGCCCCGGATGCCGAAGCATCCGGGGCCCTTTTCCGTGTCGTTCTCGACGGGGTCAGATCTCGCGGACGATGCCCAACGGCGTGGACTCCAGGCCCTGGCCGAGGGGGTTGTCGCCGAGGATCTTGACGAGCCGACGTTCGCCGTCCTTGTCGAGGGTCGATCCGAGGATGTTCCCGCCGATGTCGTTGATGTCGACGACGGCGACCTCCGCCGTGCCGCCCAGCAGCGTCTTGAGGCGCGCAGCGACCTCTCGCGGGTTCTTCGGCCCGAGCACGACCGCCTGGTTGTAGGGCGGGATCGTGTGCTTGGTGGGGCCGTCGATCGCGCGCGCCTTGTCGCCGGCGATGCGGTAGAAGTCGCCGCGTCGGCCGAACGCCTTCGTCACTGCGGACACCGCGGCGGCGAAGAGGATGCGCGGAGTTCCGCATTCGCGCAGTGCCATCTCCATCGTCTCCGGCATGCCGAGCCCGATCCCGTAGGGGGTGCGGGTGACGTACTTCGACAGGAAGAGTGCGAGCTTGCGCGGCTGGATCTCGTCGAGACGGTACGAGCGCCCCTGCGTGATCGCCACGATCTTCTCGGTGACGAAGAGCAGATCACCCGGCTGCACGGCGGACGCCGCGTACTCCGTGATGACCTGGTCGATGTCGTCGTCCGGCATCACGACGCGCGTGCGCAGCGGAATGCGCGCGAACGTCTTCCCGTCGACGCTGGTCTCGAGCGCCTTGCCCTCGTTCGCCTGCATCACTCGAGGTAGTCCCGCAGCGACTGCGAGCGGCTCGGGTGGCGCAGCTTCGCCATCGTCTTGGACTCGATCTGACGGATGCGCTCACGCGTCACGCCGAAGGTGTCACCGATCTGGTCGAGCGTCTTGGGCTGACCGTCGCCGAGGCCGAAGCGCATGCGGATGACACCCGCCTCACGCTCGGACAGCGAGTCCAGCAGCTGCTCCAGCTGGCGCTGCAGCATCGTGAAGCCCACCGCGTCGGCGGGGACCACGGCCTCGGTGTCCTCGATGAGGTCACCGAACTCGCTGTCGCCGTCTTCACCCAGCGGGGTGTGCAGCGAGATGGGCTCGCGCCCGTACTTCTGCACCTCGACGACCTTCTCGGGCGTCATGTCGAGTTCGCGGCTGAGCTCTTCGGGGGTGGGTTCGCGTCCGAGATCCTGCAGCATCTGGCGCTGGACGCGGGCGAGCTTGTTGATGACCTCGACCATGTGCACCGGGATGCGGATGGTGCGGGCCTGGTCGGCCATGGCACGGGTGATCGCCTGACGGATCCACCAGGTGGCGTACGTCGAGAACTTGAAACCTTTGGTGTAGTCGAACTTCTCGACCGCGCGGATGAGACCCAGGTTGCCCTCCTGGATGAGATCCAGGAACTGCATGCCGCGGCCGGTGTAGCGCTTGGCGAGCGAGACGACGAGACGGAGGTTGGCGCCGAGCAGGTGGCTCTTCGCGCGCTGACCGTCACGGGCGACCCACTGCAGGTCGAGTCCGAGCTGGCTCGTCTTCTCGGCAGCGGTCATCGCCGACAGCTTCTCTTCGGCGAAGAGACCCGCCTCGATGCGCATCGCGAGCTCGACCTCTTCGGCCGCGTTCAGCAGCGCGACCTTTCCGATCTGCTTGAGGTAATCCTTGACAGGGTCGGCCGTCGCGCCGGTGATCTGCGTCGAGTAGACCGGGACGTCCTCGTCGTCGTTCGACGAGATGACGATCGCGCCGGTCGGCAACGGCTCGGTGAACTTCGGCTTGCTGTCGTCGTCGTCCTCGTCGTCGCCCGAGGCATCGTCGTTCGCGGCGGTGGGGGCCTCGTCTTCTTCGACGACGTCGTCCGCCTTCTTCTTCTTGACCGGAGCGCGCTTCGCGGCCGCGCGCTTGGCGGCGGTCTTCGGAGCAGCCTTCTCTTCGACCTCGACCTTCACATCGAGGTCGGCGTCGTCGGCAGTCTTCTTCGTCCGGGATTTGTTGGTCGTGGCAGGAGTCACGTTTCGCCTTTCACGGAGCGGCAGAGCCCCTCCGGGACATTTCGGACACTAGTAAGACCCTTGTCAAGTCCGCTCCCCGGAAGGAACGATTGACAACGGGTCAGACACCCAGTATCGCACACGCAGAAGGATGCGGGTGCATTCGCGCCGAGATCGTCGCGTCGAACGTCACCCGCGCCCCGACTTGTCGTCGTCTCCCGACGGCCGAGAGGCGAGGTAGCGCTCGAGTTCGGCGGCGAGCTCGTCGGCGCTGGGGAGGTCGCGCTCGTTGAAGCCGCCCTCGTCGTAGCTGCCGTCCTCGGGGTTGCGGCCGGCCATGTAGGCGTCGTAGCGACGCTCGAGGTTGTGCACCATCTGCTGCAGTTCCTCGTTGCCGATCACCTGCTCGTCGATCTTGGCGAGGTAGTCCTCGCGGCGTTCCTGGATCTCGTCGAGCATGAGCACGAGCCCGGTCGACGCCATGAGCTTCTCGGCCGCCGCGATCACGGCGTTCGGGTTCTCGGTCTCGGCGAGGTAGTGCGGCACGAGCAGCACGAACCCGACGGCGCGATCGCCGCGCTCCGCGAAACGGAATTCCAGGAGGTGGCCGGCCGTCGCCGGCACCTGGGTGCGCGGGCGCCACACCGAGTGCACGACGCTGAGGTCGCGACGGTTGCCGCTGACGGTGGTGCCGATCGGGCGCGTGTGCGGGACCGGCATCGCGATCGAGTGCACCCAGTTCAGTCCGGAGACCTCGAACTCGGTGGCGAGATCGAGCACCGTGCGGGCGAAGGCGTTCCACGCGAAGTCGGGCTCGTACCCGGCGAGCAGCAGGAACGGCTGCCCGAGGGCGTCGGTCGCGAGGGAGAGCTCGAGCTTGGCGGGGCGGAACTGCGTCAGGTGATCCTGATCGAACGAGATCACCGGACGGCGGGCGCGATAGTCGAGCAACACGTCGTTGTCGAACACCACGACGGGCTGCGGGTCGGCGGTCTCGCGGAGGTGCTCGATGAGTCCGGAGACGGCGTTGCCCGCATCGGTGAAGCCGGTCAGCAGCATGACCAGCGGAAGTCCGGGCGGCACCGCCGGAGCGTTCGCGACTCGTTCGTGGATCTCACCGGAGAAGGGCATTCCTCCATGCTACGAGCACGGCGGCGCGCAGGGGCTGGCGGGGTCTTGCTGAGAGCGAACACACACCCGTCCGTCCGCGCCCGCGCCGCCTGCAGCTTGCCTAGGATGGAGGACATGACGCTTCCCGTGCTCTCGCACACCCCCGATCAGTTCCCCGGAAGCGCTGCCGATGCCGCAGTGCTCGTCGTGCCCGATCTCGCCGATGCGGCGACGTCGCTCGAGTCGTATCCCGGACTCGCCGAGGCCCTCGCGGCGGTCGGCTTCACCGGTTCGGCGTCCGCCTTCGTACGGGTGCACGCCCCCGAGGTGACGAGCCTGCCGTTCGCCGTGGTCGGCATCGGAGCCACCCCGTCGGCCGAAGCCGTGCGGAACGCCGCGGGCGCCGCCCTGCGTTCGCTGACCGGGTTCGAAACAGTCTCGCTGGCGCTGGCACCCGGCCTGGAGGAGTACGCCGAGGCGGCGGCGGAAGGCGCCGTTCTGGGCGGCCACCGCTTCGACGGCTACCGCTCCAAGAAGCCCGCCGTCCGGGCCTCCGCCGTCATCCTGCACGGTGCGCTCGACGACGCGTCGGTCGCCCGGATCCAGGCCACGGGCGATGCCGTGGCGCTGGTCAAGGATCTCGTGAACGTCCCGGCCGAGTGGCAGAGCCCGGCCGATCTCGCCCAGAGCGCGGTCGACAGCGTCGCCGACCTCGACGTCACCGTCGAGATCCTCGACGAGTCGGCTCTGACGGAGCAGGGCTACGGCGGCATCCTGGGCGTCGGACAGGGGTCCGACCGCCCGCCGCGCCTCGTGCGCCTCGACTACTCCCCCGCCGGCGCGACGCAGCACATCGCCCTGGTCGGCAAGGGCATCACCTTCGACACGGGCGGCCTCTCGCTGAAGCCCGCGGCATCGATGGTCGGGATGAAGTTCGACATGGCGGGTGCCGCCACCAGCCTCGCGGCGCTCCGCGCGATCGCGACGCTGGAGCTCCCCGTGCGGGTCACCGCGTGGCTCTGCATCGCCGACAACATGCCCTCCGGCCGGGCGACGCGCCCCGGTGACGTGCTGCGGATGCTCGACGGCACCACGGTCGAGGTGCTCAACACGGACGCCGAGGGACGCCTGGTCATGGCCGACGGGCTCGTCGCCGCGAGCCGGGAGAACCCCGACGTGATCATCGACGTCGCCACCCTCACCGGTGCGATCGTCATGGCTCTCGGGCACCGCCACACCGGCGTCATGGGCGACGACGACGCCGTGACACGATTCCTCGCGGCGGCCGAGTCCGTCGACGAGCCGGCTTGGCGGATGCCGCTGCCGGACTACATGGAGGATTCCCTCGACTCGCCCATCGCCGATCTCATCAATGCGAACATGAGCGACCGCGCCGCGGGTGCCTCGTTCGCGGGGCTGTTCCTCCGTCGATTCGTCGGACGCGTCTCCGACGATGCGGACGCTCCGCGCATCCCCTGGGTGCACCTCGACATCGCCGGTTCCGGCGAGAACGGCAGCGCGCCGTTCGGATTCACCGAGAAGGGCCCGACCGGGGCGATGGTCCGGTCGATCGTCGCCTTCGCGGCCGCATCGGCACAGGAGGCCTGACATGACGACGCACACCTTCGACATCGTGGTCCTGGGCGGCGGCAGCGGCGGCTATGCGGCCGCGCTGCGCGCGAGCGAGCTCGGCAAGTCCGTCGCCCTGATCGAGAAGGACAAGGTCGGCGGCACCTGCCTGCACCGCGGATGCATCCCGACCAAGGCGCTGCTGCACGCCGCCGAGGTCGCGGAGCACGTGCGCGACGCGGCCGCAGTCGGTGTGACGGCGTCGTTCGACGGAATCGACACCGCGGGCGTCCGCGCCTACCGTGAAGGCATCGTCGCGAAGAAGTTCAAGGGCCTCGAAGGGCTCGTCAAGGCCCGGGGCATCACGACGGTGGCAGGCGTGGGACGTCTGAACGCCGATCGCAGCGTGAGCGTCGGCGACGATGTCTACGTCGGCGCTGACGTCGTTCTCGCGACGGGCTCGTACAGCCGCACGCTCCCCGGGCTCGAGATCGGCGGGCGCATCCTCACGAGCGAGCACGCACTCGCCCTCGACGAGGTCCCGAAGAGCGTTCTCATCCTCGGCGGTGGCGTCATCGGCGTCGAGTTCGCGAGCGTGTGGCGCTCGTTCGGCGCCGACGTGACCATCATCGAAGCTCTGCCCCATCTCGTCCCGAACGAGGACATCGCGATGAGCAAGGGCCTCGAGCGCGCCTTCCGGCGCCGCGGGATCCAGTACTCGCTCGGCATCCGCTTCCAGACCGCGACCCAGAACGACGCCTCCGTGACCGTGACCCTCGAGGACGGCAAGGAGTTCACCGCGGACTACCTGCTCGTCGCGGTCGGCCGCGGCCCGGTGACCGCCGATCTCGGTTTCGAAGAAGCCGGTGTGGTGCTCGACCGCGGATTCGTGACCGTCGACAACGACCTGCGCACCGGCGTTCCGGGCGTGTGGGCCGTCGGCGACATCGTGCCGGGCCTGCAGCTCGCGCACCGCGGATTCCAGCAGGGAATCGCGGTCGCGGAGCGGATCGCTGGCCTGTCACCCGTGAACGTCCCCGACAGCCAGATCCCCAAGGTCACCTACTCCAGCCCCGAGGTGGCCTCGGTGGGCGTGACGGAGGAGGCCGCGGTCGCCGAGCACGGCGCGGATGGGATCGTCTCGTACGAGTACAACCTCGCCGGCAACGGCAAGAGCGAGATCATCGGCACCGGCGGCCTGGTGAAGGTCGTGCGCCGAAAGGACGGGCCCGTCCTCGGCGTGCACCTGCTCGGAGATCGCGTCGGCGAGCTGATCACCGAGGGCCAGCTGGCCGTCGCGTGGGAGGCCCACCCCGAGGACATCGCACCCCTCATCCACGCACATCCGACGCAGAGCGAAGCGCTCGGAGAAGCCTTCCTCGCCCTCGCGGGCAAACCCCTGCACGCCCTCTGAACACCAACCGGTGCCCAGGGTCACTAAGCTAGACAAGCGTTTGAACAACTTTCTGAAGGAGACTCCGTCATGAGCACATCCGTTATCCTCCCCCCGCTCGGAGAGAGCGTTACAGAGGGTACGGTCACCCGCTGGCTCAAGCAGGTGGGTGACACTGTGCAGGCGGACGAGGGCCTGCTCGAGATCTCGACCGACAAGGTCGACACCGAGATCCCCTCGCCGGTCACCGGCGTGATCGAGGAGATCCTGGTCGCCGAGGACGAGACCGTCGAGGTCGGCGCCCTGCTCGCCCGCATCGGTGACGGCAGCGCGTCCGCACCGGCGGCCGACGCCCCCGAAGCCGCAGCTCCCGCTGCCGAGGCCGCTCCGGCCGAGGCCGCCGCTCCCGCCGCAGAGCCCGCTCCCGCCGCAGAGCCCGCTCCCGCCGCGGAGGCCGCTCCGGCCGCAGAGGCCGCTCCCGCCGCCGCAGCTCCGGCCGGTGACGCCAAGGACATCGTCCTGCCCGAACTCGGCGAGAGCGTGACCGAGGGCACCGTCACCCGCTGGCTGAAGCAGGTCGGCGACGAGGTCGCCGTCGATGAGGCCCTTCTCGAGATCTCGACCGACAAAGTTGACACCGAGATCCCGTCGCCCGTCGCCGGTGTTCTGCAGGAGATCCTCGCCGCCGAGGACGAGACGATCTCTGTCGGTGCCGTGCTCGCCCGCATCGGATCGGGCGCCGCTCCCACCGCTGCGCCGGCCGCACCCGAGGCCGCCGCTCCCGCACCCGAGGCCGCCGCCCCGGCGCCCGCGGCTGCACCGGCACCGGCCGCCGCCCCCGCACCGGCCGCTGCTCCGGCACCTGCTGCGGCTCCGGCACCTGCTGCGGCTCCGGCACCTGCTGCGGCTCCGACACCTGCTCCGGCTCCCGCTGCTGCTCCGGCTCCCGCTGCCGAGAACGACAACCTGTACGTCACCCCGCTGGTGCGCCGCCTGGCTTCGCAGCAGGGTGTCGATCTCGCCTCCGTGACCGGCACCGGCGTCGGCGGACGTATCCGCAAGGAAGACGTGCTGAAGGCCGCCGAGTCGGTCGGCTCCGCTCCGGCCGCCGCGGCTCCCGCCGCACCCGCTCCGCTGGAGGTGTCGCCGCTGCGCGGCACGACCCAGCCCATGTCGCGCCTGCGCAAGGTGCTGGCGGAGCGCGCTGTCGCCTCGATGCAGCAGACCGCGCAGCTGACCACCGTCGTGGAGGTCGACGTCACGGCTCTCGCGGATTACCGCGACAGCGTGAAGGCTTCGTTCCTGCAGAAGACCGGTGACAAGCTCTCGTTCCTGCCGTTCTTCGCTCTGGCCGCCGCTGAGGCGCTGCGCGCCTTCCCGATCGTGAACTCCACGGTCGACGGCGACCAGATCGTGTACCCGGCGACCGAGAACCTCTCGATCGCCGTCGACACCGAGCGTGGCCTGCTGACCCCGGTCCTGCGCGACGCCGCGTCGAAGAACATCGCGGAGATCGCGCACGAGATCGCCGATCTCGCCGCCCGCACGCGCGACAACAAGCTGAAGCCCGACGAGCTCGCCGGCGGCACGTTCACGCTGACGAACACCGGTTCGCGCGGCGCGCTCTTCGACACCCCCGTCGTCTTCCTGCCGCAGTCGGCGATCCTCGGAACGGGAACGGTCGTCAAGCGCCCCGGCCTGGTCAAGGTCGGTGGTTCGGACGCGATCGCGATCCGCTCGTACGTGTACCTCGCGCTCTCGTACGACCACCGCATCATCGATGGCGCGGACGCAGCCCGCTTCCTCGGTGCGGTGAAGGCCCGCCTCGAGTCGGCGCAGTTCGCCGCTCAGCTCGGAGCCTGACGACCGACGCCTCATGATGGCTGGTCCGCGACGTCGTACACGTCGCGGACCAGCCATTTCTCGTTCATCCACACGAGGACGAGAATGCGCGGTGCCGCCGGTGACTCCGCACGGATCACCGCGACGTCGCCGTACTCGTCGACCGGAGAGATGGCGGGCTCGGTGCCGGCGACCTCGCCCAGCTCCACGACATCGACCGTCGATCCCTCGGCGATCACGTCCGGACACGATGAGGCCCCGGCTTCGGCGCAGGAGGCTGCTCCGATGAGCAGCGATGCAGCCGCCGTAACCGCCGTCTCGTCGGACGCGGAGGTGCTCGTTCCGAGATCCTCGGCCGCCGGCGTCGGGCTCGGAGCCCCCGCCGTCTCGTCTGCGGTCGCCGGCTCCGTGGCCGTCGCGCTCTCGGGCGCCGTCCGAGACGGAGCGCGGTGCCCTTCGGCAGCCTCCCCCGACTCGCCGCCGGGCCACAGCAGGCCGCCTGCCAGCACCGCGACCGCCGCCGCAGCGGCGATCAGAAGGCTCCGACGACGTGAACGGGGCGCGACGCGCTCGTCGGTTCGATTCCGTGTGCCACTCGCTGACGGAGAGGCCGAGCGTCCGACCGAGGACCGCCGGTCCCGATTCGGTAGCGCACGAGCGACGCGCTGCACCGCCTCCGCGACGCTCCCCCGGAGCGCTTCGAGCGCCTCACCGACGAGGCTGGGCCGCTCCGCCCTTCTCGCCCGACGCGACTCCACCGATCCGGTCCCCGCGATTCCTCGGCGCCCCAGTGCCTGCCGCTCGCTCGGACGGGCGTTCGCCGCTCGGGCGACGTCTCGCGCGCGCTCGGGCGTGAGCACGTCGCACCGCAACGGGCGCGGTGACGCGATCTGCAGGAGAGCCTCCTCCCACTCCTCGATCCGACGTTGCGGTACGCGCGGCTGGTCCGCGCCCAGATGCAGCCCCATCTGCACCTGGGCGAGGACGCGCCCCATTCCCCTGTCGCGGCACCCCTCCGCGACGAGCTCGACCACACGCGCCGCGCCCGCGCACGCGGCCTCGCCCTCCCCGACGACGAACACGGGGCGTCCCTCCCCGGTGACCCACCAGGTGCCGCTCTCGCGTGCCCCCGGCTCCCCGAGTTCGTCGATCCCCCGCAGCACGCTCGCCACGAGCGTGCTGCACTCCCCCAGCGACAGATGCTCGTCGACGACGTGTCGACGCGCGAGAAGGCTCGTCACCCTCTCGGTGCACCACGGCAGCAGCACGTCGTGCCCGTCGCGACGCCGCACGACGTCGAGCGGTGCGGCGATGTGCTCGGCGCCGGCGAAACCCCAGCCGGCCCATCCCGCCAGCGCCCCGGCATCCACCTGCACCGCCACGCCCTCCCCGCGGGTGACGAGCAGTCCGCCGAACGGAGTCTCCGCCGCGTCGAGCGAACGGACGACCCGGTGCGCATCCGGCACGAGCGGTGGCGTCGGGGTGCCGGCTGCGTCATCTGTCATGTCCCCATGACAGCGCACTGCCAGGGGCACGACAGCGGGAAACGGACTGATGGGGATGGATCCGCACGATCCGTGCTCTGTGCAGGAGCGGTCGACGCCCTGACGATCGCGCTCCGCTCGGCGCGAACGACGGCATCAGCGGCACCGGGGACTCGGTAGGCTTGTCCCTATGGCAAAGACTCCCGAACCCGAGAAGCGTCCTGGGTTCTTCTCCCAGATCAAGTCCCTCTTCAGGTTCACCAAGGAGGCGTACCCCTGGCTGCCCTGGGCGCAGCTCGCGATCCTCATCGGCGGCATCCTCATCGGACTCGTCGTCGGATACCTGATCCCCCCGCTGCAGTGGTGGACTCTTCTGCTCTGGGGCATCACCGGACTCATGCTCGGCGTCCTCGCCGCGATGTTCCTCATGACCCGCCTGTCGACCTCGGCGATGTACACGAAGATCGACGGCATGCCCGGCGCCACCGGCCACGTCATCAGCACCAGCCTCGGACGCCGCTGGCAGGCATCCGACACCCCGGTCGGCATCAACCCCAAGACCCAGGAGGCCGTGTACCGCGCGGTCGGCCGCGGCGGCATCGTCGTCGTCGGCGAGGGCGCGCGCGGACGCCTCACCCGTCTGATCAACGAGGAGCGCAGCAAGGCCCAGCGCGTCGCCAACGGCGTGCCCGTCACGGTGCTCTACGTCGGACACGGCGATGACGAGGTCGCGATCTCCGACCTCGCCAAGACGATCAAGAAGATCCCGAAGGCGATCGACAAGGCCACGATGGCCGCCGTCATCCGCCGCATCGAGTCGGTGTCGCAGTCGCTGTCGTCGCTGCCGATCCCGAAGGGGATCGACCCGACCAAGGTGCGCGCCCAGCGTCCGCGCTGAGCCCCGACAGACGAAGATAGGCGAAGCGCGGCCGTTCCCCTCGGGGGACGGCCGCGCTTCTCTCATTCCGAGAGGGGCTGGCGGGGCAGGCGCCGCACCTTGGCGCGCCGGCGGCGACGCTCGGGCACCATGGAGCGCATCTCGTCGAGCTTGCCGAAGCAGAACAGCCGGTCATCGGCCTCGAGCACGACGTGCTTGCGCGGGTTGGGGATCACCGTCACCCCGCGGTGCAGCGTCAGCACGGTGATGTCGCGCTCCCACAGGCCCGCCTCGCCGAGCGTCTTGCCCACGAGGTCGACGGCACCGTGCACCATGAGCTCGGCGACGCCGTACCCGGTCGAGACCGTGAGGCGCTGACGCACATCGATCTCGGGGAACGCGACCTGTCCGGCGATGTAGTCGATGATCGCTCCCGCGACGTCGAGCTTGGTCGCCGTCTCGATGCCCTGGAGACCCGGCGAGGAGTTCACCTCCATCACGAGAGGGCCGTCATCACCCTCGAGCATGTCGACGCCGGCGACGCGCAGGCCCATGATCTGAGCGGATCGGACGGCGGCGCGCTCGTACACCGGATCGAGCTCGACCGCCTCGACCGATCCGCCACGGTGCACGTTCGATCGGAACTCGTCGCCGGCCGCCGAACGGCGCATCGCCGCGACGACGCGATCGCCGACGACGAGCGCGCGGATGTCGCGGCCCCGGCTCTCGGCGATGAACTTCTGGATCAGCACGTTCTGCTTCGTGGAGTGCAGCGTCTCGATGATCGCCTCCGCCACCTTGACCTGCGGGGCGAGGATCACGCCGATCCCCTGCGTGCCCTCCAGGAGCTTGATGACGACGGGAGCCCCGCCGACGCGCTCGATGGCCGGGCGCACGTCGGCGCGGTTGCGCACGAAGGCGGTGGGCGGCATGGCGATGTTGTGCCGCGACAGGATCTGGTTCGCGCGCAGCTTGTCACGGGCGCTCGAGATTCCGTTGGCCGTGTTCGGGGTGTAGACGTCCATCTGCTCGAACTGCCGCACGACGGCGGTGCCGAAGTACGTGATCGAGTTGCCGATGCGCGGCAGGATCGCGTCGTAATCGCTGAGCTGACGCCCCCGATAGTGCAGGTCGGGTTCGTCCGCGGTGAGGTCGATCGCGAAGCGCAACGTGTTCAGCACCTTGACGTTGTGCCCGCGCTGGAGCGCGGCGGCACGGAGGCGCTGGGTGGAGTACGCCTGGGGCGCACGGGAGAGCACTGCGAGCTTCACGAAGATTTCCTGCCAGGATGGTCGGGTGACGAAGACATCCCATTCAAACACTCTTACGGGGTGGCGAGAATGGGTGAGCCTGCCCGATCTCGGCGTGGACTGGATCAAGGCCAAGATCGACACCGGCGCACGTACTTCATCGCTCCACGCGTTCGACATCCACG
Source organism: Microbacterium galbinum (assembly GCF_023101185.1). Classification (GTDB taxonomy): domain Bacteria; phylum Actinomycetota; class Actinomycetes; order Actinomycetales; family Microbacteriaceae; genus Microbacterium; species Microbacterium galbinum. Next base: position 3,172,381 of record NZ_CP078077.1, read on the forward strand.
AGTTCGATCAGGACGGCGCGCCGTGGGTCAGATTCAAGGTGAAGCCCTGGCAGGACAGTCAGGCGGATGCCGTCGTCGTCGAGTCCCCCGTGCACGACCGCCGCGCGGTGCGCAGTTCCTCCGGCCACGCGCAGGAGCGCCTCGTGGTGGAGCTCCTCATCCGCCTCGTCGACCGCGAGGTGCTGGCGGAGGTCACGCTGAGCAACCGCGACGAGATGGGCTTCCGCATGCTCATCGGCCGGGAGGCGCTCCGGCAAGGGTTCTCGGTCGACCCCGCGCGATCGTTCCTCGGGGGCCGGGCGCCGCGTGAGGCCCGTCGCCGGAACCGCGGCAGGATCTGACCGCTCAGGTGCGGATCAGCACCGTGCCCACGACCTTGTCGTGGAGTCCGCGCTGGTCGGCATCGAAGATCACCGCGGGGATCACGACGATGAGCAGCGCCGTGCGCACGATCGGTCGCCACAGGCCCACCCAGCCGCCGTCGAGGCGCACCACGCGCATCCCGAGGATGCGGTGCCCGGGGCTTCCTCCCGCCGTGGGGATGAAGAGGATCTGCAGCAGGGCGAACACGGCCATCGGGCCGAACTGGCTGAGTCCCGCCTCGGCGGGCAGGGCGAACTGGTCGAAGCCGAGGAACGCGGTGGCGATGATCGTCGCCGCGACGTAATCGATCAGGAGCGCTCCGATACGTCGGCCGAGGCGGCCGACGCTCCCCGTGCCCGACGCGGGCAGTCCGAGGCGTTCACCGGGGTAAGCGTTCACAGCATCCGTCACCATCCCAGCCTACCGAGGGCCGATATGCGCTCCGACCGGCGAGGCGCTGTAACACGCCCGAAACAAAGTCGATACCGTGGAGAAATCCCCCGACCGTACTCTGCGAGTGGCCCCGAAGCCATCGATCCGTCTTACAGGAGTCGTACATGTTCAAAGATTCGTCCGAGGTTCTGAGCTACATCAAGGAGAACGACGTCAAGTTCCTTGACATCCGTTTCACCGATCTCCCCGGTGTGCAGCAGCACTTCAACATTCCTGCATCGACGGTCGACGAGGCGTTCTTCACCGAGGGCCAGCTGTTCGACGGCTCCTCGATCCGCGGCTTCGCCAGCATCCACGAGTCCGACATGCAGCTCATCCCCGATGTCACCACCGCGTACATCGACCCCTTCCGCGAGGCGAGCACCCTCGTGATGATCTTCGACATCTACAACCCGCGCACGGGTGAGATCTACTCGAAGGACCCGCGCCAGGTCGCCAAGAAGGCCGAGAAGTACCTCGCCTCCACCGGCATCGCCGACACCGCGTTCTTCGCCCCCGAGGCCGAGTTCTACATCTTCGACGACGTGCGCTACTCCGTCACCGCCGGTGAGAGCTTCTACAAGGTCGACTCCGAAGAGGCCGCGTGGAACACCGGTCGCGAGGAAGAGGGCGGAAACCTCGCCAACAAGACCCCGTACAAGGGCGGCTACTTCCCCGTCAGCCCGGTCGACAAGACGGCCGACCTGCGCGACGACATCACGCTCAAGCTGATCGACGCCGGCTTCATCCTCGAGCGCTCGCACCACGAGGTGGGTACCGCGGGTCAGCAGGAGATCAACTACCGCTTCGACACGATGGTGCACGCGGCCGACGACATCCTGAAGTTCAAGTACATCGTCAAGAACACCGCCAACGAGTGGGGCAAGGTCGCGACCTTCATGCCCAAGCCGCTCTACGGCGACAACGGCTCCGGCATGCACACGCACCAGTCGCTCTGGAACGACGGCAAGCCGCTGTTCTACGACGAGGCAGGCTACGGCCAGCTCAGCGACATCGCGCGCTGGTACATCGGTGGCATCCTGGCGCACGCGCCGGCCCTGCTCGCCTTCACCAACCCGACGCTGAACAGCTACCACCGTCTGGTCAAGGGCTTCGAGGCTCCGGTCAACCTGGTCTACTCGGCCGGCAACCGCTCCGCCGCGATCCGCATCCCGATCACCGGCTCCAACCCCAAGGCCAAGCGCATCGAGTTCCGCGCGCCGGATGCCTCGGGTAACCCGTACCTGGCCTTCGCCGCGCAGCTCATGGCCGGCCTCGACGGCATCAAGAACCGCACCGAGCCGCACGAGCCCGTCGACAAGGACCTCTACGAGCTTCCGCCCGAGGAGGCCAAGGGCATCCCGCAGGTGCCGAACTCGCTGCTCGACTCGCTCGACGCTCTCGCGGCCGACCACCAGTTCCTCCTTGAGGGCGGCGTGTTCACCAAGGAGCTCATCGAGACCTGGATCTCCTACAAGTACGAGAACGAGATCCTCCCGATGGCGCAGCGCCCGCACCCGTTCGAGTACGAGCTGTACTTCGGGGTCTGATCCCGGATCGAGAAGAGCGCCCCACCGGCTTCGGCCGGTGGGGCGCTCTTTCGTTCTGCAGCGGCGTCACCCGCGCGGCATCGCGAACGCGTGGAGGCCGAGCTCCCGGCTCAGGACCTCGCTCACGTGATGTCCGCGCACGCTGGTCCCCTGCTCGTCGAGTGGCGGACTCACCACGGCCGCTCCCAGAGCCGCCGGCGCAGCGAGGACGATCGCGCCGGACACGCTCGACTTCGCCGGCACACCGACCTGTCGCATCCACCTCCCCGACCCGTCGTACACGCCGCAGGTCGCCATGACCGAGACGACGTCGCGTGCCACGTCCGCCCCCACGACCTCGACGCCGGTGAGGGGGTTCCGCCCTCCGGCGGCGAGCGTGGCGCCCATGGCTGCCAGATCGCGCGCGTCGACGAGAACGGCGCACGCGCGGGCGTAGACGGCGACCGCCTCGTCGGCGCCGACCTGCAGCGTGCCCTCCGAGCGCATCAGGTGAGCGAGCGCGTGATTGCGATCACCGAGCAGGTGCTCGCTCTCGGCGACGCTCTCGGAGACGCTCAGGTCACGACCCGCGAAAGCCGACAGTCCCGCGAGGATCCGTCGACTCCTGGCGGCGGCATCCGCGCCGTCCACCAGCGCCGAGGTGAGCAGCGCGCCGGCGTTGACCATCGGGTTGGGCGGGCGACCGGTGCCGCTCTCCAGCTTGATCGCGTCGAAGGCCTCCCCCGTCGGCTCGATGCCCAGACGATCGAGAGCCGCGGCTCCATGGTCCTGGAGCGCCAGGGCGAAGAGGAACGGCTTGACGGCGGATTGGATGCTGATCTGCATGCCGGCCTGAGCGGTCTCCCTCGTCTCGCCGTCGAGCGTGACGAGCGCGATGCCCAGCAGATCGGGGTCGGCATCGGCGAGTTCCGGGATGCTGTCGTCGACGGCGCCCCCTCGCTCGCGCAACGCCCGGTCGCGCACGCCGTCGAGATCGTAGGAGAGGGGATCGACCGCGGAGTTCATGGTCCCAGCCTGTCACGCCCGGGCCGAGGCTCGTCAGCTCGCCGGGTCGTACCCGAACTCCCGGAGCTCCTGAGGGCACCGGCATGCGTGCGCGACGCGCGCCGCCCAGTCGACGGCATCCGCTCGCGTGGGCAGCTCGAGGACGAGGAATCCTCCGGTGGTCCGCGACCCGGGGTACGTCTCGTCGCTCACCGCACCGCGACCGGTCACGAGCACCGGAGCCACGTCCTCGTCGATCCCGCCGCCGAAGACGTAGACGCCCGCGGCCTTCGCCTCGTCGATCACAGCGTGCGAGGTCTCGACGACTTCCGGGAACTCCTCCTCCGTCAGATCCATCGCTTCGGCGGGGAAGGAGATCAGGTACTTGGTCATGCTCCGATGGTGCGTCGCGGGGGCGGGAGTGCGCAAGAGCCAGTCAGCGCGTGACCGCGGCCGGGTGATCGATACGTCCGTCGACGAGCTGGACCACGGAGTGCATCCGTGGCAGATGGACGAGATCGTGGGTGACGAGCAGCGTCGACGTGCGCCGCTCGTCGGTCAGACGCAGCAGGAGGTCGATGATGCTCGCGCCGCGCTCCTGGTCGAGTGCGCTGGTCGGTTCGTCGATGAGGAGCACGCTCGGTTCGTTCATCAGCGCACGCGCGATGTTCACGCGCTGACGCTGTCCTCCCGAAAGCTGGTGCGGACGCTTGTCGAGGTGCTCCGCGAGGCCGACATCCCTGAGGAGCGATTCGGCACGTCGGGTCGCGGCCGCACGGCGTCGCCGCGGACGACCGCCACCGAGCTCGTTCATGACCACGAGTTGCTCGTGAGCGGTCAGTGACGGGAGAAGATTCGATTGCTGGAAGACGATTCCGATGGACGTGCGGCGCAGTTCGGACGCCCGATCCGCCGTCAGAGTCGTGGCATCGACGCCGTCGATCACGACACGACCGGAGTCCGGCCGGATCAGCGTGGCCGCGACCGCCAGCAGGCTCGACTTGCCCGAGCCGCTCGGCCCGGTGATCGCCGTCACCTCGCCCGGGGACGACGAGAGCGTGACGTGGTCGACGGCCGTGATGCGATCGCTTCCGTCGGGGAAGGTGAGGGAGATGTCTTCGAGGCGGATCATCGGTTGCTCCCGAGTGCGGTGAGGGGGTCGGCGGAGGTGACGGAGCGGAGGGCGAACGCGGCGCCGGCGAGACCGAGAACGATCATGAGCACGGCCGGAAGCACGGTGGTGAGCGGACTCAGGAGGAACGGCAGCGCGGCACCCGCAAGAGCTCCGAGGATGGACACGACGCCGATCCCGGCGCCGATGCCCACCACGAGCACCAGCGCCGCCTGTCCGAGCGCATCGCGCACGAGCACCGAGGTGCGGGCGCCGAGGGCCTTCAGGATCGCGATGTCGGGTGTGCGCTGCATCGTCCACACGGTGAAGAACGCGCCGATGACCAGCGCCGAGATGCCGAAGAGCATCGCGACCATGAGGAGCAGGGACCCGATCTCCGAACGGAAGGCGCTCAGCGCCGTCAGCGAGCCGACGATGGTCGTCGATCGAGTGCCGATCCGGCCGTCCGCCGCGTCCCAATCGGGTGAACCGGTGACCGCGAGCACCGTGGCGAAGGCATCCGGATCACCGGTCGCTGCCGCGTACGCCTGCCAATCCGCGAGGGTCATCCGCACGACGGGCGTGTGGCTGTACCAGTCGTCTCCCCCGATACCCACGACCGTGTACGCGGTGCCCGCGATCGTGACCGGGTCGCCGAGGTGCGCGTCGAGCTCGTCCGCTGCGGGACGCGAGAGCACGAGCTCTCCGGAGGCGATCGGCGACTGCGGTGCGAAGCCGGGCTGCACGCCGAAGACGGCGATCGACGTGACGGTGTCTTCCGACTCCGCTCTGGTCTGACTGATGCCGAGGGGGTGCACGGATTCGACACCGGCGGTGGATCCCCACTCGGATGCCTGCTCCGCGGTCACTCGTGACTCGGCGAAGATCGGGCCGTCGTCGGCACCGGGATCGGCGAAGACCACGCGGTCCCCGGGGATGCCGACCACGGCGGAGATGTTCTGGACCGCGAGGCCGCCGGTCAGGCCACTGAGAAATCCGACCAGGACGGTGATGAGCGCGACGACGGTGCCGATCAGGACGAATCGTCCGCGGGCGAAGCGCAGGTCGCGGAGGGCGATGTACATGCGGGGTTCCTCTCCTACCGTCGGAATGACGACGCTTCCACTCTCCTGTCTCGGGGGTCCGCGCTCATCGGCCGTGTGCACGGTCCTGACCGGCCGTTCGGTGGGGGACGGAGTCGTCCTTTCGGACGATGCGGTGCGCACCCCGAAGCGTAGGATTCGAGGCATGGCCCACACCCCGCTCACGCCCGTCTTCACGGGGTTGCGGACGGGATTGCACCTGCTGTTCGTCGCGCTGTGCGGACTCGTCATCGTGCGGGCCTTCCTCGCTCCGACCCCGACGAGCATCCCCGCGATCGCCCTCACCGTCGCGCTTCTGGCGACATACGGGTGCGGGGCTGCGCTGGCTCGCTCGACCTCTCGCTCGAGCTGGCTCACGGGTGTGTGGCTCGCGGCGGTCAGCGTCGAATGGGTGCTCCTGGTCTTCCTCACCGCCGAGGCCGCGTATCTGGTCTTCCCCCTGTTCTTCCTCTACCTGCACGTGCTCGGGCGCCGATGGGGCACGCTCGCCCTGCTCCTGGCGACCGGGGTGGCGATCTGTACGCTCGGTCTTCACAGCGGATGGACCGTCGGCGGGGTCGTGGGACCCCTCGTCGGCGCCGGCGTCGCCCTGCTGATCGGCCTCGGCTACGAAGCCCTCGCTCAGGAGGCACGGCAGCGGGAAGATCTCATGCGCGAACTGCTCGCGACCCGCGACCGATTGGCGACCACCGAGCACGAGTCGGGAGTGCTGGCGGAGCGCGCACGTCTCGCACGGGAGATCCACGACACGCTCGCGCAGGGCCTGTCGAGCATCCAGATGCTGCTCCATGCCGCCGAGCGGACGGATCCGGAGCGCCCGGGGATCGAGCACATCCGCCTCGCCCGTGAGACCGCCGCAGACAACCTCGGCGAGGCGCGCCGGTTCATTCGCGAGCTCGCTCCCCCGGACCTCGATGACCACGGTCTCGCCGGGGCCCTCCGCCGTCTGGCCGACGACCAGTGGTCGACGCAGGGACTCGACGTCGACGTGCGCGTCTCGGAAGCGGTCGATCTCCCCATGCACGTGCAGACCGCGCTGCTGCGGATCGCCCAGGGAGCGATGTCGAACGTCGTGCAGCACGCCGATGCGCGCACCGCGACGATCGCCCTCACCCTGAGTCCCGGCGACCTGGAGTTCGTGATCTCCGACGACGGCCGCGGGTTCGACGCCGGCCTGGACGCCGACCGCCCCGCCCGTTCGGACTCGTTCGGACTGCGCGCGACGCGCGAGCGCGTGGATCAGCTCGGCGGCACCCTCGACGTCCGTTCCCTTCCGGGTACGGGGACCACGCTGCGCGTCTCCTTGGCTCTCGAGGGCCGCGCATGATCCGCCTCCTGGTCGTCGACGACCATCCCATCGTCCGCGCCGGACTGGTCGCTCTGTTCGCGCTCGACGACGACATCGAGGTCATCGCGGAAGCCTCGACCCCGGACGAGGCCGTCGCCGTCGCGGAACGCGCGAACCCCGATGTCGTGCTCATGGATCTGCAGTTCGGCGCGGGAACGGCCGGATCCGGTGCCGACGCCACGCGGAGGATCCGGGCACTCGACGCACCGCCCTACGTGCTCGTGCTCACGAACTACGACTCCGACGCCGACATCCTCGGAGCGGTGGAGGCGGGCGCGAGCGGCTACCTGCTGAAGGACGCGCCGCCGCATGAGCTCTCCGCGGCGGTCCGCGCGGCCGCGGCCGGGGAGAGCGCACTCGCGCCCGTGATCGCCACCCGGCTGCTGCAGCGGATGCGCGCCCCGAAGGCGAGCCTGAGCGCGCGCGAGATCCAGGTGCTCGAACTCGTCGAAGCCGGCCGCACCAACACCGAGATCGCGAACGAGCTCTTCGTGAGTGAGACGACGGTCAAGTCGCATCTCGCGCACATCTACACGAAGCTCGACGCGACGTCGCGCACGGCCGCGGTATCGGAAGCCCGGCACCGCGGCATCCTGCGCTGACCCGCCATCCACAGGCACAGAACAGTGGCCTGCGCAAGCCCGCGTGTCCTTGCTTGACCCGGGTCGGACGCGGTGGTCAACTGAGAGGTCTGCACTACGAGGGGATCCATCATGCGCCGCAGGAAATCAGTCACGAGGACCGAGACCATCGAGTCGGGCCCCGCGACGGGCCGCACCTCGCGGCAGGTCAGCTCGGTCACGGCCGCGGCCCGCACGAATCCCTTCATGTTCGGACTGCTCGGCGCACTCGGCGTGCTGGTGGCCCTCGCGATCGGCGGGATGGTCGGCCAGCTGGCGACGGTGTTCGTCTACATCGGCGTCGCGATCTTCCTCGCCCTCGGACTCGACCCCATCGTCTCGTTCATCGAGCGCAAGCTCCCGCGGCCCGCCGCCGTCGCGATCGTCGTCGCCGTCGTGGTGCTCGCCTTCGCGGGCATCATCCTCGCGATCGTCCCGATCCTCGTGGAGCAGATCACCAACCTCGTCAACGACGGCCCGCAGATGGTCGAGGACTTCATGGCGAGCGCCTGGTTCAAGGACGTGACGGCGCAGTTCGGATCGACCTTCGAAGACGCGGCCCAGGGGGTTCTGAGCTTCGTGCAGGATCCCGGCAACATCCTCAACATCAGCGGCGGGGTGTTCGCGGTCGGCGCGGGTATCGCCGGCGGCTTCACGGGCGTGACGATCGTGCTCATCCTCACCCTCTACTTCATGGCCTCGCTGCGCAGCATGAAGAAGGTCGCGACGCGCTTCGTGCCCGCCTACCAGCGCGACACGTTCAGCGGCCTGCTGGAGGACGTCTCCGGCGCCGTCGGGCGCTACGTCATGGGTCAGGCGAGCCTCGCCCTCGTCAACGGCATCCTGAGCCTGATCTTCCTCAGCATCATCGGTGCGCCGGTGCCGGCACTGCTCGCCCTCATCGCCTTCATCGGATCGATGATCCCGCTGGTCGGCACCCTGGCCGCGTCGATCATCAACTCGCTGATCTGCCTGTTCATCAGCCCCGTGACCGCGCTCATCGCCATCATCTACTACCTGGTGTACATGCAGGTCGAGGCCTACGTGCTCTCGCCGCGCATCATGAACAAGGCCGTCGCCGTGCCCGGCGCGCTCGTCGTGATCGCCGCCGTCGCCGGCGGTGCGCTCGGCGGCATCCTCGGAGCCCTGGTCGCGATCCCGGTGGCGGCGAGCATCATCATCATCGTGCAGAAGGTCGTGTTCCCCGCTCAGGACCGCAAGCAGGTGCCGCCGACGCTCACCGCACCGTGAGAGCGCCCGGCTGCACCCGCACCGCGAACTGAGTGATCTCGCCCATCTCCTCACCGTCGATCTCGAAGACGAGCGGCTGGGCGAGCGAGACCGCGATCCTCTCCACGGCGAGATGCTGCGCCGAATCGGTGCTGACCGCCTCGTCGCCACCGGTGAGCAGCCGCCGGATGCCGTTGTCCCACACCACCGAACGCAGGGTGTTCATCCACTGGAGCGCGCCCTCCGAGCTGATGAGGAGGATGTCGAGCAACCCGTCGTCGAGCTGCGCATCGGGGAGCAGGCGGAGTCCGCCCTGGAGCATGCCGCAGTTGCCGATGAGCATCGTGTGCCCGCGCACCTCCTCGGGTTCGCGATCATCCACGGTCACGGTGATGTCGGTCATCTCCGTGCCCGCCAGCGCGCGCCCCATGGCTTCGACGTACGCGAGCCATCCCGCCCGGTCCTTGAGGTCGTCGTTCGTCTCGACCAGCATCTGCGCATCGATCCCGAACCCCACCATGACGGCGAACGCGCGAGTCTCGCCGTTGAACTCCACCCAGCCCAGGTCGATGTGCTGCGGAGTGGCATCGCGCACGCGCTCGAGGGCCGCGACCATACCGGTCAGCGGCACTCCCAGATTGCGCGCGAGCAGGTTGCCGGTCCCCTGCGGAACGATCCCCAGAGCGACCTCCGTGCCGGCCAGGGCTTCAGCGACGGCACGGACCGTCCCGTCACCGCCCACCGCTACGACCACCTCACACCCGTCCGCGACGGCCTCCGCGGCCATCCCGCGCCCCGGATCGTCAATGCTCGTCTCCCACCACCGGATCGGGGCGTCTGTTCCGAAGACCTCGTCGACCGCGGCGCGCACCTCGTCTCCGTCGATCTTGGACGGATTCCACACGATGCCGATGCTCGAGACGCTCATGAGGCCAAGCCTGGGGCCGAACGCGTCTCGCCGCAAGTCGACACGGGTCTAGCCGTAGAACTCCTGCTCGAACGCCTTGCGGGCGCGTCGAGTGACGCCCAGGTAGTCCTCCTCGAGCTCGGTGGCCGAGCGGTCGGGATAGCCGAGGATCCGCGCGATCCCGTCGAGCTCGCGGCGATCCGCGGGGAGCACATCGCTGGTCGTTCCGGTGAGGATCGTGATCGCCGAACGCAGACGGCTCGACAGCAACCAGGCCTCACGGAGGCGATCGGTGGCCTCGGCCGGGAGGAGTCCGGCATCGACCGCCGCGCCGAGCGCTCCCAACGTCGACGTCGTACGCAGGCCCGGCACGGCGTGCGCGTGCTGCAACTGGAGCAGCTGTACGAGCCACTCCACATCGCTGAGCGTCCCGGGGCCGAGCTTGAGGTGGCGACGCGGATCGGCCCCCTGGGGAAGCCTCTCCCCCTCGACGCGCGCTTTGATGCGCTTGATCTCGCGGGTGCCCTGCAGATCGATCGACGCGGGGTAGCGGATCGTGTCGGCCAGCTCGGTGAAGCGCGCGATCAGCTTGGCGCTGCCGGCGACGCCACGCGCCCGAAGGAGCGCCTGCGCCTCCCACGACAGCGACCAGCGGCGGTAGTACTCGGCATACGCCTCGATCGATCGCACCACCGGTCCGTTGCGACCCTCCGGGCGCAGTCCCGCGTCGAGATCGAGCGGAAGCCGATGGTCGGTGACCTGTTCACGGAGACCGGCGACGATCTTCGTCGCGAGCGTCTGCGCGCGGTCGGGATCGACGCCGTTCGCCGCGTACACGTAGAGGATGTCGGCATCCGATCCGAAGCCCAGCTCCGCTCCCCCGAACCGGCCCATGGCGATCACCGCGAAGTCGAGCGCATCATCCTCGGGCGGCACGACCTCGCGCAGCACCGCACGCAGCGCGGCCTGGATAGTCGCCTCGGTGATGTCGGTGAGAGCGGTCGCGACGTCCTCGATCGTCAGAACGTCGAGCACCCCGCCCATCGCGGTGCGCAGCAGCTCGCGACGCCGCAGCGCGCGCACGGCACGCAGCGCGTCGCCGATCGTCTCGTGCCGCGTCTGGATCGCCCTGGCCTCCTCCGACAGCGCGGCGCCGCCGCGCGGACGCAGGGACTCGGTGCTGTCGAGCCAGGCCACGGACTCCGGGATCCATTCCATGAGCTCGCCGATGTACCGCGACGTCGACAGGATCCGGGTGAGGCTCTCGGCCGCCCCCGAGGAATCCCGCAGCATCCGGAGGAACCAGTGCGTGTTGCCCAGGCGCTCGCTGATGCGGCGGAACGCGATCAGGCCGTAATCGGGATCGGTGCCGTCGGCGAACCATCGCACCATCACCGGCATGAGGTGGCGCTGGATCGTGGCCTTGCGGCTGAGTCCGCTCGTGAGCGCGCCGATGTGTCGCAACGCGCCCGCCGGATCGCGGAAGCCGATCGCCGCCAGACGATCGTGCGCCTGCGCGGTCGACAGGGAGCGCTCGCCCTCGGGCAACGCGGCGACCGCGCTGAGGAGGGGACGGTAGAAGAGTCGCGTGTGGATCTCGCGCACTTCGCGTCGCACGCTCTCCCAGCGCGCCCAGATGCCGTCACCGCTGTCGGCCAGCGCCGTGCTGCGCGCGAGGACCCGGAGTCCCGCGGGCGTCCGCGGCAGGAGGTGGGTGCGGCTGAGCTCCTTGAGCTGGAGCCGGTGCTCCATCAGTCGCAGGACCCGGTAGTCGTCGGCGAAGGTCGTCGCCTCGACCCGCCCGATGTACCCGCCCTCAACGAGGGCCTCCAAACTCTCGAGGGTGCCACGGGTGCGCAGGGTGGCGTCCGTGAGCCCGTGCACCAGTTGCAGCAGCTGGACGGTGAACTCGATGTCTCGCAGTCCGCCCTCGCCGAGCTTGAGCTGGTACGGGGCATCCTCCGGATCGATGTGCTCCTTGACGCGCTCGCGCATGCGCTGCACGCTGTCGACGAAGTCCTCGCGGGCCGCGCTCGACCAGATCTTCGGCTGCACGGCGCCGATGTACTCCGCCCCCAACTCCGGATCGCCGGCGAGGGGCCGCGCCTTCAGCAGGGCCTGGAACTCCCAGCTCTTCGCCCAGCGGTCGTAATAGGCCAGATGGGATCCGAGCGAGCGGACCAGAGCACCCTGCTTGCCCTCCGGCCGCAGGTTCGCGTCGACCTCCCAGAGAGGCGGCTCCTTCTCGATGCCGCTCAGGCCGCGCATGGTCTCGCGGGCGAGCTTCGTCGCCAGATCGATCGCACGCGACTCGGAGACGATCTCCTCATCGGCCGTGCCGCCGACGAAGATCACGTCGACGTCGCTGACGTAGTTGAGCTCCCGCGCACCGGCCTTGCCCATGCCGATGATCGAGAGGCGGACGGCCGCCACCTCGCGCTGATCGACGCTCTCGCGCAATCGACTGCGCGCCACGGCCAGCGAGGCCTCGAGCGCCGCACCGGCCGCGTCCGCCAGCGCCGCTGCGACATCGGCGAGAGCCTCGACCGGTGCGGTCCGGGTGAGGTCGTAGGCGGCGATCGCCGCGAGGCTGCGGCGGTAGGCGACCCGGAGCGCCACGACCTCGTCGTCACCGCCGGACCGTGCGAAGCCGTCGACGGCGCCGACACCGGCGAGCATCGCCCGGGTGAGCTCGTCGGCGGTCGGCAACGCATCGACCTCGTCGGCGAGCACCGCGAGCTCCGCGGGGTTGCGGAGGAAGAAGTCCGCCAACCCCTCGGATGCCCCGAACACCCGCCAGGTGCGGCGCTGGGTGTCTCCGCCGTCGAGCAGGGCCGCCAACGGCGCGGGATCGCGTCGCGCCACCCGCAGCATTCCGCGCACGGCCGCGTCGGGGTCGGCGGCGTCCGCCCCCGTCAGCAGCTCGGCACGCGAGCGGCCGAGCAGTTCGGCGAGCTCGGCGAGGGCCTCCGCGGCCTCGCCGAGCTCATCGAATCCGAGTCGAGCCAGCGCGGACAGCGAGAAGGAATCGTCCGGACGGGCCATGCGCACGGCTCAGAGCAGCTCGAGGTTGTTCTTCAGCTCGAGCGGCGTGACCTGGCCGCGGTACGCCTCCCACTCCTTGCGCTTGTTGAGCAGCACGTAGTTGAACACCTGCTCGCCCAGCGTCTCGGCGACGAGCTCGGAGTCCTCCATGTACTCGAGGGCGTGGTCGAGGCTCGCGGGCAGCGACGAGTAGCCCAGCGCGCGGCGCTCGGCGTCGCTGAGCGACCACACGTTGTCCTCGGCCTCGGGCGGGAGCTCGTACTCGTCCTCGATGCCCTTGAGGCCGGCGGCCAGCATGAGCGCGTACGCCAGGTACGGGTTCGCGGCGGAGTCCAGCGCGCGGTACTCGACGCGCGACGACTGCCCCTTGTTGGGCTTGTACATCGGCACGCGCACGAGCGCGGAGCGGTTGGCGTGCCCCCACGTGACGAAGCTCGGGGCCTCGTCGCCGCCCCACAGGCGCTTGTACGAGTTGACGAACTGGTTCGTGACGGCCGAGATCTCGTTCGCATGGCGCAGGAGGCCGGCGATGAAGTGACGCCCGGTCTTCGAGAGCTGGTACTTCGCGCCCTCTTCGTAGAACGCGTTCTGGTCGCCCTCGAACAGCGACATGTGCGTGTGCATGCCACTGCCCGGGTGGCCGCTGAGGGGCTTCGGCATGAAGGTCGCGTACACGCCCTGCTCGATCGCCACCTCCTTGATCACCGTGCGGAACGTCATCACGTTGTCGGCGGTGGTGAGGGCGTCCGCGTAGCGCAGGTCGATCTCGTTCTGACCGGGTCCGCCCTCGTGGTGGCTGAACTCGACCGAGATGCCGAGGTCTTCGAGCATCCGCACCGAACGACGACGGAAGTCGTGCGCCGTGCCACCGGGCACGTTGTCGAAGTACCCTGCGGAGTCGACCGGAACCGGTCCCTCCGGACCGTACTGCGACGACTTGAGCAGGTAGAACTCGATCTCGGGGTGCGTGTAGAACGTGAACCCGGCATCCGCCGCCTTCGCGAGCGTGCGCTTGAGCACGTGGCGCGGGTCGGCGACCGCGGGCTGGCCGTCGGGCGTCGTCAGGTCGCAGAACATGCGGGCGGTCGGGTCGATCTCGCCCCGCCACGGCAGAGTCTGGAACGTCGTCGGATCGGGCTGCGCGAGCAGATCGGACTCATGGCTGCGCGTGAGCCCCTCGATGGCCGAGCCGTCGAAGCCGATGCCCTCGGCGAACGCGCCCTCGACCTCGGCCGGCGCGATGGCGACCGACTTGAGCGTGCCGATGACGTCGGTGAACCACAGGCGGACGAACTTGACGCCGCGCTCCTCGATCGTCCGGAGGACGAAGTCTCTCTGCTTGTCCATATCGTGCGGAGCCTCAGCCCTTTCCTTCGTCCCAGCCGGATTCGGCCGCTTCTTCATCGGCCCAGGCGCGGGAGCGCGCCTTCAGCGTCTCGGGTGCGTTCGCGGCCTCGGCCTCGGTGTCGAACGGGCCCACGCGGTCGATCGACTGCGAGATCATCCCGAATTCGACCTGCTTGGTCTCGAGGTTGTACCAGTACTTGTGTTCGCCGTCGGACATGGCCCGTCCCTTCGTCGTCTGATGTCATCGATCCTACTGGCGCGAACGCCTGTCGCTATGCTGTGGGTCATGGCAAAAGCGATCGGCGTCGACATCGGCGGTACCGGAATCAAGGCAGGAATCGTCGACCTCGAGCACGGCACGATGGCGTCCGATCGGGTACGGGTGCCCACGCCCGAGGGCGCGGCTCCCGGCGACGTGCTGCAGGCCGTGCAGACGGTGCTGAAGACCCTCGACGTGCACGAGTCGACCCTCCCCCTCGGCGTGGCCTTCCCGGCCATCGTGAAGCGCGGCAAGACGCTGTCGGCCGCCAACGTGTCGAAGGAGTGGGTCGACTTCGACGCCGAGCGCTTCTTCCGCGACGGCCTCGGCCGCAACATCGTGTTCGTGAACGATGCGGATGCCGCCGGCGTCGCCGAGGCACGACACGGTGCGGCGCGCGACGTGCGCGGATTCACCCTGCTCACGACCCTCGGCACCGGCATCGGCTCGGCCTTCATCAACGACGGCGTACTGCTGCCCAACACCGAGCTCGGTCACCTCAACTTCCGCGAGTACGAGTCCGTCGAGCAGTGGGCCGCGACCTCGGCGCGCGAGCGCGAGGGGCTCACCTGGGCCGAATGGGCCGAGCGCCTGCAGGCGTTCTACTCGCACATCGAGTTCCTCTTCAGCCCCGACCTGTTCGTGGTCGGCGGCGGCGTGTCGAAGAACGCGGGCGACTTCCTCCCGCTCCTCGACCTGAAGACCCCGATCGTCCCGGCGATCCACCGCAACAACTCCGGCATCATCGGTGCAGCCTCGCTCGCGGGCGACTGACACCCTCGAGACCGCGAGAAGGCCCGGTGACCTGATGGTCACCGGGCCTTTCACGTCGAGGCGAATGGGCCGACCTGTACGCCGGGTTCTGTTCCGGGGTTCTTCGCCCCTTCGACGGCCATCTCTCTCGGCGACACGTTGCCGTGCCGCTCCAGCGGTCTACCCGAGGACTCGGCGAGCCGCGTCAACATCCTCTGTCTGACCTTGCTCCGGGCGAGGTTTACCTGGCGGGACATGTCACCATGTCCCCCGGTGGTCTCTTACACCACCCTTTCACCCTTACCCCCGGCGAACCGGGGGCGGTCTGCTCTCTGTGGCACTGTCTCGCGGATCACTCCGGGTGGGTGTTACCCACCGCCCTGCCCTGTGGAGCCCGGACGTTCCTCGGTGCGGTTGCCCGCCACGCGACCGTCCAGTCGACCCATTCGCATCTGCCAGTCTACGACGCCCGGCCGCGCCTCATTTCTCGGCGGACTCGGTGATGCGCAGATCCAGTGGCACGTCGATCGGGAACGAACCGAACAGGCGTGCGGTCGCGACGGCCGCCGCCTCGCGCACGGCGTCGGCGGCGGCATCCGCGAGCTCGACGGGGACGTGCAGGATCACCTCGTCGTGCAGGAAGAACGCGAGGTGCGCGGCCTCCGCGAAGGGGCCGGATGCTGAGGCCGGTGTCGCAGCAGGCGGCAGGCCGCGCAACCGATGACGGATCTCGGCGAGCCAGATCAGCGACCACTCCGCCGCGGTGCCCTGCACCACGAAGTTACGGGTGAAACGCCCCCAGTCGCGAGCGCTGCGCCGCGCCTGCGCGACCAGCGCCGCGTCGACGTCCGCTCCGGTGGCCGCGGACTGGAGCGCCACCCACTCGGGTGACGGCTTCGGCGACGAGCGTCCGAGCCAGGTCGAGACCACCCCGCCGTCCTCCCCCGCGCGTGCGGCGGCATCGACGAGCGCCATCGCTCGCGGGTAGACCTTGCGCAGTCGCGGCACGAGCCGGCCGCTGTCGCCCGTCGTCGCACCGTACATGGCACCGAGCACGGCGTACTTGGCCTCTTCGCGTGTCGCCACCGCGCCCGAGTCGACGACTCCGGCGTACAGATCGGTGCCCTGCGCCGCACGCGCCATCGCGGCATCCGAGGCCATCGCCGCGAGCATGCGCGGCTCGAGCTGGGCGACATCGGCGACCACGAGGGTCCACCCGGGGTCCGCCCGTACGGCGGGGCGCAGACTGCGCGGCAGTTGCAGCGCTCCCCCGCCGGCCGATGCCCAGCGCCCGGTCACGACGCCACCGGGGATGTACACCGGGCGGAACCGCCCGCGGTGCACCCAGTCGGCGAGCCAGACCCACCCGTTGGCGCTGAGCAGACGCGACATCTTCTTGTAGGCCAGGAGCGGTTCGACGACCGGGTGCTCGTACTGCGCGAGCTCCCATTTGCTCGTCGACTCGACGGGGACCCCGGAACGATGCAGCGCCCGCAGCAGCTTCGGCTGGCTGTCGAGATGGAGGGTGGCGTCGCCGAGGATCGCGCGCACCTGTTCGCCGAGCGCGACCATCTTCGCCGGGAGCCCGCCGGCGAGCGATCGAGCGCCGAGCGTCTCGGTGAGGATCTCGTCGTGCACGCCCTCGTTCCAGGGCACCCCCGCCGCGCGCATCTCCTCGGCCACGAGGCCGCCGGCGGATTCCGCGGCGCAGAGCAGGGCGAGCCGGCCGTCGGATGCCGCGGCGATCACCCGGCGCTGCGCGCGGTACTGCTCCAGGGCGTCGGCGACCGGATCCGCGCGCGTCGAGTCCGTGTCGAAGAGATCGAACAGCCCGGGTGCCGTATCGGGCGCCTCGCGGCGCACCCAGTCCTCGGACGGCTCCAGAGGGTGCGGGATGGATG
Source organism: Microbacterium galbinum (assembly GCF_023101185.1). Lineage (GTDB taxonomy): Bacteria > Actinomycetota > Actinomycetes > Actinomycetales > Microbacteriaceae > Microbacterium > Microbacterium galbinum. The sequence goes on from NZ_CP078077.1 coordinate 3,189,334, forward strand.
CCGTGTCGCGGAGGATCGCGTGGCACAGCACCAGATCATGGGTGCGTCCGACCCGCACGCCGTCGGCGAGAAGCGGTGCATAGGTCTCGCGCGCGCTGCGGATCACCCAGCGCGGCGCGTCGCGCTGCTCGGACTCGGCGACCCAGCCCGGCAGATCGCGCTCGCTCAGTCTCTCTCGGCTGATCTCGACGTCTGCGGCATCGAGATCGACGGCGACGTATGCGCCGCCTCCGTCGGCGACCAGCAGAATGCGTCGCTCGGACGATGTGGGCGACGCGCTCACGACGAGGGCGCCGCGTGCATCACAGTCCCGATTCCTCCGTGCGCACCAGGATGCAGCCGCACTCGGGGCAGTACACGACCGCGTCCTCGGCGGCGCGACGGATCTCGGCGATGTCGGTGCTGGGGAGCATCATGCGGCACCCCTCGCACGTGCCACGGGTCAGCAGGGCCGCACCCGCACTGTTCGCGGCGCGACGCGTGTACTCGGCCAGCAGCGGCGCGGGAATGCTCTCGGCCACGGCTGCACGATCGCGGGCGAGCTGGACGCCGAGCTCGGCAGCGGCGGCGACGTCGGCCTTGCCCTGCGCGCTGAGCGTCGAGCCCTCGGCCGTCGTGATGTCGATGAGTGCCTGCTGAGCGGCCACGGCAGCCTCGGCCTCTTCAACCCGCCCCATCACGTCGAGCTCGGCGTCTTCGAGGTCGCTCTGGCGGCGGGTGAGACTCGCGATCTCGTGCTCGAGGGCCTGCGCCTGCTTGGGGTCGGTCGCGACCGCGAGGCGCTCGGCGTCGCGTGCCCGGCGCTGCTCGACGAGCTTCACGTCGGACTCGAGACGGGTCAGCTCGGTGCGTGCGTCGTCGCGGGTGCCGGTGAGCGCGGTGAGCTCGCGCAGCTGCTCCTGACGGATCGCCACCAGCTCGTTGATGCGCGCGGCCTGCGAGGGATGGGTGCGGGCACGATCGGCCTGCGCGATGCGCCGGTCGAGGTCGGCGATGTCGAGCAGGATGCGCTGATGTTCGGAGCTGGCGTTCACGCTGTCCAATCTATCGTCTGGCGGGGGCCGCCATCACAGCAGGTCGCCGTCGACGTACAGCCACCGGCGCTCCTCGCGCACGAACCTGCTGCGTTCGTGCAGCACGCCACGGGCTCCGTCCTGGAGCCAGTGCGCCGCGAACTCCACGACCCCGGCACGATCGAAGGGGCCACCCGCCTCCCGATCGAGCACCACGAGTCGCCGCCAGCGCAGGTCCGGTTCGATCTCGATCGATGCCGGTCGCGTGGAGGCGTGCCAGGTCGCGCGCAGGTGGGCGACGTCGCCGATCACGAACGCCGTGTAGCGCGACCGCATCAGCCGCTCGGCCGTCGGGGCGGTGGTCTCGGCCCGGAGGATCGGACCGCAGCATCCGCCGAAGAGGTCGCCCGATCCGCAGGGGCACCGGGCGGAATCCGTGATCGCTGCGTCATGCGGCGCCATCTCCGCCTCGGGTGTCATCCCTCCAGCGTACGCTCGAGACACCGACCGAGAAGGAGCACCGTGAGCACTCAGCCCGCCATCCCCACGTTCACCGCCCACAACGGATTCGCCCTGCCGGCGATCGGCCTGGGGACGTACGCGCTCAACGGTGATGCCGGGGCGGATGCCGTGACCGGCGCCATCGGTGCCGGGTACCGCCTCATCGACTCCGCCTTCAACTACGAGAACGAGGGTTCCGTCGGACGCGGGGTCGCGGCATCCGACGTCGATCGCGACGAGATCATCGTGACCACGAAACTTCCCGGTCGCCATCACCCCGCCGAGAAGGCCCGGACGAGCATCGAGGAGAGCCGGTCGCGTCTCGGCCTCGACGTCACCGACCTGCACCTCATCCACTGGCCGAACCCGAGCCAGGACGAGTACGTGCAGGCGTGGGCGGCGCTCGTCGACGCGCAGCAGCGCGGGGTCGTGCGCCAGATCGGCGTCTCGAACTTCCTGCCCGAGCACCTCGAGCGCATCGAGCGCGAGACCGGGGTGCGTCCCGTCGTGAACCAGATCGAGGTGCACCCCTACTTCCCGCAGAGCGACCAGCTCGCGTACCACCGGGAGCACGGCATCCTCACCGAGGCGTGGAGCCCGCTCGGCCGGGCGAAGGAACTGCTCGACGAAGACGTGATCCGCGAGGTCGCGGCCTCGCACGGCATCACTCCGGCACAGACGGTTCTCGCCTGGCACGTCGCCCGCGGCACGGTCTCGATCCCGAAGGCCTCGTCGCTCGAGCACCAGGTCGCGAACCTCGCCGCCGCCGAGGTCGCGCTCGACGAGGCGGAGGTGCTGGCGATCACGGGTCTCGGGTGTGCGGACGGGCGACTCTTCGACGCCGATCCCGCGCACCACGAGGAGTCCTGACCGAGGATCAGACCTTCTGCGTCCCCAGCACGCGCAGGAACTCGAGCTTGCTCGCCGCCTCGCTGCCCGGCGCCGCGGTGAGCACGATGAGCGCCTGGGACTCGTCCTCGGTGAACAGCGCCTGACAGTCGACCTCGATCTCACCGAGCTCGGGATGGATCATCGTCTTGTGCTGCTCGAAGCGCCTGCTCACCTCGTGGTTCTCCCAGAGCCCGATGAACTCCTCGCTGCGCGCCGAGAGTTCTCCCGCGATCTCGCCCGCCCGCGATCGCGCCCCCATCACGCCGTGCGCGGCGCGCAACGAGGCCACCAGGGCGCGGCTCTGGCGGGCGTGGTCGGCCTCGGGATAGCGCCGCCGCTCGCTCTCGGGCATCGCGAACCACCGGTAGATGCCGCTGCGCTCGAGTCCCGTCAGCGCGCTGGCGTCGCCGAGGAGGGCCCGAGCGGCGTCGTTCTGCACGAGCACCTCGTCGAGGACCGAGACCACGAACGCCGGGGTGTCGTGCAGGCGGTCGAGCACGCGCAGGATGCCGGGCCGCACGTACTCCGTGACGTGCGCGCGATCGGGGGCGCTGTAGCCGCACAAGCGGTAGAGGTAGTCGCGCTCGTCTTCGCTGAGCCGGAGCGCACGAGCGAGCGATGAGAGGATCTGCGCGCTGGGCTGCGGTCCACGGCGCTGCTCGAGGCGCGTGTAGTAGTCCGTCGACATCGTCGCGAGCTGAGCGACCTCCTCGCGACGCAGCCCGGCCGTACGCCGACGCGGCCCCGGCGACAACCCCACGTCGTCGGGGGTCAACGCCTCCCGGCGACGGAGGAGGAAGTCGGCCAGCGCATCACGATCCACCCCCCGAGTATCCCGCGAGTCGCCGACCCGATCCAGGGATCGTCGCTCCCTGGATCAGCCGTCTCTGGAGCGGTCCATGCGATCGACGGAGGCTGGACGCATGAACATCAGCGGAAACACCATCTTCATCCCCGGAGCGACGAGCGGCATCGGCCTCGCGCTCGCCCTCGCCCTGCGCGATCGCGGCAACACCGTGATCGTCGGCGGCCGGCGCACCGACCGTCTGGAGGCGATCGCCGCCGAGCACCCGGATCTCGGAACCGTGCGGATCGACACCGCGGATGCCGGGAGCATCGAGGACGCCGCCCGCACGGTGCTCGCCGAGCATCCCTCCCTCAACGTGCTCGTGACGATGGCGGGCATCATGCGCACGGAGGACTGGCGCACGCCGGACGGTTTCCTCGCCACGGCCGAGGAGATCGTCACCACGAACGTCCTGGGGCCGATCCGCCTCATCGCGGCGTTCGTCGAGCACCTGCGACGTATGCCCGACGCCACGATCATGACGGTGTCCTCCGGGCTCGCCTTCGCTCCGCTGCGGGTCACGCCGACGTACAACGCGAGCAAGGCGGCGATCCACATGCTCAGCGAATCGCTGCGTCTCCAGTTCGAGGGATCGAGCGTCTCGGTCATCGAGCTCGAGCCCCCGGCCGTGCGCACCGACCTCATGCCCGGGCACGCCGAGAACGACGCGGCGATGCCGCTCGACGAGTTCATCGCGGAGGTCATGACACTGCTCGAAACCCGGCCCGACGCCTCGGAGGTGCAGGTCGAGCGAGTGAAGTTCCTCCGCTACGGCGAGGCGCGCGGGGACTACGCACAGGTGGTCGCCGCACTCAACAGCACCGACCCGCACGGGAAGTGAGAGCGGCCGGGGCACCGGCCCCGGTGCCCCGGCCCACATCTCCGGGGGCGAATGCGGTCAGGCGCGCAGGGTCGTGGCGGCCGAGCGGAGCGCGTCGGCGGATCCGCGCAGCAATGCCAGCTCGGAGTCGGAGAACGACGTGTTCCGGATCGGCACGGCACCCGAGGCGCTGACGATCGACGGCACCGAGAGTGCGACGCCGTCGATCCCGTGGAAGTCGTCGAGCACCGTGCTCACCGGCATCACCGCGTGCTCGTCGTGCAGGATCGCCTCGACGATGCGTGCGCTCGAGAGACCGATCGCGTAGTTGGTCGCTCCTTTGCCGCGGATGACCTTATAGGCCGCGTCGCGGACGTCGACGGCGATCTCGTCGAGCTCGGCGAGCGTGAAACGGGGATGCTCGGGGGTCTCCCATTCGAGGATCGGCACGGTTCCGATCGTGGCCCGCGACCACAGGGGGAACTCGGTGTCGCCGTGCTCGCCCACGATGTGCGCATGCACGCTCGCCGTCGAGACGCCCGCTCGCTGCGCCAGCTTCCAGCGCAGCCGCGAGGTGTCCAGCACGGTACCGGACGCGAAGATGCGCTCGGGCGGCAGACCCGTCTCCTGCTGGGCGATGACGGTGAGCACGTCACAGGGGTTGGTGACGATCACGTACACGGCGTTCGGGGCCACCTCGAGGAGTTCCGGCATCATGCGTCGGATGATCCCCGCGTTCACGTCCGCGAGCTCGATCCGCGTCTGACCGGGCCTCTGCTTCGCCCCGGCGGTGATCACGACCACGTGGGAGCCTGCGGCGACGGAGACGTCGCTGCCGCCGATGATGTCGCTCGTTCCCGTGAACTGCGTACCGTGCGCGAGGTCGAGCACCTCGGCCTCGACCTTCTCGGTCGCGATGTCGTAGAGGGCGATGTGCCTCGCGGACCCCCGGATCAGCGCTGCATAGGCCACGCTCGATCCGACGCTGCCCGCGCCGACGACCGTGAGCTTCGAGTTCTCGATGATCTCCATCCGCCCAGTGTGGCAGGTGGCCGGGTGGATAGCATGGGGCGGTGTTCGCCGGCATCCGCATCGCTCCCCCGGCGGCACGCGCGTACTTCGCACTGCAGGCCGTGGCCGGCGGATGCTGGTGGCTCGGAGTGCTCCTGCTCCCCGTGATCCGCGCGGCGACGCTCGACGGACTCCCCGTTCTCCCGATCGCGATCGCCGACATCCCTCTCTTCGTCGGAGGGTCGGCGCTCGCCGCGTGCGGCGTGCGGGCGGCGGTCTGGATCGTCACCTCCTGGACCGTGCTCGTGGCGGGCGGGATGGTCGTGTATGCGACCGTCACCGGTCTGGCCGGGTGGGGTGCGCTGCTCATGGTGACCGCCGCGGCGGGGAGTCTCGCCGCCGGCATCGTGATCATCGTCTGCCGGGCACCCTTCGAGTGGATCGCCCGTGGACCGTTCGCCTTCCGTACCTCCCGCGCCCAGGGGCGCGCCCGGGTGATGGCGCGCACGGGACTTCAGACCCTGTTCTTCTGGGGCGTGTTCCTCGGGCTCCTCCCGCTGCTCATCGCCATGGTCGAGGCTCGGTGGGGGCTTCATCTCGAGCTGCCTCTCGCGCTCCGTCTGACCGGTGTCGCGCTGTTCCTCGCCGCGACCGCCCTGGGCCTCTGGTCGGCGATCACGATGTCGCTACTCGGCGAGGGCACGCCGCTCCCCTCCGAGATGGCGCGCCGTCTCGTCATCGCCGGTCCGTACCGCTTCGTGCGCAACCCGATGGCCGTCGCCGGCATCTCCCAGGGCATCGCGGTCGGGTTGATGCTCGGCTCCTGGCTGGTCGTCGTCTACGCGCTGTGCGGCTCGCTGGTGTGGAACACCGCCGTGCGTCCGATCGAGGAAGCCGATCTCGCGGAGCGGTTCGGCGACGACTATGCCGACTACCGCCGCCGAGTCACCTGCTGGGTGCCGCGGTTCGCCGGCTGACGGTTCGCGCGCACCCTGTCGAGCGACCCGAGTGCACGTAAACGAAGAGATTTCGGCCCCGACACGCCGTTTCTCGCTTGTCGTCCGGCCCAGAGACGTGAAATGGTATCCCGGGCGGATCCCCCACCGCTCGTCCTCCGGTTCCTGCGTGACTCCCCTACTCGTCGGAACCTCGTGCTCCATCCATGCCGCTCCGCCCATCGCGGGCAGAGCGAGTCACCGAGCGAGCCACGAAACCCCACCGATCGACCATCGGGGAGCGAAGGAGGAGGGTGTGGCCAGCACTTACATCGAGACCGGCGGTCACGTGCGGGTGTACGACGACGCCGTGCGCACCCACCAGGCGTTCCCGCTGGGGACCTATCGGGTCAGCTTCACCTCGAAAGAGGGCTTCAGCCTCGTGCGCATCGATGATCTGACCGTCGGAGCGGAGCGCGTCTACGGAGGCCGCGATCGCAAAGTCGCCAAGATCTTCCGCTCCTACGCTCTCTCCGACCGCAGCCTCGGGGTCATGCTCTCGGGCGACAAGGGCATCGGCAAGTCGCTGTTCCTGCGCATGGTCGCCGAGGCCGCGCGCGAGCAGGGCCTGCCCGTGGTGGTCGTCTCCGAGGACCACGACGGCATCGTGGAGTTCCTCGACAGCCTCGACGAGTGCCTCATCGTCTTCGACGAGTTCGAGAAGATCTTCCCGGCGGGCCGCCGAGGAATCACCGACGGGTTGAATCGGCAGAACCAGTTCCTATCGCTGTTCGACGGACTCTCCTCGGTGAAGCGCGTCTACTGCCTCTCGGTGAACGCGATCGCCGACGTGAGCACCTATCTGGTCAACCGCCCCGGCCGGTTCCACTACCACCTGCGCTTCGACTATCCGGGTCCCGACGAGGTGCGGCAGTACCTTCTCGATCAGGCACCGAACGCGCACCCCGACGAGATCGAGAACGTGGCGTTGTTCTCGCGGCGGGCGCGGCTGAACTACGACCATCTGCGGGCGATCGCCTTCGAGCTGCAGCAGCCCGACACGCTGTTCGCCGAGATCGTCGACGATCTCAACATCAAATCGGTCGAGCCCGGCACGTATCGCATCGAGGCGCGCTTTCCCGACGGCAAGGTCTGGTTCGACGAGGTCGAGATGAACCTGTTCGAGCGCGGAGACGTCGGGCGCACGTTCGAGCTGCGCAACGGAACCCGCTCGCTCTTCGCGTCGTTCGTGCCGCGCGATCTGATCTTCGAACCCGACGGCAGCATCTTCGTGCCGATCGATCGACTCGATCTGCTCGGTGACGACGACGAGGAACCGGAGGTCTATCCGACGACCGTCAGCCTCGCGCTCGTCGCCCCGGCGACCTATGGATTCGGACTCTGACGTCCGGGCCCGTGTCGTTCAGTCGGTGACGTCCTTCAGTCGGTGACCTTGACGCGACGATTGACCTCGCGGGTCGCGGAGAACTTCAGCACCGTGTAGTCGGTGACCTCGCCGGCGCCCTCGTCCTTGCCGAACTGCACGCGGTGTCCCTTGTGGGTCTGCGGATAGAACTTGCCGAAGTTGGTGAGGGTGACGGTGTTGCCCTGGCTGACGAGATCGAGGAGTTCGTCGATCATCGCGTTGTACGCCGTCTGAGCGGCGAAGACCGAGATCCCTCCGCGTCGCGCGAATCGCTGTACGAATTCGCGCTTGCTCACGCGATTGGCCTCGAGCGTCTTGGATGTGCTCATGCTCTGTACCGTCCCCTGGTGTGTTCGCTCGTCGCCGAGCGTCTTGCGCTGCGCCCCTGACAGCTGCACCGGTGATTCGTCGAAGGCCCCCCTGCGACGAACCGGGATCAGCGAGGCCCCAGCCCTTACCCCTCAGAGGATAGTGCCTCTTCCTTGGTATATGCGGTGAACTCCGGTTTCACCTGATTCTTCCGTATTTTCGCGATTTCTCGGGCCGAGCGCGCGGCGGCGGTCGACATCTCGATCTGCGTACGGATGTCGAGGCCGCGTTCGTCGGCGCTCACCGAGAGCTCGGTCGGCTCGAGCGTCTTGGTGTTCACCACCACGTCGCCGTCGTTGATCAGCAGATCAGCCTTCACACCGTAGGCGCGGCCGACGACCGCCCCGCGCGCATCGAGCAGCGACGCGGTGTTCTCGCCGGCGGCCTCGGCGATCGCGGCGAGTTGGGCCACGGTGTAGCGGGCAGAGTTCTCGTACTCCGCATCGGACGGCTCCTCCTTCGAGGGGACGAGTGCGAGTTCGGTCTCCCCCGGTGCCCGACGGTCGCCGGGGTGCACCCGCGCATCGAGGTGGTGGACGGCGCCGTCCGCATCGTCGCCGACGATGAAGCGGTCATCGTAGGCGAGGACCACGAGGTTGACCCCCTTCGTCGCACCGGGACCGTGCGTACGAGAGCGAAGATCGACCATCCGTCACCGTCCGCCGAGAAGCGAACGGATCGGGTAGGTCTGATCCTCGAGGATCACCTGCACCGCGCGCCCGTTTCCGGGGTGGACGACGATCGGCGCGCGCAGATTCACGTGCACACCCTCGTCCCCGGGGTTGGCCACGACCAGCATCCGGAGCGCATCGTCCGCGGATGCTCCGATCTCGGCGCGGACGGATGCCGGAACCTTCGGCGCGTAAGCAGGATCGACGAACGGCGCCTCCACCACGAACAGGCGCACCTCGGCATCCGTCGCGCGGAGCGCGTACAGACCGTCGGCCCCCTCGATGCTCTCGAGGGTGAACGTCGTGTACGGGGCCAGGCCGAGCATGGGCGAGGTGAACTCGATCACGCGGGCTGCCGACTCGATGTTCGCTCGGGCGGTCGTCGCGGTCATCGCAGGAACTCCAGGAGGTTGGTCTGCAGCGACTTGGCGGTCACCTGCAGGGCGGATTGGAAGACGAGCTCGGCGGACTGCAACCGCACGAGGACCTCGAGGCTGTCGACGTTCTCGACCTCGGCACGACGCGCCTCGAGGTCGGTGGAGGTGGCGAGGTTCTGCGAGGCCGCGCGCTCGATCTGGACCTGCCGGGCACCGGTCGTGCCGCGCGCGGCGATGACGTCCTTCAGGCGCGCGTCGATGTCGTCGAGGCGCGGGCCGACGTTCGCTCCGCTGCGCAGTTCGGCCGCGATGTCCCTCAGAAGCGCGAAAGCGCTGTTCGCTCCCTCGCCGAAGGCCTGCGAGCCGTCGAAATCGACGCGAACCGTCTCGTTGTCGCTGATACGTCGCTGCACGCCGTCTCCCGGGCTGCCGTGGAACGCGAAGGTGTCGGGGTCGAACGCGGCACCGGCATCGCCGGTCCCGGCGAAGACGCTGCGGCCCAGCACCGTCGTGTTCGCCTGAGCGAGCAGCTCCGCGCTGATCGTCTCGAGCTCCTGCGCGATGGATTCCCTCGCCGTCGGGCTCAGTGCCCCGGAGTTCGCTCCCTGCGCCGTCAGATCGCGGGCCCGGTTGAGCAGGTCGGTGCTCGCTCCGAGCGCCGTGTCGACCGTGGTGACCCAGGCCATACCGTCGCTCAGATTCCGTGCGAACTGTGCGACCCGCGCCTGTTCGCCGTGCACGCCGAGCGTCGTCGCGGCGGCGGCGGGATCCTCGCTCGGCGAGCGGAAGGCGCGCTGCGAGGCGGCCTGGTTCTGCAGGCGCTCGCGGTCCGCGAGGTTGGTCTGCAGCGTGCGCAGCGACTGCTGCGTCATGGTGCTGCTCGTGATGCGTCCGATCATGGTCGACTCCCGGGTCAGCGGCCGACCAGGCCGGTGCGGTTGATGAGCAGGTCCAGCGCCTCGTCCATCGCCGTCAGCACGCGGGCGGCGGCCTGGTAGGCGGTCTGGTAGGTCAGCAGGTTGATGGTCGCCTCGTCGCCGTCGACCGAGGCGTTCGACTGCTGCGCGGTGACCGCGGCCACGGCGCCCATGTCGGCGATGTCGGCCCTCTGCAGATCACCGGCGACCGCGACCGCGAAGCCGGTGACGAACGTCGCCCAGGTCTTGCTCGGCCCCGTGGCGGAGGCACCGAGAGCACTGATGCGGTCGGCGATCGTGGTGTCCTTCGCTCCGGCTCCCGGCGCCGCCAGCGCGAGCTGATCGAGCCCGGTGGGCACGACGCTCAGTCCGAGCGCCGCGGGCCCCGTCGTGTCGAGGGCGAAGAAGTCGCCCCCGGCCGCGCCGCCGGCCGTCACCCCGGTGCGGTGCACGTCGTTGACCGCCGCGGCGAGAGCGGCTGCGGTGTCGTTGTACGCGGCGGCGACGCCGGCGAGCGTGCCACCGTCCGCCGCCGGGGCGAGTGCGCTGATGGTGCCGCCGATCACGCCGCCGCCGACGGCGACGGGAACGTCCGGCCGATCGGCCCATGACACGACGATACGACCGGCATCCGAGATCTCGCGCGGACCGCTCACCTGGAGCGATCGGCTGCGGTCGCCCGAGACCAGCGCATTCCCGTCGACACGGAGGGTGAGAGTGCCGTCCGACTCGACGACGCCCGTCGCCCCGATCGCCGAGGACAGCTGCTGGGCGAGCACGTTCCGCTGATCGATCAGTTCGTTGGCATTGCGTCCGGCGTGCAGCGCGTCGCGGATCTGACCGTTCAGCGTCGCGACCTGACCCGCCACCGCGTTCACGTCGGCGATGTCGCGATCGACCTGTCCGCGCAGATCGCCCCACTGGCCCGCGACGGCCTGATAGCCCGCCGCGATCTGACCGACGAGCACCTGAGCGTTGGTGAGCACGACCTGCGCCGCCGCCGGTTCCGGGGTGTTCGCGAGATCCGACCATCCGGCCCAGAAGCGGTCGAGGTTCGCGGCGAGGCCGTCCGCGGTCGGCTCCGCCATCGTGCTCTCGGCGCGGGCGGCCGCGGTCGCCCGCGCGCTCCAGAATCCGGAGGTCGAGAGGGCATCGCGCACCCGCGCGTCGAGCACGGCATCCCCGAGGCGTGCGACACCGGTGACGGAGACGCCTCCGCCGATGCCGAGGCCGCTCTTCCACAGCCCGGTCTGCCCCACGCCGGAGAGCGGAGCCTGATCGACCCTCTGCCGGGTGTACCCGGTGGTCGTCTGATTGGCGATGTTCTGACCCGTCACGGTCATCCCCGCGCGGGCGGCGGAGAGGGCGGATTCCGCCAGACGAAGACCTGAGAACGAAGACATGGTCACCTCACATCCGGGTGTCGAGAAGTCGGGCGTCGCCGCCGCGGACGACGTCGCCGCTGGGCGTGTACTCGCCGGTCGGCTCGCCGAGTCCGGCGATGGTCTCCTGGGTCACGCGGATCGCCGTGCGCAGACGCTGCTCGTTGACCTGCTTCATCTGCTCGATCTCGTCGGCCAGCGCGGTCATCGCGGAGAGGTGACCCTCGAGCACCTCCCGCCATCCGTCGGAGGGCGCCGCGGCGATCAGCTGCCGCAGAGTCGTCGCCTCGGGTGCACCCCACTCGTCGGCCACGGCCACGACGAGTGCATCACGCGAGAGCGCGACGATCGGCATGGCGGCGAGAACGCGCTCGATCTCGGTCGACGCGTGCCGGATCCACCGGTTGCGGCCGGTCGCGAGCAGCATCTGCTGCTCGTCCAGTTTGAACAGCAGCGTCTCGAGCAGCTCGCGCTCGCGCAGCAGGTGCATGCTCAGGTCGTGAGCGGCCACAGGGCGTCACCTCGTCGGGTCGGGTCGTCGATGACGGGAATCCCCGTCACATCTACGACTATCGCGACATCGCGGAGGCGAGTAACTCGACACGGATGGGGAGAACTCCCCATTGACACCCGTCAGGAAGCTCCACTCAGACGTCGCAGGGCACCGAGGAGCGCGCTCTCCGCCGACTCGTCACCCGCGGTCTGCACCGCCTGCTGATTGGCATCGCCGACCGCGAGCACGATCTCCGCACGGTTGATGCGGGTGTCGCGAGGGGCGTCGATCCCGACCCGGACGCCGCTCGGGGTGACCGCCAGGATCGTCACCGTGATGTCGTCGCCGATCACGATGCTCTCGTTCGCGCGCCTCGTCAGAACCAGCATGTCCGTCCGCCTTCCCTGGCTGCGGCGCACTCGCGCCATCCTCTTCCCCAAGGTAGTGCATGCCCTCGTAAACGAGCGGAATCTGCAGATCAGCCCGCCGCGCTGGGGAGAGCGGACGGAGCGATGCGCACGACCCCGACGACGTCGGTCGCGTGACCCGCCGCCCCGGCCTCGTCGTACGAGAGCACGGGGAGCGACTCGACCTGCGGTGCGAGCATCCGCCGCACGGCCTGACGCAGCGACGGCGCGCAGACGAGCACCGGTTCGGGCCCCGCCTGCGTGAGCTCCGACACCGTGCGGCGCACGCTCTCGAGCACCTGCAACGTCGCCTCCGGCGTGAGAACGATCTGGGGATTGCCGTCGACGACACGCATCCCCTCGAGCATCTGCTGCTCCAGCATGGGATCGAACATGACGACCCGGATGCGCCCGTCCTCGGCGAAACGTGCGGCGATCGCGGGTCCGAGCGCCGCACGCGCGGCATCGATGAGTCCGGGGATTTCGGTCGACGTCTTTCCCCGGAGCACGAGCGCCTCGTAGATGCGCGCGAGGTCGTTGATCGGCACGCGCTCCGCCAGGAGTCCGGCGAGCACCCGCTGGATCGCCGCCAGCGAGAGCACCGCGGGAGTGAGCTCCTCGACCGTCGTGGGGCTCGTCTGCTTCAGGTGCTCGGTCAGCTGGCGCACGTCTTCGAGCGAGAGGAGGCGGTGCGCCTGGCTCTGCACGATGTCGGACAGGTGGGTGATGATGACGCTCGCGCGATCGATCACCGTTGCCCCCGCCATGTCGGCCGCGTGCGACATCTCGGCCGGCACCCACTTGCCCTCGAGCCCGAACACCGGGTCGACGACGGCCTCGCCGGGGAGCTGCTCGAGCCCCGTGCCGATCGCCAGCACGTGACCGCGGGGCACGGCTCCGCGACCGACCTCGACACCGGCGATGAGGATCGCGTAGGTCTGCGCCGGCAGATCGATGTTGTCGCGGGTGCGCACGGGCGGCATGAGGATGCCGATGTCGAGGGCGAGCTTGCGACGGAGGGACTTGACCCGGGTGAGGAGATCCCCCGAGCCACCGGCGGCGAGGTCGACGATGTCGGTGGAGAGCGAGATCTCGAGCGCGTGCACCCGCATGCGGTCCATGAGGTCGTCCGGTCCCTCCGCTCCGGCTTCGGCGGCTTCCTGCTCGAGCGCATCGGCCTCGCGCGCGGCATCCCGATCCTCGCTCGCCTTCACGCGCGACGCGGCGAAGAGCAGCACGGCGCCGATGCTCGCGAACACGAGCAGCGGCATCCCGGGGATGAATCCCATCGCGACCGCCGCCAGCCCGGTGATGACGAGCGCGTTGCGCGACTGCAGCAGCTGTCGCGCCGCGGCCTGCCCCATCTCTGCCTCGACGTTCTCACGCGTGACGATCATGCCCGTCGACACCGCCATCAGCAGCGCGGGGATCTGCGTCACGAGCCCGTCGCCGATGGTCAGGATGCTGTACGTCTCGAGCGCCTCCCCCATCTCCATGCCGCGCTGCGCCATGCCGATGATGATGCCGCCGACGAAGTTGATGACGACGATCACGATGCCGGCGATGGCATCGCCCTTGACGAACTTCGACGCGCCGTCCATCGCCCCGTAGAAGTCGGCCTCCGCGGCGACCTCGGCCCGGCGCCTGCGCGCCTCGGCGTCGGTGATGAGCCCGGCGTTGAGGTCGGCGTCGATCGCCATCTGCTTGCCGGGCATCGCGTCGAGGGTGAAGCGCGCGCCGACCTCCGCGACGCGCTCCGCGCCCTTGGTGACCACCACGAATTGGATGACGGTGAGGATCAGGAAGATCACCGCACCGATCACGAGCGACCCGCTGATCGTGATCTGCCCGAACGCCTGGATCACCTGGCCCGCGTGCGCCTCACTGAGCACCAGGCGCGTGGACGCCACGTTGAGTCCGAGGCGGAACAGCGTCGCGACGAGCAGCAGGCTCGGGAACACCGAGAAGTCCAGCGGCTTCTTCACGAACATGGCCGTGAGCAGGATCAGGAGCGCGAACGAGATGTTCACGACGATGAGCACGTCGAGCAGCGGCGTCGGGATCGGCACGATGAGCAGGAGGATGATCCCGACCACCCCGACGGGGACGGCTCCCTTCGACAGCAGCTGACCGATCATGCGTCCTACCTTCTCGTTTTCCGTGTCTGGGGTTCGGGTCAGAGCCCGCGGTCGCGGGTGCTCGCGAACGGCATGGTGTGGGTACCGCGCGCCGAGCCGCGCCGCTTGAGGTGCTCGATGAACGCCAGCACCTGGGCCACCGCGGTGTAGAGCTCCTCGGGGATCTCGCGGCCGATCTCGCAGGCCGCATGCAGGGCGCGGGTGAGCGGGATGTCACGCACCAGCGGCACCCCCGACTCCTCGGCCCGCTCGCGGATCTTCTGCGCCACGATGCCGGCGCCCTTCGCGACGACGCGCGGGGCGGACTTCCCGGGCTCGTACCGCAGCGCGACGGCGACGTGGGTGGGGTTGACGAGCACGACGTCGCTGTCGCCGACCGCCGCGATCATGCGGTTGCGACTGAGGGCGATCTGGCGCGATCGCCGCTGCGAACGCACGAGCGGGTCGCCCTCGCTCTTCTTGTGCTCGTCCTTCGCCTCCTTCTTCGTCATGTGCGTGTGCTTGCGGTTGCGGCGCAGCACGACGGCGACGTCGATGGCGGCGAGCAGGATGCCGACGACGACGGCGACCTGCAGGAGGGCCATCACTCCCCCGGTCGCCTGCTCGAGGAGCCAGGTGATGTTGTGGCTGCCGCTGGCCATGAGCACGGGGACCAGGCCGGACACCACGATCCAGAGCGCGAGACCGATGGCCGTCGTCTTGAGCAGCGCCTTCGCACCCTCCCAGAGCGCCTGCCGTCCGACGACGCGCTTGAGCCCGGTGACGAGGTTGAACTGCTCGGTGCGCATCGTCACACCGCGCAGGTGGATGCCGCCCTGTGCGACGGCGGTCGCGGTCGTCGCGAGGAGCACGACGACCAGCAGCGGCAGCAGGATGCCGCCCATCGACGTCAACGCCGCCCCCAGCACCTCGACCGCGGCGTCGGCGGTCGGATGACCCGCCACCGGCGCCACCCGCAGGAAGAGCTCGGTGAGCACCTGGGTCGCCGAGGCGATCGCCGGGAGCGACATGATCGCCGCCGCTGCGATGCAGACCCAGGCCGTGAAGTCCTGGCTGCGACCGATCTGGCCCTTCTTCCGCGCCTCCTTCAGGCGACGATCGGTCGCCTTCTCGGTGCGTTCTCCGGTATCGGTCTCGCTCATCGGGTCACCTCCAGGAGCAGCCGGGCGGCGTCGTCGGCGATCGCCGCGACCACGCCGGGGAGCGCCGCGTACACGAAGCCCACGAGCAGGAGGGTGAGCCCGATCTTGATCGGGAAGCCCATCGCGAAGGCGTTGAGGGCCGGGGCAACGCGGGTCACGAGGCCGAGTCCGATGTCGGCGAGGAAGAGCACGATCAGCAGGGGGCCGGCGATCTGCACGGCGCTGAGCATCATCTGCCCCGCCGCTCCCACGAGCGCTTCGGCGGGATGGGCGAGATCGATCATCCCCGTGACCGGCACCGCGTCGAACGAGCGGAAGAGTCCGCCGAGAACGAGCTGGTAGCCGTCGGAGGCGAACAGCAGCACGATCGCGGTCATCTGGAACAGGCGGGTGAACTGGGCGCCGTTCACCGCCATGCCGGGGTCGAAGGCCTGCGCGAGCTGGAAGCCGCCGAAGGTGTCGACGAGGTAGCCGGAGCTCTGGATCGCACTGAAGAGCACCATCACGAGGAAGCCGAGAAGCGCGCCCGTGAGTGCCTGCCCGACCAGTGCGAGCAGGAATCCTCCGGTGTCCAGACGCTCGTAACCCGCGGTGACGACCGGCGACACCGCCAGCGCGAGACCTGCGCCGAGCATGGCGCGAATGCGCATCGGCACCGTCCCGTGGCTGAACGGGGGCGCGATCACGAGGAACGCCGTGATCCGCACACAGGCCAGAGCCGTCGCCTCGAGCCAGGTGAAATCGATCGGGATGTGCATCAGCCGCCGTTCAGCAGCGACGGTATGCGTGCGAACAGTTCGTTCGAGAACGCGATCATCTCGGAGATCATCCAGTGCCCGCTCACCAGCAGCGCGATTCCGACCGCCACGAGCTTGGGCACGAAGGAGATCGTCATCTCCTGCACCTGGGTGATGGACTGCAGCAGCGAGATCGCGAAGCCGACCACGAGTGCCGTGATCAGGAGCGGGGCGCACAGCTTCGCCGCGAGGATGAGCGCCGCCTGGCCGATGTCGATGACCGCTTCGGGATTCATCCCCCACCTCCGGCGTAGGACTGCACGAGGGCGGTGATGACCATCCCCCACCCGTCGATGAGCAGGAACAGCAGGATCTTGAACGGCAGCGAGATCATGACGGGCGGGAGCATCATCATGCCCATCGACATCAGGGCGCTCGCGACGACGAGGTCGATGACGAGGAACGGCACGAAGATGATGAAGCCGATGAGGAAGGCCGCACGCAGCTCGCTGAGCATGAACGCGGGCACGAGCGTCTGCAGGGGGATGCTGGACGGGTCGCTGGGGTTATCCATCTGCGCGGCGCGGTGCATCAGCGCGATGTCCTCTTCGCGCGTGTAGGCGAGCATCCACTGCCGCAGCGGTTCCTGGGCGAGTTCGAACGCCCGGCCGAAGTCGATCTGCCCATCGGTGAACGGCGCGACGGCGACCGTGTTGATGTCGGTGAGCACCGGCCACATGATGAACAGGGTCAGGAAGAGGCTGAGGCCGGCGAGCACCTGGTTCGGCGGGATCGACGGCAGCGACAGGGCGTTGCGGGTGAGGGCGAGCACCACGAAGATCTTCGTGAAGCTCGACATCATCAGCAGCAGCGCGGGTGCCACGCTGAGCACCGTGATGCCGAGCAGCGTCACGATGCTGTCGGACGGCGTGCCGTTGATGCCGTTGATGGTCACGCCCTCGCCGTCTCCCGACTGCGCGGGGACGACGGATGCCGCGGCGTGGGCGCCCGTGGCGCCCCAGATCACGAACACCGCCACGAGCAGGAGCGCGACGGCGGCGAGGACCCCGATCCGGCCGTGGGCTCGCCGCGCGTGCGCCATCGGCGCGGCGGCGAGGGCTGATGCGGGCACGGCGGCACTCCGAAGATGGGTGTCGTGGCCGATCCGTAGCCAGGGGGACGAGCGATCCGTGCTCACACGCGACTATCGCGACAGGGGTTCTCCCGCGTAACCGCGCGAAGGGGCGAGCACGCCGATCAGGCGACGGAGGTGAGCGGCGGGCGTTCCGTGTCGTCGCCGCGCTCGTCGTCGATCGTCTCGTCGTCGATCGTCTCGTCGATCTCGGCCGGAGCCTCCTGCGTGTCGACCACGCTCACACCGCCCTCGGTGACGCCGAGCACGTAGCGGATGCCCCCGAACTCGGCCACCACCAGCTGCGCCTTGGCACCGATCCCGGTGCGGGCGACGACGGTGATCTTCTCGGGACGCGGCCGCGCGGACTTCGACGCCGAGGATCGCGGCGGACGGAGCACGGACAGCCGCCCGAGCTTCTTCGGCAGGAGTCCGTCCAGCGGGCCCCCGCCCTTCGCACCGGCCTTCTGCAGACGTCGGCTGAGGAACAGCAGCAACCCGAGCACCGCGGCCAGGGCCACGATCATCCGCAGCGCGACGAGGACGTCGTCCATGTTCAGACGCTCTCGGCGCCGTCGAGGATGCGTTCGACGCGGATCGCGAAGTCGCCGTCGGCCACGACCACGGTTCCATGACCGATCAGACGCCCGTTGAGCTTGATGTCGGCGGGAGAACCCGCGGCACGGTCGAGCTCGACCACGTTGCCCGGCTCGAGCGCGAGGACGTCGCGCACCGGCATCCGCGTGCGGCCGATCTCGACCACGAGCTCCATCTCGACGCCGGCGATGCGATTGATGCGCTGCGGTCCCGTGGAGCCCGAGCCCGTTCGGTCGCCGTCGATGCGCACCGAGGCGCGCGCGGCGATCGCACCGGTCGAATCGACCAGGTCGAACACCTGCGTGCCCGGAGCGGCGAACACCTCGGTCGCCGCGACGGTCTCTCCGGAGCCGAGAGCCCCGGGCCCGAGCACGATCGACGCCGCCTCGAAGATCGGATGCAGCCGGTCGGCGAGATCGGCCTTCTTCGATCCGTCCTCCAGCTGCGCGGGATCGATGACCTGGATGGCGAGCCGTGCCCCCGGTGTGCCGGTGAAGGTCACGGCGATCGCCTCTCCCACCGCGCCGGGGTCGGTCGACGGCGTCGGGATGACGGGGAAGCCGAACGGCAGCTTGCCGGCGATCGCCGCGGCGATGGCGGTCTCGTGGAAGGTGCTCATCAGTGGTTCTCCTCGTGGGTGGTCGTGATCGTGCAGGCGAGGCGCGATCCGCGGCTGCCGGGCGTCGCGCGCGCAATTGCCGTGTCGCCCGCCATCAGTTCGTAGGGCATCGTCTCGGGGTGGGGCAGACGCAGCAGATCGCCCGGGGCGAGGTCGAGCACCTCCCCCGCTCCGATCGTGATCGGAGCGAGACGCAGCGTGATCTCGAGCGGAGTGCTGTGCACCTGGTCGCGCGTATGACCCGCGCCGCGCGTCGCCGCGGCATCCGCCCCCGCCTCGGCGAGATGGTCGACGACCGCGGAGGCCGGCAGCATGATCGAGGCGACCGTGCGTGTGTCGCCCAGGCGCATCGTGTATCGGGCGACGATCACGGCGGCCGACGCCGAGATGACCTGGAGGTATTGCGGGTTGTAGTGCACACCGCCGAAGACGGGCTCGCCGGGGAGCAGCGGACCGAGGCTCGCGGACAGGTGCTCGAACGTGCCCTCCATGAGGTTGCGCACTAGGGCGAGCTCGATCGGCGTGAACGTGCGGGCATCCGGGAGGGAGGTGCTGCGCCCTCCCATCATCTGCACGACCCAGAGCAGCGCGCTGTCGAGTCCGAACTGCACGACGCACGGCTCGTCGCGATCGGCGAAGGCGCCGGCGACCATGGCCGTGGTGCTCGGCAGCGTCTGCGCGTACTCCTCGTACGACACGAGTTCGACGTCGTCGAGGGTGAGGTGCGTGCGCACGCGGATCTTCGCGGTCAGCTGCGACGACCACAGGCGGGCGAAGGACTCGAACGACGCCTCCAGCCGGCGGATGCTGTCGCGCCCGAGCTGCGCGGGGCGACCGAAGTCGTACGCCGGATAGCGCCCGGCGGGGTCGTCCGGCACGGCGTGCCCGGTCATGGCGGTCTCCTCGGAGATGATGGACACGTCTCAGCCTTTCCCGGCCGCGTCGGCGAGTGCGGGGAGCAGCGCCCGCACCTGGTCTTCCTCGGTGGACTCGACGACGATGTCGACCCGTCGGTTGCTCGCGAGCGCCTCCGGGCTGTCGCCCTCGACGAGCGGACGCGTGTCGGAGAACGCGGTCGCCTTCACCCGCGCACCGCCGACGAGTTCGTGCTCGACCAGGAAGCGCGCCACCTGCGTGGCGCGACCTCCCGACAGCTCCCAGTTCGTCGGGAAGGGCGCGGCCGAGAGACGCCGATCGGCATGCCCCTCGACGCTCACCTGATTGTCGACGGTCGTCAGCACGTCGCCGATCGCGTCGAGCACGGCGTCGGCCTTGGCCGAGAGATCCGTGCTGTTGTCGCCGAAGAACGTCTCCGCGCCGACCAGACCGACCTTGAGCCCCCGGTCGTCGATCACGAACTCGACCGTGTCCTGCAGCCCCTGGGCGGCGAGCGATGCCCGCATGCGCTCCCGCAGTTCCTCGAGCGACTCGTACTCCGCCGCAGCGCGCTGGGTGAGGTCGGGCTCGCCCTCCTCGTCGAGCATCTCCGGCGGGATCACCAGCCCCTCGGAGATGTCGGCACCGCCGGTGGTCGTCTCCTCCTGCCCGAAGCCGGTCGCGAGGCTGTTCGCCAGCAGCTCGAACTTGGTCTTGTCGACGTTCGAGACGGCGAACAGCACGATGAACAGGCACATCAGCACCGTGACCATGTCGGCGTACGACACGGCCCAGCGCTCGTCCGGCTCGTCGTGCGATTCGTCCTCGTGGCCGCGCCCGCCCGCGCGGCGGGCCGTGCTCACAGGCCCTCCTCCGAGCCCTGCGCCTCCGCGCCCTTCGTCGGCTTCGGAGCCCGTCGCTTCGGCTTGACGGTCGACAGCGCCTCGAGGCGCTCCTGCAGCAGATGCGGCGCGCTGCCCGCCTGGATGGCGAGCATCCCCTCGCTGACGATCATCATGCGCTCGAGCTCGACGGCCCCGATGCGGTTCAGGCGCCCGGCGATCGGGTTCCAGATGAAGTTGGCCGAGAGGAGCCCCCACAGCGTCGCGACGAACGCCGCCGCGATCATCGGACCCAGGTGATCGGGCTCGTCGAGCTTCTCGAGCACGTGGGTCAGCGACACCACCGTGCCGACGATGCCGATCGTGGGCGCGTACCCGCCGAGCGACGAGAAGAACTTCGCGGCGATCCGCGTCCGCGACGAGGCAGCCGTGATCTCGTCGTCCATCATGAGGCGCAGGTCGTCGGCATCCGTCCCGTCGGCGAGTGCCTGGAGCGCCTGCCGGGTGAACTGGTCGGGAGCCGAATCGAGCTCCTGCTCGAGGGCCAGCAGGCCGTCGCCGCGGGCCTTCTCGGCGTAGCCGACGAGGAACGGGATCACGGCTTCGGGCGTCGAGCGGGGCCCGCGCACCATTCGGCCCAGGCTCTGCACGGCCAGGCGCGTGTCGCGCAGCGTGTGGCTGGCGATGCCCACGCCGATCGTCGAGCCCAGCACGAGGATCATCGGTGCCGGGATGAGCAGCGCCTCGAAGCTCGCGCCCTCCATGGTGATCATCGCGACGAGAGCGCCGAACGCGAGGACGACGCCGATGAGGAATGCGGGATCCACCGTCAGTCCCCCGACTTCCGGCCGAGCGCCTGGGCGGCGTCGAGCACGCGGGCACGATAGGCGACGATCAGCTCGACGACCGTGTCGAGGCTCTCCTCGACCACGTACACCCCGCCGTCGATCATGTGCAGGGTCGTGTCGGGCGAGGAGTACACGCGCTCGATGAGATCGGGGTTCACCGCGAACCGTGTGCGGTCGAGGCGGGTGACGATGATCATCGAGGAGTCTCCGGGCGAGGGGCGTCGGGTGAGAGGCGGTTCAGCCCCGACTATCGCGACGTGGCCCGCCCCGGGTAACCAGGGCGGGCCACGTGCGATGCGGGATCAGCGCTTGAGCTGGGTGAGCTCCTGCAGCACTTCGTCGCTCGTGGTGATGATGCGGGCGTTCGCCTGGAAGCCGCGCTGCGCGACGATCAGGTTCGTGAACTCCTGCGAGAGATCCACATTGCTCATCTCGAGCGCGCCGGAGACGAGGCTGCCGAATCCGGCCTGGCCCGCCTCGCCGATCTGCGCGGGGCCCGAGTTGACCGACAGGCGGTACGACGAACCGCCGGCCTTCTCGAGCCCTTCGGGATTGGCGAACGTCGCCATCGCGATCTTGCCGAGGGTCTGGGTCGCACCGTTGCTGAACGTGCCGACGATCGATCCGTCGCCCGTGATGCTGTACGACTTGAGCGTGCCGGCCGCTGCACCGTTCTGATCGGTGACGGCGACCGTCGACAGGCTCGCGTACCCGGTGACCGCGGTGAGGTCGACGGTCACGGCGCCCGCGGTGAGGGTGAGCCCCGCGCCCGTCTGCTTGCCGTCCGTGAACGCGAGGGCGCCCGTCGTGCCGCTCACGGGCTCGGAGACGTCCCAGCCCGCGGCCGTGCGCGTGAATGTGAGGCTCAGCGTGGTCGGCGTGCCCTGGGCGTCGAAGACCGTGACGTCGCGCACGATCTCGTCACCGGCGGCGGCGGTCGAGGGCAGGTTCCCGGTGACCGTCGCTCCGGTCGTGGCGCGAGCGGGCGAGACGGCATCGAGGGGCAGCACGATGTTGCCGACGGCCTGGCCGGTGTTGACGACGCCGTTCTGCGCCGACCAGCCCTGCACGATCGCCCCGTCGGCGGTGACCATCTTGCCGGTCGGGTCGAACGAGAATCCTCCCGCACGGGTGTACAGCGTCTCGCCGCCCGCGCGCACGGCGAAGAAGCCGTCGCCCGAGATCATGAGGTCGCCGCCGCGTCCGGTGGCCTGTGCGGAACCCTGGGCGAAGTTGGTGCGCACGCCCGCGACCTGCACGCCGAGACCGACCTGGGCGGGGTTGCGCCCGCCCACCTGGTCGTCGGGGATGCCGGCGTTGCCGATGAGCTGCGAGAGGGAGTCCTGGAAGACCACGGACGAGCCCTTGAAGCCCGCGGTGTTGACGTTGGCGATGTTGTTTCCGGTCACGTCGAGCATGGTCTGGTGCGAGCGGAGTCCGGAGATGCCGGAGTAGAGCGAGCGGAGCATGGTGTTCTCTCTTCCTGTGTGTCAGGTGGTCGGTGCGGTCGGGGTGGCGACGCCCGTGATGGCGTCGAGTGCGATGGTCTTGTCGCCGATGGTCACCTGCGGCACGGGGCCGTCGAACGAGACCTTCGTGACGACGCCGGTGACGGCCTTGCCGTCGGCGTCCTCGTAGCTCGCCTCCTGCCCGATGAGGGCGGCGGCGGCCTGGCGCATGTCGAGTGCGAAGGCCTCGGCGCCGTTGTCGGCGAGGGCCGTGAGCTGCTCCATCATGGCGAGCTGCGTGGTCTGCGAGATCATCTCGTTGGTGTCCATCGGACTCGAGGGGTCCTGGTGGGTGAGCTGGGTGACGAGCAGCTTGAGGAAGACCTCGCCGTCGAGCACCTGCTTTCGGGCGGCGGGATCGGTGGTGCTTCCGGTGTGGATCGCGGTGGGTGCGCTCACGGCGTCGACGGTCACGGGGTGTCCTCTCAGGCGAAGGTGTCGAGACCCGCGCCGGCGACGGCGAGGGCGGAAGTCGGGACGGAACGTCGATCGGGCGCATCGGCACGAAGACCCGGGGCGACCACGGGGCCGCTGCCGCGCCTGTCGCCCGCCTGTCCCCCGGCGCCGGGATCGGTTCCGGGCTGCGCGAACCGATCGGAACCTCCGGCATCCGTCGACGATGCGGATGACGAGGTGAGCGAGAGGTTCGCGTGGGGCAGCACGGCGGCGAGGTCGCGACGCAGATCGGAGACGATCGCACGCAGCGCTTCGCGCCCGGCGTCGGTCGCTCCGACGAGTTCGACGTGCACGTCCCCGTTCTGGCCGATGTGCGCCCGCACGGTCACGGGGCCGAGGGTGTCGGGACTCACCGTCATCGTGAGTTGGTGGCTGCCGGCCGGGCGCTGGGCGATGTTGACGACGACCGGGGACACCTGGGTGGCGACGGACCGGGCGGATGCCGGGGGCTCCGGCGGCGAGACGACCGCGACGGCGGGCGCCGACGCTGTCGCCGCGGGTGCGACGACCGGGGCGGACGGCGTCGCGGCCGCGGGGCCTGCGGGCCGATCCGAGGGGTCTGCGACGGTGCTGGGCGCAGGTGCGGCAGCCGTCGTGACCCCGGATGCCCCGGTCGACGATGGTGCGGACGGCGCAGCGGCGGGAAGAGCGGATGCCTCCACCCGCGTCGCGGCAGGCGCGGGAGTGAGGGTCGTCGGTGCAGCCATGACCGGCGGGGCACCGTGCACCGGCCCAGCGGCGGACGACGGGCCCGTCGACGGCACGGAAACAGTGGGGTCCGGGGCCGCGGATGCGCGAGCGGGAGCTACGGCGCCGTCGAGCGGGGCATCGGCATCCTCTCCCCCGGTCGCCGACGTCGGCGGCGCGAAGAGCGTGGAATCGATCCCGTCGTCGGCCGTCGCGTCGGAGCGGGAGGCGGAAGCGGTCTCCGTCGTTCCGGGCGTCGATCCATCATCGGCGGCGAGCGTCGTGACCGTCGGCGCATCGGCGGGAACCGCGGTCGGGGCCGGCGTCGGAGCCGGAGCCACGGCCATCGCGCTGATCATCGCGACGGCGTCGACGGGGACCGCACTCACCGATGTCTCGTCCGGCGCCGACTCCGTCGCATCCGTGGCGTGCTCTCCGGCACTCGGAGCGGCCTCGAGCTCCGTCGTCACGGTCGGCGCGAGGCGCACCGATCCGTCCGTGCCGGTCGGGGCGTCGAGCATCCGTTCCGCGAGTTCCAGCGCGGCCCCGAACGACCTCGTCTCCGCGGGCGTCCCGCGTCCGGTCGGGGCCGCGCCCCCGGCGACGAGCGCGGCGAACGGGTCGGACGACGCCGTTCCCGCGGCGATCCCCGCCCTCATGCGGTGCGCTTCTCGCGCCGGCTGCGCACGACGGCGATCTCGTCGAGAGCCGTCTGCTCCGCGTGCTGCGCGATCCGGGCGCTCTCGACCCGGTGGGCGTCCTCGAGGCGTTCGAGGCCGCGGAGCTCTCGGCGGGCCTCGACGTGGGCCGCCTTCGCCTCCGCCTCCTCGGCACGGCGCATCTCGGTGAGCGCCTGCACGTCGCTCAGGGCACTGCGGCCGGCGGCGCGAGCCGCGGCCATCGCGAGCAGGGTCGGCGCGTCGTCGACCTGTGCGCTGATCTCGGCGAGACTCACGACCGCTCCTTGTTCGGCGGTCTCGGCCTGCAGCCGCGCGGATGATGTGCGGGACAACTGCTCCGCGGCGACGCGCTCCTGCGCGTCGCGCACGCGCAGGAGGCCGGCGAGGGGGAACGTCATGGCGTCAGTCCTCCGAACTCGGTGGTGAGGGCGGCGAGGAGCCGCCAGGAATCCTCGGTTGTGGTCAGATCGTCCATGCGCTGCGTCAGGAACGCGGCGATGGCCTGCTCGTTCGCGAGGGCGGCATCGACCAGTGGATTCGCCCCTGGCCGGTACGCACCGATGTCGATGAGGTCGTTCGCGCTGCGACGCGCGGCGAGCACGCTGCGCAGCGCCACCGCATGCGCTCGCTGCTCGGAGGTCGTGATCTTCGAGACGACGCGCGAGATCGACCCCAGCGCATCGACGGCCGGGAAGTGGCCGCGCACCGCGAGGGCGCGGTCGAGCACGACGTGGCCGTCGAGGATGCCGCGGGCCGCGTCGGCGATCGGCTCGTTGTGGTCGTCCCCGTCGACGAGCACGGTGTACAGGCCGGTGACGGATCCGACCGGCCCCGTGCCGGCACGTTCGAGCAGGCGGGCGAGAACGGAGAAGGTCGACGGTGGATACCCGCGGGTCGCCGGTGGCTCGCCCGCGCTCAGTCCGATCTCACGCTGAGCCATCGCGACACGCGTGAGGGAGTCCATCATGAGCACGACGTCGTTCCCCTCCGCCCGGAAGCCCTCGGCGATGCGGGTGGCGACGAACGCCGAGCGCATGCGCACCATCGCCGGCTGGTCGGAGGTCGCGACGACCACCACCGAGCGCGCCAGGCCCTCGGGCCCGAGGTCGTCCTCGAGGAACTCCCGCACCTCTCGACCGCGCTCGCCCACCAGAGCGATCACGGTGACGTCGGCCGTCGAGCCGCGGGCGATCATCGACATCAGCGATGACTTGCCCACCCCCGATCCTGCGAACAGACCAAGGCGCTGTCCCGTGCCGACCGGGGTCAGCGTGTCGAGCACGCGGACGCCCAGTCCGAGTTGGCGGTCGATCCGCTGACGGTTCAGGATGCTCGGAGCCTCGTGATCGAGCGGGGCGAACGCGGTGTCGCGGCCGAGCGGCCCCTTCCCGTCGATCGGGCGGCCGAGACCGTCGAGCACCCGCCCGAGCAGTGAGCGACCCGTCGGCACGCGCAGGCGCTCGCCGGTGTGCAGCACGCGGGCCCGCGCGGTGATCCCGTCCAGCGGTCCGAGCGGCATGCACCGCGCCGATCCGCCATCGACCGCGACGACCTCGGCATCCACGCGGCGTCCGTCCGCCACGTCGATCCGCACGCGGTCGCCGACCGCGGCATCGATGCCCACGACCTCCGCTCCGAGGCCGAGCACGGACTTCACCGTGCCCGATCGCTCAGGGCGCGCGGCCTGGAGCACGCGCTCCCACGACACCGTGCGCGCAGTCATGCCAGAGCCTCGCGATCGGTATCGTCATCGCGGTCTTCGCCGCTCAGGGCATCGCTCGCCCGACGCAGTGCCTCCGTGACGCGCACGTCGACCGCGCCATCGGCGATCTGCACGATGGCGCCACCGGGCGATACGGATGCATCGTCGATCATCTCGACGCCGTGCAACGCGGCCACGGCATCCGCATCCGCGCGCAGGATCTCGCCGTCCCGTGGATGCACGGCGACGCGCGTCCACCGGTCCACGGGCATCTGGGCGAGGGCCCTGCGGAGCGCGTGCGCGGCCGAGCGCGCCGGGTCCGACAACTCCGCGCCGAGGATCGCGGCCGCGAGCTCCACCGCGAGCTCCTCGATTCGGTCCGCCGAGAGAGCGCTGGTCGTCCGGACGCGATCCGCCACCGCCGATCGCGCATCGTCGAGTGCGGTCAGGGCGCTCTCGTACCGGACCGCCCGCGCATCGCGATCCTGTTGGAGCCGCTCGGCCTCGGCGGCCCGCTGCGCCCGCGCCTCGTCGAGCGCGATCCGGCGCCCCTCCGCGAACCCTTCCGCATAGCCGCGCGTGCGCGCCCGAGCGGCCTCGTCGCGCACGTCGGTCGGGGTCTCCCCCACGCGCGGCACGACGAGTGGGGTGAAGGCGGTGTCGGAGAGCGTCATTCGATCAGCTCGTCCTCGTCCTCACGGGAGATCGTGATCTCCTCCGCCGCCTCGAGCTCGCGGATGATGCGCACGACCTCGGCCCGCGCCTCGTCGACCTGACGCACGCGCACCGATCCGAGCACCCGCGCCTCCTCGGCGAGGTTCTCCTTGTTCCGCTCGGTCATGTTGCTCGTGACCTTGAGAGCGATCTGCTCGTCCGCCCCCTTGAGAGCGAGAGCCAGGACCCGCAGGTCGATACCGCGCAGCACGCGCTGCGCATCCCGGTCCTCGAGACGCGTGAAGTCGGCGAACGTCACCATGCGGCTGCGGATGTCCTCGGCCAGGGCGAGGTCGCGTCCCTCGAGGCTCGCCAGCAGCGACTTCTCGAGCGCGGTGTCGGAGCGGCTGATGATCTCGACCAGGGGCTGCACGCCGCCGATGGACTCGTGATTGTCGCGCATGGCGAAGACCCCGGTGCGCGAGCGCAGGGAGTCGGCGACGATCGAGATGGCCTCCTGCGTGGCGGTGCCCATCGTGGCGATCGCCTGCGCGACGTCGGTGCGCAGCGGATCCTGCAGGGCGGCGAGCACGGCGGCGGCACGATCCGCCCGCAGGTTCGCGAGCACGACCGCGACCGTGGTCGGCAGCTCTCCCTCGAGGATCGTGGCGAGCTGGGCGGGATCGGCCGCGTTCAGGAAGTCGAACGACACCGCGCCCTGCGACATGACCCTGCCGACCATGCCGACCGCCTTCTCCCGGCCGAAGGCGGTCTCCAGCAGTCCGGTCGCAAGCTCCTGCCCGCCGCGCGAGGGCACCGATCCGCCCGTCGCGATGCGGGTGAAGGCGGCGAGAGCGCGGGCCGTGGCGGCGAGGTCGACGCCGCCGAGCTGCGTGAGCTCCGCGGCGAGCAGCTCCGACCGGTCCTCGCCGAGCAGACGGAGCACCTCGGCGCTCGCCTCCCGGTCCATGTTCAGGAGCACGATGGCCGCCTGGCGCAGCCCGCTCATCGGAGCGATCGCCTGACCGGACGCGGCGACGACGGCCTCCGTGATCTGCTCGGTCGGGGCATCCGGGGATTCGATCTGCATGCTCATACGGTCGACTCGTCCATCAGGCTCGCCAGCGCGGTCGCGGTGGCTTGGGGTTCGCGGCGGGCGATGTCGTCGATCTCACGGCGACGACGCTCGACGAGGATCTGCTCTCGCTCGGGCTCCTCCTCGACGTCGAGCAGGGTCGGTGAGACCTGCGGCAGCAGCGGTGCCGTCAGGGCTTCGCGGTCCTGCAGACCCTTGAGCGACTTGAGCTTCTGCTCCTCGCTCTCGGTCAGGGTCGCGAGGTACTCGATCGGGCCCTCGTCGGTGTAGGCGATGCGACGCTTCATGCGCAGGCGGATCGACAGGAAGACGACGAGGATGATCACGGCGAGCAGGATCGAGCCGCCGATGATCGCCGACCGCACGAGCTCCTGCTGGAACTGCGCGGCCTGCTCGGCCTCGGCGGCCGCCAGTGCGGTCTGCGCGGCGTTCGCGCCGGCGCCGGCGAACTCCACGAACTCGACGGCGATCGTGTCGCCGCGCTCGACGTCGATGCCGGCGGCCGAGGCGACGAGGGTCTCGATCTGCGCCGCGGTCACGCCGGTCACGGTGCCGCGGTTGAGCGCGATGCTCACGGTCTGCCGGGTCACCTCGCCGGCGGGGGTGATCGTCTTCTCGGTCGACTTGTTGACGGCGTTGTTGCGCGAGGTCTCCTCGAACTCGTACGCGCCGTCGCCGTCCGCACCGTTGGGCACCGCGATGTTGTCGGGGCCGAGCACACCGGTGCCCCCGCCCTGCCCGCCGGTGTAGGTCTCGGTCTTCGTCTGCTCCGAGGCGCTCAGGTCGCCCTCGGGGGCCGAGTAGGTCTCGTCCATCCGCTCGGAGGTCGAGTTCGCGACGTCC
The DNA here is from genome assembly GCF_023101185.1 of Microbacterium galbinum. Classification (GTDB taxonomy): domain Bacteria; phylum Actinomycetota; class Actinomycetes; order Actinomycetales; family Microbacteriaceae; genus Microbacterium; species Microbacterium galbinum. The sequence continues at coordinate 3,217,951 of NZ_CP078077.1, forward strand.
GCCGACACCGTCACGGTCGCGTTCCCCGGGCCGACGATCGTCTCCAGCATCCGGTTCACCGACGCCGCCACCCGGGCCTCGTGCTCGGTCGCCTGCTTCGACGAGTTGCCGGCCACGCCCGAGCCGACGGCCGAGAGTACCGTGCCGTTCTGGTCGGTGACCGCGACGTCCTCCGGCGTCATGCCCGGAACCGACGCGCTCGTGAGGTGGATGATCGCCTCGATCTTCTCGTCGCTGAGCGTCGACCCGTTGCGGGTCTTCACGAACACCGATGCGGTGGGGGTCTGCTGCTCCGAGACGAACACGCTCTCCTCGGGGATGGCCAGCTGCACCGACGCCGTGCTGATTCCGTCCATCGCGCCGATCGTGCTCGCGAGCTCGCCCTCGATCGCGCGCTTGTAGGTCACCGACTGCTGGAACTCGCTCGCGGTGACGCCCATCTTGTCGAGCAGGGTGTAGCCCTCGCTCGTGTCGCCCGGGAGGCCGGCGGATGCCGCCGCCAGTCGCTGTGCATAGACCTGATCGTCGGGCACGAGGATCGTGGCGCCGCCCTCGGCGAGCTCGTAGCCGACGCCCGCCGACTTGAGCTGATCGACGACCGCCGAGGCGTCGCCGGCGCTGAGTCCGGTGAAGAGCGGGCTCATCTGCGGCTTGGTGAGCCAGGCCCCGAGTGCGACGGCACCCATCACCAGCAGCGCGACGCCGATGATCGCGATCGTGCGCTGAGCGACGCTGAAGCCCGAGACGATCAGCTTCACGCGTTCGAAGGAGTTCGTGATCACCTTCGGCATGATCAGGCCTGCATCCGCATGATCTCGTTGAACGCCGAGACGCTGCGGTCACGGATCGCGACCACGAGGTCGAGCGTCACGCCGGCGCGGGCGGAGGCGATCATGGCCTGGTGGATGTCCTGCAGGTCGCCGGTGACGGCCTGCACGGCGAGCTCGTTCGAGGTCGACTGCAACTGCTGCAGGTTCTCGATCGCGCCGGACATCGACGTCGCGAAGGCGCCCGCCGAGGCGGACGATCCGGTGCCGTCGGCACCGGATTCGAAGCTGAGGGCCGACATCGGACTGACGCCTGTGGCGGAGATCGCGTCGATGGGGGTCGACATCAGTTGCGTCCGATCTGCAGGGCGGCCTCGTAGGTGGTCTTGGCGCGGTCGACGACGGCGGCGTTCGCCTCGTAGCCGCGCTGGGCGAGGATCAGCATGCTCATCTGGTCGCCGAGTTCGACGTTCGGGTACTGGACGTACCCGTCCTCGTTCGCATACGGATGCTGGGGGTCGTAGACGAGCTTCGCCTCGGCCTCCGATTCGACGACCCCGGCGACGAAGACGCCCGGGCTCTCGGTACCCGCCTGCACCGTGACGAACTTCTCCCGGAACGCCTCTTCACCGGCCGGGGTGGCGGTGTTGACGTTCGCGATGTTGTCGCTGAGCGCGTCGAGCCACTTGCGGTGCACGTTCAGTCCGGTGCCGGCGATGCCGATCGCGTCGAAGGTCATGCGGATGCCTGGCCGATCGCCTTGGTGATCGAGGCCGCCTGGCCGCCGATCGCCTGGCTGGCGAACTGGAACCGGAGCACGGTGTCGATGTTCGACAGCGTCTCGGTGTCGAGGTTCACATTATTGCCGTTCAGGCGGGTGGGCTCGAGCGAGCGCTCGACGGTCGCGGCGACCGACCCCGATCCGCCGTCGACCGCGCGACGCAGCTCGTCCTCGAACTGCACCCGCTTCGCCTGGTAACCCGGCGTGTTGACGTTCGCGATGTTCTCGGCGATGGAACGCTGGCGCAGCGCCAGACCGTCGAGCGCGCTGATCAGCGCGGAGGAGGTTACGGATTCGAGCACGGCGGCACCCCGGATGTGTGGTGGAGAAGCCGATCCGTGGCCTGCGTCGAGCGATCCGTGCTCGTGGCCGACTATCGCGACAGTGCGGTGTCGGCGTAACCGCCGCCGCTCATCCTTCGACGTCGAGGTAGGCGGGAGCGTCGGGCGACCCCGTCGGCACCCGACGGAGCGCGGCGAGTTCACGCGCCACGTTCGCCCGCGAGGCGGTGAGACCGCGGATCATCATCTGCTGACGCGCCAGCACCGCCTCCGCGCGTTCGCGCAGCTCTTCGGGCACGGGTCCGGGAGGCGGCTCGAAGGTCGGGTCGAGCTGGTCGTCGGCGGCATCGAGCGCCCGCTCGAACGTATCGAGCACGGCCAGCCACGACGCGAGGTTGTCGGTCATGCGACTCAGCCCAGCGCGGATGCCGGGGCGGGAGCCGCGGCCGAGGTCACCGCTGCGGCCTGGTGCCACGCTTCGCGGAGCGGCGCGACGAGTTCGCGGCATTCCGCAGTGGCCAGCCGATCGCGGCCGATGTTCGCGGTGATCAGGCGACCGGTGACGTAGGTGTACACCGCGCGCAGGTCGGCCGCGCCGTCCCAGGCGTCGGTGAGCGACCCGTTCAGCTCGGCGACGATCTGCTGGGCGTGGGTGAGGTGGGTGCCCGCGGCCGACCAGTCCTCGGCATCCTGCGCGGCCCCGGCTCGATCGATGTCGACGAGCAGGCGGTCGTACAGCAGGGTGAGCAGCCGCTCGGGCGAGGCCGAGGCGACCTGCTGCTCGAGGTACTGCTGCTTGGCGCGTTCCAGGGATGTCAGGGGCATCGCTTGTCTCTCCTCGGCGATCAGGACTTGGTGGCGGTGAGGGCGGCGAGCTGCCCGGTGAGCCACGACGACTGGGATTCGAGCTTCGACAGCTGCACCTCGAGCTGCGAGTACGTGCGCTCCAGGGTCGCCCGACGCTGTTCGAGACGGACGTCCCACCGCTCGACCTGCGTCTTGAGGGTCTTGACCTCGGACTCCTGCCCGGTGATGCGCTGCGTGAGCAGACCGTCGTACTTGTCGGAGTAGGTGTCGGCCACGCCCTCGAGGCGACCGGCGACGCCCGAGAACAGCTCCTGGGTCTTCTCGGGATCGTCGGCGAGTGCCTGGGCGAACTTCTCAGCGTCGAACGACAGCACACCCTTCTCGTTGATCGAGATGCCGATGCTCGAGGGCGACACCCCGTCGATCGGGTGCTGCACGGCGTTGGCCAGGGCTGTGCGGAGGTTGCGCACGGTGCTGTCGCCGGTGAACACGCCGAGGGTGGTCTTCTCCCCCACCGCGCCGACCGTGGCCTTCGAACCGTTGTCGATGCGGGTGAGGAGACCGGCGATCTCCTTGATGAACGCCTCGGCCGTGGCCGTCTGCGCCTTCGCATCGAGGGCGACGGTGACCGTGACCGGGTCGGCGCTGGGCTTCGTGACGGTGACGGTGACGTCGTCGCCGACGGTGATCGTGTTGCTCGCGCTCGTCAGCACCTGCTCGGCCGAGGTCCCCGCGAAGAGGCGGATGCGGGCGTCGGCACCGGCCGTCAGCACGGCGGCTCCCGGCTCCGTGCCGAGGTCGATCGCGGTGCCCGCGTCGAGATCGTCGCCGTTGCCGCGGTGCAGCGTGAAGGTGTTCTCGGCACCGGTCTCTGCGGCGTTCAGTTGGATGCGCGAGAGCGGGGCGCCGTCGGCATCCGTCCCGGCGGGCACGACGGTCGCCGTCACCCCCGCCTTCGCGGCGTTGATGGCTTTGGCGAGATCGTGGGGCGATGCACCGGCGGGCGCGATCTCGGTGCGGGTGCCGTCGGCGGCCACCAGCGTGAACGCTCCTCCCCAGGAATCCGCGCCCGCAGCCGCGGTGACGACCGAGTGCGCGGTGGCGACGGCGTCGACGACGATGCTCGTCGAGAAGGCGCTCGCCTTCGGCCCCGCGTTCACGGTGACGCTCTCGGACGACGACGTGGCGGTGAAGGCGGCCAGCGAGGTGGCGGACGCCGCGGTCTTGGCCTTCTCGACCAGCGCCTGCAGCGAGGTGTTCAACGACTGCAGGTTCGTGATGATCGAGGTGCGGTCGGTGATCTTGGTGGTGATCAGCTTCTTCGGGATCGCCGACACGTCCATGAGCGCGTCGATGAGCTCGCCGGTCTTCAGTCCGGAGACCAATCCGTCCAGTTTCATCCTCGGATGCCTTCCCTCGGGGCGTGTCGCAGGTCTTAGGGGAAGGCGCCCGGGCGGAGTGTCCCCCGCCCGGGCGCCCGGTGCGCCTCAGGCGCGGCGGCTCAACGGAGCAGCTGGAGAACGCCCTGGCCGGACTGGTTCGCCTGCGCGAGCATCGCGGTGCCCGCCTGCTGCAGGATGTTCGCAGCCGTGTACTTGACCATCTCGGCCGCCATGTCGGTGTCGGCGATGCGGCTCTTGGCCGCCGAGAGGTTCTCGGCCGAGACCTGCAGCGAGTTGATCGTCGACTCGAAGCGGTTCTGCACCGCACCGAGGTCGGCGCGGGCCGACGAGACGCTCTTGATCGCGGCGTCGACCGTGTCGATCGTCGCGGCGGCGACGGTCGGGTTGGCGAAGCCATCCGCAGTGGTGAGGATGTCGTCGCGCAGGTCTGCCGCCAGCGTGGCGATGTTCGCCGTGCCGAGGTTCACGGTGATCTGGCTCGAGGCGGAACCGTCGGCGCCGACCTGGAAGCTCAGCACACCGTTGCCCGCCGCGCCGGCGGTGCCGTCGAGCAGCTGGATGCCGTTGAAGTTGGCGCTCTCGGCGATGCGGTCGAGTTCGTCCACGAGCTGCGTCACCTCGGTGGTGATCGCCTTGCGCGAGTCCGCGTTGTTCGAGTCGTTACCGGCCTGCACCGCGAGGTCGCGCACGCGCTGCAGGATGGAGTGGACCTCGGTGAGCTGGCCTTCTGCGGTCTGGATGACCGAGATGCCGTCCTGAGCGTTGCGGGCTGCGACGTTCAGGCCGTTGACCTGCGAGCGCAGGCCCTCGGAGATGGCGAGGCCGGCGGCGTCATCGGCTGCGCGGTTGATGCGCAGGCCGCTCGAGAGCTTCTCGAGCGACTTCGAGACGTCGTTCTGGTTGCTCGACAGGTTGCGGTACGAGTTGAGCGCGCTGACGTTGGTTGCGATCTGAAGACCCATGAGTATCCTCCGTGGTTATGGGACTGGAAGCGGGTCCATCCGTGGACCTGCACATCCCACATTCGCGACAGCTCGCGCGGTCCGTAACCGGTGACCGACGGGAAAGTCAGATCGCGGGAAGGAGGTCTTCGCTGCGGTGCGCGCTCGCGGGCTTCTCCGGTCCGAAGAGCGCTCCGAAGAACTCGGCCTTCGCGGGGCTGGTGCGGTCGCCGGCGGTCCCCTGCTCCCAGGCCTCCATCGCCTCACGCATGAGAGCGAGACCGCGCGAGCGCAGCTTCGACACGTAGGCGTGGCTCACCTCCATCTCGTCGGCGAGGTCCTTGACCATGCGGTCATCGAGGTAGATCCCGCGGATCACCCGGCGCATCGCGTCCGGCAGCGCATCGAGCACGCGCACGACCATGTCACGCGTCTCGTTCTGCTCCGCGGCGAACTCGGGGAGCACGATGCTGTCGGTGAGATCGACCGCCTGTCGACCCGATTCGGGATCGAAGTGCTCCTCGAAGCTCGTGGCCGTGCGCACCATCGCATCCAGGTGCAGCATCTCGGCGACCGCCGCGATGTCGAGACCCGCTTCCTTCGCGACCTCGGCGGGTGTGCCGGCACGACCCGTGCGAGCGAGCACGGCGTCGCCTGCGGCGCGGATGAGCTCGATCTTGTCGCGCCCGCGCTCCCCGGCGGGGTCGGCGCGACGCATCTCCGAGAGCATCGCCCAGGTGATCTGCGTGCGGGCGAAGGCACCGAAGGGGATGCCGCGCTCGGGTTCGTAGGTCATCGCCGCGCGGGCGAGCCCGAGGCGAGCGGCCGACATGAGGTCGTCGAGGTCGACGTGCTCCGCCGTGCGGGCCTTCTCCAGCGCGAGGAACGTCGCCAACGCCATGTTGTCGCGCGCGAGCCGCTCGGCGGTGGCCGGGGCCGTCGCGCGCGATCCGGAGACAGCAGAGGAAGCAGAATCCTGCAGCAACGTGGCTCCTTGAGTTATCAACTGATTTACGTGTGAAGCTAGCAGGTTTTACACGTAGACAAGTAAATAATTGATTTCGCAGGAGTGTCGGATCGACTTCGCCACTCGTGGCGATGCGCGGACGTTGGACAGATGTCGTAGCGCGGCCGTCGCCCATCCGCTTGAATGACCCCACACGAGCGAAGGCAGGCGAGCATGAGTGTGATCTCCCGCGGATTCGGAGCGCGCAGACGAGAGTCCGATGAGCGGCTCCCTCCCGGTCAGTATCTGACCGGGGACTTCCCCGTGCTGTCGGCCGGACCGACGCCCCGGATCCCGACCGAGTCCTGGGAGTTCGTCGTCGTCGGTCGCGACGGGATTCGGCACACCTGGACGTGGGAGGAGTTGCACGCGCTCCCGATCGAGACGATCACCACCGACATCCACTGCGTGACCCGCTGGTCCAAGCTCGGGACGCAGTGGCGCGGGGTCGCGGTCGAACGCCTCCTCGACGCAGTCGGCGACGATGCGGCATTCGCCGAGGTCTTCTCCTACGGCGGGTACACGACCAACCTCTCCCGCGACGACCTCGTCGGAGGGCGCGCGTGGATCGCGCTGGAGTTCGACGGCGAGCCCCTCGCCCCCGAACACGGCGGACCCGCCCGCCTGCTCGTTCCGCACCTCTACTTCTGGAAGTCGGCGAAGTGGGTGCACGGGCTGAACCTGCGCGAGCACGACGCACCGGGATTCTGGGAGCAGAACGGCTACAACATGCACGGCGACCCCTGGAAGGAGGAACGGTACTGGTGACGACCGCACCGCTGTGGCGCCCGGCGACCGTCGTCACGACACGCAGCGCCGGAAGCCACGGGCGCATCCTCGGACTGCAGGTCGACGGCTGGCCGGGCAATCTCGCCGGGCAGCACGTGGACGTGCGCCTCACGGCCGAGGACGGATACCAAGCCGTGCGGTCCTACTCGCTCGCCTCCTCCGGCCCCGGCGAGGTTCTCGAACTCGCGGTCGACGAGGTTCTCGACGGCGAGGTCTCCCCCTACCTGGTCGAAGACGTGCGGCCCGGCGATCAGTTGGAGATACGCGGACCGATCGGTGGCTACTTCGTCTGGACCCCCGATCGCCCCGAGCCCGTTCAGCTGATCGCCGGCGGATCGGGCATCGTTCCCCTCATCGCCATCGCCCGTGCGCACGAGCGCTCCGGCAGCAGCGCACCCATGCGGCTGCTGTACGCCGTGCGCTCGGCGTCGGACGCCTTCTACCTCGACGACATCGACCGCCTCGCCGGCAACGGCCTCGTCATCGACTGGGCCTATTCGCGCGTCGCCCCGCCCGGCTTCGCACGTCCCGCCGGTCGGGTGGATGCCGCGACCATCCTCTCGTCGACCTATCCGCCGTCGCTGCAGCCGTCGGTCTATGTATGCGGGCCGACCGGTTTCGTCGAGGCCGTCGCCGATCTCCTCGTCGCGGCGGGGCATCCGCCCGACCGCATCCGCACCGAGCGCTTCGGAGGAGCCTGATGGAACACACTCCCGAACCCCGGCCCGTCCGGCGCGTCGACGGCAACGCCGCCGGCGGGTATCTGCTCGAGATCTTCGGCAGGGACATGACCGGCGCGCGCGCGCGATGCGCGCACTGCCTGCGCGCCGCGGTGGTGGCGGATGCTGTCGCTGAACTCGACGACAACGGCATGATCCTGCTCTGCCGCGGGTGCGGTCGCACTCTGCTGACGTATCTGTGCGCGGGCGGGAGCGCGACGCTCACGATCGGCACCCTCACCCACCTCGAGTGGGACGAGGATCGTGCGATGGATTCTGAGGTGGGCCCTGCCGGGATCGAACCGACGACATCCACGGTGTAAACGTGGCGCTCTACCAGCTGAGCTAAAGGCCCTGGTGCGTCCAGTGTATCCGTATGCGGATGCGCACCCGCATGGTGGAAGAGGGCTAGGCTGAGGACGGCGCGCGTTGTGCACAGCCGACAAGGCTGCCCGCGTCGCTTCCCGTTTCCTTGGCATGACCTGCCAGCTTGACGAAAGGCTCCCCGTGACCGTCCACGACCAGGATCCGTACTCTCAGGACTCTCTCGACAGCGACCCGGAAGAGACGGGTGAGTGGCAGCAGTCGCTCGATGAGCTCGTCGATGCCAAGGGCCACGGCCGTGGGCGCGAGATCATGCTCAGCCTGCTGAAGCGCTCGAAGGAGCTGCACCTCGGCGTGCCGATGGTTCCGACCACCGACTACATCAACACGATCGCACCCGAGAACGAGCCCGAGTTCCCCGGTGATGAAGAGGTGGAGCGCCGCTACCGCGCGTGGATCCGCTGGAACGCCGCCATCACGGTGCACCGCGCACAGCGTCCCGGCATCAGCGTCGGCGGGCACATCTCGACCTACGCGTCGTCGGCCGCGCTCTACGAGGTGGGCTTCAACCACTTCTTCAAGGGTGCCGACAACCCCGGCGGCGCCGACCAGATCTTCATCCAGGGCCACGCCTCGCCCGGCACCTACGCCCGCTCCTTCCTCGAGGGCCGACTGAGCGAGGACCAGCTCGACGGCTTCCGCCAGGAGAAGTCGCACGCCCCGCACGGCCTGCCCTCCTACCCGCACCCGCGCCTGATGCCGGAGTACTGGCAGTTCCCGACCGTGTCGATGGGCCTCGGCCCGATCAACGCGATCTACCAGGCGATGTCGAACAAGTACCTCGAGAACCGCGGCATCAAGGACACCTCGCAGTCGCACGTCTGGGCCTTCCTCGGCGACGGCGAGATGGACGAGGTCGAGAGCCGCGGACAGCTCCAGGTCGCGGCCAACGAGGGACTCGACAACCTGACCTTCGTCGTCAACTGTAACCTCCAGCGTCTCGACGGCCCGGTGCGCGGCAACGGCAAGATCGTGCAGGAGCTCGAGTCGTTCTTCCGCGGTGCCGGCTGGAACGTCATCAAGGTCGTCTGGGGCCGCGAGTGGGACGACCTCCTCGCCCGCGACACCGAGGGTGCGCTGCTCAACCTCATGAACGTCACGCCCGACGGCGACTTCCAGACGTTCAAGGCCGAGTCCGGCGGATACATCCGCGAGCACTTCTTCGGTCGCGACGAGCGCGCCGCCGCCCTCGTCGAGAACTACTCCGACGACGACATCTGGAACCTCAAGCGCGGTGGCCACGACTACCGCAAGGTCTACGCCGCGTTCAAGGCCGCGACCGAGCACAAGGGCAAGCCCACCGTCATCCTCGCGAAGACCGTCAAGGGCTACGGCCTCGGTCCGCACTTCGAGGGCCGCAACGCGACCCACCAGATGAAGAAGATGACGCTGGACAACCTCAAGACGTTCCGCGACGCCATGCACATCCCGATCACGGACGCGCAGCTCGAGGAGAACCCGTACCTGCCCCCGTACTACAACCCGGGCCCCCAGGACGAGACCATCCAGTACATGCTGGAGCGCCGCAACAACCTCGGCGGCTTCCTGCCCGAACGTCGTTCGACGCACGTCGGTCTCTCGTTGCCCGACGACACCGCCTACGCACTCCCGAAGAAGGGCTCTGGCACGCAGGAGATCGCCACGACCATGGCGTTCGTCCGACTGCTGAAGGACCTGCTGCGCTCGAAGGACTTCGGCCACCGCATCGTGCCGATCATCCCCGACGAGGCGCGCACCTTCGGTATGGACGCGTACTTCCCGACGGCGAAGATCTACAACCCGAACGGCCAGCACTACACCTCGGTCGACCGCGAGCTCCTCCTCGCCTACAAGGAGAGCCCGCAGGGCCAGATCGTGCACGTCGGCATCAACGAGGCGGGCGCCCTCGCGGCGTTCACCGCTGCCGGCACGTCGTACGCCACGCACGGCGAACCGCTGATCCCGATCTACCTCTTCTACTCGATGTTCGGTTTCCAGCGCACGGGCGACGCCCAGTGGGCCGCGGGCGACCAGATGGCGCGCGGTTTCATCATGGGCGCCACCGCCGGTCGCACCACCCTGACGGGTGAGGGCCTGCAGCACGCCGACGGGCACTCGCACCTGTTGGCCGCGACCAACCCCGCGACGATCTCGTACGACCCCGCGTACGGCTACGAGATCGCGCACATCGTGCGGTCGGGTATCGAGCGCATGTACGGCGGAGAGCACGAGGACCCGAACGTGATGTACTACATCACGCTCTACAACGAGCCCATCGTGATGCCCGCCGAGCCCGAGAACGTGGACGTCGACGGCATCGTGCGCGGCATCCACCGCATCGCGGTCGGCGAGGGCGAGGGCCACCGCGCCCAGCTCTTCGCCTCGGGCGTCGGACTCCCCTGGGCCCTCGAAGCGCAGGAACTGCTGAAGAACGACTGGGGCGTGATCGCCGATGTCTGGTCGGTCACCTCGTGGACCGAGCTGCGCCGCGACGGCCTCGCCGCCGACGAGCACAACTTCCTGCACCCGGAGGAGGAGCCCCGCACGGCCTACCTCACCCAGAAGCTGCAGGGCGCCGAGGGTCCGGTCATCGCGGTGAGCGACTTCATGCACGCCGTCCAGGACCAGATCCGCCCGTGGGTCCCGCAGCGTTTCGCGACGCTCGGCGCCGATGGCTTCGGGTTCTCCGACACCCGCGCCGCGGCACGTCGCTTCTTCAAGATCGACGGCCCGTCGATCGTGGTGCGCACGCTGCAGTCGCTCGCCGAGGACGGCGTCGTCGACCGCTCGCTGGCCGCGCAGGCCATCGCGAAGTACAGCCTTCACGATGTCAACGCCGGAACCAGCGGCAACGCGGGTGGCGAAAGCTGAGTCATCGGTGACAGGTTCGTCTCCCGCTGGCATGGACAAGGCCGCGACCCTCGCCTGGCTGCGCCGGATCTCCGGTGACATCGCCTCGGTGACGATCAAGCGCCTGGAAGACACGCTGCCCTGGTACGCCGACATGCCACCAGCCCGCCGCTCTGCGGTCGGGCTGGTGGCCCAGGCGGGCATCACGTCGTTCATCCAGTGGTACGACGACCCCACCTCGACGCCGTGGATCGCGGCCGACATCTTCGCCGCCGCCCCGCGGGAGCTGCTGCGCAGCGTGAGTCTGCAGCAGACCCTGCAGCTGATCCGCGTGACCGTCGAGGTCACCGAGGAGCGCGTCGCCGGCAAGGGTGAGAACATCCGCGAGGCGATCCTGCTCTACTCGCGCGATGTCGCCTTCGCGGCCGCCGACGTCTACGCACGCGCGGCGGAGGCCCGGGGACTCTGGGATGCCCGACTCGAGGCGCTCGTGGTCGACTCGATCCTCACGGGCGAGGCCGACGAGGAGCTCCCCAGCCGGATCGCCGCCCTCGGGTGGCACGGTCATGGTGAGGTCGCCGTGCTCGTGGGCACGACTCCCCCACAGTTCGACGTCGACCAGGTGCGGCGCACCGCCCGCAAGCTGGCGGTCGACGTACTGATCGGCGTGCAGGGGTCACGACTTGTCCTCGTGCTCGGCCGCGCCCGTGACGAGGAGCAGGAGACCGACGACGACGAGCTCACGTTCCTCGAGATCGCGTCTCGACTGGAGCCCTCGTTCGGCCCGGGCTACGTCGTGCTCGGTCCCGCCGTCGTCGCGCTCGTCGACGCCAGCCAGAGCGCCCGCGCAGCACTCGCCGGTTTCGCGGTCGCCCGCGCCTGGCGCAGCGCCCCGCGTCCGGTCGAGGCCGACGATCTGCTGCCGGAGCGGGCACTCGCCGGTGATCCGCTGGCCAAGCAGACGCTCATCGAGCGGATCTACCGCCCGCTGCAGGCGCATTCGACCGACCTGGTCACGACACTCTGGAGCTATCTCGACAACGGCCGCTCGCTCGAGGCGACGGCCCGCGAGCTCTTCGTGCATCCGAACACCGTGCGCTACCGACTCAAGCGCGTCAGCGAGGTCATCGGCTGGGATGCCACCGGCCCGCGCGAGGCGTTGATCCTGCAGACGGCCCTGATCCTCGGTTCGATCGGCGCCGCCGACCAGTCCCGACGCCGCCCGTCGCAGCGCCGGGTGCCGCGCTGACCCGCGTTTCCCGCGGCGCTGTGCGCCACACACAAGCGTTCTTCGGAATCTTGTGATGAATCATCCACCGCTTGCCTCCGATCATTGGCAGACTGGGGATGTGATTGTCGTCGTATGCCCTGGTCAGGGCTCGCAGACCCCCGGTTTCCTCGCCCCTTGGCTTGAGCTCGACGGGGTGGCCGAGCGCCTCGCGTCGTACTCCGACGCAGCAGAGGTCGATCTCCGCCTCCACGGCACAGAATCGGATGCCGACACCATCCGCGACACGCGCATCGCGCAGCCGCTGATCGTGGCCGCATCGCTCATCGCGGCCGACGCCCTGAACGCCCGCGCCGGGCGCCGGGCCGACGGCATCGCCGGCCACTCGGTCGGCGAGATCGCCGCCCTGGTGGGCAGCGACGTGATCGATGCCGAGACGGGCATGCGCCTGGTCGGCATCCGCGGACGGGCGATGGCGGATGCCGCGGCGCAGACCCCCACGGGCATGAGCGCGGTCCTCGGTGGCGATGAGGCGGCCGTCCTCGCCCGACTCGACGACCTCGGTCTATCGCCTGCGAACTACAACGGCGGCGGCCAGATCGTCGTCGCGGGCGAGCTCCCCTCGCTCGAGGCCCTCGCCGCAGAACCGGTCAAGGGCACCCGGGTGATCCCGCTGCAGGTGGCCGGTGCCTTCCACACCACCTTCATGGCTCCCGCCGTGGCCGTGCTGCGGGACGCCGTCGCCGAGGTCACCCCCGCCGACCCGACGCTGACCCTCTGGACGAACCGCGACGGATCGGTCGTCACCCGCGGCGCGCAGGCTCTCGACTACCTGGTCGACCAGGTCTCGTCGCCCGTGCGCTGGGACCTCTGCATGGCGTCGTTCGCCGATCAGGGCATCACCGGCCTGATCGAGCTCGCTCCCGCCGGTGCGCTCACCGGACTCGCCAAGCGCGGTCTGCGCGGCGTTCCGAGCGTCGCCGTCAAGACCCCCGAAGACCTCGATGCGGCCGTCGCGCTGCTGAACGGAGAAGCCGCATGAGCGCCACCCTGACGCAGGCCACGGGCCCCGCTTTCACCCGCATCTACTCGTATGGTGCCGCGCGCGGCGAGAACGCCGTGCCCAACGACGACCTGATCGGTCCGATCGACTCGAGCGACGAGTGGATCCGCCAGCGCACCGGCATCATCACGCGTGCGCGCGCCGACAAGGGCACCGACGCGATCGACCTCGCGTCCGAAGCCGCCGCCGAGGCGATCGAGAAGGCCGGGATCCCGGCCGACCAGATCGACCTCGTCATCGTCGCGACCATCAGCAACCCGAAGCAGTCCCCGTCGGTCTCGGCGATCGTCGCCGACCGCGTGGGCGCGAACCCCGCAGCGGCCTACGACATCAACGCCGCCTGCGCGGGATACGCCTACGCCGTGGCCCAGGCCGATGCCCTCATCAAGGCGGGTGCCGCCCGCTACGCGCTGGTGATCGGCGCCGAGAAGCTGTCCGACATCGTCGATCCCGCCGATCGGAGCATCTCGTTCCTGCTCGGTGACGGCGCCGGCGCCGCCGTGATCGGCCCGAGCGACACCCCCGGCATCGCTCCCGCAGTGTGGGGTTCCGACGGCTCGAAGGCGGATGCCGTGGGCATGAACGGCACCCTGACGCAGTTCCGCGACGGCGAGGTGCCGTGGCCGACCCTCCGCCAGGAAGGTCAGACGGTGTTCCGCTGGGCGGTCTGGGAGATGGCGAAGGTCGCCCGCGAGGCGCTGGACCGCGCCGGCGTCGAGGCATCCGACATCGCCGCCTTCATCCCCCACCAGGCGAACATGCGCATCATCGACGAGTTCGCCAAGCAGTTGAAGCTCCCGGAGACCACGGTGATCGCCCGTGACATCGAGACGACGGGCAACACCTCGGCCGCATCGATCCCGCTGGCCAGCCACCGTCTGATGGCCGAGCACCCCGAGCTCTCGGGCGGTCTCGCCCTGCAGATCGGCTTCGGCGCGGGCCTCGTGTTCGCGGCTCAGGTCGTCGTGCTCCCCTGACCCGGGCCCGACTTTCCCTAGACTGTTCCACGGTTCCGAAAACAACCCGTAAGAAAGAGGAAGACCACATGGCTTTCACCAACGATGAGGTCCTCGCCGGCCTCGCAGAGCTCATCACCGACGAGACCGGCATCAACGCCTCCGAGGTCGCTCTCGAGAAGTCGTTCACCGACGACCTCGACATCGACTCGATCTCGATGATGACGATCGTCGTCAACGCCGAGGAGAAGTTCGGCGTCACCATCCCCGACGACGAGGTCAAGAACCTGAAGACCGTCGGCGACGCCGTCAACTTCATCGTCGCGGGCCAGGAGTAATCCACGAGGGATGCCACCCCCGCACCGTCGGGGCGTGGCATCCTCCGTCCTGCCCCCCACCCTGCTCTGAATCCCGTCCGACAAGGAACCACACCATGACCAAGCGCATCGTCGTCACCGGCATCGGCGCCACGTCCGCCATCGGCGGGACAGCTCCGGAGAACTGGACCAACCTCCTCGCAGGCGCCTCCGGCACCCGCGCACTCGAGCACGACTGGGTCGCCCAGTACGAGCTCCCCGTCACCTTCGCCGCCGAGGCGATCGTGCGGCCCGAGGAAGTCCTCCCGCGCCATGAGGCCAAGCGCCTCGACCCTTCTTCCCAGTTCGCCCTGATCGCCGCCCGTGAGGCATGGGCCGACGCGGGCTCCCCCGAGGTCGCCCCCGAACGCCTCGGCATCGACTTCGCCACCGGCATCGGCGGTCTCTGGACCCTCCTCGACGCATGGGACACCCTGCGTGAGAAGGGACCTCGCCGCGTCATGCCGCTCACCGTCCCGATGCTCATGCCCAACGCCGCGGCCGGCAACCTCTCGCTCCAGTTCGGCGCCCGCGCCTACGCGCAGACCGTCGTGAGCGCCTGCGCCTCGAGCACCGAGTCGATCATCCACGCGTTCCACCACCTGCAGGAGGGGCTGGCCGACGTCGTCATCGCCGGTGGCACCGAATCGGCGATCCACCCGATCACGATGGCCTCCTTCGCCTCGGCGCAGGCCCTGTCGCGTCGCAACGACGACCCCGCGACCGCTTCCCGTCCCGGCGCGATCGACCGTGACGGCTTCGTCATGGGCGAGGGTGCGGCAGCGCTCATCCTCGAGACCGAGGAGCACGCGAAGGCCCGTGGTGCGAAGATCTACGGCTACGTGCTCGGCGGCGGCGTGACGGCCGACGCCTACCACATCACCGGCAACGACCCCGAGGGCACGGGAGCGGCGCGCGCCGTCACCCAGGCGCTCGAGGAGGCGGGCATCACCGCCGATCAGGTCACGCACATCAACGCGCACGCGACGTCGACCCCGGTCGGAGACCCGAACGAGTACGTCGCGCTCAAGAAGGTCTTCGGCGACCGCATCGACGAGATCCCCGTGTCGGCGACCAAGGCGTCGACTGGTCACCTGCTCGGCGGCACCGGCGCACTCGAGGCGATCTTCGCGCTGCTCGCGCTGCGCGACCGCGTCGCCCCGCCCACCATCAACATGACCGAGCCCGACCCCGCTGTGCCGTTCCGCCTCTCCGGCGAGCCGACGCCACTGGGTGACGGCCCACAGTACGCGATCAGCAACTCCTTCGGCTTCGGCGGTCACAACGCCGTTGCGGTGTTCGCAGCGGCCGACAACGACTGAGTCCCGCACACGACGACGGCCCCCGGAGATACTCCGGGGGCCGTCGTCGTGTGTCGAGGGCGCGTTCAGCTCGGCACGGACGCCGCGGGCGGGGCGAGCCGCTGGGACCGTGCCACGCGCATCCGGGTGATCCGCGGTAGGAACCAGCCGATCAGCGGACCGACGCCGAAGGCGAAGAGCACCGTGCCCACGCCGACCGGCCCCCCGAGCACGAACCCGACCAGCAGGACGCTCCCCTCGATCAACGTCCGCACGATCCACACCTTCCAGCCGGTGCGGCGCACGAGTCCGGTCATGAGTCCGTCGCGCGGTCCCGGGCCGAAGTCGGCGGCGATGTAGAGTCCGGTCGCGAAGGCGAGCAGCAGCAGACCGAAGATGAACATCGGCGCTCCGATCCAGACGGTCGGCGGAGCGGGCAGCACGAGCAGCGTGAGGTCGGCGGCGGGGCCGACCATCAGTGCGTTCAGCAGCGTGCCGAGGCCGACTCGCTGCCGCAGGGGGATCCACAGCAGCAGCACGACGATCGAGACGAGCACGGTCACGGTGCCGTAGCCGATGCCCGAACTCCCCGAGACGCCGAGTGCGAGGACATCCCAGGGAGCGACGCCGATCCCGCCCCGCACCATGAACCCGAGCGCCACGCCGTAGAGGAAGAGACCGAGCACGAGCTGCCCGAGGCGCTCGACGAGGTCGCGCCGACTCGTGGCGGTGACGGGCAGGAAGACGGAGCGCAGGTGCATCTCTCCATGGTGGATGCCGGTCACGCTCCGAATCCGAGTCCACTCCCCCAGAAGTGGCCTGCAGAAATCAGTCCACTTCTGCGCCATGCTGGAGGCATGGGATCACGACTCGTCGAACAGCTCGGAGCGCAGAACGCCGCCGGCGCCACGGCGTCCACCCTCGCCGACCAGATCCGAGCGCTCGTGCTCGACGGTCGCCTGACCGTCGGCGAGCGGCTTCCGAGCGAACGTGCGCTCGCCCTGGAACTGCGCCGCTCCCGGTCGACGATCACCCGCGCGTACGGGCTCCTCGAGGCAGAGGGCTATGTCGCCCGGCTGCACGGCGGGAACACCCGCATCACCCTCCCGCACGCCGACATCGTGACCATCCCGACCGACGACGACTCGGCCATCGACCTGTCGATCGCCTCGATGGACTCCACCCCCGGCCTGTACGACGCCACCGTGCGCTCCCTCCCGCGCCTCGCCGCGATGCGGGGCACGAGCGGCTATTCGTTGCGCGGCCTCCCCGAGCTCCGCGAGGCCGTCGCCGCTCGCTTCTCCGAGCGCGGCGTCGAGACCTCGGCCGACGAGATCATGATCACCTCGGGCGCTCTGAACGCCCTCAACCTGGTGCTCGCGACGATCGGACGACGGGGAGAGCGCGCGCTCGTCGAGCAACCGACCTTCCCACACGCGCTCGAGGCGCTTCATCGTCACGGCTACCGCCTGGTGCCGACCCCCGTCGACGTCGAGGGCTGGGACGCACGACACCTCGCCGAGACGCTCCTGAGCGTACGCCCGCATCTCGCCTACCTGATCCCGGACTTCCACAACCCGACGGGCGCGACGCTCCCCGATGACGAACGATCGCGCCTCGTCGCCACCGCGCGCAGCGCCGGGACCACGCTGATCGTCGACGAGACGACCACGGAACTCGACATCGACCGCGGGTGGGCGCCCACACCGATGGCGGCGTACGACCCCCGCGTCGTGACCGTCGGCTCGATGTCGAAGATCGCCTGGGGCGGCATGCGCATCGGCTGGATCCGCGCCGAACGGTCCCTCATCACTCGACTCCTCGCGGTGCGCCCCTCGTTCGAGCTCGGCACGGCCCTGCTCGAGCAGTGCATCGCCGTCGAGCTGCTCGCCGACATGCCGGCCCTCACCGCACACGTGCGCACGCGCTTGCGGGCAGGACGCGCGGCGGTCGAGGCGGGACTCGCCGCGCTTCCCGGCATCCGGATGCCGTCGACGCCCGGCGGCCTCTCGGCGTGGGTCGATCTCGAAGTTCCGGTCTCGACGGCGCTGTCGCTCGCGGCGCGCGAGCGGCAGCTCATCCTGCCGCCCGGGCCGCGGTTCACCACCGGAGGCGTGCTGGAGCGCCGGCTGCGCATCCCCATCACGCTGCCCCCGGAGCGGACGGCCGAGGCGATGACGCGCGTCGCCGAGTCCTGGGCGCATGTGCAGGGCGGGGCGGCTTCCCACGGCGACGACCTCCGCCACGCCGCGGTGATCTGACCGGGCCGCCGGCTCTCCGACGACGGCACCTCCGACGACGAAGACCCCGCCGCTGCGAACAGGGGCGGGGTCTTCGTCTATGGAGCGGGGGACGTCTTCTCAGCGTCCGGGACGAATCACCGGCATCCGATACTCACGCCTCCCGCGCTCCAGGTCTGTGGGTGGTCGGCACGTCAGCCGACCTTGTGCAGCCACACGACGCGGGCGTCGTCGCTCGCGTGCCGGAACGGCTCGAGCTCGTCGTCCCACGCGGAGCCGAGGGCGACGTCGAGCTCGCGCTGCAGCTCGATCGCACTGCCGGCGGCGATCTCCATCGCATACCGGATGCGATCCTCGCCGATGACGATGTTGCCGGCGGCATCCGTCTGGGCGTAATGGATGCCGAGGTCCGGGGTGTGCAGCCAGCGTCCACCGTCGCTGCGGGGAGTCGGATCCTCGGTCACCTCGAAACGCAGGTGCTCCCACCCGCGGATCGCGGTCGCGAGAGCGGCGCCGGTGCCCACCGGGCCATCCCAGTAGAACTCGGCGCGGCGCGCGCCGTCGAGCACGGGCTGGTCGGCCCAGTCGAAGTTCACCGCACGCCCGATAGCGCGACCCACCGCCCACTCGAGGTGCGGGCAGAGCGCGCGAGGCGCCGAGTGGATGTACACCACTCCGCGTGCGTAAGCCGTCGCCATGATCTCTCCGTTTCATCAGGTGCGTCTTCCCCAACGACCTGAACCGAAATCAGCGACGATATGCGGTTATGCGCCCATTCTCGCCCACGATCCTGGAAATCACAAGCATGTGATTCCACGGGAAAGGCCCCGGTCGCGACGACCGGGGCCTTTCGTGGAGACGGGTCTCCGAGGTGCAGAGGATCAGGCCTCGCTCATCGCCTGCTTGACCTGCTGGCCCTTGGCGGCGTAGTACGCGGCGCGCGCGGCATCCTTGCGGGCCTGCTCGGCGTAGCCGTGCTCGAGCACCTCCTGCGGAACCTCGACGTTGGGAACGTCATCGGTGCCGTGGTACTTCTCGATGTACGCGTCGAG
The DNA here is from genome assembly GCF_023101185.1 of Microbacterium galbinum. Taxonomy (GTDB): domain Bacteria; phylum Actinomycetota; class Actinomycetes; order Actinomycetales; family Microbacteriaceae; genus Microbacterium; species Microbacterium galbinum. The sequence continues at coordinate 3,236,854 of NZ_CP078077.1, forward strand.
CTCGGGACCCGACGTCCACGAGGTGATGAGGCAGTAACGCGGCTCGGTACCGTTGTGCGTCGCGGCGTGCCACAGGCGCTGCGTGTCGACGATGAGCTGCGCGCCGGCCGGAAGCGCGATGCGGTACTCGATGCTCGGGTCGGTGCGGTTCTCGCGCAGGACGAAGTAGCTGTCCTTGTCGTCGGTGAGGTTGAAGAAGCCGCGCACGACCCAGCCCGTGCCGTCCGGGTTCAGACGGTTGTTGTCATCCTGGTGCAGGTTGTAGAGGCAGTCGCCGTACGGGGTCGGCTGCAGTTCGATGACCCGGCAGCGCCCGACGTTGGCACCGGGCTCCTGCGCGCGGCGCGTGAGGTTCGGGGCCTTGGCGGTCTGCGAATCGATCCAGACGCCGTCCTTGTCGGTGCGCGGCGGCTTGTGGTTCCAGAAGCCGTTGCACTCGATGTCTCCGAAGGCGCTGGCGAGCGGCGCGAATCGCGTGTCGCCCGAGGACTTCCAGTCGTTGTACTCGATGTCCAGCCACTCTTTGGGGTCGAGTTCCTGGTTGTAGCTGTCGAGGACGACGAAGCCCTTCTCCTCCAGCGCTTTGGACTTGATGTATCCCATGATCGAGTCATGTTCCTTTCATCGGGGGCCAGCACGTTTTAACAGGCCCTGATAAGGCAAGCCTAACAGCGAGCGGTGCGTGCGCTTCGGAGGCGGCCGTGAATAACCGAATAGACTGAAAACGGTGCCGGGTTCACCCTCGACATCGCGCGCTACGGGAGGACGAGACACCAGTATGAGCACCGCCACCAACGTCGAGGCGACAGCAGTCAACACGATCGAGTGGCTCGCGGCGGGGTCGACCACCATCGTCGTCCCCGTGTACCAGCGGCAGTACCGGTGGGACATCGGCGGGTGCGAGAGACTGCTCTCCGACATCCGCTCCGTGGCGGACGCCGACGAATCCCACCGCCACTTCATCGGCTCGATCCTCTCCGCGCAGGACGGCGCGACCGACGACGACCTGATCCTCATCGACGGGCAGCAGCGCATCACGACGCTCACCCTCCTCATCGCCGCTCTGCACCACAGTGTGCGAGGCACCGACCCGCAGCTCGCCGCCGAGCTCGAGAGGGTTCTCGTGCGCGCCGACGATCCGTCCCGCACCAAGCTGCGCCCGCACGACGCCTGGGCCGGGCTGTATGAATCGGTCGTGCTCGATCGGCGCGACGACGCCGACCGGGAATCCCGCTTCGATGACAATTACGCGTTCTTCCGGAGTCAGGTGCACGCCGACGAGGTCGCACGCATCTGGCGAGGGCTGCAGCGACTCGAGCACGTGTCGATCACGCTCGGCGCGCAGGCGAACGCGCAGCAGATCTTCGAGAGCCTGAACTCGACGGGGGAACCCCTGCGCGACCACGAGCTCATCCACAACTACATCCTGATGGGGCTCACCCACGCCGAGCAGCTCGATGTGGAGGCCCGCTTCTGGCTGCCGATCGAACGCCACACGGGTGAGACGATCGGCGCCTTCTGGCGGCACTACCTCGTGATGACGACCGGGCGCGAACTGGCGGCGAACGGCGAGCACGGCGTCTACAGCGCCTTCCGCCACTCGTTCCCCCGGGTCGATGCGGAGCGGCTGCAGGCGGATGCCGAGGTCTGGCGCCACTACGCCGAGATCTACGGTATCCTCCTCGACCCCTCGCTCGAGAGCGATCCGGAGATCGCCCGACAACTGCGCTTCGTGAACACATTCGGTCGCGCGGCCTACCCGCTCGTGCTCAGCGCCTACAGCGACCACTCCCGCGGGGTCATCGAGCGCGGCGAACTGATCGAGACTCTCGAATGGATTCAGGCGCTCTACCTGCGCCGCACCCTCGTGAACCTGCCCAACGAGCGCCTGGTCGCCCGGCTCTGCCGCGCCCGCTCGCAGGGGCGGGAGGCGCTGGCTCGCGCCTTCGCACGCATCACCCCCTCCGACGAGCGGGTCAGCGCGGTGCTGAAGTACAGCGAGCTCCCCTACGCCGCCTACGTGCTCGGCCGTCTCGAAGGCGTCGAGGATCCCCTCGAGTTCGACGTCGAGCACATCGTGCCCACCGTCCCCGGCGACGCGTGGTCGGGTGACGGGGCGCGCACGTGGAGCGAGTACAGCGAGGACGAGCAGAACAGCCACCGCGCGCTCGCCCCGACGCTGGGCAACCTGACGCTGCTGGAACAGCACCTCACCGAGAGCGTCTTCGGCGCCTCGTTCCCGGTCAAGCGCGCGGATGCCTACGCGCGGAGCAGCGTCGCCGCGACTCGCGACCTGGATGCCATCGACCAGTGGAACACCGCGGCGATCACGGCCCGCACCGTGCGCCTCACCGCCGAGCTGCTGCAGATCTGGGCGCGGCCGGCCCTGCCCGAGATCGACGACGACGGACTGACCCCGATCCTCGACGCCGTCCGCCGTCGCGGCTGGCCCGCCGGTTGGGAGCGCGAGTTCGACTACGTCGAGTACCGCGGCGAGCGGTGGGAGGTGTACGACGTCAAGCATCTCTTCAACCGCGTCCTGCGTCGCGCCTGGACCGACACCCGTGCCGCCGCCCTGTCGTACTCGGCAGCGCACGGCGGCCCCATCTACGACGGCATGGCCTGGAAGGGGCAGTGGGACGAACTCACCGACGGCCACCACCTCTACATGGGCTGGGACTCGAACTATATGATGAGCGCCGTGCAGGGGGTGCTCGAGGAGGCCGGCATCGCCGCCGAGGTGTTCGTCAAGTACTCCTACATCGGCAACGTGATGTAGCGCCGGCTGCGCCTTCGCCCTGGGCCGCTGCTCGATAGGATCGAAGACGTGACTACCGTCGTGCGCCGCCTGCTGGATCTGACCGTCGAAGAGCACACGCTCACCGTCCCCCTCGTCTGGGGTGATCCCGCCGACAGCCGCACCATCGACGTGTTCGCCGCTGTCGTCTCGCGTCCCGGCGGCGAGACGCTCCCCTACCTGGTGTTCCTCCAGGGCGGCCCGGGCAGCGAGGCGCCCCGCCCGTTCCACGCCGCCACCTCGCCGGCCTGGCTCGACGAGGCACTCGCGCACTATCAGGTCGTGCTGCTCGATCAGCGCGGCACGGGGCGCTCGACTCCCGTCTCCGATGGCGACCTGGCACTCGGTTCCTCGGTCGTCGCCGAGCACCTCACGCACCTGCGGGCCGACGCGATCGTGCGCGACTGCGAGGCGATGCGCCAACACCTCGGCGCCGAGCAGTGGAGCGTGCTCGGCCAGTCCTTCGGCGGCTTCACGACCCTCGCCTACCTCTCCACCGACGCCGACTCCCTGACCGACGTGTTCATCACGGGAGGGTTGAGCGCGATCGGACGCCACCCCGACGACGTCTACGCCCTCTGCTACGACAAGATGCGCGATGCCTCGGAGCGCTACTACCGGCGCTTTCCTGAGCACCGCGATGCGATGCGGCGCCTGGTCGATCGTGCGGCCGCCGGTGACATCGTGCTCCCCGACGGCGAGGTCGTCTCGGTCTCCCGCCTCCGCTCCTTCGGGTCGGCCCTCGGAACGGATGGCGGATGGCAGACGGTGTGGTCGCTTCTCGAATCGGATCCGACGAAGAACGCGTTCCGCTACGACCTCATGAATGCGATGCCCTACGGCGGACGCAACCCGCTCTACTTCGCCTTCCACGAGTCCAGCTACGCCGATGGCCACGCCACGCGGTGGTCGGCCGAGCGCACCGAGCCCGCGGACTTCCGCGACGACCCGACGCTGTTCACCGGCGAGCACATCCGCCGCGAATGGACCGAGACGGTGCCGGCCTTCCAGCCCTGGCGGGACGTCGCACTCGAGCTCGCCGAGTTCGAGTGGCCCTCGGTGTACGACGCCTCGGCGATCGCCGCGTCCGAGGCGACCGGCGCCGCCGCCGTCTATGTGAACGACGTGTACGTGCCCTACGAGTTCTCGCTCGAGACCGCGAAGCTGCTGCCGGGCGTCCACCTGTGGCAGACGAGCGAGCACGAGCACAACGGGCTGCGATCGGGCCCCGTGCTCAGCCGTCTCATTGACCTCGCGCACGGTCGACGCATCCGCTGAGCATGTCCGTCGCTCGGCGGATGCCGACGACGTGAACGCACGTCGTCGCGAGTACGACGAAGGCCCCGCTCTTCGAGGAGAACGGGGCCTTCGAGGCGGGGGTCCTTACTTGGACGATCCGCCGAAGCCCTTGAAGCGCTGGTTGAACTTCTCGACGCGGCCGGCCGAGTCCATGATGCGCTGCTTGCCCGTGTAGAACGGGTGCGAGGCCGAGGAGATCTCGACGTCGATGACGGGGTACTCCACGCCGTCCAGCTCGATGGTCTTGTCGCTCGAGACGGTGGAGCGGGTGAGGAAGGTCTCGCCCGAACCGAGGTCGCGGAACACGACTGCCTTGTACTCGGGGTGGATGTCAGTCTTCATGGGATTCCTTAGTTGCTGCCCTGGATTGTGCCAGGGACGAGGGAAGTCTGCGGTGCAGAGTGCACCAAGGGTCGATCTTATCAGATGACGGATCAGGATGCCGCGCGAGCCGCGTAGCGTCCGTCCTCGCTGCTGAGCGTGATCGGCATGCCGAACGCTTCGGTGAGCGCTTCGGCCGTGAGCGTCTCGCGGATCGGACCGGCCGAGACCACGCGCCCTTCACGCAGCAGCATGACGTGCGTGAAGCCCACCGGGATTTCCTCGACGTGGTGCGTGACCATGAGCATGGCCGGAGTCGTCGGCGACGAGGCGTAGCCGCTGAGGAGCGCGAGGAGCTCCTCGCGCGATCCGAGGTCGAGCGAGGCGGTCGGCTCGTCGAGCAGGAGGAGTTCGGGGTCGGTCATCACGGCGCGGGCGATCTGGACGCGCTTCTGCTCACCGTCGCTGAGAGTGCCGAAGGTGCGATCGGCGAGGTGGTCGAGCTTCCACTCCCCCAGCACGCGCAGCGCGCGGCGCTCGTCGATGTCCTCGTAGTCCTCGTTCCAGCGCCCGAGCACGGAGTACGCGGCGGTGAGCACGGTGTTGAGAACGGTCTCGTCGCGCGGAACCCGCTTGGCCATCGCCGACGAGGCGAAGCCGATGCGCGGGCGCACCTCGAACACGTCGGTGCGACCGAGGGTCTCGCCCAGCACCGTCACGGTTCCCGAGGTCGGGTGCATCAGCGTGTCGGCGAGCTGCAGCAGCGTGGTCTTGCCCGCGCCGTTGGGTCCGAGGACCACCCAGCGTTGGTCGTCCGCGACCTGCCAGGTCACGTGGTCGATGATGTTTCGCCCGTCGCGGCGCACGACGACATCGGTGAAATCCAGAGCGATCGGCATGCGACCAGCCTATCGGCTCAGGCGGTGAGCTCCGCGTAGAGCGCGCGGGTCGCGTCGGCGATCGACGACCAGCTGAACTCGCGCGTAGCCCGCTCTCGTCCGGCATCGCCGTAGACCCGCGCCTGCGCCGGATCCATGGCCACCTCGGTGAGCACGGCCGCGAGGTCGGCGACGTACCGATCGGGGTCGACCGGGGTACCTGTGCCGTCCTGCACCTGCTCGATCGGCACGAGGCGACCCGTCACGCGGTCGGCGACCACTTCGGGGATGCCTCCGGTCGCGGTGCCGACCACGGCCGCACCGCAGGCCATGGCCTCGAGGTTGACGATGCCCAGCGGTTCGTACACCGAGGGGCACACGAAGGTCGTGGCGGCGGTGAGGATCGCCGAGAGCTCGTCGCGCGGCAGCATCCGCTCGATCCAGATCACGCCGTCGCGGGTCTGCTGGAGCAACCGCACGCCCTCCTGAACCTCGGCCATGATCTCGGGGGTGTCGGGAGCTCCGGCGCAGAGGATCAACTGCACCTCGGGCGGCAGCAGCCGCGCGGCCTGCAGCAGATACGGGAGTCCCTTCTGGCGGGTGATGCGCCCGACGAAGACCACCGACGGACGGTTCCGGTCCATGCCGACGGATGCGAGGAACTCCGGGTTCTGCACGGGGCGCCAGCGTTCGACGTCGATCCCGTTGTGGATCACCCGGACCTTCGCGGGGTCTACCTGCGGGTAGCTGCGCAGGATGTCCGCCCGCATGCCCGCGCTCACGGCGATCACAGCCGCGGCGTTCTCGTAGGCGAGCTTCTCGATGCCGCTCGACACGGCGTAGCCGCCGCCGAGCTGTTCGGCCTTCCACGGGCGCAGCGGCTCGAGGCTGTGCGCGGTGAGTACGTGCGGGATGCCGTGCAGCTGCGCGGCGAGGTGTCCCGCGAAGTTCGCGTACCAGGTGTGACTGTGCACGACGTCGGCGCGCTCGATCGCGGCGACGATCTCGAGATCCGTTCCGAGCGTCTGCAGCGCGGCGTTCGCGGAGGCGAGTTCGGAGGGCGTGGAGTACGCGGCAGTACCCCGCTCGTCGCGCGGCGCACCGAAGGCGCGGACGCTCACGTCGATGCTTTCGCGGAGCGCCGCCACGAGCTCGGCCACGTGCACCCCGGCACCGCCGTAGATCTCCGGCGGATACTCCTTCGTGATCATTTCGACTCGCATGTCTGAACGCTAGTACAGCGGGCCGGATCGCACCTAAGGTGGAGCCATGTCCGCTCCAAAGAAGATCTTCGGCATCATCCTCGCCGGCGGCGAGGGCAAGCGACTCATGCCGCTCACGGCCGATCGCGCGAAACCCGCGGTGCCCTTCGGCGGACAGTACCGATTGATCGACTTCGCGATCTCGAACCTCATCAACTCGGGCCTGCGGCAGGTCGTCGTGCTCACGCAGTACAAGTCGCACAGCCTCGACCGCCACATCTCGCAGACGTGGCGCATGTCGGCGCTGCTCGACTCGTACGTCACCTCCGTTCCGGCGCAGCAGCGCCTCGGCAAGCGGTGGTTCTCGGGCTCGGCCGACGCGATCCTGCAGAGCATGAACCTGCTCAACGACGAGAAGCCCGACATCGTCGTCGTGATCGGCGCGGACCACGTCTACCGCATGGACTTCCGGCAGATGATCGACGCGCACATCGCCTCGGGTGCGAAGGCCACCGTCGCCGGCATCCGCCAGCCCCTCGCTCTCGCGTCGCAGTTCGGCGTCATCGACACCGATCCCGAGGATCAGGGCCGGATCCGTGCGTTCCTCGAGAAGCCGACCGATGCCACCGGTCTGCCGGACGCGCCGCACGAGGTGCTCGCCTCGATGGGCAACTACGTCTTCGACGCCGACGCTCTGATCGCGGCTGTCGAGACCGACGGCGAGTCCCCGACCTCCGGCCACGACATGGGCGGCGACATCATCCCCTACTTCGTCGGGCGCGGCGAGGCCGGTGTCTACGACATGAAGCGCAACGAGGTGCCCGGCTCCTCCCCGCGCGATCGCTCCTACTGGCGCGACGTCGGAACGATCGAGTCGTTCTTCGACGCCCACATGGACCTGATCTCGACCCTGCCCGTGTTCAACCTGTACAACACCGACTGGCCGATCCACTCGCAGACCGTGAACTCGCCCCCCGCGAAGTTCGTGCGCGACTCGGTCGGCCGCATCGGCAACGCGATCGATTCGATCGTCTCGCTGGGGTCCGTGCTGTCGGGAACGCACCTTGAACGCAGCGTGGTGGGTCCGTGGACTCTCGCCGGGGGCGGATCGACGATCACCGATTCCGTCGTATTCGACCACGTGCACGTCGGAGCCGGATCCCGCGTGCATCGGGCGATCCTCGACAAGAACGTGGTGCTCGCCGACGGTGCGACCGTCGGTGTCGATCGGGAACGCGATCTCGCCCGCGGGTTCACGGTCACCGAGACGGGCATCACGGTTGTCGGCAAGGGACTGTACATCGAGCGCTGAGCGTCATCCGTCCGGCGGCGACGTCCGCGCTCGGTAGGCTCGACGTCGTGACCCCTGCGCGCTTCCTCGTCGTCCTCGATGCCGATTCGACCCTCATCCGCAACGAGGTGATCGAGCTGCTCGCCGACGAGGCCGGGCGCCGCGACGAGGTGCAGGCCGCGACCGAGGCCGCGATGCGCGGCGAGGTCGACTTCGCCGAGAGCCTGCGCACCCGCGTCGCGGCGCTCCGCGGCGTCTCGGTCGATGCCTTCCCCCGCGTTCTCGCGCGCATCGAGCCCACGCCGGGCGTGCGCGAGCTGACCGCCGCGGTTCACGCACGCGGCGGAGTCGTGGGCGTCGTGTCCGGAGGATTCCACGAGATCCTCGACGACGTGGCCCCGACCCTCGGCGTCGATCGCTGGCGGGCCAATCGGCTCCGCGTGGCCGACGGGGCGCTGACCGGCGAGGTCGACGGCGCGATCGTCGATGCCGCAGCCAAAGCCGAGTCGCTCCTCGAGTGGGCCGCCCAGCTGGGTGTCGCCCGGCACGCGACGATCGCGATCGGAGACGGGGCGAACGACCTGAAGATGATGGCGGCGGCCGGCCTCGGACTCGCTTTCAACGCCAAGCCCGCCGTGCGCAACGCGGCGAGTCTCGTGGTCGGACCGCAGGACCTCGCCGAGGTCATCGCTCTTCTCCCCTGATCGGCCCCGCGGGGTTCGGCGGTGTTCTGCGACCCCCTCGCGGATGTCGGAGGCCGGCGCTAACGTCGGCGCATGGACATCATCCTCATCCCGGGCCTGTGGCTCGATGCCGAGAGCTGGAACGACGTGACACCCGTGCTGACGCGCGCGGGGCATCGCGTGCACCCTCTGACCCTGCCGGGAGTCGGTGCGCCCGCGACCCGATCCACCGACATCGGCATCGCCGACTGGGTCGATGCCGTCACGCAGAAGATCGATGAGCTCCCCGGAGAGCGGGTGGTCGTCGTCGGACACAGCGGCGGGGGAAACGTGGCCTGGGGCGCGGCGAACGCCCGCGCCGACCGCGTCTCCCGCGTGGTCTTCGTCGACACCGTTCCGCCGCCGCCCGGTCACGGCATCAGCGAGTTCGAGGTCGTCGACGGTGTCGTGCCGTTCCCCGGGTGGGACTTCTTCCCCGATGAAGACGTGTTCGATCTCGATGCCGACACGCGTGCGCGCACCGCACCGACCGCGAAGAGCGTTCCCGCGCGCGTGCCGACCGACGCGATCGCCTTCGAGGGCGATGCGCGCTTCGGAGTGCCGGTGACGATGCTGATGGGCGGACTCGACCAGGAGACGCTCGAATCGGAGATCTCCGACTGGGGTCCCTACGGCGACGAGTACAGCGCGATCGACGACGTCGAGGTCGTGCGAGTCGGCTCCGGTCACTGGCCGCAGTTCACGATGCCCCAGCGTCTCGGCGAACTGATCCTCGCCGCCGTCGCCCGCTGACCGACCGTCGGGGCGCGGTCAGCGGCGAGGCCGCTCGGAGAATCGAGGGGAGATCAGCGCGACGGGCGTCAGTGGCCCATCCCGAGGCCGCCGTCGACGGGGATGACGGCGCCCGAGATGTACGCCGCGTCGTCACCCGCGAGCCAGGTCACGACGCCCGCGACCTCGTCGGGGCTCGCGAATCGTCCCGCGGGGATGTTGGCCTTGTACTGCTTCTGGGTGTCTTCGGGTAGCTCGGCGGTCATGTCGGTCTCGATGAAGCCGGGAGCGACGACGTTGGCCGTGATGCCGCGGCTGCCGAGTTCGCGCGTCAGCGAACGTGCGAAACCGACGAGGGCGCTCTTCGACGCCGAGTAGTTGATCTGACCGGCCGAGCCGTACAGCCCGACGACGCTCGAGATCAGGATGACGCGGCCGAAGCGTGCACGCAGCATCCCCTTCGACGCGCGCTTGACCACGCGGAAGGTGCCCCCCAGGTTGGTGGCGATGACGCTGTCGAAGTCGTCCTCGCTCATGCGCAGGAGCAGGGTGTCCTTGGTGATGCCGGCGTTCGCCACGACGATCTCGATCGGGCCGAGCTTCTCCTCGACCTCGGTGAATGCGGCGTCGATCGCGGCGGCATCCGTCACATCCGCGCGCACCGTGAGCGTGCCGTCGGGGCCCTCGCCGCTGCGCGCGGTGACGGCGACTCGATAGCCCTCGCGCACGAATCGCTCGGCGATCGATCGGCCGATGCCCCGGTTGCCTCCGGTGACGAGGACGACGCGCTGCTCACTCATGTTCATTCACTCCCGCTGTTCACGACGATCCGGCATCCGAACCGACACCGATCCTACCGAGGATGCTCCCCCCGAGTCGGGCGCGCGGCGTTTGACACCCGCGCAGCGGGCTGGGAGCCTGATCTCGACGAAAGGGTCTCCGCGTGAGCGACAACACCACTCCTCCTCCAGCCGGCGGAACGCCGTACACTCCTCCGCCCGCCCCTCCCGTGCAGCCCACCCAGGCGTACCCGGGAGCCGCTCCCGTCTACGGCGCACCTGCCGCCCCCGGCTACGGGCAGCCGCAACCGCCGGTCCAGCCCGGCTATGGCGCGCCCCACCAGCCGTACGGCTACGCGCAGAATCCGTATCCCGTCTACCCGGCACCGCGTCCGACCAGCGGACTCGCGATCACCTCGCTCGTATGCGGCATCGTGAGCCTTCTGTTCAGCTGGCTCTTCCTCCCGGCGCTCGCGTCCATCGCCGCGGTGATCACCGGGCACATGGCGCTGAAGAAGACGAAGAACGACCCGACCGTCGGCGGACGCGGAATGGCGTTCGCCGGTCTCATCCTGGGGTACGTCGTGCTCGGTATCGGCGTGCTGACGATCGCGATCTCGCTCATCAGCCTCCTCGCGTTCGGAGCGTTCACCCTCCCCTTCCTCTACAACAGCTGATCGACCCACGAACGCACTCCAGCCCCCGCCCACCGGCGTAGGCTGGAGGCATCGTGAACCGCAAGCGCACCGTCCCCGCCGTGACCTCTCTGCCGCAGTCGCCGGCAGCCGAGTCCGATCACCGCGTGCGCCGCTATGCGATCACGATGACGATCCGCATCGTGTGCTTCGGCCTCATGGTCTTCGTGCAGCCTTACGGCTGGTACACATGGGTCTTCGCCGCCGCGGCCGCGGTGCTCCCGTACATCGCCGTGGTCTTCGCGAACGCCGGCAGCGACAGCACCGAATCGGGGGCGGAGTCCCCTCGGCAGGAGATCGAGGCGACACCCGCGGTCGTCCCGGAGCCGATCGAGGAAGCTCCCGGCATCATCACGATCCACGAGAAGCCGCAGGATCGCACGTGACCGATCTCATCTGCTCGCGCGCCGGCTGCCGGAGCGCGGCGACGAAGCAGGTCGTCTGGCGCAATCCCCGCATCCACGCTGCGGACCGCGAGAAGATCTGGCTGGCGTGCGACGAGCACGTGGACTACCTGCACGACTACCTGGCGGCCCGCGACTTCCCGGTGACCGTCCGAAACGGAGTACCCGCGTGAGCAAGCGCCTGACCCGTTGGATGGTCTACGTCCTCATCGCGATCGGCTTCGCGGTCGCCTGCGCGTTCCTCTCCAACTGGCAGTTCGAGAGGAACGAGTCCCGCGCCGAGCAGATCGAACTGGTCGAGCAGAACTACGATGCCGACCCGGTCCCGCTCGGAGACCTGATCGGCGACGACGACCTCCTCCAGCCCGGCGATGAGTGGCATCCGGTGCTGCTCCGCGGCGAGTACCTCACCGACCAGCAACTGCTCGTGCGCAACCGGCCGCACGGCGGCACCAGCGCCTTCGAGGTCCTCGCGCCGTTCCGTGACGTCGACGGTCGCGTGTTCATCGTCGACCGCGGCTGGGTTCCCCCGGGCGACGGCGATACCCCGGATGCGGTTCCCGAGGCCCCGAGCGGCACCGTCGAGGTCGTCGCGCGACTCCGCCCGAGCGAGCAGGTCCCGGCCTCCGGGCGCGGTGCCCCCGACGGGCAGGTGCCGACCATCAACCTGCCGACGATCGCCGGCCTCGTGGAGGGCGACGTCATCACCGCCGCCTACGGACAGCTGATCAGCGAAGATCCCGCGGGTACGCCGCTCGGAGGCTTCACGTCGCCCACCGACGATCCGGGGCCCCACCTGTCGTACGCGATCCAGTGGATCCTCTTCGCGATCATGGGCTTCATCTTCATCGGCTACATCATCCGCACCGAGATCGTGAAGCACCGTGAGGAGGTCGAGGGCCGACCGGCCCCCGTCAAGGAGAAGCGTCGCCGTGACAAGGACGCCGACGTCGAGGACGAACTTCTCGACGCCCGCTGAGGTCAGCTCCCCGCCGCCCCGGCATCCGTTCGTGCCCATGCGCGGCCGTCGCGTTCGTAGACGACGCGGGAGTGCCGACGATCCTGCGAGCCCTGCCAGAACTCGATGCGCTCGGGCACGAGGCGCCACAGCACCCAGCCACCCGGCTCGATTCCCGCGCGGGCAGCAGCCGAGCGCACGGAGAGATCGGCGGCGCTCTCCTCCCTCGCGGCTTCGACGACCCGCCCGCGCACGCGGACCGCTCGCACCAGGGGCTGCCACCAGAAATTGAGCGCGGCAGCAGGATGCGCCGACAGCTGAGCGCCCTTGCGCGACGCTCGAGGACCCGCGAACGCCCAGCCCCGTTCGTCGACGTCCTTGAGGATCAGCGCCCGCGCGTCCGGGATGCCGTCGGGGCCGACCGTCGCCAGCGTCGCCACGTGGGGCTCGGGCACTCCGGCATCCACGGCCGCGCCGATCCAGTCGCGGAACAGCTCGAGCGGAGAATCCGGCAGCAGCGTCGCGTCCCAGACCGGCGCGTCACCGATCAGAGTGGGTTGCGCCCGCAACCAGGAGGAGATCGTGCTCGGCGGGGTCGGCATGCTCTCGACTATGCCACCGATCCCTCGCGCGCGCGTCAGGCGAGCTCGATCAGGTCCTGGTACTCCTGGTTCCAGATGTCCTCCACGCCGTCCGGGAGGATGAGCACGCGCTCGGGATTCAGCGACTGCACGGCGCCCGGGTCGTGCGAGACCAGCACGACGGCCCCCTCGTAGTGCGCGAGGGCGTCGAGGATCTCCTCGCGCGACGCGGGGTCGAGGTTGTTCGTGGGCTCGTCGAGGAGCAGCAGGTTCGCCGACGACACGACGAGGGTCGCGAGCGAGAGACGGGTCTTCTCCCCACCGGAGAGCACACCCGCCGGCTTCAGCACGTCGTCCCCCGTGAACAGGAAGGAGCCGAGCACGCGGCGCGCTTCCGTCTCGGTGATGTGCGGGGCCGCCGAGACCATGTTCTCGAGCACCGAACGATTCACGTCGAGGTTCTCGTGCTCCTGCGCGTAGTACCCGACCTTGAGGCCGTGGCCGGGCTCGAGCTGTCCCGTGTCGGGCTGATCGACGCCCGCCAGCATTCGCAGGAGCGTCGTCTTGCCGGCACCGTTCAGACCCAGCACGACGACCTTCGAACCGCGATCGATCGCCAGGTCGACGTCGGTGAAGATCTCGAGCGAACCGTACGACTTCGACAACCCCGACGCCATGAGGGGCGTCTTGCCGCAGGGCGCGGGCTTCGGGAAGCGCAGCTTCGCGACCCGATCCTGCTGCCGCACGTCGTCGAGTCCGGCGAGGAGCTTCTCGGCGCGCGCGACCATCTGGTGCGCGGCCGCGGCCTTCGACGCCTTCGCCCCGAAGCGCGCGGCCTGCAGCTGCAGCGTCGTCGCCTTCTTCTCGGCGTTGGCGCGCTCCTTCTTGCGGCGCTCCTCGTCGGCCACGCGCTGACGCAGGTAGTTCTTCCAGTTCATGTTGTACGTGTCGATGACCTGGCGGTTGGCATCGAGGTAGAACACGCGGTTGACGGTCTCGCCGACCAGTTCGACGTCGTGGCTGATCACGATCAGCCCGCCCTTGTACGTCTTGAGGAACTCGCGCAGCCACACCACGCTGTCGGCGTCGAGGTGGTTGGTCGGCTCGTCGAGGATCATCGTCTCGGCATCCGAGAAGAGGATGCGGGCGAGCTCGATGCGACGACGCTGACCACCCGACAGCGTCGACAGCGGCTGGTCGAGGATGCGGTCGGGAAGCGAGAGGTTGTGGGCGATGGATGCCGCCTGCGCCTCGGCGGCGTAGCCGCCCTGCGCCTCGAACTGCTCGGTCAGCGCCGCGTAGCGCTTCATGGCCTTCGCGGCGACGGCGGGGTCGTCCGATCCCATCGCGAGCGACGCCTCGGTCATGCCGAGATTGAGCTGGCCGAGACCACGGGCGTCGAGGATGCGCGTGCGCGCCAGGTCCTCCGGGTTGCCCGAGCGCGGGTCCTGCGGCAGATAGCCGAGCTCCCCCGAACGCGTCACGCTGCCGCCGGAGGGCAGGACGTCGCCGGCGAGCACCTTGGTGAGGGTGGTCTTGCCCGCTCCGTTGCGGCCGACGAGACCGATCTTGTCACCGTCGCCCACGCGGAACGACACGTTCTCCATCAGGAGGCGAGCGCCCACGCGGATCTCGAGTTCGTGCACGGCAAGCACAGCGGGATGTCCGTTCGTTCGGGAGGAAGGTGGCCGAGCGGCCAGCCTCCCAGTATAAGCGCCCCGACGGGACGGGCATCCCAGGAAGATCACTCCCCGGTGTGACGCGGTCGATACCGCAGAGGGATGACCGTCCTGCCACCGGGTTCGTAACGTTCGAGGGTGGACGTGATCAATGACCTCATTCTCCAGGCCGTGGCCTCGCCGTGGCTCGTGCTCGTGCTCTTCGCCGTCGCGGTGATCGACGGCTTCTTCCCTCCCGTGCCGAGCGAGACGGTGCTCGTCGCCGCCGCGGCCGCGTCGGTCTCTGGCGGAGGGCCGAACCTGCTCCTCCTCGGCGTCGTGGCTGCGCTCGGCGCCGCACTGGGCGACAACATCGCGTTCCTCATCGGTCGGCGTCTCGGTACGTCCCGCGCGGGCTGGATGCGACGGCCGCGCGTCCGCGCCGCGTTCGCCCATGCCGAGCGCGCGCTGGAGACCCGCAGCGCCGCGCTGATCCTCGGCGCCCGCTACATCCCGGTCGGTCGTGTGGCGGTGAACATGACGGCCGGGGCCCTGCGCTTCCCCTGGCGCCGGTTCCTGCCGCTCAGCCTCGTCGCGGGCGCGAGCTGGAGTGCGCTCAGTCTCGCGATCGGTCTGCTCGCCGGCAGCTGGATCAAGGACCAGCCGCTCCTGAGCGCCGGCGTCGGCATCGTCATCGCCCTGCTGATCGGCATCGTGATCGACCGCGTGTCCGCCGTCCGACGCCGCCGGAGCGCGCCCGCCCACCTGGCAGGATGAAGATCATGACCCGTGTCCGGCGTGCTCCCCGTCACTCCCGGCGGACGATCGCGTTCATCGGGCTCTGGACGGTGACCGTCGGCCTGTACTCGGTGTTCGTCCCGGTCCACGCCGCCCTCTACGGAACCCCGGTCGCACTGGCGTTCCTGCTCGGTGCCGCGGTCTGCGGCGCCCTCCCCCTCTCGATCGCCCGCCCGCGCACGGCGATCGTCGTGTTCTGCACGGCGGTCCTCATCGTCCCGCTCGTCACCGACACCGCCCTCGCTGCGACCGCCCCCTGGCCGTGGTCGGTCCCCGCCACACTCGCGTTCGTCGGCCTCGTCGGGCTCGTCACCGGTATCCACGGGGTGCGGCCGGGACTGCTCCTCCTCGTGCTCGCGCTCGTCGCATCGCTCACCGCCCCGCTGTTGCGCCCCGACATCATCGAGACGGCGAACGTCGCGGCGACGGCGACTGCCGATCTCATCGTCACCGCGTCCGTCGCGGTGGCCGCATTCCTCCTCGCGCTGCTGATCGCCAGCCGCCTGCGCATCGGCGTCGAGCTCACGCGCGAGCGCGAGCACTCCGCCCTCGAGGAGTCGCGGCGCGCCCTGATCGAAGAACGCACCCGGATCGCCCGCGAACTCCACGACGTCATCGCGCACAGCATGTCGGTCATCCAGGTGCAGGCGTCGACGGCGCGATACCGCCTGCCATCGATCGACGACACCGCCGCGGCCGAGTTCGACGACATCGCCGCGACCGCGCGCACGTCGCTGAGCGAGATGCGACGGATGCTCGGGGTGCTGCGAACCGAGGATCAGGCCGTGGAACTCGCTCCGCAGAACGGCATCGACGACATCCCCGCGCTGGTCGACACCATCCGCCGCGCGGGCGTCGACGCCGGTCTCTCGCTCGTGGGCATGGATGCCGCGACATCCGCTCCCCCGGCCGTCCAGATCGCGGCCTACCGGATCGTGCAGGAGAGCCTCAGCAACGCGGTGCGGCATGCGTCCGGCAACGCGGTGACCGTTCAGCTGCAGGCGGATGTCGGCACTCTCCGCATCCGCGTGCGCAACGCCGCCCCCGCGGAGGCGCAGGATCGCGGCGCCGGGCACGGCCTGCGTGGAATGCGCGAGCGCGCCGAGGTGCTCGGCGGCAGTCTCTCGGCGGGCCCCGCTCCCGACGGCGCCTGGCTCGTCGAGGCTGCCCTTCCCCTGGCCGGAGGGCGCGACGATTCGCCGTCCCCGGCATCCGCCCCTCCGAAGGAGAACCCGTGACCATCAGCGTCCTCATCGCCGACGATCAGGCCATGGTGCGCGCAGGTTTCGCCGCGCTCCTCGACGCGCACGACGGCATCCGCGTCACCGGACAGGCTTCCACGGGAACCGAAGCCGTGTCGCTCGCCGCACGGCTCGACCCCGACGTGATCCTCATGGACGTGCGGATGCCCGACCTCGACGGGATCGAGGCGACCCGCCGCATCCTCGGCTCCTCGTACCCCGCGGCGCACGTGCCCCGAATCCTCATGCTCACCACCTTCGACATCGACGACTACGTCTACGACGCTCTCGAGGCGGGGGCGAGCGGGTTCCTGCTCAAGGATGCGCTCCCGGAGGAACTGGTGCACGCCGTGCGCGTCGTCGCCGGGGGCGACGCGCTGCTCGCCCCGAGCGTGACCCGCCGGGTGATCGCGCAGTTCGCCGGACGTCGTCCCCGTACGCCCCGCGCGGCTTCCGCCCTCGCCGAGCTCACCGACCGTGAGCGCGAGGTGCTCGTGCTGATCGGCCGCGGGCGGTCCAACGGCGAGATCGCCGCCGAACTCTTCATCGCCGAGCAGACGGTCAAGACGCACGTCGGCAAGGTGCTCGCGAAGCTCGGACTCCGCGACCGTGTGCACGCGGTGATCCTGGCCTACGACACCGGACTCGTCGAACCGTCCTGACCGCACCCTCCTGGCCGTGCCCCTCGGCGACGGCGGCGCCCTCACCCCTCGGTACGGGGTCGAACGGCACCGCGGGGTGATGCCCTCCGCCGCACCGCGTCCATAACCTCCGGGAAGACCGTTCCCCAGGAGGATTCATGGCCATCGTGCAGGCACCCCCCGTCCGAGACATCCCGAGCGCCGAGGCTCGCGGCACCCGCGACACCGGCATCGACCTCGTCCGCTCGCTCTGCGTGATCGGCGTGGTGCTGCTGCACGCGATCATGGTCGGCGTCTCCGTGGTCGACGGACGCCCCGTCTTCGACAACGCCAGCACCGGCACGTGGTGGATCGTGCCCGTCAGCTGGGCGCTCCAGGTCATGCCCCTGTTCTTCGTCATCGGCGGGTTCTCCGGACTGCTCGCCTACCGTTCGGCGGTCGCCCGCGGGGACGACGCGCGGAGCTTCATCGCGGGGCGGGTGCATCGACTGCTGCGGCCCGCCGTGGTCACGATCGCCGTGATCGGCGTCGCGCTGTGGGCATTGACGCTCTCCGGGGTCCCCGCTGACCTCATCGCCGTCGCGGGTTACCGGTACGGGCAGCCGCTGTGGTTCCTCGCGGTCTTCCTGCTGTGCCAGGCACTCCTGCCCGCGCTCGTGCACCTGCACCGGAGTCGGCCGCTCCTGATCCTCGCCGTGCTGGTCGCAGCCGCAGCCGCCGTCGACGCGGCGAGGGCGATCAGCGGAGTCGACGCCCTCGGGTTCCTCAACCTGGCGTTCGTCTGGCTCGCGCTCCAGCAGATCGGGTTCTTCCTCGCCGACGGCAGCATCGACTCCGTGCCCCGTCGCACCCGGGCGCGCATCGGCGTGGGCGCGGCGCTCACCCTCCTTCTCGGTTTCGCCACCGGCCTCTGCTCCCCCGACCTGATCGCGCACATCAACCCGCCGACCTCCGCGCTGATCCTCGTCGGTATCGTGCACACCTGCGCCCTGTCGCTGAACCGCGCCCGCCTGTCCGCGCTCAGCGCTCGCCCTCTTGCCGCGGTCGTGAGCGGATTCATCGGCCGACGGACGATGACGATCTACCTCTGGCACATGCCGGTACTGCTCGCCATGGCGGGCGTGACGGCGATCGTCGCGATCAGCGACGGCAGCACGCTCCCGGTGGCGGGAAGTGCCGCGTGGTGGGCGGATCGTCCGCTCTGGCTCGCGACGGCACTGACGCTCACCGCCCTCGTTGCCGTCCCGTTCACGCGCATCGAGACGCGTCGTCCGCCGATGGCGACCGACGCGACCCGGCGCATCGCGCTCTCGGTGCTGAGCGGTCTGATCGGCGTGGTGCTGCTGCTCGTGACCGGCACGACACCCGTCACGGCGATGATCGCGGTCGGCCTGCTCGTCGTCGCTCTCCGCCTGGCGGCTGCGCCGTTACACGGCCGATGGAGCCCCCGTTCGGCTCTCAGGAACGTTCGGCCGCGTGCCCGAGCCTGAGACCCGGGATCGCCGCTGCACCGACGAGCGCGAGGCAGAACACGAACACGACCCAGAACGTGCTCGCTTCGCCTCCGAGCGTCGCGACGGCGAGACCGGCGAAGGCGATCGTGACCGCCGAGCCCGTCGAGTCCGAGATCGAGAGTGCCGAGGAGTTGAATCCCTGGTTGCTCTCATCGGAGTATGCGAGCGTGAGCACGGTCAGCCGTGGGTACAGCAGGCCCATTCCGCCGCCGGCGAGACCCCACCCGATCACGACCACGAGCGGCGAGATCCCGAACAGGGCGGCGAGGAGCACGCACAGCAGGGCGACCAGCAGCAGCGAGAGGCTGATCATGGTGATGCGGTGGTTTCCAAGCCGTTCGCCGTACTTCCCCTGCAGTGCGGATGCCCCGGCCCACGCGAGCGCGGCGAACATGAGGGCGATGCCGGCCCAGGTCGCCGTGAATTCGAAGCGCTCCATGAGCAGGTACGGGATGTACGCCTCCGCGGCGAAGAAGGCACCGGCGACGATGCCGCGCATGAGCACGACGCTCGGCAGCCCCCGTCCGGCCCGGAGCGCCCCTCGGGGCAGCAGCGGGAGGATGGCGATGCCGATGACCGCCAGCGCGCCGATCGCGACCGGCCAGCGCACCTGCGGCACCATGTCGGCGGTGAAGCCGATCACGACGGCGAGAACGGCGACGACGACCGCGAGCAGCAGTCGGGTCGCGATCGTCCGCCGGTCCTGCGGCTCACCGTGCCCGAGATCGACCCCGCTCAGGCGCACCGCGATCACCGTGAACGCGATGCCGGTGAGCACGGCTACCCCGAGGAACGTCCAACGCCAATCGATGTGCTCGGCCACCGCTCCGGCGAGGAAGGGGCCGATCATCGACGGCACGACCCAGGCCGCGGCGAACGCGGCGAAGATCCGCCCGTGCAGGTGCGGCGGATACAGCCGCGCGACGACGACGTAGAGCGCGACGGTCTGGCCACCGGCGCCCAGCCCCTGCACGAGTCGCCCGACGAGGAACTGGTGCATCGTGACGGCGAAGCCCGAGATCAGGAGTCCCACCAGGAACAGCGTGACCGCGACGTAGAGCGCACCCCGCGGCCCGCGGGCGTCCGACCAGGCGCCCGCGGCGACCATGCCGATGACACCGGTCGCGAGGGTACCCGAGAAGGCGACCGCATACAGCGCTCCGCCGTCGAGGGCCTCGCTGACGATCGGCATCACCGTCGTCACCGCGAGGGCCTCGATCGCGGCGAGGAAGATCAGCGCGATCGCGCCGGTCGTGACCCAGATGCGGCTCCGGTCCCAGATCGACGCGACGGGCGACGGGGCCGTCATCGCCCGACGAGCGCCGCGATGCGCTCGATGGCCTCGGTGAGGATCTCGGGACTCGTGCCGAAGTTCAGGCGCGCGAACCCCGTTCCCTCGTCGCCGAACGCCGAGCCGTTGTGGAGGGCGACCTTGGCCTCGCGCAGGATGCGTCGCGAGGGGTTGTCGCCCCACCCCAGGGGTCGCAGGTCGATCCAGGCGAGGTATCCGGCATCCGGCAGGCGGTAACGCGCCCCCGGAAGGTGCCGCACGAGGAGATCCTCGAGAAGGATGCGGTTCTGGTCGAGCGTGCGGAGCAGACCGTCGAGCCAGGGGTCGCTCTCTTCCGAGAACGCGGCGACGGCAGCGATCAGACCGAACTGTCCCGTGCGCCAGACGACCTCGATGGGCAGGTCGCGCAGGACGGCGTACGTCGTCTCATCGGCTGTCACCATGAGCGCGCACTTGAGGCCGGCGAGATTGAACGCCTTGCTCGCACTGACCACGGCGTAGCCGACCCGGCGGGCGGCATCGTTCACGGCGAGGAACGGAGTGAATCCCGTGCCGGGCTGCGCGAGCGGTGCGTGGATCTCGTCGGAGACCACCGCCGCACCGAACTCGGCGGCGAGATCCGCGAGGGCTGCCAGGGCGTCGCGATCGTGCACCGTCCCGGTCGGGTTGTGCGGGTTGCAGAGCAGGATGGCGGTGGCGCCGTCGTCGAAAGCCGCGCGGATGCCGTCGAGATCGAGTTCCCAGCGCGTACCGGTGTCGCGCAGGGGCACGCGCTCGACCTCCGCGCCGGCCTCCGCGACGAGGTCGTAGAAGGGCGGGTACACCGGAGGGGTGACGACGACGCGCTCCCCCGGTTGGGTGACTCGGCGGAGGATCTCTACGATCCCCATGCTCACATCCGCCGTGCTGCGCATGAGCGACGGGTCGGGCGCCCACCCGAACCTGCGCTCGGCGAACGCCGCGTAGGCCTCCTTCAGGGGAGTCCGCGACGCGATGTACCCCGTGTCACCGAGATCGAGCGCGCGCTGGAGCGACGCCGTGATCGCCGGTGCGAGCGGGAAATCCGTCTCGGCCACGAACAACGGCAGGACGTCCTCGGGGTATTCGCGCCACTTCTCGCTCGTGCGTCGGCGCAGCTCGGAGAGAGGCAGCGCCTTCACCTCGAGCATCAGATGGCGAAGCCGAGTGCTCGCATCATGTCGCGGCCGTCGTCGGTGATCCGCTCGGGACCCCACGGCGGCATCCATACCCAGTTGATGCGGAAGCGGTCGACGACCTTGTCCAGGGCCTGCGCGGTCTGCTCCTCGAGCACGTCCGTCAGCGGGCACCCGGCGCTCGTCAGCGTCATGTGGATGACGAGAGCGTCGTTCTCGTCATCCCACGCCAGGTCGTAGATGAGTCCGAGGTCGACGACGTTGATCCCGAGCTCGGGATCCATGACGTCCTTCAGAGCCTCGGTGACCTCGTCGTACTTCTCGTCGGTCAGCGTCGCGGTCGCGGTCATGCGGTCAGCCTACGCCTCGATGGGAGCGGCGGGGTCGAGGAAACGGTCGTATCCCTCGTCTTCCAGCCGGTCGGCGAGCTCGGGACCGCCCTCTTCCACGATCTTGCCGGCGACGACCACGTGCACGAAGTCGGGGCGGATGTAGCGGAGGATGCGCGTGTAGTGCGTGATGAGGAGCACGCCGAGGCCGGTGGCCTCCTTGGCGCGGTTGACGCCTTCGGAGACGATCTTCAGCGCGTCGACGTCGAGGCCGGAGTCGGTCTCGTCGAGGATCGCGAACTTCGGCTGCAGAACCTCGAGCTGGAGGATCTCGTGGCGCTTCTTCTCGCCGCCGGAGAACCCCTCGTTGACATTGCGCTGAGCGAACTTCGGGTCCATGCGCAGGTTCGCCATGGCCGCCTTGACGTCCTTGGTCCACGCGCGGATCGCGGGGGCCTCACCGTCGAGCGCGGTCTTGGCGGTGCGCAGGAAGTTGGTGACCGTCACGCCGGGGATCTCGACGGGGTACTGCATCGCGAGGAACAGACCGGCGCGTGCGCGCTCGTCGACGCTCATCTCGAGCACGTCCTCACCGTCGAAGGTGATCGAACCACCGGTGACGGTGTACTTGGGGTGGCCGGCGATCGTGTAGGCCAGCGTGGACTTGCCCGAGCCGTTGGGGCCCATGATGGCGTGGGTCTCACCCGTGTTCATGGTCAGGGTGATTCCGTTGAGGATCGGGGTGGCCCCCGCCTCGGTCTCGACCGTCACGTGGAGGTCGCGGATCTCGAGAACAGACATTCAGATTTCCTTCGTCACAGTCGGGTCGATGAGCACGTCGTCGCCGTCGATCTCGACGACGTAGACGGGGACGGGCTCGTAAGCAGGGAGGTTCTGGGGCTTGCCGGTGAGCAGGGAGAACGCCGAGCCGTGGGCCCAGCACTCGACCGTGTCACCTTCGACGAAGCCCTCGGAAAGGGAGATGTCGCCGTGGGTGCAGGTGTCGCCGATCGCGTGGATCACGCCCTCGCCGTCCTTGATCACGGTGATCGGGACGCCATCGGGCTCGACGCGGATCGGCATGTCCTGCTCGAGCTCCGCGACACCGCACACGCGCTGAGCGCTCATGCCGAGACCGCCGCGAGCTCCGCCTCGATCGCAGCGAGGAGTTCGGACTCGAGCGCCGGGATGCCGAGGCGCTGGACGATGTCGGTGAGGAAGCCGAGCACGACGAGACGGCGTGCCTCTTCCTCGGTGATGCCACGAGCCTGCAGGTAGAAGAGCTGCTCGTCGTCGAAACGCCCCGTCGCGCTCGCGTGTCCGGCGCCGAGGATGTCGCCCGTCTCGATCTCGAGGTTCGGGATCGAGTCGGCGCGGGCGCCCTCGGTGAGCACGAGGTTGCGGTTCGCCTCGTAGGAGTCGGTGCCGGTGGCATCCGGGCCGATCAGCACATCGCCGATCCAGACGCTGTGGGCGCTCTCGCCCTGCAGCGCGCCCTTGTACAGGACGTCACCCTTGGTGTGCGGGCCCTTGTGGTGCAGGTAGACCTGGCTCTCGAGGTGCTGGCCGGCGTCGGCGTACGACAGACCGTAGAGGTAGCCCTCCGAGCCTGCACCCGCGAGCTCCACGTTGGGGTTCACGCGCACCACGCCACCACCGAAGCTGATGACGAAGTGCTTGAGCACGGCATCCGCATCGACACGGGCCTGGTGGGCCGACGTGTGCACCGCGGCATCCTGCCACTGCTGGAGGGTCACCACGGTGAGACGCGACCCGGCGCGGGCGATGATCTCGACGTTCTGCGCGTACTGCGCGGCACCGATGTGGTTCAGCACGACGGTCGCCGAGCTGTGCTCGAGAGCCTCGATCACGATGTGGGCGTCGGCGCGCTTCTCGGCACCGCGACCCTCGATGGTGAGGAGGATCGGCTCCGCGACCTCTTCCTCACGCGGGATGCGGATGTGCATCGCCTCCGTGGCACCCTGCCAGGCAACCGCGCCGGTGATGTCCTCGCCGCGGAAGAACTCGCCGCGAGGAGCCGCGCCGATCGCGAGCGGTGCCGCGAGGTACTGCTCGCCGGCGGAGAACTCGTAGGAGACGCCGTCGTTCTGCGCGGCGGTCTCGAAGAGCGCCGTCAGCTTCGCGACGGGGGTGTGCTTCCAGTTCACCTCGCGCCCCGTCGGCACGCCGAAGTCGGCGGGCTCGAAGGAGTGCGGGCGTTCGGAGCGGGTCTGCACCGGCACGAAGCCGGCGTCCGCCACCTGCGCCGCCGGGTCGACGTGCGCGCTCGAATAGTGCGACGCCGTGGGCGTCGTCGTCTGGGAGGTCATCTCAGCCGACCGATCCTTCCATGCCCATCTCGATGAGCTTGTTCAACTCCATCGCGTACTCCATCGGCAGCTCGCGCGCGATCGGCTCGATGAAGCCGCGCACGATCATCGCCATGGCCTCGTCCTCCGGCATGCCGCGCGACTGCAGGTAGAAGAGCTGCTCCTCGCTGACCTTGGAGACGGTGGCCTCGTGACCGAGCTGCACGTCGTCGACGCGGATGTCGATCGCCGGGTAGGTGTCGGAGCGCGACTTGGTGTCGACGAGCAGCGCGTCGCATCGCACGGTGTTCGCCGAGTGGTGGGCGTTCGCATCGACGCGGACCTCGCCGCGATATCCCGCACGACCGCCGCCACGGGCGATCGACTTCGAGACGATCGACGACTGCGTGTACGGAGCCATGTGGATCATCTTCGCGCCGGCATCCTGGTGCTGGCCGGGGCCGGCGAAGGCGACCGAGAGCGTCTCGCCCTTGGCGTGCTCGCCCATGAGGTAGATCGACGGGTACTTCATCGTCACCTTCGAGCCGATGTTGCCGTCGACCCATTCCATCGTCGCTCCCTCGTGCGCGACCGCGCGCTTGGTGACGAGGTTGTAGACGTTGTTCGACCAGTTCTGGATCGTCGTGTACCGAACGCGGGCGTTCTTCTTCACGATGATCTCGACGACGGCCGAGTGCAGCGAGTCGGACTTGTAGATCGGAGCCGTGCAGCCCTCGATGTAGTGCACGTAGCTGTCTTCGTCCGCGATGATCAGGGTGCGCTCGAACTGCCCCATGTTCTCGGTGTTGATGCGGAAGTACGCCTGGAGCGGGATCTCGACGTGCACGCCCTTGGGGACGTAGACGAAGGAGCCGCCCGACCAGACGGCCGTGTTGAGGGCGGCGAACTTGTTGTCGCCGGCGGGGATGACCGAGCCGAAGTACTCCTCGAAGAACTCGGGGTGCTCGCGGAGAGCGGTGTCGGTGTCCATGAAGATGACGCCCTGCTGCTCCAGGTCCTCGCGGATCTGGTGGTAGACGACCTCGGACTCGTACTGCGCGGCGACGCCGGCGACGAGACGCTGGCGCTCGGCCTCCGGGATGCCGAGGCGCTCGTAGGTCTCGCGGATCTCGGCGGGGAGGTCCTCCCACGACTGCGCCTGCTTCTCGGTCGAGCGCACGAAGTACTTGATGTTGTCGAAGTCGATGTCGCTGAGGTCGGCGCCCCAGGTCGGCATCGGCTTGCGGCCGAACAGCTGATAGCCCTTGAGACGGGTCTTCAGCATCCATTCGGGTTCGCTCTTGAGCGCCGAGATACCGCGGACGACCTCTTCGGAGATCCCGCGTTTCGCGACGGCGCCGGCGGCGTCAGCGTCGTGCCAGCCGAACTCGTACACCCCCAGGCCATCGAGCTCCGGGCGGTCGATCAGCACATCCGACATCACACTCTCCTCATTGGGCCTCAACGGTGTCATCCGCCCCGACACACCTGATCCCCGTCGAGTCTGCGGGGAGCGGGTGCCGCTGGTGGGCCCTCATCACCGGCGCATCCTTCGCGCCTAAACTGTTATCGATGCTTCCGCGCCCTCGAGCGCGCATCGCAACAATCCGATTCTACAGGCTCCGCTTCGCGGACGGGCCGCCCGTCCTGCGCGAAGCGCGCCGGAGGACCCATGCCCGACACCGCCACGCCCGCCCGCACCACCGCCGCGGAGCTCGATCTGCGACCCGCAGCATTCACTTCGCCGTGGGGACGCGTCCTCCGCGTGTTCGCGTGGCTGTCGTTCCTCACCGAGACGATCATCATCGGGACCGGTGGGGCCGTGCGCCTGACGGGCTCCGGACTCGGATGCTCGGAGTGGCCGCTCTGCACACCGGAGTCCCTCGTGCCGATTTTGGCGGACCAGGGCATCCATGGCGCGATCGAGTTCGGCAACCGGCTGATGACCGGAGTCGTGGGCGTCATCGCGCTGGTGGTCGTGCTGCTCGTGCTGCACCTGACCGACGGATCGCGCTCGGTCTTCCGTGCGCTCCGCTATGCGGCGGGCGGCATCGTCGCGGCCGCGGCCGCGTTCGCTCTCGTCACCCTCACCGGCCTTCCGGTGCCCGCGTTCCCCGTGGCATCCGCGGTCCTGCTCCTCGCGGTGATCGCCGCCGCGATCCACACGACGCGTCGCACCTCGGCGCGCCGCGATCTCCTCGTCCTGGCCTGGGTCGTGTTCGCCGGCGTCATGGCGCAGGCGCTCGTCGGCGGCATCACGGTGCTCACCGGCCTGAACCCGTTCATCGTCGGATTCCACTACACGTCGTCCCTGCTCCTGGTGTGCGTCACGGCCGCATTCCTGGTGCGCCTGTACGCGGCTCCGGGACCGCGCGAGCGCGCGGTGCCGACCTGGTTCATGATCCTCAGCCACGTCACCGGGCTGGCGCTCGCGGTCACCATCCTGTTCGGCGTGCTGACGACCGGATCCGGCCCGCACTCCGGCGACCAGGACGTGCTGCGGCACGGATTCGACGCGACCGTGCTCGCGCACGTGCACTCCTGGCCCGGGTACATCCTCGCCGCTCTCGTGCTCGCCCTGACGATCGCCGCCTGGGCGCTGCGCCTCCCGCCGCGGAAGTGGCTCGTCGTCCTGGTCCTGGCCATCGCGGTCCAGGTCGGCGTCGGGGTCTGGCAGGCGCGCGCGGGACTCCCGCCTCTGCTGGTCGGCATCCACATGGTGCTCGCCTCGCTCTCGGCAGCGACCTACACCGTCGTCGTCCTGAAGCTGAAGCGCCCGGCAGCCGACGAGGTCAGCACCCCCTCCGCCGGCTGAACGGACGTCTCAGAGTCCGCGGACAGCCGATCCATAGGCTGCGCATACCGGAGTCATCAGCGCGTCCGTGATCGTGGTCGGCATGAACAAGTCACTGACACGCAGCATCGGATTCTGGCTGCTCCTCGTGCTCGCACTCGCCTCGACCGCGGTGGGTGGGTGGCTCATCTCCGGGCAGATCGGGACGATGACCACGACGCTCCTCGACGGGACGGCCACGGGAATCGAGGTGTACGTCGGTCAGTCGCTGGTCGTCGTCGGCTCCGCGCTGCTCGGCGCGGGCGTGCTCGGCATCCTCCTCGCCGTCGCCCTCGTCGCCGTGCAGTCGCTGATCCCCGCGGCGACGCCCGTCGTCGTCGAGCCGATCGACTGGACGGCCGAGGCCGATGACACGACCGCTCCGGTGGACGACGACGCGACGGTCACGGCCGTCGACGGAGAGACCTCAGCGGCCGGGGCCCTCGGCACTCCGGCGAACGACGATGTCGAGGCGGATGCCGAGACCGACGATCAGAAGGGCAGCAGCGGGTCGACCGCGACCGCGACGAAGATCAACGTCAAGTAGGTGATCGAGGCGTGGAAGACTCGCATCGGCCGCGCCTCGGTCCCCCGCACCGCGCGGTTGTACAGGCGGTGCGACTCGTAGACGAACCATCCTCCGAAGACCAGGGCCGACACCGTGTAGACGAGGCCCATGTTCGCGATCGGCACCAGCAGCAGAGAACAGGCCAGCGTCGCCCAGGCGTAGAGGATGACCTGGAGTCCGACCTGCGAGGCGTTGCGCGTCACGCCGAGCATGGGCACGTCGACGTCGTCGTAGTCATCGCGGTACTTCATCGACAGCGGCCAGTAGTGCGGCGGAGTCCACAGGAAGATCAGCAGGAACAGGATGAACGCGGGCCAGTCGAGCGATCCGGTCACGGCCGCCCAGCCGATCAGCACCGGGAAGCACCCGGCGATCCCGCCCCAGACGATGTTCTGCTCGGTGCGGCGCTTGAGGAGCATCGTGTAGATCACGACGTAGAAGAAGATCGCGAAGGCCGAGAGAGCGGCCGCGAGCCAGTTCGTGGTGACCAGCAGCCAGACCGTCGAGAGCACCGCGAGGGTCCAGGAGAACACCAGCGCGCCGCGCGGCGTGACCTCGCCCGTCACGAGCGGGCGGTTCTCGGTACGGTGCATGTGCGCGTCGATGTCGCGGTCGAGGTACATGTTGAACGCCGCGGCGGAGCCGGCGCTCATCGCGCCGCCGATCACGGTCGCCAGCACCAGCCACAGATCGGGCATGCCGCCGTACGCCAGGAACATCACCGGCACGGTCGACACGAGGAGCAGCTCGAGGACGCGCGGCTTGGTGAGGGCGACGTACGCCTTCACCGTGCGACCGATGGACTGCTTCCCCACGGTCTGATCAGACATCGTCGAGATCTCGATCGCCTCCTCCACACGCGTCATGACAACCCTTCCAGTCTAGGGCACGCGGCGGGGCGGACTCGGAGCGTAAGACGGGGTTTGGGGTCGGACCCACCCCGCTATGCTGAAAACACTCGCGCCCGGCGCTGTGCACACTCTCCGTGACGATGCGGAGGCGCAGGGAATACGGGCGCCCTCGAAACTGTCGGAAAGGGCATGAACGTGTCGGAATTGCAGTGGGATGAGATCGATCGGCGCGCGGTGGACACCGCTCGCCTCCTGGCGGCGGACGCCGTGGAGAAGGTCGGAAACGGGCATCCCGGCACGGCCATGAGCCTCGCTCCCGCCGCCTACCTCCTCTACCAGCGCGTGCTGCGGCACGACCCGACCGACACCGATTGGCTCGGTCGCGACCGCTTCATCCTCTCGGTCGGACACTCCTCGCTCACGCAGTACGTGCAGCTCTACCTCGGCGGCTTCGGCCTCGAGCTCGACGACCTGAAGGCGCTCCGCACCTGGGGCTCGCTCACGCCGGGACACCCCGAGTACGGTCACACCAAGGGCGTCGAGATCACCACCGGTCCCCTGGGTCAGGGCCTCGCGTCGGCCGTGGGCTTCGCCTATGCCGCCCGCTACGAGCGCGGCCTGTTCGACCCCGAGGCGGCAGCGGGCACCAGCCCGTTCGACCACTTCGTCTACGTCATCGCCGGTGACGGCGACCTGCAGGAAGGCGTCACGAGCGAGGCCTCCTCTCTCGCGGGCCACCAGCAGCTCGGCAACCTCATCGCCATCTACGACTCGAACCAGATCTCCATCGAGGACGACACCAACGTCGCCTTCACGGAAGACGTCGCGAAGCGCTACGAGGCTTACGGCTGGCAGGTGCAGACGGTCGACTGGAAGAAGACCGGCGAGTACGTCGAGGACGTCGCCGAGCTGAACGCGGCCATCGACGCCGCGAAGGGCGAGACCTCCAAGCCCTCGCTCATCATCCTCAAGACGATCATCGGCTGGCCGTCGCCCGGCAAGCAGAACTCCGGCAAGATCCACGGTTCGGCACTCGGCGCCGACGAGCTCGCCGCCACCAAGAAGGTCCTCGGCTTCGACGCCGAGGAGACGTTCGTCGTCGCCGACGACGTCCTCGCCCACACCCGCGGTCTCGCCGACCGCGCCGCCGGCATCCGTGCCGAGTGGCAGGAGTCCTTCGACGCCTGGGCCGCGGCGAACCCCGAGCGCAAGCAGCTCCTCGACCGCCTCGAGGCGGGCGAACTGCCCGCCGACATCCAGAACACCCTGCCGGTCTTCGAGGCCGGCAAGGACGTCTCGACCCGTGCGGCCTCCGGCCAGGTCATCAACGCCCTCGCCGCCGAGCTCCCCGAGCTCTGGGGCGGATCGGCCGACCTCGCCGAGTCGAACCTCACGACGATCAAGGGCGCCCCGTCGTTCATCCCGGCCGAGTGGTCCACCCACGAGTGGTCGGGCAGCCCGTACGGCCGCGTGCTGCACTTCGGCATCCGCGAGCACGCCATGGGCGCGATCGTCAACGGCATCGTGCTGCACGGGAAGACGCGCGCCTTCGGCGGTACGTTCCTCATCTTCAGCGACTACATGCGCCCCGCCGTGCGTCTGGCCGCGCTCATGAACGTACCCAGCGTCTTCGTCTGGACCCACGACTCCGTCGCGCTCGGCGAGGACGGACCCACGCACCAGCCGATCGAGCAGCTCGCGACCCTGCGCGCCATCCCGAACCTCGCGGTGGTGCGCCCCGCCGACGCGAACGAGACCTCGGCCGCCTGGCTCGAGATCCTGCGCCGCCAGGCGGGTCCGGCCGGCATCGCCCTCACCCGTCAGAACATCCCGGTGTTCGAGCGCGGCGAGGGTGACGCGGAAGGCGAGGTCTTCGCCTCGGCCGACCGCACCGCCCGCGGTGCCTACGTGCTGGCGGAAGCCGCGAACGGCACCCCGGACGTCATCATCGTCGCCACCGGATCCGAGGTGCAGCTCGCCGTCGAGGCCCGCGCCGCACTCGCCTCCGAGGGAATCGGCGTGCGCGTCGTGTCGGCCCCCTCGCTCGAGTGGTTCGACGAGCAGGACGAGGCGTACCGCGAGAGCGTGCTCCCCGCCGCCGTCACCGCGCGCGTGTCGGTCGAGGCCGGCTCCGTGCTCACGTGGCGCGGCATCGTCGGCGACCGCGGACGCTCGGTCGGCATCGACCACTTCGGCGCATCCGCCGACTACAAGACCCTGTTCCAGAAGTTCGGTATCACCACGGAGGCCGTGATCGCGGCCGCTCGCGAGACCATCGCCGCACACAGCACCAAGGAGAACGCATGAGCACCCCCACCGCACAGCTCGCCGCCGCCGGCATCAGCATCTGGCTCGACGACCTCTCGCGCACCCGCATCTCCTCCGGCAACCTCGCCGAGCTGATCGAGACGCGCAACGTCGTCGGTGTCACCACGAACCCGACGATCTTCGCCAACGCGCTCACCGACAAGAGCAACACGTCGTACGACGCCCAGGTCACCGAGCTCGCCGCCGCCGGCGCCTCCGCCGAGGAGGCCGTGTTCGCGGCCACCACTCAGGACGTCGCCGCCGCACTCGACGTGTTCCGTCCGGTGTGGGAGGCCTCGAACCACGTCGACGGCCGCGTGTCGATCGAGGTCTCCCCCGACCTCGCTCACGACACCGACGGCACCGTCGCGTCGGCCAAGGAGCTGTGGAGCAAGATCGACCGTCCCAACCTCCTCGTCAAGATCCCCGCGACGAAGGCGGGCCTGCCGGCGATCACCGAGGCGATCGCCGCGGGCATCAGCGTCAACGTCACCCTGATCTTCAGCCTCGAGCGCTACGAAGAGGTCATCGACGCCTACCTCGCGGGCCTCGAGCGCGCGCAGGCGGCGGACATCGACCTCGCCGGCATCCACTCGGTCGCCTCGTTCTTCGTGTCGCGCGTCGACACCGAGACCGACAAGCGCCTCGACGCGATCGGCACCGATCAGGCGAAGGCCCTCAAGAGCAAGGCGGGCCTCGCCAACGCGCGTCTGGCCTACGAGCTGTTCGAGAAGAAGTTCGCCGAGAAGCGCGCGCAGGATCTCCTCGCCGCCGGCGCGAACCTGCAGCGCCCGCTCTGGGCCTCCACCGGCGTCAAGGACCCCTCGCTGCCCGACACGCTCTACGTGACCGAGCTCGTCGCGGCCGGCGTCGTGAACACGATGCCGGAGAAGACGCTCGAGGCGACCTTCGACCACGCCGTCGTCAGCGGTGACACCATCACGGGCGGTTACGCCGAGGCGCACGCCGTCTTCGACGCGCTGGCGGAGGTCGGAATCGACCTCGTCGACGTCACCCAGGTGCTGGAGGACGAGGGCGTCGCGAAGTTCATCGACTCCTGGCACGACCTGCTCGCACAGGTCGCCGAGACGCTGGAGGCACAGCGATGACCTTCGGCATCCACGCCTCCGGCGACGCTCGCGTCGCGATCGACGAGGTCGTCCCCGCACTCGTGCGCGACCTGGTCGCCTCGCGGATCACCGGCGGAGACCCGACCCTCTGGGGCCCGGCGGCCGAGGCCGAGGCCTCCATCCGTCTGGGCTGGGTCGAGGCCGTCTCGGTCTCGCGTCCGCTCGTCGACGAGATCGTCGCACTCCGCGAACAGCTCGCCTCGAAGGGCGTCGACCGCGTCGTCCTTGCGGGCATGGGCGGATCGTCGCTCGCCCCCGAGGTGATCGCTCAGACCGCGGGCAAGCCGCTCACGATCCTCGACTCGACGGCCCCGGGCCAGGTGCTCGCGGCCCTCGACGAAGGACTCGCCGACACCGTGCTCGTCGTCTCCTCGAAGTCGGGCTCGACGGTCGAGACCGACTCCCAGCGCCGCACGTTCGAGGCCGCCTTCCGCGACCTCGGCATCGACCCGCTGGAGCGCATCGTCGTCGTCACCGACCCGGGCTCCCCGCTCGACGTCTCGGCGCGCGAGACCGGCTACCGCGTGTTCAACGCCGACCCGAACGTCGGCGGACGCTACTCCGCGCTGACCGCGTTCGGCCTCGTGCCGTCCGGCCTCGCGGGCGTCGACATCGACGAGCTCCTGAACGAGGCCGAGGCCTCGCTGCTCGAGGTCGCGGTCGACTCGGCCGAGAACCCTGCACTGCGCCTCGGCGCGGCCATCGCCGCGACCGATCCCCGCCGCGACAAGCTCGGCCTCATCACCGACGGCACCCACATCAAGGGCCTGCCGGACTGGATCGAGCAGTTGATCGCCGAGTCGACGGGCAAGGACGGCACGGGAATCCTCCCCGTGGTCCTGCTGCCGGTCTCCCCCGAGCTCGATTCGAAGCCCGCCGACCTCCAGATCGTCCGTCTCGTCGACGACGCCAACGAGTTCCACCTGCACGAGCGTCACGAGGGCGAGATCCTCGTCAGCGGCTCGCTCGGCGCGCAGCTCATCGTCTGGGAGTACGCCACCGCGATCGCCGGCCACCTGCTGCGGATCAACCCGTTCGACCAGCCCGACGTCGAGTCGGCGAAGGTCGCGGCCCGCGGTCTTCTCGACGCGCGCCCGGAGCCGACCGCTCCGGCGTTCACCGAGAACGGCGTCGAGGTGCGCGTGTCCGACCCGGCTCTCGCCGTCTCGGGCACCGTCGAAGGCGTGCTGGACGCCCTGTGGGCGCAGCTCGCCGAAGACGGCTACGTCTCGATCCAGGCCTACGTCAACCGCCTCGAGGTCCCGCAGCTGCAGGGTCTCCGCGAGCTCGTCGCCGCCGACTCCGGCCGCCCGACGACGTTCGGCTGGGGACCGCGATTCCTGCACTCCACGGGTCAGTACCACAAGGGAGGCCCCGCCCAGGGCGTCTTCCTGCAGATCCTCGAGCGCACCGACGTCGATCTCGAGATCCCGGAGCGACCGTTCACGTTCGGCCAGCTCATCGAGGCTCAGGCTGCCGGCGACGCCGCAGTCCTGGCCGAGCACGGTCGCCCCGTCGTCTCCCTGACGATCACCGACTCGTCGGCCGACGTGCTCACCCTCTTCGAAGCCGCACAGAAGTAGTCAGCAGGAGAATCCCCCACCGATGTCTGTTCCCCTCTCGCGCGGGCACAACCCGCTGCGCGATCCCGATGACCGCCGTCTCAACAGGATCGCCGGGCCCAGCGCCCTGGTGATCTTCGGCGTCACCGGAGATCTGTCTCGCAAGAAGCTCATGCCGGCGGTCTACGACCTCGCCAACCGCGGTCTGCTCCCGCCCGGCTTCGCACTCGTCGGGTTCGCCCGACGCGATTGGGAGGACCAGGACTTCGCCCAGGTCGTCTACGAGGCCGTCAAGCAGCACGCGCGCACGCCGTTCCGTGAGGAGACGTGGGAGCAGCTGCTGCAGGGCATCCGGTTCGTCTCGGGCGAGTTCGACAACCCCGAGTCGTTCCAGAAGCTGAAGGACACCGTCGACCAGCTCGACGTCGAACGCGGCACCATGGGCAACCACGCCTACTACCTGTCGATCCCGCCGAAGGACTTCCCGCTCGTCGCGAAGCAGCTGAAGGACTCGGGACTGGTCGGGGAGGATGCCGACGAGGATTCGCGCTGGCGGCGCGTGGTGATCGAGAAGCCGTTCGGGCACGACCTGGACTCCGCGCGTGCGCTCAACGCCGCGCTCGAGGTCGCGTTCCCGGCCGACTCGATCTTCCGCATCGACCACTACCTGGGCAAGGAGACGGTGCAGAACATCCTCGCTCTGCGCTTCGCCAACGAGCTCTACGAGCCGATCTGGAACCGCAACTACGTCGACCACGTGCAGATCACGATGGCCGAGGACATCGGCGTCGGCGGGCGCGCGGGGTACTACGACGGGATCGGCGCCGCGCGCGACGTCATCCAGAACCACCTGCTCCAGCTGCTCGCGCTCACCGCGATGGAGGAGCCCATCAGCCTCTCCGCCGAGCATCTGCGCGCCGAGAAGGAGAAGGTCCTCGCAGCGGTGCACGTACCCGACGACCTCTCGCAGGCGACCGCGCGCGGCCAGTACGCGGGTGGATGGCAGGGCGGCGAGAAGGTCACCGGCTTCCTCGACGAGGAGGGCATGAACCCCGAGTCGACCACCGAGACGTACGCCGCGATCAAGCTCGAGATCGACACGCGCCGCTGGTCGGGTGTGCCGTTCTACCTCCGCACCGGCAAGCGACTGGGCCGCCGCGTCACCGAGATCGCCGTGGTCTTCAACCGCGCTCCGCAGCACCTGTTCGGACGCGGCAACGCCTCGGAGCTCGGTCAGAACGCACTGGTCATCCGCGTGCAGCCCGACGAGGGCGTCACGATCCGCTTCGGCTCGAAGGTGCCGGGCAGCGGGTCGAACGTGCGCGACGTGACGATGGACTTCGGATACGGCCACGCCTTCACCGAGGCCAGCCCCGAGGCCTACGAGCGCCTCATCCTCGACGTCCTGCTGGGCGATCCGCCGCTGTTCCCGCGGCACGAGGAGGTCGAGCTCTCGTGGAAGATCCTCGACCCCGTCGAGAAGTTCTGGGCGTCCGAGGGCGGCCCGGTTGAGCAGTACGCACCCGGTTCGTGGGGTCCGGCATCCGCCGACGCCCTGCTGGCCCGCGACGGACGAGTCTGGAGACGACCGTGATCATCGACCTTCCCGACACGACCGTCAGCCAGGTCGCCAAGCAACTCGTGAAGGTGCGCGAAGAGGGCGGCGCCGTCGCCCTCGGCCGCGTGCTGACCCTCGTGATCTCGGCCCGCAACGGCGTCGCCGAGGCGGCCATCGACGCGGCCAACGACGCATCGCGCGAGCACCCGATGCGCGTCATCGTGCTCACCACGGGCGAGGGCGAGTCCCGTCTCGACGCCCAGATCCGCGTCGGCGGGGATGCCGGAGCGAGCGAAGTCGTCGTCCTGCACGCTTACGGCGACGCCGCGAGCAACGAGGAGAGCCTCATCACGGGCCTGCTGCTGCCGGATGCTCCGGTCGTGGCCTGGTGGCCGGAAGAGGCACCGACCTCTCCGTCGTCGTCGCCGCTGGGCCGGATCGCCCAGCGCCGGATCACGGATGCCGCGACCGCGCACGACGTGCGCGACCGCCTCGCGCTGCTCGGCAAGACCCACGCCCCGGGTGACACCGACCTCGCGTGGACCCGTCTGACGCACTGGCGCGAGCAGCTCGCGGCCGTGCTCGATCAGCCGCCGTTCGAGCCGATCACCGCGATCGAGGTCCGCGGCGCCGCCGCCTCCCCGTCGACCGCGCTGCTGGCCGCCTGGCTGCAGCTCGCTCTCGAGGTTCCGGTCCGCTGGTTCTCCGAACAGCCGGAGGTCTGGCACGACGGCATCCGTTCCGTACGGCTGACCCGCGAGTCGGGAGACATCCTGCTCGAGCGCCCCTCGCCCGGCGTCGCCCAGCTCACGCAGCCCGATCAGCCGAACCACGACCTGCACCTCCCCCGGCGCACGCTTCGCGAATGCCTCGCCGAGGAACTGCGCCGCCTGGATCCCGACCTCCTTTACGGTCGAGTGATCACCGAGGGCTGGGAGAAGCTGGGCCCGCCCGAGACAGGAGAGTGACGACGTGAGCGACGCAACGTCCGCAGAGAAGCGGGTCGTGATCGAGGCCACGCCCACCGACGTGGCTGCACGGGTCGCCGATCGTTTCTTGACGCGCCTGCGCGCCCGTACCGTCAACGGTCGCGTCGCCCACGTCGCCCTCACGGGCGGTTCGATGGGCGGCGCGGTCCTGGCAGCGACACGTGACGACCCGCGGTCCGCATCGATCGACTGGTCGCTCGTGCACTTCTGGTGGGGCGACGAGCGCTTCGTGCCGCGTGACGACGCCGATCGCAACGCACTCCAGTCGCGCAACGCGTTGCTCGACCACATCCCGGTACCGCCCGAGAACATCCACGAGGTCGCCGGCTCCGATGACGGCCTCACCCTCGACGAGGCCGCGTACGCGTACGCCGCCGAGCTCGCGCGCTTCGGCACCGACGAGAACCCGTGGCCGGCGTTCGCCGTGTGCTTCCTGGGGGTCGGGCCCGACGGGCACATCGCCTCGCTCTTCCCCGATCGCGAAGAGGTCACGGTGACGGATGCGGCCGCTCTCCCCGTGCGCAACTCGCCGAAGCCTCCGCCCGAGCGCGTCACGCTGACGCGTCCGGTCATCAACACCTCGAAGCGCGTCTGGCTGGTGCTCACGGGCGCCGACAAGGCGTCGGCGCTGGGCCTGGCCCTCGCCGGTGCGAGCTACACGAGTGTTCCGGTCGCCGGTGCCCGCGGGCGCAAGCGCACGGTGTTCTTCGTCGACGAGGCCGCGGCCTCCGAGGTCTCGCCGGATCTCATCGATCAGGCGTACTGATCGGGCGGACCGAGAACCGCTCTACGGACGATCCGTCTCCTCGGACCCCGGTGCCTGCTCGGCGCCGGGGTTCGTCGTTGCGGTACCGCCGTCGCTGCCGCGCGTGATGCCGATCTCCTGGCTCTCGCTGAGCACCTGCGGGTGGTAGCGGGCGAGGTTGACCACGCCGTAGACCGCGATGGCCCCGGCGACGCCGTAGATCACGAGCGCCCATGGCGGCGCAGCGGCCGCCTCGCCGAGGATCACCATTCCGATGAGCACGGCGATGAGCGGGTCGACGACCGTGAGGCCGGCGATGACGAGGTCGGGCGGGCCGGAGCTGTAGGCGGTCTGCACGAAGTACGCCCCGACCGCCGCGGCCGCGACGAGGGCGATGACGCAGATCGCGGTTATCCACTCGAACTGTCCCGCCTCGATGCGCTTGATGACGACCTTCGCCAGGGTGGCGACGAAGCCGTAGAGCACACCGGCGCCGATCACGTAGAACAGGGCGCGCATGCGGTGCCGCAGAACGAGCCAGCAGGCGCCGAGCACGATGATCACGACGAGGAGGATCGCGAGGATCACGAACAGTTCGCGATCCTGCACCTCGCGCTCGGTGGCGAACAGCGCGGCGAAGAAGACGAACAGGAAGATGCCGCCGACACAGCAGATGATCGCGGTGATGGATTTCTTCGTCGGCGAGTGCCCGGAGATGCGGGCGTTCAACAGTGTCGTGATCACCAGCGCGATGGCGCCGAGCGGCTGCACGACCATGAGCGGAGCGCGCACGAGCGCGGCGAGCTGGCATACGATCGCCAGGCCCAG
Organism: Microbacterium galbinum; assembly: GCF_023101185.1. Taxonomy (GTDB): domain Bacteria; phylum Actinomycetota; class Actinomycetes; order Actinomycetales; family Microbacteriaceae; genus Microbacterium; species Microbacterium galbinum. The sequence goes on from NZ_CP078077.1 coordinate 3,273,819, forward strand.
CATCAGGGTGCCGATGATCCACGAGGGGCGGGTGAGCAGCCGGCGGAGCTGGTCGAAGCTGAGGCCCGACGTCCCCTGCGAACCGCTCAGGCGCTCGACCTTCTCGACTCCGCGGTGCTGGTACTGCGCGCCGAGCGACATGAACACCGCGCCGGCCAGCGCGAGCGGGATGCCGAGGAGCAGCCCGGGGTTCTGGAAGACACCGACGAGCTGCTCGCCGACGTCTTCTACCGAGTTCATTTCCACACCCCTGCGCTCACCCTACGACCCTACCCGTCGCAGTGCGCCCAGTAGGGTTGTGACGTGGCTGTACTTCCGATTCGCATCATGGGCGACCCCGTCCTGCACTCCCCCGCTTCTCCCGTCGACGAGATCACCGATGAGATCCGCACCCTCGTCGCCGACATGTTCGAGACGATGGACATCGCTCCGGGTGTCGGCCTGGCCGCACCGCAGGTCGGCGTCGCCCTGCGCATCTACACCTACTCGTACGTCGACGACGACGATCAGCCCTGGCGCGGCGTGATCATCAATCCCGAGCTCTGGATCACTCCGATCGAGCCCGGCTCCCCCGATCCCGACCTGGAGTCCGAGGGCTGCCTGTCGTTCCCGGGCGAGCGCTTCCCTCTGCGTCGCTCCGAGCACGTCCGGGTCACCGGCATTGACCTCGAGGGCGCACCGGTGTCGATCGCGGTCGACGGATGGCGCGCACGCATCATGCAGCACGAGTTCGACCACCTCGACGGCATCCTCTACGTGGACCGCCTGTCGGACGGCGACTGGAAGACCGCGCAGAAGATCGCCCGTAAGCGCGGCTGGGGCCGACCCGGCGCCAGCTGGCTGCCCGGCGTCGACGACCTGGAAGGCTGAGGGCGCACATGACCCGGCGTACACACCGCGGCCTCGCCGCGCTCGCACTCACGGCGACTCTCTCACTCACCCTGCTCGGCTGCAGCAGTTCGGACGAACCCGAACGCGATTCCGGGACCGGTCAGGTGACGGAGGAGGGCACCATCGACATCGTCGCCCTCGAGCTCGGCGACTGCATGATGGACGCCCCCAGCGGGCTGCGCGAAGACATCGACGTGGTGCCCTGCACGGAGCCCCACGACCAGGAGGTCTTCCACGAGATCACCATGCCCGACGGCGATTTCTCGGAGACCGACATCGACGCGGCGAGCATGGAGTGCATCGGAGAGCCCTACACAGCGTTCATCGGTCTCGAGAAGGCCGAGTCGGTGTTCGAGGTGTTCCCCCTCATCCCGAGCGAGACCTCGTGGGACGAGCACGACGACCGGACCATCCAGTGCGTGATCTTCGACCCCTCAGGCCCCGTGACCGGCACGCTCGCGGGAGCTTCCCGCTAGAACGTCGCGGTCGTCGGGTCGGAGGTCGAGCCGGCGCAGGAGCTGGGCGTTGAGCGCGACGACGACCGTCGACAGCGACATCAGCACCGCACCGACCGACATCGGCAGCACGAACCCGATCGGCGCCAGCACACCCGCGGCCAGAGGCACGGAGAGCAGGTTGTACCCGGCCGCCCACCAGAGGTTCTGCGACATCTTGCGGTAGGTCGCACGCGACAGCTCGATCACGGACACGACGGAGCGCGGGTCGGAGCTGGCCAGGATCACCCCGGCCGAAGCGATCGCCACGTCGGTGCCCGCGCCGATCGCGATCCCGACGTCCGCCTGTGCCAGCGCGGGAGCATCGTTCACGCCGTCCCCCACCATCGCGACGATCCTGCCCTCCCGCTGCAGCTCCGCGACCTTCGCCGACTTGTCCTCCGGACGCACCCCCGCGAACACACGTCGTATGCCGAGCTCCGCGGCGACGGCATCCGCGACCGCCTGCGCATCTCCGGTGATCATGACGACCTCCACGCCGCGACGACGCAGGTCGTCGACCGCGGTACGGGACTCGGCGCGCACCTCATCGGCCAGCGCGAACGCGCCGATCACCGTACCGTCGACCACCGCGTGCAGGATGATCGCGCCCGTCGCCCGCCACGTCTCGGCGACGGGCAGCTCGTGCGCTCCGATCTCATCGAGCAGTTTCGGACCGCCCACGCGCACATCGGCACCGTCGACGGTCGCCCGAACCCCGACCGCCGGCGACGACGAGAAGCCGACGGCCGACGGGGTGTCGAGTCCACGCTCCTCCGCCGCGCGGACGATCGCCCGGGCGAGGGGGTGCTCGCTGTCACCCTCCGCCGACGCCGCCAGTGCGAGCACGCGGGCCGGATCGACTCCATCGACCGCCGCGATGTCGGTGACGACCGGCTCGCCGCGCGTCAGCGTTCCGGTCTTGTCGAACAGCACCGTGTCGACGGTGCGCATGCGCTCGAGCGCCAACCGGTCCTTCACCAGGATGCCCGCGCGAGCGGCCCGTTCGGTCGCGATCGAGACCACGAGCGGGATCGCCAGACCCAGCGCGTGCGGGCAGGCGATCACGAGGACCGTGATCGAGCGCACGACGGCGGCATCGACGTCGCCGACGGCCGACCACACCACGGCGGTCACCGCCGCCGAGATCAGGGCGAACCAGAAGAGCAGCGCCGCCGCACGGTCGGCGAGCCGCTGAGCGTGCGAGGTCGAGTTCTGCGCATCCTCGACGAGTCGACGGATGCCGGCCAGCGCCGTGTCGTCGCCGACAGCCGTGATCTCGACGCGGAGGCCCGAGTCGGTCGCCACCGTGCCCGCCGTGACGATGTCGCCGGGCGTACGGGTCACAGGACGCGACTCCCCGGTGATCATCGACTCGTCCATCGCCGCGCTGCCGTCGACGATCCGGCCGTCGGCGGGTACCCGCGCGCCGGGACGCACGACGACGAGATCGCCTACGCGGAGTGCATCCGGCGGCACGCGCACGGTGCGCTCGCCCTCGATGCGTTCGGCTTCATCGGGCAGGAGCGCGGCCAGCGAGTCGAGTGCCGACGTCGTCTGCGCGAGTGAGCGCATCTCGATCCAGTGACCGAGCAGCATGATGACGATGAGGAGGGCGAGTTCCCACCAGAACTCCAGCTCGTGATGCAGCACCCCGAGCGTCGCTCCCCACGAGGCGAAGAAGGCGACGGTGATCGCGAGGGCGATCAACAGCATCATGCCGGGGCGTCGCGCGCGCAGTTCGCCCACGGCGCCCTGGAGGAACGGCCGGCCACCCCACACGTACATCACCGAACCGATCACCGGGGCGACGAAACGCACCGGGCCGTCGGGGATCTCGTAGCCGATGATCATCGCGAACATCGGGGAGAGCAGCACGACGGGGACCGCGAGCACCAGGTTGATCCAGAAGAGTCGCCGGAACTGGCCCACGTGGTCGCCGTGGCCGGAATGACCGGCGTGCCCGGAGTGGCCGGAGTGCCCGGGGTGTCCGTCGTGCCCGGAATGGTCGTCGACTTTCGCCTGGCCTCCGTGGGGTGGCGCCGAGTGCTCGTGCTCCGGGTGCGCGTGTGGGTGCGTCTCGCTCATCGTTCTCTCCGCTCGTCGCGTGCGCCACTGCGGAATCCGCGCAGGCGCAGACTGTTGCCGACCACGAACACGCTCGACAACGCCATCGCGGCGCCGGCCAGCATCGGGTTCAGCAGTCCGAGGGCGGCGACCGGGATCGCCGCCACGTTGTACGCGAAGGCCCAGAACAGGTTTGTCCGGATCGTGCGCAGGGTGCGGCGCGACAGGCGGATCGCGTCGACGGCGCTGCGCAGATCCCCGCGGACCAGCGTGATGTCGGATGCCTGGATCGCGGCATCCGTTCCCGTTCCCATCGCGATGCCGAGGTCGGCACGCGCGAGCGCAGGCGCATCGTTGACGCCGTCGCCGACCATCGCGACCGTTCGTCCCTCGCTCTGCAGCCGCGCGACGACCTCGGCCTTCTGCGCGGGGAGCACCTCGGCGATGACCTCGTCGATGCCGACCTCGCGAGCGATATGACGCGCGACGGCCGCGTTGTCGCCCGTCAGCAGCACCGGGGTGAGGCCGAGCGCCTTCAGCTGCTCGACCGCTGCGGCGCTCGTCGGCCGCACGGCATCCGCCACGACGAGCACGCCTCGGACCGCTCCGTCCCAGCCGACCGTCACGACCGTGCGCCCCGCCACCTCGTGGGAACCGTGGATGGAGTGGTCGCGCGTGCTCGTCGCTCCGGCGAACATCGCCGCGCGGCCGACGCGCACACGATGCCCGTCCACGACGCCCTCCACTCCGATGCCCGGGTGGTTGACGAAGCCGTCGACCGCCGGAAGCGTCCCGGCTTCGGCCTCCGCCGCCTGCGCGATCGCCCGTCCGATCGGATGCTCGGAGGCGGCCTCGAGGGCACCGGCGAGGCGGAGCAGTCGTGTGCGATCCGCTCCCGGCTCGACGATCACGTCCACGAGGCTCATCGCGCCCCGGGTGACCGTTCCCGTCTTGTCGAGCACGACCGTGTCGACCGCGCGCGTGGATTCGAGCACTTCGGGGCCCTTGATGAGGATCCCCAGCTGGGCTCCGCGACCGGTACCCACGAGCAGCGCGGTCGGCGTCGCCAGGCCGAGGGCGCACGGGCAGGCGATGACCAGCACCGCGACGGCCGCCGTGAACGCCATCGTGGCCGACGCACCGACGGCGAACCAGGTGACGAGCGTGCCGAGCGCGATCACCAGAACGACCGGCACGAAGACACCCGAGATGCGATCGGCCAGGCGCTGCACCTCGGCCTTCCCGGTCTGCGCCTCCTCCACCAGTCGCGCCATCTGCGCGAGCTGGGTGTCGGCCCCGATCCGTGTCGCCCGGACGACGAGGCGGCCGCCGGCGTTCACGGTCGCGCCGGTGACGGAGTCTCCCACGGCGACCTCGACGGGAACGGACTCGCCCGTCATCATCGAGGCGTCGACGGCCGACGTACCCGACACGACGATGCCGTCGGTCGCGATCTTCTCACCGGGGCGCACCACGAACTCGTCGCCGATCCGTAGCTCGTCCGCCGGGACGCGTTGCTCGACACCTCCCCGGAGCACCGCGACGTCCTTCGCCCCGAGCTCCAGCAGAGCGCGCAGCGCCGCTCCCGCGCGACGCTTCGACCGCTTCTCGAAGTAGCGACCGGCGAGGATGAACATCGTCACGCCCGCCGCGACCTCGAGGTAGATCGCATCGGCGCCGTCGGACGGCGTCAGGACGAACTCGAACGGATGGGTCATCCCCGGCATGCCCGCCATGCCGAAGAACAGCGCGTAGAGCGACCAGAGGAACGCCGCGATCGTTCCCATCGACACGAGCGTGTCCATGGTCGCCGCACCGTGTCGGAGGTTCACCCAGGCCGCCCGGTGGAACGGCCACCCGCCCCACACCACGACGGGAGCCGCGAGCGTCAACGAGGCCCACTGCCAGTACGTGAACTGCAGCGCCGGGATCATCGCCATCGCGATGACGGGGACGGTCAGCGCGACGGAGACCCACAGCCGGGTGCGCAGGCCGTCGAGCTCGGGGTCGCCCGCGGCATCCGGTTCGGCATCCTGGGCGCGGGCGGGCAGCGCCGCCGTGTACCCGGCCTTCTCGATCTCGGCGATCAGGACGGCCGGGTCGTAGCCCTCCGGCGCCGCGACCGACGCCTTCTCGGTCGCGTAGTTGACCGTGGCGGTCACCCCGTCGAGCCGATTCAGCTTCTTCTCGATCCGCGTCGCGCACGACGCGCACGTCATCCCGCCGATCTCGAGGTCGACGCCGATCGCCCCGGCGGTCATCAGACGCGGACGGCCGAGTACCCGGCCTCGGATACGGCCGAGAGGATCTGCGCATCGTCGACGTCCGCAGCGGTGATGCGCAGCATGCCGGTCTGCGCGCTGACGTCGACGATCTCGACGCCCTCGATCTGCTCGACCTCCTCGCGGACCGACATCTCGCAATGGCCGCAGGTCATCCCGGTCACCCGGTAGTCGGCGGTGGTGTCGCTCATGAGAACTCCTTCGGAGTGTTCGTGGATACCCCCTGGGGGTATTAGATGCAACGCCACTCTACCCCTCGTATTCCCCGAGCGCACGCGAGAGCGGCCGGACACCTTCGCCGAACGCCTGAGCGGCGAGGCGAGGAGGGCCAGCCGAGAAAAGGGAAAAGCCCCTCCGAAGAGGGGCTTTTCATTGGCTCCCCGGCTTGGACTCGAACCAAGAACCTGCCGGTTAACAGCCGGCTGCTCTGCCAATTGAGCTACCGAGGAATGTGCTCCGCTGCGCGGGCAACTCGACAAGCTTAGCAAACTCCGAGCGGTGCACGTGACACCAGAGGCGGTTATCGCGCTCTCGGGCGTGTCGCGCTCAGCGCCGGGAATCCGCCTCCGCGTTCGGCACCCAGAGCAGGTCCTTCCCGACCCCCCGCGCGACCACGTGCCCGGCGCGGAGCATGAGCGTCTCGGCGTTGAGCTCACGGATGAAGTCGGCGTCGTTCGTGACGAGCAGAGCCGCCATCGACTGCTCCTTCCGGCGGCGGGTGATCGCATCGAAGACCACCGGACGCACCTCGAGATCGAGGTTCGCGAGGATCTCGTCGGCGATGAGCACCTGCGGTTCGAGCACGAACGAACGGGCGATCGCGACGCGCTGGCGCATTCCCGCGCTCAGCTCGTAGGGGAACTTCGCCGCGGTGCCGAGCGGCAGATGCAGCTCGTCGAGCAGCGTGGCGACGCGGATCGAGAGCGCCTTGCTGTTCACGCGCTTCTCGCGCATCAGGATGGGTTCGGCGATCACCTCGTTGACCGTGAGCCGGGGCGGAAGATCGGCGCCGGCTCCTTGCGGCACGAAACCCGTGCGGTAGGTGAGCACGCGGTGCTTGCGACCGGGACGCCGCGCGTCGACGCCGCAGACCTCCGCGCGGCCGCCGACGACCTTCACCGAGGGATCGGTGGATCCGGCCAGCGCCGCCACGAGGCTCGACTTACCCGACCCCGTAGGACCGGCGATGCAGAGGAGCGCGCCCGGGGCGAGCGAGAACGAGACGCCGTCGACCGCACGCGTCGGAGAGCCGTGCCCGATCCGGTCGATGACCAGATCGGAACAGTCGATGGCGTGGGTGGAGGCGTGCCTGCGGGACATGCATCCCATCCTGCCCTCCCCCGACGGCCGTGGGGGGTTACGACTCGACGAACCGCTGACGCTCGATGTCGATGTCGCGCAATCGCATGCGGAGCGCACGACCGCCGTCGGAGTCGGCGGGCACCCGCTGGACCGCGCCCAGGAGCTCCTGCTTCTCACTCTCGAGCTGCCGCATGATGAGGCGTCGCGCGAGATCGGTGGTGCTGGCCACGGCGCCCTCCTCGTTGCGCGCGGGGAAGGGCATCATGAGCAGTTCACCCGCGAGCGTGCGGTACGGCTCGCGCACGCTGTTGACGGCATCCGTCGCCCACCCCGCCCGCGTGCGGTCGGCAGCGGCGGCCACGGCCTCGCGCACCGCATCGAGGGCCGGGGTGCGCAGGGGGGCGCCGAGCGCCCGCGAGAGCAGCGGCTGGTCGATCTGGTGACCGTACTGCAGCGCTCCCATCAGCGCATCGCGCTCCACGGCGACATCGGCCGAGCGCGGCAGGCTCGCGAGCGTGACCGGTGCGATTCCGGATGCCGCTCCCTCACCCCCGCCGGACGGTACCGTCTCGCGCCGCGACGGGGCACTCTGCGAGCCGCCCCGCGCCGAGCGCTCCACTTCGGTGTGCACCTCGGTCGGATCCATGCCCAGACGGCGGGCGAGCACGCGCTCGTATCCGGGACGCAACAGGCGATCGCGGATCTCGGCCACGATCGGGGCGGCCGCGCGCAGGGCGCCGACGCGCCCCTCCACGGTCGCCAGGTCGAAGCCGGCGAGCTTGCGATCGATCGCGAACTCGAACATCGGCACCTTGGCGTCCATCAGCCCGCGCACGGCGGCGTCGCCACGCTGCAGTCGCAGATCGCAGGGATCGAGGCTGTCGGGAGCCACGGCCACGAAGGTCTGCGCGTTGAAGCGGTCGTCCTCGGTGAACGCGCGCAGCGCCGCCTTCTGTCCCGCCTCGTCGCCGTCGAACGTGAACACGACTTCGCCCGAGGCGTTGTCGTCGCCCATCACCCGGCGCAGCACCTTGATGTGCTCGGCCCCGAAGGCCGTTCCGCAGGTCGCCACCGCCGTCGTGAGGCCGGCGAGATGGCACGCCATGACATCGGTGTATCCCTCGACGACCACGACGCGCCGCGGATCGCCGCGGGAGATGTCGCGCTTGGCGAGATCGAGACCGTAGAGCACCTGCGCCTTCTTGTAGATCGGCGTCTCGGGGGTGTTGAGGTACTTCGGCCCCTGGTCGTCGTCGAAGAGCTTGCGCGCGCCGAACCCGATCGTCTGGCCCGACACATCGCGGATCGGCCAGACCAGGCGCCCGCGGAACCGGTCGTACACGCCGCGCTGCCCGGTGGAGACCAGGCCCGCGGTGCTGAGTTCCTCGCGCGTGAAGCCCTGGGCCGTCAGCGCCTTGAGCATGCCGTCCCATCCGCGCGGCGCGAAGCCCACGCCGAAGTGCGCGGCGGCACCCGCGTCGAAGCCGCGCTCGCCCAGGAACCGTCGCCCCGCCTCGGCATCCGCCGACAGCAGCTGCGACCGGAAGAACTCGGCCGCCGCGGTGTTCGCGGCGTAGAGCCGGCTCCGACCGCTCGTCTCGGGAGCAGCACCGCCGTCCTCGTAGTGGAGGGTGTATCCGATGCGGCCGGCGAGCCGCTCCACCGCCTCGGTGAAGCTCACGTGGTCCATCTCGCGCAGGAACGAGTACACGTCTCCCGACTCGCCGCACCCGAAGCAGTGGTAGTACCCCACCTGCGGGCGCACGTGGAAGCTCGGGCTCTTCTCGTCGTGGAACGGGCAGAGTCCCTTGAGCGATCCGACACCGGCTGATTTCAGCGCGACGCGCTCCCCCACGATGTCGGCGATGTTCGTGCGCGACTTGACCTCGTCGACGTCGGCCTGCCGGATGCGGGGCATCAGCGGGCCCCTTCGACGACGGTCGACCTCTCGGCGTGCGCGCGCGCCCCGGGGCGTGCGTGACGGGGGGTCCAGATGCCGACCTCGGCCGGGTCGATCTCGCCCACGAGGCGGTTGTGCCAGTCGATCGCGCTCTGGTCGGTGAGGCTGGCGATCTGGTCGACGATGACGCGGGCGCGCTGATCATCGGTGTCGGCGTCGTGAAAGTCCGCGGCGAACGCCGGTTCGAGCACATCGGCACCGGCCGACCACAGCGTGTCGGTCTGCCAGAGTGCGTCTGCGAGACGGGTGAGCACCCGGCGCTGCTCCTTGTAGACGCCCTTGCGCGCCTCGATCGTCACGATGGCCTGGCCCATGATGCCCTTGAGCACGGCGATCTCGGCCTCGACCACGCGCGGCACGACGACGTGTGCGTTGTAGCGCACCAGGGCCTTGCTGCCGTAGGCCTCGCGGGTCGCCGAGACGGCCGCGCGGGCGAAGCGCCCGATCAGGTCGCTCGTCAGGTTCTTCAGACGCGCGAGCGACTGGCGGCTGCGGTCGAACGACGAGAGCCACATCGACTGCGAAGAGAGACGGTAGAGCGCGTCGGCCAGCTCCTCGCGCGTGAAGTCGTACCCCACCCACTGCTGGATGCGTCCGAGCAGGGCCTCGTGCTCTGCCGGATCCGAGAGCTGGGCGACGTCGAGGTAGCCGTTGACGATCGCATCCTCGAAGTCGTGCACCGAGTAGCCGATGTCGTCGGAGAGGTCCATGATCTCGGCCTCGATGCAGCGCAGACGCCCGGGCGCACCCTCGCGCATCCAGCGGAAGACCGCCTCGTCCTCGGGGTACACGCCGAACTTGAGCCGGCCACCGGGGTCGGGCACCGGGCTGTCGACCGTCCACGGGTACTTGCACGTGGCGTCGAGACTCGCGCGCGTGAGGTTGAGTCCGACGGAGCGCTCGTCGTCGTCGAGCACCTTCGCCTCGAGACGGGTGAGGATGCGCAGCGACTGCGCGTTGCCCTCGAATCCGCCGATGTCGGCCGCCCATTCGTTGAGCGCACGCTCACCGTTGTGGCCGAAGGGCGGATGCCCGAGATCGTGACTGAGGCAGGCGGTGTCGACGACGTCGGCCGAGACACCCAGAGCGGTGGCGAGTTCGCGCCCCACCTGCGCCACCTCGAGCGAGTGGGTGAGGCGGTTGCGGGCGAAGTCGGCCGTGCTCGCGGGGCTCAGCACCTGCGTCTTGGCGGCGAGGCGGCGCAGGGCCGCCGAATGCAGGACGCGGGCCCGGTCGCGGGCGAAATCGTCGCGCTCCGAACGATGGGTCTCGGCGAAGAAGCGCTCGGCGTCGCGCGGGTCGTATCCGTCGCCGCGAGGTGCGCGCGCCGGTGTGACCGCGTCACCCACCGCTGTTCTCGATCTCTGCTCCGCGCATCATCTCCGAGGCCGATGCGGCGATCTCGCGCGAGTCGAGCCACTTGTCCGGAAGCGCCGGGCGCTTGGGACGGCCGGCGCGTCCGCGCTGGCCCTCGGCATCCGCTCCGGGATAGGGCGCGGTGTGATCGAGGCGTCCGAGCAGGTCGTCGATCTCGGCGAGGCTCGACGCCGTCGCGAGTCCGGTGCGGATGTCGCCTCCCACCGGGTAGCCCTTGAAGTACCAGGCCACGTGCTTGCGAACGTCGCGGCACCCGCGGTCCTCGTCCTCGAAGAACTCGACGAGCAGCTCGGCATGCCGGCGGAAGGCATCGGCCACGAATCCGAGGGTCGCGTCGACCGGGTGGCTCTCGGCGCCGAAGGCGGCGGCCAGTTCGCCGAACAGCCAGGGGCGGCCGAGGCATCCGCGTCCGACGACCACGCCGTCGCAGTCGGTCTCGGCCATCATGCGCACGGCGTCGTCGGCCGACCAGATGTCGCCGTTGCCGAGCACCGGAATGCTGGTGACGGCCTGCTTGAGCTCGCCGATCGCGTTCCAGTCGGCGTTGCCCGAGTAGAACTCGCTGGCGGTGCGGGCGTGCAGGGCGACCGCGGCGACACCCGCGTCTTCGGCTGCGCGCCCGGCGTCGAGGAACGTGAGGTGGTCGGGATCGATGCCCTTGCGCATCTTCACCGTGAGCGGAACGTCGCCCGCGGCCTTGACGGCCTGCGTGACGATGTCGCTGAAGAGCGAGCTCTTCCAGGGGAGCGCCGCTCCCCCGCCCTTGCGCGTCACCTTGGGGACGGGGCAACCGAAGTTCAGGTCGATGTGATCGGCGTGATCCTCGGCGACGATGATGCGCACGGCCTCGGCGATGGTCTTCGGGTCGACGCCGTAGAGCTGGATCGACCGCGGCGTCTCGCTCTCGTGATGGCGGATCAGACGCATCGTCGTCTCGTTGCGCTCGACGAGCGCGCGCGAGGTGATCATCTCGCTGACGTAGAGGCCGGCGCCGTACTCACGGCACAGACGACGGAAGGCGGTGTTCGTGATCCCGGCCATGGGCGCGAGGACCACCGGCACGTCGAGGTCGATGGGACCGATGCGAAGCGTGCGCGCGGATGCGGTGGCGAGAGTCATGTCCTGACCATTCTCCCAGACGCGGAGCCTGTGGTGCCCCATCGACCTAAGCTGTGGAGTATGACCGATTCCGCGCTCCGTTCGATCCCCTTCACCGATGCGCAGGGCAACGAGAAGACTCTCGATGACCTCGGCGCCGATGTGCTGCTGGTGGTGAACGTCGCGTCGAAGTGCGGACTCACCCCGCAGTACGAGCAGCTCGAGGAGTTGCAGCGTCTGTACGGTGATCGCGGCTTCAGTGTGGTGGGCTTCCCGAGCAACCAGTTCCTGCAGGAGCCCGGTTCCGTGGAGCAGATCACGGAGTTCTGCTCGACCACCTACGGCGTCACCTTCCCGGTGAACGACAAGGTGAAGGTCAACGGGCGGAACGCCGCCGAACTCTTCAAGGCTCTCAAGGAGACACCCGACGCGAACGGCAAGGCCGGACGCGTGGAGTGGAACTTCGAGAAGTTCCTGGTGCTGCCCGACGGCGAGGTCCTCCGGTTCCGGCCGAAGCAGAAGCCGGACGACCCCGCGATCGTGAGCGCCATCGAAGGCGCGCTCACGCGTTAGACGGCGGCGGCTTCGGCCTCCGCGTCGCCCTCGAGCTCGGCGTCTCCGCGCTTGGACCACAGGTCGCGCAGCACGTTCTCGAATGCGGCCGGCGGCTGCGCGCCGCTGATCCCGTACTGCCCGTCGATCACGAAGAACGGCACACCCTGGATGCCGTAGGCGCGCGCCTGCGCCTGGTCCTGACGGACGGCGGGAAGGTACTGCTCGGTCTCGAGCGCCTCCCGCGCCGCGTCGGCGTCGAGTCCGACCTCGACCGCGAGAGCAACGAGGTCGTCGATGCGGCCGACGTGCTTGCCCTCGGTGAAGTAGGCCGACATGAGACGCTCCTCCAGCTGGTGCTGGAGGCCCTGTGCCTTGGCGAAGTGCAGCAGCTCGTGCGCCTTGACGGTGTTCGTGTGCTGCAGCAGATCGAAGCGGTACTGGAGGCCCGCCTTCTCGGCGACGCCGGTGACGTTGGCGAGCATCTGCTCGACCTGGTCGCGCGGCATGCCCTTGTGGCCTGCGAGGAAGTCGATCTCGTCGCCGTCGAAGTCGACGGGGGTGTCGGGCGAGAGTTCGAACGAGTGGAAGGTGACGTTCACCTGCGGGGCGTCGTCATCACCGGCGACGGCTTCGAGCCCCTTCTCGAGATTGCGCTTGCCGATGTAGCACCACGGGCAGGCGATGTCGGACCAGATGTCGATGGAGATGGGTTCGCTCACACCCTCATCCAACCCCATCACTCCACTCCGTATTCCGGCGTCGCTAGGATCGACGGATGCTGTCCGCCGACGATCCGCTCCCCCGGGCGCCGCAGCGCGTGCTGGTGGCGGGGGTCACGGGTTCGGGCAAGACGACCCTGGCCGGCCGCGTCGCTCGGCTCTGGGGGCTGCGCCACGTCGAGATCGACGGGCTCTTCCACGGCCCGGACTGGACTCCGCGGCCGGAGTTCCTCGACGATGTGCGAGCCTTCGCGTCCGAGGACCGGTGGGTCACCGAGTGGCAGTACACGAGCAAGGGCACCGATCGGATCCTCGCCCCGCGCGCGCAACTCGTGATCTGGCTCGACTACCCCTACCGAGTCGTGCGCTCGCGACTGCTGCGTCGCACGATCGGTCGCAGCATCCTGCGCACCAAGATGTGGAACGGCAACGTCGAGAAGCCGATCTGGCGCATGTTCCGCGGTTCGCCCGAGGAGAGCATCCTCGCCTGGCAGATCGCGACGCTCGACAAATGGACGGAGCGGATGCCCGTGGCCGCCGCCGCGTTCCCGCATCTCACGATCGTGCGTCTGCGGCATCCGCGCAAGGCGGAACGGTGGCTCCGCGCTCAGGCCGAGGCGTCGGGCGCGTCGATCGCGCCGCCGAAGCGACGGTCGCGCGACAGGTAGATCCCGATCGCCCGCCAGAGCTCCTCGCGCGAGAAGTCCGGCCACAGCGTGTCGAGGAAGACCATCTCGGCGTAGGCCGACTCCCAGAGCAGGAAGTTCGAGGTGCGCTGCTCACCCGAGCTGCGCAGGAACAGGTCGACGTCCGGCATGTCCGGCACGTAGAGGTTGCGACGGATCATCTTCTCGGTGATCGCGTTCGGCTTCACCCGGCCGGCCGCGACATCCGCCGCGATCGAGCGCATCGCATCGACGAGTTCCACGCGTCCGCCGTAGTTCACGCACATCGTGAGCGTCAGGACGTCGTTGCCGCGCGTCAGCTGCTCGGCGTACTGCAGCTCCTTGATGACGCTGCCCCACAGCCGCGGCTTGCGCCCCGCCCAGCGCACGCGCACACCCCACTCGTTGAGCTGATCGCGGCGCCGGTGCAGCACGTCGCGGTTGTATCCCATGAGGAAGCGCACCTCCTCGGGCGAGCGTGCCCAGTTCTCGGTCGAGAAAGCGTAGACCGAGAGGTGCTTGACCCCCGCCTGGATGGCACCGGCGACGACATCGAGGAGCACCTCCTCGCCGGCCTTGTGGCCCTCGACGCGGCTCAGTCCCCGACGGTTCGCCCAGCGCCCGTTGCCGTCCATGACGATCGCCACGTGCTCGGGCACCGCGCGGAACGCCGGCGGGTGCACCCCCGTCCAGTCGAGGGGACGGTACGCGACGGCGTCCTTGTGCGTGTAGGGCTTCGGGGTCACCGTGCTCCTCCGGGGATGTCGGATACGTGCGCGAGCGAGCGGATGCCGCGCTCGAGGTGCCATTGGGCGTAGGCGCTGATGAGGCCCGATGCGGCGGCGGTGTCGGCCGCGGACGCCGCGTCGACGGCATCCCACTCGCCGGCCATGAGCGCGCGCAGCAGACCCAGCGCCTTCTCGCCGATGCGCGGGCTGCCCGCCGGCGCGCACGACGTGCACACCAGGCCACCCAGTTGAACGACGAAGGTCGAGTGCGGGCCGGGAGTACCGCATCGGGCGCACTCGCCGAACGAGGGCGCCCACCCCGACAGGGCCATGACGCGCAGGAGGTAGGAATCGAGGATGCTGCGGGGGGCGTGTTCACCTCGTGACAGCGCCCGCAGACCGCCGACGAGCAGCAGGTACTGATCGGGAGTCGCCTCGGCATCGCTCAACCGATCTGCCGTCTCGACCATCGCGTTGGCGGCGGTGAAACGCTCGTAGTGCGCGACGATGTCGGCGCCGTAGGAGCCGAGCGACTCCGCCTGCTGCACGATGTCGAGCGAGCGCCCCTGATAGAGCTGCACGTCCGCGACCATGAACGGCTCGAGCCGCGAGCCGAACTTCGACGACGTGCGCCGCACACCCTTCGCGACCGCGCGGATCTTGCCGTGCTGCCGCGACAGCATCGTGACGATGCGATCCGCCTCCCCCAGCTTGTGGGTGCGCAGGATCACCGCTTCGTCTCGATAGGTGGGCATCCCTCGATTATCCTCCGTGCGAGACAATGGACGGGTGACCGAACCGCTCTTCATCATCCCGTTCTGGGCGGATCTGCTGGGCGTGGGGCTCGGCGGCGTCCAGGGAGCCCTGTTCGCCTCCGGTTTCCAGGGTCAGCGACGCCTCGACTGGCTCGGCGTCGCGATCATCGGGATCATGATCGGGATGGGTGGCGGTCTCATCCGCGACATCCTGCTCGGGCAGACCCCGGCGACACTGCAGAACCAGTGGTATCTCGTGACGGCGACCGGGGCCGCGCTCTTCGGAATGCTGCTCGCCGGGCTCTTCACACGTCTGAACAAGGTGATCGTCGGGCTCGACGCGATCGTCATCGGCATGTTCGGCGCTTTCGGCACGAGCAAAGCCCTCGCCCTCGGCATCCCCGAGGTTCCCGCCGTCTTCATCGGCGTCTGCGCAGCGGTCGGCGGCAGCGTGCTGCGCGACATGCTCATGGGCCTGCCGACCGCGATCATGCACGTCGGCTCGCTGTACGCCGTGGCCGCGGGTGGCGGATGCGCGTTCATCGTCATCGCGCACGCCCTGGGCATGTCGATCCCCCTCGCGGCGGTCATCGGCATCGCCGTCACCGCGGTGATCCGCGTGCTCGCGGTCAGCTTCGACGTCTCGTTGCCCGAGCAACGGCGCCTCTACCGCCGCAAGGTCGCCGCCGAGACCGGGGCGATCCCGATCGTCAAGCCCTGACACGTTCTCACTGGGTCCCTGAGCTCGTCGAAGGGCCCCACCACGCGCAACGGCTCGTCGTGGGGAACGCTTCGACAGGCTCAGCGACCCAGTGCAGGTCAGCGACCTGGAAAGCCGCTCAGACGGCGGCGAGTTCGCCCTGCCGAGCGCGGATCGAGCGGTTCACACCCGACACGATCGCCTTGAGCGACGCGGTCGAGATGTCGCCGTCGATGCCGACGCCCCACAGACGCTGATCGCCGATCTGCAGCTCGACATAGGCCGCGGCCTGCGCGTCGCCGCCGGCGCTGAGAGCGTGCTCGACGTAGTCGTAGAGCGTGATGTCGAAGCCCTGTGCGCGCAGCACCTCGATGAAGGCGGCGATCGGTCCGTTGCCGTTCCCCGCGACAGCCACCTGCTGGTCGTCGTCACGGAGAGTGACGTCGAGCACCACGTCACCCGACATGTCGCTGCGGGTCTGCGTGGCGAGCAGTTCGAAGCGCCCCCACTTGTCCTCGCTCGATGCGGCCGGCAGGTACTCGTCGTTGAAGATCGACCAGATCTGGTCGCTCGTGACCTCACCGCCCTCGGCATCCGTCTTCGTCTGCACGACGCCCGAGAACTCGATCTGCAGCTTGCGCGGCAGGTCGATCGCGTGGTCGGCCTTCAGCAGGTAGGCGACGCCACCCTTTCCGGACTGCGAATTGACGCGGATGACGGCCTCGTAGGAACGACCCAGATCCTTCGGATCGACCGGCAGGTAGGGCACCGCCCATTCGATGTCGTCGACCGTGACGCCCTCGGCGTCGGCCCGCACGGCCATGGCCTCGAAGCCCTTCTTGATCGCGTCCTGGTGCGACCCGCTGAACGCGGTGAAGACCAGGTCTCCCGCCCAGGGGCTGCGCTCGGGCACCGGCAGCTGGTTGCAGTACTCGACCGTGCGCTTGACCTGGTCGATGTCGCTGAAGTCGATCTGCGGGTCGATGCCCTGGGTGAACAGGTTGATGCCGAGTGCGACGATGTCGACGTTTCCGGTGCGCTCGCCGTTGCCGAACAGGCATCCCTCGATGCGGTCGGCACCGGCCATGTAGCCGAGCTCGGCCGCGGCGATCGCGGTACCGCGATCGTTGTGCGGGTGCAGCGAGAGGATCACGTTCTCGCGGTGGTTCAGGTGCCGGCTCATCCACTCGATCGAGTCTGCGTACACGTTCGGCGATGCCATCTCGACCGTGGCGGGCAGGTTGATGATGACCTTGCGGTCGGGCGTCGGCTCGAAGACCTCGATCACCTGGTTGCAGATGTCGGCGGCGAACTCGAGTTCGGTACCCGTGTAGCTCTCGGGCGAGTACTCGTAGTAGACCTGCGTCTCGGGGATGCGCTTCTCGAACTCGCGGCAGAGTCGTGCACCCTCGAGGGCGATGTCGATGATGCCCTGCTTGTCGGTGCGGAAGACGACCTCGCGCTGCAGCACGCTCGTCGAGTTGTACAGGTGGACGATGGCCTGCTTCGCACCGGCGATCGACTCGTAGGTGCGCTCGATCAGGTGCTCGCGCGCCTGGGTCAGCACCTGGATCGTGACGTCGTCGGGGATCAGGTTCTCTTCGATCAACTGGCGGACGAAATCGAAGTCCGTCTGGCTGGCCGACGGGAAGCCGACCTCGATCTCCTTGTATCCCATGTTCACCAGGAGCTCGAACATCACGCGCTTGCGCTCGGGCGACATCGGGTCGATGAGAGCCTGGTTGCCGTCACGGAGGTCGACGGCGCACCAGCGCGGCGCAGTCGTGATGCGGGCATCGGGCCAGGTGCGGTCCGGGAGGTCGACGGTGATCTGCTCGTGGAACGGCCGGTACTTGTGGATCGGCATCCCGGAGGGGCGCTGCGTGTTCTGCATGATGGGCTTCTTCTCTTCGTCAGAATGTACGGGCCAACACAAGCGCCGCGACGAGGAAGGCCCTAGCTCTTAGGACTCGTCGCGGCAGCTAAGAAGAAGCAGACCGCCGAAAGGCATGTGGTCATGCTAGCAGGATGCCCCGTCCGGCGTGCACGTGAGACGAACGCCGTCTCGACGACACTGGTGGGTATGAGCACACCACTGCGTCGCCGTCTCCTCTGGTCCGCTGCCCTCGCGACGGCGCTCGCGTCGACCCTGGCCGCCTGCGCGACGGGTCCCGGCGCGGGCGGGTCACCGACGAGCAGCGCCGACCCTCAGGTGCAGGACTTCTCAGGCATCGTCACCGAGCCGCCGACGGGACGCGTGCGCGGCACCGGCACGGTGCTCGACGTCGACGGAGAGGTGCAACTGTGCCTCGGCGGCGTCGCCGAGTCGTACCCGCCGCAGTGCACGGGTGTGCCGCTCATCGGATGGAGCTGGGACGGCGTCGACGGGAGCGAGACCAGCGGTAAGACGACCTGGGGCGCCTACGCGGTGACCGGACGGTACGACGGCGAGAGCATCACCGTCACCGACCCGCCCGTGCTGCTGGCGCTGTACGACCCGGTGCGACCCGACGATCCGACCGGAGGCGTCGAGGGAGATGCGAGCGCCGGCGAGCTGACGGAGATCCAGGACGACCTGAGCTCACGCCTCGGCAGCGACGCACTGACCCTCTGGACCGAGCGCGGCTACGTCTGGGTGCAGGTCGTCTGGGACGACGGACAGCTCCAGCGGGCGGTCGACGCGGAGTACGGTGACGGCACGGTCATCGTCCTCCCCGCTCTGAACGAGTTCGACGCGTCCTAGGAGGACGATGGGCTCAGAGGACGCAGCGGACCGTCTTCGCCGTCCCGCCGACGTTCACCCATCCACCGGCGTTCGCCGTCGCGAGCACGCCGCCCGCGCTGTTGCGCGCCTGGGCGTAGCCGGAGCTCCGGGCATTGGCGAGGGACCGGGGCACGAAACCGCTCGGCACCGTGAGCGTTCCGCACGTGCCCCAGGACACGCTCGTGCCCGACAGCGAGCCGGCGCTGAAGGCGCAGATCCGTCCGGACGCGCAGTTTCCCACGGCGGCGCGGGCGAAGAGCCCACCCGGGCCCGACGGAACCGTGACCTCCATGTCGAGCGCCGGCCAGACCGCGCGATGCGCGTCGATCAGCACGCCCCCGGGAATCTCGTCGAGCATCTGCGCGATCTGCGGATCGACCTCGTCTCCCCCGGTCGCGGCGGAAGCCGCAGTGGGAGTGGCTACCACGAGCAGGCCTGCGACGATCAGGGCCGAGAGCACGGCACGGGGAGACCTCATCACAGAATCCCTTCGATGTCCCAGAGCTGGTACGAGATGATGGCGCCCGCGGCGAACGCCTCGTTGTCGAGGAGGTTGGTGCGCTCGACACCGACGATGCGCCCGGTGTCTGCGGAGAGCAGAACCACATCGCTCGAGGTGCCGTCCGGTGACGGGACGCGCAGCGCGGTCACGGGTCGCTCCAGTCGATCGGTCGAGGTGCCCAGCGCCTCGACCCCCGGCACCTGCTCCAGGATGCCGAGCATCTCGGCCTCCTGGGCGTTCGTGAGCGTCCACTGCCCCTTGGCCGAGCTGATCGCGGCGACGACGTCGAAGCCGGTCGGATCGCTCGGCAGCCAATAGGCCTCGAGCACCGCGCGCATGTTCTCCGGCGTGGCAGCGGGCATGTCGACGACGGGGGCGGCGAACTCGCCCGGCGCCATGTCGAGCTCCCACGCGACCTCGCCGCTGCTCGAGATCTCGGAGCCGACGTTCGCGGCGGCATCCGCGGGATCGTAAGGCACGCCCTCGATCGCGACCGTTCGCCCGGACAGATCCGGGTTCCAGGTCGTCGTCACGAGCTGCGGCACGACCTCGGTCTCGCGGGTGCCCATGTCCACCGCGAACGACCACGATGCGGACTGAACGGCGCGTTCCGCTCCGGCGGGTCCGTCGCTCGTCGCGAGGGCGGCCTGCGCGTCGTCGAGAATCTGAGCGGTCGTTCCGCCAGCATCGAACTCGAGCGGGAGGGGTGTGCCGGCCACGGCCGCGTTCTGCGGAACCATGACGGCGACCGCGACGACGGCGGATGCCGCAGCGACGGTGAGCCCCGACGCCCATCCGGCGACGACCGCGCGGCGCTGGCGCGGGGCGCGCGTATCGCGCAGGATCCGATCCCGCAACGCGATGGCTCGCGGGTCGGGTGCGGATTCCCGCGGTGTGCGCGCCGGGTCGGCGTCGGTGAGCACGCGCTCGAGCAGAGCACTGTCAGTCATCGACGATCACCCCCTCCGATCTCAGCGCTTCGCGCACGTGTTCCTGTGCGCGAAGCAACGTCTTGCGCACACGGGCCACGGAGATCCGCGCGAGTTCGGCGATCTCCCCTACCGACAACCCATCCCAGTACGTGAGCACGATGATACGCCTCTCGCGGACCGGGAGTACAGAGAGAGCACGCAGAACGGCCGCCTGCTCGGTCGCATCCGCCTCGTCGCGTGGACCGCGGATCCCCTCGTGCACCGCCGCCGCCGTGCTCGACCGGGTGCTCGCGCCGTGCGAGCGCGCGCGCAGCGCACGATCGGCGGCGCGCAGGAGCCACACGCGCCCCATCGGCTTGCGCGGATTCAGTCGCGCCCAGGCCGTCACGAAGACCTCCGAGACGATCTGGGTCACCTCGCCGTCATCGACGACGACGCCTTCGATGTGGTGACGGATCGCCGCCCAATGGGCGTCGAAGACCGTGGAGAAGACCTCGTCCCGCAGCGATTTCGGGTCGTCGCTGCCGGTGATCATGCGCTCGGGGGTGGCGGTCCCGCGTACGCCGCCTGAGTCCCTCGGGAAGTCATGTCAGAACCCGAGCCGGCCCAGCTGCTTCGGGTCGCGCTGCCACTCCTTCGCGACCTTCACGTGGAGGGCGAGGAACACGCGGGTGCCGAGGAGCTCCTCGACCTGCGCGCGGGCGCGCGCACCCACGTCACGCAAGCGCTTGCCCTTGTGCCCGATGATGATCGCCTTCTGACTGTCTCGCTCGACGATGATCGATGCGTGCACATCGGTGAGGTCGCTGCCCTCACGCGGGGCCACCTCGTCGACGACCACCGCGATCGAGTGCGGCAGTTCGTCGCGCACACCCTCGAGCGCGGCCTCGCGGATGTACTCCGCGATCCGGTCGTCCTGCGACTCGTCGGTCGTGATGCCCTCGGGGTACAGTGCCGGCCCCGTGGGCATGAGGGCCAGGATCTGATCCGAGAGCACGTCGAGCTGATCGCGCGTGAGCGCCGAGAGCGGGACCACAGCCGCCCAGTCCTCGCGCAGCGCATCGACCTCGAGAAGGCGCTCGGTGATCTCGTCGCGTCCCGCGGCATCCGTCTTCGTGACGATCGCGACCTTCTTCGCGCGCGGGTATCCGTCGAGCGAGGCGGCGATCCGCCGATCGCCCGGGCCGATCTTCTCGGTGGCCGGGACGCAGAAGCCGATCACGTCGACGTCGCCGAGCACCTGCTCGACGAGATCGTTCAGACGCTCACCGAGGAGCGTCCGCGGCTTGTGGATGCCGGGGGTGTCGACGATCACGAGCTGGCCGTCGGGGCGGTTGAGGATGCCGCGGATCGCGCGCCGGGTCGTCTGCGGCTTCTCGCTGGTGATCGCGATCTTCTCGCCGACCAGGGCGTTCGTGAGAGTCGACTTCCCGACGTTCGGTCGGCCCACGAAGGTCACGAACCCGCTTCGGTTCTGCTCAGTCATCGTGTCGTTCTCCTTCGTCGTCCGCAGCATCCTCGCCACGCGCTGCTCTCTCCACGAACACCGTGGCGATCCCTCTGCCGCGTCCTCGGGACGCGCCGCCCGTCAGGACGAGCCCGTTGACGACGGCCGTCGCACCGGGCTGCGGAACCTGCCCGAGCGCCTTGCCGAGGAGGCCGCCGATCGAGTCGACGTCCTCGTCCTCCAGTTCGAGCCCGAACAGATCGCCCACGTCCTCGAGCGAGAGGCGGGAGCTCACGCGGTAGCGCCCGTCGCCCAGGTCGAAGAATTCGGCGGATACCCGATCGTACTCGTCCGATATCTCGCCGACGAGTTCCTCGATGAGGTCCTCGAGCGTCACGAGTCCCGAGATCCCGCCGTGCTCGTCGATCACCAGGCAGACGTGCACCGCATCGCGCTTCATCTGCTGCAGGAGCGTCTCGGCGCGCATCGACTCGGGAACGAAGGTCGCAGGCCGCGAGATGGGGCGGATGGACGCTCCGCGCCAGGCACCCTCGTCACGGTAGGCGAACTGCACGAGGTCCTTGAGGTAGAGCACGCCCACGACGTCATCCGCCTCGTCGTCGACCACGGGCATGCGCGACACCCCTCGGTTGAGGAAGAGTTCCATCGCCTCGCTGGTCGACGCCGTGGCATCGACGGTGACCATCTCGGTGCGCGGCACCATGACGGCGCGCACGAACTGGTCGGTGAAATCGAACACGGAGTGGATGAGGTCGCGGTCGTCGGCCTCGATGAGGTCGTTCGACGCCGCCTCGTCGACCATGCTGAGCAGTTGCTCCTCGGACGAGAAGGAGCTGCGTCCGGCGCCCGGCGTCACGCGGTTGCCGAGGAGGACGAGCCCCTGCGCGATCGGGCCCAGGATGATGCGCAGGCCGCGCACGATCGGGGCGTTCGCACGCAGCAGACCGTCGGCGCGGTGACGTCCGACCGTGCGCGGGCTCGCACCGACCAGCACGAACGTGATGCCGGTCATGAGCACGGCGGCGGCGAGCATCGCCCACCAGATGTCGTCGAACAGCGAGGTGAACGCGACCGTGACGAGCACGGCCGCCGTCACCTCGGCGAGCACGCGGATGAAGGCGACGGAGTTGACGTGGGCGTCGGGATCGGCGGCGATGCGCGCGAGCTGAGCGGCGTTGCGCCCCTCGGTGCCCATCTCCTCGAGGTCGGCGCGCGACCGCACGCTGAACGCGGCGTCGATCGCCGACATCAAGCCACCGAAGGCGACGAGGAGGACGGCGGCGGCGAGGAGGGAGACGGCGACGAGCGTCATCGCCGACGCTCGGCCGCGGCGAAGCTCTGGATGAGCTCCTTCTGCAGGCCGAACATCTCACGCTCCTCATCGGGCTCGGCGTGGTCGTAGCCGAGCAGGTGGAGCAGGCCGTGCGTGGTGAGCAGGATGAGCTCGTCCATCAGGGTGTGCCCGGCGGCCTGGGCCTGCGTCTCGGCGACCTGCGGGCAGAGCACGATGTCTCCGAGCAGACCGGGAGCGGTCGGACGGTCCTCGGTGCCGGGACGCAGTTCGTCCATCGGGAAGCTGAGCACGTCGGTGGGACCGGGCTCGTCCATCCACTGCACGTGCAGGGCTTCCATGGCGCCCTCGTCGACGAGGACGATCGCGACCTCGGCATCCGCACTCACGTGCAGTTGAGCGAGGTTGTGGTCGGTCAACCGCTGCAGCACGGTCTCGTCGACGTCGATCGCCGACTCGTTGTTGATCTCGATCATGAGAGTCCTCGTTTCGGCATGCGGTCACGGGGACCGGGTCGTTGCGCGCCACGTCGATCGGCGCGGTTCGCGAACTCGGCGGCCTGCTCGCGCTCGAACCGCTGCGCCGTGCGCTTCTCGTCGTACTCGCTGTAGGCGTCGACGATGCGGCCGACGAGCGAGTGGCGCACCACGTCGTCGCTGGTCAGTCGGGAGAAATGGATGTCGTCGATGTCGCCGAGCACGCGTGTCACCATGCGCAGACCGGACGAACCCTGCGGGAGATCGACCTGGGTGATGTCGCCGGTGACGACCATCTTCGTGCCGAAGCCGAGACGCGTCAGGAACATCTTCATCTGCTCGGGGGTGGTGTTCTGCGCCTCGTCGAGCACCACGAACGAGTCGTTGAGCGTGCGACCGCGCATGTAGGCGAGCGGCGCGACCTCGATCGTTCCCGTCGCCATGAGCCGCGGCACGATCTCCGGGTCCATCATCTCGTTGAGCGCGTCGTAGAGCGGTCGCAGGTAGGGGTCGATCTTGTCGGTCAGGGTGCCGGGCAGGAAGCCCAGGCGCTCGCCCGCCTCGACGGCGGGGCGGGTGAGGATGATCCGCGTGACCTCCTTGCGCTGCAGTGCCTGCACCGCTTTGGCCATCGCCAGGTAGGTCTTGCCCGTTCCGGCGGGACCGATGCCGAAGACGATCGTGTTCTCCTCGATCGCGTCGACGTACTCCTTCTGCCCGAGAGTCTTCGGGCGGATGACCTTGCCGCGGGTCGACAGGATCGCCTCGCCGAGCACCTCGCTCGGACGAGGTCCCCCGTCGCGGAGCATCCGGGCGGAGCTGGTGACGTCGCTCGGAGCCAGATCGGCACCGCCCCGGGTCATCTGGAGCAGCTCCTCGACGAGCGTCTTCGCCGCGGCGACCGCCGATGCCGAACCGCTGAGCGTGATCTCGTTGCCGCGCACGAGGACCTGCACATCGCGGTGCTCCTTCTCGAGCATCCGCAGGAGCCGGTCCTGCGGACCGAGCAGCTGCACCATCGCGACGCCGTCGGCGTAGATCTTCTCGACGGACTCCGGAGCGGATGCTCCGCTGCGGCGTTCCGGGATCTCAGGACTCTGGTCGTGGTTTTCAGGCACCGACACTCTTCTCGTTCAGTCCCCCGCCCAGCACGTGGGCGTGGACGTGGAACACGGTCTGTCCGGCGTTCGGGCCGGAGTTGAAGACGAGGCGGTAGTCGCCGTCGTCGGTGTGCTGCGCGGCGAGTTCCTTCGCGAAGGAGACCATCTCGGCGAGCAGCGTCGGGTCGCCCGCCGCGATCTCGGCGACGTCGCGGTACTCCGCGGTCTTCGGGATCACCAGGAGGTGGACCGGCGCCTGGGGCGCGATGTCACGGATGGCGAACACGCGTTCGGTCTCACCGAGGACCTCTGCGGGGATCTCACCGTTCAGGATGCGCGTGAAGATCGAGGGTTCGCTCATGTTCCCAGTCTAGCGGCGGGGTCCGCCGGCACGGCGGTGCGCTCACCAGCGGCGGAGGGCGACGGAGAGCACCGCGATCGCCGCGGGTCCGGCCGTCGAGGTGCGCAGCACCGTGTCTCCCAGCAGCACGCGCTCGGCGCCCGCCGCGGTCAACCGGGCGATCTCGTCGTCCGAGACACCGCCCTCGGGTCCGACGACCAGCACGATGTCGCGGTCGTCCGCGGTGATCTCCGACAGCCGGGTCGTCGCCGACGGGTCGAGGATCAGCACGCGCTCCGCGCTCGCACGGGTCGCCAGCTCCCCCGTGCTCGCGGGAGCCGCGACCTCGGGGACCCACGGCCGATGAGCCTGTTTGGCGGCCTCGCGAACGATCGTCGCCCACCGCTCACGGCCCTTCACGGCCTTGGGCCCCTCCCAGCGGGAGACGCTCCGGCTCGCCTGCCAGGGCACGATCTCGTCGACGCCCAGCTCGCAGGCGGCCTGCACCGCGAGCTCGTCGCGGTCACCCTTCGCGAGCGCCTGCGCGAGGACGATGCGCGGGGTCGGCGACGGGTGCACGGCCCGATCGGAGATCCGCACGTCCACTCGTGCGGGAGCGACCTCCTCGGCGACGCCCTGGAGCCAGATGCCCCGACCGTCACCGATCGTCACCTGCTCCCCCACACGGAGGCGACGGACGACCGCCGCATGCTTCGCCTCGGCACCGGTCAGCGACACGAGGTCGCCGGGCTCGGCATCCGACGACGTTTCGACGAGGAAATGCAGCGCCATGGCTCAGTGCGTGCGGAAGCGGTCGCGGAGCTTGGAGAAGAGACCCTGCTGGAACTGCGCCAGCTGGGGCCCCGGAGCCTTCGCCTTCTTCGCGAAGTCCTCGATGAGCGCCCGCTGCGCGGAGTCGAGCTTGGTCGGAGTCACCACCTGCACGCCGACGCGCAGGTCGCCACGCTGCGAACCGCGCAGCGGCGTGATGCCGCGTCCCTTGATCGTGAGCACGTCGCCGGACTGCACGCCCGCGCGCACCTCGAGATCCACCGCACCGTCGAGGCCCTGGATCGAGGTCTCGGTGCCGAGGATCGCATCGGTCATCGACACCTCGAGCGTCGCGAGCAGGTCGTCTCCGTCACGGCTGAACGCCGCGTGCGGGTTGACCGTGACCTCGACGTACAGGTCGCCGTTCGGGCCGCCGGCTTTGCCGACCTCACCGGAGCCGGGCAGCTGCAGGCGCAGGCCGGTCTCGACGCCGGCGGGGATGTCGAGCGAGACGGTACGACGAGAGCGCACGCGCCCCTGACCGCCGCAGGTACCGCACGGGTACGGGATGGTCGTGCCGTAGCCCTCGCACGTGCCGCAGGGCTGCGAGGTGACGACGTTGCCGAGCAGGCTGCGCACCGTGCGCTGGACGTGTCCGGAGCCGCCGCAGATGTCGCAGGTGACGGGCGACGTGCCCTCCTGGCAGCAGGAACCCTGGCATGTCTCGCAGAGCACAGCGGTGTCGACCTCGATGTCGCGATGCGCACCGAAGACGACGTCGCCGAGGTCGAGGGTGACCCGCACCAGCGCGTCCTGCCCCCGTTCGCGACGGGAACGCGGGCGCGCACGCCCTCCACCCTGTCCCGCGCCGAAGAACGTCTCGAAGATGTCGCCGAAGCCGCCGAACCCTCCGCCGAAGTTCCCGGCCGCGCCGTCTCCCCCGCCCATGTCGTAGCGGCGGCGGGAATCGTCGTCGCTGAGCACGTCGTACGCGTGCGTGACGAGCTTGAACTTCTCCGCCGCGTCCTCGCCCGGATTCACATCCGGGTGCAGCTGACGCGCGAGGCGCCGATACGCCTTCTTGATCTCGTCGGTGGAAGCGTCCCGGGACACCCCGAGAACCTCATAGTGGTCCGCCACGATCGCCTTTCTGCGTTGTTCTTCGTCGACGGCCGCTCAGCGGCTCGTCTCGTCTTCGTCGAGCATCCGCGTCAGGTAGCGGGCCACGGCCCGCGCCGCCGCGAGATTGCTCGGATAGTCCATGCGCGTCGGGCCCATCACGCCGACCCGCGCCGTGCCGCTGGGGGCGGCGTAGTTGCTCGCGACGATCGACGCCTCGCCCAGCCCGAACGGGGCGTTCTCGGTGCCGATGCTGGCCGCGAGGCCGTGCTCGTCGGTGACCATCTCGCTCATGAGCCGCAGGAGCGTCACCTGCTCCTCGATGGCCTCGAGCAGCGGATGGATGCTTCCGCGGAAGTCCTGCTCGCGACGCGCGAGCGTCGCGGCCCCCGCCATCACCAGGCGCTCCTGACGGAACGTACCCAGCTCGTCGACGATCACGGTGGCGAGAGCCCGCAGTGCGGCATCGCCGGGAGCGGCCTCGGGCGCCGCCAGCAGCGTCTGCAGACGGTCGGCCGCGTCACTGACCGCCTGCCCCGTGAGCAGGGCGGAGAGCCGCGCGCGGAGCATGATCGCATCACCGTCATCGATCTCGATCGGCAACGGGGCCATCCGCTGCGAGACGCCGCCGGCGTCGGTGACGAGCACGACGAGCATGCGGGTCGGGGCGAGCGGCACGAGTTCGATGTGGGTGAGGTGCGCACGGGCGAACGACGGGTACTGCGCGAGCGCGACCTGACCCGTCAGCTGCGTCAGCACGCGCACGGTGCGCACCATCAGGTCGTCGAGATCGCTCGGCGCCGCCAGGAACGACTCGATCGCCGTTCGCTGAGCGGACGAGAGCGGGCGCAGCTGGGCGAGATGATTGACGAAGACGCGGTACCCCTTGTCGGTGGGCACGCGGCCCGACGAGGTGTGCGGCGCGGTGATGAGCTCCTCGTCCTCGAGGAGCGCCATGTCGTTGCGGATCGTGGCCGCGGAGACCCCGAAGGAGTGGCGGTCCACGATGGAACGGCTGCCGACGGGTTCGTGGGTCTCGACGTAGTCCTGCACGATCGCGCGGAGAACCTGGAGTCCTCGCTCTGTGACCATCGCCCTTCCCTTCCGTTGGCACTCGGACGTTCAGAGTGCCAATCCTACCCCGCCCGCGGCTCGTCTCGTCGGAGGTCGGGGCTCCGCCCTAGGATGACGACCATGACCGCCCCCACCGCCGAGCTGTCCACCGGAATCGTCGAGGGATCGAGCGAGGGCGGGGTATCCCGGTTCCTCGGCATCCCCTACGCCGCCCCTCCCTTCGGAGAGAACCGGTTCCGGGAACCGCGGCCGGCGACTCCGTGGACCGGCGTGCGTCCCGCCACGGCCTTCGGGCCCACGGCGCCGCAGTCGCCGTATCCCGGCGCGATCGGCGAGCTGCTCGGATCGGTCAGGATCGACGGTGACGACATCCTGACCGCCAACATCTGGGCGCCGACGGATGCCGAGCGCGCCCCGGTGCTGCTGTGGATCCACGGCGGAGCGCTCGAGCGCGGCACCGCGGCGCTTCCGCTCTACGACGGGGCCGGCTTCGCCGCCGCAGGGATCGTCTTCGTGTCGATCAACTACCGCCTCGGCTCGGAGGGTTTCTCGGTGCTCGACGACGCCCCGCGCAATCTCGGCCTCCGCGACGCGGCCGCAGCTCTCGAGTGGGTGCATCGCGAGATCGGCGCGTTCGGCGGCGACCCCGCACGCATCACCCTCATGGGGGAATCGGCCGGAGGCGCGATCGTCGCGGGCCTTCTCGCGCGCGACGAGTCCCGCACACTCGTCGCGCGCGCGATCATCGAGTCCGGCCCGTTGGAGGCGCAGCCGCCGCAGAAGGCGGGGCGGGTGACCGCGGCTCTCGCGAAACGGCTCGGCATCCAAGCCGATCGTGCGTCGTTCGCGTCCGTCCCTCCCGAGAAGCTGCTCGAGGCGCGTCGCGCGCAGTCCGCGGGTTCGTCGCCGCTGGGCGGAGCGCCGGGGTTCCAATTCGCGATCGATCCGGACAGCCTTCCGCGCTCGCCTCACGAGGTCCTGCCGACCATCGACACGCCGCTGCTCATCGGCAGCAACACCGATGAGTACCGGCTCTGGTTCACACCCGAGACCCTCGCCGAGATCCGCCCGCTCAAGCTCTTCATCGCCCGTCTGGCCCTGGGAATCCCGCGCCGAGCCGTATCGGAGTACCGGAAGGCGTTCCCGAAGGCCTCCACCGGCGAGATCTTCGGACAGTTGGCGACCGACGTGATGCTGCGCGCGCCACTCTCGCGCGCGGCGCGCGCTCGCCCCGCGCTCACCTTCGTCTACGAGTTCGCTTGGCCGAGCCCGGTGCGCGACCTGCGTGCCGCGCACGCTCTCGAGCTCGGATTCGTCTTCGATCGTCTGGCGGATGCCGAGGCGCAGCGCCTCGCGGGCGCCGACGCACCCCAGGCTCTCGCCGACGAGATGCACGCCGCCTGGATCTCGTTCGTCACGACAGGTTCACCCGGCTGGGCGGCGTACGGCGCCGACCGCACGACACGGGTGTTCGACACGACGAGCGGCACGCTCCCCCAGCGGCGCACAGCCGGAATGGATCTGCTCCCGACCCGGAGCTGATCGCTTCGCTCCCGCGTCAGTCGGTGAGCTCGCGCACGACGGCATCGGCCAGGAGCCGTCCGCGCAGCGTCAACTGCACCCGACCCTGCACCGCGGCGCGGGCGTCGACGAGGCCGTCGGCGATGAGACCCGCGACGTTCGCGCGATTGCCGGCCGGCAGGTCGGCCACCGCGATGCCCTCGACGAGGCGGCTCTGCAGCAGCACCCGTTCGAGCATCCGTGCGTCCTCGTCCGGACGCTCGGTGCCGGCCGCCGGAGAATCGGATGCCGACAGCCGCTGCGCGTACGCCGCCGGATGCTTGACGTTCCACCAGCGGAGTCCGGCGACGTGGCTGTGCGCTCCCGGTCCGAAGCCCCACCAGTCGCTCCCCCGCCAGTAGGCGAGATTGTGACGCGAGCGCTGTGCATCACTGCGGGCCCAGTTGCTCACCTCGTACCACTCGAAGCCCGCCGCGGCGAGGCGGCGATCGGCCAGCTCGTACATGTCGGCCTGCAGATCGTCGTCGGGCGTCGGCACCTCGCCACGCCGGATCTGGCGGGCGAGCTTCGTGCCGTCCTCGATGATGAGCGCGTAGGCCGAGATGTGATCGGAGTCGAGTTCGAGGGCCGCATCCAGCGACGCCTCCCAGTCGGCGAGGGACTCGCCCGGCGCGCCGTAGATCAGATCGACGCTGACCGCGAGCCCGGCCTCCTTCGCCGCGGCGACGGCCGTGCGCACGTTGTCGGGGTCGTGCGTGCGGTCGAGCGCGGCGAGCACGTGCGGCACCGCCGACTGCATGCCGATCGAGAGACGCGTCACGCCGGCATCCGCGAGCGTGCGGGCGACCTCCGGCGTGACGGTGTCGGGGTTGGCCTCGACCGTGACCTCCGCACCCTTGGCGAGGCCGAAGGCCGAGACCGCGGCGCCGAGCATCAGCGCGAGATCGCCCGCGGGGAGCAGCGTGGGTGTTCCCCCGCCGAAGAAGACCGTGTCCATCGGGCGCAGCGCACCCGCCTCGTCGAGCACGTTTCGCGCGAGATCGATCTCGGCGAGCAGCGTGGAGGCGTAGTCCTCCTGACGGGCGCCGCGCAGTTCGCTCGAGGTGTAGGTGTTGAAGTCGCAGTATCCGCACCGCACGCGGCAGAACGGGATGTGGAGGTACGCCGAGAAGGGAACCGAGGGATCGATCGGCAGATCGGCCGGCAGGCGGCCGTCGGACGGTGCGGGATCGCCGAGAGGAAGGGGCCCCGCCATCAGAGGGGGGTCGCGTAGAGCGGGGAGATCGCCCGGAGATAGCGGGCGAAGAGCTCGCGACGGCGACGCTTCACGAGCGGCGGCACCGTGCGGTAGAGCAAGGAGTTGGGGGCGTCGAACGCGCGCACCGTGAACCAGACCTCGTCGTTGTCCTCGCGCCAGTCGACGTCGAAGGACTCCTCGCCGCTGACGACCGAGCCGCCGACCGTGCCGAGCACGAAACCGATGCGTCGAGCCTCCTCGGTGACCGAGATCACACGCAACTCGGCATCCGCGCGCATGCCCGACAGACGACCGCGCACGCGCAGCGTCATCCCCGGACCCACGAACGGAGTCCCTTCGGCATCGTAACGGGGCTCGAGGTCGCGCTTGCTGGGGGCGATCGGGTTGCCCTCGGCGTCGAAGCTCACGCCGGCGTACGCCGGGCCGGGCGCGGGGCGCACGTCTTCGATCGCGAGGCCGGCCGCGCGCTGCGCCGTCCACGACAGCAGAGCTTCGCCGGCGGTCTGGAACCGCTCCGCTCCGGAGCCGATCCGCCAGGACTCCTCCGCCGGGAAGCTGCGCTCCGGCGGGTACTGCATCAGATCGGGCGCGTGGGTGGCACCCACGGCCGCATAGTCCACCGTGTCGTCTCGGAAGTTCCCGCGCCGCATGAGATCCAGCCTACTGGCGGTTGCCTGGACGAACACCCCACTCGCGCGCCTCGGCGGCGACGATGCGGGTGTACCGCGCGTGGGTGCGGCGCTGGATCAGCCTCAGCGCGGGCGACAGCAACCACCACACGAGGGTCGCGGGGCGCGAGATCGAACGGGCGGTGAACACGCCGTCGTCGAGCACGAACGATTCCTCTCCGTAGATCGGATGCCCCGGGCGCGTCTCGTACCCGAAACCCCGCTCATCCGCCCACACCACCCGGATCGGTTCGGAGAATCGGATACCGAGCACACGCTTGGCCAGCACGCCCTCGGCGTTCGCGACCGGCGCGGACGCCGGGCCGTCGAAACCCGCCCGACGCTTGAACTCCCAGGAGCGGATCAGCGTGCGCACGGCATCCTGAGCCTCCGGAGCGACCGCGATGCTGCGCTCGGACAGGTGCATCCCTGCCGGCACGTCGACGATCGGATGCCGCGTCACCCCGCGCATGTACGGCGGGAGCGGCCTCACTACTTCTTGTCCTTGCCCTCGACGTCGCCCGACAGCGCGGCGATGAACGCCTCCTGGGGGACCTCGACGCGGCCGACCATCTTCATGCGCTTCTTGCCCTCCTTCTGCTTCTCGAGGAGCTTGCGCTTGCGGGTGATGTCACCGCCGTAGCACTTGGCGAGCACGTCCTTGCGGATGGCGCGGATCGTCTCGCGGGCGATGATGCGTGCACCGATCGCCGCCTGGATCGGCACCTCGAACTGCTGGCGAGGGATGAGCTTGCGCAGACGCTCGGCCATCATCGTGCCGTAGGCGTAGGCCTTGTCGCGGTGGACGATCGAGCTGAACGCGTCGACCTTCTCGCCCTGGAGCAGGATGTCGACCTTCACGAGGTCGGCCTCCTGCTGCCCCGCGGGCTCGTAGTCGAGCGAGGCATAGCCCTGCGTCTTGGACTTGAGCTGGTCGAAGAAGTCGAAGACGATCTCGCCGAGCGGCATCATGTAGCGCAGCTCGACGCGCTCCTCCGAGAAGTACTCCATGCCGAGCAGCGAGCCGCGACGCGACTGGCAGAGCTCCATGACCGTGCCGACGTAGTCCTTCGGGAGCAGGATCGCGGTCTTGACGATCGGTTCCGACACGGAGCCGATGCGGCCGTCGGGGTACTCACTCGGGTTCGTGACCGTCACGGTCTCGCCGGTGTCGGAGGTCAGCACCTCGTAGATCACGCTCGGCGCCGTGGTGATGAGGTCGAGTCCGAACTCGCGTGAGAGCCGCTCGGTGATGATCTCGAGGTGCAGCAGGCCGAGGAAGCCGCAGCGGAAACCGAAACCGAGAGCCACCGACGTCTCCGGCTCGTACTGCAGGGAGGCATCCGAGAGCTTGAGCTTGTCGAGGGCTTCGCGGAGTTCGGCGTAGTCGCTGCCGTCGATGGGATAGATGCCCGAGAAGACCATGGGCTTGGGGTCGGTGTATCCGGACAGCGCGTCGGTCGCGGGCTTGCGCGCCGACGTGACGGTGTCGCCGACCTTCGACAGTCGCACATCCTTCACGCCCGTGATGAGGTACCCCACCTCGCCGACGCCGAGGCCCTTGGTCGGGATCGGCTCGGGGCTCGACACGCCGACTTCGAGCGCCTCGTGGTTCGCGCCGGTCGACATCATCTGGATGCGCTCGCGCGGCGACAGACTGCCGTCGACCATGCGGACGTAGGTGACGACGCCGCGGTAGGCGTCGTAGACGGAGTCGAAGATCATCGCGCGCGCCGGAGCATCCGCGTCACCCACCGGAGCGGGGATCTCCTTGACGAGTCGATCGAGCAGCGCCTCGACGCCGACACCTGTCTTGCCGGAGACGCGGAGAACGTCTTCCGGCTTGCCGCCGATGAGCGAAGCGAGCTCCTTGGCGTACTTGTCGGGATCGGCCGCCGGGAGGTCGATCTTGTTCAGCACCGGGATGATGTGCAGATCGTTCTCGAGCGCGAGGTAGAGGTTCGCCAGGGTCTGCGCCTCGATGCCCTGCGCCGCGTCGACGAGCAGGATCGCTCCCTCGCACGCGGCCAGCGAGCGGGAGACCTCGTACGTGAAGTCGACGTGGCCCGGGGTGTCGATCATGTTGAGCGCGAACGTCTCGCCCTCGATCTCCCACGGCATGCGCACGGCCTGGCTCTTGATCGTGATGCCGCGCTCACGCTCGATGTCCATGCGGTCCAGGTACTGAGCGCGCATGTCTCGGTCGGAGACGACGCCGGTGATCTGCAGCATGCGGTCGGCGAGAGTCGACTTGCCGTGATCGATGTGCGCGATGATGCAGAAATTTCGGATCTGCGTCGCGGGCGTCGCGGCAGGCTGAAGCGGAGTGAGAGCGCGTGGGGACATGTTGCGTCGATTCTACGGTGAGGGAGGCCTAATGCCCGATTCCGCCGATCCGGTGGTAACGTCGCCCAGGTCTCCGGCGTGGAACCGAGTTCCACGGAGGAAACGACCCCGTAACATCTTTTTGGTATACCGGAACGTGCGAAGAGGCGCGTCCGGAGTGAAGCACATTGATCGGATCCGCAACGGTGATCCCGTTCGGCTCTGGTGAAGAGAGAGATACCGACCTTGATCAAGTACCTGCTGCGTCGAGCACTGGGCTGGCTGCTCATGATCGTCGTGGCGACGAACCTCACGTACTTCCTCGCCTGGCTCTATCTGGACCCGCGCAGCAACTACGTCGGGCGCCGCCCCCCTCTCAACGAGGAGCAGATCGAAGCGCTGCTCCGCCCCCGCAACCTCGACGACACGGTGCCCCTCCTCGAGCGCTGGTGGACGTGGTTCAGCAACATCCTCTTCCACTGGAACTGGGGGCTCAGCCCCACGGGCGACTCGGTGAACGACCAGGTCGCGTACCGGGTCTGGGTCAGCGCCGAACTCGTCCTCGGGGCCACCATCCTGTTCACCGTGATCGGCATCGCGCTCGGCGTCTACACCGCCTCCCGCCAGTACAAGCTCGCCGACCGGATCGGCCAGGCGACCTCGATCATCACGATGAACATCCCGATCGTCGTCGCGTCGCTGGGAATCGTGCTGCTCGCGATCCAGGCGAACAGCGCGACCGGGACGCGGATCTTCTTCGTCACGGGCGCGGCGAGTCCGGGGGTGAGCGGGTTCTTCCCCGTGCTCATCGATGCGCTGCAACATCTGATACTCCCGACGATCGCGCTGATCCTCGTCAGCTACGCCGGCATCCACTTCCTGCAGCGCTCGCTGCTGCTCGACAACATCAACGCCGACTACGTGCGCACCGCGCGTGCCAAGGGGTTGACCAAGTCCCAGGCGATCCGCCGCCACGCGCTGCGCACCTCGCTGATCCCCGTGACGACCCAGGTGGCCTTCTCCATCCCGGCGGTCTTCACCGGCGCCGTCCTGACCGAATCGATCTTCGGCTGGAACGGCATGGGCAAGTACTTCACACAGACCATCGCGACGAACGACATCCACGGCGTCGTCGCCGTCGCGGCCTTCGGCGCAGTGATGACCGCGATCGGCGCCGTCCTCTCGGACATCGCCGTCGTCATCCTCGATCCACGAGTGCGGGTGAGCTGAACCATGAGCATCGCAGACCTCTCCGATCCCCTCCGCCACGGCGACGACCCGCCGGCGACCCCGGTGCGCACACCGCGCAAGCGGATGTCGAAGTTCGAGCTCTACGGTCGCCGCTTCCTGCGCAACCGCGGTGCCGTCGCGGGCGCGGTGATCTTCGTCATCATCGTGCTGTTCGCCCTCATCGGCCCCCTCTTCCAGCAGTACGACCACATCGAACTGGACTTCCTCGCACTGACGAAGCCCCCGTCGGCCGAGCACTGGTTCGGTACGAACGGCGCGGGCAACGACCTCTACGCCCAGGTCGTCGTCGGCCTGCAGCGGTCGCTCATGATCGCGCTGGCCGTGTCGATCGGAACGACCGTGCTCTCCGCGCTCATCGGCGCGGCAGCCGCGTACTTCGGTGGCGTGTTCGAGCGCGGCGTGCTCGTCGTCATCCACTTCCTCATGGTCGTGCCGACGTTCCTCATCCTCGCGATGATCTCGAACAGCGCCGGCGGCGACTGGCGGATCATCGCGGTGATCATGATCGCGATCAACTGGTTCTTCCCCGCCCGCGTGATCTGGACGCTCTCCCTCTCCCTGCGCGAACGCGAATACATCTCCGCCGCGAAGTACATGGGCGTGCCCGGATTCCGGATCGTGCTGCGGCACATGCTCCCCAACATCGGATCGCTGCTGGTCATCAACTTCACGCTCGGCGTCGTCGGCGCGGTGCAGACCGAGACCAGCCTGTCGTTCCTCGGCTTCGGCGTGAAAGCTCCGGACGTGTCTCTCGGCTCGCTCATCGGCTCCGGCTCCGCGACCATCACGAGCGCACCCTGGCTGTTCTACTTCCCCGCGGCCGCGCTCACCCTCCTCACCATCTCGATGGCTCTGATCGCCGACGGTCTGCGCGATGCCCTCGACCCGACCTCTGCCGCGGGAGGCCGCGCATGACCGCTCCCATCCTCTCCGTCCGCGACCTGCGCGTCAGCTTCCCCTCGGAGGCCGGTCGTGTCGACGCGGTGCGCGGCATCTCGTTCGACCTCGAAGCCGGCCGCACGCTGAGCATCGTGGGCGAATCCGGCTCGGGCAAGTCCGTCACCTCGCTGGCGATCATGGGCCTGCTGACCGAGAACGCGAAGGTCGAAGGATCGATCGTCTTCGACGGCCAGGAACTGATCGGCAAGACGGATGCCCAGTTGTCGATGATCCGTGGAAACGGCCTGTCGATGGTCTTCCAGGATCCGCTCACGTCGCTGACGCCCGTTTTCACGATCGGCGATCAGCTGGTCGAAGCGCTCACCGTGCACAAGAGCATGGGCAAGAAAGAGGCCCAGGCCCGCGCGATCGAGCTCCTCCGTCTCGTCGGCATCCCGAATCCGGAGCGGCGCCTGAAGGCCTTCCCGCACGAGTTCTCGGGCGGGATGCGCCAGCGCGTGGTCATCGCCATCGCCATGGCGAACAACCCCAAACTGATCATCGCCGACGAGCCCACGACCGCGCTCGACGTCACGATCCAGGCGCAGATCCTCGACCTGCTCGGAACGGCGCAGCGCGAGACCGGCGCCGCCGTGATCCTCATCACCCACGACATGGGGGTCGTCGCCAAGACGGCCGACGACGTCCTCGTCATGTACGCGGGACGCGCCGTCGAGCAGGCGCCGGTGCGCGAGCTCTTCCACCACACGCGGATGCCGTACTCGATCGGACTCCTCGGCGCGATGCCCCGGGTCGACGCCGCCGAGAAGGTCCCGCTCATCCCGATCCACGGCAATCCCCCACTGCTGATCGACCTTCCGGACGCCTGCCCGTTCGCGGACAGATGCCCGATCGCGATCGACGCGTGCCGCGCGTCGGAGCCCGAACTGCTCCCGGTGCCGACCAGCACGTCCAGCGAGCACCGCGCCGCGTGCATCCGATCGCACGAGATCGACGACGGCGGCATGCTCGGCGGGCTGCCCGTCTACCCCGTGCCGCCGATCCCGGAGAGCGCGCTGACCCGCACCCCGCGGGAGGAGCGCCCGATCGCACTCGAGGTCACCAACCTCACCAAGACGTTCCCGCTCCTCAAGGGCGCCTTCGTCAAGCGCCGCGTGGGTTCGGTCCACGCGGTCAAGGGCGTCACCTTCGACGTGCGCAAGGGCGAGACGATGGCGATCGTCGGCGAGTCCGGGAGCGGTAAGTCGACGACGCTCCTGCAGATCATGGACTTCGTGCCGCAGGAGAACGGCGACATCCGCATCGGCGGCAAGAGCGTCTCCGACGTCAAGCGCGGCGCCGAGGAGCGCCACCTGCGGCGCGACATCCAGATCGTGTTCCAAGACCCGATGGGCGCGCTCGACCCGCGCATGACCGTCGCCGACATCATCGCCGAACCGCTGCACGCCATCGGCGTCAAGGGAGACGAGGCCGACAACCGCGTCGACGAGCTCATGGATCTCGTCGGCCTGGATCCGGCGCACTCGGATCGGTTCCCCGGAGCCTTCTCGGGTGGACAGCGACAGCGCATCGGCATCGCCCGCGCCCTTGCCACCAACCCCAAGATCATCGTGCTCGACGAGCCCGTCTCGGCGCTCGACGTGTCGATCCAGGCCGGCGTGATCAACCTGCTCGACGAACTCAAGGTGAAGCTCGGGATCTCCTACCTCTTCGTGGCGCACGACCTCGCCGTTGTCCGCCACATCGCCGATCGCGTCGCGGTGATGTACCTCGGCGCCTTCGTCGAGGAGGGCGACGTCGACAGCGTGTTCGACGATCCGCAGCATCCGTACACGCAGGCACTGCTGTCGGCTATCCCCGTTCCCGATCCCGACATCGAGCGCGCGCGCGAGCGGATCGTCCTCTCGGGCGATCTCCCCAGCCCGACCGAGGAGGTGCGCGGCTGCTCGTTCGTCAGCCGGTGCCCCCTCTACCCGACGCTCGCGCCGGAGCAGCAGGCGCGGTGCGAGGGCGAAGTTCCCGCATTGACGGGTGCGTCGTCCACGCACATGAACGCGTGCCACTTCCGGTAACGGTTAACAACGATTAATCGACCTCGGCGCGCGACAGGTTTAACCTCTCCCCATCCCCACAGGCCGACACGGCACAAGAAGGAGCACCACACCATGAAAAGGCATCAGAAGCTGCTGGGCGCTCTCGCCCTCAGCGGCGCCCTCGCACTCGTCATGAGCGGCTGCGCATCGGGCGGCGACGGCGGTAGCACCGACAACGGCGGCGAAGCCGAAGCCGTCACGGGCGCGGACTACAACCCGCAGCCCCGTGAGAATCTGCAGGAGGGCGGCGAGGTCACCTTCCCCATCGGTGAGATCACCCCGCAGATGAACGCCAACCACTCCGACGCCACGGTCGACACCGCGACGCTCTGGGAGTGGTACAACCCTCAGACGATCCTCATGACGCCGGAGGGCGAGGCATACGCCAACCCGAACTACCTGACCGACTGGACCACCGAGGTCGTGGACGACAAGACCGTCGTCACCTACACGATCAACCCCGACGCCGTCTGGAACGACGGGACGCCGATCGACTGGACCGCCTACGAGCAGACTTGGAAGGCGCTGCGGTCGACGGATGAGGGCTACGTCCCCAACTCCACCGACGGTTACTCGCTGATCGAGAGCGTCGAGCAGGGCACCGACGACCGCCAGGCCGTCGTGACGTTCACCCAGGTCTACCCCTGGACGAACGGCCTGTTCTGGCACCTCGTCAACCCGAACATCAACACGCCGGAGCTCTTCAACGAGGGCTACCTCAACGAGGCGAACCCCGACTGGGGTGCAGGCCCCTATGAGATGACCGAGTTCGACCCCAAGGGCGGCACGGTCATCTTCGAGCCGAACCCGGACTGGTGGGGCGACAAGCCGCTGCTCGACAAGGTCACCTTCCGTCAGCTCGACGACACCGCCGAGATCAACGCGTTCAAGGCCGGCGAGATCAACATGGCATCGACCGGCACGTCCGACCGCCTCGCGCAGGTCGCCGACATGGATGACGTCGTCACCTACAAGGCCCAGCGCACCGCCACCAACCTCATGCAGCTGAACGCCGAGCGCCCTCAGCTCGCCGACATCAAGGTGCGCGAGGCGATCATGAAGGCGATCGACCGTGAGCAGCTCAAGGAGGTCGTCTGGAACGGCCTGGGCTACACCGAGGAGCCCGCCGGCTCGCTCATCCTCTTCCCGTTCCAGGACGGCTACGTCGACTCGCTGAGCGAGGCCGGCTGGAAGTTCGACGACGACGAGGCGAACAGCATCCTGGACGAGGCGGGATGGGTCGCCGGCAGCGACGGCGTTCGCGAGAAGGACGGCGTGCGACTCGCCGTCAACCTTCCCGTCTTCGGTGACGACCCCATCGTCGAGACCCGCGGTAAGGTCATCCAGGCGCAGCTCAAGGCGATCGGCGTCGAGGTCACGGTCGACGTGCGCCCGAGCTCGGAGTTCTCGACGACGGTGACGACGAAGGACTGGGACATCATCCTCATGGGCTTCTCGTCGAGCGACCCCTACGGCTTCGCGTACTTCTGCCAGGTCTACTGCTCCGACAGCGGCCTGAACCTGTCGGCCACCGGCACCCCGGAGCTCGACGAGAAGATCGCGGGCGTCGCCGACCTCCCCACCGCGGAGGAGCAGATCGCCGAGGGCACCAAGGTCGAGACCGAGGTCATCAAGGAGACGTGGGGCATCCTGCCGCTGTACTCCGGCCCCGAGATCCGCACGGTGACCAAGGGACTC
The DNA here is from genome assembly GCF_023101185.1 of Microbacterium galbinum. Taxonomy (GTDB): domain Bacteria; phylum Actinomycetota; class Actinomycetes; order Actinomycetales; family Microbacteriaceae; genus Microbacterium; species Microbacterium galbinum. Next base: position 3,312,963 of record NZ_CP078077.1, read on the forward strand.
GCCAACCTCACCCCCGAGACCTACACGGGTCTCGACCTCTTCGGGCTCCTGCCCGTCGAGAACGTGGGCTGGGAGAAGTGATCTAGCACTCACCCATAGTGTGGGGGTCGGCGAGAGATCGCCGGCCCCCACACGCGTCTACCCAGGGAATCCGCACTGCGCAACCCCCCTGGACGAGGCTGCGCATTCGGATTAATTTCTCGCACAACGCACAGACGGAGTCCAAAGGAGGGCGCTCATGCTGAAAGACAAGAAGACGACTGTCCGGAACTCGATCGTCGGGGTCGCGGCGGCTTTGATGCTCACCCTGGGGTCGGCGATCCCCGCAGGTGCTGTCGTCGACATCACGCATCCCGGTGACGGCGGAGGTGGGGGCGGTGCGGGTCCTTGGCCCATCAAGTGCATCAAATACTGCCCCGGACCGCGTTGACGCACCCCGCGACGAGCAGGCGGGGTCGGTGGTCTTCCACCGGCCCCGCCTTCTCGTGCGGTGCGCGGCTGCGCACCTAGGCTGAGAGCGTGAGCGTCCAGATCGTCTTCGTGCACGGCATCCGCACGTCGGCCACCATGTGGCGTTCGCAGCAGGCGTTCCTCGACGCGCGGGGGTACGCGCACACCGCGGTCGACCTGCCGGGGCACGGCGCGCGCATCGCCGAGGACTTCACGCTCCACGAGGCCCTGCACACGATCGATGCCGCCGTCCGCGATGCGGCGAGGCGCGGACCGGTGCTGCTGGTCGGACACTCCATGGGCGGGATCCTGTCTCTCTCCTACACCGGAGGCGGGGAGACGACACCGGTCGCGGGTCTGGTCGCGGCGTCGTGCACCGCGTTGCCCGTTGGTGCCGGGCTCGCCGCCTATCGCTGGCTCGCGCGCGCGATGGATTCGCTGCCCGACCGCGGACGCTGGCTCTCGGATCGTGTGCTCGACGCGACGATCCCCCCGGAGACCCGCGAAGACTTCGGCGCGGGCGGCTACGCGCTCGACGCGCAGGACATCGCCCTGGGCAGCCTCTCGGCGCTCGACCTCGCCGCGGCGGTCGCCCGCATCCGACTGCCGCTCTGGTTCGTCAACGGCCAGTACGACCAGCTGCGTCGCCACGAGACACTTTTCTGCTCGCTGGCCCCCCAGGCCGAGCTCATCGTGGTGCCGCGCACCACGCATCTCGTCACGGCGATGCGACCTCGCATCTTCAACGCCGTGCTGCAGCTCGCGATCGCGACCCTCGAGAAAGAGAGCTCATGACCTCTGCGGCTGCCTCGCGAGGCCGGTGAGCACTCCGCCTGCGAGTGACAGCACCGCGGCGGCGGCGAAGACGAGCCAGAATCCTCCCACCAGCGCCACGAGTCCCGCCCCGAGCACCGGACCGATCAGCTGGCCGAGAGCGGCCGTGACGTTCACGATGCCGAGATCGCGGGCGTGGTCCTTCTCATCGGGCAGCAGATCGGCGGCGAACGCGAGGCCGACGGTCGAGAACGCGCCGTAGCCGAGCCCCATGAGGGCGGCGGCGACCATCGTCATCTCGAAGGTCGGCACGAGCGCGATCGCCACACCGGATGCCGCCTGCACGACCGTGGCGATCACGGCGAGCCGGCGCCGGTCGCCCGTGCGGTCCGACAGGATGCCGGTGAGAACGGATGCCGCGACCACGAACAGCGTGTAGACAACGATGAGCAGCAGCAGGTTGTCCTGCGCCGTCGACGACGGCTGACCGAGTCCGTGCAGCAGAAAGAAGAGGAACAGCGCGGTCCCCAACGCGTTGCCGATGTTGGTCACGAGGCGCCCGGCGAGCATCCACGCGAAATCGCGATCGCGCAGCGAGGCGAGGGACCGACGGTCGCGGGTCGTCGGCCGCACGGCCTCCGACGCGGAGGGATCGGGGAGCAGCAGGGCCACCGCAGTACCGACCGCCGCGATCACGGCGGCGAGCAGCAGATAGCCCGAGACGATGTCGAGCCCGAGGAGAACGACGAGGCCGACGCCCAGCACGATCCCGACGGCCTGACTCGACCCGACCGCCGCGGATGCCGCGCCCCGCTGGGTCGTGGGCAGTTGGTCCGCGATCATCGCGGTGAAGGCCGCCGACGACACCGCGACACCGATCGATACACCGACCCACGCCCCGCCGACCGCCCAGGGCCCCTCAGAGAAACCGGTGAGCACCAGGAAGGCGGCGGTCGTCCACACGCCCGCGAGCGCCCACGGACGCCGTCGAGGGCGCCCCGGTCGAGCACGATCCGACAGCGCCCCGGCGAGCGGGCCGGCGACGATGCCCGCGAGTCCGCCGATGCCGAGGACGAGCCCCGAGGAGACCACTCCCCGGATCCAATCGTCTTCGGGGGTGTCGAGCTGCAGCGGCAGGAGGAGCTGCACGGGCGTGAGCTGCACGGTCCAGATGGCGAGCCAGGCGAGGGTGAACAGCGACATCCATCGCGCGCCGACCCGCGTCGCCGCGGTCATTGCACGCTCCGCTCGATCGCCACCGCGGTGCGCGTGCGGGCGATGGCGTCGCGGTACCAGTCGTACGAAGCCTTGGGTGTGCGCTCCCCCGTGGTGAAATCGACGTGCACGAGGCCGAAGCGCTGGGTGAATCCGTCGGCCCACTCCCAGTTGTCCAGGAGCGACCAGACCGTGTACTCCTCGACGGGAACGCCCGCGGCCATCGCCTCGCCGACCGCCGCGATGTGTTCGGCGAGGTAGTCGATGCGTTCGGCGTCGTCGATGCGGACCGCGCCGTCGGGCTCGGGGAACGAGGCGCCGTTCTCGCCGATGATCACCGGCGGCATGTGCGGATGCCGGCGATGGAGGTCGACGAGCAGATCGCGGAGCGCCCCGGGCACGATCGGCCACTCCGGGCCGAAACCGGTGACGGGCGCCTCGGGCGTCGGCACGATCTCGAACGGCAGTGGCCCCGCCGGATCGGCCGCGGTCACCGTCGTCGGGTTGTAGAAGTTGATGCCGTAGAAGTCGATCGACGCCGCGATGCGCGCGAGTTCACCGTCGAGCACGGGCATCGGCGGCAGGCCGAACGCCTCGAGGTCGGGGTACTCGCCCGCGAGCAGGGGTTCGCTGAACAGCCCGTTGTGGAGCGTGTCGTACATGGTCGCCGCCACGAGGTCTTCCCGCGATGCGGTGAGCGGCAGCACGCGGGTGTGATTGTTGACGAGGCCGACGGCCGTCGCGCCCCGCGACCGCAGCGCCTCGGCGGCGTAGGCGTGCGCCAGGAGCTGAGGGTGGACGGTCGGCAGGGCGTGGAAGAGCAGCGGTCGCGCGGGGGCGAGCGCCCCGGTGCCGTAACCCTGCAGCGTGGTCATCGCCGGTTCGTTGAGCGTGTACCAGTGGGTCACCCGATCGCCGAGCCGATCCGCCACGATCGCGACATAGTCCGCGAAGCGTTCGGCCGTATCGCGGACGAGCCAGCCGCCGTCGGACTCCACCGCGCTCGGCATCTCCCAGTGGTACAGCGTCGGGAACGGGGTCGCGCCGACCTCGAGCAGCGCATCGACGAAGCGGGAGTAGTGATCGAGCGCGGCGGTGCTGGCCGGGCCGCGCCCGTCCGGCTGCACCCGCGCCCACGGAATCGAGAAGCGATAGCGGTCGATGCCGAGGTCCGCCACCAGGGCGACATCCGCCTCCGGATGCCGATAGCTGTCACACGCGCGTTGCGGCGTCGAGGCGTCTCGCACCGCACCCGGCACATCGACGAAGTCGTCCCAGATCGAGCGCCCTCCCCCGTCGTCGGAGGGAGAGCCTTCGATCTGGATGGCGGACGTCGCCGCGGACCAGCGGAGACCTGAGGGCAGAACGGTATCGCGGGAAGCAGAACTCATGTCGCTCCTTGGCGTCTGTGTCGGGTGATCCTGATTCTGCACCCGGTACCGCGTTTCGCGCGACCGAGTTCCGCGATCGCCTCGTCGTGTCGGAGTCCGGACGCCACTCGAGGGGCGTCGTTTCGCGTGATCCGCCCGACTGCTGGTAGAGTTGCTTCTTGGCTTGCGTGTGGGTTCTTCCCTCACGACCGTCGTGCAGCAGCCCTCTTCTGCTGCCGGCACTCCGAATCACTCCTGTACAGAAAGCGTCCACACGTGGCAAACATCAAGTCGCAGATCAAGCGCAACAAGACCAACGAGAAGGCTCACGAGCGCAACAAGGCCGTGAAGAGCGAGCTCAAGACCCTCGTTCGTCAGACCAAGGCAGCCGTCGCCGCAGGCGACAAGGCAGCCGCCGAGGCGACCCTCAAGAAGGCCGCCGTCAAGCTCGACAAGGCCGTCAGCAAGGGTGTCCTGCACAAGAACCAGGCGTCGAACCGCAAGTCGGCCATCGCCAAGTCGGTCGCCGCTCTCTGAGCCAGCACCGCTGAGAAAGGCCCGTCCCGTTCGCGGGGCGGGCCTTCTTCGTGTCGGTGACGCGTGCGGGCTTCTCCCCTGACGCGACGGAGCCGAGTGGCGGACTACTCCTCGCCGAACGGGCGACGGGTGGCGATGACCGTCACCATGCGCTCGAGCGCGAAGATCGGGTCGCGCGATGCGCCCTTCACCTCGGCATCCGCCCGTGCCGTCGCCTGGATCGCGAGCCCGAGCGAGCGCTCGTTCCACCCGGCGAGATCGCGTCGTGCACGATCGACCTGCCAGTCCTTCATGCCGAGGCGCTGGGCGAGCTGACGGCTCGGTTCCCGGTTTCCGGCGACACGCGCCATGGTGCGCAGCTTCATCGCGAAGGCCGCCACCATCGGCACCGGATCGGCGCCCGACGACAGCGCGTGCCTCAGCGAGATGAGCGCCTCGCCGTAGCGACCCGCGATCGCCGTGTCGGCGACGACGAAGGCGGAGACCTCGACGCGGCCGCCGTAGTACTTGGTGACGATGTCGTCGGTCACATCGCCCTCGACATCGCCGATGAGCTGCTGGCAGGCCGCGGCGAGTTCGGTGAGGTCGTCGGCGAAGGCCGAGACGAGCGCCCGCAGCGCGGAGGGCTGGATGCGCTTCTTCGCGGCCTTGAACTCACCCGCGGCGAAATCGACGCGGTCGCCGTCGCGCTTGATGGCGGGGCAGGCGATCTCGATGCCCTCGCCCGTTCCGGCGCGCAGAGCGTCGAGAAGCTTCTTACCGCGCACGCTGGCTCCGGTGTGCCGGAGGATCACGGTCGCGCCGTCCTGCGGCTGGTCGAGGTACGACACGGCCTCCTGCAGGAAGGCATCGGAGCAGCGCTCGACGCCCGAGACCCTCACGAGCCGCGGCTCGCCGAAGAGCGACGGCGACGTCATGGCGAGCAGGGTGCCGGGTGCGTAGTCATCGGCGCGGATGTCGCTGACCTCGAGGGCCGGGTCCTCCGCGCGCAGATAGTCGCGGATGCCGGCGATCGCACGCTCGGCGCAGATCTCCTCGGGCCCGGACACCAGCACGAGCGGGGCGGGACGCGGTTCTCGCCAGGAGACCTGGGGGATCTTCGACGGCTTGGCGGCGGTGCGGGAAGAGGATCGCGGAGCTGCCATGGATCCAGCCTACTCGGGGGCACCGACATCGGATTCCGTCCAGACCGCGATCCGGCCGTCGTCGATCCCCAGCAGGATGCGTCCCTGTCGATCGGTGCGCAGCACGTGCGCCCCGACCGCCGTCAGCAGGTCGAGCGTCTCCGCGCGCGGATGGCCGTAGTCGTTGTCGATGCCCGCGCTGAAGACCGCGATCGCCGGACGGATCGTCTCGTAGATCGCGGGATCCTGATCGGCACTGCCGTGATGGGCGACCTTGACCACGTCGTAGGGTCCCGCGAGACGGGCGTTGCGCGCGAGCATCCGCTGCGCTTCGGCCGACAGGTCGCCCAGGTAGAGCGAGAGCGGCACGCCACCACCGGAGACCTCCATCACGACACTCGCGTCGTTGCCGGAGGGGAACACCGCCGACTCGCGGAGCGGCCAGAGCACCCGCCAGGTCGATGCGCCGAGCGTGCCGCGCATCCCCGCCGTCGCCTCGGTGACAGCCGCACCACCGGCCCCCAGCCCGTCGAGGATCCGCTGTTCCTCCGCCTCGACGACGGGTCCGTGGAGCACCGCGTCGACCCGTCCGCGCACGGCGTCCGCTCCCCCGACATGATCGAGGTCGAAGTGCGTCAACACGAGGAGGTCGATGCGGTCGATGCCGAGCGACCGCAGGCAGTCGCCGAGCGGGCCCGGCTCCGGACCGGTGTCGATCAGTGCGACTTCTCCTTCCGAGCGCACGAGCAGCGCATCCCCCTGACCCACGTCGCACGCCGCGATCGACCAGCCGGATGGCGCCGCCATCGCAGCGAGCGGCCCCTGCAGAGCGAGATGCGCGCCGCCCAGCGAGAGTGCCACGATGAGCACCACCGCCGCGACGCGGTACGTCCAGGAGAACCACCGGCCTCGGCGGCCGCCGACGCCGCTCGTTCCTCGCCGCCCGCGCACGATGATCCCCAGGGCGGCGCTGAGCACTGCGACGAGCACGGCGCTGCCGATGCCGGGAACCAGGGATGCCTGCGCGAGCGGCAACCGCGCGCTCACCGTCGCGGTCACCGAGATCCATGCCGCGGGCAACCAGGCGGATGCCGCGAGAAGATCGGCGAGCATCGGGAACGGCGCGGCGAGGCAGGCGAGAAGACCGATCACGGTCGCGATCGGCGCCGCGGGAGCGGCGAGCAGGTTGGCGGCGATCCCCACCAGGGACTGCTGCTCGGCGAACAGCGCGATGATCGGGCCGCAGGCCAGTTGGGCGGCGAGGGGCACCGAGATCGCGAGAGCGAGTGGCTGCGGCATCCACCGAGCGAGTCCGCGCGCGAGCGGAGGCGCCAGCAGGATGAGCGCTCCCGATGCCGCGACCGACAGGGCGAACCCGGCCGTCGCGGCCAGCCAAGGATCGGCGACGAGGATGCCGGTCGCGCACAGGGCGAGCATCCCCGCGCCCGCACTCGGACGTCCGAGGAGCACCGTGAACATCGCGACCCCGGCCATCACCGCCGCGCGGATCACGCTGGGCTCGGGGGTCACCAGCACCACGAACCCCGCCAGTGCGAGGGCGGCGACGACGACCCGCAGACGGCGCCCGCCCCCGCACAGGGCCACGAGCCAGAACGCCGCCGCGACCACGATCGCGCAGTTGGCGCCGGAGACGGCCGTGAGGTGGCTGAGGCCGCTCGTGCGCATGTCGTCGTTCAGCGCGTCGGAGACCGCCCGGGTGTCACCGACGGCGAGACCGGGCAGCAACCCCGCACCCGGCTCGGGCAGGCGCGTCGCTCGCTCGATAAACGCGCTGCGCGCGCCAGCCGCAACCGCGAAGACGCCCGAAGCCGGGCGCACGATCTCCGGCTCGCTCGCGAAGACGACGGCTGCCGAGCGCTCCCCCGGATCCGTCGCCTCCATCTGCCCCGTCACTCGGATCGTCGCACCGAGATCGACCCCCTCGGCCGGCTCGACACCGATGCGCACCGGCGCCGAGACCGCTGCTGTACCTTTCGCCGATTCGATAGAGCGAGACTGCGCCTCGAACCAGAGGCGCCCGTCCTTCCCGACCGACGCCGACGACGACACGTCCGCGACGACCTCGACCGCGAACGCCTCCCGCTCGCGAACCGCCTCGCGCGCCGGCATGGCGAGGCAGGCTGTCGTCGCCACCGCGGCCGCCGCCGCGAGCACCACGATCACGAGTCCCCCGCGCTCCGCTCCACGAGTGCGGGAACACCTCACGACGACCCCGGCCACAATGGCCGCGAGCATGCAGGCCGCAGCCACCGCGCCCGCGATCTGCGGGAGGAACACGCACAGCAGCCCCGTGGCCCATGCTCCCCCGGCGATCGGCAGCAGTCGGAGGTCGCGTCTCCTCACACCCGCACCCCGTCGCGCAGACCCTCGAGCAGCTTCTCGCCGATGCCCGGCACGGCGAGAAGGTCGTCGACGGTCTGGAAACGCCCGTTCTCGTCGCGCCACGAGATGATGCGCTCGGCCAGCGCGGGGCCGATGCGCGGAAGGGTCTCGAGCGCCGCCTGATCCGCGGAGTTCAGGTCGATCCGGTCGTCGCCCGGAGCGGTCGACCCCGAGCCCGGAGCCGTGCCGGAACCCGGTTCGGGAACGGTCGCGCCGACGACGGGCACGACCACCTGCTCACCGTCGGTCACGATGCGGGCGAGGTTGATCGCGGCGAGGTCGGCCTCCTCGGTCGTACCGCCGGCCGCAGCGAGGGCGTCGACGATCCGTGCATCGATCGCGAGCACATACAGGCCCGGCTTCTCGACGGCGCCGAGGACGTGCACATAGAGCTCCCCGCCCGGCGCGGTGGCGCCCGCGTCAGCCGTCGTACCGGTCGACTCGTCTCCGATCGACACCGTCTCGACGGGGGCGGCCTGTCCGCGGAGGATCCCGAGCCCGACCGCGACCGAGAGCACGACGAGGGCGAGCACGACCGCCGCTCCGATGCTCAGGCGCAGGCGCCGGGGCGCAGACGGAGGATCCACGGGCGGAGCATCCACAGGCAGGGCGTCATCGGGAGGTGCTTCGGTCAGCGGCATCCGCCCACGCTAGGCCGCCCGATTCCGCTGCCCCGCCCCGCTTCCCGCACACCGTGGACAACTCCGCACATCGGTCAGCCGTGCAGAACCACACCCGCCGGAACGCCGAGACCGCCGCCCGGCATCCGGACGGCGGTCTCGACCGAGCGAGCGGATCAGCCCTTGACGACGAAGCTCACGATCTTGGGCGCGCGCACGATGACCTTGACGATCTCCTTGTCGCCGATCGCCCGGATCACGCGCTCATCGCCGCGGGCGAGAGCCTCGAGTTCTGCCTCGCCGATGCGTGCGGAGACCTCGAGCTGAGCGCGCACCTTGCCGTTGACCTGCGCGACGGCGGTGATGGTGTCTTCGACCAGCAGCGCCGGGTTCGCCGAACGCCACGTGACGAGACCCACGGACGGCTCGTGTCCGAGGATCTCCCACATCTCCTCCGCCGTGTGCGGGGCGATGAGGTCGAGCATCACGGCGACGGTCTCGGTGGCCTCGCGCACCGCCGGGTCGGCAGCGCCGTTCGCACCGTTGTCGATCGTCTTGCGGATGGTGTTCACCAGCTCCATCAGGCGGGCGACGAGCACGTTGAACTTGGTCTGCTCGACGAGCGCCGGCGCTTCGGAGAGAAGCTTGTGCGTCGTGCGACGCAGCGCGGCGTCACCGCCGTCGAAGACGACGTCGACCGGGCTCGAGACCTCGCGCGCGATGCGCAGCGCCCGCGACAGGAACTTCTGGGCACCCGTCGTCGAGACGTCGGCCCAGTCCTTGTCGTCTTCCACGGGTCCCGCGAACGCCAGGCCCACGCGCAGTGCGTCGGCGCCGTGCGCGTCGAGCTCCTCCTGGAAGAGCACGAGGTTGCCCTTGCTCTTCGACATCTTCTGGCCGTCGAGGAGAACCATGCCCTGGTTGATCAGGTTCGAGAACGGCTCGGTGAAGTCGATCAGCCCCATGTCGAACAGCACCTTCGTGATGAAGCGTGCGTACAGCAGGTGCAGGATCGCGTGCTCGACACCGCCGATGTAGGAGTCGACCGGAGCCCATCGTGCGGCCTGGGCCGGGTCGAAGGCGACCTGATCGCTGTTCGGCGACAGGAAGCGCAGGAAGTACCACGAGCTGTCGACGAAGGTGTCCATCGTGTCGGGGTCGCGCAGCACGGGCTCACCGGTGGCCGGGTCGACCGTGCGCACCCAGCCCTCGGCACCGCCCAGGGGCGAGGTGCCCTTCGGCTTGAGATCGAGGCCCTCGATGCTCGGCAGACGAACCGGCAGCTTGTCCTCCGCGACCGGGATGATGCTGCCGTCTTCGGCGTGCAGCATCGGGATCGGCGTTCCCCAGAACCGCTGACGCGAGATCAGCCAGTCGCGCAGACGGTAGTTCTTCGCGGCGCGACCGGTGCCCGATGCCTCGAGCTGCTCGATCGCGCGGGCGATCGCGTTGCGCTTGGACAGGCCGTTGAGCTCGCCCGAGTTGATCAGACGCCCCTCGCCCGTGAGCGCGATGCCCGTCGACGCGGGGTTCTGGTCGTCGAGCGCGCCGGTGTCGATCGGCACGCCCTCGTCGTCGACCTCGATGACCGGCATCGCTCCCGTGATGGGCGCCGTCGTATCGACGACGACCTTGACCGGCAGGTCGAACGCGCGGGCGAAGTCGAGGTCGCGCTGGTCGTGCGCGGGAACCGCCATGACCGCACCGTGACCGTAGTCGGCCAGTACGTAGTCGGCAGCCCAGATCGGCAGCTTCTCGCCGTTGACCGGGTTGATCGCGTAGCGCTCGAGGAAGACGCCCGTCTTGGGGCGATCCGTCGCCTGGCGGGCGATGTCGGTCTCCTTCTGCACCCCTTCGAGGTACGTCTGGAAGCGCTCGCGCACCTCGGCCGGAGCATCCGCCGCCAGCTCGGCGGCCAGGTCGGAATCGGGCGCGACGACGAAGAACGTGGCGCCGTGCAGCGTGTCGGGGCGCGTCGAGAACACGGTGACCGGTTCGTCACGGCCCTCGATGCGGAAGTCGACGTCGGCACCGACCGAGCGGCCGATCCAGTTGCGCTGCATCTGCAGCACCTTGTGCGGCCAGAAGCCCTCGAGCTGGTTGAGGTCGTCGAGCAGACGGTCGGCGTAGTCGGTGATGCGGAAGTACCACTGCGTCAGCTTCTTCTTGACGACCTCGTAGCCGCAACGGTCGCAGCGACCGTCGACGACCTGCTCGTTCGCCAGCACCGTCTGGTCGTTGGGGCACCAGTTGACGGCGCTCTTCTTGCGGTAGGCGAGACCGCGCTCGTGCATCTTCAGGAACAGCCACTGGTTCCAGCGGTAGTACTCGGGGTCGGACGTGTGCAGCACGCGCGACCAGTCGAACGAGACGCCGTACGCCTGGAATCCGACCTTCTGCTGCGCGATGTTCTGATACGTCCACTCGCGCGGGTCGGCGCCCTGACGGATCGCCGCGTTCTCGGCGGGCAGACCGAAGGAGTCCCACCCGATCGGGTTCAGGACGTTGTGCCCACGGTGACGCCAGAAGCGCGCCACGATGTCGGAGTACAGGTAGTTCTCGGCGTGCCCCATGTGCAGGTCGCCGGACGGGTACGGGAACATCGCGAGCACGTAACGCCGGGGGCGCGTGTCGTCATCGCCGCCGGTGAGGAACGTCTCGTTCTCCGCCCAGTACTTCTGCCACTTGGCCTGGATGGCATGAGCCGACGACGTCTCGTCCTCGGCGGGAGCGGTGGACAGGTTCTCAGACAACGAACGCACGACCAATCTGAAAGGAAAATCGGGATCAGTTCAGGATATCGGAACCCCAGGCCCCGGGCAGGACAGCGCCCAGCGCCGCGAGCGGCGCACGCGCTTTGGTCGCGACCTCGGCGACCTCAGCTACGGCATCCGATCCCCAGGTGATCCCGCCACCGGCGCCGACGGTCGCCCGCTCGCCATCGATCACGATGCTGCGGATGACCATCGCGAGATCGACGGCGCCGTCGATTCCGATGTAGCCGAAGCACCCGGCGTAGATCCCGCGCGGGCCGCCTTCGAGCGCGTGCAGGCGCGTCATGGCCGACAGCTTCGGGGCTCCGGTCATGCTGCCCGCCGGGAATGCGGCGTCGAGGAGTGAACCGACGGTCGCACCGGGCGCCGCCGTGCCGTTGACGGTGCTCACGAGCTGGTGCACCGCGGGATAGCTCTCCACGACCCACAGCCCCTCCACGCGGATGGATCCTGCGACGCAGACGCGGGAGAGATCGTTGCGCATGAGGTCGACGATCATGACGTTCTCGGCGCGTTCCTTGGGGTTGACGGCGAGCTCGGCAGCGAGAGCGGCATCCTCGATCGGATCCGCGGATCGCGGCCGCGTTCCCTTGATGGGCCGCGTGCGGATGACGCCGTCCGCGGCGAGGAGGAACTGCTCGGGGCTCGCGCTCAGCAGCGCACGCCCCTGGATCCGAACGAAACCTCCGTGGTGCGCGGGCGTCGCGGCGCGCAGTCGCGCGTAGACCGCGACCGCATCGCCGACACCGGAAGCCGAGAAGCGCGTCGTGAGGCAGAGCTGATACGCGATTCCCTGCCGGATCAGGTCACGGCAGCGCTCGATGAGGCTCGCGTACTCCGCCGGTTCGTGCCGGGCCTCGGCCACGACACCGGCGACCGGCGCCTTCGGCAGGTCGGGAAGAGCGGATGCCGCGACCGCCGCCTCCTCGACGAAGGACTCCCACTCGGCGAAGTCTCCATCGGTCTGCACCCACACCCGCCGACGCGCATGGTCGAACGCGGCGAAACGCCGCACACGCATCCACGACGCCCGGTCATCCGCGTCGCCGCCGTCGGTCGGGGCACCGGCCGCGGCCGCCCCGGTCTCGTAGTCGTGCCAGCCCACCCATCCGCCGCGGAACGGCGGTCTTTCATCGTCGGCCGCTCCCCCGTCGGCGGGAGCACCGCGGACCTCCCCGAGCGCCACATCAGCGGGCAGCGCCGACGGCTCGCCGACACCGACGAAGCTCCACCCGTTCGCCGTATCGGGACCCGCGTCGAGCCAGAACACCTCCGGCGACGAGGCCTCGAGAACACGGAAGACGTCGACGGGCTCGACCCAGACGGAAAGGGGACGAGCGGGTGGACGATGGGGCACCTTGTCAGCCTAGAACCTGGCCGCTCCCGTATTCTCGTGCTGTGGATGACCTCTTGACCTGGCTGTTCGAATTCATCCGTTCGATCGACCCCGTCACCCGCACTCTCATCGCCGGCGTCGCCGTCATGCTCGAGACCAGCGTCCTCATCGGACTCATCGTGCCCGGCGACACCGTCGTGATCATGGCCTCGATCGGCGTTCGAGGTCCGGTCGAGGCGACCGCGATGGTGATCGCCGTCGTCATCGGCGCGCTGATCGGCGAGAGCATCGGTTTCGCCCTGGGTCGCTGGCTCGGCCCCCGCATCCGCACGTCGTGGCTCGGGCGCCGGATCGGCGAGAAGAACTGGGTGCGTGCCGAGCGCTATCTGCAACGCCGCGGCGGAATCGCGATCTTCCTCTCGCGATTCCTGCCCGTGCTGCACTCGCTCGTGCCCCTCACGGTCGGCATGAGCGCATACTCCTACCGGCGTTTCCTGGCGTGGACGGCTCCCGCCTGCGTGATCTGGGCGGTCGCGTACGTCAGTGTCACCTCTCTCGCCGCGCTGACCTTCGACGAGATGGTCGATCGCGTGCACTACGCCGGATACGTCTTCGTCGGCATCATCGTCGTCTTCCTCGTCGTGGTCTACCTCGGCAAGAAGCTCCTCGAGCGCTCGGAAGCCCGCCACCTCGAGGCCCACGACGCGGAACCCGAGGCGGACGTGAAAGACTGAGCCAATGGCTTCCGCACCCCCGGCGCCCCGGATCCACTGGTTCGCCCGACTCGAACACCGCTTCCACGTGTGGCGTGAAGTTCGTGCGCGCAAGCGGGGTCGCACCGCGACGGTCGTGCCGTTCCCGGGCTATGGCGGACCCGGCTGGGTGCGCGTCGTCGGGCGCGTCCTGATCGTGCCGCCGCAGCGACGCGGTAAGGACGGGGAGCTCGCGAGCATCCGCGGCTGGCGAAGCTTCGTCGGGATCCCGGTGAGCTTCGCGAAGGTCTCGGTGCACGTCGGCGACACGGTTCACCAGGTCGTCGCCGACCGCGGCGGGGTGGTGGACGCCGTGATCCACGCGGATCTCGACGCCGGATGGCAGACGTTCCGCGTGTCGACGGAAGAGCAGGAGCCGGTCGAGGCGACCGCCTTCGTCGTCGGCGAGTCCACCACGTTCGGGGTCGTCTCCGACGTCGACGACACCGTGATGGTGACCGCTCTGCCGCGTCCGTTCATCGCGTTCTGGAACTCCTTCGTACTCGACGAGCACGCCCGCATCCCCGTGCCCGGCATGGGCGTGCTCCTCGACCAGTTGCTGCGCCAGCACCCCGGTGCTCCGATGGTGTACCTGTCGACCGGCGCATGGAACATCGCGCCGACGCTCCGGCGCTTCCTGAGCCGCCACCTCTTCCCCGCGGGTTCCATGCTCCTCACCGACTGGGGCCCCACGCACGACCGCTGGTTCCGCAGCGGCCGTGAGCACAAGCTCACCAACCTGCGTCGGCTCGCCGACGAGTTCCCGCACGTGCGCTGGCTGCTCATCGGCGACGACGGGCAGCACGACGAGGCCATCTACTCGACCTTCCTCGAGGAGCATCCCGATTCCGTCGCCGGCGTGGCGATCCGTCGTCTGCTCCCCGCGGAGGCCGTTCTCGCCGGCGGGCGCACGGATGCCGAGCCGCACGGCGACGAGGACGTGCCCTGGGTGAGCGCCGAGGACGGCGCCGGGCTCCGCGACCGGCTCGGCGACGCCGGCATCCTGGACTGACATGCCCCTCCCCCTGGACGAGGTCGACTGGCGCGTGCGGGAGCACGCCCACCAGGAGCGCGCCGACGCCCTGACCGCCGAGCACCGCTCACGGGCCGCGGCCGGGGAGAAGCATCCCGTGTGGGACTTCCTCTTCACCTACTACTCGTACAAGCCCGCGCAGTTGCGTCGCTGGCATCCCGGCGCGGGCGTCGAGCTCGCCGATGCCCCGGAGCGCGCGGGCTGGCGCTGGTACGCCGCGGGATCGGCTCCCGGCAGCGTCGTGCCCGATGCTCCGGCTTTCGCGCGCGAGAAGCCGGAACTCGCGGGACTCGTCGAACGGATGCTGCGCCGCACCGCCTCACGCCCCGGACAGTTCGGCTGCTTCGGTCTGCACGAGTGGGCCATGGTCTATCAAGCGGACGAGCACCGCCATCCCGTGCCGCTCCGGCTGGGACGAGAGGGCACCGACGCGGTGGTCGAGGCGCACGATCTGCGCTGCACGCACTTCGATGCCTTCCGCTTCTTCACCCCTGAGGCCGTGCCCCTCAACCGCTCGGCGCTCACGCGCGAAGAGCAGCCGCTGTTCGAGCAGCCGGGCTGCCTGCACGCGGGGATGGACCTCTACAAGTGGGCGACAAAGCTCGGTCCCCTTGTTCCGGGTGAGCTGCTGCTCGATGCGTTCGAGCTCGCACGCGACATCCGCCTGCTCGACATGCAGGCCGCCCCTTACGACCTCTCGGCCTGGAACGTCGAGCCGGTGCCGATCGAGACGAGCGAGGGCAAGGCAGAGTACGTGCGCCGCCAGCGGGTCTTCGCCGACCGCGGTGTGGCATTGCGCGCGGCGCTGCTCGATGCGTGGCTCGGCGATGCGGAGACCGCGGCCGCGTAAGGCGAGCTCAGCCGGCGGGCGTGCAGTCCTCGCACACCGACCAGTCGGCGGTGTCAGCGGCCAGCTCGAGGCGCAGCTCCCTGACGCGGGTCGCCGCGTCGGCGAGTCGCTCGGCCGGCAGGTCGCCGGACTCCACGGCGGCGACCAGTCCCGCGACCATCCGACCGGCGGTCTCGGGCGTGGACCCCGCGATCATGAGCACGAGGTCGTTGCCCGCGGCGATCGCAGCGACGCCGTTCGCCACCGGATCCGCGTAGGCGGGGTCACCCGACGAGAGCAGCATGCCCAGATCGTCGGTCACCATGACGCCCTCGAAACCGAGTTCCTCGCGAGCGATCCGATGCCACTCGGCCGACATCGACGCGGGCGCGGGATCGACCGCGGTGTAGGCGAGGTGTCCGAACATCAGCAGCGAGGCACCCGCATCGATCCCGGCGGCGAACGGGGGCTCGTCGGCCGTGCGCCACTGCTCCTTCGACATCGGCGTCGTCGGGATCGCGTGATGCGAATCCCCCTCCGCCGCTCCGTGTCCCGGGAAGTGCTTAAGAGTCGAAGCGAGGAACCCCTCCTGCGCCGTCGTCGCCGCCGTGACGCGCTCCGAGGCCGACGACGGGTCGGTACCGAGAGCCCGCCCATAGATGAAGGATGCGGAATCCGCGGTGATGTCGGCGACGGTGCCGAAGTTGACATTGACCCCGGCGCGGGCGACCAGTGAGGCCCGTGCCGTGAAGGCATCCGTCGTGTCCTCCACCGGCGCGGACTTCAGGGTCGTCGATGCCGCGAACGCGTCGGACGGCAGACGCGAGACGATCCCGCCCTCCTGGTCGATCGCGATCAGCGGAGGAAGCGACTCGTCGACCGTCAACGCGGAGGTGAGCGCGCGCAGCTCCGGCTCGGTGGCGGGGATGTTCGACCCCATCAGGATGAAGCCGCCGAGTCCCTGCTGCATGTACGCGTGGAGAGCCGCGGGATCCGTCACCGGGATGTGTCCCATCACGACGCTCGCCGCCTGCTCGGCGACGCTCATGCCGCGCACCTCGGCCTTCGCGCGCGCAGCGGGACCGAGAGCCGCGGGGGTCGCGGCATCCGTCTGCTGCCTCTGGGTGGCCGGCCGCGCGGTCTCCGAGGGCGTCTGCGCCGCCGCGGGTGCCGCGACCGCCGCCACCGCGAGGGCGGCGACGGTCGCGAGCATCCAGCGACGCAGCGCTCTCATCCGATCAGCTCAGCGCCTCGGCGATGGGCAGGGCGGCGTCGGCCGCTCCGTTGCCGAACCGGATGGTGCGCCCGAACGTCGACGGCTCGACGAGCGCGGCAGCGATGACCGCGGCGACGTCCGCACGCGACACCTCGCCCTTGCCGTCGGGGTCGAGCACGATGCGACCGGTCGGGTCGTCGAACGTGAGGGTGCCGGGGCCGAGGATCGTGCCGTCGAGGTCGGTGGAGCGCAGGTGCTCGTCGGCCGCCCACTTCGCATCGGCGTAGGCGAAGAAGCCGTCGCTCTCGGGCACGCCGTGGTCGGCGGTCGAGCCGATCCACGACACCATCACGTAGCGGCGGACTCCCGCGACCTCGGCCGCGTCCATCGAGCGGATCGCGGCATCGCGGTCGACCGCATAGGTGCGCTGCGCGTCTCCCCCACCGGCGCCGGCCGACCAGACGACCGCGTCGTGATCGCGGATCAGATCGGCGATCCCGGCGACATCGAGCGACTCGATGTCGGCTACGAGCGGACGCGCGCCCGTGGCCTCGACATCGGCGATGTGCTGGGGGTTGCGGATGACGGCGGTCACCTCGTCGCCGCGGGCGACCAGGAGCGGGGCGAGCAGCAGGGCGATACGGCCGTGCCCTCCGAAGACGATGATGCGGGACATGCGATTCTCCTCACTCCGGCAGCTGAGAGCTGTCGATCACGAAAGCTTGCGGATGGCTCGGAAGGTAGCGTACGACCACACCCTGACCGCCCGGTATGTACGCATCGCGATCGGGGAAGACGGCCGGGCTGAAGAAGTTGCTCTCGAGGGTGTACTCCACCCCGTCGCCCGTGGTGAAGGTGACCCAGTCGCCGTCGAGCGTTCCCACGGTCGGGCGGCCGTTGTCGTAGATGTACGCGCGCGTGACCGGCACACCGGTCAGGCTCAGGATGCCGATGACGAGGTTCGCGAGCATCACGAAGGCGAGGATGCGGAACAGCACGCGCACGGTCGTTCCTCCGATGTCGCGGCGTGTCGCGCCACCCTCCGGGAGGAGGCCCTCGCGCTCCCGCACATGGCGCAGCGCCGCACCTGGACTCGTGCGTTTCGCCGAGATCGCGAACAGTCCGAGGATCGAGAAGCCGGCGATGAAGACCATCGCGTAGGCGTGGGAGGCGGGGAAGTTCAGCAGCCAGAACAGGGTGTCGAGGGGGTTCATCGCCCGGCCTCCTTCTCGATCGTCACGGCCACGGTCTGCGGATCCTCCCGGCGGTAGAACGCCCAGATCGGGGCGCCGACCTGCAGATGCGGGATCGCCTGCGGGTACACGAACACCGTGGTGTCGGCCTCCCAGGTCTCCCCTCCCTCGGGCGCGAGCAGCACCCGCAGCGCGAGTTCGGACTGGCCTTCACGACGGCGCCCGGTGGGCCGGATCTCGAGAACGGATGCCGGGACCTGCGTACCGGTCGTGCGCGCCGGCACCTGGCGCGGGTCGATCAGTCCGCGGTCGATGCGCCACTGCAGCAGCGCCTCGCTCACCGCCGGATCGGACGGATCAACGAGTTCGAGGGCGTCGTGGTCGCCGGGCCGGTACCGCACCGCGAGGGGTTGGCCGACCTGCAGCGCCCCCACATCGGCGAGCGGCACGAGGGTGCGCAGCTGTGCCACGAAGTCGTCGCCATCGGTCGGGGTCACGCGGAGGAAGATGTCGTACTGAGGCACGTCATTGATGGTCGTTCCCGTGGTCTCGACCTCGACGATGCGTCCGATACCGATCCGTGCGTCACCCGCGCGTGCGAGTCGTCGGCGGGCGGGGCCGAGCATCACGCCCCCGAAGGTGAGGAGAAGCCCCCAGGCCACGCCGATCATGATCGGGGCACCGAGGCTGTCGCCCCCGAAAGGGAGGATCGACTGCCGCTGATCGATTCCGAAGAGCCCCTCGCCCGTCCAGATCACCAGCCAGGCGGTGAGCAGCAACCAGACGATCAGCAGTGCGAGGCGAAGCATGCCTTCAGCGTATCGAGGGAACGTTCGCCAGCGCTCGCCGCACTCCGGTCGCGGCAGAGCGCCCTGCACGGTTCGCCCCGATCGTGCTCGCCGAGGGCCCGTAACCCACGAGCTGGATCCGGGGATCGGCGACGGCCGTCGTTCCCCGGCCGCCACGATCGAGCTGGATGCCACCCGCGGCGCTGCGCAGGTGCAGCGGGGCGAGGTGACCGATCGCGGGCCGGAACCCGGTCGCCCAGAGGATCACGTCGACGCGCTCGAACGATCCGTCGGCCCAGCGCACGCCGTCGGGTTCGATCCGCGTGAACATGGGTCGCCGTGCAGAGTATGCCCCCAGGCGCTCGGCTTCTCGCTCCTGTTCGCGGAGCATGAGCCCGGTGACGCTCACGACGCTCTGCGGCGGCAGCCCCTGCGCGACGCGCTGCTCGACGAGTGCGACCGCCGCCGCGCCCGCCTCGGGC
This sequence comes from Microbacterium galbinum, assembly GCF_023101185.1. GTDB lineage: Bacteria > Actinomycetota > Actinomycetes > Actinomycetales > Microbacteriaceae > Microbacterium > Microbacterium galbinum. The sequence continues at coordinate 3,331,859 of NZ_CP078077.1, forward strand.
GTGAAGTCGTCGGTGCGCCAGACCGGCTCGCGCCGCGTCACCCAGATGGTGTCGGTGATCGGGGCGAGCGCGCCGAGGAACTGGACAGCGGATGCCCCGCCCCCGACCACGAGCACGCGCTTCCCTCGGAAGTGCTCGGGGCCGGGGTAATCGATCGTGTGCAGCTGCTCGCCGAGGAACGTCTCCATGCCCGGGTAGTGCGGCAGGAACGGATGCGTCCAGGTGCCGGTCGCGTTCACCAGGGTGCGCGAGCGCCACTGCCGCTCCCCCGCCCGCGTCACGAGCACCCCGTCCTCGTCGTCCACGCGATCGACCGTGGCGGGGCGGATGATCGGAAGGACATGGGCGCGCTCGTAGGCGGCGAAGTAGGCGGGGACGACGACGTTGGCGCGCTGGCCGTCGCGCGGCGGCGGAGTGTCGCCCGGGAGCTCTGCGACCCCGTGCACGTCGCGCATCGTCAGGGCATCCCATCGGTGCTGCCAGGCTCCGCCCGGCTCGGCGTCGGAATCGAGCACCACGTGCGAGATGCCGAGCCGCGTCAGGTGGTACGACGCCGACAGTCCGGCCTGACCCGCGCCGATCACGATGCTGTCGAGGATGCTCACGCTGACGTGAACGTGCGGGCACCCGCCGTTGTTCCCCCGGGGCTCTCGTACCTGTTCCGCATCACGACGCGCCCGGGCGGCTCGCGCCGATTGGTGTTGAGCTCGCGACCTGTAGTACGCTTTTCGAGTTGCCCCGGTCAGTCCGGAGCGATTCTGGGCCTGTGGCGCAGCTGGTAGCGCACCTGCATGGCATGCAGGGGGTCAGGGGTTCGAGTCCCCTCAGGTCCACCGAAGATGAGAAGCCCCGCGAGAGATCGCGGGGCTTTTCTCATGCCCGGCGCGGCGACGATGATAGCGGGAGTGACAAGAATCCTGTTTCCTGTAGGATTCTTGCGACCATGACCCTCGCAACGACGCAGGAGCCCTCATGAACGCTTCCCCTACCACCCCCACGAAGAAGAACTCGATGCTCGGCGTCGGCGCCGCAGCCCTCGTCGGCTCGGCCCTCGAGTGGTACGACTTCTACCTGTACGGCACGGCCGCAGCTCTGGTCTTCAACCGGATCATCTTCGTCAACTCCGACCCCGTCGTGGCCACGCTCGCCGCCTTCGCGACCTTCGCCGTCGGTTACCTGATCCGCCCCCTGGGCGGTCTCATCTTCGGCCGGATGGGCGACACCCTCGGACGCAAGCGCGTGCTCGTGCTGACCCTGCTGATCATGGGCGTCGCGACGTTCCTGATGGGGCTCACCCCCTCCTACGAGCAGATCGGCATCTGGGCACCGATCATGCTGATCGTCCTCCGCCTCGTGCAGGGCATCGGTGCCGGAGCGGAGTTCGGCGGGGCGGCCATCTTCTCGGTCGAGCACGCCGACCCGCGACGCCGCGGCCTGCACGGCGCCTGGCCGTCGGCCGGCGTCTACCTCGGTCTGCTGATGGCCTCGGGTGTCTTCGCCGTCGTCACCCAGCTGCCCGAGGATCAGTTCCTCGCCTGGGGCTGGCGCATCCCGTTCCTGCTCAGCGCCGTCGTCGTGATCGTGGCGTTGATCATCCGTCTCCGCCTCGCCGAGAGCCCCGCATTCGTCGCGATGCAGGCCGAAGAGCACGCTCCCGTCTCCCCCGTGAAGACCGTCTTCGCGCAGGAGAAGACCGGCATGCTCACCCTCTTCCTCGCTCAACTGCCCCAGAACGTCGTCTCGTCGATCAACCTCGCCTTCATCACCGCGTACCTGGTCGGAAACCTGCAGCTGTCGGCATCCGTCGGCCCCGTCGCCACCACGATCGGCACGGCCGTGACGATGGTGCTGCTGCCCGCGTTCGGCGCCCTTTCCGACCGGATCGGCCGACGTCCGGTGATCCTGTTCGGCATCGTCTTCTCGGGGATCTTCGCGTTCCCTTACTTCTGGCTCATCGGCGGCGGAGAGGCACCGGCACTCGTCGTCATGGCGATCGTGCTGAGCTTGGGCCTCGGGGTGGGCGCGATGTTCGGCCCCCAGGCGGCCTACTTCGCCGAGCTCTTCACCGGCGGCGCTCGGTTCACGGGCCTCGCGTTCTCGCGGGAACTCGCCGGTGCCGTCAGCGCGGGCACGACACCGCTGATCGCCGTGGCCCTCGTCGCGGCGACCGGCGGTGCGACCTGGGCGGTCTCGCTGTTCATCGTCGCGGCCTGCGTCGTGGGAGCGATCGCGGTCTTCTTCGGCGGCGAGACGCGTGGGCGCCGGATGAGCGCGACGACCGTCGCCGATCTGAAGGCGTCCACCGGGTCGTTCGAGCGCTGACGCTGCGGGTCGTCGCTCGGATGCTGTGAGCGATGCCGTGCGGCGACGAGCACGAACGACCAACCGAAGTCAACGACCTCGACCGCCACGCCGTCGGGCGGGACGATGATCTCCCGCACTCGAGACAGGAGATCAGATGAGCACCCCCGATTCGCCCGAGACTGACGACCCGCGCACCTACGACGGCCCGGATTCCGACATCGCCGCAGGGAACATCACCGACGCGGACTTCACCACCGACGCTCCGGAAGGCACCTCTGCCGAGGAGGAGACGGACGCGGACGGCGGAGCATAGGAGGGCTTCGGCTCTGCCTGCCGTACGGGGCGTGCTGAGCGCAAGGGGGAAGACGATGTCGGCGGCACGCCCTAACGTTCACGTTGTGAACGATCCTGATCAGCACCCCGACGACGTCCTCTGGGCGTGCGTCGAAGACGGATTCCATGTTGGCAGTCGCGGTGGGGACTTCCTCGGTTACGTCGACCGGCGGGCGGACGGGCAGTACGCCGCTTTCGATGCGCGATCGCGGGAGATCGGCGCGTTCGCGTCGCTTCACGAAGCGACGGATGCCGTCACCGCTTCGTCGACGCCGAGCACGCCCCTGTCCACCGCGGGCGACGAACTCGTCGGAGGTGACAGATGAGCGCCGACCTGATCTCCGTCGTCTACACGAGTACCGCGTCGCAGCCGTTCCGCAGCTCCGCTCTCGAAGACCTCCTCACGACCTGCCGACGCCTGAACACGCAGAGAGGTGTCACCGGCATGCTCCTCTACCGCGACGGGCGGTTCATCCAGATCCTCGAGGGGGCGCCCGACGTCATCGATCGTCTCATCGAGACGATCCGTCGCGACCATCGCCACCACGACCTCCGGATCCTTCTCCGCGACGGGATCGCGGAGCGTCGCTTCAGCGACTGGACCATGGGTTACCGGCCCCTCCGCGATTTCTCCGGCGGCATCCCCGAGGGGTATCGGGATTCGTTCGACGACCTCGACGAGGGGGCGGATGCCGAGACCGCTCGGCGCGCGCTGGCCGAACTGACGCTGTGGTTCCGCGTGCGGTCGGTCCCCTCCGTCCCCTCCGTCACCGGTGCATAGCGTCGTACCCGGATCGGAACGACGGGAACTCGAGCGGCCCGACGACCCTGCGAAGGAGTGCGCCGTCCAACACATGGCCCGAATCGCGGTGAGCCCCCGCATCCGGCGGCGGCTCCACACCGAGCAGATCGGCGATGTAGGTCACGACCTCGCCGAGCCGGACCGGCTCTTCGTCGACGGCGTGCAGAAGCACGGGTGGAGAGGCCATGCGCAGAAGCGTGTCGATCGTGCGGACGAGATCGCTCTCATGGATGCGGTTGGTCCAGCGCCGATAGTCCACCTCCGCGTGCTCCCGCACGCGGCGGATCAAGAAGTCCCTGCCCGGGCCGTAGATGCCCGCAGGGCGGAGCACGACCGCAGACAACAGCTCCTGCGCGGCGAGCTCTCCATCGCGGATCGCCTGCGCGCGCTCGGTCTGCGGGTGCGGCAGCGTGCGCTCCGTCAGCACATGGTCGGGCTCCTCGCCCGCGAAGACGCCCGTCGAGGACACGAACACCGTGCGCTCCGGGATCGCCGGCAAGGCGCGGACGATATGGCCGAGCGCTACGCGGTACGCGTCGACCCCCTCTCCCGGTGGAAGGGTGACAACCAGCGAATCGATCGCCGGGAGCTCGACGGGCAACGGCGACGCGACGTCTGCCTCGATACCGATCACGCCGGCGGGCAGGTCGGATGCCGAGCGGCGAAGCGCGAACACCTCGCTCCCGTCCGAGATCAACGAGGGGGCCAGCCGAGCGCCGAGCTTGCCGAATCCGACGAGCAGGGTGCGTCGAACCGGCCTCGTCTCGTGAGCGGGGAAGGTGTTCATCCCTCCAACCTGCCACAGAGCGTCAGGGGCGGTTGCTAGGTTGGACACTCACGGTGCGCGAGCGCCGGCGAACGGGAGGAAACCGATGGGACTGTTCCGACGACCGGAGATGCCGAAGCCCGCCGAGCCGGGGCTCTGGTCCCGAGGGTTCGGTGTCGTCGCGACCCGCAGCCTGCAGACCCTGATCGTGCTCGCTCTCGTCGCCGTCGGCGTGCTCGTGATCACGCAGCTCTCCCTCGTCTTCATCCCCGTGACGATCGCGCTGATCCTCGCGAGTGCGATCCATCCGCTCGTCGCCCTGATGCGCCGTCGCGGGATGCCGTCGATCCTCGCCACCTGGATCGCCTTGATCGGCATCCTCGCCGTGCTCGGCGGCGTCGTCTGGGTGATCGTGCTCACCGTGCGATCGCAGTGGGACGACCTCGTCGACTCCGCCACCGACGGCATCGCACAGGTCACCGACTGGCTCGGCACCCTCCCGTTCGACTTCGGGGCCATCGACCTCGACGACGTCTGGGCCAACGCGCAGGACTTCCTCACGAGCGCCTCGTTCGGTCAGGGCGCCCTGGCCGGTGTCTCGGCCACCGCGAGCTTCTTCACCGGCCTCGCGCTGATGATCGTCGTGCTGTTCTTCTTCCTCAAGGACGGCCCCCGCATCTGGGAGTTCCTGCTGCGCCCCTTCACCGGCGAGAGCTACGAGCGGGCGCGCCGGATCGGTGACAAGACCGTCGACGTGTTCGGCGGCTACATCCGCGGCACGTCGATCGTCGCCGCGGCCGACGCGCTGGGTATCGGCATCGGCCTCGCGATCCTGCAGATCCCGCTCGCGATCCCGCTCGCCGTGATCGTCTTCCTCACCGCCTTCATCCCCCTGGTCGGCGCGACGGCCGCCGGCATCCTCGCCGCTCTCGTGGCCCTCGTGACGCACGGCCCGGTGGCGGCGCTGATCGTGGTCGGCATCGTGGTGCTCGTCAACCAGCTCGAGGGCAACTTCCTGCAGCCGGTCGTCATGGCGCGGTCGCTGAAGCTGCATGCCCTCGTCATCCTGCTGGCCCTGACCGCGGGCACGATCCTCGGCGGCATCGTCGGCGCCGTGCTCTCGGTACCGCTCGCCGCGGTCGCCTGGGGAATCATCACCGTGTGGGACGGACCGCACACGCCTGCTCGCCCCTTCCGCAAGAAGCGGTCCGAGACCGTCTGACGCGCGCCTCGACAGCCGACGAAGCACTCCCCGTCCTTCGTCGGATGCCCCGTGCCGGGCGATGTGGGGAGATGGAGGAACGCAAGGACGACACCGGGAATCCTGCGTTGCTCTCCCCTCCACCCGGCACGAACGAAGGATCCCCTCATGGCTGTCACCGTCCGCTCCGACCTGGTGCTCTCCCACGCCGTCGTCACCTCCGATGTGACCGGCAACTTCGACGACGTCGACATCGAGTCCTGGCTCAAGAACCTGCCCACCCACGAGTACCAGCGCTGCGCGCCCGGCGACCACAAGGCGGCCGGCTACACGGTCGACGACGACGGCACGCCCATGTCGATCAACGTCGAGGTCATCGGCACCGGCCTCGTGATCCAGCAGTACCGCTACGAGGTCGCGAGCAAGCACTACTGCAAGATGGTGTCGATCTCCGACATCCTCACCCCGACCGGTTGGACCACCACGCAGGTGATCTGGGAGCTGGGCATGGAGCAGCTGGAGGGCGACCAGCTGCGCTACGTCAACACCGTCACCTCGCACCCGACCGAGGAGTTCCTCGAGTTCATCACGGCCAGCGGCGCGACGTTCGAAGAGGCCGCCGCGGCACGCCAGAAGGCCTCCTGCCAGCACTGCGAGCTCGAAGCCCCGCACTACGCGCAGAGCATCATCGCGTACGCGAAGAGCAACCCGGCCACGGCCGCCGCCTGAGCGTTCCCGCTCTCACCCGATCCGAGAGAAGGCATCCCATGACCTCCGCCGTCCGTTTCACGCATCCGGGCCCGCCCGAGGTGCTGCGTCTGGTGCCGGTCGCGCGGCCCGAACCGGCCGCCCACGAGGTGCGCATCCGCGTGCATGCGGCGGGGATCAACAACGCCGACCTGCTCGAGCGCCGGGGCCACTATCCGGTCCCTCCGGGGGCGCCGGAAGGCCCCGGCCTCGAGTGCGCCGGCGTGATCGACGCGGTGGGCGCGGATGTCGACGGCTGGAGCATCGGCGACGAGGTGTGCGCCCTGCTCGCCGGGGGCGGCTACGCCGAGGAGGTCCTCGCGCCGGCGACGCAGGTCATGCGGAAGCCGCGCTCTCTCACGATGGTCGAGGCAGCGGGTCTTCCCGAGGTCGCCTGCACGGTGTATTCCAATCTCGGCATGATCGCCGGTCTCACCGCCGGGCAGACCGTGCTCGTGCACGGCGGGGCGGGTGGCATCGGCTCGTTCGCGGTGCAGTGGGCGAAAGCGATCGGCGCCAGAGTCATCGCGACGGCCGGCAGCGCCGCGAAGACGGCGGCGGCCCGCGCGTTCGGTGCCGACGTGGCCATCAATTACCGCGATGAGGACTTCGCCGCGGCCACGCTCGTCGCCACGGACGGACGCGGCGTCGACGCCATCCTCGACATCGTCGGTGCTCCGTACCTCGAGCGCAACATCGAGAGCCTCGCCCTCGACGGCCACCTCGTGATCATCGGAGGGACGACCGGGCCGACGACGCTCGACCTGTGGGAGCTGATGTCGCGCCGGGCGAGCGTCTCGGCCACGCTCCTGCGTGCACGGCCGGCCGCGCAGAAGGCCGCGATCGTCGCCGGCGTCATCCGCGATGTCCTCCCGCTCGTCGACAGCGGTGCGATCCGCGGCGCCGTGGATGCCGTCTTCCCGCTCGCCGAGGCCGGCCGTGCGCATGCGCTGCTGGAGAGCGGGACGACCGTCGGCAAGGTCGTGCTCGATGCGACCGCCGAGCGGCTCTGACGGCACGCGCATGGACCGCCCGCCCGAAACGAAGCCCGCGACGGGTGACCGCCCCGTCCCGAACGATCCTGCGCACGACCGCATCTGGGCGCCGCTCGCCGTCCCGATCTTCCGCGCACTCTGGATCACCGCGCTCGTCAGCAACATCGGCACCTGGATGCAGACCGTCGGCGCGCAGTGGTTCATGGTCGAGCAGCACACGCATCCTCTGCTCATCGCTCTGATCCAGACGGCATCCGCCGCGCCCGTGCTGCTGCTCGGCATCCCGGCCGGGGTGCTCGGGGAGTTCCTGAACCGCCGATCGCTGCTCATCTGGATGCAGACGCTGCAGGTCCTTCTGAGCGCTGCCCTGGTGACTCTCACCGCGACCGGCGAGATGACGCCGTACCTGCTGCTGATCATCACTCTGCTGCTCGGCGGGGCGACCGCGGTGCAGCTGCCGGCGTACCAGGCGCTTGCGACCGAGATCGTGCCGGTGCGGCTGGTGCCGATGGCGGCGTCGCTGAGCGCGGTCTCGGTCAACATCGCCCGCGCGATCGGTCCCGCGATCGCCGGAGTACTGCTGTCGGGTTTCGGCGTCGCTTTCGTGTTCGGTATGAACCTCCTCTCGTTCGCCGCGTTCCTCGTCGTGCTCGTCACCTGGCGCAGCTACCGTCCGGATGCGCGACAGGCCGAGCGCTTCGTCGACGCGGCACGGGCGGGAGTCCGCTACGTCACCCGCGCCGCCGTCGTACGGCGCATGTACGTGCGGCTCGGGGCGTTCGTCGTGCCCGGCAGCGTTCTCTACGCGCTCCTCCCCCTCATCGCGACAGAGCGGCTGGGGCTCGACTCCGCCGGCTACGGTCTGCTGCTGGCGGGGATCGGCGTCGGATCGATCGGCGCGGCCTTCCTCATGCCCGTGTTCCGTTCGTGGGGAGCCAACCGCACGGTGCTCGCGGCATCCGTCCTCTTCGGCGCGGCCACCATCGGCGTCGCCCTCTCGCCGACGATCGTGCTCGCCCTGCCCCTTCTCGCCCTCGCCGGTGCCGCGTGGATCGGCGTCGTCGCCACGCTGAACGGCGCGGTGCAATCGTTCCTGCCGGTGTGGGTGCGGGCGCGGGGGCTCTCGGTGTACCAGATGGTGCTGTACGGCTCGATGGCGGCGGGCGGGCTTCTCAGCGGTGTGGTCGCCGGCTGGGTCGGTGCCACCGCGGTGACCGCCGCCGCGGGCGTGGTCACGCTGCTGGTCGCGGCCTCGCAACTCCTCTGGCCGTTGCTCGAGACCGCCGACAAGAAGCGCGAGACGTTCGCGCTCCCTCTCGCCGAAGCGTCCGTGGACGTCGATGGCACGAGCCCCACCCTCGTTCTCGTGCGCTACGACGTCACGCCCGAGAACGTCGATGCCTTCCGCGCGCAGATGCGCCTCGTCGAGCACAGCCGGCGGCGCACGGGCGCGCGCACCTGGGCGCTCTACCAGGACCGCGAGGACGGCGGCTGGGTCGAAGCCTTCGGCGTCGGCAGCTGGGACGAGCACCTGCAGCAGCACCGAGCACGACTGACCCGCTACGACCAGACGGTGATCGAGACGGCGGGCGCGCTCGCGAACTCGGTGGAGGTCGAACATCTGGTCGAGACGGCGGATGCCGCAACTCCCCGCCGCGCCCATCATGCGGGCGCCGCGCACCACTCCCCGCCCCACCCCGCCGCGCCCTCATGAGCCGGCCCTCCCGGACGCTCCGCGAGCTCACCGCCGTCACTCCCTCGCCCGGTTCCTGGGTCGCCGCGACCCAGGCGATGCTCGCTGTCGTCCTGCCCGCCGTCGTGTTCACCGCCGCCGGGGCCGCATCGCTCGGTCTGCTCGCCTCGTTCGGCGCTCTCGTCGTCATGTACCTCTCCGGACGCAGCCGTCGCGAGCGCGCGGCCAAGCTCCCCGTGATCGCGGCGGGCTTCGTCCTGGGATCCCTGCTCGGAATCCTCACCGGCGATTCCCTCACCGCGAGTCTGCTCGCGATCGGCGCTGTCGCGATCGCGTTCTCCTTCCTGAGCCTCGCCTTCGATGTCGGCCCGCCGGGAGCGATCTTCCCCGTCCTGACGACGGGGTCGATGGGGCAGCTCACGGCACCCGCCTCGTCCGGTGGGGCCGCGATGGACCCCGGCGTCGTCCTGGCGACGATCGTCGTCGGGATCCTCGCGGGCTATGCCGCGGTCGTCGCTCCGCTGCTCGTCCCCGCGGTGCGGCGACGCGATGCCCTCGCCCCGGCGGATCATGGCTGGACGTTCACCTTCACGCCGGAGTCGGCGCGCATCCTCGCACGGCTCACGGTCGGGATCCTCCTCGCCCTGCTCGTCAGCGCCGCGCTCGGTCTGCACCACGCGGCCTGGGTGCTGCTCGCGGTGCTCGGCATCCTCCAGAAGGATGCCGACGTGCACCGCGGCACGATCAGGATGGCGCAGCGCGTGCTCGGCACCGCCCTGGGCGGCGCACTCGCGCTGCTCTTCCTCCTCTGGACACCGGAGCGACTCGCGCTGCTCACGATCGTCGGCGTGCTCGTGTTCGGCTTCGTGGCGCTGGTGCGACGCAATCTGCTCTTCGCGTTGATGCTGGTGACGCCCATGGCGCTCCTGCTCGTCACGGGCGGAGACCGTGACCGCCTGCTGGAATCGGTGCTCGCGCGCGTCGGCGACACGGCGATCGGAGCGGTGGTCGCCGTGCTCGTCCTCGGTGCTGTGCTCCTGAGCCGCCGCGCGGGTCGGCGCCTTCCCGCCTCCCCGACGCACACGAAGGGGGCGGTGTGACCTTTCGGTCGCACCGCCCCCTTCGTCCGGTGCTCAGCGCAGCGGGGTGATCCCCTGCGCCCCGCGCGGGAACGTCGCGAGGATCGCCGGGTCGATGTTGAGATGCGCCGAGACGAGCTGCGGCGGAACGTGCGAGAGCCAGTTCGCGAGCGAGATCTCCTCGTACTTGTCGGTGCGGAACACCTCGAGGAACTGCAGCACGTCATCACCGGTGTTCTCGATGTAGTGACCGAAGTTCTTGCGCACGACGCCCACATCGCCCGCGCGGAAGTCGGTCGTGTTGGCGTGCGGCCCCGTGTTGAACACGGTCATACGGGCGGAGCCGCGCAGGTAGTACTGCCATTCGTCGGCGTTCGGGTGCCAGTGCAGTTCACGCATCGAACCGGGCTCGACCGTCACGAGCGCCGCGGCGACGGTGGACGAGTACTCGTAGTTGGTGGAGTCCGCGATCTGGATCGACCCGCCCGAGTTCTCGTAGAGCGGCTTCGACCGCGAGAGGCGGAAGATCACCGGCTCCATGCCCCACTCGACGCCCGCGGCGGCCTGATCGACCTCGAGGGCCGGCGGCTCGTCACCGGGGAAGATCCAGAGGTTGTGCAGCGGGATGTCGGAGAACACCTCCTGCGCCACGCCGAAGTTCTTGGCGAGCACCTCGGGAGGCGTGTGCGCGAACCAGTCGGTGAGCAGCAGCGTGTTCGATTCGGACTGGTCGCCGTCGTCGAACGCGAGCACGAACTCCGCGCCGTCCGGACCCAGTCCCTGCAGGGAGTGCGGGGTGCCGGCCGGGAAGAACCACAGGTCGCCCTCCTCCACGTCCTCGACGGCGGGAAGACCCGAGCGGCTCAGCGTCGTGACGCGCGCCTTACCCCGGGTCATCACGGCCCATTCCGCGGTCTGGTGCCAGTGCAGCTCGCGGATGCCGCCGGGCTCCAGGTACATGTTCACCCCGGCGATCTCGTCGGAGATGTGGAAGTCCTGCTTCGTGAGCTCCCGCGCCCACCCGCCGCGCTGCACGCGCCGCGGGGAGATGTTGAACGACGACCAGAAGAACGGCTGCGTGCTGATGTCGGTCGCCGGAGCGTGCATCTGATTGGGGAACTGCGACTCGATGACCTCGTTCTGCGGCCCGCCCATGGTGTTGCTCTGCGGACGGTCGGCGATGTTCACCTCGCCCTCCTGCGGCAGGTCGGGGTTCCCGAGTGTCGGGACCTCATGCCCCAGCTCGGCGTTCTCGGACGTGTCCATGCGGTACTCCTTCGTGATGGTTCCGGACGATACCGAGGAGTCTGCTCCTTGGTCCCTCGCCGGTACACACCCCCGTGACGAATCGGTTCTCGACTCTCGTCGGACGGGGTCGATCCCGCACGGCGCTTGCATGGGGGCATCCCTGGAGGTCTTCATGTCGTCATCGACCGTTCGCACGCCCCGCCCCTATCCCCTGCTCGAAAGCGCGCCCGCCGCTGCCGCGCTCGCCCTGGTCTCGGGCCTGCTCAATGCCTGGACGTTCGGGCAGATCGGCACCTTCGCGACCGTGCAGTCCGGCAATCTGCTCTCGATCGGCTACTTCGTGGCCGAGGGAGACCCGTCGAGGGTGCTCGCGGCTGCGGCATCCGTCCTGTCGTTCGCCCTCGGCTCGTTCCTCTGCACGCTCGTCGTGCTGTGGCGGGCGCGAACCGGGCGCGGGTACTCGGTCGAGGTGCTGCTGTGCGAGGTGATCGCGCTCGCCGCGCTCGCCCTCGCGAGCGTCACGGGGGCGGTGGGGCCGGAGTGGATCGCCGGCGCGATCAGCTTCGTCGCCGGGGTGCAGGGCAATGCCTTCCACCGCGAGACCGGCATGCTCTACGGCAACATCGCCGTCACCTCGGTGGTTCAGATGGCCGCGAGCCTTCTCGCTCGAGCCGCGGGGAGGACGATCGCCTCCGACGGCGAGCCCCACCTGCGTCCGGCGGCGGCCTACACCTCGGTGCTCGTGGCGTTCGCTGCCGGCGGCGGCATCGGATTCGCCCTCGATCGGGCGTGGTCGTGCGCGTCGATCGTCGGTGCCGCAGCGGTCCTCGGCATCCTCCTCCTCATCGCCCGCTCCGCGCACGGTGCGGTCGATCCCTCTCAGAACGCGCCGACCCCGTGACATCCCTCCTCGACACCTGTCTGGTCGAGTCCGGACGCGCGCTCTAACCGGCGGCGACCGGCGGAAGGGAGAGTGGAGCCATGACAGACACCCCTGAGACCGAGGGCCGCGAGCGGATCCTCACCGCCGGGACCACGGCACCCGACTTCACGCTGCGCGTCACCGCCGACCAGTCGCTGCGGCTCGATGAACTCCGCGGTGCGCCGGTGGTCCTCGCCTTCTACCCCGCCGACTGGAGTCCGGTGTGCGGGGATGAACTCTCCGTCATCAACGCCGCGCTGCCGATGCTCCACGAGCGCCGCGCGCAGGTCGTCGCCGTGTCGGTCGACAACGTGTGGTCGCACGAGGCGTTCTCCTCCGTGCACGGGCTGCACTTCCCGCTCCTCAGCGACTTCGAACCGAAGGGCGCGGTCTCCCGCCTCTACGGCGCCTACGACGACAGCACCGGGGAGAGCCGTCGGGCCCTCTTCGTGATCGACGCGGCGGGCGTGATCGCCTGGAGCTATCTCTCCCCCGTCGCCCTCAACCCCGGCGTCGACGGCGTGCTGGACGCGCTCGACGCTCTCACCCCGGATGAAAGGAGAGGATGATGTCCTCGCTCCGCATTCCCGTCTCGACCGACGACCACAGCACCGGACCGGACGACGCCTCCGTCGTGCTCGTCGAATACGGCGACTACCAGTGCCCCTACTGCGGCGAGGCATACCCGGTCGTCAAGAAGCTCCTCGCCGAACTGGGCGACCGCGTGCGCTTCGTGTTCCGCAACTTCCCGCTCGCCGAGATGCATCCCGAAGCGGTCGATGCGGCATTCGTGGCGGAGTTCGCCGCATCGCACGGCGCCTTCTGGGAGGTTCACGACCTGCTGTACGAGAACCAGACCCGACTCGGATCGCCGCTCTACGCCGAGATCTGCGCGAAGCTCGCCCTCCCCGTCGCCGATCTGCGCGCGGCGGTACAGGAGCAGCGTTACCTGGCGCGCATCCGCGCGGACGAGGAGGGCGGCATCCGCAGCGGCGTGAACGGCACGCCCACGTTCTTCCTGAACGGGGAGCGGCTCGACGGCGGCACGGCCGAGCTGCCGGACGCCCTGCGCACGGCGGTGCAGCGCGCGTCCTGAGCGTCGAGACACCATCTCCGCCTCGAGACGTCACTGCACACATGATGTCTCGAGGCGTTCGTGGTGCCTCGACGCGCGCGGTGCACACCGCGCAGTGCGCTCAGCGCGCGATTCGTCGCATCCGCAGCGCCGCCACCACCGTGACGACCGCCACGAGCACGACGAAGACCAGCAGCACGACGAGTTGCGGCACCACCGTCAGGGCGGCGCCGATCGCCAGCACCGGGACGGCGAGTCCGCAGTAGGCGACCAGGAAGATCGCGGCGAGCGTCTCGCCCCGGCGACCCGGCTCGGCGATCTCGGATGCCGTGGCCAGGGCGCACTTGAACAGCGCCCCCACACCCGCACCGGCGACCACGCCGCCGACCAGGAACAGGACGAACGACGGCAGCACGGCGCCGAGCGCGATCGCCGCGAGACCGATCCCACAGGCGAGTGCGGCGAAGAGCAGTTGCGAGCGCCGTGACACCCGGGCGAGGAGCACCTGGGCGGCGGCCGCGGAGCCGAAGACGAGGAAGACCGTGACACCGGCGACGAGATGGCGGGTCTCGCCGAAGGTGCCGACGAGCAGCGTCGGGGCGAGCGAGGTGAATAGGCCGAAGAGGGCGAACCCGGCGAAGGCCGCGAACCCCGCCGCCACGAATGCTCCGCGCGACGACGCGGGGACCGCGATCCGCTGCGGCCGGTACTGCCGGTGCTGCGGCGCGACCGTCTCGGGCACGAGCGCCACGGCGATGGCCAGACAGATCAGCACGATCGCGAACACGGTGTGCGGCAGATGCAGCGGATCGGGGAGGTAGTCCGCGAACACTCCTCCGATGAGCGGCCCGAGCGCGAGTCCCCCGAGGTTGGCCCCGCCGGCCACCGACGCCGCGACGATCGCGTTCTCGTCGGGTCGGGCCCGAGCGCGCAGCTCGCCGAGGTGCGCGGTGGCGGTCGCCGTGAGGATGCCGATGCTCACGCCGTTCACCACGCGGGCGACGAGGAGACCGGCGACATCGGTGAAGACCATGAAGAGCACGGCCGAGAGCGCCGAGACGAGGATGGCGATCACCAGCATCCGCCGGCGCCCCATCCAGTCGCTCACATGACCGAGCAGGAACAGACTCGCGACCACTCCGACCGCGTAGGCGGCGAAGACCACCGTGACCACCGACACGGGAAATCCGTCGAGCTGCTGGTACAGGGGATACAGTGGCGTCGGCACGGTCGAGTACGCCATCACCAGCAGGAAGGCGACGGCGACGACCCAGAACCCGGTCGCTCGGCTGGCAGGAGCTTCGATATCGGTCACAGCGCTCATTCTGTCAGCGCACGGCGTCGGCGGCGTCGACGATCAGCCGGGCGACATCGCCGGGGTGGGTGTGCAGCACGAGATGCGGACCGGGCAGTTCCACGAGCTCGCGCACGCCCGCCCGGTCGAGTCCGAAGCGCACCGCCTCGGGGTTGATGAGGCGGTCGGCGGTCGCCACGACGCCCCACGACGGTCGGTCGCGCCAGGCGGCGACCGTCGCGGGTTCCGCCAGCACCTCCGCGTCGAGAGGGCGCTGGGTGACGGCGAGCACGGCGGCCTCGTCTGCGGGGATGCCGAGGGCCGTGAGGAAGGGGAACTCCTCGATCCTCACCGAGATCTCCGCGGCATCCGCCTCTCCGGGCACGGGATAGGCCGCCTCGTCGAAGTACGGCATCGCCTCCGGGTCCGGGAAGCGGCGGTGCACGTCCTGCGCGCTCTCCCCCACCACGAGCACGTACCCCTCGATGAAGACGAGGCCGCGGACGTTCGCCGCATCGCCGGCGACACCCGCGACCGTGGCACCGTACGAGTGCCCGACGAGCAGCACCGGGCCATCGATCCGTTCGACGAAGGAGCGCACGTACGCGGCATCCGCGGCGAGGCTCCGATTCGAGATCGCCGGCACCCGTACCTCGAGGCCCTCGCCGAGGAGCCGCATCGCGACCGGCGACCAGCTCGCCCCGTCCGAGAACGCTCCGTGCACCAGCACGACCGTGGGCTTGATGGCCATCTCACACTCCCTTGCGCCGGATCTCCGGCTCTCTTCCCCGACGCTACGGCAGAGGAGGCTCGGCCCTTTCCGACCGCTTGTCGTCAGTGCATTGGACGACTGTCGAGTGCGCCGTGCTCGACCTCGCGGAGGAACGCACCGACGACCGCGTTGAATGCCTCGGGGTTCTCGAGGAACGGGAAGTGCGAGGAGGCGATGTCGCGCGGGAAGACGTGCACGCGAGCGCCGGGGATGCGTTCCGCCAGCCACCGCTGCGACTCCGGGGGCACATGGCTGCCGTCGCATCCGATCACGAGGGTGGGCACGCGGATGCCGCGCACCACGTCGCGCCAATCCTGGGTGCCGTGATCGATGAGCAGGGGCACCGCGGCATGCGGCGGCGTGCGGGCGACCTCGCTCATGACGAAGGACCAGAGCTCCTCGTCCACCGGGCCGGAGAACATTCCGCGCAGGAACGCCCGCACCGCGCTCTCGCCCTCCGGACCGGCGACGGCATCGGCCAGGGCCACGAGGCCGTCGACGGGCAGGATGCTCCCCGCCCGCACGCGCTCCTCCTCGCTCATCCAGGACTGCGCGATGACCGCGGCGGGCTGGTCGACGACGACGAGGGAGCGCACGCGCGCGTCACCGAAGAGTTCGAGGTACGACCAGGCGACGGACGCACCCATCGACCACCCGAGCAGATCGACGCGATCCACGGCGAGCGCCTCCAGCACATCGCGCAGGTCGGCGGCGAAGCGGGCGATGCGGTAGCCGTGGGTCGGCGCCTCCGAGCCTCCGTGCCCGCGCATGTCGAAGCTGATCACGCGGCGAGCGCCGAAGCCGGTGAGCTGGTGGCGGAACATCTCCTGCGATTGCGACCAGCCGTGCAGGAGCAGCAGGGGGACGCCGTCTCCTCCGGTGTCGTGGGCGCCGAGCACGACACCGTCGCTCGTGGTCACCTCGATGCGGCGAGCGCTCATCGGATGTGACCCGCGTTCTCCCAGTAGGCGGCGAGCTTGAGCCCGAGGTGCAGGGCGCTGCGCTGCATGCCGTCGTCGAGGGCGTCGCGCACCACCTGGGGCATGTTCTCGAGCCGGTAGTACAGCGTCGTGCGGTGGATGTGGAGCACCTCGCACACCTGTCGCACGTGCCCGGCGTTGTCGAGGAGCGCCTCGATGGTCTGCCGGCGCAGCGGGTCGGCGTCGTGCACGAGGGCGAAAGCGGCGGGCGAGTACCAGGAGAGTCGTCGGGGGTCGGTGAGCACGTCGGAGATCAGCAGCCAGGGACCGACGTCATCGGCGTGCAGGCTTCTGCCGAGTTCCGGGAGGAGCTCTGCGACGGTGGCGGTGGCGATGGCCCGCTCGGCGACGGGATGCAGATCGTTGTCGGCGTCGGAGAGCCCGGCCGCGCCGATGGCGCGCAGGAGCACTCCCGCGCGCTCTGCTTCGGCGATGACGGCGGCGTCGAGGCGCTCGGTCTCGCCGCGGCGGCCGAGGAACAGCAGCGCCGCGCCGATCTCGCCGATCAGCACGAGCGCGGACCGAGTGGCGCTCTCGACGGCGCGTCCGAGTGCGGCCCGCTGGACGACGCCCGTGTCGTGGCCGATCGCGACGGCCCGCACGAGGGTGTCGGCGTCGCGGGTGACGCCGTGCGCGCGCACCGCCATGCTCAGAGCATCGCGACGGGCGATGGGGTCGGCGGCCAGCAGCGAGCGCATCACTCCGTCCCGAGCCGTGAGTGCGGTGCTCTCGGTCTGGGCGGCGAGGACGGTGCGTACGACGTCGACGGCCGCGTCCAGGGCTCGGAACTGCTCCTCGCGCAACGGGGGCAGCCCACCGGTGATGAGCCACAGGATTCCCAGGAGGGTGTCGTCCGACCAGATCGGAACCGCGAGGCGCTCATGGGCGCCGAACTCCGCGAGGTCCACGGTCCGCGGCCTCCGGGACTGCGTCAGGCGCAGGCTCTCGACGTACGCCCGTTCCCGCGGCGGAGTGACCCGACGCAGGAGTGCACGTGCGCGGAGCTCGTCGATCTCGTCGCCCTGCGCGCTGGCGACGATGGGGCGGAATGCGGGGTCGTTGATGACGATCGAGCGGTCGAGTGTCTCGGCGAGCTCGTCGACCAGGTCCTGCAGGTTCATGCCCGCCACGCGTCCGGGTACGGTGAGGAGGTCGCCTCCGGATGCCGCGGGGTGATGGTCATGCTGCTCCTCCCGGCCCGCGTCGTCGGGCCTCGCGCCCGACGCTACGGGAGCGAGGGCGAGCGCTGGGAGGCCCGCGTCGTCCCACCCACCGCTCATGGTCATCGCGCCGCCTCCACGGCATCGGCGCCGATCCCGCCGGGCAGTTGATCGGCCAGTCGGGCGAACACGGCGGCGGTGACGGCGCCCGGCGGTGCCGAGAGCACCGTGAGCTGATACCCGGGCATGCTGCGCACCGCGAAGTTCTGGGCGTCCACCGGGATCTCCCCCACTCCCTCGACGAGGATGTGGAACGTGGCATCCTCGGGGCCGGACACGTCGTGCCGCGCCCAGATGCGCACGAAGTCGGGATCCGACGACAGTTCGGCCACGATCTCCCGCAACCGAGGAGACTGCGGTACGGCGTCGCGTCTCAGCGTGGCGACGGCTGCGCGGCTCATCGCCTCCCACTCCACGAGCGTCTCCTTCATGCGGGGCACGAACAGATGACGCAGCTGATTCCCGCCTGCAGAGAGACCGCCGTGCCCGAACACGGTCGCGAGAGGGTTGGCGGCGACGATGTCGCGGTGCGGATCGGTGACGTACGCCGGGGTGTGCGTCCAGGCGGACAGCGCGCGCACGATGCGGTCGGCCGAGTCCCGGGGAACGGGAGCGGGGGTGTGCAGCCGTCCCGAGACGAGGCGGAAGGCGTAGGCGCTCGCCTCGTGGTCGAGCCGGAGCGCCCGGCAGAGCGACAGGAGCACCTGGTCGGAGGGGCGGGCACCGCGGCCCTGCTCCAAGCGCAGGTAGTACTCCCTGCTGATCCCGGCCAGGGCGGCGACCTCGTCGCGACGGAGGCCCGTGACCCGCCGTCCGGGGGTGGGAACGATCCCCAAGTCGTCGGGCTGGGTGACGGCGCGGCGGGCGCGGAGGTACTCTCCGAGAGAGGTCGATGCATCGTCCACGGGGCGGGCTCCGGTCGTCGAGGGGGTGGGGCGTCTGCGACGCTACCCGCGCCCGAGGGAGCGCACATCACCCGCCCCGGGGGCGCACATCCCCTCCCCGCTGTCGCGTGGCCGTTCGTCATCTGTCGGATGCGCCGCACGCCGCGTTCCGCGAGACTGGCGCTGTCACAATCCACATGGAAAGGATCGGCGCGCATGACGGATCAGGACCCCCGGGGTGCGGTGCAGGCGGTCGCTTCGCCCCTCACGGCGAATGCCGTCTTCCTCGTCGTCGACGTCGCTCCCGGCGCAGCCGATCGGGTGCGAGACGTCCTCGCCGACCTCGCCGGATCGATCAAGTCCCTCGCCTTCCCCTACTCCGATTCCGCGCTCACCTGCACGGTCGGGATCGGGAGTGCGATCTGGGCCGAGCTCACGGCACTCCCCCGTCCGGCTCAGTTGCGCCCGTTCACCCCCGTGGTCGGCGCGCACCACACCGCCCCGTCGACCCCCGGAGACCTGCTCTTCCACATCCGGGCCGAGCGTGCCGACGTCTGCTTCGAGTTCGAACGTCGTCTGCTGGAGTCGCTCGGCGACGCCGTCCGCGTCGTCGACGAGACCGTGGGGTTCCGCTCCTTCGATCGGCGCGATCTCCTGGGATTCATCGACGGGACGGCGAATCCGATCGGTGCCGAACTCGACGCAGCGGTGCTGGTCGGAGACGAGGACCCCGCGCACCGCGGTGGCTCCTACATCGTCACGCAGAAGTACCTGCACCCTCTCGCCGCCTGGCGTGCCCTGCCGACCGAGACGCAGGAGGCGATCATCGGGCGAACGAAGCTCGAGAACGTCGAGCTCGACGATGCACCGTCGGGTCAGCAGTCGCACAAGTCCCTGGCGACGATCGTCGACGAACAGGGGGTCGAGCACGACATCCAGCGCGACAACATGCCGTTCGGCCGCCCGGGCCATGATGAGTTCGGCACGTACTTCCTCGGATGCTCCCGCGATCTGAGCGTCATCCAGCGGATGCTCGAGCGCATGTTCCTCGGCGATCCGCCCGGACTCCACGACCGCCTCCTCGATTTCTCCACCGCCGTCACCGGCTCCGTGTTCTTCGCCCCGCGACCGGACGTTCTCGCCGCTCTCGGGGACGGCTGACCGCCACTCGGAGAGCGACGCCGCGTCCGTTCGACGGCGTGATCAGCTTCGCCGTGCGTATCCGTCATAATCGGATCATGCACGATACATCCGATGGCGGAGCCGTCGGATCCGACCGCGCTCTCCTCGCCGGCTCCCCCGCGGCGCACGCGGCTCCTCTCCGCGGTCGCGACGACGCTCTGACGGACATCCTCGACGTGCTCACCTCCGTGCGCGACGGCGCCGGCGCCGGCGGTCCGGTTCTGGTGCGCGGCATGCCGGGCATCGGTAAGACGCGATTGCTCGCCGAAGTGCTCGCCCGCGCTTCGGTGTCCGACTGGCGCACGCTGGTCATCGCCCCGGACGTCGACGAATCGACCGTGCCTCTCGCGGCCATCCTCGAGGCGTCGCTGCGCGGATCCTCCCCGCTGCTGACACCCGCCGATCTGCAGCCGGTGCTCTCCGGCGGCGAGCACCGGTACTGGGTCACCCGTCTGCTCCTCGACCGTCTCGAGCAGGCCGCGGCCGAGCATCCTCTCCTGATCGTCATCGACGACCTGCAGTGGCTCGACACCGCATCCGTGACCACGCTCATCGCGCTCGTGCGCGGACTCGCCGACCAGCCCGTCGCGTGGCTCGTCGCCGCACGCGACGGCGTCCTCCCTTCCGCGCATGCTCGTGCGGCAGCGCACATCGCCGCGGAAGGTCTCGTCATCGAGCTCGCACCGCTCGACTCCTCGGCATCGGCGGAGATCGCCGCCGACATCGCCGGTGGTACCCCCGGTCCTGTGCTGCGTGCGGCACTCGACCAGACGGCCAACGTTCCCCTCCTCGTCGTCGAACTCGTGCGCGGGCTCCGCGAGGAGCACCTCCTGGCCCGACACGCGGGGTCCGTCGACGCGGTGGATGCCGCCGTGCCGGCGAGGTTCGGTGCGGCCGCGCGCGAACGACTCTCCTCGATCTCACCGACCGCCCGGCGATTCGCGCAGGTGGCGAGTCTGTTCGGACGCAGGTTCCGCCTGCGCGACGTGCTCCGCGTGCTGGACCTCTCGGCGGCGTCCGTCGCGCCATCGGTCGACGAGCTTCTCGCGGAGTCGATCCTCGTCGGGGACGGCGCGGCTCTCGCCTTCACCCACGACACCCTGCGGGAAGCGGCCGACGCGTCGATCGCGTCACCCATCCGCCCCGCGCTGCTCCGAGAGGTCGTGCGGGTGCGCCTGTCGTCGGGCGAGCCTGCATCGGCTGTCGCGCCCGCTCTGATCGAGGCGGCGGAGCCCGGCGACGAGGACTCCTTCGTCCTGGTCGCCGAGGCCGCTCGGGACATCTCGGCGACCGACTCCGCGTTCGCCGCCGATCTGGCGGCCGCAGCGATCCGCCTCGCGCTGCACGTCCCGCGACTGGTCGTTCGCGCCGCCGAACTCCTCCCGCTGGTGTGGACCGACGGCCGCCACGACGAGGCCCAGGCGGTCACGACCGCCCTCGCCCCCTATCTCTCCGCCGATCTGCGCGCCCGCGCTCTGCTGGCCGTCGCCCGACGCCAGACCGAGTTCTCGTTCGATCGAGCGATCGCGACCTGCGACGAGGCGCTCGGCATCCGCGGGATCGCACGCAGCACTCGAGCCGAACTCCTCGCCGTCCGCGCGCTCAACTGCGCGAACCGCGCCGACTTCGCCGGCCTGGAACAGACGCTCACCCTCGCGCGGGAGGTCGCCGATCCGGAGACCGATCATCTCGCCCTGGCGACCATCGACGCGACCGATTCGGTCTATCAGTTCAACAGCGGCCACCACGATCGGGCGGTGGAGCTCATCGACGCCGCACTCCGCCGCGCCGAGGAAGCCGGACTCGTCACATCGCGCTGGCTCCCCGAAGGCCTCTGGCCCGCGTTCCTGCACAACTCGATGGGCGATCCCGAGCAAGCCCTGCAGCTGGCCGACCTCGGGCTGTCCGAGGCACGCGCAGCGGGCAGCGCGGTGGCCGAGGCGTTCTGGATGATGGTGCGCACCCGGGTGCTCTACGACGGCGGCCGGATCGACGAGGCCCGTGTGCTGGCCGAGGCCGTGCTCGCGCTGTCCGCCGAGCTGGGGTTGGGAGACTTCGCCAACGCCACGGCCGGGGTCGTGCTCTTCCGCATCTCTCTCCACACCGGCGACGCGCAGATCCGCGCGCAGGCCAAGCCGATCGTCGAGGCACTCGCCACGAGCACGGCCGTGACGAAGGCCGGCCGCTGGCTCCTCGCCGTCGAAGCCATCGACGAGGGGCGACTCGACGATGCGGTCTCCGCCAGCGATCTCGCCCGGGCGGGGCTCGACGCACCCGTGCCTCCCATGACGACCCCGTCGGACTTCTCCGACGACATCGTGCTCGCCGACCTCGCCGTACGCACGAACGACGCCGAGACCATCGCCGCCGTGCTGAAGCGCACGAGTCGTCGCTGCGAGCTCAACCCCGGCAGCGTCTTCTCCCGCGCTGTGCACGATGCCGTGGTCGGGCGCACCCGCGCAGACCCCGCCGCACTCGACGCCGCAGCATCCGCCCTGCGCGGACTGTCGCGTCCGCTGGTGCTGGCCCGCGTGCTGGAGCTGCGCCCCCTCGTGGGCGGCGACGAACAGCAGGCACGACGAGCACTCGACGAAGCGCTGGAGATCTACGAGTCCCTCGGAGCCGTGCGTGACGCGAGTCGAGTGCTGCGCGCGCTGCGCACGCGGGGTGTCCGCCGCCGGCCGGCCCGGCGCGGGGCGCCCGAACTGCTCTCGACCCGCGAACGCCAGGTCATCGAGCGCGTGGCGCTCGGGGCCACGACCCAGCAGATCGCCGACGCGCTGTTCATGTCGCCGCACACCGTGGTCTCCCACATCCGACACCTCTACGCGAAGACCGGCGTCAACTCCCGCAGCGCACTGCGCCTCTGGTACGCGAGCGCCAGTGAGGAACGCGAGACCGCCTGACGCCGAGGTGCCCGCTCAGGCGTGCACCTGATGCCAGGTGCAGATCCGCGAGCCGTCGAGGCGGAAGCTCCCGAACCCCAGCACCTCGCACTTCTCGCCCTCCGGGAGGCGCAGGTGCAGCACCTGCTCGGTGAGCACGGTGTCTCCTGCCACCGCGACGGTGACGAGCGCCGTCGACCATTCCGCGAAGCGCGACCTGATCTCCCCGATCATCGCCAGCATCTCCCGACGGCCCGTCACGCCCCGGTTGTGCGAAGGACGGTAGACGACGTCCTCGGTGAGGAACGGCAGCAGTTCGCCCACGTCGCCCTCGTTCAGCACCGCGACGAAATCGCGGACGATGAGCTCTCGCTCCATCTGCTGGATCCCGTCCAGCGCCGCTCGGTGGATATCTTCCACGGCGATACCTCCCTTCCCGTGCCCCTCACGCTAAGAGCACGGGGCGGGCCGGGCATCCGACGTGCGTCGAAAATCCGAAGGACGGATGCCGGATCGGTGCGTCGTCGGCGTCGGTCACCCGGCGACGGCGGGAGACCGGCGCGCCATGAGGTCGTACGCATCGCGTACGGCATCCGCCGTGGTCTCGACCTCTTCGTAGTAGTGGGTGAACCCGCGCTCGTCGCGGACGACGAGCGAGACGCGGACCATCCCGGTGCGAGCGGGTGCGGCGGACGGCAGGGGGACGACTCCAGTGGGGGACATGGAACTCCTTCGTGATCGTGCGAGCCGGCGGAGTGCACACCGTCCGGCCCCACTAGGGAGACGCCGCGAACGCCGGTTCATTACGCCGACACGCGGGAATTCCTCGGCGATCGGGATCGCCACCACCGACCTACCGCCCGAGGCCGCACACGTCAACGGCCTCTTCACCGCCATCGCCGAATCCTAGGCTGAGTCACCTCACCGACGAGAGGAGCATCCGATGTCCAATCCCCCACCGATCCCCCCGATCCCGTCGCTCGGAAACGAGTCGGACGATGATCGCGATGGAGTCCCCACGCTCGAGGTCGACGGCGCGGAAGAGGTCGATACTGATGTCGACGGCGCGCAGGTCGACAGCGCCGAGGCCGATCGGATCGCCGCAGAGGGCGAGTGAACGAGATGTCCGGCGGGCGGGTGCGAACCATCGCATCCGCCCGTTCCGGATGCCGACTCAGTTGGCCAGCAACGGCGGGAGATGAGGAATCTGCACCGGGCGGGTGGCCCGGCTCGATCCGTGCATGCGCTCGACGTCGGCGAGCACCTCGAAGGCGTTCGAATAACGCATCGCGAGCGGCAGGTCTCGCACCCACACCACCTCGACCTCGGTCTCGGCGTATTCGTAGACGCACGCGACGATGTGACGCGGGTCGTTCGCAGGGAAGCGCTGGTCGTTGATCACCCATTCGGTCGGGGTGATCCGACGCAGCACGTAGCGCGGTTTTGGATCCTCTGTCATGTCGGCCCTCCAAGACTCTCTCCCCTTAAGAAAGAGTGTGCGCGCCGGTATACCGCCGGGGAAGACCCTTGACAGAATCCATGCAGGATGCCGCGCCCGGCTCTCGTGGGCGCGGCAGGGGGTCACTCCCCCGCGACGGGCTCCGGGAGGTCGATCGGCACGACGGGGCAGTCCTTCCACAGGCGCTCGAGCCCGTAGTACACGCGCTCCTCCTGGTGGAAGACGTGAACGATCAGGTCGCCGAAGTCCATGAGGACCCAGCGCGACTCGGCGCGACCCTCGCGCCGGACACGCTTGTGGCCCTCCGCGATGAGACGGTCCTCGATCTCGTCGGCGATCGCGGCGACGTTGCGCTCGCTGTTTCCCGTGACGAGCAGGAAGATGTCGACGAGCGGAAGCGGCTCCGAGACGTTGAGCGCGACGAGGTCTTCACCGCCCTTCGAGACGGCGGCTGCGGCAGCGATCTGCAGCATGGCTTCAGCGGTTTCAGGTGATTGCATCAGAACACATTCGTGGTGAAGGCGACGACGAGGACCACGCCCAGTGCGAGGGCGAGACCACCCGCAACGATCGCAAGGATGAGCATGAGTTTGTTGCCCTTTTCGGGGGCGGGCGGTCGGATGACCTCGCCGGCGGGCTTGATGGTGCTGACCGCCGAGCTGGCGGCGATCGGCGTGGGAGAAGAGGCGGGCGGCAGTTCGCCGTCGATGAGGACGGCATCGACGTCCTTGCCGTCGGCGACGCCGTGGGCGTGACCCTGGGAGCCGATGCCGCGCGGGAGTTCGTAGGAGCCGGTGACGAGGATCTCGCCGGTCGATGCGACCGGTCCCGAGAGCGATCCCTCGCCCGGCGAGGGCGTGAAGATCAGCGCGCTGGGAGACGTGTGCTGAGAGCCGCTCGAATCGCCGACCGTGAGCAGCTCGTCGAACGACGGTGCGAACGGCTTCTGCGTCTTGTCGATCACGGACGCCCCGAAGGCCGGGTTCACGGTGGGGCGCTCATCGGGAGCGATGACCTCATCGTCGTCTCCGACGTCGGCGAGCACGTCATCGGTGTCCGAGAGGGCGGGTTCCTGGTCGAGGCCCAGAACGGCATCGACGTCGTCGACGTCCTCCTGCGGCTCCTCGGCTGCCGCGTCGAGAGGCATCTCGCCCACGGTTGCGCTCGCGCCCGCGGCGCTCACGGGCGTGATCGCGACCTCCGCGTCGTCTTCATCGATGTCGTCGTCGGTCGAGACGGCCGGTGCGGCCGGTGCCGAGAACTCCGGCACAGCGGAGACGATCGGCGTCTGATCGGCCGGGGGCTGCTCCTGCGGCTCCGGCTCCTGTGCCGGCGGCTCCACCGGAGCGAGCGGCGTGGCGTCTTCGGGTTCGACGACGGGAACGGATGCCGTGCGCACGCGCTCCTGGTCACGCGCCTGGCGGCGGGTGAGTGGGGCGGCCGCGGATGCGGGAGCGGCTGCTTCTTCGGCGACGGGAGCGGGCTTCGCCGCAACGGGAGCCTCTGCGACGGGCGCGGGCTTCTGCTCAGCAGGCTTCTGAGCGGCGGGCTTCTGCGCGGCGGGCTTCTGCGCGGCAGGCTTCTCGACGGCGGGCTTCTCGACGACGGCGTCGGGCTCCCGCGTCTGCGCGGGCGCGGCAGCCGCCTCCTCGTCGGTGATGACGGGCGTCGATCCGGTCAGTCGGATCTCACGCAACTGCTTGCGTGTCAGCGGACCCTGGCCGTGCTGATCCGATGTAGTCATGACTTGCTCCGATACAGATGATGCTTCGCGATGTACTGGACGACCCCGTCGGGAACGAGATACCAGACCGGCTGGTCGTCCCGGACCCGCTCTCGGCAGGCGGTCGACGAGATCGACAGGGCCGGCACCTCCAGCTGGCTGACGTTGTCGCTCGGGAGGCCATCCGTGCTCAGGACGTGTCCTGGCCGGGAGACCGCGACGAAGTGGGCCAACTCCCACAACTCATCATGGTCCCTCCAACTGAGAATTTGCGCCACGGCATCCGCTCCCGAGATGAAGAAGAGCTCCGCATCCGGTCGGTCCCGTTTCAGATCCCGCAGGGTGTCGATCGTGTACGTCGGCCCTTCGCGATCGACGTCGACGCGGCTGACGGTGAACTGCGGGTTCGATGCCGTCGCGATCACGGTCATCAGGTAGCGGTGCTCGCTCGGGGTGACGTCCGACTTCTGCCAGGGGCGCCCGGTCGGGACGAAGACCACTTCGTCGAGATCGAAGGAGTGCGCGACCTCACTGGCGGCGACGAGGTGACCGTGGTGGATCGGGTCGAACGTTCCACCCATCACACCGATGCGCGGAGCGCGCGAGGTCACGGTCTTCATAGTTCCTTAGTGGCCGTGCCCTGCCCCGTGGCCGTCCTTGCCGTGCTTCGCAGCCCAGGCCTCGGCCTTGGCCGAGTGACGGTTGGCGACGTTGCGGTACGACAGCGTCACGAGACCGAGGAAGGCGAAGATGATCGCGGCGATCACACCGAAGATCACGGTCTCGAGGGCAACGTTGCCGTGGTGCTCGGTTTCCGCAGCGGCCATCGCGACCTGTGCGATGAGGTTCATCGTTTCTCCGTTTCGTGACCTGAGTCAGTGCAGCGCCATCCAGTCTATCCCTCAGCCGCGCGTCTGCCCCGACCCACGCGCCAGCCATTTCGTGCTCGTGAGCTCGGCGAGACCCATCGGGCCCCGCGCATGCAGCTTCTGCGTCGAGATGCCCACCTCGGCGCCGAAGCCGAACTCGCCGCCGTCGGTGAAGCGGGTCGAGGTGTTGACCATGACGACCGCGGAATCGACCTCGGCGAGGAAACGCTCGGCGTTGCGGGTGTCGGTCGTGATGATCGACTCGGTGTGACCTGTGCTGTAGCGGCGGATGTGCGCAAGAGCCTCGTCGAGGTCGTCGACCACCTTGATCGCGATGTCCAGGCTGAGGTACTCGGTCGCCCAGTCCTCCTCCGTGGCCGGGATGACGTTGGACACGAGCCCGGCGACCATGTCGTCGCCGTGGATCGCCACGCCCTCGCTCTGCAGCGCACTGGCCACGAGGGGCACGAGACGCGGCGCCGCCTGACGATGCACGAGAACGGTCTCGACCGCGTTGCAGACGCTCGGCCTCTGCACCTTCGCATTGACCACGATGTCGCGGGCCCAGTCGTCCGGCGCCGACTCGTCGAGAACGATGTGCACGTTCCCGGCCCCCGTCTCGATGACCGGAACGGTCGATTCCGTGACGACGGTCTCGATGAGCCCTGCGCTCCCGCGCGGAACGAGCACGTCGATGTAGCCGCGTCCGTGCATGAGCGCCGTGGCTCCGTCCCGACCGAAGTCGTCGACGGTCTGGATCGCCTCGGCGGTGACGCCGGATCGCACCAGCGCCTCCCGCATGACCTCGACGAGAACTGTGTTCGACTCACGCGCGGCGCTGCCGCCCCGGAGAACGGCCGCGTTTCCCGAACGCAGTGCGAGAGCGGCGATGTCGACCGTGACGTTCGGCCGCGCTTCGTAGATCGCGCCGACCACGCCGAAGGGCACTCGGATCTGCTCGAGGGCGACGCCGTTCGGCATCCGATGCCCGCCCACCACGCGACCCACCGGGTCCGGGAGCGCGGCGACCTGGCGAACGGCGGCGGCGAGAGCCGCGACGCGCTTGTCGTCGAGGCGCAGACGGTCGATCAGCGAGTCGCCGATCCCGTTCTCGTTTCCGCGCGCGATGTCGAGCGCGTTGGCGGCGATGATGCGCTCGGCGTCGCGCTCGAGTCCGAGGGCGATCTCCTCGAGAACGCGCTCCTTGTCGCCACTGGTCAGAGCGGCCGTCGCGCGCGACGCCTCCTTCGCGCGCTCGAGGCGCACCTGCGGGGTCTGATCGGTCATCCGCCCAGTCTAGGGCGCACCGATCCCGCTCAGACGGCGGGCTCGAACCAGGTGCCGACCTCGGCGCCCGAGAGCGCCCGATCCACCAGATCGGCACTCGTCACGAGCACGCCGATCCCCGACGCGGCCGCGAGCCGGGCGGCGGAGACCTTGGTGGCCGCTCCCCCGGTGCCGACGCTGTTCACGACCGTCGCCCCGAACTCGAGTCCGCTCAGATCGGCATCCGCGGCGATCACGTCGATCGGCTCGGCACCGGGATCGGAGGGCGGGCGCGTGTAGAGCGACTCGATGTCGCTGAGCAGCACGAGAGCGTCGGCTTCGATCAGCTGAGCGACGAGGGCTCCCAGGCGGTCGTTGTCGCCGAAGCGGATCTCCTGGGTCGCCACCGTGTCGTTCTCGTTGACGATCGGGAGCACGCGCAGCCCGAGAAGGCGCTCCATCGCGCGACGGGCGTTACTGCGCGAGGTGGGGTTCTCGAGATCACCGGTCGTCAGCAGCACCTGGCCCGCGACGATGTCGAACGGACGCAGTGCCTCCTGGTAACGGTAGACGAGGATGTTCTGACCGACGGCCGCGGCCGCCTGCTGGGTCGCGAGATCGGTGGGGCGGGCGTCGAGACGCAGGAACGGGATGCCGGACGCGATCGCACCGGACGAGACGAGGACGACCTCGGTGCCCCGCCCGTGCGCGGCCGCGAGGGCCTCGACGAGAACGGGGATGCGCCAGGACGCCTCACCGCTGATCGACGACGATCCGACCTTGACGACGATGCGCGCAGCCGTGGCGAGGTCTGCACGCGAGCGTGCGGTCACTCGCCCTCTTCGCGATAGGCGGCGAGGCGCTGGGCCTCGACCTCCGCGCGCGCCGCGGCCTTGGCATCCATTCGCTCGTAGTAGTTCTCACGACGCTCCGACGTCGTGCGTCGGGCGTTCGGCGCGAGACGCGGGTCGGTCCCTCGCGGGGCCGTCATGAGTTCGGCGGCCGAGGTCATCGTCGGCTCCCAGTCGAAGACGATGCTGTCGCCCTCGCCGATGACGACGGTCGATCCCTGCACCGCGCCGAGGCGGAAGAGCTCGTCCTCGACGCCCAGCTTCTCGAGCCGGTCCGCGAGATAGCCGACGGCCTCCTCGTTCTGGAAGTCGGTCTGCTGCACCCACCGCACGGGCTTCTCGCCGATGATGCGGTAGACGTTGCCGTAGGTACCGCCCTCGACCCGGATCGTGAACTCCTTCTTGGAGCCGCGCGGACGGATGACGACGCGCTCACGGGGCACCTCGACGGCGGCCTGCTCGGCGCGCACCTTCTCGACGAGCTCACCGAGAGCGAAGGTCAGCGGACGCAGACCCTCGTGCGAGACGGTGGAGATCTCGAAGACGCGGAATCCGCGCTCCTCGAGATCGGGGCGGACGAGCTCGGCGAGATCACGCGCCTCGGGCACGTCGATCTTGTTCAGGGCGACGAACTGCGGGCGCTCCAGCAGAGGGGTCTGCCCCTCGGGCACCTCGTAGGCGGCCAGTTCGGCGAGGATGACGTCGAGATCGGAGAGCGGGTCGCGCCCCGGCTCGAGCGTGGCGCAATCGAGCACGTGCAGCAGCGCGGAGCAGCGCTCGACGTGGCGCAGGAACTCCAGCCCGAGACCGCGTCCCTCGCTGGCGCCCTCGATCAACCCGGGCACATCGGCGACGGTGTAGCGCGCGTCGCCGGCCTGCACGACACCGAGATTCGGGTGCAGCGTCGTGAACGGGTAGTCGGCGATCTTCGGCCGTGCGGCCGAGATCGCGCCGATCAGGCTCGACTTGCCGGCCGAGGGGTATCCCACGAGTGCCACGTCGGCGACGGTCTTGAGCTCGAGGACGACATCGCCCTCGTACCCCGGCGTACCCAGCAGCGCGAAGCCCGGCGCCTTGCGCTTGGGCGACGAGAGAGCAGCGTTGCCCAGGCCGCCCAGGCCGCCCTTCGCCACCACGAAACGCTCGCCCGGGATGATCATGTCGATCAGCACGTCGCCGTCGGTGTTCTTCACGACGGTTCCGACGGGCACCGGAAGCTCGAGGTCCTCCCCCATGAACCCGGCACGGTGATCGCCCATGCCGAATCCGCCGTTGGGCGACGAGCGGTGCGGAGAGTGGTGGTACGAGAGCAGCGTGCCGGTCTGCGGGTCGGCGACGAGCACGATGTCGCCGCCGTCTCCGCCGTTGCCGCCGTCCGGGCCACCGAGAGGCTTGAACTTCTCGCGGTGCACCGAGACACAGCCGTTGCCGCCCTTACCCGCGCGCAGGTGCAGCGTCACGGTATCGACGAACGTGACCATGTGTCGGTCTCCTCAGGTGGTAGATGTCGCCCATCGGAATCGGTGGGCAGATACACGGACGGGGCGAGCCGAAGCCCGCCCCGAACCGGATGTCTGTTGCTGTGCGGCGATTACTCGCCTGCAGCGACGATGTTGACGACCTTGCGGCCGCCCTTCGCGCCGAACTGCACCGCACCGGCGGACAGCGCGAACAGGGTGTCGTCGCCGCCACGGCCGACGTTCACGCCGGGGTGGAAGTGGGTGCCGCGCTGACGGACGATGATCTCGCCGGCGTTGACCTGCTGGCCGCCGAAGCGCTTGACGCCGAGGCGCTGAGCGTTGGAATCACGACCGTTACGGGTGGAGCTTGCGCCCTTTTTGTGTGCCATGTCCTGGTCTCCTCGGTCTTACTTGATGCCGGTGATCTTGACGCGCGTGAGCTCCTGACGGTGGCCCTGACGCTTCTTGTAGCCGGTCTTGTTCTTGTACTTCTGGATGATGATCTTCGGGCCGCGGAGGTTGCCGATGACCTCGGCGGTGACCTTGACCTTGGCCAGCTTGTCGGCGTCGGTGGTCACCGTAGCGCCGTCGACGAGCAGCACAGCGGCAAGCTCGATCTTCTCGCCCTGGGCAGCCTGCACACGGTCGAGCTGAACGATCGTGCCGACCTCGACCTTCTCCTGCCGCCCACCGGCGCGCACTACTGCGTAAACCACTTCATACCTGTTTCGTTGGGGAGCTCGCGGCTCCGAGAATCTCACGGGAAGACTGTTGCTTGCATGCGCCGCGGGGCGACGGGTGCGAATGCAAGACTCTCCGCTTCGACCGACGAGGACGACGCGGCATACGCACCAAGGGACTACTTTACCGGATGCCGGAGCCACTCGCAAAGTGAGCCGAGGGGTGTGTCCGGTCATAGGCTTGCGGGATGACCGTTCTCGTCGACGACCCGCTCTGGCCCGCGCACGGACGCCTGTGGGCGCACCTCGTCAGCGACGAGAGCCTCGACGAGCTGCACGCGTTCGCGCTCAGCCACGATCTCCCCCCGCGCGCCTTCGATCTGGACCACTACGACGTGCCGGAGGAGAGCATCCCCCGGCTCGTCGCCGGCGGCGCCCAGCACGTCGGCGGCAAGGAGCTCGTCCGGCGCCTGATCGCCTCAGGCCTCAGGATCCCCGCTCGCGACCGGCGCTGACGCCTCGCCGTTCACCGATACCGGGGTTCCGGTGAGCGCCGCGGTGCTGACCCGACGACGTCCACGACCCTGTCCCGGTGCCTTCGGCTCCGGGAGGGCGTCGAGCACCGAGTCGAGCAGCTGCTCGGCCTGGCTGCGCGGCGCGGGCTTGCGATCCGCCCCACGCTTCTTGCGGGGCTTCTTCGCGCGCTCCGGCGCCTCGACCGGCGCCTCGTCAACGACGACCGCGTCGCCGGCACCCTCGGCGGGAGCCTTCGTGGATGCCGCGATCTGCGCGAGGGCCGACTTCGCACCCTCGGGGATGCTGTGCGTCACGTTCGCAGCGGGCGGGGCGCTCTGGCTCTGTCCGCCACCGTTGCCACCGCGCTGACGGCGGCCGCTCTGGTTGTTGCCGTTGCCCCCGTTGCCGTTCCCACCGTTTCCGTTGGAGCGGTGCTTGACGACGGGGTCGTGGTGCACGATCACACCGCGGCCGGCGCAGACCTCGCACGCCTCGCTGAAGGTCTCGAGGAGGCCGAGGCCGAGCTTCTTGCGGGTCATCTGCACGAGACCGAGCGAGGTGACCTCGGCGACCTGGTGCTTGGTGCGGTCGCGGCTGAGGCACTCGATGAGACGGCGCAGCACGAGGTCGCGGTTGGACTCGAGCACCATGTCGATGAAGTCGACCACGATGATGCCGCCGATGTCGCGCAGGCGCAGCTGGCGGACGATCTCCTCGGCGGCCTCGAGGTTGTTCTTGGTGACCGTCTCCTCGAGGTTGCCGCCGGAGCCGACGAACTTCCCGGTGTTGACGTCGACGACGGTCATGGCCTCGGTACGGTCGATCACGAGCGAACCGCCCGACGGCAGCCAGACCTTGCGGTCGAGCGCCTTCTCGATCTGCTCCGTGATCCGGAACGCGTCGAAGGGGTCGGCGGCGTCCTCGTACGACTCGACGCGCTCGAGGAGGTCGGGGGCGACGCTCTCGAGGTAGGAGCGGATCGTGCGCTGCGACTCCTCGCCCTGGATGAGCATCTTCGTGAAGTCCTCGTTGAAGACGTCGCGGACGATCTTGACGAGCAGGTCGGGTTCGGCGTGCAGCAGCGCGGGAGCCTGCTGACTCTCGACCTGCTTCTGGATGTGCTCCCACTGCGAGGTCAGACGCTGCACGTCGCGCGTGAGCTGGTCCTCCGTCGCGCCCTCCGCGGCCGTGCGCACGATGACGCCGGACGACTCCGGCAGCACCTCCTTGAGGATGCGCTTGAGACGCGCGCGCTCGTTGTCGGGCAGCTTGCGGCTGATGCCGTTCATCGAACCGCCGGGGACGTACACGAGGTAGCGGCCCGGGAGCGAGATCTGGCTGGTCAGGCGGGCGCCCTTGTGGCCGACCGGGTCCTTGGTGACCTGCACGAGCACGCGGTCGCCCGGCTTGAGGGCGAGCTCGATACGACGGGGCTGGTTGCCGGTCTCGACGCCGTCCCAGTCGACCTCGCCGGAGTAGAGCACGGCGTTGCGGCCACGGCCGATGTCGACGAAGGCGGCCTCCATGCTCGGGAGCACGTTCTGCACGCGACCGAGGTAGACGTTGCCGATGAGGGAGGCGTCCTGGTTGCGCGCGACGTAGTGCTCGACGAGGACCCCGTCCTCGAGGACGCCGATCTGCGTGCGGCCGTTCTTCGATCGGACGACCATCTTGCGGTCGACGGATTCGCGGCGGGCGAGGAACTCGGCCTCGGTGACGACCGGACGGCGGCGACCGGCGTCGCGTCCGTCACGGCGGCGCTGCTTCTTGGCCTCGAGACGCGT
Source organism: Microbacterium galbinum (assembly GCF_023101185.1). Classification (GTDB taxonomy): domain Bacteria; phylum Actinomycetota; class Actinomycetes; order Actinomycetales; family Microbacteriaceae; genus Microbacterium; species Microbacterium galbinum. Next base: position 3,364,849 of record NZ_CP078077.1, read on the forward strand.
GGAGCCCTTGATCGCCTTCGGCTCGGTGATGTATTCGACGACGCGCTGGCGCTGACGGGGAGCATCGCGCTGGTCGTCACCCTCGGATCCGCCCCGACGGCGGCGACCGCGGCGACCACCGTCGGCATCGTCGAGCTCGCGCTCGGGAGCCGGGCCACGACCGGGGCGTGCCGGCAGCGGCACGATCTCGGGGGCGTAGAAGTGCAGCTGGGTGGAGACCTGCGACACGAACACCTCGGGGAGCAGACCCAGCGACACGGCGGTGACCGCGGCGGGCTCCTCGGGAGCGGCAGATGCCTCGGGAGCGGCGGGCTCCTCAACCGAAGCCTCCTCGGCGGCGGACTTCTCCTCAGCCGAGGGCTCCTCTGCCGCGGACTCTTCCTCGGCCCCGGGCTCTTCCTCGGCCGCGGACTCGTCCTCGGCCACGAGGGTCTCCTCGACCTGTGCGACCTCTGCGGGAGCATCCGACTCGGCCGGGGCCTCGTCTTCCGGAGTCTCGCCCTCGGGAGTCGGGGACTCCGTCAGCTCTTCCGCGGCGTCAGCCGAGAAGTCGAGGGTAGGGGTGTTGTTGTCATTGTTCTCATCGGCCATCTCTGGCTTGCTCCCTGCGCGGATCACCGGAGTGTTCCGCGAAACTCATGCGGCACCCGCGGGTGCCGCGAACTCACTCGATCTGCGACCGGCTCGTAGCTCTGGTCGCGTGGGGCATGGGCCCCGAAGTCTGCGTCGACACGTGTCACGGCTGGGCCGCTCATCGCGTCACAGGCCATTATCGCACCAAGTTCCGCAGAATGCGGCATCCGTGCGCGTCCGGAGATTTTCTCCGGCCCCGTTCTCGCCCGATCCATAGCCGTCGCTGAGATAATCCTCAGATGAGCGAGCAGCGCACCCGCCCCGTCATCTTCGCCGTCTGGCTGATCATCGCGAGCGTGATCGGCTGGTTCGCCGCCTTCCAGCTCACGGTCGAGAAGTTCGTGCTCCTCGCCGACCCGGACGCCGCGCTGTCGTGCGATCTGAGCGCCTTCATCCAGTGCGGCAAGAACCTCGAGTCCTGGCAGGGATCGGTGTTCGGCTTCCCGAACCCGATCCTCGGCCTCACCGGGTGGATGGCACCGCTCGTCGTCGGTGTCGCGATCCTCGCCGGCGCCCGCTTCCCGCGCTGGTTCTGGGCCCTCTTCGGCGTCGGCATCACCTTCGCCTTCGGCTTCGTCTGCTGGCTCATCTCGCAGAGCATCTACGACCTCATCGTCCTTTGCCCGTGGTGCATGGTCACGTGGGCCGTGACCATCCCGACGTTCTTCGCCACCATGCTGCATCTCACCCGCAACGGCACCTTCACCCGCCACGAAGGGGCGCAGCAGCGGGCCGACAAGCTCATGGCGTGGGTGCCGCTGGCCACGGTCATCGCCTACGCGATCATCGTGCTGATGGCGCAGACCAAGGGCATCGACTTCCTCGGCGAGATGGTGCGCATCATCACCGGCGGCTGACTCCGCACACGAGAAAGGCCCGTCCGCTTCCGCAGCGGACGGGCCTTTCTCATGGAGTGCGACTCAGTCGAACCAGATGCCGAGCTCGCGTGCGGCGCTCTCGGGGCTGTCCGAGCCGTGCACGAGGTTCTGCTGGACCTTGAGGCCCCAGTCGCGGCCGAAGTCGCCGCGGATCGTGCCGGGGGCTGCGGTCGTCGGGTCGGTCGTGCCGGCGAGGGAACGGAATCCCTCGATCACGCGGTTGCCGGCGAGGCGGATCGCGACCGACGGCCCCGACAGCATGAACTCGAGGAGCGGCTCGTAGAACGGCTTTCCCTCGTGCTCGGCGTAGTGCGCGGCGAGCAGGTCGCGGTCGGGCTCGACGAGGCGGATGTCGACGAGCGCGTAGCCCTTCGCCTCGATGCGGGCGAGGATCGCGCCGGTGAGGCCGCGAGCGACGCCGTCGGGCTTGACGAGGACGAGGGTTTCTTCGGTGGCCATGTCATTCACTCTCTGTCTGAGTCTCGGTCGAGGGCTCGGTCGGGCGTTGTGCATCCACCCGCGCCCCCTTGATGGTCGCATACGCCCACATGCCGCCGAAAATCAGGACGACGAACAGGATGGACGGAACCAGGATCGCGGACAGGGCGATGATGACCTGCACGATCCACCCTGCGGTGATGGCCCAGGGCCGGGTGATCATCCCGGCGATGGCGATGCAGACCAGCGCCATCACGATGCCGCCCACGATCCCCCACCACTGCGGGATGGCCGGCGGGAGCGAGCGCAGTCCGAAGATCGTGAGTCCGACGAGGAACACGACGATCGACTCGAAGCCGAGCACGACCGGCGCGAGCTTCTGCACGAGGGTACGAGGCGGACGGGGCGGGCGTGGAGCGCGTCCGCCGGCGGCGCTGGAGGTCATGCGCGCCACCCGGACTTCCAGTCCTCTTCCTCGGCGAGGGCGATCGCCTCGCCCGCGAGCACGACCGATCCGGCGATGACGACCGCTCGGCGGTCGTTGGACGCGGCCCACTCCCGCGCGGCATCGGCCGCATCGGCGAGGGTCGGATGCACGGTGGCGCGCTGTCCCGTCTGCTCGACGAGGTCGGCGATCACATCGGCGTCCGACGCGCGATCGGAGTCGGGGGCCGTGGCGAAGACGTGCGCCGCCGCAGGAGCGAGCTGCGCGACGATGCCCGCGGCGTCCTTGTCGGCCAGGACCCCGAGCACCACACCCCACTCGTCGAAGTCGAAGCTGTCGTCCAGCGCCTGCACGAGCGCTTTCGCACCGTGCGGGTTGTGGGCGGCGTCGACGACGACGGTCGGGGCGACACCCAGCAGCTGCAGGCGGCCGGGCGACGTGGCGCCCTGCAGACCCTCCGACATGATGTCGTCGGCGATCCGCTGCGCCGCTCCACCGATGAGCGACTCGACCGCCGCGACGGCGAGGGCGGCGTTGTGGCCCTGGTGGGCGCCGTAGATCGGCAGGTACTCCTCGACGTAATCGCCGGCCAGGCCGCGGATGGTGAGCAGCTGCCCGCCGACCGCCAGCTTCTGCTCGGCGAGGCCGAAGTCGTCGCCCTCGAAGGCGATCGTCGCTCCCCGCTCGGCGGTGACTCGGCGCAGTACCTCGGCTGCCTCGGCCGGCTGCTGTGCCGAGACGACGGCTGCGCCGTCCTTGATGATGCCGGCCTTGACCTCGGTGATCTTCGCGATCGTGTCGCCGAGGCGGTCCGCGTGATCGATGTCGATGGGCGAGAACACGGCGACGTCGCCGTCGGCCGTGTTGGTCGAATCCCATTCGCCGCCCATGCCCACTTCGAGCACGAGCACGTCGACCGGAGCATCCGCCACGGCGACGAAGGCGAGCACCGTCAGCAGCTCGAAGAACGTCAGCGGCGCGTCGCCCGCGGCCTCGAGCTCGGCGTCGACGATCTCGACGAACGGGGCGATCTCGTCCCAGGCGTCGGCCACGGCGGCGTCGTCGATCGGCTCGCCGTCGATCATGATGCGTTCGGTGAAACGCTCCAGATGCGGGCTCGTGAAGAGTCCCGTGCGCAGACCGTGCGCGCGCAGCAGACTCTCGATCACCCGGGCGGTCGACGTCTTACCGTTCGTCCCGGTGATGTGCACGACGCGGTAGGTGCGCTGCGGGTCGTCGAGGAAGGCGAGGATGCGCGCGGTGCGCTCCTTGCGCGGCTGCACCCAGCGCTCGCCCGCGCGCCCCAGAAGGGTCTCGTAGACGGCATCCGCCCGTTCGCGAGCACTCATGCGGCACCGCCGATCCGGGAGACGGCGATCGTGAAGGCCGCACGGTTCGCGTACGTGCCCTTCGCGATGTCGGCGATGAACTCGGCCCCTGCGACGGGGCTGTCCTCCCGGTGCAGCGAGTGCTCGACGGCCAGCGTCTCCCCCGCCACATCCGCGATCTCGAACGCGGAGGCGACGGCATCCGCGTCCTCCTCGCTCGCGAACCGCAGGTCCAGGCGGATGCGGTCGCTCACGTCGAAGCCGGCGTTCTTGCGCGTCTCCTGCACGGCGCGGATCACGTCGCGCGCCAACCCCTCGGCCTCGAGCTCCGGGGTCGTCTGCGTGTCGAGCAGCACGAAGCCTCCGGTGGGCACGATCGCGAGGGCCTCGCCCTCGGGGCGACCCGTCGTCTCGAGCACCAGCTCGTACTCGGCCGGTTCCAGGGCGATGCCTCCGGCCGTGACCACACCGTCGACCTCCGACCAGTCGCCGGAGCGCGCGGCCTGGATGGCCTTCTGCACCTCTTTGCCGAGGCGCGGTCCGGCCGCTCGCGCGTTCACGCTGAGGCGGTGGTCGATGCCGTAGTCGTGGGCGGTGGTGTCGGCGAGTGCCACGAGCTCCACCGACTTCACGTTCAGCTCCTCGCGCAGGATGTCCTCGAACTGCCCCAGCGTCGAGGCGAGCGGCGACACGACGGTGAGGCGCGCGAGCGGAAGACGCACGCGCAGCTTCTCCTTCTTGCGCAGCGCGTTGCCGACGCTCGAGAGTTCGCGGACGGCGTCCATCGCGTCGCGGATCTCGTCGGCGGCGGGGAACGCCGCGGCATCCGGCCAGTCCTGCAGGTGAACGCTGCGCCCGCCCGTGAGTCCCTGCCAGACGCGCTCGCTGATCAGCGGCACGAGGGGCGCGGCGACGCGGGTGAGCGTCTCGAGCACGGTGTAGAGGGTGTCGAAGGCCTCGCGGCTCTTCGGGTCCTCGCTCACACCCACCCAGAAGCGGTCGCGCGAGCGGCGGATGTACCAGTTCGTCAGCACCTCGGCGAAGTCGCGCAGGCGACCGGCTGCGGTGGTCGAGTCGAGTCCTTCGAGGTCGGCGCGCACCTCGCGCACGAGGTCACCGAGGCGCGCGAGGATGTACCGGTCGAGCACGTCGGTCGAATCGGTGCGCCACGACGCCTCGTACCCGTCACCCGACGCATTCGCGTAGGTGGCGAAGAAGTACCACGAGTTCCACAGCGGCAGCAGGAACTCCCGCACGCCCGAGCGGATGCCCTCCTCCGTCACCGCGAGGTTGCCACCGCGCAGCACCGAGCTCGACATGAGGAACCAGCGCATCGCGTCGGAACCGTCTCGATCGAGCACCTCGGAGACGTCCGGGTAGTTGCGCAGCGACTTCGACATCTTGTAGCCGTCGCTGCCGAGCACGATGCCGTGGCAGCTGACGCCGGTGAAGGCCGGGCGGTCGAACAGCGCGGTCGACAGCACGTGCATCACGTAGAACCACCCGCGGGTCTGCCCGATGTACTCGACGATGAAGTCGGCGGGTGCGTGCGTGTCGAACCACTCCTGGTTCTCGAACGGGTAGTGCACCTGGGCGTACGGCATCGAGCCCGAGTCGAACCACACGTCGAACACGTCCTCGATGCGCCGCATCGTGCTCTTGCCGGTGGGGTCGTCGGGGTTCGGACGCGTCAGGTCATCGATGTACGGGCGGTGCAGGTCGATCTCACCCTCGGGATTGCGCGGCAGCGTACCGAAGTCGCGCTCGAGGTCCTCGAGCGAACCGTAGGCATCGACGCGCGGGTACTCGGGGTCGTCGCTCTTCCAGATCGGGATCGGCGATCCCCAGTAGCGGTTACGGCTGATCGACCAGTCGCGCGCGCCCTCGAGCCACTTGCCGAACTGTCCCTGCTTGACGTTCTCGGGCACCCAGGTGATCTGCTCGTTGTTCGCGAGCATGTCGTCCTTGATGTCCGTCACGCGGATGAACCAGCTCGACACGGCCTTGTAGATCAGGGGGTTCCGGCAGCGCCAGCAGTGCGGGTACGAGTGCTCGTAGCTCTGCAGACGCACGAGGCGGCCGTTCTCGCGCACCAGACGCACGAGCGGGGTGTTCGCGTCCATCCAGAGCTCACCGGCGACGTCGGTCACGCTCGGCAGGAAGCGCCCGCCGTCGTCGAGCGACAGGATCGTGGGGATGCCGGCGGCACCCGCGACCCGCTGGTCGTCCTCACCGTAGGCCGGGGCCTGGTGGACGATGCCGGTGCCGTCGCTCGTCGTCACGTAGTCGTCGACCAGGATGCGCCAGGAGTTCTCGGTGCCCCAGACCTCGGCATCCGCGTAGTAGTCGAAGAGCCGGTCGTACGTGACGTCCTGCAGCTCGGATCCGCGAACGGATGCCTCGACCGCGGCGAGCGCCTCCTCGGCGCTCTCGTAGCCGAGATCCTTCGCGTAGCCGCCGAGCAGTTCGCGGGCGAGAAGGTAGCGGTGGGCGGAGGCCTCGACCGCGGCATCCGCGGATCCTGCGACCTGGTGCACGTCGGCCGCGCCGTTCGGGCCGGCGGGCACGACGACGTACTCGATGTCGGGCCCCACGGCGAGCGCGAGGTTGGTCGGGAGGGTCCACGGCGTGGTCGTCCACGCGAGGGCGCGCACGGCGGTGAGGCCGAGTGCTTCCGCCTTCGCGCCCGTGAGCGGGAAGGTGACGGTGACGGACGGGTCCTGACGCATCTGGTACACGTCGTCGTCCATACGCAGCTCGTGGGCGCTGAGCGGGGTCTCGTCACGCCAGCAGTACGGGAGCACGCGATAGCCCTCGTAGGCGAGGCCCTTGTCGTACAGGGTCTTGAACGCCCAGAGCACGCTCTCCATGTACCCGAGGTCGAGCGTCTTGTACCCACGGTCGAAGTCGACCCAGCGGGCCTGGCGGGTGACGTAGTCCTGCCACTCGCGCGTGTAGGCGAGCACCGAGCTCTTTGCCTTGTCGTTGAAGACGTCGATGCCCATCGACTCGATCTCGCTCTTCTCGGTGATGCCGAGCTGCTTCATCGCCTCGAGCTCGGCGGGGAGCCCGTGGGTGTCCCACCCGAACACGCGGTCGACCTTGTGACCGGTCATCGTCTGGAAGCGCGGGAACACGTCCTTGGCGTAGCCGGTGAGCAGGTGGCCGTAGTGCGGCAGGCCGTTGGCGAACGGAGGGCCGTCGTAGAACACCCACTCGGGCGAGCCCTCACGCTGCTCGATCGAGGCACGGAAGGTGTCGTCCGTCTTCCAGAACTCGAGCACCTCCTCCTCGATCCGGGGGAAGCGGGGGCTGGGCGCGACGGAGGCGTCGGCGGCGGGGCCGAAGGAGGAACGCGGGTAGGTCATCGTGTCTCGCAGTGGTCGTCGTGGCGGATGCTCCTGCGAGGACGACCCTGCCGGGCCGCGGTACCACCTCGCGTGCGTTCCCGCCCCTCTCGGTGCGTTCACGCCACTCTCACTGCGGCTGTGACGGGCCTGCCCCGCTCGGTTCTACTGAGCCCGTCGCCGGGCCGTTCTTCCGAGAGCTCCCCGGTGATGCCGGATCGATGCTCGTGCTTCCAGTGTACGCGCCCCGGCGGGCCTGCGGGATCCCGTGAGTGTCGGCGCTCCGCCCTACGCTCGAGGAATGGCCCGCTCCCCCGAGACCCCCGTCGCACCTCGCGTCTCGCCTCCCGACCTCCCCGATCACCTCGACGCCGCCGTCGCCGCGCGCAACGCCGACCTCATCGCCGCACGTATCGAGCTCGCAGGCGACGCCGACCTCGCCTACGCCTCGCTCGAGCAGTGCGTCGTGACCGCGGATGCCGACACGATCGACCTCTCGGGGGCCACCGTGCTCGACGTCGACGTCACCGGCATCCGCGCCGCGTCGGTCAAGCTCCGCGGCGCCGGCATCCGCCGCCTGCGGGTGACCGGCGGCCGCATCGGCACGCTCGATCTCAGCACCACCCGGGTGTCCGAGCTCGAACTCCGCGATCTCCGCATCGACTACCTCAACCTGGGAGCGGCCCGCGTCGAAGACATCGACGTGATCGGATGCCGCATCCGCGCTCTCGACATGCCCCAGGCGGAGCTCACCCGGGTGCGCTTCACCGATTCGGCGAGCGACGAGGTCGACACCCGCGGCATGCGGGCGACCGATGTCGATCTGCGCGGACTCGACGCCCTCGCCTTCCTCGACGCGAACAGCCTGCGCGGCACGACGCTCACGGCTTTCCAGGTGCAGCAGCTCGCCCCCGTGTTCGCCGCGGGGCTCGGCATCCACGTCACCGACTGAGCGACCCGATCAGGGTCGGCGCACGCCGCTCGCCGCGAGCAGCTCCCGGGTGAACGGATGCTGCGGAGCCGCGAACACCTCGGCGACCGCCCCCTGCTCCACGATCCGGCCGCCCTGCATCACGAGGACGTCGTCGGCGACCGCTGCCACGACGTCGAGGTCGTGGGAGACGAAGACCATCGTCAACCGCCTTTCGCGCTGCAGCCGGTGGAGCAGACGCAGCACGCGCTCCCGCACCGAGGGATCGAGCGCCGAGACCGGCTCGTCGAGCACGAGCACGTCGGGATTCGCCGCGAGCGCGCGGGCGATCGCCGCGCGCTGCCTCTGCCCGCCGGAGAGCTCCGACGGGCGACGCCGGGCCAAGGACGGATCGAGATCGACTTCACCGAGAAGGGCCGAGACGCGCTCCCGACGTTCGGCACGCGGCACGCCGCCCGCCGCGAGCGCCTCGTGCAGGGAACGGCCGACGCTCCAGCGCGGATCGAAGGCGCCGAGCGGATTCTGGTGAACGAACTGCACCCGGTGCGTCCCGTTCCAGCGGATGCTCCCGGTATCCGGCGCCTGCACCCCCAACAGCACCCGTGCGAGCGTAGTCTTGCCCGATCCGGATTCCCCGACGATCCCGAGTGTCGTTCCCTGGCGCACGTCGAACGAGGCATCGACGACGGCTGGAACCCCCGCGAACGCCACCGAGACCCGCTCGACCGAGGCGACCGTTTCACCGCCGGCATCGCCCGCCTCACGGGGCTCGTGCAGGGTCGCGGCGATGAGTTGCCGGGTGTACGGATGCTGCGGATCCTCGAGCACCTCGGCGACGGCGCCCTCCTCCACGATCTCTCCGTCGCGCATCACCAGCACCCGGTCCGCGAGCAGGCGCACGGCGGCGAAGTCGTGGCTGATGAAGAGAACGGCGGTACCGGCATCCGCGATCTCCCTCAGCAGACCGAGGATCTTGGCCTGCACGGTGGCGTCGAGCGCCGTGGTCGGCTCATCGGCGATGAGTGCGGCGGGCCCGGCGGCGAGCGCCGAGGCGATGAGCGCTCGCTGGCGCAGACCGCCCGAGAGTTCGTGCGGATACTGGCGCACGCGACGCTCGGGGTCCGGCATCCAGACCCGGCGCAGCAGCGCGAGCACCCGATCCCGCAGGGCGCCGCCCGCCCGCGCGTGCAGGCGCAGAGGCTCCGCGATCTCCGATCCGATGCGCTGCAGCGGGTCGAGGGCCACGAGGGCGTCCTGCGCCACCAGGGCGACGCGCGCCCCGCGCACGCTTCGCCAGCCGCGCTCGTCGAGGCCGCGCACGTCCGTGCCGCCGACGCGCATCGCGTCGGCGGTGACGGCGGCTCGGCGGGGAGCGAGCCCGAGGAGCGCCCGGGCGGTGAGAGACTTCCCCGCTCCCGACTCGCCCACGATCGCGACGCACTCGCCGGGTGCCACGGTGAGCGACACCCCGTCCACGACGGCGGCACCGTCGATCGTGATGCGCAGGCTCTCCACCTCGATGACCGGCACTCTGTTCTCGCTCATCGCCCGCTCCCCTCCGCCCGCGCCCGCAGCACGCGACCGACGATCGTCGCCGCGACCACCGTGACGGTGATGGCGATACCGGGGAACACCGAGATCCACCAGGCCTGGCCGAGCACGTTCCGACCGCCCGCGAGCATGAGGCCCCACTCCGGTGTCGGCTCCGCCGGCCCGAGTCCGAGGAAGCTGAGTCCGGAGGCGGCGAGGATGCTCGACCCGATGCCGATCGTCGCCAGCACGCTCAGCGATCCGAGCACGCCGGGGAGGACATGCCGCCAGAACGCCACCAGACGCGGCACGCCGAGGATGCGGGCGGCCTCCACGTGCTCGGCGACGCGGAGGGTGCGCGTCTGCACGCGGGCGAGTCGGATGTACACGGGCCCGGCGGCGAGCGTCACGGCGATCGCGACGTTCACCGGCCCCGGCCCGAGCACGGCGATCACGACGAGCGCGACCAGGAACTCGGGGAATGCCATGAGCACGTCGTTCACCCGCATCAGCGACACGTCGACCCAACGGGGTGCGAGACCGGCGACCGCTCCGATGGCGAGCCCGGCCACCAGCGCGATCGCCGTGGCGAGCAGCCCGATACCGACCGAACGCGCGGCGCCGAACACGACCCGGGAGTACACGTCGCGGCCGCTCTGGTCCGTGCCGAAGAGGTGGTCGGCACTCGGCGGGAGCAATGCTCCCCGCACATCGGTGAGCACGGGGTCGTGCGTCGCGAGGACTCCGGGAAAGGCGGCGGCGAACGCGATGAGGCACAGCACCCCGACGGCCGCCCACAGCAGCCCCCGCTGCGCGCGGCTCATCGGCTCGCCCCACGGTCGACCGCGCGCACGCGCGGGTCGATGAGCGGATGCACCAGCTCCACCATGACGTTCACGATCACGAACACGAGCGCACTGAGCAGGATGATGCCCGAGATCACGGGGAGGTCGCGGTCGCTGATCGCGGCGAGCGTCACCCGTCCGAGTCCCGGCCGCGCGAAGACGGTCTCGACCAGCACCGCCCCGCCGAGCACCGATCCGGTGAGGTAGGCGGTCAGCGTCACGGCTCCCGCTGCCCCGTGGCGCAGACCGTGCCGGAGAGTGAACCACCCCGCACTCGCACCCCGAGCGCGCACGGTCTCGGCGAACGGCATCCGCTCGGCCTGCACGAGGCCGTCGCGCAGCACCTGCCCGAGCAGTGCCGCGACGGGCAGGGCGAGCGTGATCGCCGGAAGCACGATGGTGGCGGGGTTGCGCGCGCCCGACACGGGGAACCAACCGAGCCCGAACGCGAACACGCTCAACAGCACCAGCCCGATCCAGAACACCGGCGACGAGAGCACGACCAGCTCGACACCCGTCGCGACCGCACGCGCTGTCTCGCCGCGCACGAGCAGCGCGACGGAGAGGGCGAGCACGACGGCGATGAGCAATGCGAGCGCCGAGAGCTGCAGGGTCGCCCCGAGCTGCCGACCGATGACCTCCGCCACCGGCATCCGCAACTGATACGACTCCCCCAGGTCCCCGCGCACCAGCCGGCCGAGATAGTCGACGTACTGCTCGAACGGTGGACGGTTCAGACCGAGGTCTTCTCGAATGCCGTCCTTCACCGCTTCGCTGACCTGCGCCTGGGGGCCGAGCATCACCGACACCGGATCGCCGGGGATCACGCGGAAGGCCAGGAACGCCACCGTCGCGGCGCCCCACAGCACGACCACCACGGATGCGACGAGACCGGCGATCTTCGCGAGCGCAGCCTTCACCGCTCTCCTCTCACCGCCGTGCGTCGACCCGGGTCAGCCGACCGTCACATCGTAGAACAGCGGCCGACCGTAGAGGTCGTACGAGAGTCCGTCGATGCGCTCGCCGACCGCGGTGATCGCTGACGGGCTGTAGAGCGGCACGATCGCCGTGTAGGTCGCGTTCCATTCCTGCAGCTGGGTGTAGATCGCATTGCGCTGGTCCTGGTCGCTGGTGGCCACGGCCTGCTCGAGCAGCCCGTCGACCTCGGGATCGGTGACCTGCGAGGCGTTCTGGAATCCGTCGGTGTGCAGGTGCGCGCGCAGGAAGTCGGGGTCGACACCCGAGAAGCCCCAGTCGGTGAGGTCGAACGTCTTCGGTCCGTACTGCTCGTTGTAGGCGCCCGGCTCGAGCACCTCGCGCTCGATCTCGAAGCCGATCTTCTTCAGGTCGGACTGGATCGCGTTCGCGAGGGCCGCGCGGTCGTCGGGCACCGGCGTCCAGGCGATCCAGCGTGCGGAGAGACGCGCGCCGTCCTTCATGCGGATGCCGTCGGTGTCGCGCTCGGTCCAGCCGGCTTCGTCGAGAAGGCGGTTCGCCTCGTCGGGGTCGAACGCCCAGGTGCCCTCGATGGCGGCGTCGTAACCCGGCGTCGTCGAGCTCAACACGCTCCAGGCGCGGGGGAACTGGCCGAAGAAGATCTCCTCGACCGCGGGGTCGATGTCGATGCCGCGGGCGAACGCCTGGCGCACCTTCTCATCGGCGAACACGCCGTACTTCTCGTTGAGGTAGAGCGAGTACGGGAGGCCCGGGTACTCGACGGAGTCGACGCTCACACCGTCGCCGAGGTCTCCGGCGAGGTTCGGCGGGATGTTGCTCGCGAGGTCGGCCTCGCCGCTGGTCACGACGCCCGCACGGACGGATGCCTCGGGCTGGATCTCGACCCGCAGCGTCTCGAACTTCGGGGCCCCCTCGCCGTGCGGACCCCAGGCGTAGTCGTCGTTGCGCGTGTACACGAGCTCCTGGTCGGGCGTGTACTCGGTGAGCTCGAACGGCCCGGTGCCGACCGTGATCCCGGGGCCACCAGCCTTGAGCTGGTCGGCGGAGTCGGCGAGGACGGCCGGCGAGTAGAACCCGAGCTGGGGCGTGCTGGCCGCTTGCAGGAAGGGAGCGTAGGGCTGGGTGAAGCTCACCGTCACCGTGTGGTCGTCGACGACCTCGGTACCCGCGTAGAAGTCGGCGCCGAGCATGCTCGCCGCCTGCGCGGATGCGGTCTCCGGGTCGACGATGCGGTCGAAGTTCGCCTTGACCGCCGCCGCGTCGAAGGGCTCGCCGTCGGTGAAGGTGACGTCGTCGCGCAGCGTGAAGGTGTACTCCGTGCTGTCGTCCGACACGGTCCAGTCGGTCGCGAGCCACGGGGAGAACGTGCCGTCCTCCTCCTGGAAGACGAGCGAGTCGAGCACCGCGCGCTGCACCGTGCCCGACACGTCGAGCTGGCTGACCTGCGGGTCCATGTGACCGGCGGAGAGGTTCGCACCCTCGATCGACCACACCACCTCGCCGTCACCGTCCTGCCCACCGGGGGTGGCGCAGGCGCTGAGCGCCAGGGCGGTCACGGCGACGATCGCCGCGGCGGGGAGAAGACGGCGCACGGATGCTGCGGGCATGACGATTCCTCAGAACGAAAGATGGGGGTGAGATCAGTCTAGGACTGATTCTTGGACTGGGTCGATTTGCGACGGCATCCGCTCGCGTGTGCCCTCGCTAGACTGGTGGGCACACCCACACTCAGGCACGCTCACACAGTGCCGCATACATCGCTCGAGGAGACCCTTCATGCCTGCTTCCGAAATCGCGCAGAACCAGATTCCCGACAAGCCCGCACTCGAAGGTCTCGAAGCGAAGTGGGATGCCGCCTGGGCGGAGCAGGGCACCTACCTGTTCGACCGCCTGCGGGCGGCGCAGTCCGGCCGCGACGGCGTGTACTCGATCGACACCCCGCCGCCGACGGCATCCGGCAGCCTGCACATCGGTCACGTGTTCTCCTACACGCACACCGACGTCAAGGCGCGCTTCGAGCGCATGCGCGGCAAGACCGTGTTCTACCCGATGGGCTGGGACGACAATGGCCTCCCGACCGAGCGTCGCGTGCAGAACTACTACGGAGTGCGCTGCGACCCGTCGCTGCCGTACACCCCCGACTTCACTCCCCCGTTCGAGGGTGGCGACAACAAGTCCAGCCGCGCCGCCGACCAGCTGCCGATCAGCCGCCGCAACTTCATCGAGCTGTGCGAACGCCTCACCCTCGAGGACGAGAAGCAGTTCGAGGCGCTGTTCCGCCAGCTCGGCCTGAGCGTGGACTGGACGCAGACGTACCGCACGATCTCGGACGACACGATCCGCCAGAGCCAGCTCGCCTTCCTCCGCAACATCGAGCGCGGTGAGGCGTATCAGGCCCTCGCGCCGACGCTCTGGGACATCGACTTCCGATCCGCGATCGCGCAGGCCGAGCTCGAGGACCGCGAGCAGCAGGCCGCCTATCACACGATCGAGTTCCCCTTCGCGGACGGATCGGGGTCGATCGCCATCGACACCACCCGCCCGGAACTGCTCCCCGCATGCATCGCGATCGTGACGCACCCCGAGGGCCCGCACAAGCACCTGATCGGCACGAAGGTGCGCACGCCCTTCTTCGGCGCCGAGATCGAAATCCACGGTCACCACCTCGCTCAGCCCGACAAGGGCACGGGAGCCGCGATGGTCTGCACCTTCGGCGACGTGACCGACATCATCTGGTGGCGCGAACTGCGCACCGCCGCCGGCGAGTCGCTGCCGAACATGACCACGATCGGCCTGGACGGTCGCTTCCTGCCGGAGGCACCCTCGACCGTCGCCGACGCCGAGGCCCGCGCCTGGTACGCCGAGGAAGTCGCCGGCAAGACGGTCTTCAGCGCCCGCAAGGCGATCGTCGAGAAGCTGCAGGAGACCGGCGACATGACCGCGGTCGGCAAGCCGTTCAGCCACGCGGTGAAGTTCTTCGAGAAGGGCGACCGCCCGCTCGAGATCGTGTCGACGCGCCAGTGGTACATCCGCAACGGCGCCCGCGACGGCGACCTGCGCGAGCAGCTGCTCTCGCACGGCACTGAGCTGAACTGGTACCCGGACTTCATGCGCGTGCGCTACGAGAACTGGGTCGGCGGACTCACGGGCGACTGGCTCGTTTCGCGTCAGCGCTTCTTCGGCGTGCCGATCCCGCTCTGGTACGGACTCGACGAGAACGGCGAGCGCGACTACGAGCGCGTGATCGTGCCGGATGCCGCGTCGCTTCCGATCGACCCGACCACCGACGTGCCCGACGGTTACACCGAGGACCAGCGCGGCGTCGCGGGGGGCTTCGACGCCGAGGCCGACATCTTCGACACCTGGGCGACCTCGTCGCTCACCCCGCAGCTCGCCGGCGGCTGGCAGCGCGACGAGGAGCTGTGGAATCTCACGGCCCCGTTCGATCTGCGCCCGCAGGGCCAGGACATCATCCGCACCTGGCTCTTCTCCACCATGCTGCGATCCGTGCTCGAAGACGGCCGCTCGCCGTGGCGCAACGCCGCGATCAGCGGTTTCATCGTCGACCCCGACCGCAAGAAGATGTCGAAGTCCAAGGGCAATGTGGTCACGCCCGCCGACATCCTCGAGACGCACGGATCGGATGCCGTGCGCTACTGGTCCGCATCGAGCCGCCTCGGCGCCGATGCCGCCTTCGACCCGCAGAGCCCGACGCAGGTGAAGATCGGTCGTCGTCTCGCGATCAAGGTGCTGAACGCGGCGAAGTTCGTGCTGTCGTTCCCGGTGCCCGAAGGCGCTCAGGTCACGCACGCCCTCGACGCCTCGATGCTCAGCGCGCTCGACGGAGTGATCGCCGAGGCCACCGCCGCGTTCGAGAACTACGACCAGGCCCGTGCGCTCGAAATCACCGAGGCGTTCTTCTGGACGTTCTGCGATGACTACCTCGAGCTGGTGAAGGAACGTGCCTACAACCAGAACGACGTGGGACAGGCATCCGCCGCCCTCGCGCTGCGCCTCGCCCTGTCGACCCTGCTGCGGCTGCTCGCGCCCGTGCTGTCGTTCGCGACCGAAGAGGCGTGGTCGTGGTTCGAGGAGGGCTCGGTGCACACCGCAGCCTGGCCCGAGGCTCTCGGCATCGAGGGCGACACCGCCGTATTGTCGGCCGCGAGCGAGGCGCTGATCGGTATCCGCCGCGCGAAGACCGAGGCCAAGGCGTCGCAGAAGACTCCGGTGTCACGTGCGGTGATCGCCGCGCATGCCGCGAAGCTCGTCGCTCTCGAAGCCGCCGCCGACGACCTGCGGGCCGTGGGCCGGATCGCTGAGCTGGAGTTCGTGGAGGCGGATGCCTTCGCCGTCACCGCCATCGAGCTCGCACCGACCGAGGCTTCCTGATGCAGCTGGGCACGCGTTGGGCGACCGGTTCCGAGGCTCCCGCATCGGTTCCCGCGGCTCTGCGTCCCGCGATCGCCGAGGTCGAGTCGCGCGGAGTCACCGGTCACTGGACACTCACCTGGCTCGAGGGGCGTGCGATCGCCGAGCTCGACGCCGGCTGGGAGGTCCTGCAGTCGGCAACGGGTGAGGTCATCGCCCGCCCGTTCGAGGACTGACGCCCTGCAGTCATCGTGAGAGGCCCCTCCGCCCACCGGCGGAGGGGCCTCTTGCGGTTTCCGCGGGAAGCCCCGACGATGTGGGCATGACCGCCTTTCCTGACAGTCCGTTCGGCGCGATGGAGCGCCTCACCCTCGATCCCGCTCCTCTGGCGGTGATCCGGCACGAGGGCATCCGCATCGCTGACCTGCGCGACGCCTTCGACACCGGGTACGGGGCGATCGCCGCCTACTTCCACGACGGCACGCTCGTGCCGGCGGGGCCCGCCGTGGCGATCTACTACGGGGACCCGATGGGCGTCTTCGACCTGGAGCTCGGCTTCCCCGTCGCCACGGCGCCGACGGATCCACTGATCACCGCGAGCGGCGCGTCGGTGCAGGCGTCCACCCTTCCATCCGGCGCCGCCGCCGCGACGACGCACATCGGCTCATACGACGGTCTCGGGCGGGCGTGGATGGGTCTCGCCGAGAAAGCCGGCGCGAAGGGCCTGCACCACCGGGGGATCTGGATCGAGGTCTACGTCTCCGACCCGACCGAGGATCCCGAAGAGCTGCGCACCGACCTCATCCTGCCGGTCGCCTGAGGTCCCGTCGTCCGGAGGAACTCCTCCGCCTTGTACCAAGTGAGCTGGTGATAGCTCTGATGCAGGTGCTCGGCGAGGCCCTCGAACGGAACCACATGGACTCTGATGTCCTCGTTCTCGTCGAGCGACTGCTCGGACGTCGGTTGACAGCCGAGCGCCACGAAATGATGGACGCGGTTCGTGTGGTTGCCGAAGTTCGCCCACGTCGCACCGAGCGCGATCATCGACGCCGCCTCGTATCCGGTCTCCTCTCGGAGTTCGCGGGCGGCTGCGACGGCCACGTCTTCGCCCTCGGCTACGCCACCGCCGATCGTGCCCCACGCGACGATGCCGGCCCCGTGACGATACTCCTCGACGATGACGGCGTCGCCGGCGGTGTCGATGGCGAGCACGGACACCCAATCGCCGTATTCGAGAACGTAGTACGGCGCGATCGTCCGTCCTCGGGCATCGACGCAGTCATCGGCACGCACCGAGATCCACCGATCGGAGACGATGGTTTCGGACCGGCGGGTCTCCCAGGGTTCGGGCGACGACGCCCGCTCCGAGGTCACGCGCTCTTGCGCTTGCGCTCCATCACGATGGTGGGCGGCGCGCCTTCTTCGACGGCGGCGCGGGTCACGATCACCTTGGCGACGTCTTCGGCCGAGGGGATCTCGAACATGATCGGACCGAGCACGTCTTCGAGGATCGCGCGCAGGCCCCGAGCGCCGGTCTTGCGCTCGACGGCGAGGTCGGCGATCGAGCGGAGCGCGTCGTCTTCGAATTCGAGCTGCACGCCGTCGAGCTCGAACATGCGCTGGTACTGCTTCACGAGCGCGTTGCGCGGGCCGGTGAGGATGTCGATCAGGGCATCCTGGTCGAGCGGAGACACCGAGGCGATCACGGGCAGACGGCCGATGAACTCGGGGATCAGACCGAACTTGTGCAGGTCGTCGGGCAGCACCTCACTGAAGAGATCGAGGTCCTTGCCCTTGTCGTGCAGCGGGGCGCCGAAGCCGATGCCGTGCTTGCCGACGCGCGCGGAGACGATGTCTTCGAGACCCGCGAACGCTCCGGCGACGATGAACAGGACGTTCGTGGTGTCGATCTGCAGGAACTCCTGGTGAGGATGCTTGCGTCCACCCTGAGGCGGCACCGAGGCGACCGTGCCCTCGAGGATCTTGAGCAGCGCCTGCTGCACGCCCTCGCCCGAGACGTCGCGTGTGATCGACGGGTTCTCGGCCTTGCGGGCCACCTTGTCGATCTCGTCGATGTAGATGATGCCCTGCTCGGCGCGCTTGACGTCGTAGTCCGCCGCCTGGATGAGCTTGAGGAGGATGTTCTCGACGTCTTCACCGACGTAGCCGGCCTCGGTCAACGCGGTCGCATCGGCGACGGCGAACGGCACGTTGAGCCGCTTGGCGAGCGTCTGGGCGAGATAGGTCTTGCCGCACCCGGTCGGCCCGATGAGCATGATGTTGCTCTTCGCGATCTCGACCTCGTCGGCCTTCTGCTCCGCCGGCTGCAGCGTGCTGTGCGCGCGGGTGCGCTTGTAGTGGTTGTAGACGGCGACGGCGAGCGCCTTCTTGGCGGGCTCCTGGCCGACGACGTACTCCTCGAGGAAGGAGAAGATCTCGCGGGGCTTGGGCAGATCGAAGTCCGTCACTCCCTCGGCGGAGGACTCGGCCATCCGCTCCTCGATGATCTCGTTGCACAGCTCGACGCACTCGTCGCAGATGTACACACCGGGGCCAGCGATGAGCTGCTGCACCTGCTTCTGGCTCTTTCCGCAGAACGAGCACTTGAACAGGTCAGCGCTTTCACCGATACGGGCCATGCGCGTCCTCCTATGGGGGATCCAGAGATCGTGCTTCGAGCCTAACCTCTGCATCGGACACCGGGACGCATTGGGACAGGGGCCGTGTCAGACGACGTCAGAACTCACGGCCGGGCACGTGTCCTCTGGAAGTTCTCTGCCGTCTCGGGCGACAACAACCGGAGTTCCAGATCGCCGACGATGCTTGCATCCAGACGTCAGAACGCACCGCGTGTCCAGGTTCCCTCAGGAAGGGTGAAGCAAACCGAGCCTGACGCGATGCGAATCTCGTCAGGTCCAAAGCCCTCGGAGACGATGTAATTCTCCGCTGTGTCCGGCGACGTGAGCTGCACCTCGAAGTGATCCACGATGTCCTGCCGCGTCCCCAGATCGAAGCGACTCCCCTCATAGTGGACCTGAACCGCCCGAACGATCGCCTCGATGTCAGTCCCCTTCCGGACTGTGACCGTCGTCGCCCCCTTCCATCGCCATTCCGTCTCGCTGCAAGAGAACAGCGTTCCCTTCGGCATCTGATCCACCGACACCACCACTTCTGAGGGAACCAGACCGGCGATCTCCAGCTCCATCGCCTGCGCCGTCTCCTTCGCCTCGTCCAACGACACCTTAGACACCACCGTCGATGGCGCCCCGGCTGATGACGACGCTCCATCTGTGGGCGTTCCCGCGAGCGCGCCGACGCACCCCGTCAAGAGCACGGCACCGATAAAGACTCCAACACTCGACCGGATCGTGCTCGTGACATCAGAACGACCCACGGGTCCACGTGCCTTCCGGCAAGGTGAAACACGCAGATCCTGAATCGATCCGAATTTCCGTCGACACGAACCCCTCACCGACAAGGTAGTTCTCGGCCGTATCCGGAGACATCAACTGCACCTCGAAATGATCCGCGATATCCCGTCGCGTCCGCAGATCGAAGCGGCTTCCCTCGTAGTGAGCCTGGATCGACCGGACGATCGCCTCGATATCCGTCCCCTCGACGACGGTCACCGTCGTCGCCCCATACCATGTCCACTCGACGTCACTACAGGAAAAGAGTGTGCCCTTCGGCATCTGGTCCACCGACAACACCGACTCCGAAGGCACCAAACCCGCGATCTCCAGCTCCATCGTCTGCGCTTGCGCCTTCGCCTGTTCCAACGACACCTCTGAAACTGCCACTGGCGTCGTCCCCTTCTCGTCGTTCTTTACGTTTGCATCGTCGATCGGACCGCAAGCGCTCAGGAGCACTGCAGCGAACCCCGCGACTGCGAGTACACGCATGTTCCTTTCAAGGCTCCTCATCGCTCCACCAACTTCGTGAGGTCTTTCAGCAACTGCCGGTTGTCGTCCACGTTCTGCGAGATCAGGTTGTGGTTCTCGCCCAACACCTGCAGGTCGTTCGTCGTGAACTTCCCATCGTCAAGCACCGCATCATCGGGTCCGCGATAGAAGTCACCATGATCGAACGCGGGAATCACACGTGGATAGCGCCCCTCCCACACGGCGCCGCCCTCTTGAGCCCTCTGGAGCAGGTCGCGGTAGGAGAGATCGGTGTACTCGGTGTCGGGGTTCGCCCGCCATTCCTCGGGCACACCTGCGCCGGCGAGGGAGATCACCTGGTCGTATTCCGTGCCCGCAATTTCCGAGGCGGTGATGTGGGTCAGACCCCAGCTGTGCCCGATACCGATCTGCTCGGCGGTCGCGAACGAAGGATCGGTACGCATCCCCGCCTCGAACGCCGCGAGCTCCGTCCCCGCGACAGTGGCGCGGTCGGGATCATTGTCTTCGCCGATGCGCAGCATGTTCATCCCACCTCTGTCGAGGTTCTCGCCCGGGAACTCCCCCTCCTTGACGACGAACACAACGGTTCCGGGCGCACCCTCCGTGAGGTAGTCGGCGATCTGCTGCACTCCTCCCTGGTAGAAGTCGTTCATGCTCGTGAAGGTTCCGGGCGAGTACGTGACGACGTCGGTCGTGTCCGCCGAGGGCGTACCGACCATCTCGACGACCCGCGAGGCATCCCGGTCGTAGAGGTACAGCTGAACGTCCCCCGCGATCGAGTGTTCCAGATAGGCGATCTCGTTGAGGAGGAATGCGCGCTTCGCCGCATCCAGGTCCGGGTCTTGCAGATCTTCCCGTGCGGCGGTGATCCAGTCCGGCGCAGCCGTGCGGTTGGCCGTGACACGGTCGAGGGCCGGCACGCCGTTGAGCGAACCGATCAACGCGGGCACGGCCACCGTGAGCGCCGCAACCGGTCCGGATTCCCACGCTCCCGGTACGCCCTTCGACCGCGATGCCAGATCTGCCCACCACTGCGCGATCTGATCCGGATCGACCATCTCGACGTTGTTCCAGAAGTCCGGGTTGTCGTCGAGCCACTGTCTCGCCTCCGCGGCCGAGACCGAGAGCATCCAGTCCAACCGTTCGGTCACGGAGTCCGCGAGCAGGCGCTCCAGCACGTCGGTCGCCGATCCGGGCTCGCCTGCCGGTGACCATTGCGACACTCGCGCCGTGAACGGTGTGCCGTCGAGAGCGGGGATGACGTCGTCGACCGCGACACGGCTCAGGTCGGTCTCGAACGCGTCTTCGGCATCGTCGAGATCGCGATGGAACTTCGCGATATCGGCGAGAAGGTCATCCGCGGCCGATTGGGCTGCGAGCAGATCGGACTCCGCGACCATCCCGAACTCCGACGAGACCTGTGACGTGGCCGAACTCTCTTCTGCGTCAGCGAGCCGCTTTCGCATCGCTGCAACGCGTTCGACCAGCGCCTTCCGCCGACGGCTCAGCGCCTCGTACTCATCGGCGAGATAGCCCAGCGCGGTGCACCCACGACCGATGTTCGCCGCGAAGAGAGCGGTCGACAGCTCCGGCCCGGCCATGGCCTGATTCACCGTCTCCGCTCCGCTCACCGAGAAGACGAGGTCGACATTGCCCCAGAGACGCTTCACGCCGGTCATGGCAGCGAGAACTCCCGCCGCGCGCGCGTCGATCCGATCGCAGGCCTCGCGCAGCACGACGGCGTCCGGCACCTCCTCGATGCCCCAGGCGTAATCCGAGAACGTCATCCCTTCCCTCCGATCCGGCTCACGGCATCGTCGAGATTCCAGAACGACGCCATCTCCGCCGCTCGGGCATCCAGCGCCATCGTCGCGTCACCATCGTCGATCGTGGCGGTCGCAGCGCTGAGCGCCCCACTCGCGTCGGAGATGTAGGCGAGGAGGTTCTCCGGGATCTGCACGCGCACGTCGAAGAAGCCCGTGAGCAGTCGAGCGGCGCGAACACGCCCCGCGCCGTCCAGCTCTGCGACCGCCTCGTCGACCGCACTCGAGAGTCCCTCACCCTCGGTATCGGTCTCCACAGCATCCTGATCGACGAGGCGGAGCAGATCGCGCACCCCGACCACATCCACCGACCATGTGTCCATCCCCGCGCACCTTACCGTCGCATACGTCCGGAGAAGAATAGGACAGAACGCCGGAACCGCGTTCGAGTTATCCACAGGCCCTCGAACACGACGAAGGGCCGGCCCGCAGCATCCTGCGAACCGGCCCCTCGAAGAACAATCAGGTCAGATCATGCTCTTGGTGTGCCACACGGTCTTGACCTCGGTGAACGCCGCGATGCGCTCGGGCGAGGCGACGACCTCACCCGGTGCGATCACGCGCTTGAGCGTCTCGGCGGCCGCGATCTGCAGGTCGACCCACTCCAGCGCACCGGCACCCGCGAGGTCGAGCGCGTTCACGTCCTGATGCGAGGCGAGCCACGGCGCGATCTCGGCCGGCGAGCCGGTGAGCACGTTCACCACGCCCCCGGGCACGTCGCTGGTCGCGAGCACCTCGGCGAGGCTGATGGCAGAGAGCGGATGCCGTTCACTCGCGATCACGACGACCGTGTTGCCCGCGACGAGCGCCGGTGCCACGACCGAGACGAGACCGAGCAGTGCCGAGTCCTGCGGTGCGACGATCGCGACGACACCCGTCGGCTCGGGAACGGTGATGTTGAAGTACGGACCCGCCACGGGGTTCGCGTTGCCGGCGACCTGCGCGTACTTGTCGCACCATCCCGCGTACCAGACCCAGAGGTCGATCGCCTCGTCGACCTGCGAGGCTGCGGCCGATGCCGACAGCCCTTCCTGGGCGACGATCTCATCGATGAACTGCGCGCGACGTCCCTCGAGCACCTCGGCGACGCGGTAGAGCACCTGGCCGCGGTTGTACGCGGTGGCGCCCGACCAGCCCTTCACCGCGGAACGCGCCGCGACGACGGCATCCCTGGCGTCCTTGCGCGAACCCTGCGCCGCGTTCGCGAGGAAGGCTCCCTTGGGCGAGACGACCTCGTAGGTGCGTCCCGACTCGCTGCGCGGGAAGGCGCCGCCGATGGCCAGCTTGTACGTCTTCGGCACGGTCAGTCGCTTGCTCATGCTGCCGATCCCTTCAGGTAGGCGGTGAGACCCTGGCGGCCGCCCTCGCGGCCGTAACCGGACTCCTTGTATCCGCCGAACGGGCTCGACGGATCGAAACGGTTGAACGTGTTCGCCCACACCACTCCCGCGCGCAGGCGATCGGCGACGGCGAGGATGCGCGATCCCTTGTCCGACCAGATGCCCGCGGAGAGGCCGTAGGGGGTGTTGTTGGCCTTGGCGATCGCCTCGGCCGGCGTGCGGAAGGTCAGCACCGAGAGCACCGGGCCGAACACCTCGTCACGCGCGATGCGGTGCGAGGCCTCGACGCCGGTGAAGATCGTCGGGGCGAACCAGAAGCCCTTCTCCGGGATCGCGCAGTCCGCGGTCCAGCGCTCGGCGCCCTCCGCCTCGCCGATGTCGCTGAGCTCGCGGATGCGTGCCAGCTGGGCTGCGGAGTTGATGGCGCCGATGTCGGTGTTCTTGTCGAGCGGGTCACCCAGACGCAGCGTCGACAGGCGCGTCTTGAGCCGGTCGATGACCTCGTCGTGGATCGACTCCTGCACGAGCAGGCGGCTCCCGGCGCAGCACACGTGCCCCTGGTTGAAGAAGATGCCGTTGACGATCCCCTCGACCGCCTGGTCGATCGGCGCGTCGTCGAACACGATGTTCGCAGCCTTGCCGCCGAGCTCGAGCGTGAGCTTCTTGTTCGTGCCGGCCACCGCCTTCGCGATGTCGCGGCCGACGCCGGTCGAACCGGTGAAGGCGACCTTGTCGACGTCGGGGTGGCGCACGAGGGCCGCGCCCGTGGACCCGGCACCGGTGATGATGTTGACGACACCGGCGGGCAGATCCGCCTGCTGCAGGATCTCCGCGAAGATCAGCGCGGTGAGCGGCGTCGTCTCGGCGGGCTTCAGCACGACCGTGTTCCCGGCCGCAAGGGCAGGGGCGAGCTTCCACGCGAGCATCAGCAGCGGGAAGTTCCACGGGATGACCTGACCGGCCACGCCGAGCGCACGCGGGTTCGCACCGAGGCCGGCGTGATCGAGCTTGTCGGCCCATCCGGCGTAGTAGAAGAACCAGGCGGCGACCAGCGGGACGTCGACGTCGCGGCTCTCCTTGATCGGCTTGCCGTTGTCGAGGCTCTCGGCCACGGCGAGCTCGCGGGCGCGCTCCTGCACGAGGCGGGCGATGCGGAAGAGATACTTGCCGCGGTCGCGACCACTCATCCGCGACCACGTCTTCTCGTAGGCACGGCGTGCAGCGGCGACGGCGCGGTCGACGTCGTCATCGCTCGCGGTCGCGATCTCGGCGATGCGCTTCTCGGTCGCGGGCGAGATGGTGGTGAAGCTGTTGCCGGATCCATCGACGAACTCACCGTCGATGAAGAGGCCGTAGCTGTCCTTGAGGTTCAGCAGCGCCGTGGATTCCGGCGCGGGGGCGTATTCCAGAAATGACATTTTGCGTATCCCAGTCAGTCGATCGTGACGTAGTCGGGGCCGGAGTAGTGGCCGGTGGTGAGCTTCTGACGCTGCAGCAGCACGTCGTTGAGGAGGCTCGAGGCGCCGAAGCGGAACAGGTGCGGCTGGAGCCACTCCTCCCCCACGGTCTCGGCGACGGTGACGAGATACTTGATCGCGTCCTTCGAGGAGCGGATGCCGCCGGCCGGCTTCACACCGATCTTCTCGCCGGTCGCGCGGTGCCAATCGCGCACCGTCTCGAGCATGAGCAGCGTCGTCGGGAGAGTCGCCGCCGGCTGCACTTTTCCGGTCGAGGTTTTGATGAAGTCGCCTCCGGCGAGGATGCCGAGCCACGACGCCCGCTTGATGTTGTCGTACGTGTTCAGCTCACCGGTCTCGAGGATGACCTTGAGCGAGGCGTAGCTGCCGTCCTCGCGGCGGCAGGCTTTCTTCACGCGCGCGATCTGGTCGAACACGAGCCCGTAGCGCCCGGAGAGGAATGCTCCCCGGTCGATGACCATGTCGATCTCGTCGGCTCCGGCGGCGACGGCCTCGGCCGTGTCGGCGAGCTTGATCTCGAGCGACGAACGGCCGCTCGGGAACGCCGTCGCGACGGCAGCGACCGAGATCAGCCCCTCGTCGGGATCGCCGTGCAGGGCACCGAGTGCGGTCACCGCATCTCCGACCATGTCGCCGTAGACGCACACCGCTGCGACCTTCGGGGTCGTGGGGTCCGCAGCATCCGGGTTCTTGGCCTTGGCGACCAGAGAACGCACCTTGCCGGGGGTGTCGGCCCCCTCGAGAGTGGTGAGGTCGATCAGCTTGATGATGGTGTCGAGAGCCCAGGCCTTCGACGTCGTCTTGATCGATCGCGTGCCCAGGCCCGCGGCGCGCTGCTCGAGGCCGACGGCGTCGACGCCGGGGAGGCCGTGCAGGAAGCGGCGGAGCGTCGCGTCGTCGGGATCTCCGCCGAGCACGTCCACCGCCGTTCTGCGGGTCAGTTCATTGGTCGTCATCGTTCCTCCAACAATGCTCGTGCTGTGGTCTCATCTGTCACCAGTACCCCGCACAGGCCGCTGGTGACGACGGTGCGGGCGATGTCATGCTTCGCGGGGCCGGCGGTGACGAAGATCGCCTTCTTCGCTCCGCGCAGGCGGTCGAGGCTCACGCCGACCGTACGGGCGTCGAGCTGCGCGTCGACGATGTTGCCTTCGGCATCGACGTAGCGGCCGAGCACGTCTCCGACGGCTCCGCGTCGGGCGAGTTCATCGACGTCCTCGGCGCTGAGGTAGCCGTTCTCGACGTGCGCCGACGAGGCGTCGCACGGACCGGCCGTGAACAGGAAGGCCTGCGCGTCGGCGGCCTCCTCGAGGATGCCGGCGACGGTGCGATCGGACTCGATCGCCTGCTTGGTCTCGACGCGCTCGAGGATCGCGGGGCTCGGCAGCAGCGACACCTGCCCGTTCGCGCGCTGCGCGATCGTGACCGCGAGCCCCGCGGCACCGCCCGAGCGGCGGTTCAGGCTCACTCCCCCGTTGAGCTGGACGACGGTGACGCCGTTCGCCCACCCGTCGGGAAGAGCTTCGGCCACCGCGCGGAGAGTGCGCCCCCAGCTCACTCCGAGCGTGCGGGGAACGGGACGGAGCGCAGTCAGGAAGTCTGCCGCGGCTTGGGCGACGCGTTCCAGCGTGCCGTCATCGCCCTCGGGGGCGGGCACCACGACCGCGTCGCTCAATCCGAAGCGCTCGACGAGTTCCCGCTCGAGGCCGAGACGCCGGGCGCGCGGGTGGATGATCTCGATGCGAACGATGCCACGCTCGCGCGCCTGGGTCAGCAGACGGCCGACCTTCCAGCGCGAGATCTTGAGGAGTCCGCCGATCTCGTCTTGCGTCTTGTCCTCGTCGTAGTACAGCTCGGCGACCCGGACCATGAGCAGTTCGTCTTCCACGGCATCCTCCTTCCGTGATCCAGCGTACGACGCTTCCCGCGTTGGTGCACGCTCATGCTCATATGAGCAGCGAGAGGCATCCGTCCGCACATCTGCCGGGTACGACGAAGGGGTGTCGGTCAGATGACCGACACCCCTTCGAAGAGAGTGACTCAGGCGCGCTTGCGCGAGGTGAGCACCTGATCGACGATCCCGTACTCCCGAGCCTGCTCGGCCGAGAGGATGTTGTCGCGATCGATGTCGCGGTTGATCTGCTCGACCGGCTTGCCGGTGTGCTTCGCCATGGTCTCTTCGAGCCAGGTGCGCATGCGGAGGATCTCCGCCGCCTGGATCTCGATGTCGGATGCCTGCCCCTGACCCGCCTCGCCCATCGCGGGCTGGTGGATCAGAACGCGAGCGTTCGGAAGCGCGAGACGCTTGCCCGGCGCGCCGGCTGCGAGCAGCACGGATGCCGCGGAAGCCGCCTGGCCCAGGACGACGGTCTGGATCTGCGGGGCTACGTACTGCATCGTGTCGTAGATCGCCGTCATCGCGGTGAACGAGCCACCGGGCGAGTTGATGTACATCGTGATGTCGCGCTCGGAGTCCTGGCTCTCGAGAACGAGGAGCTGCGCCATCACGTCATCGGCGGATGCGTCGTCGACCTGCACGCCGAGGAAGATCACGCGATCTTCGAACAGCTTGTTGTACGGGTCCTGGCGCTTGAAGCCGTAGGCCGTGCGCTCCTCGAACTGCGGGAGCACGTAGCGGCTGGAGGGCAGGTTGCCTGCGGATTGGAAAGTGGGCGTGTACATGGTGTCCTTTCGAATCCGGATTACGCGGCGTCGTCGGCCGTGCCGCCGCCACCGGTGACGTCGCTGGCGTGCTCGCGGATGTGGTCGACGAAGCCGTACTCGAGCGCCTCCTCCGCCGTGAACCAGCGGTCGCGGTCGCCATCGGCGTTGATCTGCTCGACGGACTTGCCCGTCTGGCCGGCGGTGATCTCGGCGAGGCGCTTCTTCATCGAGAGGATGAGCTGCGCCTGGGTCTGGATGTCGCTCGAGGTTCCGCCGAAGCCGCCGTGCGGCTGGTGCAGCAGCACGCGTGCGTTCGGGGTGATGTAGCGCTTGCCCTTGGTGCCGCTGGTGAGCAGCAGCTGTCCCATGGAAGCGGCCATGCCGATGCCGACGGTGACGATGTCGTTCGGCACGAACTGCATCGTGTCGTAGATCGCCATTCCCGCGGTGATCGAGCCACCGGGCGAGTTGATGTAGAGGTAGATGTCCTTTTCCGAGTCCTCTGCGGCGAGAAGAAGGATCTTCGCGCAGATCTCGTTGGCGTTCTGGTCACGCACCTCTGAGCCCAGCCAGATGATGCGATCCTTCAGCAGCCTGTCGAAGACGCTCGTCGCGACAAGGGGTTCTGCAGCCATTTCAGCTCCTGTTTCCGTGTTCGTGCTTCGAATCTACCGGCGACCGCGCAGCCTCCAGGCCGTTGTTCGCCGTCGGCATATCAGCGTGGCGGATCGACCAGTTCGCGGGCATATCCGGTGACCGAGCGCGTGTACCGCGGCAGGTGCGGCGCGAGCGCCTCCAGCGCGATGGCGGCGCCGCGCACGGGATCGCCGCTCGACACCAGTGCGAGGGCGTAGAAGGCCGACGCCGCATCGCCGAACGCGCCGCCTCGCTCCCGCTCCGCCCGGAGCATGTCCAGCGCCTCGTCGGTGTGCCCGAGGTTCCGCAGCGTACTCGCGAGCTGGATGACGGCCTGGGGCCGATGCTCCTCATCGAGACCTTCGGCGAGAGCACGTCGGTAGAGCACCTCGGCCTCCGCCTCGATACCGGCGGAGTCACGGGCCCCCGCCCGCTCGAACAGAGCACGGGCATCGTCGTCGCTCCGCTCCGCCGCGAGGGCGTCGATGCGCACGATCCGCTCCGCATCGGTCAGGGCGTCGTCCGCCCACACGGCATCGATCCGCGTGTCCCAGTCATCCATCGGTTACTCCTTCGCTGATGAGAAAGGGGCGGATGCCGCAGCATCCGCCCCTTTCATCGTGATCGTGAGATCACTCGGCCTTGTCGGCCGCCTTCTTGGCCGGAGCCTTCTTGGCGGCGGGCTTCTTCGCAGCCGGCTTCTCGTCGGCGTCGGCGTCGGCCGCCTTCTTGGCGGGAGCCTTCTTCGCCGGAGCCTTCTTCGCCGGAGCCTTCTTCTCGGCGGGGGCCTCCTCGGCCTCCGCTGCCTCTGCCTCGTCATCGGTCACGATGAAGTCCGACAGATCGACCGGCTTGCCGTTGGTGTCGACGACCTTGACCTTGCCCAGGGCGACGGCCAGCGCCTTGTTGCGCGCGACCTCTCCGACGAGGGCGGGGAGCTGGTTCGACGACTGCAGAGCCTCGACGAACTCCTGCGGGGCCATGCCGTACTGCGCAGCGGACTGCACGAGGTACTGGCTGAGCTCCTCCTGCGAGACCTGCACGTCGGCCTGCTCGGCGATCGTGTCGAGCAGCACC
Source organism: Microbacterium galbinum (assembly GCF_023101185.1). GTDB lineage: Bacteria > Actinomycetota > Actinomycetes > Actinomycetales > Microbacteriaceae > Microbacterium > Microbacterium galbinum. The sequence continues at coordinate 3,393,472 of NZ_CP078077.1, forward strand.
TGCGTGCGGAACTGCTTCTCGCTCGCCTCGGTGACCTCGGCACGGTGGACGTCGTCCTCGAGGCGGTTCTCGCCCTCGAGGTGGTTGTGCACCTCATCCTCGATGAGCTGCGGCGGAACCGGGATCTCGATCTGCTCGAGCAGCGTCTCGACGAGCTTGTCGCGCGCGGCCGACCCTTGGGTGAAGACGCCCTGCTGCGACACGCGCTCGGCGAGGCTGGCACGCAGCTCGGCGATCGTGTCGAACTCGCTCGCGATCTGCGCGAAGTCGTCGTCGGCCTCGGGGAGCTCGCGCTCCTTGACGGCCTTGACGGTCACGGCGACCTCTGCCTCGGAACCGGCGTGGTCGCCGCCCACGAGAGCCGAACGGAAGGTGGTGTCCTCACCGGCGGTGAGCGACTCGATCGCGTCGTCGATGCCCTCGAGCAGCTCGCCCGAACCGACCTCGTAGGACACGCCCTCGGCGCGGTCGATCTCGGCGCCGTCGATGGTGGCGACCAGGTCGAGCTCGACGAAGTCGCCCTTCGCTGCGGGGCGGTCCACCGGGACCAGCGTGCCGAAGCGCGCGCGCATGTTCTCGAGCTCGGCATCGAGAGCGGCGTCATCCGCCTCGACGGCGTCGACCGTGAGGGTGATGCCCTCGTAGGAGGGGAGCTCGATCTCGGGGCGCACGTCGACCTCGACGTCGACGAGCAGGTCGCCGGAGAAGTCCTTCTCGCTCGGCCACTGGGTGATGTCGGCCGACGGACGACCGACGATGCGCAGCTTGTGCTCGGCGCTCGCCTCGCGGAAGAACTTGTCGAGACCCTCGTTGACCGCGTGCTCGATGACGGCACCGCGTCCGACGCGCTGGTCGATGATGGGAGCAGGGACCTTGCCCTTGCGGAAGCCGGGGATCTGGACGTCCTGAGCGATGTGCTCGTAGGCGTGAGCGATGCTCGGCTTGAGGTCGTCCGGGGTGACCGTGATGGTGAGCTTGACCCGGGTCGGGGTCAGCTTCTCGACGGTGCTGTTCGCCATGCTTGTGTGTCTCCTTGTGATTTCCGCGGTGCACCGCGGCCGTGAGCCTTGGGGGCCGTGTCGGGGCGACAGGAGTTGAACCTGCGACCTCCCGCTCCCAAAGCGGGCGCTCTACCAAACTGAGCTACGCCCCGGGGAATCCGCACGCAGATTCAGCCCCACCGAGTCTAACGGACAGGAGCATGCCTCAGAGTCCGGTATAGTCGATGAGTCGGCAACCGAGCTTCCGGGCTCGTTTTCCGGGGCTGTAGCTTAGTGGTAAAGCCTTAGTCTTCCAAACTAATGATGCGGGTTCGATTCCCGTCAGCCCCTCCATATCACGAAGGCCCTCGTCGCGAGACGAGGGCCTTCGTCGTCCGCGGCATCTCCTAGACTCGAGGGCATATCCACGTGGTGCCACGACGAGGGGGATGCCGGTGAGCGACGGGAATCGACCTCCGAACGGGCTTGCCCCCCTGAACGGCCACCACCATCTCCCGTTCCGGTTCTCCGGCGGAACCGAGGCGGTCGTCCGTCGCCGCCGCTCCGCACCGAAGGCCCTCGTCTTCGGAATCGTCGGAGCAGCCCTCGCCGTCGGGGCGTTCACGACGGTTCACATCGGCGCCAATCTCCGGTTCGATGATGCGGCCGATTCGTACCAGGCGATCCGCACCGACACGATCTCTGCGCGCACGGCGCTCGACTCGGGTGTCGACGGGCTGACCGCGACCACCACCTCCGCCGATCAGCTGCTCGCTGCCGACACCGGCGTGTTGATGGACGGCATCCCGCTCGACGATCTCACCACGGCGATCGCTGACGCGAAGGACGAGACCGCGACCGCCCAGGAGCTGACGGCGCAGGACCCGCCGCGACTCGGCGAGAAGCCGGGGTGGTTCTGGGAGCTGTTCGGCACCGCGGATCTTCTCGATGCGCAGGCCGACGACGCCGACGCGCTCCGGACCGACCTCGACGCGCAGCTCCCCGTGGTGGAGCAGGCCGACGCCGCGATGGTCGACGCCGCCAGCACGATCGTCACCGGTGCCGCCGCCGCCGTTCCCGCTTTCGAAGCCGCGCACCTCTCCGCGAAGAACCTCGACATCATCTCGATGCGCACGGCCGCCGAGGACATCGCTCCGCTCACGACGCTCGACGAGGATGCCGTGGCTCGCTTCACCGCTCTCCAGGCGTCCGCCGCCCAGGTCGTCGTCTCTCAGGATGCGGAGATGGCGGAGAAGGCCGGCCCGCTGCTCGGCGCCCGGCTCGAGATCGAGGCGTTCGCTCGTTCGCTCGCCCCGGGCGTGCTGCTCGAGTTCGACTGGGCCCCGATCGTGAACGGCGCGGGCGACAACGGGAGCATGGGCGGCTACACGACCTGGTGGTGGGACGAGCCCGACCGCTCCGTGATCCTGCTGTCGAACTCGGTCGCCGAGCAGTGGCCTGCCGATCGGAGCAAGGCGCTCGTCGCGCATGAGGTCGGCCACGCGATCAGCGTGAAGTGCGAGGACATGTACGACTCCTCCACCCAGGACAGCATCGAGAAGTGGGCGACCGCCTGGGCGATCAGCATGGGATTCTCCGATGATGCGAACGGCGTCTGGGCCTACGGCTACCCGCCGGAGAGCTACATCGCCGCGGCCGCCGGTTGCCGCTGACGCTGCGGCGCGGGGCGAGAGACGACGAAGCCCCCGCGATTCGATCGCGGGGGCTTCGTGATGTCTGTCTGCGGAACTACTGCCCGCGACGCTCGCGCAGCTGAGTGAGCGCATCGTCGAGGAGCTGGACGGCCTCCTCGTCGGTGCGACGCTCCTTCACGTAGGCGAGGTGCGTCTTGTACGGCTCCGTCTTCGCCAGCGCAGGCGGGTTCTCACGATCGCGCCCGGCCGGCAGACCGGACTGCGGGTGATCGATCGTGTCGGGAATCTCCTCTTCGGGCAGGCCTGCCGCAAAGTAGCGAACCGTCTCGTTGCCGAGGCCGTCCCAGTACGAGACCGCGATGCGGTCGGCGTGGTAACCGTGGTCCTGCTCGCCCATGGGGCCGGAGCCGACGCGGGTGCCACGAATGGCGTTGCCACCGGTAGCCATCAGATCACCTCGAACTTCGTGATGAGTCCCAGCGCGACGATCGCCACGAACCAGGCCAATGCCAGAACGACCGTGAAGCGGTTCAGGTTGCGCTCGGCGAGACCGGACGAGCCGACCGCCGAGGACATCCCTCCACCGAACATGTCGGAGAGGCCGCCACCGCGACCCTTGTGAAGAAGGATGAGAAGGGTCAGCAGAACGCTGGTGATGCCCAGCACGACCTGCAGGACGAACTCGAGAATTGCCACGAGGAAGAGCCTTTCGCTGGGGCAGGAGTGCCCCCGTAACGGTCAAGTATACGGTGCAGCGGGGCCGAAGCCCCGCTGCACTCACACTCCGACGTGCTTCTCGAAGCGGATGATCGCAGCGAACTCGTCCACGACGAGGCTCGCGCCGCCGACCAGTGCACCATCGACGTCGGGCTCGCGCATGAAGCTCGCGATGTTCGCGGACTTCACCGAACCGCCGTAGAGGATGCGCGTGCGGGCGGCCGCATCGTCGCCGAGGACCTTCGCGATGACACCGCGCAGCGCGGCGCAGACATCCTGCGCCTGCTGCGGCGTCGCGGCCTGTCCGGAGCCGATGGCCCAGACGGGCTCATATGCGACGACGATGTCGGCGGATGCCGGCACGTTCTGCAACGCGACCTCGAGCTGACCGGCCGGAACGGCGCTGGCCCCGAACTTCTCGAGGTCCTCCGCGGTCTCGCCGACGCAGATCACCGGCACGAGACCGTGCTTGAGCGTCGCCTGCACCTTCGCCGCGACGACCTCGTCGGTCTCAGCGTGGTACTCACGACGCTCCGAGTGGCCGAGGATGACGTACTTCGCATCCAGCTTGGCAAGGAACGCACCGGAGATCTCACCGGTGTACGCACCCGAGTCGTGCGCCGAGACGTCCTGCGCGCCCAGGGCGAACGGGATCTTGTCGGCGTCGATCAGCGTCTGCACGCTGCGGATGTCGGTGAAGGGCGGGAAGACCGCCACCTCCACGGAGCCATCCTCGTGCTTGGCGTCCTTCAGCGTCCAGTGCAGCTTCTGCACGAACGCGACCGCCTGCAGGTGGTCGAGGTTCATCTTCCAGTTTCCCGCGATCAGCGGGGTACGGGCGTTCAGGCCCATCCGAGCACCTCCAGGCCGGGTAGTTTCTTTCCCTCGAGGAACTCGAGGCTGGCGCCGCCGCCGGTCGAGATGTGGCCGAAGCGGTCATCGGCGAATCCGAGCTGCCGCACGGCCGCGGCGGAGTCTCCCCCACCGACCACGCTGAGCCCGTCCACCTCGGTCAACGCCTGCGCGACGGTCTTCGTACCGTTCGCGAAAGCGGGGAACTCGAACACGCCCATCGGGCCGTTCCAGAACACCGTCTTCGATCCACGGATGACCTCCGCGAACCGTGCGGCGGTCTCGGGACCGATGTCGAGGCCGATGCCCGACGAACCGAACGCCGTCGACTCGATCGCATCGGCGGCCGTGATCTCGTGCGCCGCGTCTGCGGAGAACGAGGCAGCCACCACCACGTCGGTCGGGAGCACGAGCTCCACGCCGCGCTTCTCGGCCTCGGCGATGTAGCCGCGCACGGTGTCGAGCTGATCTTCTTCCAGAAGACTCGAGGCCACGTCGTGGCCCTGCGCCTTGAGGAAGGTGAACAGCATGCCGCCACCGACGAGGATCCGATCGACGCGCGGCAGCAGGTGCGAGATGACGCCCAGCTTGTCGCTGACCTTCGACCCGCCGAGCACGACCGCGTACGGGCGCTCGGGGTTTTCCGTGAGGCGATCGAGCACGTCGAGCTCGGTCGCGATCAGCAGACCGGCGGCCGAGGGCAGGATCTCTGCGAGGTCGTAGACGCTCGCCTGCTTGCGGTGCACGACACCGAAGCCGTCGGAGACGAGGACGTCGCCCAGCTCCGCCAGCTCGGCCGCGAACGCAGCACGGGTCGCGTCGTCCTTCGAGGTCTCCCCCGGGTTGAAACGCAAGTTCTCGATCACGACGACGTCGCCGTTCTCGAGCGACTCCACGGCATCCTTCGCGGACTCGCCGACCGTGTCACGCGCGAAGGCGACCGGCTTGCCGAGCAGCTCGGACAGTCGCTGAGCGACCGGCTCGAGGCTGTACTGGGGGTCGGGCGCGCCGTCGGGGCGTCCGAGGTGCGAGCACACGACGACGCGGGCGCCGGCGTTGATGAGGGCGTTGAGGGTCGGCAACGAGGCGCGTACACGGCCATCGTCCGTTATGACCCCGTCCCGCAGGGGGACGTTCAGGTCACAACGGACGATGACGCGCTTGCCCTCGAGCGAACCCAGTGAGTCCAGGGTGCGCAGAGTCATGGGGCGATGCTCAGAGACGCTCTGCCACGTACTCGGTCAGGTCGACGAGACGGTTGGAGTAGCCCCACTCGTTGTCGTACCAGCTGGAGAGCTTGACCTGGTTGCCGATGACGCGGAGCAGGCCGGCGTCGAAGATCGACGAGTGCGGATCGGTGACGATGTCGCTCGAGACGATCTCGTCCTCCGTGTACTTGAGGATGCCCTTGAGGGGGCCCTCGGCGGCAGCCTTGTACGCGGCCTTGATCTCGTCGACCGTGACCGGGGTCTTGGTCGTGATCGTGAGGTCGGTGATCGAGCCGGTCGGCACCGGCACGCGCAGCGCGAAGCCGTCGAGCTTGCCCTTGAGCTCCGGGAGGACCAGGCCGATGGCCTTCGCCGCACCCGTGGAGGTCGGGACGATGTTGATCGCTGCCGCGCGAGCACGGCGCAGGTCGCTGTGCGGGCCGTCCTGCAGGTTCTGGTCGGCCGTGTAGGCGTGGACCGTCGTCATGAGGCCGGTCTCGATACCGAACGCGTCGTTGAACACCTTGGCGAGCGGCGCGAGGCAGTTCGTGGTGCAGGAGGCGTTCGAGATGATGTGGTCGGTCGCCGGGTTGTAGGTGTCCTCGTTCACGCCCATCACGATGGTCGCGTCGTCGCCCGTGGCGGGAGCCGAGATGAGAACCTTCTTGGCGCCGGCGTCGATGTGCTTCTTCGCGAGCTCCGCCTTGGTGAAGAAGCCGGTCGACTCGATGACGATGTCGACACCCAGCTCGCCCCACGGGAGGTTGGCGGGGTCGCGCTCGGCGAAAGCCTTGATGACGTTGCCGTTGACGGTGATGCTGTTCTCGTCGTAGCTCACCTCGGCGTCGAGGCGACCGGTGATCGAGTCGTACTTCAGCAGGTGCGCCAGGGTCTTGTTGTCGGTGAGGTCGTTGACCGCGACGATTTCGATGTCTGCTCCCTGCGCGAGAGCCGCGCGGAAGTAGTTGCGTCCGATACGGCCGAAGCCGTTGATACCGATCTTGACAGACACTCAGGTCTCCTGATTTCTCGTGCGCTTGCGCGCGGTTTCTACTAGAGAAGCGTGGACAACGGCGTCCCGACGGGCGAATCGTCCGTCGGGACGCCCGTCTTGTTTACGACAGTACCAGCAGGCCAGCGGTCTTCTCGCGGGCCACCTCGAAGCGCTGGGCGACGTTCTCCCAGTTGGCGATGTTCCACGCGGCCTTGACGTAGTCGGCCTTCACGTTGAGGTAGTCGAGGTAGAAGGCGTGCTCCCACATGTCGAGCTGGAACAGCGGCACGGTGCCCTGCGCGGTGTTCGCCTGCTGGTCGAACAGCTGCTGGATGATCAGGCGGGCGCCGATCGGGTCCCAGCTCAGCACGGCCCAGCCGGAACCCTGGATGCCGGTGGCCGCCGCCGTGAAGTGAGCCTGGAACTTCTCGAACGAACCGAAGTACTCGTCGATCGCAGCCTTCAGCTCGCCCTCGGGCTGGCCGCCACCGTTCGGCGAGAGGTTGGTCCAGAAGATCGAGTGGTTGACGTGCCCACCGAGGTTGAACGCGAGGTCCTTCTCGAGCTTGTTGACGTTCGCGAGGTTTCCGCTGTCGCGCGCCTCGGCGAGCTGCTCGAGCGCGGTGTTCGCGCCGGTCACGTACGCCTGGTGGTGCTTGTCATGGTGCAGCTCCATGATCTTTCCACTGATGTGCGGCTCGAGAGCTGCGAAGTCGTAGGGGAGGTCGGGGAGCGTGTAGGTCGCCATATCGCTTTCATCCAATCCGCGCCGCGCCGCGGCGCTTGCCGATCCTCCGCGCCGCCGAGATGCGGCGAGGAGCGGACGTAACTCATCCTACTGACGCCAACGCCCGACGGCATCGGATCCTTCCGCTGAATGACGAAGAGAGCCGACCCTTGACAGGGTCGGCTCTCTTGTGTGCGAGGAACGGGTCAGACGTCGAGCCCGGCGGGCACCGCCGCCTCGGTCCCGGGGATCCCGTCCTGCTGCGCCTTCTTGTCGGCCATCGCCAGAAGACGACGGATGCGACCGGCGACGGCATCCTTCGTCAGCGGCGGATCGGCATGGTGTCCGAGTTCGTCGAGACTCGCATCGCGGTGTGCGAGACGCAGCTCCCCCGCCACGCGGAGATGGTCGGGGACCTCGTCGGCGAGGATCTGGAGCGCGCGCTCGACGCGCGCGCAGGCGGCGACGGCGGCCTGCGCCGAACGACGCAGGTTCGCGTCGTCGAAGTTGACGAGACGGTTGACGCCGGCGCGCACCTCGCGACGCTGGCGCAGTTCCTCCCAGGCCACGGCGGTGCGGTGGGCGCCCATCTCGCTGAGGATGGCACGGATCGCCTCACCCTCGCGCACGACCACGCGCGGCATCCCGCGGACTTCACGGGCCTTCGCGGCGACGCCCAGACGATGCGCGGCACCGACGAGCGCCATCGCGGCCTCCGACGACGGGCAGACGACTTCGAGCATGGCGGAGCGGCCGGGTTCACTGAGCGAGCCGGCGGCGAGGAACGCCCCGCGCCAGAGACCGGCGAGCTCCGAGCGCGAACCGGTCGTCAGGCGGTTCGGGAGTCCGCGCACCGGACGACGACGCTGATCCAGGAGACCGGTCTGACGGGCGAGGGTCTCCCCCGAGTCGATGACGCGCACGGCCCAACGGGCGCCTTCATTGGCGGTGCTGGACTGCACCTGGGCGATCTCGGGACGAACACCGTAGATCTCGGCGAGATCCCGGGCCACGCGACGCGCGAGGGTCTCGGCATCCACTTCCGCTTCGACGGCCACCCGGCCGGCGATCGAGTGCAGGCCGCCGGCGAACCGCAGGATGGCGGTCACCTCCGCGACTCGCACCGTCGGGGGTGCATTTCGGATGCTGACCAGCTCGGCCTTGACGTCGGTGGTGAGTGCCACGGGGCTCCTTCTACGTTCACGCGTCGGGTCGCGACGCAAACGTCCAGCTTACCGGCTGGGCGCTCCCCTACTCGCGCCCGAGGTCGCGATGACGGACGTTGACGGCCACCCCGGGGATCGCCGCGAGACGCCGAGCGAGCTCCTCCGACATGGCGACGGAGCGGTGCTTGCCTCCGGTGCATCCGATCGCGATGGTGGAGTGGCTCTTGTTCTCGCGCTGATACCCCTCGAGCACCGGAGTGAGAGCCGCAGCGTAGGCCTCGAGGAACTCCCCCGCCCCCTCGCGAGACAGCACGTACTCGCGCACGGGCTCGTCCTGCCCGGTGAGACCGCGCAACTCCTCGTTCCAGAACGGGTTCGGCAGGAATCGCATATCGGCCACGAGATCGACGTCGGTCGGCAGGCCGTACTTGAACCCGAAGCTGAGCAGCGTCACGCGATGACGAGCCTGCCCCTCTTCGGAGAACAGCTCGGAGACCTGTGTCGCCAACTGGTGGATGTTCAGTGTCGAGGTATCGATCACCATGTCGGCGGACTCGTGGATCGGCGCGAGTCGGGCGCGTTCGCGCCGGATGCCGTCGAGGAGCGTGCCGTCGTTCTGGAGCGGGTGCGGCCGGCGGACGGCTTCGAAGCGCCGGACGAGCACGTCATCGGACGCTTCGAGGAACAGCACCCGCACGGAGCCGCGCGAGCGGAGCAGGCGCGCGACCTCCGGGAAGTCGTCGAAGAGGCTGCGTCCGCGAACGTCGACGACGGCTGCGACCTTGGGCAGGGCATCCCCGCCCATGTCGGTGAGGTCGATCAGCGGTCGGAGGATCTGCGGCGGGAGATTGTCGACGACATACCAGCCGAGGTCTTCGAGGGCGTTCGCCACCGTCGTCCGGCCTGCACCGGACATACCTGTGACGATGAGGAACTCGCCCTTCTCGGACTCGGTCATCTCTCGCTCATCCCTTTCGCCTGGGACACCAGCCTATCGAGTGGCGAGGTGCGTGTGGATGTTCTGCGCCAGCACCGGTCCGATGCCCTGCACCTCCTCGATCTGTCCCGGCTCGGCCGCCCGCAGGGCCGTCACGGATCCGAAGTGCTTGAGCAGCACCTTGATGCGAGCGGCGCCGAGCCCCGGGACCTCGGCGAGCACCGTGGTGATGTCGTTGCGGCGCTTCTTTCGCTGATGGACGATCGCGAACCGATGCGCCTCGTCGCGCAGGCGCTGGAGCAGGTAGAGCGCCTCGCTCGTGCGCGGGAGGATCACGGGGAAATCCTCGCCGGGAAGCCAGACCTCCTCGAGGCGCTTCGCGATGCCGCACACGCTGATCTCCGGGTGCCCCGCGTCGCGCAGGGCACGCGCGGCCGCTTCGACCTGCGGCTTGCCGCCGTCGACGAGGAGCAACTGCGGCCGATAGGCGAAGCGAGGCTTCTTGCGACCGGGCTCGCCCTCGACCTCTCCCTCGACGCCGTCGAGCAGCGGGTCGCTCACGACGACCGGGTCCGGGCGGTCGAGATACGCCAGCCGACGGCGCAGGACCTGGTACATCGAGTCGGTGTCATCCGTGGTCTCGGCGATGCCGAAGGAGCGGTACTGGTCCTTGCGCGGGAGGCCGTCTTCGAAGACCACCATCGAGGCTACGACGTTCGTCCCGCCCAGATGCGAGATGTCGAAGCACTCGATGCGCAGCGGAGCCTCGTCCATGCCGAGAGCTTCCTGCAGGTCGGTGAGCGCCTGCGTTCGGGCGACGTAGTCGCTGGTGCGCCGCGTCTTGTAGCGGATGAGGGCTTGCTGCGCGTTCAGCGTGGCGGTGCGCATGAGATCCGCTCGCTGGCCACGCTGGGCGACGGCGATCTCGACCTTCTTGCCGCGACGCTCGCGGAGCCACTCCTCCATCTCGGGAGCGTCGTCCGGCAGCGAGGGCACCAGGATCCGCCGTGGCACGTCGGCGGCATCGCCGTAGGCACGCTGGAGCACCTGATCGACCAACTCGGCACCCGAGATGTCGATCTCCTTCTCGATCGTCATCGCCCGGACGCCGCGCACACGACCCCCACGGATCACGAAGTGCTGAACCGCCGCGGCGAGCTCGTCCTCGGCGATACCGAAGAGGTCGGCGTCCTCATCGGATGCCAGCACGAGGGCGCTCTTCCCGAGCACCGCCTCGATCGCGGAGAGCTTGTCGCGGTACTTGGCCGCCGCTTCGTAGTCCATGGCCGCGGAGGCATCGAGCATCCGCTTGCGGAGGTCGCGAGTGAATCGCTCGTCGCCTCCGGCCATGAACGCCACGAAGTCGTTCACCATCGCGCGGTGCTCCTCGATGGTCACCGTCATCGAGCACGGCCCGCCGCACTTGCCGATCTGCCCGGGGAAACAGGGGCGTCCCGTCTGCATGGCGCGCTTGTAACTCGCGTCGCTGCAGGTGCGGATCGGAAACGCCTTGATCATCAGGTCGATCGTCTCGTGCACCGCCCAGACCTTCGGATACGGGCCGAAGTACCGCGCCCCCGGAATCTTGCGATTTCGGGTGACGAGCACGCGCGGCGCCTCGTCGCCGAGGGTCACCGCCATGAACGGGTAGGACTTGTCGTCCTTATAGCGGACGTTGAACGGCGGATCGAACTCCTTGATCCACATGTACTCGAGCTGCAGTGAGTCCACATCGGTCGAGACGACGGTCCATTCGACCGAGGAGGCGGTCGTGACCATGCGCCGTGTGCGCTCATGGAGCGTGCGCAACGGCGCGAAGTAGTTCGAGAGCCGCTGGCGGAGGTTCTTCGCCTTCCCGACGTAGAGCACCCGCCCATCGGCGTCACGAAAACGGTACACACCGGGATCGGTCGGGATCTCTCCCGGCCGCGGCTTGTACGGAAGCACGTCGGCCATCAGCTGGCCTTGCGCGCGGCGCGCCCATCCCCGAGGATCTCGGCGAGGAACTGCCCGGTGTGACTCTCCTCCACCCGGGCGATCTGCTCCGGGGTGCCCGTCGCCAGGATCTCGCCACCGCCGGAACCACCCTCGGGACCGAGGTCGATGACCCAGTCGGCGGACTTGATGACGTCGAGGTTGTGCTCGATGACGATCACGGTGTTGCCCTTGTCGACGAGTCCGTTCAGCACCTCGAGGAGCTTGCGCACGTCTTCGAAGTGCAGACCGGTGGTCGGCTCGTCGAGCACGTAGATGCTTCGACCGTTGCTGCGGCGCTGGAGCTCGGTGGCGAGTTTCACGCGCTGCGCCTCTCCGCCCGAGAGCGTCGTAGCCGACTGACCCAGGCGCACGTATCCGAGTCCCACGTCGACCAAGGTCTTCATGTAGCGGTGGATCGCCTGGATGGGCTCGAAGAACTCCGCAGCCTCTTCGATCGGCATCTCGAGGACCTCGGCGATGTTCTTCCCCTTGTAGTGCACGGCGAGCGTGTCGCGGTTGTACCGCTTGCCGTGGCACACCTCGCAGTCCACGTACACGTCGGGGAGGAAGTTCATCTCGATCTTGATCGTGCCGTCGCCCGAGCACGCCTCGCAACGGCCGCCCTTGACGTTGAAGCTGAAGCGACCCGGCTGGTAGCCGCGCACCTTGGCCTCGGGGGTCTCGCTGAAGAGCGAACGGATGCGGTCGAACACACCGGTGTAGGTCGCCGGGTTCGAGCGCGGCGTGCGTCCGATCGGTGCCTGATCGACATGCACCACCTTGTCGAGATTGTCGAGACCGGTCACGCGGGTGTGCTTGCCGGGCACGGTACGGGCACCGTTCAGCCGGGACGCGAGCACCTGGAAGAGGATGTCGTTGACCAGCGACGACTTGCCCGAGCCGCTGACGCCGGTGACAGCCGTGAGTACACCCAGCGGGAAGCTCGCATCGACGTTCTTGAGGTTGTTCTCGCGAGCCCCGATCACGTTGAGCATGCGCTTGCGGTCGAGTTTGCGCCGCTTGGTCGGTGTCGGGATCTCACGACGACCGGAGAGGTACTCCCCCGTCATCGACGACCGGTCGTCGAGCAGAGCCTCATAGGGACCCGAGTGCACGACCTCGCCACCGTTGACACCGGCTCCCGGGCCGATGTCGACCACCCAGTCGGCCGCCTCGATCGTCTCCTCATCGTGCTCCACCACGATGAGCGTGTTGCCCAGGTCGCGCAGCTTGAGCAGGGTGTTGATCAGACGCCGGTTGTCGCGCTGGTGGAGACCGATGGACGGCTCGTCGAGCACGTAGAGCACACCGGTCAGACCCGATCCGATCTGCGTCGCCAGCCGGATGCGCTGCGCCTCACCGCCGGAGAGAGAGCCGGCGGACCTGCTCAGGTTGAGGTACGAGAGCCCCACCTGAAGCAGGAAATCGAGTCGCAGACGGATCTCGCGCAGGACCTGAGCGGCGATCTTCGCCTCTCGCTCCGTGAGGGTCAGCGTCTGCATGAAGGACTGCGCATCGCTCAGGCTGAGGTGCGAGACCTCGGCGATGGAGTGGCCCTGCACCTGAACCGCGAGGACCTCCGGCTTCAAGCGATCGCCGTCGCAGACGGGGCACGGCACCTCGCGGAGGTACTCGCCCCACCGACCGCGCTGCGTGTCGGACTCGGCCTGCAGGTACTGCCGCTCGATGTAAGGGACGACGCCCTCGAACCCGGAGGCGTACCGCATCTCGCGCCCGTACCGGTTCTTCCACTTGACGGTGACCTTGTAGTTCTCGCCGCGCAGCACCGCGTCCTGGATATCGGAGTGGAGCTCGCGCCAGGGGGTGTCGAGCGAGAAGTCGAGATCGCGGGACAGACCTTCGAGCAGGCGCTCGTAGTACTGGAAGAGACCCTTGCCCTGCGTCGTCCAGGGGATGATGACGCCTTCGCGGATCGAGAGATCCTCGTCGCCGAGCATCAGGTCGACATCGACCGACATGCGCGTGCCCAGACCGGAGCACGCGGGGCAGGCGCCGAACGGTGCGTTGAACGAGAAGGTGCGGGGCTCGATCTCGGTCAGGCTGAGCGGGTGCCCGTTCGGGCAGGCGAGTTTCTCGGAGAAGGACTGCCACGCGTCGTCGCCCTCTTCGTCGACGAAATTGACCTGGACGACGCCTCCGGCAAGGCCCAGAGCCGTCTCGACGGAATCCGTCACGCGCCCGAGGATGTCATCCGACGCGACGAGGCGGTCGACGACCACGGCGATGTCGTGCTTGTAGCTCTTCTTGAGGGTGGGCGGCTCGGCGAGCTGGATGAGATCGCCGTCGACGATCGCACGGGAGTATCCCTTGGCGCCGAGCTCGCGGAAGAGGTCGACGAACTCGCCCTTCTTCTGCGACACGATCGGAGCGACGATCTGGTAGCGGGTACGCTCGGGCAGCTCCATGAGCTGATCGGCGATCTGCTGCACGGTCTGCCGCTGGATCTTCTCGCCGCACTCCGGGCAGTGAGGAATGCCGATGCGCGCCCAGAGCAGTCGCATGTAGTCGTAGATCTCGGTGATCGTGCCGACCGTCGAGCGCGGGTTCCGGTTGGTCGACTTCTGGTCGATCGACACCGCCGGACTCAGCCCCTCGATGAAATCGACGTCGGGCCTGTCGACCTGACCGAGGAACTGGCGCGCGTAGGCGCTCAACGACTCGACGTAACGGCGCTGCCCCTCTGCGAAGATCGTGTCGAACGCGAGACTGGACTTGCCGGACCCGGACAGGCCGGTGAACACGACGAGCGAGTCACGGGGAATGTCGATGTCGACGTTCTTGAGATTGTGCACGCGCGAACCGCGAACACTGAGTTTTCCGGGGGTGGCGACGGGGACGATAGGCACCGGACAAGTCTACGAGGGGCCACCGACATTGGCTCCGCAGGGCCCGGATGCTCAGGCGCCTCCGAGGCGCCGCCCCGCGAACGGCCCCAGCCCGTCACGGAGCGCCGACACTTCGTGCACGTCCATCCCGACCGCGGACATCACCTGCGCCGGCACCTCCAGCGCCCGCTCGCGCAGAGCGCGTCCCGCATCGGTGAGGGTGATGTCGAGACGCCGCTCGTCCTCCGCGCTGCGCTCCCGCGCGACGAGCCCGTCGGCCTCCAGCCGCTTGACCAGCGGCGACGCCGTGGCCGGCTCCATCGCGAGATCGGCGGCGAGATCGTTCAGGGTGCGAGGCGATCGTTCCCAGAGCGCCAGCATCACCAGGTACTGCGGGTGGGTCAGCCCCAGCGGCTCGAGGATCGGTCGGTAGATCGCCACGACGTTGCGCGCCGCGGTCACCAGCGCGAAGCACAGCTGGTTCTCGAGCCGGAGGAGTTCGTCGGATGCGTTCATCCGGCCAACTATACAACTGCCCTAATCGTTAGTACACTAATCAACATGGCACATGATCCGGAACGGGCTCCCCTGCGCACGCGCATTCGCGAGGCGGGAGGGCTGTACGCCTGGGTGAACACCAACCTCATCCGCTTCGCCGGACCGGCGTCCGTCGGCCCCTACGAGAAGACGCCCCCGCCGAGCGCCGCAGAGCGCGCCGAGCGCGCGTGCCCCCTGTGCGGAGCGCCGATGACGGCGCACGAGATCGACCGGTCCGGACCCAAGCCCCTCATCCACTGCCCCTGAGCCGAGGAAGCGCCTGCGGCCGGCGCGCGAACGGTCGACTCGCCTCAGTCGGCTCCGGCCCGCGCCGCATCGATCCAGAACAGCAGTCCGTCATCGTCGGCGATCGCGGATGGGGCGACGTCGATCCATCGCGCACTCATGGTCCGCGGGCCCATCACGGCACGCTCGGCTCCCTCGCGCAGGAGTAGCACTGCCTCGTCTTCGGCTGCGACCTTGATCAGCAGCACACCTCCCGGCCGGGCCCCGGCGAGGATCCGGCCATCGAGCAGGAATGCTCGGGTCCCGAACATCCTCCGCTCCTCGATGCCGGATGCGGGCGCGACGATCGCGCGAATCCGGTCGGCGAGTTCTTCGCCCGCAGCATCCATCCGCGCCGCCTTCACCTACCGAACGCCCTCAGGCGTGGCCGGCCCGCTCCATGGCGCGCAGTTCCTTCTTGAGGTCCTGCACCTCGTCGCGGAGTCGCCCTGCCAGCTCGAACTTGAGCTCGGCGGCAGCCGCCAGCATCTGATCCGAGAGGTCTTGGATCGTCGCCTCCAGCTGCTGTGCTCCCTCCGCGGCGATCCCCGTACGTCGGAGGTTCGGCGTGGGCGACTTACCCTTGCCGGTCGCACGCCCCCTCCCCGACATCAGCTCGGCGGTGTCCGCCCCCTCGCGTGCCAGAACGGCGGTGATGTCGGCGATCTTCTTCCGCAGCGGCTGCGGGTCGATCCCGTGCTCCTTGTTGTACGCGACCTGCTTCTCGCGACGACGATCGGTCTCCTCGATCGCCTTCGCCATCGAGTCGGTCATCTTGTCGGCGTACATGTGGACCTCGCCCGACACGTTTCGCGCCGCACGCCCGATGGTCTGGATGAGCGACGTCCCGGAGCGCAGGAAGCCCTCCTTGTCGGCATCGAGGATCGCCACGAGCGAGACCTCGGGGAGATCGAGACCCTCACGCAGGAGGTTGATTCCGACCAGCACGTCGTACACCCCGGAACGCAGCTCGCTCAGCAGCTCGACACGACGCAGGGTATCGACATCGGAGTGCAGGTAGCGGACGCGAACCCCGTGCTCGCCGAGGAAGTCCGTCAGCTCCTCGGCCATCTTCTTCGTCAGAGTCGTGACGAGGATGCGCTCGTCACGCTCCACACGCAGACGGATCTCCTCGAGCAGGTCGTCGATCTGCCCCTTCGAGGGCTTCACGATGATCTCGGGATCGACCAGGCCCGTCGGGCGGATGATCTGCTCGACGATCCCGTCGGCGATCCCCATCTCGTACTTCCCAGGCGTCGCGGAGAGGTAGACGGTCTGCCCGATGCGGTTCTTGAACTCGTCCCATCGGAGCGGACGGTTGTCCATCGCACTCGGCAGACGGAATCCGTGGTCGACGAGCGTGCGCTTGCGCGAGGCGTCGCCCTCGTACATCGCACCGATCTGGGGCACGGTGACGTGCGACTCGTCGATGACGAGGAGGAAGTCGTCCGGGAAGAAGTCGAGCAGCGTGTGCGGCGGCTCCCCCGGAGCGCGACCGTCCATGTGGCGCGAGTAGTTCTCGATGCCCGAGCAGAATCCGAGCTGCTGCAGCATCTCGAGATCGAAGGTGGTGCGCATGCGCAACCGCTGCGCCTCGAGCAGCTTCCCCTGCTTCTCGAACTCGGCGAGCCGCTCTTCCAGCTCTGTCTCGATCGTGCCGATCGAGCGCTGGATCACATCGGTTCCCGCGACGTAGTGCGACGCGGGGAAGATCGGCACGGCGTCGAGCTTCTCGATCACCTCGCCGGTGAGCGGGTGGAGGGAGTACAACGCTTCGATCTCGTCACCGAAGAGTTCGATGCGGATCGCGTGCTCCTCGTAGACGGGGATGATCTCGATCGTGTCGCCCCGCACGCGGAAGTTGCCCCGCGAGAAGTCGACGTCGTTGCGGTTGTACTGCATCGCGATGAACTGACGGATGAGCGCGTCCCGGTCGTACCGCTCCCCCACCTGCAGGGCGACCATCGCACGGAGGTACTCCTCGGGAGCACCGAGTCCGTAGATGCAGGAAACGGTCGAGACCACCACGACGTCACGGCGGCTGAGCAACGAGTTCGTCGTCGAGTGCCGCAGCCGTTCGACCTCGGCGTTGATGGACGAGTCCTTCTCGATGAAGGTGTCGGTCTGCGGGACGTACGCTTCGGGCTGGTAGTAGTCGTAGTAAGAGACGAAGTACTCGACCGCGTTGTTCGGCATGAGCTCGCGGAACTCGTTCGCGAGCTGAGCCGCGAGCGTCTTGTTGTGCGCGAGGACGAGAGTGGGGCGCTGCACCTGCTCGACGAGCCATGCGGTCGTCGCCGATTTTCCCGTACCCGTCGCCCCCAGCAGCACGACGTCGGTCTCCCCGGCGTTGATGCGCGCGGCGAGCTCGGCGATGGCCTGGGGCTGATCACCGGCGGGCGCGTATTCGCTGATGACCTCGAACGGGCGAACGCTACGGGTGGGTTCCATACGTCCAGCGTAGGCGGGGCCACCGACATCGGGGCCCGCTTCCCCTTCGGGCGAACGGCTCTCAGACTCTTCCGGAAGGAGACGCGCGCAGAGCGAGCGCCGCGATCGCCGCGGATGCGGCGCACATCGTGAGGATGCCGGCGATGAACCACTCCCATCCCAGCCCTCCGAAGACGAGACCGAGGATCCATCCGAACAGGCTCGATCCGGCGTAGTAGCCGAAATAGTAGAGCGACGATGCCTGCGCGCGCACCGCCGGATCGGCATCCGTCGGCACCCACCCGGAGGCGATCGCATGGGCACCGAAGAACCCGGCGGTGAACAGCACGAGTCCGGTGAGCACCAGTCCCGTGGTCGGCATCGCCAGGAGTACCGCGCCCGACGCGGTGACGCCGATCGAGACCAGCAGCACGGGGTAGCGTCCGAACCTGCTGGCGAGCGATCCCGCCCAGGGCGAGGAGACCGTGCCGGCGAGGTAGGCCACGAACAGCAGTGTCACCAGCCAGGCCGGGAGCAGGAACGGTGGAGCCGCGAGATGGAAGCCGAGATAGTTGTAGACCGCGACGAAGGCACCCATCAGAAGGAAACCCTGCGCGTAGAGGGCGAGCTGTGGCGCGGAACGCAGCGGACGCAGAAGTCGCGCGAGGATCCCCGGGCCGCCGCCTCGCGCCGCAGGAAGGAAGCCGCGGGCGCGCGGCGTGAGCCAGAGGAACAGAACGGCGCAGACGATGCAGACCGCGGCGACGCCCCAGACCCCCGCACGCCACCCGCCCGCCTCTCCGATGCCGCCGGCCACGAGGCGCCCCGTCAGCCCACCGAGCGTGGTGCCCGCGATGTAGCTGCCCGCGGCCGCCGCCGCGTGCGAGGAGCGGACCTCTTCGCTCAGGTAGGCGAGGGCGACGGCAGGCACGGCGCCCAGCGCGATGCCCTCCCCCAGCCGCAGGATCAGCAGCGGGAGGATGCCGTCGCTCAGCGGCGCGCAGATGCCGAGCACGGTGGCGATGATCACCCCCGTCGCCATCGCGGGGATCCGTCCGATCCGATCGGCGACCATCGACCAGGGGACGACGGCCGCCGCCAGCCCGAGCGTTGCGGCGGACACGCTCAGGGCCGCCGACGCCGGTCCGATCCGGAGGTCGGAGGCGATCTGCGGAAGGACGGCCTGGGTGGCGTAGAGCTGGGCGAATGTCGCGACGCCGGCGAAGAAGAGCCCGATGATCAGTCGGCGATACTCCCGTGATCCCGGAGCATGGCCGGTGAACGGTTCGCTCACCGCGCGCGGATCCGCTCCCACAGGGCGTCGGTGCGGGCTTCGGTCTCGTCGAGAGATCCGGACGTGTCGATCACCGCGTCGGCGATCGCGAGACGCTGATCGTCGGACACCTGGGCGTCGATGCGCTCCTTCGCCGACTTCGGGTCCATTCCGCGGATCTCGACGAGGCGACGCAGCCTCTCCGTCTCGGGAGCGTGCGCCACGACAATGAGGTCCCAGGGGTCGTCGACGCGCGCCTCCACCAGGAGCGGGACGTCGTAGACGACGACCGCGTCCTCATCGGCTGCGAAAGCCTCTTCGAAGCGCCGCTGGGACTCGGCGCGAACGGCCGGGTGCACGATCGCGTTCAGGGCGCGGAGCCGCTCGGGGTCTCCGAAGACCTGCGCACCCAACGCCGGGCGGTCCAGCGACCCGTCGTCGGCGATGACGCCGTCACCGAACTCCGCGGCGATCCGACGGAGCACGGGACTCCCCGGCGTCTGGACGTCCCGCACGATCTGATCCGCATCGACGAGGATCGCACCGTGCGAGGCGAGCCGTCGGGCGATGGTCGACTTCCCGGACGCGATGCCGCCGGTGAGCGCGATGAGGGGCATGGTCTCCATCCTGTCACGCGCGAGAACGCGGAACGGGCCGCCACCCGAAGGTGACGACCCGTTCCTGACGTGATGCTGCTTAGGCGTTGCCACCCGAGAGCTTCTCGCGGAGAGCCGCGAGAGCCTCGTCGTCGGCAAGCGTGCCCGCACCAGCGGTCTCGCTCGAGAACGACTGTCCGCCGAAGTCCTCGCCGGCCGCCGCCTCGGCCTCGGCCGCCTTGGTGACCTGAGCCTTGTGCGCCTCCCAGCGAGCCTGGGCAGCAGCGTACTCCTGCTCCCATGCCTCGCGCTGGGCGTCGAAGCCTTCCTTCCACGCACCGGTCTCGGCGTCGAAGCCCTCCGGGTACTTGTACTCGCCGTTCTCGTCGTACTCGGCGACCATTCCGTAGAGGGCCGGGTCGAACTCGGTGCCGTTGGGGTCGACCGACTCGTTGGCCTGCTTCAGCGACAGCGAGATGCGACGACGCTCGAGGTCGATGTCGATGACCTTGACGAACACCTCTTCGCCGACGGAGACGACCTGCTCGGCCAGCTCGACGTGCTTGCTGGAGAGCTCGGAGATGTGGACGAGGCCCTCGATGCCGTCTGCGACGCGCACGAACGCACCGAACGGAACGAGCTTCGTGACCTTACCCGGGGTGACCTGACCGATCGCGTGGGTACGGGCGAAGACCTGCCACGGGTCCTCCTGCGTCGCCTTCAGCGACAGGGAGACGCGCTCGCGGTCGAGGTCGACCTCGAGGATCTCGACGGTGACCTCCTGGCCGACCTCGACGACCTCGGAGGCGTGCTCGATGTGCTTCCAGGACAGCTCGGAGACGTGCACGAGGCCGTCCACGCCGCCCAGGTCGACGAACGCACCGAAGTTGACGATCGACGAGACGACACCCTTGCGGACCTGGCCCTTGTGGAGGTTGTTCAGGAACGTGGTGCGCGACTCCGACTGCGTCTGCTCGAGCAGCGCGCGGCGGCTGAGCACGACGTTGTTGCGGTTCTTGTCGAGCTCGAGGATCTTGGCCTCGATCTCCTGGCCGAGGTACGGCGTGAGGTCGCGGACGCGGCGGAGCTCGATGAGCGAAGCCGGGAGGAAGCCACGGAGGCCGATGTCGACGATGAGGCCACCCTTGACGACCTCGATGACGGTGCCGGTGACGACGCCGTCGTTCTCCTTGATCTTCTCGACGTCTCCCCAGGCGCGCTCGTACTGCGCACGCTTCTTGGAGAGGATCAGACGGCCTTCCTTGTCCTCCTTCTGGAGGACGAGGGCCTCGACCAGGTCGCCGACGGCGACGACCTCGTTGGGGTCGACGTCGTGCTTGATGGAGAGCTCGCGCGAGGGGATGACACCCTCGGTCTTGTAGCCCACATCGAGGAGGACCTCGTCGCGGTCGATCTTGACGATCGTGCCCTCGATGATGTCGCCATCGTTGAAGAACTTCAGGGTCTTCTCGACCGCGGCCAGGAAGTCCTCAGCAGATCCGATGTCGTTGATGGCGACCTGCTTGGTGGCCGGGGCGGTCGTTGCGGTAGTCATGTAGTGGGTTGTCCTTGTGAATGGAAACTCAGGCCGTGAACAGCGACCGCGCACGGCCGATATCCTGCTTCACAGCGATTGGATTGGATTGATCGTCACGAGAGCATGCGTATGCACGCCACGAGTGACGCTTCAGATTACCAGATCTCGGGATGCTGCGGGGGCTCGGGCGTCGGATGCCCGTGCGAGACTGTCCCGGTGACCGATCGCCTGATGCTGCTCGATACCGCCAGCCTCTACTTCCGTGCGTTCTACGGGGTGCCTGACAAGGTCACCGCACCGGACGGCTCCCCCATCAACGCCGCCCGTGGGTTGCTCGACATCGTCGCGAAGCTCGTCACGCTCTACGAGCCCACCCAGGTCATCGCCTGCTGGGACGACGACTGGCGTCCGCAGTGGCGCGTCGACCTCATTCCCAGCTACAAGGGTCACCGCGTCGTCGAGGTCGTCGCGGACGCCCCGGACGTCGAAGAGGTGCCCGATCCGCTCGAGGCGCAGATCCCTCTCATCCGTCAGACGCTCGCGGCTCTCGACATCCCCATCATCGGCGTCGCGGCGCACGAGGCCGATGACGTGATCGGCACGCTCGCCACGGCATCCGCCCTTCCGGTCGACATCGTCACCGGGGATCGCGACCTCTTCCAACTCGTCGACGACGCGAGCGACGTCCGCGTGATCTACACCGCCCGCGGCATGAGCAACCTCGAGATCGTGACCGACGCGACCGTCGTCGCCAAGTACGGAGTACTCCCCAGCCAGTACGCCGACTTCGCGACGATGCGCGGCGACGCCTCGGACGGCCTTCCCGGCGTCGCCGGCGTCGGCGAGAAGACCGCGGCGACGCTCCTCCAGACCCATGCCGATCTCGACGGCATCCGTGCGGCGGCCGCCGCGGGCGAGGGGATGAGCGCCGGCGTCCGTGCGAAGATCCTCGCCGCCAGCGACTACCTCGATGTCGCCCCCACGGTCGTCGCGGTGGCCACCGGACTCGACATCTCCGCGCCGGGCACGCCGCTGCACCCGCTCGACGACGTCGCCCGCGACGCGGCCGATTCTCTCGCCGCGAAGTGGAATCTGACCTCCTCGATGAACCGCGCGATCGCCGCGATCGAGAAGGTCACCGGTTCCGCCTGACCCTCATTCCGCCCACGCGAGCAGACGCTCGAGCCCCCAGGTCGTCACGATCCGGGATGCCGGCACCCCCGCGCGCTCCGCTCGCTCGGCGCCGTGGTCGAGAAGCGACAGCTGACCGGGGGCGTGCGCATCCGAGTCGATCGAGAAGAGGCATCCGGCTTCGAGAGCGAGCGCGATCAGCTCGTCCGGAGGATCCTGACGCTCCGGGCGGGAGTTGATCTCGACGGCGACGCCGTTCTCGGCGCAGGCCGCGAACACGGCGGCCGCGTCGAACTCCGACGGCGGGCGGGTGCCGCGCTCACCCTGCACCAGGCGCCCCGTGCAGTGGCCGAGCACGTTCACCCGCGGGTGCGCCACCGCCGCGAGCATCCGACGGGTCATGGAGCGGGCATCCATCCGCAACTTCGAGTGCACGGACGCGACGACGATGTCCAGATCGCCGAGAAGCCCGTCCTCCTGGTCGAGCACGCCGTCGTCGAGGATGTCGACCTCGATGCCGGCCAGGAGCGTGAAGCCGTCGCCGGACTCGGCCCGGACGAGAGGGATCTGCTCGCGCAATCGCTCCGCCGAGAGCCCGCGTGCCACCCGCAGGCGCGGCGAATGATCGGTGATCGCCTGATACTCGTGTCCCTGCGCTCGCGCTGCGGCCGCCATCACCGCGATCGACGTCGCCCCGTCCGACCAGTCGGTGTGCGCGTGGAGATCGCCGCGCAGCTTCCGCCGCAGGTCGGAGAGGCGCTCCGGCTCCACGTCGCCACGGAGCTCGACCAGATAGTCGGGGACCATGCCCTCCTGCGCCTGACGGATCACCGAGAAGGTCGACGCACCGATCCCCGGGGCCGCACGGAGACGGTTCGGATCTGTGCGCACGTCCGCGGGTAATGACTCGAAGACCGCGGCTGCCTGTCGGAAGGCCTTGGCCCGATATCTCGACGCCCGCTCGCGCTCGAGCAGCGAAGCGATCTCGAGCAGTGCGGCGACCGGTTCCATGATGCGCCTCAGCCGGCGGCGAGCTCGCGGCTCACGCCGATCCACTCGTCGAGCTTCGACAGCGCCCGCCCGTCGTCGATCGCGGCGGCCGCACGCTCGTACGCGCTGCGCAGCCGTTCGAGGATCGGACGCTGCACCTGAGCCGCGTCCTGGGAGAGCTCGAAGGCGACGATGCCCGCGGCGGCGTTCAGCAGCACGATGTCGCGCACCGCTCCGCGCTCCCCCTCGAGCGTGCGACGCAGGATGGTCGCGTTGTGCTCCGGCGACCCTCCGAGAAGGTCCGAGAGTTCGGCGAGCGGGATGCCGAGGTCACGCGGATCCAGATCGTGCTCGTGCACATCTCCTCGGGTGACCTCCCAGATCCGGCTGTGTCCGGTGGTGGTGAGCTCGTCGAGTCCGTCATCGCCGCGGAAGACCAGCGCGGTGGCGCCGCGCGTGCGGAACACTCCGGTGATCAGGGGCACGCGCTCGAGCTGCGCCACGCCCACGGCGTTCGCCTCGGCACGAGCCGGATTGCAGAGAGGGCCGAGCATGTTGAACACGGTGGGCACGCCGAGCTGCGATCGCACGGCTCCCGCGTGCTTGAAACCGGGGTGGAACGCACCCGCCCAGGCAAAGGTGATCCCCGTGCGGTCGAGGATGGACGCCACGGCGGCCGGATCGAGCGTGAGCTCGAGCCCGAGAGCGCCGAGCACATCCGAGGAGCCGGACGCCGAACTCGCCGCCCTGTTGCCGTGCTTCACGACCGGGATGCCCATCGCACCGATAATGATGGCGGCGGTCGTCGAGACGTTCACGGTGCCGACACGGTCCCCACCCGTGCCGACGATGTCGAGGACGTCCGGCGACACCGGGAGCGGGACGGCCGCTTCGAGGATCGCATCGCGGAAACCGACGATCTCGTCGATCGTCTCGCCCTTCGCACGCAACGCGATGAGGAATCCCGCCAGTTGGGCTTCACTGACATCGCCCCGCATGATCTGACGCATGGCCCACGTCGACTCCCAGACGCTGAGGTCGCGACGCTCCAGGAGAGTGGTGAGCACATCGGACCAGGTCAGGGATTCAGCCATGTGTGCGATCCTATCGGCGCCGAGAAAACGTGCATCTCGTCTGTCACGGATGCCGACGGCCGGAGCACCCGCGATTTCCCGCGGATTCACCGACGATTCGCAGTGTTTTCTTAGGGTTACCTAAGTGAAAAGCGGGCGAAACGAGGTGTCCGGGTGCAAGAATCACCCCCGGGAATCGGCCATAATGGAACGGTGACGACCTCAGCGACGTATGCCCCGGCGGCGAGAACCATCAAGCGGCCCAACCCGGTAGCTGTCGGCACCATTGTGTGGCTCGGCAGTGAAGTGATGTTCTTCGCGGGACTCTTCGCGATCTACTTCACGCTCCGAAGCACCTCCCCCGAACTCTGGGCCGACCGGACCGAACTGCTGAACGTGCCGTTCGCATTCGTGAACACCGCGATCCTCGTGCTCTCGTCGTTCACCTGCCAGATGGGCGTCTTCGCAGCCGAGGACCTCCAGGCCTACAAGATCGGCAAGGGCCAGAAGAACGGTGCAGGCCGTCGCCGCCTGTTCGGCTGGGGCATGGTCGAGTGGTTCTTCCTCACCTTCGCCCTCGGCGCGGTCTTCGTCTCGGGTCAGGTCTGGGAGTACGCCCAGCTCGTCGCCGAGGGAATGCCCATCAGCGCCGACTCGTACACTTCCGCGTTCTACCTGACCACCGGCTTCCACGCACTGCACGTGACGGGCGGGCTCGTCGCGTTCCTGCTCGTCATCGGACGCGCGTTCGCCGTCAAGAACTTCCGGCACAAGGAGGCGACCTCCTCGATCGTGGTGTCCTACTACTGGCACTTCGTCGACGTCGTCTGGATCGTGCTGTTCGTCGTAATTTACTTCCTGAAATAAGAGCGGAGCTGATCCCCGAGATGGCACGAGAGAAGAAGCGCCGTTCTGGCGGTCGCCGCAGCCCCCTGGCTGCCGCGGCCCTCATCGGAGCAGGCCTGATGATCACCGGCGCCGTGTACGCCGGCGCATCCGCGGCCTTCGCCGCGACCGACACGCAGACCGCGGCGACCACGCTGACCGTCGAGGACGGCGAGAAGCTGTTCCAGGCGAACTGCGCCACCTGCCACGGCCTCGACCTGCAGGGCACGCCCAACGGGCCGAGCCTCTACGGTGTCGGCGAGCTCGCCACCGAGTTCCAGCTCTCCACGGGCCGCATGCCCCTGCAGATGCAGGGACCGCAGGCTCCCCAGAAGGAGCCGCAGTTCACCGAGGACCAGATCCTCGCGATCTCGTCGTTCGTGCAGTCCACGGCCCCCGGCCCGACCTTCCCCGAGGAGCGCATCCTCGACGGTGAGGGCGACGTGGCTCACGGAGCCGAGCTCTTCCGCGTCAACTGCGCGATGTGCCACAACGTGGCCGCCGCCGGTGGAGCGCTCACCGAGGGCAAGTACGCCCCGGCCCTGACCGAGACCAGCGCGCTGCACATGTACGCGGCCATGGTGACGGGCCCCCAGAACATGCCCGTCTTCGGCGACATGAACCTGTCGGACGAAGACAAGCGCGACATCATCTCGGCTCTCCTGTACCAGCAGCAGTCCGTGCAGATCGGCGGGTTCTCCCTCGGATCGCTCGGACCGGTCTCGGAGGGCCTGTTCGTCTGGATCTTCGGCATCGGCGCACTCGTCGCCATCACCGTGTGGATCACGGCGAAGTCCAACTGACGCTTAATCATCGAAGAGGAACGTACGAGGAGCACCATGGCACACGACGACGACTCGCAGGCTCTTGACAGGGCCTACCAGCCCTCTCCGGGGCTGGGCGTCGCAGTCAGCGACCCTGTGCAGAACCCGGGCCTGCCGCCGCACCGCGAGCGGATGACCGACAAGGACCCGCGCGCGGAGAAGGCAGCGGTCCGCACTGTCTACACGCTGTTCTACCTGTCTCTCGCGGGCAGCATCTGGGCGGTCGCCGCCTACATGCTGTTCCCGATCGAGAGCGGCGCTCTCATCGACATCCGTCAGAACAACCTCTTCATCGGACTCGGCATCGCCCTGGCGCTGCTGTCCCTCGGCCTCGGAGCGATCCACTGGTCGAAGGCGCTCATGTCCGACAAGGAGCACATCGAGCACCGTCACCCGACGCGCGGCAAGGACTCGACCCGCGAGGCCGCGATCAAGGCGTTCTCCGACGCCAACGAGGAGTCCGGCTTCGGACGCCGCACGATGATCCGCAACTCGCTGTTCGCAGCGCTCGTCGCGTCGATCATTCCCGGCGTGACGCTGTTCCGCGGCCTGGCCCCGCATGCCACCCCGGAGGACCCCTACGCGGGCGACCCGGTGCACCTGCTCAAGCACACCATGTGGGAAGAGGGAATGCGCCTCGTCCGCGACCCGGACGGCACGCCGATCCGCGCCGCCGACGTCACGCTCGGTTCCGCCTTCCACGTGATCCCGGCCGACCTGGCCGAGCTGAGTCACCACGACGGCTACCTCGAGGAGAAGGCGAAGGCCATCGTGCTGATGATGCGTCTGCGCCCCGAGCAGCTGATCGAGGCCGAGGACCGCAAGGACTGGTCGTACGACGGCATCGTCGCTTACTCCAAGGTGTGCACCCACGTCGGATGCCCGGTCGCGCTCTACGAGCAGCAGACCCATCACCTCCTCTGCCCCTGCCACCAGTCGCAGTTCGATGTGACGGATCACGCCAAGGTCATCTTCGGACCGGCCGCGCGCCCGCTGCCTCAGCTGCCCATCACCGTCGACGACGAGGGCTACCTCGTCGCGCGCAGTGACTTCACCGAGCCCGTCGGCCCGAGCTTCTGGGAGCGCCATTGAGCACCGCAACGCTGTCCAAAGAGGACAAGGACACCAAGGCGCCTCTCGGCGGCCGATTCGTCGGCGCCGCGTCGAACTACATCGATGAGCGCACCAGCCTCTCCGGCTTCGTCAAGGAGCTGGGGCGCAAGATCTTCCCCGACCACTGGTCGTTCATGCTGGGTGAGATCGCCCTGTGGAGCTTCGTCGTCGTGTTCCTGTCCGGAACCTTCCTGACGTTCTTCTTCCAGGCGTCGATGGTCGAGACCCACTACACCGGTGCGTACGCTCCGATGCGCGGCATCGAGATGTCCGCGGCGCTCGAGTCGTCGCTCCACATCTCGTTCGACCTCCGTGGCGGTCTGCTCGTCCGTCAGATCCACCACTGGGCCGCCCTGGTCTTCGTGGCCGGTATCGGCGTGCACATGCTCCGCGTGTTCTTCACCGGCGCATTCCGCAAGCCGCGCGAGCTCAACTGGGTGATCGGCTTCGTGCTGTTCATCCTCGCTCTCGCCGAGGGCTTCACGGGATACTCCCTCCCCGACGACCTGCTCTCGGGTAACGGTCTCCGCATCATCGACGGCATGGTCAAGGGCCTCCCGCTCATCGGCACCTGGACCTCGTTCCTCCTCTTCGGCGGCGAGTTCCCCGGTACCGACATCGTCGGGCGCCTGTACTCGCTGCACATCCTGCTGCTGCCGATGCTCGTGATCGCCCTGATCGTCGTGCACCTCATGCTCATGATCATCAACAAGCACACGCAGTTCGCCGGCCCCGGCCGCACGAACGACAACGTCGTGGGCTACCCGATGATGCCGGTGTACATGTCGAAGATGGGCGGATACCTGTTCATCGTCTTCGGCACCATCGTGTTGATCGCGACCTTCTTCCAGATCAACCCGATCTGGAACTACGGCCCCTACGACCCCTCCCCCGTGTCCGCCGGAACCCAGCCCGACTGGTACATCGGCTTCGCGGACGGCGCGCTGCGTCTGGCGCCCTCGAACTGGGACGTCGTCTTCCTCGACCACACCTGGTCGTTCGGCATCCTCGCTCCGGTCGCCGTGCTCGGACTCTTCATCGTCGCCGTCGCGATCTACCCCTTCATCGAAGCGTGGATCACCGGTGACAAGCGCGAGCACCACATCGCGCAGCGTCCGCGCAACGCGGCGACCCGCACCGCCATCGGCGTGGCCGGCGTCATCTTCTACGCCGTGCTCTGGGCTGCAGCCTCTTCGGACCTCATCGCGACGCACTTCATGCTCACGATGGAGGGTGTCATCCACACGCTCCAGGCGCTGCTGTTCCTCGGGCCGATCCTCGGTTACTTCGTGACCAAGCGCATCTGCATCGCGCTGCAGAAGAAGGATCGTGAGATCGTTCTCCACGGCTTCGAGTCGGGACGCATCGTCCGCCTTCCCGGTGGCGAGTTCATCGAGGTGCACCAGCCGGTCGATCAGTACGACCGGTGGAAGCTCATCGACGTCGACGGCTACGAGCCGCTCGTCGTGCGCCCCAACGCCAAGGGCCGCATCCCGTGGACGGAGAACCTCCGGTCGTCGATGTCGCGCTGGTTCTTCGAGGACCGTCTCGCGCCGCTCACTCAGGCCGAGGTCGCAGCCGCGGATGCACACCAGCACCACGTCACGGCTCACAACGAGGAGACCGAGGTCGCCGAGATCCAGGGAGCTCACGAGCGCGCCGGATTCCCGGATGCCCCGCTCGAGGCGACCGAGGACCACGTCGACGAGACGCCGAACACCCCGAGCACGGTCATCGCGACCGAGCCCGTGAAGAAGCCTCGCAAGAAGAAGTCGGAGGACGGCGAGTAACGTCCCGCCGCTCCCCCTCTCGAAGGGCCCTGTCCACGCGGACAGGGCCCTTCGATGTTCCCATGGGAGGATCGAAGCATGACGTCCGTAGTGCGACTCATCCGTTCCGACTCCCTCGCCGACACCCCGTACGCCTATGCCGCGACGGCTCCCGCCGGCTCCCGCCTCATCTTCCTGGCCGGCGCCTGCCCGCTCGAAGACGATGGCTCCACGACCGCCCCGGGCGACTACGCTGCACAGGCAGCGCGCTGCGTCGAGACCCTGCGGGGCGCTCTCGCCGCGTCGGGCGCCGCACTGACAGACGTCATCAGCACGCGCGTGCTGGTGGCCTCCACACGCCGAGCTGACCTCGTCACCGCCTGGAACGTCGTAGAAGCGGCATTCGGATCCCACGATGTCCCGAGCGCCCTTCTCGGTGTCACGGTGCTCGGGTACGACGACCAGCTGGTCGAGATCGAGGCGATCGCCGCGGTGCAGGGAGACTGACGGTGAGCGGCACAATCCGCCCTGCGCTCTCGACCGACGCCGAACACCTGCAGGCGATCGAGTCGGCAGCGGATGCCCTCCTCATCGACGCTCTCGGCGCCTGGGAGTGGCCCGACGCAGAGGACGGCGCGGCCCGCCTCGCGGCTCCCGGGTTCACCCTGCTCATCGAAGACGAGGACACGCGCTCCCCCGTCGGATTCGTGCATGTGCTCGACGCGGACGGACACGCGCACCTCGAACAGCTGTCGGTGACTCCCTCGGCGGGACGGCAGGGGCACGGGCGCGCTCTGGTGCGCGCCGCCCTGCGTGAGGCGCACGAACGTGGCTACTCCCGTGTCACACTGCGTACGTACGCCGAGGTGCCCTGGAACGCACCGTTCTACGCCACCTGCGGATTCCTCGAGAGCCTCCCCGAGACGGCTTTCCAGCGGGCTCTGATCGACACCGAAGCAGAGCTCGGGATCGATCGCTACGGTCGCCGGGTGCAGATGACGGCCGAGGTCGACGACCGGACGCACCTGGCCGGAAAAGACCCACGAGCGACCGAATGATGAGCGCGGACCGACCTGTGCCTCTCCTACTCTGAGAGACATGATCGATCGCGCCGACTACTTCGCCGCCAAGCTCGCCTACGAGACCGACGCCAGTGACGTCCATGCCGACCTTAGAGCGGGGAAGCCGCTGGTCGTGATCGACGTGCGCTCCGCCGAAGCCTGGGCCCAGGGACGCGTCGCCGGCGCGACGCACATGCACTACAGCGAGATCGAGACCCGAGCGCCTGCAGAGCTCCCTGCCGACAGCGAGGTCGTCGTCTACTGCTGGAGTCCCGGATGCAACGCCGGCGCGAAGGCGGCCCTCGCCTTCGCCCGCCTCGGCTACGCGGTGCGCGAGATGATCGGTGGATTCGAATACTGGGCTCGAGAAGGTTATCCGGTGGAGGACGCGGATGGCGTGCACCGCCGGCCCGTCGACCCGCTCACCGGAATCCCTCGGATACGCAGCCGTTCGTGACGCAGAAGAGGCCCCCGGGATTCCCGGGGGCCTCTTCGTTCGTTCGCCCGATCAGCGAGCGAAGTTACCGCGGTAGTACTCGTACACCCAGCCGACGATCGCGACGACGAAGATCGCCAGGCCGATCGGCAGGAGGAAGTGTCCGACAGCCAGACCGACCACGAAGACACCGGCGGAGGCCGCCAGCACCAGCGGCCACCACGACCACGGGCTGAACTCGCCGAGCTCGGGGTCGCCGTCGTCGATGTCCGACGTCAGGATGTCTTCCGGCAGCTCACCACCCTGCGCATTGTGCGTGCGGTCGAGGTAGAACGCGATCATCGCGCCCATGAAGGCGGCGAAGAACAGTGCGGTCGTGCCGACCCACTCGATCCGCATCGCGAAGTTGTCGTCCGGCGTCGCGAGGATGTGCCAGCCGGTGTAGATCACTCCGACCAGGGCGAAGAAAGCGGTGAGAATCCACCAGAGGATGACGTTGTCGCGCATGGCTCAGTGGACCTCTCGCTCGCCCGGAGCCGTGGTGGCGAACTCCGCTGCTTCGGGGTGATTCAGGTCGAAGGCCGGGCGCTCGCTGCGGATGCGCGGGATCGACGTGAAGTTGTGACGCGGCGGCGGGCAGGAGGTCGCCCACTCGAGCGATGCTCCGTAGCCCCACGGGTCGTTGACGGTGACCTTCGGCGCCTTGCGGGCCGTGATCCAGACGTTCAGGAAGAACGGCAGCATCGACGCGCCGAGGATCATCGCACCGATCGTCGAGACCTGGTTCTGCCAGGTCCAGCCATCGGCCGCGGAGTAGTCCGCGTAACGACGCACCATGCCGTCGACGCCCAGCCAGTGCTGGATGAGGAAGGTCATGTGGAAGCCGATGAACAGCATCCAGAAGTGGACGTAGCCGAGACGCTCGTTGAGCATGCGTCCGGTCCACTTCGGCCACCAGAAGTAGAAGCCGGCGAACATCGCGAACACGACGGTTCCGAAGACGACGTAGTGGAAGTGCGCCACGACGAAGTAGGAGTCAGACAGAGCGAAGTCCAGCGGCGGGGCCGCCAGGATGACACCCGTCAGACCGCCGAAGACGAACGAGACGAGGAAGCCGAGCGAGAAGACCATCGGAGTCTCGAAGGTCACGGACCCTCGCCACATCGTGCCGATCCAGTTGAAGATCTTCACACCCGTCGGCACGGCGATGAGCATCGTCATCAGCGCGAAGAACGGGAGAAGCACGGATCCGGTGACGTACATGTGGTGAGCCCACACGGCCACGGAGAGAGCGGCGATCGCGATCGTCGCGTAGACGAGCGTCTTGTAACCGAAGATCGGCTTGCGGCTGAACACCGGGAAGATCTCCGAGACGATGCCGAAGAACGGCAGCGCGATGATGTAGACCTCGGGGTGCCCGAAGAACCAGAACAGGTGCTGCCAGAGCAGGACGCCGCCGTTGGCCGGGTCGTAGATGTGGGCACCGAGCACGCGGTCGGCGCCGGCGGCGAAGATCGCGGCGGCGAGGACCGGGAATGCCATCAGGATCAGGAGGCTCGTGACGAGCGTGTTCCAGGAGAAGATCGGCATGCGCCACATCGTCATGCCTGGTGCGCGCATCGTGATGATCGTGGTGATGAAGTTCACCGCACCGAGGATGGTGCCGAATCCGGAGATTCCGAGTCCGAGCATCCACAGGTTTCCACCCGCTCCCGGCGAGAACGAGGCGCTCGCGAGGGGCTGGTAGGCGAACCATCCGAAGGACGCCGCACCCTGAGGGGTGAGGAAGCCGGCGACGGCGATCGTCGATCCGAACAGGAAGAGCCAGAAGGCGAAGGCGTTCAGGCGCGGGAACGCGACGTCGGGCGCGCCGATCTGCAGGGGCAGGATCGCGTTGGCGAAGCCCGCGAACAGCGGCGTCGCGAACATCAGCAGCATGATCGTGCCGTGCATCGTGAACAGCTGGTTGTACTGCTCCTTCGTCGGGATGATCTGCATACCCGGAGCGAAGAGCTCGGCGCGGATGACGAGGGCCATCACGCCTCCGAGGAGGAAGAACAGCACCGAGGCGATGAGGTACATGTACCCGATCGTCTTGTGGTCGGTGGAGGTGATCCACTTGACGACGATGTTGCCCTTCTGCTCGACGCGCGAAGAGCTCATGAGCGAGGCCTGGCGCGGGGGCAGAGTCGTGGGACGGGAGCGGTTCGCCTCGTCGGTGCGGGGTGCTTCAGTCGTCGACATGGCTTACTCCTCTCCTTCTTCGGAGTCGTTCTTCGGGGTCGTTCCGGGGTAGTTCGACAGACGGTCGTAAGCGTCCGTGATGTCTCCCGTGTTGCCCTTGTCCTTGAGGGTCTCGAGGTACGCGTCGTACTCGTCCTGCTCGACGACCTTCACGTTGAAGAGCATCATCGAGTGGTACTCGCCGCAGAGCTCGGCGCACTTCCCGGCGTACTCCCCCACGCGGGTGGGGATGAACGACCAGGAGTTGTCCTTGCCGATGTACATGTCCTTCTTGTAGAGGAAGTCGATGATCCAGAAGGAGTGGATGACGTCGCGGGACTGCAGCTTGATCGTGACCTTCTGGTCGACCGGGAGCACCAGGGTCGGCAGCTGCGACTGGTCGATGTTGCCCTCGGCGTCGGGCTGGGCCTGAATACCCATCGTCCAGACGGTGTCGTCCTCGGAGTCGGCGTCGTACTGGAAGTCCCACGCCCACTGCTTCGCGATCGCGGTGATCTCGACGTCGGGGTCGTCCCACTGCGTCTCGATCGCGGCCTGGTCGCGGGCGGTGAAGAAGAACATCCCGAGCACGAGGATCAGCGGCACGATCGTGTAGAAGATCTCGATCGGCATGTTGTAGCGCATCTGGACGGGAAGACCCGTCTGGCCCTTGCGACGGCGGTATGCGATCGCGGCCCAGGCCATGAGGCCCCAGGTGATGACACCGACGGCGAGAAGGACGATCCAGGAGTTCACCCAGAGCGACGACACGCGCTCGGTCTGGTTGGTGGCAGCGGGACCATCATCGACGAAGCCGGGGAGATAGCCGTTCAGCTCGGCGGTGGTACATCCCGCCAGGGCCACAGCTGCCGCGACTCCCAGAGGGAGTGCGGCCCAACGAAGGCGGCGGCGTTTCGAGGGCACGATGCACCTTTCAGATTGCGGATAGGGCACACCCAAGTCTAGAGCAACCTCACACCCGATTCATGCCAACCACGCAGGTTGACGGGGTGGTTCCGCTCAGTGGAAGCTGTCGCCGCAGGCGCAGCTGCCGGCCGCGTTGGGGTTGTCGATCGTGAAGCCCTGCTCCGAGATCGAATCCTTGAAATCGATGGATGCACCATCGAGGTACGGCACGCTCATGTTGTCGACGATGACCTCGACGCCGTCGAAGTCGACGGTCTCGTCGCCCTCGAGGTAGCGCTCGTCGAAGTAGAGCTGGTAGATCAGGCCGGAGCATCCGCCGGGCTGGACGGCGACGCGCAGGCGAAGGTCGTCGCGACCCTCCTGCTCGAGCAGGTTCTTCACCTTGGTCGCGGCCGCGTCGGTGAGGCTGATGCCGTGGGCCTTGGTGGTCTCTGAGGTCAGGGTGGTGTCGCTCATGTCGCTCCTTGTGACGGGCCGCAGTCGCACGGCCTTCCCCGCAATTCTACCGCCGCCCTCGGCGAAGTCGGCGAGATCCGGAGAGAACCGTGCGACTGAGGGTCACTGCGGGAGCGTGAGAGCGTTCATCCGAGCCAGCAGGAGCGCCTCGGTCGCGACCGCGTTGCGGAAGGTATCGAGATGCAGCGACTCGTTCGGGCTGTGGGCGCGGGAGTGCGGATCCTCCACGCCGGTGACGAGGATCTGCGCCTCGGGGAACTCCCGCACCAGGTCGGCGATGAACGGGATGGAGCCGCCGACGCCCAGATCGACGGGAGCGACGCCGTACCCGTCTCGCATGGCGTCGCGTGTGAGCGCGACCGCCCATCCGGAGGTGTCGACGAGGAAACCGTTACCCAGATCGACGTCGGAGAACGTCAGCTCCGCGCCGAACGGGGCGTGCGCACGCAGGTGACGCTCCAGAGCCTCGTACGCTTCCTGCCCGGTCTGGCCCGGCGCGACGCGGGCGCTGATGACGACCGTCACTTCGGGGAGGAGCGTGTTGGATGCCGCGGCGACGCTCGTGGCGTCGATGCCGATCACGGTGACCGACGGCTTGTTCCAGATGCGGCTGAGGATCGTGCCCCCGCCGATGGGCGTCGTGCCGGGCAGGAGCCCGGCCTCATCGCGCAAAGTCTCCTCGGTGTACTCCGGTGTCGCCGCTTCCCGTTCCGTCATCCCGTCCACGGCCACCGAGCCGTCGGCGTTCCACAGCGTCGAGAGGAGCGTGACCGTCGCCATCATCGCGTCGGGCACCGCCCCACCGAACATCCCCGAGTGCGAGGCGTGGTCGAGGGTGCGGACGCGCATCGTGAACCGCGCGTTCCCCCGCAGCGACACGGTGAGTCCGGGCGTCGTCGAATCCCAGTTGCCCGAATCGGCGACGACGATCGCGTCGGCGCGCAGAGCTTCCTTGTTGTCGGAGAGGAACTGCGCGAAGGATCGCGAGCCGTACTCCTCCTCGCCTTCGATGAACATCGCGATCCCGAGATCGAGGTCGTCGCCGATCACCTCCGCCGCGGCGCGGATGGAGGCGATGTGCGCCATGATCCCCGCCTTGTCGTCGGCCGCTCCCCGCCCATACAGGCGTCCGTCGCGCACGGTCGGCTCGAACGGCGGTGTCTCCCAGAGCGCGTCATCCCCGGGAGGCTGCACGTCGTGGTGCGCGTAGAGCAGGATCGTGGGACGCCCGTTCCGGGCCGCGCGGGTCGCCAGGACGGCGGGCTGTCCCTGCTCGTCCGTTCCGGGGATGTCGGCACGGAGGATGCGCACCTCGTCGAAGACGCCGGTGTCCGTCGCGAGCGCCGCCACGGCCTCGGCACTGCGCTCGAGCTGGGTCTGATCGAACGCCGGCCAGGCCATTCCCGGGATGCGGACGAGGTGCCCGAGGTCCGACAGCGCGGCCGGGTTCCCGGTCGCCACCGCCTCGAGGATGTCCGTTTCGGAGACAGGGGGAATCTCAGCAGAGGTCATGCGAGTAATCTTAAGGTGAACCCCCGTCAGCGAACCGAGGAACCTCGTGGCCACTACTCCTGCATCCCCTTCGACGAACGACGACGCCGCCGAGACGCCCGCCGTCGGAAAGGGCCGGGCGACGCCGAGCCGCGCCGAGCAGGAGGCCGCCCGCCGTCGCCCCCTCGTGGCCAACACCAAAGAGGCCAAGGCCGCGGCCCGCGCCGAGCTCAACGAGCGACGAGCCCGCGCACAGGCCGGTATGGCCGCGGGTGAGGAGAAGTACCTCCCGGCCCGCGACAAGGGCCCGCAGCGCCGCTGGGTGCGCGACTACGTGGATGCCGGCTGGCACCCCGCCGAATTCGTGATGGCCGTGATGGTGCTCGTGATCGTCGCGACGCTCGTGCCGTTCAGCACTCTGGTCTCCTACTACGCCTACCTCGTGATGATGGCGTACCTCGTCATCGCGATCGGCGGCATGATCCTCCTCGGCATCCGCGTCAAGCGCAAGGTCGCCGCGAAGTTCGGACAGGAGCGCATGGAACGCGGCCTCGGCTGGTACGCCGCGATGCGTTCGCTGCAGATGCGCTTCATGCGCCTGCCGAAGCCGCAGGTCAAGCGCGGCCAGTACCCCGACTGATCCGGTCCCGTTCACGAAGGAACGCCTCGTCTCCCTGCGGAGACGAGGCGTTCCTCGTAGGGGCGTCAGCCCTGCGACAGAGGTAGGCGGTTCCGGAGTCCGCGATTGATCTGACGGGCCCAGAGCGGACCGCGGTAGAGGAACGCCGTGTATCCCTGCACCAGCGTCGCGCCGGCCGCCAGGCGTTCCTCGACGTCGGAGGCCGTCTCCACTCCCCCGACCGCGATGACGCAGAAGTCCGCGGGCACCGCGGCGCGTACGACGCGCAGCACCTGGAGCGACCGTTCCTTCAGCGGCGCCCCCGAGAGTCCGCCCGCTCCGGCCGCCGCGACGATCGCGGGGTCGGTGCGCAACCCGTCTCGACTGATCGTGGTGTTGTGGGCGATGATCCCCGCGAGTCCCTCGGCGACGGCCATCTGAGCGATCGCGGTGATCTCCTCGTCGGGGAGATCGGGGGCGATCTTCACCAGCAGCGGCGTCGTACCCGAGGCGTCGCGCACGGCGCGCAGCAGCGGAGCCAGCGTCTCGACCGCCTGCAGACCGCGGAGTCCCGGCGTGTTCGGCGACGAGACGTTCACGGCGAGGTAATCGGCGAGCGGCGCGAGCCGGCTTGCCGAGGCGACGTAGTCCGCGGTCGCGTCCTCGACGTCGACGACACGGCTCTTGCCGATGTTCACGCCGATGACGGTGTTCGGGGCACCGCGCCGCAGCCTTGAGAGCCGCCGTGCGGCGGCATCCGCTCCCTTGTTGTTGAAGCCCATCCGGTTGATCACCGCACGGTCGGGCACGAGCCGGAACAGCCGTGGCTTCGGGTTCCCGTCCTGCGGGATCGCCGTGATCGTCCCGACCTCCACGTGACCGAATCCGAGTGCAGCGAATCCGCGCACGCCGACCGCGTTCTTGTCGAAGCCCGCAGCGATGCCGAACGGCGAAGGGAAGGTCAGCCCGAGGGCCTTCACCTGCAGCGACGGATCGGGACGCGTGAGCGAGCGGGTGACGGTCGAGAACGGCGGCACACCGAGCACACGGATCACCGCCATGCCAGCGTGGTGGGCGAACTCGGGATCGAAGCGCGAGAGGACAGCGCGGAAGAGCAGCGGATACATCACTGCCAGATTACCGGTCGGCGGACTCCGCCTTCGCGTGGTCGGCTCGGAGATCGGTGATCGCGGATTCGAAGTCCTCGAGCGAGTCGAAGGCCTGATACACGCTCGCGAAGCGGAGGAACGCCACCTCGTCGAGATCGCGGAGCGGGCCGAGGATGGCGAGTCCGATCTCGTTCGTGTCGAGCTGCGAGACACCCGTCTGTCGAACGGCCTCTTCGACGCGCTGCGCCAGGATCGCGAGGTCCGCTTCGGTGACAGGTCGGCCCTGGCAGGCCTTACGGACGCCGGAGATGACCTTCTCCCGGCTGAACGGCTCCATCACGCCCGAGCGCTTGATCACGTTCAGGCTGGCTGTCTCAGTGGTCGTGAACCGTCCACCGCACTCGGGGCACTGTCGGCGACGGCGGATCGAGAGGCCGTCGTCGCTCGTGCGCGAGTCGATCACACGCGAATCGGGATGACGGCAGAAGGGGCAATGCATCCGTACAACCTACTCCGTGAATCGTGCTTCGATCGCCTCGCCGTGCGCGGGGAGGATCTCGCTGTTCGCCAGCGCGACCACGCCGTCGCGCACCTCGGCGAGAGCGGTCCGGTCGTAGGAGATCACCTGCTGCGGGCGCAGGAACGTGTAGGCGCCGAGGCCCGGCGCGTACCGCGCCTGTCCCCCCGTCGGCAGCACGTGGTTGCTGCCGGCCATGTAGTCGCCCAGGCTGACCGGCGTCTGGTCGCCGACGAAAACGGCGCCCGCGCTGGTGAAGGCGGATGCCGCGGCCTCGGCGTCGGCGAGGTGCAGTTCGAGGTGCTCGGGTGCGTACGCGTTGCTGAAGGCCGCCGCCATCGCACGATCGTCGACGAGCACGATCGCGGACTGCGGTCCGTCGAGAGCGGCGGACACCCGGTCACTGTGCCGGGTGGCAGCTCCCTGAGCCGCGACGTCGTGCGCCACTCGAGCGGCGAGGTCTTCGGAATCGGTGACGAGCACCGCGGAGGCCTGCTCGTCGTGCTCGGCCTGGCTGACGAGGTCGGCGGCGACGAGACGGGCGTCGGCGGAGGCATCGGCGACGACGAGGATCTCGGTCGCTCCCGCCTCGGCATCCGTCCCGACCACACCCGCGACCGCCCGCTTCGCGGAGGCCACGTAGTTGTTGCCCGGACCGGACACCACGTCGACGGGATCGAGCCCGACGCCGGGAACGCCCCACGCGAACGCACCGATCGCACCGGCGCCTCCCATCGCGTAGACCTCGCTGATGCCGAGCAGTGCGGCCGCTCCGAGGATCGTGGGGTGGATGCGCCCGCCCTGGTCGGCCTGAGGCGGCGAGGCGAGGGCGATCTGCGTGACGCCGGCCACCTGCGCCGGAACCACGTTCATGATGACGCTCGACGGATACACCGCCTTGCCCCCGGGGATGTACACACCCACGCGGCCGACGGGCTGCCACCGCTGCACGATGCGCGCACCCGGACCGAGAAGGGTCGTCTGATCCGCGGGCACCTGGGCAGCGGAGGCGAGACGCACGCGGCGGATCGCCTCTTCGAGTGCGGCGCGCACCTCGGGTGCGAGCGCGTCGAGCGCTTCCGAGATGTGCTCGGCCGGAACGCGGATCGCGTGCTCGGTGACGCGGTCGAAGCGCTCCGCCTGATCACGCAGTGCGGACTCCCCCTGCGTGCGCACGTCGTCGACGAGCCGCGCAGCCGTGTCGAGCGCCTCGGCGCGTGCCTGGGTCGCGCGCGGCACGGCCGCGAGCATGTCTGCCGGCGAGAGCTCGCGCCCCCGCAGATCGATGATTCGCACTTCAGCCCTTCGTGATGCCGGAGATGTCGTGGAGGTATCCGATGCGGCCGTCATCGTGCCGGACGACGAAGGCGCCACCGCGGTCCTCGATCACGAGCGCCCAGGCCTGCGGGCCGATGCGGAAGATCGCCTCGCCGCGCTCATCGTGCACGTCGCGCTCGGACGGAGCGAGGATCCAGAAGGGCTGAGCGGCCTGCGCGGAATCGCGGGGACGGGTCGCCTCGGGATCCGTGACGACGGACTCGTCGCCGAACACGTCGGTCGGATGCTCCGCTGCCGCGCTGGCCGGAGCCGGCACCGGTTCGGCGACCTCTTCGAGGAAGGACTCGATCTCACCGGTGTCGGAGATGATCTCGGGGGTACGGGAGCGACGGGAGTACGACGGGGTGTATTCCTCCTCGGCGACCGCTTCCTCAGTACCTGTTCCTCCACCCGAGGCGTGCGCGACCAGCGGCACCTGCTGCGGCAGATCGAAGCGCGCGATCTCGTCGGTCGCGTAGCCGTCGGGGGTGTCGGTGTCGAGAGCGGCACGTCGCGTGGTCGGCGGCTCTGCACCGTCCCAGGATCCGTCGTGGGCCGAAACGGAATCGGGCGCGACCTGCTCGTTCGCGTCCGGCTCGGGCGCGAATGTCTCGGGTGCGAATGTCTCGGCTGCGGCGGCGCCCTCCGCATCGGCGGGGGCGGCGCGCTCGACCCGCGGGCGGGCGATCACCGGGCGCACCGGGTTCGCGTTGCGATGCGCGAGAGTGACGAGGCGGCCGTGGAAGTCCTCTTTCAGGCCCGGGATGATCGGAGCGAAGACCGTCAGCGCGACCAGCGCGAGGGAAGCGAGGAGCTGCACGATGCCGACCCAGTTGAGGGTCCAGACACCGAACTCGATCGCCGCGGCGATCGATGACCACAGCGCGCTGATCCACGTCACCGCCGAGACGGTGAAGGCGACCGATGCGAACTGATCGATCCCGAGGGAGCCGACTCGGCGGATGCCGTCGGGCGAGAACCGCCGCAGCACGAGCAGGAACACAGCAGCCGTCGGCACGCCGATCGGCAGGATCCACTGGATACCCGCTCCCCAGATGGAGGTGCCACCGGTCAGCGGGAAGAAGGAGATGACGAAGGCGATGAGCCAGACGCCGGCGATCGAGAGCTCCCGGAGGGTGAACCCGAGGATGCCGAACTCCGGCGTGACCTCTTCGTCGTACAGGACACCGTCATCATCGAGGAACGCCTCGTTCTCGGCATCCGCGTTGTCGGGGATATCGGTACTCATGGGTCTTCCTTTCGTCACGACGCGCAGAGGGGGAGGCGCGTTCCGACGCGTCCTGATACTACCCGCTCAGCCCAGGCAGCCCGGCCCGAGGAGCGACTTGAGGTCACCGAACAGATCGGCGGAGACCTTCACGGGCATGGGCACTTCAAACACCTTCGCGGTACCGCCGCGATGCACACGCAGGAGGACCTCGGTCTCACCCGAGTGGCGCCGGAGCACGTCGGCGAGCTCGTGCATAACGCGCTCCGTGGCTCGCTGCTCGGCGAGCACCAGGGCGAGCGGTCCCGCGGCGTCGAACGACCCGACGTCCGGAGCGAATGCGGACTGCGCGTGCAGGTTGAGCCCGTCGTCGCGTCGCGAGACACGCCCGCGCACGGCCAGGATCGAATCCTGCTGGAGGACGTGCTGGAACTCGGTGTACGTCTTTCCCATGAACATCACGGTGACCTCGCCGTTGAAGTCCTCGACCGTGATCATGCCGTACGGGTTCCCGCTCGCCTTCGCCACGCGATGCTGGACACTCGTCACAAGACCCGCGACGGTGACCT
Source organism: Microbacterium galbinum (assembly GCF_023101185.1). GTDB lineage: Bacteria > Actinomycetota > Actinomycetes > Actinomycetales > Microbacteriaceae > Microbacterium > Microbacterium galbinum. The sequence continues at coordinate 3,433,927 of NZ_CP078077.1, forward strand.
GGTCGCCGTCCTGGAGGTCCTCGGAGTTGTTGAGGTCGTGGATCGAGATGGAGGCGTGCTTCGCGAGCGGAACCTCGAGTCCGGCCAGCGGGTGATCGGAGACGTAGAGCCCCAGCATCTCCCGCTCGAACGCGAGTTTGTCCTTCTTGATCCATTCCGGGCGCGCCGGCACCTTCGCCGGCGCAGCCTCCTCCATACCGTCGTACAGGCTGTCGAAGTCGAATCCGATCGCGCCCTGGGCTTCGTTCCGCTTGCGGTCGACCGCGGCCTCGACGGCGTCCTCGTGGATCTCGACGAGCGCGCGACGGGAGTCGCCCATCGTGTCGAAGGCACCGGCCTTGATGAGGGACTCGACCGTGCGCTTGTTCGCGACGTGCAGCGGAACCTTGTCGAGGAAGTGGTGGAAGGAGGTGAAGCGCTCGTCCTTCCGCGCCTGCACGATGCCCTCGACGACGTTGCTTCCGACGTTGCGCACCGCGCCGAGCCCGAAGCGGATGTCGTCGCCGACGGCCGCGAAGTAGTTGATCGACTCCGACACATCGGGCGGCAGCACCTTGATACCCATGCGGCGGCACTCGTTGAGATAGAGAGCCATCTTGTCCTTGGAGTCGCCGACGCTGGTGAGCAGCGCAGCCATGTACTCGGCCGGGTAATGCGCCTTCAGGTAGGCGGTCCAGTACGAGACGACTCCATAGGCGGCGGAGTGCGCTTTGTTGAAGGCGTAGTCGGAGAACGGAAGCAGGATCTCCCAGAGCGCATTGACCGCCCCGTCGGAGTATCCGTTCGCGTGCATTCCCGCCTGGAAGCCCGCGAACTGCTTGTCGAGCTCGGACTTCTTCTTCTTGCCCATCGCACGCCGAAGGATGTCTGCCTGACCGAGCGAGAACCCGGCGACGCGCTGGGCGATCGCCATCACCTGCTCCTGGTAGATGATCAGACCGTAGGACTCCTCGAGGATGTCTGCGAGTGAATCGGTGAACTCCGGGTGGATCGGCGTGATGGGCTGCTGGCCGTTCTTGCGCAGCGCGTAGTTCGTGTGAGAGTTCGCCCCCATGGGACCCGGGCGGTAGAGCGCGATGAGCGCCGAGATGTCACCGAAGTTGTCGGGCTTCATCAGTCGCATGAGCGACCGCATCGGGCCGCCGTCGAGCTGGAACACGCCGAGCGACTCTCCTCGCGCGAGCAGGTCGTACGCGCCCTGATCATCGAGAGCGAGGTGCTCGAGGTCGAGCTCCTCTCCCCTGTTCATACGGATGTTGTCGAGCGCGTCGGAGATGATCGTGAGGTTGCGCAGCCCCAGGAAGTCCATCTTGATCAGGCCGAGCGACTCGCACGACGGGTAGTCGAACTGCGTGACTATCTGCCCGTCCTGCTCGCGGCGCATGATCGGGATGATGTCGAGCAGCGGGTCGGACGACATGATGACACCGGCCGCGTGCACGCCCCACTGGCGCTTGAGGCCCTCGAGACCGAGCGCACGGTCGAAGACCGTCTTCGCCTCGGGATCCGTGTCGATCAACGCACGGAACTCGCTCGCCTCTTTGTAGCGGGGATGGGCGGAATCGAACATTCCGTCGAGGGGCATGTCCTTCCCCATCACGGGGGGCGGCATCGCCTTGGTCAGACGCTCGCCCATGCTGAAGGGGAACCCGAGCACGCGCCCCGCGTCCTTGAGTGCCTGCTTGGACTTGATCGTGCCGTAGGTGACGATCTGCGCGACGCGCTCCGAGCCGTACTTCTTGGTCACGTACTCGATGACCTCGCCGCGGCGACGGTCATCGAAGTCGACGTCGAAGTCGGGCATCGAGACACGATCCGGGTTGAGGAAGCGCTCGAAGATGAGACCGTGCTCGAGAGGGTCGAGGTCCGTGATCCTCATCGCGTACGCGACCATCGATCCCGCACCGGAACCACGACCCGGACCGACCCGGATGCCGTTGTCCTTCGCCCAGTTGATGAAGTCGGCGACGACGAGGAAGTATCCGGGGAAGCCCATCTGGAGGATGATCCCGGTCTCGTACTCGGCCTGCTTGCGCACCTTGTCGGGGATGCCGCCCGGGTAGCGGTAGTGGAGCCCGGCCTCGACCTCTTTGACGAGCCAACTGTCCTCGGTCTCGCCGTCGGGCACGGGGAAGCGCGGCATGTAGTTCGCCGCGGTGTTGAACTCCACCTCGCAGCGCTCGGCGATCAGGAGCGTGTTGTCGCACGCCTCGGGGTGATCGCGGAACAGCTGACGCATCTCGGCCGCGGTCTTGATGTAGTAGCCGTCGCCGTCGAACTTGAAGCGATTGGGATCGTCAAGCGTCGATCCCGACTGCACGCACAGCAGGGCCTCGTGGGCGTCGGCCTCGTGCTGGTGGGTGTAGTGCGAGTCGTTCGTCGCGACCAGCGGGATGTGGAGGTCTTTCGCCAGACGCAGCAGGTCGGTCATCACCCGGCGCTCGATCGAGAGCCCGTGATCCATGATCTCGGCGAAGTAGTTCTCCTTGCCGAAGATGTCCTGGAACTCGGCGGCCGCCGCGCGCGCCGCATCGTACTGCCCGAGGCGCAGTCGCGTCTGCACCTCGCCCGACGGGCATCCGGTCGTCGCGATCAGCCCCTTGCCGTACGTCTGCAGCAGTTCTCGGTCCATGCGGGGCTTGAAGTAGTACCCCTCCATGCTCGACCGCGAGCTGATGCGGAAGAGGTTGTGCATGCCCTCGGTGCTCTGGCTCCACATCGTCATGTGGGTGTAGGCGCCCGAACCCGACACGTCATCGCTCTTCTGGTCGGGCGATCCCCACTGCACGCGCATCTTGTCGCTGCGATGGGTGCCCGGCGTCATGTACGCCTCGAGCCCGATGATGGGCTTGACCCCCGCGTTGCGCGCCGCGTTGTAGAACTCGAAGGCCGCGAAGGTGTTGCCGTGATCGGTGACGGCGATCGCCGGCATGCCGTATTCTGCGGCCGCCTGGGTCATCGCGTTGATCTTCGCCGCCCCGTCGAGCATCGAGTACTCGCTGTGCACGTGCAGGTGGACGAAGGAGTCGGATGCCATGGTTCGAGTCTACTTTCGGCGTCCGACATCGGGTCGCCGATCGGGCTCCGCGGGTGTCAGTCCGACAGGTCGAGCCGCATCAGCACGCGCGGGAATCCGTTCAGACGCGAAGTCGTCTCGGCCGACTTCTCGAAGCCCGCCCGCTCGAACAGCGCGCGCGTGCCGACGTAGGCCATCGTCAGGTCGACCCGCTCCCCCGCGTTGTCGACCGGATACGCCTCGATCGCGGGCGCCCCCTGTGCGCGTGCGAAAGCGACCGCCCCGTCGACCAGGGCGTGCGAGATGCCCTGCTTGCGATGCCCCGGACGCACCCGGATGCACCACAACGACCAGACGTCGACGTCGTCGACGTACGGGATCCTGCGATTGGTGGCGAAACTCGTGTCGCGTCGAGGATGCACCGCCGCCCAGCCGACCGGCTCGTCGTCGAGATAGGCGATCACCCCGGGAGGCGGGTCTTCCGCGCAGAGACCGCGCACACGCGCGGCGCGTTCCTCGCCGCGGAGCTCCTGGTTCTCGGCGTTGCCGATCCGATAACTCAGGCAGAAGCAGACGTTCGACGTCGGTTTCTTCGGGCCGACCAGGGTCGCGACGTCGGCGAAGACCGTGGCGGGCCGAACCTCGATGTCCATGACCTCAGTATCTCCCCGGCATCCGACATCCGCCGGAGCGACGAGTGATCACTCGTCTCGGAGGACCGCCAGGGCGTGCTGGAAATCGGCCGGATACGGTGACTCGAACTGCACCCAGTCGCCGGTAGCCGGATGCGAGAACGCGAGCTGATGCGCATGCAACCACTGCCGCGTGAGACCGAGGCGGGCAGACAGGGTGGGGTCGGCCCCGTAGAGAGGATCACCGACGCACGGATGCCGGTGCGCGGCCATGTGCACGCGGATCTGGTGAGTGCGTCCGGTCTCGAGATGGATCTCGAGCAGCGACGCACCGGGGAACGCCTCGAGCGTCTCGTAGTGGGTGACCGAGGGCTTGCCGTCGGGGGTGACCGCGAACTTCCAGGAGTGGTTCGGGTGCCGACCGATCGGCGCATCGATCGTGCCCGCGAGCGGGTCGGGATGCCCCTGAACCACCGCGTGATAGATCTTCTCGACCGTGCGCTCTTTGAAGGCGCGCTTGAGGTGCGTGTAGGCGGTCTCGGTCTTGGCGACGACCATCAGGCCGCTCGTGCCGACGTCGAGCCGGTGCACCACGCCCTGACGCTCGGGCGCACCGCTGGTCGCGACCCGGAAGCCGGCGGCCGCCAGCGCACCCACCACCGTCGGCCCCTCCCAACCGAGGGAGGGATGAGCCGCGACACCGGTCGGCTTGTCGACCACGACGATGTCGTCATCATCGAAGACGATCCCGAGTTCGGGCACCGCGATCGGAACGATCTTCGGACCTTCCTTGGGCTGCCATTCGACCTCAAGCCAGCCCCCACCGCGCAGCCTGTCGGACTTGTCGAGGGTCACGCCGTCGAGGCGCACGCCGCCCGACGCCGCGACCTCCGCAGCGAAGGTTCGCGAGAAACCGAGCATCTTCGCGAGAGCGGTGTCGACGCGCGCGCCCTCGAGGCCGTCGGGCACCGGCAGTGAACGCGACTCCACGATCAGCGCTCGTCTTCGACCGGCGCCGCCGGTCGTTCGACGACGTCGCGTGCCACGAGTTCCTGCTCCGCTGCCGCGGCCTCGGCCTCTTCCTCCGTCTCGACGGGCGCGTGGTCGCGCTCGCGGGAGCCATCGAAGCGCAGCCCGAAGACGACGAGCAGTGCGACCGAGATCATGCCGCACACGATGAAGATGTCGGCGATGTTGAAGATCGCGGGCATCATCCAGGGCATCGAGATCATGTCGACCACGTGACCCACCGGGAAGCCGGGGTCGCGGAAGAGGCGATCTCCGAGGTTGCCGAGTACACCGCCGAGCAGCGCGCCGAGCACGACTGCCCAGAGCCGCGAGCGCAGACCGAACGCCTTCCAGACGATGACGCCGGCGACGACCGCGAGGGCGATCGTGAAGATCCAGGTGACGTCCGACCCGAGCGAGAACGCCGCTCCGGGATTGCGGACGTAGTACAGCTGAAGGAACTCACCGAGGACGGGAACCGGCTCCTGGTAGGGAAGGTTCTCGGTGGTGAGGTACTTCACAAACTGATCGGCGGCCAGCACGAGCGCTGCGAGAATCGCAACGATCGCGCCGGCCGCCGACCGACGAAGGGGAAGGCGTGGGCTCAAGACCTACGACCTACAGTCCGATCGCGGAGACGGGCGTCGAGTCCGTGGAAGCCGACTTCTCGTCGAGGTCGCGGAGCTGACCCTCGATGTAGCCGCGCAGCTGCGAACGGTAGTCGCGCTCGAAGTTGCGGAGCTCGGTGATCCGGGCCTCGAGCGTGTTGCGCTCGCGCTCGAGTCGAGCCGACTCCTCGCGCTGCTTCGCCTCCGCCTCGGTGCGGATACGGGCCACCTCGGTCTCGGCGTCGGCGATGAGCTGGTTGCGCTTCGCCTCACCCTCGGCGACGTGCTCGTCGTGCAGACGCTGCGCGAGCTCGATGATCCCGGCGGTCGCCGTGGCGGAGCCGGAGGGAGCGGACTCCGCAGGAGCCTCGGCGACGGGTGCCGGAGCCGCAGGCGCGGGGGCCTCGGCGACCGGAGCGGCCTCGGCCGACTCTGCGGCGGGCGTGGCGCCCGACTCGTAAGCGGCCAGCTTGGCCTTGAGCTCGACGTTCTCCTCGAGGGCCTTGCGCCACTCGATGACGATCTCGTCGAGGAAGTCGTCCACCTCGTCCGGGTCGAAGCCGTCCTTGAAGCGAACGTGCTGGAACTGCTTGGTGACGACGTCATCCGGGGTAAGTGCCATGATGGCTCCTCTTTCGGTGAGTTCGGTTGCCAGTGTCGATATGGCGTGGTCGTGATGTGGCGCGAACCCGGGGCGCGCACCTGGGAGCCAGCATAGCCCCCGCACCTTGGCGCCGCGATGTCACGACACCCAGGAGTGAGAACTGGCAGGGGTCAGATGAAGAGCCGGACGATGTTCATCAGGATCAGCACGATGAGCATCGTCAGGGCGAAACCGAAGTCCAACGACAGCGTGCCGATCCGCAGGGGCGGGATGATCCGCCGGAAGAACCGGATGGGCGGATCGGTCACCGTGTAAGCGGCTTCGGCGACGACCAGGCCGAAGCCCTTCGGTCGCCACTCCCTGTTGAACAGCGGGATGTAGTCGAGGATCAGCCTCGCGAAGAGGACGAAGATGTACAGCAGCAGCACCAGATGGATGATGCTCGCGGCGATCGAGACCAGCTGCACGGCTTACTACTGATCGAAGCCCGCGGACTCCGCGTCCGCGTGCGCGATACCCCCCTGGCCCGAGACAGCGATGTTCTCCGGCGAGAGCAGGAAGACCTTCGAGGTCACGCGCTCGATACGACCGTAGAGGCCGAGGGAGAGACCGCTGGCGAAGTCGATGAGACGGCGGGCGTCTGCATCGCTCATCTGGGACAGGTTGATGATGACCGGAACGCCCTCGCGGAAGCTCTCGGCGATCAGCTGGGCGTCGCGGTACTGCTTGGGGTGGACCGTCAGGATCTCGTTCACGGCACCCACCGAAGGCTGACGGACGGCGACGGGGCGGCGCAACGGGGTGACGGGAGCCGGTGCCGGCTCTTCACGGTCACGGTCGCGGTCGCGCTCTCGGTGAGCGCGAGCGGGTGCCTGCTGCTCTTCTTCATAGGCTTCTTCCTCATCGGCGAGGCCCAGGTACACCATGGTCTTCTTCAGCGGGTTACCCATCGTGTCCTCCGGTTCGAACGATACGGGTTGGTCTTTGTAGAGGTTAACCCCGGTCGGGGCGGGGGCCGGTGATTGCCGACCCGATCCGAAGGTGTGTCGCGCCTGCGGCGATGGCCTCGGCGAAGTCCCCGGTCATCCCCGCGGAGATCCACGTGGCGTCGGGAGCGACCCCGCGCACCTCCTCGGCGACGCGGTGCAGACGCGCGAAAGCGGATGCCGGTTCCTCGTCGAGAGGGGCGACGGCCATGACCCCGCGCAGTCGGAGCGACGGGAGCGCGAGGACGTGCTCGGCGAGAGCTGCGGCCTCGGCGGGCTGGACGCCACCCCGCCCGGCGTCGGGCGTGAGATTGATCTGGACGAGCACGTCGAGGACGCTGTCGTCCTCGACGGCACGATGCAGCGCGTCGGCAAGGCGCACCCGATCCACGGAGTGGACGATGTCAGCGCTGCGACGGATCGCCGCCGCCTTGTTCGTCTGCGCCTGACCGATGAAATGCCAGGTGAGGTCCAGCGCCTCGAGCTCGTCGCGCTTCACGGACAGCTCCTGCTGCCGGTTCTCCCCGACCTCCCGCACCCCGAGAGAAGCGAGCTCGCGCACGAGCTCTGCGGGATGGAACTTCGTCACGACGATGCGGCTGATCTCGGTCGCATCTCGCCCGGCCCGGCGCGCGGCGTCGGCGATCTGCTCGTCGATCGCCGACAGCCGCGCTCCCAGGTCGGTCACTTCAGGAATTCGGGGATGTCGATGTCGTCGTCGGCGAACGCCGGCTCGATGCTGGTCGTGTGCGTGCGCTGAGGAGCCGCGGAGGGCTCGGTCTCGGTGGTCTCGTCCTCCGCCACGGCATCCTTCTCGTCCGAGAGCGCGACCTCCGGCAGCGTCGCGGTCGCCGGACGCGACACGACCATCGGGTCGAGGCGCAGGGACGGTTCGCCGCCGTCGAAGCCGGCGGCGATGACCGTCACACGCACCTCGTCGCCGAGGGTGTCGTCGATGACGGTACCGAAGATGATGTTCGCCTCGGGGTGCGCCGCTTCCTTGACGAGATCCGCGGCATCGTGGATCTCGAAGATGCCCAGGTTGGAGCCACCCTGGATCGACAGCAGCACACCGTGGGCGCCCTCGATGGATGCCTCCAGCAGCGGCGACTCGACGGCGAGCTCGGCAGCCTTGATCGCGCGATCGGCGCCTCGAGCAGAGCCGATGCCCATGAGCGCGGAGCCCGCGCCCTGCATGACGGACTTCACGTCGGCGAAGTCGAGGTTGATCAGACCCGGCGTGGTGATGAGGTCGGTGATGCCCTGCACACCGGCGAGGAGCACCTGATCGGCCGTCGCGAACGCCTCGATCATCGAGATCCCGCGGTCGCTGATCTCGAGGAGACGGTCGTTCGGCACCACGATGAGGGTGTCGACCTCTTCCTTGAGCTTCGCGACACCGGCCTCGGCCTGGCTCTGGCGGCGGCGGCCCTCGAAAGAGAACGGCTTGGTGACGACACCGATGGTGAGAGCGCCGATCGACTTGGCGATGCGTGCGACGACAGGGGCGCCACCCGTTCCGGTACCGCCTCCCTCGCCCGCGGTGACGAAGACCATGTCGGCACCGGTGAGGGCCTGCTCGATCTCCTCCGCGTGATCCTCGGCGGCACGACGACCGACCTCCGGGTCGGCTCCGGCGCCGAGCCCGCGGGTGAGCTCGCGTCCGACGTCGAGCTTGACGTCGGCGTCGCTCATGAGCAGCGCCTGCGCGTCGGTGTTCACCGCGATGAACTCGACTCCGCGGAGACCGAGGTCGATCATGCGGTTGACGGCGTTGACGCCGCCACCGCCGACGCCGACGACCTTGATCACGGCGAGGTAGTTCTGGTTCTGGCTCATGGCCGGCCTCCGAGTTTTTCGAGCCTGGATCGGGCCAAACCTTAAACCTCAAGTAGAGGTGTAAAGTATTTCCCGGTATTGCGTTCTCTTGATCGAAGGTATGCGCCGCATCGGCATGCGCGCGCAACGGGATGGGCGTGTCGCGCGTTTCCTCGCGAAAGTCGTCAGCCGACGACGGCGGCGTTCGGGGACGAGACGTCGATCGTCCCGGCGCCGGGGTTCGCGGCGAGGGCCCTCGCGAGCACGATGCCCTTCGTCGCCGACTCGTCTTCGCTCCCCCACACCACCGTCAGACCGCTGCTCAGCGTCAACGTCACGTCATCGGCGGTGGTCGCACGCACACCCGTCAACTGCGCGCGGACGTCCGCCGGGAGCGAGCGCACGACGAGGCCGGCACTCTCGAAAGCGCTCGAGTCGGTACCGCCTGCGATGTCGAGGAGGGGCTGCCCTGCCGGCTGGTCCGTCGTGGTCGCGAGTGCCACGCCCGCCGCGTCGACGAGCGTGTACCCGGCATCGGAGCGGAGCACGCCCACCGGGGTGCGCTCGACGATGCGCACCGTCAGGTCGTGCGGCGGGCGAGCCTCGAGCGCGTATGTCTCGATGAGCGGGAAGCCGATGAGCGCCGCTTTGATCTCACTGCTGTCGACGAGCGCGAGCGGCGTGCCGATCTGATCGCCGAGCGCCGCCTCGATGGCGGCGGGGTCCAGGGTGGTGGCACCGACGATCGTGATCTTCTCGACGGCGAAGAGCGGGCTGTAAGCGGCGGCGACACTGCCCCCCACCAGCAGGAGGAGGGCGCCGACGATGCTCCAGCCGACGATGCGTCGCCGACGGGAGCGCTGGGTGAAGCGGCGGATCTCCGCCCGCAGCGCCTTGCGACGAGCGCGGGCCGCGCGCCAGACGTCGCGCGTGGACGTCGGCGCATCGCCCGACGCGTCGGTGGGCGCATCGATCAGCGCATCCGCTCCCGCTTCGATACCGGGGTCGGCGCTCTCCGGCGTCGTCTCCGCACCCACCGGTTCGACCTCGCGCGGCGCGCGGGGCCGTGACCGGGACGTCGACGGACCCGCGCCCGGTTCCTTCGGCCGATCGGTCGGAAGCGGAGCTGGACGTCGCACCTGTTACGCCCCGTCGGTCCGGCTCAGCGCCTCCAGCACCTGCGGGATCATCTGGTAGACGTTCCCGCAGCCAAGGGTCACCACGACGTCGCCGTCGCGCGCGACCGTCGCGGTGTAATCCGAGGCCTGCTGCCAATCGGCGACGAAGTGCACGTGCGAGGGATCACGGAACGCGCCGCTCACGAGTTCGCCCGAGACTCCGGGAACCGGGTCCTCCCGCGCGCCGTAGACGTCGAGCATCACCGTGTGGTCGGCGTACGTCTCCAGGACGTCGGCGAACTCCTGGTACATGTGCTGGGTGCGCGAGTACGTGTGGGGCTGCTGGATCGCGATCAGGCGGCCGGATCCGGCAATGCCGCGCATCGCCTCGAGCGCCGCTCGGACCTCCGTCGGGTGATGCGCGTAGTCGTCGTAGACGCTCACGCCCCGGGCGATGCCGTGCAGCTCGAGGCGCCGAACGGTACCGGCGAAACCCTCCACCGCACGCACGGCGTCCGCGAGCGGGTAGCCGAGCGCGCCGAGCACGGCGACCGCGCCGGCCGCGTTGATCGCGTTGTGCACGCCGGGGACGGCGAGCTGCATGCGCACGCTCTCACCATCGCGCGTCAGCGTGGCGGCGACCCCGCCGGCGGTCTCGATCTCGGTCACACGCAGGTCGGCGTCCTCGGCCTGGCCGAAGGTGATCACCCGGGGGTGCGAGAGGTCCGCACCGACGCGGAGCGCTCCCGCGTCGTCGCTGGAGATCACGACCGCCTCGGACGCGCCGTCCGCGAACCGGACGAACGCCTCGTGGAACGCCTCCTCCGAGCCGAAGTGGTCGAGGTGGTCGGGGTCGACGTTCGTGATGAGCGCGACCGCCGTGTCATAGAGCAGGAACGTGCCGTCGGACTCGTCTGCCTCGATCACGAAGAGGTCTCCCGACCCGGTGGCGCTCGACGCGCCGAGCTGCTCGATCACTCCGCCGTTGACGAAGTGCGGGTCCGCGCCGAGATCGCGCAGCGCCGTGACGATCATCCCGGTGGAGCTCGTCTTGCCGTGGGCCCCCGCGACCGAGACCAGTCGACGGTCGCCGATCAGCCAGTGCAACGCCTGGGATCGATGGATCACGTGGAGTCCTCGCTCCTTCGCGGTGACGAACTCCGGGTTCTCGGGCCAGATCGCTCCGGTGTGCACGACGGTGTCGGCATCTCCGAGGTGGGCCGCGTCGTGCCCGATGTGCACCGTCGCACCGGCCGCCGCCAAGGCCCGCAGGTTGTCGCTGTCGGCCCGGTCGGATCCCGAGACGCGGATACCCGCATCGAGGAACATCCGAGCGAGGCCGCTCATCCCCGAACCGCCGATGCCGATGAAGTGCGCGGCGGTGATCGAGTCGGGAATCGGCAGGGAGAGGTCAGGTCTGATCATGTCGTTCTCAGTCTACTTCCGGGCGCTCAGCGAGCGATCGACCAGTTCGATGACGTTCTCGGTACCGCTGCGGGTTCCCGCCTTCTCGGCGGCATCGGCCATCTGCGCCAGGCGCGCGCGATCCGTCAGCAGGGGCACGACCTCCCGGCGCACGGCGTCACCGTCGAAGGTCCCATCGTCGAGCAGCCGGGCGGCCCCCGCGGCGACGGCGGACGCCGCGTTCAACCGCTGCTCGCCGTTGCCGACGGAGTACGGGACGTACAGTGCCGGGATCCCCAGCGCACTGATCTCGCTGACCGTCGCGGCTCCCGAGCGCGAGACGATGAGATCGGCGACGGCGAAGGCGAGGTCCATGCGATCGACGTAGCGCCGCATCGCGTAGCCGGGAACCCCCGGATCGGCGAGGTCGCTGCGCTCGCCCGTGACGTGGAGCAGCTGCCACCCGGCCGCGAGCACGTCACCCCACGAGTCCGCGAACGCCTCGTTGAGACGCTGGGCTCCGAGCGAGCCGCCGAACACGAGCAGCACGGGCGCATCGGAATCGAGGTCGAAGTGCCGCGCCGCCTCGGCACGGGTCGCCGCACGATCCAGTTCGATGATCTCGCGACGCAGCGGCATGCCGACGACCTCGCTCCGGCGAAGCGGTGTTCCCGTGAAAGCGACGCCGACCGCGGCCGCCCCGCGCGCTCCGAGCACGTTCGCGAGGCCCGGCTTGGCGTTCGCCTCGTGAACCACGAACGGGATGCCCTCGCGGCGCGCGGCCACATAGGCCGGCGCTGAGGCGTACCCGCCGAAGCCGACGACCACGTCGACGGCGTGCGTGCGGATGTGCTGGCGCACCTGCGCGATCGCGCGGCGGAAGCGCTGCGGGAACCCCAGCGCCTGGCGGTTCGGGCGGCGCGGGAACGGCACCTTGTCGACGACGAGCAGCTCGTAGCCGCGTTCGGGCACCAGACGCGCCTCGAGCCCCTCGGCCGTTCCGAGAACGAGGACGGTGGCGTCGGCGTCACGCGCGACCAGTCCATCGGCGACGGCGAGCAGGGGGTTCACATGGCCGGCGGTACCACCGCCGGCGAGAAGGTACGAGGTCACTCCGAGACCCTACCCCGCCGCGCTGCGCGCACCCCGCGAGCTCGGGTGCGTGACGCGGTCTCCTGCTTCTCGCCGCTCGGGAGCGTGCGGGCGAAGGCGAGGAGCACCCCGCATGCCAGGAGCACGGCGAGGAGAGCGGTGCCACCCTGCGACATGAACGGGAGCGGAACGCCCATCACGGGGAACAGCCCGACGACGACGCCGACGTTGAGGACGGCCTGTCCGGCGATCCAGACCGTGATCCCGCCCGCGGCGACGCGGATGAACGGATCGTCGGTCTTGCGGATGATGTGGAACGCGCCGACGGTGAAGAACGTGAAGAGGGCGAGCACGACGATGCATCCGATCAGGCCGAGCTCCTCCCCGACGATCGCGAAGATGAAGTCGTTGCCGGGAGCGGGGAGCCACCCGTACTTCTCCTGGGAGTTGCCGAGCCCGAGGCCGAAGATGCCGCCGTTGGCCATCCCCCAGATGCCGTGGATCGACTGATAGCAGTCCGTGTTGTAGAGGGCCATGTCATCGCAGTTGGCGGTGATGCGCCGCATGCGGTCGGTGCTCGAGAGCGCGTACGCGAGCACTGCGGCGACGCCCAGGAGCACCGGGATGATGAACAGTCGCAGCTTGACCCCGGAGAAGAACAGGCACCCCAGGAGGATGAGGACCAGCACCATCGCGGTGCCGAGGTCCTTACCCGCGAGCACTGTGCCGATCGCGAGCGCGCCGACCGGCACCACCGGGATGAAGACGTGGTGCCAGGTTCCGAGCATCGCGTGCTTGCGCAGCAGCACGTACGCGATCCAGAGCGACAGCGCGAGCTTGAGGAACTCGGAGGGCTGCATCTGGAAGCCGGCGACCTGGATCCAGTTGCGGTTTCCGCCGTCGGCGACGCCGAGCGGGGTGAAGACCAAGAGCTGGAGCGCGACCGCTCCAAACAGAGCCGGCCAGGCCAGCTTCTTGAGGAAGCGCACCGGCAATCGACTGATCAGGAACATGAGCGGGATGCCGAGGATCGCGAAGATCCCCTGGCGCAGTGCGCCGCTCATCGGGTTGGAGCCGTTCGCGACGGCGGTCGCGCTCGTCGCCGAGAGCACCATGACGAGCCCGAAGAGGGTGAGGAGCAGCGCGGTCGAGGCGATCAGCAGGAACTCGGTCGACACCGGCGTGAACCGGCGCCCGAGCGAGACCCGAGCGGCGAGACCGCCGGACTCAGAACGCGGAGGGCGAGCCACCTGCGTCATCGGCACTCCCCCGGTCGATCCACGTGCGCACCGCCTCGGCGAAGCGATGGCCACGATCCGCGTAACTGGTGAACTGGTCGAAGGATGCCGCCGCCGGGGCCAGCAGAACCGTGCCCTCGTCGTCGACGATCCCCGCCGCGATCTCCACGACACGATTCATGACATCTCCAGTGTCGCCAGCATCCACCTCGAACACCGGCACCGTCGGCGCGTGTCGTTCGAATGCCGCGACGACGGAGGCTCGCTCGACTCCGATCACGACCGCGGCGCGTGCCGTCCCGCCGGAGCTCGCGACGAGATCGGCGATGTCGACGCCCTTCAGATCTCCCCCCACGACCCACACCGAACCGGGGTACGCGCGCAGCGAGGATGCCGCGGCGTGCGGGTTCGTCGCCTTCGAGTCGTCGATCCAGGTGATGCCCGCGTGCGTGGCGATGACCTGGATGCGGTGGGCGTCGAGCCGGAACGATTCGAGTGCCGAGTGGATCGCTTCGGGTTCGACGCCGAGCGAGCGCGCGAGCGCGCTGGCGGCGAGGATGTTCTGCACGATGTGCGGAGCCGCGAGGCCGACCCGCTGCAGGTCGGCGACCGTGGTGATCTCGAGTGCGCTGCGGGCCCGGTCGTCGAGGAAGGCGCGGTCGACGAGCAGACCCTCGACGACTCCCAGATCGCTGGGTCCGGGCGTTCCCAGGTCGAACCCGATCGCGCGGGCACCCTCGACGACCTCTGCTTCCTCGACCATGCGCCGGGTGGCCTCATCGGCCTTGTTGTAAACGCACGCGACGCGGGTGTTGCGATAGACCAGGGCCTTCGCGTCGCGGTACGCCTCGGCGCTGCCGTGCCACACGAGGTGGTCATCGGCGAGGTTGAGGCAGACGGAGGCGTGCGGGAAGAGTTCCCCCTCCGGCTGCGAGAGCCCGAGGTACCAGAGCTGATGGCTGGAGAGCTCGACCACGAAGACATCGAATCCGGCGGGGTCACGCACGGCATCGAGCACCGGCACGCCGATGTTGCCGCAGGGCGCGGCGCGCAGCCCCCCCTCGACGAGGAGTGCTGCGGTGAGCTGGGTCGTGGTCGTCTTGCCATTGGTTCCTGTGATGAGCACCCACTCGGCCGGAGTGCCGTCGTCGCGCAGGAGCTTGTCGCGCACTCGCCAGGCGAGTTCGATGTCGCCCCACAGCGCGATCCCGGCTTCCTGCGTCCACCGGATGATCGGATGCGCGGGCGCGAAGCCGGGCGACGCGATCACCACCTCGGGGTCGAAGTCGGTGAGGGCCGCCGGCACCGTCGCGAGCGATCCGATCTCGAGACGTGCACCGATCACGGGGACCAGGCGCTCGTACTCCTCGTCGGCGGACTCGCTGAGCACGAGGACGTCGGCACCGAGCTCGGTGAGGGTGTCGGCGACCGAGAACCCGGTCATCGAGAGTCCGAGGACCGCGACCCTCAGACCCTTCCAGTCGGCGTTCCAGCTGGTGAGGGTGCGCAGGCGCTCGTCAACCGACACGGGTGAGCCATTCGACGTAGAAGAGCCCCACGGCCGAGACCGCCAGGAGACCCGCGATGATCCAGAGTCGGACGACGATGGTCACCTCGGCCCAGCCGCGCATCTCGAGGTGGTGATGGAAGGGACTCATGAGGAACAGACGCTTGCCGCGCGTGAGCTTGAAGTACGCGCGCTGCAGGATCACCGATCCGGAGGAGAGCACGAACACACCCGCGATCACGAAGAGCAGCAGCTCGGTGCGGGTCAGGATCGCGAGGGCGGTGATCACACCACCGATCGCCATGGAACCCACGTCACCCATGAACACCTTGGCCTTGGGCGCGTTCCACCAGAGGAACCCGATGAGGGCACCGGCGAAGGATGCGGCGATGATGGCGAGATTGAACGGGTCGCGCACCTCGTAGCAGCCGGCGAGAGCCCCCATGTCGACGCCTTCGCCGACGCAGGGCTGCTTGTACTGCCAGAACGCCATGAGGCTGTACGCACCGACGACGATAACTCCGGCGCCTGCCGCGAGGCCGTCGAGCCCGTCCGTGAGGTTCACGCTGTTCGAGGTCGCGACCCCGATCACGGCGATCCAGATGAGGTAGAGGGCCCAGCCGACGATCACGCCGAAGGCGAAGAGGTTGAGCCAGGTGATGTCGCGGAACAGCGAGATCGACTCGCTCGCGGGCGTCTGCCCGAACTTGTTGGGGAAGTTCAGCGCCACGATCCCGAAGGGGATGATCACGAGGAGCTGGCCGATCACCTTGCGCCAGCCCGAGAGACCCAGGCTGCGCTGGCTGCGCACCTTCATGTAGTCGTCGATGAAGCCGACCGCTCCGAAGCCGATCATGAGCCAGATCACGAGGAGGGCCGAGAGCGCGGGCACCGCGCCGCCGACGTACACGCCGGTGAAATAACCGACGATGGTGCCGATGATGAAGATGACACCGCCCATCGTCGGTGTGCCGCGTTTCGCCTCGTGGCTCGGGTTCTCGAGCGCTTCCGGGGTGCGGATGACCTGCCCCCAGCCCCACTTGCGGAAGAGCCGCAGGAAGACGGGAGTCAGGAAAAGGGTGAAGGCGAGCGAGATCGCCGCCGCCATGATGAGTGACCTCACGAGAACAATTCTCCCAGACGATCGCCGAGATGCCGGAGGCCCACGGAGTTTGATGACTTGACGAGCACGCGATCGCCGTCGCGCAGCTCGGAACGCAGGTATTCGAAGGCGGCATCCTGATCGGGCAGGTGCACGGCTTCGCTGTCCCACGACCCCTCGCCCACGGCGGAGAGGTAGAGGCGGCGAGCCTCGGGGCCGACGACCACGATGCGGCGGATGTTGAGGCGCACGGCGAGCAGACCGATACGGTCGTGCTCCTCCCCTGCGCTCTCACCGAGCTCGCTCATGGCTCCGAGGACGGCGACGGTGCGCTCGTCGGGACCGGTGATCTGCGCGAGGGTGCGCAGGGCGGCCGCCATCGAGTCGGGGCTCGCGTTGTAGGCGTCGTTGATGATGCGCACGCGCTCGTTGCCGAGGGGCTGCATGCGCCAGCGCTCCGCGATCTCGACGGTCTCGAGGCGAGCGACGGCGTCCTCTGCGGACACGCCGAGGACTCCTGCGGCGGCGATCGCAGCGAGGGCGTTGGTGATGTGGTGCGCGCCGAGCACCCGGAGATCGAGAGGGATGCTCCGTCCCGCGCTCTCGATGACGCACCGGGTTCCCGAGGCGGACACCTCGATGCCCTGCGCACGCACCTCGGCCACCGGGCTCTGTCCGAAGCCGACCACGCGCATGCCGCGGGATTCGGCGAGGTCGCGCATCGCCGCGACGCGCGCATCGTCGACGTTGAGGACGGCGGTGCCGGTCGCCCTTGCGGCGGCGACGAGCTCGGACTTGGCCTTCGCCGTCTCCTCGATGCCGCCGAAGCCGCCGGCATGCGCCATCCCGACCATGAGCACGACCGCGACGTCCGGCTCGACGAGTCCTGCCAGATGCGCGATGCTGCCGGGCGCGGCCGCGCCGAACTCACTGACGAGGAAACGCGTGGTCTCGGTCACGCGCAGCATCGTGACGGGGGCGCCCACCTCGTTGTTGAACGATTTGACGGGGGCGACGGTCTCGCCCTCGTCCGACAGGATGCGCGCGAGGAAGTTCTTGGTGGTCGTCTTGCCGTTCGAGCCGGTGATCCCCACGATCTTGAGGTCGCCCTTCTCGCGCACGCGGCGCACGACCTCCCGTGCGAGTGCGCCGAGCGCGACGACGGCATCCGCCACCACGATCTGGCTCACCTCGACGTCGACCGCGTGCTCGACGATAGCGAGCGCGGCCCCCGCATCGACTGCGGCCCCGACGAAGTGATGCCCGTCGGTCTCGGCACCGGGCTTCGCGACGAAGATCGAACGCGGCCCCATGGTGCGGGAATCGGTGTCGACGGTGCCGTCGACGACGGTGCCGGCCGTATCGGTTCCGGCAAGGCGCAGCTCACCGCCGATGGCTTCGGCGATCTCAGCGAGCGACAGGGCGATCATGACATCTCCAGGCGCGGCTCTCGCCGGCTATTCGAACTTGGGCAGCAACTCGTCCATGGGAGTCGAGGACGGCATCACACGATAGGTCTTCATCACCTGCGTCATCGCCTTTTGGAAGGCGGATGCGGTTGCCGCGGACGATACAACCTTAGTCGGCTCGTCGAGGGTGACCACGACGACGTACTGCGGGTCGTCGACCGGGGCGAACCCGACCATGCTGGTGAAGTAGACGCCGGCCTTGTAGCCGCCGTTGCCGTCGGGAACCTGCGCGGTACCGGTCTTGCTCGTCACGCGATAGCCCGGAACCTGGATGCGATCGGCGTTGCCGCCCTGCACCGCCACGTTCTCGAGCATCCGGGTGAGGTCGGATGCGGTCTGCTCGGTGATGATCTGGTCGTGCTGCGGCTCGTCGGCCGCGACGACCGTGCCGTCGGGCTGCGTGCACGACTCCACCAGCGAGAGGTCGATCTTCTCGCCTCCGTTCGCGATCGCCTGGTAGGCGCCCGCCACCTGCGCGGCCGTGACCGTGAAGTACTGACCGAAGGTCGTCGTGTACAGCGACTGGCTGTCCCACTCGCTGACGGGATGCAGGATGCCGGAGACCTCGGTGGGGAACCCGACGGTGTCCTCCCCGACGCCGAATCGCTGCAGGTAGTCGTAGCGCACCTCTGGGCTCACCATGGTTCCGAACTTCGACAGCGCGACGTTGGAGGAGTCGATGAGGCCGCCGGCGAGCGTGTAGTTGTACGCGGGGTGGGTGAAGGCGTCGTTGATCACGGCACCGTTCGGGAAGGTCTCCTTCGATGCGGCGCTGACGGTGCTCAGCGGCGTGACGCCCGCGCCCTCCATCACGGCTGCGGCGGTGATGGCCTTGAACGTCGAGCCGGGCTCGAAGTCGCGGTGGAAGATCTGGCTCCCCCACGACGACGGGCTCGCGCCGTCGAGGTCGTTGGGGTCGAGCGAGGGCCACTCCGCTGCGGCGCGGATCTTGCCCGTCTTGACCTCGACGACCGTGACGGTGCCGCCCTTCGCGCCCTGCGCTTGCGCCTCCTCGGCGATCATCTGCTGCAGGTACCAGTTGAGGTCGCTGTTGATCGTGAGCTGCACGGTGCCGCCGTCGACGGCATCCGTGATCTTCTCGCTGCCGGGGATGACGACGCCGTCCTTGCCCTGGCGGTAGGTCTTCGCGCCGTCGGTCGGCGCGAGGCACGACTGGTCCATCTTCTCGATGCCCGCCTGCGCCTCGCCGCTGCCGTTGAGGAAGCCGACGATGTTTCCCGCCACCGCGCCGTTCGGATACACGCGCGTCTCGCGCGCGGTCTGGTGGAGGTAGGCGAGCTTGAGATCGCGCAGCTCGATGTGCTGCTCGGTGGTGAGGGATTTCTTGAGCTCGACGTACTGGCTCTTGGGATTCACGGCCAGAGCGTCGGCGACGAGCTTTCGCACCTCATCGCCGGTCTGCCCGGTGATCGCGGCGATCTTCTCGGACGCCTCGGCCCACGGCAGCTCGGGATCCTTCTCCTCGAGCTGCGTGATCACGAGCGGGCTGAGCTCGGTGTCGTAGACGAGCACGCTCTCGGCGAGCGGGATGCCTGCGGAGTCGACGATCGTGCCTCGCTGACCGGTGATCGTGTTGCTGCCGCCGATGTAGCTCTGCGAGTCGGCGACGTGCGCGTCGGCGCTGACCACCTGGATGTCGACGAGCCGCACGACGAACGCCGCCAGCACCGAGAGGATCACCGCAAGGGCGACGACAGTGCGTCGCCGCGGTCCGCGTGTGGCGCGTGTCGTCATGGGATCTCTCCGTCAGTTCGTGGTCAGTGCGTCGTGGGGCTGGGGAGGCCGTCGGTGATGGCCGGCGGGAGATCCTGGCCCGAGGTGGGGGCGGCCGCATCTCCATCCGCAGCCGCCTCCTCCGCGGCGGGCGGCGGTGTGATCAGTGCGTTGCTCACGGCACCTGCCCCGTTCGGATCGACGGTCGAGGTCCAGTCGGCCCCGGCTCCGGTGCCGAACACCGCGCCGTCGCTCAGACGGAGGTACGACGGGGAGCCCGCGACGACCATCCCGAGCGCCGCGGCGTCGGTCGCCAGTTCCTGCGGAGAGCTGAGACCGAGGAGCTCCTCCTGGAGGGCGCTCGCCTGGAGGTCGAGTTCCCGCTGCTGCGAGCTGAGCCCGGCGAGCGTGAAGGAGTCCTGCGTGATCGCCAGGGAGAGCGCGATCTGCACACCGCCGATGAGCAGCGCACCGGCGAACGCGACGAGGGCGTAGGCGAGTTTCGGCTTGCGGCGGGTCGCGGGAGCGGTGACGGGCTGGAGCCGGCGCGGGGACGCGGTCTTGGGAGCGACCGGCTGCGCCGGACGACGGACGACGGCGGGCGCGCTCATGCGGTCTCCCGAAGTTTCTCGGCGGCCCGCAGACGCACCGGGATGGCTCTCGGATTGCGGGCGCGTTCCGCCTCGTCGGCGAGTTCAGCGCCCTTGGTGAGCACGCGGAATCGCGGGGCGTGCTCGGGCAGTTCCACGGGAAGCCCCTGCGGAGCCGTCGATGCGGATGCCGCGGCGAACGCCTGCTTGACCAGACGATCCTCGAGCGACTGGTACGACATGACGACGATGCGCCCACCGACGCCGAGTGCGTCCATGGCCGGCGGGATGGCGTCCGCGAGCACCGTCAGCTCGGCGTTGACCTCGATGCGCAGCGCCTGGAAGACCCGCTTGGCGGGGTGACCGGCTCGCTGGGCGGCCGCCGGCGTCGCCGCCTGCAGGATGTCGACGAGTTCGGCCGAACGCGTGATCGGCTTCTTCTGCCGTGCGTCGATGATGAACCGGGCATAGCGGCCGGCGAGCTTCTCCTCGCCGTAGCGCTCGAAGATGCGGCGGAGGTTGCCCTCGCTGTAGGTCGCGATGACGTCGGCGGCCGTAACGCCCTTGGTCTGGTCCATCCGCATGTCGAGCGGCGCGTCCTTGGAGTACGCGAAGCCGCGGTCGGCCTCGTCGAGCTGCAACGACGACACTCCCAGGTCGAACAGGATGCCCGAGGCGCCCTGCGCGTGCAGACCGATCTCGTCGTAGACCGTGTGGACGAGGGAGATGCGGTCGGCGAAGCGCTCGAGCCGCTGGCCGGCGATACGCAGCGCGTCGGTGTCGCGATCCAGGCCGATGAGACGGATGTTGTCGAAGCGCTCGAGGAACGCCTCGGCGTGCCCTCCCATTCCCAGCGTGGCGTCGACGAGCACGGCTCCGTCGGCCTGGAGGGCGGGAGCCAGCAGCTCGACGCAGCGCTCGAGCAGGACAGGGGTGTGGATGTCTCGGAGGTTCATGATCTCTCTCGGGTGACCTTCGGCTCTGATCCCCCTCCGCTGCGCGACCCGGCACCGGGGAAGTGTGTCGGGGCGGGAGCGGCGGGGCATCACAGCCGTGGTCAGAACAGGCCCGGAATCACCTCCTGCTCCAGATCGGCGTAGGTCTCCTCGCCGGCGGCGAGGTAGGCGTTCCAGCTCTCGGCATCCCAGATCTCGGCGTGTGCGCCGACTCCGGTGACGATGAGCTCCTTCTGCAGGCCCGCGTACTGACGCAGGTGGGGCGGGATGGTGATGCGGTTCTGGCTGTCGGGCATCTCCGCACTGGCACCGGAGAGGAACAGGCGCATGAAGTCACGCGCCTGCTTGTTCGCGAGTGGCGCCTGGCGGATCCGCTCGTGCATCGCCTCGAACTCGGCCGTGCTGAAGACGTAGAGGCAGCGCTCCTGACCACGGGTTACGACGATGCCGCCACCCAGATCTTCGCGGAACTTCGCGGGAAGGATGACCCTTCCCTTGTCGTCCAGCTTCGGAGAATGCGTCCCCAACAACATCAGCCATCACCCCCTCTCCGTCCGGCCAACTCGAGGTGCGCCCCACTTTACTCCACTTCCCTCCACATTCCTACGATTATTCCGAGTATTGTCCCACCGAAAACGGCACGGAGGTCCGAAGTTCCGCATGATTCTGCGGTGGAGGAGGGTGGAGCGCTAGTGGAGGGCCGGTGGAGGGAAGAGGGAACACCGAGAAACGCGCAGAGCACGAAAAAGGCCCGGATGCTCAGAGCATCCGGGCCTTCAGAAGTGAGTGGGGTCAGTTCCCCTCGTGGCGGCGATCCCATCGATCGTTCATGCGGTCCATGAAGGACGCGGAGTCCTGCCGCTTGGCGGCCGGCTTCTCGGAGGGAGTCGCGGCGGGTGCGGAGCGGCGCACGGGGGTGACGGCCAGCATGACACCGGCGAGCATGGCGGCGAACCCGACCACGCCGATGACGATTCCCCAGACGTCGCCCACGATCACGCCGGCGACCAGACCGCCGACGCCCGCGAGCACCAGGAGAGCCCCGTAGACGAGGTTCCGATAGCTCAGTGCGCGATCGCCCGAAGGCGCGCTCACGACGTCGGCGTCGTTGTGGAGGAGATGGCGTTCCATCTCGTCGAGCAGACGCTGCTCCTGTTCGGAGAGTGGCATTTCGTCCCCCTCGGGTATCGTGCGTTCCATTCTACGCGCGCCCGACGCTCGGAGGCTAGCCGTTCGCCCCCTCATTGCTTTACGTATGCTGGGAGTCGTGTCCTCCCCCGCCCCGATCGTCGAAGCCGTCGCCTCCCGCCTGGAGCAGTTCGTCGAGAGGATGCGTACTGAGTCGACCGAGTACGGCCCCGATGCCGTCGCTCTCATCGATGCCGCGGCCGACACGCTCGTGGGTGGCAAGCGGTTGCGCGCCCGGTTCTGCCACGCGGGATGGCAGGCGGTCGCGCGTGCGGCCGATCGTCACGCGACGGAAGGCGAAGCCCTCTGGAACACGTGCGCGGCGCTCGAGATCTTCCAGTCGGCAGCGCTCGTGCACGACGACATCATCGACAACTCCGACACGCGTCGGGGCCGACCGGCCGCGCATCGCGCCCTGGAGAGCGCGCATCGCTCGGCCGGGTGGAGCGGAGACGCCGAGGCGTTCGGGCGCGCGAGCGCGGTGCTACTCGGCGATCTGCTCGTGGCGTGGAGCGACGACCTCGTCGAGTCCGCCATCACCGATCACGCTCACGCCGCAGACGTGCGGCGCGAGTACGCCCGCATGCGCAGGGACGTGACGGTCGGGCAGTATCTCGACATCGCCGAGGAATCCGCGTGGAGGGTGAACGACGATGCGGAGCACGCGCACCGCGCACTCCGCGTGGCCTCGCTGAAATCGGCCAGGTACAGCATCGAGCAGCCGCTCGTCCTGGGCGCATCGCTCGCCGGAGCGGATGCATCACAGCTGACGGCCCTGCGGAGCTTCGGCCACCCCGTCGGCATGGCCTTCCAGTTGCGCGACGACGTGCTCGGCGTCTTCGGCGACGAATCGGTCACCGGCAAGCCCGCGGGAGACGATCTGCGTGAGGGCAAGCGCACCGTGCTGATCGCCCTCACCCGCGAAGCCCTCGACCGCCCCGCCCGCGGGGTCGTCGACGAGATGCTCGGCGACCCGGAGCTCGTGCCTCGGCAGGTCGAGTACCTCCAGGCGACCATCCGAGACACCGGCGCGCTCGATCGTGTCGAATCCATGATCGCGGACTACGCCCGCGAGGCCGACCGCGCTCTGGTCGGGGCGCGCCTCGACAACGCCGCCGTCAGCGGCCTCCGCGATCTCGCTCGGGCAGCCACCGTTCGTACCGCCTGAGCGGTTGCGCAGAGCCCTCAGGCGAGGGTGCGGGCGATTCGGCGGACCTCGCTCTTGTGGCCGGCGAGCAGCGCCGCGATCGGCGAGCGCCCCATCGATTCCTCCTCGGCGAGGAGCCAGTCGATCAGCTCGTCATCGGTGAACCCGGCATCCTGCAGCACGATGATCGTTCCACGCAGTGAACTGAGCGGACGCCCGTCGACGATGAAGAGCGACGGAACGGCGAACACGCCCGTGCGACGCGAACCGACCAGGTGGTGTTCGTCGATGAGGCGACGCACCTTGCCGAGCGGCTCGTCGAGCACCTCGACGAGATCGGGCAGCGTCAGCCACTCCAGGGCGGGGGTTCCATCAACGTTCTCAGACACCCAGCAACTATCTCATCTCGAAGCCGCACGTGCATTCCGAGATGCCCTCTTTCACAGACGTCACTTCTTTCACTCCTGTTGACTTCCGTTTACTTCCGTGTCAGCGTGGCAGGGTTCGAAAAGGGGGCCCCTCGTGACACCGAACACCTCTTCCCGTCGCCAGCGGTACGCGACGCTCGGCCTACCGGCCGCCGTCCTGGGCGCACTCGCCGGCGTGCTGGTCGCCGCCCCCGCCGGAGCCGATGTGGCCGCCGACTCTTCGTCCACCGCTCGCCTCAACGGTGTTCCGCACCGCATCGCACCGGCGGAAGCCCCGCCGACCGACTACGTCGTCGCCCCCGGCGATACGATCTTCGCCATCGCTCAGAGCTTCGGCCTGCGCACGGCGGACGTGCTCGCGTGGAACGGGCTCGACGCGAGCTCCGTGATCCTCCCCGGACAGAAGTTGCGGCTCGATGCCCCCCAGGCACCTGCGAGCACACCCGCGCCCACTGCTCCTCCCGCATCCGCTCCCGCGACGTACACGGTCGCCGCCGGAGACACCCTCTTCGCCATCGCCCAGCGCCACGGCATCCCGCTCGACGCCCTCCTCTCCGCGAACGGGCTCGACAGATCCTCGATCATCTA